>NZ_BTPC01000001.1:0-2192658 GCF_036245605.1 Algoriphagus sp. oki45
ATTTCTTGTTGACTCGCTCTTTTCATAAGTTTGTTTTTGAAGCAAAATTAGCTGGTCAATGGAGGCTGAAAAATATGCAGTTGCTCGGGTGGATACATTGCACAGCAGCTATTATACGGCCAATTACAATGATTCAAGAGGCTTTGCAGAAAAGACCTATGAAGCTTCTCCGCTTAACCGACTCACCAAGCAAGGCGTGCCGGGTACCCCGTGGATAGGAAAAGAGATCAATCGGAATGAGAATACCAACGGAACTGGCGATGCAGTAAGAATATGGACAGTCGATGGGGCGGGATTACCCGTGACCTCCGCCAATTATCCTGCAGGAGCCTTGGCCAAACTGGAAACAATCAATGAAAACGGACAAAGGACCATTGAGTACAAAGACAAACTGGGGAGGCTGATCCTGAAAAAGGTACAGGAATCTGCCACTCCCGGAGTAGATCATTCTGGCTGGCTATGTACCTACTATGTCTATGATTCCTTTGGACGCTTACGGGTAGTGATGCCTCCCAAGGCCACTGCTGCGGTGCTGGCGGGTACAAGTTCTACCAATACCGATATCAGCAATGGGCTGTATTACCGCTACACCTATGATGAGCGGGGGAGAATGATTGCCAAAAAGCTTCCGGATAAGGGAACTGAAGAAATGGTCTATGACCTTCAGGATCGTTTGGTGGCTTATAGAGATGCCAATCTTACCAGCCAAAACAAATGGCTTTATACCAAATATGATGCCTTGGGAAGAGTGGTGATGACTGGTCTTACCCCTAACACCACTACTTCTTCTACATGGCAGGGTCTGCAAAATCTCCTAAATACATCATACGGCCTAAATAATGCCGAAATCAATGCCACCTCAGGGAAAACCGGAACCACCAACGCAGGTGGGTTTCCCCGTGCCGTCGATGGAGGAGAAGGCGAAGTACTGACGGTAAACTACTACGATCATTACAATTTTCGGAAATCAACCCTCACCTATGTCAAACCCAATGCTACCTATCACGATCAGAGCAATCAGGTCCATGGATTACTGACAGGAAAATTGGTCAGGAATCTGGAGAATACCACCCGATATGAAACCGCCATCTACTATGATCGGCAGGGAAGACTGATTCAGACTTTTGAGGACCACCATCTGGGCGGGACCATGCGGGCCTCTACCAAATTTGACTTTGAAAACAAGCCGGTGGAGACCATCACCTCATTTTCTACCCCCGGTACCCAGACCATCACCAAAAACTACCATTACAACAATGCCGGGCTGATCCGAAAAATCACCCATAAAATCAACTCAGGACCTACTGTGACTCTGGCGGACTTTGGCTACGATGAGTTGGGGCAGTTGACTGCCAAGACCTTTCCGGTAGCGGGAAATGCAGCCATGAGCTTCACCTACAATATCCGGGGTTGGCTAAAGCGGATTAATAATCCTCAGGTGAGCAATGCATCCGACAAGGTCTTTGCCCAGGAATTGTTTTATGAAAGTGGAAATCAGTTTAACGGAAACATTGCAAAAGTAGAATGGAAAGGGAGAGATGATATCAAGCGAGTCTACTCCTATACCTATGATGTAGCCAACAGACTGAAAACGGCAAATTATACAGTACCGACAGTATCTGCTCACAATGGGAGATATAATCTAGGATATATCAACTATGACCCCAACGGGAACATCACCACCTTGCAGCGGGTCAATCAACAAACGGCAAGTATCTGGGCCCTGGTGGATAATCTGGCCTATTCGTATGCTTCCCATAGCAATAGGCTTACCAATGTTCATGACCACCAAGGGACCACTACCTATCTTTCCAAGGATTTTAAGAATCTGGGGACATCCAGCTATACCTACGATGCCAACGGCAACCTGACAGTGAACTCAGACAAAAACATCACCTCCATCACCTACAACCATCTGAACCTTCCCAAGACGATTACCTTCTCCGGTACCAATAAGAAGATCGACTACTGGTACAATGCCGAGGGAGTGAAAGTCCGACAGGTGAATACCGACGGGGCCACAGTGAAAACGATCGATTACATCGGGGAATTTGTGTTTGAAAACAGTGCCATTTCTTATATCCTGCACGAGGAAGGGCGTGCCTCCTTTGAGAGTGGAGTTTTCCAATACGAATTCTTTATCAAAGACCACTTGGGCAATCCACCACGGAGGACAAGCCGTCCGTCATTTGGTATGGGCTCCTGTCTCCCCGTTGCTTATATTAATTTCCTGAAAAGTAGGCAAGTTTGAAAAACCAAAGGAAAAGGAACTTGAATTTAGAATTTATCCAATGATTTTTCTTACCGATTTGGACATCTTTGGTCCTTCATTTTTAACAAAATTTGCTTAAATTTGAATCAGGTAAAAAATTACTTCTAAGTATATGAAAACCAATTACTTAATTCCAAGCTTCATTCCTAAGCACGATTAAGTGAGTTGGATCAATTTAAATGAATTAAACAACAGTAAGTCAATTAGTTACAAGTTTTATTTAAATCCTGTCACCCCGACAAAAATAGAAGTAGTTCTTTTAGACTGCTTTAAATATCAGCAGTTCTTAGGAGCTGCTTTTTTTGTTTATAGAAATCTAAATTTTTCTACACACTTCAGAATCAATTGATTTGATAATTCCATAGCGCGTTTTGACCTAATTTGTTAAAAAATTTCGCTTGTTTTCCCCTGCTTTCTCCCTATGTTTCGGAATCATTCATTTTATAGTTAAATACTCCATGATCCTCAGATTCTTCTTCTTTTCTTTTGTTTTTTCCTGCGTTGGCTTTTTTGGAAAAGCCCAAACTTACCAGGACAGTTTGCTGGCTTATCAGCATGAATTGAATCTTAGTTTTGCTGATCCGGAGAGCTCTCCCTTGCCCTTTGAAAAAATCAATGGATTTGATGGCTTACCCTTTTTTCCTATCGATGAAAACTACCGAATCGTAGCCAAATTGGAGATTTTGCCAGCTTCGGACCCTTTTCGAATGCGAACCAGCGACCGGAGTATGCGGGAGTTTGACCGATATGCCTTGGCCCATTTTGAATGGGAGGGAAAAGAGTACACGCTGACTGTTTATCAGAATTCAGAGGATAAGTTTGAACCCGGTCGGGAAAAGAGCCTGTTTCTGCCCTTTACCGATCGGTCAAATTGGAATCAGACCTATGGTGGAGGTCGCTACCTGGATTTGGAAATCCCTGAAGGGGAATACTTGGTGATAGACTTTAACAAGGCTTACAATCCCTATTGTGCATACAGCGACCGCTATTCCTGTCCCATTCCTCCCAAAGAAAACGACTTGGGATTTGAGGTTTTGGCAGGAGTGAAATATGAAAACTGATCAAAAAGAGGCTGCAAGAGTCTTGCTTCCTCTTCTTTATTCAGAACCATTGGATATCTGTTTCATTTAAGCCTCGATCATACCGACCGATCTGGAGGTTTGATTCCTCCTTCGCAGGGACTTCCTATGGGGTCATTGCACTGACAGCGGGAATAGGCCTCCTTGTAGCTGTATCTGGGTCGGGGCTTGGGGTCGTGTTCAAAGAAAAGATCCATTTGTGCCAATGCACACAGGATAAGTTGATCCTCCTTTTCGGGAGGATTGGGGGCTCCCGCACCTTCCGGATTGCCAAACCATTTCCTGCAGGCCTCCGCCTTAACATCCTTAGGATCCCGATTCGGTTCGTCCGAATATAGTTTCAAAAATGTAGCTGCCACCATATCCTGAGCTTCATAGAGTCGGATATCCGGCATTTTGGAAGGGTCGCTGGTGCATCGTCCGGTTACTCCCGCTGCAATCATATGGTTGCAAATCAGGTAGGGAGTCTCCCGTTTGGAATGAGGGAAAACCCGGAATTTTCCGGCCTGTAGCACATTGACTTGAGGAATGCCATGATCATCCTGAGGCAGGATATCCGTGTAGGCCGTACGGAACCAACCCGGAGCCTGAGGATCATAGAGGGGAGATCCGCAGATGAGTAGGGGTAGAGTATTGGTATTTTCTTCAGGCCAGTCCGGAGGGGTCAAGTAAAGCTCCAGCATGGATTTGATGTAGTTTCTTTCCTCAGGACCATCAAAGAAGGCTGAAGCCATCATGATGGGCATGTAGTCATTGGGATATTCACTTTCTCCCGAACCCGGGGCTGCTACCGGGTTCACATCGATGATGGTTTTGTATCGGTTGGTCTGAGTGGGGTCAATCCCGGACTTTTCCAATAATCGGATCCAGCGCTGCATAGTCATGGAATTGTCAAATGTCCCTGCCTGAGCTACTGCCCAAGGGGGATAATGCATCAACAGCAATCCTTTTTGTCCGCTGATATTGAGTCCCAGTGGAGGCAAAAGCGTCCATTTGGAGGTGCCGTCAAAGGGGTTCAAGTTGACATGATAGCCTTCCATGGGATTCCAGACGCCCAATTCCTTCATCAGATCCCTGCCCCGAATGGCCTTTTGGGCATAGGAGTGGCTAAATGCCTGCCAATGTCTCTTTGCAAACCGGTCTACTTTTTCCCATTCAAATTCCCCTTCTATCTGAACCTGATAGGAGCCAAAAGCCAAATCGACTTTGACATCTTTGATCCCTTCGATCCCGTCTGCTGAGAGGGATTTCAGGCTGTAATGCCGAATGACATCTGCCGTGGTTTTGAAATTAAGGTTAGGGTCGGCGATTTTTGGATCCGGAAAAAGCTGATCCAAAAAATAGGCCTCCCCCAAGGGATAGGTATAATTTTTCATCGCTCAGCAGGTCGAAGGAGAATAATCCAAAAAGTCGGAAATGACATAAAGGCCGTCAGTAGAGGCTTTGTCATCGGGGTTCCATGTGGTTTTCATCCAGAAGTTTTTGGCCTGAGGGAAATTTTGGGCATAGATCGCACAGTTTCCCGGTTCGTTGTCAAAGGTTGCGATTACTTCTCCTTTCAGGGAATTTACATCAGCAATCACCCGGCTTTTGTAATCTACATCTTTTTCACTTTTGTTGATTTTAAGGTTGAGCTCGCATCGCCCCCTCCAATAAGGGAAGCCGCGCTCGGTGAAGGACAAAGTAGTGCCCTGACCCATTCCGTTGTTTAGCCCGGGATCACCTTCATGTCTTCCCGTTAGGTAAAATATCATTGCCCCCGCATCATGACAGGCATTGGCAAAGGATACGGCCCCGGGATTGGGGAGATCAAGGAGGACATATTCATTGGTAAAAAAGCAGCTCCCCCAGTAGTCAAGGAAAGGCTTAAGGGAGGGACTCTGTGGGTCAAGCCCTGCCTGAGTCAGTGCAAAACCCACACTCCAATTCATATCCTTGAAGGTAAGTTTGGCTGCCAGCTCGGCGAAATCAGGATATTTCTCTCCTTGGTCGGCTGCAAAATTCTGGATGATAATCAGATTTCTTCGGGCTGTTGAGTACAGTGTGTCATCCAAATCGAAGATCACGATGGGTAATTTGGTGCAAGCTTTGATCGCAGGAATCACTTGCTGAAGGGGAGTGGTAAGGTTCATGAAATAATGAGTTTATAGTGAATAAAAATTTGAAATAAGATAATCAATATATCAGTAAATCAGCGGTTTATTTGATGACAATTTCTCCAGAAGCTCCTCTGCCGGTGTCCTTCTTTTCGCAGTGAAGTGCTCAAAATAGCTTTCCAAAAGTTGAATCTGCTCCTTACTCCTAAAGGACTCAGGCAAACTCTGAAGACCATCTCCTGCCCGTCGGAAAATTTCTTTGGCGATACGGAAAATTTCATCATCCATTAGTCCATCGGATGCTTTTTGGCATAGGAGGTTCAGGCTGTTCATTTTTGGGGCTAACAATTCCCAAACTGCCTGAAGTGAATGGGGTGAATAAAATATTCCGGATAGGAAAGCCGCAGGCACCAATTGCCAGGTTCTAGGAAGCGCATCCGTCGCTCTCACTTCCAAAAAGCCTTTCATCCTTACCTGAGGAAAAAGCAAACTCAGGTGATTTTCCCAATCGGAAAAGGTAGGTTTCCTGTCTTCGATTTCATTTTCCAACCAATAAGCCCAGGTAATCTTTTCTCCAAACCAGCGATCATCCACCCCTTTTACATTCATTAAAGGCGCTTGAAAAGCCATTTGAGCATAAGCTTCTACCCAGCCTTTTTTACTAAAATCTCCCTTTTCAGGAATCCAGAATCCGGTACGCTTGGAATCAAGATTTTTCCAAAGTGTAGAGCGAAGGGACTTTTTCCCGGAGTTCTTCCTTTCCATTGTAGGAGAATTGGCAAATATGGCTGTCAGTAATGGGCAAATCACCTGGGCTACTCCGATTCTGAGCTGTTGGGTTTCTTCCTCTTCTCCCAAATCCAAATTGATATGCTGGGAACAGGTCTGTAGCATCATTTGCTGTCCTGCAGGATGAAGAGAGTTGAAGTAGCCCTGCAAATGTCGATAGCGGGGTTTGGGAAGTTGCAATCCGATTTCCTCCCCTGTGAAAAAGGGATGAGTGCCTATTTGAGCAAAAGTCACCGGGTTTTCCTCCTGAATTTCTTCCAAAATTCTCTGCATCCACTTCAATTGCCGCTCCAATTCAATCAGAGATGGGTAAGGAGCAGTGGCTATTTCTACTTGTCCTCCTGGCTCGAACTGGAAATTATCTCCGGACGCAAAGCTGATTTTGTCAATCCTGAGGGAATCCTCGGCTCCGAATTGATGACCTTGTGCCCCAAAGGCCTGACATTTTTCCCAAAGGAGCCGGGCAATGGGCCTTTGACCCTCGTAGAGAGAGGTAGGATGGAGTGCCTGGCCGTTCTTAGGATCCCTTAGCCAAGAGAAGGCCTCCTGCTCCAAACCGACCTTTCCAGGGCTATACAAAGGGTCGGTTTTGGATTTTTTTTGGGAAAATAGCCGTACATGTAAATCAGCAAGGCAATCTTCTTGGTTCATGGGAGAAAAATCAGAGTCAAGCATGGTCAAAAATTCAGGCGATATCCTTGTGGGATTGAGTTTCAAACTTTTTCTCCGGAATGGAGATGGCGCTGAGAAAATTCCAAAGTTGGAAATTCTCGAAGGCCAAGCCCCCGCCGCCCCGTTTTTCCTGACTTAGCTGCCGGTTGATATCTGCGATCACTAACCAATGGGATTTGGATTCGCAGGAAAAGCCCCATTTGGAATGATCTTGATCATAAGTCCATCCATAGCCTTCAAAACCTGCTTTTCCCAGATTGACGTCTACCACATCCATCGTTTTTTCTTTTTTTCCGGAATCCTGATCTCCAAAGACCATTCCTCTCCTCCATGTTTCCACATCCATATTGCTGCCTAATTCCGGACCCACCAAGTCCTTCCAAAAGTCTTTTCCTGTTTGGTCTCCTGATTTGATCTCGCTCCAAGCTTTGTTTTTCGAAATGAAACGCAACGGCATACCCGCCTGAGTTTTCAGCTGTAGACTTGCAGGTTGGAGAGGAGTTGAGAATGAAGATTGTTGGGCTAGGGCTGAAAGAGGATCTTTTGGGCTGAGTCCGGCTAGATTAAAGCCGTAGACTTGACCTTCGTTTTGGGTTTGCACGACTTGGGCCATCTGATTCAGTGAGGCAAAATCCAAACTCACACAGAAGTAGGTTTGACCAAATTTCCGTTCGTCTTCCGGAAGTTGGGTCTCGCCGATGGCAGGAAATCGGGGAGTAGAATGGAGGAGGTACCAACCGCAGTTTTGGGTTTTGGAAAAAGCAATTATTCCCTTGCTGTGGCCTTTACTCCCTTTGTTTTTGGGCTTGGGTTGGAAAGCCGTAGGAGGAATCTCATCATTCCAGGCCACATAGCCATATTCTGATTTTTTGGAAAAAAGCTCATTCAGCGTCAAGGACAAAGCTGAATTGCTTTGGTCCAAGCTTGTGGATGAAAGCTGAATTGGCCCCAGGCTTGTCGAGTCATAATAGAGGAATTCAAAGCCAGTAGAACCCTTTTTAGGGCCGACATTCATGGGCAGTTTGTAGATAAACCACCAATCTACCGGCTTGCCTCCTTTATCGCTCAGCGGACTAAGCATGGCTTGAGCTTTGAAGTTTTTGCTCTACTTTTTCCCAGAATTTTTTTGGGATTTCGGTGCCAAAAAAATGGTCAATTTCCCGAATACCTGTTGGGCTAGTTACATTGATCTCGGTCATGTAGTCACCAATGACGTCAATTCCCACGAAAAACGCCCCTTTTTCTCTCAGGGTAGGACCGATTTGACTGCAAATCCAAAGGTCCCGTTCGGTCAGTTCAAAGCCTTTGGCACTAGCTCCCACGGCGAGATTTCCCCTATGGTCATCCCCGCTGGGGATTCGGGCTATTCCATAGGGGATAGGTTCCCCGTCTATCAGGATGATTCGCTTGTCTCCTCCGGTTGTTATTTCAGGAATATAGGCTTGGGCCATGATGAAGACGGTACCCCGATGTGTGATTTCTTCCAGAATCACCTGGGTATTGGGATCGCCTTGGGCCAAAATAAAGATGGATTGGCCCCCCATTTTGTGGGTAGGCTTGACCACGATTTTTCCCTGCTCGGCCAGAAATTCTCTCAAAGCCGGAATAGATCTGCTGATGAGACTGGGAGGGCAGCATTGAGGAAACCAAGCCGTAAATAGCTTCTCGTTCATATCTCGGATGGCGGAGGCTTTATTGATCACCCAAACCCCAGCCTCTTCTGCTTTTTCCAGAATGTAGGTGGCCATCACATACTCGATATCGAAAGGCGGGTCCTTTCGCATCAGGATCACGTCGAGATGGGAAAGTGGTAGCAGTTCCGTAGAAATCGGCTGGTACCACAGCTTGAGATCATCGAGGATTTCCACTTTTCTCAGCAATCCCAAAAGCTCCCCATTTTTTAAAAATAGATCTCCCATTTCCAGGTAGAAGACTTCCCAGCCTTGCTTTTGCGCTTCCAGCATCAAAGCCAAACTGGTGTCTTTTTTGGGATTGAGGGATTGAATGGGGTCCATGACCACCGCCATTTTTTTATTTTTCATAAGCTATATTCATTTCAAAAATGCCTATCCCAAAGGTTGGGATTTCAATTGAAAAGGATTATTGCAAATACAATCACAGGAGTACCCTTTGAACCAAACTGGATTATTTGTGCTGAAGGACTTCGTAACCTTGCCAGTCTTTTCCCGGAGGGTGCTCCAGATAATTGAGGCAGCGGGAAATGAATATAGGAAATACCCGGTCTTCGGAGTCGATTTTTTGCCCCTTTTCAAAATGGTCCAAGGCTTCATGGAAGTTTCTTTTGAAATAGGCCTCCATACCTCTCCTGAGTGATTCCAAGGAATTCTCTTTTGCAATTTTTCGGTCTTCCTGCTCTGCATCCAGGATCTCGTAGAGGTTGACAGCCTTGGCCTTTCCTTTTACAGCCACTCGGTCCACCATCCTCCAGGAGAATTCATCTGGATTGGACAAGGCCTTGAAGGTTTGCTCACTGATCAGGAAAGGGGATCCATAGACTTTGGTGAGACTTTCTATTCTTGAGCCCAGATTGACCGTGTCGCCTAATACGGTACACTGCATGCGGTTTTCTCCTCCCATGGTTCCCAATACCAGCGGGCCGGTATTGATGCCGATTCCCATATTCAGGAGAGGTCTTCCCAGGACTTCGGACTCCTTGTTGAACTCCATCAGTGCCTTTGCCATTCCAATTCCAGCCTTTACAGCTTGATAGGCGGGAACGGCAAATAAGGCAAGGATTTCATCTCCGGCGAAAGAGTCAATAAAGCCTCCCTGATTGATAATTTCCGGGCCGATTTTGCTGAAATATTGATTGAGCAGGAGGATGACGGATTCAGGAGAAAGAAGCTCCACCAAAGGGGTAAAGTCCCGGATATCCGAGAAAAGCACACTCATCTCCATGGCCACGGATTCTCCCAATCTCACCTTGGCTATATCACTGTGGCCCAAATGGCTGAGAAATTGGTCTGGGACAAAGCGTTGCTGGGCACGAAGTAGCTTTTCCTGCTCCTCGTAGATCCTTGCATTTTCTATAGAGATGGCTGCCTGAGCTGCCAAAAGTTTGATTATCTGGACCCGCTCTTCGGTAAATGCACTATGTGTGAGGTTGTTTTCCAGATAGATGGCCACTTTCCACTGCCGGTGGATAGATAGCGGAACGCACATCAGAGAGAGAGGCTTTGATTTGATAAGATAAGGATCTTGGGAATAGGGATTAAGTTCGGTTCCATTGGCAATGACAATGGGTGTATTGGTACGGATAGCTGTATTGATCAGAGAGATGGGAAGAAAATCAATGTCCTCAGAGTCAGAGAAAACCAGATCCTTATTACCGCCCATATCCTCCCCATTGCTGGCTTGAATAGAGAAGTGGCCGTCTCTTTTTTCGATAAGAAAGCCACGCTGCGCTCCTGCATTTTCCAGAAGAATCTGAAGGGTAGCTTTGAGTAATTTTTCTAAAACCAACTCCCCTGAGATCACCTGAGAAGCCCGGATTACCGAGGAAATATCCAATAGCTGATTGCTGAAATCGTCAGAAATTCTGGTGGCAGAAGGTAGGGTTTGGGTAAGGGTACGTGATTTGGAGGAAGCTGAACTTTCGAATACCTGAGGATAAGTATCCAGCATGTCTTCGGTCTTTCGGTGGGCTCCCCATCTGTAAAACAGGTACTGGGCAGCTTTCAGATAACCTTCCGCGGCTTTCTCCAAACCCTGCCGGATTAAGTATTGCGCTATTTTCTCCTGAATCACTGCTTCATCCCGGATAAATCCATGCTTTTTGGCCATTAGGACAGCCGCCTCGTAGTGACCTAGGGCATCTTTCATTTTTCCGAAATGCCCAGCCAGTTCAGCTTCCATGAGCAATCTCAGGTGCTCAAAATTTTCCTCACACTGCTCAGCCCAATGGGCCATTTTGGAAAAATTTCCCTGCATTTTTTTCAGGAAATCATCCCTTTCTTTTTCGGTCAATTCTGGCAAAAGGTAACTCCTCACCAAAAATGCTACGATGTGAAACCGAACCAATTGAGGCAAAGACATGACTGAGGCCATGAGTTTTTCCTGCTCCAAAATATGGGGGAGAGCTCCTTGGGCATCGTTGTATAGCAAGTGGATTTCTGCTTTGTAGATATGGTAGTTGGCGATTCCGGTCATAAAATGCCGCTCCGCCATCCCTTCTAAACAGCTCTCTTCATCGAAATATTTG
The DNA here is from genome assembly GCF_036245605.1 of Algoriphagus sp. oki45. NCBI lineage: Bacteria > Pseudomonadati > Bacteroidota > Cytophagia > Cytophagales > Cyclobacteriaceae > Algoriphagus > Algoriphagus sp. oki45. Next base: position 11,131 of record NZ_BTPC01000001.1, read on the forward strand.
GATGAAAGAGAAAACTTCTCCTCGGTGAGCCCTGCAAAGTTTTTTAGCATTTGGAGGAAAAGTGTTCCTGAATCCAAAGAATCCAAATAATCGCAATCTGCCACGATTTTGAGCAATTTTCGGTGCTCTGCGATGGCAGTTTCCAGGTCCAGCTTTGGATCCCAAATAATGCAATCCTGAGCCGAATAGGCCAGATATAGTAAATCTCCCGACTGATAGCCCGTTTCAATTCCCTTTCTAAACCAGGGGGTCATCGTAGACCAGTGATTGCTCCAATGGTGCACAAACATGGTGTACACGTAGAGAATCCGTGATTTCATAGAAATGTCCCCGTAGCTTTCGATCATTTCCACTCCCAACTTTCCGTATTGATAGCCTTCGGAGGTATTTTCAAAATATCCACAAAGAATCATCCCATATGCCGCATAGGAGAAAGCGGATTCGGGACTTCTTCCGTAAGAAAGAGCCAAATTCACGGATTTGAGAACCAGATAGGGGAAAGTCCTGCCTGTGCCGGATAGAAATGCTGCCGCAAATATCTCCATCAATAGCTGACTGGCGATTTTTGCCCGCTCATCGCTCATTTCCGGCTGATCGATCAGTGAAGCCACTTCTCTTCCAGCACGGTTGATTTCTACATTTTCTATCTCTTGATCCAGATCTTTTTGGCTGGGATTTTTTGCGAAATGGTAGCCCAAAATCTCCAATCCCTGGTAAGCTGCCTGGATGGATTCATGCATTCTTCCGGTAGTGGCATACTGCCGGGTTCGGGTGGCCAGCACGAGTCCTTTTTGCATTTGGGTTTTAGCCTGAGCTAACATAAGTTCAGACCACTCCTCAGCATTTTCCTGATCCCCGGTCAGATAATAACAGCTTTGGATTTCCTCACCGACCGACCACATCAGTTCGTAGTCATTTTCCCAGGTTTTAGCATCCAAAAGGTCTACACTGATTTGAAGGTATTGCAAGGCGGAGGCATAGGCAGAGGATGCTTTTGCTTTCATTCCCGCATCCAGATTGAGGAGAGCCAGATCTTTTTTTTCTTCGGAATCTTGAATAAGCAATCTTCCCTGATTCAGGTGCTCTACTATGTCAAAAAGCAGGTCAGAAAGGTTGTCTTTGGAAATAAACCGAAGCATAAGCCGGCCAATAGACAGGTGTAATTTTTCCTTATTGCCCTCTGGAATCATGGAGTAGGCGGCCTGCTGCACCCGGTCATGCTGAAATTTATAAACCGGATTAATGTGCTGACTGTCTGATTCTTCAGGGTTAAAATACAGTTGGGATCCATGAGAGTAGGTAAGTCCAACCAATCTGTAGTTTTCATGAAGAGGAATAATCATATTCGCTTTGAGCGCCTCGTAAAGATCGGCGGCAGTTTTCTCCATGCTGCTTTTGTTGATCACGGAGAGTGTCTGCAGGTCAAATGTGGCACCGATACAAGCGGCAAGCTGGAGCACTAACTGAGTGCTTTCTGGAAGCCGATTTTGGCTTTTGACCAAAAAATCCACCACATTTTCGCTGTGGCTTACGTTTTCAAGTTTTTTTTGATCCCAAGCCCAAGTCCTTTTTTGAAGGTCAAAGAAGATGATTTTTTGTTCATGGAGATCTTTGAGTACTTCGGTGGAATAGAATGGATTTCCCCCGGTTTTATCAAAAAGGACCTTTCCCAGTTGTTGGGCGGAATCCACCGGACATTGCAAAGTATCCTTGATGATCTTGCTGATTTCAGCCCTATCCAAGGGATTCAGCAGCATGGTCTCGACCATCCGCTTTTTTCGGATTTCCTCCAGAGTGATGGTCAATGCATGGGCTTTGTCTACCGCATTGTCCCGATAGGCGCCGATAAGCATGAGGTAGCCCATCTCTTGGCTGCTTACCAGTCGGTTGATCAAGTTAAGAGTGGGGATGTCACTCCACTGCAAGTCATCCATGAAGATGACTAGCGGGTGTTTCTTTTGGGAAAAAACCTTGACGAAATTCAGAAAGGTGATAAAAAATCGGTTTTGAGCTTCAGAAGGGGATAAGCCCTGAACTGAAGGCTGCTTTCCGATGATCAGTTCAAGCTCCGGTATGAGATCCACAATCAGCTGTCCATGTTGATCCAAGGCTTTATTGAGCCTTTGACTCCATCGGTCCAGGCTGGCCTTGGGCTCTCCGAGAATTTGACGGATGAGATCTTTAAACGCACTGGCTAAAGCCGAATAGGCGTTGTTTTGTCGGAATTGCTCGAATTTACCATGAATGAGGAAGCCTTTTTTGCGCACCACTGTTCGGCCAAACTCGTGGACCAATGCAGATTTTCCCACTCCGGAATACCCTGCGACCAGGCAAAATTCTACGGAACCATGACTGGCCTTTTCGAAATAGGTTTCCAGCTTGTGTATTTCTTCATCGCGTCCATAAAGTCGCTGAGGTATCTGAAATCTTCCGGAAACATCCTCTTCTCCCAAAGAAATTTGCTGACCTGAGTTTCCGGAGTTCAGTAGCTCTTCTGCTTTTTCCAAATCTTTGATCAATCCCAAGCTGCTTTGGTAGCGTTCTTCGGCATTTTTGGAGATTAGCTTGGCAATGATGTCAGAAAAGGCCTGAGGAAAATCGGGGTTGATTTCGCGTAGCAAAGGCGGTTTTTTGCTAATGTGGCAGTGAACCCACTCCAGGGGATCTTGTGCCTGAAAAGGCAACTTGCCTGTAGCCATTTCAAAAAGTGACATACCCAAGGTGTAGTAGTCCGTACGGTAGTCAATATCCCGGTTCATCCGTCCAGTCTGCTCCGGAGAAATGTAGGGCAGAGAACCCGCTATACTATTGGGCAAAGAAAACTCCTGATGCTCCCTATTTAATTCACTCGAAGCACTAAAATCGATAACCCTCAGACCAAAAGTCTGAGGGTCGATCAGCACATTTCTGGGTACCAGATCTTTGTGGACAATCCCTTTCTCATGAATTCTGCCGAGAATTTTCGACAGTTCTATGGAGATTTTCAGAAGATCACTTGGAGGGATTTTTTTTCCCGGAAGGGTATTTCTATAGTCTTCCAATGACAGTCCGAAATACTCCATCTCTATGGCGAGGTTACCATTGCTGTGACCAATGAAATCAAAGACTTCAATGACTCCATCAATAGGGAGTTTGGTCACCATTTGATATTCTCTGGTGATACCTGCTACCTGCTCTTTCTTTGGGTATTTCTCGATCAGGGTTTTGAGGACCACATTTTTTCCGTCCCTTTCCCTTTTTCCTACAAAAAGGATATGAGGATAGGATTCGCAGAGTACTTGCAACTCGACGTAGCCAGGCAGTCTTTCTTTGAAAGGATAGTCGAGTTTGGTTTTCACGGATTAAATATTGAAAAACCTGTTGAAAGTCTCATGATATGTTTTTGTCGCCTCCCCAATGAAGGGGTAGCCATGACCACACAGGGCATGTTCAAATGGGATTTCCTTAAGTCTGACGAAGTCTTCTGCTTGAGGCTGACACTCCTGCATCCATGCTAAACCTAAGTTTCCTGCTTTGAAGAAACCGATTTCTTCCATGGTAGGAATAGTGCTTTCGTCGAAAAATTCATCCGGCTCTATCCAGTTTTGTAGAGAGTCACAGGCGATCATGATTCCACCTTCTCGGTCAAGTCTGATGATGCATTCCGGTCTTTTGGATGTGCGAAAGACAAAAAGGGAAGCATCCTTTAAGGGAAGCGGACCCCCTTCGACTAATTCATGGTCTACTTTAAGCCCTTCTTGTACTCTCATTCCGGGCATGGCCCAGAATTCGGCTCCATATCGGTCTACATAGAAGGGGTCATCTACTCCATGCATGTCTCCGATTCGGACTACATGGGTTACTTTTCCCAAACTTTCAAGCTGTTTTAGGCCTTCTTCTCCAAGTCTGACGGTGTTGATTAGGGTCAATTTTCCGTTTTCACGGACCACGGTCATGTTGCGGCTAAACTGCCACATCGAACCGAAAAACTCATTTTTCATGGTGCCCATCACAAAGAAGACGTCTGGCAGCACTTCTTTGATTGGACCATGGGGCATGGCTGGGTGGTAATTTTTCATAAGATATATGGGTATGATAAGGTAGAAATAAGTTTACAATCTTAAAAGTTAAATTCATTTGGGATGGGATTCATAGTTAAGTTTCCCGGCGTAGGTAAATTCTTTCCCGTAGGCATGTAAATAGGTGTTGAGGTACTTTTTAGCTCCATCAGAAATGTCTCCTGAAAGGAAGTCTGAAAAGATTTCTTCTCCGGTACTGGAATCGTGTCGTTTGATGTGGAATAGGGTCATGTCTTTTCCCCCGAAGATGGGCCATAAGGAATGCAGCTCCCACCTAGCCTTACTCATATCAAAAACTTCTCCGCAGAGTCCGGTGAGCATGGGATGATCGCTTAATGTTTTTTCATCCCAGCTGGGGAAATCACCCTCAGGAGCCTTGAATACAGGAAAATCAGGGGAGAAAAGAATCTGCTGGCCTTCCAGTTTTTTGATATACTTTTCGCTCAATCCTGCCGTGCGGGCTCCATGCAGAATGAGATTTAAATACCGTCGGGTAGGAAGGAGTCCTGGCTTGACAAAGGCCGGGAGGCCCACGTAGGCCCAGGCTTTGGCCAATCCGGATTTGGTTTGGACTTCGACTTCTACCCGATCATAGCCGATTCCATAGGCTTCCAACTGATCCAGCTGTTTCAATTGGCTATCCGGGCAGGAGTAAAAGTTGCCTTCCACCTGATCGCCGGGGTTTCCGGTAGGCCGGATATTTCCCATTCCTCCCTCATGCTCAAACCAATGCTGTACGCTGAAATCCAGTTTCCATCCTTTCAATATTGCTTTTTGAGTATGATGTGGGGTGACCCCTTTGGCACGAAGGGAAATCAGGTTGAGATTCGATCCGTATCCAAAATAGTTAAACATGAATCAGGGATTAAAACTGTACTCCTGGTCCTCCTGAATCATGATCTTTTTCAGTCGGGGATTATCTGTCCAAAAGTTGATCAGATTTTTAAGCAAGGCCTCCGGGTTTTGGAATGGATATCGGGCCATGTGAGCTTGCCACCCTGAGGCTACCAAGTCCTGTACCAGAATCTCTCTTTTTTCAGGACTGTCCGGCTTACTGGCATAGTACAAGTATTTGCTGGGATGATTGGCACAAAGTACCGGAGTGGTGCAGGACTCGCCTTCTTTAAGATTGAGATGGATGAGTGAAAGCGGATTGAGGGTTCCTTTGACCCGGTCTGGGAAAGTCTGCTGCAGCCATTCCATCACTGGTCCACCATAGCCTACCACAGGTTGGGTGACACCACCTCCTAAATTGGAAAGTCTTGCATTCAGCATTTTCCTTACATAATCAGCGAATGTGCCATTGAAGTGATCTATGCCTTCGTTGTCTCCTCCTGGAGCACCCAAGGGTACAAAGTCAACGATACTTTCCAACAAAGAAAATCTGCTTCGGGTAAATCGATTGTAGCCCAATAAATTTTCCCAGCGGCGATTGGTAGGGGAAAAGAGGTAATCCAGATAGACAAAAGTCTCTATGGGAGGAAAGTGAAGCAGCTGAATCGATCGGGGTCTGGCCAGAGAAAGGCCCCAAGGCAAAATAAAGCGCATTTCCTTGCCCGTGTCCTGAATCACTTTCTGGATGGTGGCTTCATTTTGCTCGTAGATTTGAAGACCCAATTTTCCGGCTTCCAAAAACGCCGGGATTTTTTCACGATAAATCCTTAAATCATGGTGAGGACTGGAAAGCTTAAGATTGAATTGCTCTCCGATCTTCCATACCATTGCCCAAGCGCCAAAGTAGCCGTCTCTTTCCAAGGTTTGATTGAAGAAATGGGCCATAAATGTCTGCAGAGAGGTCAGGTTGGAGTTTTGAAGTCCCTCTGAATAGGAGAAAAGCCGGGTAAACAAGTCCTCGTCTCCGTCTAAAATGATATCGATACTTTTTTTCATAAATGGATAAAAATTGATGTAGTTTAGAAAATACCGAGTAAATAGTCGCTTCAGAAGACTTTTCTCCGGTAGCTGTAAATTGAATTAATTTTAGTGGAATTTATCACTTTTTTCAGAATGTTTTATTTTTAATAAGTTTTTGTTCCTACATTTCTTTTGGCCAATTAATGGTTTCGAGATTTTTCTTTTCAACAATTAACATTTTCAATTATGTCCTCCTATCTCATCGGGCGAAGTGCCCAATCCAACTCCTATTTAGTTTGGAAATTTTCGTTAGCCAACGGTCCTGTTTTTGAGCAGGTGACCCTAGAATCCTCCGCACAGCTGGAATCCACCGATAGAATCGCCCAAGTCGGCGGATATATGCTGCAGTGGGGGGCCGGCTTGGATGCCGTCAATGGGAAAAATTACCCCTACAAGCTTTTGGAATTTGACCCTACATTAAAAGACCCTCTCAATGGCCCCGCCGTACAGCAAGGTGTCTGGTCTTCCCAAAAGTTTTGGAACTATCGAAGTCATTATTCCAATGACCCACATGAGCAAGACCATTTGCCTCTCTATTCCATGGGCAATTTCATGCTCTTTTTTGTGGGAGGGGAGGGAAGAGGCACTTACATGCTTTATAATTTTGATCCCAATCCTGCCAAACCCAACTCTTCTGATCCTCTTCCATCGACCTATTTGCCTCAGGGGGGATTTCCTACTATTCAGAAGGGACATGACCTAATCTATTTGAACAATTATGTGCTGGATCGCCATATCGAGAAGTCTGCATTCAGAATTTGGAGTTTTGATCCTCAAAATCCAGTGCCTCTCTCCATTCCAGAAGTAAATGGAGGAAAATGGGATCAAATTACAGCCAAACACCGTGTGATCGGATTAGGAGATCACTTACTTACTTGGATACCGGGAGAAAGAGAGTATACGATTTGGTCCTTTTCTCCCACAGATAAAGAACCTTTGAAAGCGGTGGTTTCCGGAGAAGAATTACCCTGCGAGATGGCGGAATATTCTTCCTTGACCTATTTTCAGACCAAAGAAGCGGTAAGTTCCTCCCAAGCGGCCCCCGGGACGATGGACTACTTCCGGACCAAAATCAAACACGTGGTTTTCTATATGCTTGAAAGTCGGTCATTTGACAATGTAGTAGGTTGGCTTTATGAAAAAGACCGATCAGCCATTCATACCATTGGCAAGCATCATCCCTATGTGGGAGTGGATCCGGATTTCTATAATTGGGATGGGGATAAAAAAGTCTATCCCAAAAAATTCAATGACGGCAAACCCAGCGAGGAAATAGACCTCTCAGACCAGCCTCAGGATCCTTTTCATGATAACTCAGACGGGCTTCAGCAAATGTTTTATGAAAAGAACCCAGGGTATCCGAACAAATCCAAGCCGGATATGAGAGGCTTTGTCAGCAACAATTCCTCTACCGATGTGATGTATACGCTCACTCCGGAGCAGCTACCCATTCTTAACGGATTGGCAGAAAATTTTGCTTCCAGTGACGAGTGGTTTTCTTCAATTCCCGGAGGAACAGACATCAATCGCTCTTTCTCCGTCACAGGATCAGCCATGAACCGACTGGATACTTGGGAAGGAGGAAGTATCTATGCCAACTGGGCCCAATATCCACGTAGACAATCACTCTGGAAAGTGCTTTGGGGTCAGGGTATCAAAGACTGGAAAATCTACAATGCGATCAAATGGCCACCTAGTCCTCAGGGTGTGCCTTTTACCTACCATCTTTATTTGGAAGGCCAAATCCCAAGCGTGGATTCTGACACAAAGGATCATATCGACTCAGTGGATAATTTCACCAAGCAGGCCCAGGAGGGAAAGTTGCCCGCCTTCAGCTTTCTCGAACCCATATGGTTAGCCCAAGATGGAACCACTTCATACCATCCGAAAACAGATCTTGTCCCTGCTGAGATAGCATTAAATGAAATTTACGAAGCCATCAAAAATGGACCAGCTTGGGAGGAGACTCTCTTTGTAGTCACTTTCTCCAAACCGGGAGGGATTTGTGACCATGTGCCGCCTCCGTATGCCCAAAAGCCTTGGCCAAATGATTTGAGGGATGGTTTTAGATTTGACCTGATGGGACCAAGAGTTCCCGCAATTATGGTTTCTCCTTGGGTAAAACCCAATACTGTATTCCGGGCCGAGGGAGATGTGCCTTATGACGCGACCTCCTTCACAGCTACTTTGCTACATTGGTTTGGGGTTCCTAAAAACCAATGGGGTCTGGGTGATCGAATAGACGCTGCTCCTACCTTTGAAAGTATTTTCGAAGAAGAAAATCCCAGAAAAGATGCCCCCAAGTTGACGCCTCCTTCGGATAAGTCTTTTCCAAGTAAAAAATAAGGCCTATTTGCCAACCAACCTCCTGAAAAGTCAGCCATTTGGGCTGGCTTTTCTGCGTTTAATGGGAGGAGGTTTCTTCTGCCCCTTTTCCCAAAGTCAAGAGAATGACTGTTGCCAATATCAACCCTGTTCCCAGCCAGTCCAGCCCCAAGAAGCTGACTCCCAGCCAAAACACAGCGGTAATTGCGGCAGATAGCGGCTCTACACTGGTCAGAAGACTGGCTTTGGTCGCGCCAATGATTGTCACCGACTTGAGGAAAAAATAGAAGGCCAATACTGTTCCGAATACGACGATATAGGCAAATGCAGCCCAGGTCTGCCAATCCCAAGTACCGGAAAAGTACCAAGGCTGGGTGAATAGTGAAAAGGTAATCCCTCCGATCAGCATTCCCCAGCCAGTTACAGCAGCCGGAGAAAAGGTTCTCAGCAATCCCACAGGCTGAATAGTGTAAAAAGCTAAGGCCAGTGCGGAAAGAATTCCCCAGAAAACCGCTTTTTCCGAAATGACCAGCTCCTCCATAGAGCCATGAGTGACCAGCAGAAAGGTGCCTGAAAGAGCCAGAAATAAAGCAGCATATTCCACTAAAATCGGCCATTTTCGGTTTTTGATAGCGTAAAAAGCGACTACGAATACCGGGCCTATGTACTGGAGAATGGTCGCCGTGGCGGCATTGGATAGGGAAATGCTGAAAAAATAAGTGTACTGGACGGCAACCATCCCCAAGATTCCAAAGAGCAGAAGACGAATAGCATTTTTGGGCTTTCCCCAGATCTCAAAGGTTGTTTTTCTTTCCTGAAAAAGAGAAAAGCCAACTAAAATCAGCCCTGCAATGCACATTCTCCAGGTCACCAACCAAGCAGGATTTAATCCCCGATTTTCGAATAAAAATTGAGCGCAGGTTCCTGAGATTCCCCAAAAGATGGCAGATGAAAGGGCCATGATAATTCCCGGTATTTTCTGGTAGGAAGTAGGCTGAGGCATAGGCTAGGTGTAAAAGCTAGCGAAGATACCTGAAAAATCTTCAGACCAAGTTTGAATTACTTGGCTTAATTTGAACTGAAAAACAAAATCCGTCAAGATGGACCCGAGTTTGGAAATTAGATCTGCAAAAAAGAACGATGAAGACAGTCTCTGGTCAGTCATTGAGCCTATTATCCGAGCTGGGGGCACTTATGTGTTTTCTCCTCAGTCATCTAGAGAAAAAATAATGAGCTATTGGCTAAACGAAGATAAAAAGACCTATATCGCTCTGATAGAAGGAAAGGCAGTTGGCACATTTTATATTAAAGCCAATCAGCCTGATCTGGGAGATCACATTTGCAATGCGGGATTTATGGTAGATCCAGAACAAAAAGGAAAAGGTATCGGAAGAAGCTTGGGGCAATTTGCTATCTCTGAGGCTAAGGCTTTGGGCTATCAGGCCATGCAATTCAATTTTGTGATTTCTAGCAATCATTCTGCAGTTGGCCTTTGGAAGAGCTTGGGTTTTCAGGTGATAGGTGAAATCCCTCAGGCGTACCGACATCCTTCGCACGGACTCGTATCAGCTTTTATATTTTACAAGAAATTGTAAAAAGAGTAGCAGATTCTTGATTTCAACTGTAGCATTCAGAGGCTACCTCTCGTCTAAAAAGTAAACCCAACCAAAAATGAAATCCCTGCTTAGGATATTCTTGTTGTTATTCTTCGTTTCCTGTGCTGATGAAGGGGATTTGGATTCTCCTTTCTTGGGAGTTTCCTATGAAGTAAGATTTGACCAGGTCCGCTTCCAAGTCAATGAGCAACTGTATCAGCAGCTCAATTTTGAGCGGGGGAGTAATTCCTTCTGTGCAAATCTGGCAGAAATTAGCTCCATAAAACGAACTGGCAACGAGCTTCAGCTGGTCGTCCGAAGGAATTCATCCTGCAAGGGAGATTATCTCCTGGTTTGGGATGGGGGAGTGCAGGAAAGTATGCCTGAGCGAGTACAGCTGTACCTCTATCCTCAGCTAACCGATTGTGGCTTGGGATCAAGTGTGGTCAATGATACCTTGAAAATAGATTTGAAAAGGGCATTTATGCCCTTGCAGGAGACGGTTGTCAATCGAATGAGCCTTTATATCCGCGAAAACTGCAACTTCTTTGATTTCAATTGTGAAGGAAATTGTGACTTTGAGAAGAATTAACTGGGGGAAAAAGGGCTTTATTTAAGTAATACTAACGGGGCAAGATTTGATTTGAACTGGTCGGACCAAGAGCTGATTGACGGTTGCAAACGTCAATCCAGAAAGCATGAAGAAGTGTTTTTCAAGCGCTACTATGGCTTTGTCATGGGGATCGGTCTCTCCTATGTCAAGAGTCGGGACCAAGCTCAGGAAATCACCCAGGATTCCTTTCTGAAATTTTTTGATTCCCTGAAAAAAATGGATCAGGCCCCTTCCGTCAAACCTTGGCTGAGAAGAATTACCGTCAATACTGCCATTGATTATTATAGAAAAAACAAACGCATTCAAAACCACGAGGAAGCAGACGGGGAAACTCCCGTTTTCGACCCCGTCTATGCCCCGGATGATTTGGCCTATGAGGAGATTTTGAAGCTCCTCTACCAGTTGCCCGAGGACCAGCAAATCGTCTTCAATCTCTATGAGGTTGAGGGATATAGTCACCGAGAGGTAGCAGAACAGTTAAATATTACCGAAAGCTCCTCGAGAGTATACCTGACGCGGGCAAAAACGAAGCTCCGTCAGCTGATCAAATTACATCTGAAAGAATATGCAGGAAGATAATCTGGATAAATGGCTCGCAAAGAATCTGCGCAGGCATCAGGAAAATGATCCTGTTCCCTATGAGGAAGGGGCTTGGGAGGCTTTCCAGGCCAAAAGAAGCGGGGCAGGATTTAAAATCGCCTATTGGGCAGGAGGAATAGCAGCATCACTGTTAATTTTCTTGATGGCGTATTTCGCTATGGATTTAGGGAAATCTCAAGAGTCGATTTCCAATGAAATGGAACTCCTTACCGAGGAAAGGACCACCAATGTGGATCAGGAAGAAGTTATGCAGGAGCAGCAAAACCAAGCCAATTCTGGCAATTCATCCGAGAATTTGGCATTGAAGTCTGAAACCAAAAAAGAGCCGTCTTTTTCCTCCAATGAAGAAAAGGAAGACAGGAATCCAAGAGGTGAAACTACCCGGCCGAAAGTCATCGAGCCCTCAAAGCCAATAGACAATCAAGTGGCTAAAAAAACAATTGGTTCTACTCTGCAGGCTAATCCAAGCCCTGCTCAGCCTGAAAGGAAAGAGAGTTCCCTAATGGCCCAAATCGCACCGGATAATGCCGGCCAAAAAGATTCGGTGACCCAAGCAAAGGTAGAAGAGCTGAAAAAGCAAATAGCCGAACTCACCGGAGCCGAAGAAAAGCAGCCCGCAAGCTCGGATGAATATCGTACACGGACGCTTTCTTTGGGACTAAGTCCAGGAGTGGGAAGCTCCCAATCCAACAATCAATCCACCTCAGGAACCTCTCTGGGATTGGGTGCTCAGGTAAATTGGGCGCTAGGTGAGAAGCTTGCCTTAGGTTCGGGGATGGGAGTGAACTTCTTCAATCAAAGCTCCCAAGGAGAAAGCTCCGTGCAGATAGCCAATGCTTCCTATCCCGTACGTCAGGAAGTGCAGGTATCTCAGGTACAGGTGGATGTTCCGGTTTACCTTACCTATCCTGTCAACCGCAAGCAATCCATTGCCATCCAGGCTGGGTTTTCCAATCTGATGGCCTTTACCAGCAATGCCCAGCAGGAGAATAGTTATCTCCGCCAGGTGGCGGTATTTGATGCCCAGTCTTCCAGTTCGAATGACTTCACACTCAGGACGGAGTCGGTGTCCAGTCTATCCTCGGTGGATACTCCTTCATCCCGTTTTATTCCTTTTGCCACGGCCAATTTGGGGGTGAATATTCTGGTATTGGAGTCCAAAAAAACGGCTTATCTGTTGATGCCTTTTTACAATTACCCCCTGCAGGATATTTCGGGGACAGGTACTAATCCTGGCTTTTTCGGAGCAGCGCTGAAAGTCAACTTTGGTACAATCCAAAAGAAATAAAACCGAAAACTAAACCAACTATACACCCCGAAGCGATTCGGGGTGTTTTTTTTGACTTAATTTCTAATACTTGGCTTTTCGTTTTTAAAAAGCGACGGTTTATGTCATATTTCAACTCTTTCTTAAAAAATAAAAAAAATACCAAGTAGTGGGTATAGGATTTTTAGTTTGAGATTTTATCTTTCGAAAACTAAGGGGTTAAAAAAAAGCGACCCGACTAGAGATTCTAATCGGGCCCCTTTAGATGTTTTCACAACGGAATAATCCTTATTGTGAATTGCTTCAAAATAGTAGTGCTAATATAGATTTTAAACTTTCAACTTTTCAAAAAATATGAAAAAGATTTTGGGATTGGATTTGGGGACTAACTCAATTGGCTGGGCTCTGATCGAGCAGGATTTCGAAAACAAGCAAGGGGAGATTTTGGGTATGGGCTCCAGAATTATACCGATGGGACAGGATGTTTTGGGAGAATTTGACAAAGGGAATTCTGTCTCCCAAACTGCTGAAAGAACAAGGTTGAGAAGTGTAAGGAGACTTAGGGAACGTCATTTGTTGAGAAGAGAGCGATTACATCGAGTTTTAAATATTCTTGGATTTTTGCCAAAGCACTACTCCGATCAGATCGATTTTCAAGAAAGACTAGGGAAATTTTTGGAAGAAACAGAACCAAAAATCGCATACAATGGGGTGGATTTCCTTTTCAAATCATCCTTCAATGAAATGCTGGATGAATTTAAAATTCATAAGCCATTTTTTGTCGAGGGTGATAAAAAAGTACCCTATGATTGGACTATCTATTTTTTGCGTAAAAAGGCCTTGACCGAACAAATCGAAAAGGAAGAATTGGCTTGGATAATTCTGAATTTCAATCAAAAGCGGGGGTATTATCAGCTTAGAGGTGAGGAGGAAGAGGAAAAGACTAATAAGCTCGAAGAATTTTATTCGTTGAAGGTAGTAGATATCAAAGTGGATGAAACCCCAAACAAAAAGGGAGACACTTGGTATTCCTTAACCTTGGAAAATGGCTGGATTTACAGAAGATCAAGCAAAGTTCCCCTGGATGATTGGTTAGGCAAAACCAGAGACTTTATTGTCACTACTGATATTGATGAAGAAGGAAATCCCAAACTGGATAAAGAAGGAAATCCGAAAAGAAGTTTTCGTGCTCCAAGCGAAGATGATTGGGGCTTGAGGAAGAAAAAGACCGAGAAGGAAATTCTCGACTCATCCAAAACCGTTGGGCAATTCATTTTTGAAAACCTTCTGGCTGATCCGACTCAAAAAATCAAGGGAAAGCTGGTCAGAACTATTGAACGGAAATTCTATAAAGATGAACTGAAGCAGATTTTGGTTTCCCAAAAAAGATTTCATCCTGAACTCAATGATGCTGATCTGATGGCGGATTGTGTCAGAGAATTATATAAACACAATCATTCACATCAGAATTTTCTTGCCAGTAAGGATATACTACACCTTTTGGTTGATGATATTATTTTTTACCAAAGGCCCTTGCGAAGCCAAAAATCCACTGTGTCAAACTGTCCCTTGGAGTTCAAGACTTACAAAATGGATGGAGTCGAAGTTAAGGCTCCTTACAAGGTTGCTCCCAAATCCCATCCCTTGTTTCAGGAGTTTAGATTACTTCAATGGATCTCTAACCTTCGGATTATCCGGAAATCGGATGATTCGGATGTGACCATGGATTTTTTGCATACCCAAGAAAAGACAAAGAGGCTTTTGGAATATCTGATGACTCAATCCGAAATTGATTGTGCCAAATTGATGACTTTCCTTTTGTCTCAAGAGGGATTTAAAGGGAAAGAACTTAAGCCTGAAGTCGGCAAGTTTAGATGGAATTATGTCTATGACTCTGAAACAGGTGAATCTAAATCCTACCCCGGAAATACTACACGAGCTGAATTCCTTAAGAGATTAGCAAAGGTAGAGGGATTTGATCTGGGAAGTTACAATGACCAGTTTGAGGAATCACTTTGGCATCTTGTTTACTCAGTCACCGATAAGATCGAGTTTGAAAAAGCCCTCAGGAAGTTTGCCCGAAAAAACGAAATTGAGATCAATTCTTTTGTGGAGAATTTCAAAAAGATCCCACCATACAAAAGCGAATACGCCTCTTATTCCCTAAAAGCAATAAAAAAGCTATTGACACTTATGCGTTTCGGAGAATGGTGGCAAGAAGATTTGATTGACTCGAACTCGAAACGTAGAATAGAGAATATCCTAACCGGAGAATACGATCCTGAAGTAAAGGACAAAGTACGTGAACTAGCTAAAGGCTTTAATAATGTAATTGACTTTCAAGGGCTTCCAGTTTGGTTGGCGGAATTTATTATATATGTTAAGAAGCCCTCAGAAAAATGGATAAATAGTTCATCTCTCAAAGAATTTATAGACGAATTCAAACAGCATTCCCTCAGAAATCCAATTGTTGAACAAGTGGTTCTGGAAACCTTGAGAGTAGTCAAAGATATTTGGGATACCTATGGAAATGGTCAGAAAGGCTTTTTTGATGAAATCCATATCGAGTTGGGAAGGGAGATGAAAAATCCTGCTGAGCAAAGGGCTAGACTGACCTCTCAGATTTCTGAAAATGAAAACACCAACTTAAGGATTAAGTTGCTTTTGGCGGAGCTACTTCACGACCCTGGAGTGGAAAATGTAAGACCCTATTCTCCAATGCAGCAAGAAATCCTTAAGATTTACGAAGAGGGAGTTTTAAAATCGAACGTGGAGGTTCCTGATGATATCCTAAAAATTAGTAAGACCGCCCAGCCTTCTTCATCTGATCTAAAGCGCTATAAACTTTGGCTGGAACAGAAATATCGTTCGCCCTACACAGGGAAAATTATTCCATTAAACAAGCTGTTTACTCCTGCTTATGAAATAGAGCACGTCATTCCGCAATCCAGATACTTTGATGATAGTCTCAGCAACAAAGTGATTTGCGAGGCAGCGGTCAACAAATTGAAGGATAACAGACTGGGGCTCGAATTTATAAAAAGCTTCCATGGACAACGGGTTTTATTAGGTTTTGGCGAAGAGGTTGAGATTTTTTCTGAAAGTGCCTACAAAGCATTTATTCAGGATAATTATTCCAAGAATCCCGCCAAGAAAAGAAAGCTTCTTTTGGATGAATTGCCGGAACAAATGGTGGAACGGCAGATGAATGATACCCGGTACATCAGCAAATTCATTACATCCATCTTGTCCAATATTGTTAGGTCTGAGGAGAATGATTCTGGATTCAATTCTAAAAACATAATTCCTGGAAATGGAAAAATTACAACTGCGCTAAAGCAAGATTGGGGGCTAAATGATGTTTGGAATGAATTGATTTTACCAAGGTTTGAACGGATGAATCAATTGACAGGAACCACAGCTTTTACGGCATGGAATGAAAACCACCAGAAATTTCTGCCAACTGTTCCTTTAGAATACGCAAAAGGCTTTCAGAAAAAAAGAATTGACCACCGTCACCACGCGATGGATGCTTTGGTTATTGCCTGCGCCACAAGAGATCATGTGAATTACCTAAACAATGAACATGCCTTAGGCAAGAAGTACAAGGGAAAAGATGAAAAGCAGTCTAGAAGATTTGATCTAAGACAAAAGCTTTGCATCAAGAAGAAAAATGGTCACTCCCAAGAGAACTATGAATGGATTTTCACTAAGCCATGGGAATCCTTCACTTTAGATGCAAAAGAAAGTCTAGAAAAGATTGTGGTCAGTTTCAAGCAAAATCTTCGGGTTATCAACAAGACAAGCAATAAATATCTCAGCTACAGGGATGAAGAGGGTAATCTAAGGCTAGATAATCATGGGAATCCAGTAAAGGCACTAACAAGACAGACCAAAGGGGATGCTTGGGCGATAAGAAAAGCTATCCACAAGGATACTGTTTCTGGTCTTGTCAAATTGAGAGTGGTTAAATCAGTGAGTTTAAGATTGGCCTTGGAAAAACCTGCCAACATCTTGGATAAAGGTTTAAAGAAAAAGATCACTGAACTGACCAAGTTGAATTATGATAAAAAGCTCTTGCTTAAATATTTCAAAGACAGGAACAATAAGTTTGAAGGCAGGGATATTTCAAAGCTTGAGGTTTACTTTTTTGAGGAAGATTTGGCCGCATCCAGAGTTAATTTGGATACTTCATTCAATGAAAAGAAAATTCGATCAATAACCGATACAGGAATCCAAAAGATCCTTTTAGCCCATTTGGCAAAATACGAAGGAGCACAGGATGAAAAAGGAAAAGTCATACCGGCAGAGACTTTAGCCTTCACCCCTGAAGGGATAGAAGAGATGAACAAAAACATTCGAGACCTCAATGGCGGAAAATTTCATCAGCCTATCTATAAGGTTCGGACTTATGAGCCCAAAGGCAATAAATTCCAGGTTGGCTTCAAGGGAAATAAACATGCTAAATATGTTGAGGCTGCCAAGGGGACTAATCTTTTCTTTGCTATTTATGTCAATGAAGATGGAAAAAGGAGTTATGAAACTATTCCTTTCAACGTAGTGATGGAAAGGCTAAAACAAGGTGAGGGACCTGTGCCACTTATAAATGAAAAAGGTGAAAAACTCTTGTTTCACCTTTCTCCAAACGAATTGGTTTATGTACCTGAATCTGATGAAAATCTCACAAGTATAGATTTTAATAATCTCTCTAAAGAGCAGGTGGGGAGATTTTATAAAATGGTCAGCTCCTCTGGTACTCAATGTTTTTTTGTAAAGCACGATGTCTCAACTCCAATCCTAAATAAAGTTGAGTTTTCCGCTTTAAATAAGACAGAAAAGACTATCGATAGCATTATGGTAAAGGAAAGATGTTCAAAGATTTCAATTGACCGTCTAGGCATAGTTCATTAAGAATGGAACTTGGAATCCTGCCAGTCTTACGAAGTCTACAAACTCGCTATTGGAACCCAGAATATTTTCCGGGAGGAGAAGAATTATCGTTTCTTCCTCGAGCACTATACAAAGCATTTGGATAAGGTGCTGGATACCTATGCATACTGTCTTATGCCCAATCATTTTCATTTGTTGGTTAGAGTAAAGGAGATGCTTGAGCTCTGGAAAACTTTTTCAAAGTTCCAAATTTTGGAAAAGTTTACTCCAGACTTGCCAAAATCAATAGGAACCAAAAAAGCTAAATAAATGGAACCCGGCCAATCCTACCATATCTACAATCACGCCAATGGATCGGAGAATATTTTCCGGGAGGAGAAGAATTATCGCTTCTTCCTCGAGCACTATACAAAGCATTTGGATAAGGTGGTAGATACCTATGCTTATTGTCTTATGCCCAATCATTTTCATTTGATGGTAGGAGTGAAAGAAGAGACTTCGCTCAGGAGAACTTTTCCAAAGTTCCAAACTTTGGAAAAGTTGGTTTCGAAGCAGTTTTCTAATTTTTTCAGCGCCTATACCCAATCTTTCAATAAAGCCTATAAAAGACGGGGAAGCCTGTTTATGAAGAATTTTAAGCGTTTACCCATTTTAGATGAACATCAATGGCAAGAAACTTTTTTGTATATCCATCTCAATCCGGTAAAACATGGATTTACAAAAAAACCTGATGATTGGAAGTGGACGAGTTGGCATGGATATGAAAATCAAAACAAAACCTCAAAGCTAAATCGAATTTATTATTTGAACTTTTTCGATAGTTGGGAGCATGTCAAAAAATTGACAGAAACCAAAAAACAATTTGTCATAAATCAAAATGTGGAATGAGCCAACTTTTCCAAAGTTCTAAAACTTTGGAAAAGTTAATTCAAATCATCTTCTCCCGTATGATCAAACGAACCCTTTTTTTCGGAAATCCAGCTTACCTCAGCACCAAAAACGAGCAGCTTCAAATATCTTTTCCTGAGCCAGATAAATCCGATAGGACCGTTCCCATCGAAGATTTAGGGATGATCGTCCTGGAAAATCAACAAGTAACCATTACCCATGGGTTGATTGCCAAGCTGACTGATAAAAAAGTCGCTATAGTCACCTGCAACAGTCAGCATCTTCCTGAGGGCCTTCTTCTTCCCATGCATGGACATTCTGAGCAAACCGAACGGATTCGCTACCAAATTCAGGCCTCTCAGCCATTGAAGAAAAATCTTTGGCAACAGACCGTTTCAGCCAAGATTCAAAATCAAGCTGCTCATCTCAAGGAAAAAGGGAAAGATTCTCCAAGGCTACACTACTTGGCAAAAAATGTAAGTTCGGGTGACTCAGGAAACCATGAAGCACAGGCCGCAGCAATTTATTGGCAAAGCTTATTTGATATTCCAGATTTCAATAGGGAGCAAGCCGGTATTCCACCCAATAACCTGTTGAACTATGGTTATGCCATTTTGAGGGCGGTGATTGCCCGAGCTTTAGTCTCTTCTGGGATGTTTCCGGGATTGGGGATTTGGCATAGGAACAAATACAATGCATACTGCCTAGCAGATGATATTATGGAGCCATACCGTCCCTATGTGGATTTGGTGGTCAGTCACTTGGTGGATACGGAAGATGATATTTCGGAATTGACCACAGAGATGAAGAAAGAGTTGCTAAGTATTCCAGCCTTGGATGTGCGTATTGATGGGCAAAAAAGTCCCTTGATGGTAGCTGCCAGCCGGACTACCAACTCCCTTTTTGAGTGCTTTGCCGGAATCAGCCGAAAGATCATCTATCCAGAATATGGAGGATAAATTTTATTCCAGACTTAACCAATACAGAAGCTTGTGGGTCTTAGTTTTTTTTGATTTGCCTACCGAAACCCGCAAGGAGCGGAAGATTGCTACTAAGTTTAGAAAAAACTTGTTGGACGATGGCTTTGCCATGTTTCAGTTTTCGATCTACATGCGCTTCTGTGCCAGTCGGGAAAATGCTGATGTTCATACCAAGCGGGTAAGGAATATGCTACCGGAGAAAGGGAAAATTGGAATCATGCAGATTACCGACAAGCAATTCGGGATGATGGAGATTTTCTATGGGAAAAAGGTGGTGGAAAAAGAGGCCCCTGCCCAGCAACTGGAATTGTTTTGATATACTGAGGTCAGGGGCAACTTTTCCAAAGTTCTAAAACTTTGGAAAAGTCATTTCTCTCCAATTCAAGTAAATTACCTTTTGGGAAGGCTGTTTTTTAAATTCTAAATTCAAACATAAAAAACAGCATACCAGCCACTTACGGTGGGGTATGCTGTGATTCCTACAGGAAAGTACCATTTTGAAAGCAATTCACAACAGCTGGAGGCCTGGAAGAAGATAAGGTCATGCTGTGATTCCTACAGGAAAGTACCATTTTGAAAGCAATTCACAACGTCACTCCCGAGGCTGCCAAATATCTTGAAGCTGTGATTCCTACAGGAAAGTACCATTTTGAAAGCAATTCACAACAAACCCCAGCGGGTACTGCTTGGCTTGATGGCTGTGATTCCTACAGGAAAGTACCATTTTGAAAGCAATTCACAACCTCCTAAAAAAAAAATGTCTCGATACGCCCGCTGTGATTCCTACAGGAAAGTACCATTTTGAAAGCAATTCACAACCCTTTTCCCCTCTCTTCAAAATTGTATTATGCTGTGATTCCTACAGGAAAGTACCATTTTGAAAGCAATTCACAACAAAGGCTGATCCTGTCCAAACCCATAAATCGCTGTGATTCCTACAGGAAAGTACCATTTTGAAAGCAATTCACAACTGATTGAAAGCCTATAAAATGGAAAGCTTTGCTGTGATTCCTACAGGAAAGTACCATTTTGAAAGCAATTCACAACAGCTCCAGTCGCTGCCTGTATTCGTTCAGAGCTGTGATTCCTACAGGAAAGTACCATTTTGAAAGCAATTCACAACTTCTGATTTCGTTTTCAAGGGTTAGTTCAAGCTGTGATTCCTACAGGAAAGTACCATTTTGAAAGCAATTCACAACTGCAGGGTCGGTGGATAGTTCCACATTTCCGCTGTGATTCCTACAGGAAAGTACCATTTTGAAAGCAATTCACAACCAGTACCTGCTGCATTTGAAAATCTAACGTAGCTGTGATTCCTACAGGAAAGTACCATTTTGAAAGCAATTCACAACACCTTGGTCCCGCCTTCCCAAGAAAACCTAGCTGTGATTCCTACAGGAAAGTACCATTTTGAAAGCAATTCACAACAGTCCCTCGGCCCTGTTTATTTTTCTGATTGCTGTGATTCCTACAGGAAAGTACCATTTTGAAAGCAATTCACAACCCGGGAGATCACACGTCTGAAGATCGGAGAGCTGTGATTCCTACAGGAAAGTACCATTTTGAAAGCAATTCACAACTGGATGGTCTTGGAATTAACTGGCACACCAGCTGTGATTCCTACAGGAAAGTACCATTTTGAAAGCAATTCACAACAGGAGGCGCAAGAGGAAAGAAGCTATCTGGGCTGTGATTCCTACAGGAAAGTACCATTTTGAAAGCAATTCACAACTATGATTTGGATCGATGAAGAGGAGCAAAAGCTGTGATTCCTACAGGAAAGTACCATTTTGAAAGCAATTCACAACAGCAGTAAAAGCAAAAGAATCAGCAGTTAAGCTGTGATTCCTACAGGAAAGTACCATTTTGAAAGCAATTCACAACCAGTATCTTTATCTCTATTACGCAAGCTAGCTGTGATTCCTACAGGAAAGTACCATTTTGAAAGCAATTCACAACATCAGATAGCTCGTCTTTACAACCAAATCTGCTGTGATTCCTACAGGAAAGTACCATTTTGAAAGCAATTCACAACAAACCGACGCGGTTTCGGTAAACAATAAAAGCTGTGATTCCTACAGGAAAGTACCATTTTGAAAGCAATTCACAACAGGACATATTAGAACAACTTAAATAAAAACGCTGTGATTCCTACAGGAAAGTACCATTTTGAAAGCAATTCACAACCTGGGTGCCTTGGTTGCTCCAGAAATACAGGCTGTGATTCCTACAGGAAAGTACCATTTTGAAAGCAATTCACAACTTGGACGTATGCTTTGACGATATATGGGGGGCTGTGATTCCTACAGGAAAGTACCATTTTGAAAGCAATTCACAACGAATATGCTCCGATTTAGTGCTTTAATAGCGCTGTGATTCCTACAGGAAAGTACCATTTTGAAAGCAATTCACAACAAGGGCAAGGCAGTCGTCCCAGAATTCCAAGCTGTGATTCCTACAGGAAAGTACCATTTTGAAAGCAATTCACAACTCGGTCAATGCTGGCACGAAAGCGGGGGGTGCTGTGATTCCTACAGGAAAGTACCATTTTGAAAGCAATTCACAACCCAGTGCCTTGCCTTGGCCTCAAAAAGGCGGCTGTGATTCCTACAGGAAAGTACCATTTTGAAAGCAATTCACAACATGGAATAGCCCTAATGATGTCCAGCCATTGCTGTGATTCCTACAGGAAAGTACCATTTTGAAAGCAATTCACAACAAAGCCCTGTTCGATCATGAATGCCGTGGTGCTGTGATTCCTACAGGAAAGTACCATTTTGAAAGCAATTCACAACTCCGGGAATATTTTAAATTTGTTCAGGGTTGCTGTGATTCCTACAGGAAAGTACCATTTTGAAAGCAATTCACAACTGGAATCCACTAGTAAATGATCCTGAAATTGCTGTGATTCCTACAGGAAAGTACCATTTTGAAAGCAATTCACAACAACCTTAGACGTGCATTCAAACTTCAAGAGCTGTGATTCCTACAGGAAAGTACCATTTTGAAAGCAATTCACAACAAGGGCTGAGGCGCTCCTTTTGAATGCCCGGCTGTGATTCCTACAGGAAAGTACCATTTTGAAAGCAATTCACAACGGATCAGGTTCTACAGGAGCTTCAGGCAATGCTGTGATTCCTACAGGAAAGTACCATTTTGAAAGCAATTCACAACAGGAGTTAGTCACTTTTGTTGAATTCGTCAGCTGTGATTCCTACAGGAAAGTACCATTTTGAAAGCAATTCACAACTGCTCAATATGTTTAAAAAGTATATATTCGGCTGTGATTCCTACAGGAAAGTACCATTTTGAAAGCAATTCACAACTGATGAATTAATAGAAAAACTGCGATGAACGCTGTGATTCCTACAGGAAAGTACCATTTTGAAAGCAATTCACAACTGCATACTGCTTTTAGTATCCTGTAAGTCGCTGTGATTCCTACAGGAAAGTACCATTTTGAAAGCAATTCACAACTAAGGACCTTGTCCGCTGTAGGATTGCCTTGCTGTGATTCCTACAGGAAAGTACCATTTTGAAAGCAATTCACAACAAAATACGGGGCAAACGATGATTTTAAGGGCTGTGATTCCTACAGGAAAGTACCATTTTGAAAGCAATTCACAACTGGATTGGAGGCCACCACAATATCTACCTGGCTGTGATTCCTACAGGAAAGTACCATTTTGAAAGCAATTCACAACAGGGATTTTATATAAAAAACAACCCGTATCGCTGTGATTCCTACAGGAAAGTACCATTTTGAAAGCAATTCACAACTTGCGGGCTGTTCCGGTTACACGAAACAAGGCTGTGATTCCTACAGGAAAGTACCATTTTGAAAGCAATTCACAACAAAGCAACAGAAGACCAATTAGATGACTTGGCTGTGATTCCTACAGGAAAGTACCATTTTGAAAGCAATTCACAACCGGCTTCCTGACCGTTGGATAGGCGGATATGCTGTGATTCCTACAGGAAAGTACCATTTTGAAAGCAATTCACAACTCGCCTGAACAGATTGCCGAAAAGATAGCGCTGTGATTCCTACAGGAAAGTACCATTTTGAAAGCAATTCACAACGGCTAAACCCCCGCAACTGGACCGAAAATGGCTGTGATTCCTACAGGAAAGTACCATTTTGAAAGCAATTCACAACGATCCACTAGGGCTTTTTTTTCCTATTGGGCTGTGATTCCTACAGGAAAGTACCATTTTGAAAGCAATTCACAACACCCTGCCACTTCATCTGTATAAGGTGGGTGCTGTGATTCCTACAGGAAAGTACCATTTTGAAAGCAATTCACAACGATAGTCTTGATATTGGGTATTTGAATTGTGCTGTGATTCCTACAGGAAAGTACCATTTTGAAAGCAATTCACAACGAAGTAAAAGAAGCACCGGAAACCGATGCGCTGTGATTCCTACAGGAAAGTACCATTTTGAAAGCAATTCACAACCACTACCAGTTTTTCTTTTCCCGAGTCTCCGCTGTGATTCCTACAGGAAAGTACCATTTTGAAAGCAATTCACAACTGCATTTCAGAAGGATAAATCATGGAACTAGCTGTGATTCCTACAGGAAAGTACCATTTTGAAAGCAATTCACAACCGATTCCTACCTAATCCCCCAAATCGACCCTTTTCCTTCTTTTTCTAAAATTTTTTCGTCCCTTAAAACCACTACCTAAAAATTCGAGATTTTTCACCTAAATTCCTTTGGACTAAAGCAGCCTATGAAAAAATTTCCCACTCTATCTTTTCCAAGGGCCTTATTTGTCCTATGGGTTTGGATATTTTCTCCGGTTTTGGCCCATGCGCAGGAAGCCTCTCCATCCCCGCAGTCCCAGCTGGAGCAGCCTCTCGGTTTTCCCGTTTTAGGGGCTTTAGAGGACACTCTCTTCTCTGTGTATTCCAGGCTGGGTTCGCTAACTGCAGAGGAAAGGGCAAGAAGAATTACCGAGCGGATTCAAAAACTATCCAGAAACGAAAAATATGTAGCCGACTCTCTTAAAGTCGAAGAACTGGAGAATGCCTACGATATTCTCTATGGGCATGATATCGTCGGAACCGTATCTCCCGGAGATATCAGGGATGACCAATACGATATTCAGAGCATGGCCTTGGCAGTCAGAGATGTAATCAATCAGGATATCCTCAACTATCAAAATGAGACCCGATTGGAAGTGATGCTCAAACGGATAGCCTTGGTCTTCTTGATTATTTTGGCAGCAGTTCTGATTATCTTTTTAATCCAAAAAGTCTCCAAACGCCTGATTAAATGGGTTTCCTCCAGAGGTAATAAGTTATTCAGGGATTTGGACTACAAAGGCTATACTTTTTTGACTTGGGAGAAAGAAATGAGCTTAGCCATCCGGGCGATCAAAGTGATGAGATGGGTCTTTATCCTGATTCTCCTCTACCTGTTGCTGCCGATTTTATTCAGTATTTTCCCCTTTTCTAAGGATTGGTCAGACGATATTTTGAACTGGGTCTTGCATCCCATCCGGAATGTCTTTGAATCTACTCTGGATTATCTGCCCAACATGTTCAGGATTCTGGTGATTCTGATTTTCATGAAATACCTGATCCAGTTTGTCCGGTTTATCTTCCATGAAATTGAGTTAGAAAGACTTCAGGTGTCCGGGTTTCATCCGGATTGGGCTATGCCTACTTACAATATCGCCCGCTTCCTGCTATGGGCCTTTACCTTGGTTCTGATTTTTCCCTACCTCCCTGGCTCAGATTCTCCTATTTTTAAGGGAGTCAGTGTATTCATCGGAGTGATTTTCTCCTTGGGTTCCTCCTCAGCGATTACCAATTTGATTGCCGGCTTAGTCATCACCTACATGAGGCCCTTCAAGATCGGGGACCGGATCAAAATTGCGGATGTGCAAGGAGATGTGATGGAAAAGACCCTGCTGGTCACCCGGATCAAAACCATTAAAAATGAGGTGATCACTATTCCCAACGCTTCAGTTTTGACTGGAAATACCACCAATTATACTTTGCAGGCTGAAGGTCAAGGACTGATCCTATATACCTCGGTCACTTTGGGGTATGATATCCCTTGGAGGAAAATCCACGAAACCCTGATCGAGGCAGCTTTGGCTACGGAATTTGTGGAAAAAGAACCCAAGCCCTATGTGCTTCAGACCAGTTTGGACGACTTTTATGTTTCCTATCAGCTCAATGCATATACCAAGCAGGCGAGTAAGCAAGCTATTATCTACTCCCAACTGCATCAAAATATCCAAGATTGCTGTCAAAAAAATGGCATAGAGATCATGTCTCCTCACTACAGGGCTAACAGAGATGGTTCGGCCTCGACTATTCCTGGGGGAGAAGGAAAATAAAAATCCCGAAGCCCATTGAGGCTTCGGGAAATTCAGTTAAAAAATGAGGCGTCTTTAGTAAGCAATGTAATTGGTGATCAGCTGGATATCTAATTTTTTTGGACCTGAGGTTTCCCTGCCCAATCCTCTGACTACCAGCGTGTAAACCCGGTTTCCTTTCAGGTCCAAAGTGCCCGAGGTAAGGAGCGTTTCTCCGGTTTGTGAGGAACGGATTTTTAGAACAGTGTTGCCGGGAGTCAGCTCCAGGTAGTCCGAAACATCTTTATAAGAGGATTCTTCAAGAAGCGGCGTGCTTTCCTCATTGAGAAATAGGTCAACCGACTCGGTATCCGGTGACAAGTGCACTAGTCTCAGTTGGGCTTGGGTAGGGGTCGGTTCTTCCCATTCATCTTTGACCAGCAGGGCATCCATCGCTGCACTTTCATTGATCACAAAGAGGGAATAAACCGAGTCTGCCTTCAATTCCAATTCCTTTTCCAAAAGAGAACTTGCCGAATTGACCGCCGCAAATCGGAAATCACGCTCTCCTGGGAAGAAAGGACTATAGCCCAAAACCTGGGTGAACTCCATGGGGTCCCGATTGACCCGATTGGCATTAGCAAAAATATCCATAGCCGGGGCATCCGGTGAGCCTTGATAGATGGACACGTAAGCAGTGGGTGGGAGAGGTGTGTTTTCCAGATTGTCGAAGCAGGAACTCATCAATACAGTGCTGCTCACCGCCAAAGCGGAGAGGATAGCTTTTGTAATTCGCATAGTAATTGGGTTTAGTTTCAAATATGCTCTCAGGACGAATGGAGCAGGTTTTTCGCTTCAGAAGAAGCATAAATTTTCCACACGGAGTTGGTAATTCGCTGAAGGATAGGACTATTTATCCAAAAATTTTTTTGATTAAAAACTGTAAATAAGACATAAATGTACCGTATAAAACAGAACTTGTAGGCAAACCTTCCAAACCCTATGTCTTCCGAATTAGAGGCAATACGCAGCTCCCTTTCCCTGATTGAAAAAGAAATGAGAACCAGCCCCATGCATTTTGCATCTTTGCTGGAGTCTGTTCATTCCAGTCAGTTGGAATCAGCTAAAAATCTGATCAATTACCTGATTTTGAGAAGGATGGATATTCAGCAGCTTCAAGCTGATCTCCATGCGGAGGGGCTATCATCTCTAGCCAGCTGTGAAAGTCACGTCCTAAGGCAGATTCAAGTCACTTTAGCCAGATTGGGAGAGAAATCAGAGCATCTGGATTCATGTACGATTGAGTATGGAGCTGAGAAAATCAAACAAAACAGCGAGCGACTTTTTGGTCTCCATCATGCGGAGTGGCCCTCTTCGGTGATGGTTACCTTTGACCGGTCCTTTTTGGAAGAAAAAAAGTACATCGAAAAGCTGCTTCAAAATGGCATGGGCGTAGCTAGAATTAATTGTGCCCATGATGATTTTGATACTTGGTCCCGAATGGTAAAAGAGATTCAGAAAGCCTGTAAAAAGACCGGATTGTCTTGTGCTATCCATTTTGACTTGGCTGGACCTAAGATCCGAACTGTATTGCTTCGCAAAGGGAAAGAAGAAGGGAAAGCGGAAATAAAAGTTGGAGGTAGGGTATGGTTGAGTAATTCGGGGAATGGGTTTTCTTCCAAGGATTTGGTAGTCAGTCCCAATGAACCCGAATTGGTCGAGTCATTGAAAGTTGGTGAGCGGGTTTATTTCGATGATGGGCTGATCCGAGCCAGAGTAGACCGGGTATCCAAAAAAGGGGCATCCCTGAAAATAGAGCGGATTTCATCCAAAAAGCCCTTTTTAAAAAATGAAAAGGGAATCAATTTTCCAGATTCGCTTTTGTCGATTTCCTCCCTGACCGAATATGACAAGAAATGCCTTGCAGAAGTCCTTCCTATGGCGGATACGCTTGGTTTTTCTTTTGTCCGCACTCCAGAAGACTTGGCAGAGTTGCAGGAGGAAATGGCCAAGCTTACCGATACTCCTCCTCCAGTCATTCTGAAAATTGAAACAAGAGAAGCGGTGATTCAATTGCCTGCTTTACTATTGGAAAGCATGAAAGCTCCCTGTTTTGGAGTAATGATTGCACGGGGAGATTTGGCTGTGGAGATTGGTTTTGAGCGATTGGTGGAGGTGCAGGAAGAAATATCATGGATTTGTGAAGCCGGTCATATCCCGGTCATTTGGGCTACCCAAGTGTTGGAAAATCTGCACAAATCGGGAATTGCATCCCGAGCAGAAATCACCGATGCAGGCCGCGCGGCCATGGCCGAATGCGTGATGATCAATAAGGGAGGGCATACTTTGGAGGTACTGAAGACCCTCAAGGATATTGCTAAGAGAAGTCGGTCCCTCAAGATCAAAAACCGGCTGATTTTCCGCCCTTTGAAAATCGCAGAGAATTTTTTTGAAAGGAAATAGCCTGAAAAACTGAGGTTTATTCGCTTTTTTCACCATTTATGGAATAAGATCAAAGCTTTTGACAGACTTACTTGCCTTTTGGCAAAGGCTTTGTACTTTGTATCTAGCGAAATCACCCTTTCGCCCTCACCATACTTAACACTCTACAGCTATGATCACAGAATCAGAGTTGGTCGCGCTTTCTTTGGAAAAATTCAAAGTCTGGGAAAGTTTTGATCAAAATAAATTCGAGCAAATTTTTGATGAAGAAGGGCTGCTTATTTGTTACAATGGGAAAGCTGAGACCAAAACCGAGCTACTTCAGGAATTTTTGGATCCCAAGCGAAAACTCAACGCTTTCACCATACGCAAGCCTATTGTCAGAATATTTGGTGCTACTGCTGTGGTCCATGCAGACGGAGAGATTACTGTCGACAACTTTGGAAAAAAAGAAACCTTGGCAATGAATTTCCTCGATGTGTGGGTGCAGCGGGAAAAAGGTTGGAAATTAGTCTCTGCTCACTTCAATCAGATCAACTGATTGTTACCTCGTTAATCTTCACTTGACATTAGCTACAGTCTGTTCAACGTTGGATTTTTCCTGTATAATTTAGAACTAGGCTAAGGCTGTTTTGCTTATTTCAAGTTTGTGTTTTTGGATTTTGATTTTTCAATCAAGCAGGCTAATGATTTCCTGATTAAAAGATGAATTTTTCTTAAAAAAAGGAATCCTTTTTCAAAAAAATCAATGAAGTAAGTTCATGATCTGTTGATTTTCAATTCCGGTCTAAGGAAATGGACCAAGCTAACTTCGTGGCTTAATCCAACCTTTAAACCAGTTGAAAATGGTAAACTTTACAAATTTTGTTGCAGGCAAATTCCTGAAAATGGGAGTGTTATGTTCTGCCCTTATTTTTCTGGGTGGAGGAGCAGGCTTGAGTGCAGCGCCTTCTTTTCCGGCAGAATCGACAGAGGGGCAGAGGGAGCTGATTACCGGTAAGGTAGTCGACGAGACCGGAGCTCCGTTGCCCGGTGCGGCAGTTTTGGTCAAAGGAACCACTACAGGCACGATTACCGATTTGGATGGGAATTTTTCCATCGATGTGGCCTCCGATGCGGTATTGGTTATTTCCTACTTGGGGTATTCCCCTCAGGAAATCAGAGTGGGAAATCAGGCCGAGCTGATGATCCGTTTGGAGCCGGAAAGCTCACAGCTGAATGAAATCGTGGTGGTAGGATATGGTACCCAGAAGCGTTCTGATGTGACGGGAGCGATCGGTTCATTAAAGAATGAGGATTTTAACCGGGGAGTTATCACCAATCCGGTAGACCTACTCCAAGGCAAAGTGGCAGGGGTAAACATCACCTCCGTCAGTGGGGAACCCGGAGCCAATCAGAATGTAATCATCCGAGGGATTGGTAGCTTGAGGTCAGGAACCCAGCCACTGTATGTTTTGGACGGATTCCTTTTGGACAATTCTGACACGGGGATTGCATCGAATCCCCTGAATTTCCTCAATCCAAATGATATCGAAAGCATCGATGTCCTGAAAGACGCGAGCGCTACTGCACTTTACGGTTCGAGAGCATCCAATGGAGTCATCGTAATTACCACCAAAAAAGGAAAATCCGGAACTTCTCAGGTCAATCTATCCGCCTCTACCGCTTGGTCTTCCATGGCCAGTACCATCGATGTTTTTGGTGCGGATGAATTCAGAAGAAGAGTTGTGGAAGTGGGAGGAAACCTGGAAGATTTTGGAGGAAATACCAATTGGCAGGAAGAGTTGACCCAAGTAGGCTTTTCTCAGGACTACAGCTTGTCCATGAGCGGGGCAAATACGGAGCGATTTTCTTATTTCGCTTCTTTGGGTTATCAGGACCAAGAGGGCATTTTGAAAAACAGCAATCTGAGAAGGTATTCAGGTAAGTTGAACATGAATCAGAAAGCGTTTGAGGGCAGACTGATCGTAGACTACAATCTGACGGCATCCTACACAGAAAATCTTCGTCCGGCTATTGGCTCCATTGCCAGCGACATGCTGTATCTGAATCCTACCATTCCGGCATTGACTGATGGTGAGCCTACTTTGCTCAATACCAATGCGCTTAACCCGCTCAAGCGAAATGAACTCTACAGCGACGATGCAGCCAACAACAGGATTTTGGGGACTATTTCTCCTTCTTTCGAAATCATTGATGGGTTGACCTACAAGCTCAATCTCGGGGTGGACTATTCCAATACGGCCCGATATATCCAATACAAGCCTTTTCCAGAAGTAGTCAATGAATCTAATGTGTCGGATGGTACTCTGGATGAATTGATTTCATCCAATACCAACAGTCTGATCGAAAATACACTGACCTACAACTGGAACAATTACAAGCATAATTTCACCGTGTTGGTCGGTCATTCGTATCAGACCTTCCTTGATGAATTCAGAGGGACTTCTTCCAGAGGCTTTGCAGCAAACAATATTGAGCCCAGGTATCAGGACCACAACAGTACGAGTGAGTTTCCCACCACGGTCAGTTCCTCCGCGGTGAGAAATGAGTTGCAGTCCTTTTTCGGCCGATTAAACTACGTCTATGACGAGAAATACCTCTTTACGGCGACTTTTCGGGCTGACGGATCTTCCAAATTCGGGCAAAATAACCGATACGGTTATTTCCCATCTTTTGCCTTAGGCTGGAATCTGAGCAAAGAAGGCTTCATGGCCGGTTCGGTTTTCAATAATCTGAAGCTACGAACCAGCTGGGGACAAACGGGGAATCAGGAAATCCCTTCCAAAATCACCAAAGCAAGTTTCTCCGAAGATCGATTGGCTACCGGTTCGGGCAGTTTGAATACTTATCCAATTGACACGGACGGGAACTCCCTTGATGATTACCCCTATGGGATTGTATTTACACGTTTGGCTAATCCGGATCTGCAGTGGGAGGTTTCCACTCAGTTTGATGTAGGGTTTGACTTTGCTTTTCTGGATTACCGATTGACCGGTACCTTGGACTATTTCAATAAGGTTTCTTCCAATATCCTTTTGGAAGTAGTGCCGGCAGACCCGGTGCAGCCGACCTCCACTTTTTGGGACAATATTGACAACATGGAAATTGTCAATCAGGGGATAGAATTGGCTCTAAACTACAACAGCAATCCTCAAAAATCCTTTACCTACACCTTGGGAGGCAATGTGACCTTTATCCAAAATGAGGTAAGAAATTCACCTTACTCGGTTTTGACTACGGGAGCAGCGCAAGGTGCAGGTCAAACAGGGGCTACCATCAACGGCTACATCAACAATCAGCCCATCGGCGCATTTTACATGCTGCAGTTTGACGGGATTGGAGAGGATGGCCTGAACCGGTTCGTAGACGTGAATGGAGACGGTGAAATTCTCGACAATGACCGGGTAGTAGTAGGAAGTGCGATCCCCAATACGATCTACGGGATCAACACCTCCATGCGGTATGGAAACTTTGACTTGGTTCTGAACTTTAACGGAAGTGCAGGAAACAAAATCTACAACCACACGACCATGTCCCTTTTCACCAAGGCACAACTTTCCCGCTCCAATAACACCACCGACTTTGCGGTACAGTTTCCCGAGGAATCCATCAACAACTCCAACACCGTTTCTACCCGATTCCTTGAAAATGGAGCCTTTTTTAGGCTAAACAATGCCTCTTTAGGATATTCTGTAAATCCTGAAAGACTAGGGATAGGAAATGCTTTCCAAAACATCCGCTTTTCTCTGACCGGCCAAAATCTGTTTGTCCTGACCGACTACTCCGGATATGATCCCGAGGTAAATACCGGATCGACTTCAGGGGGGATTCAGACCTTCGGGATTGATCGATTCACCTATCCACGAGCCAGAACATTTATGCTCAATCTGAATCTGACTTTCTAAACCCGGAAATCAGTCATGAAAACAATCATCAAATCATCAAATCAAATGAAGACGTTCAGTTTTAGAAAACTAATTCCCATAGCCTTGTTTTTTGCGGCTTTCATGAGTTGCACCACCTTGGAAGAGGAAATTCTCGATGAATCCCTCACAGGAACAGGACAGGCCGAGATTGTAAGCGGGTCGATCGCTCCGGTATACGGTATGCTCCGGCAGGTATGGTTGCATACGACCAATTTTGGTCTGCAGGAAGTAGCCTCCGATGAGGGGATTCTCCCTTACCGAGGAGGAAGAGACTGGTTTGACGGCGGGAAATTCATCGCCGTCCATCAGCATCTGATGACACCCGGCAACAGCTTGGTTGGGGATTCCTGGACATTCATCACCTTGGGCCTATCCCGGGCTGTAGCTGCAGAGGAGCAATTGGGTCTCGAAGTGGAAAACGGAAATAACGCTGCACAGAATCCATTGTATGAGATGGTAGCCATCAAAGCTTACCTCAACATGCTGGCTTTGGACAATTGGGGTTTAGTCTTCAGAAAAGACCGCTCCGATCAGCAATCGGAAATTCTCAGAGGACAGGATGCTGTGGATTATCTGGAATCTGAGCTGCTTTCCGTGGTGAATGTAATAAGCAGTACCAATGGACCCGGCCGAATGAACAAATTCGCTGTGGAAGGACTTTTGGCAAGACTGTACCTGAATGCAGCGATCTATCGGGATCCTTACGGGACACCCAATTTCCAACAAGAAGATTTGGATAAGGTAATCCAATACACTAGCAACATTATCAATGGGCCTTTTTCTCTTTCCCCTGAATACTTTGACATTTTCAATGACGACAACAATACCAATCCGGAGGTGATTTTCTCCCTGGATCAGCGGGGAGTATTGCAGACTGAGCATAGCCGTTGGCAATATTGGTCGATATCCGGTGATCAAATCCCGAGACCGGAATTTCCCAATACCCGGGGTACGGATGCCGTAGCGGCGACCCCGGATTTTATCCAATCTTGGTATGATGCTTATGGAGATGTGGACCCTGCTGATGCTGATGCCCGCTTTTTTCAGGAAAATACCATCATTCCCGAAAACCTGAGAGACCTCACTGGAGTCAATCCCACCAATGATGAAGACCATTACTACTGTGTGGAAGCGACTGAATTCCAGATTGATCGTGGGATCCTCAGAGGAATCATCTGGGGTCCAAGAAAGGATGAAACCGGGAGCATCATTACCTGTGAAGACGGAAAAGTCAGAATATATCCCGTAATCAACAGAAGAAGCAGCGGTGCGGATATTCGCTATGTGGACCACAATTTTCAGGTGGATTTCACCAATGAGGGAAGCCTTCACAATACGGGACACCGATTTTCAAAATACCAGTTTAGCCGAACTGCCCCCAACTGCTGCTCCAATAGCAGTGTGGATATCGTTTTGCTGAGGCTAGGGGAAATCTATCTGATGAGGGCCGAGGCAAAACTCAGAAAAGGTGACAATGCCGGAGCTTTGGCGGATTTGAATATCCTCAGAACCTCCAGAAATGCCAGACCTGCACAGACCCCTGCAGCACTCAATTCCATCGATTTGGATATTCTGTTCAGAGAATCTGGATTTGAACTGTACTGGGAAGGCTTGAGAAGAGTCTATCAAATCCGCTTTGGAAAATATGAGGACAGCTGGACGGAAAAAACGGACCGCGATCCCAACAAGCGTCTGTTTCCGATTCCTCAGCGGGCCATCGACGGAGCTTCCAATATTGAAGGATTTTTGGTGCAAAATCCGGGTTATTAATTTCTTATAGGTTGTATATCAAAAAGCCGAACGGATTCTGTTCGGCTTTTTTCATCTCTGATCATAAAAGATTTAAATGACTAGTCGGAATGCTGTACATGTTAAGGGATTTGAAATCATTCCGATGATATAAATCCCCCAAGCCCCCTTAGGCAGGGGGAATTTGCCAAAATCTAGCATCAAACCTTTAAATCCTTTGGCTACATGCAAGAATAAGTAGACCCAATAAGATTTAATTGATTGAATCCGGTCTGCGGATGCTCAGATCTTGAAGATCTATGAAAAAATCATCCGATGGCAGACCTGTACTCAAAGCTCCCAAAATTCGCAGAAAGGAAGAAAATTGACCATTTAGGGATGAATCCAAAGTAGAAAGTCGACGCTTGGAGAGTTGCGTATAGAGTTCGGCCCGTGCTTCAGGAATCAGGGCTATCCCTAAATCTCCACCGTTTTTTATTCTGTAAAAATCCTCCATCAAGTTTCCTTTTTGACCGTTTTGCAGGATTTGTTGATAGATTTCACCGAGTAGTTGCGGTCTTTTTTCCAAGGGTGAACCCAGCCATTTTTTGAGTTGATCGGTTGAGATTCCCTGAACCAGATTTTTGAGTTGGCTAGGCCAATCGGCCTCTGCAAAACGAAGTCGGATTAGTTCCTGCAGGTGCATTTGAGTGAATTCCAGGTAGTGGGCCGCTTCCAAAACTTTAGGGTTCCAAGCTTGGGATTCCTTTTGCTGGCTAAGCCAATGGTGTTCTATTCTGTAGAGATCGAAAAACTCGTCAAATCGATCGGCCTGTTGGATGTGATGAGTTCGGATATGCATAGTGGTAGAATCAATTAGGTTCATGGTTTTGTAGGCTGGAGGAAAAGCCGCCAAGGAAGGAACCTGAATATTTACAAGCTCCGTCTTGTCTTCAATTTCCAGGTTTCCGGTATCATTGATGTGCATGTGTCCGGCAAAGTGAATCCGGATTCCGGCCTCGGCATAGGCTTGGGATACTTCGGGCTTTGGGACTCTGGACAATTGGAATTTTCCTGCGCCAAAGAGGTGGCCCATTTCTTCAGAACTGTTTTCATGAAAATCAGTCAGGGGATAGTGGCTGAAGGAAATCAGGGTTTTCCCTCTTTTTTGGGCTTCTTCGCTTACTTTCCGAATCCAGTCCAAATGATGACTTTTGCTTTTCATCGCGAGATTGAAACCGACTGAAGACCCCCTCCAAGCAGTGGAATCGTAACTTTCTTCAGAGCCAGAGTAAGTGTAGACATTGGCGTCAATCGCCAACAGCCAAATGCCTGGTACGGGCTCCACCAGATAGCTGGCATCCGGAAGTAAATGTCCTGTGTTGGGGTCCGAGTAGCTTCGGTTTTCCAAACCGGCTTTCTCTCTTATTTTCTCAAAGGAATAGTTTTCATACTCCCAATTCACAAATGGATGGGTCCAAAAGAGGTCTTTGGGGTCGGGGTAAAAGCCAAACTCCTGCAATGACAAAAGAATCTCATCATACCCCCAATTTGCTATGGCTTGACTCAGGACTGTATTGGGGAATCTTAAAAAGGAACTGTCACTGACTACAGCTTGACTCTGCCCGTTTTCTCCTAAAAAATCCCGCTTTCCGTCAGGCCCACCAAAAGGAGATACCGGGTCATGATTGCCTGTAGTCAGAAAAAAGCGCATGCCATAGCGACTCTCGTATTCCTTCAAAATCCCTCTTAAAGCCAAGACGTTCATGGGTTGACCGTCATCGGTAAAATCACCCGGAAGAACCACAAGCTGAATATCCTTTTCTCTTAAATCTTCCAAAGCAGCGAGCAAGGCAAAGTAGTTTTCGTTGAAAAGCCGGGTGGAATTCAACTGGCTTTCCATGGTTCGGATGGTGGCCATTTTCCCGTTTTTTGGGTTTAAGACCCCTCGAAACTCTTGGGATTCAAAGTCCCCATAGACATCCTGCAGGTGAATATCTGCCAAAAAAGCCACCTTCACTTCTGTCACAGACTGGGCAAGAGTCCATGAGGAAGGGCAGGAAACCAATATGCCTGCTTTCACCAAGGCTGCAATCAGTCGGGGATACTTCACTTTTTTTGCAAGACAGGGTTGGGGCGCTCGAAAGTTTGATTTTCAAACTTTACGCTGTAGTCTGATTTGAAGAATTCGGATGGCAAGTAATAATCCGTTGAAATCACCTGCGCACCTGAAGCTTTTGCCTTTTCAAACTGGCTGTAATCTCCTGTCCGAGCCTGTTTGGTATCCGAGTCGGCCCGGGTTCTGATCAGATATCCTTTTTCTACCAATTCCCGGATGTAATTCTCCTGAGTGACTGGATTATTGATGATTCGGAATCCGGCCTCGGGATTTCCTTCTTTCAGATTGACAAAAAGGACAGCATTTTCCAGACCTGGTTTGGCCTGAAGGTAGCGGCGGATTTTCTCTTCATTTTCATCTAAAACAAACAAAAACTTACCCCGCACCTCATCGATTTGAGGCCAGTTTCCAGCCAATACAGCCTCCTCCAGATTGGAGTAATTTCCCCGGACTTGATCCGGAGTGATCAGATTTTCCAGTCCGAGATGGGTCCGGATTTCCAGATCAATGCTATCCAGTGCGGCAGTGGAAAAAGAAAGCGGGGCGGTCGTCATGGGAACTTGCCCGTCTTTGGCATTGATCAGAACAAAAACAGGATGATGGTCCGGATGGGCTTTACTCCAGGCTTTCAGCTCGAGCAAAGCATTTTTGAAGAGGAGATGATGGGAGTAAAAATCCAAATCCTGAACATGGAAGAGCTTCAGACCTGGTTTTTCCAAGTCTTTTTCTGGATCAAAAACAGTCCCCTCGGGTAGCATGGCCAAGCCTTTGGGCTGAGCATAGCGGCCACCTTCAGGATCATGAAATACATCCAACTCCAGATTCCTCAATCCCAAGTCCAACTGATCAGAGAGCGGGATATGGGCATATTCCAGACTTTGGGCTGCCCCCGGGTTCACCTTGCTGAGGTAGTCCAAAATCGGGCGGGGCATATCACTTTTGTAACTGTTGTGGCTGCCGATTACCTGTGTTTCATTGAGCTTTTGGGCAGATGCCGAAAGAGCTGAGCAAAAAATCCCAACATAGAGGATGAGTTTTTTCATTTTCCAGAATAGACTTTTGAATACCAAATATTCAATATTTTGCTTGCTTAGGATTTACCCTTCTGTCAAGTTTTTGTTACCAAAGGGAAAGAGTAGGCTGGGTTTTTATCCTTTTGTTAAGGATTGGAGTTTCCTCAGTTTAACCCTCAGAATTTAGGCTTTGGGGCCTTATTTTTAGCCATGAAAAAATACTTCTTTCCTTTTTTATTTCTTCTTGTATTCGCTCAAGAAGGGCTCTTTGCACAACAGGACTTCCGCCTTCATTCCCATAATGATTACCTGCAAAAAGCCCCATTTTGGGAGGCATTTGCCGCCGATGCGGCTTCCATCGAGGTGGATGTCATTTTGTATGACGGAAAAGTCATGGTCGCCCACGAAAAGGAAAGCATACAACCTCAGCGGACCTTCAGGACACTCTATCTAGAGCCTATCCAAAAGGCCTTGGAGCTGGGAATGATTGATGGATTTGGTTTTAATCTTTTGGTGGATTGCAAGACGGAAGGCTACTCCACCTTGGATGCAGTGATTCGCGAGGCAGAGGCTTTTCCTTCCCTGCTTTTTTCCTCCCAAAACCCAAAAGGACTAAAATTGATCATTTCAGGCAACCGACCCAAGCCAGAGGATTATAGAAACTATCCCGAATGGGTACTTTTTGACTATCAAAGCAAAAGTCTGCCTGCGGATTTGCCTTGGGAGAAAATCGGAATGGTAAGTCTGAGCTTCAGGCAGTTTTCTGTGTGGAATGGCAAAGGGAGATTGGTAGAGAAGGATCGGAAGGGCTTGGAAGACTTTATTTCTTTGGTTCACAGCTTTGGAAAGCCGGTGCGTTTTTGGGGGTCTCCGGATAGCAAGACGGCCTGGAGAGCTTTTCACGACTTGGGGGTGGATTTTATCAATACAGACCAACCCAAAGCTGCTCAGGAATATTTGGCCTCTTTGAATCAGAGGGTCTATGCAACTGATTCGATTTATTCGGTCTATAACCCCAGCTTTGCGTCGGACGGATTGGATGCGCCTATACGAAACATCATTTTGCTGATCGGGGACGGCAATGGACTGGCCCAGATTTCCGCTGCACTTTTTGCCAATGGAGGAAACCTGAATCTGGCACAAATCAAAAATATGGGGCTGATCAAAACTCAGGCAGCGGATGATTTTACCACCGATTCTGCGGCAGGGGCCACAGCTTTTGCCACTGGGCAAAAAACCAATAATCGGGCTTTGGGAGTTGGTCCTGATGGAGGGCGATTGAGAAATTTGCCTGAAATATTGGCTGAAAGGGGCTTTTCCGCAGGAATCATCACCACGGATCAAATTACCGGGGCCACTCCGGCAGCGTTCTATGCCCACCATCCGGAGCGGGATGATACCGATCAGATTGCTGCTTTTTTGCCGAAAAGCGCCTTGAGTCTGGTAATTGGTGGAGGGAAAAATACTTTTTCTCCCTTACAATCAGAGTTGGTCAAGGAAGGGTTTAAACTGGTCGATCAGCTCCAAGGATTGGGTGAAATGGGGGCTGATCGAATTGCCTATTTTTCTTCTCCGGGTTCTAATCCAAGCATGGAAAAAGGCCGGGGGGATTTTCTTACCCAAAGTGCCTTGGAAGCGCTTAAGTTTTTCGATCAGAAGAAAACTCCCTTTTTCTTGATGATCGAGTCGGCCATGATCGATTCAGGAGGCCATTCCAATAGTACTTCCACGATCGTGACAGAAATGCTGGATTTTGATCGGCTGATCGGGGAGATGATGCGCTTTGCGGATCAGAATCCCGGTACCTTACTTCTGATTACTGCTGATCACGAGACAGGAGGAGTATCCATTCCGCAAGGAAATGTGGAAAAAGGAGAGGTGGAATTAGGATTTCACAGCGATGATCATACCGGGATTTTGGTGCCGATTTTTGCTTATGGACCGCATTCGGGAGAGTTTCGTGGGATTTACGACAATATAGAGGTTTTTGAAAAATTGATCAGGTTGGTGCAAAATCAGTAATTCAGAAAAGCGCATTTCTTTGGGATTTTTTCATCCTCTCTGATCCAATTGGTCATCCTGCTTCGTACCTCCTCCCAAACTAGGAAATGATGCAGGAAAGATCAGTGAACAACCACAAAACAGGGAAAAAACAATCTTTTGAATCGGGCAAAGCAGGGCTGTCCATGAATCACTTGGCAGATTTCATTGCCAAGCACCCTCTTCCGGCCCCCCAATCCTTCAGAAAGCTGCAGCTTTTTCTTGGGAAGGTTTGCAATCATTCCTGTTCCTTTTGCCCACATGACGCAAAGCCTCAAAGTGCGGATTTTATGCGCTACGATGTGGTACATCAAGTGGCGGCACTGATTGAAAGGGAAAACTTTGGAGAAGTGACGCTGAAGGGTGGGGCTCCGGAGCTGACTCCTTATTTCCGGTGGTTGGTCAGGCAGATTCGGGAGCGTAGTCCCCACACCCGAATGGTGATGCATACTCATGTGACTTCAATGAAAGATCCCGGATATCGGGATTCTATTCCCAATTTTTTGAAGGAAAACCAAATAGAGTTGGTTGTCCACGTCCCAACGATTCAGGAAGAAGAAATGGACCTGCTTCGGGGAAAAGGAGCTTTTAAAACTTTTAGGTCTGTCATTCGCTACTTCAACCGCTTGGGCTATGGGGTAAATTCTGAGCTCCCGATCCGATTGGTTTACAGCCACAGGCAGCACCCCGGGCAGCTCACCCTCCAGGAAAAAATGAAGTCCTGGTCCACCCAAATGGGTTTGAAATTAAGCTCTTTCGAAGAAAAAATGCTTGCTCCGGTAGGCAGAATGCAGACTTGTCTTTCTCAAAATGGACAGGAGTCATCTCATTTTCAGGATTTATTTGCCCATTTGGGCCAGCATGGTGAGGTAAAAATGCCTTGTCAAGAGTCCGTGACCATCGACTGGGAGGGAAATGTCTTCAACTGTGAAAATCACCTATCTGTGAAAGACGGAAGAATCAACTATCGGCTTTTTCACCTCAATGACTGGAGTAAGTCCCAACTCGACCGGGTAAGGATTCAGCCGGCTCTTCACTGCCTGAGTTGTATGGCCTGTTTTAAAAATTAATTCGAAAAAGTTTTTCTTCCCTCGATCCAAGAGGAAAAGGCACTTCGTATCTCCAGAAAAATGAAGTAAACCATGATTAAAAAAATTCTTCTCACAGCAGGTTCTATTGTTTTGGTGCTCCTAGTGATTTTGGGAGTTCACATTTATCAGGTCACCGGAAAAGGTGCCTCGGAAGGGCCCAATTGGTCCATGGGTAAAATTGAGATTTCCGATCAGCCAGATTTGACTCGATTGAAAGAGGTTCAGGATGAATACTTGGATAAGCCCTATATCCGTGCATTTCGTGTTAATCGGGAATTAGGGCATTTTATTCTCCTATATGACCGCAAGCAAATCAGCGGAGATGAGCTTGCCAAGGATTTGGGAGAAAAGCTTCAAATCAATGCTGCCTTATATCGCCCAAGTGCTGAGGAATTGGCTAGTAGCTGTCCAGCCATTCCCAAGGATAGTTTCACTTATCAATTAGGAAGTCTATTTCAATCCATATTTACTAAACTATAACAACTATGAAAATCAAAAACTTATTCATTACTAAGCTTTGGGTTTTGGGTGTTTTTGTCTTTTTCGCCTGCGGGGAAGATGAACCCATGCCGCCTATGGACACCTCGTTTTACTCCACTCAGCTAGGTGGAGAGACGATGGTCCAAGACCCGAATAATCCGGGGCAGATGATCGAGCAGGGATTTCTAAACCTGCGAACGGTAGTAACCAACACGGTTTTGGAAATTGCAACCAATGAGGGAGGTACTTATGACGACCTTCAGCCTTATTTCTCTGTTCTGTTGAACGAGGTAGGAAGAAATGAACTCTCCGGATTTACCACCTTGGTAGATGATTTTACCCGATTTTTAGCCGAGGCCACAGGATCCAAAAATTTCCAGTATACCGGATTGAATATGGCTGAGGCACACAACTCTGCCAATCCTAGAATGAATGGCTTGATAAACAATGCCGATTACGATCTATTCATTCAAGCAGTAGTGGCTGGAGCAGCT
The DNA here is from genome assembly GCF_036245605.1 of Algoriphagus sp. oki45. NCBI lineage: Bacteria > Pseudomonadati > Bacteroidota > Cytophagia > Cytophagales > Cyclobacteriaceae > Algoriphagus > Algoriphagus sp. oki45. The sequence continues at coordinate 51,912 of NZ_BTPC01000001.1, forward strand.
GAAGCTGGCATCACCAGTCCAGATGTGTTGGGACCTGTGGCAGAGCTTTTGGAATCGGTCAGAGAACCAATCGTGCAGCGGGCTGATGATGAGGAACTTGATCTTTACACCAGATTGGGAGGCTCAGGCCTAGTTGCCGATCCGGATAATCCCGGGATGTTGATCGAAGCGGGATACCTTCCTTTGAGAGCGGTGGTGACTTCGACTGTTTTGGTCATTGCTACCAACGAAGGCGGAAAATACGATGATTTGCAGCCCTATTTCACGGTATTGCTCAATGAAGTAGGAGCCGGAAATACCAGCGGATTTATCACCTTGGTGGGAGACTTTTCAGACTTTCTTGCAGCCAATATCGGATCTACCAATATCACCTATAACGGTTTAAACATGCGGGATGCTCACGATCCTGCTGTCAACTCCAGAATGACAGGATTCATCACGGCAGAGGATTATGATCTCTTCATTCAGGCTGTAGTAGAAGGGGCATTGGAAAACAATGTACCCGAATCCATCATCGGTGAATTTGGAGCTATTCTAAACAGTGCTGGCCTGAGATCTGCAATCATTCAGGCCTAAATAAGGAACTCTACGGAATATGGGGTGAAGTAGAGTTTCGATTCCCCGGTTAGGTAGTTTTTTGGGGAAGAATAAGGCAGCTTACGGGCTGCCTTTTTCTTTTGGATCGAAAAAACGAGGCTGTCACATAAACCGGTTAGTTGTCAGCCTGACCCTTCGATTTCGAGACTCTCGTCTCTCAAGTGCTCAGGGTGACAGGAGTCGAAGGCCATTTTCAGTTTTCTGGAAGACATTTCGACTTCGCTCAATGTGACAAACTTCACTTTTGAAACAGCCTCGTTTCAATTTTTTTCAGATTTCAAACCTTCGAGGTTTTGAAAACCTCAAAGGTTTACTCTTCCGCCGTGGTTTGTGTCTTCACAAACCACTTTTTACCATGTATCACATCTTCAGATTCTCCATCTCCAGCTGCGGCGCAAAAGGCTGCTCGTAGTAGCGCTTGCCGGTTGCTTTGTACAAGGAGTTGGCCAAGGCCGCAAAGACAGGAGGGAAGAAAGGTTCTCCCAACCCGGTCGGGTCTTCCTTGCTGTCCACAAAGTGGATTTCAATTGATTTAGGAGCCTCTTTTTGCCGAATCATTCGGTACTTATCAAAATTCGTTTTGTTTGGCACTCCATTTTCAAAGGCTAATTCTCCAAAGAAAGCATTGCCAATCCCATCAATAATAGCCCCTTCGCCCATATTGGTGGCGGCGTCTGGATTTACTACGATTCCACAGTCTACCGCAGCATAGACTTTTTCAACTACAGGTTTTGAATCGACGATTTTGGTGTCTACCACCTCTGCCACGTAGGAATTGTGACAGAAATAAGCCGAGACGCCTCTACTTACTCCTGGTGCAGGTGAGGCCCAATTGGATTTTTCACGGACGAGTTCGAGAACTCCCGCGTAGCGCTTAGCGTCGTAATCGTAGTTTTGCCCTACCGGGTTGGTTTCTGCCCGCTTGAGCAATTCCAAGCGGAATTCGATGGGATCTTTGCCCATTACTTCCGCCAATTCATCCAAGAAGCTTTGCTCTGCCGCTGCGATAAAGTTGGATCTAGGCGCTCGGAACGCGCCAATAGTGATGTTGGATTCGATTTGCCAAGCTTCCGCCAAGTAATTGTCGATGGCTCCGGCAGGGAATCGGTTGGCATGAAGGGGAGTTTCCGGAATCCCGCCTGCTTTTACATGCAGGGCCAACAAGTTGTTATTTTCATCCAACGCAGCCCGATACGTGGCAGAATAAGTAGGACGATACACCCCCGCTGACATATCATCTTCACGCGTGTAAACCATCTTTACCGGAGCTTGGATTTTCTGAGAAATCAATGCTGCCTCGGTCATGTGGTGGCTGTAGGCTCTTCGTCCAAATCCGCCTCCCATTCGGGCAAGATTGATTTGGATATTTTCTTTTGGAATCCCCAAGCTACTAGCCAAAGTGTTGGCAATAAATTCTGGAGCTTGAGTTGGACCATAAATCACCGCTTGATCTCCTTTGACATCTGCAAAGCAGTTCATCGGTTCCATGGTATTATGCGCCAAAAAGGGAGCGTTGTACGTTTTTTCAATGATTTTTGCAGCCTTTTTAAAGGCTTCTTCCGGATCTCCATCTCGTCGAACTACGTTGCCGGGCTTCTGGATGTACTCGGCCATTAGTTCTTTATGACGGTTGGTGTTTTCCAATCCAGCTGGAACTGTGACTTTTGAGTTGCCTCGACCACCGAATCCCGCCACTTCGAAGGAGGATTCTGGGGCATTTTCCCATTCGACTACCAAGGACTTTTTGGCTTGCATCACCTCCCAAGTGGAGTTGCCCACAATGGCGATGATCTCTGGGAAAGTGGTGGTGTCAAAGAAATTTCTTCCGTAGTCGTCTTTAAATAAGTTGATCGAAAAGACATCCATAATCCCAGACATGCTACTTACTGAGCTTTTGTCAAAAGATTTGAGTTTCATCCCGAAAGCAGGAGGATGCACGATTGCGGCATACTTCATGCCTTCCACTTTATGGTCAATTCCAAAAAGCGGTTTTCCGGTTACGATTTTTGCACCATCGACATTCTTTTTGGAGTTTCCGACGATTTTGAAGTCAGTCAATGCTTTCAATGAAACCTCTTCAGGCACTTCCATAGTGGCTGCGAGGGAAGCCATTTCTCCATAGTGGGCTTTTTTGCCACTTCCTTTGTGTTCTATAATTCCAGCTGAAGTGGTTATTTCAGAAGCGCGTACATTCCAGGTTTGGGCAGCAGCTGCGATCAACATGGCCCGGGCAGTGGCACCGGCGGTTCGAAGTGGAGTCCAACCTTGACGGATTCCTTGACTTCCTCCGGTGAATTGACGCTCGATTCGAGTAGGCCAGAAGTCAGCTTGCTCTACAAATACATTTTTCCAATCTGTATCGAGTTCCTCTGCCAAAATCATCGGCATGGAGGTCTTAACATTAGAGCCGAATTCTGGATTGGGAGAATAAAGCGTCACCGCTCCGTTTTCACCGATTTTGATATAGCTATTCAGTTCAAACCATTCTTTGGGCAGGCCTATCATTTCTTCTTCGGTGGGCTTACAACCAGCGAGCCAGGCAAAGCTGAGCATCATTCCACCTCCTGCCAAAGCCGAGGCTTTCAGGAAGGATCTTCTGTTCATTTTGGTATTTACAGTTGTCATGGTTTTCAGAGCTTAGAGGTTTTGCGAAGCGGTTTTAATGGCTGCCTTTATTCTGAGATAAGTTCCACAGCGACAGATGTTTCCATTCATTGCATTGTCGATGTCGGTATCGGATGGGCTAGGATTTTGTGCCAAAAGGGCTGCCGCACTCATAATTTGACCGGCTTGACAGTACCCGCATTGGGGCACATCGTGCTCCAACCATGCCTTTTGGACGGGGTGGTCTGCTTTTTCAGAAAGCCCTTCTATGGTGGTGATTTGTGCACCTTCAGCAGCCGAAACCGGTAACTGACAGGAACGCACAGCACTCCCGTCCACGTGAATGGTGCAGGCGCCGCATTGGGCGATACCGCAACCATATTTGGTACCCACAAGGTCTAGGTGATCACGCAATACCCAAAGCATGGGGGTACTTGGATCCACATCGACCTGTTGGGATTTGCCGTTGATTTTGAGGTTGAATTGAGCCATAGTCTTTTTTGGTTTGGACTTTAAAGTTCAAAAAAATAGGCGGGCGATCCTTACGAATATCAAACAGAAAGCTTGGAATATCAAATACAGCGGCAAAAGAACAAATTTTTTCAATTGACTGACAACTAGTTGAATATAAGTTAGATTCCCAGAAAAAATTCATAACGGTTCAGTTCGTTAAGTTTTTCTAAAGAATTAATTGGTACCCTGTTGCCTTTCCGGTTTTTCTATCTACCTTTCCCTCAGACTTTTAAACAAAAACTTTATGAAAAAATCTTTGATTCATTCCTACTTCGGAATGGTTTTAACTGCAATTTTAATTGGGTGGGGGTGTACTAATGAAATAGATTAACAACCCATATTTGTTTCGGAAATTTTTGAATCTGATAATCCTCAATTGGAAGGGGTAAATTTTCAAGGTTCTATAATTACCTTCAAGGATTTTAAGGTATTTAGAGAAATCACGGAGGATGAATCGTTAAAAAATATATTTATTGAAACATCGAAAAGGTTCAATAAATCTAATCCTAGAAATAATAGAAGTAGAGTAACCGCGGATAGTGAGTTCCCTGAAGGTTTTCTGGAGTATATTTTGAATCCAGAAAATATAGTAGTAATCGGTGATTATATTTTTAAAGTTTTTGTAAGCTCCCCTAAAAGTCGGCCATTTGAAAGTTGAATTGAATTTATCAACTTTAAATGGTTATTATGAAAAAATCGAGATTCACAGAAACGCAGATCGTCAAAGCGATCAAAGCTCATGAGGCAGGCAGAAAAGTAGAGGAAATCTGCGGCGAGATGGAAGTAACCCCCACCACTTTTTACAAATGGAAGCAACGTTATGGCGGGATGGAAGCCAGTGAGGTCAAAAAGCTGAAAGAACTTCAGGAAGAGAATTCCCGCCTGAAGCGGATGTATGCAGAGCTAAGCTTGGTACATGAGGCACTCAAGGATGCGGTGGCAAAAAAGCTCTGACGCCTGACGAAAATCAGTTCATGGTCGAAGAACATGGAGTGAGCCAACGTCAGGCGTGTAAGACGCTCAGCGTGCCTCGAAGTACTTTCCAGTATCAACCCAAACCCAAAAACGACATGCCCGTGATCCAGGCCCTGGAAGAACTGGTAGCCAAACATCCTGCCATTGGCTTTTGGCAGTCCCATTACCGGCTTCGCAGAAAAGGCCATCCGTGGAACCATAAAAAGGTCTACCGCATCTATTCTGCCATGGGACTGAACATCAGGCGCAGACACAAGAAGCGGCTGCCGGCAAGGACCAAACAGGCCCTGTATAGACCAGAATCGATCAACCAGGTCTGGTCTGTCGACTTCATGAGCGACAGCCTGTGGAGCGGCAGGCACTTCCGTCTGCTCAACATTCTGGACGACTATAACCGGGAAATGCTGGCCATGGAAGTGGACTTTTCACTTCCTGCACAACGGGTGATCCGGGTATTGGAGTTTCTTGAGCTGGTCCGGGGCCTCCCCAAAATGATCCGCGTGGACAATGGCCCTGAGTTTATCTCCCGCCTGTTGGACCACTGGTGTAGGGAGAAGGGCATTGAGATGGTCTTTATCCAGCCGGGAAAACCGATGCAAAACGGCTATGTGGAACGCTGTAACGGATCGGTCAGAAAAGAACTGCTTAGCTCCAATGTATTCAATTCTCTGGATGAGGTAAGGGAAAAAGCGATGGAATGGATGGAAGACTATAACCGGGAAAGGCCCCATGAGGCACTTGGATATCGGACTCCCGTGGACTTATTGGAAGAACTAACATGAACATATCTTTTGCTTTTCCAACCGTTAAGCAGCGCAAAAGTGAATGCGGAAAGCGGCTCAAGACCGGTTGGCCCAAGCCAACCGCTCGCCTTGGTCTTGAACCGCTTGGAGTATTCACTTACCTTCGCTTATCGGGTGAAAAGTAAACTTTTGACTGGCCCAATTTTCGGGGGAGCTTACAATGAGTATAGGTTTTTATTTGAACATAAGTTAAATCAAATCGATATCCCCTTGTTGTTATCATTTTCTAAACGCAGTGGCAAAATCGGATTTGGGGGAGATTTTGGAATCATCAAGGGTCTGGCAATTTGGGGTGAGGTAACCCCCTTGATCTATGAAATCAATCAAAATGACGAAGTAGATGTTTCGCAGGGTTTTACTGATGCCTCCGGATTTGTAAATCCAGGAGATAAGTTTAGTTTGTACTTTGCTCCGTCTCTTCAAATCAACTTGTCAAAGATGATAGATTTGGAGTTTCAACCCTTCTATAGGTATCAATTTGGTGATAAATCCAATTACGAATACAACAACGAACAGGGCGCCCCTCTTTCTCAATATGGCGTCAACTTGGGAATTATCAAGCGGTTTTAAACTAACCGAATTCTATCCAAAGACTGCCTTTGAAAGAAGGCAGTCTTTTTGTTTTCATACTTCGACAAAAAAAGATAGACTCCCTATTTCTTTTGGTAAGTATGATTTTCGCATATAGGTCTCAAAGCCACTACCTACTCGTTCCTGCATGGGTGTTGAAAGGGATGACCGTTTTCCCATCCAGATCATTTTCGCGCAGAAAGCTTTTTATGGGTGGAGGAAGCTGCATGCCCCAAGTAGGGAAACCAAGGAAAATGGAGTCGTATTTTGATAGGTCAACCTTGGTTTTCAACAGAGGTAGAAATCCCGTCTCATTTTCTCTTGCCACCTGAGCTACTATGGCTCTGTAGTCTTCAGGATAAGGATTTACCAGCTCCAGTTCGACCAAATCTCCGCCAACTTCCTGCTGGATCATTTCAGCGACTGCTTTGGTGTTCTTGGTGCGGGAAAGGTAGACGATGAGGATTTTTTCGGAATCCAACTGCGTATTTTTCACAGACGTTCCTGAATTAGTTTGACAGGAGCTTGAAAATGAAAAAAGAAGGAAGATTCCCAAGAAAATATTCCTCATCGCTTCATTGGTTTATTGGCCTCCCGGAGTCATCAATCGCGTAAAAGAGAGCGAACCCAGCTTCCAGCCCTCAGCCTTTTTGATGTACACTTCGGTAACTTCAAATGGATTGGTAACCTCATTGCCCCCAACCTCAGCAACTAGGGTGATACGGTTGAGGAGAATGGCAGTGTTGTCAATGATTTCTACCGAAACTTCATGGATATCAGCTTTTTTATACCAAATTCCCCCGCTTCGAATGATGTCGATTTCTTGATCTTTGCCCCAAGAACCACCCATGTGGACAAAGACAGATTTGTCATCAAACAGCTCAGCGAGTTTGTCAGCGTTCTTATCGGCCATCCATTGCCATTTGGTTTTGGAGAGTTGGATGATTTCTTGTTGCTCGGGAGTAGTTTGGGAGAAAGTGACTTTCGCGGCCAAAAGGACTATAAATAAGCTGATTAGTGTCTTTTTCATTGGAAAATATTTGGGAAAAGAAATCGTGTTGAGATTTGATTTTTAAGGATTACAAATCCTATAGATAAGGCCTCGGAATTACAAATTCCGAGGAGCATGGCCTACTTCTCAATCTCGTGGGTATCCCGTACGCTGCTGAAAGTCAAGGCAAGCATTTTCCAATCGGCTCCTTCTTTTTGGTAAACTTCCGTCACGGTGAATTCAGTCACCACATCATTTCCTCTTACATGGGCTGTCAATGTGATTCTATTCCAAACGAGGGCTGAATTTCCAAATAATTCAACAGCCGTATCGTGGACCTTAGCGTCTTTGTACCAAATGCTACCCGTTTCTATAATTTCCAGTTCACGGGCTGTAGTCCAGGTTCCACTCATATGGACAAATTTGGCATCAGGATGAAAAAGGGGTTTTAATTTAGCCACATCCTTTTCAGCCATCCATTTCCATTTGTTCATGGAAAGTTCGTAAACCTCTTTCTCAGTGGAGGATTGTGCAATTGCTGTACCTGCGCTGAATAGCAATAGAGCAATTAGAAATAAGTGTCTTTTCATTTTTTCAGGTTTTAAATATCAATATTCGTCATTGTCATGCTGCTTCAATTACTGCCATCAAACCAATCCTTACAAAAATCAAACAGCAACAAAAAAGCCGACTCGGTGGAGTCGGCTTTAAGACTATTTTGAATTCTTAGAACTTATTCTGGTAGAAGCACGGTGTCAATCACGTGTACCACGCCATTTGTTCCTGCCAAATCAGCAGCTACCACAGTAGCACCACCGATCATTACTTTTCCATCCTTGATCGATACAGTCAAGTCTTGACCATTCAAAGTGGTCACCACCTGTCCGTCGCTTAAGTCTCCGGACATCACATTACCTGCTACCACATGGTAAGTAAGGATTCCTGTCAAAGCGTCCTTGCTTTCAGGCTTCAAAAGTCCTTCCACTGTACCGGCAGGAAGGGCTTCAAAAGCTGCATTGGTAGGTGCAAATACGGTAAATGGTCCTTCACCGCTCAGGGTTTCTGCCAATCCTGCAGCCTGAACTGCAGCCACTAAGGTGGTGTGGTCGGGGGAGCTGACAGCAATGTCAACTACGGTGTTGGATGGGGCAGGAGTTTCTTCTACTACTTCCACTACTGCTTCTTCTGTGGTTTCTTCCTTTGGTGCACTGCATGCGGTCCATAAGCCTAAAGCAAGGAAGGTGGCGGCCAAAGCCGAAATTTTATTCATTTTCATTGGGTAAGGGGTTTGATTTTCAAGTAGAAAACAGATAAATGGCTATAAGGTTTTAGGTTTTTTTGTTTTATAAAGTGAAGCCTGAAAGAGTTTTTCGGTTTGAAGAGTTTGAAATGATAATGCTTTTGAGGGATTTGAGCCTAAGGAATATGGGTGTTTGATAATCGTAAGTTTTCCTTTGAAAATCATTAGTACTAGGTGGAGTATTTCTTTCAATTTTGTGCTATTCTATCTCTCAAATTCCACCTTACATTACTCCATTGAAACCTTTCTTTATCCCAAACCAAGGAAAAGCAAATCGATTCGCCTGTTCATTTGCCTTTCTCATATCCTTGATTTTAGTAAGTGTTTCTGTCCAAGGGCAGGAAAGTATCCATAGGCATGTGGGCGGAACAATTACCCTGACCAACAATGGGATATCCATTATCCCATCGTTTTCCTTAGGTCATCCTGCTGTATTTTTTGACTTGACTATGGGAGGTGACCGATTTTCCTTTGACCCCATGCTTCGGTTTGGATTGGATGGGAAGCCTTGGTCATTCGTGCTTTGGGGGAGATACAAGGTGATCAAAGACCGGCGCTTTTCGCTGACTGTGGGTGGTCACCCTGCCTTTTTGTTTCAGGAAGCCCAAGTGATGGTGGATGGAAAGCCCGAAATGAGAATGGTGGCCAATCGCTATGTGGCTGGGGAAATCAATTCCAGCTTTAAAGTAAGTAAAGACTTGACTTTAAGACTTTACTATTTGAAAGGCGTTGGGGTTCAGGTGATGGGACCGAAAAGTTCTGATTTTCTGGCTTTAAGCCCTGAATTTCCGGACATCAGATTGGCAGGAGAGTTTAGCATGGTCATCAATCCCCAGTTCTTTTTCCTGAAAGTAGATGAGAATTCCGGGTTTTATGTCAATTCGGGGCTTACCTTTAAAAAAGGGGAGTTTCCGGTGCAGTTTCAGGCCTTCGCCAATAAAAAACTCAATTCCACTATCCCGGGAGATGATTTGGTTTGGAATCTGAGTCTGCTGTATAAGTTCAACACCTCATTTTCAAAAAAATAAATTATGGATAGCTCTGAAAGCCTTAGGGAATTTTATGAAAGAAAATTCAACTGGATTCCGGAAAACATAGCTTCGGAAATCGGTCATTTCAATATTTTCCGCCTTGAGCCATATCTGGAAGGCAAAATGAAAGCCGTGCCCTACCGGAGAAGGGACTTTTATAAAATTATGCTGGTCAAAGGCCCAGGTACTGTTCACTATGCAGATCGGATCAATGAAGTCAAGAAACAGGCACTTTCCTTTTCCAATCCGTTAGTTCCCTACAAATGGGATAATTTGGCGCCCGATACGCAAGGGATTTACTGTATTTTCAACCCATATTTCTTTCTAAATTTTGGGCAAATTCAGCAATATGAGGTGTTTCAGCCCAGTGGGAATCATATTTTTGAGTTGAGGAACGAAGAAGTGCAGGAGGTGGAGCGGATTTTTGAAAAAATGGAGGCGGAGTTCAGTTCCGAATACAAATACAAATACGATGCGATCCGGGCTTTGATTTTAGAGCTGATTCATTTTGGGATGAAGCTGCAGCCTGCTGAGATTCAAAAAACCCAACACGGAAACGCTTCCCTGCGGATTGCTTCCATCTTTTTGGAATTGCTGGAAAGGCAATTTCCGATCGACGAAACCCATCAGACGATCGGCTTAAGAAGCCCTTCGGACTTTGCAGATCAGCTCAATGTCCACGTCAATCACCTCAACCGGGCCGTCAAAGAAATGACCGGAAAGACGACTTCTCAGTTGATCGCAGATCGGGTACTGCAGGAAGCCAAAATTCTTCTTAAACAAAGCAACTGGAATGTATCAGAAATCGCTTATGGCTTGGGATTCAACGAAGTGACTCACTTCAATAATTTCTTCAAAAAGCACGTAAATTTATCTCCAACTCACTTCAGAAAGGGATGAAACAGATGAATTTAAAACTAGTTTGGGTTTATTTTCTGTCAATCGGATTTGTTGCACAGGCTTGGGCCCAGCAGACTAAATCCATATCGGTAACGGGAGAGATAGCCTCAGAAATCGTTTTGGATTGGGACCTGATTTCAGCTCAAGAGGCAGAGGAAATCGGGGACTTTTCCATCACCAATCATCTCGGAGAACCTAGAGGAGTCCTCCAATCCGCCAAGGGTGTACCGGTAAGCTCCTTGTTAAAAGATTTGGTGTTCAATACACCTTCACCAAAAAAACTCAGCGAGTTTTACTTTGTATTTGAGGCGGAGGATGGGTATAAGGTGGTATTTTCATGGAATGAGCTTTTCAACAATCCTCTGGGAGAGGAGGTTTACTTCGTGACCTTCGCCAATGGAAAGCCCATGGAGGAAATGGAAGATAGCATTCTGGTCATTTCGAAGACCGATTTCCGTACCGGAAGAAGGCATGTGAAAAATCTGGTGAAAATCCAAGTTAAAAGAGTGCCTTGATTCAAGTTTTATGAGTCCATTTATCCCGAATGACTTTTTTCCCAAGGAGGGAATTCTCAACTTGTGCCTATGCTGATTGACCTTTTCGGACGTATTCACGATTACCTCAGGATCTCACTGACAGATCACTGCAATTTCCGCTGCACTTATTGTATGCCGCAAGAAGAAATGGAGTGGATGCCTCAGTCCAAGCTGATGAGTAAGGAGGAAGTCATCGAACTGGCAAAAACCTTTATTAATCTTGGGGTCAAAAAGATTAGATTGACCGGAGGAGAACCTTTGGTGAGAAAAGAGTTTCCGGAGATTTTGGAGCATCTTTCTGCCTATCCTGTCGAATTGACCCTGACCACAAATGGCGTTTTGATTCACAAACACATCGACGTTTTGAAGAAAGCCGGTGTCCGCTCAGTCAATGTCAGTTTGGATACACTCAACAGGGAAAAGTTTTTGAAACTGACCCGCAGAGATCAATTCGATCTAGTTTGGGGAAATATCCTGTTGCTTTTGCAGGAGGGCTTTCGGGTCAAAGTCAATGCGGTGGCGCTTCACGGTTTGATCGAGGACGAAATCTGTGATTTCGTAGCGATGACTGAGCAGCTTCCCATCCACATGCGATTCATCGAGTTTATGCCTTTTACAGGCAATCACTGGCAAAGCAAGAAAGTGGTCACAGCGGCTCAAATGCTGGATTTGGTGAAGGAAAAGTATGAAATCGTCAAGCTGGAAGACAAAAAGCACGATACGGCCAAGAAATACAAGGTTCCGGGTTTTGCAGGGACTTTTGCCTTTATCACTACCATGAGTGAAAACTTCTGTGCGGGCTGCAACCGAATCCGTCTGACAGCAGATGGAAAAATCAAAAACTGTCTTTTTGGAAAGGAAGAATTGGATTTGTTGGGCGCCTTGCGAAAGGGAGAAAATGTGGAAGAGATTATCCGGCTTTCTATTTCCAGAAAGCATAAAGCTTTGGGGGGACAATTTGACCCGGACTACCTGAAGGCCAATCCCGATGCAATCGAAAATAGAAGTATGATCAAAATCGGAGGCTAAATGATTTCTGTAAGCGAAGCGAAGGCAATTCTTCAGGAACTCGACTTGTCGCGGAATGTCCAAGTTTTACCTATCTCATTGGCTCAGGGATTTTTCTTAGCCAAACCCATCACCTCCCAATTAGACGTTCCCTCTTTTGACAATTCAGCCATGGATGGCTATGCTTTTTCCTGGGAAGAGGGATTAAGTAAATTGGAATTAGTCGGAGAAGCTGCCGCTGGTGCTACAAAACTTCCTAAAATCAGGAAAGGTCAAGCGATTCGTATTTTCACCGGAGCTCCTTTGCCTTCGGGTGCTGATTCGGTAATCATGCAGGAGAAAGTAGATCGTAAGGGTACTATCATTTATTTTGATGAAGCAGATGCTATTTTTGGCAAGAATACCCGGCTTCGGGGAGCCCAGTGTAAAAAAGGAGACATTATTGCCGAAGCTGGTGCAAAAATTACTCCTGGCTTAGTCAGCCTTTTGGCTTCGGTGGGAGTAGCAGAGGTTCCTGTCTATCGGGCCCCAAAAGTTGCCATTATTATCACAGGGAATGAGATTCAGGACTTGGGAAATAAGCTACGACCTGGCCATATCTACAATGCCAATGGACCTGCCTTGGAATCTTGGCTAAGAAAGTTGCAGGTAGATGAAATCCAAGCAATCAAAGTCCCTGATCAAAAAGAAGCTGTGGTAGAGACTCTAGCCCGAGCTTTGGATAAAAATGATTTGATCATTTTCACAGGAGGGATCTCTGTGGGAGATTATGACTTTGTCAAAATCGCTTTGGAAGAAAACGGGGTGAAGCAGCTTTTCTACAAACTCAAGCAGAGACCCGGCAAACCCCTTTATGCTGGAGAAAAAGAGGGTAAGATCGTTTTTGCCTTGCCTGGAAACCCGGGTTCGGTACTTTCCTGCTTTATGCAGTACGTAAAGCCTGTCATTCAATCCTGGAAAAGAGATCCGGAAGCATGGAATCATTTTCAAAATCTTCCATTGGCTCAGGATTTTGATAAGAAAATTCCGCTCACCCAATTTCTGAAAGCAAGAATCCAAAATGGAAAAGTAGAGGTGCTTCAGGGTCAGGAATCCTTCAACTTGATTGCTTTTGGTTTGGCGGATGGATTTGTGGAGATACCGGAGGAGTCATCCCTTGTCGAATCGGGTACTTTGGTTAAATTTTATCCTTGGTGATGGAAGACCTGATTTATTATGGCCTGTTTTTTTTGATGCCTTTTGCTGCGTTTTTGTATGCTTCGGTCGGGCATGGAGGAGCGAGTTCTTACCTGATGATTTTGGCATTGTTGGGATTTGCTCCTGAGGAGATAAGGCCCACAGCCCTGATTCTGAATATGATGGTGTCCATGGCTTCTTTCCTGAATTACCGCAAGGCAGGAGAGTTTCCGACCAGTCTGTTTTGGTCCTTGATTCTCTTTTCCATTCCTGCGGCTTATCTGGGAGGAACTATCCTGCTAGATGCCTCCATTTACAAAAAAGTCCTGGGAGCACTTTTGCTTTTTCCTGCCTTGAAGTTTGCCGGAGTTTTTCCGATTGCTGACAAGGTTAAAGTCGAACGGGCTTGGTGGATGGGTCCTCTTTTGGGGATTCTGATCGGGTTTCTTTCAGGAATGATCGGAATCGGTGGGGGAATTATTCTTACGCCTATCGTACTGATGCTGGGTTGGGCAGGAGTGAAAGAGACGGCAGCTTTGAGTGCGCTATTTATCTTTTTGAATTCTGTGGCCGGATTTTTCGGAGCCAGCATTTACGAAATTCCTATGAAAGAGGAATTGTGGGTTTTGGTCCCATTAACAGTTGCAGGAGGGATTTTTGGCGCTTATTTGGGGGCTAAACGCCTTTCTGTCAAGTCCTTGAAGTACCTTTTGGCTTTCGTGCTGCTTTTTGCAGCGGTGAAGTTGATTTTGAGTTGAAAAAACTGTTCTATTCAGACTATAAGGTGATTTTCAATCAAATAATTGGCTGATCGTCTTCATCGGTAAAAACATTTTTCCGCTATCAGGTAACTTGATGAATCCGAATTTTTTATAAAATCGTTCGGCCTCTAGGTCTAGGGGATCTACGATCACGGCAAATGAGCCGATGGTCTTTGAAATCAGATGACACCTTTTCAAGGCATCCACAAGAAGTAGTTTTCCTATTCCTTGCCCTTGGAACCGTTGATCAATTGCAAGCCTTCCCAATAGGATGGTAGGAATGGAAGTGTATGAGTTTGGTAACTTTTTTTGAATTTCAAGAGGAATATTTGATTGATCAATACTTCCATTGGATAAGGTGTAGTATCCTTTAATCAAATCGGTATCGGATTCCGTGATCACAAAGCAAACTGCGAGTTTTCGCTTAATGTCCTGATTGGCTTGCCTATGGAGGTAATGATCCAGCATTTCTTTTCCACAGGAAAAATCGGATTTCCGGTGAGTGGAGTTTAAGGGCTCTGAAAGCTGACTCATTTATTTATCAGGGATTCGAATTCAGCAGCAGCTTTAGCAAGTTCCTCGTTGGGAGACTTGGGATTCATGATAGCGTCGAAGAAAATTTCAGCATCTTTTTGAGATGCAATCACCCGCTCATTTTCGGCGATTATTTCCTTTGCTTTTTCTTGGAGAGTAGCGACTACAAAATCCGTCAGATTTCTATATCCACCGATTTGGGCAGCTTTTTCAAAAAACTCCTTTTGCTCTTTGCTTAGTCTTGTGTCAAAGCGGGAAGATTTTGAATTGGATTTTTTGGTTTCCATTTTGATTTTTTCCCAAAGTACAACTTTTATCCGTACAAATATATATTGTACGGAAATATTCCGTCAAATCCTTTCAGGGAAAATATTCAATTCCATTTTCTCCTATGACCTCCTCGCTTTCTTCCTGCTTTTTGCCTCGATCAAGCTTATACTTTCTTAATTGGGGATTTCGTAGGAAAGGCCCAATTTTTCCAAGCCTTGCTGTATTTCAGGAGCATTCATTACCAACTTCCAACCCAAACCTGATCTATAGTTTTCAATCATGGTCACGATCGGTCCCTGATCAATAGCCAAGTAGCGCTTAGGGAAAAAGTCATGATGAGGGCTCATCGCGTCGTAGAATCCATAAGGTCCAAACACTTTTTCTCCATAGTTTTCATACAGATTCCTTATCACCTGCATGGATTCCTCAGGGGTGTAAACAATGGAAGAAAGAGCTGCAGTCGGAGAAATCACACCTACATCATCTCCGGGGCGATGGGCATGGTAAAAATTGACCGAGTAGGAGGCGGTCAGGCCCCACAAGTTTTCACCATACCCTTTAAATTTTCCCGGATTGGAAATGCACCAAGCCCGATTGATCAGAGTTTGATTCCTGTTTTCTTCCCAATAGTCGGCATACTGATCTTTAAGTCCTTTGGGATTGATGCTGAGGTAGGAATAGTGGGCCCAAAAAAGCGGGCCTCCCAATTCCTCTGCCCCATTATGCTTTAGCTGTAGGGGAAAACCATAGGGCGTCTCTTTTGGTGAATGAATGCCGCCTGACCTCGCCCAGCCTTGATGGTAAGCTTCTGGATCGATGGGGTGAGTGGGAGAGGCTGCCGCCAAAATGTAGGTTACCAAAGTTTCATTGTAGCCTTCCAATGCGAAATTCATGTCCCAGCCAAAATTGGGGGACCAATGCCAGTAAAGTACCTTTTGCCCGTTTCGGGTATGCCAGGTCCAATCCATTTCCTCCCAAAGGGTTTGGATTCGCTGAGATATTTGTTTTTCGGCCTCATTCCCATTTTTGAAATACTCCCTGACTGCAAGGAGCCCCTGCATCAGAAAGGCCGATTCGACCAAATCTGCTCCGTCATCCTTCGGGCTGAAGGGCTTGGTTTTGCCCGTTTTTCCATCCAACCAATGGGGCCAAATCCCATGGAAGCGATCGGCTTTTTCAAGAAAGGAAAGCATCTTTTGGAATCGAGCTACGGCTTCCTCCCGACTGATCCAGCCCCGCTCTATTGCTCCTAAAATCCCTATCAATCCCATTCCTGTACCTCCGGTGGTGATGATATGCTGATCCTGATCGGGATAATCTCCATCGATATGAATTCGCTCGGGAGCCATTCCTGAATTGGGCTCCGCTCCTTCCCAGAAGTACTGAAAGGTGTAAAACTGAACCGTGTCTAGCAATTGCTCATCACTGAGCTGAGGTTTGGTATCAGGAGGCTGATTGGATGGCTCGCTTTGGCAGGAAAAGAGCAGGAGAAAAGAGGCTATTCCGGAAAGAATGGGTGAATAGATTTTGAGCATCATATGGGATTATTGGAAAATCTCAGTGATAATACGCATTCTTCATCGGGGAAAAAAGGAGGTTTCCGAAGGATAAAATTCGAAGTCAAGGAAAAGAATGGAGTGAATGCAGAGATAATTTTTCAGATTTTCTCACAATTCCTTTACCGGTTAGTTTAATCCAAAGGTGAGCAGTAATTTAGAGCAGACAAGAAGAAAATGATGTCAGATCAGATTAAAATCAAAGCTTTTGGAATGATTGCGGAGAAAATGGGGCAGGAGGAAATCCTTGTGCCTAATCCCGGGTCTACAGATCTGCTACTCCATAAGCTTTATCAAGAGTTCCCTCAACTCGAATCCATGAAGTTCAGCTTGGCCATCAACAAAAAGCTTTGCTCCGAACCTACATCCATACCCCAAGAGGCTGAATTGGCCCTTTTACCCCCATTTTCCGGAGGCTGATTTATGAATAGATACGACAGACAATTGGTGCTGCCGGGATTCGGCATAGAAGGCCAAGCCCGACTTCGAAAATCTTCTGTGCTTGTGATTGGAGCGGGGGGATTGGGATGTCCGGTTTTGCTCTATCTCGCAGCAGCCGGGGTAGGTAAAATAGGCGTGGTGGACGGAGATCAGGTGAATCTTTCCAACCTTCACCGGCAAGTACTTTTCGGAGAAAAAGACTTGGGGAAAAACAAAGCGGAAACTGCCGTCCGACACTTTCAGCAAAAGTACAGCGATATCCAATGGGAGATTTTTCCGGAAATGATCAGCAATTCCAACGCCGAAGAATTGATTTCCGGCTACGATTTGATCATCGATGGGAGTGATAATTTCCCCACCCGCTACCTGGTCAATGATGCCTGTGTGCTGTTGGACAAACCTTTGGTCTTTGGAGCAATCTATTTGCATGAAGGGCAGGTTGCGGTATTCAACTGGGGTGAAAAGGCCTGCAATTACCGGGATGTATATCCGGAGATGCCTTCTGCCACAGAAATCCCCAACTGTGCCGAAACCGGAGTTTTAGGCGTTTTGCCGGGCATCATTGGCAATCTGATGGCATTGGAAGCGATCAAGGTGCTATCCGGCTTTGGTAAACCTTTACAGAATCGGATGCTTTTTTTCAACAGCATTAGTTCCCAATCCTATGAGGTGGAAATTTCACCCAATTCCAAAGGAAGAAACGCCATTCCGGGAAGTATTCAAGATCTGCATGCCTTGGATTACGAGTTGGCCTGTGAAGGAATCAAGCAGCTGACTTGGAATGAGGCCATGCGAAAAATGAATTCGGATGTGGCTTTTGTGGATGTGCGGGAACCCGGTGAAATGCCTCCTTTGGAATGTACCGGACTGCAGAAAATCCCTCTTTCTTCTCTGGCTGATCATTTTGACCAATTGGAAGAAGCAGAAGAAATTCTCTTTTTCTGCCAAAGCGGAAGTCGCAGTCAAACAGCCGCCCAACTCCTGCAAAAAGAGTTTCCGAAAAAGAAAATCTTCTCTATCCGGGGAGGAATCAATGCCCTGAAAACCTAAATCTGAAATGGAAAAAGAACGCAAACCCAAAAATATTTTTGTGCAGGGGCCGATTTCTCCTGAGAAAATCGCCCAATCCATAGCCAATCATGCCAGCAAAACCGATATCGGAGGCCATTCCATTTTTCTTGGGCAGATTCGGGCCGACCAAAAGCCGGAAGGCAATGTTATTGCCATTGACTACACGGCTTACGAGGACATGGCTTTGGAGAAGGCCTTTGAAATCAGAGAGGATGTTTTTGCCAAATACCCGCTGACCTGCATGCATATCTATCACAGCCTGGGAGAGATCAAAGTCGGGGAGATTTGCCTCTTCGTTTTTACCTCCTCCAAGCACCGAAAAGCCGCCATGCAAGCCTGTGATGAATTGGTGGAGCGGATCAAAGCAGAACTTCCGATATGGGGGAAAGAAATCCTGGATACGGAAGGACATGTTTGGAAGGTAAACACCTAGGAATCAAGCTAAATTAAGTTTACCTTTTCGTCAAACACTTCGCCTATGTTTGACAAATTGAATCTGGGTTTACTTGACCTGTTGACGATTCTGCTTCCCGGGGGACTGCTAATTGGTTTTTTGATTTTTGTGGGTTGGCCGGAGGACTTGTTCGTTTTAAACAGCCTGGCAGATTCACCTTGGATGGAGGGAACCATATTCTTTGCCACAGCCTATGTTTCCGGGCATTTTATTTATCTGGTTTCCAGTTTTTTGGATGGATGGATATATGATAAAATCAAACCGATCTGGTGGTCCAATTTGAGTCTGTTCAATCAGGCCTTGGGTATTCGTTTCGCCAAAATCCAAACGGTCAGTAGAGGAGATTTCAATACATTCAAGTATGCAATGGCCTATTTGCTGACGCATAAGCCCAATCTCCATTCGGCAGTAGAACGAACGATGGCCGAGTCCAAGTTTTTCAGGAGCTTTTGTGTGGTGCTGTTCGTTGGGATTGTTTTTTCTCTGGTCAAAAGCAATTGGGTTTTAGGGGGGATTTGTCTGGGGTTGATGCTGCTATCCCTGATTCGATACCTCACCCAGCGGGCCAAATCCATCGAGGCAGCCTATCAGTACTTAATCCTGCTTCATGAAGGTGACTTGGGTTCTTTTCCTCCCCAAGAAGATGAGTTGAAGCTGTATGCCGGTCAGAAGAAGTCTGATTTTTGGAAGAAAGTGGGTTTAAGTGTAAATCAGGTTTTTGTTAGGAGATCGTAGGAAAGGTTTTTTTCAGATTCCGCATTCACCTTTCAAAGAGGACTGGATTTAGATGAAAATTCCTGCAAAACTCTCAAATACTCCCGAATACACTTTTCTGTAAATTGGCTAAAGTCTTTAGTCTCTGGATTCTTTTCTAGCAGCTTTTTATTTTCCAGAACCCAGCTCGTTTGAAGTTGGTCCAGTTGATTTCTCCATTCAGGCTGCAACTTGGAATAGTCATTTAGGATAGATCTTTGTATGGATTTGGCTTTCCACCAAAGGCTTTTGTCAGGATGGGCTGATGGGGAAAAAAGTCCTTGATCCCAGCTTGTCCCAAAATAAAACGGCAAATACACGCTCAGGCAGGGATGGGCTGTCCCGGTCATCCAAATCGTCGGGTTTCCAGATTGGGGTATTTCGGCCACCATGCTTCCCGTGGTATCCGAGGGATTGGTCATTCCGGTGGCATGCATACAGATGCAGCCTGTGGTGGCTTTTTTCGGGTTAAAATCTTCCCGGTCATGCTGTCTGAGGGCCTCAAAAAAGTCCCGTACTTCCAATTCCTTCCTTTTTTCCAAAAATCCAAAGGTGCAAGCCTGTCTTTGTTTTGCTCTACCCACTTGGGTATAAAGTAGGTCGGAAAATCTCCCGCGGAAACTCTCTTTCTTCCCTGAAAATAGCGATTGAACCGTCCGCTTCTCTTCTACAAAATGAGCTTCATCATAATCTTGGTCCAAGGTCAGCCCGTTGGAAATGCTGCCCATGGAATTGACACGACGATAGCCCCAGGATTTTCCTGCCGTTTCCAGAATGAATGCCTCTTGAGGATCAGCGATCAGGAAACTGTTGTGGTAATAGAAATTGCGGTTTTGATATCCTCCACAGGCATTTTGTCCAAATTCTTCCAAAAGATTGGTGATGATTTTCAGGGCTTGTTTGGCTGAGTTGCTTCTTTCCAAAGCCAAGCGAAGCAAATCCATGCCTGTGAGTCCAACTTTCTTTTTGTCAAAACGGACGTTGGTGAAAACCGCCTCATTTCCGATCACGACTCCGTGTTCATTGACTCCCATCTCGGCACCCCACATCTGAAAGGGCTTCGAGAGAATTACTTCGAAAGTTTCCTCTACTTGAGGGATCGTGATGTAGGTGCATTTCAGCTGGTTTTCCTTCGGAAGTTGCCTAGGGTAATGAGCTATTGACTGCGCTTCCAAAGGCTCCCGGTCAGAGTTTTTTCCGAAAATCAGGTTACCGAAGGCGGTTTTGTCCGGAAGAGCTACCAAAGTATCACACATTGCGTTAAGGATTTTTCGTTTGGACTTCCATCAAACACTTTTCAGCGGCAGCTTCACCCGCGATCACAGCCCCTTCGATATATCCATGCCATCGCTCAGCAGCTTCCGTCCCGGCAAAATGGATGTTTCCTTCTGATTTTCGGTAAGCATCCTGCCAAGCGGTCCAAGCGCCTTTTGGCATCAATCCGGCATAGCAGCCTTGGGACCAAGACTCATCTGTCATGGTAAAATCTTCGTATTGGATCGATTTCTTGGCCTTTTCTCCAAAATATCTAATCAAGACCGCCTCCAGTTTCTTCTTTCTCTCTTTTTTTCCTTGGGCAAAAAAAGTATCTGCCCGGCCGCCGATCGTGAATCCCATGATTATCCCTCTGCTGGCATCTGCTGGAGAGCAGTCAAAAAAGGTCTGAAATGGGGTGGACTCATCGGATAAGGCCTGACCCGAAAAACCCATTGCTCTCCAAAAGGGCCGATCATAGATCATAAAGCACTTGCCCACACGGCCCATAGGATAGTTTTTGAGGAGTTCGCTTTTTTCGAAGGAAAGTCTTGGAGAAAATTGGATTTTGAAAAGAAGAGGGGGAGGAACAGCCAAGATGATTTGTTTACAATCCAACTCAAACCCATCTCCTGAGACCAAATATCCTGAATTGGTTTTTTGAATTCGACTTACCGGATAATTGAATCGGATTTGCTTTGCAAATCGCTCTGCTATCTTTTCTGCCAAAGTTTGCATTCCGCCTTTGACCCGATGCTGCTGAGCTCCATTTTTGATATTGATCAGGCAATCCAAAGAAGTGCCGGATCGGATATAAAAAAGCGCATGGAGCAGGGAAATCTCCTTCAGGTCGCAGGCAAAGATAGTTTCGCAGCCTACTTGGAATACCTGACGAGTCTGGGAATGGGTACAGTTTTGGATTAAAAAATCCTCCAAAGTCACGGAATCCCATTCTTTGGATTTTGGATGAACCCAATGTGCTTCTAAAGACACAGAATCGGCCATTTTCTGGATTTTTCGCATTACCCAAGCCAGTTGGA
Source organism: Algoriphagus sp. oki45 (assembly GCF_036245605.1). Classification (NCBI taxonomy): domain Bacteria; kingdom Pseudomonadati; phylum Bacteroidota; class Cytophagia; order Cytophagales; family Cyclobacteriaceae; genus Algoriphagus; species Algoriphagus sp. oki45. The sequence continues at coordinate 73,050 of NZ_BTPC01000001.1, forward strand.
CTAAAGCAAAAAGGCCGAGCTTGGGAATGACTCCCCGGTAGGTTTTGATCCTTTGTGCAAGGTCAAGAATATTTTTTCCCTGATTATAAGTTTCAAAATACTCCATCCCATATTCCTTACACAGGGCATACATCCGGTCTTGGGTAGGGCCTATCCATTGTCCACCCAGATCCAGATAAAATCCGGAAAACTGCCGTGTATAAACTCTCCCACCCAAACGGTCCCGTGCTTCCAGGACAAGAAAAGAAATGTGGTTTTCGTGAAGTTTTTTAGCAGCTGCCAAACCGGAAAAACCTCCTCCGAGGATCAAAACTTCTGTGCTGGGGTGATTCATTTTTGGAAGTTATTCAAAATCCCAAATGTTCCCAACTCTACTCAAAAGTTCCCTAAATCCCGGACGAAGAAGATTTTTTCGAAATAGAAAAGGCAAAAAAACTATGCGGATCGCTATTGAGCGATTAAAAATTCCCTGAATTCCTTCGTGTTGAAATTGCTCATTCCTTCCTGGTAAAAGACGATTTTTCCTTCCTTATTTACCACCAGAGTAGTAGGAATGGACTCGCTTTGAAGGCTGGAATTCAAGCCAAAGCTGGCATGGACGACCGGGAAAGTCCAGGTTTTTCCCTCCATAAAGCCTTTGCTTTTTTCAAATTCCCGATCCAGTCCCACCATCAGGAATTCCAGATTGGGTTGGTCTTTTACTGATTTGTAGAGTTCCGAAATATGAGGCATTTCGGCTCGGCAAGGGCCACACCAAGAGGCCCAAAGATTGATAAATACGGTTTTTCCCCGATAATCCTGAAGGTTGATTTCATTCCCCCGCAAGTCTACAAATCGTCCCCGATAATCAAAGTTTTGATTGGTCAGATCCACCCGTTCCAATTTGGGTTTGATCAAGCCTGTAGACAGCAAGACAGACTGAATAGCTCCCTGGATCACGGGTAGTAAGCCAGTGAAATACAGAAAGGCAAAAAAGGCCAAAATCAGACCCCAGGACTTAATTTCTTTTTTCCAATCCATTATTTAAGGACGATTTTTCGATGCTTCGACTTCGCTAAGCACAAGTTTACGATTTACGACACTACTAAGAGTTTAAAGATTCCAAAAGGATTTTAACTCTGAATGAGCTTCAAACGATGAACCTCGAACCAAGAACTTTCAAACTTCCAAGTTTTCAAAATTAACCCCACAATTTCAGACCCTTAGTGACAAGTCTTACATTTTGGGGTTTCAGGCAAAAAAAGCAGCCTTATCTTGCGGCCTCATTTCTGATTAAGATTACACCTAAATATGAATTACGAGATTAAAATCGCCTCCGAGCTCGGCGTTAAGCCGCATCAGGTTCAGGCGACGATTGAATTATTGGATGGAGGAGCTACCGTTCCTTTTATTTCCCGCTATCGAAAAGAGGCGACTGGCACCTTGGACGAAGTTCAGGTGGCGACTATTCGGGATCGAATCGAACAGCTGAGAGAGTTGGACAAAAGAAGAGAAGCTGTCCTCAAGTCAATTGATGAGCAAGGTAAACTGACTCCTGAGCTGAAAAAATCAATCGATGCAGCCGAGACTATGGCCAAGCTGGAAGATATCTACTTGCCCTACAAACCGAAGCGAAGAACCAAAGCGACTATTGCTCGGGAAAAGGGCTTGGAGCCACTCGCAGAGAAGATTTTCACACAGACTTCTTTTGACCTTGCCGCAGAAGCCAACAAGTATTTGAATGAAGAATTGGAGGTGAAATCCACCGAGGAAGCCCTACAGGGTGCGCGGGATATCATCGCCGAGTGGATCAACGAAAAGGCCGAAATCCGTGAGAAAATGCGAAAGCTCTTTCTGGAAGAAGGAACCTTTACTTCTCGCGTGATTCCTGGTAAAGAAGCCGAAGCCATCAAATACAAAGACTATTTCGACTGGTCCGAGCCGATCAAAACAGCTCCTTCTCATCGGGTTTTAGCGATGAGACGTGGGGAAAAGGAGCTTTTCCTTATGCTGGACTCCTGTCCTGAAGAGGGGTCTGCTTTGATCCTACTGGAGCGGGAGATTTTGGCAGATGCGGCAAATTCTGCTGTAGATCAAGTCAAACTGGCGATCAAAGACTGCTACAAGCGCTTACTCAAACCCAGCATGGAGACGGAAATCAGACTCCTGACCAAGAAAAAGGCGGATGAGGAAGCAATCAAAGTATTTGCTGAAAATCTCCGTCAGCTTCTGTTAGGGGCTCCTCTCGGAGAAAAGTCCGTCATGGCCATCGACCCGGGATTCCGGACTGGCTGCAAACTGGTTTGTCTGGGGCCCCAAGGTCAGTTGCTGCATTATGAGGCGATTTTTCCTCATGAACCACAGCGACAGACTGCCGCTGCGGGCATGACTGTCAAAGGTTTGGTGGAAAAATTTTCCATTCAGGCCATTGCTATCGGAAATGGAACTGCTGGACGGGAGACGGAGGCTTTTGTGAAGAGTTTGGGGTTGCCGAAGTCTGTCATCGTGACTATGGTAAATGAAGCTGGAGCATCTATTTATTCTGCGTCGGAAGTGGCAAGAAATGAATTTCCGGACTTGGATTTGACCGTAAGAGGAGCAGTTTCCATCGGTCGACGGTTGATGGACCCCTTGGCAGAGTTGGTGAAGATCGACCCGAAATCCATCGGAGTAGGGCAATATCAGCACGACGTGGATCAAAATGCCCTGAAAAACGCTCTCGACGATACTGTCATGTCGGCGGTGAATGGAGTAGGAGTGGAGGTCAATACCGCTTCGAAAGAACTCCTGACGTATGTGTCAGGTCTGGGGCCTGTTTTGGCTCAGAATATCGTTGAATTCCGAACTGAAAACGGACCCTTTACCAGCCGCAGCCAACTCAAAAAAGTACCCCGATTGGGTGAAAAGGCCTTTGAGCAAGCTGCGGGTTTTCTTCGAATCCAAAATGCCAAGCACCCCCTCGATCGTTCGGCCGTCCATCCGGAGCGCTATGAATTAGTGGAAAAAATGGCCCAAGACCTCAAGGCTTCCGTTTCTGATTTGATGAGTTCGGAGGAGTTGAGGAATAGAATTGTGCTCAAAAACTACGTTTCCGAGATCGTAGGTCTTCCTACCCTTGAGGATATTTTGGAGGAATTGGCCAAGCCCGGTAGGGACCCAAGAGAGACGTTTGAAGTGTTTCAGTTCCAGGAAGGAGTCAATTCCATGGCTGATTTGAAGACAGGCATGAAGCTGCCCGGAATAGTCACCAATATTACGGCTTTTGGTGCTTTTGTGGATGTGGGGGTACATCAGGACGGATTGGTCCATTTGAGTCATTTGGCAGATCGTTTTGTTAAGGATCCCAATGAAATTGTAGCCGTGGCTCAAAAAGTTCAAGTGACTGTTTTGGAAGTGGATATTCCCCGAAAGCGGATTGGGCTGAGTATGAAGTCCGATCCTTTTGCGGAGCGAGGCAAAAGCCCTGTCAAAGCTCCTCAAAAAGTAAAGGAGTCAAGCCGAGAATCTTCCATGGCAGAAAAATTAGCCCAGTTGAAAGGAAAATTTCGCTAAAAAAATGAAAAAAAAGATAAGCGCGATCCAGGTGGGATCGCGTTTTTTTTTGCCCTTGATCAGACCTTTTTTTTGAAAAAAATAATTATTTCTCACCGTATTGAAATCATAATCCGTCTTGCGATATTTCTCGAGTCAAACCTCTTTTCTTAAATCCGAGGGATTCTTTCAAAATAGGTGTTGATCTTACCCTAAACCCCATATTTCATTTCCCATGTTTAAAAAAACAGTATTCATCCTGAGTGCTAGTCTCATGATGTGCTTTCCTCTTTTTGCCCAAGAAACGACCCCGGGTATTCGAGCCAAACTCCTGCTGGAAGGAGGCTTGGAATACGGCGGAGACGAATTACTTCAGGTCTTTTTCACCAATGGAGAAGATCAGGTCATGCGGGCTGGTCAGGGAGGCTTCTTGTCGGTAGGTGGACAGCTGGATTTTCCAAAAATCAAGCATTTGATGCTGAGAGGAGGAATCGGCTGGAAATACAACACCACGGCAGCCGACGATGCCAATATCCGATTTACCCGTCTTCCCATTTATCTGATACCTTTCTACAAAATCAATGAAAACTTCCGATTGGGAGCCGGAATCACTACTCATCAAGCGGTCCGATTCAAAGGGGACGGTTTTGTGCCGGACGCTGACATGGAAAGCAACTTAGGAGCAAGAGTGGAATTCGGCTACAAGTGGGTGGCTCTTACCTACACTTCAATTAAGTATACTTTGCCAAATAGCGAGGTGCTTTCAGGAAGTTCCATAGGTGTAGCTCTTTCGTTTACCATACCCGGAAGTTGATACCTTGAATTTCTATAGTCAACTACAGAGCCCAGACCTTTTGAAATCAAAAAAGCTGGAGGCGTGATTTCCTCCAGCTTTTTTTATGCTCAACCTGAAATGGTTTCTGATTTAGATATCTGACATTCTTCCTCCTCTGCCACCTCCCGCAGAGTCACCGGTATTGATCAGTTCATTGTAGTCGTCCATATCCATTCCCTTGCTGAAGCGGCGCAAATTGTAGGTAAAGGACAACATGAAGTAGCGCTGGAGTACATTGGTCTGAATATCCTCAATAAATGTCTCCGTTATATTTCTTCGGACATTGGCATTTTGACCCAATAAGTCATAAACCATGATGCTGATTTCTCCTCGTTGGTTTTGGAAGATTTTCTTACCAATGCTCATATTGATCAGGGAGAAGTTGTTGTCAAATCCTTCGGAAAGTCCGGAGTTGATCTGGTGGTTTAGATCTAAACGGTAAATAAAACCTTCCCAAATGATCCAGTTGAAATTGACCCGGAATCGCTGCTGAAAGAATCGGTCATTGAGGTTGGCGTTGAGTGTGTTTTCCACTCGATTGAAAGAAGACCTGGACCAGATATTGAAGTCAATCTGATCGCTGATGCTACTATTGATAGAGAATCCGGTGCTGATTCGCTGGGAGTTATTGAATCCGATTTGGTCATTGACCTGACCAGGTCGTCGGGTCACTCCACCTCCGAGATTGAGGTTGAGCTTGGACTTGATAAAATCCAGAGGCATTCCGTAGCTTAACCAAGATCTCATATCCCAGTATCCGTCCAAGTTGACCGGGCTATTTAATTGGGAGCCTTTCTCTAGAATTATTCCATCTTGGATTTCTGTGGGTTCATCTGCAATAAAGGTACTGTTGGAGATAAAGTTGTTGACTAAGGAAGAGCTGGCGAATAAGAACCAACTTTTATCCGTGTCAGGATTTTGACTTCTGAATCGAACTCGGAATTGGTGGCTGTACGATTGATCTAGATCGGGATTGCCAGTTCTCAGCTGAAGAGGGTTTGAATTATCAATTACGGGCTGAAGCTGCCTTACCTGAGGTTCGGCGGTGCGGGTATCGTAGTCCAGTTGGATATTGGTAGTAGGAGAAAACTTATACTCAAGACGCGCAGTAGGCAATATAGCTTTGAAATTTCTCTGTAGTGCAAAAGGCTGAGGGAATTCCTGGGAATTGTCCAAATCAGCATTTTGGTATTGGACTTCAGTTTGCATTTTGAAGTTTTCAGTGCTGTACTGATAGCCCAATTCAAACTCTTGGGTGAGGTAATCACTTTGGAACACGTTACTCAATGCCGTATCCAGCATCATTATTCCAGTTTCAAAATCCCCCCCTTCCACGTTGAAAATTAATTGCTCAGAGTCATTGTCTCTGTTTCCAACCTCATATTCGATCTCGATCTGGCTTTTTTCACTGAGTGCCTCTGTGAAAGATAGTCCCACTTCCCATCGGTTTCCGACGCGGTCTCGGGTGGTCAGCTGATCGATTTGCTCTACCCGCTCTCCAGACTCCTCGAAGTAGGTGTTTTTAGCAGTTCTTTCAGATTCGTCGTTATCCCAGCCTCGGTGGTAGAAGGTTCTTAGAGTAACCGTCCTTCCTGGCTTATTGAATTTGTGACTGTAAAGCAGGCGATTAAAGAAATCAAATTCTGAATAGTCGCCAATTCGGGCGTTTTCCACCTGATTGATGAGATTCTGCCCATCGGTAGTTTCTCCAAAAAAACCGGAATTTTCAGTTTCAAATCTTGCCCGCAATCTTGGGATGTAGAGGATTCTGTTTTTCGCATCCGGATTGTAGTCCAATCTTAAATCGGCTGAATGTTCATTATTTACCCTTACATCCCTAGATACCTCTGAGTATTCTTGATCGGAGCCGTCGGTGGTGACAAAGTCCCGGAAACGCGAAATGATTCCCACATTTTCTCTGTTTGAATACTGATAGCTCCCTGTGACCTTGATTTTTTCCCCCCAAAGATCCGTGTAGTTCATTCCCAAAATATTGGTAGTTACAATTCCTTCCTGTGGTCTGCCATCAGATTGGGTATTGGCATCGCTGGAATAGTTGAGCAAGTTGACATTGTTGGACAAACCGGTGAAGGTGAATCTTTGGTCTTCATTGAAGGCATTGACACTTGCTCCGACCAGATAACGGTCATCGGTACCATAGCCTGCCGTCATCTTTCCAAATTGCCCTTTTCTGCGGTTGGGCTTAGTGATGATGTTGATGGTTTTTAATCTTTCTCCATCATCAAATCCGCTCAATTGGGCTTTTTCACTTTTCTGATCGAATATCTCTATGCTCAGAATGACTTCTGCAGGTAGATTTTGAAGGGCGGATTGGACATCGTTTCCGAAGAAAGGTTTCCCGTCTACCAAAATCTGAGCGATTGCTTCTCCCTGGGCTTGCAGTACTCCACCTTCAGAAACTACACCCGGTAGCTTCTCTATCAATACCTGAGCACTGGCGTCTTTCATAGTCTTGAAAGCATCAGCGTTGTACATGGTGGTGTCACTTCGCTGTGTTCCGGTGGATCTTCTGGCTGCCACCACTACCTCTCCCAAAGCCGTGGCTTCTTCTCTAATGCTGATTGCTCCTAGGTCCAGATTACTTCTTATAGAAATGGTTTTATAGTAGTCCTGGTAGCCTAGATATTGAATTTTAAAAAGGTATTCGCCTTCACGGATATTGTTCATTTCAAATTCCCCATCGATTTCTGATATCGTACCTGTTACCTGTGAAGAGTCGGAAACAGATAGTAAAAGGATATTTGCATAAGGGACAGGCTCGGATTTTCCGTATTCCAATACCCTTCCCTTCACGGTGTAATTCTGGGAGAAAGAATTGAAAGAAAGCCCAAATAGGAAAAATAAAAGGTAGAAATACTTCATGGTTGGTTTGAGTTTACTCGGATGTATTGTCTCTTTAGGTGACAATACACACTATTTACTTACAAAATAACCGGACAAAGGTTTCATATCGATTCATTTATTGGCTGAGCGGTCGAATGGTAAAATGAATAGTAACCAGTCATGGAAAAAATCCAAAACTATCCTGTGCTTACCTGAAAATCAGTGGTTTATAAAGCGGGGTAAAAACCGACAGTTTTTGTCAGGAAAAAATGTTGATTTTTACATCATTATGATGTTTATAAAAACAACATTTACTAACTTGACTCATGTAAATCAAAGAGCTATGGAATCAGCAGAGAAAATCAGGATCACCTCCAAGGCACTTGCCTCAGGCAATCATCAGGTCAAATTTTTTGTGGAAGATGAGCAAAGACCACAATACGGCTATCTCTTGGTCACAGAACCCAAGCCGGTAGGAGAAATCATCGAGCAGATTAAGGCCAAATTGGAAAGCAGAAAGGCGAAAATGGGAAATTTGAACCCGTTTTTCCCTGTCGCTCCTATGGAAGACGACCCTAACTTTTATCTCTTTTCAGCATGAGTTATTTAGCCTCAAATCTCCGATACCTCCGCAAAGTGAAAGGAATCACCCAAAGTGATCTTGCGGATCAGCTGGACGTGCAGCGAACCATGATATCTGCCTACGAAGATGGGCGCTCTGAGCCCAAATTGGCGACCTTGCTGAAAATCAGTGAGCTGCTTGAAGTGGGTTTGGAAGAGTTGATCGAGCATGATATTGAGCGACTGGGACGCAAGGCACTTCAAAAGCGAAAGTTGAATATTCTCACCATTGCGACCGATGAGAATGATCGGGAGAATATTACTCTGGTGGGTCAAAAGGCCTCTGCAGGCTATCTAAATGGATTTGCCGACCCAGAATATATGGAGACCTTACCACAATTTCATCTTCCAAATTTATCCCGGCAGGCGACTTATCGGGCTTTTGAATTAGCCGGAGACTCCATGCTTCCCTTGATTCCGGGTACTATTGTGATCGGAGCGTATTTGGATCAGCTTACTCAAATCAAAAGCGGGAAAACCTACGTTTTGGTTACACAAACAGAAGGGGTCGTGTATAAGCGGGTCTTTAATTACCTGGCAGAAAACGGCAAACTCTTCTTGGTCTCTGATAATGACCACTACAAGCCCTATGAAGTCAAGGGAGAGGATGTATTGGAAGTCTGGGAAGCCAAGGCCTTTATCAGCACCGATTTCCCCAATCCGGGGGATAAGAAAACTCCCTTGACCCTAGAAGACTTGGGTAAGATGATTCAGGATATTCATTCTGATCTGAAGAAAATCACAGGCTAAAAGAGAAGGGGAAGGCATGAAGAGGGAATAAAGCCATTCGAATTTTGAGTCCTAAATCAGGAATCGATCAGTTCATCAAGGCGGTTCTTGATTTTCCCGACTGCATCAAAAGATGGGTCAATATTGACCACTCCTTTTCCTAATTCATGCCAATATCCGTCTCCACAGTCTATGTAAGTTCCCCGTTTGTTTCCCGGAGATTCCTTAGCCAATTCATAGTGATAGTCAGGAGTGAAAATAAGTTTCATCAGCTGAATGGCATATTCCCAATTGAGATTTCGGGTTTTTCCTCCTTGATCAAAAATTACCTGCCTGTGGGAGAAATGAACCGTAAGGCTGCAATCCCAAGCCCTTTCTGAATCGACTTTTCGAAAGTGGATCTGCAGCGGAGCTTCTTTTTTAACGGTTTCATAGATGGCCTGGATCAGGTCCTGTGCCATAAGCTGCCACTCTTCCTGATTGGAAGGGATTTTTACGCCTTCCTCTTTTCCCTGTCCCTGTGGGGTCAGAGAGATTCCGCCGTCCTCGATATCCTTGCTCGTCCACTTGCTGCTGGAGTACAGTTCTTGAATGGGATCGATCCAAACCTTGTCCAAAGGTCCCTGATATCGATAATCGTCGTTGAGGGTAAACCCTTCGTCGAGAATTTCTTCTTCCGAAAGCTCCTCGCGCTCAGTGTAGTGGAGGTCAAGTTGTACTTCCAAATCCCCTCGTTTCCAATCCAAAGCCAATCGAAACACATGGCTGTATGGTGGGGGAACCAATCCTGAATCGTATTCCAGAATCAAACCGGTGAGGGAGTTTTTAGCAGAGCTCATGCCTAATTTTTTGCCAAAAGTAGGGCTTTTCGAGGAATTGAAGAGAAAATCCGGAAAATGAAGGAGGATGGCAGGTATGAAAGCCGGTAAATACCTTGTTCTATTTCAGGCGGATTTGTATGGTCTTTTTCCCTTTTTCCAATTTAAAAGCCGCTTTGTCGAAAGAAGGAGGGCCAAAGTAGATTTTGGGGTTGTTTGAAAATCCAAAGCGTTCTGTTGGATAGCCCACTGGATTGGTGTCCAATTTCCCATTGAGATTTTCATCATGAATGATGGAAATGGCATAGGTTCCCGCATCCAAATCCTCAATTAAAAGCTTGCTTGTTGGTAGGGTGGAAGGAACAGAAATAGAACGAATGGCCTTATTGAGATCGTCTGGAAATCCGTCAGATTGCTGAAAAACCAGTACCCGAATCATTCCGGAATTGGACTTGGCCTGGAGAATTTCTATCTCCACAAGAGGTTTTTCCTGTGCTTCTATCAACAATGGAAAACAAGTAAGCAGCAGAAAAAGGAGGAATGCTTTCATAGATTGGAAATAGTCTTTTTCCGATTGATTTTTCCGTTTGGGGTCATTTGAAAGGATGGGATAAAGGATATTTTCCTCGGCACTTCGTATTTGCCCAATTGGTGCTTGAGTTCAGTCAGCAATTCTCCTGCCTTCTTTTCATCAAGTGTTGAGGATTCGATTAGAAGAATCACTTTTTCCCCCAGTTTTTCATCCTTTTCCCCAAAAATGAAAAATCGGGAATCAGAAAAGAAACGCTGAACATGCGATTCAATCTTGGCTTCCAAAAATTCAGGATGGATCTTGATACCTCCACTATTGATCACAAAATCAGCTCTTCCCAGCCAAACAAAAGAAGTTTCTGACCGAAGTTCAATAAGGTCATTGGTTTGAATAGGATCGGGACCGCTCATTTGAGACTTGATCCACAAGGCTCCACGCTGATCCTGACCAAACTGAACTCCCGGTAAAATCTGATAGATCAGTTCGTCCGCTTGGATCGGGGCTAGGGCAATGTGCGAAACGGTCTCCGTCATGCCAAAGGTTTGCCAGGCCTCGATGCCGTTTTCTACCAATTTGACTTTCAACTTCGCTGAAATTGGAGCCCCACCGATGATCAGATGATGAATGGATTTGAGTTTTGGAAGACTTGTTTGATCTTCCATAGACGCCTGCACCTGAAGGGGAACCATCGCGACAAAATCAAAACCCTCATCGATCTTGCTTAGGGGGTCGGAACTGGGCTCTACCAAATGAATTTCACAGTTCCAAACCATCGCCCTAACCAGCATCATTTTCCCGGCGATATAGGCAGGATTGAGGCAGCAGAGCAGTTTTGAATTAGGGTCAGTTTTAAAAAAAGATCCGGTCCCTTGCGCACTTGCCATCATTTGGTCTCTGGAAATGGGTATTTGCTTGGGGGTTCCAGTGGAGCCGGAAGTGGATTGGGTAAAGGTTTTTTCTCCTTCCAACCAGCTTTTGCAAAACGAAAAGGCAGCTTGTGCATATTCCGGTAAATCTCTCGGATTCACTTCAAAATCTTCGGCTTTCGAATAGGCTTGATTCTCAAAATGGAGTCGAAACATAGGTTGGGAAGCAGTTAGAAAGCGGTTTTCCAAGTAACAAATTCCGCAGGAGAGGGTTAACTTGCACAAAAATGTAATTTTTAAACCAAACGATCATGATCAACTGGATTACAGCCAAAGAATACGAAGATATCACCTACAAAAAGTGCAATGGCGTGGCCCGAATCGCCTTCAATCGCCCAGAAGTCCGAAATGCCTTTCGTCCAAAAACCACAGCGGAAATTTACGATGCCTTTTACGATGCGCAAGAAGATACCTCGATTGGGGTGATTTTGTTGTCAGGAGAAGGACCGTCTCCGAAAGACGGAGGTTGGGCTTTCTGCTCCGGAGGAGATCAGCGGGCACGAGGGCATCAAGGGTACGTAGGTGATGATGGCTATCATCGGTTGAATATTCTGGAAGTTCAGCGTCTGATTCGCTTTATGCCAAAGGTCGTGATTGCTGTAGTTCCCGGTTGGGCAGTAGGAGGTGGACACAGCTTGCATGTGGTCTGTGACCTGACTTTGGCGAGCAAGGAACATGCGATCTTCAAGCAGACCGATGCCGATGTGACGAGCTTTGACGGAGGGTACGGTTCTGCGTATTTGGCCAAAATGGTCGGTCAGAAAAAGGCAAGAGAGATATTCTTTTTAGGCCGAAATTATTCTGCTCAAGATGCCTTCGATATGGGGATGGTTAACGCGGTGATTCCTCATGCAGAATTGGAAAATACGGCCTATGAATGGGCTCAGGAGATACTCGCTAAGTCTCCGACCTCGATCAAGATGTTGAAGTTTGCGATGAATCTCACTGACGATGGAATGGTCGGTCAGCAGGTCTTTGCCGGAGAGGCAACTCGCCTGGCTTACATGACGGAAGAGGCAAAAGAAGGACGGAATGCATTTCTTGAAAAGAGAAAGCCTAACTTCAAGCATATCAAGTGGATACCTTGATTTAATTCAAGTAAAAAAAGAGGCTGAATTTTTCGAATTCAGCCTCTTTTTTTGTTAGTATTTTACTTTGCTTAAAGCAGAATTTAGCAATAATTTCACCCAAAAACCTTCCTCAAAATATACTCAATAGCCCGGGCAGCCAACCTCGCTGTGGCATTGTCCTGATCAAATTTCGGGTTAAGTTCGACCACGTCCAGGCTGATCAGTTTTTTGCTTTTAGCGATCAATTCAAAAACTTTGAAAGCGATCTGAGGATTGAATCCCATGGGAGAAGGTGCGGATACACCCGGAGCAAAAGCCGAGGAAAATCCATCCAAGTCGATACTCAAATACACCTTATTCACCGAGTCTAAAAACCAGATAATCTGCTCCTCGATATATTCCCAATTGTTGAGTCGGAAGTCTTCCATGACCAGATACCGACTGTTGAGTCTTTCTGCTGTTTGGAAAAGGGATTTGGGGTTGGCAGCCCGTTGAATACCTAAAGCCAAGTAATGAAAGTTACCCGGAAATTCTTGAGCTAACTGGAGGAAGGGAGAACCTGAATGGGCTTTTCCTCCAACCAGGGGTCTTAAGTCAAAGTGTGCGTCAAGGTTGATGATTCCGAGTTTTTCGCCTTTTTCGGAAATGAATTGCTGCACTCCTCGACCGTGGGCATAGGCTAAATCATGACCACCTCCCAGAAGCACGGGGAAATGATGGCTTTTTAACAGGTCAAGCGTGATTTTAGATAGTGCATCATGAGAAGCTTCTAAGTCTTGATTAATGGTGAAAATATCTCCGTAATCCAATAGAGGAAGATTTTCTGGGAGATGATAAGCGACAGAACCCAGCATTTTGCGGATTGCTGCAGGACCTTCTAAGGTTCCCAATCGACCTTGATTTCGAATGACTCCTTCCTCGCCGGCATAGCCGAGAATTCCTACTTTCTTTTCTGGACTTTGAACCAAGTCCAAATTCGAAATTGTCTTAACTTCTTGATGCCAATAATCCAATTGATCGGATTTGCGGCCTGACCAGTGATAGGGAGAGGGGTTTTGGTGAAGATTCATAGGCTTTCGATTTGAGTCTTGTGTTATTTACTCTAACTTAAGAAAACTTGTTTGTTAATTTCGTTGACCATTAGGAGATAGTCATGAAGCCTTACCGAATTCCTGAAAAAGAGAATATTGATTTGGATGCATTTAGGGAGCCTGATTCTACTTTTTCCGGATATACCTATGCCGATTACTTGACATGGAACTTTGAGGAAATTGTGGAGTTAATCAAAGGGAAAGTTTTTAAAAAGGCAGCTTCACCGAATAGAAGACATCAAGCTGTGTCTGGGAATTTGTTCGTGCATTTTCATGCATTTTTGAAAGGGCATATTTGCCAAGTCTACTCCGCCCCTTTTGATGTGAGATTATCAAAAGATCCTGACATTAAAACCATTGATTCCGTGGTCCAACCGGATATTTCGGTGATTTGTGACCCTAGTAAACTGGATGAAAAAGGCTGCCTAGGTGCCCCGGATTTGATTGTGGAGATCCTTTCTCCGAGCAATAGCCAAGTAGAACTTCAAAACAAATACGATCTCTATCAAGAGTTTGGCGTCAAGGAATACTGGATCATTCATCCTGTAGAAAACACCCTTCAAATCAATGTCTTGGTGGATGGAATATATCAGCCCTCGAGGCTTTTCACCACTGGTCAAAAAGTAACATCAAACGTACTTCCCGGATTTGAATTGGATTTGAAGGAGGTTTTCGAGGAAAGTTGATTTCTCTGAAGAACTTTTCCAAAGTTCGAAACTTTGGAAAAGTTGCCCGTCAATGAATAAGATTTTCAAAAATCTCCTCATCCACCAATTCCGGAAACGTCACTTTTAATCCCGGAGTCCGGTCCATTTCCCGTCGAATCGCTTCCATCGAACCCGTATTTCTCGCCCAAGCTCGGCGTGCAATTCCATTGTTGACATCGTAGAAAAGCATCGATTTTAATCTTCTTCCCGCTTCTTGACTTCCATCCAAAACCAATCCAAATCCTCCATTGATCACCTCTCCCCAGCCAACACCGCCACCATTGTGGATGGACACCCAGGTCGCTCCCCGAAAACTGTCCCCGATTACATTGTGTATCGCCATATCGGCAGTAAATCGGCTTCCATCGTAAATATTGCTCGTCTCCCGATAAGGAGAATCCGTCCCGCTGACGTCATGATGATCTCTACCCAAGACAATCGGAGCGGAGATTTCCCCTTCTGAAATGGCCTTGTTGAAAGCTCCGGCAATTTTTCTTCGCCCTTCGGCATCTGCATAGAGAATTCGAGCCTGCGAACCTACCACCAACTTGTTTTTCTCAGCCTCCTCGATCCAGGTGATGTTGTCCTGCATCTGTTGGGAAATGCTAGTGGGAGCATGTTCCATGATTTCTTTTAATACTTCAGCGGCTATCTGATCACTTTTTCGCAGATCTTGTGCTTTTCCTGAGGTGCAAACCCATCGAAAAGGACCAAATCCATAGTCAAAACACATCGGCCCCAAAATATCCTGCACATAGCTTGGATAGCGGAAATCAATTCCATTTTCTGCCATCACTTCAGCACCGGCCCTTGATGCTTCCAGCAAAAAGGCATTTCCGTAGTCGAAAAAATAGGTTCCTTTGGCTGCGTGACGATTGATCGCAGCAGCTTGTCGCCGCAATGATGCCTGAACTTTTTCCTTAAAAGCCACAGGATCATTTGCCATAAGCTGATTGGATTCTTCGAAAGTCAGTCCCACAGGATAGTACCCACCTGCCCAAGGATTGTGCAAAGAAGTTTGGTCTGACCCGAGTTCAACGAATATGTTTTGCTGATCAAAACGCTCCCAAACATCCACCACATTGCCTAAAAAGGCGATGGAAACCACTTCTTCTGCTTCTTTTGCTCTTTGAACTCTCGCAACCAATTGATCCAAGTCTTCGATCAATTCATCTACCCAACCCTGTTCGAATCGTTTTCTGGCAGCGGCGGGATTGACTTCTGCGCATACGGATACGCAACCGGCAATATTCCCTGCTTTGGGTTGGGCGCCGCTCATTCCGCCCAGTCCGGCTGTAAGGAAAAGCTTGCCCCGGGAAGATTGACCATTTTTCAACTTTTTCCTAAAGGCATTCATGACTGTAATTGTGGTGCCATGGACTATTCCTTGTGGGCCGATGTACATGTACGAACCCGCCGTCATTTGCCCGTATTGAGTGACTCCCAGTGCATTGAATCGCTCCCAATCGTCCGGTTTGGAATAGTTGGGGATCATCATTCCATTGGTGACGATGACTCGTGGTGCCTCGGGAGAAGAGGGAAAAAGCCCCATGGGGTGGCCAGAATACATGTGCAAAGTTTGCTCATCACTCATCTCCGCTAGGTATTTCATCGTGAGCAGGTATTGGGCCCAATTCTGAAATACAGCCCCATTTCCACCATAAGTGATCAATTCCTCGGGATGCTGCGCCACGGCAGGATCCAAATTGTTTTGGATCATCAGCATGATCGCAGCAGCCTGCTTGGATTGGTTTGGATATTCGGAAATTGGCCTTGCATACATCTTATAGTCCGGCATAAAGCGATACATGTAGATTCGCCCGTAGCTTTTCAATTCTTCCAAAAATTCACTAGCCAATTCCTGATGCCATTCCTTTGGGAAATAGCGCAAGGCATTGCTAAGCGCCAGTTTTTTCTCTTCCGGAGAAAGGATATCCTTTCGCTTCGGCGCATGCGAAATAGCGGGATTTCGCAGTTTTTTTGGAGGTAACTCTGAAGGGATTCCTTGTATGATTTGATCTTGAAAAGACATGGGATTTACGAATTACGGTTTTTGATTTACGATTTATGACCCTTTTTGGTCCTTAAACTCAGAATTGGAGGCCATTTTTAATTATGATTCTCCTATGACATCGGTCATCTGACACCGGACTTCAAAGCATCCATACCTCCCGTCTTCCTAACCTCCTTACTTCCTGACTTCCACACTTCCATCGGCTTCATCTTCCCTTGATGGTATAGAATCTCCCGATAATCTTTGGTAGGGAAAAGGATAAAATCAGCCAATTGACCCTGGGTTAATTTCCCCCGATCTGCTAATCCAAGTGCTGCTGCAGCCCGGAAAGTAATTCCAGCCAAGACTTCGGCTGTGCTCAGTTTTTCGAACGTAGCCAAAATAGAAGCCTGAGCGAGTAAGTCTCCCATAGGTGCCGAACCCGGATTCCAGTCGGAGGCGATGGCTAAAGCTCCGCCCTGATCTAGAACCTTGCGAGCGGGAGTAAAGGAGCATCCCAAACCTATCGAAGCACCGGGAAGTGCAACTGCAAGGGTATTTGATTGGGCCAAATTTCGGATTTCTTCGTCTCCGGAAGCTTCCAGGTGGTCAGCGGACAAAGCACCTGATTCTAGGGCCACTTTCGAACCTCCCACCGTAAACTGATCCGCGTGAACAGTCAAATCAAAGCTCATTTCTTTAGCCTTTTGAAAATAGGGTTTGATTTCATCCGGAGAAAAAGCACTTTTCTCCACAAAGGCATCGATGCGTTGAGTTAGATTTTCTTTATTCAGAATAGGAAAAAGCTCAGTTGAAATCATCTCCAAATACTCGGGATTGGTCCCTGAAAAATCCTTAGGCTTCATGTGGGCAGCCAAGCAAGTGGGAATCAAATCAGCTGAAGTCAGACTTTTTGCTTCTTGGATCGCCCGGAGCATTTTTAATTCTTCCTCTACCGAAAGCCCATATCCGCTTTTTACTTCAATGGTAGTCACACCTTCGGAAAGGTGACGATTGGCATGATTCGCTGTGATTTTTGCCAGATCTACTTGACTCAGTTTTCGGGTTTGGGTCACCGTTTCCCAGATTCCTCCTCCGGATTGGGCGATCTCGAGGTAGGTTTTTCCTGCATTTCGCATGGCAAAATCCTTGGCCCGAGAGCCACCAAAGCAAATATGGGTATGGCAATCCACCATTCCAGGCATGGCCACATAATCCCCCTTTAATTCGAAAATCTCAGCTTCTGGAAATTGCTTGGTTAGGTTTTCCCACTTCCCAACCTGAAAGATTTTTTCTTCTTCAATTAGGATTCCTGCCTGCTCGATGAGCTCCAATTGATCGTCTTTCAGCGCTCCTTTGAGCGGGAGATGATCCAGGGTCAGCACTTGGGAGATTGGGCCGATTAGTTTTAGCTTTTTCATTTTTATCTCTCACAGATTTCACAGATGAGCACAGATGAGATTTGTTGTAATCCGTGTCATCTGTGAGCCCTTTTTAATACTCAAATAGTTCACTCCATTCCGTTTCAAAAGCCAATCCTTCCTGATCGGCCACCTTCTTCGCCAGATTCACCAATTCTCCGCTTTTCACCAAATCAATAGCGGTCTCCATATCCTCATAGAGAATCCGATCGGAAATCACCGGGTCGATGCTTTGCCTTACCCGCTCGTAGATAGTGGTCATGATTTTTCCCGACTTCAGCGGAGCATGATAGTCCATAGCCTGTGCGGCATAGAACAGCTCGATCCCAAGTATTTTTTCTACATTTTCGATCACTCTTAGTGCCTTTCTGGCACTGATACTTCCCATGCTGACGTGATCTTCCTGACCCAGTGAAGTAGGTATGGAATCTGCCGAAGCGGGAAAACAAAGGCCTTTGTTTTCCGAAGCCAAAGCTGCCGTAGTGTATTGGGGAATCATCAAGCCGGAATTGAGGCCGGTTTCTTTAAGCAAAAGTTTGGGCACACCCGGCGTATCCCCTTCGATGGATAGATAAATTCTCCTGTCGGCAATGTTTCCGATCTCAGATGCTGCCAAAGTCGCATAGTCCAAAGGCAAAGCAATCGGCTGTCCGTGAAAATGTCCTCCGGAAATGGTGTGATTTTCATCAAAAACTACGGGATTGTCCGTCACTGAATTGATCTCGATCTCCAGGATTTCTTTGAGATGGAGGTAGGCATTCCAGCTCGCTCCGTGAACCTGCGGCATGCATCGAAGGGAGTAGGGGTCCTGAACTCTCGCACAGTAGAGATGAGAAGCGACTATTTCCGAGTCCTTGAGCAGATTCTGGATAGTTTCAGCAACGTGCCTACTTCCGGAATAAGGGCGGAGTAAATGCAAATCGGTATAAAAAGGCTTGACCGAACCCATCAATCCCTCAATCATCATCGCCCCGGTGATGCTGGCATGGGTCAACAGGTTGTGAAGCTTCTGGACCACTTTCACTCCGTGCGCAGCCATAAATTGGGTACCGTTGATCAGCGCAAGACCTTCTTTTGGTCCCAGGTGAAGTGGCTTTTTCCCCATTTGCTCCAACACTTCATTGGACTTTTGGACTTTTCCCCCGTAAGAGACTTTTCCCAATCCAATCAAAGGCAAAAACAAATGAGAAAGCGGAGCCAAATCCCCTGATGCCCCTACAGAACCTTGAATTGGGACCAAGGGAACGATATCATTCTCCAGCATCCAGTGGATTCTTTCCACAGTTTCCCATCGAATACCTGAAAATCCCTGAGCCAACGCATGAATTTTCAGAACCATCATCAGCCTGGATATTTCCAAGTCTACAGGTTCGCCTACGCCTACTGCATGGCTTTTCAGCAGGTTTTCCTGAAGGGTTTTGGTATCTGCTGCCGAGATTTTGCTGGTGCAGAGCGGACCAAAACCTGTGTTGATTCCATAGACGATGGCTTCGCCTTGGGCTATTTTTTCTACAGCTTCTGCAGATTCCTTGATTTTATGGATGGTTTCCGGGCTGAAAATTCCTTTGATTTCGCCTGAAGCCAATCCCAAAGCAAGGGAAGCGGTAAGTCGGTCTTGACCGTAGTTAAAGGTTTTCATGGTTTGGTTAACCTTTGGGATTTTTGAAAACCCCGAAGGTTTTGAGTTTTTTCGTTGAATTCATGAAGCTTTAAAGCCTTCGAGGTCGCTAAGGCCTCCAAGGTTCTGTAAAATTACCGCTTCTATTTGATGCTTTTTGATACTATTTTTGTCAAGTATTGATAATCAATAAGCATCAATGGAGCTAAGACATTTGAGTTACTTCCAAGCAGTGGCGGAGGAGTTGAATTATCGAAAAGCGGCAGAGCGCCTGTTTATTTCCCAACCCGGACTGAGTCGGCAGATCAAGCAGCTGGAGGAGGAGATGGGTGTGCAGCTGTTTGAGCGGGACCGAAAGCATGTAGAGCTGACCGCGGCTGGTGAGTATTTCAAAAGAGAGGTGGATTTTATCTTGAATCACCTGCAGATCACCCAAAAGCAGATTCAGGAAATCGCTCAGGGTAAGGAAGGAGAGTTGAGAATCGGGTTTTTAGGTTCAGCTTCCAATCAAGTACTCCCTGATTTGCTTCAAAAACTCAATTCCCGTTTTCCAAAAATCAACACCAGCCTGGAAGAATTGAGCAATCAGATCCAAGTGGAAATGATCCAAAAAGACAAGCTGGACTTGGGATTTGTCCGACTGGCTTCGGTGCCTGAGGATTTGGAAATGCGATCGGTTTACAGGGATACGTTTTCTCTGGTAGTTCCCGCAGATCACCCGATTTCCGTTGACACATTCCAAAGTGTCGGTCAGTTTTCTGATGAATCATTTATCCTTTTCTCTTCCGATTACTCCAATTTTTACTACGAGCAGATTTTGGGAATCTGTCGGGATGCAGGATTTTCGCCAAGAATCAAGCACAAATCCGTGCATGCCTTGACGATTTTCCGTTTGGTGGAAAATGGGTTGGGAGTAGCCATCGTGCCCACTTCCCTGAAAGAAGGCTATGAGCTCAATGTGCGCTTTATGGAAATCCCTGCCATCACCCAATTCACAGAATTGTCTTTGATCTGGAAGCTGGAAAACCGAAATCCCGTATTGGGGAAGGTTTTGAGTTTGATTTAAAAAAAGGGCTTAAAATGGCTAAAAATCCTATTTTTGAGCAAATGCCGTCTAAATGTCGGGTCAATTCCGCCCTTTTTTCGCGCTAAAGAATTTCCATTTGAATCAACTTGCCATGGTCAAACCAAAAACACAATTCACAATGAAACAACCGGAATTAGGCAAGAAGATCTCTGAATTGAGAAAAGCCAAAGGACTCACGCAAGAGGAGCTCGTCGAAAAATGCAATCTGAACGTCCGCACCATTCAGCGGATCGAGGCAGGGGAGGTGACTCCCAGAAGTTACACGATCAAGGCGCTATTTGAAGCCTTGGATTTTCAGGGGACCATGGAAGAAAGTGCCGATTTTAAGGTCAATAAGATATCTCCTTTTATTTATGTGGGGATAGCTTCCGCTTTGGTTTATTTCTTTCTTTCCATTTTTGAAATCGGCTATGAGGTAGAATTCATCGAAGGAAAGGAAGAAATCAGCCGAGGGGCATTTTCCTTCATTAAAATTGCAAGTGGTTTGGGATATATGCTTTTCATGTTTGCCTGGGTAAAAATGACTCAGCAATTCCCAAATTCCCTGCTGAAAGTAGGAGCTTTGATGATGCTTGGCGCCAGTGTAATATGGCTTGGTGTCGACCTTATTGCATTGATGACTGATTGGATTCAATTGGGAGATTACTACATGGTCAAAATCAGTTCCTTCGGCTTCTTTTATGTTCTCTTGGGAATGGCTTTCCTCGGATATAAAAACCGTTTTTCCGCCATTCCAATGATCGTTGGGATCCTTACTATCATCAGCGGGATATTCTTATTTACTGGATTTGCTGCTTTCATTGGTCTGATTCCTTTGACCATGGCAGAAATCGGGCAAATCGGATTGATGATTTATTTGTCACAAAAAATCGGGAGAGGAAACTCTCCCGATTCTGATTTTTCTGCTGCTTAGAATTTGAGAATAAACTCCTGAAGATTGTCTGAGCGTTCCAAATGAATTTTTTTGCGCAGTCGATACCGGGCGATTTCCACTCCCCGTACGGAGATATTCATCAGATTGGCGATTTCTTTGGAAGATAGGTTCATCCTGAGGTAAGCGCTCAATTTGATTTCCTGAGGGCTGAGATCAGGGAATTTGGTTTTAAAACGGTTCATGAAGTCACCGTGTACCTCGTCAAAATGCATTTCAAACTGCTCCCAATCCTTATCTCCGGCAATGTTTTTCTCGATGCTGTTGATGATTTTTTTGATTTCATCTTTTACCTCCTGATTCTTGCTCTTTTTGGTGATGTTCATCAGTTGGGTTTTGGTCTGATCGATAAATCCGTTTTTGTTGATCAGGTGCATGGTGGTGGATGCCAATTCCTTGTTTTTAATCAGAATTTCAGACCTGAGCTTTTCCGTTTTTAATCGCTCTATTTCCCGCTGGGAATCCTTCAGATCACTTTCTTTTTGCTGAATTACTTTGGATTGGGCAGCCTTGATTTTCGCAGCTGCTTTTTTCATTCTTCGGTCCAAATAGCGGAAAGCCAAAGCCAAGGCGATGATTCCCAGAATAGTATAAATCACATAGGCCAAAGGACTTCGATACCAAGGTGGAAGCACTTTGAATTCAAATTGATCTTCTTCTCCTATCTGACTGTAAATGTCCTTGCTGCGCACGTGAAAGGTGTAATTTCCCTCACGGAGATTGGTGAAGGCTTTGTCTCTTTTGGTCGTCCATTCACCAAATCCATCCTCCAGTCCTTCCAACCAAAACTGGTATTGGGTGGTATTTTCATTATTGGGAATAGGATTGCTTGCCTCAAATCTCAGATTTGCCCGATGGTATGGAATATTCGGAATTTTTTGAATTGAGTTTTCCTTCTCCGCAATGTACTTTCCTTCCCAAATCAGCGAATCAGCAATTCCAGTAAGGTAAACTGAACGAATCAGTGTAGGAAAAGCCTGGGGTGCGCTGTAATTTCTGTCCAGTTTATACCAAATAAAACCCTCGTTGGCAGCAAAAAGAACTTCATTGGGCCGGATAAGGGAAATATTCTGGAGATCGTCATTGAGGAAGGGTTTGATTTTGTTGAAAATCTGGTTGTTTTTAGTGTAGGACCCGTTGATTTGACGTTCAAGTACCCCGACTTCCTTTTCACCCAGATAGAAAATATTTCCCAAAGGATCTTCGGCCATACTTGTGGCCGAAAAATCGTAGTCAAAATATGGCTGGAAGTTTGGGTCCAATTCCAATCGGTCCGATTCTGGATTGTGTCGGTACAAGCCATACTGCGTAGAAAAGACCAGCTGATTGTTCAGCTTCCAGACGCTGTTCAAAAGGGTGGTAGGAAGGCCTGACTCTGTACCGTAAAACTTGAATTCCAAAGAATCCAAGGAGGAGTTTAGCCTCAGTCGGTATATTCCTTTGTATCCATGGGCCATCCAGATGTCTCCGTTGCTGTCCTGCTCAAACAGTCGGCTGGACTCTTCAAAGCCTTTCAATTTCCTGAGAAACCGGATCGAACCATTTTCTATTTCAAAGAGTAGAAAACCACTATAGCTACCAGCCAGAACAAGATTGGGATGATCTTTTAGCGGTTGGAAGTTCCAAATTCCAGGCGGTCCGTCAATAGCTTTAACACTTCCGTTTTGGATTTGAAAGGCCCCGTCATTCTGAGCTGAAAGCAGGAAGTTTTGTATTTCCGAAATCTGATAGACCTGCCCAATACCTCCGGATACGGAAGAAACTCCTTTGGTAGATTTCCCATTCCAAGTCTCTGAGAAAAGCCCGTAATTGGTTCCATAAATGAGCTGATTTTCTTTGAAATAGGCATCATAGCCTGTTCCGGGAAGTCCGGAAAACTGATCGATCAAGCGGAAGGGTAAGCTCAACTCAAGTAGTGTAATACCATTGTTGTGTCCCACCCAAAGATTGCCGGAGACATCTTCAAAAAGCGAAAGAATGGAATTATTTCTCAGTCCGTTTTCCTTGTTCATCTCCAGAAGAATTTCTCCTTCAGGACTCAGGATAAAAAGTCCATTTCTTTGGCTTCCGATTGCGATATTTCCATTTTTCAGCTGATGTACTGTATTGATTTGGATATCTACCGGAATATTGGCTCTCCAAGGTTCTGTTTTGGAAGGAGAAAAGCTGAAAATTCCTTCGTTACGAGTAAAGACCAAATGCTGGTTTTTGGTCAGTGAAATAAACCCCACAACCAGCATATCTTTGAAAAAATCCCCCTTTTCCCAGGCTGCAAGCTGATCATTTTCCAGATAGAGCAAGCCTTTTTCATTTTGGTTTACCAGGAGATTATTGTTGGCTATGTGAAAACTCTCAAAGTCTCCCTCAAGGTCAAGGATATGGGCCAGTTCCAGATTTTTGTTGAAAATAAAGATTTCGTCGAAAGTACAAAAGACGATTTTATCCTGAATAAAGAGAATCCTCCAGATTTCCTCCAGGTTTTGTTTTTCTTCAGGCAGCTTTTCCAGCAAGGAAAAATAGCTCAGTTTTCCACTCTCATTGGGTCTGAAATACCCGAACTGAGCCTGTCCAGCCACGAAAATGGTCCCTGAATCATCAATGGCCACATCCCGGATTTTGGTGCTGTTGGGAAGGGTGTAGCGCCTCCAAGTACTCCCGTCATATTCCAAAAGCCCAAAATTATTGGCTACATAGATCAGTCCCAGATCATTCTGAGTAAATGAAAAATTCTGGATTCCTCCCTGATAATCATTGGTCGAATAGTATTTTGAAAAGGGCAGACCCGGAGATTGGGCGAAACAATTACCTAATAGAAGTAAATATAAGATCAGGGATAAACAAGTTCTCATAAGTTATTTTGGGTCGAACAAATATGTTCAAAAACTATTGATTTCCAACATCTTCAGAGACTGGGTGAGGGAATCCGAGCTGAAGGGAAAGATCAAGGTGCTTATTCCTCCAAGAGGAGCTTTATTTTTTCCTTAACTAAAGAAAGTATTTCGGTATTTTTGGGGCTTTCTGATTGGATTTCGAGGATTTTGGCTTTCATTCCAGGAGCAAATAGTTCCTTGATTTGGCTATCCAATTCATGGGCTTGGGTCACCAAGCTATATCCAAATCCAAACTCTTTCGCCAGAGATTGTCCGTTTAAGGCCTGCTTGGTTTCAAAGAACTCCTCCAACTCGGGTTGGTCTTTGGGGCCATCAATCAATCTGAAAATACCCCCTGCATGGTTATTCAATAGAATGATGCGAAGATTGGCTATGGAATAGTTGTGCCAAAAGGCATTGCGATCGTAGAAGAAGGCCATATCCCCGGTGATGATGGTGACTGGATCCTTGGTAGTAAAAGCACAGCCTACCGCACTACTGTTGGTTCCGTCAATGCCGCTTGTGCCTCGATTGCAGCTAATTTCCTGATGGATTTTTCCCAGAAAATTCATGTACCGGACCGGCATGGAATTGGCCAAATGGATCTTTGAATTTTCAGGGATATTCCGGATTACCCGGTGAAGTGCCTGATACTCTCCAAACTCAGCATTAGAAAGTATTTCGGGAAGATTTTCCTTGACCTTAGACTCTAAAGACTGCCATCTCGAGAAATAACTTTCATTCATGGAAGGGATATGTTCGGCCAGCCATTCCAAAAAGTAAAGTGGGTCGCAATCCAAATGTCTGGTCAGGTGTTGGAAAGGATCTCTAGCTCCTTCGTGTGCCTGAATATGCCAATGGGAAAGGGGATTCCTTCTCAAAAACTGCTTCAAGGGTTTGGAAATGAGCGATTTCCCAAAGGTCAATATCAAGTCTGGGGCAAGTCCTTCAGAAATCTTTTCATTTCCCAACCAATGGTCGTGAAAGCTGATGCTCTCCTCAAAAGACAGGTTGGAGATGGTGTCCGTGACGGTCACCACTTTTTTCTGAAGGGCTAGCTGCTTGAGCAGTTTCTTGATTTTTGGATTGGGCTTTTGCTGCCCGGGGATGATCACCAATCGGTTGACCTGAGCAAGTTTGGCTTTCAGCTGTTCAAGAGCCTCGTGGGATAGCTGTTTGCAGGATGGATGGGGATGAACGATGTGTAATTCCTTGGAAGCGATGAATTGCTCACCCTTTTTTGGGTAAAAAGGCTCCCTTAGCGGGATATTGATATGTACCGGACCGGCTGGTCCTGTTTTAGCCAAATTAATGGCTTCATTGACGATCCGATGCGCATACCAAATCTGATCGGATGAATTAAGGCTGTCGGGAAACTGAAAGCTTTTCTTAACATGCTTTCCGTAGACTTCCTGCTGGTAAATGGTCTGACCGTCCCATTGATCGATCCATTCGGATGGGCGATCCGCAGTGAGAATGAGTAAGGGTACTTCCTGAAAAAAAGCTTCTGCTATAGCAGGGTAGTAGTTCAGTGCCGCCGAACCCGAGGTACAAACCAGAACTACCGGCTGATTGAGTTTTTGGGCCATGCCCAAGGCAATAAAGGCGGCTGATCGCTCGTCTGAGATGGTCCTGGCGTGGATTTCCGGGTGTCTGGCAAAAGCGAGTGTCAAAGGAGCACAGCGTGACCCGGGAGAAAGAATGGCGTTTTCAATGCCTTTTTTGGCGCAAATCGCCACTAAATCGGTGATAATTTGATTGGTCAATCGAATGGATTTTGAAGAAATTTACCAATGATATTGCATTTCAGCTCGGTTTCCTCCCATTCCATTTCCGGATCGGAATCTTCCGTCACTCCTGCTCCGGCATATAGGATTGCTTTTTCTCCCTGTAGATTGGCTGTTCTGAGGTTGACAAACACGGAAGTCTCTTCCTGAATATTGACCGGACCGAGGAATCCTGCAAAAAAGGAACGGTCAAAGCCCTCATGGGACTGCAGGAAGTCATGGGCCTCTTTTCGGGGCATTCCGCATACTGCGGAAGTGGGATGAAGCAATTCCAGCATCACCGTGCCCAGATTGGGGAAATTGGTGGATTTCATGTTTACTCGGAAATCAGACCTGAGATGAAGCAGATTCCCTGCAAGGACAGTCTTTGGCCCATGCTCTTCGTACTCTCGCAGCCTGATTTTTTTGAAGCAATCCACAATGTATCTGCTCACCATGGCTTGCTCTTCGATTTCTTTTTGAGTCCAAGCCGCGGATTTGAGCGGGTTTTCTCCTCGGCCAGGTTGAGTGCCTGCCAGAGACATGGTGTAAAATTGGTCGCCCTTGGTTTCAATCAATATCTCAGGCGAGGCGCCGATCCAAGTGCCTACACCTGGAATATGAAAGAAATTCACAAAGGAATTTGGATAAGCTTCCAAAAGCCGGGTAAAGGTTTGGGCTAGGTCAAAGTTTTCGGGCAGATCGATCAATCGGGTTCTTGACGGGACGATTTTCTCCAATAATCCCGAATTAATCGCTTCAATACCTTTTTCCACCAGATTGAGAAAATGGGCTTTTTGATCACATTTTCCGGCTGGTTTGGTTTGGGAAAAGCTTTTGCTTCGGATTAACTCTGCGATTTGGGTTTTGCTTTCTTCTCTGCCCAATTCTGTGGACAGCCATTCAGGTAGCTCGATTTCTGAAGGGATTGAATCCAGTTGAAACTGAAAATATTTACTTGCTTGAATGAAGTAGGCTTTTTTATCTTCTTGGTCTGCAAAAGGATGGGCTAGAAAACCGGCCGGGAGGTTTTCCAATTCCAGATTGACCCGGGTAGGGGCAGCCTGATCATCTTGGATGTATTCAAGCTTGTTTGATTTGGGCTTGCGCCAAAGTGCAAAAGCTCCTCCTGACTCCAGTCCTTTTAAAAACAGGGCATTCAAAACCTCTGCCTTTGAAATATAATTTCCTGTTGCGGTGATACTCATTTTTTATCTAGAATAGCCATCGTCAGTCGGCTAATACAGCACAATTTATCCTTTTCGTCCAAAATTCTGATTTCCCAGACTTGAGTTGACCTTCCTAAGTGTATGGGTTTGGCAATTCCCCTGACTATACCTTCTCTTACCGACCGAAGATGATTGGCATTTACTTCCAATCCCACACAAGCCTTTTGGTTCAAGTCAATCGTTAAGGATGAAGCGAGGCTTCCTAAGGTTTCTGCCAAGACTACATTTGCTCCTCCGTGTAACAATCCCATGGGCTGCTTGGTTCGAGCATCAACGGGCATTGTTGCCTCCAAATAGTCTTCTCCTACAGCGGTAAATACTATTCCCAAATGCTGAACAAGTGTGTCACGGGATGTTTGATTTAAATGGTCCAGGGAGGGGGATTGGAGAAAAATCATTAAAATCTGAGCTAAATCGAGTTTATTTGGGGTGTCGACAAAAATAAAGAATCTTGGATCGAAAAAAAATTTACTTAGTCCGTCACGGACAGACTGATTTCAACCTTCAGGGAGTGGTACAGGGCAGCGGGATTGATGCTCCCATCAATGCAACCGGGCGAGCTCAAGCCCAAGCTTTTTTTGATGCCTATTCTGATGTGCAATTTGATCAAATTTACCACACAGGATTGATCAGAACCAAGCAATCCATACAGTCATTTATCGATAGAGGTACTCCCACCCGGGCTCTAACAGAGCTCAATGAGATTTCTTGGGGAGATTATGAAGGCACTCCCATGACACCTGAAGAAGGGGAGTACTATCAGCACATGCTTCATCAGTGGCAGCAGGGGAATCTGGACTATGCCATTGCAGGAGGTGAAAGTCCCAATGCAGTCGCCGAAAGAATGAGAAGAGGAATAGACATCATTCTGAATGGACCGGGAAAGACCATTCTGGTATGTATGCATGGACGCGCAATGCGAATTTTTTTAAGCCTGATCCTAAACTACAATTTGAAATACATGGATCAGTTTGGTCACACTAATCTGTGTCTTTACCTATTGGATCAACTCGAAGACGGCTCATTTTCCGTCAAAAAATTCAATGATCAGAATCACCTTAGGGATTTGAAGCAGCCAAGCGAGTAACTTTTGCAGGCTTTTTCTTGGGAGATTGTTCTTCATCAAATTTGGCAATGTAGATTTGATGAAGATCTTTATTCTCTGTCAAATCATACAAGCGAAAAGCAATTTTCTCAAGCTGTACTTTTTTCTCCAAACCGGTGTCTACCAAAAATTCACCCAAGAAACACTCGTCAAAGTCACAGTTGGGAATACTGATCAGAAGCACTGGTTCTGAATTTCCACTGTAGGTCTTGGTGGTGAAAAAAGAAGAAAATTGCTGTTCAATCTGCTTTAGCGAAGTTTTTGATTGTTTCAACTCTTCGATTTTAAATAAAACCAAAAATGTTTTTGTTTCCGGATCTTTTGCAAAACCCGGAGCTGAGATTAAAATTGAAAAAAGCAGAATGGTGAGTATTCTCATAGCCTTCAAGTAAGGATATAATATGCTGGAATGCAAATTTGTTTGAATGGAAAGTTGTTTTCAATCCAAAAAAATCAATTGATTCTCCCGATTGGTCAAGTGAAAGACCAATTGAGGCAGGCAGAGTTAACCACAGAAAATGGACAAAAAAAATCCCCGAAAATTATCGGGGATTTTGCTGTATTGATTAAGCTTTCGCTGTTCTTCTTTTTGGTTTGCTCTCCTCTTCAATCTCGTCTTCTACACCTGCAAGTATTCTACCGCAGTGCTCGCAAACAATCAGTTTTTTCTTTTCACGGATATCAGCTTGTCTCTGCGGAGGAACTGTATTGAAGCAACCTCCACAAGCACCTCTTTTTACCATTACTACTGCCAGACCGTTTTTCGCATTGGCGCGGATCTTTTCGTAGGATTTAGCAAGACGATCTTCCACTTTTTTAAGGGCTTTCTCGCGCTCAGACATCAACTTGGACTCTTCTGATTCACTTTCTGCCACGATGGTGTCCAATTCTTCTTTCTTCAGATCCAAGTCCTTTTGACGGTCTTTCATCAAAGCAGAAAGCTCATCAAGATCAGCTGTTTTCTGGTCGATTTTTACTCCGGTTTCAGCGATCTTCTTTTTGGATACCTGAATTTCCAAGTCCTGAAGTTCAAGTTCTTTGGTGATTGCGTCGTATTCCCGATTGTTTCGGACATTCATCTGCTGATCCTGATACTTCTTGATCAGTTTTTCAGAATCCTTGATGTTTTCCTTGAATCTTTTGATATCCTCTTCAAAACTGTTGATATCATTTTGGAATTTCTGGAGTCGGGTTTCGTAGCCTGCTATCTCATCTTCCAGGTCTTGAACCTCTTCGGGAAGGGCTCCTCTTACTTTGATGATGGCATCTAATCTAGAATCTATGAGTTGAAGGTTGTAGATAGCGTCGAGTTTTTGTGCTACTGTACTTTCCATGTACTATCGGTAGGATGTGGGATTGGTAACTACTTTTGACAAATAGAGTGCAATATTAGGAAAATTTTGTGACAATAGTTCTGCCAATAAATCTTTTGTAAAAATTTCGCTCTCGTAATGCCCGATATCACAAAGGATGATTTGACCCTCTGCATCAAAGAATTCGTGGTATTTGACATCTGAAGTAACAAATGCATCAGCTTGTGCTCTTTTGGCATCGCCCAAAAGGAAAATGCCCGCACCCCCACAGAGTGCCACTTTCTTAACTTTTTTTCTTCTCAAGGTCGTATGCTTCACCACTTGGAGGTTCATTTTTTCCTTCAGATAATCCAAAAAAGCCTCCTCATCCATCGCTTCTTCCAATTGCCCGATCATGCCTGCGCCTACTTCCTGATTTTCATTTTCCAATGCGCTGAGGTAATAGGCAACTTCCTCATAGGGATGGGCTTTTTTCATCTTTTGGATGACCTTTCCTGAGAGATGTGCAGGCAAAATCACTTCCACACGCACCTCTTTCTCGTATTGGGGAATTCCACGCTGCCCGATATGGGGATTTGCATTTTCTGATGGAGTGAAGGTGCCCATCCCTTCCAACTGAAATGAGCAGTCTTTGTATTCTCCTATTTGTCCGGCACCTGCTTCAAAAAGGGCCTCCAAAACCGGCTCTTTATCCTTGGGAGGCACAAAAAACACCAGTTTGGAAAGGGTTTGCTTTTTGGGTTTCAGGATTTTGGTTTCCCTCAGACCAAGTCTGTCTGCGATTCTTTTGTTTACCCCTTGAGCGACATGGTCCAGATTGGTATGGATCGCAAAAATCGCGATATCGTTTTTGATGGCCGAAATGACCGTTCGTTCCACATAGTTTTTTCCAGTCAGGCTCTTCAATCCTCGGAATACGATGGGATGATGGGCCACGATCAAATTGGCACCTTTTGCTTTGGCCTCCAGAACCACTTCTTCCGTACAGTCCAAGGTACAAAGCACTCCTTTCACTTCTGCATTCCGATCTCCACAGATCAAGGTAGCATTGTCGTAGTCTTCCTGATAGGCTGAAGGAGCTACCCGCTCGAGGTAGGCAAGTATATCCTGAATCCGATGTCCCATATTTTTGTTTTCTTTGGTCAAAATTAGCAATTCTCCCCAATGCCTTGGTACGCTTTCCTGCTTGCACCCTTTGCCCTTATTTTTTTGGGGATCACTACTGCCCGTAATTTTTTGTATGACCGGGGCTGGTTAAAAAGCATTCGATCACCGATTCCAACAATTGTAGTGGGCAACCTAAGTGTGGGTGGTACCGGGAAAACGCCCATGGTGGAGTTTTTGGTAAATGCATTCCGAAAGGAAAAGAAACTGGCTACTCTCAGCAGGGGGTATGGCAGAAAATCCACAGGCTTTTTTCAGGCGAATCCCGAAAGCACTCCTGAGCAAATAGGGGACGAACCACTTCAGATTTATTCCAAGTTTGAGGGAAAAATACCCGTTTTTGTAGGGGAAGACAGAGTAGTTTCTTTGCAAAAGATTCACAATCTGAATCCGGAACTGGATTGGGTAATATTGGATGATGCCTATCAGCACAGAAAATTAAAAGCTGATTTTTACATTCTTCTCACCCCTTATTCCAAACCCTTTTCATCCGATTGGATATTGCCTATGGGTAGACTCAGAGAGGCTAGGTTAGGAGCAAAAAGAGCTGATTTAGTGGTGGTGACCAAGTGCCCGGATAGTCTTTCCGATTTACAAAAAAAACAAGTCGAGAGCGGAATTAAGCCATATCTGGGCTCAAATGTGCCTGTATTCTTTTCTGGATTGAACTATGGTAAGCCTTATCCGTTTCACCTGAGCGAACCATTTTCAGGGAAAGTCATCTTGGTTTCGGGTTTGGCAGACCCAAGTCTTTTTGAGAGCTATTGCAAAAGGACTTTTCAGGTATTGGATTCATTCTCTTTTCCGGACCATCATGATTATGAAGAAAAGGATTTGGGGAAAATTGTGTCCGCTTGGACTAATTTACGAAAAGAAAACCCGGTGATTTTGTGTACGGAGAAGGATGCGGGGAAACTTAAAGTCTTGGCAAATGAGGGAAAATTTGGGGAAATTCCGATTTTTGCCCTCCCCATGGAAGTGAAATTGGAATCTCAGGAAAAGGAAATGCTTCTCGCCCAAATCCGACAAAAATTAGGCAATCAGTGATCAGAAAAGGATTAGTCTTAGCTTTTTTCTTTGCCTTGCTGAGTTTGCAGGGGATTTTTGCGCAGCGACCCGTGCAGGGAAACCCTCCAACTGGCAGACCCATTCGTCCAGAACGTGAGGTGATAAATCCGGAGGAAGAAGAGGAACAGGAGGGGAGAAGGACCCTTTTGGATGACAGCACCCGAATGGTTTATGGACCAAAGACTTCTCTCTATTTCTTTGAAAAAGACATTCGCAGAAACAGCCTAACTCTTTACGAGCAGGATACCCTTCTGGACAATTTTCACAATTACGATCCTGTTCAAAAAGGAGGGTGGAAATATCAGGATCTGGCCAATATAGGTAGCGCTACAAAGCCGGTTTTCTATCAGGTTCCCGAACTGATCGGTACGACTTCCGGATTTCATGCGTATGACCTCTATTTTGTGGATCCTGCAAAGAGGAGATATTTTGATACCAAATCTCCCTTTACTGAGATGTCGGCATTTTTTGGGGGAGGAAACAGAAATATGCTGGATGTCTATTTTGCGCGGAATGTCAACCCCAGATGGAATGTGGGCTTCGATTTTCGCACAGAAAGAATCCGAAAAACCCTAAATCCCGATTCAAGAGACGACTACATGACTGAGCAAAACGCCTATGGCTTGCACACAAATTATCGCTCAGAAAATGGAAGGTATTGGTTGCTTGGCGCATTTTCCCGAATGCGGCATTTGGTCAACGAGATAGGAGGAATTATCCCTCCTGAAGTGGACAGCACTTCACTTTATTACACGTATGAAGATGCTAAAGTCTGGCTGCAAAACTCTCAGGCCATAGACCTAAGGCAAGATTACCATCTCTACCATGAGTACAAGTTGGGGAATGGACTTCAGGTATATCATGTCTTTGACCGAAAAATCCAAAAACTCACTTTCCTTGCTAATCTGAATACTACAGATTCGTCCTTTTATAATTCCAATCGTTTTCAGGAGTCGGATACCACCCAGAATTTTCATGGATTTTCAGAATGGAGAAATGAATTAGGGGTAAAAGGCACCTACAAGGGTTTTTTCTATAATGCCTACACCAAACTGAGAAATGCCAGATTTGAAAACCCGTTTTTTGAAGACGGTGCCGAACGCTATAATGAATTTTACATCGGGGGAGAGCTGATCGGTAAGATTTCCGACAAATGGTCCCTTCAGGCAGATGGGGAATATTTGCTGACAGATGCTTTTCGAATCCATGGAAAATTCGTGTCGCCCTGGCTGGAAGCTGAATATACCAAAGCCCTTTACAGGCCGACAGCCATGCAGCAGCGATATTTTGGGAATCACTTTCGCTGGGACAATGATTTCGTCAACGTAGGGGTAGATCAGATTCAGGGTAAAATCAAGCTTGATTTTGTCAAAGGACTTAGCCTCAGACCCATGCTTACCTTAAATCGGGTGAATAATTATGTCTATTTTGATGAAAATCTGGAGGTAGCTCAGGCCAATGGAGAGGTATTTATGTTTATGCCGGGTTTGCAGGCCAATGCTCAGCTGGGGAAGAAATTCCGATTGGATTTGGAAGTCATTTATACTGAACTCACCGGTGCCGCTTCCGATGTGGTTCGGATACCCAATTGGTATGCTAATACCCGAATCTACTTTGACAGCCCCATGTTTGATGAAAATATTTTTGTACAACTTGGGCTGGATATCCGATACAAGTCCTCCTTTTTTGCTGAAGCCTACAATCCTTCCTATCAGCAATTTCATCTGCAGAATGACTTCAATGTCTTTGCCTATCCCGTCGCAGATTTGTTCCTGAATTTCCGCATCAATCGAACCCGGGTTTTATTCAAATACAATCACCTCAATTCCGGCCTGATGAACAATGATGGGTATTTTGTTACCCCAGATTACACAGGCTATCGTTCATTCTTGGATTTGGGGATTACATGGTATTTGTTTGATTAGTACAGATATAAGACGCTAGACATTAGACACTAGATACAAGTGGCAAAACACATGATGTGAGAAAGATATCAATGTGATTAGGTTGATGAATACTGGGGAGTGAGTTTGTAGAAAAAAGAAAGGGTCATATCCTTTGCGATAGGAAAAAAATGGTATGATCTAACGAGTTTTTCGTCGTGGAAAAAGGATCAATTATTTTCTAAGCTGATTAAAAAATCATGATTCTGGAAATCAATAATTTCAAATCTCAAACCTCAAATTTCAAATCAAAATGAGTTGGGAAGAAAGTACAAAACAGAAAATGCTGCATCTCAAGCTACCCACGGACCCACGCTGGGTCGGGATTGCAGAGATGCATATCGAGGATATCCTGGTCGATCATGCCTATTGCGAGCAAAAGGCGGCCTCTTCCTGTATCAGTCTGATCGTTCGATTCAATGATTTGGAAGAACTGGTAGATACCCTTACTCCGATTGTCGCTGAGGAATGGGGACATTTTGAGCGGGTGATGGAGCAGCTTCGCAAAAGAGGGATGAAATTTGGCCCTCAGCGAAAAGATGAATACGTGGCCAAACTGAACGAATTCGTAAAGAAAGGTGGAAGCCGTGCTCAACAACTGACAGAATATCTTTTGATGAATGCCTTAATTGAGGCGAGAAGCTGCGAGAGGTTCAAGCTTCTTTCCAAGCATATTCAAGATACCGAGTTGCAGAAATTCTACTATGAACTGATGATCTCCGAAGCGGGTCATTACGTGACTTTTATTGAATTGGCAAGAACCTATCAAGATCCAGATAAGGTGAACAAGCGCTGGCAGGAATGGCTGAGCTACGAAGCTGAAGTGCTTAAAAACATGGAGCTAAGAGGGGATAGGATGCATTGATCAGATTCTAGAAGCGAGAGGCAAGAAACGAGACGTAAGATAGTAGACATATTTGAGCTTTAACCTGCCAGCTTTGCAACCTTGCCACTTTCCAACCTTGCAACAACCAAATCTTCCAATTTTCAAATCTTCCAAAGTTTCAATTCAAGAAGTAAGACTTTAGAGGGAAGACGTTAGACGTAAGACCTTTGAGCTCAAACCTACCAACTTTGCAACCTTGCCACTTTCCAACCTTGTAACCACCTAATTCTCCAATCTTAAAATCTTTTAATCTTCCAATTAAGAATAAACGTACTTTTGGCGAGTTGAGCGGACTTGCTTATACTTAATCGATAAATGAGAACTTTGCCAACAAACCTGTTCTAATCCGAACAAAACATGAATTTGATCGAAAATATCCGTGAGGCCATCAAGTCAGTAAAGGTAAATCTGCTCCGTACTATTCTGACGGGAGCTATTATTGCCATTGGGATTTCCTCCTTGGTTGGAATGCTGACGGCAATTGATGGGATCAAAGCCCAAATCGCGGAAAGCTTTGCAGGATTGGGTGCCAACTCTTTTGATATCCGAAACAAAGGCCAAAGCGGGGGAAGAGTAGTGCAGGAAGGAAAGACAGAAAAAACTTATCCGAGTATTTCCTACCGAGAAGCTATGCAGTTCAAGGATGAATACAATTCTATAGGTATTTCTACTGTTTTTATTCCCGTTTCAGGAGCTGCAGAATTGAAGAGAGGATCAAAACAAACAGATCCCAATACCCGTGTCAGGGGAGGTGATGAAAATTACCTTTCGATCAAAGCCGTTAAATTGGAAAAAGGAAGAAACTTCAGTCAAATGGAGGTTAGATACGGGACATCGGTAGCAATTATTGGTCAAGAGATTCAGAAAACTCTTTTCGAACCTTCCGAAGACCCGATCAATCAGAAAATAACAATCTACGGTAGACCCTACACGGTAATCGGAATCATGGAAAAGCAAGGCGGTGTAGGTCAGGATCAAGGTGCTGACCGACAGGTGCTTATTCCTGTTGAAAATGCCTCTCGCCTGGATACCAGAGGTACATTCAATTATCGAATCACTGGAGTGGCCTCTGACCCGGGAAAGCTGGACTATGAAATGGGACAGGCGATCGGCATTATGAGAAAGGTAAGACAGGACCGGGTAGCCCAGGAGGATTCATTTGAATTGACCAAAAGCCAGTCGGTGGCCGAAAGCTTGGAAGAAGTGGCTGGCTATCTAAGAATAGGAGGATTTGGAATCGGATTTATCACACTGCTAGGGGCATCCATCGGATTGATGAATATCATGCTAGTCTCCGTGACTGAGCGAACTCGGGAAATCGGTGTCCGAAAAGCTCTTGGAGCAACTCCTCTTCGTATCCGTCAGCAGTTTTTGATCGAGGCAATCGTAATTTGTGTCCTGGGAGGTATTTTTGGGATGATTTTGGGTATTGGTATCGGGAATATTATCGCCAACTTCATAGGCCCGGGAGGATTCTTGGTTCCTTGGCTATGGATGTTCGTTTCTTTTGTCATTTGTATCATAGTAGGACTTTTGGCGGGTTATGTTCCGGCATTTAAGGCCAGTAAACTTGATCCGATTGAGTCTTTGAGGTACGAATAGGGTTTCTGTTTCGTCCTGTTTTTTTCTCATCAGAAATCAAGGATGAGTATAGAGACTTTCTGAAAAATGGTCCAACTTTCTTGGTTTGAGTTTAAATGAGCTGAAAATTTCTTTGCTATGATCGGTGGTGGGTAAGTATTTGGCAAAAATAAAATTTCACCAAAATATGTCTGGCTGGAATCATCTTTCCCTCGTCTTGAAGGCAAACTTTTCTATTTGTGAGAAAATCGATTTTTGTTAAAAACTTCATAATTTTTGCCCAAATGACAAGAAAAATCCGATCGATTGGACAATCTTTCCTATGTTTGTCGGGTTTTGGTGTCGAATTTTAAAAACCTTTATGCTTAAGTACCTAAAAGCAATCGGAATCGTGGGCCTGGTATGGGCATCATTTTCTTGTGTTTCCAACGAAAAAATCATCTATCTCCAAAATCTGGAAGGCCAGCAAGCCATCCCTGAAGGAGAATTGATCAGTTACGAAATTCCAGAGTATAAGCTTCAATACAATGATATTGTAGATATCAATATCCAAACTGTAGATGACCTGCTGAAGAATGGATTTAATACCGGTAACACGAACCAAGTAAATGCTCAGGGGATGAACCTGATGGCCCAAAGTGGAGGAGATATCTATTACATGACAGGCTACACGGTAGATAAAAACGGAAATATCCGGCTTCCAATCATAGGGGAGGTTCAAGTCAAAGACAAAACCATTGAAGAAGCCAGAGAAGAAATTGAAAAGCGATTAAAAAGCTTTGTGGTAACCGAAGTATATGTAAAGGTGAAGTTGGGAGGCATTCGTTATTCCGCTTTAGGTGAATTTCGAAGACCTGGGAAATTTGTGGTGCTTCAGGACAGAATGACCATTTTGGAAGCTATTGCCAATTCTGGAGACCTGACCAATATTGCCAAGAGGGATGAGATACTACTTATCCGTCAATATCCGGAAGGAACAAGACTTCACCGAATCAATTTGAATGATCGTCAGCTTGTAGCTTCCCCTTTTTACTTTATCCAGCCCAACGATCAGCTGTATGCCGAACCCATGAAAGTTCGTGAAGTGGGTGCAGGTGAGAATGCGGCTCAGTCTTTGACTTTGTTTATTTCAGCCATCACTGCAGCCGCTTTGATCCTGAATCTTGTAATAGTAGCCAATAGAGAATAATGTATCCGAATACTCCCCAAGCCCAAAACGGTTCGCCTTCCCCTTTTATGGTCAATCAGGAAGATGAAATTGATTTGAAGGTTTTGCTTTTCAATTACCTTCAATATTGGCCTTTGATTTTGCTTTTTGTCTTCTTGGGCTTGATCTCTGCTTTTGTTTTCAACAGATATGCAACCCCTATTTATAAGGTAGAATCCACGGTGATCGTGGAGGATGAAAATAACGCCTTGGGTTCTGATCTTTTTGCCTCAGCAGGTTTGGTAGGGCTTCAGGGCAAAAGTAACATTGAAAATGAGATCGGGATTCTAAAATCCTATACACTCGCCTACAGCACGCTTCAGCAGCTGGATATGAATGTTCAATATTTTGCTGATGGATTTGTAAAGAAAAGTGAAATCTATGGGAATGTTCCCGTCTATGTCAGAGTGAATTGGGATAGAAAACAAGCCGTAGGAGGCTTGTTTAGGCTGGAAGTTTTGGATGATAATTCCTATGAATTGAGCATTGAAGAAAATCAATTCCAGCTTTTTAACCCTGCCGATCCAAATTTTAAATCTCAATTGGAAGAATTAGTTTTTGAACCTTCTGTTTTCCAATTTGGCGATACGATACAAACGGAGGTTTTTGAGTTTTCTCCGGTTAAATCCTCCGCTATGCCAGGGGAAGTTATTTATTTCCGCTTGGTGGACACCCCATCTTTGGCCTTAAAAATGGTAGAGGATTTGACTGTTTCTCCTACCAACAAGCAAAGTTCTATTCTTACCCTCAGTTTGGAAACTCCTTTGCGAAGAAAGGGGATTGATTACCTGAACAAGCTTCAGGAAACTTACCTTCAGCGAGAGTTGGACGATAAAAACCGTACTTCTGAAAACACTATCTTTTTTATAGATCAGCAGCTAAGTGGGATTACTGATTCTTTGAGGGGTTCGGAAGCAAAGCTTCAGCAATACCGTTCTGAGAACCGCATTTTCAACCTTTCTCAGGAAGGATCAGTCATATTTCAGCGCCTGCAGGAACTGGAGAAGGAAAGAGGGTTGAATGAAATCAATCTGAAATACTTGCAAACCCTCCGGGATTATTTGGCAAGCGGGCAGACGGGGGATTTGATTGCTCCTTCCATTGTGGGAACAAGCGACCCCTTACTTAATGCCTTGGTGCAAAGCCTTTCCGAATTGCAGGCTGATCGGGTACGATTGACTGCCAATTTTGCCGAGTCCACTCCTCAAGTAAGAGATATTAATGCCCGGATTCAAAGCACTTCCAAGGCACTTCAGGAAAACGTAAGTTCTGCAATTGTCAATACGGAAAACCTGATTGCGAACCTTAATGGGCAAATCCGGCAAATTGAGGGAGAAATCAATCAACTCCCGGCTACGGAACGAAAGCTGTTGGATTTTACCCGGCAGTTTACTATCAACGAAAATATTTACATCTACTTCCTGCAGAAAAAAGCAGAGGCCGAAATCACCAAAGCTTCCAATATTCCCAGCAATAAAATTTTGGACTTTGCCAAGTCCGGTCAACTCCCCATTGCTCCAAAACGGACCTTGAATCTTTTGATTGGATTGATTTTGGGCTTTATCCTTCCTATAGGCTTTATTACCGTGAAGGACTTCCTGAATACCAAAATCGAAGATCCTAAGGAGTTGGAAAAGCAGATAAAAGTGCCATTAATCGGCATGATTGGCAGGAATAATTCCGATGATG
Source organism: Algoriphagus sp. oki45 (assembly GCF_036245605.1). Taxonomy (NCBI): domain Bacteria; kingdom Pseudomonadati; phylum Bacteroidota; class Cytophagia; order Cytophagales; family Cyclobacteriaceae; genus Algoriphagus; species Algoriphagus sp. oki45. Next base: position 111,604 of record NZ_BTPC01000001.1, read on the forward strand.
CCATTCCTGTATTACAAAATCCCCGCTCCACTGTGACTGAGTCTTTCCGTTCATTGAGAGCAGATTTGTCCTACCTCAGTCCGCAAAAAGACAATTTGACCCTTTTATTCACATCTTCCATTTCCGGAGAAGGAAAGACCTTTGTTTCTATGAATGTGGCTTCTGTTTTTGCCCTGATGGGGAAAAAGACCATCTTAATGGGTTTGGATTTGAGAAAACCAAGAATTGCACAGGACTTCAATCTGACCAATGATGTGGGAATGAGTACCTGTCTGAGTTCATCAAAACCTTGGCAGGAGGTGGTCAAGCAATCTGGTTATGAAAATTTGGATGTGATCTTATCAGGCCCGATTCCTCCTAACCCTGCTGAACTTCTTTTACAGGAAAAATTTGGAAAAATCATCCAGGAAATCAAAAAGTCCTACGATGTGGTGGTATTTGACTGTCCTCCGGTAGGATTGGTCTCTGAAACCAAAGAATTGTTTGCTCTATCCGATGTCAACTTTTATGTTTTCAGACAAGGGTATTCCATGAAAGGGAACACTCAAATTTTGAACAATCTGGTTGAAAAAGGAGGGGTCAGAAAAATGTATGGAATTCTAAACGATGTTCATATCGACAAGGGCTATGGCTATGGATACGGCTACGGTTATGGCTACGGCTATGGAACCAATACATATGGCTATCATGAGGAGGTTCAACTTCCTTGGTGGAAAAGGGCCTTGAGAAGGCATTAATAACTAGAAATTTCAAAGTAATTCTGAGATGCCTTTTCAAAGAAATCAGTAGTCAATCCAATGATGGATTGTTTCCTGACTTGTCGTTTTTTGGAAAGGCAAGGTCATGAAATGCAAATTCTTAGATATAAAAAAACCCTGAAAAGATTGTACAAAAAATGAGTACTTAAACTGCTCAGTTTTGATATATTTACTTCCTGAAAGGGGAAAATCTTGCATTTTTGTTAGAATTTGGCCCTTTTGTTAATTTAATTATTAAATTTTTCAGAAGAAATCTGATTCAGTAAAACGCCCAGCTAAGCCCCTGCACACAAAGAAATAGAGTAAGAAGAAAGCTAAGGTTATCAGCAATTTTTATTCTTATTTTTCTTTGTAAGTCTGGGACTGAAAGGGCGAAGCTATACCCGATCTTTTGGTTAAGGGTTAAGTGTTAAGAGTTCAATTAGGGAATAAAGCCTATGGCCCGAATTGAGAATTTTGAAGAATTAGAAGTTTGGCGTGAAGCACGTGAATTAAGTAGGCGTGTTCGTGAGTTAAGTCAGAATGCGCTATTTGCAAAAGACTTCAGATTCTCTTCACAAATCAATTCAGCGGCTGGATCAGTCATGGATAATATTGCTGAAGGTTTTGAAAGGGATGGAAATAGGGAGTTTATTAACTTTTTATTTATGGCTAAAGGTTCAAATGGGGAAGTCAGATCTCAGTCTTACAGAGCGTTTGATTCACAATTTATTTCTCAAGAAGAGCTTGAAGAATTGCTGAGTAGAACTGAATTACTGAAAAGATAAATTTTTAATCTAAAAACAACATTAAGAAATAGTGGATCAAAGGGTTACAAGTAATCTTACAGCTTAACCCTTAACTCTTAACTCTTAACTCTTAACCTTTGACCCTAAAGGTTAATCTCAAATCCAAATATGCCTAAAGCCATCATCGTCTCTGGCTACTTCAATCCCCTGCACAAGGGCCATATTGAGTATTTTAACCATGCAAAAGCCGTAGGTGATGAATTGATCGTGATAGTAAACAATGATCAACAGCGGGCTTTGAAAGGTTCCAAAGAGTTTCAATTGGAGGATGAACGAATGTTTATCGTATCCAATATCAAAAGTGTGGACCGAGTGTATCTTTCTATTGATAAGGATCGAACCGTCTGTGAAACCATTAGAAAGATTCATCAGGAACTCTTCGGAAGCTACCACTTGGCTTTCGCTAATGGTGGAGACCAGAATAACCAATCCATCCCCGAAGTCCCGGTTTGCCAGGAATTAGGTATCGAACTAATCGATGGCTTGGGAGATAAGATTCAGTCCAGCTCCTGGCTCCTTAAGAAAAATAGTTAAATGTTTATGGTTCAAAGTTCAACGTTCATGATTCCAGAATTGCGATACCCGAACCCAGAACTTAGAACCTCGAACCAATTAACGCTTAACAATTAACTTTTAACCTTTACAAATTGAACCTTAACCTACATACCCGAATATACATTGCCGGCCATCGAGGAATGGTAGGTTCGGCCATTTGGAGAGCGTTGGAAGCAAAAGGTTATTCCCATTTGATCGGTAGGACTTCCAGTGAATTTGATCTGAGGAATCAGCAGGCCGTTCAAAATTTCTTTTCTGAAGAAAAACCTGAAGTAGTTATTGATGCTGCTGCCCGGGTAGGGGGGATTATGGCAAACAATACCTATCCCTATCAATTCCTCATGGAAAACATGCAGATTCAGAACAATCTGATTGATACGGCTTTCCATGCTGGAGTGAATAAATTTATCTTTTTGGGTTCTTCCTGCATTTATCCAAAAATGGCCCCACAGCCATTGAAAGAGGATTATTTACTTACCGGTCCTCTGGAACCTACCAACGAATGGTATGCGGTGGCAAAAATCACAGGAGTAAAAGCCTGTGAAGCTATCCGCAAGCAATTTGGAAGAGATTATATCTCCCTGATGCCCACCAATCTCTATGGTCCATATGACAATTTCGACCTAAAAACCTCCCATGTGCTTCCTGCAATGATCCGAAAGTTTCACGATGCAAAACATTCAGACCTGTCTATGCTGAGCGGAGTCGAAGCAGGTAGTAAAAATTCGCCTGTCGAGCTATGGGGGAGTGGAACGCCGATGAGAGAATTCCTCTATGTAGAAGATTTGGCGGAAGCAGTGGTTTTTGCTTTGGAAAATGAATTCCAGGATAATCTTTATAATGTGGGAACAGGGGAGGATTTAACGATCAGAGACTTAGCCTTGCTTATCCAGAAAATAGTAGGACATACCGGTGAAATTATCTGGGATTCCACAAAACCTGACGGTACTCCGAGAAAATTGATGGATGTATCCAAAATGACCCAAGCAGGCTGGAAAGCGAAAACCAGTCTTGAGGATGGTATCCGCAAAACCTATCAGTGGTTCCTCGAGCATCAGGACTCATTCAAGGAAGTCAAAATTTAATATAGTTGTTCGAAGTTCAGGGTTCAAAGTTCATTTGCCCTGAACTCTGAATCGATAACATAAAAGCCCAACTGATTTTTGTGAAGATCGAATGCTTTGAGGACTTAGAAATCTGGAAAGAAGCTCGAGAGTTAAGCAAGTTTGTTCGATCCTTGACTCAAAAGATAGAGTTTTCAAAAGACTTCAAATTTGTTGGTCAAATTAACTCTTCTTCAGGATCTATTATGGATAATATAGCCGAAGGATTTGATAGAGATGGAAATAAAGAATTTATCCAATTTCTTTCTATTGCTAGAGGTTCAAATGCCGAAACAAGATCGCAAGCTTATCGGGCATTTGACTTTTCTTATATAAACCAAACAGAATTAGAGGAGGTTTTGACCCGTACAGAAAGACTAAGAACAAAAATTAAGTCTTTAATGATATATCTCAAAAATTCAGAACGAAAGGGAAATAAATTTTCCTGAACCCTACTTTGAACCACGAACTTCGAACATCGAACTTCGAACTCTGAAACTAACAAATGAATAAATCTTTATCACCAAAAGTTGCCCTTATTACAGGAATCACCGGACAGGATGGTTCGTATTTGGCCGAGCTACTGCTAGAAAAAGGCTATCAAGTTCACGGCATTAAGCGTCGTGCCTCATCCTTCAATACCCAAAGAATAGATCACCTGTATCAAGACTTACATGAAGGCGAAGTGAATTTTTTTCTTCATTACGGTGACCTTACAGACTCTACCAATATCATTAGAATCATTCAGGAAGTACAGCCAGATGAGATTTATAATCTCGGGGCTATGTCTCATGTAAAAGTATCTTTTGACTCTCCAGAGTATGTGGCCAATGTGGATGCGGTAGGGGCCTTGAGAATCTTGGAGGCAGTCCGAATTCTTAAGCTAGAAAAAAAGACCCGTATCTATCAAGCATCTACCTCGGAACTTTACGGAGGCATGCCGGATAATAAAAATGAAAAGGGCTTTTATGATGAAAACACCCCTTTTTACCCTCGTTCTCCCTATGGAGTAGCCAAAATCTACGGTTTCTGGATTACCAAAAACTACAGAGAAGCCTATGGCATGTTTGCTTGCAATGGAATTCTCTTCAACCATGAATCCCCAAGAAGAGGGGAAACTTTCGTGACCCGAAAGATTACCATGGCGGCGGCTGCAATTGCTTTGGGAAAGCAGGATTGCTTGTACTTGGGTAATTTGGATGCCCTGAGGGACTGGGGACATGCCAAAGACTACGTTAAAGCCATGTGGCTGATTTTGCAGCAGGAAAAACCCGAGGATTTTGTCATTGCCACCGGCAAAACCACCAAAGTCCGTGACTTCGTCCGTATGGCCTTTGCCCACGTCGGCTTCCATATTCGGTGGGAAGGAGAAGGAGTCGAGGAAGTCGGAATCCTTGATTCCATCGATGAGCAGAAATACTACAGCGCCACCAACTCCCCCCTTAAGGGGGGGCAGGGGGGGGTAAATTTCGGCCACATCCTTGTTCGCGTAGATCCAAGGTACTTCCGCCCCACTGAAGTGGACCTCCTCCTCGGTGACCCTACCAAAGCCAAAACCCAATTAGGCTGGGAACCGGAATACGATCTGGAAGGATTGGTAGAAGATATGATGAAAGGAGACCTAAAGGAGTTAGTTAAGGGTTAATAGTTAATGATAGTCTAGTTAACCCTTAACCATTAACCCTTAACACTTAACTTTTACCATTACCATTTATGTTGCTTCCAACTGCGGTTCCCCAATTAAACCACAAAAAAACTCTGTGTTCCTCCGTATCTCTTCGGTGGTTCTCTGTGTAACTATTTAATTATGCTAAAACCTTTTAACGAAAGTAAGATTGCCATTATCGGCCTGGGCTATGTAGGATTACCTCTTGCTGTAGCGTTTGCCGAAAAATTCAAAACTGTAGGGTACGATATCGATCCCAAGCGGGTGGATGAACTTCAAAAGGGACATGATCGGACTTTGGAAGTAGAAGATGACTTGCTCCAATCCGTGTTGGTCAAGACCTCCATGGGATTGGATGAAAAAGAGAAGGGTTTATTGATTACCGATGCGGTCCTTCCCATTTCTTCTGCCAATATCTATATCGTTACCGTTCCTACCCCTACCGATAAGCACAATAGACCGATTCTCACCCCCATGCTAAAGGCTTCCGAAGCCATAGGTAAGGTCCTGAAAAAAGGAGATGTGGTCATTTATGAATCCACGGTTTACCCTGGGGTGACCGAAGAGGAATGTGTTCCGGTATTGGAAAAAGTATCCGGGCTAAAGTTTAATGAAGACTTTTTTGCAGGCTACTCTCCAGAACGAATCAATCCCGGAGATAAGGAACATACCGTTACCAAAATCCTGAAAGTAACCTCAGGGAGTAACCCGGAAGTGGCCGAATATGTGGATCAATTATACAAAGCAGTCATTACTGCTGGAACACATAAGGCCTCTTCCATAAAGGTTGCTGAGGCTGCCAAGGTGATCGAAAACTCCCAACGCGACATCAATATTGCCTTTGTCAATGAGCTAAGTAAGATATTCAATCTCTTGGGTATCGATACGCAGGAAGTGCTCGAGGCAGCAGGTACCAAGTGGAATTTCTTGCCTTTCCGTCCTGGATTAGTAGGGGGGCACTGCATCGGAGTAGACCCTTTCTATTTGGCCCAAAAGGCCCAGGAAGTAGGGTACCATCCGGAGATTATCTTGGCTGGACGCCGGCTTAATGATTCCATGGGCAAACACGTAGCCACGGAGACCATTAAGTACATGATGCGAAAGGATCTTAAGGTAATTGATTCTAAGGTACTGATCTTGGGTTTTACCTTTAAGGAAGACTGTCCGGATGTAAGAAATACCCGGGTGATTGATATCTATCGAGAATTAAAATCCTTCGATATGGAGGTGGATGTGTATGACCCTTGGGCGGATCCGGAAGAGGTAAAGCAGGAATACGGATTAGAGATTATCAATGGGAAAACCAAGGAAAATCTGGATCAATATTCCGCAATTATTTTGGCTGTTGCCCACAAGGAATTTAGATCTTGGCCAATTCAGAAATCAGAGAATCAGGTTGTTTTTGATGTGAAGAGTGTGTTGGAGAAGAATAAAGTGGATGCAAGACTTTGATTGAAGATACAAGGATAAAAAGATACAAGATTCAAAAAATGAACTGTTCAGGGTTCGGAGTTCATTGTTCTATGCCACAACCCGGAAAATTGAATCTCGAACCAAGAACTTAAAACAATTAACTCTTAACCTGTTTCATGCAAAATCTTACAATTCCTGAAAAGATCCAAATGGTCGATTTGAGATCGCAATATGAACGAATCAAACCTGAGATTGACGCTGCTATTCAGGATGTTATTGACCAAACAGCCTTTATAAATGGTCCTCAGGTCAAGAAATTTGCTGAGGAACTCAAAGACTACACAGGTTCCGGATTTGTAATTCCCTGTGCCAATGGTACAGACGCTCTTCAAATAGCTATGATGGCTTTGGATTTTGAACCCGGAGATGAAGTAATTGTTCCTGCCTTTACTTATGTAGCAACGGTTGAAGTTATAGCCTTGCTGGGACTAAAACCTGTCTTTATTGATGTCATTTCAGAGACTTTCGAGTTAGATGTCAATCAATTGGAGTCCAAAATTACAGATAAAACAGTAGGTATAGTTACTGTTCATCTGTACGGGCAATGTTCCAATATGGAGGAAATCCTTAAAATTGCTCAGTTATATAAACTTAAAGTTATCGAAGATACTGCTCAGGCAATTGGTGCTGTTTATACCTTTTCAGATGGAAGAAAGGCCCAGGCAGGAACTATGGGTGATATTGGGACTACTTCCTTTTTTCCTTCCAAAAATCTGGGCTGTTATGGCGATGGTGGTGCCATGTTCACAAATGATCCTGTTTTGGCAGAGAAATTACAAATGATTGCCAATCATGGTCAAAAAATGAAGTATTACCACGATTCAATTGGAGTAAACTCCCGCTTGGATACGTTACAGGCTGCCATCTTAAGTGTAAAGTTAAAGCACTTAGATAGATATTCTAAGGCGAGGAATGAAGTTGCAGATCGTTACGATAGAGCGCTTTCAGGTCATTCAAAACTACAAGTTCCTAAACGAGTTCCAAATTCCACTCATGTATTTCATCAATACACTATTAGGCTTGATGAATCGGTGGATAGAGAACAGTTCAAGAAGTACCTATCAGAGAGAGGTATTCCCACCATGGTTTACTATCCCTTACCCTTGCACTTACAAAAGGCTTATTTGGAATATGGAGGACGGGAAGGGCAATTTCCTGTCTCAGAGGCGCTTTGCAAACAAGTGATTTCTCTTCCTATCCATACTGAAATGAAAGAGGAAGAGCAGAATTATATAATTCATCAAATCTTAACTTATTTTCAATGAGCAATTTTTTTGCACACGAGACAGCTGTTATTGATGAAGGCTGTGAAATTGGCGAAGGAACAAAAATCTGGCATTTTTCCCACATAATGTCAAATTGCAAGATTGGAGAAAACTGCAATTTTGGTCAAAATGTGGTGGTCTCTCCGGGTGTAGTTTTGGGAAAAAATGTTAAAGTTCAAAACAATGTTTCGATCTATACAGGTGTGACTTGCGATGATGATGTGTTTTTAGGGCCTTCCATGGTCTTTACCAATGTAATCAATCCCAGAAGTGCCATTAATAGGAAATCAGAATACGCAAAAACCCATGTAGGTAGAGGAGCAAGCATTGGGGCAAATGCAACAATCGTCTGTGGACATAATATAGGGGAGTTTGCCTTTATTGGTGCAGGTGCAGTGGTGACAAAAGACGTTCCTGCCTTTGCCTTGGTAGTAGGTAATCCCTCCAAACAAATTGGCTGGATGAGTGAGTGTGGTCAGCGTCTTAATTTTGATCAAAATGGCTTTGCTATTTGCTCTGAGAGCGGAGAAAAATATATTTTAAATAATAACCGAGTAGAAAAACAACTTTAATTATATGAAAAATTTTGGATTGATTGGTGCTGCTGGATACATAGCACCTAGACATATGAAAGCGATTAAGGATACTGGTAACAATCTTTTAGCAGCATACGATAAATTTGATTCTGTTGGAATAATGGATAGTCATTTTCCGAATGCTGACTTTTTTACTGAATTTGAACGATTTGATAGGCATGTTGAAAAGTTAAAAAGAAGTGAACAAAAGATAGATTATGTAAGTATCTGTTCTCCAAACTATCTACATGATTCCCACATCCGTTTTGGACTCAGGGTAGAAGCAAATGTGATATGTGAGAAACCACTAGTCCTCAACCCTTGGAATATTGATGCTTTAGGAGAAGTAGAAAAAGAGCATGGTACTCGTGTTTTCAATATTTTGCAGTTAAGATTGCACCCGTCTATTATTGCTTTACAAAAGAGAATTGAAGAAGGGCCAAAGGATAAAATATATGATATTGATTTAGCCTATATCACCTCTCGGGGACATTGGTATTATACTTCCTGGAAAGGCGATGAAAGTAAATCTGGTGGAATAGCGACTAACATCGGAGTACATTTTTATGACATGCTAACCTGGGTTTTTGGTGCCGTCAAAAAAAATGTTGTTCATATCCATACCCATGATCGAGCTGCCGGCTATTTTGAATTGGAAAAGGCTAGGGTAAGATGGTTTTTAAGTATTAATGCCGATACCCTTCCTTATCATGTAAAAGCTAAGGGCGGCAGAACCTATAGATCTCTAACTATAGAGAATGAAGAGATTGAATTTAGCGATGGATTCACTGAACTTCATACACATAGTTATCAGCATATTTTGGATGGATTTGGCTTTGGATTAGAAGAAGCTAGGCCTAGTATTGAGATAGTTCATGATATTCGATATATGCACCCAAGTGGTTTAAATGGAGATTATCATCCTTTAGCAGCAGGAAAATTGGCAAAACACCCATTTTTTGTGGGTATTTAATGAAAATGGGAATAAAAATAGAAATTGACAGTTATTTAAGAAATATATTATCTCTTTTAACTGGAACTGGTGTAGCTCAGATTATTCCTATTTTATTTTCTCCAATTTTAACAAGAATATTTAGTCCAAAAGAGTTTGGATTATTTGCTTTTTTTTTTAGCATATCTTCCATTCTCAACATAGCCGCGGCAGGAAGACTTGAGCTTGCTATTTTAATACCTAAAGAGAATAAGGATTCCTTGATGGTCTTGAAAACTTCAATTTTTTTCTCAATTACTTTTTCACTCATAATTTTCATCTCTTTATTATTGTTTTATGATCAAATAAAATTCTTATTAATTGACGACTTTAATATTCTTTATTTGTTTTTTATACCAGTAAATACTTTAATTTATGGATTCTATCAAAGTTTAAATTATTGGTTAAATAGAAAGAAAGAATTTAAGCGTTTGTCGATAAATAGAGTACTACAAAGTGTTTTTACGATAAGCTTCCAATTAATTTTAGGGCTTGGAATTATTAATAGTGCATTGAGTCTCATAATAGGTTCGCTTTTCGCTCAATTTATAACTTTATTATTTTTAATAAAATATTTTCTTGAAAAGGAAAAATCAATTATTAGATTAAAGTTTAATGATTTCTTTAAAATTATAAATAGATATAAGAGTTTTCCACTTGTAGATGTTCCAACTATGTTATTAAATGTTGGAGCAAACCATATTCCTAATATTTTTTTTAATATTTTAAATTCAGCGAACATTGCAGGTAATTATTATTTCACTCAGCGGATTCTTCAAGTTCCTGTTACACTTATTTCAGGATCAGTGTTAGATGTTTTTAAGGAAGAAGCTTCAAAAAGATATAGGGAATCGGGAGAGTGTAAAAAAATATTTCTTAGAACAGCTAAATTATTATTCTTTTTGACTGCAGTTCCTTCGATTTTACTTTTTTTTTATGTAGAGAATATTTTCGTGTTTATTTTTGGTGAAGAGTGGAGGATAGCGGGTTTTTTTGCAAAAATCCTGATTCCTTCTTTAGCGTTAAGGTTTGTTGCAAACCCACTTAGCTATATGATTTATATAGGTCAAAAACAAAAAATCAATTTCTTATTAATGTTATTTTTATTTTTAAGTGTATTGATAATATTTTATTTATTTAAGGATTTTAATGTTATAATTAAATTAATCTCTTTCGTTTATTGTATTTATTATTTGTTAAATCTATTTATTTCTGCTTTAATCGCCAAAGTATTTCAATTTATATGAAAATATTGTTTATTACTTATTACTTTGATCCTTATACTGGAGTAGGGGCTAAAAGAGTTTCTTATTGGGCAAATGAAATTTTTAAGGTTTCTAATTTTAAAATTATGCCGACAGTAATAACTGCAACTAATCCTATAAGAATAAACGAATATACTTATGATGGACCTAATGTAATATTTATTCCAGATAATAAAAAACCTATCTTTAATTCTTTAATAAATTTTGATCCTGGATATTCATGGTATTTTGCATTAAGGGATTATTTTAATGTGATAAACACATTTGATTATGAGTATGTGATTCTCTCAGGAAATCCTTTTTTACATTTCTACATTTCAAGGTATATTAAAAGTAAATTTGGTTCAAAAATTGTTTTAGATTTTAGAGATCCCTTTGCAAATAATCCTTTATTTTTTAGATCACACTGGCTTAAAAAAATTATTAAAAAACATTTAGAAAAGCTATTTATAAATAATTCTGATTTGGTTATTACTGTTAATAAATATTGCCTTAAACTTTTAGAATTAAATTCCACTTCTAATACCTTAATAATTGAAAATGGATATGATGAGCGTGTTCTAAATTTCTTAAAGAAGGTAGAATTTGATGGGATTTTCGTTGAATTTGTTTACTGTGGAAAAATTTCCCTAGGTCGTGATTCGCTTTGGTTAAAAAAAATTGTTGAGTCTGATGAAAAGTTTAGAGTTCATTATTTTGGCGATGACTTCCATAAAATTGAAAAACACAATAGGATAATTATTCATGGTTTTAAAGATTATGATTATGTTATGTCTTATATCAATTCATGTCATTTTGGAATTATTTTATCTACAGGAAATGAATTTGAATCAACAACGAAAATTTTTGATTATATTGGATTGAAAAAGAATATAGTTGTTTTGTCTGATAGGCCATTAACAAAGGGTAGTATATTTGATTTGAGTTTAGTATATAAGAAAATATTTTTTTTCTCAAGTTTAGGTAATGATTTTACTGATTTTGTTGGTAAGGTTATTAATCAAAATGTAAGTGTTGATGTTGAAGAATTTTCAAGGTTGGAAGGTCTGAAAAGGTTGATTTTTACATTGAATAATTATAATAAGATATGATTTTAGCTAATCTTATTACTGCTTTTTCCTTAATATGTTTTTGGATCTTTTGGTTACGTGATCAAAAAGTAAATAAGTATATATTTTCTCCAGTAAAATTGTTCATTATTGCTTCTTTTATCTATTTGATTCTCCCGTCAATTATTATTCCTAATTTTTTTCCAGTAGGACTTTTTTGGAGAATTAACATGAGTGTTATACCTCTAAATCATTTTGTAATATTTGTATTTAATTTTATTTTTCTTTTTTTCTTTACATTACTTTCTAAATTAAGATTTTATAAAATTAATTTTGATTTTTCAAATAATGCGTTGTATTTATCTGTTTTGTTTTTAATATTAGCCATCTTCGCAAAAGTATATATGATTAATAGTGGTTTGTTTTTTGTCGAAGATGATAATATGGTTGAAGTAGTTAATGTACCTAGGTTTATTAGATTGTTCAATAATCTTCATTTATGGGGCTTTATGATTATAACTATTATGTATTTTAAAACTAATTATAATCCCAATATTAGTTCTTTTAATAAAACTAAGTTTATATTTTATTTTTATTTCTTATTTACTGCTATTATACCTTTTTTACAAGGTAGAAGATTTGGTGTTTTGTTTCCAATAATAATTGTTTTATCAATTTATTTTATTTATAATATTATTAGTAAGAGAAAAATCTTTATTTATTCTTCTATTGTTTTTTCTATTTTTTTATTAATGACTTTATTTAGACAAGCTCAAATTTTTTCTTTGTCATATTACAATTCAGTAGACATTTTTTCTATTTTTAAATCTATTAGTCATTTAGATAATAATTTTTTAGTCGAAAGTTTCTCGAGTAGACTTTTTAACGTTTATATTAATTTGGTTCGTGTTATAGAATTTGTAGAAAGTTCTTATTACACACCTTTTTATAATCCTTTTTATTTAGCTTTTATTGGTTTAATTCCTTCAATTTTTTGGTCTTCAAAACCTGGTCTATCCATTGGAAATGCTTTAGGTAAAGAATTAAGTTTGATTCATCAGAATAATGATTTAATTGGAATTAATATTGGATGGATAGGAGAAGGATATTATTTTGCTGGTATTATTGGAGTTATTTTTTCTAGTCTTCTTTTTTGTGTTTCAATTATATTTTTTTATAAAATTGTCAATTATCAATCAGATAGTGGCAAAATTGTTATTCTTATGTATGTAATTTTTCTTATTTCTGGTTTTCAAATGGAACTTGCATTCACATTCAATAGTTTTTTTAAAGGTAACTTTATTTTGTTGTCATTATTATTCTTTTCTTCAAGGTTTAAATCTATCAAAATTTAATGAGATTTATGAAAAAGATGCTTTTAATATCTAATATGTATCCAAAAAGTGATCTAGATTTTTTTGGTATTTTTGTAAAAAAGTTTGAATTAGGAATAAAAGAGGAATTTTTTATTAAAAAAGTTGTTTTAGTTGGTAATACTAATACTTTTTTTTTAAAAGGTATTAAGTATCTTATATTTTATTTAAAAATTTTTTATAATATATTTTATAATTTCGATGTTGTCTATGTTCATTTTCCAACTAGGTCAGCTGTTCCTATTCTTTTAAATCCTTTTTTTTATAAAAGATTGATAGTTCTTAATTATCATGGGTCTGATTTAAATTCTCTCTCTAAAGTTAATAGATTTTTAAATTTTATTTTAACCCCATTAATTAAAAGGTCATCTTTAATTGTTGTTCCTTCTCATGTTCTTAGATCTACTTTTTTAAATAAGTATAATAATATCAATATTTTTATTAGTGCTTCTTCAGGAGTCCCTGATAACTTCTATATTAAAAATATAAAGAATAATTATACCTTAAATATATCTTTTATATATTTATCTAGTTTATTAGAAAGTAAAGGTATTTTAACTTTGTTGGATTCTATAAAAAAGTTAATTAATAAAGGTTATAAATTTCGTTGTTCTATTTATGGTGAGGGTCCTTTATTGGAATATGTTAAATCCTTTTCGAAGAAATATAATACTTTTGTTTCTTACAAGGGAATTCTTGAAAATGGTATGATTCCTCAAATTTATTCAAAACATGATTTTTTTATCTTTCCTTCTAAAACAGAAAGTCTAGGTTTAGTAGGCCTTGAAGCATTAGCTTGTGGCTTACCTGTAATAGGTTCAAAAATTCCAGCCATAGAATCTTATCTTATTGATGAGTATAATGGTCTTTTGTTTGATCCTTTTGATTCTAATGATTTAACTGAAAAAATAGAGATTTTATTGCAAAATAGAATGTTACTTGTTTCATTAAAAAATAATTCAAGTTTTTCCGTTTTAAAGTTTAAAAATTCACATATTAATTATAATCTGGTTAAAAAATTAAATGAAACTATTAGAGATTTCCGGGGTTAAATGTTATTGTTTTTCTTCTGATTTTGATGTTTTTAAGATTTTTGATTATTTAATATCAAATTCATTAGGCACGTATAGTGTTGCAATCAATGCTGAAAAGATAATTAGATGTCATGAAGATCCTGATTTTTTAAAAATTGTAAACGAATCATTTTTTCAAGTTCCGGATGGATTTGCAGCTATCTTATTTTTAAAGAAGAAATTTGGTTTAAAAAGCCTTAAAATTGATTTGCCTAGAATGGCTTTACAATATTCTAATTTAAAAAGATTAAGATTGGCAATTGTAGGAACTAACGAGGAAAATAATAAGTTGGCATATAATTTTATTGAAAAGAGTTTTTCCGAAATTAATTTAGTGGGACGACTTAATGGGTATAATGATTTTCAGGCAATAGTTGATTTTTTAGGTATTAATCAGCCTCAAATTATTTTATTAGGGTTGGGTTCTCCAAAGCAAGAAATTATTTCTTCAAAATTGTTAGGAATATTTCCTAATTTGATAATTATAAATTGTGGAGGGGCATTGGATATATTATCTGGTTCAGTTAAAAGGGCTCCTGTTTTTTTTCAAAAGTTTAATTTAGAATGGCTTTACAGGCTATTATCTCAACCCAAAAGATTTAAAAGACAAGTTAAGTTATTTAAAATAATACCAATTTATTTATTTAATGTATAATGAAAATTCTTACCATTTTAGGCGCTAGACCTCAATTTATAAAAGCTGCTTCACTAAGTAGAGTTCTTAAATCTAATCCAATTATTCAAGAAATCATTGTTCATACAGGTCAACATTATGATCCTAATATGAGTGACGTTTTTTTTAAGGAATTAAGTATACCGAAAGCTAATTTTTATTTAGGTATCGGTGGAACTTCTCATGGAGCAATGACTGGAAAAATGATAGAAAAAATTGAAGAAATTGCTATTTTGGAAAAACCAGATTGGATATTAGTTTATGGAGATACCAACTCTACTTTAGCTGGAGCTATAGTAGCTTCTAAATTGCATATTAATCTTGCACATGTTGAAGCTGGTTTAAGAAGTTTTAATATGAATATGCCAGAAGAAGTGAATAGAATTTTAACTGATAGAGTAAGCAATATCTTATTTTGCCCTACTGATCAAGCAGTTCTTAATTTAGAAAAAGAAGGGTTTAATAATTTTAATTGCTCTATTATTAATTCTGGAGATATTATGTTAGATGGAATTTTGTTTTATGGAAATCTTTGTAAACGTCCTAATGAAATATCTACTAACAATTTTGCTTTAGCCACTATCCATAGAGCTGAAAATACCGACTCTAAAGATCGTTTGGAATCAATCCTTTCCGCTTTAAACGAGATTAATAAAGAGATTAATATTATTCTTCCTTTACATCCAAGAACAAAAAATAAGATTAAAGAATTCGGTATTCAAGTTGATTTTGAAGTAATAGATCCTGTTGGATATTTAGAAATGATTTGGCTAATTAAAAATAGTTCTATTGTTTTAACTGATAGTGGCGGACTTCAGAAAGAAGCATATTTTCTTAATAAACCTTGTGTTACTTTAAGAGATGAAACAGAATGGATAGAGCTTGTAAATAGCGGTTTTAATATTTTAACTGGATGCGAAAAAGATAAAATAGTTATGGCTTATAATAAATTGATTAATTTTAATTTTAGCTCTAATAATCTTTATGGTAATGGAAATACTAGTAAAATAATTATGGATTCATTGTTATCTTATTGAAAAATGTTAATTAATAGTTCAATTTTATTATGAAGTTTAAATTTTTTATTTTGTTAATTTCATCTATTAGTTTATTTCCATATTCTTTCGGTCAAATTCTTTTTAGAGATTTTTCTATTTTAAGTGAGTATTCTAGACGAGATATTCTGACAAGTCAGGACTCAATTAATTCTGCGATTAGGCCTCAATTTATATTTAATTCAGATTCACTTATTTCATTAGATGAGTTTATTGATTTCAAATTTGAGGATATTGAAGTTAAAATCCTTCCTCTTTATGCCATTTCAAGGATAAATACAAAACGTCCATATGGCTGGGGAGATATGCTGATGATTCCCAATGTTGGTTTCCAGCAATATGTTTCTACAGGGATTTTTTCAAAGTGGAAATTTTTAAATCTGCAGATACAGCCAGAGATTGTTTTTGCTCAAAATGCAAGTTATCAGGGATTAGAAACTGATCTTACCAGAATAAATTATTTAGATCGGTATTACGTATGGAGTAGAGGAGACTATCCTGAAAGATATGCGGAGAATGCATATTCAAAACTTTGGTGGGGTCAATCGAAATTGACTGCTACATTTGGAGCCTTTGAGGCTGGAATTTCGACTGAGAATATTTGGTGGGGGCCTGGGCAGTTTAATTCTCTTTCTTTTTCCAACAATGCACCTGGTTTTCCGAACATTACAATAAACACTACTAAACCGACAAAGACATTTTTGGGAAACTTTGAAACTCAACTATTAATTGGGAAATTATCATCAAGTAGCCAGCCAGCTTCTCAAAATGATAGCCTCAATGTTATTTATGAAGATCAAGTGCCGCTTGGAAAAAGATATTTAAACGCATTAATGCTTTCATATCAGCCTAAATGGATACCTAATCTTCGAATTGGTTTTGCAAGAACTTTCCAAGTATATGATTCCTTGCCAAGAACGAGTTTCTATGATTGGCTCCCTGTATTTGAAGCCTTTCAGAAAGAACGATTTTTTGAAAATGGAAATACTGTGGAATTTGATGGCAATGGCAGGGATCAGCAAGTTGTAGTGTTTGGAGATCTTCGGTTTCCCAAAAGTCAATTTGAGATATACTTCGAGTACGGCAAAAGGGATCATGCTTTAAATTGGAGAGAATTTATTCTAAATCCTGACCATTCACGTGCATTTATGTTTGGATTGATTAAGCTTTTTGATGTACCTGAACTAAAGAAAAAAATCCAAATACGAGGTGAAATTACGCATCAGCAGGAATCAATAAATAGAATTGTTCGATATTCCGGGTTGGGCGGCAGAAACAGTTGGCATGAGCACGCTCAAGCGAGAGGCTTTACCAATTTTGGTCAGGGGCTTGGAGTTGGAACAGGGCAAGGCGCAAATGTTCAAACTTTAGAGTTTGCTCTAGTTGATGGGTTTTCAAAGCTTGGTGTCTTGTTTGAAAGGGTGGAAAGAGATCAAGGATTTTATTATAGATCCTTTTTTGAACCGAATGAACGCAAACCCTGGATCGACCTTTCTCTTGGCTTCCTTTACGACAAGCAATTCAATAACCTCTTGCTGAGTTCCAAGCTGCAGATCATTCATGCGAGGAACTATCAATGGCAGCTCGATCCGGCAAGTACTCCTGAGTTCCCGAAAGGGGAGAACCTGACCAGTGTTATGGCTCAGGTTAGTGCGATTTATTTTTGGAATAAAGATTAAGAGAGTATCTAGTAGCAGGTATCAAGTATCAAGAAGCTAGAATCGAGAAACAAGAGACAAGAGACAAGAGAAAAGATCAAAAAACTCATAACCACGTACCCCGAACCACTCAATTCGACAATTCCCCGATTCATCAATTCGATAAAAAATCACCCGCAAATGACACCAAAGGAATTTTAAACCACCAAGGACACCAAGGGTACTAAGAAACCAGAAAAAATTCTTTGTGAACTTCGTGCTCTTCGTGGTTTAATTTTTTACCCTATATTAATCCCGAATAAACCCTGGATAAAAAGTATATTTGATTCCACTTGATTTGAGATTGGTTAAAACTTGATGGGAAAGATTTTTTGAGTTTCCTTTCAAGATTTTCTTTCAAAAGAAAAAATCAAGAAAAACGCATTTTGATATAACCAAAGTTGTTTTTAAATTAATCTTTTCGTATTTTAAATTACTCAAGATTAGGTCTCTATAATTATTAAATCATTAAAAATTAGGTTCTTTCCCTATCGAAAATTATTTTTGTTCCGTAATTCTTTCATTTCCAAATACCACCATGTATCTCCTTTTAGCAGCCCTCACTTCTTTTTCCGTGGGTTTTTTGATCACTCCTGTTTTGATTTCCATCCTAAAGAAGGCTCAAATTGGAGATGTCCCCGGAGGACGCAAAATTCACAAGACCTTTACCCCATCCATGGGTGGAATTGCCTTTATGCTTTCCACTTTCATTGCTTTGGGAATTTGGGGTTGGCAATATCCTCTTCCTGATATTCGCTACCTGTTAGGGGCTATTGCCCTGATGTTTTTTGTGGGTTTTCGGGATGATATGGTTGAGCTAAAGGCCAAACACAAGCTGATGGGACAGCTCGTTGCCGTGATTTTGGTGATTGGTGCTGGAGATATCCGGATTCGGGATTTCCATGGTTTCTTAGGGGTAGGGGAGTTAAATCTCTGGTTTAGCTATGGCTTTACGGCCTTTTCCCTATTGGCTTTGACCAATGCATTTAATCTAATCGATGGATTGGACGGATTGGCAGGAACAGTCGCCGTGATTACGCTGGCACTCTTGGGTTCCTGGTTTTATTTTCAGGGATTGGCTAGCTATTCGGTACTGAGTTTTACCCTTTTGGGAGGAGTTTTGTCCTTTTTGGTTTTCAATTGGCACCCTGCCAAGATTTTCATGGGGGATACCGGTTCTCTCACCCTTGGATTTGCAATGGGAAGTTTGGTGGTAGCCTTTATGGATTACAATGCTGCCTTGCCTCAAGGTGCTCCTCTGAAACTAATGCCTTCCTTCACCATGGGAGTTGCGCTGTTGATTTATCCTCTATTTGACATGGCTAGGGTTTTTGCCAGAAGGATTCGGAGAGGTAGGAACCCCATGATTGCAGACAAATCCCATATCCATCATTTTATGATGAGGATGGGGTTTAGCCATGACAAGGTTGCCCTGATTTTGGGAGGAATACAACTGTTTCTGATTGCAGGAGTTTTTGGAATGAGTGAGCTTACTGATAATATGGCATTGCCTATACTGTCCGTGGTGGTGCTTTTTATGGGGTATCGTTTAGACCGGGTAACTCCAAAGTATATCAAAAAGAAGGTGTTGAAAAGCTCTAATCAAACCCACGAAAATCTTCCTGCAAAAAGGGAGAAAAAGAAAATTAAGCTTGAAAAAACCGTACTCAAACAGGATGAAATCAATTTGAATTAAGAAATCATTTTTAAACCACAAATACTTCAGAAAAGCACCTGATATTTAAAAGATTCAATTTCAATGGCTTGATCATCTGTTGTTTAAGAAAAAAAGAGGAGAAAAATGCGCCTAATCGGCGATTTTCTCCTCTTTTTATTTTTATCCTCCTATACTCAAAAAGGGAACTTGATGCAAAAAAAATGAATTTGGTTTGGCCCATTGGGCTAGAAGCTTGGTTAAAATAAATTTAGTGTAGTTTAAATACAAAAAATTGATTTTTAGAATTTGACTTTTGGTTGGGTTTTTGTTTTGGTAAATTTTATAACTTACCAAGCATTCTGATCACCCCCTGAATGGTGTTTAAAATACCTCTATCTTTTCCTGAATTTTCTTCCACGGAAGGACAGTATTTGGAGCAAGCGGTCCAGTCAGGACAGTTGGCAACGAATGGCCCATTCATCACAAAATTTGAGTCTAAGCTTTCCAAAAGACTAAAAACCCATCAGGCAGTAGCTTTGAATTCCGGTACATCCGCCTTGCATTTGGCATTGGTAGTCTTGGGTATTGGAAAAGGGGATGAGGTAATTTGTCAGTCTTTTACATTTTGTGCTTCTGCAAATCCGATCGTGTATTTAGGTGCCACACCTATTTTTGTTGATAGTGAAAAAGATACATGGAATATTTCTCCCGAAATCCTGGAAGATACCATCTTGAGCCGAATTGCTTTGGGGAAAAAGCCTAAAGCGATAATCTGCGTTCATCTTTTTGGTATGCCTGCCAAAATGAAGGAAATACTGGAGATATGTCAGAAATACCAAATTCCGCTTATAGAAGATGCGGCTGAAGCTGTGGGTAGTAAGTACGATGGACAGCTATGTGGTACTTTCGGGAAACTTGGGATTTTCTCCTTCAATGGAAATAAAATTATCACGAGTGGGGGAGGTGGAGCTCTGATATGCCAGGATTCATCCCTGATCAGAAAGTCAAAATATCTTTCAACCCAAGCAAGGGAAGATTTGCCCTACTACCAGCATTTGGATATTGGGTATAATTATAAAATGACCAATATGGCCGCTGCGGTGGGTTTGGCACAGCTTGAGCGTTTGGATGAGATAGTAGAAAAGCGGAAACGAATAAATAAGCAATACAAGGAGTTGATGAAGAGTTATCCGGGAATTTCCTTCCAGGAAAATTCAGGGATTTCAGATTCCAATTATTGGCTGACCTCAATATTGGTAGATGAGCAAATCACCGGCTTTTCCAATGATCGGCTGAGGGTAATCTTGCTAAAAAACGGTATTGAAACCCGATTTCTTTGGAAACCTCTTCATCTGCAGCCGGTTTATAAGGGTGTTCCATTTTATGGGGGAAAAGTTTCTGAAAACCTGTTCTCCAAGGGTCTTTGCCTCCCGAGTTCTGCGAATTTGACTTTTGAACAACAGGAGTGGATTGTAGAACTCATCGAAAAGGAGTATAAAAAAGTAGTTTAAAGTGGTTTATTCTCAATTTGGAAAAAGGTTTTTGGACGTGGTGCTAGCCACTCTTATGCTTCTTATCCTTTCTCCCTTCTTTATCCTGATCTTTTTGATTTTGGGGATTCACCACAGAGGCAATCCATTTTTTTATCAGGAAAGACCAGGGAAGGGATCTCATATTTTTGAAATAATCAAATTCAAAACCATGAGAGATGGAGTGGATAATAATGGGGATCCATTGCCTGACGAATATAGAATTACCGCTCTTGGAAAATTTATTAGAAATACCTCTTTGGATGAGATTCCGCAATTACTCAATGTGCTCAGAGGGGATATGAGTCTGGTAGGCCCCCGACCTTTGCTCAAGGAATATTTAATCCTCTATTCTCAGGAACAGTCCCGAAGACATCTGGTGAGACCGGGAGTGACAGGCTGGGCCCAAATTAATGGAAGAAATGCGATATCTTGGCAAAGAAAATTTGCTTATGATACTTGGTATGTAGATAATATTTCGTTTGGCCTTGATGTTAAGATTTTATTTATCACTCTTTGGAATGTATTAAGAGGAAAAGGAGTAAGCCAGCAAGGGCATGTCACGGTAGGTAGGTTTACAGGTAATAATTAAAGTTTAGGAGAAACTAAATGTTAGGAGATATTTTATTCAGCAGCATTAAATTTTTCTTTTGATTCAGTTTTCGAAAAAAAATTATTGTTTTTTAGCAATAATTAATATATGTGTATACATTTAGCGGTCACTAAGTCATCCTAACCTCCACTAGTAGAGCGTGAAGAATTTAAAAGTTTCTTTTTTATGAATTTTTTATCCAGATTAAAAATCCTTCCCAGATGGATTATTGTAATCTTAGATTCTTCTATTCTCTTCTTTTGTTCCCTCTTTGGCTATCTGGTTAGATTCAATTTTGACCCTGTTGCCATTTCAAAATCCAATGCTTTTGCCGGGAGCCTTACATTCATGCTTGGAGGCCTTTTGGTTATGCAAAATACCAAGAGCTATGAAGGAATAGTCAGGCATACGGGCTTTAGGGATGCAGGAAATATTTCAAAAACCATCCTTATAAATTTTATCATTTTCCTCTTCTTGAATTTCTTTCACGGGAGTTTTTTGAATGAGAGGTTTTTGCCACCCACTTCTGTGTTAATCATTGCCAGTTTGTCTGGATTAATTAGTTTGATCTTCTACAGGCTTTTGGTAAAGGAGATTTTTGTCTATTTGAAAAGTGGAGTTTCTGAAAAGAAGCTGCTAAGGAATGCTATTATTTTCGGTGCAGGTGAGGCAGGGATTATTGCCCAGGAAGCCATTAACAGAGACAGTAAAAGTTTACTTAATGTGGTGGCATTCTTTGATGATGACCCCAAGAAGGAAGGCAAAAACATTGATGGAAAGAGGATATATAGAGGTTTGGATAATCTGGAAAAATTATCCAAAGAGCAGAATGTAAAAGATCTAATCATAGCTGTAAGGTATCTGTCTGTATCCCGAAAAAAACAGATCATCGATGAATGCCTAAGACTAAATGTATCTGTATCCATGGTTCCACCTGTAGATCAATGGATCAATGGAGGTCTAACAGCGGGAGAAATCCGGGAAATAAAAATTGAGGATCTTCTGAGCCGGGAACCAATCGTCTTGGATAATCCAAGAATTGAAGAAGATATAGCCGGAAAAGTGGTTTTGGTCACAGGAGCGGCCGGTTCCATTGGTTCTGAGCTTTGTCGCCAAATCAGCTATTATCATCCTAAAGAATTGATCCTTTTGGATATAGCAGAGTCACCTTTATATGACATTGAGCAGGAATTCAAGCAAAACTATCCTACTTGTCCCATAAAAATTATTTTGGGTGATGTAAGGAATAAAAGGAAAATGACC
Source organism: Algoriphagus sp. oki45 (assembly GCF_036245605.1). Taxonomy (NCBI): domain Bacteria; kingdom Pseudomonadati; phylum Bacteroidota; class Cytophagia; order Cytophagales; family Cyclobacteriaceae; genus Algoriphagus; species Algoriphagus sp. oki45. The sequence goes on from NZ_BTPC01000001.1 coordinate 134,004, forward strand.
GAGGTATTCAGGGAGTTTAGACCTCAGGTAGTCTTTCATGCCGCTGCTTATAAGCATGTCCCTATGATGGAAAATTATCCTGAAGAGGCTATTCATGCCAACGTAATCGGCACCAAAATTCTTGCAGATCTCTCTGTTTTGGCAAAAGCGGAGAAGTTTGTCTTCGTGTCTACGGATAAAGCAGTAAATCCCACCAATGTCATGGGTGCCAGTAAAAGGGCTGCAGAAATGTATGTGCAGGCCTTAAATGAGTTTCTTGAAAAAAATCATCGCCAACCGCATACGAAATTTATCACAACTCGATTTGGAAACGTTTTAGGTTCAAATGGATCGGTAATTCCTCTTTTCAAAAAGCAAAATGAACAGGGTGGACCTATCACCGTCACTCATCCGGATATCACCCGCTACTTTATGACTATTCCAGAGGCCTGTCAGTTGGTGTTAGAAGCCGGCGTAATGGGAGAGGGAGGAGAAATTTACGTTTTCGATATGGGTGAACCAGTAAAGATTCTGGATTTGGCGAAGAAAATGATTCAGTTGTCGGGGAAAAAAGTAGATCAGGATATTAAGATTGTTTTTACCGGTCTAAGAGAAGGGGAGAAGCTTTTTGAGGAATTGCTCAATGATTTTGAGACAGTGAAAATCACCCATCATCCGAAAATTAAAATCGCTCAGGTTTTACCTTCTTCCTTCAAGAAAATCGAAGGTCAAATAGAGTTATTTCAAGAATTGATCACGAAAAATTCTGAAACGGACATCGTCAGGCATTTGAAAGTATTAGTGCCGGAATTCATTTCCAACTCCTCCCGTTTTGAGGTTTTGGATAGAATGAATTGAGATTTAAAGTATCAAGTATCTGGTATCAAGTATCTGGTATAAAGTAGAACAATTTAGAATCAATTGAGCTGCAAGAGATTGCGGCTTTTTTTTTGCCCAAAATTCCGGCAGCTTAATAGACCAAAATTACCAATTACCAATTACCAATTACCAAAAACCACCTAATAACCAATAACTAAATAACGAACACCCAATAACCAATTTCTCGTCCTGCTTTCTACCTTTGCATCACTTTAAGGATAAATACCTTACCCATGAAAAAAGAATTTTCCCTCAAGCTCAGCCCAGAGGAGGCCTATGATCCTGAGCTTTTCCAGCAAGCCGTACTCAAAAGGGCAGGTTTAACTCCAGATTTTCCTCAAGTCTTTGCCAGACAAACCCGTAGATCCATTGATGCGCGTGGCAGAAAAGTCATCGTGAATGTGGAGGCTGATTTATTTATCAACGAAAAGCCCGGTTCTCTTCTTGATCATTCACCTGATTATCCCTTTGTGGGAAATGCTGAAGCATTGATTATAGTTGGGGCAGGTCCCGCAGGCATGTTTGCAGCCCTTAGGGCTATCGAACTTGGGATCAAACCCATCCTTATCGAAAGGGGGAAGGATGTCAGGGCAAGAAGAAGGGATTTGGCCGCGATCAACAAGGAGGGAATTGTCAATCCTGACTCCAATTACTGTTTTGGAGAGGGTGGGGCAGGCACTTATTCAGACGGCAAGCTTTACACCCGTTCTAAAAAGCGGGGAGACATCCGGAGAATCATGGAGATTCTAGTGACTCATGGCGCTACAGAGGAGATATTGGTCGATGCTCATCCCCATATTGGGACCAACAAATTGCCTGTTTTAGTTGCCAAGCTCCGGGAAAGCATCTTGGAAGCGGGTGGAGAGATTCATTTTGAGACCCGGGTGGAAGATTTGATTATCAAAGAAGACGAGATCAAAGGAGTAATCACCCAAGCAGGAGATCAAATCCATGGAATAGGTGTTATTTTAGCTACAGGACATTCGGCAAGAGATATTTTTCAGCTTTTGGACAGAAAAAAGGTATTTATCGAAGCTAAACCTTTTGCCCTAGGCGTACGCATAGAGCACGCCCAAAACCTAATTGACCGAATTCAATACCATTGTGAAGTGGATCGTGGGCCCTATTTGCCAGCCTCATCCTATTCTTTGGTTCATCAGACACAGTTTCAAGGAAAGCAAAGAGGGGTATTTTCCTTCTGTATGTGTCCTGGAGGATTTATTGTACCTGCTGCCACGGCCCCCGGAGAATTGGTAGTGAATGGGATGAGCCCAAGCCGTAGGGATTCCCGATTTGCCAATTCGGGCATGGTCGTATCGGTGGAGTTGGAGGATTTGCCCCAATATCAAAAATACGGCCCATTGGCAGCCATGCACTTTCAGGCTGAAATCGAGCAAAAGGCATGGGAACTGGGAGGTAAAACCCAAACCGCACCTGCCCAACGCATGGTGGATTTTGTGAAGAAGCGGGTAAGTACCTCTCTTTTGGACACCTCTTATCAACCAGGTTTAAACTCGGTGGAAATGCGTGAAGTATTGCTCCCATTTATCGCAGAGCGCATGGCCATGGCATTTACGGCTTTTGGGCAAAAGATGAAGGGCTATTTTACCAATGAAGCTCAAATCATCGGAGTGGAAAGCCGAACTTCCTCACCGGTAAGAATCCCGAGAGATCGTGAAACCTTCGAGCACCCACAAATCAAGCGGCTTTATCCTTGCGGAGAGGGGGCGGGCTATGCCGGAGGAATTGTCTCCGCAGCCATGGATGGAGAAAGATGCGCGGAGAAACTGATTGAGGCATACGCGAAGAAGTAGGGGAGCTTTGTCGGATGACAGATGTCCGTTGTCCGGTGTGGGATGATCCATGTTTGGTGAGACGGATGGAGGTAGGGTTTTAATGGAAAACTACCCAAAATAAGGGTTGAGGTCCTAGAATAGGTCGTAAATCGTCATTAAAAGGGCTTCAAATGGCACGGAAATCAAAAAAGGAAGATTGTCATTTTTCGTCAATCAATCCCCAATAAACAGACAAATCCCTACTTTTAGCCATGGAATTTGCCATTGTGGATATTGAGACTACGGGAGGTTCTCCTGCTTCAGGGGGAATCACCGAGATAGCTGTTGTGATCCATGATGGAGAAAAGATTACCCATGAATTCCAATCTCTGATCAATCCCCAACAGTCAATTCCCCATTATATCACCGGTCTCACCGGAATTGACCAATCTATGGTGCAGGACGCGCCCACTTTTACTGAAATCTCCGAAGAGCTTTGGAGTTTGCTCGAAGACCGGGTTTTTGTTGCCCATCAAGTCAATTTTGACTTTGGGTTTATCCGCGCAGCCTTTCAAAAAGAAGGAAGAAACTTGACTAATTCAAAGCTGTGCACGGTAAGACTAGCGAGAAAAGCCTTTCCGGGACTCCCATCTTATAGCTTGGGCAGGATTTGTGAAAATCAGCGCATCCCTATCCTTGCACGCCATAGGGCTATGGGAGATGCCAAAGCAACCGCGATTCTTTTTGACCGAATGATCCGTCAGCAAAGCGAGGTGATTTATTCTTCTCTGAAAAAAAGGGCTGGAGAAAACCACCTTCCACCCAATTTTTCCCCTGCCCGATACCGGGAAATTCCGGAAGCATGCGGAGTCTATTACATGCTCAACTCCTTCGGAAAGGTGATTTATGTGGGAAAAGCCAATAATATCAAGGAAAGGTTTAAGGGCCATTTTTCAGGAAATATTCATCCTCATCTCAAGCAGCAACTAAAAGCCGAAATAACCGACTTGCGCTGGCAATTGACCGGATCGGAGATGATGGCCTTGCTTTTGGAGGCTTTGGAGATCAAAAAACTCTGGCCCAAGTATAATTCAGCCCTAAAGCTGCCTAAGACACTTTGGGGGATTTTTGATTATCAGGATTCTTCCGGGTATTTGCGGTTTCAGGTGGCGAAGGTGACCAAGAATCTCCGTCCTTTGGAAACCTTTTTTTCTTCAGAAGAAGCCCTTTCCTACCTCAAATCGGGTATTGATTCCTTTCAGCTCTGCAAAAAACTCAGCGGTTTGCGAAAAGTAACTTGTGAGACCGTTCAGGATGAATTCTGTCAAGGTGCCTGCAAATCCGAAGAATCTCCAAAAAACTACAATGCTCGAGCTAGGGAGTTTATCGCTTTGATTCGGAAAAGTAAATTGGACTTGATCATCGAACTTCCGGGAAGAGAGAAAGCAGAAAAGGCGGTCTGCTACTTCGAAAATGGAATGTTGAGTAGGTTTGGGTATCAACTGGATTGGGAAGGGGATATCGACTCTTTGGAGGTGGTGCCCAAGATTCCCGAGACTTTTTATATTCTCAGGCAGTTTTTGCCCAAGCTGGATCAAGAGTCTATTCGGATTTTGGAAGGGGAAAAGATCCCTGCCAAAGGAGAACCCCAATTAGGTTTTGGTTGGGATTGGTAAAAAGGGATAAGAAATCAACGTTTCCTGATCCCTTATCCCTGTATTAGATTTTAACTATTACCCAGCTTTTCCTTCCAGCATGAGGAGGAAAGTGTATTCCAAAGCCAATTCTTTCAAAGCATTGAATCTTCCCGAGGCTCCACCGTGACCCGCTTCCATATTCGTGTGAAGGAGGAGGTGGTTGGAGTCGGTTTTCAATTCTCTGAGTTTGGCTACCCATTTGGTTGGTTCCCAATATTGGACCTGAGAATCGTGCAAACCAGAGGTCACCAGCAAATGCGGATAATCTTTGGCCTCGACATTATCGTAAGGAGAGTAGGAGAGCATATACTCGTAATACTCCTTATTCTTAGGATTTCCCCATTCCTGAAACTCTCCTGTAGTCAAGGGGATGCTTTCATCCAGCATGGTAGTTACCACATCTACAAAAGGAACGTTAGCAATGACTCCATGGAACAATTCCGGCCGCATATTGATCACCGCCCCCATCAGTAGTCCACCGGCACTTCCTCCCATGGCATACATTCGGGAAGCACTTGTCATTTTTTCAGCAATCAGCTTTTCTCCACAGGCAATAAAATCGGTAAAGGTATTTCGTTTTTTCAGGAGCTTGCCATCTTCATACCAAGGCCTTCCCAAATCTTCACCTCCCCGAATATGAGCTATCGCAAAGACAAAGCCCCTGTCCAATAAGCTCAGTCGGGTACTGGAAAAATAAGCATCCATGCTGAATCCATAGGACCCATAGGCATAGAGTAGAAGAGGATTACTTCCATCTTTTATGAAAAGGGATTTTTTATAAACCAGAGAAATGGGAACCTGAGCTCCATCCTCGGCTGTTGCCCAAATCCTATGAGCCTGATAGGCTTCAGGATCATAGCCTCCGACAATTTCCTGCTGTTTGAGCAGAAGTTTCTTTCGGCTAGGCATATGATAGTCAAAGGTGGAGTTGGGAGTAGTCAAGGAAGTGTATCCAAATCTCAGCATATCTGACTCAAACTCCGGATTGATGCTGATCCATGCGGTGTAGGTTTCCTCTTCAAAATCCAGAAAATGACCTTCCCCATCCCAAGGTTTGATATGAATCCGCGTCAATCCATTTGATCTTTCCTGAGTGACCAAATAGCTTGAGAAAAGCTCGAAATTTTCGAATAGGACATCGGATCTGTGCGGAATTTCATCCTGCCAATGGGCTTTGTCCGTCTGGGTGACTGGAGTTTTGACCAGTTTGAAATTAGTCGCCTGATCGTTGGTTCGGATCCAAAAATAATCTCCATAGTGGTCAGCTGCGTATTCCAGATGGGGAATACGGGCCTGCAATAGTTGGAATTCTCCGGAAGGATTATCCGATTTGAGGAATCGCATTTCGGAGGAAATGGTGCTGGAGGAGTGAATGAAAATGTAGTCCTCCGATTTGGACTTGTGAACTGCACAGGTAAATTCCTCATCCTTTTCCTCAAAAATCAGGATATCTTCCTCAGGCTTTGTGCCCAAGACATGCCGATAAATCTGAAAGGAGCGAAGGGTTTGTGGATCCTGTTTGGAATAGAAGATAGTCTGATTATCTGCCGCCCAAGTCAAATTTCCCGTTACATAAGGAATGGATTCGGAGAGGATTTCCCCTGTTTCAAGATTTTTAAAATGAATAGTAAAAATCCTCCTTCCCACTTCATCGGCAGCAAATGCCAGCATTTTTTGATTGGGTGAAGAGGAGGTTCCGCCGACTTGGTAATAGGCTTTTCCTTTTGCCAATTCATTTACATCCAAAAGTACTTCCTCAGGACCTTCCAAACTCCCTGCCTTTCGGCAATAGATGGGATATTCAGCTCCCTGTGTGTATCTCACATACCAATAAAATCCCGATTTGAAATAGGGTACACTTTGATCATCCTCTTTGATTCTGCCCTTCATTTCCTCAAAAAGCCGGTTTTTGAATTCCTCTTTCGGCTTCATGATTTCTTCCAAATAGGCATTTTCTTCATTGAGGTAGGAAATGACTTCCGGGTTTTCCCGCTCATTCATCCAATAGTAAGGGTCCATTCGTTTGTGGCCGTGGATTTCCAGAATTTTCTCTTTTTTTGGCGCTTGAGGTACTTTCATTTTGGATAATTTTTGGATTGCAAGGATAAGGAAAAAATTCCCCCTTGGAATAGAAACTAAAGTGAAAAAGGACTAAAAAGGGATTATTGTTTCAATGCCTTCGCTTTTTCAATTGGCTTAAAAATGTTAGGCGTTTATAAAAATGAGTCAAAGATAGATTGCCTGGCTTTTTCCAAAATTTCAGAGTTCAGTCTCTTTCCCCAAAATGATAAAATAAAGCGCAGTTTTTTGTAGATGAATGCGAAATAGCTATTTTCCGAATAATTAAACCATCATCAACCTAACCATTCACCTTATGGGATTTATTAAAGAATTCAAGGAGTTTGCCGTCAAAGGCAACGTGATCGACCTAGCAGTCGGTGTGATCATCGGTGGAGCATTCGGAAAGATCGTATCCTCCTTTGTTAATGATATCGTAATGCCTCCAATTGGCTTAATGCTAGGAGGAGTTGATTTCAAAGATCTTACGCTAACTCTCAAGGAAGCAACAACCGATGCAGCTGGGGAAGCAGTAGCTGCAGTGACTTTAAATTACGGGATGTTTATCCAAAATGTAGTGGATTTTGTCATCGTTGCCTTTGTGATTTTCCTTGCCATCAAAGGGGTAAATAAGATGAATAAAAAGAAGGAAGAAGCACCGGCACCACCTCCGGCACCGCCTGCGCCTACTCCATCAGAAAAGCTCTTAGAAGAAATTAGAGACTTGCTGAAGAAGCAATAAAAAATGGCCCGGAGCATATAATCAGGGCCATTTTCATTTTTATAGAAAGCAATTTGGCTAAAGACCACCTCCTCCGCCACCTCTCTGCCTTTGATAAAGCTGTCGGGTAAAATCTCGGGCGATATTGTTCAGCATCAGGATTTGTTTGGCTGTCAACACTCCAGAGGCTTTTTGAACAAACTGCTGCTCTTCATTCAGCATGGCTTGCTGCAGTTCAAATCTTTTTTTGATCCGGTCTTTGGCTTGTTCTTCTGATATGGATTCTGTATTCCGATTGAGCTCAGCTATTTGCCGCATGGTAGCTTCCCTTTTGTCGTTGTACTCGTTGAATATGGGCCAAAACTTCTCAGCCTGCTCTGGCTTAAGGTCAATCCGCGTTGTGATAAAGGCTATTCGGGCTGCCTGAAGCTTTTCGGGGTCGATTTGTCCCGGTCGCTGTGCAAAACTTTCCCAAGAGAGCAGAAGCATGATCAGGGTGATGAGTATAGATTTTATATTTTTCATTTTATTTTCATTTAGGTTCAGTTTAGAACCAGTTTTCTTCTTCGTAGTAGAAAAGACCATCTTCAGGCATTTCCTCGGCTATGATTTCATCTAAGATAGAATTGGGGTCTTCTGCCATGCTGAGTACATCCTCGGCTGTCCATTGATTGCTTTCTATGTACAGCATAGCTTCTTCATCGAGGCTGAGTTGCTCATTTTGATTGGAGACAGAGCTCAGTTGCCACCAACCCAAGGAGAGAATCAGAGCTGCAGCTGCTGCATACTTGATCCATGGATTGGATTTTTTGGCCGAGGCTTTTTCCAGAATCCGGTCCGGAAGCTGCTCAAAGTAACCCTCAGGTGCTTTGAATTCCTTGAATTTAGGTAACTGTTCCATCTTTTTTTAGACCCGTTTGTAGGCCGTAGGTTTATTCTTGTAAGACAAAATGCTCAATTTTTTTTACTGCATGGTGAAAACTTGCCTTCAAAGCTCCCACACTTGTCCCTGTTATTTCTGAGATCTGCTCATAGCTGAGATCTTCCTGATGCTTCAGGTTGAATACCAACCTTTGCTTTTCCGGAAGAAGAAGTAGGGCCTTTTGGAGTTTGAGCTGGATTTGATCACCGTTGAAATTTCCGGGTTGATCAAGATAGGATTCCAACCTTTCCTGATGGTCGTCTATGGAAAAAAAGAAACGCTTCTTCTTTTTTTCCAGAAAGGTGAGGGTTTCATTCGTCGCTATCCGGTAAAGCCAGGTAAAAAGGGATGAATTCCCTTCAAATTTCTCCAAATACCGATAAGCTTTGATAAAGGTGTTTTGGGTCAGGTCATCTGCATCCTCATGGATGAGTACCATTCTTCGGATGACGTGGTATACTTTCTTTTGATAAGTTTCGATCAGTAGCCGAAAACCCAGTTCTCGCGTAAACGGAGAATGAATTTGGTCCAGAATTTTTTGATCGATTTCTTTCATTGACCCCGTTTGGACTGCTTGAAGAGGCTAAGGTTTAATCTGAAAAAAAATGAGTCGAAAAATTCGACTCATTGTACTTGTTTCTTTTTAGATCTCCAGGATGTAATCCAGAATCCCTGCATTTTTTCCTTTGGGACGGGTGACAAGAAGAGGAAGACTGTCATTGTATTGGATCAATCGCTCGGCCATACTGCCAATAAAAAGTGCTGTGGCGGCTGTTCTTCCCTTAGCCCCGATAATGATTCCATCCACATTTTGCTCCAGAGCCATATTTACGATTTCTTGCACCGGATCATCGTCATCGTCTTTGGTATAAATGGGGATAATTTTCAAGCCTTTGGTATCGATCCTCCGGATAAACTTCTTGTAATTGATCTCGGCATGCATCCGCATGATCTCGGTGAATTCCTCATAGCTTTTACCTGTGAAATGATATCCAGTGGGCACGCTGAATACATTTTGGCAGATAATCTCCGCATTTCCCCCGTGTTTTTCCACGATCATGATTGCCTCCTCGAGGGCATCTTTGGAGTATTCGGAGAAGTCACTCGGTACCAGCAGTCTGTTGATTTTTGGTTTGGAGCCTTCAGGTACAATCAGGAGGGAACAGCTTGCTCGTCTTGCCAATCGCTGAGAAGCCACGCCTGTTCCTGGTAAATCGACTTTTCTCCCGATCAAAATCATGTCTACAGACTTTTCTTCGGCGAGTTTGAGGATCTTTTTCGAAAGGTTACCTTCTTTGACCACGTAGCTGATGGAGATGCCTTTGATCTTAGGGAAGTGCTCCTCTACCAATTTTTCCATGGCTTCCTTTCTTTCGTTGACCATGTTTTCTACCAGATTGGGAAATTCTTCCAAAATCTCCTTGGGGATAGAAAGGTTTTTGATGACGTTGGTAAAGTATATTTTTTTGGTTTGATTGACTTTAGCGATAAAAGCTGCATGCTCAATCAGGGTCTGGTCAAGCGGGGTTTGATCGAGGCAAACGATCATTTTTTTAATCAGGTACATGGCAAGCGCGGTTTTGCAATGCAAATTTACATTGACACAAGTAATCTATTCAGAATTTGGCAAAATATTATTTTGAATTTTTATTCTCACTCTTGCTCAGGGCTCAATTTTGAATTTTGAACTAGGTTTAATGAAAAATAAAATTTGGTAATGGTGGAAAGTAGGCCCGTTACAAAAGAATAAATGAAGTTCTTATTTGCTATAATTTCTCTTTGCCCAAACTCCTTCCTGCCAAAATCGTATATTTGCAGTATCCGGGCCGTCGACATGTTCGAACTTCACAATTAAAAAACAATTCCGAGTGAAGCCCTCTCCAAAAACAGGCCTCATCCCGCATCTGCGGGACCTCGCACAAAAAGCAGGATAACAGTGGAAGTTTGCGGTTTTAAGGCAGCTCAAATCTTGTCTATAAAAGAGGTTTCGTAACACTCTAAGGCCCGGATTTTTTAAACAGCTTTTTCAAATAGTCCCATTCCTCTCTGCCCACATTCAAAGCCATGGACATGACTCCGTAAATCCCCAGGATAAATAGGCTCTTGAAGAAGATATTGATTATTGGGGCTGCACTTTCTATCCCATGTCCGCTCAGAGAAAGAACCATGGATCCGATAAATAAAATCCGAAGTGTATCCCAGCTAAAAGGGTCCAGACGTAATTTCCACTTCAAGTAACCATATTTGATCCCATTGAAAATCAGCATGACTAAAGCTGATCCTATGGCAGCTCCATTGATCCCATAGATAGGAATCAGCCAAAAATTGACCGCGATGATGAGGACACTCATGGCGATAGTCAAAATCAGATTGAATCGATAATATTTGGAAAAGACCAGGATCTCAGAGTTGATGGAAAAACCCACGTCGAATATTTTTCCCAAAGCGATATAGAAAACCACCCACTTTCCCGCTTGATAGATTTCCCGGTTGGGAACAAAGTGGTAAATCTGATCAATATTCCCCCAAATCAGAGCAAAAATCAGCAGGCAGATGTACAGCTGACGGTTGGATATCTGCCGGTAGAGATGGTTGATCTCTTCGATTCGGTCTTTGGCAAAATGATCCGCAATCACAGGCATAGCCACCTGAGAGACCGCCCTTCGGGGAAGTTCGATGACCAAAGCCATGTAAAAGGCAATGGAATAGATGGCATTGGCTTCGAGTCCCACCATGGCACTGACCATGATGCTGTCGATCTTCATGATAAGCGTAGAAGCAGCTGTAGCCAAAAAGGTGATCAGGCTAAATTTCAGAAAAGAGCTTCTAAATCCCGTGGGGAAGTTTTTCCAACGAAAGTCCAAAACCAGCACTTTTCTCCAGACCAGAAAAATCAGAACACCTGCAAATGCCAAACCATAGACCACAATCAAGCCCAGCATCACCTGCTCAAAATCAATCCAATCCAGTAGGTAAAGACAAATCAGCACTGAAGTCAAAAACCGAAGAAAAACCTCCCGAAAAAAGGTGGGTACAGCCACTTTCAGAAAAGATCGGGCATAGGCATCCATAACGCTACCCAATAGGGCAAAAAGGGTGATCAGCAGGACTATTCCCAAGAAATCAACAACCTCTGGAGAATTGATTGCAAAGACTTGAATCACTTCCTCTTTAAATCCCAGAAATAAAGCTGCGACCACCAAAAATCCCAGAAGTGAAAAAGCTAATCCATAGCTAAGAAAGGCGGATTGATTGGATTCGAGTTTGGGAAAATATCGGGTGATGCCATGTCCGACTCCCAGTTGGGCAAAGGGTACAAACAAAAGCGCTAAATCCTGAATGGTCCGGAAGATTCCCAGTTCGTTGGCATCAAGCGCGTAGGGATAGAGCCAAAGGACATTGACATAACCGATCAGGACACCCAGGTAAGAAAAAACGGCAGTGAGAATGCTTTGGCTGGCGATTTTGCCCATAGGCTAAATGTATCAAAAAAATCAGAACCTGAAAATTGATCGCTTAGGGCTTGGCACATTTATCACAACCCGGCTGGGTTTTGGGCTTGACCATAAACTTCCGGATCAAAAATACGGCTGCGGCCAAAACCAACAATCCGACGATTAATTCCTGCCACATGGTTTAAGATAGAATTTGGTAGGTGATGAATGCGGTCAGATAGGCCAGTCCGGTCATGTAAATAGTCTGAAGAATTGGCCACCTCCAGCCTTTGGTTTCTCTTTTTACCACTGCCAGCGTACTCATACACTGCATGGCAAAAACATAAAACACCATCAGAGAGAAGGAAGTTGCAACATTGAAGGTTTTTTCGCCGGTATTGGCATTCACTTGCTGTGCCAGTTTCTCACGAATGGTCAGTTCGTCTTCCACATCACCCTCAATGCTGTAAATGGTAGCAATGGTGGATATGAACACTTCCCTTGCCGCAAAAGAGGTAATCAAGGCAATCCCAATTTTCCAGTCGTATCCCAAGGGTCGAATTACAGGTTCTATGGTCCTGCCCATGATTCCGATAAAGGAATTTTCCAAAAGTAAAGAGCTCGTCTCTGCCTCTATAGCGGCTATTTCTTCTTCTCCTCTTGCTTGCTCAAGCCTTGCTTCCCCTTCAGCCCGGATTTGGTCCATCCTGCTCGGAGGACCATAAGAGGCAAGGACCCAAAGCAGAATGGAAATCGCTAGAATTACTTTTCCTGCCTCAAAAACGAAGGTCTTGGACTTTTCGATCATGGTAAGTCCAACATCCGCCCATCTCGGTAGTCGGTAGGGAGGCAACTCGGAGAGTAGGAAGCTTTTTTCATCTGTTTTCAGGATAAGCTTCAAAAAGAAGGAGGTGATCAAAACCCCGATAATTCCCAGCAGATAAAGACTCAAAAGTGCCAAGGCCTGCAAATTGACAAAGCCCATCACGACTTCATCCGGTACCGTAAGACCGATCAAGATGATATAAACTGGAAGTCTCGCCGAGCAACTCATCAGGGGAGTTACCATGATGGTGATCATTTTTTCCTTCCAGTTGGAAATATTTCGTGTAGCCATGATGCCCGGTATGGCGCAGGCTACTCCGGAGACAAGCGGCACGATACTTTTGCCATGAAGCCCAAAGGGTCTCATCCATCGATCCATCAAAAAGACCACTCGGGACATGTAGCCCGTATCTTCCAAAATGGCCAAAAACCCAAAAAGAAGGGCGATTTGAGGAATGAAAATAACCACTCCGCCTATTCCCGGGACAATACCTTCTGCCAACAAGCTGGTCAAGGGACCTTCCGGTAGCCAGCTGACAAGTCTTGTGCTGATGTCTGCAAAGAATCCATCAATCCAGTCCATGGGATAGGAGGCCCAAGTGAAAATGGCCTGGAAAATCAGCAAAAGGATCAAACCAAAAATGACATATCCCCAAACGGGGTGGAGGGTAAGCTGATCAAATTTGGATTTGGGCTTGACCTCTTCCCTTTTTGCCACAGCTTTGGTCACCAAATCGGTGATTTTCTTGTATCTCAGCTTTGTTTCTTCAAGTTGAGCTTCTTCCAAGTTAAATTGAATGGAATCCAAAAGGTCTGAAATCCATCTCCTTTCTTCGGCAGGCATGGCCTTGTCCTTGGACCCAAATCGGATCATCTGATAGGCCTGGTAGTGGTTTTCAAGCTGAAATCTCTCTGCTACCCTATCCAGAATCTCAACGGGAATCACTTGGCGGATATCCACAAAGGTGGAGGCTTTGGAGAAGTTTTTCTCTCCAATCAGCTGCTTGACCTGGTCAAGTCCCTTTTGGCTTCGGGCATCGGTAGAGACGATTGGCACACCCAGAGCTTTGAAAAGCTCATAGGTTTTGATCTCAATTTTTCGCTTTTCAGCGAGATCAGACATATTGAGGATGACAGCAAGATTGACCCCGAGGTCAATCAATTGTGAAGCTAGAAAAAGCCCTCTGGAAAGTTGCGAGGAATCAATGACCATCAGCACAAAATCTGGTCTATCTTCGATCCGTGTGTGGTTTAGGACCCGATGGGCGATGATCTCGTCTTCTGAGTTGGGAAAAAGACTGTAAGTACCGGGAAGATCTACAATCTCAAAAGTCGCTTCACTTAGATGAAGTAAGCCGGTTTTTTTGTCTACCGTTACTCCGGGGTAATTTCCGATTTTTTGATTTAAACCAGTCAGGTAGTTGAAAATCGTGGATTTGCCAACATTGGGATTCCCGATGATTGCTACTTTTTGGGTACGTGTGGTAGAGGAAAGAAGGGCTTCAGACATGGGCTTCAGATCAGTTCGACTTGGATTAATGCAGCCTCTGATGTTCTGAGCGCCAGAAGCGTCTCTTCCATTCGGAATGCTTTAGGTCCACCGGATGGGGCTTCATGCTGCAGGGTGATTTTTTTTCCGGGCAGAAATCCTAATTCCATCAAATTCAATTTCAACGGGGAGGGAAGAATTTCAATGATTTTTCCGGTTTGATCTATCCTGAGCTGATCAGCTGTCATTGGGCGATTTTTGGGCTTAGTGCCGCAAAAGTAGGTGTATTTGGAATGAATCTAAAGAAAAATAAAGAAGATTTTTGTCAGTTTTTTGAACGAACGCTTAAAATCTCATTTGAGATTTGGAATGTTTCTCCATTTTCCAGCACTAGGTTAAAGCTGAGTTTTAGCTCCAGGCTTTTTCCGGGGTCTTTTATCAAGCCTACTTTTAGAAAATCTTCCAATATCAGGGTCAATCCTTCTCCTATGAACTCGTCAATTGGAACCAGCGAGGAACTGAAAAAACTATTCATCCCAAAGAATTCTGAAAGTTCCTGACCTACTTCCCATCGGGTTCCATCCCCAAGGATTACCTCCTCCTGATTGATGATCCGCAGGTCGATCAGCTGCTTGTCCACTGTAATCGGAGGAGGGCTGCATGCATAGGCTACTCCAAGATTCCAGTTGAAATTGGAAGACTTTTCAGCTGAAGAAATCAGGTCAAAATCCTTGATTCGAAATGCCTTTACCACTTGGTCGTATGGCTGATTTAGACTGGGAGTGATTTGTTGCCCACCGGTGGAAAATGTCAGAAGCTCGAAAGACCGGATTCTGGCACTCTGCTCGGGAAAAGTCGGATTGCATCCACAGGGGTTGTTGCAGAGAATCCCACAACCTCCAGGGGCCAAGGCCAAGAATGCAAGCAGAAGAAGGGTCAATCCCGATTTTTTCGAAGCCATCTGTAAATCAGTAAGTAGGTAAAGATAACTTCCTCAAAGGCTTAAAGTTATATTAATACGAAAATTTCTTGAGCTTAGAATGAAGCCTTAAGACTTAAGGTAAAGTTCCTTCCGGGAGCCACAATTCCCGAACTGTATGGTCTGTAGCGCAGATTGCCGATATTTTCCACTCCTCCATTAATCTGCAAAAAAGAAAAGGCCTGATAGGAGGCATTAAGGCTAAAGATCGTCCAAGCCGGTGAATAGGGATTTTCGTTTTCATCCAAAGCATAAATGAAGGTTTTGGATTTCTCTTCTTCTGGCATATTCTCAAATGACCGTTCTGCACTGTATTGAGAGCTAAGTTCAACTCGAAGATCTTTATGGGTATAGGTCAATCGGGTGAGTCCAAATGCCGGAGCCGCATGACGGGAAGGACTTTGGGTGGCATCGTCCAATTCTTCCGTCCCTTTCTGCCAATTGTATCTGGAGGTAAGAACCCAGTTTCGGGATATTGCCCATTCGAAGCCCGCTTGAATCCCATAGACTTCGGTGAATGCTGCGTTTTGTATGGCCAAGACTTGGCTGAGCTCTCCGTCGTAGATGATTTCATCCTCTCCGTTGAGCTCGAAGGGTCTTCGGACCAATGCATTGTCTAGGTAAGTAACAAAGCCTGTGAGGTCGATTTTGACCTTGTTTTGAAAATGCTTGTTCAGATTGAGTTCAAAATTATAGGCATATTCTGGTTTCAAATCAGGATTGGGAACCACCGCAGCGCCGGGTTCTGAATCAAAAATTTTTCCGATGTCATCTACATTTGGAGCTCTGAAGCCCGTGGAGAAAACAGGGGAGATGGACAAGCTTGGCTCCGGAGTGTAGACCAATCCAAGATTTCCGGTAAGGGATTGATTTTGTTGACTGGCTTTACTGAAGGGTAGGGGAAAAAACTCCGTGTTGTTTCCAAAATCTGCATCCAGACTTACCCAATTGTAGCGCAAGGCAGTCTGAATTTTCCATTGAGAAGAAAGCACTCCAAAAAAGTTGCCATAAGCGGCCAAAGAGGCCCAATTCGAATCGGGGTATCTGGCCGAGGCTTTTTGAGATTCTCCTGACTCTATATTTCTCTCCGAGCCGGTGGATTCTACCCGATTAGTTACCCCTTCCAGTCCGTAGGTAAAATAATTCTCATTTTTTAGACTTTTGAAAAAATCCGCATTGAGAGAGTAGGCATTCACTTTTTCTCTTCGGTCAAACTCCAAGACGCTTTCAAATCTCCTGTCGATACGACTTTCCTCGAAGTATTGCTGCGCAATAATCACCTTTACCTGATCAAACCATTTGTTTTCGGCCTGATAGGTCCATTTCAGATTATTCATCATCCAAACCTGAGGACCATAATCCCATCTGGCAAATCTTAGTTTTCCGTTTCTCTCTTCCAGCAAGCGGTCATACCTCGGGATATCAGAGGTTTCGGAATAGTGAAAACCATAGTCCCAAGTAGATCGATCATTGGGTTTCCATTGGACTTTTTGCATGAGGTTCAGTTGCTGATATCCGCTTTCTACCTGCACCAATGGGTCGGGATTGGTGATTTCTACATCTTGTCCGTCAATCTGATCGGCATATTTGAGTCTGAGATAAGAATCTGGACCTCCTGAATTTCCCATTTTTAGATCACCATAGTCAAAATGGGTAGCACTGGTGACAAACTTCCACTTTTTACCTCCATAGGACAGGTCTGCATGGAATGTTTTTTCAGAATAGGCAGATGAAAACCGGCTGACTACATTCCCTGAAAGTCCCTGAGTTTGGGGTTGGAGAGTTTCAAAATTCATCACTCCGCCGATGGCATCGGATCCATACATGACCGAGCCGGGCCCAAATAGAATCTCCGTATTGGCTAGGGAAAATGGATCGAGGGAAATGACATTTTGAAGATTTCCGCTCCGGAAGATGGCGGTGTTCATTCGTACTCCATCCACGGCGTAGAGGAGGCGATTGGCAGAAAATCCCCGGATCATTGGGCTTCCTCCTCCCAGTTGACTTTTTTGAACAAATACCTCACCGGAAGAGCCCAGCCAATCGGCAGTGTTGGCAGGGTTTCGGATGGAAAGCTGTTCAGGATTGAGCCGAACTATTTTACTGGATACTTCTTGGCTGTTTTGTTCCCACCTGCTGGCAGAGATGACTGCAAAATCCAATACCAGAGGACTGATTTCCAGTTCGATTACTCCATTCATCGATTGGATTTGAGCCCAAGAAAGTTTCAGGGATTCATAGCCCATCATCTGAACTTGAATGGCATTTATATCTTCAAACGTTGACAAATCCGCCTGTCCTTTTGCATCAGTAAGTCTGCTGATTCCCAGCTCCTGAGAATAAATCAATACCCCTTCGATCGGCTGACGGCTCTCCTTGTCAACGACACGAATGCTTTGGCCAAAGCCAAAAGAAGTGAAATTCAACAAAAGGAAGGTGAAAAGAAGGAGTCTTTGCATAGCTAGGCGCAAAGCAAAAGTAAGCCGCGAATTAATCCAAAATATTTTATTCAGATGGAATAGAATGGGCTTTTTGGTAGCAATTGCTTCTTCTTGATTTGTTCTTATTTCAAAAAAAAGAAGGAAAGCACCAGGCTCAGGTACATTTCCTGAGCCTTGGAGACTTTCCTTCTTCGGATTTAAGGAGGGTGGACTTAGGCTTTTCCTCTCAGCATCAGATTCCAATACATAAATGGTAGACCATATTTTTTCAGCAACCACATGCTGTACTGCTCTTTGGTAGTGTCGACGAAGGTCGAGATCATCGGATCGCTATCCTTCACATTGTCGTATTTGAACTCGCAAAGCAGCATTTTGCCGTAGCCAGTGACGATAGGGCAGGAAGAGTATCCTTCGTAAGATTTGCTTCCAGCTTTACCGGATTGGATAAGTCTAAGCAGATTTTCAACCAGGACAGGTGCTTGCTTACGGATCGCTGCCCCGGTTTTGGCTGTAGGCAGATGGGCCACGTCTCCGATGGAGAAAATATTCGGATATCGCTTATGCTGCATGGTATGAATGTCCACATCTATCCAGCCTTTTCCAGGGCCTTCCTGGATGGAAATCTTGGAATCGCGGATAAACTTTGGAGCCGCCTGAGGTGGGGCCAGGTGCAGCATGTCGTAATGCACTTTGATTTCTGTTGCTCCAGTCAGCTCTTCTCCTAGAGGATTTCCCTCCATGATGGTACAGTTACTTTCGCCCGGTTTGGAATATTGAAAGTAGATTTCCTGCTTTTCGGGATCAATTTTGATTGGCGCGTAGAAAGGTTTGAAAATGATGTCCCGATCGTGAATGATTTTATTCAGCGTCTTGGCAAATTCCGGAACGCCAAAGATGACCGTTCCAGGGGTGGCAAAAAGGACATTGGTTTTATCACGGATTCCTTTCTTTCGGAAATAATCCTCCGCCATATACATGATCTTTTGCGGAGCACCCCCGCATTTGATCGGAGTGGTTGGCTGGGTAAACACTGCATTTCCGCCTTTGAAGTTTTGAAGTACTTCCCAAGTATGCTCTGGATCGGTGTAGTTGGAGCAAACCACCCCTTTGTCCATGGCCTCAGTAAGCCCGGGCAATAGTTCTGGTGCCATGACCAAACCGGGAACTGGAATCAGATAGTCGTAGGTAAAATCTCCGGAATTGGCAGTAGATACCTGATTGAGATCCGGGTCTATCGCAGTAGCCTTATCCTTGATCCAATCTACTCCCTTCGGGATGTAGTCTACTTCATCTCTTTCAGTTTCTTTGAAATCGAAGGCACCAGCACCAACCAAGGTCCATGCAGGCTGATAATAATGTTTTTCAGAAGGTTCGATCAATCCAATATTCAGAGAAGAATCCTTTCTTTTCAGTTGGGCTGCGATGGTGATCCCGGCAGTTCCTCCGCCAATGATCAAAATTTGATAATGTTTCATTTGAATAAGGGTTTCTTCTGGAATTTTTGATTTTTGGAAATAGAGGAAGGAAAACTCTTTCACCTTTTTCCGCAGAATCTGATCCAGTCAATTAGTCCTGGGTTTTATTAACTGGAAGAAAGGTACTTAGCTCCTTTATTAAAATTGGTGATAATTGTCACCTTTTCGCCTGATCTTTTAAAAGAGATCAGGGAAGATGAAGAATGGTTTTTCCAAGTGACATTTATCACTAAATTCGTATGTGTCCCCAGGACATTTTTGCAAATTGTTTTTGAAAATGACACTAGAAAAGCTCAAGCAAGCCTTACCCGAATTAACTGACCCAAAATTGCTTCAGGCCATTTTGGACAAAGGTCAAGTCATGCACTTGCCATCCGGAAAAACACTCATGGAACCAGGCCAATTTATAAAGGCTGTTCCTTTGGTGATTGACGGTTCCATCAAAATCATGCGAATGGATGAAGACGGGAAAGAGTTGTTTTTGTATTACCTGGAGGAGGGGGAGACCTGCGCACTTTCTCTCACCTGCTGCTCGGCAGCCAAGCCCAGTGAAATCAAAGCTGTAGTGGAGGAAGATGTCACTATAATTTTTATCCCAGTTCAGATTCACGAGCAATGGGTCGATGAATTCAAGCAGTGGAAAGATTTTGTGTCCAGTACCTATCAGCAGCGATTCCGGGAAATGCTTATTGCTCTCGATGCAGTCGCATTTAAGCGGATGGACGAGCGACTGATGCGCTATATCGTAACCAAAATGAAGCAGCTCAAAGCCAATGAACTGCACACCACCCATCAGGAAATAGCCAATGAACTGGGGACTTCCCGGGAGGTGATTTCACGTCTGCTCAAGCAACTGGAGAAGAAAAAATGGATCGAACTGGGAAGAAATGTGATCTATATCCGGGATGATTTTGAGGAATTGATCAGCAAATGATCAATTCATGATCAAAAGCGGAATATGTGTATGGTAAGCCATGGCTACCGACTCGCTTTTTTCTAGAATTTGCTTCCACAAATTCTTATGCTCATGACACATAACGAGGATGGTGTTTTCATGCTCATCCAGGTATTCCTCCAAACCTGCAGAAGCAGATTCTGCATAATACGTGTGGATTCTTACCGGTAGCTCTGGGTATTTTTTTTCTAAATATTTTTCCAGTCCCAGCACAGAAAGCTGGTCTCGGAATTCCTGCTGAGTCTGGACATGTAAAAATTCCAATCCCAATTGCCAACGCTGGGACATATTCACGATCCAATCGATAAACTTCTCCTCATGATTGGCAAATTCTAGTGCCAACGTGACTTTTTTGATACTAGCGATATTGGCCTTTTCTGGAATGATTAATACCGGACAAGTAGCCTCTCGAATCAAATTAACAGCTGTAGATCCAATCAGGACTTTATTGATCCCGCTTGCTCCCTTTGTACCCATCACGATGAGGGTGGCATTTTCTTCCTCTGCCAGTCTGGCTACAGTAATCGCCGGACTTCCTTCCAGCAATTTGTAGCTCATGTTGATTTGGGACCCAGAGTAATTATTGATCAGAGCCTTAAGCTGCTTTTCTCCATCGCTATACATGGACTCCAGTGCTATTGCGGCTTGGGAGGCGAAATCATAGACCATCTCAATGACATGGATGAGGATGACTTGCCCATGCTTTTTATTGGCCATGGTCAGTGCCATCTCAAGTGCTTTTATTGAATTGGGAGAAAAGTCAATTGGGACAATGATCTTCATGATAGCCTGATTTTATTCGTTAATTTAAGGTTTATCGATTGTTTATTTCTTTCCGGAAAGGGATAATAATGGAAATTTAACAGTGAATTTTTTCAAAACACTAATTCCAAATGAGGAAAAATGAGACTGTTCTCATTAGGAATCCTTCTTTTTTGGCAGAAAGAATATTTTTTAGAAAGGATGGGATAAAGTCTCCAAAACCAAGAGATTCTTACCTTTGGTATAACTCACTTGGGAATCGGATTATTTAAAGGGAATGGTTGGGTGAAGGATTATTCCGGAATTAGTCGGGCTTTCGGATGCGCATACCCAAATGACGGAATTGAAAACTGACATGTAACATTTGTCACCACATTCAGGTCTTTAGGCTCTTTACTTTTGTCATCAGAAATCAAAAGAAGAAAAGATTATGGATTTTATTGTCCTCATTGGATTTGCAGCCGCAATATTGATTGGAGTGAGTTTGGGACTTATCGGTGGAGGTGGTTCCATACTTACCGTTCCGGTATTGGTTTATATTCTTGGAGTTGATCCAGTCTTAGCCACCGCCTACTCTCTTTTTGTAGTAGGTTCTACCTCATTGGTGGGTGCCGGCACTTATATGAAAAAGGGCTTGGTTAATTACAAAACAGCAATAGTCTTTGCTATCCCTTCCTTTATCGCAGTATTCCTGACACGTAAATTCCTTGTTCCGGCTTTGCCAGACCCTCTTTTTACATTGGGCGGTGCAGAGATTACCAAAAACATTGGGATTATGGTGTTTTTTGCCATCATCATGTTGGCTGCATCCTTTTCCATGATTCGAAACAAGAAGTGCGTGGATTGTGATGAAGATGTAGAAATCAAATTCAACTTCCCAATGATTGCCCTTGAAGGTTCTGTGGTGGGTCTTGTCACAGGGATTGTTGGCGCTGGTGGTGGATTTTTGATCATTCCAGCTTTGGTTATTCTGGCCCGATTGCCTATGAAGATGGCCGTGGGAACATCCTTGCTGATCATTGCAGCCAAATCCCTGATTGGGTTTTTGGGGGACGTGTCTACCCAAACCATTGATTGGAACATGTTGTTGATCTTTACCGGACTGTCCATTGTGGGGATATTTATCGGTAGCGCAATTTCCAAGAAAATCAATGAAAAAGCTTTGAAAAAGGGATTTGGATGGTTTGTCCTCGTCATGGGTGTCTATATCATTGCAAAAGAATTAATGAGTTTGTAAGACTATGCTAAACGAGTATTTCAAAGTCTTTTTGGACGGATACTATGGCTATTGGAATTATCTCAAATCCGAAGTGCTGTATCCATCTTGGCACAATTACTTTTATTGGCTGATTGGATTATCGCTTCTGGTTTGGGTATTGGAATTGGTTTTTCCCTGGAGGAAAAACCAGCCTGCCTTCCGTAAGGATTTCTGGCTGGATGCTTTTTACATGTTTTTTAATTTTTTCCTATTCTCCTTAGTCGTCTACAATTCCCTTTCCAATGTGGCTGTGGAGGCTTTCAATGATTTTCTGGGCCTTTTTGGTGTCAGTAATCTGGTAGCGATTCAGGTAGCATCTTGGCCCGGTTGGGCTCAATTTCTCCTCATGTTTGTGGTAGCGGATTTTATCCAATGGAATGTGCACAGATGGCTGCACAGAAGTCCTTGGCTTTGGGAGTTTCACAAGGTCCACCACTCAGTTGAGCAAATGGGTTTTGCCGCTCACCTTCGATATCATTGGATGGAGACGATCGTCTATAAATCTGTCCAATACATTCCCCTGGCAATGATTGGGTTTGGACTGGATGATTTCTTTATACTGCACATATTCACCATTGCCATCGGTCATCTCAACCATGCCAATATCAAAATCACCTACGGCCCATTAAAATATGTCCTAAATAACCCAGTCATGCATCTATGGCATCATGCGAAGCACTTGCCTGAAGGAAGCCATGGGGTGAATTATGGGATTTCATTAAGCCTTTGGGATTACCTCTTTGGTACTGCTTATATCCCAAATGAGAACGAGAACGAGCCTTTGGGTTTTGAGCATGTGGAGGAATTTCCCAAGACCTTTTGGCAGCAAATCACCTATCCGTGGAACAAAAAGAACTAAACCGAAAAGTCTTCTACAACAGTTGGAGCTTTGTCATCATCCTCTGCATTGCTTTGGGTTTGGCCCCAATTACTCAAGAGCCCCATATCTTGGGCAAGATCCAATGGGTAGCAGGAGGAGCTGTGGGAATGAAGCTCATCGATTGGGGAGACTTGTTGATGCATGGGTTTCCATGGGTATTATTGATTCGACTTTCTTTCTTGGACATAAAAAAGAAATTCTTTTCAGCCAAAGCCTGATTTTTTTTCAAGTGACTTTTATTACTGATAGTCAGCCGATAGGTGGATTAACTTTGAAGAAAAAATAAAACAACCATGTTTGACTTCTTCAAAACCACACCAAAGAATTACGAAGATATCCCCGCAGGTCCATTTCATGACCTCATGCTACAGCCTGACACAATTATTCTGGATGTACGTACTGCAGGAGAATTTGCAGGAGGCAAAATCCGGGGTGCGAGAAATCTCGACATCATGTCCAGAGATTTTGTGAATCAGATCAAAAACCTTCCCAAAGACAAAACCTACCTCGTGTATTGCCGAAGTGGAAACCGAAGTGGGCAGGCTTGCGGAATAATGGCTGATATGGGCTTCAAAAACTTGAAAAATCTGGCAGGAGGCATCATGAGATGGCCTTTTGAGACAGTATAAAATAAATAGGTTGATAGTTTTGGGTTAATGAAAAAGACTGGGTCCAATGGGATTCGGTTTTTTTATCTTTTCGAAATTTTATTCAGGGCAATACTCTTTTGCATCCTTGATTTAAAAGTATCCATGTCTTCGGGAGCTTTTTTGGCATGCTTGGTAGCTCTGCCCTGCACTCTTGCTCTCCACATTTTGAAAGAGCTTCTTTTCATCGTATTTCGCATTAGAGCAATGGTTTCTGCCTCACTGATCCCAAACTGAGCCTGAATCGCGTCGAATGGTGTACGGTCTTCCCAGGCCATTTCCACGATTCTATCCACCTCTTCCTCAGATAAATCTTTCAATTTCTTCATGAATCTCAAACTTTGCCCAGTCCTGAAAGTTTTCTGGTTGTGCAGAAAATTTCCCTGGTTTGGCTGAAAAGAGACCTACGACTGAGCGATCACGCCCCGTTGGCAGAAGCGATTGACTCAGGCTTTCCTATATTGATCATCTATTGTTTTGAGCCAAGCCTGATTCAAGCTCCCCAAAGTGATGTCCGGCATTGGAGATTTGTCTGGGAAAGTCTTCAGGATCTTCAAATCCGACTCCGGGCCTATTCAACTCAAGTAGCCATATTTTATAGGGAAGCGGAAGAAGTTTTTTCATTTCTCGCTGAAAAGTTTGCCATTCAGGCTGTGTATTCCCATCAGGAGACAGGGATTGATTTGACCTTCAAACGGGATTTGAGCTTGGCCGATTTTTTCCGAAGGAAAGGAATCAAATGGAAGGAATCTCTTCAGCAAGGGGTGGAAAGGGGGAGGAAAAACCGACATCGATGGAATAATCTCTGGTTTGGATTCATGAGCTCAGCCCTTGCTCAACCCAAGTGGGATAAAGCTTCTTGGGTTGAATTATCAAAAGAGATTTGGGATGAGTTTTCGCAAAACCCTATTCCTGAAGAATGGAAAGTCCCCAATCCTCAAATGCAGCCGGGAGGAGAGTCCAAGGGAAGGAAATACCTTCAGAGTTTTCTTTCCGATCGGGTCAAAGATTACAGCAGACATATCAGCAAGCCGGAACTCAGCCGTAAATCCTGCAGTAGATTGTCACCTTATTTAGCCTGGGGATGCCTGTCCCTGCGAGAGGTCTACCAGCTTTCTCAGATTCAGGCTAAAACAGGTAAACAAACCCGTAATTGGACCAATTTCCAGTCCCGACTCAAATGGCATTGTCACTTTATCCAAAAATTTGAAATGGAGTCCCGAATGGAGTTTGAGCCCATCAACAGGGGATTCCTTCAATTGCCTTTGGAGAAAAATGAGAATTGGATCAAAGCCTGGGAGGAGGGGAGAACGGGAGTGCCTCTGGTAGATGCCTGTATGCGATGCCTAAGGGAGACCGGATACCTTAATTTCCGAATGCGGGCCATGGTCGTTTCGTTTTTGACTCACCATTTGGGACAAAGTTGGAAATCCGGTTCGGATCATCTGGCGAGGATGTTTTTGGACTTTGAGCCAGGTATTCATTATCCCCAATTACAGATGCAATCCGGTGTCACAGGTATTAATACAGTCAGGATATACAATCCAGTCAAGCAGTCTCTGGATCATGATCCGGAAGGGGTATTTATCCGAAAGTGGGTTCCCGAACTCCGGGAGCTCCCCAATTCCCTAATCCATACCCCTTGGGTTGTCACTCCCGTGGAGCAGAGTGATTTAGGCTTTGAGCTTGGCAAGGACTACCCTCTGCCCTTGGTGAATTTGGAAAAAGCGGCAGCAAGAGCAAGGGATGTGATTTGGGGAGCCCAAAAACTCCCTGAAGTGCTCATGGAGGCTGAAAGGATTTTGGCCAGACATACCCTGTCCAAGCGTTGGGCTTAGCTCAAAAAGAGATTCACCAGATCAAAATCATCGAAAATCTATGAAAAAAGAACATTTGCCCACCAAAATGTGCCCTGTCTGCTCCCGCCCTTTTACCTGGAGAAAGAAATGGGAAAAAAACTGGGAAGAGGTCAAGTACTGCTCCAAGCGATGTTCAGGAGAGGCCAAATCCATGAGAAAAGCCTAGCGATAGGCACCTACATAAAAAAGCAACCATATAAACAAAGGCAGGAAATAAGCCAACAGCACCACCAAAGTACTTTCAGAAAGGCTTCTTCTGCTGATCATGTGATAGCCGAATACCCAAAAGATTCCATAGAGAATCTCGAATACATTCAGTACAGAAAGCGCATAGTGGTACTTTTCCTCAATATTTTCCGGCCCAACCAGCCAAAGGGCTGAAAGCGGTTCAAAATTCTGGATTTCCTGATAGGTGATATTGCCCGAGGGATTAATATAGGTAAGGATTCTAAGGAGTTCTGGAAAAATAAAAATCACTTCTGCGACCAATGCAAACTTCCAAAGTGCTTTAAAGTCCGCCTTGTATCCGATCATTAGTCCAATAGACCAAAACAGAAACGCAATGACGGTGAACTTCCATAGTAAGGCAAAAGGGGTCCATAGATAATTCAGGGAATTGAAGAGGTGAAAAAACATCAAATCGCCTTTTCTCTCTAAATCCTCGTACCCTGGGATAGCCTCCAATACCAAAACATTGGTCAGATACCGGATTAAAAGAAAAATGAAGAGCAGAAGGAAAAAAAAGACACGTTTATCGAAATCAATCAGTTCGCTTAAACGTTGTGCCAAAGGAGAAGCGTGTTTTGCCATGGGAAATGCTAAATCCTCCTAAATCTAATTGATTGTGGCCAATTCGCTTTAGTTTTGTGGAGAATACCTGTGTAGGATGAACAAAAGAATAACTGGATATATCTTTTTCTTAGTGTTGCTTCTTGGGTCTCTTGGACTTCATGCCCAGCCTCAGCAGCCTGTAGATTTACCGTCAAATTCAGAATATCTGCTTTTGGACAAAGGCTTGCAGTACCGGATTACCAAGGCGATCAACAGCATGTACAATTTTGACTTTCCCACAGCAGAGCGGGATTTTTTAGTCATTATGTACCAATACCCCGAACACCCGCTTCCGGATTTCCTGATGGCTTTGGGTTATTGGTGGAGAATCGAAGTGGATGTGACCAATACTAGGTATGACAATGTCTTTGTGCAATACCTCGAGCGTGCAAATGATAAGGCAGAAAGAATGTTTGATGCCAATCCCAATAACAAAGAAGCCGCTTTCTTTTTGGCAGCCGGATATGGGTTTTTGGGAAGGCTATATAGTGAGCGAAAAAGCTGGACTAAGGCAACATTTGCCGGGAAAAATGCCTTAAAGTACATGGAATTAAGCAGGGGAGAGGAAGAATTCAATCCCGAATTGCTGTTGGGAGATGCCTTGTTCAACTATTTCTCCGTTTGGATTCCTGAAAATTATCCCTTACTCCGTCCTGTGATGGCGCTTTTTCCCAAAGGAAATAAGGAACTGGGGATCCAACAGCTCGAAACTGTTGCGAGCAATGCCTTCTACACTCGAGTAGAGGCACAGTATTTTCTTTTTCGGCTTTATGCTTCCATGGAAAATCGGCCCTATGATGCCTTGAGAATTTCAGAATATCTTCACCAGAAGTTTCCAAATAATCCCTATTTCCACAGATCTTATGCGCGACACCTTTATTCTGTGGGAAGATGGTCTGAATCAGTCCGGGAATCCTATGAAATTTTGGATCGAATAGATCAAAAGCAAACCGGCTATGAAGCAAATAGTGGAAGGTATGCGTCCTTTTATGTAGCTGAGTACAATTTCAGGACAGGAAATAAAAACGTAGCAAAGCAGTACTACCAAAAAACAGTGGCTTACGGAGAAGAGTCGGAATCTCAGGAAAGCGGATATTACCTGCACGCCTTAATTCAATTGGGGAAAATAGAATCCCAAGCAGGCAATAAGGCTAAGGCGAAAGCGTATTTTAATCAGGTGAAAAAATACGCCAAGCGAAAACACCCTGCGCACAAAGAGGCTCGAGATTTTATAAAAAAGAATAAACTTTAATTTCGGCCTTCCCGTTAGTACCACTCTAAGGCAAGAGATAATTTGAAATTTTCGCGTGTACCTTGCTGTTTGTAAGGAATTCATTGCCAAATACTCAGGAATACTTCTAAAAAATTTTGAATCCGTTCATCAAAAAGCGAATAATCGATTTAAAATTTTAATCAATTATATTAAATTTGCGCCACAGAAAATTTTGTAAAGACGTAGAAACATGGACAATAGTGTAAGAATCAAATTTGATAAAATCGACCGTAGAATACTTGAGATTCTTCAGGCCAATGCCAAGATTACCAATGCCCAATTGTCCAAGGACATCGGACTCTCTCCTGCACCTACTTTGGAGCGAGTAAAAAAGCTGGAGCAATCTGGAATTATCAAAAGCTACCATGCAAAGCTGGATCCTGAAAAAATCGGATTAGGGGTGAGTACTTTCGTTTTGGTCAGTCTGATCGGACACAACAAAGGAAATATTGATGCCTTCATGAAAGAAATTAATGACATTCAGGAGGTAATTGAGTGCCATCATATTACCGGTACAGGCGATTTCATTCTTAAAATCATCGCCAAGGATATTACCGCTTATCAAAAATTAATGCTGGAGAAAGTTTCCGAAATCAAGGAAGTGGATTCCATGCAGTCTATGGTAATTCTCTCTACCTTTAAGGATTCAAAAGTTTTGCCTATTCCTGCCTAATCAGCAAACTAATTATAGAAAGGGTGGCAAATTGCTACCCTTTTTTTTTGAATAAATATGGAATCAAACCCCTGGAAAACCCTCAAAGAGGAAAAGATTTATGAAAACCCTTGGATCCGGGTAGAGAATCATCTGGTACTCAATCCTGCCGGTAAAGAAGGGATTTATGGAAAAGTCCATTTTAAAAACCGAGCCTTGGCAATAGTACCCATCGATAAAGATCATACTACTTGGCTTGTAGGCCAATATCGGTATACTTTGGAGGAGTATTCATGGGAAATTCCTATGGGCGGAGGCAAAATCGATCAGGATTATTTGGAGTCTGCCAAAAGAGAACTGAAAGAGGAGACGGGAATTTCCGCCTCGAAATGGACCGAAATCATGAAAATACATACGTCCAATTCCGTCACGGACGAAGTGGGATATATTTATTTGGCAGAGGACTTGAGTTTTGGAGATACGGAATTTGACGAGACGGAGGTATTGAAGATCTTCAAGTTGCCTTTTCAGGAAGCCTTGGATTGGGTGATGACCGGAAAAATCACAGACTCGATCAGTGTAGCAGGAATTCTAAAAGCTGCCCGTATTTTAGGTTATTAGTAAGCCATGACGATTAGAGATCATTTTAAGACGACTTTTATTCTGGCCTACCCGGTGATGCTGAGTCAGTTGGGGCAGGTGGCTGTAGGCGTCGCAGACAGTATGATGGTGGGGCAGTTGGGCCCTGTCCCTCTGGCTGCTTCTGCTTTAGCCAACAGTATCTTTTTTGTGATTATGATGTTTGGAATCGGTGTGTCTATGGGCATCACTCCCTTGGTCTCCATTGCTGATGGCAAAAGTAAGTTGAAGCGAATATCCAGGCTATTTAGTCATGGGCTTTGGATCAATGTCACTGCAGGAATTCTTTTGATTGGGGTCATTTTGGGCTTGTCCCAAGGGCTTTCCTACCTGGAGCAGCCAGAAGAAGTGGTGGTTTTGGCATTGCCATACCTGTTTATCATCACCGCCTCCTTGCTGCCCATGATGGTCTTCCAGACTTTCAAGCAGCTGGCAGAGGGACTTTCCCAGACCAAACAGGCGATGTATATCACCATCTTTTGTAACCTGGTCAATGTCTTTTTGAATTGGGTTTTCATTTGGGGGAAGTTCGGAATGCCGGCTATGGGATTGAATGGTGCGGGCTTGGCTACCTTGATTTCCAGAGTATTGATGATGCTGATGATGGGGGCCTATATTCTTTCCTCATCCAGATATAAAAAATATCATTTCAAGCTTCGCAATCCAAGTCCCAGCTTTTTGATGATTACCCGTATTTTGAAAATCGGTATTCCCACCGGCTTCCAGTTTATCTTCGAAGTATCAGCATTTGGTACCGCAGCCATTATGATGGGTTGGATTGGAGTCAATGCACTTGCCGGTCATCAAATTGCGCTCAATTTGGCTTCCATCAGCTACATGATGGCTACAGGGCTTTCTACAGCCGGAATGATCCGGGTAAGTAATCAGATTGGAAAAGGCAATCTGAAGGCCATGAGAGAGGCTGGGATGGTAGTCTTCGGGCTGGTGATGGCTTTTATGTTTCTCTGTGCGGTGATATTTGTGGTTTTTAGGGACTTTCTACCTGAGCTTTATATCGATGATCCTGAAGTAATTGCATTATCTTCTTCCCTATTAATCATCGCTGGTCTATTCCAGTTGAGCGATGGGGTTCAGGTGGTTGGTTTAGGCGTATTGAGGGGATTGGAGGATGTAAAAGTTCCTACTTTGGTCACTTTGATGGCTTATTGGGTATTGGGTCTTCCTTTGGGCTATGTTTTGGCTTTTGAATTTGGATTTGCTGAAAAGGGCATTTGGTACGGATTGCTAATTGGTCTGAGTATCACCGCGGTGCTTCTATTCTTCAGGTTCAATTCCCTGAGCAAGAAAAAAATCCTTTCTTCAAATCCTTATTTTTCTTCAGCCCAACTGGCGGAATAAATGCTTTCCATTTCAGTCCAAACATTTATCTTGGAGCTGAAAAACCGCCATTCTTATGAGATTAATGATTATTTCGATCCTGTGGATCGCTTTTGTTTTTTCTTCTTTAGCCCAAGAACCGGCTGTCCTTACGCAAAGGGAACAGTCTCGGGTTATTGATCAATGGCTGGAAGACCGAATCGGGAATCTCCTTCCAAGCCTGATGACAGAAACCGGCATTGATATGTGGATCGTGATGTCCCGGGAGTACAATGAAGACCCCGTCATCCGCACTTTGCTTCCCTCTACTTGGCATGCTGCGCGAAGAAGAACCATCTTGGTGATGTATCAGCCTTCTCCAAATGCGCCTATAGAATCATTTGCTATAGCCCGATACGATGTGGGCAAATCCTTCAAAAAAGCCTGGGACCCGGAAGCCCAGCCTGATCAATGGAATGCTTTGATGGAGATTATTCAGGCAAAAAATCCCAAGAAAATAGGGTTAAACTATGCCAAAGACTACGGCCATGCTGATGGACTTACTCATTTCGATTATGAGGAGTTTATGAAGCGACTCCCTGATTCATTTCAGGACAAAGTAGTCTCTGCCCAGACTTTGGCTGTGCGCTGGTTGGAGACTAGAACAGCCTCAGAAATGGCAGCCTATAAGCATATTCAAGAATTGGCCCATTATATCATCGCAGAGGGGCTTTCTGATCAGGTGATCACTCCGGGGGTCACTACCACAGATGATGTGGTGTGGTTTTACCGCGAAAAAATCAAAGAGATGAAACTGGACACCTGGTTTCACCCTACCGTGGATATTCAGCGACCTGATCCCAATTCCAACGAGGCCAATCGCTCTTTTGCCGTAAGACCTGATGTGGCAGTCATCATGCCCGGAGACCTGCTCCATATTGATTTTGGGATTTCCTATCTGAGGCTCAATACCGACACCCAGCAGCTGGCCTACGTCTTGAAAGCGGGCGAAACCGAGGTGCCTGCCTATTTGCAGGATGCTTTGAAAGTCGGCAATCGACTTCAGGATATTCTCACCTCCAACTATGTGGAGGGTAGAACAGGAAATGAGATTCTTCGGGCCTCACGTAAGCAGATGGAGGTAGAGGGGATTCGGGGAAGCATTTACACCCATCCGCTTGGGTTTTATGGCCATTCTGCCGGACCGACTATCGGTATGTGGGACAATCAGGGGGATACACCGGGTGCGGGTGATTTTCCGCTTCATGCCAATACTGGATATGCCATCGAACTCAATGCCGTAGTTTTTGTCAAAGAATGGAACAAAGACGTACGGATCATGCTGGAAGAAGGGGCGTTTTTTGACGGAGAAAAGGTGACCTACTACAATGGTCGCCAAAAGTCCATTTTGGCCATTCCAAGGGTAAGCAATTACTTGGGCTATTGATGGGGTTGGCTGAGTTTTCGGTCCCTTTTGGTGAAAATCAAAATCAAAAAGGATAAAAAGGCAAATCCAGCTGCTGTCAGGAAAACCAGTTTGAAATTGGAGGAAGAATTGGAATAGAGCCACCCGGAGACGAGTGCGCCTACGCCAATTCCGCTTTCCAAAAAGATATACATGGTAGCCAAGGCCCTGCCCCGGAATTTGTCCAGAGACAAGTCCACCACCCAAGCAGTAGTAGTAGGGCTATACATTCCTACAGCAGCACCAAATAGAACCCCTGAGGCGAGCAAAACAGTCTTGCTTTCTGCTAAAGCAATGGCTGCCATCGCTGCAACCATGCAAATGCTGGCAACTCTCATCACTACCACCCGACCGTACCTGTCTGAGGTTCGGCCTGCAATAAGACGGATACCCAAGCTGGAAAGGGTGAAGACAGCGAAAAACAGCCCTTTATTCTGTATACCCAAATGAGTGGAAAAATCCGGAATGATGGTCAGGACCACTCCAAATGAAAAAACGGATAAAAACAGAACCACTGAGGGAAGAAGTACTCTTTTTTCAATAATTTCTTCTCGATTCAGTTTAAATAGTCTGGGAGTAAGTTTTTCTCGCTCCACCAAGGTCTCCTTGAGCTTGATCAGAATCAAAATGGAAAAGATAGCCGTGAAAGCAGAGCAGTAGAAAATCCAATCTATACTCCAAAACCCGGCTAACCAGCCTCCCACAGCCGGTCCTGCCGCCATGCCCAAGGAACCAAAAAGAGATTGGATTCCCATGGCTTCCCCTCTTTTCTGAAAAGGGACAATGTCGGCAACATAGGCAGATGCCCCTGTAGGGGTAAATCCCGCCGAGAATCCATGGGCAAATCGGAGAAAAAGAAATCCGGAGACAAAGGTAAGCAGGGGATACATCAGGCCCACCACGAAGCAGACGGAAGCTCCAAACATCATCACCGGAATTCGGCCGACTTTATCTGCCAGTTTTCCGCTGAATGGTCTGGAAAGTCCAGCTGAGAGGGTAAAAAGTGCAATAATCAATCCTTTGTAATCTTCTCCTCCCAAAGAGCTCAGATAGGCTGGGAGTTCGGGAATGATCATGTTGAAAGAAGAAAAAAACAAAAAGTTGCTGAGGCAGAGCAGAAAAAAATCAAGGGTGAAAAAGGAGGGTTTGATGGCCATATATCGAAAATTCGAAAAAAGGCTGGAAAATCTCCGGCCTTTGTTATTTACTCTTTATTGGCTTCTTCTTCGCTTTGGGCGAGTAGGAAGGCTTTCATAAACTCATTTAAGCCACCATCCAAGACGCTTTGTGCATCTGAGGTTTCATGTCCTGTTCTGTTGTCCTTGACCAGTTTGTAAGGGTGGAGGACATAGTTTCGGATTTGAGAACCGAAGTCCACTCGGAGTTTGGAAGATTCGATTTTGGCGATTTCCGCGTTTCGCTTTTCCAATTCCATCTGGTAGAGGCGGGATTTTAGCATCTGCATTGCTTTTTCCCGGTTGGCAAGCTGAGAGCGCTCCACTTGGCAGACTACCACGATACCTGTTGGCTTGTGCGTCAGCTGAACCTTGGTTTCCACCTTGTTCACGTTCTGTCCACCTGCGCCACCAGATCGAGAGGTGTGCAATTCCACATCAGCAGGGTTGATTTCGATCTCTATCGAATCATCCACTTCCGGATAGGCATATACCGAAGCGAAAGAAGTATGTCTTCTTCCTCCTGAGTCAAAAGGAGAGATTCGAACCAATCGGTGTACTCCAGTTTCGGATTTCAGGAAGCCATAGGCCAAAGGACCTTCAAATTCCAGTGTGGCAGATTTTATTCCTGCAACTTCACCGGGCTGCACATCCACCTCGCGGACTTTGTATCCGTTTTTCTCCCCCCACATGATGTACATTCGCATCAGGATAGAGGCCCAGTCGTTACTTTCTGTTCCTCCCGCTCCCGGATTGATTTCCAATACCGCATTGAGTTGGTCTTCTTCGGCAGAGAGCATTTTTTTGAGTTCAAGCTCTTCTACTGCAGCCTTGGCTTTGATGTATTCGGCTTTGATTTCTTCCTCGCTTACTTCCTCCATGCTGTAGAAGTCATACAATACTTCCAGGTCTTGGATGGTCTTGTCAAGGTTTTCGAAATCGCTGGTCCAGGTCTTTCGGGCCTGGATTTGTTTCATGGTTTTTTCTGCCTCTTCGGGGTTATTCCAGAAGTCAGGCTGGGCCGAAACGGCCTCTAGATCTTGGATTTCTAATTTCTTCCGATCGTAGTCAAAGATACCTCCTCAAAGCCGAAGTGCGGGCTTTCAAGTCTTTCAGTTGTTCTGAAGTCATCTGTCTAAGTTAAAATTTCGGTTGCAAAAGTCTGAAAAAAATCGGGCATATACCAGCAAAGCCGGATTAATCCATTCGCATAATGATGATTTGAATCCGGTTGTCTCCCTGGTTTTTAAAAGTCTTATAGCGAAGGGGAACCAAAGCCAAACCTGTACCTACCAAGACAGCCGAGAGAGTAGCTACTCCGGAGTCAATCTCAAACTCCTCATCTTGGTAAATGCTATTTATAGTCTCAACGGAAAACAAAAGAACTCCAGAACCTAAAAACAAGGCTGTCAGGTTTCTTAAAGTTCTGTTTCTTTTATCCTTTTGCCTGATTTCAATAGCTTCTATATCGTTTGGACTGATGATGTTTTCTGTGAGGAAAATGAAATCATTATCCAGTCTTTCGATTTTGTCAGTAATGAAATAGCCCAGCTTTTTGCTTTTGTAGGTAATCATTTCTCCGGGATAAAACCGGATTTGGCTCTTTTGGTTGCTTCCTCTTTTGAGCAAAATGAAATCCTTCGAAGGGGTCTGTGAAAAACCCAAAGTGGAGAAGGAAAATAAAAAGAGGAAGAAAAGCCGTGCTAGCATAGGGTTGAAAAAAAGGAGGGCTGAGTCCAGAAGTGAGAATCCTTTTCTCTACAAAATGAACTCAGCCCTTTTTGTTTAGATTTTGATAATCCAGCCGTGTGGATCGGTGATTTCTCCGTATTTGATCCCGTCCAATTCTCTCAGGATTCGATTGGAGAAGGCTTCATTGCTCTTTTCTGGCAGGGTGTAGGTCTTTCCGTTCACTTGGATCTTGGCAATATGGGCAATGGTAGCAGCAGTTCCTACGCCAAAAGCCTCTTCTAAAGTCCCGTTTTCCAAGGCTTCCTGAAGCTCGCTTACGTTCAAAAAGCGCTCTTCCAGAGGTTCTGACCAGTCCTTTGCCAATTGGATCACAGAGTCTCTTGTGATTCCTTTGAGAATTGTGCCTGTATTGGTGGGAGCGGTGATTAGTTTGCCATTGATTTTAAACATCACATTCATGGTGCCACTCTCCTCGATTTTGCTGTGGGATTTTCCGTCAGTCCAAAGCAGCTGATCGAAGCCTTCTTTTTGGGCTTGAAGGGCAGGATAAAGGGAGGCCGCATAATTTCCGGCTGTTTTTGCAGCACCGGTTCCTCCTTCTGTGGCTCGGGTCCAGTAGGTTTCTACCTTCACATTGACCGGCTTGCTGTAGTAAGC
Source organism: Algoriphagus sp. oki45 (assembly GCF_036245605.1). Classification (NCBI taxonomy): domain Bacteria; kingdom Pseudomonadati; phylum Bacteroidota; class Cytophagia; order Cytophagales; family Cyclobacteriaceae; genus Algoriphagus; species Algoriphagus sp. oki45. Next base: position 168,740 of record NZ_BTPC01000001.1, read on the forward strand.
CCCAACAGGACAAGTGAAAATGATGAATTTATATGTGTCGGAAGGTTTGACTCCGATGTAATTATCCATGGCAAACATGAATGGACGGATATATAAACTGGATCCTTTTGCAGAGGGAACCCAGTTTTTATCCAGCTCGATCAGTTGAGCTAAACCTTCCATAAAGATTTCCTCAGGCAAAGCCGGCATGCACATTCTGGCTGCGGATTCATTCAATCGTCTGGCATTGGCATCCGCTCTGAAAACCAAAACTTCACCTTTTTCATTTCGGTAAGCTTTCAAACCTTCAAAAATGGACTGTCCATAATGAAGGGCAGCATTGGCAGGGCTCAATTCCAAGGGTGCATAAGGTTCGATACGAAGGTCGGTCCATTCTCCGTCTTTGTAATCTGCCACGAACATGTGGTCTGAAATCACACGACCAAAGGCCAAATTTGAAAAATCGATTTCCGCCAATCGGGACTTCTCGATTTGGGTTACCGGAATAGCTAAGGAAGTTTTCATACTCAAGTTTTTTTTGGGTTTGGAAAACCCGGGTCAATTTATTTTGAAAAACTGGCTAAATGAATTAGGATCTGGGTTTCCAGGTTACTTCATCCACCTCCAGTTCGGCTGCCATTTTTCGGCCTAATACGAATAGAAAGTCGGAAAGTCGGTTGAGATATTGAATCACCAATGGATTGACCTGCTCATACGAAGCGAGTTCTACTACGATTCGTTCTGTCCTTCGGCATACTGTTCTTGCCAAATGGCAGAAAGAGACAGCCTGATGACCTCCGGGAAGGATAAATGCAGTCAAAGGCGGGAGTTCAAGATCCATTCGATCCATTTCCAGCTCCAGTTCTTCGATGTCTTCCACATGCAGATCAGGCTTTTTTACTTTATCCTTTCCTGGAACCGTGGCCAAATCTGCACCGATAGTAAAAAGTCTGTCCTGAATCTCTTTGAGAAAATCAGCTCTCTTGTCATTGATTTCCTGATCCCTGAGAAGGCCCAGGTAAGAATTCAACTCATCCACAGTCCCGTAGGCATCTATTCTGAGATCTGATTTTGGGACTCTCAAGCCACCCAATAGAGAGGTAATGCCTTCGTCACCGGTTTTGGTATAGATTTTCATTTCAGCCGCTTTTCTAACTCAGGCAAAAATAGCATTCTAATTCGATTTCTCAGGGAATATCAGGCATGAACGGCCATTCCTCGAGTAGGATTGGGGTTTATTTTGTCTGACTCTACCAATCCATCTCTGAGTCGGACTATTCTATGGGCATAGTGTGCGATATCATCTTCGTGGGTAACCATGATGATTGTATTCCCCTTGGAATGCAACTCATGAAAAAGCTCCATGATGTCGTAGGAGGTTTTGGAGTCCAGGTTACCGGTAGGTTCATCGGCAAGGATGATACTGGGATTGTTTACCAAGGCTCGGGCGATGGCTACTCTTTGTCTTTGACCACCGGAGAGTTCGTTGGGTCGGTGTTTGGTTCTATCTCCCAGACCCACATTTTCCAAAGCCTTGAAGGCCATCTCTTCCCTTTCGGCTCTGCTATATCCGGCATAGACCAACGGCAAGGCTACATTTTCAAGACAAGTAGCTCTGGGGAGAAGGTTAAAAGTCTGGAATACGAATCCGATTTCTTTGTTTCGGATATCAGCGAGTTCATTTTCGCTCATGTCACTCACATCTTTTCCTGCCAAAATATAGGTGCCTGAAGTAGGGGAATCGAGGCAGCCGATGATATTCATTAGGGTTGATTTTCCCGAGCCGGATGGACCCATGAAGGCAACATATTCACCACGCTCAACACTGATACTTACCGATTTGAGGGCTTGAATGATTTCTGCGCCCATTTTGTAGGTTTTGTTGATTTCGTGGGTTTCAATGACTCTGCTCATAATGCCAGTGTTAGTTTAGGTTAGTGGTTTAAGTTTTCTTTTTGCAATACCGATTGCTCAAATTACGTGAAAATCGGCTAATAGTTAGCCATTTGAAGTTTTTCTATTTCATCCCAAGTCATCCAACTGCTCATCTCCTGAATTGCTGCAGCAGCATAGTGATCCAAACCGAGTCTTTTTGCAGCCTGTATTTTCCTCATCCATAATAAAGGGTCACGATTAAATTCACTGCTTGCCTGCAGAATTTCATATTGGTTGAGCGGGTCAGGAATCCGGTCAGCAGCACTTAAAATCAAAGGGGTGAAATAAGGATTGGAAGCGAGGTCTTCGCCTGCATCAAGAAATTTCATCAGGGAACTTAATGTTTCTGAATTAGCCCAATCCGGATTGGCCAAGAAGGGCTGAAGAGACTCGGCATTTTCTGAATTTTGCTGTAAATAGACGCCCAAGTCTTGAATTTGAGCTCTTTTCAGTCCATGTGATTTTTGAGCGAGAAGGCGAAGAGCCAAGTCTTTTTTCAAGGAAGGATTGGAGATGGATATCCAATTTTCCCAAGCTTTTTCCGGAAGCCACTCATTAAAGCTGGGAAGTGTGGATTCATATTCAGCAGCCAGGATTTCTTCTTGAATTCCAAATTGACGGCTAATTGAATCAGCGAAGGCCTCCTGTCTTCCATACTTTAGAATTTTCAGATGGTGAGGAGCAAAAGCCCGAAATCCTTTCTCTTCGGCCACGATCAAATCTTTTGCCGCCTTGACAAAATCCAGGTTTTGGGCCTGAATCATGGCTGTAAGTTGCAGATAATAAGCAGCATCCCCCGGATTTCTGAACGCCAATCCATTCAGGTTTTTGACCGCCTCCATGATTCTGTCAGCCGCAAGGCTTCGAAGAACAGCGGTCTCCTGAACGTCAAAGAAATAATCCAAAAACTCTTCTTTTTTGGTGAGTGAGTCCAATAGCGCCAAATCCTGGATTGGATCGGCAGTGGTCTTTTGAGTCACTAAATTCCTCCAACCGGCATGAATTAGCAGGGGAGAGGTCTCTTTTTCCAGGTTTTGTCGAATTGATTTGATATAATCTTCTTCCGGAGTTTTTCCACTTTTGCGGATGGCAGCGAGGGTATTGATTTGTGTGATCAAATCCGCTTTGGATTCAGAAAGATTGACTTCCTGATTCAATTTGGTCTGTAGCGCTATTCTGTTGGATTCCGTAACTGGGTTTTCAGAAGGATTGATTTCCAATATTTGTTTGGCTTTTTCGGGCTGCTGAGTGAGGGTGAGGTAGAGCGCCAGATTATTTACCAAATAGGGGTTATCTGGAAATTTTTTGAGTCCGTTTTCCAGATAGAAAATGACCTCAAAGGGTTTGTTTTCCCAATTGAGTCTTTCGCAAAGCAATAAAATGTTGTCCACCTGAGGAGCTTCGGAAAAGCTTTGCTCCAGATGCTCCTTAGCCAAGCTGGGCTGATTCAGATCAAACAAAAGCTGAGCCGTCAGAAATTTGGCTTTTGGGTTTTTTCGGTAGGTATCCCAACTGTTTTCGTAGAGGATACTGGCTTCCAGTTTCTGTTCGGTCTGGTAGTAGTAGTCTCCCAAAATATTGCTGGTCAGAGAATTGAATTGAGCAGCCACCACACCTTCCATATAGACCATGATGACAAGAATCGCTATCAATCCACCTATCCTTAGATGGTAGTAGGGGAGGGAAAATGGCTTAAACAGAATCCGCTGCACTGCTTTACCTGAATTCATCACGCCCAGGAAGTTGGTCATCAAATAGACCATGAAAAACAGGGTAAATCCTGCCTGAGTATAGGTCAAAATATGCTTTAAAAGCTCTTCGGCCGGTTGATTTCCTGCAAATCTGACTTTCCAGATCAGCAGTAAAATAAGTCCAAACCCCAGAAAATAGAGGGTTTTTAGAATCGCCGGCCGAGCTGCCAAATCTTCGCCCTGCTGTAGCTTTTCCCGGGTTGAAAACCATCCTAGGATCCCGATCGGAAACACAATCCAAAGCGGAGAAAAAGGATGAAAAGGCAGCGTGACTGTTCCTCTCAAATCCGCAAGCTGTCCTACCAAAATACCAAAATAGACGAAAGCCAAGATGGATATCTGAACCGATATTTTGGTGTTCAAATTCGTGTTAATTCGAGCAAGCAAGACGTAAAGACCGGAAATCACTGCATGTCCCTGCCAAAAAAGCCAAGCAATGGCAAAAATCAGGGCAGGGACTAAGGAATGCTCCGCCAAATACAGCGCAGGATCAGAAATTGGACTTAAGTAGATAAGTATCCCGATCGATGCGCCGAAGCTAAGGCCGATGACCAAGCTGCGAACCAAGAAAGAAATTCGATCCAACCATACATGAAAGATCAGGGTAGGGACCAAGGAACCAATTATCATCACAATCAAGGAACTGTTGGAACTGGGTGCACCGATATTCAGTCCATTGACATTGGTCAACGTAAGAAGAACAATCCAACCCAATCCTGCCCCTAAAAAGGGGAGTTTTTTGAAATAGCTGAATCCTGCCAAAGCCAAAACCGAAACCAAAAACACCAAAAGGCTGAAGGCTTTGCTTTCAGCTATCCCAAAAGAATTTGGTAAAGCTTTAAACTCTTGAAAAACAAGGTAATTATCCAAGGAGATCGGAAGTTTTAAATCACCAAAATATTGGGTGTGAAATGGGACTTCTACCGAATCCAGGAATCCAGCAGGTAGAATCTCCCGATAAAACCCCTCCTCATTGGCCAAACCCCAAACGGCAAAAAGCCCTGCTGCCACAAGAAGCAGAAGGGCTGGGATTCTGATGAAAGATTTCTTTTTGTTTGATTGCTTACTCATTGGATTCCAATACCTTGGGTACGCGGAAGTATTCGGAGTCCCTTTTTGGGGCGTTTTTCAGTGCTTCTTTGTGGCTGAGGTGATTCCCTACTTTATCTTCCCGCATGACATTGACTTCAGAAGACATGGTAGTCAGAGGTTCTACTCCCTCGGTGTCCACTTCGTTAAGTTGCTCCACCCAATCGAGAATCTGGGACATATCTTTTGACATTTTATCAGCCGAACTTTCGTCGAATTCCAATCTTGCCAAATGGGCTATTTTTTTGATGGTTTCCTTGTCTATTTTCACGCTTCGCTGGTTTTCAGTGACTTTTTTGGAGGATTATCCTGATGGAGTTGTTCTTGGATGATTTGGAAGCATTGCTCGGAAAGTTCATATTCTGAGCTGAAATTATTAGAGTCTAGTGCCTCGTGCAGCACCATTTTTGCAGGTTTCCAATGAAGCAGGAATTTTCCGTCCTCAGGCAAAATTAGATGATTATAAGATAAGGTGACAGGGATTATGGGGATTTGTTTCTCGACGGCCAATCGAAAAGCTCCGTATTTGAAGGGAACCATATGAGGAGGATTTTGGGTATAAATACCTCCTTCGGGAAACAAAACGATACCACTTCCTTTATCAATAGCTTCTCCGGCTCTGCGCATGGTTTCCGCCCTGCTTTTGACCCGACTTCTGTCTACGGCAATGTGAAGTTTTTTGAAATAGTAACCGAAAAGCGGGGCTTTGCGAATAGATGCTTTTCCTACAAAAAGCACATCTCCCGGTATAAATCCCATCATGGCCACATCCAGATAGCTGAAATGATTTGCCAGGAAAATATAAGGTTGATTCTTTTGAATGGTTCCCTTAATCTCAAGCCGGACAGGCAAGAAGATCAGGGAGAAGTAAACTTTTGCCCAATATCGGTTGATTTTTCGCCCGAACTTTTGCCATCCCGGAACCCAAATGCAGATCAGGAAAAATGGAAAGATCAGCAGAAAACTTATTACAAATAGTACTGCCGCATAGATGGAATAAATTCTGCTTAAAAATTTACTCATGGTTGATCATATGATTAGCCACTTTGATGAAGTACCCCATCATCAATTCCTTGACATTTTGTTCGGGTTCGATTTTATCCAGGGCAGTAAACATGGCATTCAGCCAATGATCACGCATTTTGGCATCTATTTGCCAGTTGAAATGCCTCATTCTCAATCTCGGATGACCTCTCTCTTCCGAATAGGTTTGAGGTCCTCCAAACACCTGAAGCAGAAAGAGAAAGAGTCTCCGTTCGGCGGGGGCCAAGTCTTTTTCCGGATAAAGTCTCCTGAGTTCCTGATTTTCAGCCACCTCCTGATAAAAGTACGCGGTGAGTTCTTTGATTTTCTCTTCACCTATCAGTTGGTAGACAGACTGGAATGGATTCATGTCACAAACTTATCAAAATCCAGAGTTTAGCCTTCCCATTTTTTGACTTTTAGGCTTGTCCCTTCTGTGGAAATGACGATGATAGGTTCTCCCTGATCCAAAAATTCTCCCCGGGAATAGGCATCGTAAATTTCTCCTTCGATTTCTACTTTCCCACTTGGTCGAAGTCGATTGTGGACGATTCCTGTTTTTCCTTTTAAGCTGTCAGCATAAAAGCTCGAGGTGTAGCCTTGGGTCCGCTCTTGGGTATTTGCCAAAGTGATGGTGCTGAATGCCCCCCACTGATTCACTTTTGGCGTCAGCCAAAAGACTAAACCTACTGAGGCTAACGCAGCCAAAATCACGGTTAGTAAAGCAAGGAATAGCTCAGAAGCAGGTACAAAATCAAAATTGAAATCTTGATTTGGAAGCATACCCAAGACCAATCCGCCGAGGATAAAGACAATTCCCAGAACACCGAATATGCCAAAGCCGGGTATGACAAATAATTCCACCGCAAGCAGGATAATCCCAAGCACAAAGACAATGATTTCCCAATTTTCAGCCAGACCGTTGAGGTAGTAAGGGATGAAATAAAGTAAGGTGGCGATAATAGCTGCCAGAAGTGGGAATCCGACTCCGGGTGTCTGAAGTTCAAAATATATGCCTCCAATGATAATCAGGATCAGAATGCCGCTGATAGCCGGACTCAGGAAAAAAGAAATGATAGACTCTGTAGAGCTCTCCTCGTAAGCAATCAATTCAGCATCAGCTAGTCCTTTTTCCTCTAAAATCTCATTCAAGGAGCTAAATTCTCCGTCACAAAATCCAAATTTGATGGCTTCTGAAACAGAAAAAGTGATAACCGAACCAGCTGCTGAAACACCTTCAATCTCAATTTTTTCATCCACCATGGCTTCTGCGATTTTTGGGTCTCTTCCCTTGGCCTCGGCAGTGCTGCGCATCATGGAGCGCATGTAGGATTGGTATTTGTCAGGTGCAGCTGCTCCATCGACTCCATTGACGACCGTGGCGGCTCCGATACTTGCTCCGGGTGCCATGTAGATGCTGTCGCAGGCAATGGAAATCAAGGCTCCTGCAGATGCTGCATCCTTATTGATAAATACATAGACGGGAATCTCGGATTCCAAAATCCGGGTTCGGATCTCATCAGCATCCGTGACCACTCCTCCATAGGTATCCATTTCGATCAAGACCAGGCCTGCGCCTTTTTCTTTGGCTTCGTCCAAGGCCATTTTTACCCGACGGTTCATCGCAGGATCGATGTCCTTATCGATTTTGAAGGTGTAGACCTTTTCAATTTTTTCCTGAGAAAAAGCAAATGCCGAAAAGAGTCCGAAAAAAAGAATAAGAGATAGTCGTTTGAGATTCATAATTGGGATAAGAGAAAGAAAAGATACTAAGCTATCAGACAAATCACTAGAAATGACTTTTATTCTTTAGTGGTTTGGAAGTGATTTTTAGCATAATTATTGCCTAAAAGTAGTACAGGATTAATCCTGAATTTGTTCTAAAAATAATTACGACCCATGAATACCACTTTCTTCTCTGGCAAAACTCTTCTGATATTCACCTTTTTTGCTTTCCTAATTTCTTTTCAAGAATCTCATGCCAACGAATTGACCTTGGGAGATTCTGTAGGCGTGGAGCGGGTAGGAGACAAAACTTTTATCCTTCATCAAGTAACCGGAGGGGAGACTCTTTTTTCCATTTCCAGAAAATACCAAGCTTCAGTCGGAGAAATCCAAAATGCCAATGAATCTCTCAAGCAGGGATTGAAAGCAGGGCAAACTATCCGGATACCTTATATCACTGCGGCTAAGCTACCTGAGGGAAATTCCCTTCACAAAGTAGCTCCCGGAGAAACCCTTTTCTCCATTTCCAAAAAATATGGAGTGACAGTGGATTCATTGAAGCAGTGGAATAAGCTATTGGGAAATGACTTGAGCGTCGGACAGGCCTTAATAGTCAAAGAGACCAGCTCTTCACCCGTTGTCACTGCTAATCCAAGCATAGCCATTACCAATACCACTACTTCAGTACCTACTTCTACCACTCAGGAAAGTCCAAAATCTGAGCCAGCGCCAAAGAAAGAGGAGCCCAAGAAGGAAATGCCTGCTTCAAAACCAGAACCATACAAGGCATCACCCACCGCTGTTTCTGTGGCAAATACTCCTACAACAGCACCGATTGTTCCCGGAGAGTGGATTTCCCATACAGTAAAGTCGGGAGAAACCCTCTTTTCCCTAGCCAACCAATACAATTCCAGTGTAGAAGATTTGATCAGATGGAATGGATTGACCTCCAACAATCTCCGTGCAGGGCAAAACATTAAAGTAGGAAGAGCTCCTGAAGGCCCTTCTACTGTGCCGGTAATTGGAGAGCCCAAGATGGCAGTTTCTACGGCTGAAATGAGAGAGGAGAATACTATTGAAAATACCTCCGGAGGATTTAAAAACATTAAGGAAAATGGTCAGGCCGAGGTAATTGAAGGTACTGGAGGGCACAAAAAATATTTGGTTTTGCATCGCACCGCCCCAGTTGGCAGCATTATGCGTGTAAAGAATGAAGAAAATGATATCACCATTTTTGCCAGGGTAGTAGGTACGCTGCCTGAAACAGGAGATAATTCCAGACTGGTGATCAAACTCTCCCAAGCAGCCTACGATCAGCTCAGAGCCGTGAATAATAGATTCCCTGTTGAAGTGTTGTACTAAACACAAAAAGGAAAGTAGCCTGGCTAATCGGGTTGACTTTGGGATTCTAGTCTTACAGCGGTACCTTTACGGCTCAGTACTATTCCATGAACAAAGTCCAACTTTTCTTTCACCACCTGTTCAGATTTATCTGGAACGCGATTTTTATCATTTCTTATCCGATTCTGGCTAGCTTCGGCTTGCTGTTCATTGGTTTGACTTTTGTGTTTTCCAAGCTTTCGCAGCTTTTGGCGAGTATCCGGCCGGAAGGGAAAAAAGTAGTCATCAAAGAGTCAGAATGGGAAACCTTGCCTCATTCCAACGAGTTATTGGAGGCTAAGCTTTGCAAGCAGATTCTATTTGGACCGGCAGGCTTCAAGCTGAGAAGAAAGGATGGAGTGCCCTCCGTGCTATCTGATTTTGTCTTTGGAAATAAAATAAGAGTAATCGAAGAAGGGTTTATTCTGGAAAAATGGAATACGCTTGACTCCAAGAGCATGCCTGATTTTGATATTTGTCTGTACAATCCTGACGAAGATTCTCTTCGCTCATTGACTCAGATTAAGTCATTTGATTGGCATGTATCTGAAAAAGCCGAGAATGAGCTTTCCTTCAAATGGTTTGATGGGGCCCAAGGTGGAGAAGTGAAAGTGGCCCTTTGAGCGCATGAATTCACTGAAGGATTTTTTGGAGGAAAAATATTTCCAATACAATCAGCCTGGATTTATTCCCAATGACCCCATTTCTATTCCCCATAAGTATTCCAAAAAAGAGGATATAGAAATCACCGGGTTTTTTGCGGCGATTTTAGCTTGGGGACAGCGCAAAACCATCATCAACAAGTGCAATGAGCTATTCGGGTTGATGGATAATGCTCCCCATGATTTTTTGATCCACCATCAGGAAAGCGATTTAAAGCCTTTTTTGAATTTCAAACATCGGACTTTCAATGCTACGGATACGCTTTATTTCATTCATTTTCTGGCATGGTATTATCAAACCCATTCCAGTCTGGAAGAAGCATTTCTAATCGGTCAAACTAACCAAGATGACGCCATGGAAAATATGCTGATCCGATTTCATGATTTCTTCTTCAGCTTCGCGGACGCCCCCTCCCGCACCCGAAAGCATATTGCCACGCCTGCCCGAAAGGCAGCCTGTAAGCGGATCAATATGTTTCTCCGATGGATGGTGAGAAAGGATAATAAGGGAGTGGATTTTGGAATTTGGCAAAAAATCCAACCTGCTCAGTTGATCTGCCCCTGTGACCTACATGTGGATCGGGTAGCAAGAAAACTGGGATTGATTCAGCGTAAGCAGACTGATTGGCTAACAGCCTTGGAACTGACAAACCGGCTCAGAGAATTTGATCCTTCAGACCCGGTAAAGTATGATTTCGCCCTTTTTGGATTGGGGATAGAGGAAAAGTTTTAGGCTTTGTCGTCCTCTTTTTTGAAGTCCATACTGACTGAATTAATGCAGTAGCGGATTCCCCCTTGGTCTTTTGGTCCGTCGGGGAAGCGATGTCCTAGGTGCCCTCCGCAGTTTCCACAAAGAATCTCCTCACGGATCATAAAATGGCTGTAATCCATTTGCACGTCAATGGCTTCAGGACGAATAGGTTCAGTGAAGCTGGGCCATCCGCACCCGCTGTCGTACTTCTTGGAAGAGTGGAAAATCTCATTTCCGCAGGCTTTGCACTCGTAGATTCCAGTATCCTTATTGAGGTAATATTGGCCTGTAAAGGGTCTTTCTGTTCCTTTTTCCCTAAGCACATGGTAAGAATGAGGATCTAACAATTCTTGCCACTCTTCCTCTGCCTTTTGGACTGGATAGGCCTTCGATTCTTTTTTACCTTTGTTTCGATCAAAAATTCCCATATCAATAACTCAATGATTCAACTTCTTAATAACACCACTCTAGTCAGCAGGGTTTAAGGTTAGCTTATTTTTTGAGCCAACCTTAATTCTGTCCTCATTCATTTCCTGAGGTCGGTACTTTCCTTTGACAAAGAGTTCTTTTTGGTCGGCATAGTGCTTACTGAAGCGATTTCCACTATTTCCTGTTGGAAGCACAGAAACGGAGTTTTCCAAATCTCCAAAGTCGAGAATGATCCGGATCGCCGGTCCTGCAACTATTTGATAGGTGCCGTCTGGCAAAGGTTTCAGCGTCAGCTTGTTTACCGCTTCTTCATTACCTGCAATAGGGCCAGCCTGAACATTGAAGATTTTATCCAAAGGCTTTTGGCTACCCAATGGATGAGGATGTTCCAAATGGACCACCTTTTCCCATTTCCAGTCTTTTGGATTATTTCCCAACTGTTTAGAAAGCTCATCCAAGGAAAGGTTCAGAGCTTCGGACAGAATATCCCCTCGGGTTTCTTTTTCCGGAGTATCCTGCTTGTCCCACCAAGGATTATCCGTTTTTGTGATGAAATGATGATTGCTGTTGACCATGATAAAGGTCTGAAGAAATGCTTCAAAACCTTCTTTTCCCAATTCATCTTCCATAGCCAGTCTCCAGGTATGGATCAGCCATTTGTAGAAGAGGGTGGGTGCAGTCTTTTCGATTTGATGATCTCCATCCCAGGTTTCCAAACTTTCAAGAGCTGCTGAGAATTCCTGATAATCATCCGGGTTGATCTCATTAAGCATGAATTGGGCTAATTCGGGAAATACTTCATTTATGGTCTCCAGTTGAAGACTTTGTAGGGATTTTACATCCCAATCGGAGCGGGAGGAGATAGTTTTGGCAATTCGGTTCCAGCGATCTCCCGGGAAATAATATCCGGGGAATAAATGGCCCCCTCTGGTAGAGTGCGGTTGATTGTTTGCAGAGGCCACAAAGCCACTGGGAGGGTTGACACTTTTTGGGTTTTCTTCAAAAGGATACCAGCCTTTGGGCTGAGCATCGGGATCGGAGCCATCCGCAAAAATCTTAGAATGGACTTTTTCCCCCCGGATGGGAAGCTTTGCTGCTGCCCACCAAGCTATATTTCCCTCCACATCACCGTACATGATATTCAGTCCGGGAGCATGGATAAGAGCGGCAGCTTCGGCTACCTCTTGCATGGATTGGGCATGATTCATTTTGTACACTGCCTCAAAGCTTTTGGCAGGTTCGAGTAAATAGACCCACCAGGAAGAGACAGGATTGGTGGTCAAAGCTGCAATTTCTTTGACTACAGGATTGATGATCGGGCCATGAGGGGTTTCTCGGATTTCCCATTCTACAGGATCTTGTCCTTTGACTCGGATGATTTCTTTTCTGGTTTGGATGGGAAAAGCTTCCTCACCGATAAGGATTTCATTCGGGTTTTGGGGATTCAGTTTTTCTTCGAAAAAGTCCTGATCATCGTTCTCAAACATGGTCAGACCGATGGAATGATGCCGGTTATTTCCCATAAATCCAAAGGGAATACCCGCTAAATGATTGCCGTAGAAGCTGAATCCGGGATACTCTATATGAGCCTCAAACCAGACTGAGGGAGATGAAAACCCGATATGAGTATCGTTACTGAAGATTACTTTGCCGGATTGAGTTCGACTGCCGGCAATCACCCATGCGTTAGAGCCCTGCAGTTGAGGAACGGGGAGTTTATCCAAAAGTGCAGTTAAAGTGGCGTTCGTAGAGGTAGTGTCTGCAATAGAATCCGGGTAATGAACAGGGATTACATGATGCTCAGGCAGGGTCTCGACAGCGAGAGAGTTAAGGAAATCGGGGCCTAGGTCTCTAGCGATTTTGGTCAGCAAGGGGTCTGTCTTTACGGCCATGGCAAAAGTAAAAGACATGTACCCCACAATGCTATGCATGTCTTCCAAGGTGTAAGGTCGGGGCTTTTCCCCCAACAGAAGATACTCCAAAGGAAGACTTCCATGGTCGATATACTCATTTACACCTTCGATATAGGCTTCAGCAGCAGTTCTCCAGGGAGTATTTCCTTGGGCTAATAGGGCTGCTGTACTTTCCTTGGCATGCTTGGGAATACCAAGGGTGTGAAAAAACTGATCGACTTCAAGAAGATCTTTTCCCAGAAATTCGGCCAAGGTACCCGAACCCACTCTTCGGAGCATTTCCAGTTGAAAAAGGCGCTCTTGAGCATGTACATAGCCCAAAGCACGATAGGCATCAGTTTCAGTTTGGGCATAGATATGGGGGATTCCAAACCTGTCAAAATAGACTTCTGCTGATTGGGTAAGTCCGGGAAGGCTAACTTCTCCATTGTATTTTGGACTTTTAATAAAAATTAAAACCAAGATTCCGGCAATCAGCAGAAAGGCCAAGAATCCCAAAAGGGAGAAGAGTTTTTTCATACGAAAGGATTTTGCCTTGAATATAATCAAAAGGCAATAGACAGGTTTGAGGAAAACTAAGAGGGAAAAATTTCAAGTTTTTTTATCTAGCATTCCTCAATAGCCTGTAAAATGAGTTGGCAGGCTGTTTTGATTTCATCATTGCTGATGATCAAAGGCGGAGCAATCCGCATGGAATCGTCACAAAACAAAAACCAATCGGTGATTACACCCAATTCGATGGCTCGGTCAATAATTTTTTTCAGGACTTCGAATGATTCAAACTCTACAGCCATCATGAGACCTTTGTTTCGAATGGCCTTGATTTTTGGATGGACAAGCAAGGACTTTATCAGATTGGCTTTTTGCTCTACCTGATCAATCAGCTTTTCTTCTTTGAGCACCTGAATCGTAGCTAAAGATGCAGCTGCACTCACCGGATGCCCTCCGAAGGTAGTGATATGTCCTAGGATGGGGTTGTTTTTGAATACCCCCATGACTTCTTTATTGGCGATGAAGGCTCCAATTGGCATTCCTCCTCCCATTCCCTTGGCGCAGACCAGAATATCCGGTTCGATTTCGAAATGTTCAAAAGCCCAGAACTTCCCCGTTCGTCCAAATCCTGCCTGGATTTCATCCAAAATCAGCAAGGTGCCGGTCTCATCGCAACGCTTCCTTAAAGCCTGAAAGTACTCACGGCAAGCAACCCGAATTCCTGCTTCGCCTTGTATGGTTTCGATAATGATTGCCGCCGTTTCAGTGGTGATTTGTGCCAAATCCGAGTAGCTGCCGTACACAATATTTTTCACCCCGGGTAAGAGTGGTCGATAAGCCCTTTTAAAAATCTCATTTCCCCCCACACTGAGCGAACCATGGCTACTGCCATGATAGGCATTGACGCAGGAAAGTATTTCTCTCCGGTTGGTAAAGCGTTTGGCTAATTTCAGGGCGCCTTCTACAGCCTCTGAGCCGCTGTTGACGAGATAGACATTATCCAAATGAGGAGGAAGAGTATCTGCCAATGCCTTGGCCAGCAGGGTTTGAGGTGTCTGCACATATTCCCCATACACCATGAGATGCAGGTATTTGTCCAATTGGGCTTGGATGGCTTGGATTACTTTGGGGTGGCGATGGCCCACATTGCTGACTCCGATTCCAGAGATGAGATCGATGTATTTTTCTCCCTTGGGACCAAAAAGGTAAATGCCTTCTGCTTTTTCCACTTCGATCATCAGTGGAAAGTCAGTCGTTTGGGCTAAGTGGGAAAGGAAAATCTGTCTGTTGTTCATTGAAAATCCCCCCGATCAATAACTGGAAAACCGGTAAAAAATGCCCAATGGGAGCTTTTTACCCTGCTTTTCTTCCAGATATAGTTCTCCATGTTCTGCGTTTTTCACCTTTCCAAAATTGGACTGGATCAAATTTGCCGCGATAAGGGAAGAAAAGCTCAAGGAATACATATTGAGCAAAAGAAAATGATCCTTGGGATCCAAAATCGCTCTGCAGGTCTTCAGCATCTCGTTGATTTGCTCTTCCAAAATCCACTTTTCCCCGTCAGGACCTCTACCGTAGGCTGGAGGGTCGAGGATGATTCCCTGATATCGGTTGCCTCTTCGCTCTTCTCTTTTGATGAATTTCATGGCATCATCTACGATCCATCGGATTCCGTCCAGCCCTGAAGACTCCATGTTGTGCTTGGTCCAAGTGACGACTTGCTTCACCGAATCCAGATGAGACACTTCAGCACCGGCAGCTCTACAGGCCACACTTGCAGCTCCAGTGTATCCGAAGAGGTTCAGCACTTTTGGATTTTTCCCGGGAAAGGCTTTTACTTTTTGGTACAAATAGTCCCAGTTTACAGCTTGCTCCGGGAAGAGGCCGATATGCTTGAAGGAGGTCTGGGCCAAGTTGAGCTTCATTTTGAGCCCATCTGAATTGGCATATTGAATTTGCCAATTGTGTGGCATAGATTTCAGCTGTTGCCAGTGACCTTTCTCAGGATTGTTTTTTTCCTTGGCAAAATGGGCATGGGCCAGTTTTTTCCATTCAGCCTCCGAAAGGCTTTTGTCCCAAATGGCCTGCGGTTCCGGCCTACTGAGGATAAATCGCCCAAAGCGTTCCAGCTTTTCAAAACCTCCGGTATCGATCAGTTCGTAGTCTTCCCAGGGACCTGGGCAGAGGGACAGGATAGTCTCTTTCATCGGAGCAAAAATAGGGATTATCGTCCAAGCAGCAATTCTTACTTCAGCGTAGTGATTACTGGGTAGAGACATCCACTAATTTATGGAGCTCTTTGAGGCTATAATTCCAAAGCTCCTGAGCTGCCTTAGGGTCCAAGGCCACTCTTGAAGGGGTTTTCTGCTTTTTCTTATCGTAGTATCCGCCGGTTTTAAGTTTTTCTTTTGGTGTTAAAGCCAGGTAAATACTGGTTTGAGCTCCTGCTTTTGGGCTGATGAAGAAGAGTTGGGTAGCCCGGATGATGGCCTTGGCGATCAATGACGTCTCTGAGCCAAAGGCCGTCTTTACGGCTCCTGGGTGAAGAGCATAGGCTTGAATCCCTTCTTGATCAAATCTGCTTTTAAGTTCTTTGGTAAACAGGATATTGTACAGCTTTACCTTTCCGTAGGCATTGATCGTGTTTCCTGCATTTTTCAACCCCCAATCCTCATTGAGGGAAGTAGCAATGCGATGAGCCTCGGAACTGACATTGATGATTTTTGCCTTTCCTTTTTTCAGTGCAGGGAGCAGTTCCATGGTCAATAAGAAATGGCCAAGATGATTGGTTGCAAAAGTTAAATCGAGCTTCTCTTCTGTAAGCTTGCCTCCGGGATACATTCCTCCAGCATTGTTGATCAGAAGATCAATTTGATCGCTGGATTTCAGGATGAGTTTTGCGCCTTCTTTGACCGATTGCATCGAGCTCAGATCCATGGAGATTAATTGGATCTTTTGTTTTTCGGCTAAAGAATTGATCATTGTTTTTGCTTTATCCGGATTTCTTACCGGTAAAAAAACCTGTTTAAAATGAGGTAAGAGTGCTTTCAGGGTTTCCCACCCGATCCCGGAGGTACTGCCAGTAAGGACAAGATTCATGTTCTTTTTTTTTACACTACTCAAAAATCAGCCCCTTGGTTTTCAATGCTCTAGGAATTGACACTTGACTTGGATTCAGGGAAGGGGTAAATTTTTGTAGTTTTGGGTCAATTTTAGGGAAACATTTTCCCCAATTGATTATTGCCAGTTCATTTTACTCCATGACCAAAAAATACATTGACATCGAGAAAGCCATTGGGTCGAAAAACCCCAAGCTGCTGAAATGGATGCCTGGCTTTTTGCTCAGGTACATCAAAAGGGTCACTCATGAGCAATGGATGAACGGAATAATGGAAAAAATCCACCATCTGAAAGGACTGGATTTTGCTGATGCCCTGATCGAAGAGTTTGGGGTGAATGTGGAGCTATTGGGTGCTGAGCATATTCCTCAATCGGGTGGGGTGATATTGGCAGCCAATCATCCTCTCGGGGGCTTGGATGGGATCGCACTAATTCATGCTGTGGGTAGAATCCGTCCCGAAATCCGCTTCTTAGTCAATGATTTGCTGATGACCTTCGATAATTTCGAACCTATTTTTGTCCCTGTAAATAAGCATGGGAAAAACTCCAAAGAAGCCAATCTGAAAATCGAGGAAGCTTATTCACAAGGACATGCCGTGCTGATTTTTCCTGCAGGATTGGTCTCCAGAAAGCAGAATGGACAGATCCGGGATTTGCAATGGAAAAAGAGCTTTGTGACCAAAGCAAAAAAATACAGCTTGGATATTGTACCTTGTTTTATACAAGGAAGGAATTCTGAGTTTTTTTACAATCTTGCCAACTGGCGAAAAAAACTGGGAGTCAAAGCCAATGTGGAGATGTTTTGGCTGGTGGATGAGATGTATAATCAGCGGGGAAAGGAAGTGAAGATTACAGTGGGAGCTCCGATTCCTGTCGAATCGCTTACCCAAGAAAAAAATGACGGAAAATGGGCTGATGAAATAAAGGAAAAGGTTTATCAGCTAGGAGAACTCAAAGGTCAGAGAAGTTTCTAAAAATTGAAAAAGAGAATTCTTTTCTCCAATAAAGGTTAGAAGCCTTCAAAAAATGTTTATTTCGATAAGTCTGGACAGAGATAGAATTAATAAGTATTGGAACATCAGATGAAAAAAGAATCAGAAATCATTCCCCCTGTGGATCGTGCTTTGTTAAGGAAGGAGCTTTCGGAGGAAAGGTTTTTGAGATATACCAATAACGGGGACAATCTGGTCTATTTGGTCAATTATCACAATTCCCCCTATACAGTCCGGGAAATCGGCAGGCTGAGAGAATTGACCTTTCGATCTGCCGGTGGAGGCACGGGTATGGAGTTGGATCTGGACGAAAATGACACCTGTGAGAAGTGCTATGATCAGTTGATCACCTGGAATCCCGAGGATGAGGAAATAGTGGCAGGCTACCGGCTGATCAAGTGTAAAAATGCCATTCAGGAAGACGGTTCGCTCAATCTCTCTACCACACATCTGTTTGATTTTTCTGACAAGTTTATTCAGGATTACATTCCTCAAACTTTAGAATTGGGTCGGTCATTTGTACAGCCCAAATACCAGCCAAGTCTGGACAACAGAAAAGGAATATTCAGTCTGGACAATCTTTGGGATGGACTTGGTGCGGTGGTTTTGCTCAATCCCGATGTCAAATACCTCTTTGGAAAAGTCACAATGTATCCGCATTACAACCGGGAAGGAAGAGACTTGCTCCTCTTATTTATGAATCATTATTTTCCTGATCATGATCACCTTGTGATTCCAAAGGAGAAAATCAGATTAAGCTACGAAACGGATATTTTATCCCATCCCAATCCTTTCGAAGGACTGGAATATAAGGAAGGGTACAAGTTGCTAAACGGTAGAATCAGAGCTTTGGGAGAGAATATTCCTCCTTTGATCAATACCTATATGAATCTGTCACCCACGATGAAGACTTTTGGCACTGCTCTGAATGATGAGTTTGGAGAAGTGGAGGAAACGGGGATCATGATCACCTTGGCCGATATCTATGAAAGTAAAAAACATCGGCACATGGATACATTTGAGCGGGATCGAATCTATGGAAGTCGTCAAGTCTGAGAAGAAGAAAACGCTGATTGTCGGTGCTACTGACAATCCCTCCCGATATGCATTTTTGGCGGCAAGTATGTTTGAGGAAAGAGGAATGGACTTCATTCCTATTGGGATCAAAAAAGGAAAGGTCTTCGGTCGGGATATTGTAGATCTGAGGGAAAAACCATCCTTCGAGGGGATCCACACCATCACTCTTTATATCGGCCCGGCAAATCAAGAGGAATGGATCGACTACCTCATTGGCCTCAAGCCAAGAAGGATTATTTTCAATCCAGGAACTGAAAATCCTGTGTTTTTCAGAAAAGCCAAAGATGCCGGAATCGAAGTTTTGCCGGCCTGCAACCTCGTTATGCTCAGTACGGGTCAGTTTTGAACCATCTGACAAATCGATCCATGTAGATCACATGGGGAAAAGAAATCAGGGAAATCAGAATAAAGAAGAGTAATAACAGCTCATTGGATTCCAAAAAGTTTTGGCCAAAATAAATCATCAGCGCAATTCCAAAAAGGCTAATCAAAGAGAAGGGCAAGAGCTGCCAAGTGAATTTTTTCAGAGAATTGTATTGAGGGAATTTTTTTAAAAAAGAATATTCCAGTTTCATGCTTGGAAAAGCATGCCAAAAGCCGAAATACACGATAAAGCTGATCAATAAGGGGGTAAAGTAGAGCAGAGGAGCCAAGACAACCAAATCAATCCAAGTGGAGGATTTGATTTTGCGAGATTCAATTCCTTCCAGCAATAGAGAAAGAAATAAAAGACCAAAAATGATCCAGTAGGAATAAGGAGAAACCCCTCCCAAATCCAAAAGTGGATCGAGAATGGTCCGAGTCATGGGCAAGTCACCAAACAAGATCACCGAGATAAAAAAAGCTCCCCTCGATACAAATAGCAATCTAGATAAAAGAGAGTGGGATTTGAGTTCGAAAAAATGGGATTGTCCGAAGTGGTAGGAAGAAAAAAGGAGAAAGAAGGCCAGGGAAAATACCGGGAAAAAGACCCACAGCATCAGATAGATCCCAATCATCCCCAAATATCGGATTAGGAAAACAAGCATTCCTTTTTTGGTAGTATTTGGCTCTGAAGTCAGGTGGTCGATTGCCCCGTGAGGTATTCCCAAAATAATCAAAATTATTCCCGCTACGGTCAGTTCCAAACCCATAGGATTTTCAGGGATTAAGGCAAACAGTACGCAAATCCCAACTCCCAGGGCTTTCAGCAGGTGTTCAGTGCTTTTCATAGTGCCAAAGACTTTTGAGAAATGGATAAAACTGAACCTTGCTCAGAATAGAAATCTCTTCCCAAATCCCGGTTTTCGCTTGAAGAAAACGGAGTACATGATCAGGAGAATTGCTGGTGAAAAGATTGACAAATAAGCGGTCCAGTTGCTTGGGCCATTTTTTCACGATGTTGAGCAGAATATTGTCATAGAAATAGTGCCTGCTTGGCATTTTCTTTAGAGTAGGAGTTCCTGATGATTCCAATTCGGAGACCAATTGTTGGCAGTATTCCTGAATGAACTGGAATGTAAATCCTGTGGAGGGGCGAGACCATCCTGCCCGCGTACCCAAATTGATCCATCTGGGATGGGGAGAATTCATTTTGAATTGTGTACTCATGGGAATTCTTCCTTTTTCTTCGAAATAGATATTGTAGGAAATTCTATCCAGCTGATCGCTTAAGTAATTTTTTAGCTTTTCTTCCAAAAGGGAATAAGGAATTTCCTCTTCTGAATAGCAAGTGAATTCCACTAGAGCATGTTTGGCATCGTAGGGCAGGATATATCCGAAGGAAAAATTTCCATTTTCAGAAGGTATGATATCCATCCACGTAACTGATTCAGCATCAAAAAAGGATTGGTCCAGTTTGATTTTCCATCCAACAAACTGCTGCTTAAGTATTTTTTTTCCGTCTTGGAATATTTGGGTATCCAAGCGGGAATCGAATAAATAGTCACAGGTGAATTTTTCGCCCTTTTCTGTGATGATCTCAAAGCCCGATGAGGAGGTTTGACAGGTTTCTACCTGGCTTTCTGAAAATTGAATATTGGGTAATTGGTCAAAGTAAAGACGGAGATTTTCAAAAAAATCACTGGCCTGAATATGGTAATAGGTTAAATTTTTAAGTTTGAGAAGTGTTTTTTCTTTTCCTCTTCCAAAAGAAAGTTGATTCCACTGCACCAGCTGGTTGGGTGGGTGAATTTCCAAAGGTTTTTCGGCCCAATAACACCAAGTTTTGGAAGGATAAGACCTGCCTTGAGGATCAATCACCAATATGTTTTTGGACTTAAGGCTGCTTTTGGTCAAGTAATGGATTAAACTGAAAGCAGCGCATCCTCCACCGGCAAATATGTAGTCATAATGGGTCATAGTTGGGGGAAAAGGAGGCTGTCCTTTGGCCCTTGGTTTCAGTCCCAGAAATCAACAGAATGATTGAATCAATCTGATTTTACTTTCCTGAATTCTGAAGGTGAAAGGACCTAAAGACAGCCTCAGGGATGAGAATTACGCAGTGGCAGCTTTGCCTTTGCCAGATTCTGATACGGCAACAGAATAGATCACCAAACCGAAACCGATTTTGTTGATGGCATCGGCCAAGTTGTAAAACAGGTCGATTGAGCTTACCTCAAATGCGCCTGACAACAAATTGCCTGGTAACACCATGTATCCGATTGGATAAATTGACCATCCCAGAGTGATGAAGATTTTCAAAAGGAACATAGCTCTTCCCAAAGCAGGGCTGTTGGAATCTTTGGCCAACTTGGCTACGTCTCCTGCAAATACTTCATACACGATATAGAGATAGCCGATCGTGGAGATTACCCCCCACATAATGTTGTTGTCGATTCCGGAAGTTTCACCGATATACCCTGTCACCAACATCAGCAGGGAAGCTACGATGAGCTTAAAGAGTGTTCCACCTTTGGCACCAAATGGCTTGGTAAGGAGGTAAAACTCAACGCACATCAGCGGAACAGTCAGAGTCCAGTCTACATATCGGAACGCTGTCGGGCTAGAACCGGTCTGCAGATAGAAGTCTCTCATGTAATAGTAGTGTACGGCAGCAATACCGGTAATCAGTCCGGATACCAAAAGAGAAAGTTTCCACTTTCCGTCTACCGAACCTCTTTCTACAAAGAAGAAAACGGCCGAAGCAAACATGGCCATGTAACCGATAAAGAAGGTTATGGCCACTGGGTCTGAGTTAATGATGCGGTCTAGTCCCACTAAATCCGCGAGTAGGGTTAATTTCATGGTAATTTGGTTTTATTGGTGATAGAAATGGTTTGATATTCAGCTATGAAATGCCAGAGGAATAAAATTTGTTTAACAAAAAATTTTAAAGATTAAACAGAAATAAATGAATAGCTGAAAATCAATGATGTATGGCGTCAACTAGATGATTAACTTCTTGAAAAAAATTTTTGTTAAACAAAACAAAACGAAATAAAATTTGGCAAATATCTTTGTTTTTGAAATTGGGTAAATCTGCTTTTGAGGATTAAAAAAATGTGGTTCAGGTCACTTTTTTTGACTAACTTGCAACATCTATCAAAACAGAAAAAATCACCTTTTTAGCCCCATTTTGAAGGGTTTTCTCCAAAAAATATGAGTGACGAAAAAGCAAAGAACCCGGCGGAATACGGCGCTGGGAATATCCAGGTATTGGAAGGCCTTGAGGCAGTAAGAAAGAGACCGGCGATGTATATCGGTGATGTAGGGATCAAAGGTCTTCACCATCTGATATGGGAAGTAGTTGACAATTCAATCGATGAAGCCCTTGCAGGACATTGCGACACAATCCATGTTACTGTCAATAAAGACAATTCCATCACTGTTGAGGATAATGGTCGGGGTATCCCTACCGATATGCACCCAAAGGAGAAGAAGTCTGCATTGGAAGTGGTATTGACGGTATTGCATGCCGGTGGAAAGTTTGACAAAGACACGTACAAAGTTTCAGGAGGTCTTCACGGTGTCGGGGTTTCCTGTGTGAATGCACTTTCTACCTACCTCAAAGCTACGGTCCATCGAAATGGAGTGATCACGGAGCAGGAATTCAGCATAGGAATTCCAAAGTATGCTGCCAGACAAATTGGAAATACGGATAAAAGAGGAACGATCATCCACTTCAAACCGGATGCGTCGATCTTCACGGTCACTGAATACAAATACGAGACGATTGCCAACCGTCTGAGGGAAATGGCTTATCTCAATGCCGGAATCCGGATTTTTCTGAAGGATTTCCGTGAATTGGAAGAGGATGGAAGTCCAAAGTCAAATGAGTTTTATTCCGAAGGGGGATTGGTGGAGTTTGTTCAGTATTTGGACGAGACCAAAGAAAAAATCATTGAATCTCCCATCTACATTGAGTCCCTTAATCAGGAAGTCCCAGTGCAAGTAGCTATGAACTACAATAGCTCCTACAGCGAAAATGTGGTTTCCTATGTGAACACCATCAATACCTATGAGGGAGGTACTCACGTGACAGGCTTTAGAAGGGCTTTGACCCGAACCTTAAAAGCCTATGCGGACAAATCGGGCATGCTGGAAAAAGTAAAGATCGAAGTTTCCGGAGACGATTTCCGAGAAGGTTTGACTGCGGTCATTTCTGTGAAAGTGGCTGAGCCTCAGTTTGAAGGGCAAACCAAGACCAAGCTGGGTAACTCAGATGTAGTTGGTTTTGTGGATTCTGCCGTATCGGAGGTACTTCAAAGCTGGCTGGAAGAGCATCCTCGTGAGGCTAAAATCATCGTTGGAAAGGTCATTTTGGCTGCACAGGCAAGACATGCTGCCCGTAAGGCACGGGAAATGGTGCAGCGGAAAAATGTTCTTGGAGGAGGAGGTCTGCCGGGTAAGTTGGCAGACTGTGCCAATTCTGATCCCACAGTCTGCGAATTGTATCTGGTCGAAGGGGACTCAGCTGGTGGATCTGCCAAGCAGGGAAGAGACCGGGAATTTCAGGCGATCTTGCCTTTGAAAGGTAAAATCCTCAACGTAGAGAAGGCGCATGAGCACAAGATTTATGACAATGAGGAGATTAAAAATATCCTCACTGCTTTGGGCGTGAAGTTTGGAACGGTGAATGATGACAAGGAATTGGATCTTTCGGGATTGAGATACCATAAGATCATCATCATGACGGATGCCGATATTGACGGTTCTCACATCCGAACTTTGATCCTGACGCTTTTCTTCCGCTATATGCGCTCACTTATAGAAAATGGCTATGTCTACATTGCCCTACCTCCGCTTTATTTGCTCAAGCGGGGCAAAGATGAGCGCTACTGCTGGACAGAAGAGGAACGAAAGCTATTGACTGCCGACATGGCCAAAGACGGAAAGGAAGACAGCGTCGCCATTCAGCGCTATAAAGGTCTTGGAGAAATGAATCCGGAACAACTCTGGACTACGACCATGGACCCCAGTGTCAGGACTATCAAGCAAGTGACCATTGACTCAGCCGCTGAGGCTGACCATCTCTTCAGCATGCTGATGGGAGATGAAGTGGCACCTCGAAGGGAATTTATCGAGCGAAATGCTAAATATGCCAAAATAGACACCTAATAAAAGGGAGCTTTTTTGGCTCCCTTTTTTGATTTTTTATTCTCTTTTATCCAAGGAAATTTAAAAATTGACTTAGAAATAGTTCAGAATCATGCGATCCACGATAGCCGATAGATACGAATCCACGATCCAAAAAAGTGATCTGGTAAGCCGAGACCTCAGTTGGGTGAAATTCAATGACCGGGTTCTTGATCAGTCAAAAAAAACGCACCGTACCATTTTTGAAAAACTCAAGTTTTTGGCCATTACGGCGTCTAATTTGGATGAGTTTTTTATGATTCGCGTAGGATCTCTCTACAATTATCTGGATTATGACAAGCAGAGAGTGGATTATTCTGGATTGAGAGAGGAGCCTTTCAAGGAGAAGCTGATGGATGCATGTCAAAATTTCCACCTCGATCAACATCAGCATTTTACCCAAGTCATCCTGCCAGAAATGGCGAAAGAAGGGATTTCTTTGATTAATGTTAAAAAATTGAGTGAGGAAAATCGGGATAAAGTACGGGAGTACTTCATGAAAGCCATCTATCCCATGCTTACTCCCATGGTGTATGATGGATATCGGACTTTTCCAATCCTGATGAATAAACTGCTGGTTTTTGGAGTAGTGACTACCAGCCCGGGAGAGCGCAAAGACATGCGTAAAATGAGCTTTGTTCAGATTCCGGCAAATATCCCCAGATTCTTTGAGATCGAACAGGAAAATAATCTGTTATTGATTCCAATAGAGGAGGTGATTCGTGAAAACATAATTTCTCTGTTTCGAAACGTGGACATTGAATCCATCAGCTTGTTCCGGATCACCCGAAACGGTGACTTTACTTTGGAGGAGAGTGAGGACATGGACGCCAACTTTTTGGAAGAGGTGAAGCGAAAGCTCATGGAGCGGAAAACAGGCAGGGTAGTTCGGATCGAAATCGAAGAGGGATATTCCAAATGGATGCTCAATTCTCTTTTGGAAAGATGGAGCTTAGGCAAAAACTCCGTATTTCTGGTCAAAAGAGAAAGTATGATTGACTTCACCGGGCTATGGCAGATTGTTGGAAACAAGCGCTTCAGAGACCGACTTCCTCAAATTCCCGAGCCAGTTAATCCTATTTCCTATCCTGAAGAGGGAAGAGCGGATATTTTTGATACGTTGAAAGAAAAAGACATTCTTCTGCATCATCCTTACAATAACATCGAGCCTATTTTGGACTTGATAGAGACTGCAGCTGAAGACCCGGATGTGATGGCTATCAAAATGACGATTTATCGTTTGGCCAAAGAAAGCCGCATTACCAAAGCTTTGCTCAAAGCAGCTGAAAATGGGAAGCACGTGTCTGTGCTATTCGAAGTGAAAGCGAGATTTGACGAGGAAAACAATATCCGGGAGGCGAAAAGGCTTCAAAAAGCCGGGTGTTTTGTGATCTATGGGATATCCAATCTGAAAACTCACACCAAGCTGCTCTTGATTGTCAAAAAGGATGCTTCAGAGATTACTCGCTTTGTTCACTTGGGATCAGGTAATTATAACGAGGATACGGCCAGGCTATATACGGATATTGGTTTATTGACTACCAATGAGATTTTGGCCAATGATGTCTCCGAGTTCTTCAATGTCATCACAGGGCATTCTGTGCCGAGCAATTACAGGAATCTGATTACGGCTCCTCGGGATATGCGCAACCAGTTGATTGAGTTTATCGAGCAGGAAGCTGAAAATGCCCGAAATGGGCTTCCCAGCGGGATTTTCATCAAAGTCAATTCCCTTGAGGATTCGGAAATTATCTATGCACTCTATAGGGCGTCTCAGTCTGGTGTCACCATCAAATTGATCGTGAGGGGGATCTGCTGCCTGAGACCGGGAAGACCGGGATTGAGTGAAAATATTGAGGTCATTTCTTTAGTGGGGGATTTTCTGGAGCACAGCAGAATATATCATTTCCACAACAACGGGCAGACAAGGACCTATTCAGGAAGTGCAGATATGATGGTGCGAAGCTTTGATAAGCGTCTAGAATCCCTCTTTAAAGTAGAGTCCCCGCTATTGGAAAAGCAGCTGATGAACATACTTCGCTACAACTTGCTGGATAATTCGAATGCTTATGTGATGCAGGAAGACGCCAGCTATGTGGCCAAAGCTCCTCAGCAAGGAGAAGAAGAATTTAATATTCATAAGCGATTCTTTGAGATCACCGCTGAGGAAGTGATGGAGGTTAGATTAGTCGAGGGATAATCCTGAAATCAGCATCAGATAAAACCAAAACCCATGTTAATCATGGGTTTTATTTTTTACTCGAAAGCCTGATAGTTTTGAAAAGTGAAAGTTTCAAATGGTCTTTTTCCAAAAAACGAATGGAAAAAATCAGGAAATGGATAAAAGCCCTCATGATGTTTGGGCATCAGAATCATGGAAAAAATTAATTTTGTAAATTATTTAAATTTATTTGCGAATATTTTAATTTCTAAAAAATGAAAAAACTCTTTACTCTGATCGCCTTTGGAATGCTTTTTCAAGCAGCAATTGCACAGACTGATACTGCGACAGTAGCGAAAGATACTCTTTGGCTTAAGGAAATTGCCGGTGGATTAAATC
This sequence comes from Algoriphagus sp. oki45, assembly GCF_036245605.1. Taxonomy (NCBI): domain Bacteria; kingdom Pseudomonadati; phylum Bacteroidota; class Cytophagia; order Cytophagales; family Cyclobacteriaceae; genus Algoriphagus; species Algoriphagus sp. oki45. The sequence goes on from NZ_BTPC01000001.1 coordinate 195,174, forward strand.
TTAATCAAGCCTCTTTTAGCGGCAACTGGAAAGGAGGAGGTGTAAATTCCATCGCTTTCAACGTCTATCTTCTCGGTCGTGCCAATTATGCCAAAGGGAAATGGTCTTGGGACAATACCTTGGACCTACTATATGGAGTGGTGAAAAATGACGGAGAAGATGGTCGAAAAGCAAATGACCGGATCTATTTGGACTCAAAATTGGGCTATAAAATCGCTCCCAAATGGAACATTTATTTCGGTTTGAATTTTTTGAGCCAGTTTGCTCCAGGCTATGATTTCAATACCGAGCCTCGAACCCTCATTTCAAAATGGGCTAATCCCGCTTATTTGACCACCGGTTTTGGAGCGGAGTACAAGCCCAATGATGAGTTTGTTCTCAGACTTTCTCCATTTGCGCCACGCTTTACTTTCGTGACAGATACCAATCTTTATTTGGCTGTACCGGAAAATTATGGGGTTGAGATTGGAGAGACAGTAAGACAGGAATGGCTAGCCTTCAATCTCTTTGCAGAATGGAATAAAAAGTTTAGTGACCGATTTTCACTTCTGATGCGCTATCAGATGTATGCCAACCTTGAGACCTTCGCATTTGATACGATCGATCATCGATTGGATGCCGGTGTGGTAGCCAAAATTTCTGAAGCAATTAATGTCAGCCTTACCACGCTTACTATCTACGATATCGATCAGGACGAAAAAGTACAATTTAGCCAAGGACTTGCAATTGGCTTAGCCTTCAAAAGGGGTAATTTCCCAGAGAAAAAATAATCTTTAACAAATTTTTATTTGGGATTTTGATTTCTTTAGAATTGTATTATTTTTGAATTCATTGTGGTAGTTAAATAATAGTTGGTTTAGTTTTCAAATAAAGGGCAGGGGAAGTTCTCCTGCTTTTTTATTGTCCAATAAATAAAAAACTGGATTATTTCAAGATTTTTTGGATTGAATGAAATTCTCTTTTTACGATAAAATTCAATTAATTCCATGGCTAAATCGGTCTGATACTTATAGGGGTTGATAATTATCTTTTGCCTACCCAAGCCCAGACCCAAGCTGGTCCTTGATTGCAAAAACAGGGTTTTTTATTCCAGAATCCAGCCTTTTCTTTACCCTTGAAGGTTTTAGCCTTAATTGACGGAGGCGACTTGGTGAGAATTAAAAAAAGGAACGGTCAGCCGTGGCATCTTCTGCCATTTTGTGAGCCAGCTCTTTTCCCAAATACCGATCGATCAATCCGTGTCCCAGATAGAGAAGGGGAGTTAAAAGGATTGCCACAGTGAATTTGTACACATAATTGATCAGCCCTACTGCAATGATTTGGCTCAAACTCCAATTTCCGAAAACATAAAATGCAATACCCAACACCACAAAGGAATCGAAAAACTGTGAAACCAAGGTGGAACCGGTAGCTCTCAGCCAAATCATGTTAGCTCCTGTGACGGCACGTAATCTGTGAAAGACAAAAACATCCACTAATTGACCCAGTAAAAAAGCAGTTAGGGAACCGATAATGATCCCCAATCCCTGACGAAATATCGTATTGAAGGCATAATTGATGTCGAAAGATTCTCCTGTTGGGGTTTGGGAATTGACTTCTATCCAAAAATCCGCAGGTACCAGCACGGTCACCAAACTGATGATGACAAAAACGTAAGCGATTAGGGCTGCAGTCAGAAAGCTGATTTTGCGGACGCCTTTTTTTCCAAAATATTCATTGATGATATCAGTGGTAATAAATACAATCGGCCAAATAACAGCTCCGGCAGTCAGATTGAAGTCAAGAACATATTCTCCAAAAAAGCTCCAGTTTACCGGATCATACCCCAAGGTTTTTTCCCCTGAAAAGATCTTTACCCCGATGATTTCTGCCAGAATAGCATTGGTAAGGAAGATGCTTCCGAGTATGATAAAGAGATTGGTCTTTTTGCTTTCGTCAATCTTGCTCATAAAATGGCTTTATAGGATAAGTATCACCTTCTCTACTTAAGACCGAACTAGGGAAAATGGTTTTTGCCTCTGCCAATATTTCGTCCAAATTACCATATCTGGAAGAAAAATGACCCAAAAGGAGACTTTTTGCTCCGGAAATCCGAGCTATTTCTGCCGCTTGTTTTCCTGTACTGTGGAAGGTTTCCAATGCTCGTTTGGCATCAGCTTCTGTAAATGTGGATTCATGGTACAGAAGGTCCGCTCCGGCTATGAATTGTGACAGTCCCGGTTCAAATCGCGTATCTGAGCAAAAGGCATAGCTTCGGAGAGGAGGTAGGGGATGGGCATAATCCTTTACTTTGTATTGCTCCCCATTGGTGTCAGTAAAATCCCTTCCTTGACGGATTTCATGGATGGCCTGTAAGGGGATTCTCCTTTCCTGAAGCTTTTCTTTGATCAAATTTCTCATTCCCTCTTTTTCCCGGATTAAAAATCCGGTGGTCGGAAGCCGATGTACCAAAGGAAAGCTGAAAACTTCGAACCTTGGATGATCCAGCAAGAGATGCATTCCATCTGTTCGGGTTTCTACAAATTCAAGAGGGTAATCAATCTGTGTATTGCTCCAGCGAAAATGGGTGGTAATGATTTCATCCAGACCTTTGGGGCCAAAGACCCTCAGCGGTTTTTTTCTTTTGGACAGCTGGTAGCTGGAAAGCAATCCTACCAGTCCGAGATAATGGTCGCCGTGGAGATGGGAGATAAAAATATTGGTAATCCGGGAGCTTTTGATTTTAAATTTTCTGAGTTGAATTTGTGTTCCTTCTCCACAATCCAGCATTAAAAACTCCTGCCCAAATCTTACGACTTGGGCAGTGTGATTCCTTCCATGGACTGGAATGGAAGAGGTGTTTCCCAGAATGGTTATTTCAAAATCAGGGATCAAGCTTCCTCCTCTTCTTCCCCTCCTTCGATTTCATGCATGAAAATGGCCTCTCCGGCTTCTTCCAGAGAGCTGACCAAATTCAGCTTTTTGTCCAGCATGGAAATTTTGAGGAGCTTCATCACGTGCTCTTGAACTCCGGAAATGATGAAAATCCCGCCATTTCTTCCAAACTCTCTATCTCCAACCAATAATGCACTCAGTCCACTGGAGTCTACATATTTTACATTGCTCAGATCAAGAACGATATTGGAGTATCCTTCTGCATGAATAGTCAGCAGCTCTGATTTCAACTTTGGAGCAAGTAAAGAGTCGATCTTTTCCTCGATAGGAGTGAAGACCACGTATTGTTCTTTTTTATCAATGGTGTATTTCATTGTGAGTTGGTTTTATTGGCCTAAATGGGCCAAGATTGCTTTTTCTATTCTATTTTCGATTTGGCCGGTATCAGCCTTGACAAATGCCTGCCCGGTGATTTTTTCAAAGAGCTCAATATAGCGATCGGAAATGCTTTCTAAAATTTCATCGGTCATTTCAGGTACTCGTTGGCCTTCTTTTCCCTGAAATCCATTGGAGATGAGCCATTGTCTGACAAACTCCTTGGAAAGCTGCTTTTGAGGCAGGCCTTGTTCCAGATTTACCTCGTATCCATCCGCGTAGAAATATCGGGAAGAGTCGGGGGTATGAATCTCATCGATCAGAAGTATTTGATCACCAAACTTTCCGAATTCATACTTGGTGTCAACAAGAATAAGCCCTTTTTCATGGGCCATTTCCTGTCCTCGTTTAAATAGTGCCCGGGTATATTTCTCCAAAATGACATAATCCGCTTCGCTGACTATTCCCTGTGCGAGGATATCCTCTCTAGAAATATCCTCATCGTGTCCCTCGGCAGCTTTGGTCGTCGGGGTGATGATGGGCTCAGGTAAGCGGTCATTTTCTTTCAATCCCTCGGGAAGAGGTACTCCGCAAACCATGCGTCTCCCGGCCTTGTATTCCCGTGCGGCATGACCTGCCAAATAGCCGCGTATGACCATTTCAACCTTAAATGGCTCACATTTCTTTCCGATTGTGACATTGGGATCCGGAATGGAAGTCACCCAATTAGGGACAATATCCGCCGTAGCTTTTAGGAAATTTGCAGCAATTTGGTTCAAAACTTGACCTTTAAAAGGAATGGCCTTGGGAAGTACTACGTCAAATGCTGAAATCCGGTCTGAGGCTACCACCACCAATTCTTGGTCAAACATGTAAACATCTCTTACTTTTCCTTTGTAAAATCCTACCTGTCCGGGAAAATTAAAGTGGGTTTCTTTGATCGCTTGGCTCATTCGAATTGGGTTTTGGCAAAAATAGGAAAAGCCTTTTTCCCTTACCTTCCTGTTTGGATTTATTTCTTGATAATGTTTCCATTTTCGTACAATTCTGAAACAAGCAACTGACCCTCTGAATCATATTCTTCTCTTGGGCCATTAAGCCTTCCTTTGGAATAGGTTCTTAATTCTTTCAGATTGCCATTTTCATAAAAGACTTTTACCTCTCCATCTAGTAAATCATTGATGTAGGAATAGAAAGATTGAAGTTCTCCATTTGGGAAATAATTCTGTTCTCGGATTTTTTGACCTGAAGCATTGAAAAATACCCGCTGCCTCACGGCTCCATTTTCATGAAAATAGACGATGGGTTGGGTGGGAATACCTTTGGAATAGGAGGATTGCATTCGTATCGAACCATCTTGGAAATACTCCATAAGTTCACCTTCAGGATTCCCTTTTTTATAGGTTCCTTTTCTTTCAATTTGTCCAGTGGGGTAGTAGAGGAGATATTGTCCATCCAAGACACCGTTAGAAAAATTCCGCCTAGACTTGATGCTTCCGTCGTCGAAATAGGTGATTTCAGGTCCATTCAGTATCCCTTTGCTGTATTGAGCTTCATAGATCAGTTGGCCCTCCTCGTTGTATTCTTTGTAGTCACCTTCATACTGACCTGAAAGGAAGTTGGCTTTGGTCTGGATTTGACCATTTTCAAAGTAGGAAATAGACTCCCCGTTAGGCTTGTTGGCTTTGAAAGTAGTCTGGTCTTTGATTTTTCCATTTTCATAATAGGTAGTGACCAGCCCTTCCAATTGGTTGTTGACAAAATTGGATTCTTGGCTGATTTGACCATTTGGAAAAAAGCTCTTGCTTGGCCCTTGTCTGAGATTGTTGACAAATTCCACCCCCCGAAGTGTATCTCCGGTTTCCGGATCCAAATCATAGAAAAAGCCGTTTTTTTTGTCATCCTTCAGAAATCCAATCAAAATCAAGTTGCCCTCGGGATCAAAAAGCCTCACTTGACCTTGGGCTTTTCCATTGATTTTAGTCAATATTTCCTTTACCCGAAGATTCTCCTCATCGTAAAAGGTCCTAATGGTGTCTTGAGCCAAAACCGAAGAGGAAAAACTAAGACCAAGAGTAAAAAGGAGGAAAAGGATACGATGGGAAAAGCGGATAATCATGGAAATAGGCAAATAAATCGGGAGGTTCGAAGGGAAGTTCTCGGAAAGTTAACAGCCCAAAGGGGCAAATTATCTATTTTTGATCCGTAAAATTAAAAATATGAAAAGATTTGTCGGGCTGTGTTTAGGAGGTATGTTGATGTTAACTTCCTGCAAGGAGGAGGTGAAATACAAGGTATATGAAGGGGAAATTTTTGGAACTTACTATCGAATCCAGGTCAAAGACGGTGGAGAGGATCTTCAACCTCAATTTGATGCAGTTTTTGATCAAATCAATTCAGCTTCCAACTCATACATTCAGGAGTCTGAAGTATCTGATTTTAATAATACCGGTCAACTCAAAAATCCTTCACCGACCTTTTTGGCAATGATGGATTCAGCCTATCGAATTCACGATTTGACTAATGGATATTTTGAACCTACTCTTTATCCTTTGATCAAAGCCTGGGGTTTTTCTTTTGATAAGCGAGAACAGATGGATTCCCTCAAGGTGCTTGGTCTTTTGGATTTGGTAGGATTTGAGGAAAAAATCATCCAAAGCGATTCAGGCATTTTTGCAGCTAAAGAAGGGGTGCAGTTGGACATTACAGGGATAGGAGAGGGCTATGCCATCGATCAACTGGTAGAAGTGGTGGAGAAAAACCAAATCGCTGATTACATGGTCGAAATTGGAGGAGAAATGAGAGCCAGAGGACTTAATTCCCGTGGAACAGAGTGGACCGTAGGTGTAGAAGACCCTGTTCAGGCAGAGATGGGAGTCACAAGCAGTATGCTGACCAAAGTGATGATGGATCAAAGATCTCTGAGCAGTTCGGGTAACTATAGGAAGTTTTACATTGACGAGCAAGGCAATCGTCGATCTCATATTTTGGATCCCAAAACCGGATTTCCTGTAAGCCATAATTTGGTTTCTGTATCTGTATTAGCTCCTTCTGCTACTTTGGCTGATGGATTGGCTACAGCATTGATGTCCATGGGACCGGAAAAAGGAATGGAATTAGCCGAAAGACTTCAGGGGGTAGAAGCCATGTTCGTTTTGGGAGGAAAGGAAAAGCTCGAATTGCTTTTCACTTCTGGCTTCCCCAAACCATTGGCGGCTGAGTAAATAAAAAAAGCAGGTTTTAGGCCTGCTTTTTTCGTGGTATTTTATTTCAATTACATCTTCTCGATTACCAATGCAGAGGCTCCACCACCTCCGTTGCAAATTCCTGCTACTCCGATTTCACCGGATTTTTGATGCAGGACAGAGTTTAAGGTAGCAATGATTCTGGCACCGGATGCTCCTAGAGGATGGCCTAGAGAAACAGCTCCTCCAAACACATTGATTCGGTCAAGGTCTAGCTTAAGTTCGCGCTGATTGGCCAAAGCAACTGCTGAGAAAGCCTCATTTATTTCGTAGTAAGAGACCTCGTCGGAAGATACGCCAGCATGCTTCAAGGCTTTTGGTATGGCCAATGCAGGCGCTGTGGTAAACCACAACGGATCGGTTGCAGCATCAGCAAATCCGCGGATTTTTGCCAAAGGCTTTAATCCCAACTCTTCCGCTTTTTCCTTACTTACCAATACCAAGGCAGAAGCCCCATCATTCATGGTGGAGGCATTGGCAGCGGTCACGGTTCCGTTTTTGTCAAATACCGGACGAAGTGTAGGGATTTTATCAAACATCACATTCTTATACTCCTCATCTTCATCGATTAGGATCGTTTCTCCTTTTCTTCCGATCAATTCTACCGGAACCACTTCATCCTTGAACATGCCTTTGGCCCAAGCGCCAGCCGCACGCTGATAGGATTGGATAGCGTAAGCATCCTGATCTTCTCGGGAGATGTTCATTTCTTTTGCAGTATTGTCTGCGCAATTGCCCATTGGGAACTTGTAGTAGACTTCGAAAAGTCCATCTTTCACCAGTCCATCCACCAGTTCTGCATTTCCATATTTATAACCAAATCTTGCCTTTGGAACATAAAAAGGCACATTGGACATGCTTTCCATTCCTCCGGCCACTACCACGTCATTGATTCCAAGCATAATAGACTGAGCAGCAAACATGACTGCTTTCATCCCGGAAGCACAGACTTTATTGATAGTGGTACAAGGTACTTGGTATCCTATTCCTGCTCCGATGGCTGCTTGACGAGCCGGAGCTTGTCCGAGATTGGCAGAAATCACATTGCCCATGAATACTTCCTGTACTTGGTCTGCAGCAACTCCGGATTTGGCAAGTGCTCCTTTAATGGCAGTACTTCCAAGCTCGACCGCAGTCAACCCGGAGAGTTTTCCTCCAAAGCTTCCCAAGGGTGTACGGACGGCTGATACGATATATACTTCTTTACTCATGTTTATTTGGGTTTAGTTGATTTTTGAAGTTGGATGCTAAATATCTGGTGAATAATCTAAATAAGGATCTTATCCTGAATTCACTGCTCGACTAATCATCGGACAACTGGCATCGGACATCTGACTTATTTTACCAATCCGGAAGCCCTCTGTTCGGTCTTTGAGTTGGCCTTTTCTTATTTTGTTGAATGTATCTCAGTTCTGCAGCATTGAGTGATTCCAGAATTTGTTTGGCCTGTTCTGGCGTTAGATTCAAAGCCTTGAGTTTTTCTCTCATTTCTTCCATTTTTTGCTGACGATCGGCAAGGTTAGCATCCATTTGGTCGTTGCTGTTTTCACCCTGTTGATCCGACTGTTGGGAAGGGTCTTCTCCCTGCTGTCCCTCTTTGGCTTTGTCTTCGTCGGTTTGCTCTCCTTCTTTTTCTTGGGAGTTATTCTGTCCCTGCTCTCCTTCGCTTTGCTGACTTTGGTTCTGCTGGTTTTGCTGCTGCTGATCCTGAGGATTTTGCTGCTGTTCTTGCTCTTGTTCTTTTTCCAGTTTTTCCTTCAGAGCCTTCAGTTTGGCATCGTCGGGATATTTGGTCAATCCGTCATTCACGGTTTCCAAGGCTTGATCTTTTTGGGTTTTCACATAAGATCTGGCTGCCCTGTTAAAATAATCCCCCGCAGACTGAGCTTGGACAGTCCAAGCTGATCCAAGGAAAAAGAGAAAAGAAAGGATTAAAATTTTATTTCTCATTGATCTCTACTACCTCCTTTAGATTGGTGATGAAATCCTGATAAGCTGCTACTGTTTCGTCTTGTGCGAGCGCATCTTCCATAACTTTTAAAGCCTCAGCGAAGCGGAATTGTTCCACCATTCGGTCAGCTTCTGCTTTTTTTCTTTTGGCAAACTCCGATGGCTCTGGTCTGTTGTTTTCCTGCTGTTTTCTTTCTTCGTCACGTTGCAGCCATCTGGCCAGGAGTTCATAATTATATCTGGCCTCATCGTTGGTAGGATCTTTGATCAGGGCAGATTGAAATTTGCTCAAAGCCGCCTGATATTCCTTTTTATTTCCCATCAGGATGCCTCCTTGATTGAAGGCAAAGGAGGAAAGTTTCTTATCAGTTGATACTGTAGTTTTATCATAAAAACTTGCCGCTTCATCAGGCTGATTCGCATGGTGATGACTCAGTCCCAAATTAAAATCCAGATAAGGAGAAGTGATGGCGAATTCATTCAATAGGACCATATGGTCTGCAATAGACTCCTCGTATCGAGCTTCGGCATAGCTTTTTTCCGCTTTTTCTATGGCCTCATTTTGTCTGCTGACCTGAGTCCAGGACGCAGGAATGATCAAAAGAAGGGCTATGGTACTTTTGCTCCAGCTCATCATAATTTGATGGTCTTTACGGGTAATATCATATCTACCAAGGCCAAAGCCAACGCTGCCAAGAGGAAATAGAAATACTTATTGGAGCTGGTTTCTACCATTCGTGTGTTGGATACTCCGCCTTTCATATTGCTGAGTGCGGATATAAGCCCTCCCATTTCTTTGGCCTGGTCAGAAATTTCAAAGTATTCTCCACCAGTCTCAGATGCCAGATATTGAAGAGGGTCCCTGTTGAGTTGAGTCAGGGCAGGCTGACCCGTATTGGGGTCCATGACCAATCCATTTCCTCTGGGCATTTCTCCGCCCTTTTCAGAACCTACCCCAAGAGAGAATACCCGAATGCCATTTTCCTGCATTTGGTCTGCCACTTCGTCCAAGTCATCTCCAAAATGCTCTCCATCAGATATGAGAATTACTGCTTTGGACTTTACTTCCTGGCTTTCGTCTTTCTCAAATTTATCCAAAGCCATCTTAAGCGGTGTGGTCAGGTCTGTTCCTAGATTGGGGACCAAGCCAATATTCAGTCCGTCAATGTAAAGATTCAGAACGGCCTGATCATAAGTGAGCGGCAGCTGCATAAACGCTTCTGTGCTGAAAATAATCAAGCCGATTCGATCAGATGGAAAAGACTTCAGCAATTCTTTCAATTCAAACTGAATCCTGGAAAGTCTGTTGGGAAGGATATCCGTGGCAACCATGGATTGGGAAAGGTCCACAGCGATAAAAATATCTTTGCCTTCCTCCTGTATTTCTTTGAATGAATTGCCAATCGATGGACCCGCAAAAGCAATCAAAAACAAAACGAAATATAAGGTCCGAAGAGTCAGTTTGGTAAACAGCCGCTGTTTCTGGACCTTCAGCCGTCGGTTGATGATCCAGTAGCGGGTGATGTAAAAAAAGTACAACAGGGCAAAAACGCCCGAGAAGAGAAGAATAAGTTTGATGTCAGGATATGCCCAAATCATGGCCTGAAATTAGGAAATAAACCTAATTTTGAAAGCCGGCTTTTTGGGAGCGGTACTTCAAAGCCATCAACTTTCCCAAGAATTAACAAACATTAAACTCATTTGTCCGTTCGCCAAGGATATTCACCTATTCAGATGCCCCTCCTTTCTGTTTTTCGAGTCATTACCTTCTGGATCAGTTTTACCTTTTGTTTGGGTTTTTCTTTTGGCCAAAACGCCCCCAAGATCAGGGGAGAGGTTTTTGATGCGGTAAGTTCTCAACCTCTGATAGGTGCCAATGTCTACTGGGAAGGCAATACAGCTTCAGGCGTAGTGACAGGTTTGGACGGAGATTTTGAAATCATCTCAGTGACTTTCCCTGCCAAATTGGTGATTTCCTATATTGGCTATGAGCGATCAGTGCGGGTCATTCAGGCTAAGGACGGTGAAAAGGGCCTTCGTTTTTTCCTCAAGCCCGAGGAAATGTCCTTGGAAGAGATTATTATCCAAGAAAGACGGCCCGATGAGCAGATCAAAAACCTGGAAATGGGCAAAGCGAGTGTGCCCATAGAAACAATAAAAAATATTCCGGCTCTTTTTGGGGAAGTGGATTTGTTTCGTTCTCTGCAGCTTTTACCCGGGGTACAGACCGCCGGAGAGGGGACGACAGGTCTATTTGTCCGGGGTGGTTCTGCTGATCAAAATCTGGTTCAATTGGACGGAGCACCTGTCTACAATGCTTCTCATTTCTTTGGGATTTTTTCTGTTTTCAACCCCGATGCCTTAAGCAAAGTGGACTTGTACAAAGGGAATATGCCTGCCTCATTTGGTGGACGGGCTTCTTCTCTAATTGACGTCTCCCTTCAGGAGGGGAATAGGAATCAGATTCACGGACAGGGAGGGATTGGGACTATTTCCTCTAGATTGACTTTGGACGGCCCTCTTTTTGGAAAAAACTCTTCATTTATTGTCAGTGGGAGAAGAACCTATGCCGATTTGTTTTTGAAGCTATCCCGAGATGAAAATCTGAGGAACAACAAACTGAATTTTTACGATCTGAGTGGGAGGTTTTCTTTCTTTTTGGGAGAAAGAGACAAGCTTTCTTTCAGTATTTATGAAGGGTCGGACTTTTTGGGATTGGATGATCAGTTTGGCTTGGGATGGAACAATTGGGTGAATTCTGTGAATTGGAATCGGGTCAACTCCGAGACTTCCTTTTTTGATCTGCAGGCTTACTACTCCAGATATCAGTACATCGTGGACATCAATGATCCCGAAAACGGATTTGAATGGACCAACAGGCTCTCAGAGTCGGGGATAAAGGCCAATTGGATTAGAGTACTGTCTGATAAATCCACAATCAACTGGGGAATTCACAGCCAATTTTACCAATTCTCCCCTGTAGACCTTGCCCCTGATCCTGAAAGCGGAATAGGAGAAATAGTGACCAATCCGAAAAACGGACTGCTTAATAATCTCTTTTTTGGACTCAATCAGAATTTTTCTCCTAGGCTAAGTATGGAGGCAGGTTTGAGATGGGGACTTTATACTCAGGTAGGAGAGGGAGTGGAGTATTCCTATCCGGACGATAGGCCCGAGCGTGATGGTGAAATTGGCACCGAGAGTTTTGATGCTTGGGAACCGATGCAGTTCTATCAAGGCTTGGAGCCAAGATTGGCATTTCGGTATTTGATCGATGAGCAGTTTTCAGTCAAAGCAGCTTACAACAGAAATTTCCAATATGTACAGATCGCCACCAATAGTTCTGCCGGACTTCCCATTGATCGCTGGATGCTGGCAGACCGATACACCCGCCCCATCCAAAGTGACCAGATATCTTTGGGGCTATTTCGAAATTTTGACAATAATCGGTGGGAGCTATCTGTTGAGGGGTATTACAAAGACCTTAGGAATGTCATTGATTTGAGAAACGGAGCTCAGGTTCTGTTTACCGATCAAGTGGAAACGGAGGTTCTTTCCGGTGACGGTTGGGCCTACGGCGTGGAGACCTTACTCCGGAAAAATACCGGAAAAACTACCGGATGGCTTTCTTACACCTGGTCCCGGACCTGGAGACAAATCGAAGGAGTCAGTCTCAATCAAAAGTACAATCCCCGCTTTGACCGGCCACATGATGTGACATTGGTACTCAATCATGAATTTAACCCAAGATGGTCCGCAGGCTTAACCTTTGTCTACACTTCTGGCTTGGCAGTGACTTTTCCGGTCGGTTCCTATGTTGTAGACAATCAGAATGTCCCGCTCTATCCAGAATTGAGAAATCTGGATCGATTTCCGGATTACCACCGAATGGATGCCTCCATCACCTGGAGAAATGCGGATAAGGGAAGAAAATGGAAGGGAAGCTGGAATTTCAGTGTTTATAATCTCTATGGCAGGAAAAACCCCTTTGCTTACGAGTTTAGAGATATTTACAACAATGACATCAACTTTAATCCATCAGAAGATGGAGATATAATTAGCTCAAGGCCAGGAGTAGTGATGACCTATTTATTTACGGTTTTACCTTCCATTACTTATAATTTTCAATTCTGATGAGATATACGCTTTTTGTACTAGTGCTTTTCTTATTTTCTTCCTGTCAGGAAGAGGTGGTTTTACCCTTGGGTAGTAAGGAAGAGTTGATCCCAACTATTGAGGCGTTCTGGACTGACCAAGGGACTTATAATGAAGTCAGGATATCCTTGTCAAAAGACTACTACGATTCCTTGCAAACTGAAATTATCCGGGATGCAGAGGTAATGATCACTATTCCCGGTACAGATAAAGTGATTCCATTCCAGTTTTTGCCCGGACTCAATACCTATCGACCAATCAATCCCTTGGAAAGGGCAGTAGTGGGCCAGCGGTATCAACTGAATGTCAAATGGGGAGAAAATATCTACCAATCCGAAGGTGTGATGTTGGAGGCACCGATTTTGGATAGCTTGACCTGGCAATTTGAAGAAGAAAGGATTTTTAGGGAAGAAGGTTACTACATCAAGGTGTATGGAAAGGTACCTTTTGAGGAGGATAATAATTATCGAATCCGTGTCATTGAAAATGATACCCTGAAAAATCAAAGAGATGATTACCTTCTGTTTGATGATACTTTCGGACTGCAGTTTTTTGAGCAGGGCCTTGAATTGGGCTATGCTTTTGAGGAAAATGACCGGGTGAGATTGGAGCTTTTTCGACTCAATCGTGACGCCTATGATTACCTCAATGAATTGGTAAATTTACTTTTCAACGATGGTGGACTGTTTAGTCCCCCTCCTCAAAACCCAACTACGAACATCAGGGTGGTTCAAGGTAAGCCTGAGGTTTTAGGCTATTTTATGGTTTCTCCGGTTCTAGTGAGGACCGTAGTCATTCAGGCAAAGTATGATTGACCAATTTCTATTTTGATCAACCCTGAGAGGATCAGGAAATCGGGGTAACCTAACCCAGGAAGATTCAATTTTCCTCAGAAAAACACAAAAAGAAGTCTCAACTAATCAAAAAAGAAATTTACAATTTCTAAGCTTATTGAAAGAGTAGGAATACTCCAAAAACGCCCTTAAACCCTTATTTAGGCCAAATTCCAATTGTTCCAGATTCCAATCGGAAGGATTGGAAAAAGAGATTTTTATCCGGCTTCTGATTTTTTTAAAAATAATGGCGAAAAAAAATCCAATATTAATTGCAGGTTTTAAAATTAATTCATAGACTTACTTAAAATTCGTAAATCATTAAAACTTATCACCAAATTATGAAAGAATTAAATCAGCACGAAGAGCAAATCATGTCTATTTTCTGGAGTCAGGGAGAGCTTTTGATCCGTGACGTTTTGGACCTACTTCCTGAACCAAAGCCACCGTATACCACTTTGGCCTCCACCATCAGGAATATTGAATCCAAGGGATATCTCACCCACAGAATGTATGGCACGGTGAACATCTACAAACCTGCCATCGATCAGGAGGATTACAGCCGAAAGAGTTTTCAAAGGCTGGTGGGTAATTTCTTTGAAGGTTCTGTGGGCAACTTCCTTTCCTTTATGGTAAAGGAGAAAAATATTTCTCAGAAGGAGGTCAAAGAACTTAAGAAAATGATCGACCAAATGGAGGATAACAAGTAATGAACGAGGTACTGCTATACCTCCTAAAAGTCAGTCTGGCTCTTGGAATCGGGCTGGGATTGTTCAGAGGATTTCTGAGCGGACTGACTTTTTTTTCCTGGAACAGAGCCGTTCTCCTGCTCATTTTGACTGCTGCTCTGATCCTGCCTGCGATTGATTTTTCGTTTTTCACGATTCAATCTGCAGGAATTGGAGAGTTTGTTCTTCCGGTCTTTGAGGTAGGGCAAAATACCGTTCAGATTCAGGACAAAGGGTTTTCCTGGCAGGAATGGGTTCTTTTTGTCTACCTGCTCGGAGTAGTGGTAATGGCTGCCAGAATGATTTTAGGTTTCATTACTGCCCAAAGACAGATTGGAAAAGCCAAACTGACCCAATTTGACAAAAACTGGGTAGCAGTTCATCCGGATTTCTCACCGGCCTCCTTCTTCAGCTATATTTTGATGCCTGATTTTGACCTGAATGACCCCCAACAACGACAGATTCTCACTCATGAATCCATGCATGTTCGTCTGCTTCATAGTTGGGATTTGCTTCTGGTCAATGCAGCAAAAATACTTTTGTGGTTTAATCCAATGATTTACGCCTTCGAGAGTTCCCTTAGAGAAGTGCATGAGTATCAAGCAGATCAGGGAGTCACTCACCAGGTGTCCAGAAAGGAATATGCGACGCTTCTCCTTCATCTGGTGACATCAAGGCCTTCATGGCAATTCATGAACAACTTTAACCAGTTTCAAACCAAAAAACGTATCCTTATGCTAACTAAAACCAACTCAACACCACACCAAAAGGTCCGGTTTCTGGGACTGATTCCGGCAGTAGCACTCTTAGTCACCGTATTTTCCTGTGAGATCACTCCTGTAGAGGAAATTGAAGGGCCTACCATGGTCGAAAAACCACTTTCTATGTCACCTTCCAACCTAATGGCGAGAGTAAGTGATGTAGGCAAAGACGGAAAAGAAATTTTTGATGTAGTCGAGGACCAGCCTAATCCTGCTGGAGGAATGACAGGTTGGAATCAATATCTGGCCAAAAATCTGAAATATCCCGAAGAGGCTCGAAGAATGGGAATCGAAGGAACAGTCATCGTAGTCTTTACAATTAATTCAGACGGATCAATTACCAACCCTGAAATCCTTCGAGGCATCGGAGGCGGAGCAGATGAAGAAGCACTTAGAGTGGTAGCTGAAGCTCCAAATTGGACTCCTGGATATCAAAAAGGAATTGCTGTTAATTGCAGAATGAGGCTTCCAATCAGGTTTAAGCTTGCAGGTAGTGAAAATAAACCTAATCTCACAGAATTATCTTCGGCTGAGGAAGTGATTCCTTCTGCTAATGAAGTGGTCGTTGTAGCTTACAATTCCCTCCATAAATCCAAATAGAATAACATACTATGAAAAGTCTGATTCAAATTAAAGCTTTAATTCTTTTGACATTTCTTTTGGCATTAAGCTTTCAATTTAATGAAGCAAAAGCCCAAGAAACCGTACACAAGCAAGTGGAGGAAATGCCTTCGCCTCCAGGAGGAATGCAGGGCTTTACCCAATATATGATTGATAACCTCAAATATCCCGAGGCGGCTAAGGAAGCGAATATTCAAGGAATGGTCATGGTAACTTTTGTGGTAAGAGCGGATGGCTCGGTCGACACTATTGAAGTGCTCCGCGGTATTGGGGGAGGATGTGACGAGGAGGCAGTTCGTGTAGTTGCAGAATCCGGAAAATGGACTCCTGGTAAAAAGGAGGGGAAAGCAGTCAATACGCAAGTAACCTTGCCTATACAATTTAAAATGTAAACTAAACCAACTTCTAACTCAAAAGCCGCTGAATCCCTGATCCAGCGGCTTTTTTTCTAATCCTTGTGCTGAGCTTAGTCGAAGCATCAAATCTCAAATGGCCTAATCCATATTATCCCCATGGAAAAGGGCATTCAGGAATAGCTTGTTGGTACCGAACCAAGTGCCTCTGAAATTGGGACTGTCAAAGAAGTGAACCACTCTGCCTTGACCTGAAGGTGAAATCACCACTCCGGCACTCTGCTTTAATTTTTCCAAATTGGTTTTGGAAATGTATCCTCCCAAATGAGGATTTGGCGTGTATTTGATCGGAGTGAGGTATTTGTCTGCTGATGGCTTGATGAAAATATCCGTATTTCTGTACACGGGGAGATTTTTTCGGTGATAGCCATAGGAGATCGGGTGCGTCAAATCCAGTTCGGCCAGATAAATACTTCCGCCTACTTCCTTGGCTCCCTCAAAGTCATTTCGGGTATTGAATGGGAGGGAAGCCGGTTCTTTATCCTCTTCCAGCTTCACTGCTTCTTCTTTGGTGATGCCTACTCGATTGAGCCAAAGAGAGGCGCTTTTCATGGAAATGATCGTTCCCCCACGATTTACCCAGTCTTTGAGGTGATTGACCTGTCCCTCAGAAAGGGAATTGTAATTGCCGGAAGGAAGAATCAGGGTGTTGTAATTGTGAAGATTCACTCGGCCAAACTGCTCCACGTTCACCTTGGTAATCGGCATACCTACCTGCTGATCCAGGAGATTCCAAATCTCCCCTGCTTCGTAAGAATTTACGCCAGTACCCACCATCATCAAGACCTTAGGCTGCTGTACGGCAGAAACCAAATTAGAACCGAGATCAATCCCGCTCAGATTGAGCCCGGTCTGAACGGCGTACACCTGCTGATGGGTTATGGCGGCGATTTCCTTGATTTTGGCACTGACTTCTTCTGTATTCATTTTCTGAAAGCCCATGGGAATCATCAGGGTTCCTGCCGGAAAATCCACTTTTCCATCCTGAGTTTGGGAGGAAAACGGTCGGTGAACTGATTCTACATGAATTCCCGCTTTTTGGAGTTCAAAAAGCATCTTCGGAGCGTAGTAATCCGACCAATCAATCAGATAAGCATAGGCCTTTCCTTCAGGAAATACTAAAGTTGGAGCTTTGACCTCAGCTACTTGACTTCCTGTTTTTGCCGCAGGCGCAGCCGCAAAAGGCATCCCATAGGCAGCAGCCATGGTCCAGGCTGAAGCATCGTAAAATACCGAATCGGCAAATTCTTTCACATACTCAAACATGGTCCGCACCATGCGGTACTGAGGCTGATTGGTAGGAACTACCCAGGATTTTCCTTTTTTGAAGGATTGACCTCCAGCGCTGAGGTCAGCTGAGTTTTCATAGACCTTGATCTTGTGGTCCAAAAGGAATTGGACAAAAAGCCGATTTCTGCTTTCGTCAAACTCATCGCCGAAAACATAGTTTTTCGCAGGGTCTTTGGCTCCTTCCGCCACCGCACTAACCAAAAACTCTCTGAGGTACTCATGCATGTACTCCCGATTGTCTAAGGCAGCTTCCATAGTCGCTAGGGAGTTGACCACATGATTTCGGATGGTAAAGGCAAAGGTGATCGGTCCGCGTTGGCTATTTTGCACATGACCTCTGGAGCTGGCAGTCTCAAAAACCAAACCCAAGCCCCCGTGGATGTCTGGATAAGTCGATCCGTAGCCCGGATAGCTGTTGTCAAAGACTTCCTTGGTCCAATACAGGCTTCTGATTTCGTCCATGTATTTGGCAAAATATTTGGCAAAACGCGGGTTGATGTCGTCGTAATTTTTTCTTGGTACCACCGGATTTTCTGAGCCATATGGTTTGGTCGGTTCGAAGAAATAGGTGCTGTTGGTGCCCATTTCATGGAAATCCGTGGTCACATTGGGATACCACTGATGATACCATTCGACTTTCACTTGCGATTCGGGATGGGCAAGCGGAAGCCAATCCCGGTTCAGGTCAAACCAATAATGGTTGGTACGACCGCCCGGCCAAGCTTCATTGTGTTCACGATCCAAAGGATCAGCAACAGCAGGGAAACCTTTGTTGGAATTAGCCCAAAGGCTGTGACGGTCTCTTCCGTCTGGGTTTAGCGTAGGGTCGATATGGACAACGGAATTTTCTCTGAGATTCTTCGCCAAATCTGACTGGGAAGCCATCAGCCAATAAGCAGTCAGCATTGCAGCCTCGGCCGAGGAGGGTTCGTTTCCGTGAACGCCATAGCCCAAGTGGATGATCGAAGGCATAGACGCCACATCAGGTTTGGGCTGGGAAGGATTTGCCAATTGGAGTTGTTTTTGGCGGATTTCTTCCAGATTTCCCATGTTTTTGACCGAAGCGATGGTTAGGATCACTTTGGGTCTATGCTCATGGGTGTAGCCGATGGTAAAAAGCTGAGCGCTTTCGCTCAGTTGATCGAGTTTTTCAAAATACTTCACGATCAGGTCATACCGCGTATGCCAATCTCCGACTGGGTAACCCAAAAACTGGGAGGGGGAAGGAATGGAGGGGTCAAATTTTTCTCCGGGGAAGTAATATTCCTCCTGAGCAAAGGCTTGTAAGGTCAAGATAAAGCCGAAAATCAATCCAAGTAAAGGTCTTTTCATTTCGATGTTTTTTTTGGGAAAAGTAGAAAAGGATTTGGGTAATTCCAGCAAAAATCCATCAACGGCTTTTCGTTTCACGCCTTTTTTCCAGTAATTTATTAGCTTAGTCCAATGTCCTAAAATAATCTATTGTACCATGAAGAAACTTTTGACCCTGGCTTTGATCGCAAGCGGTTTGAGCTTGACGAATTTGTCCATCGCCCAGCAAAACCCAACACCACCCCCCATGCCTCCTCAGGCTACGGAATTTTACACCCCTGTGCCTCCCAAAATCACACCCGGAGCCCAAAACAATCTTCCTCCATCGGATGCCATCGTGCTTTTTGACGGAACCAGCTTGAGCAATTTTGTATCAGCAAAAGACGGTTCGAGTCCAGCAGAGTGGAAAATTGAAAATGGTGAACTGGTGGTCGTCAGGGGAAAAGGAGATATTCAATCCAAACTGCCCTTTGGAGATGCGCAATACCATGTGGAATGGTCCGCACCTACCGAAATCGTGGGTGAAGGTCAGGGTAGAGGAAATTCAGGTTTTTTCCTGATGGGCATGTACGAAGTGCAAATCTTGGACAGCTACGAAAGCAAGACGTACACCAATGGACAGGCAGGTTCGATCTACAAGCAATATCCGCCTTTGGTCAATCCGCTGAGAGCTCCAGGTGAGTGGAATTATTACGATATCATCTTCAAAGCTCCGAGATTTGATAAAAATGGAGTATTGACTTCTCCTGCTACAGTTACTGTGTTAATCAATGGGGTAGTGGTCCAAAACAATGTGATCCTGAGAGGTCCTACCGAGTACATCGGTATTCCGAATTATAAAGCACATGCAGAGGAATTGCCAATAAAATTGCAGGATCATGGCAATCCGGTGAGATTCAGAAATATCTGGGTCAGACCGTTGTGATTTCGGATTTCGGATGGTTGATTTCGGGTCTTCCGACCTCCGAAATCCCAAATCCGAAATTTCACTTTTCTCTCAATAACCAATAATACAATAACCATCATGTCCTCAAGAAGAAAATTTATACAAAACACCATGCTCCTCGGGGCTGGACTCAGCATGCCGTCAATTTTGACTGCTGCCGATTTCGGGAAATTTACCCGCACGATCGGACCAAATGACCAGATAAATTATGGAGTCATCGGCTGTAAAGGTATGGGATGGTCCAATATGAATGCCCATCTCAAAATTCCCCAGGTCAACTGTGTCGCCCTCTGTGATGTAGATCAAAGTGTCTTAGATCAGCGTACCGAAGATGTTTTCAAGTTACGTGGTACCCGACCCAAGCAGTATAAAGATTACCGCAAAATGCTCGAAGACAAGGATATCGATGTAGTGATCATCGGTACTCCAGATCATTGGCATTGTCTGAATATGGTAGATGCAGTGTCTGCCGGAAAGCATCTCTACGTAGAAAAACCCATTGCCAATACCATTGAAGAGTGCCAAATCATGGTCAAAGCTCAAGAACGCTATGGAAAAGTAGTTCAGGTAGGGCAATGGCAGCGATCCGGTTCTCAATACGATGAAGCCATTCAATATGTGAAATCAGGAAAACTAGGGCAAATCCGTCTGGTGAAATGCTGGGCCTATCAAGGCTGGATGAAGCCTGTACCTGTCGTGCCAAATGGACCGGCTCCTGCTGGAGTGGATTACGACATGTGGCTGGGTCCTGCACCCAAAAGAGAATTCAATGCCAACCGCTTCCATTTCAATTTTCGTTGGTTTTGGGATTATGCGGGTGGTTTGATGACCGATTGGGGAGTGCATGAGATCGACATCGCTTTGTATGCGATGGGAGTCAGTGCACCGAAATCAGTGATGGCTTCTGGAGGAAAATTCGCCTATCCGGATGATGCTTCCGAGACACCGGACACCTTGCAGACGGTGTATGAATACGAAGGATTCAATATGCTTTGGGAGCATGCTACCGGAATTGATGGAGGAAATTACGGGACGACTGAAGGAATCGCCTTCATCGGAAACAATGCGACCTTGGTTGTCAACCGTGGTGGCTGGAAAGTCATTCCTGAAACAGAAAATGTGGACGGGCAGCGCAAGCCAAAAGTGGATGAAGTGCCTCATACCCGACCTCAGGGCTCAGCTTTAGATCTTCATGCGGTCAACTTTGTCGAGGCGGTAACTGCCAATGATCCTAAACTACTAAAATGTGCCATCCAAACCGGTTCGGTAGCCGCGATCAATGCCCAAATGGGAAATATTGCCTACAAAACCGGAAAGAAGGTGTATTGGGATGCAGGGAAAAATATGTTCACCGATTCAGAGGCCAATCAGCTGATGAAAGCGCATTACCACAATGGCTGGAATGTGCCAAAGGTGTAAGGATTTGAAATTAGAAATTTGATATTTGAAATTGCCCTTCGGAGAAATTCGGAGGGTTTTTTCATTTATTTGCAAATCATGAAACGTCTCAAACCATCATTTTCTCTGTTGCCCCTTTTAATCCTCCTTGCCTGCAAATCTACTGCGCAATGGGAAGGGCAAGAGCCGATCCAAATCGTCGAAACAATTGATCTCCCGGTACAAATTCAAACGAAGCAAACTTTCGATCTGGGGAATGGACTTTACTTTTCCAATCAAATGGAAGGGGCGAGACTGAATGATGCATTACGGTTAAATGATTCGCTGATCCGGGTAACTATTCTTCCTGAAAATGAACCGATCAATCCCAGTCCTTGGTATGCTTTTAAGCTTTGGTCAGCCGAACCGCAGAATTTCTGGATTGAGTTTACCTATGGGGAACGGGGCTTTCATCGCTATTATCCCAAGTTTAGTTTGGATGGGAAAGTATTTTCCAATATGGATTCAAGTGATTTTTTCCTCCCCAAAACCGAATCAGGTGGACCCAAAAGCGCTTTCCTTAAAGTCAATTCTCAATCAGATACTTTGTGGATCGCTGCTCAGGACCGAATGGGTACAGAGCATGTTGAAGAATGGAAAAAGGCCTTACTCCAAAAGGATTTTGTTGAAGTGATTCCGATCGGAAAGAGTAAAGCTGGAAGACCACTTGAGGTATTGAAAATAGGGGAGGCTGATGATAGTGAAATGCTGATGGTGATTTCTATGCAGCACCCACCCGAATTGACGGGGTATCTGGCAATGCAGGCTTTTATGGAAGAAATCATCAAGGATAGTCCGGAAGCCCGGAAGTTTCGAAGTAAGTATAACCTTTATCTCATGCCACAAATGAATCCTGATGGAGTGGCCAATGGGCACTGGAGGCACAATTTGGGCGGGATTGATTTGAACCGGGATTGGGTGAATTTTAATCAGCCGGAAACATAAGCATTGGAGGATTTTATGGTTAGAAAAGTTCAGGAAAGTGGAGGGAAGTTTGTTTTCGCAGCGGACTTTCACTCCACTTGGGAAGATATCTTTTATACCAATAATGAAGAACTTGAAGGGAATTTTCCGGGCCTGATTCCAAAAGTCATTAAGAGATCATCCAAACGTATCCCCGGATACGTGCCAAATATCCGACCCAATAAAGGCAATGAGCGAAGTGTGACGTCCAACTCTTATTTCTTTTTTGTACACCAGGCCGAGTCCATGACCTTCGAAGTAGGGGATAATACCCCGAGGGATATAATTCAATTGAAAGGGAAATATTTGGGGCAGGAGTTGATGAAGATTTTGAATAAGAAAAAGTGGAAATAAGAAGGTCCATGTTTTGACAGTTTCAGGATTAAAGTAGCTAGATCTTTATTCATTTATTCCTGTCGCCGGTTAGCTCTTTTATAGATTCAATGTCATATCTGTTTCGTTCGGATTCGCACGTTTTTGTGCGGGTGAATTATTATAAACTTCTACAAATCCATCATTCAAGGAAACTGAGATGGTTTTTCTTTGGCAAGACTTTCTCAAATAATTAAAGGATTTAAACCTATTTCCATGGTATCTCATCTCCTTAAGACCAGTCTCAGAAGCTTCCGTTCCAATCCTTTTTATAATGGAATCAGCCTAGCAGGAATAAGTTTGGGTATTGCTACTTGTCTTTTGATGCTCAGCTATTGGTCCAAGGAAACGCATTTCGATCAGTTTCACTCAGATTTTGAACAAGTGTATCGGATTGCCCAATCCAAAGAGATTGAAGGCGGGGGAGAAGTTCTCAGCGCATCCACTTTTTCCAATTTGGGGAGACACCTTTTTGACCAAAGCAGCCTGATTGAGTCTGCGGTTAGAATCCATAGAAATAGTTCGAATACCAGTCTTCAGGCTGGTGAGGAGATCCTGATTCAGGAGGATATAGTGGGAGTGGAAAATACTTTCTTCGACTTGTTTGACTTTGAGTTTCTCTATGGATCGGTTTCTACTTGGAAGTCAACCCCTCAAGCAGTGATCCTGACCCAAGAAGTATCAGAACGCCTCTTTGGTGAGCAAAATCCAGTTGGACAGCCTCTTTTGGTCAATGGATCTTATGGGGTTTATGGCTCTGAGGGATATGAAGAATTTAGAAATTATACAGTAGCTGGAGTCTTAAAATCAATTCCCGACGATACGCATTTGAAGTTTTCTGTCTTGATTTCTTTGGATTTGTACGCGGAACCTGACCGGGAATTTGCGAATTGGGGAGATCAGTTTTTCACTTATGTCAAACTTAGGAATGGAAAATCTGAGGCCGATCTGAATCAAGCATTAGCCCAAATTTCTTCCGACCATTTCCCCAATACAGGTCTTTCGTTTTTTACACAGCCTTTGACTTCCATCCATTTGCG
The DNA here is from genome assembly GCF_036245605.1 of Algoriphagus sp. oki45. Lineage (NCBI taxonomy): Bacteria > Pseudomonadati > Bacteroidota > Cytophagia > Cytophagales > Cyclobacteriaceae > Algoriphagus > Algoriphagus sp. oki45. The sequence goes on from NZ_BTPC01000001.1 coordinate 218,488, forward strand.
GTCTCATTTACTCAATGAATTCAAAGCAAACGGGGATCCCGGATCGATTTGGATCATGGTGGGTTTGGCATTTTTGGTGCTGGTTTTGGCCTGTACAAACTACATCAATTTCACTTTGGCTCGATCGATCCAGAGGCAAAAAGAACTGAGTCTGCGAAGGATCTTTTGGGCCAGCAAAGGCCAGCTTTTCAGACAGCTGGTTTTGGAAGCCGCTCTGATCAATATGCTTGCTTTAGGATTAGCCGCTTTGATTATTGTGCTAGTTAACCCCCTGCTTCAATCGATTACCGGTTTGGATTTGTTGTCGCCGTTTTTCCTTTTTGAAAATATTCTTCTGGCCCTATTGATTTGGGTTCTTGCGGTCCTGATTTCAGGGTTTTATCCTGCTTGGTCTATTGCCTGTAGAAATTATAAAAAGCTGATTCCTGAAGGATTTCAGGCTCCACAGTTCCAAAAACCTTTGGTGATTCTTCAGTTTACCGTTTCAATTTTTGTCGTCGCATTTACCCTTCTGATTTATCAGCAGATACGGTTTATGCAGGAAAAGGATTTGGGCTTTGAGCTCAATCAAACCTTGGTTCTTACCGGACCCACTGTCATCATTGATCAAGAAAACTGGGATCAAAGGCTCTCTACTTTTTTGGAAGAAATCCGAAAAATGCCTGAAGTCCATTCTGTCTCTTCCTCCAATTTCGTTCCAGGGCAACCCATTCGGGGAAAGGCAGAGGGGTATGTCCGGCAGCTAAATCAATCAGAAGAGGGTGCCCAAACCTATTATTTTTCGCAAGTGGATTCCCGATTTTTAAAAGAATTTAAAATGCGCCTGTTGGCAGGGGAGCTGTTTTCTCCTGAAAAGCCTCAAGAAAAAGGCCTGGTGATTTCCAGACAGGCTTCCCGATTTTTAGGCTTTGAGAGTCCTAAAGATGCAATAGGGCAAAAAATCCATTACAGAATCAATTCCACTCCGGAAATTATTGGGGTGGTAGAAGACTTCCATTTGCTAGGTGCTCAGGAGGAGTTTCAGCCTGTCATTTTTGAATTGAGGGAATTGCCCGATTCCTATTTCTTTGTCCATTTTCAGGAAGGGTTGGATCGGGCTGTGGTAGAAAAAACCGAACAGCTTTGGGCCTCTTTTTTTCCATCAAACCCTATTCAGTTCTTCTTCTTGGATGATTTTTTTAACAGGCAATATGAACAAGAAAATAATTTCTTTACTGCCATGAAGCTATTTACAGGCTTGACTTTGCTGATTTCCTTTTTCGGATTTTATGGATTGCTTTTTTGGGTCGCCAACTCGAGAACCAAGGAACTGGCCATCCGAAAAACCCTAGGGGCAGAACTGAAAGATTTTCTAAATCTGTTGGGCAAGGAAGCTGTGATTTTTCTGCTTGTTGCGGGCCTGGTCAGTGGACCATTTGTAGCCTGGTTGGGTACTTTTTGGTTGGAAAGTTATGCTTTTAGGATCTCACCAAATTTATGGGTATTTGTACTTCCTATACTTGGTTTTGGAATGTTGATAGGGGTCTTGGTTTGGATTCAGGCATTGAAGATTAATTTTCAAAACCCCATAAATAATCTTCGGGACGAGTAGGAATCCAATAGTACTTTCTACTCTGTTTTTAGATTTTTTTTGGGATGAAATCCAAGCTGTTTTGACCGCTCAAGGGTAATTTTTCCTCCGATAAGGTCTTTTTTCCACCACTATAACAATCCAGTTGAATCCAATCAATAATCCTCTTACTTTTAAAAAAAGAGATTTACTATCACCATAACTACAATCCATTGAAAAGAAGAGACTTTCTACACTATTCAGGGCTTGGTTTGGGTGCAATGATGGTCCCAAGTTTGGTGGCTTTCAGCAAACCCGTCGCCGCTGAGCACCTCATGGCCCCCGGAATGGATGCTGCTGCCAAAAAGCTTTTGGCTGATGTGGCACTCAACACGACCAAAAGTCTGGGCGCTACTTACACCGATGTCCGTATCGGCCGCTATTTGCAGCAGTACCTGTTTACGCGAGAGAAAAACGTACAAGGAATCACCAATGCCGAGTCCTTCGGAGTCGGTATCCGCGTGATTGCAAACGGCACTTGGGGCTTTTCTGCCACCTCCGACGTGACTCCTGACGGGATTAAAAAATGTGCAGAAACGGCCGTGGCTATCGCAAAAGCCAATTCCAAACTCCAAAAAGAACCTGTAGAACTCGCTCCGGTCAAAGCGTATGGAGAAGTTAGCTGGAAAACTCCCATCCAGAAGAATGCGATGGAAGTGCCGGTCAAAGACAAAATTGATTTGCTGCTTTCTGTCAACAATGCTGCCTTGGATAATGGGGCTGCTTTTGTGAACTCCGCGCTTTTCATGATCAATGAGCAGAAGTATTTCGCTTCTACCGATGGTTCCTACATCGATCAGGATATTCACCGCATTTGGCCAAACTTCACAGTGACTGCTGTAAATCGTCAGGAAGGGCTTTTCCGTTCCCGTCAGGCACTGAGCGCTCCCATGGGAATGGGTTATGAATATTTGGATGGCTTAGCTTCCGAAAAGTTCATGAATCCGGCCGGATTCAATAGCTACCGCAATAGCTATGACATGGTGGAAGACGCCGTCACGGCTGCCAAGCACGCCAAGGAAAAACTGACAGCCAAGTCTGTTCAGCCCGGAAAATACGACCTGATGCTCGATCCGGATCACTTGGGATTGACCATTCACGAGTCTGTGGGGCACCCCCTGGAGCTGGATCGAGTACTTGGCTATGAGGCCAACTATGCGGGAACGAGCTTCGCTACCTTGGATAAGTGGGAAACCAAAAACTTCAAGTACGGCTCTGACCTCGTCAACATCGTCGCAGACAAAGTCCAGCCCAATTCCCTTGGAAATGTAGGTTGGGACGATGAAGGCGTGCAGACTAAGGAGTGGGATTTGATCAAAAATGGTGTGTTGGTAAATTACCAAGCCATCCGAGATCAGGCTAAAATCATCAATGAATCCGAATCTCACGGCTGCTGCTTTGCGGACAATTGGAGTTCGGTGCAGTTCCAGCGCATGCCAAACGTGTCCCTGAAGCCGGGTGAGGCTAAAATGAGCCCGCACGACATGATCAAGGACATCGAAAAAGGAATTTACATCTTGGGTCGTGGTTCGTATTCCATCGATCAGCAGCGTTACAATTTCCAGTTTGGAGGTCAGCTTTTCTACGAAATCAAAAACGGAGAAATTGCCGGAATGCTGGAAGACGTCGCCTATCAGTCCAATACTCAAGAATTCTGGAACAGCTGCTCTGCCCTTTGTGACAAAGACGATTACCGCCTGTTTGGGTCATTCTTTGACGGCAAGGGCCAGCCTTCCCAAGTATCTGCAGTTTCCCACGGTAGTCCTACCACCCGCTTTGACGGAGTCAATGTAATCAATACCGGTAGAACTATTTAATCCTCAAAATCAACATGGCTATACTAACTCAAGAACAAGCTAAAGCAATCATAGATAAAGTGTTGTCTTATGCCAAAGCCGATGAAACCGAGGTGACCATCAGCGGTGGCCGAACCGGAAACATCCGCTATGCAAGAAACACAGTCAATACCAGTGGGGAGACTAATGAGCTAAGTCTCGCAATCACCTCGGTATATGGTAAAAAATCAGGGACCACCACCATCAATGAATTTGATGATGAATCTCTCAAAAGAGCCGTGGCAAGGGCCGAAGAAATCGCCGCATTGGCTCCGGAAAACCCGGAATACATGCCCATGCTCGGACCTCAGAATTATGCTGAATCCAAGACCTTTGCCAAGGCAACTGACTCCATCAATCCTGACTATCGTGCGCAGCTCGCTGTGGACAGCATCCAACCCTGTGTAGAAAACAACCTGACTGCGGCGGGATATTTGGAAGATTTCACCGGATTTGTGGCCACAGGAAACAGCAAAGGCCTGTTTGGCTACAACCAAAGCACTTCGGTGGATTTCACCGTCACAGTAAGAACAGCCGATGGAACAGGTTCAGGCTATGCCGGCAAAGACTTCAATGACGCCAGTCTCCTAAAGGCAGGACCGGTGACCAATATTGCAGTGCAAAAAGCCAAAGCCTCGGTCAATGCACAAGCCATCGAGCCCGGAAAATACACCGTGATTCTCGAACCGATGGCAGCCAATGACCTCCTTCGGTTGCTGACTTCTGCCATGGATGCCCGAAATGCCGACGAAGGCCGAAGTTTCCTGAGTAAAAAAGGCGGAGGGACCAAATTGGGAGAAAAGCTCTTTGATGAGCGGGTAAATATCTACTCCGATCCCAATCACCCGGATATTCCCTCTGCTCCTTGGTCAGGAGAAGGCTTGCCTTTGGAAAAGACAACATGGGTGGAAAATGGCGCGGTGAAAAACATGTTTTATTCCCGCTATTGGGCTCAAAAGCAAGGTGTTCAGCCCGTACCCAGACCAAGAGGAGTGATTTTCCAAGGGGGTGATCAATCCTTAGCAGACATGATCCGAAATACCGAGCGTGGGGTTTTGGTGACCCGATTCTGGTATATCCGGGCAGTAGATCCTCAGACTTTGCTCTACACGGGACTTACCCGAGACGGTACCTTCTACATCGAAAACGGTCAGATCAAATTCCCGGTGAAAAACTTCCGCTTCAACGAAAGCCCCATCATCATGCTCAACAATATTGAAGCGATGGGCAAGCCCGAACGAACCGGCGGAAACATGGTGCCTCCGATGAAGATCAGGGACTTCACCTTTACCTCATTGTCGGACGCTGTTTAATTTGATAGCCTTTCCATACCTGTGAAAAGTAAGTGGTAACTGGTGAGTAGTAAAGGAACTACTTACTTTTTACCACTTACTGCTTACTGCATGTAAACTGAACTCTGTGACTGCCAACTGGAAACTGCCATCTGGAATTTTCTTCTTCACCCGAATCAAATACACCTCCGGCAATTGGGATACGGATCAGCGCATGCCTTCCAATATCCTACATAGCCTGGTGGAGTACACAACTATTCCGGTGGATGAGAAAGAGCGAGTGATTGAGCTCAGCAGTGAGGAGATGTATAAAAGTCCCTTCTGCTACCTGAGCGGACACAAGCTCGTGGAGTTTACCCAAAAGGAGCGGCAAATCTTCAAAAACTATGTGGAGCGGGGAGGTTTTGTCTTTGTCGATGACTGCAATCATGATATTGACGGGCTTTTTGCCAAGTCCTTCGAAAAAGAAATGGCCCGAACCTTCGGAGAAGAAGCCTTGCAAAAAATCCCAAACGACCATTGGCTCTACCGATGCTTCTTTGAGTTTGAGGATGGTCCGCCTACCACTTCCTTCGAGCTCAATGGCTGGGGTGATGATTTGGTTCACGATTACCTGAAGGCCATTCAGATCAATGGCCGCATTGGTGTGCTATATAGCAACAAAGACTATGGCTGCGAATGGGATTACGATTTTCGAAACAAACGCTTTAACAAAATCGACAATACCCGATTCGGGGTAAATATTATCGTTTACGCTTTAACCTAAATCTATGTGTCCCAAAACTTTCGCTCAACCAAAGGATATAAAGTTTGATGCTGGATTTTGGCAAATTCCCCCTTATCAAGGGGGCTACGGGGATTTAAACCTCGAAATGATTTCAAATTTTATTTATTCGTGAAATAATCCAAAAAGTCATAAACCTAAACCAACTTGGAGACCGAACTCATCAAATACCAACAGCTGGTAGAGAAGATTCCACAGCTGAAAAAAGAAATTGCCAAAGTCATCGTCGGACAGGAGGAAGTCCTAGACGAGGTGATCATCACCCTTTTGGCAGGAGGGCACTGCCTGCTGGAAGGAGTTCCCGGTTTGGCCAAAACCCTGATGGTCAAAACCATCTCCGAGGTGATGGAGCTGAGCTTCAAGCGGATTCAGTTTACACCGGATCTGATGCCCGGTGACATCATCGGGACAGAAATTCTCGAGGAGGATCACAGCACGGGCAAAAAGTTTTTCCAGTTTAACCAAGGGCCGATCTTCGCCAATATGGTTTTGGCCGATGAGATCAACCGAACTCCTCCCAAAACTCAGGCAGCTTTGCTGGAAGCCATGCAGGAAAAGTTGGTGACCTATGCCGGAAAAAACTACCCGCTTCCTGATCCTTTTTTGATCATAGCTACCCAAAACCCCATCGAGCAAAGTGGAACCTATCCGCTTCCCGAGGCACAGTTGGATAGATTCCTCCTTTATATAAAATTGGGCTATCCCTCCGAGCAGGAGGAACTCGAAGTTCTCCAAAAAACCACAGGAACCTATAAAGGATCTCCTCAGAAAGTTTTGTCAGGGGAGGAAGTCAAACAACTTCAGGAACTCACCCGACAAGTTCATTTGGACTCAGCTTTGTTGGCCTATATCAATCGCCTGATCCGGGAGACGAGATTAGAAACCACCTCAGTAGCCGAAGTGAAAAACTTCGTGGAGTGGGGGGCAGGCACCCGTGCCGGACAGGCTTTGGTCCTTTGTGCCAAAGCCCGGGCTATCGTCAAAGGCAGGTTTTCCGTGATTCCTGAAGATATTCAGCACCTGATCTATCCGGTTTTGAGGCATCGAATTTCCCTGCATTTCCGTGCAGAGGCTGAGCAGTTGGATACCGACTTTATCATCAAAAAGATCCTCGAGCAAGTCCCAGTTCATGACAAGTAATCTGGAAATCATCAAGCTCAACGACCTGCGTCTCGCCGCCCGACTGATCAGTCAGCAGCTGAGGCAAGGTATCCATTCGGGCATTCGGGTGGGGGTCGGCAGCGAGTTTGAGCAATACCGGCACTATCAGCCTGGGGATGATCTCAAGCGGATTGATTGGAAGTATTTTTCCCGATCCGGCAAGTACATGATCAAAGAATCCACTACTGAAAGCAATCTCAATATCCGTTTGATGTTGGATCTTTCAGGATCAATGAATTATATCGATAATGGGGTTTCAAGGCTGGATTATGCCAAAAACCTGATTGCTTCTTTGGCTTATCTGGGATTTTTGCAGGGGGATGCTTTGAGTTATTTTACCCTTTTCGAAGGCAAAATCGAGCAAAAAGTAGCACCCACACCCAAAAGTTTCCAACGGATTTTGTTGTTTTTGGAGCAGGCCAAAGCGGCCGATTCTTGGCCCTTGCAGCCGATTTCAGAATCTTTTTTTCAGGGAAAAGAACGAGAGTTGGTGATTTGGGTTTCTGACTTTTTGCAAAAGGAATCCGAATGGGAAAACCTCATCAAATCCTTCAATCATCCCAGAAAAGAGCTGATGCTGATTCAGATTTTGGGTGAACAGGAGTTGGACTTCAATCTGGAGGGGAACTTTGTTTTTCGGGATTTGGAGTCCGGACAGGAAGTGGTGCAGGATGCACGGGCCATGCAGACTCAGTTTCGCGAGAGGTTTCAAGCCTATCTCGATCACTTGGATCAAACTTTTCAAGCGCCAAATGTGCAATTGATCCGGGTTTCCATGAAAGAACCTTTGGCAGGGGTGGTTCGGCAGATTTTGAATCGTAAAAAGTTAGCCTGATGGAGTGGATTCAGCCGACTTTGCTTTGGGGACTTTTGGGTTTGACGATTCCCGTGTTGATCCATTTGTGGAATGGGAAAAAGGGCAAAGTGATCGCTTGGGCGGCTTTTCCGTGGCTCGATCCCAAAGAATCCCAATCCAGCCGTTCGATCAAGTTGGAGAATTGGTTGTTGCTTTTGATCCGAATCCTGCTCATTGCAACGCTAGTTTTTTTGTTGGCGGGGTTGATTTGGAAAGGATTTGGAAGCAGTCGGGAATACAAAGTGGTGCATCTGATTTGGCCGGATGAGCAAGTGGAGGCAGAGTTCCGGTTTGAACTGGAGCAGGCGACTCAAAAAGGGCAGGAAGTTCGCTGGATTGGAACTGGCTTGCCGGAATATGGAACGGAGCAGGTTTCGGCGGTGGATTTTTCTCAAGAAGAATTGCAAGACTACCTCGATGAACTGAATACGGACTTGGACTCGATTTATCTCTACACTTCATTGCAATCCTCATTTTTTCCAAAAGAAACCTATTGGTTGCCTCAAAATCCGGTGATCCGAGTGGCTGAGAATTACCTTCCCAACGGATCGAATCCGGCTGTCAGCCTGGAATCAGGCGAGTTTTTGGAATTGGATCAAAATGGGATCTTGGTCAAAACGGCTACAAATGGCAATGCATCCAAGACCATTTCGGGTCAGATTTCCTACGCCTTTGGGATAATTTCGGAGGAGAGAAAAGCGAGTATTCAAAGGGCCTTGTCTGCGATTTCAGAGGTTTATAGTTTCCGCTTTAATGAAGGGAATTTGAATACAGCTGAACTGCTGTTTTCAGATTCGTTGACTTCAAATTTTGATGGAAATAAATTAGTATTTCTTTCAGAAAATCAAGGATATAAGATTTCAAAAAAAGTCTTGGCCCTTAGCCATTTGGTTAATCTGAACTGGGAGGAAACGGTAGAAAAAGGGCTTCTGCCGGAACTGATTTTGGAAGGGATTTTGGCTAATTTGGGAATGGAAAAACCTGATCTGAAAATCACCAAAACTCAGCTCGAAAAAAAGTTTTTAGCCATTCCAAGCTCCAAATTGAGCAAAACCGCCAACCTGAATGAAGTGCTGTTGGTTCTCTTGGTGATCCTCTTTGCTGTCGAACGCTTTCTCGCCTATCGCGCCAACCTGTGAATAAACTCCAAGCACATATCGCCTCGATCGAGCGTCAGCTTTTGGCCAACCTTTGGTTGAAGGCTCTTTTGCTCAATGTGAGTTTTGCCCTGATTTTGGGACTTTGGTGGGAATATGCTACTTGGAAAAGTGTGGTAATCGGTGCAGGTACGGTGATCATTGCTATGGTTTTGGGAGCTTTTCGAAGCCAGCGAAAAAAGGCAGTTCGGATCGTGCATCAGCAGGCCGGAAATATGGAGTTCAGTTTGGAACTGCTGGACAAAAAGGAATTGAACATTGCCGAACGGCTACAGATTTCTCGGATTTTGAAACAAATACCCCAGAAAATCTCGGTTTGGGGATCAGGGCTTTGGCCCTTTTTGACGGTTTTTGCTTGTTCAGCTCTGCTCTCTTTTGTCATTCCTTATTTGAGCCATCCCAATCCAACTCCTTTAATCTCTATTTCTCAGCCAAATGAACTGGCGCAAGCGGTTTCTAATCCTGCAAACCTACCCATTCTACAATCTGCCCAAGTTCAGATTCAGTCCCCGTCATACACTGGAATTCCCTCCAAAACCGAATCCAATCTGAACATTAAAGCTTTGAAAGGTTCGAAGATAAAATGGGAATTGGACTTCCAATATGGAGATGAGTTGGAAGTTTTTCTCGTGAATTCAGGGAATGAAAAGCTTCCATTTCAGGCCAATTTCGGCATTTTTTCACTTCAGGAAGAATTGCTCGGTTCGGGCATTTATTCCATTCAGGCTTTCAAAAATGGAGAGGCTGTTTTCCAATCGGAGTTTTACACCCTCGAGGCAAAAGAGGATCTAAGTCCAGTAATTGAGCCTGAAGAGAAAGAGATGTACAAGTTCTTTTTCCCCGGAAACAATCCTAAAATCCCGCTCAAGGCTCAAATTTCTGATGATTTTTCTGTTCAGGAGGTCGTGATAGTTGCGACATTGGCCAGAGGAAGAGGAGAGAATGTGAAGTTTAGGGAAACTCAGATTCCGGTGGAAAGCAGGCCATTTCAAAGGAAATCCAGCGAATTAGTTTTGGATCTTTCCGATATGGATTTTCAGCCTGGGGATGAGCTGTACTACTATTGGTCGGCGAAGGACAACAAGCAACCTGAAGCGAATTTTTCCCGGTCCGATACCTATTTTATCAAGTATTTCAATGAAAATGACGACAGTGAGGAAGCTTTTGCGGGAATGGCGATTAATGTTTTGCCGGATTATTTCCGCAGTCAACGACAAATCATCATAGATACGGAAAAGCTGATTGCCGAGCGAAAGAAGAAGTCGGAAAAGGACTTCAATTTCACTTCAAACGAGATTGGCTACGACCAAAAACTGCTTCGCCTGCGCTATGGACAATATCTCGGAGAGGAATTTGAGTCCGAGGCAGGAGGTGGCACGATGGAAGGGCAGGAGGGCGATCTGTTGAGCGGGTACATGCACCTGCACGATCAGGAAGGGGAGCATGATCCGGATTTCAAAATCGAGGAAGAAGGCCACGAAGGCCATGAGGGCCACGATCATGGGGAGGAAGAGACGAATACAGGTGGAGGAATCGAGAATCTGCTTGCGGACTACATGCACGCCCACGATTCGGAGGAGATGAACACCTATTTTGAAAAAAGTACGCGAGGTGCACTGAAGTCAGCCCTCGAGCAAATGTGGCAGGCAGAGCTGTATTTGCGGCTTTTTGAACCCGAAAAATCCCTTCCTTACCAGTACAAAGCCTTGGAAATGCTGAAAACCGTGCAGCAAAAATCCAGGGTTTACATCAAGCGAACAGGCTATGACCCGCCTCCGATCAAAGCGGATGAAATCCGTCTTAGTGGAAAGTTGGAGGAATTGGGAACCCGCTTGGAAAAGGAATTGGCCGAACTGGAAGCTCAGATCGAACCGCTGGCTTCTGAGGTTTTGGGTTTTTTGCTTAAGCAGGATTTGACTGCTGCTGAAAAGGAAAAAGTCAAGCAGTTGGGACAATTGTGGACCGCACGGATTCAAAACACCGGGATGGAGGATTGGTCAGTTTTGCTGGGGTTGCAGGAATTGGAAGCGGGAAAATTGGATGAAAAGGGCAGAAATCTACTTCGAGAAAAACTATATCCTTTTGCCAAAAATTACAAGCCCACCGACCCAAGTAGGCTGTCCAACAAAGCCCTGAAGGAGGCCTTTTTAAAGAAGAATCCATGAGTTTGAGCTTCGATCCGATAACATCTGATTTTTTCCTTTGGACCATCCTGATTTTGGTCTTAGGGATCGGTTTGGCTTCGGTATTTTTTTATGGGAAGAAAGGAATTTCAAAAAATCGACTTTGGGTCAAAACCGGTCTATTTTTCGGATTTTGGGCTTTTTTGGCTATTTCTTTGCTTCGGCCTCAAGTTTCGGATTTGAAAGATTCTAAGCTTTGGTTGGTCTATGGAGAAGGCCTAGAACAGGCTGAGCTTGACTTTTGGATGGATAGTTTGGGTTTGGATAAGTCAGTCGGAATATCGGATTTTGACTTGCACTCAGACCAAGTCGTTTTGCTCGGAATGCAATTTTCCAAAGAAGAACTTTATTCCCTTCGGGGAAAGCAAGTCAGCTGGATTTTGCCCCGTGAACAGGGCTTAATCCGGGATATTTCCTGGAAAGGCTACCTGCGAAAAGGGGAGGTTCAGCGGGTTTCGTTTTCGGTTTTTTCTTCAAAATCCGATCAAAAACTGTCACTAGGAATTCCCCAGTCCGATTCGGTTGCTTTGGATAAAGGTTGGAATGAAGGGATGCTCGAGTTAAGACCTTCCGGTCAAGGCAGGGTAGAGCTTCCTCTTGTTCTGGAAAAAGATACCCTTGCTATTCTTCGCTACTTTATTGGGCCCTCCACTTCCAAAAAGTATCAGGTTCAGATGGGATTTCCGAGCGCAGAAAGTCGGACTTTGGCCAATTGGCTTCGAGAAAAGGGAGAGACGGTAAGCGAGCAGGTCCAACTTTCCCGGGAGACTTTTTTGCAGAGCAATCCCCAATCGGATTCCCTTCAAGTCCGCATTATTGACCCTGCCCAACTCAATCAAAAAGCGCTTCAGGATTGGGTGAAAACTGGTAATGGAAATCTGATGATCATCCAAGTCGGCGACCCTTTGACACTCAATCAGCAGGTTAATCGGCTTTTTGGGACGGATTTTGAGTTGGAGCCGGCCAAGACCGAATTGGAAAATGGATTGGATGCCTTGCCTTTCTCTTGGAAAGAAAAGGCCGGTCAGGAAGTTTTTCAGGAGAATCGAATTGCGATTCAGCGATTGGGGAATGCTCAAATAGGGATCAGTCTGCTGGAATCAACCTATCCACTGCTGTTGGAAGGGAAAATGGAGTCCTATGAGGAGATTTGGGGAGAGGTATTTGGAGCGATGGAACCCGCCGAACCTCGTTCCAAAAGACTGGATGCTCCCGTTTTTCAAAGTTTGGAAGCTCAGATTCAACTTTTTGATCAGGATAGTTTACCGGAAATTTGGAGCGCTGGAGAGGATACCGTCTGGTTGAAGCGAAGTGCGATCAATCCCTTTTTGGCGAAAGGCATCTGGCAGGCAACTTCAATCGGATGGATCGATTCAGGCACTGATTTTTCGGTTTACAGCTATCAAGCGGCGGATTTTCCTGCTGTAAGCACGGCAAGGTTTGTTTCAGAACTTCAACAGGATTACAGAAAGGCCGAAAATGAGCAGTATAAGGAGATTTCTCCCTGGATTGGCTTGATTGGAATGTTATTGTTTTTGGGGGCGATGTGGCTGGAGCCTAAGCTTTGACCGCCAAGTTCACAAAGATAAAATGGAGGGCACAAAGAGAAATTCACCACAGAGGCGGGGAGTTTGGCAAGTGATTTTTTTAAAAGTTAACTCAAATACTTTTTGTCTCACAGATTTCAGAGATGGGCACAGACGATTTGATTTCGAGACTTTTTCTACCGCAAAGTTCCCAAAGAAAAAAAGAAGATTTAAAAGTAAAATCTGCACCAAGTTAGCTTTTAGATTCAATTGAAAGCCAAAGACATATTCTGTAACAACCAGCTTCGCAATGCTGAGAATAAAAGAGATGCGATTGATTTTGTTTTTTTAAAGATTGACTTTCACTTTAATAAATTATCAAGCAAATCCTCGATTGCCCGTCAAATCTGCTAATTTTGTGACCCGATAAAAAGGCCCTTTTTTGGTCTGAAATGAAGAAAATCAAATTTCCTGCACGACATATCTTCCATGGAAGCAAAGAAAATCCGAAGTACGTTTATTGAGTTTTTCCAATCCAAGCAACACCAATACGTTCCTTCCTCACCCATTGTAGTCAAAAACGATCCCACGCTGATGTTTACCAACGCGGGGATGAATCAGTTCAAAGACGCTTTTTTGGGGAACGAAGTCGCCAAATATCCAAGAGTTGCCAATTCCCAAAAGTGTCTTAGAGTCAGTGGCAAGCACAACGACCTCGAGGAAGTAGGAGTGGATACCTACCACCACACCATGTTTGAGATGCTTGGTAATTGGTCCTTTGGAGATTACTTCAAGAAGGAGGCCATTGAGTGGGCATGGGAGCTACTGACTGATGTCTACCAACTTCCAAAGGACAGATTGTATGTGTCAGTTTTCCAGGGAGATGAAGGAGATAAACTGGCCATGGATCAGGAGGCTTATGACTTATGGAAATCCATTGTTCCTGAGGACCGAATCATCATGGGTTCCAAAAAGGATAATTTCTGGGAAATGGGCGATACGGGGCCTTGCGGACCTTGTTCAGAGATCCATGTGGATTTGAGATCCGATGCTGAGCGCGGGGAGATTGCGGGAAGAGACCTGGTCAACAATGACCATCCTCAGGTGATTGAAATCTGGAATTTGGTTTTCATGCAGTTTAACCGCCTGTCAGATGGCAGCCTGAAAGAACTTCCGGCCAAGCATGTGGATACAGGTATGGGCTTTGAACGTTTGGTGAGAGCCATTCAGATGAAATCATCCAATTACGATACAGATTTATTTGGGCCGTTTATTCAGGCTTTGGAGAAAAAGTCCGGTAAAACTTACGGACAAAACGAGCCCAATGATATCGCTTTCCGGGTCATTGTAGACCATATTCGAGCGATTTCATTTACTATCGCCGACGGGCAGATTCCTTCCAACAACAAAGCTGGCTATGTCATCCGAAGGATTCTTCGAAGAGCTGTGCGTTATGGATATACTTTCTTGGGCTTTCAGCAGCCGTTTTTGTACGAATTGACTCCTCTGATCGCAGACTATTTTGGGGATATTTTCCCTGAGGTCAGAGCTCAGCAGGAGTTTATTGCCAAGGTGATTCAGGAAGAGGAAACCTCTTTCCTTCGCACTTTGGATAATGGTTTGAAAATGCTCGAATCCATCAAGGCAGAATTAAATGCAAAAAATCAAAAAGTAATCCCCGGCAAAACGGCTTTTGAACTCTACGATACCTATGGATTTCCTTTGGACCTCACTTCTCTGATCGCCAGAGAAAATGGGTTCTCGGTGGATGAAAAAGGCTTTGCAGAAGAAATGGAAAAGCAAAAGACCCGTTCCAGAGCGGCTTCTGAATCAGAGACCGGGGATTGGGTTTTCGTGCATGAAGATACTGGCGTGGAGTTTATCGGATATGATTTTACCGAAACCCATTCCCAGATTATCAAATACCGAACTATCACAGATAAAAAAGGTGACCGATACCAATTGGTATTGGATCGAACTCCATTTTATGCAGAAAGTGGAGGACAGGTAGGAGATACGGGTTGGTTGATTTCCGATTCGGAAAAAATCAGGGTTATCGACACCAAAAAGGAAAATGATCTGATCGTTCATTTTGTAGAAAAGTTGCCAACCAACCCTGAGAAGCGCTTCTCAGCAGAAGTGGATAGGGAGAAGAGAACTTTGACTATGAATAACCACACGGCTACCCATTTGCTCCAATCGGCTTTGAGAGAAGTTTTGGGTGATCATATTCAGCAGCGTGGATCTTTGGTGAATGAAAACCTCCTTCGCTTTGATTTTTCCCATTTTGGAAAAATGTCTGAGGAGGAAATCGCCCGTGTGGAAGAGATTGTCAATGCCAAGGTGAGGGAAAATATTCCTCTGGTAGAGCAGAGAAACGTGCCAATCGAAGAGGCTAAAAAGATGGGAGCCACGGCTCTTTTCGGAGAAAAGTATGGAGACTTTGTGCGTGTGATCACTTTTGATAAGGACTTCTCTGTAGAACTTTGCGGAGGTACTCACGTTCCTGCTACTGCACAGATTGGACTGTTTAAGATTACTTCCGAAGGTTCGATATCTGCCGGAGTTAGGAGAGTGGAAGCCATCACATCCAAGGCTGCCGAGGAGTATTTGCGTGAGCAGGAAGCTTTGGTCAAGGAGATTCTGGAATTGCTAAAGAATCCAAGAGATGTCAAAAAGGCGATTGAATCCCTGATTCAGGAGAGAAACGACCTGAAAAAGGAAATCGAAACCCTTCATTTGGAAAAAGCGGCCGGAGTCAAGAGTGAGTTGCTAAAGCAGTTTGTAGAAAAAGAAGGAGTTCAGATCCTGATCTCTCAAGTTGAATTGCCAAATGCAGATTCCTTGAAAAAACTGGCGTACGAATTGAAGAATGAAGTCTCTCCAGCTTTGGTGGTGTTAGCGGCCAAGATTGAAGACAAGCCGCAGCTTGCGGTGATTTTGGAAGAAAGTCTGATTGCTTCCAAGGGCTGGAATGCAGGTCAGATTGTCCGGGATTTGGCTAGAGAAATCCAAGGCGGAGGAGGAGGACAGCCTTTCTTTGCTACAGCAGGAGGAAAAGACCTGTCCGGATTGGAAAAAGCAGTGGCCAAAGCCAAGGCCATGTTTTTGTAAAAACCGAACCTATAAACCATGCCTAGCGAGGAAATAAAAGATAAATATCAGGTGGTAATCGGGCTGGAAGTCCATGCCCAATTGCAAACTGAAAGTAAAATATTTGCAGCGGACTCTACCGAGTTTGGAAATCACCCCAATACCCAAGTGTCTGTCATTACCTTAGGGCATCCCGGCACACTGCCAAAAATCAATAAAAAGGCGGTAGAATACGCAATCAAAATGGGCTTGGCCTGCAATTCGAAGATCACCCGTACCAATATCTTTTCCCGCAAAAACTACTTTTATCCTGACCTTCCCAAAGGCTATCAAATCACTCAGGACAAGGGACCGATTTGTGTAGGAGGGATAGTTCCGATCCTTTTGGCGGACGGCACAGAAAAAGAAATCCATCTCAATCGGGTCCATCTCGAGGAGGATGCCGGCAAGTCACTCCACTTGGCTGGAGAGTCGGACACTGCGGTAGATTTTAACCGGGCTGGTACAGCCCTGATCGAGATCGTCACTGATCCCGATTTGCGAAGCTCAGAAGAGGCTACGGCATTTCTTGCTGAAATCAAAAAGCTGGTCAAGTACCTGGAAATCTGTGACGGAAACATGGAGGAAGGTTCCCTTCGCTGTGATGCCAATGTCTCTGTGATGAGAAAGGGGGCTACCGAGTATGGGAAGAAGGTAGAAGTAAAAAACATGAACTCCTTCCGAAACGTAGCCCGGGCAATAGAGCATGAGTTTGAGCGTCAGGTCGAATTGCTCGAAAAGGGAGAGGAAGTGGTATCTGAGACGCGGACTTTTGATGCCAATACCTTCACAACAGCGAGCATGCGGACCAAAGAAGATCTGAATGACTATCGGTATTTTCCTGAGCCGGATCTTAGCCCTGTGGTTATTTCCGAAGAGTGGTTGACTTCTATTCAGCATCAGATGCCTGCCTTGCCCAAGGAGCTTTTCCACAAATTCATGGATGAGTATGGCCTTCCGGTGTATGATGCAACCTTCTTGACCGAAGAAAAAGATTTGGCAATTTGGTTTGTGGAATTATGTTCCAAAACGACCAATTATAAATCAGCCTCCAATTGGATCATGGGGCCCATCAAATCCTCGCTGAATGAACTTTCTCTTTCTTTAGCCGAATTTCCTATTCGACCCCAAACCATTGCCGAGCTTATTGCTTTGATAGATGAGGGGAAAATTTCTTTCTCGGTTGCTTCCCAAAAAATCTATCCTGAACTTATCCAAAATCCCGGAGAAAGTCCCGAGCAAGTGGCTCATCGATTAAATCTTCTTCAGGAAAGTGATGAAGATTCTCTCAAGCCAATTGTGGAAAGTGTCCTGAAGGAAAACCAAGCCAAAGTGGCTGAGTATCGATCTGGAAAGAAAGGATTGATGGGCATGTTTATGGGGCAAGTCATGAAAAAATCCCAAGGGAAAGCCGATCCCAAAGTGGCTACCCGCATATTGACAGAATTATTGGAAAATTAAAGCTATGAACAAAATGATGATTGGAATCTGGATGATTGCCTCGCTTTCACTTTTCTCCTGTGGAGGAAATGAATCAGCAAAAGACGGGAAGGTTCAGGTATCCGGAAAAATCGGAAATGCACCGGAAGGAATAGTCATTCTTTCCCAGTTTACAGACAGCAGACCCAAGGTATTGGACACCTTGGAGGTAAATGGTCTTGGTGAGTTTTCCTATGAGTTGGAAGTCACTACCCCTACTTTCTATGAATTGAACTTGTATGGTCAAAGGGTGGTTAGACTGGCCCTTCTCGATGAGGATGTGTCCGTCAGCTACAACTTCAATGAGCCATCCAGCTTGGTGATCGAAGGTTCAAAAGATTCTCAGGAAATGCTGAAAATCGAGACTTTGATGGAAGAATACCAGTTAGCTGTAAACCAGCTTAACGAGCGGTACTATGAGGCTATGGGAAATAATGATACCGAGGCGATCAAGCAGATTCAGACGGAAGCATTGAAACTGGAATCAGATCAGGCAGAGAAAGTGAAGGCGATGATCAGCAGCATGGGAGACTCTTTTGCCCCATTGGCAGCTATCGGATTGCTCAATCCTAAGAATGATTTTCCTTTTATTGACGAACTTATCTCCAAGTTAAATGATCTGTATCCCGGCACTTCTTCCATCATGCAGATGAAGCAGCAACTGGATGAATTGAGAGCCTTGTCTGTTGGTCAGCCGGCGCCGGAGATTGAGCTTCCAAATCCTGATGGAAAGCTAGTTAGGCTTTCTGACCTCAGAGGAAAGTATGTTTTGATTGATTTTTGGGCTGCTTGGTGTAAGCCTTGCCGTCAGGAAAATCCCAACGTAGTAAGGCTGTACAATCAGTACAAGGATAAAGGATTTGAAGTTTTTGGAGTTTCTCTGGATAGAACCAAAGAAGACTGGGTAAAAGCAATTGCAGATGATCAGCTCACTTGGACTCAAGTTTCCGATTTGAAATACTTCAATTCTGCAGCTGCTGAGACTTATCAGATTCAAGCTATTCCGGCCACCTATATGATTGATCCGGATGGAAAAATCATCGCCAAAGACCTTAGAGGTCCTTCATTGGAGAATAAGCTAGCTGAGCTTTTTGACTAAAAATCTCCATCATTTACCAAAAAAAGAGCCTTCTGTTTTCGCAGAAGGCTTTTTTGTTGAGCAGAAGTTCAAAGTTATGAGAAAAGGAGGAGGAAAAAGTACCAAACATTCCTCCTTTTTAAAAGTCGAGTCTCTCAAAAAGGAATAGCAAAAGTTGTTTATCACCCGAGACAAAGCTAATAAAAAGATTCAATTTAAAAACAATTCGATATTTATTCTTTTTTCCTCTTCTTTCAATTTTGTAATATTTAATTGCATTATTCAAATACGAAAGAATCTGTTCTATCGATTGCAAGGGCCCAAAAGGCCTCTTGTTAAAAAATTGTCAAGAAATCGATTTCCTGATTTCAAGGATGAAAGCTTTTACAGTTTGGCTGGTATGTAGCAGGATACATGTTTATCATTGAGGAAGAATGTCAGGAAAAAATAGGATTGGAATTCCCCAAGATCTAATTGAATTCGGTACACATAAAAAAAGTGGTTGTCTCATAAATCGTTTTGTTGTCAGCCTGACCCTTCGATCTCGAGACTCTCGTCTCTCAACTGCTCAGGGTGACAGGAGTCGAAAGCCATTTCCATTCTTCCGGACGACATTTCGACTTCGCTACCAATGACGGGATGATTTTAAAGGTCGCAAATTTAGTCAGTCCGAGTGGAGTCGAGGACCTTTCGACTCCGCTCAAGGTGACAATGATCCTACTCAATGGCGAATGACCAGTCATTTCCTTTTTGTATGTTTATGGAATATTTAAGACTCAATGTGACAAACTTCACTTTTAAGACAGCCTCTATTCAATTAAGAGTTTACTTTTTACTTCTCTATTTTTTCATAACTGGCAATGACTCCCCTAACCATCGCCGAGCTAAAGCCTTGATGCTCCATTTCATTAAGTCCGACTATCGTACAGCCCTTGGGAGTAGTCACTTTGTCTATTGCAGCTTCTGGATGGATATTTTTTTGAATCATCAATTCGGCAGCTCCTTTGACGGTTTGATTTACGATCTGACTGGCAGTATTTGCATCAAAACCAATTTGTATCCCTCCCTGAATCATAGCCCTCATGAATCTCAAAACATAAGCAATGCCACATGCCCCAAGGACGGTAGCAGCTTCCATTAGGCTCTCATCGATGGAAATGGTATGTCCGATAGAGTCAAAAAGTTCTTTGACCAAACCGATTTGTCCCGGATTGGCCTTTTGCTGACAGATGCAGGTAATGGATTCCTGGATATCCGCCGCAATATTGGGCATAGCTCGAAAGGTGACGGTTTCAGAATCAAGAACCTGATACATTTCTTCCAAGGTCACTCCTGTAGCCAAAGAGATGATCAACTGCTTTTTAGGGCTTAATACAGGTTGGATTTCCCTAAGGATGGTGGCTACATTGTAGGGTTTGACTCCAAGTAGAATGACATCAGCATACTGTGCAGCTACTTTGTTGTCGGAATGTACATGTACTCCACGGGCCTCAAACTCAGCCAAAGAGCTGGAATTTCTCTTGGTTAAGCTGAGATTTTTTGGATCAAAATCTTCCTTCATCAATAAACCATTGGCGATAGAAGTACCCAGGTTGCCACATCCGATGATGGCGATTTTCTGACTGTTTAGCATGGATTTTCTAATTAGAGCAGCTGTTGCTTGAATAAAGGTAAACAAATCGGGCTCTTTTTTGCCAAAATGAAAAAGCATTCTTTTTTATTTCTGAAATCCACTCAAAAAAATATGGAAATTTTGTTTGACATAAAGTAAAGTTTGTTTTACATTTGGTAAAAAATACTTGACTTATGGAAAATCAAATCTTATTCAAAGTCCCTCTTTTGCCGGAGTCTTGGAAGAAAATTGCTTTTGTCTTCTTTCCTCTTCCGGTCTTTTTGGTGATCGGTTTGGCTTTTGTCAATCCAAATTGGGATCCCAATGAAGCAGCGCAGCTGATTTATGGGTTTTGGGCAATTGGTTTCGGGATCCTTAATCTGACCAAAGAAAAGATTGAGGATGAAATGATCCGATCATTCCGTCTTCAGGCGTTTCAGACGGGTTTCTATTGGTTGCTTTGGGGCCTTGCAGCCCTGATGCTGATCAATTATATCAGATTTGAGCGGTTCACCTCAGAGATATTTACAGCCTACCTTGTTTTGTTTTTGCTCAATCTGTACATCTATGCGGCTTTTCAGCTTCAGAAGCATCAGGCCAATAAAAAAGAGGATTAAAAACAAGTGTCATGAAACTTTCCAAAATCTTATTACCCTCCAGATTTAAGCTCATTGGATGGATTCTGCTAGGGCCATTTGCAGTCTTGACTTATATGGCGGCATTTCACGAATTTACCTTTGATTGGCTGGATGTAGGCACTCAGTCCTTGTCTACTGCCTTTAATTTTGAGGATAAAAACCTTACCAATGAATTGGCTATTCTTGGCGTCTTGGTTTCCTTGTTTCTGGTTTCTTTTTCCAGAGAAAAGGAGGAAGATGAGTTTATCCAAAAAATCAGGCTCGACAGTCTATTGATTGCCTGTTATGGCTATTTCCTGATCAATGTGTTGGGCACCCTGATTTTCTTCGGGCTGGATTATTTGTCATTTATATTTTTCAACATGTTCACCATTCCGGTACTTTTCTTGGTTCGTTTCCATTGGGTATTGATGAAAGAGCGAAAAAACTTGGACTTGGCCTCATGAAGAATACCCTAAAAATAGAGCGTGCCAGGCAGAATCTGACCCAACAGGATTTGGCAGAGAAGGTTCAGGTCTCCAGACAGACCATCAATTCAATTGAGGCTGGAAAATATGTTCCCTCTACCGTTTTGGCCTTGAAGATTTCCCGGGTTTTTGGAGTGCCGGTAGAAATTTTATTTGAATTGGAGGAGGGGGATTAGTCGATTTTATAATCCCCTAACTCTTTTTAAAGGTGTATATGACTAAAAAGTAAGAAAGCATTTGGGATATTTTCTGAGGCAACTGTCAATTTTTGGGGAGGTTGACTCGTTAAAAATCTTACCTTTGCGACCCAAGAATCTGCTTTTTTAATGCCAAAACTGATCCGAATCACTACTGTTCCGATTTCTCTCAAGCTTCTCCTTGCCGGTCAGATGAAGTTTATGAAAGAAAAGGGTTGGGAGGTAATCATGGTCAGTGCCGATGGGAGGGAAGTTGCCCAAGTGATCAAAAATGAAGGCGTCAGGCATGAGGTGATCCCTTTTTCCAGAAAAATCACTCCCGTCCAAGACCTCAAATGCATTGCCCAATTAGTCAAACTTTTCAAAAGAGAAAAGCCAGACATCGTGCATACACATACTCCCAAAGCTGGCTTGTTGGGTATGATTGCAGCCAACCTCGCCGGAGTAAAAATCCGGATTCATACCCTTGCCGGCATCCCGGCCATGGCAGCTGAAGGAAGCAAGAAAGGGCTTTTGGAAAATGCCGAAAAGTGGACCTATTCAAATGCCACAGAAGTATGGCCTAATTCCAAAGGGCTATTGGATTTTGTGGTGGAGTCTGGCCTATGTCCTGCGGGCAAGCTGAGGCTAATCGGAAGAGGCTCTTCCAATGGAATTGACCTAGAGAAATTCAATAGGGAAAATCTGAAGGAAAACCACTTGGTAGCCGCTACGATGAGGATTTTGCCGGGAGATCAGGATTTTATAATTCTCACAGTAGGCAGGCTGGTCAGAGACAAAGGGATTGAAGAATTAGTGGATGCATTTTTGGAGTCGAAGATCGTCAATCGGTCCAAATTGGTGCTTTTGGGTTCCTTTGAGCAAGAGTTGAATCCTCTTTCTCCTGCCACAATTCAGACGATTCAGGATCATCCGAGAATCGTGCAAATCGACTGGACAGACCATGTGTCGCATTACTTGGCCTTAGCAGATGTATTGGTGCATCCTTCACACCGGGAGGGTTTTCCCAATGTGCTACTGGAAGCTGGAGCGATGCAGGTGCCAGTGATCTGCTCGGACATTATCGGTAACCGGGATTTGATTTCACAGCAGAAGACTGGACTTATTTTTCCGGTCAAAGAAGCTCCAGTTTTGAAAGAGGCCTTGGAGTTTGCTTTTGTCAAAAGAGAAAAAATGGCAGAATATGCTGATCAACTTTATTTGGAAGTGAAAGAGCACTTCGAAAGAAACCGCATGCATGAGCTGATTTTTAATGAATACCAAAGGCTGATCGAGAAAGCATAAACGGGAGAATAGTTTATCTTTGACCTTCAATCAAACACAATACTTTTCTGTATGAAGTACCTGGTGACCGGCACTGCCGGATTTATTGGATTTCATGTTGTCCAGAAGCTGATAGAAAGAGGTGAAGAGGTAGTCGGCTTGGATGTCATCAATGATTACTACGATATCAATCTTAAATTTTCCCGACTGGAACATCATGGTATAGCCAAGGAAAATATCGAGACTGGAGTTTTAATTTCCTCCTCCAAGCATCCCAATTACCGTTTTTTGAAACTGGACCTGATTGATAAGGATTCTCTTATGGGTTTGTTTGAGCGGGAGAGATTTGATGTGGTTATTAATTTAGCTGCTCAGGCTGGGGTAAGATATTCTCTTACTCATCCTGAAGTATATGTGCATAGCAATATCACCGGATTCCTTAATATTTTGGAGGCTTGCCGTTTTTATCCGGTCAAGCATTTGGTTTATGCTTCTTCAAGCTCGGTCTATGGTTCAAATGAAAAAATGCCTTTTTCTACTTCGGACTCCGTAGATCACCCGATTTCCCTCTATGCTGCATCCAAAAAGTCCAACGAATTGATGGCTCATACCTACAGCCATTTGTTTGGAATTCCGACTACGGGATTGCGGTTTTTCACCGTTTATGGTCCTTGGGGAAGACCGGATATGGCTCTTTTCCTTTTCACTGAAGCCATTCTAAAAGGAGAACCTATTCAAGTCTTCAATTACGGGCAGATGAAGAGGGATTTTACCTACATTGACGATATCGTGGAAGGGATTTTAAAAGTCGCTGATCGCCCTGCTCGACCCAATAAAGACTTCGATCCAAAGAATCCTGACCCCGGAAGCAGCAAAGTGCCATTTAAAATTTATAATATCGGCAATTCTTCTCCGGTTCTTTTGATGGACTATATCCAAGCAGTGGAAAAAGGCTTAGGGAAAGAAGCCAAAATGGAACTATTGCCTTTGCAGCCGGGAGATGTGCCTGCATCCCATGCAGATGTGGAGGATCTGGTTCGAGATACAGGATACAAACCTTCTACTCCAATAGATCAGGGAGTTAAGGCCTTTACAGATTGGTATATGGATTACTATAAAAAATAACCTATGTCTAAGCGAATTTTAATCACAGGCGGTGCCGGATTTATCGGTAGTCATGTGATAAAACTTTTTGTTGAAAAATATCCTGATTACAGGATTGTCAACCTGGATGTGTTGACTTATGCAGGTAATCTGGAAAACCTAAGAGAAGTGGAGGATGCTTCCAATTACCACTTTGAAAAAGTAGACATTCAAGATGCGGATGCTTTGGATGGGGTTTTTTCAAAACATCGAATCACCGACGTGATTCACCTTGCAGCAGAATCCCACGTAGATCGCTCGATTTCTGATCCTTTGGCCTTTGTAAAAACCAATGTTTTTGGGACCGTAAACCTTCTAAATTCCGCTAAAAAAGCATGGGCGGGCGAGTTGGATCAGCACTTATTCTACCATGTATCTACCGACGAAGTATATGGCTCCCTGTATGATGGAGGATTCTTCTTGGAGACTACTCCCTACGATCCCCAATCGCCTTATTCTGCCTCCAAAGCAGCTTCTGATCATTTTGTGAGGGCCTACGCCAATACGTACAAAATGAAAACCGTGGTGTCCAACTGCTCAAACAACTACGGCCCTAACCATTTTCCGGAGAAATTGATCCCGCTGTGTATCAATAATATCAAGAATATGAAGCCGCTTCCGGTCTACGGAAAAGGAGAGAATGTTCGTGATTGGTTGTTTGTAAAAGATCATGCGCGGGCGATAGATACTGTTTTTCACAAAGGGCAACCGGGTGAAACCTACAACATAGGCGGCTTCAATGAATGGAAAAATATCGATATCGTCCGTCTGCTTTGCAAAAAAATGGATGAAAAACTGGGTCGTGAACCTGGAACTTCAGAAAAGCTGATCACCTTCGTCCAGGATCGTGCAGGTCATGACCTTCGTTACGCCATCGATGCCAGCAAAATTCAAAAAGAACTGGGATGGGAACCAAGTCTACAATTTGACGAAGGAATCGATATCACGATCGATTGGTACCTCGCCAATCAGGATTGGTTAGACCATGTGACTTCCGGTGCTTATCAGGACTATTACAAAGAGCACTACGAAAACTGATAAAAACAAAATTCCCCGGAGATTATCCGGGGATTTTTGTATCAAAGCGTTTTTTAATACAATGTCCTAAACCGGATCGTTCCCGGGATATTTTTCAGCGCATCAATCGCATCTTCCTCGTAGGCTTTGTCAATATCTGTGATCACGTAACCAATTTTTTCATTGGTTTTGAGATACTGCCCTACGATGTTGATGTTGTAGTTTGCCAACACTTGGTTGATTTTTGCCAAAACTCCGGGTTCATTGTGATGCAAATGGATCAATCGGTGAGCATTTTTCAGGAATGGCAACTGAATATTTGGGAAATTGACTGAGTTGAACGTGTTACCGGTATTGATATACTCCATGATTTTGCCGGGGACAAATCGTGCGATATTTTCCTGCGCCTCAAGCGTAGAACCTCCGATATGGGGAGTAAGGATCGTATTTGGTAATCCGATCAATTCTGACTCGAAGGGCTCTTTATTGTTTTTGGGTTCTTCGGGGAAGACATCCACTGCACATCCAGCCAAGTGTCCGGAAAGAATCGCATTCCGAAGTGCCGGAATGTCCACTACATGGCCTCGGCTCAGATTGACCAGAATCGCACCGGGCTTCATTTTTTTGATCTTTTCAGCATCGATCAGGCACTTGTTTTCCTTCCTGCCGTCTACATGAAGAGAAATCATGTCGCAGGTTTCCAACAGCTCATCCAAAGAGTTCATTTTGGTAGCATTGCCAAGGGCCAGCTTTTCTACCACGTCGTAGTAGAATACATTCATCCCCATGTTTTCGGCAAGTACAGACAGCTGAGCTCCGATATTGCCGTAGCCCACGATTCCCAGCTTTTTGCCACGAATTTCGAAAGAGCCGGAAGCGGATTTGTCCCATTTACCTTGGTGCATGCCAATGGATTTGTCGTGGAATCTTCGCATGAGGAAAATAATCTCAGCAATTGCCATTTCCACTACAGATCGGGTATTGGAAAAAGGAGCATTAAATACGGCCACACCTTTTCTTTGGCACTCCTCAAGGTCAATCTGATTGGTGCCGATACAGAAAGCTCCAACTGCCAAGAGTCGATTAGCATTGTTCAAGACCTTCTTTGTCACATTGGTTTTGGAGCGAATCCCCAAAATGGAGACATTTTTGATCTTTTCGCAGAGCTCATCTTCGCTCATCGCTCCCGCGGCCACTTCGACTTGGTAGCCTTCTTCTTTGAGCAAATCCACGGCGATAGGGTGTACATTCTCCAAGAGAAGTACTTTGATTCGGCTTTTTGGGTAAGAAAATTTCGTGTTCAATTTGTTGATGTATAGAATTTCGTCAAAACTGGGGGCAATATGATCCGCCTGGCTGGTGACTTTGGGCCGGTGGACGTTTTCAGTGAAGGCATAAAACTTATTGGCCAGACCTGAAGCTTTAATCTCATAGTCAGTGTAGCCGTCACCGATGACATAGATATCACCTTCCAGATTCACATTCCGAATTGTCTCAGCTTTACCGTTGTTTTGAGAAAGTGGATTGTTTCGGTTGAAGTCTACAATATTTCCTTGGTCATCATAGACAAAATCATTGGCAAAAACATTCTCTTTTTTGATACCAAATTCGGTGACAATGGGGATGATAAAGTCTTTGAACCCATTCGATATGATAAAAACATCTTCAGCATTTTCTTTCAGCCATTCTTTGTTCCGCTCAAAAGATTTGGAAACCTTCTTCTTCAGTGCCTTGATTAATAAGTCAATTTGAGACTTATTGGCTTTTAAGATATCTAGCCGCTGCTCCAGACTTTCCCGAAAGGTTACCGTCCCTTCCATTCCTCTATCGGTAATGTCTTTGATTGCCTGAAGTTTTTGTGGTTTTTGTGGATCACCCTCAAGAGAGATTTCTCCAAGAATATCCAAGGCTTCCACCCGGGTAAAGGTACTGTCAAAATCGATGATGAACTTTTTGGTTTGAGGCATAAGTGCAGGGAATTCGCTGAATTGATGAGGTAAAATTAAAGGATTGTCAAAAATTGCATGGGATTATTGTCACTTTTGTTTAAAAAGATTTTCTGTAATTAAAATTTGTTAAAAAAATCGCGGTTTACTGCTGTTTCAATCGTTTTCAAGACTTTTCCATCGGCAGTTTTTTTCCCAGACCACTTTTGCCTTATTTTTGGGAAAAATAAGATCAACTCATTTTAGAGCCAATTTAGATAAAAACGAGTTTGGTCAATTATACTTCTTTCCCTTTCGAGCAGGGACGCTCGATCATTAAAATAATCTATTTAGCTATGAAAAAAACGTTCATTCTTTCCGTAGCAGTCTTGTCTTCTTTGACCTTTTCCTGCCAAAAAGCGACAGACACAGCTGCCGAAACCACTACCTATGAGGTGGTCGGAGAAGCTGAGGTAGTTCCTGGCAATTATGGGGACATTTTTGAATCCCAAGAAATCACATTAGCAACTGAGATGGTATCTCAGGTGGAGGCTAATGGAACTTTTGAAGGGAAAATTTCCGGTGAGATCAAAGAAGTGTGTACCAAAAAGGGCTGTTGGTTTTCCATGGATTTGCCCAATGGAGAGTCCATGAGAGTTACTTTCAAGGATTATGGATTTTTTATCCCCACCAATTCTCAGGGTTTTCCGATCGTCATGGAAGGAAAAGCTATACTTACTGAAACCGACGTAGAAACTCTTCGTCATTTTGCAGAAGATCAGGGGAAAACCAAGGAGGAGGTAGAGGCGATCACGGAGCCAAAGAGAGAAATTACTTTCGAAGCTACCGGAGTAGTGATCAAAGCAAAAGCCTAATGCCGATAGCTCTGGATAACCTCCGGGTAGGAAGAATATATCTTCTTGTCAATCAGGGAGAAAGGCGGAAGTTGGAGGTCGTGTCGAGGATTTCCGGAGAAAATTTCAAAGTTAAAGATTTGGATACCTTGGAATATTATACTCTTGAGGAACTGCTCCGGTGGGGAAGAGGCAAAGACTACGATCTCGAGGAATTAAGATAAATCTGGAGGATTTCTTGAATTGGAACTAGAAAAAATGGGCAGCATTCAATCGAATCTGCCCATTTTTTTAATTAGTGAATCGCTCTAAACCCGGGTTCGTAGATGATCCGCACAAAAGAGCCCAAACCTGCGTCCGGTTGACCCACCGGAATTGCAGAAACAATTCCGACCATTAAGTTTTCTGCCAAACCCAGCCTCATCTGAGGACGGAGCGTGGTCCAGATTTTATCTCCAGCCAGTTCCTGATTGATCTCCATCCCGATGAAGTTTCTTGTGCCAGTGACCATGTAGTGGAAGTTCCAGTTGATCTGATACCCAAAGTTTGCTTTTTTATCAAACTCCTTTTCAATCACCGGGCCGGTGTAAATCAGCGTATGATAATTGGTGTTCCACCGTTTGGCAGCCACAAAAAAGGGATTGTAGATATTCCCTTTGAAAGTTTGTCCTTTTCCGAGTTTGTTGAGGTCTACCAATTCGAATTCATGGATGTATCCTAAGGCTAGGGATATGTTTCTTTTTTCAGAGACCAAAAAGGTATACTGAGTAGCAAGTTTTAAGGATTCCAATCGATTGGCGGGAATGGCACCCTCCCGATTTCCGTTTCGAAAAGAGTACAGGCTCAAGGGTAGTTCCACCTCCAAACCTAAGCGATCAATTGGAGCCCATTCGTATTCGATCAAGGCTTCAAATTCATCATAACGGCGCATATCCTGCATGCCCATTCCGACGTTCCATTCTTTTTCGCCTTTTCTGGCACCCAAATCCCGAATCAAATCAATAAATAGGGGTTCGGCATGGAGGATTTTGGGCTTTTTATCGGAAAAGTGTTTTTCTACTTCTTCTATGAACAGACTGTCTTTAATTTCTCGTGACAGCCTGAGCGTATCGGTCTCTTCCTGTGAAAAGACCATAGGTGAATACAGTCCAAAAAGGACCATAAACAAGAATTTTTTCATGGTAAGTGTTGGATAATAGTGAGTTGATTATAAAAAAGAAAGAATCAACTCAGATCTGGAGGTGAAAAAGGGGAGGCCATAGGTGAATCCACCAAGTCTTCCTGGCTATTGAAAAATTTCTTTTTCTCTATGGACGAAAAGAAATTCAAGAATTCAAACTCTTTGGCAGAAAACCAGTCTTTTGCCTTTTTTGTCGATTTGTCTTCTTGTTCTGTTCCGTTGTCAGGAATCACATCGCAGTCTCCCTCCAAAGCCCATTCATAGACCAGTTCTCCTAGAGTATCGATTGGGTCTTCTAACTCCAGAGTTTCGCTTTGGATAATCGAAGACTCCTGAAAATTGACAGATAGATTGATGAAGTTGACCAAAACCAATCCAAACCAAATCCTGCATAGGAGATGTCCCTTAATTTGGGAAAGGAAAGCATAAGAGGCTTTGGATTTCATGATTCAAAACTAGGAAAGGCAAATCATCCTGTCCAACTTTTTAATATTTATTAGCAAAAAGGTAACCTTTGTCACCTTTTTAATCCCTAGGTGAGTTTACTTTTGGTCAGAATTGAATTCCTTATGTCCAGATCCCTTTCTTCCGCTATTGCCCATTGTACCTGTCCCAGATGCAGAGAGGGCAAGCTATTCCCTGTCTCTCCTTTTAGCTATCGCAAACTCACTGAAGTAAATATGACCTGCGAAGTATGTGGAGCTCGGCTGATTCCGGAACCTGGTTTTTATGACGGAGCGATGTATATCAGTTACGCCTTTTCTGTGGCCTTGGTGATTACTTCTCTTGTGGCTATGAATGTTTTGGTGGAAAAACCGGAACTATGGATGTACCTTACCACCGTGGTCGTATTAAATATTGTCTTGCTTCCTGCCATGCTTAGGTATTCCAAAACATTATATCAATATGCTGCAGGAAAACTCAAATACCGGGGAGAATAATGAATTGAGCTGAGGAGCTTTTTGATTCAATGATTTTTTTGCATGTTGGAAGAGGATAATTCCTTTCTGATGAAAAAATCTACATCAACTCTATTGAAAAAAGTGGCGATTCATGCGATGGGGTACTTTTACCTTGCTGCGGGAATCAATCACTTTCTGACTCCTGAATTTTACCTTCCTCTGATTCCTCCTTTTTTTTCTTATCCGGAATTGATCAACATCCTTTCGGGAATAGCCGAGGTACTGCTTGGGATGGGAGTTTTATACTATCCAACCCGCAGCAGGGCTGCCTGGGGTGTGGTGGTTATGCTTTTGGCATTTATTCCTTCACATGTATATTTTATTCAAATCGGGTCATGTATAGAAGGTGGACTTTGTGTAGAGGAGTGGATAGGTTGGGTGAGACTCGTGATAATTCACCCCATCCTGATTTTTTGGGGGTATTGGATTGCAAAGAATCCCAAAATCTATGGCTAAGAATGTTTTTGGAGAAGAATTGGAGGTTTGCTGTACAAATCCCATGACTGGGTTTTACAGAGACGGATCTTGCAAAACGGGGCCTCAGGACTTGGGTACACATACGGTTTGTGCAGTCATTACTCAGGAGTTTTTGAATTATACGCTATCTAGAGGCAACGATTTAATCACTCCCAGACCGGAATATCTTTTTCCCGGATTAAAGCCAGGGGACCGATGGTGCCTTTGCGCTCTCCGATGGCTGGAAGCATACCGGGCAGGTAAGGCTCCTGCAGTAGTCTTAGAGGCTACTCACGAAAAGACCCTTGAGATCATTCCAATGCATGTTTTAGTAAGTTTTGCCTTTAAATAAGGTGATAATTTTTTCTTATTGTTAGTATTACTAACATTTCTGAAAGAATTACAAACTTTTTGCTTGTAGTCTCCGTTTAGTCCTTGTTCGTGGAATTTAGGAAGTTATGGAGTCAATTCTAAAAAAGATTCGGGTGAATGTAAATTCCAACCTTTATCTAAAAGATCCATTCAGTTCTGAACTGGGAGTATTGATTGTGAGAGAAGCTACTCAACTGATTCAGGAGTTGGGAATGGAAAATTTCACCTTCAAGAAATTAGCATCCAAAATCGGAAGTACAGAAGCAGCCATTTACCGATATTTTGAAAACAAGCACATGCTTTTGCTGTATCTGAATGCATGGTACTGGGCTTGGATGGAGCATAATTTGGTTTTTGCGACAGCCAATCTGATTGATCCCGAAGAGAGATTGGGCGTAGCGATTCGATTGATGGTGGATGGACCGCTCTATCGTGAAAATGACTTTTTGGACCCTAAGCAACTTCATCTTTTGGTTGTCAATGAATCACTGAAAGGTTACCTTACTAAAGCCGTGGACAATGAACATGAATCCGGGATTTTTGCGCAGGTGTACAAGTTTGGGGAAAGAATCTCGGCAATTATTCAAGAAATCAATCCCACATATCAATTTCCCAAAACTCTCGTATCCACCGTTATGGAGTCCTCCCTTTTACAAAATTTTAATTCCCGCCATTTGCCTGGAATGACAGAGGCAAAGCCAGATGGTGGAGAGCGCTTGAACTTCTTTAAAGAACTCGTTGTAAAAACCATTTCCAATGCATAGCACATCAGGTTTGACCCCAACCAAAAGGTTTTTCAGCCTACTCCGAGAGGAGAAAAAACCCGTTTATGCCATCTATTTCTATGCTATTCTCAACGGAATCATCACTCTTTCCCTTCCCTTAGGGATTCAAGCCATCCTCAATTTCATTTTGGGTGGCCGGATTTCTACTTCTTGGGTGATTTTGGTGGTGATCGTTGCTCTTGGGATAGTCTTTGGTGGTTTCCTTCAGATTTCTCAGCTCCAGATTATGGAGAAATTGCAGCAGAGGATTTTTTCCAAATCCGGGCTTTCCATTGCATATAGACTACCTAGAGTCAAGACGGAAATTCTGCATGGAGAGTATGGCCCTGAGATAGTCAACCGGTTTTTTGATACGGTGAATCTTCAAAAAGGACTTTCCAAAATCTTGATTGACTTTTCTGCTGCTTTGCTTCAGGTGTTTTTCGGCTTACTGCTTTTGTCAGTTTACCACCCGACCTTTATTCTTTTTGGATTGGTTTTGATCGGGATTTTGACCCTGATTTTTTATATCACTGGACCTCAAGGAATGGAAACCGCATTGAAAGAATCCAGCTACAAATACAAAACCGCATTTTGGCTGGAAGAAGTGGGCCGAACCATGAATGCCTTCAAGCAAGCTGGGCATACCCGTCTTCCATTGTTGCGTGCAGACAAGTTGCTTCAGCGGTATGTGGAGTTTAGATCGAAGCACTTTTCTGTTTTGATCTTTCAGTACAAGGTCATGATTGCCTTTAAGGTGTTGATTGTGACAAGTTTACTCTTGGCAGGGTCCCTTCTCTTGATCAATGAGCAGATTTCCATTGGGCAGTTTGTTGCAGCTGAAGTAATTATCGTTTTGGTAATCAATTCTGTGGAAAAGCTTATACTTTCTCTTGAGACTGTATACGATACCTTGGTTTCGGTCGAAAAGCTTGGACACGTGATGGACTTGGAGTTGGAACATAGCTCTCCCAATGAAAAAGTAGTTCAGCCTACCAAAGAAGGAGCGCTCAAGTTGGCTTTGGATCAGGTGGTATTTCAGCCTCAGGATTCTTATGAACCTTTGTTAAAAGGGGTTAGTCTGACCATCGATCCGGGAAAAAAAGTCGTAATTACCGGCAAAAGTGGAAGCGGAAAAACGGCCGTTTTGGCTCTGATGTCCGGTATTTATGAAGATTATGAGGGAAAGGTCTTGGTCAATGATCTTTCTTTGGAATTCATCAATTTGGAAAAATACCGGGGGATGGTTGGAGACTTCCAGGAGATCCAACAGATCTTCCATGGGACCATATCTGAAAATATCCTTTTGGGCAGAGACTTCGACAAAAATCACCTAGATCACCTGATAGAATTGGTAGGATTGAAGGACTACATCTATCAGCTTCCTGATGGCTTGGAGACGATGCTTCAGCCGGAAGGAAAAGGACTTTCCAAAGCCCAAGCCCAAAAAATCCTAGTGGCCCGAGGCTTGGTTGGTTCTCCTAAAGCTATATTGATTGAGGAGTCCTTTCATTATCTCAATACCGAGACTTCCCAGAGAATTATTGATTACCTGCTTTCCGGAACATGGACCCTAGTAGTGATTTCAGAAAATGACGAAATCATTCGAAGAGCCGATGTAGTAATCTTGATGGATGAGGGTAAGGTTCTTTACCAAGGTCCATACGAAGGATATAAAAATCTTAAACTCTAAAGGCTATGATGAACATCACTTCCAATAAAATTAAGGATACCATACCTTTTAGTGGTTCTAAAAGTCTGGTTATGACTCTCCCACAAAAGGAAAGTCAGAAGCGTATCCGTATTTTGACTTGGGTTTTAATATCCATGTTTTTGATGCTTTTTCTCCCTTGGACTCAGAATATCCGCTCCAAAGGCTATGTAACCGCACTCAGACCGGATCAGCGTCCTCAGACGATTCATTCTATCATTGCAGGAAGAATCGAAAAATGGTACGTGGCTGAAGGGGACTTTGTCAATGCAGGAGATACGATTTTGCGGGTGTCAGAAATCAAGGATGAATATTTCGATACTTTACTTTTGCCGAGAACCCAGCTTCAGGTAGATGCCAAGTCTCAATCTGCGCGATCTTACGGGGAAAAAGTTCAAGCTCTTCAAAATCAGATTGCCGCCTTGCGAAGAAACAACATTCTGAAAATTCAGCAGGCAGAGAATAAACTGAGAATAGCAGAGCTGAAAGTCCAGTCAGACAGTATAGAATTTGAGCAAGCCAAGGTCAATTTTGATATCGGAAAGTATCAAATGGAGCGAGCTGAGCAGCTTTTCAAGGAAGGATTAAACTCCCTGACCACCTTGGAGGGTAGACGCTTGAAGTTTCAGGAGGTTCAAGCCAAGCTGATTTCATCTGAAAACAAGCTTCTCAGCAGTAAGAATGATTTGATTACAGCTCAAATTGAATTGGGAGCCATTGACAATGATTTTCAGGACAAGTTGGCCAAAGCCGAATCCGATATGTACACTGCCATGTCATCCCAATTTGACGCAGAAGCCTCAGTGACCAAATTGGAAAATCAATATTCCAATTACGCCCAGCGCACCAATTTCAGGCATATTCTTGCTCCCCAAAACGGCTATATCGCTAAGGCAATTCAAGTGGGAATTGGAGAGACGATCAAGGAA
Source organism: Algoriphagus sp. oki45 (assembly GCF_036245605.1). NCBI lineage: Bacteria > Pseudomonadati > Bacteroidota > Cytophagia > Cytophagales > Cyclobacteriaceae > Algoriphagus > Algoriphagus sp. oki45. The sequence goes on from NZ_BTPC01000001.1 coordinate 252,070, forward strand.
GGAGCAGAAATCGTTCAGATCGTTCCATCTGAGGCCGATTTGGCGGTAGAGATGTATGTGCAGCCCGTAGACTTACCTCTTATTAAAGTGGGAAATAAGGTTCGCTTTATTTTTGACGGATGGCCTGCTATTGTCTTTTCAGGATGGCCACAGATTTCCAATGGGACATTTGGTGGTACTGTAGTCGCCATCGATCAATTTGCCGGACCTAATAATATGTATCGGGTTTTGGTGACTGAAGATCCTGGGGAGGAGGCTTGGCCTGATTTGCTTCGCATTGGCTCTGGAGCTGATGGAATTGCACTGCTCAATGATGTACCTGTATGGTATGAGATTTGGCGACAACTCAACGGCTTCCCTGCTGATTATTATACCCAAGAAGAGAAGGATAATACTGCCTCTGCTAAAAAATGAAAAAACTAATCGTCAGCTGCTGTATTCAGCTTCTTTTTTCAGTTTCCTCTTTTGCGCAAGACACACTCCAGCTAAGATTTGAGGATTTCTTGGAGTGGGTAAGGCTGTATCATCCCATTTCTGCTCAGGCCGAAATCAATCTTCGCATGGGACAAATGGAAGTCCGGCAAGCTAGGGGAAGCTTTGATCCCATGGTTTTTGGGAACCTTGACAAAAAGGAATTCAAGGAGACCACTTACTATGATAAAAGAGAGGCTGGCGTCGTCATTCCTACCTGGATGGGTGTGGAGTTAACAGGGACTTTTGAGCAAAATACTGGGTCTTTTCTCAATTCAGAGAGTTCTGTGCCTACAGATGGACTGATCGCTGCAGGAGCAGCAGTGAACTTGGGGCAGGGATTAATCCTCGATGATCGGCGGGCAGCACTAAGAATTGCACAAATCTATCAGCAATCTACTGAAGTGGAGCGTGTCAGGCTGCTGAATGAGTTACATCTTTCTGCGACTGACATGTATTGGAAGTGGGCTCAGGCTTTCGAAAACCTCAAGGTTTTTCAAGAAGGGGTCCAGTTGGCAGATTTCAGATTCAGAGCAATCAAAAGGAGCTATGAGCAGGGAGATCTGGCGGCAATTGATACCGTAGAAGCGTTTTCTCAACTTTTGAATAGGCAGTACCGATTGCAGACTGCCGAAAATGTATTTTTCGCTACCACTCAGGAGCTAAATACCTTTTTGTGGAATGAAAATGCCGAGCCCATGCAGGTAGCGGAAGGTACAGTCCCTCAAGGTCTATTTGAGGAGTTTTCAAAAGTTCCTGATTTTGAGGAATTGAGAGCTGTTGTTCCCAGTCACCCAGAGTTGATGCTGACTGATTTTGAATTGGCCAGTTTGGACGTGGAGCGAAGACTCAAGGAGCAGCAACTTCTGCCTGTGGTGAAGCTAAAATATAACTTTCTGACTGAGTCGATCTCCGATTTTGATCAGTCTCCATTCTTCGAAAACAATTACAAATGGGGAGTATCCGTCTACACACCCCTTCTGTGGAGAAAAACCCGTGGAGCTATTGGCTTGACTCGTGCTAAAATTGATTTCAAGCAGAACTCCCGGGATCTGAAGGAATTACAACTGAGAAATAAGCTGGAAACTGAGCTGAACAACTGGACCATTCTGAACCGTCAGATTATCACCTTTCAGGACAATGTAACTAGTTTGGAAATGCTTTTGAAAGGAGAGACGAGACGGTTTGAAATCGGAGAAAGCAGTCTTTTCTTGGTCAATGCCCGAGAAGTCTCTGTTTTTGACTCCAGAGTTACCCTAAACGATCTAGCTGCCAAACTTCGGGTTTCCTTTGCTAAGGCCAGGTATGCTGCCGGCCTAGGTTTTGAATAAATCCAGCTTATTCAGAACTGATTTCCTGATAGGCTTTATCAAGGGTAGGACTCCATGCTAGGCCGAATAAATTATTTGTGACCCACTGGAGTTTTTCTTTAGTGGAAAATTCTGTTGGGATTTGCTCGAAAATGCCCCTTACTTCAGATGTATCCTTAACTCTCTGCGGATTTTTTAGATAAAAAAGAATAAGATACACCAACCCTTTGGTGATTTCCTCAGGATAAAGGCCATTGTTTTTTTCATGGAATGACGTCATCATTGGAAGTATCCTGCTCTTGAATTTGGCAGTAGCATTGAGCATGATATCCTCCAAGCGATGAGCTACAAAGGGATTGGCAAATCGGGCAAAAATCTCCTCTTTGTAAATTCTCAAATCATCAGCATTCATGCCCAGAAATGGAATGATTTCCTTTTCTACCATTGTATTTAATGCGGAAAGATTTTCCCCGTTGGCCACAAATTCACCGACTGTCTGAAACCCAAGAACCATTCCCTTCGCAGCCATATAAGTGTGGCATCCATTGAGGATTCTGATTTTTCTGAGCGAGTAAGCCTGTATGTCTTCTTCTAAAATCACCTCAACATCGGCCTTCAAAAAGGGGAGTAGGTGGCTTTGGGATTTTTTACCTTCTATAGCCCAAAAAGAATAAGGTTCTGTTTGTACCAAAAGAGGATCGTTTTCCTTTTCCTTTAAATCCATCTGATTGGGAAATCCCGGGACTATTCGGTCCACAAGGTTGTTAAAGAAAAATACATTTTGGTCTAGCCAAGAAAAGAAATCAGCCGACTGATTCCAGTTTTGTGCATGCTTTACAACAAACTCTTTTAATAGGTCCCCATTTTTTGGTATCAATTCACAGGGTAAAATGATTGTTTCCGCTTCCGGCAGTTGGTTAAATCTTTTAATAAGCCATTGGGTGATCCTTCCCGCAAAGGATTCCGCAAATTTTTCCTGCGGTCCTTCTTCCTTCCATACCATTCCCGCCTCAGTTACATTGGAAACAATCCATTTGACCTCAGACTGGGAGGCAAAACCCATGAACTTTTCTCTATCCTCAGGGAGACTCATACCGTCTTTTACACACGTTATTTTCTGGATTTCCTGTACTTCGGTACCATTTCGGATACCAGCCACACAGACATGATATTGAAAGTTTTGGGCGCTTAGTTTTTCGAGGGTATTTCCACCTGTACTTTGTATGATACAGATATTCAAGGGGATATCTTTTTCATTCAAATTTTGAACCATGGGCTCAAAAAAAGCTCGGAGAAAATTTCCTGTCCCAAATTGAAGGATATGAATGGTAGGGTTTGGCATTTGAAATTTTTTTTTCAGTTTCGGTCAATTAAACATTTCAAACTATGTCAGCATTTGTACTTGTAGAAGTAGATATCTATGATAATGAAGTTTACGATGAATATAAAAAATTGACCCCTGGGAGTATCGAACCCTTCGGAGGCAAGTTTGTAATTCGGGGTCTTCCTGTGGAAGCTTTAGAGGGCGAGTGGAAGCACGATCGTTTGGTGTTGTTGGAATTCCCGGATCGTCAAAAAGCCTTGGACTGGTATCATTCAGAAGCCTATAAAAAAGCGAGAGAAATTCGGGCAAAAGGTTCTTCTGCCAATTTTTTTATCGTGGGCTGATTTTTTTGGCATTTTTATTGGTATAAACTGCAAAAAATATGTTGTTAGTAGTGAGTATGTTTAAATCACCCAACTTCTTATTATATTTCAACATTCTATTTCAATCACCTAACTTAATCATCTAATGAAAATCAAATTTCTAAAGCCTTTGGCTTTGGCAGCTTTCTTAGTTGCCGCTCTTTGGTCCTGCTCGGAATCCGTAGATCAAGAACCCGTACTGGATGCTCAGGAGGTAGCCGATCCTACTTATGATCAGGCTCTTGCGCTATGGCAAGAACTTGACCAAGAAGCAGGAAGCCCCTTTGGTCTGCGTCTTTCCGGAAATTTCAATTATTTTGAAATTTTTCAAAACCAGTTGACTTTTATTCCAGGAGAGGGATATGTAGGAGGTCCAGCACCGGGATTTTACCCAGGTACAGGCGAAGGTTTGGCTACTCGGATGGGGAGGGCAAATAGCTTTCTCAATCAATTTGCCTTTTTTGAAGGATCCGAATTGGTAACCATTGGTGCCCCTGTCACCGGTGTATTTGGAGCTGAATTGGAGGCTTTGGGAATCACAAATGTACCCGATGAGGTCAGTTCTATCACGGTGGATAAAAGAGGAAACTCTATTTGGTTTAAAAATCTCAAAAATACCGTTACTCCGGTAAGTGAAACGCTTTCTTCATTCATCGCAGAGGTGGAGATTGTAGGTGGCACCGGAAGATTTGCAAATCTAAAAGGAACAGGTGTCGTGAGAGGAAATTTCAATCCTACCAATGGTCAAGGAAGATCAGTAGCTATGGCCACGCTCAAAAACAAGAAATAAGCTTTGACGACTAGTCCTAAATAGACCTTACATCATCTTAGGATAAATAAAAATAGCATCGGGTTTGACCTGATGCTATTTTGTTTTTTGAGGTGCTTTTTAGGATTATGAATAAGGAAAAAGTTAAAGTGAGACCCCTCTTTTCCAGGGGATAAAGTCAAAATTAGACTTTTCTTCTGCCTTGGTCTTTTTCTTTCCGCTAGCTACCTCGATGATCAGTTTCAGAAGTTTTTCACCTGCGGATTGGGGTGTGTCCAATCCTTCGATAATCGTTCCGGCATCAAAGTCGATGATATCCGGCATCTTCTTCACTAATTTGGAATTGCTTGAGACCTTGATTACCGGTACGATAGGGTTTCCAGTAGGTGTTCCGAGCCCTGTGGTGAAGAGGATGATATTGGCTCCGCTTCCAGCCAATCCCGTGGTACTCTCCACATCATTTCCTGGAGTGCAGAGCAAGTTGAGTCCTGGTTTGGTAGCATACTCGGTGTAGTCGAGGACATCTGATACTGGCGCAGTTCCCCCTTTTTTTGCTGCTCCACAGGACTTAATCGCGTCGGTAAGGAGTCCATCTTTGATGTTTCCCGGACTGGGATTCATGTCAAAACCGCTTCCTACCCGTTTTGCTGCCTCATTGTAGGTTTCCATCAAATGAATGAATTTTTGGGCAAGCTCAGGGCTTTCGCAGCGCTGGATAAGATTCTCTTCAGCCCCGCAAAGCTCAGGAAACTCCGAAAGGATAGCCTTTCCTCCCAAGGCAACAATCAGGTCTGAGACTGCTCCCAAGGTAGGATTGGCCGAAATCCCCGAAAAACCATCCGATCCACCGCACTCCAATCCTATGGTCAGATAACTAAGAGGTACTGGTTCTCTCATTGCCTGATTGGCTATTATAAGCTGCTGGAAAGTTTCCTCAATGGCTCGGTTGAGCAGGGCTTCAGTGGTTCCTGATTGTTGCTGATCGCAGATGACCAAGGGTTTGGTACAGCCTAATGCCTGAAGTTTTTCCTGAAGGATCCGAACCTCCGCATTTTGGCAGCCTAAACTCAAAACCGTAGCACCTGCCACATTGGGATGATGAATGTATCCGGCAAGCAAAGCACACAAAGTCTCGGCATCCTGCCTTGTTCCTCCACATCCCATGGAGTGGGTCAAAAAGCGGATTCCGTCCAGATTGGAGAAGATTTTTGACTCGAAGATCTCTGTTTTTTGCGCAACCGATTCCGTAAATTTTTCTCCATTCAAGCCTGAAATCAAGGTTCGGATCTGCCTTTCATAGGGGTTCATTTTCTTCAATCCCAAAGCATTTTCAAAGGCTTCCTGCATGAGTTGGACATTCGTATTTTCGCAAAAAACCATCGGCAAAACCAGCCAAATATTAGCTGTTCCTACCTGATTATCAGACCGTTTGTATCCCATAAAGGTTTGGTCTTGCCAAGAAGAGGTATCCGGGGAATTCCAGCTATACCCTCCAGTTTGAACCTGATATTTCTTGGTCTTGTGACGGATGTTTTGCAGGGTGATCGCGCCACCTTCCGGGATGGCCTGGGTCGCTTCCCCTACGATAGTGCCATACATGTAAATTTCCTCTCCAGGAGCAAAGGCCCGCATGGCAAATTTGTGCTTTGCTGCTACAAAATCCTGAATTTCAATGGTTTTCCCATTTAGCATTACCTGATTTCCCGGAAAAAGATCCATCAATGCCACACCCACATTGTCAGAATTATCCAAAAGGAGGACCGTATTGTTCATTTGTATTATTGCTTAACTTGGTCAAATTAGAGAAAAAAATTCTTCCATGAAGAAAATCGTAACCCTCGGGGAAATCATGCTCAGGCTATCACCTCCCGGCAATCAGCGTTTCTTTCAGACCACTTCTCTGGATGTGGAATTTGGTGGCTCCGAAGCCAATGTGGGGGCAGCTTTGGCTTATTGGGGAATGGATGTAGCTCATGTCACTGCTTTTCCGGACCACGAAATAGGTCGGTCTGCAGCAGGCAAGCTCAGAAATATTGGGATTGATACCCGTTTTGTCCAGTTTTCTCCCGGAAGGATGGGGATTTATTTTCTGGAACATGGAGCCATGCAGCGAAGCAGTCAGATAATTTACGATCGGGCTGGGTCTTCTTTTTCCCTGCTTGATCCCAAAGCCCTGAATTGGGAGGAAATTCTGGATGGGGCCGATTGGTTTCATTGGTCGGGAATCACACCGGCTTTGTCCCAAAATTGTGCGGATATTACCCTTCAAGCCCTGGAGGTAGCTGCCCAAAAAGGCGTGAAAGTAAGTGGAGATTTGAATTACCGTAGCAATCTCTGGCAGTTTGGGAAATCACCTGATGAAATCATGCCTCGATTAATGGAACTCACGGACGTGATGATTGCCGGTTCTCGGGATTTCAAGCAGTGCTTGGGAGAAGATTTCAAAAGCTTTGCAGAAGTCAGGTCTATGGCTTTCGAGCGATTTGATCGTCTGGAATATATTGTGAAAACAGACAGGATTTCCCATAGCTCTTCCAGCAATACCCTCTCAGCTTCACTTTATGCTAAAAAGAAAACTTTTTCTTCCCGCGCATATGAACTCACGCATATTGTGGATCGGGTAGGGACAGGAGATGCTTTTGCGGGAGGATTGATTTATGGTCTTTTGGAAATGAAACCCAAGGAGGCTATTGAATTTGCCATGGCTGCAGGAGCTATGAAGCATAGTGTACCTGGTGATGTACTGCTTTGCTCCCTTGAAGAAGTACTAGAACTAACGAAGGGAGAAGCCACCGGAAAAATCAAACGATGATGAGAAACCCAAGTCCATTTATTCAACGCATGCATGCAGGAGGCATGATGCCGATATTTTTTCACCCGGATGAGCAGGTATGCTTAGACTTACTTTTTGCTGCCTATGAAGGGGGAGTTCGAGTGATCGAGATGGTCAATAGGGGAAAAGAAGCGAAATCCATTTTTCCCAAAATCAGAGAAGCAGCCAGTCGGATGCCAGGTTTATACTTGGGAGTAGGAACGATTTACCATCCTTTTGAAGCAGAGGAGTTTCTGGATATGGGGGCTGAATTTATCGTAGCCCCTGTCATGAACCCCAAATTGGGGGAGTATTGTGCTAAAGTTGATGTGCCTTGGATTCCGGGATGCGGAACCGTTTCCGAAGTTTTTTTTGCTCAACAGCTTGGTTCCCAATTGGTAAAGATCTATCCTGCCAATATTCTCACACCTGAGTTTGTGCCTGCGGTCCATGCGGTTTTGCCCCAAATCGAAATCATTCCAACAGGAGGGGTGGAGCCCACCGCTGAAAGCATGAAAGCATGGTTTGGTGCCGGAGTGCTTTGTGTGGGCATGGGGTCCCAGCTTTTCCGAAAAGACCTGATCAATCGGGGAGCTTTTGGAGAGATTCAGGAAAGAGTAAAGCATGCAATGAATATCATCGAGTCTATTCGAGAACAACAAACCCAATGAACCCAAAACTGACGCTCATTCTCTTGTTATTGTTGGCCTTGACAGGATGCAAAGAGGATTCACGAGTAAAAATCATCAAAATGGGCCATGCCCAAGTCACTGCCCATCCGGTGCACAATGCCATGGTTTTTTTGGCACAAAGGCTGGAAGAGAAATCCAAAGGCAGGATCAAAGTGAAAGTCTATCCCAATCAGCAATTGGGTACCGAAAGAGAACTGATTGAGCTTCTTCAAATAGGAAGTGTAGGGATGACCAAGGTTTCTGCAGCTTCTTTGGAGGCATTTTCTCCAGAAATTAGTGTTTTTGGAATCCCCTTTCTTTTCCGGGATGATGCTCATACCAATCAGGTTTTGAATGGGGAAATCGGAACCGAGCTATTGCTGAGCTGCCAGAAGTTTTGGCTTCGTGGCCTTTGCTTTTATGATGCAGGCAAAAGGAGCTTCTACACCAAAAACAAACCTGTAGAGACTCCAGCAGATCTTGCCGGATTGAAAGTAAGGGTCCAAGAATCCAAAATGGCAATCAATATGGTCCGGGCTATGGGTGGATCTCCGACTCCGGTAGCTTATGGTGAGCTTTACACGGCCCTTCAGCAAGGGATCGTCGATGCGGCAGAAAACAACCCTCCAAGCTTTTACAATTCAAGGCATTATGAGGTTTGCAAGTATTACTCCATTGATGAACATACTATGGTGCCAGATGTGGTGTTGGTCAGTACCAAGGTTTGGGAGGAGCTCAATCCCCAAGAACAAGAGTGGCTTCAGGAGGCAGCTGATGAGTCGGCAGTCTATCAAGCGCAACTTTGGAAAGAATCCGTGGAAGAATCCATGCGTGAAGTTCAAAAAGCAGGAGTGATAGTTTCTTACCCTTCCAAGGATGCCTTCCGTGAACAAGTACAGTCTATTTATGATCAGGTAGAAGCTGAAAATCCCGTTTTGGCTCGCCTGATCGAACGAATCCAAAATACACGCGAATGAAAGTCAAAGTCTTTTTGGATCAATTTATTCAAGTATTGATTGCAGTCCTGATGGGTCTGATGGTGGTCAACGTGACCTGGCAGGTCTTTTCCAGATATGTTTTGGGAGATCCCAGTTCCTTTACTGATGAGCTGTCCCGGTACATGATGATTTGGCTGGGATTGGCAGGCGCAGCCTATGTTTCAGGAAAAAACGGTCATTTGGCCATTGATATTCTTCCAGAGAAACTGAAAGGAAAGCAATTGCTATATCTCCAATTATTCATCCACACTTTGGTCATTGTGTTTGGGCTCTTTGTGATGATCATCGGGGGAGGGAATTTGGTCTACATCACCCAGATTCTTGAGCAGAAATCAGCTACACTTCAGATTCCACTTTCTTGGATTTATGGGATTGTTCCTGTCTCAGGTGCTTTAGTGGTATACTATCATTTGTTTCATATTGTCCAACTAGTAAAAAACAAGGCTTAATCATGGAGTGGATCGGTATTGTTATCTTGATTTTAAGTTTTGTCACCTTGCTGGTATTGGGCGTTCCGGTGGCTTGGAGTTTGGGTCTCTCGAGCTTTTTCACTTTGCTGATTACGGTGTCAGCTCTACCGGCATCGACCACCATCGCCCAACGGATGGCCACGGGATTGGATAGTTTTGCGCTTTTGGCGATTCCTTTTTTTGTCTTGGCGGGAGAAATCATGAATCGGGGAGGGATTGCCAACCGACTGATCGATTTTGCCAAAGGCCTGACAGGCAGGCTTCCCGGGGGATTACTATACGTGAATATTATCGCTGCGATGCTCTTTGGGGCTATTGCCGGTTCTGCCGCTGCCGCTGCCTCTGCAATTGGCAGTATTTTGGGCAAAAGAATGGACGAAGAAGGCTATCCAAAGACGCTGGGAGCTTCAGTAAACATCACTTCTTCCACAACAGGCCTGATTATTCCTCCTTCGAATATTCTGATCATCTATTCACTGGCAAGCGGGGGAGTTTCCATTGCAGCCCTGTTTGTAGCAGGCTACTTGCCTGGCCTACTCCTCGGTCTCACACTGATGGTCTGCGCGGCCATTTTTGTCAAAAAACACAAAATCAAAGGTGGAGAATCTGTTAGTCTAGGTGAATTGGGCACCTCCTTTAGGCGAGCTTTACCCAGTCTTTTTTTGCTTTTCGTGGTGATCGGAGGGATTGTGGCCGGAGTTTTCACTGCCACAGAAGCCTCGGCGATTGCTGTGGTTTATACTTTGGTTCTATCATTTGCCTACAAAGAATTAAAACTCAAAGAGCTGCCAGGGATTCTAGTCAGAAGTTCGGAAACCACCGCTGTCGTCTTGCTACTGATTGGCACATCCATGAGTATGTCTTGGGTAATGTCTGCAGAGGATATACCGCAGATGATCAGCGATTTTATGCTGAATGTAAGTGATAATAAATGGGTGATTCTGATTCTGATCAATCTGATTCTTTTGGCCGTTGGGGTGTTTATGGATATCACACCAGCCGTTTTGATTTTCACTCCGATCTTTTTGCCAGTGGTTACTAAGGTAGGGATAGACCCTGTGCATTTCGGAATTATGATGGTGTTGAACCTTTGTATCGGATTGTGCACCCCTCCGGTAGGTTCGTTGCTGTTTGTTGGAGTTTCAATAGCCAAGATTTCTCTGACTCAGGTCATTCGGCCTCTGATTCCCTTCTTTTTGGCCATGATTGTAGCATTGGCCTTGATCATGATTTTCCCGGCGATTACGCTATTCCTTCCTCGTCTTTTTGACTTGATTTAAGGACTGGAAAAATAAAAAATTATTGGAATTAAGAAGGCTGTCTCACGCAAAGACAGCCTTCTTAGGTTTTACAGGTCTGGTTGAGGAGTAGTCCTTAGGTAGGGTTTGATGACTTTATGCCCTTTTGGAAATCTTGATGGAATGTCTGCTGTAGGAATCGCCGGAGCCACTACCACATCCTCACCATGCTTCCAGTTGGCTGGAGTGGCTACAGAGTAATTAGCTGTCAGCTGCAGAGAATCAATCACACGCAATAATTCATCGAAGTTTCTGCCTGTACTTGCAGGGTAGGTAATGATCAGCTTGATTTTTTTGTCGGGACCAATAACAAATACTGATCTCACGGTGAAATTTTCATTGGAATTGGGATGAATCATGTCATATAATGAGGAAACCTTTTTGTCATGATCAGCGATGATTGGGAAATTGACTGCGGTTCCTTGGGTTTCTTTAATATCCCCAATCCAACTTCTATGGCTTTCCAATCCATCTACACTTAATGCAATTACTTTCACATTTCTTCTGACAAATTCATCCCTGAGTTTAGCTACAGCACCCAATTCTGTGGTACATACTGGAGTGAAGTCTGCAGGATGGGAGAATAATACTCCCCAACTGTCTCCAAGAAATTCATGAAAACGGATATCACCTTCTGTTGATTCGGCGGTAAAATCCGGTGCTACATCTCCTAGTCTTAAGCTCATTTTATTAATATTTAATGTCTATAGAATTTATAGGGTAAATATAGCGTAATTTTTATTTGAGAAAAATCAAGGTTGAAATTCGTCTTGGAAGGGGTGGCGATTGATATTGAATCTTTAAAAAAATTCGAGAATGCTAAGGGTTTTGGTAAAATCAAAATTGTCAGTCAGTTGACTTTTCCAGTGATTATTGGGTTTCCTTAGATCAAAAATGGCTTTTTCATTAGGTTTTTATTTAGCTTTTTTGATCAAATCAAAATCCAATTTTAAATCCTAATTCGTATCTGAATTCAAAACCAAACTATTCCATGAAAACATACTATAATCCAGAGGATCTGAAAAAATTTGGCAACATCACCGAGTTGCAAAAAGCAATGGGAGATAAGTTTTTCGACTATTATGCCGAGGTTTTTAAAGAAGGAGCACTTACTGCCCGTGAAAAGTCACTCATTGCCCTCGCTGTAGCTCATGCCATTCAATGTCCTTACTGCATCGATGCCTATTCTGTAGATACTTTGGAAAAAGGCTGTGATGAGGAGCAAATGATGGAGGCTGTACACGTTGCAGCGGCTATCCGCGGAGGGGCATCTTTGGTTCACGGCACCCAAATGATGAATAAGATCAAGGAATTGTCCATGTAATGAAGTCGTTAAAAGCATTAAAGCATTCCTTAGCCAATCCTAAAGGAGCATTTGAGGTCCTAGAATCTCCGATTTTTGATAGATCAGTTTCTTTCGCCGATTATTTGGATTCTTCTGGGCTTTTTCCATTGAAGCCCACTCAGTTGGAGATTTTCCAGATCAATCTGGGCAAAATGTGCAACCAAGTCTGTAAGCATTGCCATGTGGATGCGGGTCCTGACCGAAAAGAGATCATGACTAGAGCCACGATGGCCGAATGTCTTCGCGTGATTCGGTCTGAATCCAGTATTCACACAATGGATTTGACCGGGGGAGCTCCGGAGATGAATCCTGATTTCAGATGGCTGGTAGAGGAAATTCGAAGCTCCCGGCAGGATGTAAAGATTATAGTCAGGTGCAATCTCACCATTATCCTGGCTAATCCCCGGTTTCATGATTTGCCTGATTTCTTCAAAACCAATCGGGTAGAGGTAGTCTCTTCATTGCCTTATTTCACAGCAAGCAGAACTGACTCTCAAAGAGGAGACGGAGTTTTTGAAAAATCAATTGATGCACTTTTGAGACTCAATCAGGTCGGATATGGAATGGAAGGATCGGATTTGGTTTTAAACCTGGTCTACAATCCCGCGGGTGCTTTCCTTCCCGGGGATCAAAGTGAATTGGAATTGGAATTCAAAAAGAAGCTGCTCGACCGATATGGCATCCACTTCAATTCTCTGTTTACCATTACCAATATTCCTATTTCAAGGTTTTTGGAATATCTGGTTCGATCTGAGAATTATGAAGGCTATATGGAAAAACTGATTAATGCCTACAATCCTTCCGCAGCTGCAGGAGTCATGTGCAGAAATACGCTCTCGATCGGCTGGGATGGTTATCTTTATGATTGTGATTTCAATCAAATGTTGGAAATGAAAGTAGAAAAAGGAGCTTCTCAGCATATTGCTGAATGGAACACCGAGTCACTTCTCAACAGATCAATACAAATTAACAATCACTGTTTCGGTTGCACTGCCGGGGCGGGTTCTAGCTGCGGAGGGGCCACAGCCTAATGCAAAAAACTGCGCTGATTATTTTTCAGAAAAACCCCGAATTGGGCAAGGTGAAAACCAGACTCGCTGCCGGTATAGGAGATCGTAAGGCCTTGCAAATCTACCTCAATCTGATCCAGTTGACCTTTCAGGAGGCAGAGAAGACAGGCTTTGATGTTTTAGTGTTCTATTCTTCGTTCATTCCCGAGTCTGAAAGTAGGTTTGGATACCAAGCATTTATTCAAAAAGGAAATGATTTGGGTGAAAAGATGGAAAACGCTTTTCATGAAGTAATTGCTATGGGGTATTCCAAAGCAATTATCATTGGGACGGACTGTCCTGAGCTCAGCACGGAGATTCTACTGGAAGCAGAAAGCAAACTCGAGACAAATGAAGTGGTGATAGGACCTGCAGAGGATGGAGGATACTACCTTTTGGGCCTGAAATCCCTGCACCCCGAACTATTCAGATCCATTGCCTGGAGTACGGGATCAGTTTTGAAAGAAACCTTGGGCCGGGCTAGAGCTTTTCGTTTAAAGTCGGAGTTGTTGGTTCAGTTGAGTGATTTGGATACAGAAGAGGATTTGATCCGGCTCTTTGGTCAGGGTTCTGAGTGGAAAGAAAAATTGGGATGGGATGAGAAAAAACTGGAAAACCATCAGAAGTAAGGGTAGGATTCTTCTTTTCCTGATTGGTTTGATGCTCTTTTCTCAAAATTCACCTGCGCAAGAGGCAGATGTGGCTCTATTTGAGGTGGTGGTTTTGGGTATAAAGATCGGAGAGCTCGAGGCCACCCGGGATAAGAATAGGAAAGATAGCCTCGTTTATGAAGTTAACAGTCAAGTTAAGTTTTGGTTTTTTGGAGGGGTGGATGTGCGGTTTCAAAACCGGTCCTTTTTTCTGAAAGACCATATTGTCAAGACCACTTCCACAAGTAAAACCAACCGGGGAGATTTTTTTTCTTTAGTCCGCTGGGATGGGGATCATTACCAGGTAAAAGCTGATTCGTACCAATTTGAAAATAGAATACCTGTATCAGGACCTTTAGCCTGGTGCAGCACCAAGCTGTTTTTTGAAGAGCCAAGTCCTCAGGATATTTTCCTCTCTGAAGTCTATGGATTAGCTCAGAGGATTATCCAAGTTGAACCTGGTGTGTATGAAATTGAAATCAACGGAAATAAAAACCGCTATTACTATCAATCCGGAAAGCTAGATAAGATCGTACTTGAAAACCCGATTAAAAATTATCAAATCAGAAGGGTAAAATGAATGGTTTATTTCAACTGTCTGTCATCATTCCGGTTTTGAATGAGGAGGCCAATCTCCGGGAGCTGCTCCCCTTGATTTCCGCTCATGGAGGAAAATTCGTCGTGGATTTGATTGTGGTGGACGGAGGGAGCAAAGACAACAGCGTCGCAGTAGCCCAAGAGTTTGGGGCTAAAGTTTTTGAATTAAAAGAAGCCTCGAGAGCCAGGCAGATGAACCTCGGGGCTAAAGCGGCTCAGGGAAATACGCTTTACTTCGTGCATGCCGATACCAGACCCCTTCCCAGTTTTGCCATGGATATTCAAGAGGCCAGATTGAATGGGGTTAGGGCAGGGTGCTATCGCTACCAATTTGATTCTGACCATTGGCTTCTCAAGATCAACGGTTGGGCCACTCGATTCAACGGTCCATTTTCGGGAGGAGGAGATCAGACGCTTTTTATTTCGACCAGTTTATTCCAAAAGTTGGGCGGATTTAAGCCGGACTATTGCCTGATGGAGGATTTTGAACTAGTCCGACGAATTAAAAAAAGATGGTCCTTCTATATAATCCCAAAATCCATCGTAGTTTCTCATAGAAAATATGTAAATAATTCCTGGCTAAGGGTTCAGCTGGTTAATCTTTATATCTTTATCCTGTTCCACATGGGAGTTTCTCCTGAGTCCCTGAAAAAAACATACAAAAAACATTTGAAACATGGGTGACTTCGGCTATCAGTTAAACGGGATTCAACAGGTAGGTATTGGCGTTATAAACCTGGAAGAGTCCTGGAAGTGGTACCGAAAAGCATTTGGAATGGATGTTCCTATTTTTCAGGACAAAGCGGAAGCTTACCTTATGAAAGGGTATACTGGAGGAGAAGTTCACTCCCGGCATGCTGTATTGGCGATGAATATGCAGGGTGGAGGAGGATTTGAAATCTGGCAATTTACCAGTCGCAAGCCCACTGCTTATCAGGGAAAAACGAGTTGGGGGGATTTGGGAATTTTCGCAGTGAAGATTCGCAGCCGGGATGTGCTCAAATCCAAGGCATGGTTGTTGGAATGCGGGGCAGAAGTCGTGACTCCCATCTTTACTCACCCAGACAGCACCAAAAGTTTTTTCATCCGTGATCCCTTTGCCAATTTGTTCGAAATCCGCGAATCCGAATCTTGGTTCAAATCCGGAAAGTCATTGCATGGAGGTGTATTGGGCGTTTGTATAGGAGTCAGTGATCTTGATCAGTCTCTACTTTTGTACCAAAATATTTTGGGTTTTAGTGAACAAGTCTATCTGGAAAAAAACCACCAGGCCAAGTGGGAAAACGATGTAGGAACCTCTTCCAGAACCTTGCTTGAGATGAAAGGACTAAATCCGGGAGCTTTTGGTGCCCTTTTGTGCAAGGCTCAGGTAGAATTGGTGCAGTTGGACCAGAAACCGACCTGCAGGATTTTTCAGGACAGATACTGGGGAGATTTGGGATTCATTCATTGCTGTTTGGATGTCAATGGGATGCATGACTTAAAAGCTAAAGCTCAACTAGCAGGCTATCCCTTTACCGTAGACAGCGAAGACAGCTTTGATATGGGCACCGCTTCCGGTCATTTTTGTTATTTGGAAGACCGGGATAGCACCTTGATTGAAATGGTCGAGACTCATAAAGTGCCCATTTTTGAAAAGTTCAATTGGTATATCCACCTCAAATCTCGTGATCACCGCAAAAACCTGCCCTCGTTTTTGGTCCGGATGCTTGCAATTAATCGAGTAAAGGATTGATTGCACTGAGCCTGATAGCCAAGTCGACCAAGCGATTGGCATAACCGGATTCGTTGTCATACCAGCCGACTACTTTCACCAAATTCCCTTTGGCAGAGGTCAGAGCTTCGTCAATGATGCAGGAGTGAGAGTTGCCAATAATATCCATGGAAACAATAGGGTCTGATTCCACCTGCAAAATCCCCTTCATTTCACTTTTCGCTGCCTGTTTGAATGCCTGATTGATTTCATCCGCACTTGGAGACTTTTCCAATTCTACAATTAAGTCTGTCAGAGAGCCATCAGGTACAGGAACCCGCATTGCCGAAGCTTCAATTCGACCAGCAATAGAGGGCAGTACACGGTCCAATGCCTTGCCGGCATTGGTAGTAGTAGGAATGATGGAATAGGCGGCTGCCCTAGCTCTTCTTAGGTCCCGGTGAGGAGCATCGTGGAGATTCTGGTCATTGGTGTAGGAATGGACCGTGGAAGCATACCCCTTAATCACTCCAAAATACTCATCGAGGACCTTGATCATCGGAGCTAGGCAATTGGTCGTGCAAGATGCATTGGACACGATCTTCTCCTTACCTGTCAAGATGGAATCATTTACTCCCAATACCACCATTGGAATGCTGGCATCAGCTGCCGGGGCTGAGATAATTACTCTTTTGGCTCCAGCCTTCAAATGCTTTTCTGCGCCTTCACGATGAGTAAATCTTCCGGTACACTCTAAGACCAAATCAACGTTCAGTTCTTTCCAGGGAAGATTTATTGGGTCGGAATGGCAAAGGAGCAGCGTCTTTGTCTCATCGATAGTCAGATAGGGTAAAGAAAGACTGATTTGCTTTTCCAATTTTCCATGAATGGAGTCGTACTTGAGAAGATGGGCTATGGAATCGGCCTGTGCCAGGTCATTGATGGCTACCAGTTGAAACTGAGGGTTGTCCAGAAGCAACTTGGCTGTGTATCTGCCAATTCGGCCAAAGCCATTGATGGCCACTCGAATTTTGGGTAAGCTTGAGTTCATTGGGTTTTTATTCCGGGACGAAATTAGCTAAAAGTCTTGATGGTAATTCAAGCAAATTTTTAGGGCTTTGGTTCAGTGATTTACCCTTTTTCCAAAGAAATTTTTGCAGCACTTTTGGCTTTGTAAACTTGACCCGCTATATTTGCACAACCTTTTGAAAAAGCACGTTTTTCAATATAAAAATGGTCCGTTCGTCTAGGGGTTAGGACGTATCCCTTTCACGGATAAAACACGGGTTCGATTCCCGTACGGACTACTTAACATGCTGATTTACAATGATTTATGAAAATATATTCCCTTCGTAAATCAGTTTTATTTTTCACCGTTTCATGGTCCGTTCGTCTAGGGGTTAGGACGTATCCCTTTCACGGATAAAACACGGGTTCGATTCCCGTACGGACTACTAAGACGTCAAGCTCAATCACCGAGTAGTCTTAACTTATTTTTGTTTTATGGTTGTTAGTGGTTAAAGTGAACAAAATCCCGATCCTTGATCGGGATTTTTGTTTTTTACGGCATTTTGATCAACGGCATGCGGGATATTTGCCTTTTTCCTATTTTTCTGTGTCAAAATTCCAATAGTTATGCCCAAAGCCTATTTTCCTTCTCGTCTTGCTCTGCTTCCAGTATTAATTCCTGTTTTGCTTTTTTCTTCCTGCAAAAAGGAAGAGGAGGTAGACCTAAGAGTTCAAACACTGACCAAGGATCAAATCCTTCCTTTGGTAGAAAGTGCCAAAACATCAGTTAATCCTATTTTGACCGAAGGACTTAAACTTGAAGTCTGGGCAGTAGACTCACTGGTCAAAGACCCGATTTCAATTCAAGTCAATGATCAAGGAGATATTCTCTATTCCCGCTCTCCAAGAAGAAACACGGCTGAATTCGATATCCGAGGGCATCAGTCTTGGGAGATCCGATCCATCTCTCTTCAGAATATAGACGACAAGCGGGCTTTTCTCCGGGAAGAACTTTCACCTGAGCGTTCTTCCGAAAATACTTGGCTGACTGACCTCAATGGAGACGGAAGCCATGACTGGAGAGATATGTTGGTCGAGAAAAACGAGGTGTACAAGCTTCGGGATACTGATGGGGATGGATATGCCGATTGGTCTCAGCTCATGGTGCAGGACTTTCATGAGGAAGTCACCGACGTGGCCGGAGGCCTGATGGAAACCGAAGATGCGCTCTTTGTGGCTGCAGGTCCGGATTTGTGGAGGCTGATGGACAAAAACGGCGATGGAATCATGGACGAGAAGAAATCGCTTTCCTACGGCTATGGAATACACATTGGCTTTGGAGCTCATGGCATGTCCGGGATCGAAATGGGGCCTGACGGGAGAATATATTGGGGCATAGGTGATATTGGATTCAATGGAAAAGGTCCCGATGGTACTGAATGGAAATACCCCAATCGGGGAGTAATTGCCCGGGCAAATCCCGACGGAAGTGATTTTGAGATTTTTGCCATGGGTGTGAGAAATACCCATGAGTTTGTTTTTGATCAATACAATAATCTGATTTCTGTGGACAACGATGGGGACCACCGGGGAGAAAGTGAAAGGCTGGTCTATCTCACCAATGGTTCGGATACCGGCTGGAGGATCAATTGGCAATTTGGAAAGTACCGCGACCCGGACAACAATACCTACAAGGTCTGGATGGATGAGAAATTATACCTTCCGCGCTGGGAGGGCCAAGCGGCATACATTACCCCTTGTATCCAAAACTACATCAACGGTCCTACAGGTATGCTATTCAATCCGGGTTCAGGATTGGGAGAGCGTTGGAAAGATCACTTTTTCGTGGTTGAGTTTGTCGGGAATCCCTCCACTTCCGGTCTTCACGCCTTTCAGCTACAGCCAAAAGGAGCCTCCTTTGAAATGACTAAAACCGAAAAGGTAATCGGTAATTTCCTGCCGACAGGAATTGATTTTGCCCCGGATGGATCGATGTATCTTGCTGACTGGATTTTTGGATGGAATGATAAAAATTACGGAAGGATCTGGAGACTGACAGACGAAACAGCCAAAGGCTGGGAATTGCAAAAGCAGACAGAAACTGAAATCAAGGCTGATTACAAAAAACTCAGCGAGAAAGAGCTGGAAGCCAAACTTTATTTCGGAGATCTCCGGGTCAGAAGAAAAGCTCAATTTGAGCTGGCACGCAGGGGAAGCAAAGGGGCAGAAGTTTTTTCAAGAGTCATCCAAGACCAAAGCAATCAATTGGCAAGGGTGCATTCAATTGTTGGATTGAGTCAACTCGCTAGGATGGAAAAGATGGAGTTTGCAGATGCACTTGTGCCTTTGCTGAAAGATAAAGACCCTGAAATCCGGGCTCAGGCCGCCAAATGGCTGGGAGACATTCGTTATTCCAAGGCTGGAAAGGAATTGATTGCGGGACTTCAGGATGAAAATTCCCGAGTGCGCTTTTTCAGTGCAGAAGCCTTGGGCCGTAGCAGCAATCCGGAGGCCGTGCAGTCATTGATTTCCCTTTTGGAATCCAATAATGATGAAGATGCCTATATCCGGCATGCAGCGTCTTTGGCTTTGGCTAGAATCGGTCAGGTAGAGCCTGTGGCCGCACTTTCCAATCACCCGTCTTTTGCAGTGCGCTTGGGAGCGGTAGTCGCCTTGAGAAGGATGGAATCTCCCGAATTAGTCCGATTCCTTAATGATTCCAATGAGCTGGTTGTCACTGAAGCCGCAAGAGCAATCCACGATGATTTCTCCATTCCTGAAGCAATGCCTGCCTTGGGTGCTTTGCTCAGTAGCACCCAATTTCAAAATGAAGCTTTGATCCGAAGAGCCATCAGTGCCAATCAGCGATTGGGAAATGTAGAAAATCTGAATCACCTGCTCATCTACCTCGGCAAACCGGGGATTTCTGAAGCATTAAGAATGGAAACCCTTGCCGCAATTGGCACTTGGGCCAAACCATCCCTAGTCGATCGGGTAGATGGACGCTATCGAGGAGTCGTCGAAAGAGACCCGGCCCTAATTCGCGATCAGGTGAAGCCGGTTCTTGTCTCTCAGATCAACCAACCTGCAGAAGGCTTGAGAATGGAGTCTGCCAAGGCTTTGGGAAGGCTTGGGGTCAAAGATGCTCAGGATTTGCTTTTGACAAAATTGAAATCAGATCCATCAGATGGTGTGAAAATACAGGCCTTGGATGCCTTGGTCGCTTTGAATTCGGATAAGTTGGGAGAGGCGATTTCCTCTGCGATGAAAGATCGGTCTCAGTCCGTTCGCGTTGCCGGGTTAAGCTATTTGGCGGAGCTAGACCTTCCTACCGATCAGAAGGTGCAGCTATTGACTGATATTATCCAAAACCAAACTGTCCCCGAGAAGCAAACGGGTCTTTTGACTTTGGCTGGACTGGAAGGAAGTCAGTCTTTCCCTGTTTGGAAGACTTTTCTAAGTGATTTTGAAGCAGGAAAATTGCCGGAAGCTACTTGGATCGAGCTGGAAGAAGCCATTGTGCAGACGGGTTCAGAAGAATTGAAAAGCCAGTTTACTGCCGCTTTGGATAAAAAGGCCGATGGTGAAGAATGGAAGAAATACTCCGGCGCTTTAGCTCAGGGAAATGTGAGATTGGGAAGGTCAATTTTCTTTGAAAATCAAACCGCCCAATGCATCAGATGCCATGCATACACGGATATGGGAGGCACGGCTGGACCTCCTTTGGATGGGATAGGCCGAAAGCTATCCCGAGAGGAATTGCTCATCGCCTTGGTAGAGCCTAGCAAAAGGCTGGCACCGGGTTATGGCTTTGTGACTTTGGAGATGAATTCCGGAGAAAAGGTGACCGGAACCTTGCTTGAGGAGAATGAAAAGGATTTTCAAATTAGGGTAGGTTCTGAGGAGAAAACCATTTCAAAAGCAGACATCAAATCGTCCCAATTGGCTCCATCCAGCATGCCTGCCATGGGGGGCTTATTGAGCAAGCGCGAAATCAGAGACTTGGTTTCCTATTTGAGCACCTTATTGAGTACTGAATGAAAAAGCTGGTGTTTGTTACTTTAGGGATATTATTGGTCATCATTGTGCTTACACCATGGATGCTGATTCTTTTTGCTAAAGAGCAACTGCATGATCCTAAAATAACCCAGCGAGAGAATTTGGTAGAAAAAGCGCCAAAAAAGGTGATTTTGGCACTTTTTCCACATCCAGATGATGAAGTGACTGTGGCAGGAACCCTGATGAAACTAAGAGAAGACGGACATGAAATCCGAATTGCCACTTTGACCAAAGGGGAAAAAGGGAAGTCATCCGGACTGGAAGATGAGGATCTTCTGGCGGAAATTCGATGTGAAGAAATGCACAAAGCTGCAGATTTGATTGGAGCCTCTGAGTTGCATCTTTTGGATTATCCGGACAGCGGACTTTCCTCCATAGGTTTGGATTCACTGAAAGGGATTGTTTCAGATTTGATAGACCAAATTCAGCCAGATGTCCTGATTACTTATGATTCCAAAGTGGGGCTTTATGGCCATCCTGATCATCGATTGTCCGGTTTGGCTGTGGAGCAAGTCTTTCAGGAAAACTCATCCAATCCCCAATTCAAACCTCAAAACCTATTTCAGGTTACGCTTTGCTCCAAGCAGGTTAAAGTGGCATTGAAGCTTTCTTCCAGCTTCAATAAAAACTATCCGGAAGACCCTTCCCAGGGATTGCCCGATCCCGATTTTTCTGTAAAAACTCAAGAGCATTTTCCTCAGATATTGGAAGTAATGAATGCTCACAAGAGCCAAAAAAAGGTACTTAAAGACCTGATGCCCTTTCATGACCGAGTTCCGGTATGGATGTATTCCCGGGTTTTTGACAGGGAGTACTTCCATGAGGTAAAATAATCCCATTTCAGACAGGCATTTTGCCAAATCAGTTACTTTTGGAAATGGAAAAATTGCCACCGTGCCCCAAATGTAATTCTGAATACACCTATGAATTGGGGGAGATTTTAGCTTGTCCGGAATGTGGGTATGAATGGAATCCAGAAGAAATAAATGAAAATGAAACGCCCGAAGGTCTGGTAAAAGACGCCAACGGCAATATTCTCTCAGATGGCGATACAGTCGTTATCATCAAAGATCTTCCTGTGAAAGGAGCTCCAAAAGCCATTAAAGCAGGTACCAAGGTGAAGAATATTCGACTGGTCGAAGGAGATCACAATATTGATTGCAAGGTAGACGGATTTGGAGCGATGGCACTCAAATCTGAGTTTGTAAGGAAGGCTTGAATTCCTTACTTCATGTCTTCAATACCAATCAAACAGGATAATTTTTGAGTGCAAATGCCTCTGCATTGGTGTAGCAGAAGTCATCCACCCATTTCTCTACTTCTTCTCTGGATTTGAAATGAGCCAAGTGCTTTGCTTTCGGGTCTTTTCTTGCCTGATCGATTTCAAATACCAAATTATTGGCCATTTGCTCATATTGAAGGGAGGTAGGATAGGGATCTACCGGATCGATTAAGCCTTCAAAATCCGTCCCGATCGTAATGCATTTCCAGATATTCGGTTTTTCTTCCTCGCTTAGATTTTTGCTGGAGTAGGCCGCTTTTACAATTCCTTCGATATTCTCCCAAATCAGCTGAATTCCATTGCGCTTGGGGTTATTTTTTAAATCGGATTTGGTGATGCCCAGAATCCTTTGATCAAAAGAAATTCCAAACAATCCTCCCGTTTTTACGATCATCTCGATATCTTCATCACACATGTTGATGTTCCATGCGTTGAATTTTCCTGTAGGATCGCAGTAGTCATCTTTTTCCTTTTTTTCACATTCAATGTGTTCTGCCAGGGAGGCCATACCAGAATACCCACAATGGGATGCTATCACCGGGATAATATCACCTTTCTCCATGCAGGTTTTGACCATCTCGTAATATTCCATTCTTGATCGGGCTGCCATGTGCTTGACATCAATAAGCATCCTGTATCCGAGTTCGGGGTCTTTTTCAAATTGGCTGTTCAGCCCAAGCATTTCCCGGATAATTCTTCGTCCATTTCTGCGAAAACCCTCATTCATGTGTTTTTTCTGATTCATCAGAACTTTTCCCATGCCCGGGATCGAATGGGCATGGCCACACAGGTGATTGTCAAAATGATGGGCAAACGTGATGAAGAATACCGGAGCTTCCCACATTTTCTTAATGAACTGAACCCGGTCCGAAATGTCCTGCACGTATCGAAGTCGGTCCGTTCCCAAGGCATGCGCCCCTTCGATAGTGAGGATCATGGTGATCTCTGAATCGTCATCCAGTGATTTTTTCAGGTCGGCTTTGTCTTTTGGAATTCGATAGCATGCATTTTCTGCCACATAGACTTCCGGTTCGGCTTTGGCTCGCTTTTCTGCTGCTTTTTTGTCTCCGAAAAGGGCCTGGGGTACATGGATTTCATTTTTTTTGATCCGCCTCCCGGAGTCCATCAGGACAAAGTCCTTTTCCCGGTTGAGGGATTCCCAATAGTCGTATTCTTTGGATTGAAAAAAGTCCACCACCTTATCCGGTATTCGCATATATGCGGTCTGGAGAAGATCTCTTTTGATCCCCGAGTGACCCAAAATGCCTCTTGCCAGAAAATTGTACCATTTGTCTTCCCCGATTTTGGGATCCATGCCAATTACAAACTGGCGCTCGAGAGGATAGAGGGAATTGAAAGTGAGTCTCAGATTGGAGTTCCAGCATTTGACCAGATCAATCTGACTGTAGCTGGCCCCCATTTTCCCTTTATCCTTGTTTTTGGAATTGGAGGCGATGACGGTCCAAGGGCTGAATTCTCCCTTTCGGGTAAATTTCTTTTGCTTCTCCTGCATTTGAAAATGTGCCCTCATGTGATTGTGGCAGTGCAGGTCTGAAAATTTCCTCTTCATAATGGTTTCTGTTGGGTTGAAAAAGAATTGGGTACTTGAAAACTTTAAAATGAAAGAAAATACTTTGGGATTCGATTCTATAAGTTGTTGATAAATAGAGGGAATTGCAAGTCTGCCTTAGGTTTTTTAAATGTATGGCTAGGATTAAGAAATTGATAAATTTGATCTGTGGGCTCTATTTTCCACCGCATATTTCTCATTTTTCCTAAGCAAAAAGTCATCACATGAAATGCCCATGAGAAAATGCTTCTCACACAGGGGGATGGTTATCAAGGGCATTCCATCAGACCATTAAAAATCAAATTATAAACAGATGAAATCCACCCGAATCCTATTTCTTAGTGCCCTTATTTTGGCAGGCTTTTTTTCCTGCAAAACCCAAAAACAAACTTCCTCTGAAAATGAAATTACCCGCATAGCCTTCGGTTCTTGTAACAGACAAGATGCTCCCCAGCCACTTTGGAATCCCATCATTTCGGATCAGCCTGATCTTTGGATTTGGATGGGAGATAATATCTATGGGGATTCTCCGATCATGGATACGCTCAAGGCTAAATTTGCCCGACAAAATGCCCATCCTGACTATGCCCGACTGAAAAAATCCGTTCCGATCATCGGAGTCTGGGATGATCACGATTATGGAAGAAATGATGCGGGAAAGTTTTTTGCCCAAAAGAAGGAGTCAAGAGACCTTATGTTTGATTTCTTGGAAGTTCCCGCCAATGCTCCTGAGCGAAAGCGGGAAGGCGCCTATTCTTCTCATGTTTTCGGTTCCGGAGAGCAGCAGGTGAAAGTTATTTTGCTGGATGCTCGTTACTTCAGGGATACTCTTGAACGCGTCGATCAGGTATACCAACCCAATCTGGAGGGGGAAGTGCTCGGAGAAGCACAGTGGAAGTGGCTGCAAAAAGAGCTGAAAGAAAGTCAGGCTAAAATCAATCTGATAATATCGGGAATTCAGTTTTTGCCCACTGAGCATGCTTATGAAAAGTGGGCCAATTTTCCCAAAGAGCGAGAGAGGCTTTTGGATGTGATTGCCGTCTCCGGAGCTCAGACTCCTGTTTTGCTGAGTGGTGACCGGCATATTGCCGAAGTCATGAAGCTGACTGATTCGCGTTTTCCGGAGGGTATATATGAGATTACTTCCAGTGGTCTCACGCATACTTGGAGTGAAATAAGCGAAGAGCCTAATGCTTATCGGGTCGGTGACTTGATCGCCAAGCTCAATTATGGATTGGCCAGCATCGATTGGGAGAAAAAGGAAATTCTCTTTGAGGTAAAAGGGGAAACGGGGGCCGTCTATGCTACTCAAAAAATCCCATTCAATTAATGAGCGCTCAACGGGCATACAGAAGCTAAAAATTATCCTGCCGTTGGCAAATAAGCAGCAAAACCATCCTATCTATGTTTAACAGAAGAGAATTTATCAAAGGATTGAGTCTAGCCTCAATGGGCTGGGTAAGTTTGGGAAATCCTGTTTTGGCTGAGATCCAGAGGGAAGTTTCCCTTCAGAATTTGCCGACTCTATTCCGTCCCATTCGAATCAGAGGTCGGGTGACTACTTCCGGTCAGGGATTGTATCGAGTGGCAGTTTCGGATGGGAGAAGTGTAGTCTGGACCAATTCCTCAGGGGAATACACACTTTATTCCTCCTCGGACAGGGATTTTTTTTTTTATCTCTTCCTTCAGGCTATGAGATTCCCAGACAAGCTAACGGTTCCTCCTCTTTTTTCCAGAAAATCAATAAGACACAGGAGGAGCAGCAAATCAGCTTTGAATTGAAGAAAACAGTCTCTTCTGATGAAAATCATCATTTTTTGCTGCTTTCGGACACCCAAATTCAGGACGAATACGAAGCCAATCAGCTTTTGACGGTAGCGGCTCCGGATGTCAGAAATACTATCTCCTCACTGAATGATCCCAATTTGTTTGGGATCGGATGTGGAGATTTGGTCTACGACCGATTGGAGCTGTTCAAAGAATACAACGAATCAGTGGCCTCCTATGGAGTGCCGTTTTTCGAAGTCATTGGAAATCACGATATGAACTTCGGCGTGAGATCGGATGAGGGTACTTCGGACACCTTTAAGGGGCATTTTGGGCCAACCTATTATTCTTGGAATAGAGGGGAAATCCATTATGTGGTCCTGGATGATGTTTTTTACCTAGGCACAGGGTCCAAATACATAGGCTATATTCCTGAGGAGCAACTAGCTTGGCTGGAGCAGGACTTAATGCAGGTAGAAAAGGGGACTACCGTAGTGGTAGCCTTGCATATCCCCACTTATACTGGTGCGGTACAGCGCTATCCTGACAGGGATACTTTGGGAGGCACGGTTAGCAATCGAGAGCATCTTTATCGACTACTGGAAGGCTATCAGGTCCACATCCTCTCAGGACATACTCATTTCAACGACAATATGATTAATGGGCACGTCTATGAACACTGCCATGGTACAGTTTGCGGAGCTTGGTGGTCTGGACCGATTTGTTATGACGGTACGCCTAGCGGATATGCTGTTTATGAAGCCAAAGGATCCGAGTTGAGATGGAAATACAAAGGCACAGGCTTGGATATCGGAGAGCAGTTTCGAGTCTATTCCAAAGGAGAGCATCCGGATTTTCCGGAATTTTATTCCTTGAATTGCTGGAACTACGACCCTTCTTGGGAGATTTCTTGGTATGAAAACGGCATCAAGAAAGGTCAGCCTGAAAAGATCATGGCTTTGGATCCTTTAAGTTTGGCTCTTCACTCGGGTCCCGAATTGCCCGCCCGAAGGAAATGGGTGGAGCCTCAACTCAATGATCATATGTTTTTCTTCAAGCCTGAATCAACTTCCAATTTGGTGGTAGAAGCAAAGGATAGATTTGGGACAGTCTTTTCAAAGAAATTGGGGTGATTCCTCTGAAAAATAAAAAAAGAGACTGTCTTAAAAGTGAAGTTTGTCACATTGAGTCTTAAATATTATTCGAACATACAAAAGGGAAATGACTGGTCATTAGCCATTGAGTAGGATCATTGTCACCTTGAGCGGAGTCGAAAGGTCCTCGACTCCGCTCGGACTGACTAAATTTGCGGCCTTTAAAATCATCCCGTCATTGGTAGCGAAGACGAAATGTCCTCCAGAAAGCTGGAAATGACCTTCGACTCCTGTCACTCTGAGCACTTGAGAGACGAGAGTCTCGAAATCGAAGGGTCAGGCTGACAACGAAACGATTTAGGAGACAGTCTCTTTTGATTTAGGGGAATTTACCAGGCTATTCCATAGTCATCCCCATAGTTACTGGATCCTCCCCAGAAGGTGCCATGCTTCCAGTCAAACCAGATGGCATTGATCGGTCCGGAGGTTTTTGGCCAGAAATCCATTTTATATCCCCTCCTGAGCAGGTCTTTTCTGATCCATTCAGGAGTATCTTCTCTTAAAGTAATTGCTCCTGGTTTGATCTCATGATCTCCAAAGCTGCTCTGTATCTGATAGGTGTTGAAATTTGCCGCTTCGGTGGCTTCCTGCACATCCATTCCAAACTCCACCATATTCAAAAACAGCTGGAGCAGGTTTTGATCCTGAGAATCACCACCCTGCACGGCAAAGGCCAAGAAGGGTTTTCCGTCTTTCAGTGCTAAGCTAGGGGTGAGGGTGACTCTTGGTCTTTTTCCCGGTTCGGGAAGGTTGTAAGGATTCAGGTTTTCATCCAAAACGAAGCTTTGCATGCGCTGGGAAAGCCCCACGCCGGTGCTTCCGGCAATGACAGCGGGAATCCATCCTCCGCTGGGTGTGACGGATACTACCCATCCTTCCGCATCTGCTGCTTCCACGGAAGTGGTTCCGCTTTGGAAAGCAGAAAGAAAAGTCTCATCCAAGGTCAGATTTGTCTGAGAGGGGTCAATTGCAGCTATTTTTTCCTTGTTTTTATTCAAAATATCGAGGTAGGGATTCGTTTCTCCCTGAAAAGGATAAGGATCGCCGGCTGTGATTTTGGGATCGTTTTTTTCGCCGATAAGTTTGGCTCTTTCCTTTGCGTATTCTTTGGATAGCAGACCCTTCATGGGTGATTTGACAAATGCTGGGTCTCCATAGTAAAAATCCCGGTCAGCAAATGCCAAGCTCATGGCTTGATAGACCGTATTGATATATTCCCCGGAATTGTAGCCCATGGATTTGAGATCAAAATTTTCCAGGATGTTCAGGGACTGAAGCAGGGCAGGACCTTGAGTCCATTCCTGAAGCTTGTACACGTCGATTCCCTTGTAGTTTACATGAAGAGGTTCTTCGATCTTCACCTTCCAGTTGGCTAGGTCGGCTTCCGTGAATAAGCCTCCCTGTTCCCGGGTTCCTCTTACGATTTCTTTGGCGATGTCTCCTTTGTAAAATCGGTCATAGGCAGCATAAATGGCCTCCTTTCTGGATTTTCCGGCTTTTAGCGCTGCTCTTTCCGCTTCGACCAGCTTGGAAAGGGTTTGGTAAAGATCTTCTTGAACAAAAATTTCCCCGGGAGAAGGTCCTTCTCTTTTTTCACCCAAGTGGGGTAAAAATATTTTTTTGGAATAAGGCCATTCTTTTATCCTTCCTTTGCCGGATTCTATGGCGTTGGCAGTCTGTGCTTCGATGGGATAGCCTTTGGCCAGTTGCATGGCTGGGGTCAGGACTTGTTCAAGGCTGAGAGTACCATACTCAGCGAGCATGGTCATGATACCTCCTGGAGTTCCCGGTGTGGTTGCTGCCAAGGGCCCAAATTGTGGAGGATAATCCATTCCTTGGGATTTGTAGAAGTCCACAGTCGCTCCTGTGGGCGCGTAACCCATGGCATTGATGGCGATGACTTTTTTCTCAATAGGGTGGTAGATGAGCGCTTGGGTCTCACCCCCCCAAGACAGGACATCCCACATGGTAGAGGTAGCTGCAATCATCGCACATGCTGCATCCACCGCGTTTCCTCCTTGTTGGAAAATAGCAGCTCCGGCAGTCGCAGCTAGGGGTTTCCCTGTGATAGCTACCCAGTTTTTTCCATGAAGAATGGGTTTGTCATTTGGAGTGGATCCCGGGGCCATTCCCGGGAGATTTTGGGCTTGGCTCATCCAAGGCAGACAGCATAGTGCCAATAGGTAGAGTTTTTTCATAAGGTTTGGGGTTGATTTGCGTATGGGTGTTCTGTTTTTTCTCAGGAGAAAATGGAATCCCAACTAAGTATCCATCTTCAATTAGGATTTACGTCTTCTAATCAGACTCGTCGAGAAGCTGTGTCATAATCGGCACAAAGCCGGGATATTGGGCATTGTAATGCGTGAATAGCTGGAAAATGGTGCTTTTCTCCTTGATATTGAGAGAGTTTTCTTCTACGAATTTTTCCATTTCCTCAGCCTTGTCTCCAAATATCTGAAAGAGGTCTTTCCTTTTCTTAGGTACTTCGTAAAGGTCTTTTCCCATCAAATAGTAATAGACATTTCTTTTGATAATCTCATCGTTTCGGTTTCCTACCATCAGGGCAGTATTGTAATTGGACTCCTTGAATACAGCCATGGTTCTTCTCATCAAAGGCAGTTTCCCTTCTACCAATACCTCAAAAAATCCGGAAATAGGTACTCCATCTTCCTTAAAATCCATCCCATTGACAAAATACCTTGGGACCTTGTAGGAGCTATCCATCCAGACGATATTCTGAATTCTCAAGCCGGGCATTACAGAGACCAGATTGTTTTCCGGTTCCATCAGCTCAAACATATTGGAATTGATATTGTACCTCACTCTGAAGCCTTCCAGTACCTGCTGATCGCGGTAGAGTAGGATAGAGGCGAGGTTCCATTTTGTATCGAGGTAAAAATTCCCTACCACTTCTTTGGGCTCTGGCGGGATTCCGTAGAACATATTTCCCCCGATGAAATTGGGTCTCTCGACCAAAAGACGGCTCACATTGGCTGAACGAATGGTTTTTTGCAAGGCTGCTCCTGTACCCTCACTTCCAAACTTGACCATCCGGATGACACCGAGGTCTATGTCTTTGTCCAAAATGATGATTCTCTCTTGGATGTTGTACCCCGGCAAGCTGATCGCCAAGGTGTATTTTTCGGCCATCACATTTTCAAGAATAAATCCACCCGCTGAATTGCTTTGAACTCCCACCGGGGTGTTTCGGAGCACAATTGAAGCTCCACCTAAAGTCTCTTCTGTTTGGGAGTCAATCAGCCTTCCTTTGATGGAAAAATTTTGACCTAGGGTCACCAGAGGAAGCGAAAAAAACATCGCGATTAAGAGGTGAAATGGTAGGATTCGATAATACATGAATTCAGATTTCTTTGGATAGGGGAATATAAGGTAAACTCTTCATTGTTGCGAAATGATTTATGTTTCCCTCGATTTTGGTGAGGTAGACAGGTAAATTCGCTTTCTATCGTTTAAGGTCTTATATTTGGAGAGCTTGGCCTTATTGCCAACATCTTTTAAAAATCACCAAACATTGAATTTTAAATCATTTGAATTCGAGGAAAATCTTCAGGATGGCCTCGATGCGATGGGTTTTGAACAGCCCACGCCCATACAGGAAAAAGCGATTCCGGTTATTTTAGAGGGCAAGGATCTGATTGCCTGTGCACAAACCGGAACCGGAAAAACAGCAGCCTTCATTCTTCCTATCCTAAACAAAATTTCCAAATCCGGCTCCAGTAGTCTGAATACCCTCATTTTGGCACCAACCCGTGAATTGGCTTTGCAAATAGATCAGCAGATTCAGGGCTTTGCTTACTTTTTGGGAATCAGCTCTATCCCGATTTATGGAGGAGGAGACGGAGTCGTCTGGGAGCAGCAAAAAAGGGCCTTGGAAACGGGAGCAGAGATTGTTGTAGCTACACCGGGACGCTTGATTGCTTTGCTTGCGGGAGGAAAAATGGACCTTTCTACCCTTGAGCATCTAGTCTTAGACGAAGCCGACCGTATGATGGACATGGGCTTTTCTGATGATATTTTGAAAATCGTCAACTACCTGCCTACACAACGTCAGACCGTTCTTTTCTCGGCTACCATGCCTCCAAAAATCCGGCAGTTTAGCATGAAAATTCTGAACAAGCCAGAGGAAATTTCTATAGCCATTGGCAAAACCGCCGAGGGAGTCACCCAATCCATGTATTCGGTTTACGATACTCAGAAAGAAGATCTGGTGCGGAAAATCCTATCCCAGAAAGCTTATGAGGCTGTAATAATCTTCGCATCGACCAAAGAAAAAGTAAAAGCACTCTACAAAGCACTTCGTAAGGACTTTGATGTGGAGGCTTTTCACTCGGATCTAGACCAAGTTGAGCGGGAGAAAATCATGTCCGCCTTCAAAAATAAGATGGTCAAAATCCTGGTGGGAACCGATATCATTTCCAGAGGCATTGATGTGGTCGGTATCGAATTGGTGATCAATTACGATACTCCAAGCGATCCGGAAGATTACGTTCACCGGGTAGGGCGTACCGCACGTGCAGACAAGGAAGGTGAAGCCATCACCTTTGTGAACCCCAAGGATCAGCACAAATTTGTGAGGATAGAAAAGTTGATCGGTATGCAGGTCACTCAAATACCTCTTCCTGAAGAGTTGGGTGAAGGTCCGATTTACTCGGGCGAGAATGTCAAATTCTCCGGTGACTCCGGTAAATCCTTCAAGAAAAAGAAGAAGAAACCTTTCAACAAAGGCTCCAAAGGTCCTAAACCGGAAGAAAGCCATGCAGAAAAAGCGCCAAAGCCAACTGCTCCAAAGCCTTCAGCTCCTCAGGCAGAAACTCCCAAGCCGGACTCCAAACCCAGCCGTTTTGGGAATAGAAAAAATGTAATTGATTCCTGATTTACAAGGGATTGTTTGCGGATTTGTAAAGTACTTCAGGTAAATTGGAGTACTTTTCTTTTTTTCATCAAACCAAAAATCCCATGCAAACACTTAAATACAGATCAAGAGGAGAGTTTGTCTCCTACCTCCAGGAATTGCTCAATAAGCTAGGTTATCAGATTCCGGGTACAGGCTATTTTGGTCAGATGACCGAGGCAGCGGTGAAAGATTTTCAACGGAAAAACGGATTGGTAGATGACGGTAAAGTAGGCGTCAAGACCTGGACTGTTCTCATGGAAAAGACCAAGCCTGCCAAAAAGTTGGAAGACAAGTTCCTTGGCGAACAGGACTTGATCCACTTTGCAAGCAAGTTTCAATTGGAACTGGCAGCTGTCAAAGCGGTAAATGAAGTGGAAAGCAGCGGAAAAGGGTTTTTTGTGGATGGTCGACCCAAGATTCTCTTTGAGGGGCATATATTCTGGAGGCAGCTAAGAGATAGGGGCATAGACCCTTCCTCTCTTGCTAATGCATCTAATGCAGACGTTCTTTATTCCAAGTGGACCCGTTCCCACTACATCGGAGGCCCCAGAGAATACGATCGCTTGGAAAAAGCGGCTAGCTTGCTTTCAGACCCTAGAGTAAGAGAGGCGGCCTTGGCTTCGGCTTCTTGGGGGAGTTACCAAATTATGGGTTTTCATGCCGAAAAACTGGGCTATGCATCGGTGCAAAGTTTTGTGGATGAAATGTACGTCCACGAGCGGAATCAGCTGGAAGCCTTTGGCAAATACCTATCTGTATTTGGATGCCTCGCTCATCTCAAGACCAAAGATTGGGCTAAGTTTGCTAAATGCTATAACGGTCCAAGCTATCACGTCAACAAGTATGACGTCAAGCTGGCAAATGCCTATCAAAAATACCTCAATCAATAATGGAGATAAAAGATATTAACCTACTGTTTCAGAGGGATTTGGATCGATTGAGAAAAGAAGTGGAGGCTTATCAAAGGGAGGAAGACCTTTGGATTGTCGTGCCCGGAACAAGCAATTCAGGAGGAAATCTCACCATGCATCTCTTGGGTAATCTCCAGGCCTTCATCGGCTCGGATATGGGAAAGATTCCATACCAAAGAGACCGAGAGCGGGAATTTGGAGCCAAAAATATTCCAAGAATAGAACTATTGGATGAAATCGATTTGGTAAAGGGAATTATGGATCGCTCGCTGAACAACTTGAATTCTCAGGAGCTGGAAAAAATATCACCTCATGGTTTTTTCGGATATGAGATGACTCAGGGCTATTTTCTCATTCACTTGTATGGCCACTTTAACTATCATTTGGGACAAATAAACTATCACCGGAGGATGATAAATCAGGGATAAACTCGTTAAAAATTGCAATAGAAAGTTTAAATAGGTAAACAAAAGAAAATTAATGGTTTACCTTTAAGGTAATGAACAGCCTTATTGCCAACCTTCTTCTTCTTTTGGGAATTCTTTTTTTGACGAATGTTCCTGCTTATTTCCTCGGGTTGAGATTTGAAGGAAATGAGCCAAAAAAAAGACTTTGGTTTGAGCCTCCCGGATTTGTGATTCCGATCGTATGGATCATTTTGTTTTTGCTTTTGGGATACCTGAGGTATGAATTGCTTCAGATTAATGCAGACAGGCTAGCTCTGATGGTTGTTTTTCTCGCGTTGGTTTGTGCTTCTTATGCCTATTACACACTAGGTTTAGAAAAACTTACCGGTATTTCAGCATTGAAATTTGGCTTAGGGGGAAATGTTTTGGTCATTTTGGTTGCCCTTTGGGTAGGCCGAATGGTTTCGGATCTTTCCGCCAATCTTTCCTATTTTGTCTTTCCGATCGTGGCTTGGACGTTTTTCGCTACCATGATTATCTTGGGTCAATTGAGATACGAAAAAAGCTAAATTCTTAACTTTTACGTTGATCAGCCAGGAAAATCAAAAGTCCCAAAACCATGATTCCTATTCCTGCCAGACTTTCCCAAGGCCTGCTCCAAAACAGATAAATCAAAACCGACGTACTGAAAATCAGATAGATGTATTGAGGAATCGGCTTGAATGGGGTTTTAAACCCGTTTTCTTTTTTGATTCTCAGCGAAGAATAGACAGTGATCGTTCCCATCAACTGCAAGATAAATCCCGCATAGATCATTACCTGCTCGAAGGATCCTGAGAGAAAAAGCAAAAGACTGATTGCTGTATTCAGGAAAATGGCCCTTACGGGGATTCCTTGGGGATTGAGATGAGAAAGTGGTTTCCAAAGCCGGAAATCTTTTGCCATGGCATAGGTGATTCTAGGTCCTACCCAGCTATATCCGGATATGGTGGCGATAAGTTGGACGGCAATAAAAAAGCTCACCCACAAGGCCCCTTTGGCTCCAAAAAGATTCCCAAAGGCAATATCCGCCACTTGTACCTGTCCTGAAAGTTGCTCCAAACTGGCATGTCGAAGCAGAACCAACTGTAGCAGAATATATACTCCCATCACAAACATCGTAGCCCAAATCAATGCTTTAGGGAGGTTTTTAGCCGGTTGTTCCACTTCCTCGGTGATGTAAGCAGCCGAGTTCCATCCAGTGTAGGCATAAAACACATAAATCAGAGAAACCGCAAATCCTGGCTGAAGGAGCTCACTTTTCCATGTGTCAGAGAAAAGTAAAGCAGAAGATTCCACACGGGAAGCGAATAAAACTCCAAGTAGGATCAAGGCCAGTACAAAAAGGATCTTTACCAGGGTGAGTAAATCATGAATCCAGGCAGATCGACTGATGGAAAAAATATGAGCCAGAGGTACTGCCAAAAGGAAAAACAAACCCACCCAAATTTGCTCTCCAAAGAGGGGAGAGAGGTAGAAGTTCATCGCCATGGCTGCTAT
Source organism: Algoriphagus sp. oki45 (assembly GCF_036245605.1). Lineage (NCBI taxonomy): Bacteria > Pseudomonadati > Bacteroidota > Cytophagia > Cytophagales > Cyclobacteriaceae > Algoriphagus > Algoriphagus sp. oki45. The sequence continues at coordinate 286,501 of NZ_BTPC01000001.1, forward strand.
GGCAATAGGGGCTGAAAATCCTACAGTAAGTGAAATCCAAGCATATAAATACCCGATTGAAGGATGGATGGTCTCGGATAGGAAAATGTAATCCCCACCCGTCTTTCGAAAATGAGTGCCCAATTCAGCATAAACCAAGGCTCCAATCAAGGCCATACCTCCTCCCAATATCCAAAGCATAAGTATGGACCAAGTATTTTGGACCTCGGCCAGCTGAAAACCCAAGCTGGTAAAAACACCGGTGCCTATCATATTGGCAATGACCAATCCTGCGGCGGTTTTCCAGGAGATTTTGGAGGTGGTGTAACTCAAGATTTGGCTGTCTAAAATGATTTAAATCAAGGGAGATTGAAGACTTTTCAATTTCCCTTGGAGAATGCGCATAGGAAAACTTATTCTATGAAAGTAAGTCCAAATAAATAAAAAAAAGAGGTTGTCTCATAAATCGTTTCGTTGTCAGCCTGAGCGGAGTCGAAGGCCGTTTCCAGCTTTCCGGACGACATTTCGACTTCGCTCAATGTGACAAACCTCACTTTGGAGACAACCTCTTTTTAGGATTAAGGTTGGTTTTAATTTTTCACTGCTTCAAACAGGTCGATAGGAGTGGCTTTAACTTTTTCTTCGTAAGCTTTCCAGTCTCCGTTCACGAAAGCATCAACGATAGCCATGGCCTCATCAGCCGATTCTTTGGCCTGATTGTAAAGTCGCTCTTCTGTGCTTCCCTGTGCACCAAAACTGGAATTGACATAGCTTCTAGGAGCAAATTGTCTGGTCATCGTGGTTGGATAAAGGTTTCTCACGATTCCCTGACCTTCGCGGGTAGGGCCGTAGAAGGCTTCTCTTGCCTTATCCAACTTCTTTTTGATCTCCTTCGTGGCTTCAGCTAAGGCCTTAGCTTCATCGGTGTCCACATCTTTGATCATTGCATTGACCTTGTCAATTACTTTTTGGGCATCTTCCAGCTTTTTGGTGGATTCGCTCACCTCGGTATTCAAAGACTCTAGTTTTTTGAGGAAGTCATCTTTTGCTTTCAAATCAGCCAACTGATACTCAATTCTAGGGTCCATATTCACTTGGATGGAAGTCTCAGAAGATTCTTCTCCATATTCGAATACCACCTTGTACAGACCAGGAAGGGCATCTCCGCCACTAGGTTCAAAGAATCCTGATCTTCTTCCGGATCGGGCTGGCATTTCGGCGGTGGACTTTCTGTCGAGGTTCCAAGTAATTCGGTTGACACCTTTTTCAGGTACCGTCTTCAAGGTGCGAATTTGCTCACCAGTTGCATCGAAGATTTTCACAGTAACGGTATCCAGTTTTTCCTTGTCGTCATTGAGGAAAAAGCTCAGTCTTCCACCGAACTCTCTGTTTTCTCCGGCATATTTTCCATCAGCCATAAATCGCTCCCCATGGGCCCGCTGAATTACAGCCTGATAGGCATCCGGAGCTGCAAAAGCCGTGATTTTTCCCGAAGGTGCTTTACCACCATTCTTGGCAAAAGCTCTCAAAGGTCTGATATCATCCAAGACGTAGATCGCACGGCCAAATGTCCCGATCACCAAATCAGCTTCTCTTTCCTGAATGGTCATATCATAGGTAGAAACTGCCTTAGGATATCCATGCTCCCATTTGTTCCAGGTTTTGGCTTTATCAAATGATACATAAAGACCGTATTCTGTACCCAAGAAAACCAACTCCGGAACCTCGGTATCCTGAACTATAGATAGGGTGTAACCCCAAACTTTGCTATCATCCACGATACGTGTGAAAGTCTTTCCATAATCAGCGCTGTGGTACGCGTAAGCATTGAAGTCATTGTTTCGGTAGTTGTTGGCAATCACCCAAACCTCGCCGGCATTGTACTTGGATGCCTGCACTTGAGGAATCCATGAGGCTTTAGGCAATCCAGGAAGTTTTGATGCCAAGTTGGTCCAAGACTTTCCTCCGTCAGTGGTCAGCTGTAAGTTGCCGTCATCTGTTCCCACCCAGATTACATTTTTGTCTACTGGGGAAGGAGCGATTGCTAGGATGGTGGTGTGATTTTCGGCACCTGTGATGTCAAAAGTCAATCCTCCGGTCTGCTGCTGTCTTTGCTTGGTAGAGTCGTTGGTAGTCAAGTCCGGAGAAATGATCTCCCAAGTCTCGCCGGAATCTGTTGACTTATGGAGGAACTGAGAAGCGTAATACACCGTGTTCACATCATGTGGATCCTGGGCAATAGCTGCGTTCCAGTTGAATCTCAGGAATACATCCTTGTCCGGGTGAGTGGGTTTAATAAATCGGTTGTGGCCGGTAAGCTTGTCAAATCGGCTCACATTTCCCCCCTGAGACATGGTATAGCCATATCGGGAATCAGCAGGATGAGAAACTACGTCGAAGCCGTCCCCGAAGGAAACTTCCTGCCAGTATGTGTTTCTGATTCCGTCTACTCTCCAGACATAAGCTGGACCTGTCCACGAACCGTTATCCTGCATACCTCCATAGACATTATAAGGAAGCTCATTGTCTACATTGATGTGGTAAAACTGCCCCACTGGAATTCCTTCGGCAAAGTACCAAGTCTTTCCTCCGTCACGGGTGATGTTCAACCCACCGTCATTGCCGTCAATCATCAGTTTGGGATCGTTGGGATTGATATACCAAGCGTGGTGATCAGGATGCACTCCCTGATATTCCAAAAGTTGCCTGAAGGATTTTCCTCCGTCTTCGGTGATTCCAACTCTCGAGTAAAGCGTGTAGAGCCTGTTTTCGTTTTTGGGATCTGCATGAATTTCAAAATAATAGAAAGGTCGGTCTCCGATTTCATCCTTATTATTGATCATGGAGAATTTTTCACCCCCATCCTCAGATACATACAAGGCATTTTTAGAAGACTCGATCAAAGCATAGATTTTATTGCTGTTAGCCTTGGAAATAGCCAAACCCATTCTTCCCAAATTTCCCTTTGGAAGTCCATTAGCCTCAGCGGTAAGTTTTTTCCAGTTTTCGCCTCCATCATGAGTCACATACAGACCGGAAGACTCTCCACCTGATTCAAAAAACCAAGGATATCTTCTGTGCTGCCACATGTTGACAAAAAGCTTGTTAGGGTTATTTGGATCCATGATCATTTCACCAATTCCGGTTTTGGTGTCGATGTAGAGGATTTTGGACCAGGTTTTTCCACCGTCTGTGGTTTTGTAAAGACCTCTTTCTTCCTGCTCACCCCAAGGTGAACCGATGGCACCTACAAATACCGTATTGGGGTCATCAGGATGAACGATGATTCGGTGAATGGCTCTCGTTTTTTCCAATCCCATTAATTCCCAAGTCTTACCTGCATCCAGAGATCTGTAGACTCCATAGCCTAGGTTGAGCGAGTTTCTCGGATTGCCTTCACCGGTACCTACCCAGATGATATTGGGATTTTTCTGATAGATGGAAATAGCCCCGATAGAGTGCACCTTCTCGTTGTCGAAAATGGGCTCCCAGGTGATTCCTCCGGAGGTAGATTTCCAAAGTCCGCCTGAAGCCGACCCGGCATAAATAATGGATGGATTATCGTCCACGGCATCAATGGCGGTGATTCTCCCGCTCATTGCACCGGGACCGATGCTTCTGGCTTTCATGGACTTGAACCAATCCATGTTGACCTGCTGGGCTTGGATTCCCAAGCTGAACAGCGCCAGAACAATCAATAAACTGATTTTTTTCATAGGGTTTCTGATGGTTTTCTTGCCTTCAATTAAATCAAAAAGGCTTGAATTGCCGCTAAGAATTTATTTCAATGGAAAAATGGCCTTTTTGTGGAGGATTCAAAATTTGACTGATGGTTTGGGATAGGCATATCTTTTCCTTTTCTTTCGAAAAAAAAGATTACCGTTATGCATAAGAATTTCGTGAAGCCTTTAGTGGGGCTTTTTCTTTTTGTGATAGCCAACCCGCTTTCCGCTCAGACTGGGCGCTTTCAGCAGGCTGTGGATTATAAGATGGAGGTTGCCATGGATGTCAACACCAATCAGTACCAGGGAAAGCAAAAGCTGGCTTATACCAACAATTCTCCGGATACCCTTACGCGGGTTTTTTATCACCTGTATTACAATGCTTTCCAACCGGGAAGTATGATGGATGTCCGATCTAGAACCATTGCCGACCCGGACAGAAGGGTAGGAGACCGGATTTCCAAGCTGAAACCTGATGAAATAGGGTATCTCCACGCCAAGTCTTTGACCATGAATGGGAAGCCAGTGGAATTCAGAGAAGTGGAGACCATTCTGGAAGTGAATCTTCCAGAGCCGATTCTGCCCAATACCACTGTCACCTTTGATATGGAGTTTGAGGGGCAAGTTCCTTTGCAGATCAGAAGGTCAGGAAGAGACAGTGATGAAGGAGTTCGCTACTCCATGTCTCAATGGTATCCCAAAATGGCCAATTACGATGAGCAAGGCTGGCATTCCAATCCCTACATCGGGAGAGAGTTTTATGGGATTTGGGGAGATTTTGATGTGAAAATCACCATTGACAAAACCTATGTACTCGGTGGCACAGGCTACTTGCAAAATCCCAACGAAATCGGGCATGGCTACCAAGACGAAGGGGTAACTGTACCTGCTCAACAAGGAAATACGCTGACTTGGCACTTTGTGGCACCTCAAGTCCATGACTTCATGTGGGGTGCAGATCCCAAATACAAGCATGACAAGGTGCAAATGGAAAACGGGATCACCGTTCACCATTTTTACATCCCGGGACCAAAAACAACTGAAAACTGGGAAAAACTGAAGGAATTCACCCCAAAAGCGATCAACTTCCTTTCCGAAAAATTTGGACAGTATCCTTACAAGCAATTTTCTGTAGTCCAAGGTGGAGACGGAGGTATGGAGTATGCTATGTCCACCTTGGTCACCGGAGAGCGGTCTTTGCCCAGCCTGGTAGGAGTGATGGTTCACGAACTGGCGCACAGCTGGTTTCATGGGGTGTTGGCTTCCAATGAATCCCTTTACCCATGGATGGATGAGGGCTTTACCTCTTATGCTACCAATCTGGCCATGGCAAATATCTTCCAGGCAAGTGCCAATCCTCAGCGGGGATCTTATTCCGGTTACTACCGTTTAGCGCTATCAGGATTGGAAGAACCTATGTCCACGCATTCTGACCATTACCATACCAATCAGGCCTATGGATCAGCAGCCTATTCCAAAGGAGCCGTTTTCTTGGCTCAATTGGGCTATGTTTTGGGTGAAGAAGTCCGTGACCGGGCTATGCTTCGGTATTGGGATACTTGGAAGTTTAAACATCCGAATGTCAATGACCTGATTCGTGTGATGGAAAAGGAAAGCGGAATCGAGCTGGATTGGTACAAAGAGTACTTTGTTTACACGACCAAGAAGATTGATTATGCGATCAAAGAAGTAAAAGCCAATGGCAGCAACACAGAGATTACACTTGAAAGAATTGGCTTGATGCCTATGCCTATCGATTTGGTGATTACGTACAAAGATGGTTCTCAAGAGTCGATTTACCTGCCTTTGGTAATAATGCGTGGGGAAAAAGCTCAGGAGTCTTTCACACCTACTAGAATTCATACCGAAACTTGGCCATGGACTAACCTGACCAAGTCCTTGATCCTTTCCAAGCCTTTCAGCTCGATCAAATCTGTGGAATTTGATCCTTCCAAGCGCTTAGCGGATGTGCAGCAGGAAAACAACAAGAAGGAGTTTTAATTCCTCTTTGTCAACAAACAAAAACGGCGATCCAAATCAGGTCGCCGTTTTTTATGATCACATTTCGACTCCGCTCAGTATTACCTACCTTTTGGAACAAAAATCAAAAGGTTAATTATCCTATCTAGGAGGGGACGGAAGTCAAAGTTTGAAAACCTTTTGAACACCTTTCTTTCATTTTAAAGGTTTGATCCAGATATTCCGGTAGAGGACCTCATGTCCTTCCGCCTGGAGTTTGAGCCCTCCAGGGGTGTCGGTGATTCCTTTTCCTCCGTCATTTCCCCCGTCGATTCCTGAATTGGGACCTCCCCAAACTTGCTGGATCTCCACATTGTCATGAATTTTTACTCCGTTGAAAGTGACGGTCACTCTTGCCTTTTCGGTCAGCTTCCCATTTTCAAATCGGGCGGCTCGGAACTGGATATCGTAGGCATTCCATTTGCCGACTCCGTTGTATACTTTTTCTGAAGGTAAATGCTCGTTGATTACGGCAGCCATCCCATGGAGTCCATAATCCCCATCCAGGATTTGGATTTCGTATCGGTTTTGAAGGTAGACTCCACTGTTTCCTCCTTCATTATTCACCAAAAACTCCACATGAGCTTCAAAATCCCTGAATTCATCCTTAGTCACAATGTCAGCTGCCCCGTATTTGCCACCTGCCCCGGAGGGGTCATTGGAGGAAATAGCCGGCTTGCCATCCACCGGATCGGTAACTTCCTCCCATTTGATGGGCATTTCTGCTGAGAATCGGGGACCTTCCCAGTATTCCCAGTTTTTGTGCAGAGACTTTGCAGTACCATCCAGGTACACTTTTGCTCCTTTGGGTGCTGGTGTACCGAGGTATGATGCATTTTGAGCGACTCCGAAGGTGAAAGCTCCAACAAATACGATTAGCGTAGAGAATAGAAACTTTAGGTTCATGGGTTTGATTGGTTTTGGTTTTTGAGCGATCAAAATGATGTGTTGATTTCAACACCTCGTCAATTTCTTTAAATTTATCAGAAATCAAACAGGTTTTCCTACAAGAGGCAAAAGAGAAGCCAAATTGTCTTTGGGAAAAGGGTATGATTGATTCATTTTTCCATCCTAAAACAGCACATAAACCATGAAATGGCAAGGCAGAAGACAAAGCTCAAATATCGATGACCGGAGAGGGCAGGCGGGCCCACGAGGTGGAGGAGGGGGAATTAATCCCTTGCTCTTAGGACCTTTGTTGAAAATATTATTTTCTAAAACAGGCCTGGTAATTATCGGTCTTTTTATTGCTTTTTCTGTCTTCACAGGTACCAATCCCTTGAATCTCTTGGGCGGCCTATTGGGCGGTGGGGGAAGTCAGGGTTTCACCACAGAGACCAACTATACTCCAACTGCCGAGGAGGAAGAAATGGCTGCTTTTGCGGCCACTATTCTAGCTGATACCGAAGATGTCTGGAATCAGCTGATCGACAACTACCGCGAACCCACTTTGGTACTATTCACCGGGGCAGTTTCTTCTGCCTGCGGAAATGCCAGTGCGGCTACGGGGCCATTTTACTGCCCTGCGGATGAAAAGCTTTACATCGACTTGAGTTTCTTTCAGGAAATGGAAACCAAACTCCGAGCGGGAGGGGACTTTGCCTATGCCTATGTGATCGCTCATGAAGTAGGGCACCACATTCAGAAACTGATGGGTATTACCGATCAAGTACACAGCCTTCGGGGTAAAGTGAGCCAAAAGGAATACAACGACAATTCGGTCAGATTGGAGCTACAGGCGGATTTTCTTGCTGGAGTTTGGGCGCATCATAGCCAAAGGTCTTCTGCGATGATGGAGGCTGGAGACTTGGAAGAAGCGCTGAATGCAGCCAATGCAATTGGTGACGACAGACTTCAAAAACAAGCTACAGGAAGAGTGGTGCCGGATTCCTTTACTCATGGTACCTCGGCCCAGCGGATGAGATGGTTCAAAAAAGGATTTGACACGGGGGATTTGAGCCAGGGAAATACGTTTCAGGCGAGGGAGTTGTAAAAAAGATCGAAGACGGAAGTATTGACCGATATCGGATTTCGGATGACCGATGAGTTCAAAAGCTGAAAGGAGGTAAAGTTGGAAAGACGGAAGCTAGAAGACGGGAGACCGAAGCTGGGAGAATTGTCCGATGTCTTTGAAGGATAATGTAAAATGTTTAAAATGGGGGAATTCGGGTTGAGGTTCCTGTAGGCGTCGTAAATCGTAATTCGTACCTCGTAAATAAATTCAGTCCTGTATTCGGGAATTTCAATAGTCGAAATTCAAAACCATCCAAAAACAGCCCCAAGACTTTTTAAGCCCAAAACCAGCGTAAGCACCCATATCAAAAAGCCAAAAAAGGTCCAAGTTTTGGAATTGGCGTGGTCTCCTAGAAAACCGGATTGACTGCCTGCCCAAATCAACCATCCACTGATAATGGGCAAAAGGATGCCATTGGCAAGTTGGGCCGATGTGATCAGGTAAAATGGCCGCATCCCGAGAGAAGAAACCACTATTCCCATCAGCAAGATACTCCCCATACTAATCCGCATCGATGTCGACTGGATTTCCTGACTTTTTCCCAATAAGCCACAAATCACCAATCCACCTGCCAAAGGAGCGGTTATCGTAGAGGTCAATCCTGCAGCCATCAACCCAAACCCCATCAAGTAAGAGGCAAATTCCCCAAATACCCCACGCAGTCCCTGGGCAATATCAGCAGCTGTCTGAAGCTCAGAGACAGGATTCGCCACACCCACAATCAGAATGCTCATCGATACGCCCACACCCAATATCACAGCCAAGCTGATATCCCAGCGCATGGCATTGATTTCTTTGGGCTTAACCCACCTGTTTTTAGCCAGACTGGCGTAGAGAAAAAGATTGTAAGGCACCACTGTGGTTCCAATGAGAGCTACCAGGGTGGGAAGTTTTTCCTGATCAAAAACGGGAATAAATCCTGAGAATACCGCCGACCAATCCGGTCGGGTCAAGCCTGCTGCGATTAAAAAGGCCAAGGACATCAAGATGACCAAGGCAATCAATGCTTTTTCCAAAGTTTTGTAATTCCCGGACCAAAGGAGGAAAAAAGCCAATCCTCCGAAAAGCAAGGTGCCGGATTGGATGCTGAATGTATTGATTTTCCAAACCGGAGCTTCCCAAAACACGCCCAAACCCAGATTGGCACCGGTAAGATTCCCTCCCTCATAGGCTGCATTGCCCAAGCCAATGGCAAGAAAGACCAAAACCAGAGAGAGGATTTTAAAGACTTGATTTTGGGATTGATTTTTCAATAACTCACTCAGATCCATCCGGGTAATCAATCCCAATCGACCTGAGATTTCCTGTAGATAAAGTGTAGCTACCAAACTCAGTCCCAAAGCCCAAAGCAAGGTATAATCAAACTGGATTCCCGCAAGAGAACATACCGTGACTGTTCCCGGACCGATAAAGGCAGCGGTGACAAGAGGACCTGGACCGGTTTTTTTCAGGAGATCTTTGAGTTTCAAAACAGAATTTTTGGGAAAATAGAGAATTGGGAAGATTTTTTGTAGGAATTGTTATATCGCTTAAAGAAAATAGTGCATGCAGTGGATTTCTAGGATTTCAAAAGTTTTGGCCATTCTGATCTTGGCTTTGGTGTTTTTTCTGGCGCTTCTTTATCGGGGAGATATCCCGGCTGAAGAGATCAATACCAAATACTGGACACCTCAGTCTCATTTTATAGAAATCGACGGAGTTAATGTACATGTCCGGTTTTTGGGAGAAGGGGAACCCATTTTTCTTCTTCACGGAAGCTTTTCCTCTTTGCATACTTGGGATATATGGCAGCAGGAATTGAGCCCTTACTTCATGACTATTTCTTTGGATTTTCCAGGTCATGGGCTTACAGGTCCGGATGAGCTCAAGCGCTACACGGTGGAAGATTACAGCCATTTGGTGATGAGGTTGGCCGAAAAGCTCAATATTTCAAAGTTTCACCTAGCGGGTAATTCCATGGGAGGAGCAGTGGCTTTGAATATCGCTTCCAATCGTCCGGACAAGGTTCTTTCTCTGAATCTGATCGACGCCTCGGGTGCACCGCGAAGAGAAGTGAGAAGCTTAGACTCTATTTCCACCACCAACAGAGGGGGAGGTGCTTGGATTTTCAAACTGATCGAGAACCCGGTATTTTCCAAAATTCTACTCAAGTGCACGCCAAAGTTCCTTTTTGCCATGAATATGAAGGAAGTTTACGGGGATGAGTCCCGAGTATCTGCTCAAGTGGTGGATCGATACTATGAGTTGATGCTTCGGGAGGGTAATCGCCGAGCTACCATGGATAGGATGACACAGGGAAGAAGATCCACCATTGATTTTGATCGACTGACTATGCCGACTTTGATTCTTTGGGGCGCAAAGGACACCTGGATTCCTCTTTCTCAGGGGCAACAATTGGAAAAGGTCATTCCAGGCTCCAATCTGGTCGTTTTTCCAGATGCCGGACATGTGCCAATGGAAGAAATACCGACAAAATCTGTCGCGGAATACCTGTCTTTTTTAGGGGTGGAGGTCAGAAAAAACTACCTTGAACCACCTAAACAAATGGTGTATGCCGATTGAATATTTGATTTATCTGATCCTTCTGCTTCAGATTTTGTTGCTGTTCTTTCTGATTTTAAGGAAAGGGAGAGAAAATCAAAAGCAGGTACTTTCTGAAGAATTCTCTAAAATTTCTAAGGAATTGACTTTTTCACTTCAGGAAAACAGAAAGGAGGTTTCAGAACGACTGATCCAGCAATTTCAGCTGGTTTTTGATTCCCAAAGAGCAGGGGCAAAGGATCAAAGTGAAGCCCTGCGTCTGTTTGGAGATACTGTTCGCCAAAGCATGAGAGACTTACAGGAAATGCAACGGGAGAAGTTTTCTGAGCTGAACAGAAGACAGGAGGAGCTGGTCAGAAACACGGAAACCCGACTGGAAAAAATTCGGGAGACGGTAGATGAAAAGCTGCAGAAAACCTTAGAAACCCGTTTGGGCCAATCCTTTGAAATGGTAAGCAATCAGCTACAGGCCGTGCAGAAAGGATTGGGTGAAATGCAGCATTTGGCCAATGGAGTAGGGGATCTGAAGCGAGTTCTTAGCAATGTGAAAAACAGGGGGGTCTTGGGTGAATATCAGCTACAGGCTATTTTGGAAAATATGCTTTCTCCCGACCAATTTCTGTCCAATGCCTCCGTCAACGGATCAAGAGAGCGAGTGGAATTTGCTGTGAAAATGCCCGGACAGGAGGAAATGGTCCTTCTTCCCATCGATTCCAAATTTCCTCAGGAATCCTATTTGAGGCTGGTGGATGCCTATGAAACAGGTGATAAAATCAGCATCGAGGCTTTTCGCCTGGAGTTGGTTAAAGCGATCAAAAAGTCGGCGGCGGATATTCAAAACAAGTACATTCATCCTCCGGCAACCACTGATTTTGCCCTGCTTTTTCTTCCCATGGAAAGCCTCTATGCGGAGGTACTTCGCGAACCTGGCCTAGCCCAGCAGATTCAGCAGGAGTATAAGGTCATCGTAACAGGTCCCACTACGCTTTCGGCTATTTTGAACTCCCTTCAGATGGGATTCAAGACTTTAGCCATCCAAAAAAGGAGTTCCGAAGTCTGGCAAATTCTTGGAGCTATCAAGAATGAGTTTGGAAAATTTGGGGATCTGCTCGAAAAAACTCAGAAAAAGCTCAGCGAAGCTAATTCTGAGCTGGATAAACTAGTCGGGGTAAGGACTCGGGTGATCCAAAGAAAACTTAAAGAGGTGCAGGAACTCCCTGATGCAGAAAGTCAAAGTCTTTTGGAAGAATAATGAGCCTTGGACAAGGATTGGGATTTGGATTTGAAGATCGATAAGGAATAATTCGTGGAATCGGAAAAAAGAAAAAGACTGAATTCCATGTTTCACTGCCAAAAGAATTTAATTTTGTCCCTCAATTCACTCACGCTACCTACATGGGAATGAACATTGTAATCGCCGGGGCAGGAGACATGGGATACCACCTTGCCGAGCGATTAAGTTTCGATAATAAGGACATCACGCTCATTGATACCGATCGGAATGTTTTGGATTATGTGGCTTCCAAATTGGACGTGATGACCGTTCAAGGAGATGCGACCTCCCTGGATGTGCTCGATCAGGCCAATGTCCAAAATGCAAACATGGTCTTGGCGGTCACCACTTCGGAAAAGACCAACTTGGTCACGGCGGTTTTGGCCAAGCAATTAGGGGCAAAGCGAGTGATGGCAAGGGTGAGAAATCACACTTACCTGAAGGAAGAAAATGTTCCCTACTTCAATAATCTTGGAATCGACAACTTGATTTCTCCTACCATGCTTTGCTCTCAGGAAATTGCCAAGATGATTGAAAATTCGAGTTTTACCGAAGTTTTTGACTTTGGTGGTGGCAAGTTGAATATCGTAGGAATTACCTTGGACCAATATAGTCCTTTGGTTAATCAGCGGATCATGGATACCAAAGAGGATCCTACCTATGAGGACATCCGGATCATTGCCATTGTGAGAGACCAAAAGACGATCATTCCCCGAGGAAGTACGATTATCCGAAACAATGACCATGCATTTTTTATCTCCCACAAGAAAAATACGGAAAGTATCATCGAAGCCTTGGGGCAGAAGAAGGTCAGGATCAAAAACATCATGATCATCGGAGGAGATGATATGGCAGTGACTACTGCAATTCGTCTTCAGGGAGACTACAGGATTACTTTGGTCAATAATGACAAGGAAAGGTGCAAATGGCTCGCCGAACGACTTCCTGATACGCTGGTGATCAATGGAGATTATAAAAATATCGAATTGCTCGTGGAAGAGGGGTTGGAGCAAATGGATGCTTTTTTGGCATTGACCGAGTCTTCAGAAACGAATATCATCACCAGTCTTTCCGCTAAAAACCATGGGGTTTACAAAACCATTGCCCATGTAGATACCCGGGAATACATTCATATCTCCCACAGTATTGGAGTGGATTCCCTGATCAATAAAAAGCTGGTGGCTGCCAATGAAATTACTCGTTACCTGAGAAAGGGTAAAGTGGATGCAGTTTCCGGAATCTATGGTGTAGACGCAGAATTTATCCAATACAGCGTTTCCAAAAATAACCGACTAACCAAGCATCCGCTAAAGGATCTCCATTTTCCATCAACGGCGATAGTCGCAGGAGTGATCCGGGGAGAAAATGTATTTATACCGGATGGGGAGTTTACTCTTCAGATGGATGATAAAGCAATTGTCTTGGCACTTCCCGAAGCCAAGCAGACTTTGGAAAAGCTCTTTCACTAAGCAATGGTCCATCTCAAAGCCATAGGGAGAATCATGGGAGCCTTGATGTTTTTGATCGGGGTGTTGATGCTTCCTGCCATTAGTATATCCTGGATTTACGGAGAAAATTCCGCTCCTTTGGCTATCTCCGCGGCTATTTCGGTTTTTCTTGGATTGATTTTTTTCTTCTCTTTTGCCAAATATGATCAGCTGATTCGAAAGCGGGAGGGGTATTTGATTGTGGCTTTGAGTTGGGTGATCATGTCTCTGTTTGGGATGCTGCCCTTTTTGCTTTCTGAAGAAATTACCAGTCTTTCCGATGCGGTATTTGAAACGGTTTCCGGCCTGACGACTACCGGAGCCTCTATTCTTAACGACATCGAAGCCATGCCCAAAGGCCTCCTTTTTTGGCGGAGTATGACTCAGTGGATTGGAGGTTTGGGAATCATCGTATTGACTGTTGCTATTTTCCCGCTTTTGGGAATTGGTGGGTCTGAACTCTTTGTAGCTGAGTCGCCCGGCCCCACTTCGGATAAAGTACACCCCAGAATTTCTGAAACAGCGAAGCGTTTGTGGTATATCTATGTAGGCTTAACTGCGCTAGCTACTTTGGCCTATTGGATCGGGGGAATGACTTTTTACGATGCGATCAACCATGGCTTGACCACCATGGCTACTGGAGGTTTTTCTACCAAAAATGCCAGCATGGCCTATTATGATTCGGCATTTATCCAGTACTCAGCCGTATTTTTTATGTTTTTGGCTGGGACCAACTTCACGCTGATCTATTTTGGCTTGGTGGGCAGGTTCTCCAGAATTGTAAAAAGCGATGAATTCAAAGCTTACACCGGTGCTGTTGTATTACTCACTTTGGTTGTTTTTGCAGGAATCCTAATTAATTCAGAGACTGGGGTGGAATTGTCCTTTCGAAAAGCTTCTTTTCAGGTCGTTTCCTTGATCACTACTACGGGTTTTGTCACGGATGATTATACCCAGTATGGAAAAGGAATCAACTACATCTGCTTCATGCTGCTGTTTTTGGGAGGTTCTGCTGGTTCTACTGCCGGTGGAATCAAATTTATCCGGCACGTCACTTTCCTCAAAAATTCCTGGCTGGAATTCAAGCGCATCGTTCACCCTCGCGCCATTGTACCCTTGATCATCAACGGTGAGCGGGTTACAGGGAGAATCATCAACAATATCATGAACTTCCTTTTGATCTACCTCAGCACTTTTGTTGCAGGTTCATTGGCAATTTCACTTTTGGGATATGATCTGCCCACTTCACTTGGTGCGGTGGCTACTTGTTTGGGAAATGTCGGACCGGCCATAGGTGAAGTAGGGCCAGTCGATAATTTTGCATTCTTTTCTCCGACTGCCAAGTATGTGCTTTCTTTCTTGATGCTATTGGGCCGTTTGGAGCTGTTCACCATTTTGATCCTGTTCACTCCTTTTTTCTGGAGAGCCAATTAATCCACTTCTTCCATTAGGGCGAGGATTTTGGCCACTTTGTCTTCCACACTTTCTGAGGAGATATTGGTTCGGCTGAGTCGATCCACCATGATGGGGAATGAAAAAGGGGTAAACTGACTGGGATATTGGATACTGAATCGGGAGCGGTTAAGTTTTTTCATCGCCCGAATGAACATTTCCTGCTCCATCTGTTGATTGAGCGCTTCTTGCCGAGCTTGTCTGAGCAGAAGGTTGTTCGGGTCGTATTGTTCAAATACCTGAAATAAAAGGCTGGAATTGGCCTGAATATGCTTGAAGGAAGTGGGTTTGCCCGGGTATCCCTGAAAAACCAAACCGGCTATGCTGGCAATTTCCCTGAATTTCCTTCGGGACATCTCGCTCTCATTGACGCAGTGAAGGATATCTTCTTCGATGTTTTTCAGGGTAAAAATATCTTCTTCGATCAGTTCCTCTATGGAAATTGGGGTGTCGGATAAAATCTCAAACCCGTAGTCATTCATGGCCATGTTCAAAGACACCGGATAGCTTTGGGAAATCCGATATGCAATCAGCGCACTCATCAACTCATGCATCATCCTTCCCTCAAAAGGATAGAAAAACAGGTGATAACCATCCCTGGACTGAAGCGATTCTATCAGAAAAGTCTCTCCATCCGGCACGATGGATAGCTTACTTTGCAAATCCAGAATAGGCAGCACCCTTTTTACTTCCTCTGAGCGGATGATTCCCTGATTGTATTCCTTGAAAATCTCCCGAATCTTATCTGAAAGCATGGAAGACAAAGACATTCTTGCTCCCATCCAGCTCACCACATTTGAAGTCTTCTTTTCGGACACTTTCACAAAAACATCCATCCCCTTCACCTGAAGGAGTTCCAAGCTTCGTCCTGCAAAAAAGAAACGGTCCCCAAGTTTCATTTTGGAGATGAAATACTCTTCCACCGAGCCGAGATAAGTGCCATTCTTGAACTTCACCCGCAGATTGACATCCGAGACGATGGTACCCATACTGAGTCGGTGCTTCATGGCGATTTTCTTGCTTTTGACCCGATACAGCCCGTCTTCATCTAAGACGACTTTGAGAAAATCCTCGTAATTGCCCAAAGAAGCTCCTCCTTTGGTGATGAAGTCCATGATCCATTGTTTCTCCTCTTCATTCAGTTTTGAAAAAGAGCGGGTTCTCTTGACCAAAGGAAAAATAAATTCCGGATCAAATCCCTCTCCCACAGCCAAGGTGACCAAAAACTGAATCAGCACGTCGTAGGGCAGTTCAGGAGTATATTGGGATTCCATTTCTTCCTTTTCTATGGCATTTCGAAGAGCTGCTGCCTCGACCAACTCCAAGGCATTCGTGGGGACAAAAAATATTTCCGAGGGAAGTCCAGGCTGATGTCCTGCCCGGCCAGCCCGCTGTACAAAGCGACTTACCCCTTTTGGGCTTCCTACTTGGATGACTCGATCCACTGGCCTAAAATCCACTCCCAAATCCAAGCTTGAGGTACACACGACCAATTTCAGGATTCCTTCGTGCAGTGCATTTTCTACCCAAGCTCGTACTGACATATCCAATGAACCATGATGCATGGCAATCCAGCCTGCCCAATCGGGACGGGTTTCCAGGATTTTCTGATACCAAATTTCAGTTTGTGAGCGAGTATTGGTGAATAACAGGACTGATTTTCCACTTTCAATGATGGAAATTACATGATCGAGCATTCGAATTCCCAAATGCCCGGCCCAAGGGTACTTTTCGATTTCCTCAGGAAATACTGAGCGTATAATGATCTCTTTTTCTACCTTGGCCTTGACAATATGGATAGGAAGCTCATTTCCCAAGAGCGTTTGTGCTGCTTGGCTAAGGTTGCCGATGGTAGCCGAGACAGCCCATCTTCTGAACTGACTGGGGCAGATGGCCTGAAGGTATTCCAAAGCCAGCTGAACCTGCACTCCTCGCTTGTTTCCTACCAGTTCATGCCATTCGTCTACGACCACAGCTTTCAGGGACTGAAAATGATTCCTGTGATCTTTTTGGGAAATGAGAATATGCAGGGTCTCCGGGGTGGTAATCAGGCATTGGGGAGGCCGGCGTTTCAGCGCTGCCCGAGTCTTGGCATCGGTGTCTCCATTGCGGACAACTACTTGCCAAGGAAGTCCAATTGTCTGACAGACTTCCTGCATGGCTTTTTGGAGGTCTTGTGCCAAAGCTCTCAGAGGAGTCACCCAAATAAGCTGAATCCCATCATTTTTAGGAGTTTTCCAGCTATCCGGATGGTTTTGTATGTACTCCAAGATAGCCGGAAACCAAAGCGCAAAAGTCTTTCCCGATCCGGTGGGTGCATTAAGAAGTCCCGACTTTCCTGCCAGAAAATCCCTCCAGGTCTCCAATTGAAATGGAAAAGGGGTCCAGCCTTTTTGCCGGAAAAACTCAAGGCCGATTTCCAGATTCTTATCCTCCATAGACTTTGAGCAGGGATTTGAGATCTTCGAGCGTATTGGCTTCCTCCATGGGTTTGTCTTTTCTCCAGCGTGAAATTCGGGGAAATCTCAACGCAATGCCACTTTTGTGACGGGGACTGTCCTGAATTCCTTCAAAGGCAATCTCAAAAACCAACTCTGGCTTCACGGTTCTCACCGGACCAAAGCGCTCCTTGGTGTTTTTCTTAACAAAGGCATCCACTTCTCGCATTTCCGCATCGGTCAGCCCGGAATAGGCTTTGGCGAAAGGAACCAAACGGTCTCCTTCCCACACTCCAAAGGTGTAATCCGAATACAGGTCAGCTCTTCGGCCATGACCTTTTTGAGCGTAGATCATTACCCCGTCAATGGTCAGGGGTTCGATTTTCCATTTCCACCAGCTTCCCCGCTTTCGTCCAGACTCATAGGGAGAATCGAGTTTTTTCAGCATCAGGCCTTCGGCAAAGTGCTCTCTGGATGCCTGTCGGATAACTCCAAGTTCTTTCCAAGATTCTGGGGATAATGCCTCCGAAAGCTTAAATCGGGGATGAGCATGGGATTGATGAAGTTCATGAAGGATTCTTTTCCGCTCTGCCAAAGGCCAATCCCGGATATCTTTTCCCTTCCACTCCAGCAAGTCATAGACGAGAAGACTTACAGGAGCTTCTGTCAGCTGCTTTTTGCTAAGGTTCTTTCTTCCGATTCGGGTTTGGAGAAGTGCAAAGGGTAGGGGTTTGCCTTCACTAAAGGCGAGAATTTCACCGTCTAGGACTGTTCCGTCCGGGAGATTTTCAGCTAGATCCAGAAGCTCAGGGAACTTTTCATTGACCAGTTCTTCTCCTCGACTCCAGACAAAAGTTTCACCTTGTCTACGGATAAGCTGCCCCCGAATTCCATCCCATTTCCATTCGGCCAGCCACTCGCTTCTTTCTCCCAACTCCTCTGGCTCGGCCTCCAATGGATGCGCCAAGAAGAAAGGGTAAGGCTTGGACAGGTCCTGCTCAATTTCGCCTTGGTCAAATAGGCCCTCAAAATTCAGGTTTAGCGGATCCCAATTTCCCATCAGTGCGTGGGCTATCTGGGATTTGTCCCGGTCTAGATACTTTGCCAAGGCTTGGATCATCAAGTTTTGACTGACTCCGATTCGAAAGCCTCCTGTGATCAGCTTGTTGAATACAAAGCGCTCCGTGCGGTCCAACTCGTCCCAAGCTTGAAGAATGAAGGCTTTCTTGACCTCCTCCTCTAGGTTTTCCAAGGAAATCAATCGATCAATCCATTCCGAAAGCGTCAGCGAGTTGGATTGTTTGGCTTGGGGGAGAAGTAAAGCAATGGTTTCGGCCAAGTCACCTACAGTATGGTAGCTTTCCTCAAAAAGCCATTCCGGAATACAGGATTTCTCCATGCACCAATCCCGAAGCTGTCGGGTGCTGACTTGTCTTTTGGGCCTACGGTGGGAAAAAACTGCGATGGCCCAAACTTTATCAGAATCAGAAGCCTCTTCGAAAAATTGAAGCAAAGCACCAAGTTTATCTCCAGTCTTATTGGATTGGTCCAGTCGGGAGATGAGTTCCGCAAAATGCTTCATAGGGTGGAGAAAAAAGGTGGGCTCAGGAAAGTGAGCGAGATCACCGAAAATGTGGTTTTAATTGATAATTTTAGCTAATAAATGAACAGCTTCCCAGAAGTGTTCGTTAGAAATAAAAACTCTGAATCTATGAAAAAGTTAATCCTAGGATTGGTTGTGATGGCTGGTTTGTGGTCTTGCAGCGAGCAGGAACCGGATCCTTATACAGGACGTCAATTGGAATTTGAACTTTTTAAGTCCAGTGATTATGATTTTGATGGAAACTTGGTCGTGAAAGAGCTGACCGATGGTAATTTGGAGTTGACTTTGAGAATGGATGGGCCTACTTCCAATACGGACTATTCTTTTCCGGCCCATCTTCACTTTGGAAGCTATGACCAGGAAGACTCACCGATTGCTTTCATTCTAAATCCTGTATCTGCCAAAGATTTGAAATCGGTTACCCAATTGGGTCAATTATCGGATGGGTCAAGACTTACCTTTGAAGAAATGTCCCAGTTTGATGGGCATGTGAAAATCCATCTGGCCAATGAGGGACCGGATTATAAGGTGATTTTGGTCGCTGGAAATATCGGAATTAATCCTTCGGCTGGTTTTGATGCTCAGAAAGTAGCAGTTTGCGGAAAGGATTTCTAACTCGAAAAAAACTTTAGACATAAAAAAAGCAGCCCTGAAGCTGCTTTTTTTATTGGGGTAATTCGAAATTAATTAATCACCACAGGGAAAGTGATATCCAAGTCAGACTCTCCACCTGCCTGCACAAAGTTGGCGAAGTTTGGATTGGTTGCGCCAGGGAAGTTTTTGTCCAGGTCATGTCTTAAGACCACTCTCATTTGAGCATTGTTTGCTCCTGGAGAGGAGGATACATTGACCATATTTTGTAGACCTAGTGCGATTCCTCCTTCATCTGCATAGCTGATCGAAAGGATATTGTTGTCAATAGCACTTCCCAAGAAATAGAACTGATGCTCATCGGCTTCTTCTTCGATTTCTTCAGTAATGTCTTCATTCTCGATAGAATTAAATACTTCGATGGTCATAAGATACATTTTGCCTCTGGTAATTGTCACTGTTTCAATAGTAGGAGTAGCTCCTACTTCGATCCCTTCCGGGTCACTTGCGGTAAAGGAAAATGGACTTCCTACCGGATTGTTGGAAGCGTCTATTTCCTGGAAAGTCAAGGTGACATCGGTGATCACTTCTCCGTCGTTTTCCTCTACCGGATCCTCGCTTTCGCAAGATGCAAAGGCAAAGCCCAAGGCTGCAAATAGGTACAACGGTAGTTTGGTGTAGTTTTTCATAGGATTTTTTGGTTTTAGAATTGATAGTTGAATTTGATTAATAAATTTCTTCCCATATCCGCGGTGAAATAGCGGAAGCGGTTCATGTATTCTTTGAATTCGGTATTGAATAAGTTGGTGACTTGTAGGCCTACATTCAGGGAATTGTCCCCCAATTGGATTTTTCTCTGATAGCCAAGATTAAACAGGGCATAGGCAGGAGGTGCAGGAGCTAAGTCAAAATCAGGCTCCCGGGTCTGCTGAGCCACCAATAAGTTGCTTAGTGTAATTCTGTTATTTGGCTGGTCTTTCTTTCCAAACTGATAAGAAAGTCCCCAATCCATCCTGTCTGAAGGAATGAAAGGGAAGAAGCTATCTTCCTCTGTATTTCGAGCCCGGATTAGGGATCCTTTCAGGTAGCCACTGAACTGGTCAGTGAAAGAATAGCTTCCCGACAAGTCTACCCCATAGAAGAAGGCATCGGCTTGAAGGTATTCGTACACATTAAATGTTCCTCTCAGACTGACAAAGGTCTCTCCTGTAGGATTGAGGTAGATGTAATTGTTGATTCGATTGGCGTAGGCGGTCAGCTCGACTAGGGCTTTTTTTCCTTCGTATTGAAGGCCATTCACCCACTTAAGTGAGTTTTCGGACACCATGTTTGGATCTCCTATTTCCACTGAAGCCGCTCCGTGATGCAAGCCCTGACTGAATAGCTCATTGATATTTGGAGGCCTCCAGGCAGTTCCCAAATTGGAAGTGAAAGAGAAATAGGGGCTCAGTTGATATTTTCCTCCAAAGAATGCTGAGAAATTTTGATACTCCAAATCTGCTTTCTGAAGCTCATTTCCAATAAATCTGGCCGCACTTACAGTTCTGAAATCATAGCGAAGGCCTCCCTCAAGCTCCAAGGGACCTTTCAGATACTTCTCCATCGCATAGATTCCGGCATTGACCATGTCGTAGTTGGGGATCAGAGGAGTGACTCCTGTGCCAGGAACATTGGAATTGGCTTGCTGAATCACATTTACTCCAATTGATCCGCTCCAGGTATTTTTTCGCGTATGGTCTACAAAAAGGTCTAGGGTATTGGTAAATAACTCCAAATCCAAGCTAGGCCTACTATTTAATTCTCCTCTTCTTCGGTCAAATTCCTGTCTCTGATTCAATTGGAAGCCGTATTGGAAATTGATCTTCCATTCCGGAGATAAGTGGTAATGGGTTTTGACCTTGGCCAAATGATGGGATACCACTTGTTTGGGGTTATTGATTTCGTAAGTGAAATCCGGTTTAATAAAGGGTTCTCCGTTGTTTATGATTTCCTGCAGGTCAGAAAGGTTACCTGTGTGTGAGTCCCGTAAAATCCCTATTTCTGTATTGAAAAAGCTGTAATAAAGTTCTGCTCCCAGTTTTTGAGAACTGTAGCCTACAGAACCTGAGAAATTGTACTCGGCCATTCCGGTATTGGCCTGATAGTAGTTGGGCGTGCGTACATTTCCGGCCCGCTTGGCAGAACCCTGCACCCGGTAGCCTAGTCCTTTTATTTTTTCAGATCCACCGGTATAGGCAGCAGAAATGTTACCCATTCGGGAGTTGGTACCCCCAAGGAGATGGATATCAGTTTGGTTTTTCTTGGAAGTCGGGAGGGAAGGAGGATTGACCAAAATGACACCTCCCATAGCTTCCGGACCAAACCGGACAGTCTCTGCGCCTTTGATTACCGTGATTTCATCGGCAAGGAAAGGGTCGATTTCAGGGGCATGTTCCGCACCCCACTGTTGCCCTTCAAGTCGGATTCCGTTGTTCAGAATCATGATTCTATTGCTGTGCAGACCATGAATTACAGGTTTTGAAATCGTGCTTCCGGTAGAAAAGGTGGTGACTCCTGCCACTCGTTTCAGACTTTCGCCCAGGCTTTCTCCTCTGGATTCTAGAAGGGCTTCACCATAAAGAGAGGTGACAGCAGTGGTAGTTTGTACACTTTCTCTATGCCCATGCACGTCGACTCCTTCAAGCCCGATGGACTCTTCCATCATTCGGAAAGTCTGATTAAGAGAGTTGCCAGTAAGTTCCAATGTGGTTCGAATTTCCTTATGGCCAATGTATTGAACAGTGATGGTATAAGTGCCTGGACAAAGATCCCTGATGATAAAGTTACCGTTGGCGTCAGAGGCAGCTCCGGTTCTGGTTTCCATCACCATCACATAAGCAGCCTCTATCGGGTTGTCATTTTCCTGATGGAGAATCTTCCCTCTTAAGCTCAAATTGCACTTTTGTGCCAAAGAAGTGCCCGCACCCAAAAGAAAGAGGTGAAGTAATATCAGAACTGTGACTTTTTGTAACACGGTTGCAAAAGTAGCTTTTGACTTCACATTAAACCAATCTTTTTGAAACAAAGTTGCATAGATTTTTAAATGGTCTATTAGCCGGATGTATTGAAATGGGTTGCTTTGGCAAAAAAAAATCCGGCTTAGTTAAACCGGATTAAGACTGTATTGATGGAGATTAACCCAACCAAGCCGCCCATGGAATACGGCTCAGAATCAATACCAGACCTATTGCGTAAAGCATGTAAATGCTTCTGAATTTGGCTCGGGAATCTACCAGTTTCTTTGCGCGAATATATCCCACAGAAATCAAGATGATCGCTATAATATTGATCAAAGGATGCTCCAAAGCGGTCAGGCGAGCGGCTGAGTCTGACATAGCACCACCGCCGGTCAACAAGGAAAAGCCCAAGGGACTAACGAAGTAAAGAATCAATCCGATCAAAAGCTGAGTATGAGAAAGGATAAAGGCGATCATGGCGATTTTTCGGTCTTTTTCAGTAAATGCTCGTCCGGAAAGTGATCCGATCAGCGCATAGATGATTACCAAAACCAAAGCAGCTAGAGCCAAATAAGCCAGTCCTGAATGGGCATGTTGAAGTCCTGTGTACATAGTTGTATTTTTTTACCGATGTGAAAATAGCACAAATGAAAGTAGGAAAAGCTCTCTATTGTTCGAATTCTTTATTCGACATATAAAACCAGTCCTTTTAGATACTCTGTTTCAGGGTGAAAAATATTCACCGGATGATCCGCAGGCTGGGAGAGGTGGTGTAGGATTTTCACTTTCCGCTTGCTTTCCATAGCTGCCGCAGTGATGGTGTGGGCAAAAAGATTTTTGTCCACCACCTGACTGCAGGAGAAGGTAAATAGGATTCCACCGGGTTTAATTTTTCTGATTGCTTCAAGATTGAGCCTTTTGTAGCCCTGCACGGCATTGTGACGGGCTTTGATGTTTTTGGCAAATGCCGGAGGGTCCAATATGATCAAATCAAAATCATCCCCGATTTCACGAATGTACTTGACGACATCAGCCACAATGGATTCGTGACGGCCCTCAAAGCCTGGATTTAGCTTCACATTTTCCTCGGTCAACTCAATGGCTTTGGGGGAAATATCCACCGAATGTACTTCTCTGGCACCTTCCTGAAGGGCCAACACCGAAAAGCCTCCGGAGTAGCAAAAAGTATTCAGCACCTTTTTTCCTTTGGAATAGGTGGAGACCAGTTTTCTGTTTTCCCGCTGATCGATAAAAAAGCCTGTTTTCTGCCCTTTTTCCCAATCGATCCTGTAATTGGCTCCGTATTCCTGGACCAATTCCGTCTCGGCTTTTCCCCACACCCAATGATTGGAAGCAATACCTGAATCCCGTGGAAGTGTCTCGGAACTCTTGTCATAAATGCCCTTCAATTCACTGCCATAAACAGACTTAAGCGCTTCTGCGATATCCTCCAAATGTCGGTGAATCCCCTCATGATGGGCCTGAATCACGGCAGTTCCTTTGTAAAAATCAATGATCAAACCCGGGACAAGATCTCCTTCACCATGAACTAAACGATAGACGTTAGTTTGCTGATTATCAGTTAATCCAATTCTTTTTCTTAAATCAAAAGCAGAAGCAATTTTTTCTTTCCAAAAGGCTTGATCAATCTCTCTTTCCTCAAAGGAAATGATTCGAACCCGGATCGAACCATTGGAAAAATGACCGGTTCCTAGGAATTCATTTCTGTGGGAAAAGACTGATACCAAATCCCCGTTTTCCAGACTGGGTTCAGCCTTGGCCACAGCTCCGGAGAAGACCCAATGGTGTCTGCGATAGAGAGAGATCTCTTTGCCTTTTTGAAGAAATAACCTAGGATAATTCATGCTCTGCTTGATTTTTTGTCAGGGAAGGAAAAGCTTCCCAAGATCATGGATACTATACTTGCCCCCAATCCAAAAAGATGGGTTTCCTCCACCCAGTCGTAATTTTCGGCTGCGAGATAGGCAATCATCCCAAACACCATAGACATCAGGGCTCCCATTTTGGAGGCCTTCTTCCAATAGAGTCCAGCGGTAAGGGGTACGAAAAGGGATACCAGCATCAAGATAGAGGCTCCTGCTACCAATTCGTAAATATTGGACTTCCAGGATGCCATTAGGATTGCCACGATTGCTACTATCACCACATTGATTCTCAATATCCAAAGAAAATGCCGATCATCCAGCTTTTCCCCAAAGTAGGGACGAATGATATTTTCCGAAATGATCGCAGAGGGAGCCAATAGCCCGGAACTTGTGGTACTCATGATTGCGGAAATCAAGGCACCGAAGAAAACAATCTGGATTCCGATTCCTCCATGCTGCAAAATCATGGAAGGAAGAAGCATCTGCTTGTTTTCCAGATAAAGCTCAGGATAGAGCACTTTGGCGCCCAAGGCAATGAAAAGCGGAAGAAGCCCGAAGGTCAGGTAGAAAATACCTGCCAAATAGGTGGACCTGACAGCCACCTTTTGGGATTTGGAAGCCATGACTCGCTGGTAGATATCCTGAGAAGGAATACTGCCCAAGCCCAAGATAGCCCAAGCCCCAAGGTATTTGGTCCAACCTGACCAGGTGTTTTCAGGAAAAAACTGAAAGCTTTCCGCAGGTGCTTGCGAAATGATTTCCTGTACTCCTCCTGCCTCTTGTGCAACAGTAACTGCTACCCATACCAGTCCCACCACGATCATCGTCGTCTGGATAAAATCAGTGATAGAAATCGCCCACATTCCCCCAAGGAAAGTGTAGAAAACCACTATGCCACCAGAAATAAGAATCCCTTGAAAAAGGGTCAAATCGGTAACGGCACCCAAAACCAGACTCAGGGCCACTAATTGCGCAGCCACATAGCCGAAATAGGCCGGAATCATGAAAATAGAGGCAAAAAACTCGATTCTCCTTCCGAACATCTTTTTGAAGACATCCCCAATGGTCAGCACATTCATCCCGTACATGGGACGGAGGTAAAACATCCCAAAGAGAATCAGACAAAGCGCACCGCCAAAGGGATCTTCAATCACTCCCAGTAGTCCTTCTTCCAAATACACCGAGGAAGCCCCGAAGATTGTCTCCGAGCCAAACCAAGTGGCGAAAAGAGCTGAAGCAGAGAGAAATAGGGGCAAGGATCGTCCAGCCAAGACAAAATCACCGGAGTTTTTCACCAGTTTGGATGACCACACGCCAATGCCGACGGTCACCCCCAAATAGATCAGAATTGCGGTGAGTAGCAATTCAGTAGGACTTAGCTTTTTCCATACATTTTCTCTCGCAGAGCTTTAATTTCTTCGCTTGCCAAGTAATCGTCGTAAGGCATTCTGCGATCAATGGTGCCATTTGGAGTGAATTCCACGATCCGGTTACAGGATGATTGCACAAAAGTGTGATCATATGAACTCATCAAAACCGTTCCTTGGAATTCGATGATGGCATTGTTGAATGCCGTGATGGATTCCAAATCCAAATGGTTGGTCGGTTCGTCCATGACCAAGAGGTTGGGGTTTTGGAGCATCATTCGGGAGATCATGCAGCGGACCTTTTCCCCTCCGGATAGGACCGAACATTTCTTTAAGGTTTCCTCACCTGTGAATAGCATTCTGCCCAAGAAAGTCCGGACATATGCCTCTTCCTGATTGCTGGAATACTGTCTCAGCCAGTCGATCAGGTTCAGTTCAGACTGGAAATATTTGGAGTTGTCATTAGGAAGGTATGCTTTGTTGATGGTCACACCCCATTTCAAGCTGCCTTTGGTGGGCTTGTTTTCCTCCATGATGACTTCGAAAAATTTATTTACCGCCTGTTTAGTCTTGGAGATAAAGGCAATTTTATCGCCTTTGTCCACCATGAGATTCACATCGGTGAAGTAAGTGACTCCATCTTCTTTCAGTTCCAGATTTTCAGTCATGAAGATCTGGTCTCCGGCTTCTCTTTCCTGCTTAAACTGGATCCCGGGATACTTTCTGCTCGAAGGTTCGATGTCGTCTACATTGAGTTTCTCGAGCATCTTTTTACGGGCAGTTGCCTGACGTGACTTGGCCACGTTTGCAGAGAATCGGGCGATAAATTCCTGAAGTTCTTTTCGCTTTTCCTCAGCCTTCTTGTTTTGGTCCGAGCGCTGCTTGAGCGCAAGTTGGGAGGATTCGTACCAGAAGGTATAGTTTCCGGAGTAGATTTTGATCTTGCCAAAGTCGATATCCACGATATGCGTAGAGACCGTATCCAAAAAGTGACGGTCGTGAGATACAACAATCACCAAATTTTTGAAATCGATCAGGAAGTCCTCCAGCCACACGATGGTTTCGGCATCCAGGTCGTTGGTAGGTTCGTCAAGGATTAGGATATCCGGGTTGCCAAAAAGAGCCTGAGCTAAGAGCACACGTACTTTTTGATTACCTGCCAGATTTTTCATGGGGGTGTAATGGATATCCTCAGAAATCCCCAAACCAGATAGGAGAGCGGCTGCATCCGATTCGGCATTCCAGCCGTCCATTTCGGCAAATTCTGCTTCCAGTTCAGAAGCTCGGATTCCATCCGCCTCAGAGAAGTCCTCTTTGAGGTAAATGGCATCTTTTTCCTCTAGGATGGCATAGAGTTTTTTATGTCCCATCAAGACTGTTTTGAGGACTTCCACTTCGTCAAATTCGAAGTGATTTTGCTTCAAAACGGCCATTCTTTGTCCGGGGGTGATATTGATTGCTCCGGAAGTGGAGTCAATTTCCCCCGCCAGGATTTTCAGAAAAGTGGATTTTCCGGCACCATTGGCACCAATTACCCCATAGCAGTTGCCGGGCGTGAATTTTAGATTGACGTCTTCAAAAAGTGTTCTTTTTCCAAACTTAAGGGAAAGATTATCTACTGAAATCATGGGTGTGTATTAGCTTTTAGAAGGCGCAAAGATAGGGAATTAAAATTTTTTACGACTTAAGCAAAATAAACCTCTGCTCACCCATTTCACATTTTCCTGGTTTAAAAAAAAAAATATGTATCTCCGCTTGTTTGCACGTTACCGATTATCTATTGGTTTTGAGGATCCAAATAGGAGGATTCCCCCTTATATAGAGGCTAGGAGTCTTTCCCGACGAATGACGGATGGATTTTCCGTCATAGAAATTTGGCTATTCTTAACCTACGGCAATGTTCCGGATTCACATAAAAAAAAAATATTTAAATTGATTTTTTAAAAATTTTTTAGTATTTAGTAGTTTAACGAAGAAAATCTATTTATGATTGAAAATGAAAACAACCTAATCAGGGGAAGCAAGAGCCTAAGGATAGTAGGGTTTTCTTTACTTTTTTTTACGTTTATTTTTCCGCCTAACTTATTTGGGCAAGCAACTCCAACTGTAACAATTACAGGTCCGGAGATTGTATGCCCTAATAACTTTCATCCTAACGGGTCGATTGGACACACCTATATAGCTAATGCAAAGCTTTGGGGACAAAATATCAATTGTTCAAATTGGGAATGGATAATTAGTGAAAATGGGTTTCCAGTAGCTTCGGGTTTGGGAAATACTATTTCGAATTATTCATTCCCAAATGTTGCATCCTACCGAATTCAATTTTCCACGACCTGCGGCCCTATCCCCATAGAAAAGAATTTATATGTGACTTCAAGAGTCAAAATGCCCAATCCAATCCAGCATGTCACAGCTCCAATTATTTGTAACCCTGGACAAGCCTATACTTTTGCAACAACCCCTCCATTAGATTTAGGTGATTCAACTTGCTATTATCATTATTTATATGAATGGACTGCTCCAGCAGGTTGGAGTATTGAAAGTGGTGGAAATATTGAAATGGAGGGAGCTTCTGTAAGTATAGTTGCTCCTGCCAGTACTCCGCACGGAACATATACTATTTCTGTGAAGTCGACTATTCCAAGAAGTGGTCAGCCGAATAATCCATTTAAAAGTGCTCCCGTCAATTATTCCGTACGGGTAGGTCCATTTAATCAGTCTGAAATGTACGTGACAGGTTCCCAGGCAGTTTGCAATGGCAATACTTATCTTTACACAGCAGTTGTGCCGGGGGGCCATAAAAATGGGTACATATACAATTGGTATTTTCCTTCTGGTTGGACCGTGCAGCAGCAACTTACGAACACAATTACATTATATGTACCCACCTATAACAGCTCCTATGGTCCAGTAAGATTTTCTGTAAATACAGGCTGTGGTCCACCTACTGGATATTCAGGAATTACTACATATCCGTGTAATTATTCTGGGTATGGAAACTTTATAGTTTACCCTAATCCGGTAGAAGGGGAATTCAACGTTGAATATATCTTGTCAGAAAACTTTGGTGTAGGCCATGATAGCGAATCCCGAACAGAAACCAATATAAATAATCCTCAAGAAAAGGAGTTTAAGATTGAATTGTACGATAAAGATCAAACGTTGGTCAAAACAGGTAATTCGAAGTTCGGAAAAGTTACCGTTGAAACTTTTGGTCTAAATCCCGGCACCTATTTTCTCCATATCCACTTTGGAAAAGAGGTCTATACAGATCAGATCATTGTGAAATAGTATTAATGTTTTATTGCCACTAAACAATTAAAAAAATGTCATTTCCGAAAAAATATATTCTTCTCGCTTTATTTGGGCTTTCGATGTTTGAAAATAAACTGTTTGCTCAATCTGAAACGGAAACTAAGGCAGAAATTTTCACGGCTAAGAATTTGATATTTGCAGAATTCTTTGGGAATTCTGGTGGCTATGCACTCAATTTTGGGAGGATTTTTTTCCAGAAAGAGAAATGGAAGATTTCAGCAAGTGCTGGCTTCTCTGTATTGTATAAAAGTGAAGATGAACCGCTCCACTCTGGATATTTAGTTCCTGCCTTCATACCAGAGATCTCGGCATTTTATGGAAAGTCAAAACATCATTTAGAATTGGGAGTCGGTTTCAATGCTGCCTATCAAAAAAGCTATTCTTTTGATGAAGATTTTCCAAACAATACAAAAGAACAAACTTACTGGAGTAAATCTATTGTGCCCAGAATTGGATATCGATATCAGAAGCCCGAAGGAGGGTTCTTTTTTAGGGTAGGTTATACTCCTTCGATTAGTTTTGAAAGTCTTGATAAAGCGGCTAAAAAGGCCACCTTTATCCCATTTGGTGCTGGAATCAGTTTGGGGGTAAGTTTTTAATCTTAGCTTTGAAGTAACATAATTAATTAGTTTAAGGCAGCCATTCTCAAGAACAAACTTTTTTAGCCAAAATTTTCGCCACTTTACTATCTTGAATTTCCTTTAGAGGCCCTTTAAGATATGCAGGTAAAGTTTTTGAGGTTGGTTTTGATCTTTGTGTTGTTCTGCTTTGGTTTTTCAGCATTTGGCCAACTTTCCACCGTAGGCAAAGAATTTTGGGTAGGCTTTATGGACAACAACAGGGTTTTGGGCGGTGGGCCAAACAATCCCGGAGCTCCTGATTTTGCGGTCCTGATCATTACTGCAAATGAAGATGCGACAGGATTCATCGAATATTTGAATGTATCTGTTCCCTTTTCCATCAATTCCGGACAGCAGTTTTCGATTCGGGTTCCCTCAGAAGATTTAGACCTTTTGCACCGCTCTTCAGGGGTTATCGAAAGAAAGGGCATCTATATTTCTTCCACGGGGAAAGTGGCTGTGCATGCCTATAATGAACGCTTCAGAAGTGCAGACGGTACGGTGGTATTGCCTGTCGGGGCTTTGGGAAAGGACTACTACATCACCTCGCATTATGAGACCATGACAGCCCCTGTCTCTTACAATGCCAACCTTAATGACGAAAGCACCTTACTCGTTGTAGCTACGGAAGACAATACCACCGTAGAAATCACCACTTCCGTGGGCACTTTGAGTGGAAACCCGGCCCGAACACCCTTTACAATCAATCTCAATCGAGGCCAAAGCTATCAGCTCAAAGCCAAAGCCGACCTTACGGGCTCTCGAGTAAGAGTAGTAGGTGACAATGCGGATGAATGCAAGAAAATCGCGGTTTTCGGGGGAAATAAATGGACTTCGGTTGGGAATTGCGGTGAGGCAAACGATCACCTTTTTCAGCAAGCTTATCCGGTCAATACCTGGGGTACTTCTTTTGCGCATGTGGCTTTGAATGGTCGGACTTCCGGAGAATTGGTCAAAGTTTTGGCTTCCGAGGATAATACTGAAGTCTTGGTCAATGGAACCTCGAGGGGAAATATCAATCGGGGAGAATTTCTTTCTCTAGAGTTTGGCATCAATGAGTCGGGGAAAATTGATACCTCCAAACCTGCCTCAGTTACTGTCTTTTCCAAAAGCATGGCCTGTAATCAGCCAAATTCTCCCAGCCAACTTTCAGGAGATCCATTCATGATCACCTACAGCCCTGCCGAGCAGTTTCTTACACAATTGACTTTCAACTCACTTAATCTTCCATCCATTACAAGTCATTATGTCAATATTGTAGTCAAGACCGGCGAGCAAAACAGAACACTTTTGGATGGGCAAAATATTGGTGGGCGTTTTTTCCCGCTTCCCGGTGATCCTGATTTACAATACGCCCGAGTC
Source organism: Algoriphagus sp. oki45 (assembly GCF_036245605.1). Taxonomy (NCBI): domain Bacteria; kingdom Pseudomonadati; phylum Bacteroidota; class Cytophagia; order Cytophagales; family Cyclobacteriaceae; genus Algoriphagus; species Algoriphagus sp. oki45. The sequence goes on from NZ_BTPC01000001.1 coordinate 317,169, forward strand.
AACATCACTCAAGGAGTGCACCGATTGAATAATCCCTCAGGATTTAATGCCTTTGTTTATGGATTTGGGGAATTGGAATCTTATGGGTACGCCGCAGGTGCTGCATTGGACAATCTCAATTTTCAGACAGAGACGGAGTATGGATTTGATGTTGTGGGCGAAAAAGTGGCTTGTCTCAATGTGGAAGGAGTATGGGATGTGAAGCCGGACAATCCTGATTTCAGCTATTTTGTTTGGGATTTCGGGGATGGTTCGGATCCGGAAGTAGGAAAGCAAGTGCCGCATACATTTTCTCAGCCGGGGGTTTATGAAGTGACGATCACGGCTGCTTTGAGTCCTAATTCCTGCGATGAGCAGGAGGAAGTGGTATTTGAAGTGGAAGTTTTGGAGACCAAGGCGGAGATCTTAGGCGAGCAGTCAGTATGTCCTGAGGTTGAGGAGGTTCTTTATCGTATAAAAGGAAAAGAGAATGTGGCTGGTGGGATTTTTGAAATAGAAGGAGGGGAAATCTTGCAGGATTATGGGGATTCGGTATTGGTAAAGTGGGGAGCTGCAAATCCTGAAGCCCTTGTTCGATTGATTCCATTTTCTCCCAATGGATGCCCCGGGGAAGCCATCGAATGGCCGGTGGTGATCAATCAGCGCATCGAAGTGACTGAGGCCGAAGGGGCTGAGGAAATTTGCTTTGATCCGAGCGTATCCTATTTCTATGAAGCACCTAATTCCAGTAGTTCGAGAGGCTATGAATGGACAGTTACAGGAGGTCAAGTCGTTTCTGGACAAGGTACTTCTCGTGTGGAAGTGATTTGGGATCAGCCGGGGATCGAGGGCGAAATCGAGTACGTAGCTTTCAGCTTGATCGATAATTCTTGTGAGGGAAAAGCTCCTGTTCATCGGGTGAGTATAGCTCCTGAGTTTACCGCAAGGATTCAAAATGTCCAGGATGTAAGCTGTAATGGTGATAATTCCGGTTCCATCCGTCTGGAAATATCAGGCGGGACGGGAAGCTATAACTATACGTGGTCACACGATTCCAGTCTGAATTCTCCCAATGCCAATCAGCTTTTGGCCGGAGTTTACACCGTTGAGATTAGAGATGAGCGGGGTTGCCTCAGAACGTTGGAGAATATTGAAATAGTAGAACCCGAAGCCTTGAGCGTAGTATCTGTTTCCCCTGTTGCCACTTCTTGCTTTGGGAAGGCAGATGGCGAGTTGGAATTGGAGATAGCTGGAGGTGTAGGTCCTTATACAGTAGATTTTAATGGCCAAAATGTATTTTCCGGTCGGTTAAGTTTGGATCAGTTGCCTCAAGGGACGTATCAGTGGGAAGTGATCGATGCCAATGGATGCAGCATTCCAGTCAGTTTTGACATTGATTCGCCTCCAGCTTTGCAAGTGGATGTACGATTGGAAAGGCCTGCCTGTCCCGGAGGGTCTGAAGGGGCTCTTATGGCTTTGCCTTCAGGAGGAAACGGGCCTTTTGTATTTCAATGGAATACGCTTGCCAGATCAGGTTCCTTGGTCGATGGGTTGAGTGCAGGCAGCTATGATTTGGAAGTGACTGATACCAATGGATGCGTAAGTCTGGGTCGGGGAGTTGTTTCAGAGGCCGCACCTCAAGTACGAATGCCAACGGGATTTGACCCGAGACAGACCCCTGGGCTTTATGAGGGAGTTTCAAACTGTGAGACAGATTTTCAGTTGTTTATCTACAATCGCTGGGGACAATTGATCTATTTTGGAAACACAGGCTGGGACGGAACTTATCAGGGCGAAGAAGTGCCCACAGGCACTTATACCTATCGGGCTATTTATTCTTTTTCACTTGAAGGAACTCCTCAAAATAAGGAGTTGCAGGGGTCGTTTTTTCTGGTTAGATAGAGGCTGTAAAAGTGGAGGGAGATGAGAAAGGAACAGAAAATAAGTGGCCTTGGAGGATTACTGGTTTTGCTGTTGGTGCTTTTACCTTCCCTTTGTTTTTCCCAATTAAATACCCTAGGCAAGGAGTTTTTTGTTGGTTTTCTGGAAAATGGAAGACCTTTGGATTCAGTCAATACGGCTCCTGAAAAAGCACTGATTATCGTTACAGCCAATGAACGTGCTATTGGTACCATTATCACACCCCGTCAAAGCATTCCCTTTGAAATCGAAAAGGGGCAACAGTTTGTCCGGGAGTTTGATGCTAATGCGGAAGGACTGCTTCTTTCGGCTTCCGGAAGGGTGGAAAAGCGATTTGTCCATATTGTATCTTCCGGGGAAATCGCTGTTCACGCCTTAAATGGCCGCTCCTACAGTACGGATGGTACGGTGGTGCTTCCCAAAGAATCCCTTGGACTGGACTATCTGGTCATGTCCCATCACGAAAGGGCCCTGATTACCGGTTCCTCGCTCAATCATACCACCTTGGAGAGTTCCCTTTTGGTCTTGGGAACAGAGGACAATACAGAGGTGGAAATCATCCCCTCAGCCCGCACCCAAACCGGAATTCCGATTAATTATTCCTTGAAAATCACGCTCAATCAGGGCGATGCCTACCAAATCAAAGCCGATGCAGATTTGACGGGTACCATCGTGCGGGTACTCAATGACAACGATACCTATTGCAAGAAGGTAGCTGTTTTCGGAGGAAATCGAATGTCCAGTTCAGGAATATGCGGGACCACAGGGGATCATCTTTTTCACCAAGCCTATCCTACGAATACCTGGGGAAAGTCCTTTGTCCATATCCCACTGAAAGACCGGACCTCGGGGGAATTTGTCAAAATTCTGGCCTTGGAAGACAATACCGAAGTCTATGTCAACGGAAAACTGGAAACCCGTCTCAATGCCAGAAAATACATTCAACTGGAGTTTGACAAAACTCAAGTGGTCCATATCGAGACTTCCAAACCCACCTCGATGGCGTTGCTTTCCAAAAGCGGCTTTTGCAATGAGTTCTTCGTGGCCTCTCTTGGCGACCCCACACTTTTTGCCTATTCGCCTACCAATCAGATGATCCGGGAAGCGCCTTTTTCCACAGGCAAGCTTTATGGGCGGTTCAATATTTCACTCAAGCATTATATCAATGTACTGGTAAACAAGGGCTCAGCATCCCAGACCAGGTTGGATGGGCAAAATATTGGGAGCCTGTTTCGTCAGGTACCCGGAGCGGATTTTGACTATCTGCAGCTCGAAGTAAGTGAGGGGCCGCACATTTTGAGCAATCCGGAAGGGTTTATCGGATATGTCTATGGTTCCGGTCAGGTGGAGTCTTATGGCTATCCTATCGGTTTGGGGATGGAAAGCATTCAATTTAAAACCGAAACGGAATATGCATTCGAGGTAGAAGGGGATCGGGTAGCTTGTCTGAACCAGGAGGGAACTTGGAAGATTTTGCCTGAAGATGCCATTTTTACAGAGTTCGAATGGAATTTCGGAGATAGCACGTCCATTCAGCAAGGGCAGGAAGTCAGCCATACCTTCACCCAACCAGGCAACTACCTGGTGGAGGTATTTGCCACTTCAGGTTCGGGTGATTGCGATGAGCAGGAAACTTTCCGTTTTGAGGTCGAAGTGAAGGACATCTCTGCCCAAATCTCCGGGCCGGAGTCAGTTTGTCCTCTTTTGGATGAACAGGTTTATGTTTTGACTGATACGTTAAATGTCCATCGGGTAGCCTGGGAAATAGCAGGAGGGGAGATTTTGGAGGAATCCCTCACCTCTGTAAAAGTAAAATGGGGAGCTCCTTCCAATTCTGCCTTTATCAAAGCAATCCCATTTACCGATCAGGGCTGTCCGGGAGAAGTTCAACAGCTGGACGTGGAGATCACAGAGGCGATCGAGCCTGCCTTGCCTAAAGGCGACTCGGGACTCTGTGGGGGAGAGACGGAGTTGATTTATGAGGTTCCTTTTCCAAATGATAATAGAATCTACACCTGGACCGTCAGCGGAGGAATATTGACCTCGGGTCAGGGGACTTCACAGGTGAGCGTGGCTTGGGATCTAAGTGCCCCAACAAAGTCGATTTTCTATGAGGAGAAAAGTACGTCCAATTCCACCTGTTTCGGAGTTTCTGAAGTGCTAGATGTGGTGATTTATCCGGAATTTCGGCTAGAAGAACCAGAGATTTTGACTCCGGCATGTCCGGGTGAATCCAACGGCAGGATTCAGATTAATCCTCAAGGAGGTTCTGGAGTGTATGATTTCGAATGGTCTCATGATGCCAAGCTGAATGCTTCTTTGGCTCAGGAACTTCCTAGCGGAACCTATGCCGTTTGGGTACGGGACCGAACAGGATGTGCCGAGGAGCTGATTACCATCACATTGGAAGATGCTAAGCTATTGGAGATTCAGGGTCAGCCTGAGGCGATTCCGGTTTCTTGCTTTGGAGGAAATGACGGATCCACCGAAATCCGTTTGACAGGAGGCACGCCCCCTTACCAGGCCATTGGCTTAGAATCCATTTGGGATGGAAATGTACTTCGGGTTTTGGGCTTGGAAGCTGGAGAAAATGAGCTTCTTATCGAAGACCAACGGGGATGTCAAATTCCGATTTCCGTAGAAATCGAGTCTCCCGAGGAGCTAACTGTTTTGGCTTTGGTCAATAATCCGGGTTGTGAGGGGAGTTTGGATGGAGAATTGGAATTGCAGATCAGTGGTGGAACCGGTCCTTATGAAGTGATTTGGGACAATGGACAGACAGGCAATAGACTGGTCGAGCTTCCATTTGGGGAGTTTGGCTATACCATTACGGACGCGCAGGGATGTGTGCTTACCGGAAAAGCCCAAGTCAATCAGGCTAAAGCACAGGTCAGAATGCCGACAGGTTTTGATCCGGAGCGTGAACGCTTCGGTCCGGTATCCAATTGCAGCATTGACTATGATCTTTTTATTTGGGATAAATGGGGCGGATTGGTTTATCAGGGAAGAGAACCTTGGGATGGACTTTTGGATGGTACAGAGACGCCTCCAGGATCTTTCTCCTACTTGATCCGATTTAGCTATCAGTGGCAAGGAGAGCAGGTCACAGAGGAGAAAAAGGGAGTTTTTACCTTAATCCGATAACTTTTCTTCTTTGATTTGGGAGTATTTGGGATAGTTTTGCCAAGAATTCACTTTTACACCAGATGAAGAAAATTTTGATTACCGGAGGAGCCGGGTATATCGGTTCTCACACCGCATTGGAGCTTTGGAATGCAGGAATGGAGCCTATCATCATCGATGATTTATCCAATACTCAAGAGAACGTAATTGATCGGCTGGAGGAGATTACGGGCAAGCGCTTCAGTTTTTATAAGGGAGACTGCAATTCCAGAGAATTATTGGATCAGATAGCGGCAGACCATCAAATCGAGGGAGTGATTCACTTTGCGGCTTTCAAAGCCGTGGGAGAAAGTACCCAAAAACCCCTGAAATATTACCGGAATAATATCGGTTCGCTTTTAGTATTGTTGGATTGGATGAGAGACCACGGGATTCAGGATGTGGTTTTTTCTTCTTCCTGCACGGTCTATGGACAGCCGGAAGTGTTGCCGGTGACCGAAGCCACACCCCGTCAGGAGGCAGAAAGCCCCTATGGCAATACCAAGAAGATCTGTGAGGATATTTTGGTGGATTTTGTAAAAAGCAAAGCAGGAGTGCGGGTGATTTCTCTGCGCTATTTCAATCCCGTGGGGGCTCATTCTTCGGCCAAAATCGGAGAATTGCCCCTTGGAGTACCTCAGAATTTGGTTCCGTTTATCACCCAAACTGCCGCAGGAATTCGGGAAAAGCTGACTGTGTTTGGAAATGATTACGATACACCGGATGGCAGCTGCGTCAGAGATTATATCCACGTGATGGATTTGGCGGATGCCCATGTCAAGGCTTTGAGTTTTCTTGGAAAGCAGGAATTGGATTTTTATGAGGTTTTCAATGTGGGTTCGGGCAGGGGAAATACCGTGTTGGAGGTCATCCATGCCTTTGAAAAGGTATCCGGGCAGAAGCTCAACTATGTGATTGGTCCACGCAGACCAGGAGATGTCGTCAAAACCTGGGCTGACACTACCAAAATCAATCAGGTACTCGGTTGGTACCCCCAATACTCCCTGGAAGACTCCATGCGGGACAGCTGGAACTGGCAGAAGAGTTTGGGATAATTCTTTAGTCTCGGGCTAGTTCAATTCTTCAGGCTTGGACTATATTTTCTTTGCAGTCTTCAGACCTGCCTGCCGAAAAAGGCAGGTCAGGAGATTTGAACCCTGAAGACAGTGGGTTTAAGGTTATAGCCCTGAAGGGCTATTTGCCATAGCCCCAATTCAATTTGAGGCTAGGATCAATTGGAAATCGGTTAAGAGACCTAAAGGGGTGACCTATTTACTTTCTTTAATCAGGTCAATGCCTTTGATAAACAGAGCTGACTTATTCCCTTACCCAGAGGCTGTCGTTTTTTACAAAAGCAACCAATCCCAGACGCTTGGCTAAGTAGATTTCCTGAGGCTGGACATTCGGATTGGCTTGGCTGATTTTGAAAATGTCATTATAAACCATTCCTCCCAGTGTCAGGGAAGTGATGTTTTCATAGGTTAATTCTTCGAAATCCCATTTGGTATGACGGGTTCGGTTTCCAACCAAAGTGTCATTGACAATCCTCATTTGCACCGCAGTGGAATCAAACAAGACACTGATGGAAGGCTGCTCCTTGGAATTTTGATAGCCAATTGTGTTGAGTATTACCAAGGATCGTTCTTCAGTGGTATGGCTAGAAGTGTAGCTGGCAAAGCAATCCCTTACCTGACCATCCGGGAAAAGAGCAAAAATTGACCTTCTTTCATATTCCAAGGTGTAGGGCTCGGAGATGTTGTATTCCGAATTGAGCCTCAGGATCTTATCCCCACTTCGAAAAGAATAAGATCTTCCTTCTGGAAAAAGGATCCAATTACTCTCCTGAAGGCTGAAATCAAAGGCCTCACAGTTTTTGACCACTAGTTTGTCTTTCTCTGAAATACATCCCGAGAAGGCCAGCAGAAAAATGGAAGAAAGGACTTTGGAGTAAGGCCTCATGGATTTGAAGTGGATTGAAAGATAAGCCTGCTGGTTAAAATTAGAATTTATTCTATAATCCACAGACTGTCTCTCATGGTAAATGCCACCAATCCCAAGCGCTTAGCCAGGTAGATTTCCTGGGGCTGTGCAGAAGGATTGAATTGACTGATTTTGAATACGTTGCTGTATTGTTTTTCTCCGATCCGAAGGGTGGGAAAATTTTCATAAAGATAATCCTCAGAGTCTTCGACGGTAGGGTTAATTCTTTTGCCGACGAGTGTGTCATTGACAATCTCCATCCGAAAGCCCATTTGTAGAAAATATACTTCCATCAATCCCAATCCTGATGTTTTTCCATAGCCGACTTTATTGGAAAAACTGAAGGCATGGTCTTCTGCTTGATGGGTGGCCAGATATACCCCTCCACACCTGCTTTGGCCTAATTGAACCTGTTCCGGATCGGACTCCACGGTGTAGGGTTCGGTAATGGTATAATTTGACTCAATTTTTCTGGTTTTTTGCCCACTGCGGACGGAATATTCAGGTCCGGGAGTGAGCAACATCCAATCACGGGCGGGGATGGAAAAATCAAAGCCCTCACAGGATTCATAAAAGAGTTCCTCTTCCTCAGGTTGGCAGGAAATCAAGCTCAGACTTACCAAACTAGCGAAAAAAAATGACCGGATTTTCATGGAGTGGAAGTTCGTGTAGTTTTTAAAACGAAGATAACTTAGAGATTATTTAGGTGAAATTGAAAAATTTTGTTTTTCGTTTTCCTTTAGGTCATTTAATGGGTCAAGCCTGTCTGCTTTTGAAGACCGGCAAGTTGTTTGGGACCAAGGATTTAGAATGATTCAAGTCTCCTGACTTGGACTATTGATTAATTAAAAAAAACCAAGCCTTTCCGCCGAAAAAGGCAAATCAAGTATCTTGAATTCTGGGTTTTATTTTCAGCCCTGAAGGGCGGATTAGAGCCCTGAAGAGGCGAGTTTTACCCTCGGATTTAAAATCCGGAGATGGGACCTCCAAATTGCAAATTTGGAGGAGCATAGCTTTAGCCAAAACCTTAATACCCCGCTGCTTGCCCGTCCTTTCGTGATTCGGAAGCGCCGATGTAGACTTTATTGATGGCATCGAAGAGAATGGCCTGATAGCCTCCATAGGGACCTACACTAAACTCGACCCGATGGCCCATTTCCTCCAATTGGCGGATTACTTCGTAGGAAAACCCGCTTTCCAGATTCAGGGAACCTCCATTGGTCATTTTGGAACCTGTAGGTTCGGAACTTCCATTGTGCCTCATTCGTGGAGCATCTCCAGCCTCCTGCAGATTCATGCCGAAGTCAATCAGATTGACCACGATCTGGGTGTGGCCCTGAGGCTGTACTGAGCCTCCCATCAGTCCGAAACTGATGTATGGTTTACCGTCTTTCGTGACAAATGCGGGAATAATCGTATGAAATGGCCTCTTGCCTTTGGCTAGGGAATTCCAATGATCGGGATCCTGGACATTGAACTGCTGACCGCGGTTTTGCAGCACAAAGCCCAATCCATCAGGGACCATGCCTGATCCAAACTCATCGTAAATGCTCTGAATAAAGGACACCATATTTCCATCCTTGTCCGCCACAGTGAGATAGGTGGTGTTTCCTTTTTCGATTTCTCCGGCAGGATAGGAGAGGGCAGCCTTGTTGAGATCAATCAATTTGCGACGCTCTGCAGCATATTCCTTGGAAATCAGGGTCTCCACCGGAATTTGATTGAATTCCTGGTCGGAGTAGAATTTGGCCCGGTCTTCAAAAGCCAATTTTTTCGCTTCTGTCAGTACGTGTAGGTATTCTACACTGCCAAAACCCATGGATTTGATATCGAAACCTTCGAGAATATTCAGCATTTGTAGGACGGCTATGCCTTGTCCGTTGGGCGGGAGTTCCCACACATCATAGCCCCGGTAATTGGTAGAGACTGGCTCCACCCATTCCGATCTGTGCTTTTGCAGGTCTTCGTAGCGGAGATAGCCTCCGTTTTCCTTCATAAATCGGTCGATGGTTCGGGCGATTTCTCCCTCATAGAAAGCCAAGCGGCCTTCCTTGGCGATCAGGGAATAGGTTCTGCCCAAATCTGGATTTTTGAAGACTTCACCTTTTCTAGGAGTATTTTTTCCATTAGGCATATAAGTATTGCGGAAACCTGGGATATCCTGCATCTCCGGCCACATGTGGTCCATCTGCCAGGCAATCACTTCCGTGACTGGAAAACCATTATTTGCATAGTCAATAGCAGGCTGAAGGATTTCTTCCATGGGAAGCTTGCCGAATCGCTCGTGCATGGCAAACCAGCCATCCACACAACCCGGTACGGATACGGGAAGCGGACCCAGCAAAGGCACATTTCTCAATCCTTTTTCCTTGAAAACGTCCATGGTCAGGAGTTCAGGTGCCCGACCACTGCCGTTGAAACCATAGAGTTTTTGGGTTTTGGCATCCCAGATGATGGCAAAAACATCCCCACCAATTCCGCAACCGTTCGGTTCCACGAGTCCCAGCATGGCATTGGCAGCGATGGCTGCGTCCATGGCCGAACCGCCTTTTTTCAGGATATCCAAGGCCACTTGGGTTGCCAAAGGCTGGGCAGTAGCAGCCATGCCATTTTGGGCAATGACCTCTGATCTTGTGGTGAAGGTTTTTCCGGTGACTCGGTCCTGGGCTTGGACCAGTGTGGAGAAAAGAGTGAGTACGAAAAGAAATCCGAGACGAAGCATAGTCATACAGTTTGTACTGCGATACTAGTGCGGACCCGAATTTGTTTCAAGAGAAAGTTTTTGAGCGGTAGGGGGAAATCAGGAAATCGCCCTAACCAGCAATCGCTCGCAGACTTTTTCGCTGAGGGTCTGGGAAGGATGATCATCATAGCTGACAACCATGCTTTGGTCATAGGCCTCTCTGGAGTGGATTTTTAGATTTAGCCCCAGTCTTAAAGCGCGTCCGTTCAAAAACTCCAAAAATTCGGTGGAGGAATTGGTAAGGGCTGTCAACTGTACCTCCTGTCCAACTTTGCAGGATGAAAGCGGGAGATAGGAAAACTCCTGAATACGGCCCTGAGCATCCGGTATCGGTGATCCATGAGGGTCGATAGTCGGAAATCCAAGCATCTCATCCATTCGCTCGAAGAATTTTGGGGCATGAATATGTTCAATCTGTTCGGCCACCTCATGGACTTCCTCCCAGCCAAAGCCCATCTTTTTGACCAAAAACATTTCTGTCAATCGATGCTTTCGGATAACCAAAGCCGCTGCCTTTTTTCCCTCTTGGGTGAGTATTACCGGTTTATATTTTTCATAGCCAACCCAGCCTTGCTTTTGGAGGTTTTTGACCATGCTGTTGGCGGTAGGCATCGATACATGGAGGTTTTGTGCCAAATCGGAAATACTGACTTCCCCCTGATCATTAGCCAGGTTAAAAAGGGATTTGAGGTAATTCTCTTCTGTCGAAGATGCCATGGATTGAATTTTTGTCCAAAAATCGAAAATTTATCTTAAAAACAAATTTGTTAGATTAATCTAAGTATCTAATTTTGTTCTTCTAAATATAAATTTTGAGATAAAATTTCTTTAAATGCAATAATGTTGCATTTTTGAAAAAAACTAAACCAATGAAAAAGCTGGCATTTCTGATAGGATTCATCTTTTTGCTTTCCAAAGGGCTTTTGGCGCAGGAAGCATTGCTTTCGGGTAAGATTTATTCCGATGGAAAACCCTTGCCTTATGCTACTGTAGTCATAAAGGATACAGGTAAGGGAACTGTGACGGACGAGGAGGGAAGGTATTCTTTGCAATTGACCCAAGTTGGTCGATACAGCATTCAGGTAAGTTACTTGGGAAAGAAAGCTTTTGAAGAGATCGTTGAAATCACTAAAGAGTCATTCGAACTGGACATCAATGTAGAGGGTGTGGAGGCCCTGTTGGACGAGGTGGTGGTCAGTGGTACCCTACAGGAGATTTCGAGAAAGGACAGTCCCGTGCCTGTGGAGGTGTATAAAAGCTCCTTTTTTCAAGCCAATCGAAGTCCTTCCCTTTTCGAATCCTTCCAAAATATCAATGGAGTTAGGCCACAAGTTAATTGCAGTATCTGCTACACAGGAGATATTCAGATCAATGGGCTGGAAGGTCCTTACACCATGATTCTGATTGACGGGATGCCCTTAGTCAGTGGTCTTGGGACGGTGTATGGACTCTCGGGAATACCCCAAAGCCTGATTGATCGAATCGAAGTGGTGAAGGGGCCTGCATCCACACTTTATGGCTCGGAGGCTGTGGCTGGATTGATCAATATCATCACCAAGCGACCGGAAAACGCGCCCCTTGTCTCTGCGGATATGATGGGGACCACTTGGGGAGAATTGAATCTGGACTTAGGGATTCGGTCTTCTTTTGGTAAAAGAGTTCAATCTTTGACAGGAATCAATGCCTTCTACTACGACAATCCAATCGACAACAATGGGGATGGTTTGACGGATTTAACTTTGCAGGAGCGATTTTCTCTCTTTCAAAAATTTCAGATTCAACAGAGAAACGGAAAAATGCTTTCTCTGGCCGGAAGGTACATCCAAGAGGACCGATGGGGAGGAGAGCTCAATTGGACCCCTGCCTTTCGGGGTGGAGATGAAATCTATGGGGAAAGCATCCGAACCCGGAGATGGGAGCTTTTTGGGAATTATCAACTGCCTGTGAAGGAAGATATAAGCCTTCAGGTTTCGGCCAACGGGCATAAGCAGGATTCTTACTACGGGGATATGTTTTACCTGGCAGATCAGCGGATTGGTTTTGGACAGCTGACTTGGAATAAGACCCTGGGGAAAAATCAATTGCTCACAGGATTGGCTTATCGATACACCTACTACGACGACAATACCCCTGCCACAGCAGAATCGGGAGGAGTGGGAAATAATCCGGCTCAGATTCATCTTCCGGGATTTTTTGCCCAAAATGAGTTTAAATTCAAATCCAATCAAAGTCTCCTGGCAGGATTGCGGTATGACTATAATTCGGTGCATGGAGGAATTTGGTCTCCTCGGATCAATTACAAACTGAGCTCGAAGGACCAATCCCTGATCTGGAGGACTTCCATCGGAAATGGCTTCCGGGTGGCTAATGTCTTTACTGAAGACCATGCTGCGTTGACAGGAGCCCGTCAGGTGGTTTTTGAGGAGGATTTGGATCCGGAAAGAAGCTGGAATATCAATACCAATCTGGTCAAAAAGATCTACACCGATCAAGGGAACTACTTCAGCTGGGATGCTTCTGCCTTTTTTACGCAATTCTCCAACAAGATCATTCCTGACTATGAAACCAACCCCAATCAGATTATCTATGCCAATCTGGACGGAACTTCCAGAAGTCAGGGGGTAAGTTTGAGCTTTGATGGGCTTTGGGCCAATGGTCTGAAAATCTTGACTGGGTTGACTTTAATGGATGTTTCTTTTAAAGAAGGAGGAGTTAGGGAAAGGCAATTGCTTACTGAGCGATTCTCCGGAGTATGGACGATTGGCTATCATTTTCATCCACTGGAACTTACTGTGGATTATACCGGCAATGTATATGGCCCCATGCGGCTTCCACTACTGGGAGAACTGGATGATCGCCCGGAGTATTCTCCTTGGTGGAGTTTGCAGAATATTCAAGTCACCAAAAGCCTGAGCAGAAAGTGGGAGATTTACGGTGGGGTAAAAAATCTTTTGAATTACACTCCTCCAGCCAATAGCATTGCCCGTGCCTTTGATCCATTTGATAGGGGAGTGGTGTTTGATGATGCAGGACAGGCTGTACCTACTCCTGACAACCCCAATGCTTTGACATTTGATCCTTCCTATATGTTTGCACCGAATCAGGGAATTAGAGGTTTTTTGGGAATCAGGTTGACCCTTGATTAATAATTTTCAATAAAATGTACAGGAAGTTTAGTAAGCAGCCAGAAAATTAATTTTTACAATTTTTCTTTCTCCTGATTTAAATTAGGTTCTTTGTCGAGAACAGGTTCTAGTTTTTTCAAAGCAATGAACAAGATTAGCTATTTCATTTTTCTGTTTCTTTTGGCCGTAGGTGCTTGCAATCAGGAAGAAACTCCTGTCAGGGATGATTTGAATTACCAGGGCTCCATCTCCAAGGAATTTTCCCCTTATCAGATAAGGTATTTTATTCCGGGACCTTTGGAATCTGATATTCAGACAGTTGCCGGATTTTTTGGGGAGGTTCCGATAGAAGCTGGTGTCACCGAAAAAAATGAGGTTGTTTTCATAGTGCCTGACCTTCCTCCGGGAAAGTATCAGCTAAAGTTGGACTTGCAGAAAGAAATCAGAGTATGGGATGTGACTCTTGTAGAAAATTCACTATCTCCTGAGGAATTAGCGGGTTTTTGGCCCAATTATTTTGAAGGAAGTGCCCAAATAAAGGATAGCCTTAGCCAAAATCCTACCTACCACTATTTTCTCGAGGATGTCCAAAAATGGTCTGATCATTTTCTTTCCCAATATTCAAACCTGTCTTCTAAGGAAAGAAATGAATTAATTTATCTTTCCTATCAAAATGGATTCGAAAAGTTGGTTCCATTTAGCCTTCAGGCAGAAGGGGAATTTAAAAACTGTCTCGATGAGAACTTTACCTTATTCCAACTCAATATTATTGAACAAGACTGGGAACTGAATCAGCTAAATACAAGGATCGCCTTTTTGCCAAAATCAACGTTCAATGATGTGTTTTTGTCATTTCTCGGGGACTTGATTTTGAGGAATTTAATGGTTCAAGAATTTTTAGGATCCCAAATTTTAATCTGTCCGATATTTAAAGAAGTAGATTTGAAGTCCAAATTTGGTGTGTTGGGCTCTGATCCTCTGATTTTTAACTCCGGGAGTTCGCTAGCTTTGGAATTGACTGGAGGGTTCTCACCTCTTCGTGCCTTGGATGGAAGTGAAAGCCTCAATGGATTGGGGTCAAAGGTTGGCTACATTAAATCGATAAAAAATCAGAATTCATCCAATCGGGACCTTATCTTTTCCATTCAGCAAAAAAGGAACCTTGAATTACCCGCATTCTCTTTTCTCACCTATTATGATTTCCCGGTTACCAATTTTATAGAAAAAAGGGCCTTGACTGAATTTGAGTTTGAGGTTCATGGCATTACCAATCCAAGAGTGAGTTATTTAAAAGGTGAAATAGTTGATGAAAAATTGTATTTGGCCTTTACTAAGTCGGAAGAGGGCAGGCAGGAATTTGACTTTGTTTTGGATATCCATTTCGATGGATTCCAAGTTTCAAGAACTATAAAAGGAACTATGGTTGATGAATCAGAATTGATTCTGGATTTGTTTTTTGACTCAGGGACAGCATTTCTTCAGGTTTTTTCCGGAATAGAGCCCCTCGCTATCGAATGGAGCAATGGAATTACCAACGAGACACAAGCGACTTTTAATGCGGGAAATCATTCAGTAATAGTAAGAGGAGGCGGTAAGGAAAAAGTGCTGGAATTTATTATTCCAGAATATGGTGAAGTGCTGGACCGTGAAGGAAATGAGTATCAAACCGTTAAAATAGGAGGCCGCTGGTGGATGGCAGAAAACCTTCGAAACACCATTCGGATTGATGGGAGGCCAGTTCCTAGAAGATCGGATTGGCCCGCTCCGAATCCCAACAGCCCACAGAATGCCGATTTTGCTTCCTATTCACCCTATATTAATGATTCGGAATTTGAAAGAGAATATGGCTACCTCTATAACCTTCATGCTTTGTCGGGATGCCTCTGTCCAGATGGATGGGAAATCCCCACTACAGAGGATTTTGAAGCCTTGGCAAGAGAACTTGGCGGTGATTTGGAAGCTGGCAAAATGCTCAAGAAAAGAGGAAGCTGGGAGGAGTCTTATACCTATTCTTCGAATGAGTCAGGATTTAATGCAAGGGCGGGAGGATTGAAAAATCAGTTTGGATCCTTTGAAAGTTTAGGAGTTTTTACCGGATGGTGGGCTAGGAATTCTGCCAATACTGATTTATTGCCTAATACCATTGCCATCTTGGAAGCCGGAACGAGTTCCTTTCAAATCAGCCTTCGATCCAGTTTCTTTTTCGAAGGCCATTATATCCGATGCATTAAAAAAGAATAAGCCTTGGGAGCCAAAAAAGCCCGCGTTCAAATCAAACGCGGGCTTTTTTGGCTTAAGGTTGGTTTTATTCTTCTTTAGCTGCTGGCGCAGCACTCATCTTTTTCACCAAATCTCCATCTTTCAGCTGCTTGGAAACGATGAAATAAGGACCTGAAATAACTTCTTCTCCTTCTTTGATTCCTTCCAGAATTTCGATGTTTTCGTAGTCGGAGATTCCTGTCTTCACTACTCGTTGCACAGCTTTTCCGTTTTCATGTACGAATACAAGTTCCTTCACCTTGGTAGTACCTCCCGCGAGGGTGTCTACAACATTGTCTCTGGTGGTGACTGAAGCCAAAGGAATGGACAAAACGTTTTCTTTTGAGGTAGTCAATATCTCTACTGAGGCGGTCATTCCTGGACGGAAAGGATATCGGTTGCCAGCCTTGACCAGGTCTTCGTAGGAACTGTTCAGGATTCTGATTTTCACCTTAAATTCAGTAACAGCATCTGCAGAAGCTTTGGTATTTGCTGTATTGGCAATACTGGTGACGATTCCTTTGAATTTCTTGCCTGTAGAAGAGTATGCATCAACGTCGATAATGGTCGTGTCACCCAAAGACAATCGAATGATGTCATTTTCATTCACATCCACTCGCACTTCCATTTTGGAAAGGTCCGCAA
This sequence comes from Algoriphagus sp. oki45, assembly GCF_036245605.1. NCBI lineage: Bacteria > Pseudomonadati > Bacteroidota > Cytophagia > Cytophagales > Cyclobacteriaceae > Algoriphagus > Algoriphagus sp. oki45. Next base: position 332,982 of record NZ_BTPC01000001.1, read on the forward strand.
TGGTCATCATTTCAGTACCGGCCATTTGCTGAGTACCTACTACCCGTTCTCCTTTTTCTACCAAAAGGCTGGATACAATTCCGGAAACAGGGGAGTTGACATTAGTCAATCTGAGGTTTTCAGCCGCTTCGTTGACCGATGCTTGAGAGCTTTTTATGATGAATTCTGCTGCCACTACATTTTGCTTGGCTGCTTCTAGGTCATTTTTAGCTGAAAGAAAATTGGCTTGCGCTGTTTCAAAATCAGCATCTGAGATGGCTTTTGAGGCATAAAGTACTTTTTGTCTTTCGAAATTTAGCTCAGCTTGTGTGTATTGAGCTTCAGATCGTTGAAGAGCTGCTTTGGATTGAGCCAAGTTAGCCATCTGTTGATTCAGGTTTGCTCGACTTCTTTCAAGAGCAGAGATAAAGTTGTCGGGACGAATTTTTACCAATAGTTTTCCTGCTTCCACAGAATCTCCTTCCTGAACATTCAATTCGATGATTTCACCGGCTACGTCAGGAGAAAGCTTGACTTCTACTTCGGGCTGTATTTCGCCTGAGGCACTTACCTTTTCGACGATTGAGGTCTTTTTGGCGGCAGCAAATTCCACCTCGGTTTCTTTTGCTCCCCCAATCCATCCGGCAGATCGCCCGATGACTGCGAATAGAATGATCAGGACAACAGCTCCCAGGAGGTAATACAATAGTTTGTTGGACTTTTTGTTAGCCATGGTTTAGTTTAAGTTAATGGGGTTACCGATATAGAAATCAAGTACTTTAATTCTGAAAATGTAGGTGTATTTAGCATTGAGTAGATCTGCCTGCGCGTTAAACAGGTTGTTTTGAGCGACCTGAAAATCAACAGAGTTGATAGCACCCAAATCAAATCTTTGCTGTGCAATTCTGAAGGTTTCTTCCAGACTTTTTACTCGAACCAAAGAAGCTTCATAGGACTGCTCGGCGGCAAGGGCTTGATTATATGCTGTTTCTATGTCCTGGCGAAGCTGGTTTTTAGCCTGCTGATTGTCTACCTCTGCCAAGGCTTTTTGGGCTCTGGCCCGCTGTACTGCTGCCCGATTGTTGAAATTGGTGAAAATCGGGATGTTCAGCTGCAGGTTGGCTGATTGAGACAGGTTTCTCTCAATTTGATCACTAAATGGAGGAATTTCCGTTTGTCCAAAACCTGGCTGATCTACGTAGTTGGAGAATACGTTAGCTCCTAGACCCAAAGTAGGGTAGAAGGCACCTTTTGCGATTTTTACTCCATACTCTGCACTTTCGATACTTGCCTCGCTGGCTTTGATCTCCGGCATGATGTTGATTGCGATTTCATAAATTTTAGCAGGGTCATTGGTTTCCAAATCGTAGGAAGTCACTTCAAACTCCGGCTCGATTACATCAAAATCTTCTGAGAAAGGAATTTGCATCGCCTGTGCAAGCGCAAGTTTGGCTTGTCTTAAATTGTTTTTGGCATTGATTACCTCCAGCTGATTGGTAGCATTTTGAGACTGAAGATCCAATTGATCGGAGATGGGGAGTGAGCCTGCATTGACCAGTTTAGTGGTTCTTTCCAATTGCTCTGAAGTAGATTTCAACTGGTTTTCGGCGATTTTCACTTGTTCCCTGTTGAAAACCACATTGATAAATTGGTTGATGATATCCAAGGTCACCTGATTGGTAGTCGCCTGAAGATTAAACTCCCCAGACTCCAGATCTTTTCGGGCTTGTGCTACGGTGTTGTTGATTCTCATCCCTCCAAAGACGGTCACATTGGAATTGGCAAACAGGTTGATGTTGCCTATTCGGTTGTTTTCAAAGAGGTTGGTTACCGGGTTGATAGAACGACCCCATCTATACCCCGAGCTGGCACCCATGGAAAAGCTGGGTATTCTTTGGCCTTGACTCTGAAGCAAAGTAGCTTCTGTAATTTCCTGATTAAGTCGGGTTCGCTGCAAGGTTAGGTTGTTTTCCAAGGCGATGTCCACACAGGTCTGGAGATCATAAGGACCTGAAGGCAATTCTGCTTGGGCCAATACTGTAAAGAAGGTCCCCAGAGATAGATAAAAGAATAGAAACAACTTTTTCATTCGGATGGATAGTTGGTTTAAGTTGGGAATTTAATGGGTTTTAGAGATCAATATCAGGAATGTATATCAACTCCTTGATCCATGGTATAGACTGTAAATATTGGGTAGTGATCGGTCTAATTCCAGAATCCATTTCAATAACATGGCAGGCGGTATCATGTTTTCCTTTTCTGGAAACGGACATAGTGGCGATGTTCGACCCTTCCTGGGCAATCACGCTCGCAATGAAAGCAATGGCACCGGCCGTGTCTTTTGCTTTTATGATCAATGTGTGAGACTGAGCAGAGAAATTAGCCACAAAGCCATCAACCTCCGCCATATTTATGACTCCGCCCCCTAGGCTTTCTCCCACTACTTCTACCATTTTCTCTCCTCTTTTCAAGTTGAGCTTGATTGTATTGGGGTGATGGACTGAGGAGTTGCCGATGGACTTAAATCTGTATTTTAGCCCTTTTTCTTTGCTGATTTCTATGGCATCCTTAATTCTTGGATCGTCGGTTTTGAAATCCATTAAGCCTCCCAAAATGGCTCGATCGCTTCCGTGGCCTTCATAGGTCCGGGCAAAGGAATTGTAAAAAGTGATATCCGCTTCATCAGGAATTCCACCTAAAACTCGGATAGCGGATCTTGCGATTCTGACCACTCCCGCTGTATGGGAAGAGGAAGGACCGATCATCACCGGACCTATCATATCAAAAACGCTACTCTTATTTGCCATGGGCTTTTTTAGTCAATATTGATGCTAGGCGTAATTTTCCCCCGAAGATTAAAAAAATATTTCCTTAAACGGCATTTTCAGTCAAAAATCCACACTTTCTAGAATCAGTCTATTCAATGACCTGTAGAACATATCTGAAAAGTGTGCGAATATGAACATAAAGATGAGCGGATATGAAACAGGTTCTGAGGAATGGGATGGAAAACGAGGAGTAGCCCTATGTCCGATGACCGTTGTCTGGCTGAGCACCTGAGAGACGGGAGTCTCGAAGTCGAAGCCAAAACATTCATTTGATCAGGAAGGAGGAAGTCCAAAGACGTAAGACCTGAGTCGGGAAAAGGAAGGAACATTGACGTTTTACTGATTATGTTCTGTGTATGCGGGATTTTTTGGGAGGATTTTATCTTATTTCCATTATTTCAGGAGAGCAAAACCGGACTAACTGTAGATTTTCGACAAAATTAAACCCTACTCAAAGAAAATCTCTGCAGACGTTTGCATCAAACCCTTATATTTATCGACCTTAATTCCTAAAATTTGAACTAATAGAAATTTTATTTACCCAAAACCCTCAACCTAACCCAATCCTATGCTTCTTGAACCCATTGACCTAGCCGTATTTATCGGCTATTGCCTACTGATTATCGGTATGGGCATCTTTGTATCCCGTGAGAAAAAGGGACATGTTAAAAACTCCTCAGATTACTTTTTGGCTTCCAAAGCGCTCCCTTGGTGGGCAGTAGGAGCCTCCCTGATTGCTTCTAATATTTCTGCTGAGCAATTTATCGGAATGTCCGGCTCTGGCTTTGCCCTTGGACTCGCCATATCTACCTACGAGTGGATGGCAGCTGCGACTCTTCTGGTGGTGGCTATATTTTTTCTTCCAGTCTATATCAAAAAAGGTATTTACACCATGCCCGGTTTCCTTTTGGACCGGTATGATACGCGGGTGAGAACGACCATGGCGGTCTTTTGGCTTTTGCTCTATGTCTTTGTCAACCTGACCTCCGTGCTCTATCTCGGGGCTTTGACGCTCAATACGATTTTGGATGTGCCTTTATTCACTGGGATTGTTGGGTTGGCCTTGTTTGCTATGATTTATTCCATTTATGGTGGACTGAAAGCTGTGGCGTGGACAGACGTAGTGCAGGTAGTCTTTTTGATTGCCGGTGGATTGGCCACGACCTATATCGCCTTGAGTATGGTCGGAAATGGGGACGCATGGGAAGGTCTTGGATTATTGAGGAAGGAAGTCCCCGGTCACTTTTCCATGATTCTTTCGAAAGGTGAAATGATGATTCCCGATGGAAAAGGAGGTACCAAAGACGCTTACCTGGAACTTCCCGGCCTTTCTGTTTTGATTGGGGGGATGTGGATCACCAATCTCAGCTATTGGGGATTCAATCAATACATCACTCAGCGTGCTTTGGCAGCCAAGAGCTTGGACGAGGCACAAAAAGGGATGATTTTCGCAGGATTTTTGAAACTCTTGATGCCACTGATTGTGGTGATTCCTGGAATCGCTGCTTGGGTGATTGTGAAGAATGGTGGGGACACCGCATTTATCCAGTCCATGACTGATCCTGCCACCGGTTTGGTGAAGTCTGACCGGGCCTATCCGACCTTGCTTCAGTTGTTGCCAGTTGGTTTGAAAGGATTGGCTTTTGCTGCGCTTACGGCTGCTATTGTTTCCTCTTTGGCTTCCATGGCAAACAGTACCTCCACTATATTCACCATGGACATTTATACGAAGTATTTTGGAAAAAATGCTACCGAATCCAAGCAGGTGACGGTAGGTAGAATTACTGCCTTGGTTGCATTTGCCATTGCCTCTATTGTTGCGCCTGCATTGGGACAGCTCGATCAGGCATTCCAGTTTATCCAGGAATACACCGGCTTCATCAGCCCTGGAGTCTTTGCGATTTTCTTTTTCGGAGTATTCTGGAAGAAAACCACTTCCAATGCCGCCCTCGTGGGTGCTTCTTTGAGTATCCCGCTTTCAGTGGCATTAAAAGCAGTTTTCCCAAATCTTCCTTTCCTTGATCGGATGGGGGTGGTTTTCCTTGTCTTGGCTACCTTGATGATCGTAATTTCCTTGGTAGAAGGTAAAGGAAAAGACCATCCAAACAGCATTGATGTCAATAGGGACTTGTTCAGAACAAGCACTCAATTCAAGATTGGAGCGATATTGATTGCAGGAATTATTGCAGGACTCTACACTATTTTCTGGTAAGCGATGAGAAAGTTATTGTTAGGACTGGACATAGGAAGCAGTTCTGTAAAAGCTTCCTTACTTGATGCTGATTCTGGGAAATCCATTGCTTCCAAAGCTTATCCGGAGGAGGAAATGCCAATTTCGTCTCCTGAAAACGGCTGGGCTGAGCAAGATCCTGAAATGTGGTGGAAGTATGTTAAAGAGACAACCGCTTTTGTCCTAAAAAAAGCAGGCGTAAAAAAAGGAGAGCTAAAAGGCATTGGCATTGCCTATCAAATGCACGGATTGGTCTGTGTAGACAAAGATCAAAAAGTGCTGAGGCCATCCATTATTTGGTGTGACAGCCGTGCCGTGGCAATTGGTGAAAAAGCCATGAAGGGTTTAGGAGAGAAGTATTGTCTTCCTCACCTGCTCAACTCTCCCGGTAATTTTACCGCTTCCAAACTCCGGTGGGTGATCGAGAATCAGCCTGAGGTGGCGGCTCAAATCGACAAAATCATGCTTCCTGGTGATTTTATTGCCATGAAGCTAAGTGGTGAGATTTTGACTTCCGAGACTGGGCTTTCGGAAGGTATTTTTTGGGATTTCAAATCCAATGGTTTAAGTAAAAAGCTACTTAATCAAATGGATATTCCAGAGCATTGGATTCCAAAATCCGTTTCTTCCTTTTCCATTCAGGGAAAAGTCAGTAAAAAAGCTGCAAAAGAAACCGGACTGGAAGAAGGGGTTCCGATTTCGTATCGGGCAGGAGATCAGCCTAACAATGCTTTTTCACTACAAGTACTTAAACCCGGTGAGTTGGCTACTACGGCTGGCACTTCCGGGACAGTCTATGGGGTCTGCGATGAGCCGCTCTACGATCCCCAATCCAGGGTCAATACCTTCGTTCACGTCAACCATTCAGAGAAAAGTCCTTCCTACGGAGTATTACTTTGTGTAAATGGCACTGGGATTTTGAATTCTTGGCTGAAAAGACTCATGGGAGGTGCAAGAATCACCTATGATGAAATGAACCGAATAGGCAGCAGTGCCCTGATCGGTTCTGAGGGCCTAGTCTTTATTCCTTTTGGCAACGGAGTAGAAAGAATCATGCAAAATCGCCCCGTAGGCGCACATCTTGTTGGGCTTGATCTGCTAAAGCATGATAAAAGCCATGTGGTACGAGCAGCTCAGGAGGGAATAGTCTCTGCTTTGACTTATGGGTTCAGAATCATGAAAGACATGGGGATGAATCTTCAGACGGTCAAAGCCGGACATGCAAATATGTTTCTGAGTCCGCTTTTCCGCAAGACTTTTGTGCACATGAATCGGGTGTCTTTGGAGTTATATGACACGGATGGAGCTCAAGGAGCAGCAAGAGGGGCAGGTATAGGGGCTGGAGTTTTTGCTTCGAAAGCTGAAGCCTTTCAGGGATTAGGCCTTCTGGAAACTTTGGAGCCCAATGTCAACTTCTTTGAACCCTATGAGGAAGCCTATCAAAAATGGGAAACCCGCTTAAATGAGTGGCTGGGCAACTAGATTTTAAACTTTCGACAAAACCTATTTTATAAACCTATTTCAAAATAACCTAAAACGTATGGCTAAGACCTATTTCCCCAACATCGGCAAAATCCAATTTGAAGGAAAGGAAAGCGACAATCCTTTGGCATTCCGATACTATGACGAAAACCGCGTCATCGCCGGAAAGACCATGAAGGAGCATTTCAAATTTGCCATTGCCTACTGGCATTCCTTCTGTGGTACCGGAGGAGATCCCTTTGGGCCGGGTACAATTGTTCATCCTTGGGATGCCGATCCTGACCCTGTACAGCGAGCAAAAGACAAAATGGACGCAGCATTTGAATTTATCTCCAAAATCGGAGTGGAATACTATTGCTTCCACGATGTCGACTTGATTGATGAAGGACCAAATCTCGCAGAATATGAGCGAAGAATGGGAATCATCACTGATTATGCTTTGGAACATCAAAAAGCCTCCGGAATCAAGTTGCTTTGGGGTACTGCCAATGTGTTTAGCAATCCCCGCTACATGAATGGAGCCTCCACTAATCCTAATTTTGATGTGTTGGCTTTTGCAGGGACTCAAGTGAAGAATGCCTTGGATGCTACCATTAAGCTTGGTGGAGAGAATTATGTCTTCTGGGGTGGAAGAGAAGGGTATATGTCCCTTTTGAATACCGACATGAAGCGGGAAAAGGATCATTTGGCTCGCTTCCTGACCATGGCGAGAGACTATGCCCGGAAAAATGGATTTAAGGGAACCTTCTTCATCGAACCCAAGCCCATGGAGCCAACCAAGCACCAATACGATTATGATTCCGAGACGGTGATTGGTTTCCTTCGGCACTATGGACTGGACAAGGACTTCAAATTGAATATCGAGGTGAACCATGCCACATTGGCTGGCCATACTTTCCAGCATGAGCTTCAGGTGGCTGCTGATGGAGGATTTTTGGGTTCTATCGATGCCAACCGAGGAGATTATCAAAATGGTTGGGATACTGATCAGTTTGCACTCAATCTTCAGGAGCTAGCAGAATCCATGTTGGTAATCCTAGCTTCAGGTGGCTTGCAGGGAGGAGGAGTAAACTTTGATGCCAAGGTGAGAAGAAACTCCACAGATCCGGAGGATTTATTCCTTGCACATGTGGGTAGTATGGATGCTTTCGCCCGGGCGATGATTATTGCTTCTGATATTATGGAGAAGTCAGATTATCTCGAGCGGAGAAAAAACAGATATGCCAGCTATGATTCCGGCAAAGGAAAGGCTTTTGAAGCCGGTCAGCTGACCCTCGAAGACCTTCGTGCTCATGCTATGGAAGTAGGAGAGCCAAAGCAGATTTCCGGAAAGCAGGAATACTTCGAAAATCTGATCAACCGATTTATCTGATCGATTCCAAAACCAAAAATAAGAGGCTGTCTCAAAAGTATAGTTTGTCACATTGAGCGAAGTCGAAATGTGTTCCAGATAACTGGAAATGGCCTTCGACTCCGCTCAGGCTGACAACGAAACGATTTATGAGAAAGCCTCTTTTTTATTTCTGATCCAAGCTTTCCATAAGATTTTTGGCATTGGTCATTTCCTCTACTTGTTCTTGATATTTTGGATTTGGCTTCACACCCACCACATTCTCTAAAAAATCAATACTGGCAAACAACACTCCCTGCCAGTCTTTGGAGGTAATCGAACTGGCGATCACATGATCCCCGGATTTGGGAAAAGATTGTTCTTTTTTCAGGTTTTCAGGCGTACCTAATTGACCGTACATCTCCAACATTTTGGGTACGGATACTACACGGTCCTGTTCCTGATCGTTTTTATAATAATAACCCAAAAACAGTGGCTGCTTGATTTTGCCAAAGGTCTCCGAATTCATGGCACTGTACATCAGGATTCCCAAGCTTTCGTAAGCATTGAAGTGCTGAACTTCAGACCAATACTGGGCCTTTTCTCCAGTCCTATTCATATCCACGACACCATTTTCAGTCATGGCGCTTTTCATCAGCACCTTTGCCCAAGGATTGAAAAGGTAGGAAAGTCGCTCTCCATTATCCCGAATGGCAGGGGAATAAAGAATCACTGAGGCAATCTCAGGCTGCTGACTGGCCAAAAGCAAGGTCAATGCACCTCCCATGGACGTGCCTACTACAATGACCGAATCGCCTAAGCTTTTTCCGATTTGGTAGGCCTCCCCAGCTGCATCTGCCAGCTTTTGGGCGGTGACATATTCCATACCGTTAGCCCTGCGGATGCCGTGGTCTGGAAGCCGGGTCACGAAAACATTGGCTCCAAAATGCTCTCCAAGAAATCGGTGAACAGGATCTCCCTCCATGGGACCTGCACCAAAGCCATGAATATAGATGATAGAATAAGGGGTTTTTCTTTTGTTTAGACTGTCAGCCCATTGGATATAGGCTTCATTTCCTTCTTTCAGCCCAATTACCGTGTCTTCACGATCATGAACATACTTTTCCAGTTCTGATAATCGGGTGGGGACTTCCGGGAAATGGACAATCAAGTTTTCCTTTTTGGTCTTTGGTCCAAGCATATAGACAATGGCCAAGACCATGGCAGTGGCAAAAACGCCTAGAAAAATTTTTCTGAGCATGTCAATTGATCTTTATATAAGGAGAAGTAGAATCAATAAAAGAGCGATCTCCATTTCTCAAAAACAAAAAGGTTCTCGTTTTCAACTGGGAATAGTTTTCAGGGGTGATGTTTAATCGGGTGCCAAAGTAAACGGAAATCCCTTCAAAAGTTCTCAGTTCGGATAATTTTTCCCCTTCGGGAGTTTCCAAAAGGTATCCAATATCAGTTCCTATCGGAAGCCCGGCAAATGGTGCTGTCAATATCACAGAAATATTGGAGATGTTGCGAATGTTAAAAGTCTGTGCACAACTGAGCGCAAAGGCTTGTCCGGGAAGACTTGCGCCGGAGGGGTTTTCTTTTTGTTGGATTTCGAGTTCAAAATTGAACCTAAACTCACCCAGCGGCACAGTGTCTGTGGAACTTGAATACTGTTGATTCGAGTAGGGACTATAAAATACCTCTTTGAGGCTTAAGGCATCTGCTTCTATTGGGTCAGGGCAGAGATCATTTAAGTCAGGCATTTCTACACAAGAAAATGTAATCATGGCAAGCATATAGGTGAGTCCCAGACAAAAGGTTGCCTTCCACTTTTTAGAAATTCCTTTTGATGTTTTGCCATTCTTTTTCATTACATAAAAATAAACAAATGAATGAGGATCAGTGAACTCCATTTAAGTTTTCAGGTTTTTTAGGAATAGAATGGAGCTAGTTGTTGAAAAAAAAATGAATGTGCCTTCTACTTTTTGCTTGTAAATGTAGCGCAATCACTAGTTTTAGCGTAGAAAGCTAGACTAAAGCCCATATTTATGAAAAAACTACTTATTCTTCTTTTCCTGGCTACCGCCACTATTTCGAAGGCACAAGACCTGTATTCTATTGAAACTAAGGTTCCATACCAATCCGTGTATCTGGAATTGGGTGGAGCTGGTTTACCCTATTCCTTCAATTACGATTTCCGCTTTGATAAGAGCAGAATGGATACTTGGGGTATGCGTGTGGGGTTTGGAGGATATACTACCGATGGAGATTCCTTTTTCTCTCTCCCTGTGATGGTAAACAAGTTATATGGAAAAGGCCCTCATTATTTTGAGTTGGGCTTTGGTGCTACGGTATTTGCCTTCGATGAGTACACTTATTCTTACTGTGCCAATGGCTTCTTTGACTCCAATGGGCAATACATCTGCACTTCTCAAATCCAGGAAACCAGTACATATAATTTTATTTTGGATGTGGATGGCTCTCCGAGCGTGATGGGAACTCTAAACTTTGGCTACCGAAGAGTGCCAATAGATGGTGGGTTTACGTGGAGAGTGGCCTTGACCCCCATTTTCAACAACAATGGATTTTGGCCACTTTATGCAGGATTTGGATTTGGCTACGCATTTTAATCGCTTCGAAATGACCTGATTTTGATTCCTTTCGGACAAAGCCTGTACGCAAACGTACAGGTTTTTTTGTGTCAATACATTTGTTTTCAATAGGTTAGAAATATTTTTAAAATTAATTTCTCTTAATCTGCGCAATATCATGCAACCCTGAATTTGAGGGATTTTACCCCTTATTTGTACGGAAATGTGACAGTCGAACGGAGGTTTTCCCAGTGTCGATCATTTTTTTGAGAATTTTTGAAGAAGAAATTATTGGCTTGAGGTCCTGTTTTTTTTAAAAAAGCTTAATTCCTCTGATTTAATGAAGCTCTGGATTTTGGTCTTTTTGGCATTTGGTATCCTGTTCGCATAAATGCTAACAACACTAAACCAACAAAACATTATGAAAACCTTATTCACATTCGCACTTGCAGGCACATTGACTTTAGGTAGCCTTGCTTCTTTTGCATCCGACGACTTGAGAGCCGATTCCGATGTCAAAGCCAATTTCAAAAAAGTAAATGTACTCCTTAAAGAAGGGGTAGGAGAGGCGAAAATCGCCATCTATGACGAATCCGGTAAAAAGCTTCATCAGAAAAAGGTAAAGGTACAAGACCAAGATGTAGTCATTCCTTACAACCTGTCTGAGTTGCCTTGCGGAGAGTTTACCGTAAAGATCGAATCCGATTCTGAGGAGGTAGAATACAAGGTCAATACCTTTGAGCGTCCTACATTTGTGGAAGCGTCTCCCTTGACAGCCTACAGCAAAATGATCGATCGAAACACTATTCAGCTTACTGTGATTGGGATAGTAGAGGAAGGTGTAAAAGTTCGCATCCGAGAAGAAGGCTCAAATCAAATCGTCTACTCTGAAGATTTGGCCGTGAAAGACGCCTTCAAAAAAGACTATTCATTGAAAGGCATGGAAGCTCAGGATATCTATTTTGAGGTGATCGATTCCCGAGGTCAGATGAAATCTCTTCACTTTGAATAACCATTAAACCACCTATTGTAGTGACCCCGGTTTTTATTGAATAGCCGGGGTTATTTTTTGAGAATATGGGTGGTAAGTCTTTGGGCTGATTCTATAAGATCGATTCCAAGCTCATTTTTGTTTATTTCCAAGACTTGCTCCCGTTCTTTGACTGGAAGTCCATCAAACCCGTACCAAGCACCCAATATCCCTCCTACAAGTGCGGCAGTGGTATCATTGTCCCTTCCATAATTGGTGAGGAATACCAGAGAGTTTTTGAAATCAAAATCTGCATAAATCATTGCAGTGAGGGATTGAAGGTAGATTTCCCCGGCATGAAAAGGCATGTCTTGCTGCTTTTGATCGAGTTGGGAAAAAGCAAATTCAAGTGCCGGACTGCCCGATTTCATAGCGCTGGGTAGGCTGTCCAGTTTTTTGGCTTCCTGATTGATAAATAGAGCATCTCTGAGAATCCGGTACGATGTCCTACCCACCAACCTGCTTTGGAAATAGCCCTCAGGATCCAATCGTAAGGAAGCCAGCAGGTCATGCTTGGTGGCTTTGGGTTTCATGCCTGCTGCGGTCATTGCCATGGCCAAAGCTGAAATGTCTCTTGCATAGCCCAAATCAAAAAATGTAAGCTGATATCCCTCTCGATAGGCTTTTTCTGGATTTCCCGGGAAAAACACACCAATTGCCGGGGCATACAATAATCCTGCACAGACCATTTCTCCACCGTAAAATTTTCCAAGAGAATCAGCATATCCGGTCAGGTTATCCTCGATGAAAGGCTGACTCACTTTTGCCCACTCCGAAAGCCAATTGACCTCCAACATGACCTGCTCATAAGGTTCCGGGTCCAAGGATTCCAGTTGCTGAAACTTCTTCAGGCTTTGTTCATAGCGGTTGAGAATATGCTTGGCAAATTCCTTTGCCTCTAACTTACCCGGTTTCTGAGTCAGTAAATAATCTGTAGCCAGAACTTTCCATCGGGTATCATCGGTAGTGCCTCCAGCCGGAAGATTGGCCTTCCAGGTACCCTCGGGAGAGACTTCACGAATCATTGAGTCAAGTCCTTCCACATAGCCATATTCCAAATTGATACTTTCTCTACTCCACATTTCTGTAGGAGCCCCCATAGCATCACCGATGGCAGCACCGACCAGCATTCCCAGCACTTTATCGTAAAGCTCAGCTTCTGTAAGTCCGGATTCGATTTGAACTTCAGTGGAAAAATTGGGTTTCTCAATCACTTTTTCCTCCTTTGAGCAGGAAATGAATAGGAGAAATAGGGGGGCGATGAGGGAAGAATGACACTTCATTTCAGGACAAAATCAGTTTTTTTCCAAAGTTCAAGAGCTCTTCTTTTTGCATCAAACTCAGTCGAAGAGGAAGCTGAGCGATTCCAATCAAGCGCCGAAGGATTTCCACTCCTCGGTATTGATTTAGCAGGAGATTTTCCAAAGGATGTTTGTATTGTTCTAGAATCCTGCTGAGTATCTCCTCACTTTGCAAGCCCATATCCATATGAGCCAAAAACACTCCCAAATCGAATTCCCGATCTCCCAAAAAGCCAAATTCAGGATCGATCACCTTGATTCCAGAATTGACCTGTAGCCAACTTCCGGGATAAAAGTCTCCGTGAAGGAGGGTTTTTCCGGGAGCCAAATACCGCTCTCCAAGTGCCTCGATGACCATTTTTAGGTTTTGATCCTGCTTGAATTTCAAACTCAATTTCTGAAGTCCGGGCTGAACGGTATCGAGATCGAAACCATTTTCCTTCAAAAAAGGAAAATTGAAGATATGCTCATGATTAAGCCTTCTCATGGAAAGATTGTCTGGAAAGTCATTTACAGGAAGCGCATGAAGCAAATTCAAGAAATGAACAAGCTGATCCACTTCATTCAAACTCAGTCTTTTTTCTTCGGAATAGATATCAGAAAAATCTTTGCCGATTCCCAAGTCCTCAGTGAGCAACAAGTGATTTTCCGGATCAAAGCCCAAGATCTGTGGAACAAAATCTAGCATAGCCCCGGAATCGTTCAGGACTTGATAGAACAGATGCTCAACTTGGATTCGATCGATCGGAGCGGGTATTTGGGGGAATTTTTTAACAAAAGGTTTGGATTGCTTAAAGATAACAGACCGCTGATTGGTCTTTATCCTGAGCACCAAGTTCATATTTCCCGGACCGGCGATACTGATTTCCTCTACCTTTTCCCCACTCTTCCAGAAGCGGAGATCTTGAATCTCTATTGGTGTACTATGTTCTGATAATTCTATCATAATTCAATTGCAAGGTTTCAAAAGTAAATGCTTTGGCTTCATTTCGAGGCAAATTCTTCAATTTCTTGGCAATTGTCTGAGGAACGGCAAGTATGCCTCTTGACAAAAATCTTATTTTTGAAAACAGAAAAACTAAACCCAAATATGTTCGGACTACACAGATCCCTTTTTACAGAAGAGCACGACCTGTTCAGGCAAAGTGTCAGAGATTTTATCGCCAGAGAAATTGTCCCCAACAATGCCCAGTGGGAAAAAGACAAAATGGTCAGCCGGGAATCCTGGTTGAAATTTGGTGAAAATGGCTTTTTGGGCATGCAGGCCCCTGAGGAACTCGGAGGATTGAATATTCAGGATTTCCGGTACAATGCCATTTTGATCGAGGAAATTGGACTGAGTGGTTGCTCCGGTCCAGCCATCGGCTATCCTTTGCACAGTGATATCGTGATGCCTTACATTCTTCACTATGCGACTGAGGAAGCCAAGAAGAAGTATATACCCAAAATGATTACCGGGGAATACATCGGTGCTGTGGCCATGACCGAACCCGGGGCTGGTTCCGATCTTCAGGGCATGCGGTCTACAGCCGAGGATAGGGGAGATCATTACTTGATCAACGGCTCCAAGACCTTTATCACCAATGGATATCTTTCTGACGTCGTGGTCGTTGCAGCCAAAACTGACCCTTCCAAAGGAGCTAAAGGCATCAGTTTGTTTTTGGTAGACAGGAATATGAAGGGATTTTCCAAGGGAGTTCCTTTCGAAAAAGTGGGACTTCATGCTCAGGATACCTGCGAGTTGTTTTTTGAAGATGTAGTAGTCCCCAAAGAGAATCTCCTTGGGAAAGTAGGTGACGGCTTTAAGTACCTCATGACTGAGCTTGCCCAAGAACGGCTGGTCGTGGCTTTGTCTGCAGTGGCATTGGGAGAGTTTATGCTGATTTCCACCTTGGACTATGTGAAGCAGAGAAAAGCCTTTGGAAAAAGTATTTCTGATTTCCAAAATACCCGATTTAAACTGGCTGAAATGACAGCAGCGCTTGAGCAAGGGAGAATCTATTGCGATTACCTGGTTCAGCTGCACAATGAAGGCAAGCTGGATTCAGCCATGGCCTCAGCGGCCAAATACAACATGACCGAACTCCAGTGCAAGGTGGCCGATGAATGTGTGCAGCTTCATGGAGGATATGGCTACATGTGGGAATATCCTGTGGCCAGAGGTTGGGCAGATGCTCGAGTCCAAAGAATATATGCGGGCACCAATGAAATCATGAAAGAACTCATCGCAAGAAAAATTCTGAAGTAAGTTTCAAACACTTGGTGATACAATGGATTTTTAAGTAATTGATCCTCGTAAAAACCCAAAACCCACCCAAACCAATGAGCGATTACCCTTGGCTTAAGCAATATCCTGCCGCTGTGGATAAAGAAGTCAACTACCAGGCCTATTCCAGTGTCACCGAGCTGTTTGAAGAAAGTGTAAAAAAATATGGTCCAGCTATAGCCTATGAATGTATGGGCAAGACGCTGACTTTTGATCAACTGAACCAGTTGAGTGCAAATTTTGCCAATTACCTCACCCAAGTACTGAAGCTGGAGAAAGGCTCCCGAGTGGCGATTCAGATGCCGAATATCCTTCAGTATCCTGTAGTCATGTTTGGTGCTTTGAGAGCAGGAATGGTCGTAGTGAATACCAATCCACTCTATACTCCTTCGGAGATGAAGCATCAGTTCAATGATTCCGGTGCGGATGTGATTGTAATTGTGGCCAATTTTGCCTCCAATCTGGAGAAAATTCAAAATGAAATCTCAGCCAAACACGTCGTCGTTACCGAATTGGGCGATCTGCTTAGTGGACTGAAAGGAACCATCGTCAACTTGGTGGTGAAGCACGTGAAGAAAATGGTGCCTCCATTTTCCCTGAAAAACTCAGTCACTTTCAAGCAGGCTATCTCCAAAGGATCAGGATTTACCTTCAAACCGGCTACCTGTACCTTGGCTCAACCTGCCTTTTTGCAATATACAGGAGGTACCACAGGTGTATCCAAAGGAGCTGAACTGACCCATGGAAATATTGTCGCCAATATGCAGCAGATTTCCGCTTGGATGAAGCCTCAACTCAGAGAAAGAGAAGAGATCGTTATCACTGCTTTGCCTTTGTATCACATCTTTGCTTTGACTGTCAACTGTCTTGCCATGCTAAAGATTGGTGCTCATAATGTACTGATTACCAATCCGAGAGACATGAAAGCATTCATCGGTGATTTAGCTAAAAAACGCTTCACGGTGATTACCGGTGTGAATACGCTTTTCAATGGCCTACTCAATCAGGAAGCCTTCAAAAGTCTGGATTTCTCCGGATTGAAAATTGCAGTAGGGGGAGGAATGGCCGTGCAGCGGGCTACAGCGGAAAAGTGGAAAAGCATTACAGGAGTACCGCTTGCAGAAGGATATGGTTTGACCGAAACTTCCCCTGTAGCGACTTGTAATCCTATAGACGGCACAGAACGTATCGGTACAATCGGAGTGCCACTTCCCAATACAGAAGTGATGATCGCCGATGATCAGGGCAATCCTTTGTCAATCGGAGAGCGTGGAGAGATCCTCATCAAAGGACCTCAGGTCATGAAAGGCTATTGGAATCGTCCTGAGGAAACCGCCAATGTTATGCACGGGGAGTGGTTCAAATCCGGAGACATCGGGGTGATGGATGAGGATGGCTTCGTGAAGATCGTGGACCGTAAGAAAGAGATGATCCTTGTGTCAGGTTTCAATGTATATCCCAATGAAGTGGAAGATGCCGTAGCTTCTTGTCCTGGAGTTTTGGAAGTAGGGGTAATTGGAATGCCTGACCCTAAGTCAACGGAGAAGGTCGTGGCCTATGTGGTTCAAAAAGACGGTTCCTTGACTGCAGAGAAGGTGATTGCTCATTGCAAAGGTTCGCTAACCAATTACAAAGTTCCTAAGGAGGTTTACTTCACGGATGAGCTGCCTAAGTCCAACGTGGGGAAAATCCTCCGCAGGAAAATCAAAGAAGCCCATATCGAAAAAGTAGGAGAAAACGGATAAACAGAAAAACTAACCTAATCCTAAACTCATAAAACCGCGTTTTCGCGGTTTTTTTGTTTCCTTTGTGCTCTTTGATCAAAAGCAAGTCACTCTAAATCAAATCATACAAAATCTCTAAATCCTATTTTAATTTTTGACTGAATGAACTGGCAGCTTTTTAAAGACGCGATTTTGGGCAAGGAGCAGGATTTTACCCGTCTTTCCCTTCGCACAGCAATTTTCATACTTGCCATACCCATGATTTTGGAGATGATGATGGAGTCGGCCTTTGCAGTGGTGGATATTTTCTTTGTAGCCAAACTGGGAGAGTTTGCCATTGCTACGGTCGGGCTGACCGAATCTGTGATCGTATTGACCTATGCTATTGGATTTGGAATCAGTATGGCAGGTACTGCCTTGGTATCCAGGCGATTTGGGGAAAAAGAGTATCATGAGGCGGGCTCTGCCACTTTTCAGCTTTTGATTGTCGGAGGTGTGATTTCCGTCTTTTTGGGAATAGGAGGCTGGATCTTTGCGTCTGATTTATTGACCCTGATGGGAGCGGAGGAAGCCGTAGTAAAATCCGGAACCAACTACGCGAGGATTGTTTTCGCAGGGAATACAGCCATCATGTTGCTTTTCTTGATCAACGGAGCCTTCAGGGGAGCAGGTCAGGCGCATCATGCGATGCGCTCGCTTTGGATCGCCAATGGGCTGAATATCGTGCTGGACCCCCTTTTTATTTTTGGGCTGGGTAGTTGGGATGGATTTGGACTGGATGGAGCAGCGATTGCCACTACCTTAGGCAGAAGTGTCGGAGTGGTTTATCAATTGTACCATCTTTTTAATGGGAAGCATCGACTCAAAATCATTCGTGAAAACCTGAAAGTGAAGTGGGAAACCATCCGAAAGATCATTGATCTGTCCTTGGGCGGGATGGGGCAATTTCTCATTGATTCGCTTTCATGGGTAGCCTTAACCCGGATGAACGCAGAGTTTGGCTCGGCTGCATTGGCAGGTTATACAATCGCATTTCGGGTGTTGATATTTACTATTTTGCCAGCCTGGGGACTTTCGGGTGCTGCAGCTACCTTGGTTGGGCAAAATTTGGGTGCGAAGAAGCCCAGGCGAGCCGAACAGGCTGTATGGCTGACTACCCGATACAATGTGATCTTTATGGCATCAGTTACAGGGATTTATGTTCTGTTTAGCAAGCAGTTGGCGGCCATTTTCACTGATATTCCCGAGGTGAGGGATGTTGCAGCCCAAGGGCTTTGGGTCATCGCATTGGGCTATGTTTTCTTTGCGGTTGGAATGGTTCTAACCCAGGCTTTCAATGGGGCAGGAGATACCAAAACCCCCGCTTGGATCAATACCGGCGTTCTACTTGGAATGGAAGTTCCTTTGGCTTATTTTCTTGCTTTTCCTATGGGAATGAAATATCTGGGAATATTCATAGCTATCGCATTTTGTCATTCTTTCCATGCTTTGGTTTCTTATTACTTTTTCCGTCAGGGAAAATGGAAGAAAATGGAGGTGTGAAAAAAAAGCCTTCCTGGAACTCAGGAAGGCTTTTTGTTATCTGGTGATCAGGTATATCTTGTGATTGTTGTGTTCAAGAAGAAGCTCTGTTTTCTCCAGTAGGACTCCAAATTCCTTTTGGATATCTTCTCTTTCTCCATAGAATTCGGCTTTTACTTTCAGCTCTTTATCAACCAGGATTATGGTGGGGAATTTCTTATCCAATCCCTCAATTTCTAGCTTGATTTCTACTGATTCGGGTTGGTTGTTGGGTTGATTGGCAAAGGTATTCTGGCTAGTTCCTAAGCTCATTCCCAAAACCAAAAGAGCGAAGCCCATTTTTTTCAGCATTTCGTTTCGGATGATTTTCATGGTTTAATTAAGTTTGAAATAGTTGGTTAGTAATACTAACTACCCAAACGAAAAGAGAACTTCTGGGTTAATTAATTTTACTTATTTTTAAAATAAAATTCTGTTTATTATCAATTTTTCAGAGAAAATATTTAATTATATTGAGATAATTTTCTTAAATAAAAAATAAAATTCTGTTTTTTAAGAAATTCGATTAATTAAAATTTCTTCTCTAATCCGGACTCCAATTCAGAAAAAAGTTTGGAAATCAATCCAAGATTTTCATCTGAAGGATCCTTACCTCGGAAAGGGGCCGATCCTGTCGATTGGTCGGAACGGATGCGATGGAGTCGATTACTTCCATTCCCGAAATGACCTCCCCAAATACCGTGTAACTTTGATCCAAATGTGGGCTTCCCCCCAGTTTGCGGTAGATTTCTTGGTGAGAGTCCGGGATTTGGTAGGCTTCAAAATCTTGGTAATTCTCTGCGATTTGATTCCATTTTGCCTGTAACTGAATCGCAAGGAGCGAATCACGCTGAGTTCTTGCCTGCTCTAGAGAATCCAAGAGCGGTTTGTTTTTCGGATCATTGACTGCATAGTGCCTGGACAAAAACTGATTGATTCTTCCCTGATTATGCTGAAGAAGGCTGTCATTTTGGATTTTTCCCTGGACAATGTAAAACTGAGTACTGCTGGAGACTCTTAGTGGATTATTGGTACGTGCGGCTCCGATAGCCCCTTTCTTGTGAAAATACTCCGGTCTGATTTCCGCCGGGAGCGTGTAGGGTAGGTCCGAACTGCCCAATCGGGCTGTAGAATCCGCACTTTTACTTTGGGTATCACCTGTCTGGATCATGAATCCTTCGATAACCCGATGAAAGAGTAAGCTGTCATAAATCCCTTCATTGACCAGTTTGATAAAGTTGTCCCGATGAATGGGAGTCTCGTCGTAAAGGAGTAGGACCATGGTACCGTAATTGGTCTTCATTTCCACTTTGATCGGGTCAGAATTTATCGGTAGCCATTGAAATTCCAGTACCAATAGTATTAGTAGGCCACTGAGAAAATTTAGAATTGAGGTCATGATTTACTGATTTATATCAGGGAATTGGGTGATCTTCTTTGGGATTATTCTCCGGCAATCTAGCCAACTTGTCTTAGATCTAAAAAGCGAATTGGCGTGGCAAACAAGGAAAATGCTTTTTTCAAAGAGGTAGGAGAAATCGCACGATTTACAGCCCGATTCTTCAAGGAAGTTTCCAAGCCTAAGCAGGAATGGGAGGAATTTATTAACCAATGCTACTGGATTGGTTACAAAACATTTACGCTGGTAGGAATCACCGCTTTTATCATGGGTTTGGTACTGACGATTCAGTCGAGACCTACTTTGGTGGAGTTTGGGGCAGAATCCCTCTTGCCCTCGATGGTTTCTGTGTCCTTGGTCAGGGAGATTGCTCCTGTCATTACAGCTTTGATCTGTGCGGGTAAAATCGGCTCTGGCATAGGGGCGGAGTTGGGATCCATGCGGGTGACTGAGCAGATAGACGCGATGGAAGTCTCCGGTACCAATCCATTCAAGTACCTTGTGGTGACCCGGGTTTTAGCTTCCACGGTGATGGTCCCCATTCTGTCTAGCTTAGCTATAGCGATTTCCCTCTATGGTGGGTATTTGGGAGCCAATCTGAAAGGGGATGTTTCTTGGTCTTTGTTTTGGTATCAGGCGTATAAGGTGCTCATTTATGGAGATTTTATCCCGGCTATGGTCAAGACGATCTTCTTTGGATTTGCCATAGGTATTGTGGGTTGCTACAAGGGATATACTTCCCAAAAGGGTACAGAAGGAGTAGGAAGATCAGCTACCACTGCCGTGATCGTAGCTTCTTTGATGGTATTTATTCTGGATTTGATTGCGGTGCAGATTGCTGATGTATTGGGATTGACATGAGTCCTATGGAGAAGGAAAAAGCTATAATTGAAGTAAAAGATCTCAATAAATCCTTTGGGGAAAATCATGTTCTCCGGGACTTTTCTCTTTCTCTTTTTGAAGCGGAAAATTTAGTGATTCTTGGAAAATCCGGCTCAGGTAAATCTGTATTGATCAAGTGCATCATTCGGCTCATTGAACCGGACTCCGGGGGAATAATTGTATTAGATCAGGATATCAGCGAATTGGATCAGGATGAAATGGACATGCTCCGTGCAGATGTGGGTTTTCTCTTCCAAAGCAATGCGCTCTATGATTCGATGACAGTCAGGCAAAATCTGATGTTTCCTCTCAGAAGACACTGGTCCAAAGAAGAACGGGCAGCTAATGCAGAAACTGCTGTAAAAGAAGCTTTGGAGGATGTGGGACTAGCCCATACGATTGATATGATGCCTGCGGAGCTTTCCGGAGGGATGAGAAAGCGGATTGCCTTAGCTAGGACGCTGATTCTCAAGCCTAAAATCATTCTCTACGATGAGCCTACTACCGGTCTTGATCCCATTACGGCCAGAGAAATCAGCGAGTTGATGAACAGTATACAGGCCAAATACAATACGGCGGCCATTATCATATCCCATGATATGAATTGTATCAAAAAGACAGGAAACCGGATCATCATGCTGATTGATGGGAAAAATTATGCGGAAGATCAATTTGAAAATCTATTGAAACACACCGATCCCAAAGTCAGGGATTTCTTTGAAGGACTATGAAAAGCGATAAAAAAATAGACAACACCAAATTGGGAATAATCGTCATTGCCGGGCTGTTGTTTTTGGTTTTTTCCCTCTACATGATCGGAAGAAATCAGAATATTCTCGGCGCATCCATGAATGTCTACGTGGAGCTCAAAGATGTAAATGGCCTCTTACCGGGCAATAATGTTCGCTACAAAGGAATGAACGTAGGTACCGTGGCGGATATCGAAATGCAGGATCCCGAGCTGATTCGAGTCCGGCTGTTGATTAAGAAAACCATGGCTCCCTATATTCTTGACAATTCCCAAACGACGATCAACACGGATGGACTGATGGGAAACAAAATCATTCATATCCATCCTCAGGAAGGTCACGGAAATCCAATTGCGGAAGGGGTAGTCCTCTATCCTTTGGATCAGGTGGGCACAGAAGATATGCTCAAAAAGCTCAATGATTCGGGTGATTATTTGGAAAGAACCTTGATGAACCTATCTGAAATTACTGACAAACTCAATGAGAATGAGGTGCTTTGGAAATTCATTTCTGATTCTCTCTTAATTTCCGAGGTGAAGAATGCCGTTCGATCATTTACTCAGGCCGGAAGCAATGCCGCTGAAATGGCAAAGGTAGGAAAAGAACTATTGCAGGAGATTGAAAGTGGAGATGGATTGACCTCTGCATTGATTTCAGATTCCTTACTGACTGAAAGTGTTGAACGTACACTCACGCAAATGGAATCTACCACCCATGAAGCTAATGAGGCCCTACAGCAAGTCAGACTTCTCCTCAAAGATGTGCAAGAGGGGCAGGGGACGGTCGGAATGTTGATGAAGGATTCTCTATTCCGGGAAACTTTGATTCAGACCATGATCAATCTGGAGCAGAGTACGGAGAGCTTCAATACCAATATGGAGGCGATGCGGTCCAATTTTCTGTTCAGAAAATATTTCAAAAAGCAGGAAAAGGCCCAAAAAAAGGTCGAGAAGGCCAAAGAGAAATCCAATTAATCAAAAAAAACTCCGGGTTGTGCCCGGAGTTTTTGATTTGGTTAGGGCTAGAAGGCTAAGGCCGCCAGCCCAAGTTTGGATTTGAGTGGGTTGATCCCTTTGAGGACGCTGCCCAGGTATTTATCGGCCAATCCACTTCCCAAAAGATTGGTAAGGAATCCCATGCGCTTATTTTTCAAGTCTAGAATACTCGCTTTTTTCTGATCATCCGATCCGGATCCACCGGTGATTTTGAACAATTGGTCCACAAAGGACTTGTTGTTGGCTTTGAGCTTGGTGGTTTGATCACCGGTCAGATTAAGACCTGAGGTATTATCTAAGATGCCAAGAACCTGCTTGGAGAGGTCAGCTCCACCTACATTGGGGATTTTTGGAACCTGAGCTTGAGCTGAGATTACTACTCCGAAAAGGAAAAGTAAGAGGAAGAGAGTTTTTAAATTTTTCATAGTTAAAACTTTTAAAGAGATTCTAAAATAAGAATTACAATCCAGAAGTAATGATGTCAGTGTTCATATTAGCCAAAATCAAAGAATTATTGGCAGCCTTCCGCATGGTCAATCCATTTGCCATCCAAGCTCAGATAGCCTCCCATGCAATCGGCAGTCATGCAGGAGTGGATAGGTAAAATTCCTATTAAATCCCCAATCTGAACCTGATTCAAGAGGGTAGAAGATGCCTTTACGATCCCGTGTTCTTGGGAAATACCTTTCAGGTAAGACCGTTCAGGCAAAAGGGACCATCCCTTTTCATGAACTGAGACCACTTCTCCAAAATTTTTATTGCCTGAAGAATCCAATAAGACATCTTTGGCGAGATGCACTCCACCTCCATGAACCAATATTTCCCCTCTTTCCCGATTAATATCCACCACAGGCACAGCTAAACACACAGCGATATCTTCCTTGGAGCAGCTACCCAGTTCCGCTTGCATGAGGTCAAAAAAGACAAAATTCCCCGGCCCAAGTTCATCCACATCTCCAAATTCCTCCATGACTGAACAACCCGGAGTATCTCCCAGTCGGGTGACCAAGTCAGGAAATTCGCTGAGGTATTTGGTTTTGAGCATTATCAGTGCATCTATGCTTTGCCTATAAATTTTCTGCTTGTCAGGCGTGTAATAAGTATGGCCCGGGTGGAGATAAAATCCCCGAAATTTCAGCTTATCGCCGGACTTTGCAATCCTCAGGATTTCCTCAATAGTGCCAAAATCAGATACATGTACTCCCGTTCTTCCATACCCAGCGTCGATTTCTATAAAAAATCCGACCTGATTGGTAAGTTGATCAGCTAGTTTCTGAGCGGTGATGGGATTGACGATTTGGACTGAAAGCGCTTGGCCCTCAGCCAATTTATCCAGCTTTTTTACCTCCCGAATATTAAACGGAAAGGCAATATGAATAGTATCCCAACCTTGGCCGCAAAGGTATTCGGCGAGCTTGATGGAGGAGGCGGTGACTTCACTGATCCCATAGTCTTTTGCCCAATTGCCTATTTCATGTGATTGAGCAGTTTTCCAATGCGGTACTAGCCTTTTCCCTTTTGCAGCTGCCTTATCAG
This sequence comes from Algoriphagus sp. oki45, assembly GCF_036245605.1. Classification (NCBI taxonomy): domain Bacteria; kingdom Pseudomonadati; phylum Bacteroidota; class Cytophagia; order Cytophagales; family Cyclobacteriaceae; genus Algoriphagus; species Algoriphagus sp. oki45. Next base: position 356,864 of record NZ_BTPC01000001.1, read on the forward strand.
CCATTCTTTTGATGTTGGCCCGGGTGATTTTTTCGTCGATAAGTAAAGTAGGGGAAGAGATTTGGTCTAAATAGGACATGGGGCTTGGGTTGAAATTTAATATTAAAGCCAAAAGGTGGTTTTTTCAAAAACAAATACGGCTTCAAGAAAAGAAAACCGAAACCGGTAACAAGACCACTGATTATCCTGCCAATATTCGGTTTCGGTTTATTTGTGAGTTAGTGGAACTTGCTTGTAGATTGCCTTCTATTTGAAAAGCCCTTTTCCCATATTCATCAATCCGCCGAGATCCATTCCCCCGCCTTTTCCACCTCCGAGTAGAGATCCAAGAATATCGGCACCTCCGGAACCTGGACCACCTTTTAGGGCTTTGACGACGGAATTCATGATGTCCTCATTAGCCTGAGGGGCTTCATTTATTCTTTGGTTGAAGAAATTCATAAGCAGCGGCAAAGCTGTTTTAGCCAAACTCATAGCCTGCTCGCTGGAAATCCCAAGCTTGTCCATCAGCCCTGAGGATAAGTCTCCGGCGAGATTTTGAATGACAGGACTCTGAGGGTCTGTGTCATTTCCAGAAAACATTTCCTTGATAGGTGAAAGATCTCCGGATTGGGTTTTATTTTTCAAAAGAGACCCGAAAGTGTCCTCAATTGCACTAGCCGCTCCAGGCGAACTGTTCATTCCTGACTGGGAAAGTAGGTCCTGCAAGGGACCATCAGCCATTTTTAATAATTGATCGATCATAAGTGTAAAAGTTTGTGTCTGATAAAAATGTAAATTCTATAAGCTATATCCAAGTTAAGATGATGATAATAAATTTAAAAACGAGGAGTTTAGTGTTAAGTTTTTTCGGACCAAGAAAAACTTAACATACATTTTTTGGATATTATACAAACATGAACTTAATATTACCGAAATGTTAATAATTAATCATAATTAATGGAATTAGCCTTAATTCTGATCTTCGGTTCTTTGCTATTGACCGAGATGATCAGAAGATGGATGAGAGTAAAAAAATAATGGTAAAAGTTGGTTTATCACCCGGTTAGGTATGATTTCATACCTGACTAAAAAAGCGCAATTTTCTGAATTGCGTTTTTTTTTGGATTATTTCGGGGATTCTTTTCTCCTTAATCAAGATTTTCTTCAAAATTCCAAATGCAATAAATTTTTTCTTTTTGGCCAAAATCCTTTCCTTTTTTATTGTGATCGACGGATTCACCAAATTCTTTTTTTATTCCAAAATATATGTCCGTTTATCCTTCTTTTCAGGATCGGCTCGATCAGGATGATGAATGGTTTTTTGGCAAGGTTTTAGAAAATAGGGCCGGAATGAAATTAAAACTAATTTCTCTGCTTTTGATTCTGACCGCTTGGAATCAAGTTTTTTCTCAGGAACTGAGCGCTTACAAAGGAGGATATACCTTTGAGGGACTTAGGGGAGTGGGTGAATTTACCTATTACCTGACCGATAAAAATGAACCCATCCTTCATGGAGATTTCTCTTTTTCCTATCAAGCGATGGATAGCAGTTCACAGCAAAATCTGATGAAGCTTAAAGTCGATGGTACTTTCCAAGACTACAAAAAGGACCAAACTTGGATCTACGCTGAGGAAAAGCACAGGATCAGGATTCTGGATGTGAAAAACCGGGAATTGGTGGGAGAAATCGAAAGCAAACTTTTGGATTGGAGAGCCAACTATGATCAGGGTATTCTCAACGGACCAGCTTCTTTTCGGGAAAGAATTTGGCTTGGGGAGCGCTATCAGGATATTTTCCTTACAGAAAACCTTCAATTCAAAAAAGACTTCCTTTCCGGCAGGGTGGAATTTAGAAATCTTGACCCTTTGGACACTTACCAAATTCAGGGACAAGTCAACGGAGAAGGGCTGATGGATGGGGTCTGGGAATTTGGTTATCAAGAGGATGGAATCTCCATTAGGGAGATACGGAGATATGAAAAGGGCTTCTTAATCGGCTTGCAGAAGGTCAATGAGCTTTCAGGTGAAAAGATCGATGAAGTGGTCTTTTTTCAGGCGATTTCGAAGTTGGATCAACTCAATCGGGGCGAAAAGGTGGATTTTACCCCTTCAGCTCAGTTTTTTGGATTGACTTTCAATGATGGATTTGTGGAAGAGAGCAAGGAATATCGGCAGCAATACCAAGGCACCCGCCTCTTGGAAGATGCGCTGAAGCGGATTCTAAAATGGGATGAATCCCGCTTTTTTTCCCAAGGAAAACTGATTAAGTCTCCGATTCAGACTCGGCGGTTTCGATACGAAGTAAGTGACGAGGATCAGAAAATCTATCAAAACTCTATCGAAGCCTTTGAGCAACTTCAATCCTACCTTGAACTGATTAAGTCTTCTGACTTTTTGGAACTGAACAAGAATTCCGAAAAATCTCTTGCTGAGGCTTATGCTTACTTGCAATACCTTGATTCTAGACTAAATCAAATGGAGAAGATCATAGAATTGCTCAGGACTGACGAGATTTTATATTTTGATCCTTTATTTTTTGAAGAAGTTCAAGATGAGTTTTTCCCTGATAGCATTCAGCTTGAATACCAGTTCGAAGAAATCGCCCATTCGCAGGTCTTGGACTATACAGAATCGGCTGAAGCAAAAAAACTTTCCCATGCCCTTCAAGCCTACCTAAACAATGAACTGTCTTACTTTAGAAGCTTTGACCAAAAAATCTCCGAAAGTCAACAGAGATTTCGTCAGACCAAGGACTTGACCGGAATTCAGAGGGCTATTTTGAAGGAAAAATCGAAGTTGGACAGCAGCTTCATCAAGTCCGAAGCAACCAATTCCCGCCATCGCCAATTGATGGACCAAGTGTATCAGAATATTGGTAAAAAGCAGTATCAGGAGCTTTTAGATGAGTTTAATCAGGCAGTAAGCTTCGAGGCAAAAGCTGTACAGGGAGACCGATTGGTTGAACTTTTGCAGTTTTTGAATAGAATTCCTGATGACTTGGAAGAGGCCTCATTGCTACAGGAAGAGCTGAAGAGCCTGTTTACAGAAAAGACCTTTGACCCCTTCACTTTTGAGACGGACTTTGAAGTCATCCGGCAAAAGCCAGTGTACGAAGCCCTGCTAGTTCTGACAGAGTTCGAATTGGACCAAATCCAAAATGCCTCAGATTTTGAAGATGTTGAGCAGAATCTGGTTGAGCTCAATGCCTTAAAAATCCAAGCCAGAAAATTACGTGGCTTAGATACCAGAAAACTGGAACGAGAGCTCAATAAAGCAGGCAAAAACATCAACCAAATCAAAAAATTACTTTCGCTATGAGCCACTTCAGTTGGAAAATTGCCTGCCTTGTGGTTGGGCTGGGAATGGTCTTGCTAAGCGCTGGAGAGGGAAAAGTGCATGCGCAAAATGATACGGAAGATCCGGAGCGGGTGATCTCTTCAAGAAGTGAATTGTGGACTGGCCTCTACACCAAGTACCGAATCGGGGAGAAGTTGTATTACTACGGAGAATATCACGTCCGAACCAGAGATCAGTTGGTCCAAAATATGGCGCAAGTATATCTTCGATTTGGGCTTTCCTATATTTTTGATAAAAGTCTGGAAGTCACGGGAGGCTTTGTATTGCCATTTTATTGGGCTCCACCGGAATATCAGGAGATCGAAGAGCCTTTTGATAACATTATTCCTCAGTATCGCCTTTGGCAGCAATTACTTTTTGTACAGTCCATTTCGCGAGTAAAAATTTACCACCAAATCCGAACGGAACAGCGCTGGAGAAGGGACTGGATTGAGGATTCTCCCTTTTTGCTCACCTTCAGATGGAGATATAAGCTTTCGGCATATGTTCCTATAAATAGTACTTCTTTGCAAAAAGGGACGATCTTTGGCTCTTTCAACAATGAGGTATTCATCCAATCCGGAAAGACCATTGTAAGAAATCCCTTTGAAGAAAACCGGACTTTTCTGGGTTTAGGTTACATCCTGAATGAAAATCTGCAGTTCCAAGGAGGCTATACGTTCAGCTTTCAGCAGCGTCCCTCAGGAATCAATTACAATAACAGGGGGTTGGTCAGACTTTCGGTTTACCATACGCTGGATTTGACCAAAAAGAGAAAAAGTAAGGCGCAGTTTCAACCTGTATTCTAAATCATAGATTAATTCCAGCCTAATTTCAGGCGATCAAGGACCTGTAGGGGGAGTACTTTCTCCAAAAAAGGATCCTTGGCATGATATTCCAAAAAGAAAACCTGATCCCCGGAACTGGAAGCTATGAGGGTATTTTTCAAATCAATGTAAAAAAGCCCTGAATCCCGGTCAAAAGCCACTTCCTGACCTTGGTAATTCTGCTGAAAACCCTGGAATAATTCGCGGATTTCCCTCTCTGAATCAAAGAGTTCAGGTGCAGGACGAATCTGCATGATCAGGGAATAGTCTACAGGAATGTAGCTGGTATCCGCATGGATCAATTCCTTTTTGATACTCGTAATCCTCGGCTCTATAAAGGTGATCTGAAGGCCTTGCTGATTGTCCATCTGCCGGTAAACCTGCAGAAGGAGCTCCTTGGGAACCTGTAGAAAATACTTGGGATTGACCATGCTGATCAGCGTATTCCAATCTTTCGTCTCCATGGCCTGGAGATAGCGTAAGGTTTCGCTTTCCACTGCTGTTTTTTCCTGCTGTCCCATACTGGTTAGTGGCAGGTAAATCAGGGCAAATAGAAGCAGCAGGTGATTTCTCATGGATTTTGGGCAGCTAGGCCAGTCTGATTTAGTTAAAATCCCCGGAATAAAGAAGACTTGGAAGAAAATTGAACAGAAAATGGAAGGAATAAGGGGAGATTTTTGGAGTAATTCTTCTAAAAAGCAAGTTTTAAATAAATCACTTTTCAAAAACCTCCCGGATGGCTTCCAAATAATCAAATCCGTGCCCTTCGGTCGGTTCGATATAGTTGCCTTCCAGATACTCGTTCCAGCAGCAGATCATGACCGTGTTTCCATTGGTAGAGCGGTATTTTCTTGAAACTTGCTGGGCTTCCTTCAATTTGGCCGTGAAGCTGGATTTATCACTGTGCACCTTATCCTTGTAGGGCTCGGAAGGGAATCCGCTTTGCTGAGGCCAAGTACCTCCTGCGGGCCGCATATCCCAACCCATGGCTACCGGAACCTGATATTCAAAATCAGGATCAGCTGCAAATTTCTCACTCCACATCTTCCAATGCCCCCGGTAGGTCTCTCGCATATCGGAGTAGGAGCGATTGTCTTTCTCCATAAAGTTGTGATAGACATAAGCAGTCATCCCTTCAAATCCCATTGATTTGAGCCGGGGCACGTATTCTTGGAGCAACATCTTTTTTTGGTATTCTCCGCCTTCCCATGGGCGTGAGGGGTTTTTGGCTTTCCAAAGGGTAGGAAGTCCATAGGTTCGCTCTCGCTCTAACATAGGGCCTGCGGTCACCGCGATGAATTTAATTCCCGGAAGCTTGGCTTTTTTGGCTACAGCTTGGGAAAGGTCCAAGAGATCTTTTAGACCCAAGCCGTAAAAAGCAGCTCTCGACTCGGCATCCTGTGGGAAGTAGAAATAGACTATGGGTCTGCCATCTTCATCTCTTAGGTAATCTCCCCGACTGAAATACTGATCGATCCACAGTTGGGTGATTTTTTCGTGGACTTTCAGATACAATTCTTTATCCGGCTTTTCACCTTCGTAATTCGCTTTTCGGGCCAATTCATCCGGTGCACCCACTTTCAGCCACAGCATCCAGCGCTCATGGCTATCGTCACACCAGTTGATTGCAAACTTCATCTGCTGTTCTTTAGGAAGCTTGGCATTTTCAGCCAAAAGGACTTCTAATTGGTCGCCCCATTCTACCAAACCGGGCACCGCCACTCTTCCGTCCCGATTGGTGTCGATCTTCCATCCTTTGGGGTAATAGATTTTGGATTGGGGGCCAAAGTACAGGTGGTAATAATAGTGCCTTCCAAAAAACCAATCGTAAGCGAAGAAGTCGATTCCATATTCCTTCATGTACTGAAGTTGCTTTCGGGCCACTTCAGGATCGGTTCGATTGTAGAAGCCTTTCAGTTCTTTGATCGGTTTGCGATCCAGGTAGGGTCCTTCGTAGGGGTATCTCGCATTGTATACTCTTCCTTCGGGTCCCCAAATTCCTGTATTCTGGAGGCTAGCGCAGTTTTTAGGATCCTGAAGGCAGGACCAAAAGCTGTCCCGATCCACATTGGGGTCAGGGGAGGTATTCCAAGAGGGCATAAAATAGACGCCTACCTGTTCTCCTGACTCCTTTTGGGGGATTGAAGTTAAATTGGCTATGGGATTGATTCCAGCCGAATGATGAACTGCTTGAAAACTGCTTTGCCTTTGGCAGGAAGCCGAAATAAGGGCAACAAAGAAAAAGGCCGACAATTGAAAAATCCGATTCATAAGACTTAGTTTAAATTACTTAAGCTCAATATAGAAAAATGCAGGAAAAGCTAAAGGTTTACTTTAGGTCTTTCTTCAGAATCAAAATCCTTCTGTATTCAGGGAAAATCCGCTCAAAATCCAGAGTATATGCCAAAACTTTCTGAAATCCCATTTTCTCATAGAATCGTTTGGCCTGTACCTGACAGTCCATCGACTCCAGCCAAATGGAATCCAGTTGGTTTTGCTTTGCAATGGTTTCACAATGGTCCAATAGAGCCTGCGCAATGCCCTGGCCATGGGCTTCCTTGTGCAGATAAAGCCGATGAAGCTTCATCGCATTTGGGATTTCGATTTCTCGGGGAGAAAAGGGAAAGTCATATTTCAGAATTCCAATTTTTCGTTCTTGCCATTCCACAAAGAAATAGTGGGTTCTCTCCCGGGAAAGTTCTTTTCTAAGGGTATGCCGATTGTAAATCAGGTTGACGTACCAATCTCCTCCATCTTCCCAAACGTATCGATAAGGGGCCTTGTATACCTCATCCATAAGCGTAAAAAGCAGGGGTTGATCCTCCGTTTGGATTCGGCTGAGGGAGAGTTGATGGTTGAGAAAAATCGGTTTATCCATCTCCGAAATTAGGAAAAAACTAGCGCAGTTTGTCCACCATTTCTTTGGTCATTTCATCAGCATAGGTGCCATAGGAATTGACCAATACACCCTTGATTTCCCCATCAACAGAGGATATGGCAAAAAGAATGGCTTCATCCGAGGGATTGGTGTTGCCTTCGAATCGAAAGGTTTGGTCTACCTCAAATTGATTGGGCAGCAGGCAGACATCTCCGCAAATCAGGCTGTCAAAGCGGATATTGAAGTCTTCTGTGTAGCCTTCTTTTCTGAGTTTTTCGAGAGTTTCGACTAGAGTGGGTTCGTAGTTGGGCATTGATTTATTGGTTTAGTGAATAAAAAATTTACGAAGAAAAAAGGTGTAAAAAGAAAAAACCACAGACTTTTGGCCTGTGGTTTTACACTTTTAAGATAAGATTTACTTCCTCGCCAAAGCTCTTTTTGCAGCCTTCACGATATTTTCGGCATTCAGACCGTATTTTTCAAGCAGTTGGGTAGGAGTGCCGGACTCGCCAAAGCTGTCATTTACACCCACATATTCAAGCGGTGCCGGATTGTGGCGTGCCAAAGTTTGAGCGATGCTGTCGCCCAAGCCTCCATTGATCTGATGCTCTTCGGCAGACACGGAGCAACCGGTCTTTTTCACCGATTCCAAGATCGCTTCTTCATCCAAAGGTTTGATCGTGTGAATGTTGATGACCTCGGCATGAATTCCTTCTTCGCGAAGCATGGCTTCTGCTACCACTGCTTCCCATACCAAATGTCCAGTAGCAAAGATGGTGATATCCTTCCCGTCGATCATTTTCCAGGCTTTCCCGATCTCAAACTTCTGAACTGCAGGCGTGAAGATAGGCCAGCTTGGTCGTCCAAACCTCAAATACACCGGGCCTTCGTGCTCAGCAATCGCCAAGGTCGCTGCCTTAGTTTGGTTGTAGTCGCAAGGGTTGATTACGGTCATGTGAGGGAGCATTTTCATCATGCCCAAGTCCTCCAAAATCTGGTGAGTTGCACCGTCTTCTCCCAAAGTCAAACCTGCGTGCGAAGCACAGATTTTCACGTTTTTGTCGGAATAGGCGACGGATTGGCGGATTTGATCATAGACACGACCGGTGGCAAAGTTGGCGAAGGTGCCCGCGAAAGGAATTTTTCCTCCCAAAGTCATCCCCGCTGCCAAGCCAATCATATTCGCTTCGGCAATTCCAGTCTGGAAAAAGCGATCCGGAAATTCCTTCTGGAAATCGCCCATTTTTAGGGAACCGATCAAGTCCGCACAAAGGCCGACCACATTAGGATTTTTTCTTCCTGCTTCGAGGAAGCCGTCACCAAAACCGGAACGGGTATCTTTTTTCTCTGTATAGGTAAATTTTAAGTCTAAGCTCATCTTCTTGTCTTTTGGGATAGGAAATCAATAATCACCGAGGGTTTCTTCCAATTGACCCAAGGCCTTGGCCAATTGCTCGTCGTTTGGAGGGGAACCGTGCCATTTGTGCGTGCCGACCATAAAGTCCACGCCATAGCCCATTTCGGTGTAAAGCAGATTTATGACAGGTTTTCCTTTTCCAGAAAGGGACTTTGCCTTTTCCAAGCCTTCCAAAACAGCTTTCATATCATTTCCCTCCTTGATTTCATTGACTTCCCAACCAAATGCTTCCCATTTGGCTTTCAGATTTTTCAGGTCCATCACTTTGGTAGTCGGACCGTCGATTTGCTGACCATTGTAATCTACCGTGGCAATCAAATTGTCCACTCCATAGTGTGCTGCATACATCGCGGCTTCCCATACTTGGCCTTCCTGAAGTTCGCCGTCACCCATTAGAATGTACACAAGCTTGTCGTCTCCGTTGAGTTTTTTGGCCTGAGCTGCACCCAAGGCTACGGAAAGTCCCTGTCCCAAGGATCCTGAGGCTACCCGGATACCGGGGAGATGCTCGTGGGTAGCAGGATGACCCTGAAGTCGGGAATTGATCTTTCTGAAAGTTTTCAGTTCCTCAACCGGGAAATACCCGCTTCTTGCGAGAACGGAATACCATCCTGCAGAAAGGTGACCGTTGGAAAGGAAGAAAAGATCTTCACCCTTTCCGTTCATTTGGAAATCAGGATTGTGGTGAAGCTGATCAAAGTAGAGAGCTACAAAGAATTCTGCACATCCAAGCGGTGCACCGGGGTGGCCGGACTGAACGGCATGCACCATTCTCAGTACATCCCTGCGCAGCTGTGTGCAGATTTTTTGGAGTTGTTCAATTGATTGTTTTTCCATTAGCTGGGGGTTTATTTTAGGATTTGAGCAGTGTGGTTTTTGGTGTCGACTTTGGCGATCACCTCGGCAATTTTCCCCTGCTCATCAATCACGAAGGTCGTTCTGGCTGTGCCCATATACTTACGTCCGTACATGGATTTTTCCACCCAAGTACCATAAGCCTCGTGCACCTTAAGATCTGTATCCGCGATCAAAGGGAAGGGGAGGTTTTGCTTTTCTATAAATTTCTTGTGGGATTTTTCATCATCCGAACTGATTCCCAAGACTACATAGCCTGCTTTCAGTAGGGCATCGTAGTTGTCTCTTAGGTTACAGGCTTGGGCAGTGCAACCCGGAGTGGCATCTTTCGGATAAAAGTAAAGGACTACTTTTTTGCCTCGGTAATCGGAAAGCTTGATGGTTTCGCCTGTTTCAATTTTTGCTTCGAAATCTGGGGCCATTTGGCCTGCTTCTAGTGACATAAAATTTTGATTTTAGAATGGAACAAAGATTTAAGGAATCGTCGATCGATACTCGGCAACATTCCCTGCCATATCGGTGACTTTTAGTAAAACTGCCCCTTTCAGCGGTTGTTTATCTTTTGTTTCAGACCAAATGACGGCCTGTTTGTGTTCGTAGCGCATTAGCACCCATTTGCCATCAACCCAAGCCTCAAAACTTCGGATTCCGGACAGGTTGTCTTTGATGGTAAATCTCATGCCTTGCCCATTGACTCGGATAGGAGTAATCGTCGGATTTACCTTATCCTCAGCCAAAACAAAACTACCAAAATTTCTGGTTTTGAAGCGGATTTGACCGGCTTCCCATTCTCCTCCAGCAAAGGATCGGGAACCATTGGGAGAGCGGAGGTAAACGTGGGTTTTGGTTTTGTCTCCGGTGTATCCGCTCACATCCCACAGCAATTCGATTGGGTTCCAAAGGTATTCGGTCGTTTCTTGAAGCCTCAGTACCGGAGCATTTGCAGGTCCGGAATGAGACGCCCTGAGGTATAAATCTTGGAGAAGGCTGTTTTCTTCAGTTTTCACAGTAAGCTTTGACGTAGCCAAAAGAAACTCCTGACCCAAGGGAATATGCCCGACCAAATCAGGAATGTAAATCTCTGAACACAGGTCAATTTTTTCAGGAATTCCGAATCTCAAGTCCCAAAGGTAAGTTCGGCTTTGTGCATCTTGATAGGCCGGGAGGATTTCGTAGGATTGATTCCCAATGAAATACCTTGCTAATCCACCCTTGTCACTTTGACGAACTTTGATTTTCATCACATTTCGGAAATAGCTGACCTGAGGAGTGGAAGGAGACGCTCCGTCGGCAATGGTCGAATCCAAATCTGCACCGGTGAGCGTCAATTTGACAATTCTGGTATTTTGATAAGCGTCTTTCAGCCGAATTTGGAGATTTTTCTTTTCACCGGAAGCTACTTCAAATACGCCTGTCGCCGGATCGGCAGGGCTGAGGTAATCATACTTCAGCTCAGGCTGGAAATACAGTTTGGTAAAGCGATTTTGATGGGTGTGCAATAAAAATTGACGGGTGAAATTGTAGTCTATTTTGTCCACCAAAAGAGAAAAAAGCGAGCTTGAGTCATCCACCACTTCGAAAAGTGGGAATCCGTTTTGGTTGCTGGCTCCGTCCAGTCGGTCATAGCTTTGGATTTCCAGTCCCACTCGGCCCGTCACTCGAATGGTCTCGGGAATCCGGTATTCCGAACCAGAGAGAACTGGGGTAAGTTCGATTCTTTGATATTTCCCATTGACGCGGCTATCCAGCTCCAGCGGCACAATGGCTATTTTTTGGGGAGTAGGAGGGGTTGTATCCAAGATTTCAGAGAATCCAGCCAAAAGCGGATCCATGGCTCGATCCAAGCTGTCCCGAATTTCAAAGTGTAGGTGAGGGCCGCCGGAGCTTCCGGTATTTCCTCCATAAGCGATCAATTCCCCTTTTTTTACGGGGATTTCACCTATGGCCGGATAGACTTCCAGCTCGTTTTGCTCTGCCTCATACATTTTGGCCACCATCCAGTCATGCAACTTGGGGACAAAATTCCTCAAGTGCCCATACAGCGTGATATGTCCGCTGGGGTGCTTGAGGTAAATAACATTTCCGTAGCCGAAAGAGGAGATTTTGATCCGATGAACCCAACCATCCGCCGCAGCATAAATCGGCTCTCCCTCGGCACCTCCAAACTTAAAGTCCAAACCCGCATGGAAGTGATTGGGACGGAGTTCGGAATAGTTACCGGAAAGGTAATTTCTACCTCCAGGCTTTACCGGGGAGCGGAAATAGCCTTTCTCAATCTGTTGGGAAAAACTAGTGAAAGGAGTGGATATGCTGAGTACAAAAACGAGGAAAATCAGCTTTTTATACATCAATTCAAAGATTGCTTCACTGCGTTCGCAATGATGTTTATTCAAAAAAAGCTTACTTAACTTCAAAATCGAGCATTTTTTCATTTCCGATAAATCCAGTCAGATGATCTCCGATTTTTACGGGACCTACTCCAGCCGGGGTTCCGGTATAGATCAAATCTCCCTTCTTTAGAGTGAAAAACTGGGAGATATAGGAAATAATGGTGGCGAAGTCAAATAGCATCAAGCTGGTGTTTCCTTTCTGCTTGAGTTCTCCGTTAATTTCCAGATGAAAGTCGATGTCTTTGAGGTCGACAAAATCAGAAACTGGTTTGAAATCGCCGATTGGGGCCGAACCGTTGAAAGCCTTGGCAATTTCCCAAGGCAGGCCTTTGGCTTTGCATTGATCTTGAAGATCCCGGGCTGTAAAGTCAATTCCCAAGCCGATTTCTTCGAAATAGCGGTGTGCAAATTGAGGCTGAATGTATTTGCCTTCCTTAGAGATTTTGAGGACAAGTTCGACTTCGTGATGGATATTTTCAGAAAAATCGGGGTGAAAAAAAGGAGCTCCACCTTTCAGCAGTGCGGTATCTGGCTTGAGAAAGACGACAGGTTTTCCGGGTTTTTCGTTTTTGAGTTCTTCGATATGGGCGGCATAATTTCGGCCGATGCAGATGATTTTCATGGATTCAGGTTCAAAAATTCAGGTCTCTATTTGACTGCGTGAAAATAAAAATTCCCTGCCAACAATCGGGATAAATCGTGCAGGGAATTCAATTAAATTATGAATGGTTTAATCCACTGCCTGAAGCATCATCAGGGTCTTTTCCTCCTCATCCAAAAAGTAGAGGAGGCCTTTGTCAAACTTGTACTTTCTGATTTTCTCCAGGGCCTTTCTCATGTCTATTTCGACTTCCATATCCGGACAGGCCATCATCGTGGTAGCTCCGGGACCCAAAGTGATTCTTGATTGGTCTTCCACCACCAAACTTCCTCTTACCGTATTGCAACCCATTTCTCCAAAGTAGGTGCCGGCCGATACATTCAGCTCAAAGGTCAGCGCATTTCCGTTCTTGAAGGATTTGGGGTCCTGAAATCTACCCACATAGACCACTTTCCAGATATTCGTAAGAGCCAATCGCTTGTCCGCTTCTTTGCTTAGGACTTCTACCAGTTTGTAGCTCAAGGAAGAGGCATCTGCGGGAATGGGCTTGGGCTTTTCAGTAATTTCCACTTTCACCCGATACAAGTTTCCGGGTTCGTAGCTGAAGCCCTCGATCTGATCATAAAAAAGCTCCCATTTGCCGCTTTCTATTGTTTCGGTTTTTTGGATTTGAAAACAGGTCATGGGACCTACTCCCATGCAATCGACTTTGGCAGAATTGATCCACCAAGTTTCTGTAGGGGCTGTGTTTTCGACCTCACTTTTTTCTTCAGATTTACAAGAAGCCATAGCTAAAGCTAAGAACTGGAGGAAAATAAGTAAGGTCTTCATGGGCTTAGAAATTGATTTTTTTGACTTCTTCCAAAAGCTTCTCCGTCCAGCGGGTATAAACCAGTCCGGATGGATGCAAGCGATCGACGGCCATCATTTCTTCCTGACCGCCGATTTGCCGGTATTCCTCTGTAATATCGATAAATCTCACCTCATATTTGTCGCAAATCGCCTTTTTTGCCCCATTGTAGGCATCGATTTCTGAGGCTACCTTTACCTGATCTGTATTTCTAGCCTTAGCAAAACCGGTCACTCCCCAGTCTGGAATAGAAAGCACCACGACATGCTCCTGATTTCCTCGGGCAAATGCAATGGCCCGCTGAAGCATGGCTTCAAAGTCTTTCTCATAGTCAGCCACGGGCCTTCCTCGGTATTGATTGTTTACCCCAATGAGCAAAGTGACCAAATCATAGCCTTCGGCTGAGGTCTCGGCAGCCTGAATTCCTGCTTCCAGTTCATCCACAGTCCAACCTGTCTTAGCGATGATCTTGGGGGGAAAGAAATACTGACCTCCGAGGGAATTCAGTCGGCTGACCAACTGCATGGGATAGCGTTCGTTTTCTTCCACTCCTTCACCTATCGTGTAGGAGTCACCCAATGCGAGATAGCTTAGAGTTTTCAGTTCCATGGGTTCGTCGGTTTTGCACTGAAGGAAAAGGAATAAGGAGAAAATGATGGAAATAAGGTGGGGAAACATGCCAATTTGAAATTTAGATTTTCGCAGGTTTTTAGACTTCACTTTTGCTTAAGCAAATACTGATTCAAGTAAAGACAAACTTCCCTCGTCGGCATTGAGTTTGACCTGTGCGCCTACAGGAAGAATAAACTGCCTGGGTACGTGTCCAATCATCGCTCCGGAATAAGCAGGGATATTCAGTGGCAAAACGTATTGATCCAGAATCTGATCTACAGTCAAACTCCCATAGCCTCCTCCCGGATCGCAATCGGTGCATTGCCCGAATACAAATCCCTTTATTTGGGATAGTGTACCATTGAGCTGAAGGGTACTCATCATCCGATCTATCCGATAAGGATCTTCTCCGATATCTTCTATGAATAAAATAGAGTTTTGAAAATCAGGATAATAGATTGTTCCTGATAAAGCTGCTAATACAGTCAGATTCCCTCCCAAGAGTTTGCCTTCTGCTGTGCCTCCTTTCAAAGTTTGAATCCGGTTGGACTTTTGCACCAGCTCATCGCCTTTACTTCCCTCGTTGACATAGCTTACTTTTTCCCGGTTGAAAAATACCTTTTCAAACTGTCGCACATTGAAGCTATTCCAGCTGCCTGAGCCATTAGGCCCATGAAAGGTGATCAAACCAGCCTGACTCTGTAAGGCACAATGCAGTGCCGTGATATCCGAATAGCCCAAGAGTGGTTTTGGATTATTTTTCACCAAATCATAGTCGATCATGGGAAGAATTCGTGCAGCGCCAGAACCCCCACGTATGCAGATAACTGCTTTTACTTCGGGGTCAGCAAACATGGCATTGAGGTCTGCTGCTCGCTCCTCGTCTGTTCCTGCCAGATGTCCAAACCGGTTTTTCAGATTTTCTCCTAATTTGACTTTAAGCCCAAGTCCTTCCATGGCTTCTTTGGCGTAGGTAAACTCCATGCGGTTTGCTGTGGCTGCTGCAGGAGAAATAATGCCTACGGTGTCCCCTTTTTGTATCCCTTTGGGAAAAAGGGTTGGGGTTTGTTTATTGTTTTTGATGTCAAAACTTAGAAATGGAGCTGAAGCCGCCGCGAGGCCGAAAGATTTGAGAAAGCTGCGTTTGTTCATTCGGGTTAATTTTGAGCTGAATTTACTCTGTTTTTTTTAACCGAAGGAGGACGATCCGGTCAATTGGAAATGACTTCTTTCTTTTTTATATCTGAAAGCAATCTTTCCAACTCTTCCATTATTGGTTTGATCGTTCGGTCATATTTTTTCAATCTTCTCCTGATGCTAAAATTCATCATGACCATAATGATAATGGTTAGGGCCAAATGAACTGCTATTCTCATTTCCAAAGAAAAAGGAGCAAGCAGGACGTAATAGGAAACATTCAGCGCTATTGCCAAGAGAAGGGCATAATAATACATGTAGGTTCCGGCTATTTTGTATCGTTGTCGAAGTTTTGCCAGTTGTGTTTCGAGGTACTTTTGGTTGGAAAGGCTTTCTGAGTTGTCACTAGGCATTAAAGTAGACCTGAAACTCAACCAAACTACCCAAAGCATAGCTACTGCTATTACCAATAAACTAAACAGGATGGCTTTGCTTTCTGCCCAAGGCATCGCTATAAACAGAAATGCCAAAGTAACAGGTGTAATTATCGCGATTGAAATCCTCTCTTTTCGCTGTTTTTGTTCCGTTTTTTTAAGTCCGGAAATCAATCCTTGGATATCAAAGTCTTTTGCCTTTTGACTTTGCCAGAGCTGCTGTATATCGTTGAAGTTAGTTTCCATGAGGTTGAGGGTTAAGTTTTTGAGTGAGCGCAGTTTTGATTCGGTTGACTTTTACAGCCACATAGTTTTCGCTAATGCCGCTGATCTCGGCGATTGATTTGTATGGGGTGCCTTCAAGTAGCAGAGTTGCGATGATCCGATCCAATTCAGGAAGTGAGGAAATGGCCTTATAGAGCGCATTAAGTTGATTTTCCTTTTCTTGAGTAAAACTCTCCGGTTCGGCTAGGTCTAGGTTTTCAGGAAAATCAGTCTGCTGAATGGCTTTTTTCTTTTCCTTGGCAGTATGCGTTAATGCCGTATTGTAAGCGATTCGGTAGATCCAGGTGCTGATTTCGCTTTCCCCTTTGAAACTCTCCAAGTGTCTCCAGATTTTGATCAGGATTTCCTGAAAAAGGTCCTTAGCCAGTTCTTTTTCCCGGACAAAGCCAAGACAAAGTCGGTAAATCTTGTCTTTGTGGTCTAGGTAAAGGGACTCAAATTGAGCTTCTTTCTGAGTTTTCATTGAAGAAATGCGCTGAGTTTTTCCATAAACCATTCCGGATTGTCCCACATGATAAAGTGGTGGGCAGAGGGTGCCATTTCAATTTGGACGTTTTCAGCCAATTGGTATTGATCGGAGAAGGTTTTTTTCACGCTTTCTTCGGTCAAGCCATAATTTTTACCCGAGGCCCAAGCTCCCAAGACCAAAATGGGAGTTTTTACTTCCGCCAATTCATCTCTGAAGTCGGTAGTCATCAACTCGTAGAATGCCTCCGCTGTGGTATTTCGGTCGCTTTGCATGGACCACTCTACCGCGAGGGGGAGTTTTTGCTCGTTGATGGTCATCATGGGCATGGTGGTTTTTTGCTGGGCGAGGTACTGTTCCGGACTTTGGGAAAGCATGATTTGCTTCATTTGGGAGGCCATTTCTATCATGTTTTCTTCAGTGGCAGCAGGATTAAAGGCAGCGGAGTAAAAGGGAAAGGAGTCGACGATAATGGTTTGCTGAATGTGGTTGGGGAGGCTCCGGGAGAGCCTGAGCGAGAGAAATCCGCCCAAGCTGTGTCCGATTAGCGTGACTTTTTCTTTTTGTTCCAAAATGTAATCGGTAAGCAGTTTTTCCATGGTTTGCAAAAATCCCTCAGGCATATCCATAGCAGGATTGTTGCCGAATCCCGGAAGGGTAAGGATGTGGCATTCGTAGTTTTGGGAAAGTTGGGCAACGGTTTCCTCCCAAACTTCACCCGAGGAAGCCAAGCCGGGAATCAAAATCAATTTGGGACCTTTGCCCACGATTTGGCTTTGCAAGCCTTGTGATTGACCAGTAGTCAAGGATCCGAAAATCAGCAGGTAAAGAAGAAATAACTTTTTCATGGTTTGTTTTTTCTTCTTTAGACCAGCTCCTCTTTCTTTCCTTACAGTGTTGGAGAAAAATTTTCTAAAAAATGAATATTACATTATATCGATTGGGGTTTTCATTTGCTTTCTTCGGCGTCATTATTCCAGCTTTACGCTTTTACCTCCCTAGCCCCCTTGAAGGGAAAAATAGCCCCGTCAAGTACTTCAGGCCTAACCTTAGAACTTTCCAACTTTACCACTTTCCAACTCCTTTCTTCCCACTCATCGGTCATCTGACATCGGACACCGGACGGACATTACCACTTTCCGACTCCTTTCTTCCTACTCATCGGTCATCTGACATCGGACACCGGACAAAACATTCCACTTTCCCACTCCAGGCTTACATTCTTAAAGTATATCCCTCACCAAAGCCATCACCTTTTCCACCTCAGTGCGAATGGACGATGCTCTTCCGAGAAAATTGGAATTCATAAAGGCAAAAGCATAAATCTTTCCGCTTTTGGTGCGAACCAAACCTGCAAGGCTATAATGATTGCTCATGCTTCCGCTTTTGGCAAAAATGTAAGGCTGGGCCGCCTGAAAAGTGTTTCTAAGCGTTCCGGTTTTTCCGCCTGTCGGCAAAAGGGCGTAAAGTTGATCTTCCGGGACGATGCGATACAGCTTGTCGATCAGTACCACCATGGATCGGGGAGTGAACAGGTTATGACGGGAAAGTCCGCTTCCGTCCACCCATTTGGGTTGGTCAGGCAGGTCAAAGAAATAGGTCTTTTGGATGTATTCGATGGCCCGATCCGTATCCAAGGTCTGAAATAGACGGTCTGAAACCATCCAAATCATCTGTTCCGCTATGAAATTATCGCTCTCAAGCATCATTTCCTGAAGTAGGGGAAAAAGAGGAGCTCCGCGGAAAATGGTAGTGTTTTCAGGCATTGCCTCTTTTTTGTAAATCCAGGTTTTTCCTGTCAATTCCTGAGCGAGTTCTGCCGTGAGCTGACCAGAAGTCAAAAGCGGAATGTAGCGTTCCCGTCCCTGAAAAGTCTCCGAATTGTATCTGAAAGAATTACTGTGGAAATCCCGTTCCAATTCATTGATCGGAAGGGTAGTGGTCGCAATGGATTTTTGAAATCTATAGGGGAAAACCTCAGGCCGATTCCCGACCTTTTTTACTTCCAAGAGATTGCCATAAATGGGTAATGGACTTCTTTCTGCAGAATAATCGTAGTAATAATCGTCCCATTGCCAGCCATAGCCAAATGCGGGGCTGATTTGATTGGCATCCGAAAATTGGATTACCCGATAATTTTTCCAGATTTTCTCAAAATTGGGTTGATAAAAATCCTGATACTTCCAGCTAGGATCCCCGGATCCCCAGATTTTCAATGTATCCCCAGCCGGAAGATATCTTACGGTTTGCGTGCTGTCCTGCAAAATAGCCACCGCAGCAAAGAGGGTAAAAAGTTTGGCAGTGGAGGCAGGAATGAAGTTGAGTTGACTGTTTTTCTCATAGACCACTCGCTGGGAATCCAAGTCGTAAAGAACGAAGCCAGTCATGTGGCTGGAAAAAGTACTTTTTTCCCCAAGGATATTTTCCAAAGAAGAAAATTGAGCTCTGCTTAGCTGCGCTGCTGCTGGCAGTGAGGTGATAAACCAAGCAAGGAAAAAAAGTGCTTTGATTCTCAACGGGCTAGTTGTTTTTAAGTGCTGAATAAGCCAGTCCCAACCAGCCCAATATAAAGCCAACTCCTCCGATTGGGGTGATAGCCCCGAGCCAAGTGATTCCGGTCAGAGAGAGGACGTAAAGGGATCCTGAGAAAATCAGAATTCCAAGAACCATGCACCAAGCAGAAAAGCTAAGGTATTTCCAATCGGGTTTGATCAGGGAAAGTAGGCTGATTCCGAAAAGTGCCAAAACATGGTAGAAGTGATAGCTCACTGCAGTCTCGAAGGTATCCAATCTTCCATTTTTGATCAGTAGCGGTTCCAATCCATGGGCTCCAAAAGCTCCTATTCCAACGGCCAAGGCACCCAAAATACCTGCTGAAATTAAAATTTGATTTCCTTTCATACTCCCGAATAGTTTCTTGCTCCAAAGATCGCCGATCCGATTCTCACCATCGTGCTTCCCTCTTCCTGTGCAATCTGATAATCTCCGCTCATTCCCATGGATAATTCTTCCAGTTGGACGAAAGGAGGCAAATCACGTTTTTTCAATTCCTCGAAAAGATTTTTAAGTCCTCGGAATTCCTTTCTGATTTGATCCGTATTCTCAGTGAAAGTGGCCATACCCATCAGACCTTTAATCTGAACATGGGTCAAGTGTCCAAATTCTTCCGAATTAAGCATCTCTTCCAATTCTGCCTGATCAAATCCGAATTTGCTTTCTTCCTCAGCAATATGAATTTGCAACAAAACAGGAATCACCCGATCGATCTTTTTGCCCTGCTTGTTGATTTCTTTCAAGAGTTTGAAAGAGTCCACTCCATGAATTAGGTGTACGTAGGGAGCAATGTATTTGACTTTATTGCTTTGCAAATGTCCGATCATGTGCCATCGGGTGTCGGTTGGCATTTCCGGCTGTTTGGCCTGGATTTCCTGGACTTTGTTTTCTCCAAAGTCCCGAATACCTGCTGCATAGGCCGCTTTAAGATCCTCCAGAGGTTTGGTTTTGCTGACGGCAATCAACTGACAGGAAGGGTTGACAAATGATTTTTTGACGGCTTCTAAATTGGCTTTGATATCCATTGTCTATTTTTAAGCGTTCATTTTTACATTCATAGGCCTAAACAAAGATATGGCAATCCTCAGCAATTTGCTCAAAAAGGGCATTCGACTCCGGGAAAGTTTGGAGCAGGAAGTTACTCAACCTCTTGACCTTCAGAAAGAACAGCTTAGGAAACTTTTACTCAAAGCAGAGCGAACTGCTATCGGAAAGAAGTACGATTATCATGGGATTTTGAAAGGGTTCAAAAAAGGGCCTGATGAATTCTATAAGCGATATAAGGCTCAGGTTCCCATTTATGACTATAATTCCATTCATGCCGAGTTTTGGTACCAACTGCAGGAAGGAAAGAAAAACGTGACCTGGCCCGGGCGGGTTAAATATTTCGCATTGAGCTCGGGCACATCAGGTGCTGCCTCCAAATACATCCCTATCACCAAGTCCATGGTCAAGGCCATCCGAAGGACTGGAGTTCGTCAGATTTTGAGCTTGTCCAAATATGATTTTCCAGCATCTCTCTATACCAAAGGCATATTGATGCTGGGAGGCAGTACAGATTTGGAGTTTAATGGGACTTATTTTTCCGGCGATCTCAGCGGAATTACTGCGGGCAATCTCCCGATTTGGTTTCAGCGATTTTACAAGCCTGGAAAAAAGATCTCCAAAAACCGAAACTGGGGAGATAAACTGGATCAAATCGTAGAAAATGCCCCGAAATGGGATATCGGAATCATTGTGGGAGTTCCGGCTTGGTTGCAGATTTTGCTGGAGAAAATCATTGAGCGATACCAGGTTCAGCACATTCATGAAATCTGGCCCAATCTGCAGATTTTCGTCCATGGGGGAGTTTCTTTTGAACCCTACAAGAAAGGTTTTGAAAGTCTGCTTGGGAAGCCCTTGACTTACATGGAAACCTACTTGGCATCTGAAGGATTTTTGGCCTTTCAGGCGCTGCCCAACAGGAAATCCATGCGATTGGTCCTGAATAATGGCATTTTCCATGAGTTGGTGCCCTTTACTGAAGAAAACTTTGATTCGGAAGGAAATATTCTCACTACTGCCCAAACATTCAAAATCGATGAAATCGAAGAAGGAAAAGACTATGCTCTCCTGATCACTACCTGTGCAGGAGCTTGGCGATATCTGATTGGGGATGTGATCCGATTTGTTTCCAAAGAAGAATCCGAAATCATCATCACTGGACGAACCAAGCACTTTTTAAGCCTTTGTGGAGAGCATCTTTCTGTGGACAACATGAACAAGGCCATAGAAATGGTAGCCGAGGACCTCAACATCCGGGTTCGGGAATTCACCGTTTTGGGTATTCCTTCCGGAAATCTTTTTGCACACCGATGGTTTATCGGTTCAGATGACGTAGTGGATTCCCAACTTTTCCGGGAAAAGCTGGACTCCTATCTCTGCGAACTCAATGACGACTACGCCGTGGAGCGAAAACACGCATTAAAGGAAGTTTTGGTGGATATTTTGCCTTCGGGGGTATTTTATGATTGGATGAAGGCTCAGGGCAAAGAAGGTGGTCAGAATAAATTTCCCCGGGTCCTGAAAGGGGAAAAGAGCCAGTCCTGGGAAGCCTATCTTCAGCAAAATGGTTACCTCAATGGGTAGTGCTTGGCTGGAAGGAGTCAGCATGGGCCTACTTCTCAGTGTTATTGTTGGTCCTGTATTCTTTACTCTGATTACCAATAGCCTGCAACACGGCTTCCGCTACGCGATGGTATTGGCTTTGGGAATCCTGTGCAGTGATGCACTATATGTGATGATTACCTATTTCGGAATTTCTTTTTTAGCCAATACCGACTTGTTCGAAAAAGTATTGGGTTATGGGGGAGGGTTGATTTTGACAGGTTTTGGGATTAGCTCTTTGGTCAAAAAGCAGGTAGAAAGACCCAATACCGGAGGAATTACTCTCCCGGTTCCCAAAAAAAGAAATGCATTTGCCAAAGGATTCAGCATCAACGGGATCAACCCCTTTGTTCTTCTTTTTTGGATTTCCATAGCCAGTTTGGTCACTTTGAAGGAAACCTGGACCGGTTCTCAAATCAGTCTATACTATGTCGGGATTTTGGGGACAGTCTTTCTGATTGATTTGCTTAAGGCATTTATAGCCAAACAGCTCTCCAGATTTGTGACTCCCCGGCTGATGAGATTACTGAACAAAGGAGTCGGGTTGGTCATGGTGTTTTTTGGCTTGAGAATGCTTTGGACTACTTATTTTTCTTAAACTTAGTCCATATCTACTGGTTTAATGCTTATGAAAAAGCAAACGATTTCTCCATTTGTCCTGTGTTTGATTCTTTTTTTCGCCTCAGCTTCATTGGTTTTTGGACAAGATGTGCCCCAACTCACCGAATTTAACCAAACCCGTTTCGAATATAACAGGCAAGGAATGATGATTTTGGGTACTTGGGCAGTGGGAAATATGATTTGGGGTGGGATAGGAGCGAGTCAGACTGCCGGGCAGACCAAGGCTTTTCATCAGATGAATCTGTATTGGAACTCGGTCAACTTGCTCATTGCAGGTTTCGGATATTGGCAGGCCACTAAAGAAACTCCGGGTTCAGACTTTTGGGAGACGCTCAAAGCACAACAAAGTATCGAAAAAATTCTTTTGGTCAATGCTGCTCTGGATGTAGCCTATATGGCTGGGGGGCTTTATCTGAAAGAAAGAGGTCTGAGAACAGAAAATGACCGATTGATTGGATTCGGGAAATCCATACTACTTCAGGGAGCTTTTTTGATGGTTTTTGATGGAATTATATATGGGTTTCATGTAGCTCATGCCAAAGAGCTACCTAGCTTGATTCAGAATATCAGTTTGGGGCCAACGGGTGTGTATTTCCGGATGAATTTTTGAAATTAAATTGATTTTGAACTACTTATTGAATAATCCGTAAGTTAAGTTGTTTCTCTGATAAACCTTGAATTATGAAAAATGCCCTTCCTCTACTTGCATTGATTTTTATGTTGGTCTCCTGCAAGGTTTCAGAAATTCTCCGAGTGGATACACTAACCAATTCTGAATTGCTGAAAGAATATCAGACCTTTCAAATGATAGAAGAGGATTTTTCTGACAAAAGAAATGAGCGGGTCAAACTAGCCTTCAGAGATAAATTAATCGATTACGGATTTGAAGAGACCACAGAGAACCCGGATTTTTTGATTCAGGGAGTGGTTGTTTCCAGGGATTTCATTGAAACTGTGGATATGTCCACTGATTCTTCTGTCCCAGGTCCGTTCTATGATATATATAATTCCGGAAATAGATTTCCTAGTGGAAGCGGCGGAGGAAGTTCAATTATAAATTCCGGAATGATTGGAAAAGTGATTTTTTTGATTCAAGACTCACAAACCAATGAAATTGCCTGGATGGGAATCAGTTCGGGAGTGGTATATGGAGGTAGTCGTGAGTTTGATTTAGATAAAATGGATCTTGTCCTCCATCAATTATTGACCTCCCTTTACGAATTAGAATAGAGTTCAAAAATCTACCCAAACCCTGATAGTTCATTTTTGAGCCAATGGAAAAAGGGGATATTTCTCTAAAAAGATGATTGGAAATGGGTGACTGAATTTTATAAACTCAAAAGACTCACCAAAAAATCTGTCTGCATTCAAAATTCGAATTTCTACAAATTCTATTTTTTTCTAAGGTCGGAAAGTGATAACTTCTTGAATGTTAAACTCAAACAAAAATTTTTATCATGTTTTTCAAATCCAAAATCAACCTTAGCCTGCTTTTTTTAGCAGTTGTGGTTTTTTCCTGTACTCAGGAAGAACAGCCATCGGTCTCCATTTCGGAGGAAAATCCAGAAGTTCAAAAGATCATTCCTTCATCGGAAATTGACCGGATTATTCTTAATTCCCTTCAGGAAAAAGGGGATTTTATCTGGATGGAGCAAAGCGATGAGCTGCTCTATAGCGCCCTGATTCAGGGTGATTCCATTTTGACTATTGGCTACAAGCCGGTGGGAATGGAAGATCCCAATGCCCGAATCGGACTGGATGATGTAAGCTCGGCCAATTGGGAGGCTGCATCAGAGTCCATCCTGGAAATGATCTCAGCCACGCTTACCAAAAATCAAAGTCCCAATTTCCGCCTTCGGGATCAGGATGCCTTGATTCATGAGCAATTACCCTACCTGGAAGTGAAGGTGGCGGATTTTGAGGTGCTTCAAAATCTCCGAAAGATGCCCGAGGTACGATATTTTGAGCCGGTAGGCTATCAGTTTGATTATTCCTTGCTTAATAGTGATAGCCCTGCTGCACGAATCCAAAGTGATGCAGGCTGTTCGAACAGCGCGGATACAGGACTTTCCAATTCTGATTTTACCACAGTAACCCCCAATGCAAAAGCTTCTTGGAACTACCAGCGGATGGGAATTGCACAAGCCTGGAGTCAAAGTACGGGTTCCGGAATCACTGTTGGAGTCATCGATACTGGTCTTTCTCCAAATCAGCCCCTGCTCAATTCGGGATTCAATTCTGGAGAGTCTTCCGGTAGGTATGTGGCCAAATTTGGGACCTTTAAGACCGGCTTCTGGTTTTGGAAAAGTTATGATGGTCCTGATGACCGATGCGGACACGGGACAGCCATGTCAGGGGTGATTGCAGCACCCAGAAATACGGTTGGGAATAGTGTAGGAGTGGCTTACAATTCCAATTTGATTTCTGTCAGAGGTACAAGTGATGTGATTATCAATTCTTCAGACGAGAAAAATGGGGTAGCTGAAGCACTTGTTTTGCTGGGTAATCGATCTGATGTCCGGATTATCAGTATGTCAATCGGAGATGTTTTCTCCAATTCCAAAGTAGCCGATGCCGTGCGCTATGCTTTTAATAGAGGGAAGTTGATTTTTGCGGCAGCAGGCACTTCCACTACATTCACCAATTGGGTAGGGGTGATTTTTCCAGCCAACATGAGTGAGACTATAGCGGTGACCGGGATTAAGGAAGGAGCGGGCTATCAGCGATGCGATACCTGTCATTCAGGCAGTCAGGTCGAGTTTACTGTTGTGATGCAGCGCTCAGGAAGCGGAACCACAGCTTTGAGCTTGGCAAACAGCAGTGATCAGCCATCCACTGTTGGAGGATCTTCGGTGGCTACTGCTACTGCTTCTGGAATTGCTGCTTTGGTTTGGGCTAAAAACCCAGGATGGTCCAGAGATCAGGTACTCAATCAAATGCGCTCCACCTCGGATCTGTTTCCCAATAGAAGTTCCCAGTATGGATTTGGAAACCTAAATGCAGCAGCAGCTGTAGGCGTAAATTAAAAAAGGGGCGAAAGCCCCTTCTAAATGAATAAAGGTGGCCTTGAAGCCACCTTTATTTTCTTAGATCATCCGGCGTTTTTCTTATTCTGAACTTCAGTTCTGATGTCCTGCGCCAAAGTCTTAAGCTCCTGCATGCCCTTTCTAACTCTGGTACCTGCAGCTTGATTTCCTTTTTCGTAGAACTTTTCGAAATCTGCTTCCAAGCTCATTACAAGATTTTTTACTTCACTAAATCTGCTCATAGTAAAAGTTTGTTTTTTAGGTTGATGATAAGTTAATTGTGATCGAATATAGCCCAAATACATACTAATTCAACCCTGAGGCCGTTTTTTTTGAATTTTTTTTTATTCTCCGAAAGAAAGTGCCAGCTCAGAATTCTTATAAACTCCAGAAACTAACTTATCTTTTACAGCAGCAAAAGCTTTGACTGTCTCGTCTACATCTGAAAGCGAATGAACTGCCGTAGGAATTAATCTCAAGATAATCATGCCTTTAGGCACCACTGGGTAAATTACTACTGAACAGAAGATACCGTAGTTTTCTCTCAAGTCCATAGAAAGTGCTGCCGCTTCGCCCACAGTACCATTCAGTACAACAGGAGTCACAGGAGAATTTGACTTTCCGGTGCTGAATCCGTTCTCATGAAGGCCTTTTCTCAACGCATTCACAATTTTCCAAAGGTTTTCTTTCAGCTGAGGTTGAGTTCTGATCAACTCCAAACGCTTTAGAGCACCTTCCACGAGAAGCATTGGAAGAGACTTGGCAAAAATTTGAGATCGCATATTGTATCTTAAGTAGAGGATGACATCAGCATCTCCTGCGATAAATGCTCCGATAGAGGCCATTGACTTGGCAAAAGTTGAGAAGTAAAGGTCGATTTGATCCTGAACTCCCTGCTCTTCACCGGCGCCTGCACCCGTGGCACCCAAGGTACCAAAGCCATGGGCATCGTCCACTAAGAGTCGGAAATCAAATTTTTTCTTCAATTCTACGATTTCCTTCAGTTTGCCTTGATCGCCGGTCATTCCAAATACCCCTTCGGTGATCACCAAAATCCCACCACCTGTTTCAGCAGCCAATTTGGTGGCACGCTCCAACTGCTTTTCACAGTTTTCAATATCGTTGTGAGGGAATACATATCGCTTGCCCAAGTGCATTCTCAAGGCATCGATGATACAGGCATGACATTCGGAATCGTAGACTACCACGTCTTTTCTGTCCAAAATGGCATCGATCACAGACATGATCCCTTGATACCCGTAGTTCAGCAAGTAGGATTTTTCTTTGCCCACGAAAGCAGCCAGTTCATCTTCCAACTGTTCGTGAAGATTGGTCTGACCTGACATCATACGGGCACCCATTGGATAAGCAGCGCCCCATTTTGCGGCAGCATCAGCATCTGCTTTTCGGATTTCCGGATGATTGGCAAGACCTAGATAATTGTTTAGGGACCAGGTGAGTACTTCTTTTCCTTTGAATCTCATTCTGGGAGCGATTTCTCCCTCGAGTTTAGGAAAAGACCAATACCCGTCGGCAAACCCAGAGTGTTTGCCCAAAGGGCCCATATTCGTTTTTAATTTTGCAAATAGATCCAAAGCTTGTAGAGTTTTAGGTGTATTAGTTTAATGATTGGATTCATTAAAATCCGCCAAAAATAAAACTTAATTGCCTTTGAAGCAAAATTCAGTTTCATTTCTCTGGATCAATCGGCAATAGTCAACATTATTTCCTTATTTCGTCCTCGGACTTCAATCCATGCCCAAAAAACTGTAGAGAACATGCCCAAAATCAATAAACTTTTGGTTGCCAATCGGGGTGAAATCGCCCTGAGAATCATGCGTACTGCCAAGGAAATGGGGATTGCCACGGTGGCCGTTTATTCGGAAGCTGATCGCCTTTCTCCTCATGTGAAATTTGCCGATGAGGCAGTCTGCCTAGGCCCGCCTCCTTCAAATCAATCCTATCTTCTTGGTGAAAAAATCATTCAATGCTGCAAGGAACTGGACGTGGATGCCATTCACCCCGGATATGGATTTCTTTCTGAGAATGCGGACTTTGCCCGAAAAGTGACCGATGCAGGGATCATTTTTGTTGGTCCATCCCCAGAGTCGATCGAGGTGATGGGAAGCAAGCTTGCGGCCAAGCAGGCCGTTTCAAAATATGACATTCCCTTAGTTCCCGGTACGGAAGAAGCCATTTCGGATATTGCCGCTGCCAAAAAGAAAGCTGCAGAAATCGGCTACCCTATTTTGATCAAAGCTTCTGCCGGTGGTGGAGGAAAAGGTATGCGGATCGTGGAGTCCGAGTCGGAATTTGAGGAGCAAATGCAAAGAGCAGTCTCCGAAGCACAGTCTGCTTTTGGCGATGGAGCGGTTTTTATAGAAAAATTTATCACCTCTCCCAGACATATCGAAATTCAGGTTTTGGGTGATCAGCATGGGAATACGGTCCATCTCTTCGAAAGAGAATGTTCTATCCAACGAAGGCACCAAAAGGTGATTGAGGAGGCTCCCTCTGCAGTTGTTTCTCCAGAAATGCGAAAAGCAATGGGAGAAGCCGCAGTAGGTGTAGCCAAGGCTTGCAATTATTATGGAGCAGGTACGGTGGAGTTCATCGTAGATGATCAGTTGAACTTTTACTTTTTGGAGATGAATACCCGTCTTCAAGTGGAGCATCCTGTCACGGAGATGATCACGGGCAAGGATTTGGTCCGCGAACAAATTCTTATTGCCGAAGGAAAGCCTCTTTCTTTTTCCCAAGAAGATTTGAAAATACATGGACACTCCGTCGAGGTAAGGGTCTATGCCGAGGATCCCAAAAACAACTTTCTTCCGGATATAGGAAGACTCAAAACCTACCGCAGACCTCAAGGGCCGGGAATCCGTGTGGACGATGGATTTGAGGAAGGAATGGATATTCCGATCTACTATGACCCGATGATTGCCAAGCTGATCACTCATGGGGAGAACCGGCAGGATGCGATAGACCGAATGATTCGGGCAATCAACGAATACCGAATTACGGGTATTGAAACCACCTTGGATTTTTGTCGATTTGCCTTGCAGCATGAAGCCTTTGTGTCAGGACAGTTTGATACCAAATTTGTCGAGCGATATTTTACTCCTGACAAGCTGGAACCGGTCTTTTCATCTGAGGAAAAAGAGATTTTGGCTGCTTTGGCTGTTGCCTTTTTTGAGCAGGAAGATCAAAAGATCAATCCGAAAAATCCATTGGCATCGGCACCGAGTACCCAATGGAAAAACCGACTTATTTGATGGCGGAAGTATTACCTCTCAGGGCTTGGAGATACAGCGAGGAGTGGACCAATACATTAGAGGATTTGGTAGCACCTCTGTTTGATGTGGTTTCAGAAAAGCAAAGGGAAATGCTTTACCACCATCCTTTTAACAGTATTCATCTATCTGTACCCCAAGGGGATAATCCACCTGTTCAGGCTCAAAAAACCTTGGAAAAGTGGAAAAATGAAGGGATTCTCAAGCAGGACGACCTGCCGGGAATCTATGTGTATTACCAATACTTTAGATTGCCCGGAGAAGGAGAAATGCGATGTAGGAAGGGCTTTATCGCACAGATCAAGGCCTATGATTGGTCAGAAAATCAGATTCTCCGGCATGAAAGTACCATTGTCTCTGCGGTCACTGACCGGATAGATTTATTGGCAGCCACTCAGATTCAGGCCAGTCCGACGCATGGACTCTATGAAGATGAAAGTCAGGAGCTTGAAAAATACATGGATGCCGCTATTGCCTCACCTTTGTACGAAGTGGAGGATTATCAGGGAGTCAGAGAAGTACTTGCAGTCATCCATGATGCCCGGATTATTTCCAGGTTTCTGGAAATAATGAAAAGCAAGCAAGTGATTCTCGCTGATGGGCATCATAGACTGGAAGGAGCGATTGAGTACCGAAAGCAACAAAAGGATTCATTTCCTGAATTGACTTGGAAAGGTTCAGACTTTCATCTGATGTATTTCACCAATGCCCATGGAAATGATCTGAAAATTCTTCCTACCCACAGACTTTATTATGGACTGGACTTGTCTGATGAAGAATTGTTGGAAAAACTTAGCCAATGGTTTGATATGCGGCCTTTTGGAGATGCGGAGGAGCTTGCCACGTACACCTTTCAGCGCAAATGGTCTTTTGGGCTGGTACTGAAAGATCAGGCGTGGATCATTAAGTTTAAACCTGAGCTTTGGTCCCAAATCAAACCTGAACTTCCTGTTTCTCTGAGAAATTTAGAATTGGTGATTTTGCATGAAGTGCTTTTTCACCAAATCCTGGGAATCACTTCTGAGGACCAAAGAAAATCCAAAAACTTGGCTTTTGAACGGAATTTCTCAAGATGCATTCGAGAAGTAAGGGAAGGAAAAGCTGACTTTGCAGTAATCACCCGGGAAATCGACTTGGAGCAGGTCTTGGAAGTATGCAAATCCGGAGCTGTGATGCCACAAAAATCTACTTACTTTTATCCCAAAGCCCTGGGGGGATTGCTTTTCGCCAGTATCCGTCAGGAAGAATTTGAATCGAATTATGAAGCCTTTTTTGAAAAATATTGAGAAGAAAAGCCTGATTTTGGCTTCAGCATCTCCTCGTAGGCAGGAATTGCTCAGAGGTTTGGAATTGGATTTTACTGTAAAGGCCTTGGATATAGATGAGCATGTACCGGCTGATATTCCTGCGGAGTATGTGGCTGCTCACCTTTCCAAATTGAAGTCAGAAAGCTATCCCGACACTTTGAAGGAGGATGAAATTTTGATCACTTCGGATACCGTGGTGATCGAGAATGGGCATATCCTTGGCAAGCCTCAATCTGAGCAAGAAGCCTTTGATATGCTGAAAAGTCTCTCGGGAGCGGTTCATACCGTGATGACTGCAGTGACTTTTCGAGACCACAAGCGGAGTGTGACTTTGGAAGATCAGGCGGAAGTCACTTTCCGGTTTTTGGAGGAGGAGGAAATTTGGCATTATATCCGGGAGTACAAACCTTTTGATAAAGCAGGAGCCTATGGAATACAGGAATGGATCGGGTTTATCGGTATTCAAAGCATTCAGGGTTCCTATTTTACAGTGATGGGATTTCCGCTGCATTTGGTCTATGAGCAGCTAAAAAAATGGACCTAATCAACACAGACTGTAGCATCAGGGAAAAGGGGTTCGTTTCTGATATAAAATGTCCCATGAACCGATTACTATTCCTTCTGTTTTTCTTTTGTCTGTTTTCATCCTGCAATGAAACAGACCCCTTGCTGTATTGCGGTACACAAAATCCAACAGAAGATCTTCCTTGGCTGAATGCTGCGATTGAAGAAGTAGAAAACTCGGAACTCTTGGAATATACCTACTTGATGTCTGGAAGATACGAGGGGCAAACTGTCTTCTTTTTTCAAAATTGTTGTCCCTTCTGCAATTTTGCCATCATTGCACTGGACTGCCAAGGCAATTCATTGGGGATATTGGGGGGTAATGATGGGATTGCTATCGAAAATATTGAAGAGCTGACCCCAGTTTGGATCCCGGAAAACTCGGTCTGTCAGATTACCTCTTAATTGCGTGTCACTTTACCAATCCCACTGACATTCTCCTTGATCACAGTGGGATTCCCGGTGTACTTCACCTCACCGATGCCGGAGACCTCGAGGGATAATTCTCCTGTACAGTGAACTGCCACCCGGCCTATTCCAGAACTGAACAGGCTGACTTTTTCTGCATTGAGTTGAGAAGCGTCAATATTTCCAATCCCCTCATTGGAAATAGTAAGGAGGGGGGATTCACCTTTTAGCTTCATACTTCCCACTAGGTTGAGGTCAGCCGTGATTTGTTTGGACTCGATCTCCAGTTCAAGATTTCCTACTCCTTCTCCCTTGATTGCTGTTTTTTCGGTGACGAAAGCGTTCTTTGTCTGAATATTTCCCACTCCGTTGAATTGAAAAGATTCCAAATCGGAAATGGAGAGTCTTACCTCCAAATCGTCCATTTCAAAAAAACTGCTTTTGACATCCTCTAGCGTCAATTCCAACAAGTCTCCATTTTGGTTGATTTGGAGCTTCTCTGCCAATTTCTGACTTCCAATAATCTGAATGGATTCCTGATCCGATTGGGTAAGAATGAGATTAAAAACCCCTTTTATTTTCAGCTTGGATACTCCGCTGAGTTCTTTTATTTCATCGTATCGGTTGTCAGAGCTTCCGTCTCTTTCCCTGCAAGAGAAAAAGGAGAGGAGAATCAGGGTATAAAAGATTGATTTTGAGAACTTCATAGGGGTGGGGGTAAGAGAATATTTCTACTAATTACAAACCTTCTCCTACTTGTCCAATAGGCTTTGGGAAGATATTTGCGATTTGGATCAAAATTGTCTTTTTCTGAAACACTTGTGTCTTGAATTCGGACAGTATTTGATATAAAGAAGAGAAGTAGTTCCTGTCTTTAAGTGTTTTTGGCTAGAATCCTTTTGACCAATGATCCGATAGTCAATCCTTGGAAAATAATGGAGAAAACCACGACCACGTAAGTCACTGTCAGAAATAAGTCCCGCTCCATTTCTGGCTCAAGAGCTAAAGCTAAGGCAATAGATATCCCACCGCGGATTCCTCCCCAAGTCATAATCAGGTCAGTTTTTGGTATGAATTCCAGCCTTTTGTTGAAAAAGACAATAGGTCCCTTTAAGGCCAAATATCGGGCAATCAAGGTGACCGGAATGGCCAAAAGGCCCAAAAGTATGTATTCTCCATTCAGCGTGACAATCAGCAGTTCAAATCCGATGAGAACGAAAAGAATGGCATTCAAAAAGACATCCATCAGCTCCCAAAATTTATCGACATACAGCTTGGTGCTATCCGACCAAGCTACTTCGGGGGATTTGTTACCGATAAATATCCCGGCCACTACCACAGCCAAAGGACCGGAAAAATGCAATGAAACAGCCAAAGCATGAATTCCCATGACTAGAGCCAAAGTAATCAAAACCTCAGTCTCGTAGTGGTCTATGCTTTTCATGATTTTAAATCCCAGCCACCCCATCAGAAGTCCTAAGGCCAGGCCACCAAAGACCTCCTCAAAAAACAAAAATCCCACATCCTGAGCATCTACTGAGGCAATTCCCCGCTGAGCAATGGAAAGAAGAACGAGAAAAACCACTACACCTACTCCGTCATTGAACAAGGATTCCCCTACAATTTTGATCTCCAACTTTTTTGGAGCCTGAGCATCCTTGAGGATACCCAAAACGGCAATAGGATCGGTCGGAGAAATCAAGGCTCCAAACAAAAGACAGTAGATGTAATCAATGGGATGACCCATCCACATCGCCACATAGTAGAAGGCACTCCCGACAATAAACGTAGAAACAAGGATTCCGAAAGTAGCAAACAGGATGATCGGTCCTCTCTGTTTGGCTAAATCTTCCAGCTTGGTATGAAGAGCTCCGGCAAAAAGCAGAAAGCTCAGCATGACATCCAGCAACAGAGTTCTGAAGTCAATGGATGCAATCAATTCTTTGGACTGGACCAATATCCGGTTTTCAAAATGTCCCAGAATAATAATTGCCAAGGTAAAGCCCATGGCAATAATCATGAGTCCAATCGTAAAGGGTAATTTGAGGAACTTGGTATTGACGTAGGCAAAAACGGCAGATAAGATGGTCAGGACGGTGACGATAGCAAAAATGTCCATGGCTTGATTTTTAAATTGGAGCTTTAAAATAGACACACAAAGTCTATTTCCAAGGGATTAGATCAGGGATACAAAAGGAAATATACGTCATTTGACGTATTCCTAACTCAAGAATTAGGGGGCAATATTGTAGCAACTCTTTTAAAAACTACCCCAAATTCAATGATTATGAAAAAAATCTCATCTACTCTATTAATGGTCCTCTTTGCTGTCTCGACTTTGCCGGCTCAGGACTTGTTTTCTGGTTTTGGTTCCAAGGGACATTACAATAAAATATCCCAAGAAAGTGACATCGTGACCATTCCCCAGCTAAGCGTTAGTTTTGACAAATTTGTCGAAACTAAGGTGGTGGTCTCAGAAGGTAAGCTGAGCAAGCTTCAAAATACCTTTGAGGCTGCTAGTAAAGGTGGTAGCTACGGTGGTGAGGCGAAATCCTCCGCACAGACGATCACCATTCTGGACACAGATATGCAATTGGCTGACTTCCAGGAGCTTGCCAATG
This sequence comes from Algoriphagus sp. oki45, assembly GCF_036245605.1. Classification (NCBI taxonomy): domain Bacteria; kingdom Pseudomonadati; phylum Bacteroidota; class Cytophagia; order Cytophagales; family Cyclobacteriaceae; genus Algoriphagus; species Algoriphagus sp. oki45. The sequence continues at coordinate 389,973 of NZ_BTPC01000001.1, forward strand.
ATTTTCAATTGATTCTGGAAGAAGAAATTTCCAAAGCAGGCATTAAAGTGCTTCCACTTCAGGACTTTGTAAAGACGGAAGGTTTTCAAAAAATGTCTGAAAAGTATTCCGACAAAACTGCAAACAAAGGGAAGAAAAATTCAGACGAGGATACCAAAAGCAAAGTCAGGATGTTCCCGGAAAACGGAGTATTCATGTTTGACGAAAATTCTTTAGCTAAAGGCGGTGTCCCTTTTATAGGAATGGTAAGAAACATCCAAAAGGAAACCGGAGCCGTTATGCTTCTACAGAACATTGACATCAATTTTGCCACGGTAGAGTTGGACGCCTCGATGGAGGCTAGCACAAAGAGAAAAGTGACTACAGCAGAGACCAAGGTAATTCCCAAAATGAATATCAGCCGAAATACCTTTGATTTTGTGGGAAAAAATGGTCCGGGTGCTTCAGCAGAATTGATCGTAGAATATTTGGCGGACAAAGAATTTGATGCGAAAATCTATCAGGACCCTGAAAAAGGAAGAAGTCTTTTTGGACAGATCTTTGGTGTGGGTATTCCTACCATTGAGTTCGACCCCTTCATTGTAGAAATGGATAAGGAAACTTATAAATCAGCAGCAAGAGATCTATTTAGAAAATATGCTCAGGACTTTGCCAGGACCTATGCTTCAGTAGGGAAGAAATAAGATAAGTCGATTCAAGAAACCAAGCTGTCTCTGGAAAATCCCGAGACAGCTTTTTTTATTTTAAAACTCCCAGCGGGTATAAAGGCCAAAATTGTCCTTGGTAACTTTTTCCGGTCCGTATTGATCCCAATTTGCTCCCAAGCCAAATCCCAAGGGGCCTTTTTTCAATCCCAATCTGAGATAAAGAAAACTCCGATTGTGCTGATTCTCTGCCAAACCCAGATTGTACACAAACTGAACCCGGCTGTAAAGCGACCAAGTATCATTGATCGGAGGTTTGAACTCGTAGAGACCAAACAGTTTCAAATCCCGCTGCTCGTTGATCAGGTAATTAAGCACGGTTATGGCTAGCCATTTTCGATTGGCAAAGCTATGTTCCACCCCCACCAAGGGGCTAAATCCCACCACGGAGTTGCCTTCTCCTCCCGCTGCTACAGCAAATCCTTTTTTCCCGATGCTGTAGTTAACCTGAAAAGGAATGACCACCGAGTTGCCGATTGGGTTTTCCTTATCCCAGTTTTCTGAAAACACCGAAATCACCAAGAGGTCAAATTTGCTGGTAGGGGTAAATTTCTTTTTCACGATCAGCTGGAAATTGAGCTGTTCATGACCAAACATCAGTTCCAAGGGAATCGGTGGTCCGGAGGGAATGGGTTTGGAAGAAATAGCCGATGCCGTTTCCTGTGCTTTTGTTTTCTGGGAAGACAGAAGGAAGAAACCCAAGACTAGAAGAAAGCTGAACGGGAAGTAAGGTTTTGATTTTAAAGTCATTGGAATGAATTTTTATCATTCCAAAAGTAGAGTGGGGAAAATCAGAAAGTTTTGCTCTATAGCAAGACTTTGACTTTACAGCTCGCTTTTCAGCCTGCTTAGCGTGTATTGACTGATGCCCAAATAGGAGGCGACTAAGCGGCTGGGGATACGGCTGAGTATCAAAGGATATTGCTCAAGAAGCCACTTCAAACGATCCAAAGCAGTCATGCCCTGAAGATCATATATTCGGCGCTGGGAGGTGATATAGGCATTCTGAAGGATGTTTCGGTAGATTTTGTTGACTTGAGGGATGGTCTCAACCAGCTGGAAAAAAGTTGCCTTTTTGATCTCAAGAACAAACAGTGGCTCCACGGCTTGAAGATTTTCTACGGAAGGACTGCCTTCGATCATACTCGTCAAGTTGGTTCCGAATTTGTTTTCAAAAGCAAAATAGCGGGTCAATTCCTGTCCGGTGTCATTGATATGGAAAATTCGAAATGAGCCTTTTACGACAAAGTACATGGACAGACAAAGTTCACCTTGACGGAGTAGAAAGCTGTTTTTTGGAAAATAGGAAGGGGAGAAGGAGGGTTTCAGATCTTCAAACTCTGCTACACTGATCGGGGCTATTTTGGAAAAGTAGTCCCTTAATTGATCCCATGTACCGGGAGGAAATTTTGCCATAGTGGTAGAAGGAGGTCTTTGGGTTTAGGAGTTTATCGAAGCGGATAGGAAGAAAGTTTAACCAAATTTTTCAAATTAGGGCTTATCAAAAGAAACTGATTACAAAGTGCTTTGTGCCAATCCTTATCCTTTATGAAACCTATTCTCTCACTCGTCACTCTTTGCATCTTGAGTGTTGTGGGCGTTTTTGCCCAAGAACCTTCTCTGAGTCAATCCAAGGAATGGATCAAGGGCCTACGGGAAATTCACACCCCCAACGGAATAGAAACTCTGGAACAGGTAGAACTGAACGGAGCCAAGCAATGGATCAGCATCCGTGGAAAAGACAGGAATAACCCTGTTCTCTTGGTTTTGCATGGTGGACCTGCCAACCCATTGATGCCTGCTGCTTGGGCTTATCAGACGCCATGGGAGGATTTTTTCACAGTTGTCAATTGGGATCAGCGAGGCAGCGGCAAAAACTGGATTTCCTCCGATACCACTCAGTTGGCTGATGAATTGAGCTTTAGGACTTTGGTCCAAGATGCCTATGTATTGGTTGATTATCTTCTGGAAAAGCTGGAAAAGGATAAAATCTTTCTGATGGGCTATTCCTATGGGTCCAGTTTGGGAATTAGAATGGCAGCAAGAATTCCCCAAAAGCTCCATGCTTATATCGGAGTGGGGCAGATGGCAGGAGGCAATCCGGAGAAAGTCATCTACGATCAAGTCATGCGGCTTGCTGAGGCCGACGGAAATGAAACCGCCCTGAATGAGCTTCGCTCTTTGGCTCCCTATCCCGCGACGGATGGATCCACTCCCATGCGGAAACTGATTGCCGTCAGGAAATGGTCGAGATATTTCAATGGGGGCTGGTACGGCAAGCCGGATTTTTCCCTCTATTATTCACTTCCAAACCTATCTCCTGAGTACAGCGATCAGGAAATCAAAAGCCTGGATGTCAGCATGCCCTGGATCACCCGAAGACTTCTTCCCAATGGACCCGTTGCCGAAATTCCTGAAGAGTTTCAAATTCCTGTGTTTTTTATGATGGGAAGGCATGATCTGCAAACCCCTTATCTGTCTGTTGAAGACTACGTGAAGAGGATAAATGCTCCCCAAAAGAAACTCGTTACCTTCGAATACAGTGGTCATATGCCTTTTTTGGAGGAGCAGGGCAAATTTTTAATGGTTTTAGTGAATCAGGTCTTTCCGCTTTCTCAGGATGGGAAATGATTGATTTTCATTTAGGGAAAAGCCCTCTATCTCCTAAAAAAGAAAAAAAGCCCGATCAACTGACCGGGCTTTAGTTTGTTTTTCTGGTGGTTAACGTTTCAGTAGTCGTACAATTTTTGTCTCCTGACCTTGATTCAGGTGTAGGTAATACAAGCCTCTTTCCATTTGATTTTCAGGGAAATTCAGACTCAATTTTCCATCCACAAACTCAGCTACACCATTGCTGATTGGTTGCCCCCTATGATTGAACAAGACATAGGAGACCTCTATAGTAATCGGCTGATCCAATTCCAGATGGATTTCTGAATCCATTGGATTAGGGAAGAATCGTCTGATTTTGGCTGATTTGAAACCTGGCTCTGGATCTAGGCTGCCTAAAGTCTCACAAGGTATCGTACCACAAGCTCCCAAAGTGGCCCCATTTCTTATCAATGCCGGCACTGCCTGTGGAGCTACACTCGATGTTCTGGTTCTGCCTGAATTGCCTAAAGGTATACAAACCAAAACACGGTCTCCTCTTCTTCCGCTTCTCACATCCACAACACATACGGTGACTTCATCCGTGAATACATTTCCTGCCTCATCGGTGACAGTGAGGGTGTAGGTAGTCGTCTCTGTTGGAGAAACAATGATTTCCTGACCCATTTGACCATCACTCCAAGAGTAGGTGTAGGCACCATTTCCTCCGGTAGCATCGGCAGCACGGAGGGTGATACTCTCCATTGGTTGATATCCCAAGTAGACTACTCCACCTTCACCTGCATCAGATACTAGTGGATCCCCTGCCAAAAGCCTAGCAGAAACCGGCAAATGGTCTGAAGTGGTATTGGCATAGTTTGGAATCAGATTAAATGGAATAAACAGGGTCTCTGAGCCTTCCAGATAATTGTCATACAATTCGTTAGAAAGGGTAATGTGGTCGATCACATTGTCATTGAATATAAATGATCTCAGTCCTGCCTCACTCAAAGAGACGGTGATTCCATCAAAATCCGGATCATTGGTGATGACCTCATAGGTGCTTGGTCCTGATCCGATGGATTCATCCAAGTCGTCATTATAATCGCCAAGAAGAATAATGTTTTCCTCTGCATAGTAGGCATCCAAGGTGTCTTTCAGCGCTTGATTATCAAATCTTCTTCTTTCCAGGTCCTCAGTAGATGAGCCTGACTTCGCGTGGATATTGATGAAGTTGATTTTTTCTTTTACCCCATTGATATCTGCTATGGCAGTGATCAGCCAAGGCAATCGTCCACTGGACCAGAAAGAAGATGGAGTGCCTGTCGGATAGCCATCCAAAAGGTTGTTCAAGCCCATTCTGGCCTCATCATAGATTTGCTCAAACAAGACCTTGGTCTCCAGGATTTCAATCACCTCGGTATTGTAAATCAGACAGAGCTTCTGAGGAGGGAAGGTAGGATCCGGCTCTTCAAAAGATCTGGAGAATCGGTCGGAGCAGATCACCGCATATCCGGGCAATTGGGCTACAAGGCTGGCTAGAAGATCCTCATCACTCACTTCCTGTACAGCGATCACATCAGGCAAAGTAGCTTGGAATACCTGAAGGGCATTGGCGGCCTGAAGTGTGACATCATTTGGACCAAAATTATTGATAGTAGCTCCGAAGAACTCCATATTCCATGTCATCACATCCAAGGTCTCTCCAGCTGGAATATCCGATCCTGCCGGCTCAAAAGGAGTAGTACCCGGCAAATCAGCAATGAACCTTGGGAATAATTGCAAAGTGCCCCGGAAGCTTCCCAATACTCCGGTGATGGTCTGTGCATCAGCTGGGATCACCCTGCCGATCAAACTGCTCACCTGACCGTCGATTCTCAGGTCAATTGTGCCGGTACCGTCAGTGATTACATAGTTACTTTCAGGGAATAAAAGTCCCTTTGGAATAGCAAAGGCAGCTGCGGGAATCTGGATAAACTGTCCTTCCAAACTTGGATTGATCTCTGCAATAATAACTACTCTAGGTGAGATGGGATTACCGGAACTGATCAGTTCGATCTCTGTCACATTTCCGAGTTGGATCTGCTGATTGAAGGCACCTACGCTGGCCAAGATCTGAATCTCGTCTCCGATCTGATATAATCCGGCTCCATGGATCTGGGTATCAAAAATCGGGATTCCTCCCGTTTCATCCTGCAAGAATGCAGGACCGCCAAACTGATCGCTTGCGGTCAAAATACCTTTCACCAATACTTCGGAACCTTGAGGCTTGGTTCTGGCCTCTGCAATGGAAATCAGGACTGGCTCAGGATCGACGATCACGCCACCGAAACTTTGGCCAGTGTTGATCTGATTATACGTGCTAGCAATACTTTCTGACCAAGTGAAGTCCTCGTATTTGTTTCCCGTACCTTGAAGCTGTAGTGAGGTGCCAACAGGTGTACTTGAGACTTGTGATACTCCCACATCTTCACTGCTCAAACCGTTGGCAGGGCCATCTGTAGCTACGAAGTTTCCTTCATAACTCAAAAACTGGATCACATTGCCATCTGGGTCGACTAATGCAAATCCGTCCGGAGAGCCGTTTTGAAGGCCTGGAGCAAAGAAAAAGAGCGTACCGAATCCATTGTCTTGGTTGGGAAGGATCCCTGAAAGAGAGATGGTGCCGTAAGAAGCCCCTCCGTTTCCATTGTAAAGTACAAGACTGTATCCAGCGAGATCCAAACCTGCTGTACCTGCTACTTCGATTCCTTCATTGACGTCCCCTCCGGTATTATCGTAGTGGAATTCATTTACGAACAGGGTAGGCTCTGAAACTAAAGTTTGGCCAGTATTAGCTGCTCCAAAGGTATTGGCTGCTGCTTCTTGCCATGAAAAATCGGAATACACTTTACCATTGCCGCTCAGCTGCAATGAAAATCCAATTGGAGTGGTTCCTGGTTCCTGTACACCAATATCGGTACTGGTCATCCCGGCGGCAGGCCCACCAACCGCAGTGAAGGATCCTTCATAGCTTAAAAACTGAACGACTGTTCCGTTATTCACCAGGGCTATTCCGTCAGGGCTTCCGTTTTGGATTCCGTTTGTTGGATATGTCTGTACCACGAATCCAAAACCGTTTCCTGAGTCAGGTATGGTTCCGTTTAAATTTTTTGTGTCATAAGCGGCTCCTCCGCTTCCATTGTAAAGCACAATAGACCAGCCTGTCAAATCGATACCTGCAGGACCTGCGATTTCGATTGCCTCTCCGGTATCCGTTCCGGAATTATCGTAATGGATTTCATTGATAAACACTTCCTGAGACCAGCCGGAAAACGGGAGAAGACCAAGAAGGATTAAAAAGAGAGAGTAGAAGCTTTTTACCATAAAATTGAATTTAAATAAGTCTTGCAAAGTGCAATAGGATTTCGGGTTTTGGAAAATTATTGGATTACGATTTGGTTAAAAAAAAAATAGCATTCTGGTCTCATTTTGTTTTTTCACCTGAAAAATGAAATGATGGACTAGTAATCGGCTTAAAAAAAGCAAAATTTTCTTTTTTAAAAACTAAATTACCCTGAGATTGCAGAGTAAACGTATTGATCCTTATGCAAATCCGAGTTCTTATTTTGTTCCTTTCATCCCTAGTTCTAGGTGCTTGCGGTTCAACTAATACTGATCCGGACTCGCTACCGACTTCAGGCACTATCTCTGGTTCTGTCTTTCTTTTTGATGAAAGCTCTACCAACCTCAATCCCTCTGGAATGAGAATCACTATTGAAAATTTATCCCCAACCCGTTCATCTTTAACGGACAATGAAGGCAAATTTTCTATTCCTGATGTGCCTTTTGGAACCTATACCCTCGTTTTTGAAAAAGAGGGATATGGAACATTTAAGAAAACAGAAGTCAAACATGAATCTTCATTGACTCCGATTACTGATATTCCTTCTCTGGGTCAGTTGTCTACTACTTCTGTGACAGAGATAACCGCCCAAGTAACAGGAACTGCCATTGAGACTTTTTCAACTACCTCACCGGAAGCCAATAATTCCAATCGGCGGTATATCCGGTATTTTTTCAGTGATAGTCCGGATGTTTCATACACCAATTACAAGGGGTTTTCTCTGGTCTATGTAGTCCAGGATACTCCCTATTACAGGGTTTTTACTCCGGTAGAGCTCAATCAAATCGGAATAGCACCTACCGGGACGATTTATATTCGGGCTTATGGAGATTCATTTCTTAGCAACACCTATGTGGATCCTCAAACTCAGAAAACCATCTTTCCAAACATCAATCCCAACAGTACAGGAGTAGCTTCGGTCACTTTTTGAGAAAGAATTGGGCTCTTTTCACTTGCTTTTCTATCAAGTAGGAATGGGCTTTAGGACTTTTTCTTTTTTTTGGAAGGATTGAGTAAATTCCATTCCTTCTTCAATTCTTATTTCTTCCCATCTTTTTCACCATGAGCCACTTTATTTACACTTTTGGGAAAATACTCCCCGGTTTTGTATTCCCTTTATTGCTGGCAAGTTGTGTCAGTCTCAAAGGAGTCCGTGAATTTGCTGAGACTGCAACAGCCAATGTGGCTCACTACAATGAATTAGGCTATTCCTTTCTGGATCATTGTGAAGACCGATGCAGGGTTGAAGCAATTAGGACCTTGGACATCCAACTGGAATTGTCCTGTTCCTGCGATTTGTATTCAAAAGCTGACAGTGTCACAGGTATCTTTTATACCACCATTTATGACTATCTGAAGGGTTTGGGTGAACTGGCCGGAAAGGACTTAACCTCCTATCAAACAGACCGGGTATTTGAGGCTCTTTCTGCCGAGCAATATGGACCGGTGAGTATCAATGAATCCGAAGCAGGGGCCTATGCAGCTCTTTCAAATCTTCTTTCTGATGTTGCTTTGACAGGATTTAGAAAAAAGAAAATCGCCCAATATCTGGAGGAGGCCAATGCTCCTCTGCAGACTTTGCTTGGGAAGTTTCAAATGCTGATTTCTAAGGATCTAAAAGGAGAGTTGCGTTTTAAAAAAGCCCGTTTGTACAGCCAATATAAGGACATGATGATGGGGAGGACTTTGGATTCTGATTTTGAAAATCAGAGTGCGGTCCGAACCTATTACCTCAGCCTGAAGGAGATTGAGAAAAAGGAAAAACTCTTGGATGTCTATGCGAAAAGTCTCAATGAAATAGCAAAAGGTCATCAAAAGCTTTACGATGAAAGGAATCAGCTCTCCCTCAAAGAATTGACACAGAGTCTGTTGGGCTATTCGGAAGAAATCCAGAAATTATACCAGGAGTTTAATCAACTAAACCGCTGAAACCATGGCAAAACTCACTCCCGAACAAGTTCGGACGCTTTCGGACCAATTTTATTTTTTAGGAATGGCCATTGGAGAGTATCGTTACACCCATTGGGATGATCTCAGCTTGGAGGAAAACAAAGAACTCAGTGATTCTCAATATGCCATTCTTAAATCCGGCGAAGATATGTTGGCCTTTGCTGCCCAGTTAGTCATGGATGAGGCTCAAACCTCCATTCAGCAAATCCAGGGTCTGACCAAGGAAATTCAGGATACGATCAAGGATTTGAAAAATATCCAGAAAGCAATGGATGTGGCAGCAGGAATTCTGGTTTTGGGAGCTGCCATTTTGGAAAAAAATCCCGAAAAAATAGGCAGCAATCTCCAAGGTCTTCTGGAATTGTGGAAGTCCGATTAAATGTTTGGGACAATTTCCGTCTAAACTTCTCTCCAAAGCTGATATTTTTAAACAATGAACAACCTAGGCCTTCCTTTTTCAGTAGGTTAGGCTATGAATACAAAAAGCCAGATTCCTTTTTTTCTTTTACTTCTAGCCATTCTATTTTCTTGTGGCCCCAAAAAACCCGCTTTCTCCCAAACGAGAACCACAGCAGTTACGGTGTTCAAAGTCTCTGACGGGGATACCTTTTGGGTGACGTATCCTTCGGGAAAGGAAGAAAAAATCCGTCTGATCGGAATCAATGCACCGGAATCCAGAAGGACTGGTTCAAAAGAGGTGGAGTATTTTGGGAAAGAAGCCAGCGACTATGCCAAGCGGCTTTTGCTCAATAAACAGGTGACGCTGGAATTTGATGTGCAGAAGACAGATCGCTACAAACGGACTCTGGCCTATGCCTATCTTTCCTCAGGTGCCATGGTGAATGCAATTCTGGTCAGGGAGGGGTATGCCCAAGTAGCTACATACCCTCCGAATGTAAAGTATCAATCCCTTTTTCAAAAGCTGGAGAAAGAAGCCAGGTCTGCGAAAAGAGGGCTTTGGAAATAAGAAGTTTAAACAAAAGGTCCTTTTCTTCCTTTCTATCTTCATGAGCTTGATGAATTGGATTGGGGTATTCTGGGTATCCTTTATTGTAATCGGGATGGAAAAAGAGTTGATTTTTGATTTTGGAGAAGGGAAAAACTTTGGCCGATGGACTATTATCAACGATGGAGTCATGGGCGGGCTATCCCAATCGCAAGCAAGACTTACTGAGGAAGGAATTTTGTTTTCCGGGACCGTGTCCTTAAAAAATAATGGGGGATTTGTATCTCTTAGAGGTCCACTCGGTCGGTATGATCTTTCTGAATTCACTTTTTGCGAAATCCGATTCAAGTCAGATACCGATCGGAAGTTTGAGCTGCTGATTGAAAAGGAAACACCCTTCTACCTTCCCAAGTACCGTAAAAAGTTTGGAGCAAAAGGGGAAGATTGGCAAATCTTTAGATTTGAACTCAAAGAATTGGAAATCAGCCGAATGGGAAATCTGATCGCTCAGGGAATTGATCCCGGTGGACTGAAAGACTTACAGCGGATCGGCTTCATTTTGGCCGATAAGCAGGAGGGAAGCTTCACTTTGCAGATTGATTATCTGAAGTTTTTTTGAGATTCTCTGCAAGTTTTTTTATCTGAGTCCGTCAAATATCCACGCTGTATTTCACCTTTCCATCCTGCCCCCGTGTCGCACGAAGGCACTGTCTCCTTCCTCCCTGAGGATTGAACGAAACGTGTACCCACTGATTAAACTCCTGAATCAATTGATCATAGGGAAGGTCTGAATTTTTGATCCGCTGATAGAGTTGTTCAATGCTGAGATGCCCTGTTTCGATATCTGCTGCATGTCCAGTAAGGTGCTGACTGCTTTTTGATCCGCCTACCGCCTGATTGACGCGGGGACTTCGGTAGCCGGAGTTGACAAATACTGCCCGACCGAGACGGTCTCTTAGTGGCTGTAAGACATGCTCGCAAAGCAGACGGAGATTATCGATGATTACAGGTTCGGGTGAAAACTGCTCCTCATAGCCCCATCGGGTGGCGGTCTGAGAGCGGAGCAGTTCCCGAAGTGGGAAGTTTTTGGTGAGTTGCATGAGAGTGGAATTAAAAATTGGAACAAAAAGTAGTCGTAAACGCTGAAAATTAACTACTTATCCAAAGTAGGAAAAAGTGAGAACTCCTATCTCATTTTTCATTCTAATTTTCAGAGACAATTATATTTCAGTCTTTTCATTCAATACCAAAAGGGGATAGTGTGTGACTGCCGCCATTTCATGAGTAAAATGCCGCTGAAAAAGCCCTCGGGATTCCTTTGATATCATTACTATCAAACCTGTATCCGCATTTTTATCCAGGTAATATTGAATTCCGTCCAAAATGTTGGAACTGAAAACCGTGGCTTTCTCGGCATCCACATCCTGGCCAAAGGAAGACAACAGACTCTTTCTAAGTAGCCTTTTCTCATAGTCTAGTTTGGTATTTTTTTGGCGGATGTTCAGTATTCTTAGCTTGAGCTGGGTCATCAGCTTTACGAATTCATCCAGGAAATCCAGTCCTGATTCATCTTTTATTTCCTCTAGATCAGTGGCCAATACCACCCTGTTTTTTCCCTGATTATGAAAATCAGTGAATCTCGCTATCCCGGGAATCACCAATACAGGTACTTTGATTTCTGAAATGACACGAACGGTATTGCTGCCAATCAAAATCCGCTTCAATCCGCTCGCTCCTTTGGTTCCCATCACAATCAGATCGGCCTTTCCGGAATTTATTCTTGTTTTGATCGCTTCGAGAAGATCCACTGGAGAAAGCTCAACACTACAACTCAATTCCTCCCCAGAGTGCTGTTTGAGCTTTTGCCTGAGTTTATTCAATTTTTCTTCTTCTTGAGCTTTATTTTCTGCTTGACTCCCGGCATGAAGAAGGGTGACATGTGCAAGACTTCGTTTTGCAATTTCTGCGGCAAACCAAAGTGCATTTTCTGCCTCCGGGGAAAAATCGACTGGGACGATTATTTTTTCAAGCATAGTAAATTTTGGCTTTATTGATTTTATAAGTTAAATTTTTCCACTGGTAAAGAGTATAAAAAACCTGAGTTTTCTGTTTTTTTTTACCTTCAAAAATCCTCCATTCCACCTTTCCAATCCTTACTTTTATCAAATGAAATCTTTTCAGCTTATCGTCATTTGTGGATTGCTATTGGGATTTTCCTGCCAAAATCCACAAGAAAACAACTGGAAACCCGAGCCTATTCCCTTTCCGGGAATTCTTACTGCTTCCCTACCTGTCCTTTCAGCCTCAGAGAATCAGCTACTGTTATCCTTTGTTTCCCCAATCAATGACTCAACCTCTGCACTTTTTTATTCCAGTTGGGACGGTGAAAGCTGGTCCACTCCGGAAATCATCACCCAAGGACAGGATTGGTTTGTGAATTGGGCGGATTTTCCAGCTATTGTCGAAAATCAGGGGAATTATCTGGCTCATATCCTGAAGAAGTCCTCCCCAGCTACTTTTTCCTATGATGTTCAGCTTCAGGCTTATTCCAAAAAGGAAAAGAGATGGAAAACCCAAATGCCTCTGAATCTGGATAGCACGTATACCGAGCATGGTTTTGTCAGTTCCATTGCCTACTCGGACAGTAGCTATTTGGTCACTTGGCTGGATGGGAGAAATACCTCGGGAGGGCACGATCATTCCATCCATGAATCAGCCGGTGCTATGACGCTCCGTGTAGCTGAAGTGAACCTGGAAGGAAAAGTTCTTTGGGATGAACTTCTCGATGCCCGCACCTGTGACTGCTGTCAGACCACCACAGCCCTGACCGCCGAAGGTCCGATCATCCTATATCGAAATCGCTCCGATCGGGAAATCAGGGATATTGCGATCACCCGTTTGGTCAGGGGAAAATGGACCGAGCCTAGAATTATTCACCCCGATAGCTGGGAAATCACCGGCTGCCCTGTGAACGGTCCTAAAGTGGCAGCTCTTGGTCAAACGGTACTTGCTTCTTGGTTCACTGATGCAGAGCAGCAGTCTGCGGTGAAAGTAGCTTTTTCTGAAAACAGTGGGGCGGATTTTTCCGAAGCGCAAGTGATCAGCACTTTAGACGCTCTGGGTAGAGTGGATGTAGCCTTGCTCAATGAAGAAGAAGGCTTGGTTTCCTGGATGGAGATGGCCGGGGATTCCACTTTTTTGATGGTGAAAAAAATCAACCGAGAAGGAAAAGACTTCCCAAAGCATAAGGTAGCCCCTATGGATGCAGGCAGGAGAAGCGGTTTTCCCCAAATGGAGATTTTTGGAGATCAGGTCTTCTTTGCCTGGACGATTACCGGTGATCAGCCAAGTATTGGGATTTCAGCTGTATCCATGGATAATTTCTAATCCGAACCCAAGTCAAGTTCCGATCCATGGCATCCAAATCCCGCTCCAAGCAAATAAATTTTCCGCTAAGCAAACGGCTGAAGTTGAATGGAATTCCCGCCTGGGTGCATAGTTTTGCCTTGGGTGGAACCGGACTAGTCCTTTTGATCGCTCTGGTGATTTTTTGGTGGTTGAAAGATGTCCCGGTCTGGTCTGATTGGAAACCCGCAGCGGAATTTCTCTATCCCGAATACGGGGAGCGAATCTATCCGGACAGTGTTTTCCGAACTCGGATGAATACTTGGTCTAATATCTTTTATGTCTGTTTTGGCTGCTATGCGATGACTTTGGCGGTTTACGATTGGAAAAAGAAACTTCCCTTAAATCGGGGCTATCTCACCTTTGCTCCTTTACAAACTTTCCTTTTGGGCATTTCAGGCTTGTATTTGGGTTTGGGCAGTGGATTTTTTCATGCTTCTCTGACACACTACGGACAGCAGTGTGATGTCGGAGCGATGTATGCTACCTTGATTGTATTGGTTTCCTTTGCTCTTGGCAGCTGGCTTCCCAAAATGCGGGTTCCGAAAACCCAAGGCTTGTTCCCAACCTGGCCGGTTTTGTCAGTTTTGGTCGTTCTGGGATCGATTTATTTTACCTACTACAAATGGGAGTATTCCTTCACAGAAATCTCAGGTTACTTAAGTGGCATCCTATTCCTCTTTGCGGGAGTGAGTGCCATTACGCCGGGAAAATACCTTCAATTCCGCTGGTTTTTGGCAGGATTGCTTTGCCTTGTTTTGGGATCCAAAATCCGTGATTTGGACATTTCCGACCAGTTTACTGGTCCGGATTCCCTGCTTCAGGGCCACGCAATCTGGCATGTGCTGACCTGCGGAATGTACGTTTGCCTTTTTCTCTATTTCCGGTCCGAGGAAAGGGAGGCAAAAGGATAAGCCTAGTCAATCCCATTTCCGAAACTTGCAAAAACTGAAATTACATCTAGTCCAGTTTGTTTTTCACTACTTTTCCATCCTTCATAATCACCAGAAATTTTTCCTCCGGTTGGGCTAAAAGGGAAAGGTCTTGTAGAGGATTCCCATCCACCAAAATCAAATCAGCCAAAGCTCCTTCCTTAATCACGCCCAATTCTCCGGGATAAGGACTTCTGTTTCCCGAAAGGGCCAATAGGCGGGCATTGTCGTAAGTGATCATTTTTAGGATTTCAGCAGGAGAAAACCACTCCTGAAGCTTCAAAATGTAAGCGTTCTGTTCTTTGTTCAGCTCAGGTTCAAACAAAAAGTCAGTCCCCCAAGCAAGTTTTACACCGAGTTCCTTGGCTTTGGCCCAAACTCTCTTCTGGCCTTCGAGTACGGGTTTTCGCTTTTCTCTTCTTGCCGGGTCCATATTCGGACTGTCTTCCATCAGATTTTGAAGGCTCAGCCAAATGCCTTTTTCCGGCATGAGTTTTAGCGTCTCTTCGGATACCATCTGCCCATGTTCCACACATTTGACTCCTGCTTGAATGGCTTTTTGTACTGCGCGGTCCGTGTAGGCGTGTACGGTCACGTAGGTGCCCCAATCTTCCGCGGCTTCTACAGCGGCTTGCATTTCCTCCAGTGTGTATTGCGTCACATCTATGGGGTCATAGGCAGAGGAGGTTCCGCCTCCTGCCATCAGTTTGATCTGACTGGCTCCAAAGCGAAGATTTTCCCTGACTGCGGTCAGTACTTCCGGTTTGCCATCGGCGATGAATGTAGCCCCGAACAACTCAGCCCGCGAAGGCTGTCCAAAAAACTTCCGAGATCGCTCTTGAGGCGTACGGAAATCTCCATGTCCGGCAGTTTGGCTGATAACCGCACCTGAGGGCCATACTCTGGGGCCAAGGATTTTTCCCTGATCAATGGCATTTTTCAAAGGAAAAATCGGTCCGCCCACATCCCTCACACTGGTAAAACCCCTGAGGAGCATTTCTTAAGCCCCTTTACCGGATTTATCCAAAATAATCTCTTGATTCAGGCCGGGGGACATCATTTCCACCATACTCAGAGAGCCAAAAACCAGATGAACATGCACATCAATCAGTCCGGGAATCAGAGTTTTACCCTTTCCCGCGATTTGGATGGGTGCATTCTTCATTTCACTTGTCCGGTCTTTACTGACTTGAAGGATGCGATTACCTTCTATCAGCACATGCTGAGGAGAGGAAAGCGACAGGGTGCATTGGTCGAAGACCCGGACATTTTCAAATGCGATCCGCTGGCTTTCCTGACCAAAAGAGGGAATGGAGATCGAGCTCAGGAAAAAGGCAAGATGGATTAACCTGATTTCTTGGAAAAATGAAGAACGCCTGCGCATAGGAAAAGGATTTGGAATGGAAAAAGGGACTGAATCCAGCATAAAGCTTTAAAGTAGATAAAAAGAACTGCTTTACTGAGTATAATCTGAATTAAAGCTTTTGGTTTTTCGCTTCCCCAACTATTTTCAACTTTCTGCAGAAAAAAGGAAAATATCTCCCTTCAGGTAAAAGGGGAGGAGTCAGGGAGAGTTTTGGCCTATATTCGTTTTCCTCCTCTGTAGAGACCTAAATCACCGCCACTTATCATGAACTTGCAAATCCATCTCCGAACTTTCGATCAACTCAGCACCGAAGAACTTTATCAGCTTCTCCGTCTTCGCAGCGAGGTGTTTGTGGTGGAGCAGAACTGTGTCTTTCTCGATATGGATAATAAGGATCAGCAATGCCATCATCTCAGCCTTTTTCAGGAGGGGGAATTGGTCGCTTACTGCCGGATCGTACCTCCTGGACTATCTTATGCAGAGGTGGCTATCGGCAGGGTAGTTTCTGCTCCGGCCTACCGGGGAAAGGGGCTGGGTAGAAAAGTAATGGAAGAGGCGATCTCAGCCTGCAGGCAGCTCTATGGTCAGGTGCCGATTCGCTTGGGTGCTCAGACTTATGCCTTAGAGTTTTATCAGTCTTTGGGGTTTGAAGCAGAAGGGGAGACCTACGACGAGGATGGGATCGAGCATGTTGAGATGGTGAAGAGAAAATAGTTGCTAAAAAGCCATCAAGACCAAAAACGATTCATTTTTAGCTTTTGATCGAATTCACTTCAAGTATCCTAAAGATAATAGACGTTAATTAGCTTTTATTCAACATATTAACCTTATCAAATTCTAAGACTCTTTAAATTTCAAATTCTCAATGAAGGCTACAAGCTGGGCAGAATTTTTCAGACCCAGTTTGTGAATGAGGTTTCTTCGGTGGGTATTGACGGTGAGTTCGCTGAGGAAAAGCTGCTCGGCTATCTCAGCTGAGGTAAATCCTTGAGTTATCAATTCGGCAATTTGCTTTTCTCTTTTGCTTAGGATATTCAGCCGGGATTTGGACTCTTGTACTAAAGGTGGATCAGGGCTAAGTTGTGGAAAGGTAGGAATGTCTTGAATAGCATTTTCGAGGGCTTCGACCAGAGCCTTTTTGCTGATGGATTTAGGCAGGTAAGCAATCGCCCCTTCCCGACGGCATTTTTCCATGACCTCCGGATTGTTTTCCATGGTAAGTAGGATTATCCGGCAATCTGGGTAGGTATCTCTCAGCTTTCGGATCGATTCCACCCCCTTGGAGTCGGGCAGAAAATAGTCGAGCAGGACCAGCTCAGGTTGGGATTTTTTCACCAATTCCAAACCTTCACTGAGCGTCTCGGCATGGACCAAGTTTTGAATAAAGGTTTCGTTACCGATTAGAGAATATACCCCCTGTGCAAATAGCAGATGATCGTCGATATGCACTATGCTGATTTCGGAGAAGTTAAGCATGAAGGGGTAGGGTAATCGTTATGGTGGTACCTGCAGGACTGGATTCCAGTTCCAGGCTACCTTTGAGGTAAGCTACTCGCTCTTGAATATTCTTTAGACCAATTCCTTTATTGCGAAGATCAGGATTTATCCCCACTCCATTGTCTTCTGCCACTAATTCAATTTTTCCATCAATTTCTGAAATACTCAGCAGGGCTTCGGTAGCTTGGGCATGTTTTACCATGTTTTGAAGCAGCTCATTGGAGATCCGGTAAAGCATCAATTGCAGGCTTTGGGGGACCACGGAGTCTAAATGAAAATAAAAATTAATGTCCAAGGGATATTTCTGACGAAGAAGGTTGATTTGTACTTGGAGTACATTTTCCAGCCCATTTTCTTCCAAATGGTGAGGGGTGAGGTTATGGCTGAGTGAACGGGCTTCCTGAATGCTTCGCTCAATCATTTGCCGCAATTCAGCAATGGATTTCTCCGGGCTATTGGACTGAATTGTTTCTGTTTTTAGGTAAAGACTTGCCAGCATACCTCCGATACTGTCATGGAGATCTCTTCCGAGTCGTTTTCGCTCTTCTTCTTGTACCTGAATCAATTGGTCAGCTACCTGCTTTTCTTTTTCCAATATCTCAATGGTCAGTTTTTCCTTTTCCTTTTTGAAAATGGAAGCCCGTCGGGCAAAGGCTGCTGTGATCATTCCTGTCTCACCCATCAGTCCAAAGGCACTGCCATAATCCACCAAATAGGAGGGAAGTCCTAAGGGTAAAATTTTCTGGTTTAGCTGAAGAATGATCCCGAAAAGTGCCAAAAATGCGACTCCAAGCAGGTAGTATCCAGCTAAAGGCACATTCGCTCTCCATTGCTGAAAGGAATAAATCAGGACCAATAGGCTGGAAAGCAGGGATACTACCCCAGTCACCTGTAATAGAAGAACCTTTGAGGTAATGGTTTCCATGACTGTAGGAATAAAAGCTACTCCAATAAGCAAGATGACCTGAAAGATGATCGTTGCCCAAATTATAATCGCCATCTTTTCTCCTCTTTTCTGAGGAGGGAAAAACCGAATCACCAAGAGTAAAATCATCACTTGGGTCAGCAGATTGAAAAAAGGACGGGCCTTTCCTACCCAAGTGGTTTCACCAGGCCAGAGGTATTCAAAGGTCAGACCCCAATGGGTAGCCAACCAAAACGAAATAGCCAAAACATACCCAGCATAAATGGCCCCACTCCAAGATTTGAGTTCTGCTGCAAAAAATAGGGCAAATAGGAAAATGATGCACATCCAACCCAAAATCCAGCCCATCACTAGGGTGTCATCGGACTTTTTTTGCTGGAAAGTTTCGAATTCAAAAATTTTAGGTTCGATATGGAAAGTTTCGCCCACTTTATCCAAACGCAACAAGTATTCCTGTTGGCTGTGAGGCCGCAAGGTAATCGGAATGACTAAGTCCCTATCTAAGAATGGACGCTGCTCAAATGGGAAATTATCCCCCAATTCCAAGAAAGGAGTAGAAGAACCATTGGTGAATACCCGGATTTGATTGATATGTGGGTTGTTGGGAACAAAAATCAACTCTTTTTCAAAATCAGTCTCATTGCTTAGGGTGAAGCTCATCCACCAAGGGGATCGGGTGATGCCGGGGTTGAATAGTGTTCTGTTTTTTTGAAGGGTGTCTGATCGCTCCCAAGCCCAGGTAGGGCTAAGGTTTTCATCAGGAAATACCCCAAAAGGAACTTCAACGCCTTTGTCCGAACAAGCACTCAGTAAAAGTAAAAATAGAGCGCAAGCCCAAAGTGGAATGCGAGTACACAGGACTTTGGCCGGAGTTTTAATCCAAGGATAATGAGTGATGCCCAAGAAGTACAGGTGAATGGGGTGAATTCAAAAGCAAGATAAAGATTGACCCGTATTTAAAACAAGGGTCTTGAAAAATACCAATTTTTAGGTATTGTGAGCCCGGACAAACTCATCGAATATTGGAGTTGAATATGCATAGTCCGATTAGCCGGATTGACTTAACACACCCATTTCATTTACATGAGTTTTCTTTCCTCTAATTTCAAAAGCTCTTACCGATCGATTAGGACATTCTTGCTCGGCATCTTCTTCTTGTTCACTGCGTTTTTCCTTCCCGCTTGCAAATTTTTTGAGACTACCGTAGAGGAATATCTATTGCAGTTTAATTCTTCGGCCGGTACGCTTGAGCAGGTAATTGTAGACGGATATCTCTTGATTGATGGTCAGCGAACAGATATTTCTCTTTCAAATCTATCTGAACTTTCAGTATCTGAGAAATGGATTAGACTTACCATATATGAAGGAAGGGATACCTATTATCTGACTGTGCCTTCCTTTAATAAGGACTTTGATTTAGTGGAAGAATACCTAGACAATGTCATGACATTCGTAAGTGTTTTTCATAACACGCTGGGAGGAATTGGAAGTGTGTCCAATTTCTCAGTAGAAGCCACCGATACTTATGAAGGGGCGGGCAGTTTTCAATTGGCTGGAGTAGGTGAACTTCAATCTACTTCAACTGGTCAAGTTCAGGACTTAGTTTTTGAAATGGATTTTGACTTTGATACCAGTCGCACGGGAGGATCACTGGGCACAGGAGGTGGCAGTTCTGGGGGTGGAACTGGCTCCGGAGGCTCAGGATCCGCTTCGTGTGACAATACCATCCAAATCAGCCAATTGCTCAGCTACTGGCCGCAAATTGGAAAAGGAGATGCTGTGGGTACCGGTAAGAAAGTGGCCGGCAATACCATATTTTCAAATCTGAAACCGACTGACATAGGCCTGGTAGTGGACGGAACTTCCGGTGACACCCGTTATGTAGTCCAAATTCTCCTGACTCCAGGTAATTTGGTGGCCAACAAGAGGCTTGATTTTATTCATGCCGGCAGGGGTGCCCCCCTAACAAGTTCAGGTGCAGTAGGTATTCTAATTGCCATAAAGGGGGGTGTCAATGACGGTTGGCAAACCAATTATGACTACGGGGAAAACAGGGATACCGGAAATCTTTTCATAGAATCTGTCAGCCCACAAATTCGAGGAACCTACGAGTTTGAAGCTTATGGAGATGGTTTTGATAATGTGAAAAACAAGCAATTGGTAAGGCTCAAAGGGGAATTCTGCATTGATCCCTAATCCAGTCTATTTTTTAACTCTCAATGGTCTGCGGCAACGCAGCAGGCCATTTTTTTTATCCTCTAGGCTCTGTTTTGCTTTTTGCTCCAAAAATAAACCGGTAAACCCAAGGCAATTCCACCCATTCCCCAAAGAATAGCCTCCATTCCCGATCCAACAAACAACCAAATGCTGAACAACAAACCCAGAAGAGTAAGGATCACAGATTTTGGATTGATAGAAAAACCAAATCGACGGCGGGTGCAGAAATACCCAAAGGCCAAGGCTGCAAAAAGGTAGAAAAACAAGGAGGTGACCGTGGTCAATCGGATCATAAAGGAATAGATGTTTCCAAAGCTTTCGCTGATGTTGAAAATCAAAACGAGGGAAACCAGCACACTGGAGAAAATCAATCCGTTGCCGGGAATGCCAAATCGATTTTTTTGAGCGAGTTTCTGGGGCAAAAGCCCGTCTTTGGCCATGGCATAGGAGATTTGACCCTGAATCAAAATCCAGGCATTCAAGGCTCCAAAAGTGGAAATACAGGCTCCCAAGGCAATGATGTAGCTTGTGCTTTTTCCAAAAATCAAAGTTCCTGCATCGCTGAGCGGGGCCAAGCTGCTGGCCAATTCGGCCGGAGAAAGTACCCCAAAAAGTGAGAAGGTGCTGAATAAGTACAAAAACACTACAAGGCTTACTCCAATCAGGGTTCCTTTGGGGATGTTCCGCTTGGGATTTTTGATGTTTTCAGCAGGAATGGTCGCCGCCTCGATACCCATAAAAGCAAAAAAGCAAAGCACTGAAGCGGTAGTCAAAGCCTGAAAGTCCGACTCTCCGGACAAATTCATGGGCTGAAAATGACTCCAATCCAAGAAAAACAAACCTCCCAGAGCGACGATCAGGAGAGGAAGAATTTTCAATGCGGTGGTGATCACCTGAAGATTTCCTGAGGATCGAATCGAGTAGCAATTCAGAGCGGTGAGGCTCCATACCGCTCCCAAAGCAGTCAAGCCAAATCCAAAGAGGGAGCTTTCCAATACCGGGAAAAATACACTCAGATACCCCGTGAAGGCCAAAGCAATCGCGGCATTGGTGCTGCAGTTGGACAGCCAATAGCCCCAGGCTACCAAGAATGCCGGTAAGTCTCCAAAGGCCGTTTTGGTGTAGGCATAAGTCCCTCCGCTTTCCGGAAGTGCTTTGCTGAGTCTGCCCAGAATGATGGCCAAAGTATAGGCACCTGATGCGGCCACGATCCAACCCAAAAGGCTGATGGCACCCAATTGACCCAAAACCACAGGAAGGGAAAAAATACCGGAACCGATCATTCCTCCTGATACCAGAGAAATGACGGTGATAAGTCCAAGTTGCCTCGAAGAGGAATTTTTCAAAGGAAAGAGGGGATTGGTGGGTTTTCCTTAATTTGTGATGTCAGTAAGATAAGCATATATGTCCAAAGCCTTCACCGTTCACCCGGATATTACCCAAGCAGAAACACTTCCCTCATCTTTCTATCGCTCACAAGCAGTCTTTAAGGAGTTGATCGAAAAGGTCTTTGCCAAATCCTGGCAATTCATAGGGGACAAAAGTCATGTGGAAATCCCCGGGCAGGTCAAACCTTTCTCCTTCTTGGAGTTTGGGCTGGAGGAACCCATGCTGCTGACCAATGACCAAGGGAACATCCATTGTCTATCCAATGTCTGCACCCATCGTGGCAATATCCTCTGTCATGAGCCCTGTAAAACCAAGCAAATCATCTGCGGCTACCATGCCCGAAGATTCAACCTTCAGGGAGAGTTTCAGTTTATGCCGGAATTTAAGGAAGCCAAGGACTTCCCCAGAAAGGAGGATCACCTCACCCGATTTCCACTCAAAAACCTAGGACCTTGGCTTTTTGCTTCCTTGGGAGAGGAGATTTTTGACTTTGCTCCGGTTTTGGAAGCGATGAACCGAAAGATCGGTTTTTTGCCCTTGGAGGAGTTTAGGGAGGATAAAAGCCGAAACAAAGATTACCTGGTCAATGCCCATTGGGCTTTGTACTGCGACAATTACCTGGAGGGATTCCATATTCCTTTTGTCCACGAGGGGCTCAATGCCGTCCTCGACTACCGGAAGTATAAAACGGTGCTTTTCCCCCATTGCAATCTGCAGGTAGGACATTCCTCAGGAGGGGAGCACGTATTTGATTTGCCCAAGGACCACGAAGACTTCGGACAGCAGATTTCGGCGTATTATTTCTGGATTTTCCCAAATATGATGTTCAATTTTTATCCTTGGGGCTGCTCGATCAACGTGGTGAAGCCGATTTCCCTCAATCGAACCAAGGTCAGCTTTATCAGCTACGTCTACGACGAATCCAAACTCGACACCGGGGCGGGGGCAGCTTTGGACAAGGTGGAGCGGGAAGATGAGTTTGTCGTGGAGGGAGTCTTCAAAGGAATGGCTTCCCGAGTCTACAAAACAGGCCGATTTTCACCCAAAATGGAAAAAGGAGTCCACCATTTCCAGAGTTTACTGTCGGAGTTTTTGGGTAAATAGATTTTTTTAACCACTAAGTTCACAAAGGATTAAATGAGGTCGCAAAGAAGGAAGAAAAATTGATTTTAACGTGACCAATTCCCCCCTCTAGGGGGGGGCAGGGGGGTAACCGCCAAGTTCACCAAGGATTAAATGAGGTCGCAAAGAATGATAGCTTAAATGGCCTTCGGAAAATTCAAAAAAGTAAGGAGGCAGGCTTGATTTTGGGATTGTGTAGATTAAAAATTGATTCTGGATCGTAGCTGGTATTTACTTCTTTGTTCAATCTGATTCGGAAAAGCCATTTCTTTGACTTCTTCCGTCCTCCGTCTTTCAGCACAAAATGACAGAAATATTAACCTCCTAGTCGAATAGCGTATAATCAGATTTCAAAATGTGCTTAGCCGCTTTCTTTCCAGCTGAAGAATTAAACGATTATAATCATTAGAAAATGTCCGATTTAGGCAGTCATCGGTCATCGGTCATTGGTCATCGGTCATCCATTGGGATAATCCTACTTCAAAAAATACATATCCCAGATCCCCCTGTTTTTGATCTCAATACTGCCTCGGTATTCGCAGTCAAACTCCTCCTTGATGATCTCATAGGTCTTGCCGGAAATATTGATCTTTCCTTCTTCGGAATTGCTTTCCATTCTTGAGGCAATATTGACCGTGTCTCCCCAGATGTCATATTGCCACTTTTTCACCCCAACGATACCAGCCACAATAGGACCGGTATGAATCCCGATCCGCATTTCAAACTGGACTATGCCTTCGGGTTTTGGACTTTTGGTAAACTCCATCATCTCCTGTGCAGCTTGGACCACATTGAAAGGATTTCTCTCGGATTCTGTAGGCAGCCCACCGGCACACATGTAGGAATCCCCAATGGTCTTGATCTTTTCCAGCCCGTACTTGTCGGTAATTCGATCAAACTCCTGAAAGTAGTAGTCAATGCTTTCGACCAGCTTTTCGGGAGAGATTTCTTCTGCCATACTTGAAAAGCTCTTGAAATCCGTAAAAAGCACCGTCACCGAATTGAATCGATGGGCTTTTACTTTTCCATGGACCTTCAGCTCATCGGCGATCTCCTCGGGAAGAATATTGAGCAGGAGTTGTTCTGATCGGTTCTTTTCCTCTTCTATGATTTTCTTGGTTTCCTTTTCAAACCTAAAGCGGCGGAATGAGCCCACCGCCAGCAAGGCTACCAAGATCAGCATGACCAAAACCCCATAAAGCAATAAGGTTTGCCTTTTGGCACGAAGCGAAGCAATGGTGGCGGCACTTTCGAGCAGGTCTACCTCAGCCTGCTTTTGGGATACCTCATAGTCGGTGCGGAGATTGGCCATCTCCTGCACCGCCTGAATGTTGTTCACACTGTCCCGGTACTGGATATGCTTTTTGTAGAATTCCAGGGCTTTGGAGGAATTGTTCAGTGCCTCATAGATATGGGAAAGCAAGAGATTGGCTTCGCTGATTTGGTCTTTCAAGCCATACTTGCTTGCCAGGTCCAGACTTCGCTGCGCATAGGCCAAAGCCGATTGGAGATCTCTTTTTTCCAGATAAATATTTGACAGGTAATTGAGATAGGAGGAAATGGGGTAGTACTCCTCGTATTTTTCCAAAATCACAATTGCCTGATTAATTCGTTTTTCGGAGGTTAGCTTGTCTCCGTATTCTGCAAAGATCATCCCCAGATTGCCCAGGCAATAGGCTTGACCCAATTCAAAATCGACCTTTTGAAAAATCAATTGGGCCCGCTCCACATAGAGAAGGGCAGAGTCCAGTTTACCCATTTTCAGGTACTCATCACCCGCATTGAAAATAGCGGAACCCAAAGCAGTGGAATCACTTTCCTGCTCGAGGATTTCTATGCTTTTACGGTAGTAGGAGACTGCATTTTGACGGTTTTCGCTGGCTGAGTAGGTGTCGGCAATGGTCACGTAGGATCTGCCTTGGGCTTTCATGGAGCCCGAACTCTGGGCATATTTTAGCGACTCAAAGAAATACTCCAAGGCCTTGGACAGGTTTCCCTTGTATTTATAGGCATAGCCGATCATATTGTAGGCACTGGAGATATGATACTCCTGAGCCGTTTCCTGCGCTTTTTCCAGATAGATTTCTCCGTATTTCAGCAGGCTGTCCGGATTGGCTTCATAGACCATAAAGCTGGCCAAATAGTCCAGATTTTCCCCTCCGCTGGAGTAGTACAATTCCTTGATGCTGTCTGCCTGGGACCGAATTTTATTCGATTCATCCCCGATCTGAGCCAAAGCCAGATGAGCCAGTAAAAAGCACAGGAAAAGAGAAACCAGATTTTTCAAGGTCAAATCTTTCTAGTTAGGTCCTTTAGGGCGGATGGAATTAGTACAGGGTAGCCCAAAACCTGAGCTACCCTGCAAAATAGACTGAAAATTTGATCTTTTGTTCCCATACTTCGATGAGCGGTAGACTTTTTTCAGTCCAAAAAGACTTTTTAATAATGACTGATCTTACCAAATTACTCGCACTAGGGATGGCTCAATTTATCTCCGACCCGAATCATTTGGGACGGATATCCGGTCTCGGAGAGGAAAAAGGGATTTAGGGTCTGGAAGTGATTCTGATCTTGGGATCGAGTGCAAAGGTGCGCGTCTCACCCGTGCTCATGGACTTGATGGTAAAGCGGATGGTGTATTTAATCGTGCCATCCGGTGCGTTATTCTCGATTTTTGCTTTGGCCTTTTTGCCACCGCCTTGGATGGGGTTTTTTGCAAAGGCTTTCACTTCTCCGGTCCAGGGGAAGTCCAAGAATTTGACCTGATAGTTTCTTGAATCGGAACCCACATTGAAAATTTCCCAATTGACAAACTTGGAAGGGTAGGCGGTAGATTCGAAGTCGGAGGCCCTTCCGTTTCCGCTTTTGCCCCGGTTGTTGTCCGAAAGTTTAGAGTGGTCCTCGACACTTTCTCCGTTGAAGATCGCCTCGGCGTTGATTTCAAAGTTGATCGTGATATCCTTAGCCCCTTGGCTAAAAGCTTGGGTCGATCCCAGTAGCAGGAGGGTAAGTACGGTGAGTAAAAAGCGGTTCCTTTTCATGTTGAAGATTTTTTTGTAAGAATATAGAAAAAAAATAGTTTAAGCCACCTTCAAAATTAAATTTCATATAAAAATTGGACTAAACGGGGATTTTTCTTTTCAGGAGCCTTTGAGGCTGGGACGAAGGGGATTTTCGGAAAGCCGGGATCTTATTCCCGCCTGCTGGATTTTTATTTTTTGCAAAAAATCAAGGATTATTGGATTATTTGTCGGTTTATGGCATTAAAGTCAGCAATAATCTTCTAAAAACCTGTCCAATTCCTTCTCCGAGGAAAAGGAAATTTCGGGTTCAATTCCTTCTTGAAAAAATGCGATCAAACTCAAATAAGAATCAAAAAAGCGGAAATGATTTCCTTCATAGTTGTAAATATGGACCAGTCTCGAATCCTTTTGATTGGCTAATGTTAGAGTTTCAATAGTTCGAGATGGGGAAATGTATTCGGTGGAGAGAAGGAGGATTTTGTTCATGGCTGTTTTGATATGTGGTTGAAATTACGAAACTAAACTCATTTTGTAGACTATAGCCGGTGGTACGATAGGCCACATTTTTTCAGATTGCAATATGGACGTCAAGGCTGAATACGGTAAAAAAGTAAGGACAATCAGGAAAAAAGAGGGTGTTTCACAAGAAAGTTTGGCTGATTTGGCTGGACTAGACAGGACTTATATCTCTGATATTGAGAATGGAAAAAGAAATGTTTCTATCGAAACCATTTTTAAGATTGCCGAAGCATTGAAGACGCCTGTGGTTGAGTTTTTTAAATTTTAACTAATAGAAAATGATTGATGGAGTAATTGATTTTATTGTTGATTGTGCTTTAAAATTTGGTGCAAGACCTGACCTAGAATTTAATAAGCCTTACGTTTTTAGAAAAAATGTAGGACCAGATGCACTTAAGGATAATGGTGCTTTTTTTGGATTTATTCATCCAGAAGAAGAAGCGTCAGGCCCTTTTCACGACTTTTCATTAACAATTTTCCCGAATGACCAAAATAAACCTTGGTTAGTATGTCTTGGAATTGGTTCTAGTGGTTTCAAAAATGATTATGAACTCGCAACTTATCCTGGGCTTAGAAGATTATTCTCAAAACTTACGGACGAAAGAGGCTTTTGTAAATCTGACTTTTCAGATATAGAAACAAGTTTGCCAAAATCAATCACAGGTAATCTGGATTTACAGCATATAAAAAACACGATTAAAACTTACACTAAAGTTTTACCGACTTGCCAAATAGTTGATGACCCTGAAAGCGAAGAAGGGAAACAACTTATTGCAGCCTTTGTCGCAGGTTATGCAAAACTTCGAGACTGGCCTTCCAATAAAGACCACCGAAAAGCAGTTTCAGAAGCTTTAGAGCCATTTTTAAAGTCAGAAACCATTGATGAAGCAGAAGAAGTAAAAAATCTCTTAAACGAAAGAAAGTACATAGTTCTTCAAGGACCTCCAGGAACTGGTAAAACAAGAACTGCAAAAAGTGTTGCAGACAAAATAGGAGCAAAAACCTTCTTCACTCAATTTCATGCAGAAACAAGTTACTCCGATTTTATTTACGGAATCAGACCTGACACAGAAGACGAAGAACTGAGATATAAAGAAAATTTAGGCAGTTTCTCAGAGGCCTTAAAATATGCTATTGATCATACCAATGAAAAAGTCATTTTAATAATTGACGAAATAAACAGAGCTAACCTCTCCAATGTATTGGGACCTATTTTTTATCTATTTGAACATAAAATGGATGTTTCGAATGTTGAAATTGAAATTGCTCCAAATTTCAAAGTAAAAAAACTACCTGAAAACTTTTCTGTCATCTCTACAATGAACACAGCCGACAGGAGTTTGGCAGTTGTTGACTTTGCTTTAAGAAGGCGTTTTGCCTGGTACACTATGAAGCCAAAAATTATAAAATCAAGAAATTTTTTTAATGAAGACTTTATCAAGATTCAAGAAATTTTCGATTGGTATGCCTCAAGCACTGAATTAAACTTACAACCTGGTCAAGGATACTTTATAGCAGAATCCGACGACGAAATGAAAAATCGCGTTCAATATGAAATATTCCCTTTAATAAAAGAATATTTACAAGAGGGCCTCTTGCGAAATGCTAAAGAAGAGTTCAATAACTATTTTTCAAATAGAATAAATCTATCTCTTTTCGAATGACAAAACCCTTAGATGTTTTTTGTGAAATTCCTTGCCTGACTGAACAATCGAAACAGTTAGGTGGAGTTGCCTTGCATAAAAAGTGGTTTAAGTCAGCAGACAAAAGAATTATTGGTCAATACCTTCAGAAATTCATTAATTACAATTCTGAGCAATTTAAATTTCTTGGAGTTCAGCCATATATAATTGGCTCAGACCAAAGCACAGCACTAACATTCCGTTCATCCGGGTTCATTGGCTCTATTCCTTTGAAAGCTTCTGACACGGGAAAGCAAATCGGGGATTTTGTAGTTATGCCTAGGTTTACAGGGCGTGACAGATTTGAAGACTATATTGAAATTCTAAACCTACTGGGTACTGAAATAAGTCCTGAGGTAATTGATAGTTTACCATTGGCATCAGGTAAGAATTTCAGGCCACCGCTGTATTTGGAGGCTGTTAAATTTATAGCAGCTCTTGAAAAGCTGACAATGAGACCGTGGAGAAAGTTTGACAATATTGAAAAGGTTTCAAATCAGCCTACTGGTCAAATCAATTGGACAAAATATATAAACAACAAATTTAAAGTAGAAAACAGGTTAAAATTTCCAGCAAGAACAAATGTGTTGAGGGAATTTCATTCTGAATATTCGGAAATTAGATATGTCTTTGACATTTGTAAAAGTGAAATACTTTCAGCCAATACACCGCAGAGAATTAAGAATTCTTTGCGGACCAATTTGAGCTTCCTTGAAGAACGATTATATTATCATAAACCAAAAGCAACCAATAAAATCACAATCCGATTTTCCGATAGCCCAACTGTCAAAGCCTGCAAAGAACAAGCTAATAGGATATTAAACTTTAACCTTGTTGACAGCACAGCTTGGCGGGTGGATTTTTCAGATGTATTCGAAAAATTTATTCAATATATATTTAAAGAAGCTGCAAAAGAAACTGGCGGACGACTTTATTCAAACTTTAAGTTTCATTCCAGGACTTCAAAGCACTATGCCTGGGAATTAAAACATATCGAGCCGGATGCAATTTTTCGAAAAGAGAATACTTTGGTTTTTATAGATGCTAAATATAAATCGAATTTATATAACAAATTTGACCAAAGTGAAGTACTGAAAGAAGACCACCGACACGACTTACACCAAATAATGGCTTATTCTTCATTTAGTAAGGCTGATCTTAAATATGGTTTTCTGTGTTACCCATCAGACCAAATTGAACTAAAAATCATTAAATATAAAAACATCATAAACGAAGCAATAAATACGATATTGATCTTAGGAGTACCATTAAAACTCAATACAATCAATGAGGTTAAAAAGTTATTAGTGGAAACGTTAAATAGAATTGAGTCCAATTCGTTCGAAAGAGTATTTTGACTCACTTTTTATTAACCATACAATTCCCCTCAAATCCACCATTACCCCCCCCCCAACTAATTGATTATCCTGGACCAACTTTCGCATGGCTACAAAAGCTTTGATAATTTGGATGCTTACTTTGACTGCTATTTCACTTCTGAGAACTGCTGAAAGCATCGCAATTCCCTGTTCAGTAAAGGCAAAAGGGTTGGAACTGGAATGTTTTAAACTCTGGAACCGGTCACATTTTGTGACCAGTTCATCTTTTTCCAGCTTGTTAATCTGAAATCTAAATTCTTCAGGAAATCGATCTAAGTTTCTTTTCACGGCCTGATTGAGGACTTTAGTTTCAACTCCATACAATTCGGCTAAATCCCGGTCAATCATTACCTGATTGCCACGAATTAAAAAAATTCGATTTTCAATTTCTTGGTTGGAAAACAGTAGGTCTTTGCTCATTAGTTGAAAATTAGGTTAAAGAATGACGCAGATGGGTTAAAATAATCAGATTCTGTCTTTGTCTGATTTGAGGATTATAAACAGTAAAGAATTTTATATCAATTAATTTACCTCCTGTATCGATTTTTTTGGGGTCTGAAGGCAAAAAGTGCAATTAACTTTTCTTGGATTTAGCCCCAATTTCCTTCAAATCAAGCCAACCCCTCAAATCCACCGGAACTACCCTCGATACACCCACCTCAATCATCCTAATCCTATAGCTCATTCGTGTTGGCAGTATTGCCCTTGCCCTTGCGTAAAATAAGCAGGGATTTTGATTTTTAAGTTCTTAATTGGAATAAATTCTTTCTGCGGGGAATACCGTTGGATATTTGGGGGATTGCTTTTGGATGTAGGGGTGAGAGAATCCAAATTCAATTGGGCTTAAGCCGAAATAGAAAGGGAACCATTTTTGGAATGGTCTAAAGAGTTGCCAATTTTAGGAGTGACCTAAAGGCATATTCCTATTCAAGAGGAAGGCACATAGTAAGGTGGAATCGGATTAAAATTCAAGCCTTTGAATTGCCTCCTGCCCCGAAGCATCGGGGCTGGAGGCAAAAAATATTCATAAAAACATTCTGGGCTTCAGCCCAATCAACCCTTGAATTTCTGAAAACCATATTTGTACATAAATTCATCATACTCATCCTGAAATGTCTTTTTCTGATGATGCTCCTCTTGATTTTTAATATAATCCCGAGTTTTGTCCAACATAGATTCAGAAACAGAAACAGCAAAATATTCATCCTGCCATTCAAATTTTTCTTTTGTAAGCTTGTTTTTATTAATCCAAAAGGATGATTCGCCTTTCAAAAGCTGGACTGTCTTTTCAATTGTTTGACTGACACCAAAAGAAATCAAACAATGGCAATGATCTGAGTATCCATTGATGAAATCCACGAAAATTTCTTTTTTCTGGGCGTTTTCACGGATATGATTCCAAACAGTTAATCTGAGTTCTTTCGAATTCAAATGAGGTACCCGGTTTTTGGTGCTCCAGACGAGGTGGATGTAGACTTTAACAAATGGCATGGTTGAAAAATTAAAGATGAAGAATTTGGGCTAAAGCCCGATTAAATTCGATTATGATTCAAATTAAATGGCCTAAAGGCCATTCCTATTCACCATTCCTATTCAAAAATCCTATTCAACAATAAGATGGTTGAATTGCCTCCTGCCCCGAAGCATCGGGGCTGGAGGCAATTAGATGCAAATAAGATCCATGGGCTTTAGCCCAATTTCCTTAGATCAAGCCAACTCCCTCAAATCCACCGGAACTACCCGGCTGACACCCGCCTCGATCATTGTAATCCCATAGATAATATCCGTGCTGGCCATGGTGCGCTTGTTGTGCGTGACGATGATAAACTGGCTATCGGTGCTGAACTTCTGGATAATCTGGTTGAACTTGTCAATGTTCGCATCGTCCAGTGGGGCGTCCACCTCGTCAAAGATACAGAAGGGGGCAGGCTTCAGCAGGTAGATGGAGAAGAGTAGGGAAGTGGCCGTCAGGGTTTTTTCCCCACCACTCAGCTGATTGATGGTCAGGGGACGCTTGCCCTTGGGCTTGGCCATGATCTCGATCGGAGATTCCAAAGG
Organism: Algoriphagus sp. oki45; assembly: GCF_036245605.1. Taxonomy (NCBI): domain Bacteria; kingdom Pseudomonadati; phylum Bacteroidota; class Cytophagia; order Cytophagales; family Cyclobacteriaceae; genus Algoriphagus; species Algoriphagus sp. oki45. Next base: position 421,061 of record NZ_BTPC01000001.1, read on the forward strand.
ATTATCCGGATCGACTAGGGTCAGGTCGCAGTCGTCCTGCTCGGTAAAGAGGGAACGGAAGACTTTCACGAAGTTTTCCTTGATCTGAGCAAAGGCTGTCAGAAAAGTCTCCTTGGCTACCTGATCGATCTCGGAGATGGTGCTCAGCAGGCCTTCCTTAGCCTGAATGAGGTCGTTTTTCTGCGTGGTGATAAAGTCAAATCGGACTTTGATCTCATCATAGGCCTCCATAGCCATTGGGTTGATCGGACCGATCTTTTCCAGCCTTTCTTTTTGCTTTCGGACCAAGTCTCTCAGTTCTTCCTCGGCAAAGTCGGCAAATTCGGGGTCTATGGCCGGATTTTCCTCCATCAGCTCATCCAAGTCCAAGTCAAACTCCACACTCAGTCGCTCCTTCATCCCGCTCATTTTCAGCTTGATCTCGTTGATTGCATTTTGGAGTTCCTGAAGCAGGGTGTCGAAACCTTCCTTGGCCTTTTGCAGGCTGCGGATCCGGGTATCCGTCTCGTCAATCAGGCCACGGGCTCCGTAGTAGTCCTTTTCGGCCTCATTAACTCCTAGTTCGATGCCTTCTTTTTCGGAGTAAAGTTCGATCAGCTCGTCGTCCTTGATTTCGTTGTTTTCCAGCAGGGTTTTGATCTCGGCATCCAGTTGGGCGAGTTCGGCCTGAGACTTCTCAATGCGTTCTTTGGAGCTTTCGAAGGCATTCTGTTTGAACTCAATCTCTTGCTCCAGACTATTGACCCGATTGACCTGCTGGATGTAGGTGATGTTTTCCTGATTGAAGGTTTGGGACTTGTCGGCGAGTCGCTTGTTTTCCCCTTCCACTTCTTCAGTCAGCTGGGCCACTTGCTCTCCCAATCCGTCAAACTCTTCTTTTTCTTCCGCCAATTGGGGTTGAATGGAAGTCAAGCTTTCCTCCAGATTGGCAATCCGCTCCAGAATATCCTCCCGCTTGTTGGCATTGGAGCTCAGCAATTCTGCCAACTGCTCCTTTTTGGTGCGGATGGAAACATAGGCGGAATTGAGTTCGCTGATCCGGGCCTGACTTTCTTCGAGGGTCTTTTTGTAGCTGACTTCCTTGAGTTTGAGGAGATCGCTGAGTTTTTGATCCAGATTGGCTCGGGTGGTGGAAACCTTTTTGCCCAGATCCTTGATTTCCTTGTCCAGCTTTTCCAGGTTTTTGGCCCGGCCTATTCGTTTTCCTTCGAAAAGGCCCACCGAGCCTCCGGAAAGGGAGAATTTCCGCTTGGTGTATTTTCCCGATTCGGAGAGGAAAATGCAATCCGGATCGGTAGGGAAGTCCTTGTAATCCCCCTGCACGAGGTAGACATTGTCCAGAATAAAACTCATCAAACGGCTGTATTTCACATCGTATTCGATGATTTCGGTAGCCGGGATGGCATTGGAGAAAAGTTTGGTTTGGCTGGCTTTGAACCGCTCAAAATGCTCCAAAACAAAGAAATTGGCCTTTCCTCTTGCCGCATCACTCAAAAGTTGAATGGCAGCAATTGCCTGCGCCTCAGTGTCCACCACGTAGTAGTTCATGTAGGACTCGAGGTAGTTTTCGATGGTCACTCGGTACTTCTCGTCGGTGGTAAGCAAGTCGGAGAGGAGAGGGATGTCCTTGCCCCAGGTGGAATTCTTCTTCAGAAACTTGATCGCCTCTGGGAAGCCTTCCAGATTCTCGACAAGGGACTTGGTCAGGTTGTATTCGTTGGTTTTGGAGTCCAGCTTTCTTGAATTGGTCGTCAACTCCTCCCGAATCAATTCTATCACCCGGTTGGTCTCCTCGATCTTCTGATCCTGGTCTTCCTGCTTGTTTTTGATGGAGCTGTACTCGCTTTGAGCCTGGTCCAGCTCTTCTTTCAGCCCGATCAGTTTGTCCTCAAACTCCGCCAAATTGGCTTCCTGTGAGGAATCGTCAGAGGAAGTGCGCTCCAGTTCCTGCTTGAGTGTGCTGAGCTGGATTTGCTTGATTTCGACCTCTTTGCTCAGCTGGTAGACTTTTTCCTTTAGGCTTTCGTAGCGAAGTGAAACCTCTTTTTGGGCCTGCTGCTTTTCCGAGGTGATGAGTTTTTGGGCGTCGTACTCTTCCCGTAGCTGGGAGACGATGCCTTCTTTTTCATTCAGGATTTTCTCCGCCGCCTCTCTTTCCATCTGCAGGGAGCGGATGGAGAAACCCGCGCGGTCGTTTGACTTGCGGTCAGCGTCGATTTGCTCACGCAAAGTCTGGGATCGGTCTTCCAGAAAGCGGAGGCGCTCGTTTTTGATTTTTTTCTCCGACTCAAAAGCCCGGATTTTGTTCACATGCTCATTCAAGGCTTTTTGCCGGGAGGAAAGTAGCTTTTCCTTGTGGATCAAGTCCGCCTTCAATTGGGATAAAAGGGCTTCCTGATCGGCGATTTGAGCTTGAACCTGGAGTTTGCGGTCAGATTCACTCTGGATTTTGGTATTGGCATCGAGCAGACTTTGGGTCTGTTTTTCGATGGACTTTTTAGCCAGATTGATACTGGCCTTGCGGTAGTCTTCCTTGATTTCGAAGTATTTGGCAGCCTGCTTGGCCTGCTTTTCCAGTGACTTCAGGTTTTTATCTATCTCAAAGAGCAGATCTTCCACCCGGGCCAAGTCAGCGTCGGTATCTTCGAGTTTGCGAAGGGTTTCCTTCTTTCGGGTTTTAAACTTATGGATCCCAGCTGCCTCCTCGAAAAGCTCCCTGCGGGAGTTGTTTTTGTCATTGAGCAACTCATCAATCATCTTGAGTTCGATGATTGCATAGGAGTTGGAGTTGATTCCCGTGTCCATAAAGAGGTTGGTGATGTCCTTCAGGCGGCAGGTGACTCCGTTGATCTGATATTCGCTTTCCCCAGTGCGGTAGTAGCGACGGGTGATGGTGACGTGCGTGTATTCGGTAGGGAGGAGGTTTTTGGTGTTTTCAAAAGTCAGGGACACCTCTGCCATGTTTGTGGGTTTGCGGTTTTTGGTCCCGTTGAAGATGACGTTTTCCATCTTGTCCGAGCGCAGCATGCGGGATTTTTGTTCTCCCAGCACCCAACGGATGGCATCGACTACATTGGACTTGCCGCAGCCATTGGGGCCAACCACACCGGTGATTCCCTTGTCGAAGTGGATGACCATTTTGTCCCCAAAACTCTTAAAGCCTTTGATTTCCAGTTTACTAAGCAGCATCGAAAAATCTCCTTACGAATAAGCTTTCAAAATAGGGCGAAAGGATGGAATTGGCAATAATTTATTGAGATACGCTGCGTGAAATAAGCTTCGCGAAATATACTCCGCTTCGCTTCGTGGGATATACCTCCCTGCGGTCGGTGAGATAGGGGTTGGTATAAATAGAGAGATTGAAGTTCAGTTCAGGGTCGTAATTCGTAAATCGTAAATATTGAAATATGCTTCGCGAGATACGCTATGCGAGATACACCTCCCTGCGGTCGGTGAGATAGGGTTTGGTATAAATAGAGAGATTGAAGTTCAATTCAGGGTCGTAAATCGTAATTCGTAAATCTTAAAACTAGAAATATGCTTCGCGAAATACGCTATGCGAGATACACCTCCCTGCGGTCGGTGAGATAAGGTTTGAGTTTAGGAGTGAGGTTTGGAGTTCAATTTAAGGTCGTAAATCGTAATTCGTAAATCGTAAATACTGAAATATGCTTCGCGAGATACACCTCCCTGCGGTCGGTGAGATAAGGTTTGAGTTTAGGAGTAAGGTTTGGAGTTCAATTTAAGGTCGTAAATCGTAATTCGTAAATCGTAAATATTGAAATATGCTTTGCGAGATATACTGCATAAAAAAGCCTCCCGGACTGATCCGGAAGGCTTGGGATAGGATAAGGGGGAAATTACTCCTTGGTGAATTCCCCAGCTTTTACAATGGACATTTTATTCAAATCCAGATGCTTTTTCATTGCTTCCTGAATTTGCTGAGGAGTCAGGGCATTAACTTGATCTTCGAGAATCTGCTCTCGCTCCATCGTTCTGTCCAGGAATAGATTGCCATTCAGGACACTGGAAAGATAATTGTCTGAGGCCCTGTTTACAGTACGGCTTTGCAACCATCCAGCTTTGGCTGCTGCGACTTCTTCCTCGGTAAAGCCTTCATCCAGAACTTTTTGGATTTCCTCCTTGAAAGCAATTTCCAGTTTTTCCAGGTTCTCAGGAGCATAGATTGCGTAGCCCTGGAAAGTACCAATAGGATCAATGCTTCCTGCACTGTATCCCGAACCCACTCCATAGCTTAATCCGTCTTTCTGACGGATTCGGGTAGCCAATCGGGAATTGAGAAAACCTCCTCCAAGCATAAAATTGCCCAAGACCAATGCCGGATGATCGGGATGCTGGTCATTCATTTCAAACTGCTGCATTGCTACAAAGAAAGCATTGGGCTTGTCGGGTGTTTCTATGGCCTCATTGATGGCCGGTCGGTTAGCGATTCGTCCCTGAAGACGTGCGTAATCTACTTTGCTATTCCAGCTTTCGAAGATGTCTTCAAGCAAAGGAAGTATAGTCTCTACCTCTACATCTCCCACAATGGCGCCCGTACCATGATTAGCGCCCAAGTAGTTGGCATAGAAGTCTTTGACCTGATCGATGGTCACTGCTTTTTTTGCAGCGATGTCTTCCTCAAAGGTTTTTGCATATCGAGGATCTCCCTTTTCGTAAGGATTCATATGCTGGGTAAGCCGATTGAAAGCTCTGGATGTAGGATCACTCATGCTGGACTCGATATCCGTCACACTTTCCAGAATCATTTTGTCCAATTCTTCCTTAGGAAATGCAGGTGAAAGAAGGATTTCCTTGAGCAATTTCATTACCCCGGGTAGGTTTTCTTTGGTTGTCTGGCCAAAGATGGATAGGGTACTCGCGCTTCCAAAGATATTCACTTGGGCTTTGAGGCGGTCAAACTCATCCTTGATTTGTTCTCTGGATTTGGTCGCTGTGCCTTTATCCAGCATTTGGGCTGTGAAAGCACCGATTTCTCCTTTGTTTTTCAGGTTTTCCTCACTTCCAAAACGGAGTGTGAAATTAAAGTTGACGGAGCTGCCTCGGGTTTCCTTAGGTAGAAAAGCCAGTTTCATTCCGTTTTCCAGTTCTACGGAGGTGGTGCGGCTATCAATATTGGCTGGACTGGGGTCAAAAGCTTCTCCCATGGCCAGTCCTTCCCCTCCCTTGTAATCCTTGACCAGTGCCATTACATCCACATCCTCTGGGATGGAAGTTCGATCAGGGTTTTCGGTAGGGACAAAAAGTCCAATGGTTCGGTTGTCCTGCTTTAGGTAGTTGCTGGCTACGCGCTTCACATCCTCCAAGGTTGCCTCTTTAATTCGGTCTCTCTGGATAAACATCAATCTCCAATCGCCTGCACCGATATATTCACTGAGTTGAAGACCGATTTGCTCGGAAGAGTTAAATCCCAAATCAAATTGTTTTATCCATCGGTTTCTGGCCCGTTCTACTTCATCGCTTGTAATGGGAGTAGTCTTGATGTTTTCCACGGTTTGAATCATGGCATTCAAAGCCTCGTCCATGGATTTTTCCTTAGGGACTTCCGCGAAGGTCATCATGATACCCGGTTCTTTCCACAGAAAAGTCTGCCCAAAAATAAAACTGGCTAGCTGTGTGTCCACGAGGGATTTGTATATCCTGCCTGAAGGGTTGTCGTTCATGATGGTGGAAAGCAAGACCAAGGGCGCTGCATCCGGATGGGATACCGAAGAGATTTTGTGAGCTAAGCCCACCAATTGCGTGTCTCCGACTCTTCGGATTGTGATTCTTCTTTCCCCGTCCTGATCCGGGTCACGCGTATAAAATTGGGGTAAAACACGCTCAGGTCTTGGGATAGGTCCGAAAAATTCATTGACCAGCTGAATGGTCTTTTCTTCATCAATTTTTCCTGCCACCACCAGGACCGCATTGTCCGGCTGGTAATAGGTCCGGTAAAAGTTCTGCAGGCGCTCGATCGGAACATTTTCCAAGTCTGATCTCGCACCGATGGTAGACTTGCCGTAGTTATGCCAAAGGTAAGCTGCGGAAAGCGTACGCTGAATGACCATACTGTAAGGGGAGTTTTCTCCGGATTCAAACTCGTTTCTCACCACGGTCATTTCGCTTTCCAAATCCTTAGCTGAAATGAAGGAATTGACCATACGGTCTGCCTCCAAATCCAAAGCCCAGCGAAGATTGTCATCAGTGGCTTTGAAGGTCTCGAAATAGTTGGTTCGGTCTGTCCAAGTAGTTCCGTTTGGTCTTGCCCCACGCTCGGTCAGTTCCTGAGGAATATTTGGGTGTCTTGGAGTCCCTTTGAATACCAAGTGCTCCAGAAGGTGCGCCATCCCTGTTTCCCCATAATTCTCGTGCTTGGAACCTACGAGATAGGTAATGTTGACCGTGATAGTCTCCTTAGTTTGATCGGGGAAAAGGAGAACCCGAAGGCCGTTGGAAAGCTGATATTCAGTGATTCCCTCCACTGTGGTCACTTTGACTGGGTCGGGAATCTTCTCTTGGGCTTCAAGCCTGAGTGCTGCGCTCAGGAGCAAAAAGCAAATAATCAGGAATTTAGAAGGGTTTTTTTGCATAGAATTTCTCTTTTATTGAAACAATTAAACCTTTTATGGAATGAATTTAAGATAATATAGGAATAGATAGATAAAAAATAAATTTCATAACAAAATTTAATATTTAAAAAGAAAAGAAGGGAAATATACTACGCTTCGCTGCGTGAGATACACCTTCCTGCGGTCGGTGAGATAGGCTTTGCGAGATATACCTCCCTGTGGTCGGTGAGATAAGGTTTGAGTTTAGGATTAAGGTTTGGAGTTCAATTTAAGGTCGTAAATCGTAATTCGTAAATCGTAAATATTAAAATATGCCACTCGAAATACACCTCCCTGTGGTCGGTGAGATAGGCTTGGCGAGATATACCTCCCTGTGGTCGGTGAGATAAGGTTTGAGTTTAGGATTAAGGTTTGGAGTTCAATTTAAGGTCGTAAATCGTAAATCGTAATTCGTAAATATTGAAATATGCCACTCGAAATACACCTCCCTGCGGTCGGTGAGATAAGGTTTGAGTTTAGGAGCAAGGTTTGGAGTTCAATTTAAGGTCGTAAATCGTAATTCGTAATTCGTAAATACTGAAATATGCTTCGCGAGATACACTTCGTGAGATACACCTCCCTGCAGTCGGTGAGATAGGGGTTGGTATAAATAGAGAGATTGAAGTTCAGTTCAGGATCGTAAACTTTTGCTGAGTTTTTCGAAGGATGGTAATTCGCACTTAACTTTCTTATTTATATCGCGACCGAAGGGAGCTTATTTCCAAGGTATTTCAATTGTATTTCTCTCTTCCTTTTATTTTCAATTCATTTTTCTCCTAACTTAAAGCCATGGATTTCGGACAAATCATCTACATCGTCGCAGTCATTGCCTACTTCATCTACCAAGCTTCCCGAAAAAAGAAGTCTCAAGATCCTGTAGATTCTGGTGATAATCAGCCAGAAAAACCTCAGAAAGGGGTGACTTTCGAGGATCTGCTCCGTGAAATCCGTCAGGCCCAAAATCCCCAGCCTAAACAGCAGGAGCCACCCAAGCCCCGACCTATCCCTACTCCAACTTTTGAAACTCCCCGTGAGCAGCCCAGCAAACCGAGTTTTTTTCCGGAAAGAAAATCCTACAAACCTGAAGTGGTCGAGGAAGTCGACGACGAAGCGAGGTATTACGAAGGAGCTTTTAGAAACAAATACCAAGCAGCTGAAACCAAGGCAGCACCCAAAGTCCTTTCCATCGAGGAAATGGCAAGAGATATCCGACTGAAAGCTCAAAATCCAAAAAGAATCAATCCCTATGCGGAAAAGCTGAAAAATCCTCAAAGTGTCCGTGATGCGATAATTTTGAGTGAAATTTTAAATAGAAAGCACTTTTAGTCTTTTTTTCCAAACAATTCAATCTGGTTTCAATTGTTATTTCGTACATCACGAAACAAACAAAACTTGATACCCATGAAACCAGAATTAGCACCGCAAGTAGCTGGTACTCTGACTGAGTCCAGAAGAAAATTCTTAGAAAAGGCCGGCTTGAGTATGACACTTTCCCTTTTTGGAGTGTCCTTTTTCACTTCCTGTTCCTCTACTGAGGATGCAGACCCGACCACACCTCCGGTAGGGGGAGGAAACGGTAACGGAATTTCTATCTCCGGAAATACCATATCTATTGACCTGAATACCCAGCAGGGATTGCAAAATGCCGGGAATTGGCTACTTATCACCAATGCTAGAACCTTGGTGGCCAATGTCAATGGATCGTTTGTGGCCTTGACCTCTGTTTGTACCCACTCCGGTTGCTTTGATAGCTGGACATTTGGCAACAACCGTTTCACCTGCCGTTGCCACGGCTCGGTCTTTGATCCTTCAGGTCAAGTTCTTCAAGGCCCTGCCAATGCACCTCTGCAGCAGTTCAATACCCAAGTTTCCGGTACCAATCTGATCATCACCCGATGAGGAGGCTTGGATTTCTTGCTTTCCTTTTTCTCCCATTTCTAGGATTTTCTCAAGAATACCTGACCAAAACCGGATCTGTAGTATTTCTGAGCAAGGCTCCACTGAATGAGTTTGAAGGAAAGTCTAAAGCACTAAACGGACTGATCGATCTGGAGAAAAATCTATTGGATTTCTATTTGGATCTGAATACCCTAGACACGGGAATCGGACTGAGGGATAAGCATATGAGGGAGAATTATCTGGAGACGGAAAAATTTCCTTTTGCAGAGTTTACCGGGAAAATGGAACCCATTCCAGCTTTGGAAACAGGAAAAAGCTATCCGGTCAAAGCCAAGGGTAAGTTTAAAATCCATGGGGTGGAGAGGGAAATCACCGTCGAAGGCACCCTTACTCAACGCAACGATCAAAGCTTGCAACTCCAATCCGAGTTTGTCATCCTGCTGGATGATTACCAAATCGACATTCCCAAGTTGGTCTTTTACGAGTTGGCTTCTGAGCAAAAAGTCAGCATCAACGCCACATTAAGTCCTAAAAAATGAGAAAATTAACCCTTTTGGTGGCCTTCCTTTTAGGAATGGCTTTTCCTTCCTTTTCCCAACTGGAAAGACAACTCGCCAATGAAAACCAGCCGGTTGATCTGGTTTTCCATGCACCCAGACATATCAATCTGCTTACGGTAGAGCCTCTGGAAAAGAAATCCATGCACTTTGCCATCATGCACACCTTTGGTACCTTGGATGGGGGTGTAGAAAATCTCTTTGGCTTGGACAATGGAGCAAATATTCAGTTTAGCTTTGAATTTGGGCTAAGCGAAAAGCTGTCCTTGGGTATTTTGAGAGCCAGCAGGGATAAAGTGTATCAGGCCTTTGGACGATATCACATTTTCGAACAAACCCAAAACGGGAAGAAGCCTTTTTCCCTCAGTTTGGCTGGTGGGGCAGGGGTGATCACCAACACGTATAGCTTCCTTCCCGAACCGGAACAGCCGACTTTTGGTGATCGAATGAATTACTTTGGACAGGTGATGCTGGCCAGGAAGTTTTCCGGGAAAATCAGTTTTCAGTTGAGTCCCATGTTTTCCTATTTCACAAATCCGCTTCCGATTTATCAGATCGAAGGAGACCAAAACTTCTACTTTGCTTTGGGGATGAGCGGAAAATGGAAAGTGACTGAAAGATCTTCCCTTACCCTGCAATATATCCCAAATCTAAATTCAGACTTACGTAGCAATTTCGGGATCGGTTGGGATGTGGAAGCCGGAGGTCACGTGTTTCAGATGTACTTTGTTACCTCACAAGCCCTCACCGAGCCTTACCTTTTGGCTGGAGGAAATGGGGTTCCCGGTGAGGAATTCCGTTTGGGATTCAATGTGAACCGAATCTTTGCCTTGGGTCAAAAGAAAAGGAGGTAATCACTTTGCCGATTGGGTGAAAGTCCTGATCCAAACCTTGCTTTCTCTTGTTTCTTTTTGGAGCAAATAGTTCGCTTTGAGCCAAGTCTCTACCGCTTCCACATCTTCCTGCTCCTGAGGATAAGCATGGAGGTAATAGTCGTAAACAAAAACCCGGATTTCTTCCGGCTTTAGGGATTTCAAAGAATCCAGCTTTTCCATAGGGAAGAGCTGGGTTTTTACTTTTTGGTCTTCTGGAAAAAGAACTTCCTCGCTGAATTTTACAAAATTATTTACTACAATAATAGATTGATTTTCAGTTGTTTTTAACTCATTGGATAAAGTTTCGATAAAATCTGAGTAGCTTTTGATTTTTTCTTGGTAAAAAATGGAAGCTAATGCTGGAATAATCAGAAGACCGCCAAGAAAGATGGTTTGAAGCTGTTGATTTTTGATTAAAAAAATCCCCAAAAAAGCGGTCTGAAATAGAACCATTTTCAGGTCTTGCTGGGCAAAGCTGATGAATACTCCAAATGCAATGAGGGAAGCTAAAGTCAGTTTTATTTTTGGGCTTTTTTCCCAACTGCCCCATCCCAAAGCAATCAGAAAAGCAAGTATGGGGACGAGGATGATCAAATGTCGGGGATTGAGGTAAATCGGGTTGTAAATCTTCAAGGTGGAAGACATAAACCAAAACCCCAGAATTAGGCAAAAAGCGGTAAAGGCAAACTCAATTCCCGGACTATGTTTCGCCTTCCAGGCTTTCCAGATTCCCGGCAGGGCCAATACGATCCAAATCCAATAGGAGCGTTCTACCCAAGTGAGGATAGGCAGATAGGTCAATCGCCTAATCATGGCCCAAGTCCCTTTGTCCGCATAGGTGAATTCGGAGATGTAGTGGCCTGCGTTGATCGAGCTAACCCGGAAAAAGGGATCACCGAATTTGATCCAGAAGTAGGCCAGATAGGCCAGACCAAAGAAAAGTCCCCAAACCAGCACACCGAGGTAAAAAGAGTAATTGATCTTTTGGTTTTTTCGGTCCCTAAGAAAAAGGAGGATGGGAAACGGGGCTAGAAAAACGATGGTTTCTTTGGTGATAAATCCCATAAACAAGCCTAAAATCAATCCCAAGGAGGCTGCAAAAGGTTTTTCTTTTCTGAAGGAGGCAGAAAAAGGAACCAGACAAGTCCAGAAAACCAGAAGAGAATCAGGGTAAACCTTGGTCAAAAAGTGGAGCAGATAGACTTGAGTGCTTGCCCATAAGACCAGAATCCAGAGATTTATACCTTTTGGGAGGATTTTCATCAAAAGGTAAAGGCTCCCTACATAACTTAGGAGAGAAATCAGGGAAATTCTATGCGGATCAAATCCCAAAATAAAGCCTATAAATCCGGAGGGAACATAAGCTCCCCAGCGACTGGAGAAGTGGTAGGCATTGACTTCCATGGTACCTTCCCAGAAGCTCTTTCCTGCAAGGAGGTAGTAGACATCATCGGAGAAGGTGATCCCATCAAAGCCAAGCAACCAATAAAAAAACAGAAATACCGACCCAGAAAGAAATGCTGAACGCTTTGGATGATTCTGAATAAATTGGGTCATGGGGTAAAAATAAGGGCGAATGTCTGAAAATCTATTGATTAGGAATTACAATTGGATAGTATGGAGTTTGGGGTTGTTTTAAGGAATATAGGGTTGGAGTTCAAAACAGGGTGACTCCCCCTTGAAAAGGGGGAGTTGGCTTGGTGAAAAGTCTGATTTTTCGTTTTTTTAATTTGACGAAATCAGGTAATTCTAATCTCCTGAAATGGAATACCGGATGGAAAAAAGAGATAAATGGTTGAAGTTCAAAGCAGGTTTACTCCCCCTTGAAAAGGGGGCTGGGGGGATTTGAAATTGGTAAAAATCCCCCTAACCCCCTTTAAGAAAGGGGGAGTTGGCTTGGTGAAAAGTCTGATTTTTCGTTTTTTTAATTTGACGAAATCAGGTAATTCTAATCTCCTGAAATGGAATACCGGATGGAAAAAAGAGATAAATGGTTGGAGTTCAAAGCAGGTTTACTCCCCCTTGAAAAGGGGGCTGGGGGGAATAAAAAAGAATTATTTTTGTTGTATGTACTTTTTACCTTATGACAGAAACTTGAATGAATTTTCTAGAGAATTAAGAAATCATTCTACGCTCTCTGAAATTCTTCTTTGGCAAAAGTTGAGAGCTAGTCAATTTAGAGGCTTCTTTGGTCCAAGTCAGGAGACTTGAACCAGTAAGGTCCAGACAGGCCCGCGGATAGTTCAAGTCTTCAGACTTGGACTTTTTTTCTTGCAGTCTTCAGACTGCTTTTTACAGTTTTGTAAAGATAAACTACTAGGTCCAAGTCGGGAGACTTGAACCAGTCAGTAGACTTGAACCAAATACCGCGAATAGTTCAAGTCTTCAGACCTGTCTGAGGACAAAGGCAGGCTTGGACTTTATCTTCTGGCAGTCTGAAGACTGCATTTAATGATTATTATTTCTTCAAAAGCACTATCTTAAATCTACTTTTTAAATCTTTTTTATCATGAGTAGAAAATATAAAATCAGGGATCAGGATAAGTTTTACTTTGTCACCTTCACCATTGTTGAATGGATAGACCTATTTACCAGGCAAGAATACAGAGATATATTTATTGATTCGCTCAAATATTGCCAAGAAAATAAGGGGTTGGACATAGCTGGTTTTTGTATTATGTCAAGCCATATTCATTTGATTTTAGGCAGAAATAGAGATCAGAAATTGGAAGAAATAATTCGAGATTTGAAAAAGTTTACTTCTATTAAATTTTTAAAAGCAATTGAAACACTTGCTGAAGAAAGCCGAAAAAATTGGCTTTTATATCATTTTCGAATGGCCGGAAAAACCAATCCAAATAATTTAAACTACCAAATTTGGCAACAGCATAATCATCCGATCGAGCTAAATACTCAGGATAGAATAAGAAGGTGCTTAAATTACATCCATCAAAATCCGGTCGTTGCTGGGTTGGTACTTAGTCCTGAGGAATATTTATATAGCAGCGCCAAAAATTATGCAGGACATCCTGACAGACTTATTGATGTGATTTTAATTGATTCATAAAATACGTGGTCCAAGTCAGGAGACTTGAACCAGAGGTGTTTTGTTTGGAGGGTCCAAGTCAGGAGACTTGCACCATTGCTATAATAATTGACAATAACTGTCAAATACAAAAGAGTTTTCCTGCTCTTTCCCTACTTTTAGTCATCAATTGTCAAGACTATGGCCAAATCCTCTCCAATCGAACAGCAGAAAATCCTCAGGGTATTCAAATTGATCAACCTTCTTCAGGGTACTATAGGAAAAACTGTGCATCGCTTGGCCGAACTCCTTGAGACAGACGAGCGAACGATTTATAGGTATTTCAAGCTTTTGGAAGCCTTGGGGTTTGTCGTGGTCAAAGAATTCAGCAAGTATAAAATCCAAGAAAGGCCGGAGTATCTTCCTGAGTCTTCGACTTACAGCACTTTTTCTCAGGAGGAAAGCCAATGGTTACAATCTCTGATCGAAAGTCAGGGAAAAGGTAATCTGCTTAAGGATTCGATTATCCAAAAGCTTCAACTTAAATCCGAGGTCAAAACAGGCACTGATTTACTCTTTAAAGCCAATCTTGGCCGATTTGTGGATTTGATAGGGCAGGGGTTGGCTGCCAGAAAGCAGATTTGGCTTAAGGAATATTACAGTCTCAGCAGTGATACGGTCTCTGATCGCTTGGTAGAACCGGTGGGGTTTTCCCAGGATTATGAAAACATCCATGCTTTTGAAGTGGAGAGCAAGTCCATGAAGGTTTTCAAAATCGAGCGAATCGGGGATGTGGTTCTTTCCTCCAATCCTTGGACTTTTGAGAAAAAGCATGAATTGCCTGAACAGCCACTTTTTGGCTTTTCAGGAAAAAGAGAATTCTATGTCAAGCTCAAGCTGAGCAAAAAAGCATTCCAACTCATGCAGGAAGAGCATCCCAATGCCCGACCTTTTATGGGAGTGAAAAACCGGAATCAGTACTTTTTCGAAGGAAATATCCCTCAATTGCCCGGATTGGGAAGGTTTATCCTTGGCTTACCCGGCGAAATCAAAGTGGAGGAAGGGGAGGAAATGAAGGCTTATTTGAAGGAACAGCTGGAAAAAGGGCTGTTTTGAATTTTCAATGATCAATATCCAATGAATGTCAAACATCCTTGAAAATTGATCATCGAGTTTGGTAATTGAATTTTTTAACCCTGATGCTCTTCTCTCAACAGGTCATTTACAGTTTTGACCGGATTGAAGGTAATCAGGGGCACTTCCACAAAGAGGGTATTCCAACCTGCCATGGCCCCGTTCCAAAGCCCGGGCAGTTCCAAAGCTTTTAACTCCCGTCCGCTTTTGGATTTTTCGGTGATAAAACCGGTTTGCATATCTCTAAACTTCAGCAAATCGAATTCCCGTCCATGATAATCCCGGGTACCGCAGACCAGATCCACCGGATTGAAGTGGGTGGAAGCCATCATATGAGCTTTTGACTGAGGGTCATTGAGGTCGATTTGTGCGGTTTCGAGAATTTGGAGGCTGTAGGAACCGTCTTTTTCCTCGATCCAGAAAGGTCCTCCTCCTGGTTCTCCGGTATTTTTTACCATTCCACAGACCCGGATTGGACGATTGAGCTTGTCTTTCAAATACTCGGCAAGTTCATGCATATTTTCTGAGGAAACGGAAGGAGGGACTTGCCCGCCCAAATCCTCATTGTAGACCTTTATTGCCATCGCCAAAGACTCGTGATTGACGCCTTTTTCCATTGCTCTCAAAGCATCAAAGATTCTTTCCTGCACCTCCAAAAGCAATCCCGCGATGGCCATTTTATAGGTTTTGGTTGGTTCTTTCAGTCGGTCAGGTACTACGTTGTCAATGTTTTTGATGAAAATCAGGTCAGCCTTGATGTCATTGAGATTTTCCAGAAGAGCCCCATGACCTGCAGGTCGGAAAAGGAGACTGCCATCGTCCTCCAAAAAGGCCGTGTTGTCCATATTCACCGCAATGGTATCGGTTGTTTTTTTCTGTTGGGAGTAACTCACTTCAAACTCCAAACCTGAGCTTGCCTTGATGGCAGGCAAGACTTTGGCAATTTCCGCTTTGAATTTGGTTTCGTGCTCGGGAGAAACCGTAAAGTGGATTTTGACCTTTTTTCCTCTTCCTACGGCATATTGAACCCCCTCGATGAGATGCTCATGGGCAGGAGTACGGTTTTCGGAAGGATAGCGATGAAATCTTAGAAGGCCTTTGGGCAGACTTCCATAGTCGAGCCCTTCATGAAGCAGAAGTGCTGCCACGATAGCCCTGTACATACCTGCATCTAGGCATTCCTGAAGGGTGTTTCCTTTGGTTTTGAGTGCTTCATCCAGTTCTTCGGCAAAGGCAAATTTTCGGATGTTTTCAATGAATTTCTTGGTAAAGGCGCTTTTTTCCAGATCTCCATCTCCGTCCAAAAAGGAAAAAAGGTCTTTAAACATCCTCGAAGCCGCCCCGGATGCGGGGACAAACTTGACGATTTCCTTTTTGGCTGCCTGGGCAGGATAGGTTTCTGTGTAATGCTTTAATTCCTGATCACTGAGTACTTTAATCCCATGGCCTGGAGTGGCTGGAGCGTGAATTTTGAGAAAAGGGAAGCCATTTTTGAAATTGTCAATTTGCTGGGCGACTATTTCAGGGTCCATTCCCTGAGCAAGGATCTTTTGGGTTAAGGTGATATCCATGGTTGTATGGGTTTGAAAAGTTTCCGCTTAAGATAGTGGACTTGGAGTCCAAGCTCAAGAAATCTCCTGCTTTTTGTATCAAAAATTAAGTGGAAACTCTTCAATATCCCATCCGCTTCAAAAATTCATCTTTTTTGGAAGGAGAAAGGCTCACCTGCCGTTCATTGCTCATCAGAATGTATCCGCCCTCGGATCGCACATACTTTTTGACTTTGTCCAGATTGATCAAAAAACTATTATGGACTCTCATGAAGCCATGGCTTTGGAGAATATTTTCGTACTCCTTTAGGTTTTTGCTGACCAGAAGCTTTCGTCCATCTTCCAGAAAAAAACTGGTGTAGGCCCCATTGGCTTCGCAAAAGAGAATTTCTCGGGTTGGGATGAATTCTACGCCTTCTGCAGTGGAAAGGGAAATTTTATGATTTTCAGGAGCCGGGGTTTGGAGATTGCTGAGTAGGTTTTCCAGGAGTTTTTGGCGGTTTTCTTGCGCCCTGAGTTGGATTGCTTTCTGTACTGCGGCTTGCAGTTCTTCCATGTCAATAGGCTTGAGCAGGTAATCGATGGAGCTGAATTTGATGGCTTTGATTGCATAGTGCTCAAATGCAGTGGTAAAAATCAAGTGAAAATCCAGATGAATGACCCGCTGTAGAACGTCAAATCCAGTTCCTGTCTGAAGTTCGATATCCAAAAAGACCAACTCCGGCCGTAAAGTTGAGATTTTGCTGACTGCATCTTCCACCTGACTGGCTTCTTCGATGAGCTGTACTTCCGGACAGTAGCTTCTCAGAAACCCTTTTAGAGTCTCCCTGCTGTGAAATTCATCTTCTACGATGATGGCTTTAAGCGGATAGTTCATGGCTTGGGAAATTTAATGGTGATACGAGTGCCTACTGGCAGGTCATCGATCTGAATCTGCGTTTCTTTTTTCTCCCGGTTGATCAGCCGAAGCCTTTCTTCGGTCAAGGCCATCCCTCTGGAAGGTCGATAATCGGCTTTTTTGAGAGCAGCGGCGGCTTTTCTCCCTATTCCGTTGTCTTCTATTTCACAGCGGATGTGGTTTGGTTCTTCGATAAAGCGCACGATCAGTTTTCGCTCTCCCTCCAGCTTGGCCATCAGTCCATGTTTGATGGCATTTTCCACAAATGGCTGCACGATCAGCATGGGTACTTCGAAAAAGCTAAGATCAAAATGGGCTGGAGTCTCGATTTTGTAGCTGAATGCGTGGTCAAATCGGAGGGATTCGAGGTCGAGGTAGACTTTTAGCAGCTCGATTTCCTTGTCCAAGGTCACATGGACATCGATGGAGTTTTCCAAGACCTGACGGACAAACTTGCTGAATTTGCTCAGGTAGGACAGGGCAGCTTCTTTCTGTCCGCTGCTGATCAGATGCTGAATAGAGCTTAGACTATTGAAAATAAAATGGGGGTTGATTTGGGCACGAAGGGCTCCTAATTTGGTCTGAAAAGCCTCATTTTCCACCTTCCGCTTTTCCTGACTGATTACCTTAATTTTGTAGGAAAGCCCAAGGGCAAAAATGATGCTTTCGATAGAGGAGCCGGCAACCATGTAGTCCAAGTCCAATAAAAACATGGTCATCAAGGCGCCTGTGGTGAATATCAAGGTGGCAGAAATCACGAAGTACTTTAGCCGGTTGGGATAGTAGAAAAACAGATAGCCCACCCCAAAGAAGGCGAATGCAGCCATGAAGTAGCGCTGAAAATCCATCAGATAGGCTTGAAGCAAGCTGTAGGGTTTCAAGAATATCAAGCCGGAATTGACTAAAACCAAAAGGATAAGCAATCCTGCAATTCCCAGTACAATCCGGTCAAATCCAGGCATCAGTCTGGGGAATTCCAAAAAGTGCCGGATAAACAGCAAGTAGGAGAGATTGATTAGGAGTTGGGACACGGTAGTCAACCAAAAATATAAGTAGAGGGTGTTGTAGCCGAAACTGGTGGCCAAATAGGGACTGATTTGAGAATAGTAGATGAGTTGAAATAGCAAGAATGCACCATAGTAGATGTATTGCTTTTCCCGCATGTTGAAGAATAGAATCAAATTAAAGATCATCAATACAGCAGCGATCCCCAGAAAGAAAAAGGCCAAAACCTGGCTTTTGAAGGAGGATTCGCTGATGAACTGAGAAAAAATCTCATGGGAGCGGGAGTCGGAAAAGCGGATGGTCCGAACATCCAGGTCAGGAGAAGCCCGGTGAAATTCAGCGCGAATCAAAAGGTAATTTCCTTCGAAAAAATCCTTGGAGGACACTTTTACATATTCCAATGAATGAAGACTGGCTCTCTTCAGATCATTGGGAACCAATCGGGTGATATTCAAAGAGTCAATCGATCCATTGGGGGCATAAAACAACCAGGAAACATCCAGATTTCCCGGATAAATGTACATGGTGTCAGATTCGGCCAAAAGATGGAGGTAAGAAGAAAAATCCAGTTTGAACCAATAGCTTTTTCCTTTCTGAGCAATTCCCACAGAGGGTAGATTAAGAAAAAGACCTTCCTGATTTTTTTGAAGGATATCCTGAATGGTATTGGGAGAGTCTTCCATCCAGATTTCAGGTTTGAGGGGCAATTGAAAATAATATCCCTCTTCCATTTGCCTGGAAAGACCCAAATGTGAAAGGCTAATAAAAATCCAGCAAAGGAAGAAGAGGCAGTGCTTATTCATCGAGGATAGGAAGGATCAAGGTGACGTATTTACAGGGTTTTTGACTTTGTGGACAGGGCTTTTCACCGGTTTCGTATTGGATATGAAAGGGCTTGATTTCATTCATCAATAGGACAAAGTCCTCCCAAGTTCGGGTAGGCTGATTTCCAGTCTTTCTTTTCTCCACAGTTTCTTTTTTATCGGACTGATTGATCCAAGCTTGCATAGAGACCCCATTTTGGGTTTTTTCAAAGGTGACCAGAAGCGAAATAGCCCCATTGGCGGATTGGATTTGTTCTTCGAGAAGGTTTTCCAATAGATTTTGGATCACCATGGAAGGGATTTTGACCCGATCGATTGAAAGTCTTTCTTCTGCCTTGATTTCAAAATGCAGACTATCTCCGTATCTCAGTTTTTGGAGCTGCATGTACCAGGTGAGCATCTGTACCTCCTCCTTAAGGGCTGCTTTCTCGAGATGGAGCTGGGAAAGAAAGTACCTCAGGAGCTTCGCAAAAATGCTCAAAAAGCGAAGAGAGCTCTCTTTGTCGTCTCTGAAGATCTGGTTCTGTATCGAATTCAGGGAATTGAACACAAAATGGGGGCTAAGTTGAGCTGAAAGTGCCTCCAGCTGAAACTGGTAATTTCTCTTTTGCAGCTCCAGAAGCTTATCTTGTTTTTCCTGAAGATGTTTTTCTGCCCGGATTCTTGCTATCTGTCCTGAATAAATCGAGGCTACTGCATTGAGAATCCGTACGTGCTGCTCCGTGAAATATCCAGCCTGTGAGTTTTCGCTGTCTATCACTCCGATGACTTTTCCTTCCAAAAGTATCGGGACGGCTACCTCGGAGAGGCGGTACTGATCATCGGGAATGTAGTCGGGAAATTGCCTCGTGTCCTGGATCAGTAGGGGAAGGCCTGTATTAACTACCTTTCCTGTGACTCCTTTTCCTACCGGAACCCGTATGGCTTGGATGATTTCCCTATTTCCACTGGACTTGGGGCCTAAGGCGGCTTTTTGCTCCAAATATTGACCTGATTCATCCAAGAGGTAAACCACAGCATCTTCAAAGTTCAGTTTGGAAATGCAGTTACCCACCAAATCCCACAATAAATCCTCTTCCGAATCGATCTCGGTCATGGATTGGGAGAAATGAAGCAGGATTTCTTCCAGTTCTTTGGGAGTGATAATATGCACGTCGGCTGGATTCAAGAATGGGATAAGTTAAGCAATGAAGATCGGATTCGGTAGTCAGCCTAAGGACTAAGCTTTACAAAGTACTGCCATTTTCAAAGGCTAACGTCGAGCTATTGATGAAGTCAGGATTTGGATTTACCAATCGGGGTTTTGAATAGATGAATCCGGGTTTTGAGGGATTACTTTCGATTATGAGGCTGATTTACCTTTCTTTCAATCTAAAGTCTGCATTAGTCAATCCTCAACGGGGATGGATAAAACCGGCAAAAATTGCGAAGGGTGTTCGGTCTAAGTTTGAATCGTCCGAAGGGAAGTTCCCTTCACCACACGAAACCAATCAAACTAAATAACAACATGAAAAAGTCAATTTTAATTTTCGGAGCAATGGTTCTTTCAGCTTCAGCTGTATTCGCTCAAAACACATCTACCACCTTTCAATCCGGAACGGAAAACAGTACGGTAGTCAATCAACTGGGAGATCTCAATACTTCCACTATTTTTCAAACGGGTTCAAAAAACCTCGGCGTAGTACAGCAGGGTGGTTTTGGAGACGGCAATCAGCTTTCAAATAATGCGGAGGCCTACATTCAGCAACTAGGCTCTCTAAACAATGCCTCCATCTCACAAACCCAGACCGATCCATCAGGAATGGACCAAAGCTACCATGAAATCATCCAAAAGGGTAGAGAAAACTTCGCTAATCTGACCTCCTATGAAGGTGGGAACTCAGGATATGTCCTTCAGGAAGGTAATAGAAACATAGCAAAAGGGAGTCAGGCTTCTTCTTCACATATACTCAGAATCGAGCAAAGAGGAAATCAAAACAATGGGGAGGTGATCCAGATGGGCCCCTCAGATAATGTTTCTTCAATTTTACAGGTTGGAAATGAAAATCAAGCTAAAACTTGGCAACTGGGAGAGTTTAACCAAAGCTACATTGCGCAGGATGGTGACAGAAACCGCGCTACATCGATAAAGCAGTTGGGAAATTTCAATCTTTTTGACCTGGTTCAAAAAGGAAATGACAATACCTCGGCGATCATGCAGGAAGGAAATTTAAATCAGGGATTAGTGACCATATTTGGAAATGGAAATCAGACCATCCTCAATCAGACAGGGAATGGTCACGTTTCTAACCAAATGATCAATGGAAACGGAAACATTTCCCTTGTGACGCAAAATTAATTTTCTGAGATAGCCCCTGATTTTATTCGAAGGATCAGGGGCTTTTTTTATACCCTCTTATGCCACGGATCCTTACTTTATTTCTATTCTTAAGTGTCTTACTTTGTCATGGGTCAGTTTATCCGCAAGCCCGACGGATTTTCTACGAAGATAGGGTGGCTTTCAAAGAAGAGTATACAAGCAAAACTCCTTCTGGAGCAAGTGAAGCTAGGATAGTGCAGATCCAAGATCAAAATCAATCCCAAATCCTTCAGCAAGGTGAAAACCTCCTCCACCTTCAGCAAATAGGCTTCACCAATCAAACTTTTATAATCCAGTCGGGAATTCAAAATGAGCTGGACCACCTTCAATCAGGTAATTTAAATCAGTCCCTTTTGATAATTAACGGCAGGAAAAATACAGTCCAATCAGCTCAAATCGGGGATTACAATTATCAAACTATAACTCTGAAAAATCTGGAAGCTTATAGTCAAACGGTGAGCCTGTTTCAAAAAGGAAATGAAAATTATCTGGAGCTGGTTTTGATAAATTCCACAACTCCACTGCTGAATGCTCCAAGCGTCCAAATTAATCAACTTGGAGACAGCCACCATTTTTCCGGAACGATTGACTCAAATGCAGTCCCGATTTCCATCACTCAGACTTCAGGATTTGGGGGGCAGGGAATGCGATTGAGAATTACTCATGGAAATTGATTTTTCACCTTTCAATCAGCTTCCGCTTTTTTCTGGTCATTTCATCAGGATAGTTCCCCTTATTAATCTCCAAAAATCCTTTGGTATTTAGCTTATAAAGCAAAAGCATGGGATTTAACTGCGGAATAGAGCACCAATCTCAGCTCAGAGGTTTTCTTATAATTGATCAATCGTCTGTTTGAATTGACCGATTCTTTTTTTGAATTGATTAATTACAAATCGGGGTTCCAAATGTGATTATGGGGCCATTTTTTAGCCTGTCAATTGAAAAGATTTATTCATCAAATCAAGTCATCGATATATAAATACCCTTCAAAATCAATGAATTATAGCATTTAAGTTTGAGTCGTTCGAAGGGAAGTACCCTTTATCACAAGAAACCAATCAAACTTTATAGCAAAATGAAAAAGTATCTTTTAACCATCGGAATCGGGGCTATGTTGATCCAGGTATCGTGCGATTCACTGCAGCAGGATGAGGTTCTTTTGGAGGAAAACCAAGCGCTTCTGGAATCTGAGGAATTGGCTACAGGAGAAGAAAACCTAAGGAAAAAAGGGAATGTGGAGACGACTTGGAAAGTAGAAAAAGCGGAGAGGTTCTACCGAATGACTGAAAATACCTATTACCTGCTTCCTTCCAACCTGCCTTTGGAAAAAGTAAACCGTGCTTACGAAAGCACAAGGTCCGATGATCAATTTGTGGAAGAAATGATCAAAGAATCCCTGAAAGTATTCGATTCCAATATTTTTAATTACGGGAAGTTCTTGAGTCCATTGTCCAGAAGAAATCATCAGGCATTGGCTGCCGATGAGCACGAAGTTGAATATAATATTTTGGCAGCCAAATTCAACGATGAAGAAGAAGCCTTGGCGTCCATGGCTGGATATTTGAAAATCGAAGATATAGATGGAGAATCCACAGAAAGCAAAACCTATCCGATTTTCAAAATCGTGGGCAACCCTTCTACCCAATCAGGAGATGACTGCAAAGGAAAAGGATCTTGGTGCGATAGTGTTCCACCTGTCAGACCGCCTCAGTTGGAGGAAATGGTGGATTTTTTGCCCGTATTAAAAAGATATGGTGGACAGCCCAATCCTACTCAAGCCGCCTTGAATGAATTGAAATCCAATACAGGCTTAGATCCTGTCGCAATTGCTCTTTTGCTACCCGCAGTACAAAAAATCGCAGATCTTCCTTCTCCAAATGCAGATAAGGATCACAGTAAATGGATACCAATTCAGAGTGTTGGAAGGAGATACGGCGTGGATATGACTGAGTCCGTAGGAACATTTCTGGCTTTTGGAGTGGGAGGCTCAGTTTTTGGTCTGATCAATGAAAAATACGATGCTTCCGGAGATATGGACTGGGCGGCTGTTCAGCTCAATAGGAGAAGATTTGAATTTGAGATGTGGTTGTTTTGGAGCAGATGGGCTGAAGCCAAGAAAATTGGTAGTGCAACTCAGGGCAGTGGGTCAGGAAAAGCAAATTAGAATTTAGAAAAAAAAGGATTTATCATCACTGTGGATATTGGATCAAAATCTTTAGCTATTCAGATGTTAAAACTACTAAGTATTAACCTTGGAAAACCGGACCACTTGGCCCGGTTTTTTTTGTGCCAAAATGCTCATAGCCAGATCAGTAAGCTGGAAAATTCTCGGATATCCCCCTGTGACCTGAGCGTCTTGACCTAGAATAATTATTTTCCCACCTGAGGTCAGTTGTACTGTTCCTGGAAATACCGGATTGGTGGGTAATTCCGGAAGAGTATTTTCAATTGTTTCTAGAAGTTGGGCTCCCATCCGATTGGTCAGGGGTGAGATATGAAAACCATGCTCCAATAGGTAGCTCCTTGTTTCATTATCCAGCAGCTTCCAGTCTGGACCGGTATAGACTTCCAAGTCCTCGGTTTCATACCAAGTGTGATCCCACTTGGCTTTGGAGTGCAGAATACCAGAGGATGAGGGTTCATCCCAGTAGCTGATTTTTCCTTCCTTGCTAAAAAAGGACAAGGGAGTTATTTCCTTGTAAAAACTTCTTGACCCCAGTTCAAGCTGGGTTTTGAAACCATATTTTATCCCCAGATAAAGTCTTGCTCCGGTTATAAATTGTCCGATCTCCAGTTGATCTTTGGATTTGATGGCAATAAAGCTGGGATTGGTTACTTCTTTTTCGTTTACCCTCACCAGACTCTGTGCGCCGGCAATGGATATAAAAGTGGGGGCACTGAAGCTGATGACCAGTCCGGGTTGACTGATTTCCAATACTGCCGCATCGCTGGGATTATTGAGTTGGAGATTGACCCAATGAGCCGATTTGGCATCCATGCAGCCAGAAATAGGTATTCCGTATTTTCCATAATCCATCCTGCCCAAATCCTGAACGCTCGTTCCTGGACCTGTTTTTAAGATATGGGCTGTGGATAGGCTTTTACTCATTTTAAATAGGGGCTGGGAGGGTTTTTAAGCAATTTACTCATCTCATCCCCATCGATGGGGACAAATTCCAGGCTTTCTCCTGCCTGAGCCCAAACAGGAGGATCCTTTTCTATATTAAACAAAATTACGGGTGATCGGCCTATGGTATGCCATCCCCCGGGACTCTCTCTGGGATAAATGCCCGTTTGGGCTCCTCCGATTGCCACGGAACCCGGGTCAACGGTGCGGTCTGGGAAGGGTTTTCTTGGTGTATGCAGCAGATCAGGTAGACCGTTGAGGTACATAAAACCAGGCAGAAAGCCGAAAAAGTGGATTCTGTATCGATTTTCTGAGTGGAGTTTGATCAGCGAGTTCAGGGACAGTCTTTTTTCTACGGCCAAGCTACCTAAATCTTTTCCGTATTCAGGTTCATAGCAAACTGGGATCTGCCAGATTCGATCAGAAAGATGAACCCGATTGAACTTGGTCGTCATGTATTGATTTTTGAAACGAGTCTGGAAGCGGTCTTCTTTCCAGAGAACGGCAATGGAAGTAAAGCCTTGCCTGATCGTTTCGATATGTTCCTTTTCATGTTGCTCCAGCCACTGGATTATGCCCAGTTGCTGTGCCAATAGCTCATCAGAGGGTGATTCTTCCCAATGAAGCTCTCCCATCCAAGGAGTGATTTCTATATAGACTGCTTTTATTGCCAATGCTTTGTTCTCAATTGGGGAAGGAACTCCAGAATTTCGGGATTGTCTCCGTGAAAACAAAGAGTTTCTGCCTTTATCGGAAGTTCTTTTCCACTTGCACTGATCAATACCCCTTTCTCCAACAAAGCCAGTAATTGGGACTCTACCTCTGTAAATGTTTTGAGAAGAGATCCAATTATTGTTCTGCTTTGTAAGCGGTAATCATCCTCATATCGTCTGTCAGCAAATACTTCCAGTTTGGTGGGCTGCTTTTGCAGGATGGCTTCTCGGGCGAGTTCAGAATTGGGGGGGACCAAAAGCCAGGTATCAGGATATTCCTTTCTGATCATTGTAATCAGCAATTCAGCAAGATGTGGACTTTTGGCAGCGTCATTGTAAAATGCACCATGAAACTTGATATGCTCCATTTGAACTTGCATTTGCTGAGCCACCTCGGAGAAAAGCTGCATTTGATTCCGCAGGGAAACTATCAACTCATCATCTGTAATTGAAAGACTGATTCGTCCGAAATTTTCTCTGTCAGGATAGGAGGGGTGGGCACCTGCCTTTACTCCGAATTTCTTGCAAAGGGCCAGCGAGGTGGAAATACTTTTTTCATCACCTGTATGTCCTCCACAGGCAATGCTAGCCCGGTCTATCCAAGGGAAAATCTCCTTTTCCCAAGCTACACCTTCTCCTAAGTCACAGTTAATTTCCAGAGGATTTTTAATGTTCATAGTCGGGTAATCCGGGTTAATAAAATTTTACCTGCTTGCTTTTTTGACTCTTTTTTCGCTTTCGTAAATTAGTGCATTGTTAACTTAAATCTGAAAAACTATGGGAAAAGGAGACATTAAATCCAGAAGAGGTAAAATCAGCCGAGGTACTTTCGGAGCTAGCCGACCTAAGAAAAAGCAGAATAAGGAATCAAGGAAAGAAAAGCTAGAGCTGAAAGACTCAGAATAAAAAGAAAGAGGACCCAAAAGGTCCTCTTTTTTTTAAGGTCGGGTTAATTTTTCCACCACTACACCACGAGTAGGATCTACCACTACCCGAATAGGGCCTAGAGTTGCATCCTCGGTAGTTCGGAAAACGACCAAGTAGTATCCATCCACCCAAGCAGTCACCTCTGCAGCTCTAAAATCCTGATCCATCAGGGTTGATTTTTCAGCGACGGTCAGGGAATTATATGCAATTTCCCTGAAGACGTCCAGTGGGTCTTCATCTCCGCTGGAATCGCAGGAAATCAAAAAGCTTATAATCAGGAAAGGAAGTAGGAAATACAGGAGCTGTTTCATGGGTAGTATTTTTTGGTAAACCTGATTTATTTGGAAGTGACAGAGGAAGAACGTCCTTTGTCTCTTAATTTTCAATTTTGGTCTATGGTTCTGTTTCAAGAACGCAGAAGGTAAAGAAAAGCTACAAGAAGCTGAATTAAAAGTGATTTTTCTGAATTGAGAGAGGACTATTACAGATTATTGTAGTGCTTGATCCATTCATTCAGCTTCTTGAAATCCAGTTTGCCTTGAGCTGTCCTTAGATGATGGAGAATAGCCAGTGATTTTCGCATTCGGGATTCCGGATTTTTCACTTTGGTAACCAAATAGATCAAACTTCTTTGCTTTCCAGGGGTAAGTTGCCGAAAGTATTTTTCACCCTCCTCATCTTGGGCAAGGAGAACCTCAAATTCCTCCGGTACCTCATGCCCAAATTCGCTATGGTCTCGCTCGATTTTCACCTGGACTTGGTTTCCCTCTTCCAGTTTTAAGCTTTCTCTCAGTCGCTGATTGACTAAAATATACCAACACTCTTTGGCTTTCATCAGGGCCATGTGATGCGGGCCGTTTCCATCCAGCCAAATCAGCACTCTACGGTGTTTTTCGTCCATCATGGTAGTAGCTATCTCATCCGGCACAGGGACATGGTAATGCCAATGATTGAAGTCAAATTTTTCCAAAGGGCTCCGAAATTCTATGGGCATGGAATTGAGATTTTTAGAAATATAGCCAAAATGGCGTATTGGGATGGAATCTTTCCTATTTTGGAAGGGTGTTTTTCTTTTGATTTTAAGCCTGATTAGCCCAATTATTTCCCCATGGAATCCAAACTGCCCCATATCGGTACTACGATCTTCACAGTCATGTCCAAGCTTGCCACGGATGAAGGGGCCATTAATCTATCCCAAGGCTTTCCCGGGTTTGGCGCCGATCCTGAGCTGCTGGAACTCGTAGGAAAATATACCCTAAAGGGCTATAATCAATATCCTCCCATGGCCGGGATCCTCGCACTCAGGCTAAAACTGGCCGAGAAGACCCAGCTCACTCAGGGGTATTTTCCTGATCCCGAACGGGAAGTTACCATCGTTTCTGGAGCTACAGAGGCCCTTTTTGCGGCAGCATCAGCTGTGGTGAGAAAAGGAGATGAGGCGATTGTCCTTGAGCCAGCTTACGACAGCTACGAACCTGCCATCACCCTAAATGGAGCAAAGCCCATCTATGTGCCTCTGAATGAGCAGGACTTTTCTCCAGATTGGGAAAGAATAAAAAAAGCCATAACGGATAAAACAAGGGCTATTTTTGTCAATTCTCCTCATAATCCGAGCGGATATGTCTGGAATGAAACTGATCTGCAGGAACTGGCGCAAATCACCAGAAACAGGGAAATCTATATCATCAGCGATGAAGTCTATGAGCACATTACTTTTGACGGAAAAAAACACTTTTCTCTTGGAGCTCATCCAGAGCTTCGCGAAAAAACCTTTGTCTGTGGTTCCTTTGGAAAGACCTTTCATGTGACAGGCTGGAAAATCGGATATTGTATCGCCCCACCTGAAATGACTACCGAGTTTCGAAAGATCCATCAATACCTCACTTTCACCACAGTCACGCCTATGCAATATGCCTTGGCGGAGTATTTGGAAAAGCCAGATCGCTACCTTTCCATTCCTGATTTTTACCAGAAAAAGCGAAACTTATTCAACTCTGGGCTTTCTCAGACTGACTTTCAATTTCGTCCTTCCGCAGGAAGTTTTTTCCAGCTAGTCAACTATGGGCATCTGTCCAAGATGCCAGATCGTGAACTGGCTACACGTATGACCAAAGAGCTCAAGGTGGCCTGTATCCCTGTTTCGGTCTTTTATTCCGATAAAAAAGATAATCAGGTCCTTCGTTTTTGCTTCGCAAAAGAAGAGGCAGAGCTTTTGGAAGCCTTAGACAGACTGAAGGATTTGAATCATATTCTTGCCTAATTCCTATGAAAAAACTGCTGTTCACGTTCCTTTTTGTACTGTTTTCTTCCTTGGTTATTGCCCAGAATCCTGCTTATGAAGCTTGGAAAAAGCAAAGGGAATCCGAACTGTTGGCAGAAGATGGGTGGCTGAATCTTGCCGGATTGATCTGGATCGATGAAAAGAAGTCCTATTTGAACGAATGGAGTACCGATAGCTTGGTAGTTGCTGTTGCACCTTCGTCCAAAAACATCGGGAACTTCCAATGGATAGGGGACTCAGTTTGGTTTTTTTTCAACCCCAAAGCTTCTCCAAAGCCAAAATCTCAAAAGACCTTGGTCTATCCCCTGGAATATGGAAAAGGGGGTGGGGCTTTTTTTGATCATTGGAAATGGACCGTCATCGAGCGGGGAGGGAATTTTGCACTTCGGCTGAGAGACTTAACCCATCCTGCATTGAGAGCTTTTGAACCTATTCCTGTTTTTGACTATGATTCAGCTTTCAGGGTAAATGCTTTCTTTCGTCCGAGTTTCAATCAGACCATGGAAATTCCCAATGTGTTGGGACAGGTAATCGAATGGAAGGTGATGGGGATATTGGAGTTTGAGCTAGAGGGAAAGTCCCGGCAATTGACTGTATTGGATGAATTTGGGAAGTTTTTTGTGATTTTTTCAGATTGGACGAATGAAAAGAGCACCTATCCCACGGGAAGGTACCTCTATGTGGACTACCCGGATCGCAGTGGTAAAACTGTGATTGATTTCAATTTTGCCTATAATCCTCCTTGTGCTTTCACGCCTTACGCAACTTGCCCAATTCCTCCCAAGGTTAATCGCTTGGATGTTTCTGTTTTGGCAGGAGAAAAATTACCCAAAGGGCATTAAAAAAGCTGCCTTGGATAAGGCAGCTTGAATGGAATGCAATGAATTTTAGCCCAAAGCTTTTCTGCAAAACTCCAAACACTTCTGCACTTCTTTGACTGCATCTGAACCTTCAGGAACCTGATATTCCAGTTCGATGGTCGCAGGAAACTTGTATTTATTCTTTCTCATGAGCTGAAGGATATCACCGATAGGAGTATCACCTGTGCCCCAAGCTAAGTTTCCTTTCCCATTGGCAGGAGTTTGTCTGTCCTTGGTGTGCATGCTGAGAATACGTTTATGCTGCTTTTCGATCAAGGGAATCAAATCGCTGTGGCCTGCTGCGATATAATGTCCGGCATCCAGATTCAGCCCGTTTTTTGGACTTTGGGCAATTGCTGTATCCCAAAAGGTAAAAGTCTCCTGCTCGTGACCATGGTAGCCCACTGCCATACCGTGTTGCTCTCCGAGCTTTCCAAGGCGAAGAGTCTGCGCATCGTCTGATGGATGCTCCAGAGTCACGTGGGAAGCTCCGAGAGCCTTTGCAGCTTTCATTCCATAGGCTACTTCCATATCTGAATTGTTCGCTCCAAAAGCATTGGGCTTGAAGGCATAGATGCTCACTCCAGCGTCTTTGTACATTTTTCGGATCTGCTCAAACTTCTCCATGGGTGCATTAGCTCTCCATTGGGCTACGTTTTGGTTGTAAGATTCCGCTTCGGCTTGCATCTCTTTCAGCTCTTTGGCTTCGTCTTCTGTGAGCGTTTCTCCCCGTCTTTGCTTTCCTCCCAACTGAAACATCCGGCTTCTGTTGATCGGGGAGGCAGGCTTTCCTGCAAAGGACTCTGCCGGGTCTCCCATTAGTTCGATGGAGGAAATCCCCGATTCCACCACATATTGAAGAGTGGCTTCGGCACTTTGGTCTGGTAGAGATCGGAAGGAGTAGGTGATGCATCCGATTTGGACTCCGTTGATGACAGAATTGGGCTTATTCAGGGATTTGATCAAGGCAGGAGCGCCTTGGAGCCAAGCTGGAGCTGTGACAAGTGCGGCTGCTCCCAAGGCTGTTTTTTGCAGAAATTCCCGACGTTTGTTCATGGTTAATGGGTTTGAAGGTTAAGTCTTGGAAGTTAGCTTTTTTTGGGGAAATAGGACCTAAAATGGGTTTAAGGCTGTCTTTTCGGTTATTTTTGGCATTTTCCTCTTTTGAGTAGGAGTTAGAAGAATAATTCTTCTTCATTTATCCCGTCTAACCTGCATTGATGGATAGGAAAGCAGGGATATTTTTTAGATTCACTGATCTTTCGACTACCAATCAATTTTATCGACCATGAACAACGGAATGAAACTCAGGTTTTTCTTTGTATTTCTGCTTCTATTGGGCCTAAAGGCACAGCTTGCAGCCCAGGAAAGCTCTCTTCTTTGGAAAGTCAGCGGGAATGGCCTATCACAGGATTCCTACCTTTTCGGCACCATTCATATCATCTGTGCGGATCAGTTTGTGATGGATCAGCGGATTCAGGAGGCTTTTGACCGAAGCAGTCAAATCATCCTGGAGCTGGACATGGATGATCCTCAGCTTCAGGCTCAGATGCAGCAGCTATCCATCAATCCCCAAATGAAAAATATCAGCCAAGAACTCAGTGAAGAAGACGCAGGAGTTATCGATGCTTTTCTCATGGAAAAATACGGTGCTGGACTTCAGCAATTGGGAATTTTAAAACCATTTGTGCTCAGCTCTATGGTCTTGCTCAAAAGTCTTCCCTGTCAGCAGATTGAGAGCTACGAGAATTTCTTTACCACCCGTGCTCAGGAAGCCTCCAAACCCTTGGTTGGCTTGGAGACAGTGGCCTTCCAAATGGGGATTTTTGATCAGATTCCCCAAAAACTCCAGCTGGATGAATTGGCCAAGATGATCAAGGAGAAAAGTGCTGAAGAGGAATTCCGAAAGCTCATGGATGCCTATTTGAGTGAAGATATCGAGGCTTTGTTTGAGGCGATGAACGAGGATGGATTTATGGTAGAATACCGAGATTTGATTCTGGATAGCAGAAACAAGGCTTGGATTCCGATTCTTGAAAAGGAAATGTCCAATAAGTCCGTATTTGCTGCGGTAGGTGGAGGACATCTTGGCGGAGAGAATGGGGTGATAGCTCTACTCAGAGAGCAAGGATATACTGTCACTCCAATCAAATAGAATTTAGATTCATGCCTTGGATCAAAGACATAGCAAAAAACAGGCTGTACTGGCTCCTGCAGATTTCCGGATGGGGAATGATCATTTTCATCGAAACGGTCAATTACACTTTCTTCATCGTCGGTGAATTTAACTGGGAATACGTTCAGCAGTTTGTCGTATTATCTTTCTGTGGTTTGTTAGTGTCCCATTTTTACAAAAAACTCTTTATCAAACCCAGGGTGTTTGATCGGAGATTGTCCACCATTTGGTTCAAGGCATTGCTGGATGTTATCTTGATTACCTTTCTTTTAGTATCGGTGATTTATATCCCTTTTCTTATTGCTGATCCTTCCCTGATGGGCTTGAAGCAAACATGGATTGGTATAATGGGGCAGTTCATGAATTTGAGCCGATATGTGATCGTCTGGATTATCATTTATTACCTCTATCATATTCTCAAAAAGAATGCAGAGATCGCCGAGCAGAAACTGACCTATCAAAATGTGGCTAAGTCCACTGAACTGGAATTACTAAAGACGCAATTAAACCCTCATTTCCTTTTCAATGCCTTAAACAGCATCAAGGCCTTGGTACTGATAGATCAGGAAAAAGCCAGAGATGCCATCATCAAACTGTCAGAACTGCTCCGATTTACCCTCAATTATGAAAAAGCGCCCTTGATCTCACTTAATGAGGAAATCAATGAGGTGATCAAATACTTGGAACTTGAAAAAATCCGCTTTGGAAAAAGGCTGGATGTACAAGTGAGGATGCAGGAAGAGACTATGGAGATGAAAGTGCCTCCAGCTATGGTTCTGACCTTGGCTGAAAATGCCATCAAACATGGAATCACCCTGATTCCGGAGGGTGGGCAAGTAAGTATAGAATCCAAGTTGATAGACAAAAGGCTGGTGCTTGAGGTCATCAATGACGGAACTCTGCATCTCAATGGAAATATGGGGATAGGACTTAAGAGCCTTGAAAAAAGGTTGGAAGCCTTGTTTCATGACAAGGGAGAATTTGAGATTCTTCCTTGGGGAGAAAAGAAGGTAAAAGCAAAAATCAGTATCGGTTAAAGATTAGAATACTATTACCAAATGAAAAAAACAGTCTATTTAGTAGATGACGAACTTTTAGCCTTGGAAGAGCTCAAGACGCTTTTGAGGCCCTTTGAACAGCTTGAGGTAGTTGGCGCCTCCGACCATGTCGATCAGGCGATCCGGGAATGCAACGAGCTTCGTCCTGATTTGATCTTTTTGGACATCAATATGCCCGGCAAAAACGGGTTTGAATTTCTGGAAGCTCTGGATGAGGTCAAGGAAGTAATCTTTGTCACGGCCTATGATCAGTTTGCGATCAAGGCATTTGAAGTAAATGCTTTAGACTATTTGCTTAAACCATTAAATCCCAGTAGGTTAAATGATGCCATTCAGCGGTTTTTGCAAAAAAGCAAAAAAGAAGAAGCAGAGGTAAAAGACAGGCTTAGTCCTGATAAAAAGATCTTTATCAAAGACGGAGAGTCGTGCCATTTTGTGCCTGTATCCAAGATTTTCCTGATGGAAAGTGTGGGAAACTACGTCAGGGTTTTTTACGAGGACCAGAAGCCTCTCCTGCATAAATCGCTCACTTACCTGGAGCAGAAGCTTCCTGAAGATCTCTTTTTCCGGGCCAACAGGCAATACATGTTCAATCTGGATTTTGTCACACAGATCGAGCCGTATTTCAACAGTACCTTGCTAATCGTATTGAAGTCAGGGCACAAAATCGATTTGAGTCAGCGTCAAAGTGTGAAATTCAGGGAGATTACGGGGATTTAGTGATTGGGTCTAATTCATTCCGAGAGTTTTTCCTGGGGCGTCTTTAACCAAGCGGAATCCCACATTGGAAGTACCGGAGTCAAAAGCTTGGCCTTGACGGGCTGAGGGACGATAATTCACACAATAATTGGCCGCACAAAGGAAAGAACCTCCCTTAATAACCCTTTCTTGGGCATAAGGATTATCCGGATTGTAGCATGGGTTCATTCCTTCATCAAGCTTCGGGGCCTGACCGGCAATTCGGGCATATTTCAAAGCATCGTACCAATCGGAGGTGAGTTCCCAGACATTACCGATCATGTCGTAAAGTCCAAATGGATTGGGAGCGAAAGACTTTACAGGACTGGTACCCATAAATCCATCACTGCCGAGGTTTTCATTAGGGAAATTGCCTTGGAACGTATTGGCCAGATATTGACCCGATGGAGTCAGCTCGTCACCCCAAGCAAATCGCTTTCCGTTTACTCCTCCTCGGGCTGCAAATTCCCATTCAAATTCCGTGGGCAGCCTTTTCCCAGCCCATTGGGCGTAGGCTTGGGCATCTTCGAAAGCAATGTGCACCACGGGATGCTTCTCCAAGCCTTCTATTGAGCTTCCGGGTCCATAAGGATGTCTCCAATTAGCACCAGTCACCCATACCCACCATCTTGAGATATCATTTAGAGGTACTGGATAGGGTGGAGGGGAAAAGACCATAGATCCGGGCTGAAGCTGCTCATCCGGAATTTTCGGAGTTCCGGGAGGAAGCTGTTTTTTCAGTTCTTCCCAGTCAATGGGTCTTTCAGCTACAGTTAGATATCCCGTTTCCTCGGTAAATTTTGCGTATTCTTCATTGGTGACCTCATGCACATCCATCCAAAATCCTTCTACCCGTACGTTTACAGCAGGTTTTTCGGCAGGATAGGCATCCATCTCATCAGTCCCCATGATAAATTCCCCTCCTGGTATCCAAGCCATACCCGGTTCTTTTTGGGGTGGTTCCGGTTGGGAGAATTGGACGGAAGTAGAAGTTTCTTCCGTAGAAACTTGCCCCTCAGGTTTGGAGCAAGAAAAAATCAAGAGGAAGGAAAATAGCGGTAAAAGGAAGCTTTTATTCATTGTGAAGGGTACTAGGAAATTAATTCTTTGACTTTAATTTTTCCCTAAGTTAGACTTCTGATTGGACCAAAGCCGCTTTTGCCTGTACTTTTTTGCGAAGTTTGTTGAAAAACTGCTTTCTTTCCTTTTCTCCGGTACCACTGATGAGCGTTGACTTTTTCATCAGATTTTCCAGATTTTTAAACATCCCCTCATTGAATCGCTGGTCAGTCGAACCCACGAAATACAGCACGCTGTGATTTAGGTAGGTGATTTTGTTTTCTCCGATTTCAGCCATGAATGTATTGTCTCCGAGTACTATTTCATTCAGATAGAGGCGATATTCTGCACTTTCCTCAGATGGAGGATGGCCGAGCATTGATTTTCTACCCGTCTCAGCCATTTTCTCCAGATGATCTATTACTTCCAGTACACATTGGTAGAGTTGTAGAGTTGTATCTGAAGTGTCAATAAGTCCCATTTCGTGATATACCTCGATTTGCCTCAATGTGGTATTGAGTCCTTCTTCGTTCCATATTTCTGAGGTAGGAACTTTGTTATACACTCTCAGAATTTTTTGGGTCAGGTCTTGATAGGGGGCAAAGTAGTTTTTGGAAGCAGAGAATTTTTCGTTTTTCAGGTTCTCATAGTATAGAATTGACTTTTTCCAGAAGAAAAACTTGAATCCTGCAAGCAAGGGATGATAGTAATGATGAAAAGGAGGCATATCCTTTACCAAAAAGTACACGTGCTTGTGACTGAAGCTGTTGACCAAATTAAGCTGTGCAAGGACATCCTCCATCCACCTGCCAAATGCGTTTTCATCATAGGTGTTGAGGGAACCATGGAATAAAATGGCATTGGATGTCGCGCTGAAAAATCTGTCCACAGAAATATTGAACCGTTGACAGATGATCTTCAGCTCATCAAAATCGAGAAGTTTCTCGCCTCGGATTCTGCGATAGGCACTATCCATGCTTACTTGAAGCAATTCTGCGATTTCATCTACAAGTGATGCGTAAGGAGGAATAGATGATTTGAGTTCCTGAAAAAACCTCGCCTGAAGGTTAGTTATTGGGTTGGTCATAGCTTGGGCATATTCTTGGAAAAATTTAACAACTCTTAGAAAATTAAAAAAAATATCGAAATAATGAATTTTTAAAAAATTAAAATTTGAATACCTCTCAATTCTTAAAATATTATTTTGAAATAAAAAAAAGTTATTTTTTCATTTAAATTAGATTATGTTGAATTTTTCTGATTCAATATCCATTGACACTTGAAATGGCTAATTTCAAATTGGACAAGTAAAATTTTTTGAAATTTGTCGGATAGAATCTCATTTTTTTAGTTTTTGAGGGCCTTAAAAAGTGACATCAACAAAAAGAGATTTTTGAACTCCATTATGGAGAAGTTTTAAAGCGAACCAAGAAAAATGAGTACAAAAAAAAATCGGCCCGTTCCAAAGCCGATTTTTAAAGACGTACATTTCAAATTTTAGGCACCTGAACCTTCACCGGCAGCATGGAGCTTGCCCAGTTCCTGATCAATAGTCCAGAGTCCAATACCTTCCTCACCGATGATATCAAACAGCTCAAGGGCTCTTCTTGACATAGTTTCTTCTTCCCGCTGCTCTGTTACGTACCACTGCATAAAGCTGAAGGTGGCAAAATCTTTCACCCCAAAGGCATGGTCCACAATGTTGTTGATGGATTTGGTGACTTTGATCTCGTGCTCCAAAATCAACTCGAAAACCTCTCTGAGCGAATTGAAATGGTGACGGATTCCGGTGATCTCTGGCTGGATCGCATGTCCACCAGCTTCATTCACATATTGAAAGATTTTCATCATGTGCATTCTTTCCTCGTCCGCATGGGTATAAAGGTATTTGGCTGCATTTTCATAGCCCATCATATGGCACCAAGAAGCCATGGAGAGGTAATAAGCTGAGGACTTGCCTTCCATTTCAATCTGCTGATTGAGCAAGGCTTCTGTATCGGGAAGTAAAGAACGCTGAAGCGTTACGATTTCTTTCTGTTTCATTTTTGGTTGCATTTAATACCTAAACTTAACTAAATAATGGGGCATTTGGGTTTCCGAGTACCCTATAATCTTCAAAATTTAGAACTGGTTTAAGTAAACCTATCGAGTCAGAGGAGAGGGGAAAACTGGAAGGCTTTCTTCACCTCCTTCGGTCACAGACTGCACAGCAAAGAAATAATTATCCTTGCTGTAGGGTAGGGTTAGGTTGGTTTCAGTAGTGAAAAACTTCTTTTCCCACATAGAAGAAGAAGTCTCTCGCATTAGGACATAATATCCTTTGACTTTTCCGGTTTGGGGAGCTTTCCAAAGCAAAATAGAATGGTTGCTGAGTCCACGTACATCAATTTGTACGTCCTGTGGCATATAAGCAGAATTAGCCAAGGAAGCAGCAGAAGCCAGGTTGACCGCTGAGACTTTTCTCAAATATTCAAAATCCATGAATTCAGGCAGGTCACCGTATTGAATACCGTCTTCAATACGGACATTTTCATGCTGATGGATAAAATTTTCATTCATTTCGGACATTCTCACGGCAGTGTATCCATTTCTCATAAATGGAGTTTGGTCTCCACCTCTAAGGAATCGGTCGCTTCTGTAAATCAGTTTGACTTCCATTTGGTCCACGTAGCGTTCTCCAACTTCTTTGATGTACCGGGCTAGTTGTCTGGATTTGCTGTCGTTGTCGGCATTGGTGTAC
This sequence comes from Algoriphagus sp. oki45, assembly GCF_036245605.1. Classification (NCBI taxonomy): domain Bacteria; kingdom Pseudomonadati; phylum Bacteroidota; class Cytophagia; order Cytophagales; family Cyclobacteriaceae; genus Algoriphagus; species Algoriphagus sp. oki45. Next base: position 457,477 of record NZ_BTPC01000001.1, read on the forward strand.
CGTCGGATGGAGGCAGCTCTTTCGTCCTCTGCAAGGGGGATGGTTTCAGAAAACACCCGCATTTGCGTGTTGTTCTTGATCAAAGTGCCGGAAGACTCACTGTTACCCACAATGTCATTGTTCAATACTGCTTCGATATTCCATCCCTGTTCTTTGGCTTTGTCAGCAAGGTAGGTAGCACCTTTGAGCCCTTGCTCTTCTCCGGTGAAAGCAACAAAAAGGATAGTAGCTGAAAATTCAGTCTTGGCCATGATTCTGGCCAATTCCATCACAAGAGCCACACCGCTACCGTCATCATTGGCGCCGGGAGCAGCTCCATCGGCATCCATCACGTCTCGGTTTCTGGAATCCAAATGTGCAGATACAATAAAAACCCGATTATCGTTTGGATTGGTGCCTATTAAGGTAGCTACAACATTGGCAACTTTGGCATCTTCTTTTATTCTTCGACCATCTCCAGGAGTGACAAATTCTTCGATTTCAGCACTCATTCTTCCTCCTGAAGCTTTTGCCCATTCCTGAAACTTACTCAAAACATAGCGCTGAGCGGCTGGCATTCCATTTTCAGTATTGGTGTTCAGGGTATGCCTGGAATTGAACGAGGTTAATTCATAGATGTATTTTTTCAGAGAATCAGCAGAAACTTCTTCCACCATTTCAGCGATTTGGGGGTTTCTGATGATGGCTTGTTGGGAAAACAGATTTAGGGAAAGGAATCCCAAAAGGAGGGTGAATAAAATTTTGCGCATCGTAAGGTTGTTTTTAGCTTAGGCCTAAATTTATCCCATAGCACCCGATTCGCTAAACAGTTTTACATGAATACCTTCTCATTGCCAAACAAAGGAGATTATCCGGTTTTTTTTGAAACCTACATTTCCAAGCTTTCTCAGGAAAACTACTCCGAACTGATTCAAAAACAGTTGACTGAGCTGAAAACTTATTTTTCAAGCAAACCGGAAGGCTGGGAAGATAGAGGATATGCTGAGGGTAAGTGGACTCCAAAGGAGGTCTTGGGACATATTATCGATACAGAGCGGATTATGCTATTTCGTGCCTTGTGCATCGCACGGGGTGAAAAGCAAATGCTTCCCGGGTTTGATCAGGATCAATTTGTGGTAGAAGGGAGATTCGCCTCGGTTTCTTTTTCGGATTTGATCCGCGATTTTGAGATGCAAAGACAGGCTTTGCTGAGTTTCATTCCGACTCTTTCGGAGGAGGTATTGGATTGGGTGGGTTCTGCCAATGGCAACCCCATTTCTCCCAGAGCATTACTTTGGATTATCCCAGGTCATTTGGAGCATCATTTACGAATCTTTAAAGAGAGATACTGATGGGAAAAACACTGAAAATAGCGGTGATTGATGCATTTACGGACAAACCTTTTTCCGGCAATCCTGCTGCAGTTTGTCTTTTGGAAGAATTTCTTCCCAAAGAAACCATGCAATCTATCGCCATGGAAATGAATCTAAGTGAAACTGCTTTTGTGGAGAAAACTGAGGAGTCAGGATATTTCAACCTTCGCTGGTTTACCCCAACTTTGGAGATTGATCTTTGCGGACATGCCACCTTGGCCTCTTCCCATTGGATGCTACTTTCAGGATGGGCTGCAGAAGGGGAGCTTATTCATTTTTCAACCAAAAGCGGTGAGCTGAGAGTCAAAAGCGAGGGAGGATATTTGCAAATGGATTTCCCATTGATTCCTACCTTCACTGATTCTCATCCGGAATTTACCGATCAGCTCTTTGGAAAGAGGATTTTGCATGCCGCTCAGCTGCGCAAAAACTGGATTTTTGAATTAGAAGATGCCCAAGCTGTCCGAGACTTGGATCCGGATTTTGGAAAAATAGCTGCAAACAGTGAGGAGGGATTTATCATCACGGCTGAAGGAGATCAGGAATATGATATTGTCAGCAGGTTTTTCGGTCCCAATGTCGGAGTGCCTGAGGATCCTGTCACTGGATTTGCCCATTGTGCTTTGATGGATTATTGGAATCAAAAGACAGGTAAAACCCAGCTCAAAGCCTTCCAGGCCAGTAAAAGGGGAGGGGAGTTATTTCTTGAAAAGCATGATGACCGGGTTCTGATCCATGGTAAAGCAGTCAAAGTCTGGGAAGGAGAACTCACATTTTAAATTATGGAGCAAACGACAAAAAGGAGGGTTGGGGTGAGGAGGTTAATGAAGCACCTCAGTGATTATTGGCTGAATGACTTCAGTTTTGTGACACTGCTGGTTGCATTGGTATTTACTGTATTTATCTTGCCGGTATTGATTGAGTATGGTCATGTCAGTCTCCTGTTTGTCAATTTGGTGTTTGTATTTCTGTTTTTTACAGGGATTTGGTCTTCAGACAATCGGTTTCTAATTTTTTTGACCACCAGTTTGTTTGTATTGCAATTGGGGCTGAGGATTTTGAGGTTCAGTGATCTTCCGGTGGAGTTTTACTTATGGGAAAGAGTTGTCGGATTGGTCAATATGGGGGTATTTATCTTTGTCAATATCCGGCTGCTGTTTAGAAACAATGAGGTAAATCTTTACCGGGTGATCGGTGCTGTGAATGTTTATCTATTGGTTGCTATTTTGGGTGCTTTTGGTTTTGAAGTAATTCATTTGCTGATCGGTTCCTCCATAAGCGGGGTAACAGACCTTTCTGTCGCAAACAAGCTGGTGGGACTGGATGAGGACTTTTCTACCTACATTTATTTCAGCCTGGTTTCCTTGACTACAGTTGGCTTTGGTGACTTTACCCCGGTGAATATCATGTCTAAAATGTTGGCTGTCTTTCTGTCCACCATCGGGATACTTTATCCCGCAGTAGTTATTGCAAAATTGGTTGGATATAGCACCAATAAGTAAAAACTGTACTTTTCCACTCCTGTAAATTTCCTCCTCAAAGACGATCAAAACCTGTTATTTACTATCGTATTTAACCTGATCTATCTATGAGAAAAATTTACCTTAGCTTCTTGCTGATTTGGTGTGTGAATTTGGCCTTTTCACAGACAGAGCGCAAAATCGAGGTGGAATCCAATGTAGAAACCACCTCTGATGTCACCATCAAAGGCAAAAGAGTTCCATACAAAGCGACTGCGGGTACCCAGCCTGTGTGGGATGCCAACGGGGATCCCATTGCCTCCCTTTTCTACACTTATTATGAGCGTACCGATGTCACCGACAAAGCCAAAAGACCCTTGGTCATCAGCTTCAATGGGGGCCCGGGGTCTGCTTCTATTTGGATGCATTTGGCTTACACCGGACCTGTATTGCTGAATATAGATGATGAAGGCTATCCGGTTCAGCCCTATGGGACAAGATCCAATCCTCACTCGATCTTGGATGTTGCAGACATCGTCTATGTGGATCCGGTCAATACCGGTTACAGCCGGATTGTAAAGGAGGATACGCCAAGAAGTACCTTTTTTGGAATCAATGCAGATATCCAATATCTCGCCGATTGGGTCAATACCTTTGTGACTCGACAAAATCGCTGGGCTTCTCCCAAATACCTTATTGGAGAAAGCTACGGGACCACCAGGGTAGCCGGCTTGGTTTCCCGCCTTCAAAATTCCCACTGGATGTATTTTAATGGGGTGATTCTGGTGTCGCCTACCGATATGGGTATTGATAGAGGAGGCCCAGTGAAAATGGCCAATTACTGGCCGTATTATGCAGCCACTGCATGGTACCACAAGGCACTGCCTGCCGAGCTTCAGGCCAAAGATTTGGATGAAATCCTTGCTATCGTAGAGCCCATGGCTGTAAATGAGATTCTCCCGGCCATGACTAAAGGAGGCATGCTCTCTGAATCTGATCGAGAGGCTATTGCTACCAAAATGGCCTATTATTCCGGATTGAAAAAAGAAGCCATTCTTCAGTACAATTTGATGGTACCAACCAGCTTTTTCTGGAAAGAACTGCTTCGTGAACGGGATGGAATGACCGTGGGCCGACTGGACAGCCGCTACAAAGGATTTGACCGAATGGAGGGAGGAGAACGATATGATTTCGATCCGGCGCTTACAAGCTGGAATCATGCTTTTGCTCCTGCCTTTAATCACTATGCCAAAAACGTCCTCAAATTCAACACTGACCTGACTTACAATCTCTTTGGTCCGGTCAATCCTTGGGATAGAAGCAACGAAACTACCGGCTATGACTTGGGTACAGCGATGAGACAGAATCCTTACCTGCATTTGATGGTTCAATCCGGATATTTTGACGGAGGCACAGACTACTTCAATGCCAAATACAGCACTTGGCATATCGACCCCAATGGCAAAATGAGGGATAGAATTGACTTTAAAGGCTACAGGTCAGGTCACATGATGTACCTACGGGCAGAAGATTTGGAAAGATCCAATGAAGATATCCGACAGTTTATCCTCAAATCTTCCGTGGCTCCGGGAATGCCAGCAAAGTACGAGTAAGTCGGAACTCTTTGATTTAAGAACTCCGGAACTTATGTCAAGCGATCTGCTTGGTTTGGGTTTCGGAGTTTTTTTATAGGGTTAAAAAAGAAGCCTTGAACTCCTCAAATGTGCTGATTGGGACTTTTTTGCCGGCCCATAGACCCAATAAACCAAAAATGTCCTTCAGGCTTTTACCTTCATTTCTGAGGTAATGAATAGACGTGGAATCAGCAGACTTGCTCAGTTTCTTCTGGTCGGGTCCCTTTAGCAGCTCATGATGGAGAAAAAGAGTCTTGGAAAATGAAGTATCTCCCAAAAGTCTGGCAAGATCCATTTGAGCAAAGGTCGAAGGCAAAAGATCCATACCCCGTACTATCCCGTCTACCTCAAAATGAAGGTCATCCACCAAACTACTGAGATGATAGGAGGGGACTCCGTCTTTTTTGCGGATCATGTAAAATGCGCTTTCCTCAGGGATCAGGTCTGTAATTTTTCGGTCCGGGTATTCATTGATTTCGATGAAATCCGAATCCAAGGTATCCACTCTCCAGGATGTTTCTTTTCTGTCCAAGGGAATCCTGCGATCCAGGCATTGTCCCAAATAATAGCCCTGAGGGCTCATTTGCTGAATTATTTTTCGGGAGCAATCGCAGGCAAATACTTTTCCGGAGGTCCTGATTTTTTCCAAGGCTTCCTCGTACAAGGCCATTCTATGTATTTGGGACCATTCCGACTCAAACTCCCCAAGGTTTTTTGGCCCGCGGTCAATTTGTATTTCCAAAAAGTCCAAGGTATCAAAAATGTCTTGAACATACTCGGTTCGGTATCGCTCTCTATCCAAATCATCGATCCGAAGGAGGATTTCAGCCTGGTATTTTTCGGCAAATGCTTTTGTCATCAGGAAGGAAAAAGCATTGCCGAGGTGCAAATATCCGCTGGGTGTAGGGGCTATCCGGGTGAGTTGGAGTTTCATGTGTTTGTAATTAGTTTTTTAAATGCCACATGCCCGCCTGTCGTCGGACAGGGAATCTTCGCTTGTGTATTAATCATCCCTCTGAGTGTCTATTAGGGTCAGGCTCGATTTCATCCGCCGAAATTAAGTAGATTGCCAAGAAAAAAGGGATGCGTTTATTGACTTATTTGGCCATTTGGACTCTGCTTTTTTCCTGTTCTTCTTATGACCCAGCTCCGAAAACAGGAAAGGAATGGATTGAGCAATCCATCAAATACCATGATCCTCAGGGTAGGTGGGCCAATTTGCAGGCTGTATTTTATGTGGAAGACAGTTTGCCAGCGGGGAGAGAGTCCAGATCGTATTTTTTTACCCTGAAAAATCCGGTTTCCCATTTTTCCTATCGATTCAGGGATTTGGAATTTGAGGTAGTCGGGGACTCAGTGAAAATCAATATTGGAGAGGTTGAAAATGAAAGGGCGCTCCGGCTTCGGAATTATTACTCCTATCTCTGGGGCTTACCTATGAAACTGATGGATCCTGGCACGCTTATCGAAGACTCGGTAAGAGAAGAAACCCTATCCGGAAAAACCTATAAAGTGGTCCGTGTTCCCTATGAAAAAGACATTTGGTACTTCTACCTTAATCCTGAAAACTACAGGATGGAGGCTTACAAATTCTATCAGGATGAAGCAGCAGGCAAGGGAGAAATCATCTATCTGGAAGGTCAATATGATTTTGAAGGGATGAAAATACCTATGAATCGAACGTGGTACCGAACCGAGACCCCTGAATTTTTAGGAACAGATATGCTCAAGTCGATCCAAGGAATTGATTAAGTTTCTTTAACCGGGAATATTTCCTGATAAAATCTCCTCGGGTTAGCTTTGTTTAGAATGAAGCAGCTTTCCTTATTATGTATTGCTTGGTTGATTTCCGGGTGGGTTCAGGCTCAGGTGAGCTACTCCGGAAATGTGATTGATGCCATCGACAAAAAATACATGAAAGGGGTAGAGGTAAGGGTAGGAAACAATGAACCTGTCCTCACCAATGAGCGGGGACACTTTAGTATCCGAGCCAGCGCTGGGGACACATTGAGAATAAATTTTCCGGGCTTCGTTGCCAAACGAGTGGTTTTGGGTTTGGAAAGAATGTTATTGATAGAAATTCAGGATCAGGCAAGGCTTCTTCCGACTTTTGAGGTTCGGTCTGAGCTTTTTCGCTATCGCTTCAAAGACGGGCGTTTGGTTTTGGTGAAAGATGAACCTGAGGGAGAAAAGCCGCTGAGCAGACAAGCTACCACCGCTTCGGACAAATCCTCACTTTATCCCAATTTTTCGATTTATGGGCCTATCAGCTATTTCACGAGAAGAAACAGGCAGCTCAGGAAATATGAAGAACAGCTGGATATTGAGCGCAGAAGGGCAGGATATTTGGCTGTGATTGATTCAGATTCGATTCGCATCAGTCTGATGGAAAAATACCAAATGGATCGGAAGTCCTGGGACGAAATGATTATTCGATTTAATGAATTTCACCGTGCTCACCAGTTCTTGGACTGGTCCAGTCAGCGGGTTTTGGCCCAACTTTCTGAATTTATCCGATTGGAAACCTATCTGGAGGATTAGCTTTTTTTCTTAAAAGACCAAGTCACATAAAACTTAGCTACGATCTCATCTGAGGTATTTTTTCCAGTGGAAATCATAGTCAATTGAGCTGTGTCTCCGGGCTTGAGTCCCTCGATGAGCTCAAACAATTCAGCCCCTTGATCGCAGGAAAAGGAGATTTTGGTATTCGCTTTTTTGAAATATTCGGCCCGAAAGTCCACTACCAACATGCTAAAACTCCCTCTGCCGGCCAGTGCCAATTGGCAAAGAGCTCCTGTACTCAACTCCGCTGCACCAGCCAATGCAGCGAAATAGATGGACCTGAAAGGATTCTGTGTACTCCAGCGATATGGGATGGAAACCTGACACTTTTCTCGGTCTAGGGAAAGCATTTTAAAGCCCCAAAAAACAGCTGAGGGCAGTTTGGAAAGCATAGCCATTCGAAATACCGCCGGGTTTAGCATTTTCTTTCTGTAATCCTCTGCAGCAGAAGAAAGAGAAGTAGTGGTGATTTGGGTTTCCATCTTTTTTCTTTTTTGAAAAATAGAAAATTAGAAGCGAAATCAAGTCTTCCCATTGGTTTTTGTACAAAAGTTAAAGGAGAATTTCCTGGGTTTCCAGCCTATTCGGATGATGAAAAAGGAGATTTTTTATTAAATGAAGATTAAAGGCTGGAATTTGAGATGGATACTTTCAGGAAATTAATCCTTTGAGAAAATAGACCGGTTCCGTTTTGCCAACATGGATAAGAAATGATAGTTTACATTATTGGTTTGGTACCGGATTTGATTTAAACAGAGAAATTCAACTGACTTATGAAAAAGACGATAGCAATACTGACACTCGGATTGATGGTGTATGCATGTGCCAAAGTTCCTCTGACCGGGAGAATGCAGTTGGCAGCCGTGTCCAATGAGGAAATTATGCCTCTTGTCAATGAGGAATATTCCAAAATCAAGAATGAATCGAAGGTTTTGACCCAAACTCCTCAAGGTCAGCAAGTAGTCAATGTAGGAAAGCGGATTTCCAAAGCTGTTGAAGACTTTTTGCTCCAAGAAGGGTATCAGGATTTGGTGGCAACTTTCAATTGGGAATTTAATCTATTGGAAAGCGAGCAGGTCAATGCCTGGTGTATGCCCGGAGGAAAAGTAGCATTCTACACGGGGATTATGCCGATTTGCCAGGATGAAACGGGCATTGCGGTAGTAATGGGCCATGAAGTAGCTCATGCTGTGGCTTCTCATTCCAGAGAAAGAATGTCAAACGGAATGTTAGCTAACCTTGGGATTTCAGCCATTTCAGTGGCTATGGGACAAAATCCAACCTTAACGGAGCAGATTTTTTTGCAGTCTATCGGAATGGGTTCTCAATTGGGCATGTTGAGTTTTTCCAGAAAGCATGAACTGGAGGCCGATGAGTTAGGATTGATTTTTATGGCTATGGCTGGGTATGACCCAAGACAGGCCCCCATATTTTGGGAAAGAATGGCTAAAGTAGGAGGAGAAGCACCTCCAGAATTCCTTTCCACTCACCCAGGCCCTGACCGAAGAATTGAGCGGCTGAATGCCAATATGGTGAAAGCGCTGGAGTACTACAATAAGTAGTCAGTAGCCAGTAGGCAGATAACAGTTCGCAGTAGGCAGTGGGCAATCGGTAATTCCGATAGCTAACGGGACTGCCTACTGATAACTGCCTACTGAAACTCACATTCCTCCAAACCCCCTTAGCTTGATCTGAGTTAGCTTTCGCTTGGTGTCCAAGGGGAAGTCACCTTTCATCATCCAGTCGTAGTAGGAGGGTTCTTCTTTTAAGGCTTGCTCTACCGTTTTGCCCTTATGCTTTCCAAAGTTGAAAATTTCCTGGCCCTGGGAGTTAAACACAAATCGACCAGCCAAATCAACCATCTTCTCGTTGACCATTTCGTGGATTTTTTTCATGTCATTCTGAAAAATCCCCACCCGGTTCCCCTGTAGATCTTCAATTTCCTCGCCCTGATAGCGTTCTACCTGTGCCTGAAATACATCCAAAGTGGCTAGAGTATCTGCTTCGGCACTGTGGGCATTTTCCAAGGTTCGGTTGCAGTAGAATTTATATGCCGCGGTGAGATTTCTTTTTTCCATCAGGAAAAAGATCTTTTGGGCATCGAGGAGATTCCTGTTTTCCAGATCAAAATCAATCCCTGACCTTAAGAACTCTTCCACCAACAGAGGAATATCGTATTTCAGCACATTGAATCCACCTAAATCTGCTTTTCCGATAAACTGATGAATATCTTTGGCTATATCCTTGAAGAAAGGTTCGTTTTTCACATCCTTGTCGTATATCCCGTGAATGAGGGAAGCTTCCAAAGGAATCGGAATGCCGGGATTCACTTTTCGGGTGTAGATTTCCCTTCCTTCATCCGGAAAAAGCTTGACAATGGAGATTTCTACAATCCGGTCTGTACCAACATTGGTTCCGGTGGCTTCTAGGTCAAAAAATGCAATGGGGTTTCTTAGGTTCAATTTCATTTTACTTGAATTTGGCTTTCAAAGGAGCTAGGTCCAGGTTGTCATAATTTCCCGAACTCATCAAAAGCAGATTGGTGTTTTGGTAATTCAGACCCAAAAGGTAGTCTTTTAATGCCTCACTTTTGGTAAAAACTTGAAGATCGGCTCTCTTAAATCCCTCCCAAAGTGTTTTTTCATCCATCAGTTCCAGCTTTTTCAAAGCGACTGCATGCGGATTCAAATAGACGATCGCGACATCTGCCTCATCCATAGAGTGGGCATAATTGGGCAAAAAGGCCTTGTTGAGGGATGAAAAAGTGTGGAGTTCCTGCACCGCTATCAATCTTCTGTCTGGAAACTGATTTTTGACGGCATTTACTGTGGCTTTCAATTTGGAAGGAGCGTGGGCGAAATCCCTAAAGAGAATTCCCGAATCATTCTTAGCCAGAATTTCCTGCCTTTTTGCAGCACCTTTAAATGTCCGAATCGATGCATAAAACTGCTCAACTGTGACGCCTAAATCCTCACAGATGTAAAGTGCACCCTGTAAATTTTGAAGATTATGCTCCCCAAAAATCTCCAATTCAACCAGCCCTTGTTCTGTTTTCAGGTGGGTTTTTCCATTGGAAATTTGAGCAGGATGGGCTTGGTACGGGATTTTTTGACCTTGAGTTAATGCCTTCTCAGCCGCTTCCTTGACCAAAAGATCCGAAGCGCAATAGATCAATTTCCCATGCTTGGGAGTCATTTCCATAAGTTGGGCAAACTGGGCTTTATATTCTTCAAAATCAGGAAAAACATTGAAATGATCCCAAGCAATGCCGCTGACCAAGACCACCTCATGGTGATAGTGGAAAAATTTGGGAGTACGGTCAATCGGAGATGTGAGGTATTCGTCGCCTTCGATCACGATTACAGGAGGATCCGAAAGCCTTACCATCAGATCAAACCCTTCGATCTGAGCGCCGACTAGGTAATCAAAATCCACTCCCTGATCTTTCAAGACGTGGAGAATCATGGAGGTTATGGTAGTCTTTCCATGAGATCCTGCGATGACCACCCGCTTTTTCTTTTGGCTTTGATTGAAGATGAATTCCGGAAAGGAATAGATGGGAATCCCCAATTCCTGCGCACGAATGAGCTCCGGATTGTCTATTCGGGCGTGCATCCCCAAAATGACCCCATCCAATCCCGAATGGATTTTTTTAGGAAACCAACCCATTTCGGAAGGAAGAATTCCTGCTTTTTCCAATCTTGTTTTCGAGGGTTCGTAGATTTCATCATCGCTGCCGGTGATTTGGTCTCCTTTTCGGACGAGGGCCAGAGCTAAGTTGTGCATCACAGCACCTCCGATGGCGATGAAATGGTAGTGTTTCATAGTTGGGAAAAGTCAATTGAGATTCGAAATCCAAACTTATAAAACTCCCGACCCGATTAAAACCTAATTTTAGAAGGAATATATTTTTTGTGGCTTTGGCTTTTGTCTATTTTCGCCCCAATCTTTTTTAAGTCCATGGTTGACGATAAATATGCCTATCTGACTCTCTCCTTGCTCTATCTTCTAGCTTGGTTGGTGGTATTTGACAAAAGTCCCTGGAAAAAAGGCATGATATAGGTAGGTATAGTCGGAGGCATAATGGGCATTATTCCTGAGCTTTGGTACTTTCATGACTATTGGCGACCTCCCATGATTTGGAAGACGGGCTGGCCGGGGATTGAGGATTAAATTATTGGCTTTGCCATGTTTGGAGTAGGATGCTATATTCTTTCAGCTTTTACCAAAAGGGAGATAGATTTTGAGCGGCAGACTGGTGCAAAAAATCGGGATTTATTCATCCTTTGGCTGATTGGTTGTGCCAGATTGACCTTTTTCAGTTTGGGTTTAAAAATTCATTCAGGCTATATTACTTTTCTGACCTTTATGGGATTGGCGATTTACATCTGGATTCAGCGTTCGGATTTGATAGGGCTTTTTTTGATATCACGGTTTTCGACCTTGGCGATTGTAATAGTGATCTATTACTTCACCTTTGGGATCCTGTTTCCCCACTTTTGGGATACCTATGTGATGCTGAATGACGAACCTATTTTAGGCTTTAAAATTCTGGAAACCCCCGTTTCTGAGATGTTATGGCATTTTGGCGGGGCAGTACTTTGCTCGATGTTTAGAGGATATCGGGATGGAGTTTATTACCTTACGACATGAAAAAGTTTTTTCTCTTTACGTTACTTCTTGGACTGATGGTTTCCTGTATTGAGGAAGAGACCCCTAATGAGACCCTATGTACGGATTTTGACGAATCGATTCTAAATTCCGATCAAATTGATTTTTATCAGATTGTTTTTGGAAGTGAGTTTTCTAACTCCGTCGACCGAGTTCGGAAATGGGATTCTGAAGTAAGAATTTTTGTTCCAGCAGGAGCTCAGGATAGCTGGAAATCAGAACTTGCCCAAGTGGTTGGAGAAATAAATAGTCTTAGTGAAAGTGTTTTTTTGAGAATTACTGAAGATGAGGAGTCTGCTAATTTGATTTTCTTTTTTGGTTCAGGCGAGGACTACGTTAGATTGTATAATTCCCAAGCTGTAAACCTTATCGATACTAACCGCGGATTATTTTCTATTCAATTTCAACTTACCGATTTTCAAATAATTGGAGCCACTTGTTGGGTGGATGGTGAGGCTATGTTAAGTGATTCTTGCAGGCAACATTTGATTCGCGAAGAGTTGACTCAAGCTTTGGGGATGGTTAATGACATTGATACAGATGATCAAAGTATCTTTTTACAAAGATTTACCTGCACCCCGTTCTATTCTAAAAGAGATGAAGATTTTATTCGTTTTTTTCTTTCAGAAAAAATAAAACCCGGCTTGTGTAAAAGCCAGGTTTTTGAATTTTTAAAATTTTAATTGTAGCGTCTTATTCTACTCCAATAATTCTTGGCGCACCATCTCCAAAATAGGGATTTCCCGAGAAAAGACGGGCATTGATTGAAGTACCTCTTTGCTGAAGATCCACGTTGTTTGCACCATTTAGCGGATTTACATCCAAAATTTTGTTTCCTACAGCGACTCCAAACTGAAGAGCCCCATCGCCTCCGATAGAGAAGTCCACAAATTCATTTGCAGAATATCTGTTATCTATATCTCGATTTTCTTGGAGTTTTGTCCAGTTTTTATGGGTGCCCACAAAGACATCGATGTCTCCATTTTTCCCTTCACCTACCACGACATATTTGTCATTGGCCGCATTGTATTGAACAGCAAAGGCCCGTACCAGATATTCATCCCCATCTTCAATGGCTTCTGGTCTACCATCTCCAAAATAAGGTTTGTCGTAGAATTCTCTACAATTGATGGAAGTAGCTCTGGGTGCTGTTTGTCTAAAGCCAATGGTATAATTTGGAATATTTCCGATTCCTATTCCGAAGTTTCCTCCTTGACCTCCAAATGCAATTCCAACAAACTGGCTAGGGCTATAGCGGTTGTCAATATCTCGGTTTTCCTGAAGTTTTGTCCAGGCTTTATGATATCCTACATAGACATCAATTGATCCTTCAGGACCAACTCCCACTGCAATATAGTTGTCATTGTCTCCATCATATTCGATAGTTAAAACTTCTACCAATGTTCCAATTTGTTCAGGTCTGCCATCCCCAAAGTAAGGCTTATCCGAAAATAGCCGGCCATTTATACTGGTGCCCATACCATCTTTGTTCCCGTAGCCCAAGGCGATATTATTTCCAAACTTTCCGGTATTTGCTCCAAAGGCAATTCCTTTGAATTCAGTTGGCGAATATCGGTTATCGATATCCCTATTTTCCTGAAGCTTTGTCCATCCTGCTCCTTGACTTCCATAATAAACGTCAATGTCTCCTGATGGACTTGCCCCTACGGCGTAGTAATTGTCATTGGCCAGATCGTATTCGATAGCTAATACCGAAGCAAGAACCACGTCTGTGCCTCCACCTCCCATGTCATTTTGGGTCAAAGGTTGCTCTTCTTCCAGAGACTGGCAACCAAAAACTAAAGCAAGGGAAACTACTCCTAGAGCAGTCCTTCTCAGAATTTTTTTTGTTTTCATAAAATAAGTTTAAAACCGTTGGTAATATACATTAAAATGTATTTTGGAGTTTTTTTGAACTAAGGAAAATAAATTATTTTTTAATTTTTCTTTGGTTACCCCAATAGTAAATAGGAATGCTTCTATAGTCTCTTAAGAATTATTCTAAGGGCATTATACCAAAAGAATGGGATTGATTTTTGCTCTGTCCTGTTGATAAGTTTTGGAAAAGTTGTTCAAAACTCCTGCACATTTGCTGATACATTTGTTTTATGACCGAGAATACCAACCAACCTAGAACCACCCGAAAAAAGCCCATTTACGAAAATCCAACTAATTTTCTGGGAAAATTGCCCCCTCAGGCAGTAGACTTGGAAGAAGCCGTCCTTGGAGCACTCATGCTTGAAAAAGATGCTCTGACCAATGTCATTGACATCTTGAAAGTGGAGAGTTTTTACAAGGAATCCCACAAAGTAATTTTTCAGGCAATTCTGGATTTGTTTACTGAAAGTCAACCCATAGACATGCTGACTGTTACTTCCCAACTCCGTAAAAACGGGGCCTTGGAAGTAGCAGGAGGAGCTTTTTACATCGCAGAACTTACCTCAAGGGTCGCTTCAGCCTCCAATATTGAATACCATGCCCGAATCATCACCGAGCAGGCCATCAAAAGGGATTTGATCCGGATTTCCTCGGAAGTGCAAAAGGATGCCTTCGAGGATACCACTGACGTTTTCGAACTGTTGGACAAAATGGAGCAGTCTCTTTTTGAGATTTCTGAGAAAAATATCCGGAAAAACTATTCCGATATGCGATCCATCATGCGGGATGCGATAGCGGAGTTAGAGGAACGGAAAAATCAAAAAGATGGCCTTACAGGAGTTCCTTCGGGCTTTACAGCCTTGGATCGGGTCACTTCAGGTTGGCAAAAGTCCGATTTGGTCATCATTGCGGCCCGACCTGCGATGGGTAAAACGGCCTTCGTTCTTTCGGTGCTTCGAAATGCAGCTGTGGACCATACTCGTCCGGTGGCTATCTTTTCTCTGGAAATGTCCGCCGTTCAGTTGGTCAACCGTTTGATTTCCTCGGAAGCCGAACTCGATTCGGAGAAGATCAAAAAGGGCTCTCTCGCCGATCATGAATGGGCGCAGCTGGTTCACAAGACGGCAAAGCTATCCAAGGCTCCTTTGTTTGTGGATGATACTCCAGCTCTGTCCATTCTTGAGTTGAGGGCCAAAGCCAGAAAACTCAAAGCTCAGCACGATATCCAGATGATTGTGATTGATTATTTGCAGCTGATGTCTGGAGATTCCAAAAGCGGTGGACCGGGTGGAAACAGAGAGCAGGAAATCGCGAGTATCTCTAGGGCATTGAAAAAAATAGCCAAAGAATTGAGTATTCCTGTTATCGCACTTTCCCAGCTTTCCCGTGCGGTAGAGACTCGGGGAGGAGATAAGCGTCCTCAGCTATCCGACCTTCGGGAATCCGGTGCTATAGAGCAAGATGCCGATATGGTGATGTTCCTCTACCGTCCGGAATATTACGGAATCACCCAAGATGAAGACAACAATTCAACAGCTGGTGTTGGTGAGGTCATTATTGCCAAGCATAGAAACGGTTCCTTGGATACAGTTAAGCTTCGATTTATCGGACGCTATACAAAATTCACCGATTTGGACTTTGGGGCAAATTTCCAGCCTAATCAGCCCATAGAAGCCTCGTATCAGAAATTCACATCCGGAGCCTCTGGTGCAGCAAGTTTTGACACAGGTAACATGATGAAATTGCCCAGCAAGGCCAATGACGATTTACTTCAGGGTGAGGGAGGTTCAGTAGATTTTTAATTCATGAAAGCAGTAGTTCTTAATCAGGTTTCTGAGGCTAAAATACAAATAGTTGATCTTCCAAAGCCTTCAGTTGGTGAAGGTGAAGCTTTGGTTCGGATTCATGCGGCTGCGCTCAATCATAGGGATGAATGGAGCCGAAAGGGCCTTTATCCTAATTTGAAAGATGGAATTATTTTGGGTTCCGATGGTGCAGGTGTAGTGGAAGCAGTCGGGTCTGACCAGGATTCAAAATGGCTTAATCAGGCGGTAATCATCAATCCGGCACTTTTCTGGGGCAATGATCAAAAAGCCCAAAGCAGACAGTTTGAGATTTTGGGCATGCCCCGAAACGGGACTTTTGCGGAATATGTCGCAGTGCCTGTAGATCGATTGGTTCCCAAACCTAGTCACCTTTCTTGGGTGGAAGCCGCGGCACTTCCATTAGCTGGACTAACTGCCTATCGGGCCTTAGTCTATCAGGGGCAAGTAAAAACCGGTGAGCAAGTGTTAGTGACCGGGATAGGAGGCGGAGTAGCTCAATTTGCTGCTCAATTTGCCCACGCGCTAGGTGCCCAGGTTTTTGTATCAAGCAGCCAATCCGAAAAGCTTCAAATGGCAAAGGAATTGGGTTTTCGGGGAGGATTTAATTATCGGGAAAAGGATTGGGTTTCTCAGGCTCTTGAGCTCACAGGAGGCTTTGATCTGATCATTGATGGAGCTGCGGGTGACGGGATAAATGATCTGATTCAGGCTTGCAAACCGGGGGCAAGAATCGTGTTTTACGGAGCCACAGCTGGAAATCCAGGTAAATTGGAAGCCAGACGAATTTTCTGGAACCAACTGAAAATCATGGGATCTACCATGGGTTCGGACGAGGATTTTAGATCCATGATTGACTTGGTAGAGTCGCACCAGCTTCACCCTACAGTGGATCAGGTTTTTCCACTGAGTCAAGCCGTGGATGCTTTTGATCGCATGAAAGCCGGAAAGCAGCTTGGGAAGATTATCCTAAAGCCCTGAATCTAATCTTCAGTTTCGAAAAGAAAGTTTTGATAGGCATTGTTTAGCTCTTGCTGTGCTTTCAAGTTGTTTTGGGATTTTGCAAGGCTTATTCCTTTTTCAAAAAAGTCTTTTGCGGAGTCTAAATCCCCATTTTCCCAATGAAAATGAGCTCCTGCAAAATACATAGGCAGGTATTCTTCATGGTTTTTGCGAAGAAACATAAATAGGTCTTGAGTCTCCTTGGGATCAATTTGCTGAATCTCCAAGGCCAAAGCATAATAGTTGAAAGGGTTTTCTGCTTCTTCAAGAATAAATTTTCTCAGCGCCTCAATCCGGGCCAAATTGCTCATGAATTGTTTTTTTAATTAGCCTTTGCCTGTTATTTTCACGCAAAATAAATCTAAAATAATCTAACTCTAAACCAATGAAGATTCTTGTTTGTATCACCCACGTACCGGATACGACTTCCAAGATTCAGTTTACTGCCGACAATACCAAGTTTGATACCACAGGAGTGCAATTCATCATCGGACCTTACGATGACTATGCACTGGCAAGAGCCGTAGAGCTCCGAGACCAGACCGGTGGAAAGCTGACCGTTTTGAATGTAGGTGAAGCTGAATCAGATCCTACCCTTAGAAAAGCATTGGCGATTGGCGCTGATGATGCTATTCGGGTAAACTCTTTCCCAAAAGACTCTTATTTCGTAGCGCAGCAAATCGCTCATTATGCCAAAGAAGGTGGCTATGACCTGATTTTGATGGGAAGAGAGTCTATTGATTTCAATGGAGGAATGGTCCATGGAATGGTTGGAGAGCTATTGAATATGCCTTCTTTTTCTCCGGTGATGAAGTTGGATGTCGAAGGAAATACCGTAAAAATGGCCCGTGAGATCGAAGGAGGAAAAGAGTATTTGGAAGCACCGCTTCCACTTATTGCAGGCTGCCAGGAACCTATCGCAGAGTGGAAAATTCCAAACATGCGAGGAATCATGTCTGCCCGAACCAAGCCATTGAATGTGGTGGAACCGGTATCACAGGATACGCAGGCTGAAGCCAAAAAGTACGAATTGCCGCCGGCAAAAGGATCTGTCAAATTGGTAGATAAAGACCAGGTAGGAGAATTGGTGAAGTTGCTGAAAAACGAGGCAAAAGTACTTTAATTTAATTTATTCAAAATATTATAAATCAAGATATTATGTCAATTGTAGTATATATCGAGCACGCAGAGGGGAAAGTAAAGAAAACCAGTTTGGAGGCGGTGTCATTTGCTAATGCTTTGGCAGCCCAAACCGGAGAAGGGGATGTGGTAGCCGTAGCTTTGGGAACTATAGCATCTGAGGAACTGGCTGCTGTAGGAAAGGCTGGAGCTGCTAAAGTACTTCATGCAGGAGACGACCGACTCACCGCTGGAGTGATTCAAGCCCATGCTTCTGCTGTGGCACAAGCTTTTAAATCTGTAGGAGCAAAAACCTTGGTTTTGGCCAAATCCTCTCTCGGGGATGCTGTGGCAGCTCGCTTGGCAGTCAAACTAGGAGCAGGATTGGTTTCCAACGTTGTGGAATTGCCTCAGACCTCTGGTGGATACACGGTAAAAAGAAGCATTTACACAGGAAAGGCTTTTGCACAGACTGAGGTGACAACTGAGAATAAAATCCTTGCTATCAAAAAGAATGCAATTGACCTTAAAACCGACGGGGCGGATGCAGCTGTAGAAACTTTTGCAGTGGATATCCCTGAATCTGACTTTGCTTCCAAAATTACCTCTACTGACCGAGCTACAGGAGAAGTCCTTCTTCCGGAAGCGGATATTGTAGTATCAGGAGGCAGAGGAATGAAAGGTCCTGAAAATTGGGGAATTATCGAAGACCTTGCCAAAACATTGGGGGCGGCCACAGGTTGTTCCAAGCCCGTTTCTGACATTGGATGGAGACCTCATCACGAGCACGTAGGTCAAACCGGTGTAAAAGTTGCCCCAAGTTTATATGTCGCTGTAGGAATTTCAGGAGCGATTCAACATCTTGCGGGGGTTAACTCTTCGAAGTGCATCGTGGTAATCAACAAGGATCCTGAGGCGCCATTTTTTAAAGCAGCCGATTACGGAATTGTGGGAGATGCTTTTGAAGTGGTACCAAAACTGACCGAAGCACTTAAAGCCGAACTTTAATTTTTGTGGAAAAACACATAGAACTGGAGATTCTCGGACTTTCGTCCAATCATTCCCAATCAGGGTCATTTACCTTGGTTATGGGGGAAGTCGAAGGCAATAGAAGATTGCCTATCGTGATAGGAATGTTTGAAGCTCAGGCCATTGCCATTGAGATTGAAAAGATCATTCCCAATCGTCCCATGACCCATGACCTTTTCAAATCCTTTGCAGAAAGCTTTCATTTTCAGATCGATAGAATCTTGGTCTCAGATATGAAAGAAGGGGTTTTCTACGCTAAAATCATCTGCAAAAGTGAATTGACTGTGGTCGAGATCGACAGCAGGCCTTCTGATGCGATTGCGATTGCGGTTCGATTCAATGCTCCGATTTTCTGTGCTGAAAAAGTAATGGCTGAAGCTGCTATTGAATTTACTGAAGAAGATCGAAAGATTGCTGAGAAGGAAGAGGCTAAAGCCCCTGCTCAAAAAGTGACCACTCAAAAAGAAAGTTCCCTCAAAGATTTTAGCTTGGACAAGTTGAATCAGATGCTGGAAAAGGCAATTAACAATGAGGATTATGAAAAAGCAGCCCGGATAAGGGATGAAATCAACAAAAGAAACTAAAAACGGAAAGTCCTGAGAAATCAGGACTTTTTTTTGGTTTGGCTTTCGCCTATTTTTAGCCCTTCGATTCAAAAAATACCCGATGGATTATTTAAGAGGGGCCTTTGGCTTAGCTATAATTATTTTCCTTGCCTTTATTTTTTCAAACAATCGCAGAAAAATAGACTGGAGGCTAGTCATCATTGGAATTTCCCTTCAATTGGTTTTTGGTTTTC
The DNA here is from genome assembly GCF_036245605.1 of Algoriphagus sp. oki45. Classification (NCBI taxonomy): domain Bacteria; kingdom Pseudomonadati; phylum Bacteroidota; class Cytophagia; order Cytophagales; family Cyclobacteriaceae; genus Algoriphagus; species Algoriphagus sp. oki45. The sequence continues at coordinate 476,806 of NZ_BTPC01000001.1, forward strand.
TGATCACCAAGGTGGAGTTTGTCAAAGACGGATTCCAACTCCTCTCAGAGGGATTTGTAAAGTTTTTGAGCTTCAGTGAAGCAGGTGCAAGATTTATCTTCGGTGATCTGGCAGGTGATAGTTTTGGGTTCATTTTTGCCTTCAAAGTTCTCCCTACCATTATCTTCTTCTCTACCGTTTCTTCAGGGCTTTACTATTTGGGCATTTTGCAAAAAATCGTCTACGGCATCGCTTGGGTGATGGCTAGAACGATGCGGCTTTCTGGTCCTGAGTCACTTTCAGCTGCAGGAAATATCTTTCTTGGTCAGACAGAAGCCCCTCTTTTGGTGCGTCCCTTTATCCCTCAGATGAGTAAATCCGAATTGATGTGTCTGATGACCGGGGGGATGGCTACCATTGCTGGGGGAGTTTTGGCAGGGTATGTTGCTTTTTTGGGAGGAGATAGCCTGGAGGAGCAAAGTAAGTTTGCAGCATATCTGCTTGGAGCATCCATTATGAATGCACCGGCAGCGATTGTTTTGTCCAAAATTTTCATCCCAGAGACAGAAAAGGAAATCAAGCAAGACAAACTGGAAGTCAATGCTGAAGCTATGGGGGTCAATCTTATCGATGCCATGTCGATCGGAGCAGCGGAAGGCTTAAAGTTGGCTTTGAATGTGGGAGGGATGCTTTTGGCCTTTATTGCGGTCATTGCCGCCATCAATTATGGGCTAAGCGGATTGATCGGTGAATATACCGGACTGAATGCGTGGGTGGCAAGTACAACTGGAGGTCAGTTTACCGGCTTCTCTCTGGAATATATCTTCGGTCAGATTTTCAGAGGATTCGCTTTTGCCATCGGGGTAGAATGGACAGATACCTTGCAGGTGGGCAGTTTGCTGGGACAAAAAACCGTGATTAATGAATTTGTGGCTTATCTGAACCTTTCTGAAATGAAAGCTGCAGAAAGCCTCAGTCCAAAATCGATCGTAATTGCTACCTATGCCCTTTGCGGCTTTTCCAACTTCAGCTCCATTGCCATCCAATTAGGTGGGATTTCCATCATTGCTCCCAATCAGCAGGGGAATCTAAGCCGTTTGGGCTTAAAGTCACTGATGGCTGCTTCTTTGGCTTGTCTAATGACGGCTACGATAGCTGGGATGCTTTTTTAAAATAGATATTAGACACAAGACACAAGACGCAAGACAAAAGAAATAAGACTCGGACAGAATGTTGGAACTTAGGTGACTAGATCTAACTCGATTCTATGGTGCATTGTGGTAATGTGGTCAAAAATAGTTGGTGACTTTGATCGAAAAATTTCATAACATGCCGCGCAGGTTTGAAGAGGACGTAAGCTCTGCTGAGGAGCAACTTACCAGCAATAGAATCTGCCAAGTGGAATGAAGGGGCTTCGTTTTTCGGAGCCCTTTTTTCATGCTTCATTCTTCTTGTTCTATGGCTAAGAAAACCTTTTTCTTCCGGAGTTTTTGAAGTACAGATACCACCTCAGAAAGCTTTTTCTGTTTCCGGTTGAAAGACCTCGGTGGATATTCAAATTGGTTTTTAAATGTCCGAAAAATGACTCCAGCCCATTGGTGGATTTTGGGATTCTGGGGTTGTCCAGGTAGGCAAAAAGGTTGGGCAAGGCGCTTTTCAAAACCGAGAAGGAACGTCTCAACAGTTTGTGTTTATACCAAAACTTTCCCGTAATGGGATTGACCGTTTTTTCATGGACAAACTCATGGTGTCGATGATCCCAGTTAGCCAGTTCGAGCAGCCAATAACTGAGTTCCTGTTTGGACTTGATCAGATGTAGGGTAGAGACAATTTTCCGAAGTTCCTGACCGGGAATACTCTTTGGACGGCTGGAAAGCCATATTCTACACATTCGCTGCACATGGATCACACATCGCTGAAGGGTGACTTGGGGACAAACTTTGCGGATCGCTCTGAGCAATGCGCGATGTCCATCACAGGTAATTGACTCGATCTGGACTCCAAGAAGCAGTAGATTTTCCAGGTCTTCTTTGAGCTCTTCGTATCGTTCTCCATCGCTGAACCGATAGAGCTGGGTGAACTTGATCGTGTTGTCCCGGTACAAAATCAAGCATAAATCCCTGCTAAAATACGTGCCGTCAATGAGTAAATTCACCCGCTCGGAAGGGTAGACACTCAGCATCGGCGGTTCTTTCAGATAGCCTCTGAAAAGTCGCTGAATCGTGCTTTTGCTCAACCCAGTTTCAACAACCAACTGTTCAAAAGTACGTTTCCCGTCTATCCACTTTTTGAACCAAACAAACTGGTTGCTTTTGGCTACAGAAGGGTTCGAACCCGTGAAAAGAATGCCGCAATTTTTACACTTATACCGCTGCTTGCCAGCCTGCTTTCCCCACTTGATTGAGTCAAGAAACCCACAGGCCCAACAACGCTTTTTTTGAAGTTTTCATGAAACAAAAAAACCTTATTGAAATCGGTTTCAATAAGGTCTTTGTAATTAATTAAATATCAGGACATTAGGAGGCTTTTCACCAACTATTTTTGACCATTAGATCTGCATTGTGCAATTAAGGAAAAAGCCAGAATCACTTCTGGCTTTTATCTTTTAATCACTTAATGTTTGATTTTATCAAAGTCTATTGTCTTATGTCTAGAATCTAGTGTCTCCAATTCTACTTTCCATACAACTGCTTTCCTGCTTCCTCATACTTGTCGCCTTCTTTCCACTGAGGTTGTTGGTCCCAATTGGCGATCTTTTGGGCAGCTAGGATATAGGATTTCCAGTAGGTCTGAGCGTAATCCAAATCAAAATTATCCACCTGATCTCCTGGCTTGTGGTAATACTTATTTATTTGATCGTCAAAAGCCGTAAAACCCAAGGAAAAAGTAGGTGCTGGAATTCCCTTTCTGGCAAAGTTCACGTTGTCTGAACGGTCATATAATCCCTGCTCGGGAGCAGCATCGGCAATGGCTTTTACTCCAAACTCAGCCACAGCCTCCTCAATCAGAAAATCAGCTGTAGTTCTGCCCAAACCGATCACTGTGATAACAGAGGTATCGTTGTACCCTCCATTGTCAATATTGAGGTTGTACACAATTTGATTTAAAGGAATCAGGGGGTTATTGGCAAAATAAGCACTTCCCAAAAGGCCTTTCTCCTCGGCAGTCCAAAGCGCGATAATAAGTGATCTTTTAGGTGGATTTTTTGCAAAATACTTGGCTGCATTCATTACCGCTACTGTTCCCACAGCATTGTCCCGAGCGCCATTGTAGATCGAATCGCCTTCTGCATCCGGAGTACCTACGCCCACATGGTCATAATGAGCCGAAAGAAGCACGTATTCATTTTTCAAAACCGGGTCTGTTCCTTCGATCCAAGCCAATACATTTTTACCTTCCACAGACTTATTTACTTTCCCTTCTACTTGTGCAGTGGTGGTTTGAAGCGCATCACCAGTCAGGGTATTTTTGGAATCTTCCACCCATACATAGGGAAGATCACTTGCAGCACCCTGATCCAAGGTCATTTGGGTTCGGTTCAGAAAGTTGGAAAGCAATTGCCAAGGAATAGAAGGAATATTAAATCGCTCAATTAGGGCAATTGCACCGGCTTCCTGAGCACGCTTGGTCTTTTCTCCACCCAAAGCGAAAAGATCGGCAGGGGCCATACGATTGGGAGCGCCTACATTGGCAATGGCAATTTTGCCATTTAGATCTTTTCCCTGAAAATCTTCCTCCAATCCAAAGCCTACATCAACCAGCTCATAGGATCCTGAAAAGGATTTTCCATCCAAGACCAGCATATTTTGCCCTTGAGTGAAAGTCTTGTCTCCAATCTGGATCGAACCGCTTTTGGGAGGAGAAGACATTCTAAATGGAATGTTTTGGTAGTATCCGTCAGCACCGGGTAGGGGCATGGCTTTGTAGCTTTCCAACTGCTCAGCGATATACGTGTAAGCCAAGGCCATTTCCGGTCTGCCCGGGTCACGTCCCATCAATTCATTAGAAGCCAAGTAGGTAAAATGCCCAATCGCTTCTTTTGGCTTAAAATTTTTCTCGATCTCTTTCTTTTGGGCAAAAGTCAAAGTGCCGAAAGTTAAGACCAATCCTAGGGTAATTAAGGGTTTTAGCATATTCGGATAGTTAAACGTCGGACGAATCTAACCAAAATCCGGGCTTTATTTTGTTACCGTTAAAATTTCATTTGGATTCCAGTCCAAAATCTTCATGATTGTTCGGAAATGTACAGGAGGAGGGCAGGAAAGGCTTATTTTTTCCAAAGAAATGGGATGGACAAAGCTAAGCTTCCAGGCATGAAGAAGGAGGTTTTGGAGTCCAAATTGCCTTTCGAAAAAGATGTTTTGCTTATTGTCGCCGTGTTTTTTGTCTCCGATAATGTAATGGCGGATATGGGCCAAGTGTCGCCTGATTTGATGGGTTCGACCGGTCAACAACTCCACTTCCAGAAGACTGTATCTGCTAGTGGGGTATCTTCCTGTGGAATTGAAAGGGATTTCAGCCTTTGCCTTGACCTTGTATTTGGATTGAGCCTCCTGAAGTTTTTTGGATCGTTCACTTTCCAGAGGATGGTCGATTAAACCTTCCTTTTCTTTGGGAATTCCCCTGACAATAGTCAAATAGGTCTTCTGAACCTCTCTTTCCATGAATTTGGCTTTGAGCTGAGGCAGGATTTCTTCATTTTTTGCAAAAAGTAAAACCCCGCTTGTCGCTCGATCCAATCGATGGACCGGGGCAACCCAAGAACCGATCTGATCCCGAAGCTGAATCAATGCATTCTCTTCCTCACCAAATGCCTGACGGGTGCGGTGAACCAGCAATCCTGCAGGTTTGTCAATGATTACCAGATTTTCGTCTTCAAAGAGAATATTAAGCATTAGGTTCTAGCCACGGTGGTGCAACGAAAGAAAGGAAGAAGAAAAAACTATTTCCCACAGATATTCACAGATAAAAAACACAGTTCAAACAGATTTAAATATCCGTGAAAATCAGTGATTTTTTCTGTGCGAATCTGTGGGAAAATATTCAAAAGATGGTCCCTGAACCGATACATTCTTCTCTCTGATACCAAGCCACAAATTGACCGGAAGCAATTCCCTTTTGTGCATTTTCGAAGATCACATACAATCCATTTTCCTTCCGTACCAAAGTTGCTTTGCTTAGAGCTTGCCTATAGCGAATTCGGGCTTCGTATTCTGCAGATTCTCCTGGATTTAGGGCCAAATCTTCCCGAATCCAATGGATTTGGTCGGTTTTGACAAAAAGTCCAAAACGATTCAGTCCAGGATGGTCCTCACCCAATCCGGTGTAAATGACATTTTGTTGTGTATTGGTTTCGATGACGAATAAAGGCTTACCTGTTCCGCCCACTTGAAGTCCTTTTCGCTGACCCACTGTGAAATAATGTGCGCCATTGTGCTCTCCCAATACTTTTCCCTGCTCTGGCTGGTAGTGGATCGGCAGACAAATTGTATCCAGTGTTTCCTGATCCCAATCGGGTGGTTCGATCCCTGCTGGAACTTTTACCTGATCATATACCGGGAGGTTTTCTGGGATTTGAATGATTTTGCCCTTTTTGGGCTTGAGTTGTTGCTGAAGAAATTCAGGAAGCCGTACTTTTCCAATAAAGCAAAGGCCTTGAGAATCCTTCTTTTCGGCAGTGATCAAATCAGCCTCCTTGGCGATTTCCCTTACTTGTGGCTTGTGCAAATGACCGATGGGAAATAGGGCTTTGGCCAATTGCTCCTGAGAAAGTTGACAGAGGAAATAGCTTTGGTCTTTGTTAGGATCTGCTCCTGCAATCAATTGATAAACGGGTTTTCCATTGACTTCAATTTCCCGCTTTTGGCAATAATGACCTGTCGCTACAAAGTCTGCCTTGAGCTTTTGGGCTGCTTTTAAGAAGATATCAAACTTGATTTCCCGGTTGCAGAGAATGTCAGGATTGGGAGTACGCCCGGCCTCATATTCTGAAAACATGTAGTCCACGATCCGCTCCCGGTATTCTTCGCTGAGATCGATGGCTTGGAAGGGGATTCCGAGTTTTTCGGCTACCAACATGGCATCTGTGGAGTCCTCCATCCATGGGCATTCGTTGGAGATGGTGACGGATTCATCGTGCCAATTTTTCATAAACATGCCGATGACCTCATAGCCTTGGTCGATGAGAAGTTTGGCAGCTACACTGCTGTCTACACCGCCGGAAAGTCCGACGACTACTCTAGGTTTTGTCTTCATAGGTAATAATTAATGGATTCAAGGTCCATTAGGTTACGGGAAGGAAACGATTCCCGGGGTGGGAAAAGTTCGTAAAGGTAGTTTAAAACAGTTGGAAGGTTGCAAAGTGGAATAGTTGTAAAGTTGTTGGTTAACTTTGCCACCTTTCTACCTTACAACTTTTAACCTCATGTATTCCCTCGATCACCGAATCCAAAACGGCTCATTCTTACCAGAATTGCAGTTTCAGACTGCGAGAAGCAGTGGACCGGGTGGGCAAAATGTAAACAAGGTCGAAACGAAGGTTCAGCTCAAGTTTGATGTAAATAACTCTCAGGTTTTGAGTGAGGAGGAAAAATTGACTTTGCTTCAAAAAGCTTCCAATAAGATCGATCAGGAAGGATTTCTAAACCTTTCCTCTCAAGAAAAACGATCCCAGATCCAAAACAAGGAACTAGTAATCCGCAAGTTTTATGATTTGCTGAAGACTGCTTTTCACAAAAAGAAAATAAGGAAAGCCACAAAGCCGAGCAAAGGAGCAATTGAAGGTCGGCTAAAGGCTAAAAAAGCCCAAGCGGATAAAAAGGCCAATCGGGGCTGGAAATGGTAGTTAATAACATTGAGGAGCGTTCTCTCCGTCATTGGTACGGAAATATCTTTCTCCATTAAGAAAGAGTTTTTCATCTTGGTATCCTAATCGATATTCTCTCGTTTCTCCAGTTGAGAAAGTTAATCTTAGCGTTGGGCTTCCATCAGAACCGACCACTATATCCCAATTTCCATTTCCTTGAGATCTTCCGGGATTGGTTTCTAGACCATCCATTACCACTATATCAGATCCGGAATAATTGAAAAATCCCTGCGGACATAAGTCTATAGTTCTTTTGGTAGAGATCCCTCCAGATATACCACCTTCCACATAGCTTGGGGAATTGTAGCTATAGATGTAGCTCAATCTCCAGCCTGAGAGGAAGGATTTCCATTCGGCCAACTCGGAAGTACGATCCACCTTGGTGAATTCAAAGGAATCTGCTAACTGCTTTCCAGCACTTTTAAGTGATTCCGAAAACTGCTGGGGTTGGGCAGCTACCAAGATGGTAACTCCCAGACCTCCGGTGGGGTTTTCCAGTGCGATAATGTAGGTTTTGGCGGGATTACCCTCAAGCGTCCCTTGATAATTGCCGGCGATGGAATGCGGTCCGATGTTTTCCAGATTTCCGACTAACTGCAAAGAAGTCCCCTGACCATCATTGATTCCCTGACTGCCCTGTGCCCTCAACTCGGCCATTTTTTGATTATGGGTGGAAATCAAAATAATCCCGGGGATACTCAGACTTTGGAGAAGTACACCTTCTCCATATTCTTGCCCTTGCCAACCATCAGGAATAATAAATGCCAAGCCAAGTTGATCGTACTTGACTCTGTTGTTTTGCTGCGAAAAGGACATAGTTAAACAGGTTAGGTAGAAAAATAAAAGGAAAGTATATTTCATATCTTTCTGATTTATAAGTATATAAAAGATAAAAAAAAGAATTTTCTTATAAAAAACTCGAAAAAAGAAAAAATATAAATCCCTCATGAATTATCAAGAAAAGGTTATTTGGAATCAATTTCAAAATATAAGTGGTAATGCTTACTGCAGCCTGGGTTAAATGCCGACTGGCAGTGAGGACAGGTATTGTTGGAATCCATGTAACCTTGGATCGTTAGTTCATTTCCACAGACTCCGCAAAGAATGGCCTTTTGGTCGAATTCTTTTTTTGTCCAAACTTTATGCTCGTGATCTGCTTCTTCTTCATGGCAGGAAAAGCAAGGATAGTACTTGTCACAGCATTTGAATTTGATCGCTATGATATCCAAATCCGAATGCCAATGCACACAGCGGGTTTGGTTGTCCACCGGCTTGCCAAAGACGTTGATTCCCTGAATTTGGGAGACTTTGAGGGGTTCTAGCACTTTCTCCTGAGCTTTTGCTACAAGTCCAAAAACCAAAAGAAAAGATAGAATGAGAGTGATTTTGAGTTTCATTTGGTAAAATTAAAGGGCGAATCCAAATCTTGGATTCGCCTCATTTTTTTATTTCATGGAAATTGTTTCTTCCACTCGACCACAGGTCAACATGGAACTTCCAAATAAAGGATTTTTGATGTCTTCATTGGCGCTCAGCCACATTCCGCCAGTATTGTTTTTATACATGGGGCAATACTGATGGTAGAGTGTCCGGTCGGTTCCGGCGATTTTCAAGAAATCCTTCAGCGTCACACTCAAAGCCTGAAAGCTCTCCCTCTGGGCTATTATATCCTCAGTAGCCAGTTTTTCTGCAAAAGCAGTGGCTTCCACTTGCAGTCTTTCCAATTCTTCCGAATCTTCCGCTTCTGTTCTGGAAATATCAAATGACTTTAGCGCCGAGACTAAGGTTTGGCTTTTGGAAGCGGCTTCTGAAGCATTATCACTTACCAATGCATCTTTCACAGCGAGGTAGGAATCAATGATAGGAGAAGAGGCAGCCGAACTAACCCCAGCACTTGTGGAAGCTGCAGAAGCATCTCCAGAGGCATGATCCATGGTGTGTTCCTCGAGGTTTTCCTCTGTTTTTCCACCGCAGGAGAATAGAATAACTGAGAGGGCGAAAGCAAATAAAAGGGACTTTTTCATAGGTATTTATTGAATTGATTTGAATTAATGATTATGTGCTGATGCTGGGTTTGATATGTTTTGAGACAGATTCATCACCTGTTGGCCTTTCAAGTAAGTTTGTTTGACTTCTCCACATGTCAGCATGGAAGCCCCGAAATAAGGGTTGGTAATGTCTTTTTTCTCCGAAAGCCAATACGCTCCTTGATCTCCAAAGGCCATCGGGCAGTAATCTTTGTACACTACCTCTTTATTGATTCCAAAGGATTCGGTCATTTCCAGAATATGGTAAGAAAGCATGGAAAAGTGTTTTCTGGCTTCCTCAATCTCCTTGGCTGTTCCCATTTTGGCTCTGGCATCTTTCATTCCTTGGAGGATTTCCATCCAGCGTTCATGGGCTTGGTCTTTTACTAAAGTCATATTCACCTTTGAAAGACTTAGATCCAAGTCAGATAAGGCTTTTTGTGCATCAGTTAATTGGTCTTCCACTAGCTTGTTTTTCACTTGGAAGTAAGAATCAGCCACTGCGGTGATTTGATATCTGAATTCTTCCGAAACCTCCATCGACTTCGTTTCCGGACGATTCATCATGCTAAACTGCCCCGAAAGCTGAGCTGCTGCATCTATGGCAAAAGCTCCGTTGGTTACTATTTCCTCCCCGGTTTGCAAGCCGGATTCGATCAGGTAGTTTTCCCCCATTCTCGCTCCCAAGCTTACCTCCCGCATTTCAAAAGAAGGCCGTTCGGCTGCAGGTACTTTTACATACACCACAGAACGCTTTCCTGACCAAAGTACAGCCGTACGGGGAACCGTTATCTCAGCAGTTGATTTTCCTGCTTTGGTTTGAATCTTTGCCGTGACAAACATTTCCGGCTTGAGTTTTTGGCCTGTATTGCTGATTTCAGCACGAACGGAAGCTGCCCGGGTATCGGGATTGAGTAGAGGATCAACGAATGAAACCCGAGCTTTGAAGGTTTCCCCCGGCAATCCTGCAACGGTAAAGTTGATCTCATTTCCAACCTGAATGAAGTTCAAGTCTGATTCGTAGGCATCCAAAAGAACCCAAAGTGAATTGAGATTCACCACGTTGAAAAGCACCTGACCAGTGGAAACATAGTCTCCTACAGAGATATTTCGTTGCGTCACCACGCCACTTTGGTCCGCCAATAAATCGATTTGGTCTTTGACTTGTCCACCCTGTTCGATCTCCTGGATTTGATTTTCAGTAAGTTTCCAAAGGCGGAGTTTTTCTTTTGCGGCTTGGTACAATTCTGGAAAACTGCTCTTGCTTTTGGCAGCTTCCAAAAGTTCTCTCTGTGCGGTAAGTAGTTCTGGCGAATGCAAAGTGGCCAATTTTTGTCCGGCTTTGACTTGTGCACCGGTAAAGGTGACAAAGAGTTTTTCTATTCTTCCCGGGAATTTGGCAGTCACAGAAGCATTTTCACGCTCATCTGCCTGGATTTTTCCAGTAAGGAAAATCTCTCTGGAGGAATTGGCCCCACCGACTTTGGTCGTGTGGATCTGAGCCAAAGCTACAGCCTCAGGAGTCATTTCATAGACCAAGGGGTTTCCTGAACCTGAAGGCATTTGCGATGCAGGAATCAAATCCATTCCGCATATCGGGCAGTCTCCGGCTTCACCCAATTTGATCTGGGGATGCATGGAGCAGGTCCATAGGGTAGATGCACCGGATTCAGCATTATGATCGTGTGTTTCCTCTTGGCGAGATCCTGAGGGCTTCAGAATCCAGCCAATCAATCCTCCCAAAATCAGCATGGAAAGGATCAGCACCAGTTTATTTTCAAATAGACTTTTCATCGGATTTCTTAATTAAGCGGGATTGAACTGGCCGAAAGCATTTCCAGCATTGCCAAGCTTTGGTATTGAAGGTTAATCGCGTTGAGTTGCTTCAATTGATAATCCAGTAGTTGCTGCTGGGTTCGCAGGACTTCTTCAAAGTCCTGACCGTTTGCGGTATAGTCGGTAATCAATAAGTTAAGGCTTTGTTGAGTTAAGTCTGTTTGTTCGGAATAAAGCTTGATTTTTCGCTCGGCATCTTCCCAATCCCGAAAGGCATTGGCCCATTCCATGGCGAGTAGGTTTTCGGTTTTCTGCTTTTCGAGCAAAGCTGCTTCCTGAAGGAGTTCTGCCTCTTTGATTCGGGAGTTGACCTTTTTACGATAGATCGGCAAGGTCATGGTCACCATTGGCATGACCATGTCATTTCCTCCCATACTCATCCCATTTTCTTGTCGGGCGGTAAATGGCATATAATTCACACCTGCTCCCAACATGGGCCGCCCATCCAATCGGGCCATTTTGGCTTGCTGTTCGTAGGCAGATAGTTCTGCATCGTACATGGCAAGCATGGGATTTTTGCTGCGAATGCTGTCCAAAACTTCCAATTTTCCCTTTTCCAATTGGATTGGGGAAAAGCTACTTGGGATATTGATTTCTGCCCGGATTTCCCGATTGAGCAATTGATTGAACTTGATTTGCAGAGGCTCCAAGTTGGCTTCTAATTGAGCAATTGAGTTTTCCAGTTCCCGCATGGATATCCGGATTTGCAATACAGCCCGCATGGAAGAACCTGAAGAGGTCATGGAATTTCCTCCCATGGAACTGGCAGAGGATGAAGGAGAACTCATGGTTAAATTTCCGGATCCTCCCATATTCCCCATGCCTGTAGCTCCTGAGGAGGTAGAGGTGGACGAAGGTGTGGAATTCATAGAGGAACTACCAGAAATGCTGCTGGGATTTCCTCCTGCTGCCTGAAATTTGATTAAGGCAATTCGCTCGTATTTTCCCAGAAAGACAAGGTTCTCTTTGGCAATTTGGATTTCTTTGTTCAGGCGGATAAACTCATACCAAGTGGATTTTACCTGGAAAAGCAATTGATTCCTTTCTTCCAGAAAGAGCCAGTATTGTGCTTGAGCCATGAAATTGGCTTCTTCTTTTTGGGTTCCGATCATGCCAAACCAAGGAAACATCTGCATCAATTGAAGGTCTGCCTGCTGATTGCCCATAAATCGCTCCATGGGGCGAAAGAAGAATCCGGCGCGTAGTTCAGGATCAGGTAGTCCAGGTTGGTTGATTCGCTCCAAAGCTGCTTCATATCGAGCGTAGGATGCTTTTAGGCCGGGATTGTTTTCCGCGGCAAGGATCAGGTATTCATCCAGGGTTTGGGCTTTTGCTTTTTCTGAAAATGAGTTTAGGGAAAGGAGGAAAGCCAAAGCCAGAAATCGGAAGTCAGCAATCTGAAATCTGAAATCCGAAATCCGAAATCCCAAATGGTATAGGGTTCTACTTGTCATGACTTTATACGTTTGAATCCTCGGTGAATACCTCGGAATTGTTTTTCAATTTTCTTTCTGCCCACCAGCAATACAAGGTAGGCACCAAGAATACGGTGGTAATCTCCAGGACCATTCCTCCCACAGAGGGAATCGCCATCGGGATCATGATATCGGATCCTCTACCTGTAGAAGTCAGTACAGGGACCAAAGCCAAAAGAGTAGTGGCCGTGGTCATCATACAAGGAAGCACACGTCTTTTCCCGGCTTCTAAAACTGCCTCTCTAACCTGTTTCACTGTTGTAGGTTGGTTTTCCTTGAAGCTTTGATCTAAGTAGGAAGCGACTACAACCCCATCGTCAGTTGCAATTCCGAAAAGGGCGATAAATCCCACCCAAACTGCCACACTGAGGTTGTACACTTTCATTTGGAACAAATCACGAAGGTTGGTCCCGAATAAATTCCAATCCATAAACCAATCTTGTCCAATCAGCCAAATCATGATAAATCCTCCGGAAAAGGCCATGCCAATGCCCATGAATACAAACAATGAGGTGGATACCGCGCGAAATTGGAAATAGAGAATCAGGAAGATCAGGATCAAGCAGAGGGGGACTACGATACCGAGACGCTTTTCTGCCCGAACCTGATTTTCATAAGAACCGGAAAAAGCAAAGCGAACTCCATTTGGAACCTTTAGTTCTCCCGAGTCAATCTTTTCCTTGAGGTAGTTTTGAGCATCCTCCACCACCGTCACTTCTGAGAATCCGGGCATTTTGTCCAAAAGGACATATCCCACCAAGAAGCTGTTTTCCCCGCGAATCATATCCGGTCCCTGGCGATAGGTGACCTTAGCCACTTGACCCAAGGGAATATAATTGCCCAATGGGGTAGGAATCTGCAGGTTTTCTATGGCATAAGGGTCGTCCCGGAATTCCCGGGCATAGCGAACTCGAATCGGAAAACGCTCTCTGCCTTCAACCGTCGTGCTGAGCTTCATTCCCCCTATAGCTGTCTCGATAAACTCCTGCACATCGACCACATTCATCCCATATCTGGAGATTTGATTTCGATCGATGTCCAATTCCAAGTAGGGTTTGCCTACAATTCGATCTGCAAAAACGGCTTCCTTTTTGACGGAAGGAACCTCTTTTAGATATTTTTCCAGCTCTAAGCCAAAGCTTTCAATAGTTTGAAGATCAGGGCCATATACCTTGATTCCCATTGGGGCTCGCATCCCGGTTTGCAGCATGACGAGACGGGTTTCAATTGGCTGTAGCTTGGGGGAAGAAGTTACTCCGGGGATTTGAATCACAGATACGATCTCCTCCCAGATATCGTCGGGGGATTGAATTTGATTTCTCCACTGTCGGAAATACTCCCCATCCTCATCTTCGATCAAGTCCTGAACTCGGATTTGATTGGGGGTCATGGTTTCGGGGTCAAAAAAGGAACCGTCTTTCAGTTCATATTTTCCATCTATCACTTTAAAGCGAAGGCGATTTCCATTGATGTCTGTGGCGTATTCGCTTTTGTAATTGATGGTATTCTCAAACATGTTGATCGGAGCGGGATCGATGGCCGTTTCTGCCCGTCCCGCCTTTCCTACGACCATTTCCACCTCAGGAATGGCTGTCACTAACATGTTCAGTTGTTTCAATACTTCCTGATTTTCCTGAACTCCGGCATGAGGCATGGTGGTAGGCATTAGGAGGAAAGAGCCCTCGTTCAGGGACGGCATAAATTCTTTGCCCAATCCGGGGAAAGAATGGCTAAAACCTGACCATAGCTCTGTGTTTCGGATGTTGATGCCTATGAGATCAAAAGTTTTCGGGACGATTCCAAAGACTCGATTGAAACCCAACCATACGCTGGCACCTGTCAGCAGCACCACGATAGGAAAGAGGATAAACTTGCCTTTGTTGTTTAGGCACCAAGTAAGGATACGGGGGTAAATCCGGATAAATCCCGCAAATCCACCCAAAACCAAAACTAGGAGTAGGGCGATAAACCCAAAATTGCCCACTTTGCTCACCGAAACCCCCAAAGGCATCCAAAGACCTGTCAATAGCCAAGTAATGAATAGGAGAGTGATTCCTATGACCGCGGTGTTTTTGTGAGGGTTTACCTTTTCAGGAAACTGTTCCGCCAAGACATTCAGCAAGGCAAAAGCAAAAAGGAACCAACCCGCCCAAGACCAAAAGGTGAAGGCGATTATTGGTCCTAGAATAAGCATTCCCCAATTCAAATATTTTCCCACTTTTCCTCTTATCTCTCTAATGGAGAAAATCCAATGAGAAAATGCTGGCATGATCAGCAAGGTGAATATCACTGCCGAAACAAGCGCGAAGGTCTTGGTGTAGGCGAGGGGACCAAAAAGCTTTCCTTCGGCTGCCTGAAGGGTAAATACAGGAAGGAAACTGATGATCGTGGTACTGACTGCTGTGATGATAGCGCCAGAGACTTCTGCTGTGGCTAGGTAAACAGTTTTTAGCTTAGCCTGTCCCTTTGGAGCCATTTCCAAATGTCGAAGGATATTTTCATTGAGAATAATTCCCAAATCCACCATGGTCCCGATGGCAATGGCAATCCCGGAAAGGGCGACAATATTTGCGTCCACTCCAAAGTATTTCATAAAAATGAAACACATCAGGACAGCTAAGGGAAGCAAAGCAGAAATCAGGATGGAAGCGCGGAGGTTGTATACCATCACGATGATTACCAAAATCGTCACCAAAATCTGGAGATTGATCGCTTCGTAAAGCGTCCCCAAAGTCTCGTAAATCAATCCGGTACGATCATAGAAAGGCACCAAAGTGACTTTGGAAACGGTACCATCAGCGAGAGTTTTGGTCGGAAGGCCCTGAGATAGTTTTTCGATCTCTGCTTTTACTTCTTCGATTACCGCCAATGGATTGTCCCCATAGCGGGCAATGACTACGCCTCCTACTGCATCCGCCCCAGCCTTATCTAAAATCCCACCCATATTTCTGGGTTGAGGGCCGATATTGACCCGTGCCACGTCTTTTATTCGGATAGGAACGTTGTTGGTAACTTTGACTACCGCTTTGTCCAAGTCGGACAGTTCTTCAACATAGCCTAAACCTCGGATAAAATAATCCACTCGGTTGACTTCGATGGTATTGGCGGAGACGTCCAAGTTGGATTTGCGAACGGCTTCCATCACATCCATCAGGCTGACCCCGTTAGCTTTTAATGCCCCAGGATCCACGTCTACTTGGTATTCTTTGACATATCCACCTACGGAAGCTACTTCTGCCACGCCTTCCACTGCAGTCAAGGCATAGCGAACATAGTAGTCTTGGATGGTCCGGAGTTCATGGATATCCCAGCCTCCGGCTGGATTTCCATTCTCATCCCGTCCTTCCAGCGTGTACCAAAATACCTGCCCTAGAGCAGTAGCATCCGGTCCCAGTTTGGGTTGAACGCCTTCCGGCAACAGTCCGGCAGGGAGAGAATTGAGTTTTTCCAAAACCCGGGATCGGCTCCAGTAAAACTCGATGTCCTCGTCGAAGATGATGTAAATGCTGGAAAAGCCAAATGCCGAGCTGGAGCGAACACTTTTTACCCCGGGGAGACCCAAAAGGGAAGTGGTGAGAGGATAGGTGATTTGGTCCTCCACATCCTGAGGAGATCGGCCCATCCATTCGGTAAAGACAATCTGTTGGTTTTCGCCGATATCCGGAATTGCATCGACGGGAACTGGATCTCTTGGTAGGAAATCCACATTCCAATTGAATGGTGCAGTAACGATTCCCCAGCCAATAATGAGCAAGAGAAAAAGCACCGTGACCAGTTTGTTTTCTAAGAAATACTTGATGATTCGATTAAGCATAAATCAAGGGATTAAAATACAAATCACTGAGCCAAAATGAATTAGCTCAAATGGATTCATGCAGGGAAACCCTGCAACCCTGGATTTAGATCAAGAAGGATTGATGCAGCACCTGAAGGTCCTGCTTAATCGGAGGAGGGGAATAATCGGGTAGAGGGGTGTTTTCGGCAGTAGTCAGGTCCAAGCTAAAAACAAAGACTTGGATAAGTGCCACGGCGAAAGTCAAATTGAATTGGATTTCTGCCTTTTTCAGGGAAACCTCATCATCTACCTGAAGTTGGGTGGTGACGTTTTCACAACATGACTTAGGGTCATGCTGATTGTCAGAATCATTTTCACTGTGATCCATTGGCATGTTCATGCCGCAGTCTACGTGTTTCTCTCCAAAACCTAGCTCAGATTTCATTTCCATACCCATGCAAAAGTGAGTCGTCTTCGCCATCCCAACGGAAGCAAAGAAAACCAGCAGGGCCATTAATATGGAAAATGTAGCTTTCACCGATTCAAAAGTACGGAATTTAATTTGGTAAGTTCAAATATAGACGCAAGACAATAGATAAAAGAATCAAGACTTGGCGTCCGTGTCTTTTGTCTAAAGTCTTGCTTCTAGAGTCTTTACTTAACATTCGCGATAAATCCAGCCTTAAGTACCGCTTTCTTGATGTCTTCCGGCTCGAGGTTTTCTGTTTTTACCGTTAGGGTTCTTTCAGGATCCGTTAGATCTACTTCCCAAGATTGGATGTCAGATTGCTCGTTGAGTTTGGGAGTAACTTTTGCCAAACAGTTACTGCATTGAATGTTGGTTTTGAATTTTAGGACTTTCATCGTTTAATGCTAGTTTTTAAAGTTTATGATAAAGAGATATTTGGTTTTGAATGGAGGTTTGGAGTCCTTTTGAGCGTCGTAAATCTATACTGAGCTTGTCGAAGTATCGTAATTCTGAAATGGTAAATTCAAATCAAACTTTCGAATTTTTCAATCTTAAACTATTCATCACGACCGAAACCGAGGAAAATGCCATC
The DNA here is from genome assembly GCF_036245605.1 of Algoriphagus sp. oki45. Taxonomy (NCBI): domain Bacteria; kingdom Pseudomonadati; phylum Bacteroidota; class Cytophagia; order Cytophagales; family Cyclobacteriaceae; genus Algoriphagus; species Algoriphagus sp. oki45. The sequence goes on from NZ_BTPC01000001.1 coordinate 493,824, forward strand.
GCTCCACCGGCGATCATCGGATCCAAAAGAAATCCATTGACAGGATACAATACTCCTGCGGCAATCGGAATCCCTATCAGGTTGTAAATAAAAGCCCAAAAGAGGTTTTGTTTAATGCCATTGACGGTCAAGTGTGACAAGTTGAATGCCTGAGGAATCTTTTCCAAATCGGAAGTGATCAAGGTGATTTTGGCCACATCCATAGCAATGTCCGATCCATGCCCCATAGCAATACTTACATCAGCCTGAGCCAATGCTTCCGAATCATTAATCCCGTCACCCACCATCGCGACTACTTTTCCTTTCTCCTGAAGTCGCTTGACATACTCAGACTTATCAGAAGGCATGACTTCAGCCTGAAAATTGGAAATTCCAACTTCCTTGGCCACGGAAGCTGCTGTTTCGTGATTGTCTCCTGTAAGCATGTATACTTCCACTCCTGACTTTTGGAGTTTGGAAATGGCAGACTTTGAACTCGGTTTAAGCTGATCCTGAATGCCCAGAATAGCCAAAGCTTTCTCATGATCTGCAAACCAAATCACGGTTTGAGCTTGTTCACTCCAGGTTTTAGCAGTTTCTTTTAAATCGGCGGGTACGGATATTCCATTTTCCTGAAGGAGTTTGAGATTTCCTACGAAAAAGGATTTTCCGTCTTTGCTTCCTTTTACACCCCGGGCCGTTATGCTTTCGAAATGGTCCAAACTGGTGACTTCAACATTTTCTTCTTTCAGATGCCTGACCACTGCCTCGGCCAGAGGGTGCTCGGATTTGGATTCCAAGGTGTATAAAATCTGTAAATAGTGAGAGGTAAGTGGTAAATGATTTGCCGATCCACTACTTACTATTGACTGCTTACTACTTACTTCGTAATGACTGCCTACTGCCAACTTCCCACTGTCATCTTCCCACCGCAAACTGACTACAGTCGGCTTTCCCTCTGTAATCGTACCCGTTTTGTCCAGAATGATGGCATTGACTTGATGTCCCAATTCCAGACTTTCAGCATCCCGAATCAGAATATTGTTTTCGGCACCTTTGCCTACACCGACCATGATGGCCGTTGGTGTGGCCAATCCCAAAGCACAGGGACAGGCAATGACCAAAACGGAAACTGCCGCCAATAAGGCATGGGAAACGGCATTTTCCCCTCCCCAAATCATCCAAGCCCAAAAAGTCAAAAGAGCGATTCCCATCACCACAGGCACAAAGATTCCGGCGATTTTATCCACCAACTTCTGCACAGGTGCTTTACTTCCTTGGGCTTCCTGCACATGCTGAATAATCTGGGAAAGCAGGGTAGAGGCTCCTATTTTTTCGGCTTCGATCTCCAAGCTTCCTTTTTGATTTATTGTTCCGGCAAAAACCGTATCGCCAGCTTTCTTTTCCACAGGAACAGGTTCTCCGCTGATCATGCTTTCGTCCAGAAAGGAGCTTCCTTCCAGTACTTTTCCGTCCACAGGAATTTTTTCACCCGGTTTGATCAGGATTCGATCGCCGACCTGTACTTCCTCGATTTTGATTTCCTGAGGTTTACCGTCTTGGATTCGGGTCAAAGTCTTGGGTTGGAGACCCATCAGTTTTTTTAGGGCGGATCCAGTCTGGGATTTGGCTTTTTCCTCCAGCATTTTCCCAAAGGAAATAAAGACTATAATCACCGTCGCAGCCTCGAAATACACATGGGCATGGATGCCCCGCTGATGCCAAAATTCCGGAAATACCGTGTTGAAGACCGAGAAGATAAAGGCAATCCCGGTACTTAGGGCCACAAGCGTGTCCATATTTGCTTTGCAATGTTTTGCTTGCTTCCAAGCGTTGAGATAGAAGTTTTTCCCGAAAAAGAATAAAACCGGAATGGAAAGTCCCATACTGATCCATTTTCCGGGTTCCCATTCCATAAAGAACATTCCCAAAATAAAGACTGGCAAGGTCAGCAATGCTGCTCCTATGGTTTGCTTTTTGACCGCTTGGAATTTCTTTTCCTGCTCCTCCTGAACGCTTTCCTGTATATTTTTAGAACCGATGACCAATCCGTATCCGATATCGGTCAGGGCTTCATTTAGCATTTCTGGGGAAGTGTTATCGTCAAACTCGACTTGAACTGTATTCGTAGCAAAATTTACGGCTGCAGACTTTACCCCGTCGGTGTATTGCAAAATTGTCTCCACACTGGAGGCACAGGCCGCGCAGGTCATGCCGGTCACAGGAAAGGTTTCTTTGTGGAGTTTTCCGCTCGTTTGTGTGGGATTTTGGCTTAAAGTTTCCATGGCAAAGGATTCACGATACAAATTTGCCAATGGTTTTGCTGAAAAGTCTTACAGGATTTTGGGAGAGATTTATAAGATTTTGGGGTTCGCAGATTTTCAATGTCTGTTTTTACCGCCGCAAAGACACTGAAAATGAAAAAAAGCGTAGAAAAACTCTACGCTTGAAAGGTGTCTGTTTTTAATTTCCTCCGGAGGGAATATTCAATCCCCGCATGGATTCGAGAATCGGAAGATTGGCTTCGGTCGGAATGTAGATGACTGTTTTGTCATTTAGATTGCGCTGCTGACGTACCCAGAGGTACTGGATGTACTTTTCTGAAATGGCCCCATTTTCTATGGCAATGGCTTCTGAGGCTCCCCGCGCTCGTTCGACTTCGGCTTGGGCATTTAATTTTTCAGCTTCCAGATTTGCTGCTGCTTCCTCGATCAAAATTCGTCGGTTTTGTTCTGCTTTGGCGAATTCCGCTCGCCCGGACATTTCCTGTTGCCAGACATTGTAAGTAGGGCATCCCCAAAGTCCAAAACCGATAAGTGCAAATAGAAACCAAGAAATCATGGTTCCGAGAAGGGCTCCTTTGTAGTTTCCGTTCACGGTTTGTTAGAAGTTTAGTTTGGCTAAAGATAGGCGAAAAAGAGAATACGAGGACAGAGTACCTAAAAGATCCAAAGTCAATATTCAATGCAGAAATGTCGAATTTATGAACTACTTGATATTGGGAAGATGCTTCGAAGCTGCATATAAAAAAAATTGAACTTTCTCGAGAAAAACTAAATCCCATCCAAACTCCTTCTTTTCGCCAGCCCATTCTTTTTGAATTCACTGGGGGTCATGCCGGTTTCTTTTTTAAACTGGGCGCTGAGATAGGCCACGGAACTATAGCCCATCTGGAAGGCGATTTCGGAAAGGCTGAGTTCGTCGTAAAAAAGGTATTCTTTGACTTTCTCGATCTTTTGCAGGGTGTAAAAGCGCTCAATGGTGATGCCTTCCACTTGGGAGAAAAGTTTGCTCAATCCGCTGTATTCATGATTTAGCTTTTCGGACAAGTAGGTGCTAAGGTTTTCGTGCAAGTGGTTGTCCTGATGGTGCACCAGATCAATTATCCCGGTTTTGATTTGGGAGATCAGGGCAGACTTGCCTGATTCCAAGAGTTCAAAACCTCGATTCTGAAGCAATTGGGCCAGTTTTTCTTTTTGCTCCTCAGAGATGGATTTTTCCAAGCGCACTTTTCCCAATTCCACTTTGGCCTCCAGTCTTTCTCCGGAAAAAATCTCCGACACCGCCTCGATGCAGCGGGGACATACCATGTTTTTGATTAAAAGGGTGGTTTGCATTCTATTATAGTCAACGGTCCACAGTCGACAGTAAACAGACATCTGTTAACTGTTCCTGGGAAAGTAGCGAAAAGTGGTATTTTTTTGATGTACTTCTATCTGATATCTCCGAAATTCGAAATCTGAAATCCCACATCCTAAAACTCCTTTTCTCCAAACTCAGACTTCACAAACTTCGCTCGGTTTTTAGAACGATTGATTGTGTAGGATAAGTTCAGAATCAGCATGTCCACCTCGTAGATGTAATTGGTGGTGGTGTAGAATTCACCCGTTCTCCAGGTGGTAATCCGCTGTTCGTTGGACTTCAGTAGGCCCATATCGATATTTTGCCAGAGCAGATTCAGCGCCAATTGCCCATCCAAAAAAGTCTTTCTGATATTTAGGGAAGGCTGGTAGAATCGGCTGTCTTCCCCTTGAGCCGTGACCCGCTTTGAAAGGTAATTCAGCGTAAACTGGGAACTCAAGGTTTTGGTGAAATTGTAAGTGGTGTTGAAATTATAGGAATAGACCCAAGCAGCCTGATTTACTGGTCGCTTATCAAATTCTCCTTGAATTGAGTAGCGGTACACATTTCCGCCAAAATACCCCTTCCATTTTTCGGTAAAGAACAGCTCAGTTCCCAGTTCCACTCCGATGGATTTTGCCGTTCCCACATTGGAATAGATCCGGTTGAGAATCGTGTCATTGTAGACCGTATTGACCCGATTAACCAGATTTTCCACCTGGGTGTAATAGGCGGTGGCGAAGAAACTGTTGTCTTTCCAAGTCTTGATCATCCCAGCTTCCAGAGTGTTGATAAATTCAGGTAGCACGGTTGGATCGCCCTGTTCCAAAGTCTCGCTGTGCTCTCGTTCCGGGAAAGGGGTCATTTTGAAGGTGGTTTCCCGCTCTACCCGCTGAGTGAAATTGAGTTTCCAAGTGAGGTCTTCGTTTTTCTTATAAGAAATATTCCCGCTGAAAAATGGCTGGATATAGTCGTACAAATAGGTGGTGTCGATCAACCCGGCCTTGTCCTGCAATTCGAAAGTACGATCCATGAATTCCGTGCGGACCCCAGCGCTGTAGGACCATTTGTCCTTTTTCTTGTTCCATTGCAAATACCCCGTATGGATGATTCTTTTCAGATCTACTTCGGAAGAAAACTCGGGTACGATCTCCCAAATTCCGGTTTCGTTGTTTTTTCGCTCGTAAAGAAAATCCCCAAAATGATCCAGAAAACGGTATTGGTAACCGATTTGAACATCTCCTAAAGAGCTAGGCTTGAATGTATAATCCAAATTGTAACGGAAACCATTCAAGGGATTGTCGTTGGTATTGTACTCGTCTTGGTAGACGATAGAAAGGTCAGGATAGCCCAAGTTTCGGTTGGTCGTCGGGCCACCCAAAAGGGAATATTCATACAAAAATGAAGTGCTTAATTTCCCTCCATTGCCAAAGGAATGGGTATAGTCCAAACTCCCCAAGGCAAAATCTCCCCGTCGGTTTTGGTCATTGGCATTGAAGTATTGGAAAGGGGGAGATTCACCTCCCTGATATTCCTGGTGATTGTCGTAATAGAGAATATCTGCCGTTCTCACCCGATCCCGAACTCCTGCATAAACCCCAAAACTGAAGGAATTAGCGGCATTTGGATTGTATCCTAAAGTAAATCTCCCAGAATAATTGAGTTCGTCAATGCTCCTTTCTCCATCTGAAGGAAAATAGGTAGTGGTGTCCCCGTCGATGGTGTACACATTTCCGACGCGGCGACCAGATTGGTCATTTCGCTGATAGCTAGCACCCAAGGAAAAATCCCATTTTCCCTTTTGGTAATTCAGGTTAAAATCTGCTCCGTAGCGTTGCTGACCGGCTTTGTTGTCGTAGTTTTCAATGGAAGGAAAACCCAAACGTCCGTTCATTTGTAGGTAAAGTCCATCGGTAGCGCCTTTTTTGGTGGAAATGTTGATGATTCCGGCTTTTCCTTCCGAATCGTATTGGGCTCCCGGAGCGGAAAGCCATTCCACTTTTTCGATGCTATTCGCAGGCAATTGCCCCAGGAGCATCATCGGATCACCTTGGGTAGGACGGCCATTGATCATCACGACGTATCCAGAACTTCCCCGAATGGAAAGCGTTCCTTCTCCGTTGATACTGACTCCGGGGAGGTTTTTCATTACGTCTGTGGCGGTTCCTCCCTGAGCGGATTCGAAGTTTTCGGCCGAAAAACTCTGCTTTTCCGGTCGGAAATCAGTGGAAATTCGCTGTCCCTGCACATCCACTGCCTGAAGATTTTGGGCATCTATTTCTAAGGAAATGGTTCCTAAATCCAGCTTTTGGTTTCTTTCTAACTGGATTCCTGAAAAAGTCCGGGAAGAATAACCCAAAAAGCTGGCAATCAAATAGTAGGTTCCCGGGGATAATTTCTCCACAGAAAAATTCCCATCCAAATCGGTAATTCCTCCATCGACAAGCGAACTGTCGGATGCCAGATAAACTGCCACTGAAGCAAACTCCAAAGGGGTTCCTTGAGCTTTATTCAGGATCTTTCCTTTGATCTGGGTTTGAGAAAACGCAGGAATAGAGAGGATTAGCAGAAGGAAAAGGGGGAGAAGCGCTTTCATTGATTAAAAATATTCCCTTCCGAGTCATGATTTGTTTTTCTTTGATCAGTGGTCATTTTTTTCAAAGATCTCCAACTTTTTTCCACCATAATAGCCCACGATTGGCATCAGGATAGGATAGAGCATGTAAATGAATCCTGAAACCATAAAAGTGTAGGTGCCTCCCAATTCAAAATAGGCAAACAAAGCTGAAAGGAAAGGGATTAGCCCTGCTGTGGCATTGAGTCGGATGCTGTTTTGGGTGAGGACTTTTTCCACAGGGCTAAGTGAGAGCTGGTCTGCCTTTTTAAGGGCTCGGACATTGAGCCAAACAAAAATCAAGAATATAGCAGTGGCTCCTAATCCATAAATAACCATTAACTCCGGAGCGTCTTGCAGTCTTATTTTTTCTTCAAAAATAGAATTCATTAAAAATTGATTTCCAGTAAGTAAAGCCCTGTAAATTTCAATTAAAACCTGAAATAAAAATTTGAGAGGATACGTGTAGAATAAGACCAAAAAAAGAAGGGCAGTATTAATGGCTGTGGTCCCTGCGTCTCGCAACCCAAACCGGATGAAAAACAGGTAATGCTGATACCAAATCGCCATCAGAATGGAAATGGTCCCTGCAAAAGGGATAAAATCCTTGATGAAAACCCGGAGTTCCTCATAGGTTTTGGGAGGACTGCTGGATAGGAGCAGCAGGCCGATTGCAATGGCAAAAACTCCGTCACTGAGGGATTCTATCCGGGTATTTTCCAAACCCCTCAGGGTAAACCCAAGATTGGACTGCTTCGATTGGATTTTTGATTTCATGCCTTTGGATAAAAATAGCCAAAGAAATATAAGCTAAAATGCTAGAATACATTACTTTATTCTCTTCAAAAATACATTTCATTTAATTTCTTCCTTATTTCTTAATTGAGATTGAAAGCATTGTCCAAACTCAGGCTATTCGGAATATTGGCAGCTTTTTTGATATTTTTGAAATGTAAAAAACCCAAACCTTACCCAATCATGAAAAAAGTTAAATCTACCCTAGTCCTATTCTTGGCCTTGGGATTTCTTTCGGCAACTCTTTTAACTTCTTGCGGAGGCAAAAAGGAAGAAGCATCAGAAGAGGCTACTGAGCAAATGGAAGGAGAACATCCCGATGAAGGTGGTGAGCACCCTTCAGAACATCCTTCAGAGCATCCATCTGAAGATTCTACAGCTACTGACAGCACTGCTTCAGCTTAATTTCAAAAAGACAAAAATTCAAAAGGTTGCCATTTGGCAACCTTTTTTAGTTTATGACTTTCTCTGGAAAGTAAATCGGGTAGGGGCTTTGACTTCTTTTCCTTTAATCTCCAAATACGGATAAGCAAGGAAATTAATCGGTCCGGAAGCAGGGGAAGGACTTACCTCCAAGTCTCTGCCTCGGGTAAGTTCAATTCGATTGGCAGGATGCCTTCCAAAATAGTAAGTAGCCAAAGCCGTGTATTTATTGGCCTCGCTGATATCTACAGGCCACCATTTTCCATCCGCATAGAATTCCGCCCAGCAATGATACCCGTCAATTCCTCCTTCATTTCTATCAGAAGGTATGGAAGCACCAATAGCAAATCTTGCAGGAATCCCTACAGATCTGGCTAGGGAAATGAAAAAGGAGTGGAATTCCGAGCAGTTTCCTGTTTTGGAATCACAGGCATAGTTCGAATCTCCTCTTCCAAAATCTCCGAACTTCATATACCGCATGTTGTCAATTATATAGTCATACAAGGCTCTTGCCTGAATCAAATTGGATTCATTGATCTTAGGTCCCAAGGCTTCTTTTGCTATTTCCTCAAATCGGCCACCTTTAGGCATAAGGATATTGGAGGCCAAGTCTACAGATGGATTTGGTGCAGGAGCTTCATAAGGCCCTTTTTCTTTTCGATTGACCGAATAGGCAATCTCGATATGTTCTCCGCTTTGCTCTGGGCTGAGTTCCAGATAGAGGATGGTATTCTTATTTACCGGATCATTGAGTTTTTTGGCCTTTACTGGTGTGGAAATTTCCATCACCTCCACTGTTTGAAATGGATCAGATTCTGCCAAAGGAATCCAAAGTTTAGCCTTTTCGGTCAAAGGAGGTACCGTAACGGTATAATAAAACTCAAAGCTGTCCTCACCTTCGATCACGCCTAAAAGGGAATTGTCGGTTTGTTCCATAGGGACTCGATACCAGGTCTTATCTGCTTTTTGTTTCCAACTGTAAAAAGGCTTTCCATTGAGTTTGTGAACGGTGGTTTGGGTGACTTTCATGTCTCCAGGCTTTCCCTCCATGAAAAAGTCTACATCAAAAACCTCCCCGCTTTCATCCACTAAATCCACGCAAGCAAAATGACTGTTAGGTCCGAGGTTGGAAAGGTATTCGGTATGGACTCTTACCAGTTTCATTTTAAGGTCGTGGTTTTCGTCCTTCACGGGAAAAATACCCTCATTTTCAGCCGAAACCTGGGCAATGTAAGTCTTGATTCCTTCCTCAATTTCAGCAATGGAAATACGTTCTTTTGGTGCTTCCACCACCGTTTTCTCTTCCTGTTTTTGGCAGGAGGAGAAAAATAAGGCAGTCAAAATCAAGGTGAAACTTGAAAGTCTTAAAGCATTTTGGATCATCATTTTGGGATTGGTCAGCTAAGCAAAGCTGAAATTAACAAGTAAAACAGGGAAGGACAAAGCAGACATCCTAAACCCGTGAAAAAGGTTGCGGTCACCGCTCCATAAGGGACCAATTTGGGATCAGTGGCAGCCAATCCGGCAGCTACCCCGCTGGAAGTGCCCATGATTCCTCCAAAAGCCATAGCTGAACCCGGACTTTCCAACCCGATTTTTTTGGCAAAAACGGGAGTGAAAATAGTTACTGCGATAGTCTTGACCACTCCCGTGCCGATACTCAAGGCAATGACCTCCGAGCTAGCCCCCAAAGCTCCTCCGGTAACCGGTCCCACGATGTAGGTACATGCTCCTGCTCCGATGGTGCAAAGGCTGACCGCATCCCGATAGCCCACCACCCAAGCCAAAGCAACTCCTGAAAGGAAGAATACACCAATTCCCAAAATCAGGGAAATGAGTCCGAGTAGTCCACTTTTCCGTATCAGCAGAAAACTGGCTCCAATCGCTGTAGCTACAATGGCAAAGTCCCGAAACATGGATCCGCCCAAGACAGAAAGACCTTTGAATAAGGTGACATCTGCCAATCCTTTTTCTCCTCCTGCAACTACTCCTCCCAAATAGCCGAAGAAAAGGGCCAAAAAAATGGCTATTGCCGATCCGGGAATTCGCGACTTAAGGACTTTTTTGGAGAAAAGATCCGTTAGCCAAGTCAGCAGTCCCACCAGAAGAAAGGCGACAATCAATCCGTTTTTGTCCAAAACCTGAGTCAGCTCATTCATGGGAGGTGGGGAAGTTTTTGATCAGAATTTTGAATACCCAGAAAGCCAAAAATACCGGGATGATTCCAGCCAAAATGGCCAAGGTCCCCGAGGAAAGAGCGGATTTGACATTCAAACTGGCCGCCATGGCAATGACCACCGGGATGTAAAGCTTATTCCAGAATTCTATTCCAAATTCCAAATCGAATTTCCACCAGCCTTTTCGGCTTAGGTATTCTTTGGTAAGCAAAAGGAAAATCATGGCAAATCCTACGCCTCCCACATTGGCATTGATTCCCAGCCAAGAACCAAGCAATTCTCCGGACCACATGCCCAGCAGAAAGGAAAAGGAAAGTATGGCAAGTCCCTGAATCATTTTTACTCTTGATTAAAAAGCTTCTTCAATTCGTTTTTGACAACTTTTCCCATGGCATTTCGGGGGAGTTCATCCACGATCAAATACTTTCGGGGAGTTTTATATGAGGGCATTTGTTCCCTCATCCATTGGTTGAGAACCTTTAAATCCATGGGTTCTTGGGTTACCAAGGCCGCTGAGACCAATTCTCCCCATTCCTCATCCGGTATTCCGACTACTCCACAGTCCTTGATTACAGGATGCTTTCTCAAAACTTCCTCAATTTCCAATGCAGAGATTTTATAGCCTCCGGATTTGATGATATCTACTGAATCCCGGCCTAAAATGCGGAAATATCCCTCTTCTATCACTGCCACATCCCCAGTTTTGAACCAGCCGTCTGAGGTGAATGATTTCGCTGTGGCTTCCGGTTTTCCCCAATATTCCTTGAAAACTGAAGGGCCTTGGATCTGGATTTCTCCGGGTTGGCCTGAATCCACCGGTCTATTTTCCTCATCGACTAACCGGGTCTTTACTCCCGGAAGTGGTTTTCCAATGTATCCGGCTTTTCTTGGGGCCTCGTAGGGATTGCTGATTGCCATGCCGATTTCAGTCATCCCGTAGCGTTCCAAAAGGTAATGTCCGGAGATTGCTTTCCATTTTTCCATGACAGAGACCGGTAAGGCTGCCGAACCAGACACCATCAATCGGAATTGCTTCATGCAATCAAATAACGCTTCTTTTTCCTTTTCTGAACTTGATTCAAATTCAGAGACGAGCTTGAAATAGATCGTCGGAACAGCCATGAAGACATTGATCTTTCCTTCCCGAAATTTTCCAAAAACCTGCTTGGCATCAAATGGATGAAGGAATTCCACCGTAGCTCCTGACCAAAGGGCACAGGAAACCACATTGATGATTCCATGTACATGGTGTAAGGGGAGAAGGCAAAGGGTGTGGTCTTTTTCTGTCCATTGCCAAGCTTCAATAAGTGTGGAAATCTGAGACTCGATATTAGCGTGAGTGGTTAAAACCCCTTTGGGAAGGCTAGTAGTCCCTGATGTGTAAAGAATCATAGCTCCACGGCTACTTTCTATTTCCGGAAGAATTGGACTGGAACCGGAAGATTCTAAATCAGAGAGAGGCAAAAAGCGAATTCCCCTTTCCTTTGCGTATTTCGAAAGCAATTCCACATATTCTGGACCTGCGATGATTATTTCAGCTTGCGTGTCTTCAATGACATATGCCAAGGAGGGAAGTGGGTAGGTAATACAAAGTGGAACGGCGATTCCTCCGGCTTTCCAGACAGCCCATTGAATTTTCACGTAATCAAACCCCGGATTGACCATATAGGCCACTCGCTTCTCATTCAAATCCGGATTTCCCTGAAGAAGGAAGGAAGCGATTTGGTCGGAATAAGTAGTGAGTTTTTGATAAGAATGGCTCCCTTCTGAGTCGATAAGGGCGGTTTTCTGAGGAAGAGAAAGTGCTTTGTGGAATAGGTTGAGCATTTTGGGCAATTTTTTGAAAGATAGCCAAAGATGCTTTTCAAAAAAAAAAGCCTTCCAGTCAAAGGGAAGGCTGATCAATTTTTAAAGTAAATCAGTCATCAGAACTGCCTGATCTTGACTGATTTTGCCAGCTGGAATTTCGAGGTCTTTATTCAGCATCCTTACTAGCATTTCCTTTTTTTCATCACCAGTGATCAGCCAAAGGATGTTTTCTGCCTGATTGATCAAGGGGAAGGTCATGGTCATTCTTTGTCTTCCTTGATAAGGCTGGTCAGTAAGTGCTATCATTTGATTTTCCACTTCGCAGACTTTGTCTCCTGGGATTAATGAAGCGGTATGTCCATCTGCGCCCATTCCCAGGTGAACCAGGTCCAGCTTGCCATTTCCAGTAACTTCCTGAATATGCTGATTATATTCTTCACAGGCATTTTCCATATTTTCGGAGATGACGTGCATAGGGAAAATATTCAAGCGAGTCATCAATCGGGTCCCCTGAAGAACCTGAAAAAGTTGAGTGAGATTTCTATCCTTGTGCCCTTCCGGAGCAATTCGCTCATCTACCTGAAAGAGGAAGATTTTTTCCCAAGGCAAATTTTCTTGGGCCAGTTTGGCTAGCATTTCCCATGGTGTCCTTCCACCGCTGATTGCAAATGAAAAAGAGCCCTTACTTTCAATCTTACTTTTTGCTAAGGAAGAGATCCATCGGGCTGCTTCATGGGCCACTTCTTCTGAGGAAGAATAAACGTTTATTTGCATAATTTACTTTTTTGAAACAATTGGATTTTTCCAGCCTCCGGGAGGTAATATTTGCTTGTTCGTTATTTCAGGACCCCAAGATTTTGGTTCATAGGGATATACGGGATGATCCTCAGCCAAGTAGTCATCGACTATTTTCCAAGCCTCTTCCACATAATCCTGTCGTGCAAAATGGGTAGGGTCACCCGCCATGGCATCGGTTAGGACCCTTTCATAAGCTTCTTTTTCGTTAGGGAAAGGAGTCGGATTGCCCTGCACCTCGCTCAATACCGAAGCCATATCTTCTTCAGGTGCCATAATGAGCATTCCAAATCCCACAGAAACATCCGGGCTGATTCTAAAACGAATGTGATTGGGTTGGGTGGCAATAGAGGAGTAGGCAGAAGGTAAATGCTTGAATCTGACCAGGATTTCGGTACAGGTTACCGGCAGATTTTTTCCGGCTCGGATAAAGAAAGGAACCCCTTTCCACCGGGGAGAATCAATATGTAGCCGAATGGCTGCAAAGGTCTCTGTTTTGGAATTGGGGTCTACTTTATTTTCCTGCAAGTAGCCTTCATATTGTCCTTTGACCACATCTTCCGCTCTGAAAGGCGCTATAGCTTTGAGCACATTGACTTTTTCATCCCGAATTGACTCGCTATCTAGTGCCTTTGGTGGCTCCATGGTCAAATTGCAAAGAATCTGAAATAGGTGATTCTGAACTACATCGCGGATGGCACCGGTATTGTCATAGAAAGCTCCCCGGCTTTGAATTCCAAAATCTTCGGCCATGGTAATCTGCATGGATTCGATGTGGTCTCGGTTCCACACAGGTTCCAAGAGTGAATTGACAAATCGAAAGAATACGATATTGTTGACCGGACGCTTGCCTAAATAATGGTCAATCCGATAGATTGACTTTTCCTCAAACTTGGATAAAAGTATGGAATTCAGTTCTTTGGCTGACTTAAGGTCTGTGCCAAAAGGCTTTTCTACGATTACTCTTGCCCCCTCTGCACATCCGGAGGCTGAGAGCTGCTCGATGATTTTTGGAAAAAGAACTGGTGGGATTGCTAAATAATGGGTGGGATTTTTGGCATCACCCAAAGCGGTACGAATCCTCCGGAAGGTTTCAGGGTCTGTATAATCACCGCCCACGAATTGAAGTTTTTCACAAAACTTTCGGAAAGTCTCTTCTGAGAACTTGCCGTGTTTTTGAATGCTTTCCTTGGCTCGTTCTCTGAGTTTTTCCAAATCATAATCCCCCCTTGCCACACCGATGATCGGGACGTTCAGGTTGCCACGAATCACCATTTGATTCAGAGCAGGGAAGATCTTTTTGAAAGCCAGGTCTCCCGTAGCTCCATAAAATACTAATGCGTCAGATTTGACTTGTGTCATGTTGGAAATAATAAGGGAGTAGGTGCAGAATCAGATTTTAAACTCTCTTTCCCAAAGTCTGAAACCTCCGGTGAAGGCATTTTTGTTTGATCCTAATCGGCATTTCTCCGGAATTTCTTCCAAGTATTTGGAATTGCCGCCTCCGAGGACGATTTCATCAGGCTGGAAACAGTGTCTGAAATGCTCGATGGTTTGATAGACGAGCTCTTTCCACTTTTTCTTTCCCACTTTCTTCATCGCAGCATTGCCCACATGGGTTTCAAAAGTACCCTGTTTAAAAGGCAGATGACCACCTTCCAGCGGAAGGATAAGGTCTTCGAATACCATGGCTGTTCCCAAGCCCGTCCCAAAACCCATAAAAAGAAGTTTTCCCCCTTCATAACTTCCCAAAGCCTGCATCGCAGCATCGTTGATAATTCGTACTGGTATTCCGAAGGCTTTTTGGAAATCAAAGCCCATCCAGCCTTTTCCCATATTGACTGGATCTGCGGCAATTTCACCATGTTTTACCACACCCGGAAATCCTATCGAAATGGCTTCATAAGCCCACTCCTTGGTGGCATCCTTTACCAATGGAATTAGATCATTCGGTGTAAAATCACTCCCTGAGGGGATTTTTATTCTTTCGGGCTGACCCGTGGCCAAAAGCTTGATGTTAGAGCCTCCTATGTCAATTACAAGTACGTTCATTCAATAAGGGAAGTCGCTTATTTATTTCTCAAATATGGTTTTGAAATTTAGAAGGATGAAATTATTTATGATATTGTTTTCAAATTTTTATTCCGAAGGCGAACTCAGTTTTAGAGATAAATTTTATTTAATTCTGAATTCTTGATCTTGGTAAAATAAAAATTGGCTTTTTTCTCAAAATCAGAATCTTTATCCATTCATTAATCCTCTTCAAATAGGCTATAGGCTTTCTTTTAATTCAGAATTGCAGACCTAAAAATTAAGCGAAGTATGTCCTTGAGAAATCAATCATTTTTAGTTGGATAAATCCAAAAAAAATGGTGGAACCAAAGCTCCACCATTCGGGTGACTGGAAAAATAAGGTTTACACAGATACCAGCTTAAAATGAAGATTAGACTGGTCTTTTTTATTCCATGAAATCTCTTTGCTCAGATGATAAAAAGCCTCCAAAAGGGGAGCATTATCTATTTGACCTGCATCTATAGCTTTAAAACCTATAAGTTCAATAAGTCTTTTTATTCGGATTTTATCGGGAATATTTTCTCCACAATAGTAGGTTTCCTTGATAATTCCCAAGTGGTCCGATTTGGGATAATCTATCCCCAGATTATTAAAGGCTTTGAATAGGAACGCTTTAGGCGCAGCCTTTTTTAGATGTTTGGTGGTGGACACAGCTAATTTTTTGTCGTAATGGGCATTGGTGCAGTCTACGATCAGCTTTTCGGAAGTATCCACGCTTCTGATAGCTTTGAATATTTCCGGGAGAAACTCATTTTCCGCACAGATCAAAACGATTTCCGATTGGATGATCGCTGACTCATAAGGACAAATTCGGTTGTAAAGCCGATTGAGGACTTTCCAATCGGGGGCATTTACATCAAAATCTGATCGTACTCCGAAGACAGGATTCAGCCCAGCTTCAATGCATTTTTTTCCAAGGGTTTGTGCGAGAGAAGTCCCGCCTAGAAATCCGATTTTCATAAAGTCAGCAATTCGTTAGGTGAATGTTTTCTGTTACGAATTAGAGTATAAACAGCTGAATATTAGAATGAATTACCTATTTATCCAAATTAAATTTTGAAAAAAATGAAAAAACAATATATTATTCAATAAAGATGTTTCGAAATGCAAAAAATAGATTTTCAAATAATTAACTCTCTCCGTGGTTTAGAAGGTATTGCGGGCTATAATTTGAAAGTCTACCTGATGAACAAGCTTTTTAAGGAAATACCAGATGGACTTGATGTAGGGAGAGTTTGATGTACCTATAATTTAAAAATGGGTTAGAAAAAACACTTAAATAATTATAAAAATTAAAATAAAGCCAAATTAAGGTTTTCAAAACAATCATAATTATTGCATATTGTGTAAAATTTGAATTTTCAGGTAAAAAACTGAGCTAACCCAAAATAATCTGGCCGAAATTTTCTCCACATATCATTTGTGGTATGATTTCGATCTTTTTCCAGTAGCAACCAAACCTATCAACAATCATGAATAAATCTTTCTCCAGAAGAGATTGGCTTAAATCCAGTCTTCTCGCTACCTCAGGCTTCTTGGCTGCGCCGGTATTTTCTGCAATTCCTGAAAGAAACCTAGTTCAATACAATGCAAAAAGCACATTAAGGGAGTTTTTGCCAGATGTTCATCTAGCCGAAACCCGTCTGATTGCCCGGCTTAATGCCAATGAAAACCCCTATGGTCCTTCACCAGAGGTGGTTCAGGCGATAGCCAATTCGGTAAGTGAAGGAAATCGCTACGGTCATAGTGACGCCCAGACACTAATCAGGATGATTGCAGAAAAGGAAGGAGTAAAGCCCTCCAATATCATGCTGGGACCGGGTTCAACAGATCTTTTGGAGAAAACAGCCATTACCCGATTTCAAAATGGGGGAAATATTGTATCTGCAGACCCTTCTTACATGTCGGTCATGAATACGGCCCAAGCCATGGGCGGTACATGGAAGCCAGTGACATTGGCGAAGGATTATTCCCATGATTTGGAGGGAATGAAGGCCGCCATAGACTCAGAAACCAAGCTTGTGTATATCTGTAATCCCAATAATCCAACCGGTTCCATTACCGATGCTGCGGCTTTGAAAGAATTCTGTAAAACAGTTTCAACTCAAGTTCCCGTGTTTGTGGATGAAGCCTATTTGGAATTCTTACCTAATCCTGAAGATCAAACCATGGTGGGTCTGATAGCTGAAGGCAAGGATGTGATCGTAGCTCGGACATTCAGCAAAATCCACGGAATGGCCGGCTTGAGGATAGGATATATCGTGGCTACAGAGGAACGGATAGAGAGCATCACTTCCAAAGTGCGAAGTACCATGGGACTTTGTCTTACGTCTTTGAAAGGAGCTATTGCCAGTATGCAGGAGAAGGAGTTTTTGGCAAGCTGCAAGGCACAAAATACAGACTGCAGGGAGTTTATCACCGCTGAAATAGTCAAATTGGGATATTCCCCGATTCCTTCCCATACCAGTTTTTTGATTTTTCCCATCCAAATGGAAGGCAAGCAATTTATGAATGCCATGGTTCAGGAAGGGGTAGGAATCCGTACTTATGAAATGTATGATAAGCCTTGGTGCAGGGTGAGTATGGGGACTCATGAGGAGTTGGAGATTTTCGTGGAGACGTTTAAAAAAGTAACCCAAGCCTAAGTTCAATTCATGTTTTTGGGATTAGAAAAAACGCTCTCCATTCTTCTTTTGATTCTTTTGGGTTATTTCCTAAGGGGAAAACTAATCCAAGAGGATCACAAGAAGGGACTGAAAGTAGTCATTCTTGATTTGGCTTTGCCTGCAATGATTTTTGTAGCGCTGCTAGGAATCCGAATGGATTCTGAGCTTCTTCTGCTTCCCGTGGCAGTATTGGCTTGGAATGGAGTGATGTTGGGAGTGAGTTACTGGATTCTTCCTTTGCTTGGAATTGATTCAAATTCTTCCCAGCATAGAACCTGGATGTTGCTTTTTCCTTCTTTAGCTCCCGGATTGTCTTGTTTTCCATTTATTATTGAGTTTTTGGGAGAAGAGGCCTTGGCATGGGCAGCGATAGGTGATGTGGGGAATAAGCTTTTTGTTCTCGTTATTTCTTATCTGCTAGCCATGTCTTTGTATTATCGGATTCAGCGCTTAGGTGCTCAATCAAATAAAGAAAAGGTGAAATCCCTTCTCTTGGCAATGCTGAAAGAACCCATCAACTTGGTGATGATTTCCTCAATTCTGCTTTTGTCATTTGGATTTAACCTGAGCTCACTTCCTGAATTTTTGAAAAGTCCGGTCGTGATGCTAAAGGATATGATGACTCCTTTGATTCTGTTATTCATCGGTGTTTCGGTCGTTTTGAAATGGAAATCCATTCAAAAAATCTTTTCCATTTTGATGTTTCGTTCAGGTATTTCCTTGTTAATCAGCGGGATGATCTTGACTTTTTTCCCGGTTTCAAATTCGACTGTTATTCTGTTTTTGCTGGTTTTTCCCTTATCCAGTGCGTCATTTTGGCCTTTTGCCCATATGGCAGGGATAGCCAAACTGGAAAAACAGACCCAATCTGCCAGAAAGACCTTCGATTTGGAATTGGCTATCAATATTTTGGCGGTATCCCTTCCTTTCAGCACGATTTTGATTTTATCTATTCTGACAGGAGGGGAGTATTTTCTTTCTCCCATGCCGGTATTGACTTTGGGAGGAATTCTCAGTGCTTTACCTTTTCTTCCCCGGATTTGGGCTCAGTTAAGAAGTTTAAGCATTGATTTTGAGACAGAAAAAAGGCCAAATTTAAAAGATAGTCCGAAGTAGCAGGGAAGGGGTATTTCTTGGGTTTACTTCCCGATACAAAACTTCGAAAATATATTCGCCAGCAGATCGTCCGTAGTCACTTGCCCGGTAATCTCACCCAAATAATGCAGAGATCTTCGGATATCCATCGCCAGAAAATCATTGGTTACTTCTTGGTCTAAGCCAGTCAGTACATCGAGTAGGGATTCTCGTGTTTTGGTTAGGCTATTGTAGTGGCGAACGTTGGTCACAATGGTATTTCCGGTGCGGAATTTATCCAGATTGACCAGCTCCAAAATTCGGGATTTTAGTCCTTCGAGGTTCTCTTTTTTTCCTGCGGAAATAAAAATAGTATCTGGATGTTTTTCCTTTAACTCATTGATAATATTTTCTTTAGCCTTATCCGTTTTGTTGGCCACTTTAAGAAAAGGTACCCCAAGGTTTTCCAGTTTATTGATATCCCGATTGATTTCAACCAAGTCTGTATCACTCAAATCAAACAGGTAAAGGATCAGCGATGCAGTCTTCATTTTCTCCTGTGTCCGGCTTACACCGATAGCTTCAATGGTGTCGGTTGTCTCCCGTAGACCTGCTGTGTCGATAAACCTGAAAATGACACCTCCTATACTGATTTCATCTTCGATAAAGTCCCGGGTGGTTCCTGCGATATCCGAAACGATGGCTTTTTCCTCGTTGAGCAGGGCATTGAGGAGAGTGGATTTCCCGGCGTTTGGCTTGCCGGCGATGACCGTGGGAACTCCGTTTTTGATCACATTGCCTAAGTCAAAGCTCAGGATCAATTCTTCGACGATTCTTAAAATCCGCTCAACCAAACTCCTCAAATCATCCCTACTCGCAAACTCTACATCCTCCTCGACAAAATCCAACTCTAACTCAATCATGGAAGCAAAGTGAATCAGTTGATTTCGCAATTCTTGAATTTCGGAGGAAAAACCGCCCCGCATCTGATTCAAAGCGGCTTGGTGGCTGGTTTCTGAGTCGGCATGGATCAAGTCTGCCACAGCTTCTGCTTGGGCCAAGTCAAACTGCCCATTGAGAAAGGCTCGTTGGGTAAATTCTCCGGGTTTGGCCAGTCGCACTCCTTTCCGGACAAAGAGTTTTAAAACCTGATTGATAATGTAGGAGGAGCCATGCGTGGAGATTTCCACTACATTCTCTTTGGTAAAGGACTTGGGAGCGATGAATACAGATACTAGAACTTCATCGATTATCTTTTCCCCATCTCGAATTGTTCCTAAATGAATGGTATGAGAGGGGACATTTTCCAGGTTTTTTCCAAAAAAAACAGAATTGGTGATTTTGATGGCATCTTTTCCAGAAAGTCGGATCACCGCAATAGCTCCCACACCTTGAGGTGTGGCAAGGGCGATGATGGTGTCATCCCGCTCAGCAAGTGAAAAACTCATAACTTAGGCTTGAAAGCTTTCTCGATCAATTCGTCCAAACTGGTCAAAAATTCTGAGGCAGGACGATAGCCCGGCATTTGGGCAATGTTTTGAAGTTTGGGCTCGATAATCACAAAATTGGGGTAGGATCTCACCCTCATGGCAGCGGCCATTTGGGCTTCATTGTAGGTTTTCCCCATAAATTCGAAGGTTCTTTTGGTATCCTCTGCGTTCAGCTTGACTGCATAAAAGTTGGAATTGATGTATTCGACTACTTTGGTGTCGGTAAAGGTTTCCTTATCCATCTTTTTGCACCAGCCACACCAATCGGTGTAAACGTCCACAAGGATCATTTTTGGATTTTGAGCATTGGCTGCAATGGCTTCTTCAAACTTCAACCACTCGATTTGACCTTGGGCCAAAGCAGAAGTGCTGAGAAGTAATCCGAGAAGAATAATGCTGAAATATTTCATAGGTGACGATTTCAAATTCCAAACGACTGCGGTAGAGGAGAAGTTCCGCTTTTGCTGCTGTTCCTTTTTCTATTAAGCAAAACGCTTGCCCCAAAAAACAAGCCGGCTACGGTGACCATCATTCCAGCAATTGAACTATCCAACCAGTAAGCAAGATAATAGCCAAAGAAGGAAATCAAAACACCCAAAATCACAGTAACCTTAAGTAAAGGAATCAGACTCTTGGTCCAAAGAAAAGCAGTGGCAGGAGGGACAACCAGCAAAGCCACGACCAAAATGGCACCCACTGATTCAAAGCTGCTGACAGTAGTGTAGGAGACCATACTCATCAGGGCGAGATTGATTCCTTTAGAAGGAATTCCAATAACAGAGCCGAAGCTTTCATCGAAGCTGGTTAGGGTTAACTCCTTAAATAATAGATAGATAAATCCTGAGACAAAGAAAAAATTCAGCCCGGCAAGCCAGGTAATTCTGGGGCCTAAATTCAAACCGCTTTTGGTAATCCAAAGGTCAATGGGCAAATAAGCAATCTCTCCATACAGGACACATTCCTGATCCAGATCTACTTTGTAGGCGAAAAGATTGATTAAAATAATACCTATAGCGAAGAGTAGGGTAAAGGTGATACCGATAGAAGCATCCAATTGAACCCTGGCTTTTTTGCGTAGCCAGTCAATCATTAAGGTAGCCAATATCCCTAGCAGTCCGGCTCCAAGGATTACCTCTAGGCTTCTCTGACTTCCTGAAACGAAAAATCCGATGACTATTCCCGGTAAGACGGCATGGGAAATGGCATCTCCTGTCATGGACATTTTGCGCAGCATCAGAAATACCCCCAACATCCCGCAGGAGATGGCGATCAGGGAGCCGGTGAAAATGATCAGAAAAGCGTTAGAATCGAAGGTCATGGTCGGTCTCTGGGGATTGTTTCTTGATGGGGGTCCAATGCAGGGTAGTTGAGCCGTTTTTCCAGCAGAGCCTCCAGTTCGGGAGTTAGCAAATGCTCCAGCTGCTCGGCAGAATCGTGAACGTGATCCGGTGCGATATTCATGGACTCATTGAGATAGAGTTCCCAAAGGCGATGAAGTCTAACGATCCTCATGGCCTCTGAAATTCCGGATTGGGACAGTTCTATAAACTCTTGATTTTGATTGATATAATTATTTTGTTTTAAATCTTTGATACCAGATTGTGTTTGAGGCTTGTGGTAAGGGTAGAGCTCATAGATTTCTTCTATGGGGAGAGATTTTCTCCCTTCTTCCAAGGCCTTGTAAAGTGCTTTGAGCAAGTGTTCCCGATGGGTTTTTCTCAAGTATTTCTTTCTGGCAAAAAAACGAAACAGCATCCCGCTTTTGGGAGAAAAAAGAAATGAAATCAAGGCGATCAAAGAAAGAAACACCACTACCCATGGCCCGGTGGGCATTTGTGGTAGGACAAAGGAAATATAAGTTCCCATCACCCCAGAAATCACTGAAAACAAAGCGGCCAAAATCAGCAAAGTCCCTAATCGATCTGTCCAGAATCGGGCTGCTGACCCCGGAGTAATCAATAAAGCTGCCATTAGAACTACCCCAATCGCCTGTATCCCGATCACTACGGCAAGAATCATCAGGACATTGAAAGAAAAGGAGATGGATTTCATCGGAAAACCAATCGAATCCCCAAATTCCCGATCAAAAACCATCAGGCGGAATTCTTTCAAAAAGAAGGTCAGGACCAATATGATAAACAGGGCCAATCCTCCATATAGCATCAGGTCCTTTTCTGAAATGCCGATGGCATTGCCAAAGATGAAGGTGTTCAACCCGGCAATTTCGGGATTCCCTGATTTTTGAAGGGCGGTCAACATAACGATCCCTATTCCAAAAAAAACTGAAAGAATGGTTGCGATGATCGCATCTTCGCTGAGCTTAGTGTTTCTTTTAAGCCATGTACTCAAAAAAGTGGCTATACCTCCCGAGACAAATGCTCCGGTGACGATGTAAACCGGGTTCTTTTCTCCTGCCAGAATAAAACCCAGACAAATTCCCGGAAGTACAGCATGGGAAATGGCATCTCCCAAAAGGGCCTTTTTATCCAAAAAGGAAAAAGTCCCCACGTAAGCTGAGCCGATTCCCAATAAAGTAATGCCGAGCACAACCCATAGTATACTGGGATCCTGGAAGGTGAAGAAATAGACAAAATCCTCCATATCAGCTTTTCAAAGGGTTAAATTCTTTTCGCTTGATCAGGTCGGTTACTTTGGTCAGCAAGTTAAGCTTACCTCCGTAGGTTTTGCGCAGCAGCTCTTCGGTCATCACGAGGTCTTTGGGACCGGAAGCGACCAGATGGAGGTTGAGCATGATGGCCCAGTCAAAGAAATTCATAGCGGAGTGGATGTCATGATGCACCACAATGACCGTCTTGCCGGTGTCGGCCATTTCTTTCAGCAACTGGAAAATGGCCGTCTCCGTTGCCATATCTACTCCGGCAAACGGCTCGTCCATCAGGTACAGATCTGCCTGCTGCGCCAAAGCTCTTGCAATAAACACTCTTTGCTGCTGCCCTCCGGACAATTCTGAAATCTGTCTTTTGACGAATCCACTCATGCCTACTTGCTCAAGACTATGGAGAGCGAGTTCCTTTTCCTTTTTTCCGGGCCTTCGGAAAAGCCCCAATTTCCCATACGTACCCATCATCACCACATCCAATACCGAAGCAGGAAAATTCCAATCAACGGATTCTCGCTGGGGAACGTAACTTATGCGAGTTCTGACCTCATTTAGAGGTTTGTCAAAAATTCTGATGTATCCTGAAGTAGGAGGGATCAGTCCCATAATGGCTTTGATCAAGGTGCTTTTCCCGGCACCGTTAGGCCCAAGGATCCCCACCAGTTTTCCTTTGGGCAGGCTGAGGTCCACATTCCAAAGCACGGGATTCTGATCGTAGCTGACTGTTAGGTCATGAATTTCCAATATGGGCTCTTCGACTTGTGTGATCATGGGAGGAGGTTTTCGTAAATGGTGTTCAGATTGGTTTCAAACATGCCTAAATAGGTTCCTGCAGGAGTGCCAGGTGCATCCAAGCTATCAGTGAAAAGAGGGCCAGCCAGCTTTACGGTTCGGTTTTTATTTCTGACTCCATTGGCTACCGCCTGAATAGCTTTTGGGGAGATGGTTTGCTCAGCAAAGATAGCTTTGACCTGATAGGTTTCTATGAGTTGTATCAACTCAGTTAGGTCTCTCAATCCAGGCTCACTCAGCGTGGAGAGGCCTTGGAGGGCATGCACTTCCAAGCCGTATGATTTTCCGAAATAGGCAAATGCATCATGGGCTGTGACCAATACCTGATTTTTTGACTTTAGTTCAGAGACTTTCATTTCAGCTTCTCGGTCCAGCTGAGCAAGTTTTTGGAGATAGGAATCCGTGTTTTTCTGAATTTCCTCCTTCCATTCGGGCTTCCATTGGGAAAGTTTTTCTGATGCAAATGTCAAAGCTTGAGTCCAAAGCTTCACATCAAACCAAATATGGGGATCTACGCTATGTGCCTCTGGTCCGGAGCGGATCAATCGGTTTTTATCTACTCCTTCCGACACATTGATCAGCTCTTTGGTAAGAGCGAGTTTTTCGAAGATCTCAGTCATTTTCCCTTCCAAAAACAATCCATGATAGACCACCAAGTCAGCTGAAGTCAATAAGTCCAAATCCCTAACTGAGGCTTTGTACAGGTGAGGATCGACTCCTGCGGGCATGAGGGCTACGACCTCAGCTTTGTCTCCGACAAGGTTCTGAACTCCATCTGCCAAAATACTTGTCGTAGCCACAATTCTTGGCTTTTCTCTTTGGGTTTCCGCCTCAGGCTTGCAGGCGGCCAGAACCAAAAATGAAAGGAAAAGAAATAATCTCAGGGGATTCATAACTGAAGAACCAGGATATTGCTCGCTACCTCCTTGGACATGAACAGATTCTTTTTTTGATCCACGAGGATTTCCAATGAACCGTCAAATTCGACTTTGTCCAGAATTTTAATTCTGGCACCGATGTATGCTCCGACTTTGTCCAAATACCGAAGAAAAGCCGCAGAGGAATCCTTGACGGCTACGATCTGCCCGGTTTGGTTGATTTCCATTTCTGCCAATTCTACCCGTGGTCGGGAGCGTACATCTCCAAACTCATCCGGAATCGGATCTCCGTGGGGATCAAACTTTGGAAAGTTGAGGTAAGCATCCAGTCTTTGAATCAAAAGAGGGGAGTGGATATGCTCGAGTTGTTCAGCTACTTCGTGGACTTCATCCCATGCAAAGTTCAATTTCTCCACCAGAAATACTTCCCAAAGGCGATGCTTTCGGATGGTCTGAAGAGCCAGTCTTTTTCCGGATTCGGTGATCTGCAATCCATAATATTTTCTGTATTCGATGACTTCCTTTTCTCCCAGCCTCCTGAGCATATCACTGACGGAGGCTGGTTTATTTTTCATTTCTGCTGCCAAGTCATTGGTGGATACACTTTTTTTCCCTGCATCTGAGAGGTGATAGATCGCTTTGAGATAATTCTCTTCCGCTACAGTCAATTCCATGGTTTGTGATTTTATAAGCCAAAGGTAAAAATTAATTTAGATAAATCTAAATAAAAATTTGATAGATCCTAAATCGACTGTGGAAAACCTCAAAATAGCTGTGATCTATAATTTAGATAAGGCTTAAATTAATTTTAGATTAGATAAAAAAATATAATAAATAATTGATAACCAAATATTAATGATTTTGATATGCTCTGAAATTGGGTAGAAAAGAGGTACAATGCCCAGTTTCCGTTTGAATGAAATGAGTGTAAATTTTGGGGTAGAGGTGGATAAGTTTTCCGGGTTTTGGTGGAAAACTGATTTTGAAAAGGGGGCCTAAGAAAGAAGCTGATCGATAGCTTGTTGGAAGTCAGATTTTTGAGAGTCCCAAAGCACATCTCCAGGAGCAGGTGTGGAAAAGTAGGTTTGGCGAATCGCCTGTTGAAACATGGGGACGGCTTGCATCAAATCAGAAAAATCAATTCCAAATCCTCCTTTGAAAGGTGCTAGAAAATTTTCCCATTTGGGATTGGGGGTAATCAATACCGGAGTACCAAGAGCTGCACATTCAAATAGCTTGCTGGGCATCTTATCCGCAATCGCTGCGTGCAGGGAGTAGGGAAGCAAGGAAAAATCAGCCGCTGCAATGGTGTTAATCAGCTGCTCATGAGGAATCGGTGTCTGAGAAATCATCCAATCCATCCCATGAGATTCTTTTTCAATTCCTTTAAGCTTTTGAAAAAATTCAGGAACAGGAGCATGACCGATCACTGAAAGCCTGGATTTAGGATAGACTTTTTGGATTTCCTGAAACCAGCGGATTGCCTGCACTGTCCCAAAGGCCGGAGTGAGTGTCCCAGTAAGACAAAATCTGAATTCGGTTCGGGTTTTGAAATCCTTAGGAGCCGAATTGTAGGATTTTCCCTGAAATTTGTTTTCCAAAACCAGAAATGGCCATTTCTCCGGCATTTCCTCTTGGTAGCATTTTTCAGCCAGCAGGTATAAATCTACTTTGGCTTTTTTTTCTGCCCAACCAATCCAAAAAGCCCTTTTTCGTTTCTGCTTTTCATTCAACTCAGGGTTCAGGTCCAGATTGGAGATGTAGTTTTCCTGAACGTCATAGACCAGCTTGAATCCCAAAATGGATTTAAATAAGCTCAAAACAGGCAAAAACTCCCAAGTGCAGCAGACGACCAATTTGGGTTTGATTTTTATTAAGCATCGGAAAAGGCGGATTTGGGAGCCGATTCTTGACCAAAAAGAGGAATCGCCCATAGAAGAAAAGAATCGGAAATCGATCGTGTTCTTTAGCTTTTTGGAAGAAAAGCCTATGATGTTTATTTGGTATTTATTTGTTTCGCCAAGCGAAAGCGCCAGCTTGCCAAAAGCTCTTGGGTCCTGAATGGGCTTCAGGGTAGAAGCAATCAGGACAGGTATTCGTGGAGCTGGATTATCACTCATAGAACTAAATAAAGTAAAAAAATGGAACTTCGAACTATTGTAGAAAATGCCTGGGAAAACCGGGAATTGCTGAAAGAAAAAAACACGGAAATCGCCATAAAAACCATAATTTCTGACTTGGATGCCGGAAAAATCCGAGTAGCCGAACCTCTTGAAGACGGCAGTTGGCAGGTCAATGATTGGGTGAAAAAAGCTGTTATTCTATATTTCCCGATTCAGAAGATGCAGACCATCGAAGTCGGACCATTTGAATTCCACGATAAAATGGCCCTCAAATCCAACTATGCCAAGCAGGGCGTTCGGGTGGTACCGCATGCCGTAGCCCGATATGGAGCCTATTTGGCCTCAGGTGTGGTGATGATGCCAAGTTATGTTAACATCGGTGCTTTTGTGGACAGTGGCACGATGGTTGATACTTGGGCTACAGTCGGTTCGTGTGCGCAAATCGGCAAAAACGTTCATTTGAGTGGTGGAGTAGGGATTGGAGGCGTATTGGAGCCTGTTCAAGCAGCTCCTGTGATTGTAGAAGACGGTGCATTCATCGGCTCTCGTGCAATTATCGTAGAAGGAGTCAGAATCGGAAAGGAAGCCGTTATTGGAGCGGGAGTCACACTTACCGCAAGTTCCAAAATCATCGATGTGACCGGTTCAGAACCTGTGGAATATAAAGGATATGTCCCTCCCCGGTCGGTTGTGATTCCAGGTTCCATCTCCAAGAATTTCCCAGCAGGTACTTATCAAGTCCCTTGTGCTTTGATCATCGGTCAGAGAAAGGCCTCCACAGATTTAAAAACTTCACTCAATGATGCGTTGCGAGAGAATAATGTAGCAGTCTAAACCAACGATTATGAGATTACGAGTAAAAATGATTTTGGTCCCGGTGCTCGCCGGGACTTTGTTTTCATGTGCTGAGCAAAAAGCCAATCCCGCCGATAGGTATTTTGAAAAAGGTCAATATGAACTTGCGGCTCAGACCTACACGGAAAATCTGAAAAACAAGCCATCAGATGTAAAAATTCTTTACAATAGAGGTCGCGCTTATCAGGAAATGGGTGATTTCGAAAAAGCCCAACAGGATTTTGAGACCGCTTTAACTATTGAACCCAGCAATTTTCAGGTTTTGCTGAGTTTGTCCAGCGTTCAATTGCAGCAGAATAATTACGCTTCGGCACTTTTATATGCAACCAAAGCCGAAGAAATTCCGGGAGCTCCGGCAATGGCTTCTTTTTTGAAAGGGCGGGCTTTGCACCAGTTAGGTATGCCTGAGGATGCACTCAAAGCCTATGGAAAT
Organism: Algoriphagus sp. oki45; assembly: GCF_036245605.1. Classification (NCBI taxonomy): domain Bacteria; kingdom Pseudomonadati; phylum Bacteroidota; class Cytophagia; order Cytophagales; family Cyclobacteriaceae; genus Algoriphagus; species Algoriphagus sp. oki45. The sequence goes on from NZ_BTPC01000001.1 coordinate 521,042, forward strand.
GCCATTCAACTGGACAAGGACTTCGGACAGGCCTATTTCAACAGAGGACTGCTGAAGATCGCTTTGAACAGAAACAAACAAGCCTGTGAAGACTTAAAGCTAGCCTCAGTCTTGGATTATCCGGGTGCTAAGGAGTCACTGGCCAAGTATTGTAAATAAGACTTTGAAGGCTTGACTTAAATTCAAAAAGTAAGCTTAGCTTTTTTGTTGGATTAAAATCAATTTGCAGGTTTGGCATCGTGGACGTGTTCCTGATGATCACAAATAAGGTCTGAGGTAAGTTTTCCGCTTCCTTGGCAGGTTTTGCAGTCGCTGACTTCTTTTCCTGAGCCCTGACAGGTTGGGCAAGTCAGCCGGCCCTTTCCGGAGCATCGCTCACATTCATAAAACTCGGTAATATTAAAGACATTTGTCTTTTTGATCATCCCTGTGGCTGCACATCTGCTACAGCCGACTACCCCCTTTGATTTGCAATAGGAGCAATTTTGCTCTATTTGCTTTTTCCCCTCGCAGGTAAAACAAGTGCCAAATCGATAGCCTTTGGAATCGCAAAATGAGCAAGCCCGGATTTCAGCAATAGGACCCGCTAATTTTTCTTTAAGCTCTACTGCTCCCTTATAGTTTTGGCCATTAAATCCGGTTATTTCAAGGTATTTGTTTAAGAAATTTTGGCTGTTGTCGTATTGGCCTAAGTGGTAAAGCGTTTCCGAAAAGTAATAGGGCATCTCCTCCGGAAGGGGAAGTCCTGAATCGATCAGATTTCGAAAGATTGAATTGGCAGTCTCATAATCTTTTCGCTCCAAGGCAGCCAATGCTCCTTTCATCCATCGGTCAGTCTGACCTAAATTGGGTATCCCTTGGGCGAGAGAGAGGCTTTTAAACAGCAAAATCAAAATCAGAGAGAATACTATTTTTCGCAAGGGATAGATATTTAGATTCATCGCAAATACGTAACAAGAAATCAGATGCCCAAGTTAAAATTTTTCAATTCCATCAGGTTTTTTGCATTTAGACTTTGAAAAATCGGATTACTGAATAATTTTATCGATCTCAATCTCATTTTCGGATGGGATTTATTTTGAATAACAATCATAAACTCAAAAAAAATGGCGAAAGCAATTACCACCATTCAGGGCATAGGTGAAGTCTTCCAGGGGAAACTTGCCAATGCGGGCGTGAAAACTGTAGAAGGTCTTTTGGAAAAAGGGGCTACCAAAGCGGGTAGAAAAGCCCTTGCCGAGGCTTCCGGAATCGATGAAGGAAAAATTTTGGATTGGGTAAATATGGCTGACCTTTTCCGGATTAATGGAGTAGCAGGCCAATTTGCCGAATTGCTAAAAGCCGCAGGTGTTGATACAGTAAAAGAGCTTAGAAACAGAAACGCTGAAAATCTACATGCTGCATTGACCAAAACCCAAGAAGAAAAAGGCTTGACAAAGGTGGTTCCGTCTTTGGATAAAGTAACTGATTTCATCCAGCAGGCTAAAGATCTTCCACCGGTAGTTACTTATTGATTAAAAATCGCAAGTATCACTGAAGAAAAAACCTTGAGGAGACTCAGGGTTTTTTTGTAGTTTGAATTCTCAAAGAAAACACATCATGGCAAGCAAAGAACAGTTTATTCAGCACATGGCTGATGGACAGGTATATAAAAACGATTACATCATTTTGGGAACAGGGATTTTGGATGGAAGTCCGGTATCAGGGGCCCAAGTCAAGGTTCCGCTCAAAACGCTGAATCGTCATGGATTGATAGCAGGTGCTACTGGGACGGGAAAAACCAAAACGCTGCAGGTGATTGCAGAACAGCTTTCATTAAAAGGAGTTCCTTCGGTTTTAATGGATTTAAAAGGTGATCTTTCTGGCTTGGCTATGCCGGGTGAGGCTTCTGATTTTATCATGAAAAGGTCAGAGACCATCGGGGTTGATTATGATCCTCAAGGTCTTCCTGTTGAGTTGATGACCTTGTCCAATGAGAAAGGAGTGAAGTTGCGAGCTACCGTATCGGAATTTGGACCGGTTTTGATTTCTCAAATTCTGGAGCTCAACGATACCCAAAGAGGAGTCGTAGCTTTGATTTTTAGATATTGCGATTTGCATCACCTTCCTTTGGTTGATTTGAAGGATTTCAAGCGAGTCCTTCAGTACGTCATAAAAGAAGGAAAATCTGAAATTGAAAAAGAATTTGGTGCAGTTTCCTCTGCCTCCGTCAATACGATCATGAGAAAGATCATTGAGCTCGAGCAGCAGGGCGCAGATCGGTTTTTTGGTGAGCTTTCCTTTGATGTGAATGATTTTGTCCGAACTAAGGATGGAAAAGGGGTTGTTTCGATCATCCGTCTCACTGATATTCAAAACAAGCCCAAGCTATTTTCCACTTTTATGCTCAGCTTGTTATCAGAAATTTATGAGACATTTCCTGAGCAGGGTGATGCCAAGCAGCCCAAGCTTTGTCTGTTTATCGATGAGGCCCATTTGGTTTTTTCCAATGCTTCCAAAGACTTATTGGAAAAAATCGAGGCAATAGTCAAGCTTATCCGATCCAAAGGAGTAGGCGTTTATTTCTGTACCCAAACCCCAACCGACGTTCCAGACTCGGTATTGGGTCAATTGGGTCTCAAGGTGCAACATGCCCTGAGAGCATTTACTGCCAAAGACCGAAAAGCTATTACGAAAACAGCCGAAAACTATCCGGATTCTCCATTCTATAATACTTCCGAAGTTTTGACTTCCATGGGAATCGGGGAGGCTTTGGTTACAGCCCTTAATGAAAAAGGGATTCCAACCCCTTTGGCCCATACTTTGGTGCGGGCGCCTATTACACGAATGGACATCCTCTCGGATGAAGAGATTGATCAAGTAGTAAGAGCAAGTTCTTTGGTGCCTAAATACAATCAAGACCTGGACCATGACTCTGCTTTTGAGATATTGGAGCGGAAAATGAATAAAATACAGGAAGCCCAGGAAAAAGCAGAACTACCCGGACCAGCACCAAGGACAACCACCCGAACACCCAAAGACGAATCGCTTCTGGAAGAATTGAGTAAGAATACCATGGTAAGACAGATGGGAAGAACCTTGTTTAGAGAGCTGGCAAGAGGTATTCTTGGATCTTTTAGCAGTAGTAAAAGAAGATAGGCCTAAGTCATTGATATTAAACAGGATAAATTATTGAAAGTTGCTGTAATTGGAGGTGGAGCTGCCGGGTTTTTTGCTGCGATTCACGCAAGTAAACCCGGTGTAGAAGTTACGATTTTTGAAAAATCCCCCAAGTTGCTTTCAAAAGTGAAAGTCTCCGGAGGCGGCCGCTGCAATGTCACGCATCGGCCTATGGAAATTTCCAAATTGGTAAAAAACTACCCCAGAGGAGAAAAATTCCTAAAGCGGGTATTCCGGCACTTTTCCATACCGGATACCTTTCAATGGTTCGAATCCAGAGGGGTAAAATTGAAGGTTGAGGAAGATGGTAGGGTGTTTCCTGTGACCAATTCTTCTCAAACCATCATAGACACTTTGTTGCGGGAGGCCCAAAAGAACAAAATCCAAATCCTAACTTCCACTGGAATAAAGGAAATCAACCTTGCCAAGGGCTACTTCGAGCTGATTACTGAGAAAAAGGTTTTTCGTGCTGATCGGGTGGTGGTAGCAACAGGAGGATTTCCAAAAAAGGATGGATATTCCTTCCTTAAATCATTAAATCACAAGATTGTAGATCCTATCCCTTCTCTTTTTACTTTCAATACTCCAGGTGAGCCAATTAGGGATTTGATGGGTATTTCGGTGCCCGATGCAGAGGTCAAGATCGAGGGAACCAAGCTCAACTACCGCGGTCCTGTTTTGATTACCCACTGGGGAATCAGCGGTCCTGCTGTGTTAAAACTATCAGCTTTTGGCGCGGAGTGGCTCCATGACCATCATTACAAGGGAAGGGCTATTATTAATTGGGTAGGAGATCTTCGTGAGAACGATTATCAGCAACAGTTGAATTCTTATGCTTTGGCACATCCGCGAAGAAAAGTGATTTCCCATCCTCTTTTTGGACTGCCTTCAAGGCTTTGGGAGCACTTTTGTACTCAGGCAGGCATTTCTGAGGACCAAGTCTTTGAAAATTTTCCAAAAAAATTGAATAATAAGCTAGTTCAATGCCTTTTTTGCTATCTTTTGGAGATTAATGGAAAGACTACTTTCAAAGAGGAATTCGTCACAGCAGGAGGCATTTCCCTTCAGGAAGTCAATCCAGAATCGATGGAAAGTATTTATCACCCAAATCTGTACTTTGCCGGAGAAATTCTTAACCTCGACGGAATTACCGGTGGCTTTAATTTTCAAGCTGCCTGGTCTACGGGTTTCTTGGCGGGAAAATCTTTAAACATTAGCATATGATTCTATTTTACCCTGAATTATCCCAGAGAATTGAGGAAATGGCAGAAGGGGATGAAGATTTTAGAGCAGAATTGACCAAAGCTATTTATGATGGCTTAGTCGAACTCAAAGCTAAATATGCTGAAGGCTTGATGAAAAAAGATCAGGTAATCATTCAGCAAGTGCGGCATAAATTAAAGCCAACCTTAGCTATGTTTGATTTGATTTTGTTGTCTGATTCACTTCAGCAGGGAAAGGAAATTTTGGAATCGGAGGGTTTTTCTCAAAAATTCGGTGTGCATTACCGTGATTTTGAGGTAAAGGTAAGTTCAGCCATTGAAGAAGTTGGAAAAATGGTGGTTTAAAAATAAAAGTGGATCTTTTTCTTTCTAGCAGATTTTTTCCAATCTAGGTTTGGTTATTGAAAGATCTACCTTCTTTTCACCAATGTAGCCTTTCTCTGTAATTCTTTAGACTCATGCCAATTCTTACTTCTGACTATTCCCGTCCACCAAGATTTCTGTTCAATGGACACCTGGAAACCATCCTGCCCAGCCTTCTTAGAAAAATCGATGGAGTAAACTATACCCGGGAGAAAATCGATACTCCTGATGGGGATTTTTTGAATTTGGATTGGTCCAAAGTCGGAGGTGAATCATTACTGATTATATCCCATGGTTTGGAAGGAGATTCCAAAAGACATTATGCAATGGGCTTGGTAAAGCTTTTTAATGCAGCCGGGATAGATGTATTGGTTTGGAACAATCGGACCTGTGGGGGTGAGATGAATCTAAAACCCATCTTGTATCATCATGGGGCGAGTTATGATTTAGATACTGTGGTCAATCATGTTTTGAAAAGCCATGACTATTCATCCATTTTTTTGGCAGGAATAAGCATGGGAGGAGCGCAGACCTTGAAGTATTTGGGAGAAAAGGGAAAGGATTTGCCAAAAGAAATCCGAAAAGCAGCGGTCTATTCCACCCCCTGCAATCTTCCGTCCAGTGCGGCTACCTTGAAATTGAAATCCAATATTTTCTACAAAAAGCGCTTTTTGAATAAGCTTAAAGAAAAAATCCGGCAGAAAGCGATTCAGTTTCCCGAATTATTTGATTTGGACTTGTTGGAAACAGTGGAAGATTTTGATGCCTTCGACACGCATTTTACTGCAAAAATTCACGGATTTGCTGATGCAGCAGACTTTTATCAAAGTGTCAGTGCTGATAATTGGATGGGGCATATTGCCATTCCTACACTAATTGTCAACGCACTCAATGATCCGCTGCTGGGAGAGGCCTGTTACCCTGTGGATTTGGCGAAAGCCAAACCAGAAATCCTGCTTGAAATGCCCAAAAGGGGTGGACACACAGGATTTACGCTGAAAAATGAGGAGTTCAACTGGGTGGAAAGAAGGCTACTTCAGTTTTTGAAAACCTCAGATTAATCGATTTAAAACCGCTTTAAGACCATTTCGGCAACTGTACCTCCGATTGACAAAGAGCTAGTAGCTGCTGGACTTGGGGCATTGAGGACATTGATTGCATGGACAGATTCCCGGATGGCGAAGTCATCCAAAAGACCACCAGTCCGGTCACAGGCCTGAGCTCTCACACCTGCACCGCCATCGACCAGATCGGATTCCTGAATTTCCGGAATCAACTCTTGTAGAGCTTTGGTAAAGGCTGCTTTGGAAAAAGATCTATAAAGCTCCCCAAAACCTGTTTTCCAGTATTTCCCAGCCACTTTTTGGAAGCCCGGCCAAGCCAAGGTCTCTACCAGTTCCCCAAGATGGATTTGAGACTTTTTGTATCCTTCTCTACGAAAAGCCAAAACCGCATTGGGCCCAGCTTCCACGCCTCCTTTTTTCATCCGGGTAAAATGCACCCCCAAGAAAGGAAAATTAGGATCTGGAACCGGATAAATCAGATTTTTGACTAGGTATTCTTTTTCCTTCTTCAACTTGTAATATTCTCCCCGAAAGGGAATGATTTTCACGTCCCGAATGGCTGAGTCATTCATCAGTGCCACCTTGTCCGAATAGAGACCTGCGCAGTTGACGACCAATTTGGATTCAATGGTTTTTCTTGAAGTTTCTATGTAGTTGATTCCTTCTTTCTGATTTATTTTTAAAGCTTTATGATCTAAGAAAATTTCACCCCCCAACTGTAGAATCCTTCTTCCAAAAGCCAAGGCCACTTGGTAATAATCCACGATTCCCGTCTGGGGAACGTGAATGGCCGCGACTCCTGTGCAGTGCGGTTCGTAGTCTTTAAGCTCCTCCAACGTGATTTTCCGAGTGCCGGTCAAGCCATTTTGAAGTCCGCGGGTGAGGAGATTGTCCAATAGCGGTTTTTGCTCTTCTCGGGTAGCGACTACGACTTTTCCTGTGATCTCAAAGGGAATTTTCTCCTCTTGGCAGAATTGCACGAGTTCATGGTAGCCATTAATGCAATTGGTGGCTTTAAGAGAACCAGGTTTGTAATACAATCCGGAATGAATCACCCCGGAATTGTTCCCGGTTTGGTGCTTAGCCAGCTGATCTTCTTTTTCCAAAACCGCTATTTTCAAGTCAGGACGGGCTTTGAGCACCTTCAATCCTGTGGCCAAACCCACGATTCCACCTCCGATAATTGCTACATCATATACCATTCGCACTTCAAATTTTGCCCAAATATAAGAGCGGAAGAACCAAATCGCAGGGGAGGAGGTTTGAAATCGGAGAGAGTTTTATCCAAAATTTATACTTCTCCATAGTCCAAAGCCGTTTCATAGTCACTTAATTTGCGGAAGTTTTCATCGTCGTGTTCCAAACCTTGATCCTACGGGTAGTACTTTCCTGTTTTTTTCTAGCCTTTTCCCAGATTTCCTTCGCCCAGTATTCTATATCGGGCAAAGTGACTGATGCCGAGACGGGCGATCCGATTGCCTTTGCCAATGTGATTTTGGTAGGGACAACGGTTGGGATCACTACTGATTTTGAAGGAAATTTCCTGATCCAAACGCGCACCCTGACCGACTCCATCAAAGTAAGCTATTTGGGCTATATCGCCCAAAGCAAGCCGTTGCAGGACTTGGCAGACCAAAAAATCAATTTTCAGCTGAGGCCTTCCTCTTTTGAATTGGAAGCTTTTGTTTTCGAAGCAGGAGAAAACCCGGCATTCGAAATCATCAGAAAGGCTTCTGAGCGGAGAAAGGACTTTGACAAAAGAAGTCTGGAAGCCTACGAAACGAAGAATTACACCAAAATAGAGATCGATATTGATCACCTTTCGGAGGAATTCAGGCAGCGAAAATCGGTTCAAAAAGTCACTTCGGTTTTGGATAGCATCCAGCAGCTGACTAATGATGAAGGAGAAAAGATTCTACCCGTTTTCTTTTCGGAGACGGTATCTCGGTTTTACTACAGAAACAATCCCGAACTCAGAAAAGAAGTCATCGAAAAAACCAAGGTGACTGGGGTAGGGATTACGGATGGTTCTACGACCTCTCAGATTACCGGTTCGGCTTTTCAGGAATACAACTTTTACAAAAACTGGCTGAATATTCTCGAAAAGGAATTCATCTCTCCGATAGCCGATGGCTGGAGGACATTTTATGATTACGACCTGCTGGATTCGGTCTTAGTGGGGCAGGATTCCTGCTACAAGCTTCAGGTGTATCCTAGAAGAGAGCAGGATTTGGCCTTTTCAGGGACCATCTGGATCAATTCCAAAACCTATGCCCTCAAGCAGGTAGATTTGACCATACCCAAGTCAGCCAATCTCAACTTTATTGAACGGATCAAAATCCAGCAGGAACTGGAACCTACGGCAGCAGGACCCTTGATTCCTTCCAAAACTAGGGTTCAGATCAAAATAGGGCAGGTGACTCCGAAAACGGCAGGATTATTGGCTAAATTTTACACCGCTACTGACAGTGTCAGGCTGAATGACCCTCAACCTACCCGGTTTTTCAATCAAGCGGTGGAGCTCCTCCCGGATTTCGGGACAGGTACACCGGACTTTTGGAGTAAAAATCGAAAAGATCCGCTCAGCAGCGAGGAGATGGCCGTGCTCCAAATGGTGGATACGCTGAAGACGATTCCCATTATCCGCTTTTATTCGGAAGGTCTTAAGTTTTTCGCTACCGGTTTTCTGCCTGTGGGGAAAATTGACTTGGGACCTTGGACGGAGTTTGGTAATTACAACAATGTTGAAGGCATCCGGTTGGGGATGGGTTTTCGCACCAATTACAAGTTTTCCAACAAATGGGCCTTCCAGGGCTATTTGGCCCATGGTTTCAAGGATGATCGGTTCAAATACTCCGCTTCAGCTACCCGAATTTTGGATCGGGCCCGATGGACTACCTTTAGGCTGAGTGCTTCAAAAGAAATCGATCAAGTAGGTTTGGAAATGGAAAGCCTTCAGGGCAATAGCATTTTCCTGGCTGCCAGTAGGTTTGGCACCTTGAGAAGGCCATTCATTGCCACGACCCAGAAGCTGACTTTTCAGAGGGAGTTTTTCAAGGGTTTCTTGTTCACAGCTGGGCTGAATCTGTTTGATTTTGATCCGCTGTATGACTTTTACTATCTGGAAAAAGATACTCGAGAATACAGATCTGAGTTCCAGACCACAGAAATCCGTGCGGGGCTCCGCTACGGAAGGGATGAGATCATTATCCTCAATGACAACGAAAGAGCATCATTTGGTCCTTCCCGATGGCCGATTTTTGAGGTGAACTACACCCGGGGAATCAATTTTTTGATTGGAGATATCCGCTACACCAAGCTGAGCTTTTACCTCTATCAGAGGGTAAACATGGGATTGTTTGGAGTCTCTCGATATGAAGTGGATGCCGGTCAGGTATTTGGAGAGGTGCCTTATCCGATTTTGAAAAACCATCTGGGCAATGAGACCTTATTTTATACCACAGCGGCCTTCAATACAATGAATTTCAACGAATTCGCCTCTGATCGATACCTAAGTCTGAGGTATAGGCACTTTTTCGAGGGATTTTTGCTCAACAGGATTCCCTTGATGAAAAAGCTGAAATGGAGAGCTGTGGCTAATGCCAATGTTCTTTTTGGCTCTGTGAGAGACGAAAATATTGCCAATGCCCCCGTTTTTGATCCGGAAGGGAATCCGATTGAAACCTTTGGACGATTGGATTTTGGTGTGCCTTATGTGGAGCTAGGGTATGGAATAGAGAATATTTTCAAGTTTTTCCGGGTGGATTTCTTTCATCGGATGACCTATTTGGATAATCCGGGAGCAAAGCCTTTCCACGTAAAAGTCAGTGCTCAGATTATTTTGTGATCAAAGATTTAAGAATCATCTCCCCTAAATTTTTCCTTTGCGGCTTGGTTATGCATATTTGCACCCTGATTCACCTGCCTGTTTGTATGGGCAGAATAACAAAAACACATGTCACAACAAATAAAAATTACCCTTCCCGATGGCTCGGTGAGGGAGTATGAAAAAGGAACTACCGGACTACAGATTGCTGCCAGTATCAGCGAGGGTTTGGCCCGGAATGTTCTTGCTGCCAAAGTCAATGGTCAGGTTTGGGATGCTACCCGAGCGATTGAACAAGATTCAACACTTCAGTTGCTTACTTGGAATGATGTAGAAGGAAAAAATACCTTTTGGCATTCCTCTGCTCACCTGATGGCTGAAGCCCTCGAAGCCCTTTATCCCGGAATCAAATTTGGAATAGGACCACCCATTGAGACTGGATTCTACTACGATGTGGACTTTGGTGACCACAAACTGGAAGGAGAGGAGCTCGAAAAGATCGAGGCCAAAATGATCGAGTTGGCTAAGCAGAAAAGCGAATTTATCCGAAAGGAAATATCCAAAAAAGACGCGGTGGCCTACTTCCAGGAAAAAGGAGATGAGTACAAGTTGGACCTTTTGGAAGGATTGGAAGATGGGTCGATCACTTTTTATGAGCAGGGTAATTTCACCGACCTTTGCCGTGGACCGCATATTCCCAATACCGGTTTTGTCAAGGCTGTGAAGCTGACCAATATCGCAGGAGCCTATTGGAGAGGGGATGAGAAGCGCAAAATGCTGACTCGTATCTATGGAGTCACTTTTCCCAAAGCGCAAGAGCTGAAGGATTATTTGACCTTGCTGGAAGAAGCCAAGAAGCGTGATCACCGAAAGATCGGCCGGGAATTGGAACTTTTCACATTCTCAGAGAAAGTAGGAATGGGACTTCCTCTTTGGCTACCCAAAGGTACTTTGCTCAGAGAGCGCTTGGTGGCTTTTATGAAAAAAGCACAAGATAAGTCCGGCTATCAGCAGGTAACTACTCCCCATATCGGTCATAAAGTGCTTTATGAAACATCCGGTCACTATGAGAAGTATGGGAAAGATTCTTTTCAACCCATTACCACCCCAAATGAGGGAGAGGCCTTTTTGCTGAAGCCGATGAATTGCCCGCATCACTGCGAGATATACAAACATAAGCCTAGGTCTTACAAGGATCTTCCTATACGCTATGCTGAGTTTGGTACTGTGTATCGCTACGAGCAAAGTGGTGAATTGCATGGCTTGACCCGCGTTCGAGGATTTACTCAGGATGATGCGCATATTTTCTGTCGTCCGGACCAGGTGAAGGAGGAGTTTATCAAAGTGATTGATTTGGTGCTTTATGTATTCAAGGCGCTTGGATTCCAGGATTATACCGCACAGATTTCTCTTCGTGATCCCGAAAAGCGGGAAAAATACATTGGTACTGATGAGGCCTGGGAAAAGGCAGAGGCGGCAATCATTGAAGCTGCTGCAGAGAAGGGATTGGAAACAGTAACCGAATTGGGAGAAGCAGCTTTCTATGGTCCAAAGCTGGACTTTATGGTAAAGGATGCCTTGGGAAGAAAGTGGCAGCTGGGAACTATCCAAGTGGATTATCAGCTTCCTGACCGATTCCAATTGGAATATATCGGTTCTGACAATCAGAAGCATCGTCCGGTCATGATTCACAGAGCTCCTTTCGGCTCCTTGGAGCGATTTGTGGCGGTGTTGATCGAGCATTGCGCAGGTGAATTCCCGCTTTGGCTAGCCCCTGAGCAGATCAATATTCTTCCGATTTCTGAAAAATATGTTTCCTATGCAGAGGAATTGAAAGGATTGTTGGAAGATGCTGGAATTACTGGATCCATTGATAATAGAGATGAAAAAATCGGCCGCAAAATCAGGGATTCCGAGGTAAGAAAGGTACCTTTCATGCTCATCGTAGGAGAAAAGGAACAGGAAGAAGGCAAAGTTTCTGTCAGAAAACATGGACAGGGTGACTTGGGAAGCCAAACAATCGATGAGTTTATTCATTATTTTCAAGGAATTATTTCTCAATCTCTAAGCAAAGACTGATTACGTATTCTTTCATTCAGTTTTTTGAATTGGAAATAATTCCGATATTTGCAGGCAATTTAAAATTAACCACTTAGCAAACTTGAGTCAAAGACCACAACAGCCCAGAGGAAGAAGAGAAGAACCATATCGGGTCAACGAGAAAATACGCGTACGGGAAGTGCGCCTAGTAGGAGATTTCGTAGAGGGAGGAAATGCAGTCCTTTCGATCGAAAAAGCCCTAAAGTTGGCCCAGGAAAACGAGCTAGATCTCGTGGAAATCTCTCCCAACGCCTCACCTCCCGTATGTAAAATCATCGATTACGCGAAGTTTAAGTACGAGCAGAAGAAAAAGCAAAAGGAGATCAAGGCCAATGCAGCTAAGGTAGTTTTAAAAGAAATCCGCTTTGGGCCTAACACTGACGATCACGACTTCAACTTCAAGTTGAAGCATGCGATCAACTTCCTGAAAGAAGGAGCGAAAGTAAAGGCTTACGTTCACTTTGTGGGACGGTCTATTGTATTCAAAGAGAGAGGAGAGATGCTCTTGCTGAAATTCGCTCAGGCTTTGGAGGACTATGGTGCAGTGGAGCAAATGCCAAGATTGGAGGGTAAACGAATGAATATCTTCATTGCCCCCAAGGCACAGAAAAAGTAATTTCAACCAACTAAATACAGTAAAATGCCAAAAGTAAAAACTAAATCCGGTGCAAAAAAGCGGTTTTCCCTAACAGGAACCGGCAAAATCAAGAGGAAGCACGCTTTCAAAAGCCACATCCTCACCAAAAAATCCACCAAGCGTAAGAGAGAATTGACCAAGACTGGTTTGGTTCACACTTCCGACGAAGGTAGAGTAAGAGACATGTTGAAAATCTGATTTTCGACTAGTTTCAAAAATTAATTAAGGTTTATTTATTCACCAGATGCTTCGGTAAACAAGATTCCGGTCAAACGGAACACCGAGTGTCAAAAAACAAAAAATCATGCCTAGATCAGTAAACGCAGTAGCGTCAAGAGCAAGAAGAAAAAAAGTGCTTAAGGCCACAAGAGGATACTTCGGAAGAGGTAAAAACGTGTGGACTGTAGCCAAAAACAAGTACGAGAAAGGTCTTCAGTACGCGTACAGAGACAGAAAAGCGAAGAAAAGAGAATTCAGAGCTTTGTGGATCCAGCGTATTAATGCCGGTGCAAGAGAGCACGGGATTTCCTATTCTCAATTCATGGGGATGTTGAAAAAAGCTGACATCGAGCTAAACCGTAAGGTACTGGCTGATTTGGCTATGAATCACCCTGAGGCATTCAAAGCTGTAGTTGAAAGAGTAAAATAAGGTCGGCACATCCTTATTTTGCGGAAAGCCTTCCTTGATGGGAAGGCTTTTTTATTTAAAACAATTTGAATATTCCGTATGCTGAAACCAAAAGAATTGAAGCAGTACTGAGCCAAAACATGATTTTCGAAAGAGGACCATTGAATAGCCCAAGGTGAAGGTTTTTTCTATAAAATTTAATCCCTCCCAATACAACAATCAAAAGCATCACTGACCCGATTACCCCGCCTGCCAGGACCATAAATCCGGGCTCCTTGATGAAAATGAAAACCATCACCCACAAAATCGGGAAAATTACCGAAAGCCAGGTTACTGTTTTTTTCCAGGCTTTTTCTGATTTTTCTATCCAGCCAAACTGCCAAAAAACATCAGGAAACAGCCTAGTCCAATAGGCTAAAGTGGCAAAAGCACTGGAATACAAGGCAAAAAAGGCTCCTAGAAGATAGGCAAGGCGTGCATTTGGCCCCAATACCTCAGTGTAAATTGAAGCCAAAGATTGGATCAAATCCAATCCATCAGGAATCCCTTGTTTTCCATACAGAATGGCGGAACCCAAAAGATAAAAAGAGGCGGTAACCAAAGTGTATATAAACATGGCAACAAATGCATCCAAATACATGATTTTAATCCATCCCTTGGCTCTTTCTTTCCAATCTTCGGACCCATCATTTTTTCCCACATAATTTGAATATCCTTTTTCCTGGCACCAGTAAGTGTAGGCAATAATTTCATCGCTAGCCACTCCGGTAATTCCAAAAGCACCAATAGCTACAAAAATCAATTCTGAGGGAAGTTTGAACACCAGACCCGAAGCCACTTGATTCCAAGTGAAACTGTATGGGGTAGAAAAAAGAGAAATCAAAGAAACCAGGGTGAGCAAAGTGAACCCAAAAACGAGAAAGGTGGATGTCTTTTCAATTACAGGATAATAGTTTTTCAGAAAGAAAAGAATTAGGCTTAGCCCCAGAAATGAAACTATCCAAGGCAATGAAAAACTTGGGAAAATCAAATGGATGGTGATCGCAGCGCCTCCAAGCATACCTCCTAGCTGGATGATTTTTAGAAGAGTCAATATGAAAATTGACCAAACAGCCCAATTGCCTCTTCCTAATTTTGGACCTCGGAACTCATTGAACTCTGCCATTAGTGGTTTGCCGGAGATGATGGCATTTTTACCAAATTCCAATTGAATAGCGACCTTGACAAAACAACTCACAAGAATCACCCAAAAGGTGATAAACCCAGCTTTAGCGCCGAGAACAGTTGTAGCAATTAACTCCCCGGAACCTACAATGGAGGCACCAAGGATAAATCCCGGTCCGAGGAATTTTAACTTTCCGACAAAAGATTTTGGAGCATTTTTTACAGCAATCGATCGACTACTTTCTGTCATTTTTGAAGATAGGCAAAAAGTGTTTTTCTGAAAAAAGTAAATCTTCCCTTATGGCTATTCGACAAAGCTTTAATGATCAAAAGATAAATTCATCCTGATTCCAATTTGGATCGAGAATTTGATTGAGTTATTTGCCTGAGGTTAATTTTCAGGAAAAGTAAATAAAAAAAGGCTTTCGTTTCCGAAAGCCTTTGTAGCGAGGACGGGAGTTGAACCCGTGTCCGCCGCGGCGGATATGAATCCTTCGCTGTAACTAACTGAGCTACTATTTCATATGATCTATTGGAATTTTGGAATCAGCCTATGATTCTGAGATCCGGGAGTATTTTGACAAAATAAAATTCCTGACCCAATCCCGGCCTTTTCCAGACTTTAGTTCCAGTTCCCTTTCGAGAGCTTGCTTTTTGGATTGAAAGAATTCAACATGGACAACGATCCAAGGACGATACTTGATCGTGAAGCCTTTGGTTGATTTTTGATTATGAAAGTGGAACCTGGTAATAAGATCAGAGGTCATTCCCGTGTAGGTCTTACCAGTGGAGGGCGAAAAAAGGATATAAACCACGAAATCATCCATAATTAAAAGTAAAAAAGGCTTCCGTTTCCGAAAGCCTTTGTAGCGAGGACGGGAGTTGAACCCGTGACCTCAGGGTTATGAATCCTGCGCTCTAACCAACTGAGCTACCTCGCCAGAATTACTGTAATCAATATTTCAAATTTATCAGGGAGTTGAACCAGTGTCCGCCGCGGCGGATATGAATCCTGCGATCTAACCAATCTACGATAGCTATCGGGACTCCCTAGCAAGATTTTTTTAATAATTTATTTAGGGTATTGAAAGTTGGAATTAATACCTATATTAAGACACAATCACTGCTCAATATCGGGTTTGGAAAATCGTTTATTTTCTTTGAAACCCTCCTTTTCAAATGGGAATGCAAATATGAGTTCTTGTACTTTGAAATCCAAGTTGAGAAAAAAGAAAAAGTGGGAAAAAAACTCCCTAAACCGATTAAGTCATGGTAAAAAATAAATTTATTGCTGATTATCAAATAAATGCGTCCAAGAAGATTGTTTTTCAATATTTGAGTACGGCAAGCGGGTTAGAGGAGTGGTTTGCTGACAATGTCCGAATCGATGAGGATAAGAATTATATCTTCAATTTTGACAATGAGGATCATTACGCTCGACTAGCCTCCTTACGTTCTAATGCCCATGTGAAATTTGACTTTTTTGACCCTGAGAATCCCGACGAAAGAGATCATTCCTACATCGAGTTTAAATTGGAAGAAAACGAGCTTACTCAATCTCTGTTTTTGAAAGTAATAGATTACTCTAATGAGTACGAGGAGGATGAGCTTGAAGCCATTTGGGAAGGACTGATTTATAAATTGAAAGAAATAATTGGTGGGTAATTTGATTTCAAATCCCCATTTTTGAACTCCCAAACCAAAAAATGCGTAGGCATCTGGAGGGATTTGCTTTCATGAAAAAAATAGATAAACTCATCCTTGGGTCGTTTATCGGGCCATTTATTCTCACTTTTCTTGTGGTTGACTTCATTCTTTTGATTGTCAACATGCTTAAATATTTTGATGAAATCTTTGGCAAAGGATTGAGTTTTGGCATTTATGCTGAATTGATCGGGTATTTCGTGATCAGTATTTCTCCCATGGCGCTACCATTGGCCGTTTTGCTTTCCAGCCTGATGACTTTTGGGAATTTGGGTGAGCATTTTGAATTGACAGCTATAAAGAGCAGCGGGATTTCTTTGGTGAGGGCCTTGCGACCCATTGGAATATTTACCGTCGCCCTGACGATTGCTGCCTACCTTTCGAATAACTACCTCGTGCCTAAAGTCAATTTGAAGACTTTCAGCCTTCTTTATGATATCCGGACCAAATCTCCTGCATTAGATATCAAAGAGGGTGTCTTTTACGCAGGTATTCCAAACTACAGCATCAAGGTCAATGAAAAATTGGATGATGTTCGACTTCGGGATATCATCATTTACAATCATGCAGAAGGCCTGGGAAATTTAAGTGTGACCCTTGCGGATTCGGGAAGGATGGAGACTTTTATGAATGATGCCTATATGAAGCTAACACTCTTCAATGGGCAAAATTACAAAGAGGCACGTTCCAGCAGGGGAATCGCCGAACCTCCTGTGGAGTTTTCTAGGACTAAGTTTTCCGAGAATGTAATGGTATTTGACCTTGCTGCATTTCAATTGAACAGAACTCCTGAAGATCTTTGGTCCACCAACAGAGCTATAAAGAATATTCCCGAAATCAAATTGGGATTGGATTCCATTTATTCTTTAGTCAATGATCTCAAATTTCAAAATTTCAAAACAGCAGAAAGTATTTATCCTTTTTTTACCAGAAATAGAGCGATGACTCCAAGTGAAGAAATTCTGGAAAGGAAAGCTTTGGATGATACCTTGCGAAAGCAGAAGATTCTTCAGCAGAGGGAAAAAGAAGCACTGGACTCTTCACAGGTCGAAATCAAATTAAATGACACTGTTTCGATTAGAAATTCTGATCAAAGTCCTAAAAAAATCACATTAGAAACCACCATTGCTTCCAGTCCAGCCATCGACTCTTCACTTTTGAATAAAAAAGGGACGCCGTTAGGTTCAAATAAAGGGACAAGATTGAGAAAACCACCGGTTATTACCACGGTAGATACCTCCGGAGTAGGGGAGATCAAGAAAAAGCCGGTCCGAACTTCACCTCTCACAGAGGAAGAGAAAAACCTGATCGATTCCATGATGTATAAAAAGGGATATTTCTCCAATGCTATTACCATGGCGCTCAATAATTCCCGGAATCTGAAAAATACATTTAATGTCAAAGCGACCCAAATCGACGGTCACGAGCGGGAATTCAGAAGATTTGAAATAGCTTGGTACCAAAAATATACTCAGGCCATTGCGTGCTTCATGATGTTTTTAATCGGGGCACCTTTAGGAGCTATTATTAAAAAAGGCGGCTTGGGGATGCCGGTACTAATCTCAATTACTTTCTTCATTCTCTATTACATCCTAACTATCACCGGGGAAAAATGGGCAAAAGAAGGACTGGCAGATCCGCTTTTCGGAACATTTTTCTCCAACCTTTGCTTGATTCCATTTGGACTGTTCTTTTTAAGACAGGCTAAAAAAGATGCAAGACTATTTGAGTCAGATTTTTATTCAGGGTTCCTGAAAAAATTCAAAGGCCTATTTAAAAAATGAAAAAGCGCTCTCTCTTTTAAAATTGGATTATAAACTCTACCTTTGTAGCTGTTTTATTTAATTTAGCTAAACATGTATTTAACATCAGAGAAAAAACAAGAGTTGTTTAAGAATCATGGACGGTTAAAATCTGCTACAGACACAGGATCTCCTGAATCTCAGATTGCCCTCTTCACTCACAGAATCCAGCATTTGACCGAACATTTGAAGTTAAATAAGAAGGATCACTCCTCAAGACTGGGTTTGTTGAAGCTGGTAGGTAAGAGAAGAAGTTTGTTAGATTACCTCCATAAGAAAGAAATCGAGCGATACAGAGCGATCATCGCAGAGCTCGGAATCAGAAAATAATCCTTTTAGTAAGGTTCTCCTAGTTCGAGAACCTTACTTTTTTCTTTTTAAGCTGGATGCCTTCACTTTTAAGACGAAAGAAAAAATATCAACCATAATTTATGTTACCAAATTTGATCACCAAGTCCATCACTTTGGAAGATGGCAGAGAAATTATCATTGAAACCGGAGCATTGGCCAAGCAGGCGGACGGTTCTGTTGTAGTGAGGATGGGAAAAGCAATGCTTTTGGCCACTGTAGTTTCAAAAACTGAGGCAGGTGAAGGTGTAGACTTTTTGCCTTTGTCTGTTGATTACCAAGAAAAATTTGCAGCCTCCGGAAAAATCCCGGGTGGCTTCCTTAAAAGGGAGGGAAGACTCTCTGATTACGAAATTTTGATTAGCCGTCTGGTAGATCGAGCGATTCGTCCAATTTTTCCGGATGATTACCATGCTGATACTCAAGTGGCAATCACTTTGATGTCCTATGATGAAACTGTTCTGCCTGATGCACTAGCCGGATTGGCCGCATCTGCTGCACTTGCCGTTTCAGATATTCCATTCAACGGCCCTATCTCTGAAGTCAGAGTTGCCAAAATCGATGGTAAGCTTGTCATCAACCCAAGCCCTTCCGAACTGGAAAAGGCTTCTTTGGAATTCATCGTTGCGGGATCTTTGGATTACATCTTGATGGTAGAAGGGGAGGCCAATGAAATCTCAGAAGATGAAATGGTCGAAGCTTTGCAGTATGCCCATGAAGAAATAAAGCGTCACTGCCAGGCTCAAATCGAATTGACCAAGCTTGTAGGCAAGGAGAAAAAGCGCGAATACAACCATGAAAAATCCGATTCTGCCCTTTATGATAAAATGAAGGCAGAATTGTATGATAAATTATACGCTGCCGTTAGCAAGCAGATCGCCAATAAATCCGAGCGTTCGGAATTGGTGAAGACTATAAAAGAAGAATTTGTGCAGAACCTAGGTGAGGAGCATGAGTTTGAGGCTAGCCTGATTGGTCCTTATTTCCACAAAATTCACAAAGAAGCTGCAAGAAATCTGACGCTGAACGAAAAAAAGCGTCTAGATGGAAGAAAGCTGGATGAAATCAGACCCATATGGTCGGTAGTGGACTACCTTCCTTCAGCTCATGGTTCTGCAGTATTTACCAGAGGTGAAACTCAATCCATCACTACCTGTACCTTGGGAACCAAGATGGACGAGCAGATGATTGACGGTGCTGTCATTTCTGGATATAATAAATTTTTCTTGCACTACAACTTCCCCGGCTTCTCTACCGGCGAAGTAAAGCCAAACAGAGGACCAGGCAGAAGAGAAGTAGGACATGGAAATTTGGCTATGAGAGCACTTAAAAAGGTTCTTCCTGCCGAAAATGACAATCCCTACACTATCCGTGTAGTATCTGATATTTTGGAATCTAACGGGTCCTCATCTATGGCAACTGTTTGTGCGGGTTCCTTGGCATTGATGGATGCAGGTGTTCAAATCAAAGCCCCGGTTACAGGAATTGCCATGGGAATGATTTCCGATGCCAAAACAGGAAAGTATTCCATTCTTTCTGACATTTTGGGAGATGAAGATCACTTAGGCGATATGGACTTCAAAGTGACTGGTACCGAACAAGGAATCACTGCATGTCAGATGGACCTAAAGGTAGAAGGTCTGGACTATTCAGTTCTTAAAGAAGCTTTGTATCAAGCCAAGGAAGGCAGACTTCATATTTTGAAGGAAATCAGTAATACTCTTGCAGCTCCTAAGCCTGATCTCAAGCCACATACTCCAAGATCATTCATGATGTGGATTCCTAAGGAACTGATCGGTGCAGTGATTGGCCCTGGAGGAAAGGTGATTCAAGAGATTCAAAAAGATACAGCTACTACTATTGTGATCGAAGAGATCGACAATCAAGGTAAGATCAATATTTTCTCTGCCAATCAAGCCAATATGGACGCGGCTATTCGTCGGGTAAAAGCGATCGTTGCTCAGCCTGAAATCGGTGAGACTTACACAGGAAAGGTGAAGAATATTCAGCCTTTTGGTGCATTTGTGGAATTTATGCCAGGCAAAGATGGTTTACTCCATATATCCGAGATCAAGTGGGAGAGATTGGAAAGCATGGACGGAGTTCTTGAACCGGGAGAGGAGATCATGGTTAAATTGATCGATGTTGACAAAAAAACCGGTAAATTCAAGCTTTCCCGAAAGGCTCTTCTTCCAAAACCAGAGAAACCTGCTGTCAAAGAATAATGCATCGCGGGTAAATCTTAAAAACTATAAACATTAATTTCTCAAACATAAAGACTGAATGAGGCAGCTAAAAATTAGCAAGCAGATTACCAACAGAGAGTCCCAATCCCTGGATAAGTATCTTCAGGAAATTGGTAAAGTAGATCTGTTGACAGCTGATGAAGAGGTAGTTTTGGCCAAGCGAATCAAAGAGGGCGATCAATTGGCCCTTGAAAAGCTGACCAAAGCCAATTTGCGATTTGTGGTGTCTGTAGCTAAACAATACCAAAATCAAGGCCTTTCTTTGGGTGATTTGATCAACGAAGGAAACTTAGGATTGATCAAGGCCGCCCAGCGATTTGACGAAACGAGAGGTTTTAAATTTATCTCTTACGCCGTATGGTGGATCAGACAGTCCATTCTTCAAGCTTTGGCAGAACAGTCCCGAATCGTTCGGCTTCCACTCAATAGGGTAGGATCTTTGAACAAGATTTCTAAGACTTTCAGCGAATTGGAGCAGAAGTTTGAGCGTGAGCCTTCTCCCGAGGAACTAGCCGAAGTATTGGAAGTGACTGCTTCTGAAGTCGTGGATACCATGAAGATTTCTGGAAGACACGTTTCCATGGACGCTCCGTTTGTTCAGGGTGAAGAAAACAGTCTTTTGGACGTATTGGAAAATGATGGAGACGAGAAGCCTGATGACGGCTTGATGACTGACTCTCTTCGTAAAGAGGTTCAGCGTGCTCTTTCTACACTCACCCAAAGAGAAGCTGACGTGATCACCCTCTATTTCGGTCTAAATGGAGAACACGCAATGACTCTTGAAGAAATCGGAGAGAAGTTCAACCTCACCCGTGAACGTGTAAGACAAATTAAAGAAAAAGCCATCCGAAGATTAAGGCACACCTCAAGAAGCAAAACCTTGAAGCCCTACTTGGGATAATAAATTGAAATGGGGTTGTAAAGCCCCTTTTTTATTATCTATCCGGGAAAAAATTGCCTGAAATTTTGTGACCAAACATACCTTAAGGAATTTTAACCTTCCCGATTTTTGTTTCAAATTCCCAATTGACAAAATTTGAACCGTTTAACGACAGCGATTGATGAATCCAGAAGTTGAAAATGTAAAAGTATTGATTATCGGTTCTGGTCCTGCCGGATATACCGCAGCTATCTATGCTGCAAGGGCTGGAATGAATCCTGTTCTCTATACTGGAGGACAGCCAGGTGGTCAGTTGACTATCACCACCGATGTGGAAAATTATCCAGGCTATCCCGATGGAATCATGGGGCCTGAAATGATGGAAGATTTCAGAAAACAAGCTGAAAGGTTTGGCACCCAAGTAAGGTATGGCTTGGTGACGGCGGTGGATTTTTCAAAAAGACCGCATCTAGTCACTGTAGATGATCAAGTTCAGATCAGCGCAGAAACAGTCATTATCTCCACAGGTGCATCTGCAAAGTGGCTTGGATTGGAAAGTGAAACTCGTCTAAACGGAAAAGGGGTTTCGGCTTGTGCTGTCTGTGATGGATTTTTCTTCCGTGGTCAAGAAGTGGCGATTGTTGGGGCAGGGGACACTGCTTGCGAAGAAGCCTCCTATTTGGCAAATATTTGCTCCAAAGTTTACATGATCGTTAGAAGGGACGAAATGCGAGCTTCTCAAATCATGCAAAAGCGAGTTAAAAATAATCCCAAGATCGAAATTTTTTGGAATACTGAGACTGAGGAAATTCTGGGAACCGATGAAGTTACTGGGGTAAGATTGGTCAATAATTTATCGGGAGAAAAAAGAGAAATCGCAATTTCTGGCTTCTTTGTTGCTATTGGTCATCAGCCAAACACCTCCATCTTCCAGGACTTTATTCACATGGATTCTTCCGGATATATCAAAACTATACCGGGAACCACCCGTACCAATGTGGAAGGAGTTTTCGCTTGCGGAGATGCACAGGATAATGTTTACCGTCAGGCCGTGACTGCAGCCGGAACAGGATGTATGGCAGCCTTGGATGCAGAGCGCTTCCTAGCCGAACAAGAATAATCCTTAATCCAATAAATGAGGAAAAAGTATTTACAGATAATTTTAGTCTTTTTCTTGAGCATTGGTTTCATTGAAGCCAATGCTCAAGTTTTTCCTAAGATTATCAAGAAAAACAGCCAGACCGGAGTACCTACTGAGAGGAGGAATATTGAGCTGCGTCAGTTTGATCAAGAGGCCTATCTCCGTAATCTTTCCACTCAAACTGATTCTATCCTTTTCCAAAGCGAGGTGAATCTTGCCCGGATGCAGTCCATCATCAGTGAGGATCCTCTGGGCTTTATTTGGGCACCGACCAATCAATTAATTCAAATTTCGGAACAAGTTCAAATCGACAGTATTTGGGTCACTGCCTTCGAACATTACTCTAATTGGGATAGCAAGAAGGTAGATATTTACAATCTTGATATTCGAAATTTTCAGGATAGTCTCTCACTAAGACTATATGATCCTCGATTCGGTATGAACTGGCAAATGCCAGTGGATTGGAATCCGATTGAAGTAAACTCCAGGTTTGGACCCAGATGGGGACGGATGCACTACGGGATTGATTTGGATCTGAATACAGGAGATTTGGTTTTCTCAGGATTTGATGGGATTGTCCGGGTGCGCTCTTATGATCGCTACGGATATGGATACTTCTATGTAGTCCGACATAAAAATGGTCTTGAAACTGTCTATGGCCACCTTTCCAAGCATATTGCCCAAGTAGGTGATGAGGTGAAAGCAGGAGACTTATTGGGAAGAGGGGGGAGTACTGGGAGAAGTACCGGCGCCCATTTGCATTATGAGTTGAGATATAAGGGGCTTCCATTTGACCCTGAATTGGTCTATGATTTTGAGAAAAAAGAGCTTACAAAACAAGATTTGATCATTTCAAAAGAGCTTTTTGGTCATGTTGCCAAAGCCAGAGAGGCTGCTTACCACCGAGTCAAAAGAGGAGATACTTTGGGAAGTATTGCCAGAAGATATGGGGTTCCAATCAATCAGATCACGCGCTTGAACGGAATATCCACACGAACTATCCTGCGAATAGGACAAAACTTAAGAGTGAAATAATAGAAAGTAGATGAAACTTGATATTCTAGTCATAGCAGCTCACCCAGATGATGCAGAATTGGGTTGTTCCGGCACCATAGCCGCTCAAGTAGCTAAAGGTTACAAGGTTGGGATAGTAGATCTGACCCAAGGTGAAATGGGAACCAGAGGAACTCCCGAAATCAGACTTCAGGAATCAGCTGAAGCGGCTAAAATCCTTGGGCTTGCTGCTCGTGAGAATATGGGCTTCAAGGATATTTTCTTTAAAGATGATGAAGCTCACCAGTTGGAGTTAATCAAGGTTATTCGTAAGTATCAGCCGGAAATTGTACTTGCCAATGCCATTACCGATAGGCATCCTGATCATGGAAAAGGGGCTTCACTCGCTACTAATACCTGCTTTATGAGTGGTTTGAGAAAAATTGAGACCCAACTCAATGGAAAAAATCAAGATCCATGGAGGCCCAAATTTGTCTACCACTACATCCAGAACAATTACATCAACCCGGACTTTATCGTAGACATCACCGATTACTGGGACACGAAAGTGGCCAGCATTATGGCTTTTAAATCCCAGTTTTTTGATCCTGAAAGTAAAGAACCTGCCAGTTTTATTTCTTCTCCTGATTTCTTGCCCTTTATTGAATCCAGGTCAAGAGAGATGGGGCATAGGATTCATACTAAATACGGGGAAGGGTTTACCATCGAGCGCTTTATAGGGGTGAAGGATCTTTTTGACCTGAAATAAAGAGCTCAAGGAGCCAGCCGAAAGATTTCCCATTTTCCCTCACCATCTAACTCATAACCGATTCGATCATGAAGTCGGCTTGATCGTCCTTGCCAAAATTCAAATTGCTTTGGCTTTAACCTGTAGCCTCCCCAATGAGGCGGTCTGGTTATCTGCTCTTTGGAAAATCGCTCTTCCAGCATTTTATTTCTTTCTGAGAGCACTTCCCGATTTTCAATTTTTTGGCTTTGAGGGGAAGTCCAAGCACCGATTTGAGAGCCAATAGGTCTGGAAAAAAAATACTCATCAGATTCCTTTTCTGATATTTTCTCAAGATCTCCCACTATTCTTACCTGTCTCTCCAATTCTGCCCAAAAGAAAGTTAACGATGCTTTTGGCATTTCTTCGATTTCTTTTCCTTTTGTGCTGGAATAATTGGTGAAGAAAACAAAACCCTCATCCACCCCTTTCAAAAGTACAATCCTTCCGGAAGGATAGCCATCCAAGCCCAAAGTAGAAAGGCACATTGCATTGACTTCCAGAGCTTCTGAGTCTACCGCTTCATCAAACCAAAGAGAAAACTGTCTGAAGGGATCTCTGCTTACATCACTGATATCCAGGGATTTGAGAGTGTAATCTTTTCTGATATCTGAAAGTTTCATGGAATCTGTTGAGTAATAATAATTTTCATGTTAAAAGTACACCTGCCTTTGGATTATTAAAATTATGCTCTATATTTTTCCTTCAATGTGATTCAAATATCATGTCCGAAGATCCTAAAAACGAACCGATAGCTGGTAATCTGCTGATTTCAGAACCCTTTTTGCAGGATGAAAATTTCATTCGGTCCGTGATTTTACTTTGTGATCACAATGAGGAGGGGAGTTTTGGTCTGGTATTGAACAAGCCTTCTATTCTCCATTTGGGAGATTTGGTTGAAGAATTGGCTTTTCTGGATAATGAAGTATTTGTAGGAGGACCCGTTGAGCAGAATACCCTCCATTTCATTTATTTTGGGGAAAAGGCTCTGGAAGGTAGTATTTCCATTGGAAAGGAAATATGGTGGGGAGGTGACTTTGAATCCTTGGTTGAAAATTTAAAACTAGGAAGATTTGAGCCTCAGGATATCATGTTTTTTATCGGTTATTCCGGTTGGGGAGCCGGCCAATTAGGTGAGGAGCTTCAAACAAATACCTGGATTATCTATCGAGATCAAATTTCTCCAGAAACACTTCAAAATACTCCTGAAGAGTTGTGGAAAGGACTTTTAAAAAACATGGGAGGGGAGTTTAAGGTTATTGCAAATTATCCCCTTGACCCAAGATTAAATTAGGCAAAATCCCTACTTTTGCCCATATTGCCTTGAAATTATAGTGAGTGTATGACTGATAGAAGTAACGATTTGTCCGACAAGGACAAGGTGACCAAAGCTTCAGCTGAAGAAGTGACTGGTAAAGAAAAGTTAGAAGAAAATGTCCAAGAATCAGAGAATTCCGATTCCTCCGAGTCTGTAAAAAGTGAATCAACTCAGGTGGATGCAGCAGAATCTGCCTCCGAAGCGGTTGAATCTGCAAATTCTGAGGCTTCAAAGCCAGAAACTGGATTAAATAGTCAGGAGGAGCAAGTAGAAGATTCTAAAATTGAATTGGTTGTAGAAAATAGCTCTGAAGCTGAGATCAGCGAGGAGGCTGAGCCAAAGGAAGAAATCCTTGAAAACAGTGAAACTCATTCGGCTACTGCAGAATCTTCTTCTGATTCAGTTACCTCCGAGACAGAAGACTCCGAAAATGAAGAGGAAGAAGATCATGATGAGCATTTGGATTTGTCATCACTCACTAAAATCCAGCTTTTAAAATTACTCAAAGACAAGCTTCATGGCGGTAATATTCTAAAACTAGATAAGCTAGCCCATGAGATTAAAGATGCTTTTGAAGAAATCGTCAGCAAGGAAAAAGAAGAGGCTTTAGCCAAATTCAAAGAAGAAGGAGGTACAGAAGACGATTTTGAATATCGGCAGCATGAAGAAGAAAGGGAATTTCACAAGGTTTTCAATGATTTCCGATATCAGCTGAACTCCCTAAGAAAGGAAACCGAGCGTCAGAAAGAAAAAAATCTGGAAGCCAAAAATCAAATCTTGGATCGATTGAGAGAATTGGTGGACGGAGAAGAGACTACCCTTTCTATGAATGTGATCAAATCTATTCAGGAAGAGTGGAAGTCAATTGGTCCTGTGCCTGCTGCTCAAAATCGTAGTCTTTGGGCGAGCTACAATGCCCTGATGGATCGATTCTATGATAATAGAAGCATCTACTTTGAGCTAAAAGAACTTGACCGAAAGAAAAACCTTGAAAGTAAACTGGAACTTTGTGAAAAAGCGGAAGCCCTTTCTGAAGTCAAGGAACTAAAGGATGCGATCAAGCAGCTGAATGAACTCCATGAGGAATTCAAGCATATCGGTCCAGTACCTAGAGAGGAGCAAGAGGCGCTATGGCAAAGATTCAAAGCCGCTTCAGATGCGGTCTATGACAAGAGAAAAGTCTATTTTGAAGGACAGAAAGAAGAGTTCAAGGCCAATCAGACAGCCAAAGAACAACTCATTGCTCAATTGACTGATTTTGCCTCATTTAGCGGGGAAAGAATCAAAGAGTGGAATTCCAAGACCAAAGAGATTTTGGATATCCAAAAAGCCTGGGAGAAAATCGGTCCTGTCCCAAGAGAGACTGGCCGGGAAATAAACAAAAACTTCTGGTCTTTATTCAAGCAGTTCTTCCATAATAAAAATGCTTTTTTTAAGCATTTGGATGAGGTCAGAGCTACCAATCAACAAAAGGCAGAAGAACTGATTGCAAAGGCTGAAGAACTGAAGGATAACACGGATTGGCAGTCAACTGCAAATCAATTGATCCAGTTGCAGCAGGAATGGAAGAAATTGGGTCCGACTCCGGAGAAACATAGGGATTCTTTATACAAGCGATTCAAAAATGCATGCGATACTTTCTTCGAAAACAGAAGAAATTCCAATAAGGAAGCCAATTCAGAATTTGATAAGAATCTGAAGGAAAAGCTTGAGCTCATTCAAAAGATCAAAGCGGCAGCTTCTCAAGAGTCCAAATCAGAGGAAGAATTGACCCAATTTGTGGAAGCTTTCAATGAAATAGGTTTTGTCCCAAGAAAAAATATCAAGGAGATTCAAAATCAATTCAAAGAAGCCATTGATTTCTATTTGGATCAATTGGATTCTACAGAGGAGGGAAGAGAGGACTTCCTGTTCCGATTGAATTTGAATAAGATTCAAAGCGATCCTAATGCGATCAAAACGCTCAACAAAAAAGAGCATGGCATCAGAAAGCAAATCGCCGACTTGGAAAACAACATTTCGCTTTGGAAAAACAACCTCGAGTTCTTTGCTTCATCTAAGACAGCAGATAAGCTCAAGGACCAGTTTGACGGAAAAATCCAAAAAGCAGAAGAAGAGATTGAAAAGCTGAAAAAGAAACTTTCCATCTTACGGGAATTCTAAATTTTTCCCGCTCAAAATCTGAGAGATAGATGTTTTTATGAAATTTATCAGGTTTTGGGTTTGCAGTAAAGTAGAGTAAGTCTATATTTGCACCACCTATAAGGAACGCCTCTTTAGCTCAGCTGGTAGAGCAACTGACTTGTAATCAGTAGGTCGCTGGTTCGATCCCGGCAAGGGGCTCAAAAAACCACTCAGAGTTGAGTGGTTTTTTGTTTTTAGCCGAAATGAATCCTTATGGTTTCTCTTTTTTCAGTCTTAAAAATGGCTTTTTCATTTATAGGTCCAATTCAGAACACTTGAACCATTGCCAGCCTTACCTAACTTTCCCATCTTACCGCTTTCTCACTTTTCAACCTTAGAGGAAAATCAAAAGATTTAAATGAACAGGTTTTTAATTTGAAAAACTCCTTTTCTGATTCTCTGATCTTTTGCTAATTCCAAAGAATGGTTAACTTCCAGAGTGAATTTTAACCCTTTATCCAGATGAAAAAATTATTTACTCTGGCCTTTGGACTGCTTATTGCCCTATCGGCCACTCTTTCTCTTTCCAGTTTTACTCAACCAAGTCCCGAATATTTCGAAGGCAAGTGGGCAGTGACTGTTTACGATACCCCACAGGGTACGGCAACCATTCCCATGCGATTTGAAACTGTCGACGGAAAAACCATGGGCTACTTCGTCGAAGATCCTTCCGGTACAGAAAAGGAAATGTCTTCAGTAACTATTGCCGATGATGTATTGACTGCCTACTTCAATATTACAGGTTACGATGTCTACTTGAGCATCAAAAAAGTGGATGACGACAGTGCTTCCGGTTCGCTGATGGATATGTTTGTCACTGAGGCCAAAAGAGTAAAGTAAGCGAATAGCCATTATTTAAACGAAATAGGAGGCAAATCCTAAGTCAAAGAGAAAAAATGCAAGAAGGCCTGGAAAAAATTCCAGGCCTTCTGTTTTAAGCTTTGCTAAGGGTAAAATCAGGCAAGTATTTAATTTTCCCCCCTTCCATTGCAGATTCATGGGCCAAGATACCTACACAGTTGATATTGGCGGATTGTCTGGCATCAGGGTAAGGAGCTCTGCCTTCTGCCAAAGCGGTTAAAAACTCATGAACCAAATGTGGGTGAGACCCTCCATGTCCAGACCCTTGGGTAAAAGATAAGTGCTGGTTTTCATCCGAATCATAAACTCCCTGAGTCGTGAACTTCTGAATTCCTTCCGGCAAAAGATGTGCATAATCGGGAATCTTGACACGGTCAGGAACTTCACCGGTATGAATCACCGAATCCTCATGCTCGATCAGTGTCCACTCGAAGGACTTTTTGGAACCGTACACGTCAAAGCTTTCCCGGTACTGTCTAGCCGTATTGAACAGCGAGCGGGTCACCTCTGCTGCCAAATCGGAATCCTTCAGTTTGATGTGGCAAGTTTCAATCGCAAAAGGGGAACCGTACTTCGGAATCAGGTTTTCGTCGATTCTGCCCGAACCCAAACAGGATACATATTCACCCTGTCCTTTGGGCAAAGCCAAAACGGGCCCAACACAATGAGTAGCATAATGCATAGGAGGGAGTCCTTCCCAATAGCCCGGCCAGCCAGCCATTTCCTGCTGATGAGAAGCGCGGAGAAACTGGATTTTGCCCAATTCTCCTTTTTCATACATCTCCTTCACGAAAAGAAATTCACGGCTGTAAATCACCGTTTCCATCATCATATAAGTCAGCCCTGTTTGTTCGCAGAGCTCTACAATTTGACGGCATTCTTCTACAGTGGTGGCCATGGGAACTGTACAGGCCACGTGTTTGCCTGCTTTCAGGGCTTTGATGGACTGTTCTGCGTGATTTTGAATTGGGGTATTGATATGAACCGCGTCGATGTTGGGATCTTTTAGTAATTCATCATAGTCGGTATATACTTTTTCGATGCCAAAAGCCTTCCCGATTTCTTCCGCTTTTTCTTTATTTCTTTGACAGACCGCATACATATTGGCAAGTGGATGCTTTTGGTAGATCGGAATAAATTCGGCGCCAAAGCCCAAGCCTATGATGGCGATGTTGATTGGTTTTTTGCTCATGTGTATGTAATGTTTTGGGTTTTAAAAGTATGTGAGATGTCAGATTTTGATGTCACCCTGAGCGGAGTCGAAGGGTCCTCGACTCCGCTCGGACTGACATAACCTTAGTTATAAACGGCTTGGTTTATTTAGCTGCCCATTTTTTGAGAAATTCAAGACCCTCTTTGGCAAAGCCATCTTGAGAAGGCACCAAGGGCTTCCAAATGCAGACTGCTCCTGCCAATTCCTTGACATTGGGAGTAAAGCTTTCGATGGAAATGGCACCTCGATAATCGATCTTTTCCAGCCCTCGCTTCCAAGCTGCCCAGTTGGTTTGACCTGTTCCAGGAGTGCCCCGGTAGTTTTCGGATACTTGAACGTGAATCAATTTATCCCCAACGGCTGCAATTGCATCCTCAATACTTGGCTCTTCAATGCTTAAATGAAAACCATCCAAAAGTGCCTTGGCCTGAGATTCGTTGATATCTGAAATCAACTGTTTGAGCTCAGCAGCAGTATTGATTAGGTCTGTTTCGAAGCGATTCAAGGTTTCTAACGCAATGTCCAAACCGAATTCACCAGCACGTTTACAGACTTTTTGGAGATTGGTGACTGCACGGTTCCACTCCACTTTTCTTTGTTCAAGAGAGATCAGACGGGCTTTTCCCACCGCTGAATACATAGGTCCGGCAACAAATCCGGCTCCCAATTCAGATGCGATTTCAAAGCAAGCATCCAAGTATTCAAAACAGGTCTGGTGGAAAGAGGGATCTTCGTGGGTCAAATCCCGGGTAGGTCCGAAAGCCCCGCAGATGATAGGTTTGAGAGCGTTTTCTGCGAGTGCTTTCTTGACCCGGTCTATGTCAATCAATTCGGGGTCCTCAACCGGTATTTCTACTGCATCGTAGCCGAATGATTTGATTTTCTCAAAAAGAGAAACAGTATCAGAGTTAAATGGTGAGGTCCAAAGCCAGGTACTCACGCTGAAGGTTACGTCCAGTGCCATTCTTATTCCACAATCATGATTCCGTTCATAATTCTCCAGTGACCCGGTACGGTACAGACAAACGGATATTCACCAGGTTCGGTAGGAGCTACAAAAACGAGGGATTCCCGTCCTTCCGGATCTACCAATCGAGTAGCGGCTATGACTTGTGGTATTTTGGGAACATAATTTTGCTCCGCACCTTTTGGATCTCGGGCCAGTGCGTCTGCAGCTTCTCCAATGGCATCAAATGAGCCTTTTTGACCAATGACAAAGTTATGCTGCATGAAGTCAGGATTTTCGAAGTCGATGGTTACCTGTGAACCAGCCTTGACTTTGAAAGAAGCCTTATCGTACTTCATCTCATGTGGAATAACGGCAAGTTTGACTAATGTGGTGCCATTGGCTGTACTTGATGTAGCAGAACCTTCCATCATATCGATATTGGCACCCGGCTTTTTCAAAGCTAAGGTAGATTTGTTGCTTATTCTTCCAGAGAACATCCAGCCTCCCACATATTTTCCAACTTGATTTCTGGAATCATTTTGGCCTACACGAACTCTTCTCGGAGAAAGTTCTTCCGTGAACAGGCCTTTGGTTTTGGCCTTGCCGATTTCTTCGCCATTGATTTTCAAACTCATGCTTCCATCTTCCACCAAGGTGGCATCAATGATGAATTGCTCCTCAGGAAGTGGTTTTTTAGTACTGATGATTGTCAATTTTTCATCCTGTGCTACTGCAAAGTGAAGAGCATCCTCGAAGATGTACAAACTGTATCCATTCGTATTGTTGCCAGAAGCCACCAAAATTCCATCCATTGGATTATTGCCTTTGGAAACTATCATTCTAATTTCAATTTCTTTTCCAGCTATATCCGGAGGAAAGAGGATGGAGTTTCTTGAATCCAAAGGATATTGCTCGGCTACCAAGCTTCTACTGATCCGATCTGCCAAAGACATCTCTGAGTCTCCTGAAGCCTGAAGAGCTGCTGTATTATCCCGCTTAGCAAATTCGATAGGATGGGAGAGTACTGCTGCAAATACAGCCTGAGGTAAGAAAGGATCATTTCCGTTTTCGGATTTCTCAGCAGCTTGTAGTAAAACCTTTGCTGCATCTTCCGAAAATGGCATTTCAGAAAGTGCCAGAAAAGCAAACTTACGGGTGTGCATATCCGGATCATCCAAAACTCCTGAACCCAGAATCGCCCGGAGACTTTCTTGGTTTGAAGGAAGGACTCGCAGAGCATTTTTTCGGACAGCTGCTGAAGGATGTCGTAGTGCTTTCTCTACTACCATACTTGCTTCCTTATTGCTTCCATCCAGCTGTCCAAGTCCATGAAGTGCCCAAATGGCATTTACAGCAGGAGCATTTAGACCAATTTTATCAACGGATTGATCAGCAATGATTTTGTAAAGGTCTGGAAGCACATTTGTGTTTTGCTGCTCGACGATCAAGCGCTGAGCTGTCAATCTCCAGAACATGTTCTCACTTTTCAGTGCCTCAATCAGTTCGGAATTGCTTGCATCTTTCAGATCAAAGGTTTTGGAGTCCTCACCGCCTTTATAGCTGATTCGATAGATTCTTCCGTGCTGACTATCCCGTAGTGGATTGATGTAGGCATTTCCGGCTCCGTTTTCAAAGCCTCTAGGAGTAGGGTTGTGCTGAATGATGAAATTGTACCAATCGGCTACCCAAAGGGCTCCATCAGGTCCAACTTCGGCATGGACTGGAGAGAACCACTCGTCTGAACTTGCCAGAATATTGAATCCGTTTTTCTCAGTATATCCAGACCCGTTTGATTCGATGACAGCATTGTGAAGTACTCTTCCGGTGGGTTCAGCAACGAAAGCTATCCGATTCCAGAATTTCTCAGGGAAGCTTCTTGCTGTATAGAAATTATGTCCTGCAGCTGCGGTGTAACCTCCATGCCAGTCCACCTGGCGAAGGAAAGGTGTGAGGTGAGGCATATCGTAATGGCTATCGATGCCGTGTACGGTATTGGCAGAACCTTGGAATACAGGACGCTTGACGTATTTATTTTCCATGGAAAAATACACGCTGTGCTGCCCGTTTGCAGTGGAAATGAAGGTTTCGAAGTCTTCGGTAAAAGCCAAGCCCCAAGTGTTATTGGAGGTATTTCCCAAATATTCCAAGTTTTCTCCATTAGGCTCAAAGCGATAAACACCTTGGCCAAAGGAATGCTCTTTTCCGCTGACAGTACCCCTGAAGCCGGAGTATCCTAAAACACCCCATATTTTATTGTCAAAGCCATATTTCAAGTTGGAAGGACCGGCATGGGTATCGCTTTTTCCCCAACCCGTCATGATGACTTCGCGCACATCGGCTACATCATCTCCATCAGTATCTTTCAGGAAGACAAAATCAGGAGCCATGGAGATCAGAATTCCTCCATTCACTGCCATGATAGAGGTTGGGATGTTCAGGTTTTCTGCGAAAACAGTCACTTTATCCGCTTTTCCATCTCCATCCGTGTCTTCAAGGATTTTGATTTTATCATTTCCTCCTTCTGTTCGGACTTCATTGGGGTAATCGACCGTCTCTATCACATAAAGCCGTCCTCTTTCGTCCCAAGTCATGGACATAGGATTGATAATCATGGGCTCCGAAGCAAATAGAGTCATTTCAAATCCCACCGGAAGCTGAACAGTCTTCATGCTTTCCTCAAGAGAAAGAGGCAACTGATAGCGAGGGGCAGGATCTTTTCGTTCGTAGTTGGGAATTTCAGCATCGCGGAATTCAGGCTGAGGGATTTCGTAGGCGGCCAAAAGTGCGTTAACTTCATCTCCTACAGCCCATAATACGCCATTGGCTACGAGTTCCTGAAATTCGGGTTGTTTCCATGTTTCCTCATTGTGTCCATAGGCAGTGTAGAAAATTCTTCCCTTTCCTTCCTCCAAAGTCCAAGTGTAGGGTTCGCGATGATCTCCATCTACCCGCTCCATTAAGACATGCATATCAGGATTGAGTTGGGAGTGCACATAGGTTTCATCCCAAGTTTCGAATTCTTCGATTCCCTTCATGATCGGATGCGAAGCATCGACAATACTTGCCGTAAAGTTGCCTTCACCGTGAGATTTAAACTGTCCACCAACGGTTTTTACATACCAATCGGAATTGCGGAAACACCAGGAAGCACTATGGATGGGAATTAGCGCTTTTCCGCTTTGGACATATATCTTGAGGGCCTTTTCCTGATCTGCTGTGATTTCATCATGATTGGCATAGATCATCAGCCCATCGTAATTATAGAGTGTTTCCTCGTTGAGATCCTTGGGATCAGAGGTGTAGGTCAAATTGATTCCTTTTTGGAATAAAGGAATCCCCAGGTACTGCATGAGCTTTTCGGAATTGTGATGCTCGCTTTCATGGCCTAGCACCAAAATTTCCACCCTTCTGGGTTCGGTCATGGAGAGGAAACTCTCTTTTTTCCCGCAGGAAAAAACTAACAGAACCACCATTAATAAGGAGGCAAAGGTCAGATTGGATGATTGTAATCGGGTCATACTTTGGGCTTACAGTTTTACACGGTAATAATCCAAAATTTCTATGACGAATTCTCACTGTTTTTTCTTGAATTCTGACTTTATTTTGTCAAATTGAAATCATATAGTTCAAAAAAATGATTTAAAACAGTGAAAAATCCGGTAAAAAAGACAAGGATTCCTGAGGGAAAAGCCTTTGTGATTCAGGAATTGATTGCTCCTTTTTTTGATGTCAACTGGCATTTTCATTCTGAATACCAGCTATTTGTGGTGTTGAAGGGTAGGGGAACCCGCTTCGTCGGAGATGATATGAAGGCTTTTAAAGAAGGAGATATGGTGCTTACCGGACCCAATCTGCCTCATCTTTGGAAAAACGACAAGGACTATCATCAGGCTAATATGGGGCTGGAAACTCATGGGATTGTTATTTATTTCCCTGAAAACTTCCTCAATAATTCAGTTTTCCAGATGGAAGAAATGGAGGGTATTGCACAAATGCTGAAAAAATCCGAGCGGGGAATAGAGGTCTTGGGAGACACCAATCAAAAAATCACCCAAATGATGCAGGAAATGCTTCAAATGAGAGGTGCAGCTTCCTTGATTCAATTTCTGAAAATCCTAAACCTAATGGTTGATTCTCCGGATTGCAGACTTATCGCCAATGCCGGATATATCAATACCAACAAGGAGTCGGAAAAGGACCGGATGGGGAAGGTATATGCTTACGTGATGCAGCATTTTCAGGACAAAGTCAGCCTG
Source organism: Algoriphagus sp. oki45 (assembly GCF_036245605.1). Taxonomy (NCBI): domain Bacteria; kingdom Pseudomonadati; phylum Bacteroidota; class Cytophagia; order Cytophagales; family Cyclobacteriaceae; genus Algoriphagus; species Algoriphagus sp. oki45. The sequence continues at coordinate 555,888 of NZ_BTPC01000001.1, forward strand.
GAGGAGGCAGCCAAAATCAGTAATCTTTCTGTTTCTGCCTTTAGTCGGTATTTCAAATCAAGGGTAAATAAGTCCTTTTCTGATTTTTTGACCGAGGTTCGAATTTCCCATGCCTGTAAGCTTCTCCATGAAACAGATTTGAATATCAGCGAAATAGCACTGGAATCCGGATTTTCCACCTTATCTAATTTCAACCGCCTTTTCAGAGAAAGAGTAAAAAAAACACCTTTGGAGTACCGAAAGGAGTTTTTGAATTCATTTGTGACTGTTTCCTGATTCAGTCCTTTTTGATTTTTTCAAAAACCTCATCCATATACGTTGAGCTCACAGGTACATGGAATTTTCCTAGAGTTAATTGATGTCGTTCTGCTTTTTGAATTTGTTTTTGATTGGCCAAAAAAGATCTGTGTGTACGGATAAAATGGGAGGGAAGCAGCTTTTCAGTTTCGGAAAGGGTCATTCTGCTAACTATTTTTTCGCTTTCCAGCTGGAAAATGACATAATTTCCCTGAGCCTCACAGTAAAGCAACTCGGTGAAATCCACTTTGGACAGGCCTTCGTTGGTTTTGACAAAAATATAAGCGGTCTGCTGATTTGGCTTTAACTCCAGCCATTCTTGGGCTTTTTGGCAGGCCTTAAGAAAACGACTCAGCGGAAAAGGCTTAAGCAGATAGTCCAAGGCATCCAATTCAAACCCTTTGACTGCATAGTCAGAATAGGCGGTGGTAAAAATGACCAAGGTTTCCTTCGGAAGCAGGGTAGCCAAGTCAATTCCTGAAATATCCGGCATATTGATATCCAGAAAAACCAAGTCCACAGGATTGTTTTTGGCATATTCCAGACCCGCGACCGCATTGGTAAAGGTCTGCTGCAGCTGTAGAAAAGGAACTTTGGAAGCGTGGGACTTGATCACTTCCAAAGCAAAAGATTCGTCGTCAATGGCAATAGCCTGGATCATGAATGGGCAAATTGAACAGAAAGATGCACAAAGAAATCGGAATCATTGGCGATAAGGCTCAGCTGATGCTGTCCGGGATAGAGCAGCTCCAAACGCTTTTTCACATTGTCCAAACCTATTCCTGATTCTTCCCGGGACTTTTCGCTTTGGGGTTTTTCCGGATGGATGCTGTTGACGAGATCGAGATGGACTGAGCCCGAGATACATCGCAAATTGAGTCGGATCCAGGATTTTTCTTTGGAAGAAATGCCATGCTTAAAGGCATTTTCTACAAAGGGAATGATCAGCATGGGCGCTATTTCCCCTTGACAACTCCCTTCATTGATCTGAATATCCAAGTCCAGATTGGTTTGGGAACCAAAACGGAGCAATTGCAAATCGAGGTAGTTGCGCAGGTAGTCAATTTCCCGAGATAGGGGAATTCTAGGCTGCTGGTTTTCATGAAGCATGAAGCGCATCATGTCACCAAGCTTTTGGATGCCGTCAGAGGTTTTTTCTGCATTTTCCATCAAAGCGCTGGCGTAGAGCGTATTGAGTGCATTGAAAAGAAAATGAGGGTTGATCTGAGACCGGAGAAAATCAAAATTTGCATTTCCTTGGTCCACTTGGAAAGAAAGGTTGTGGATTTGACCGACAAAGGAATCGTATTTTTTGAATACCAGAGAAGTGAGCGGGAAGAAGATCAATTGGATAAAGGCAACCGTCCCCAATCCCCCGATAAAGAATATTTCTTCCTGATTTTCTTCGACAGAAATAATGAGGAAGACCAACAGTAAAACTGCCACCAAGCCCCAATTGAAAAATCGGGATTGTTTGATTTTACCCTTTTTCCTTTTGCCATACACCAAAAAGAAGTTATAGAGGCTGGCAATCATGATCACCGGAATGAAAACGCCAAACAGAATCGCCGGACCTTGGCTGCTGATGGGCTCTACCTGGATAAGGAAAAACAGCGTAAACAGATAGCCCAAGATCAATCTGGAGATATTATACAGCTGATAATCCCGGATTTTTGGAGGTGTCAGGGCTTGCGTGAAGAGATGCGAACCAATCAGGTAGCAGGCATAAAGCACCAAAATTCCCAAAAAGAAGGCAGGAAAGGGAGTTTTGACCAATTCAGCTTGGTAGCCAAACAAAGCGCAGATTGCGAAGGTGATTAGACCAATTCCAAAAATCCAAAGGATGCTGGGCCACTTTTTGGATTGACTTTGAAATTTGGGAATCAGCACCATGTGGATCAGATGAAATGCACCATATAGTGCAGCAAGAATAACCAGCCGGCTAGCAAACTTGAAAATGGCAAAGTCTGAATCGTTGTAAAACTGGGGTCGATACCCAAACAGAATAAACAGAAATGCGATCAGGGTGGCACTGGTGACGATCCACCATTCGATCTGACGGAAATCAAGGGCTTTGGATTTCATAGGTAAGTTTAGGATAAAGTTGGCTTAGTTTTCAAATAAGTTTGAATTCATTGGGTTTAATCAAAAAAAGATCAAAACCAGATTATAAATCAAGGCGACTAATAGTATTAAGAGGAAAGTTTTTCTCGTGTCCATTCGAAAGAAGAGATCAAAGCGATTTATGGGACAAGATTAGAGTCCTGAACAGGAGCAATCAAAAAATTGGGACGAAATGAGGGTTTCCTGGGATGGAAAAAGGTTGGAGATACCCAAGGCGGGAAAAAAGGAGCACGAAATCCTTGAAAAAACACCTAGTCCAAAAAGACCTTGCTATTAAAAAGGATATTCCATTAGGTCAATGCCCCAAAGCCAAGGAAGAATAAAGTAGACCATGGCGGTAATGATCAATATGGATAGGATATTCAGCCAAAAACCAGCTTTGACCATGTCTTTCATCTGCAGATAGCCCGAACCAAAAACCACGGCGTTTGGAGGTGTGGCTACCGGAAGCATGAATGCACAGCTTGCCGCCAAAGTAGCGCCTACCATCAATCCAAAGGGGTGTAAATCGAGCTTGACCGCCACTGAAGCCAAGATTGGCAGAAGCATGGAGGCCGTGGCCACGTTGGAAGTCACTTCAGTCAGAAAATTGACAGAAGCAATGATGACGAGCAGGAGAAGAAAATAGCTTACTCCTTCTAAAAGCGTGAATTTCTGTCCGATCCACTCCGCTAGTCCGGTACTTTGAAAACCCTCAGCTAAAGCCAAACCTCCTCCAAAAAGAATCAAAACTCCCCAAGGAATCCGCTCGGCTGTTTTCCAGTCCAAAATTCGTTTCCCCGGAGTGGAAGAGGGGAGTAGGAGGAGTAAAACGACACCTGTGAGGACAATGATAGTATCGTCTAATCCCGGAATAATCGGAGCCAACAAAAAGCTCCTCGTGATCCAGGCAAAACACACTAACCCAAAGACAATCAGTACCGTTTTCTCTTCGAAACTGATTTTGCCTAAAGATTTTAACTGGTTGGAAATGACAGATTTACCACCGCTCAGTTCAAATGTTTTTGGAAGGTGATTTCCAAAGCTTACCAAGTAATACCAACAAATAAAAAGAAGGGCCAAGGCAAAGGGAAACCCAAATAGCATCCACTCATTAAATGGGATCTCATAATTGTAAAGTTCTTTTACGACTGCATGCAGGATGGCATTGGTGGGAGTTCCGATCAAAGTCGCCATGCCACCGATAGAGGCAGAATATGCGATGCCAAGCATGATGTTTTTTCCCAGTTTATCAGCAATTAGACCATTATTTTCACCCAATTGAGCTTTGAATTGGGAGACCACTGCCAATCCGATTGGGAGCATCATCAAGGATGTCGCGGAATTGGAAATCCACATGGACAGGAATCCTGTAGCTAATATGAATCCTAAAACAGTGGTGCGAAGGTTAGTGCCTAATAAATTTATTATGTTAAGTGCAATTCTTCGGTGAAGATTCCATTTTTCGATCCCTGTAGCCAAAAGAAAGCCTCCCATATACAATAGGACCGTTGGATGCATGTAATTGGCAGAAACATCTCCGATTTTCAGTAAACCCAGAGTCGGCATAAAAATCAACGGTAATAGTGCGGTACCTGCAATCGGCAAAGCTTCTGAAATCCACCAAATCGCCATCCAAGCCGTTAGTGCGAGCATGGCTTTAGCCTCAGGATTTAAACCTGGTGCTTGTACAAAAAACAAGATGGTCAGGAAAGCTATAGGTCCAAGGAATAGACCGATTCTTGAAAACCAATTATTCATGGGGGAGATGAATCTTCACTGATGGTGGATGATTGGGCCAAGATAAGAAATGATTGATTCTTTGGATTCAAAATTTATATTTAACATAATATAAATTATAGAACAAAAAACACTTTAAATTTATCGCTTAATTTTAGGAAATGCAGCTTATCTACTTATTCCACCTCAAATTCTGCCTGTATAGCTTCAAAAGACAGTTTACGGAAGGTAAAGAAATAAAGAAATCGATTGAACGTGCCAAATTTGAGGTTTTGATGAGGTGAAATGAAAGAAATGATGTAGTGAATTTTTTTGGATTACCCCTGATTTTATGATAACTAGAAGTGTCTTTTGATAGCTTAGTCTATTCAAAGTTTTTGCAATTTCTGTTTTTCAAATCCAAGTGCAATGAAACACTTCTATTTAACAGCTTTGGCTTTATTGCTAGCTACCGTTTTTGTTGAAGCTCAAAGCAATCGGGTAAGTGTAGTTCAGAATGACAGTGGAATGAAGCTCCAGGTAAATGGAAAAGATTTCATGGTCAACGGGATGAATTGGGATTATTTTCCGATTGGGACCAATTTCAACTACAGCTTATGGAAACAGCCAGATGATATCATCATGGCTGCGCTCGATTCCGAAATGCCTCTCCTTAAGAATATGGGAGTCAATTCGGTCCGTATTTACACCGGAATACCTGCCAAATGGATCAAGTACATCTATGAAAAGTACGGGATCTACACCATGCTAAATCATTCTTTCGGTAGATATGGTCTCACAATCGATGGAGGGTGGATGGCCAATACGGAATATGCTGATCCTAGGGTACGAAAGCTACTTTTAAATGAAGTGGTTCAAATGGTGAAGGAATATCAGGGTACACCTGGTCTCCTACTCTATCTTTTGGGAAATGAAAACAACTATGGATTGTTCTGGTCAGGTGCTGAGACAGAAGACATCCCGATAGAAGACCGGGAATCCACCACTCGTGCGATTGCGATGTATAAACTGTTCAATGAGGCCACTTTGGCTATGAAAGGCATCGACACTAGTGTTCCTATTGCGATTTGTAACGGTGACTTGTTGTTTTTGGAGATTATCAAAGAAGAGTGTCCGGACATAGACATTTTTGGAACCAACATGTACCGAGGAGTATCATTCGGTGATGCCTTCGAGCGTGTGAGAGACGAACTCAATAAACCCATTTTGTTTACCGAGTTTGGTGCAGATGCTTTCAATGCAGTAGAAAATGCGGAAGATCAGGAATCTCAGGCCTACTTTATGGTAAATAACTGGCGCGAGATTTATGAAAATGCAGCAGGCTTGGGCAAGGCTGGAAATTCATTGGGAGGATATACTTTTCAATTTAGTGATGGATGGTGGAAAACGGGTCAAACTGTAGACTTAGACCTTCATAATTCGGAGGCTTCCTGGGCAAACGGAGGTTATTTCCATGATTTTGTAGAAGGGGAAAACAACATGAATGAAGAGTGGTTTGGCATCGCCGCAAAAGGTCAAACTACCCCAAGAGGTCTTTACACTCTCTATCCGAGAGCTGCCTATTACGCACTTCAGGAAGCTCATCAAGTCAATCCTTACGAGTCTGGGGTTACGCTTGAATCCATTCAAAATCATTTTGCCTCCATTGATATGGTTGAATCTGTGCTGAAGGCAAGAGGAGATAAAGCCGCTTTGATGGGTGAGCAAGCCGGATTGCTTTCTGTAAGTGAATTAAGAGCGCAATTTACCACTTTCAATACAGGAGGGTATTTGACCACGACTCCTGAAGATCCAGATCCGGACCAAGTGACTTTCCCCAATCAGCAGGGCTTTGATCATATGCAATCCTTTTTTGTGGGTGTGGAAGCCAATCCATCTTCCAATGTACGCGCAAATGTGGTTTTTAACGTTTTAGGTAATGTAGCCCTGAATCCCATTGATGAGATTTTTTACGAAAACAGAGGTCGTCCGGTGAACATTCAAACCCAAGCAGGAACCCAGGTGGTAGAAGCACTGGGCAGAGTGGCCGTCTATCAGGCAGAATATACCTGGAAGCACAAGTTGTTTGATCTCAATGGCTTTTACCGTACAGGACATTACCATTGGGGATATGAAGGAGACTTTTTTGGCCTTTATCCGGAAGCTAACTACGGGCCTAATATTGATATATACAATGCCTTGGCTCCTTCCGGGATGGAAATTACCGGTAAAAAGCAATTGAAAGGATTGAAACTTGCTTTCGGTAGAGAGCTTTGGTGGGGAGCTAACCCTGCCCTATTGGTGAAGTATCGCAAAGAGCTAGGCAAAACTGCAGTAACGGGGATTTTCCATGAAGACTTGGACGATCCTGCGGTGGCAGTCAGCTCCATTGCTATTCCTCAACCAAGAACCAGAAGATTTACCTTTCAGACAGAAACCAAGTTTTCAGATCATCTGAAAGTTGAATTGGGAGGAATCTGGGCCGGTCAGCCGTTGGTAGGACGGGAATTCCAGATTGTCAGAGGTGAAGAAGGAAATTTTGAAACGTTTACCGACAGGATCCGAAGTACGGATTTGTGGGGTGGAAAAGTGAAGCTTTCCTATTCCAGTGGAAGGATCAATTGGTACGCACAAGCTTCTTCCCAAGGTTTGGTAGCCAATGGCGGAGGAGATTATACAAGGACTTTCACTGGTTGGACACTGAAGGATAGCGGAAGCGGGAACAAGAACAGCATCTTTACCGGAGCGACTTATACAGCTGGAAATCTTCAAATTGCCCCAAACTTCATGTGGCAAAAGCCTTTGGTTGACCCAATTCCAACAACAATAGGTGGACCAGCTAGACCTAGAAACATATTAGAAGATCCGTTTGTAGTACGATCCAATCGAGAGACTATCGGCGGAGAGTTGCTGTTGACTTTTGATCCTACACCGGGTACTTGGATGTATGAATGGGACAATGACATGCAGGAAGACGCGCCTTTTGCAGCGAGTTTGGGTTTTGTCTACCGTCACTTGCCTACCACCATGGATGCTGCCATTATTTTCCCGGGTACAGGCCGGGTCCCTGTAGCGGCAGATGGTGCTCCGCCTGCATTGGATCTGTGGGAGGTTAATACCCGAATCGTCTCCAAAATTAATTCAAGATTTGGAATTATCGCCAATATCTATGGTGGAAACGGACAGGCAAATGGACCTGATCCCAGAACTGTGGAAAGATTTGGCGGTGATGTAAGAATGATTTACAAAGACCTGAAGGTGGCTTCTTTTGTGAAGTTCAATGATTGGGGACCCTTCGACTTTCACAGGGATTTCAACTTGACCTTCCCACTGCAGGTCATGGCGGATATCTCTACCTCAGTAGGAAAGCAAGAGTGGTATATGCTGCCAAATACCACCATGGGTGTGCGCTTTACCTGGAGATCTCTTGATCAGTATTCGCCCCGATATAATCCTGCTCAGACTGTAGATGTGAGCGGAAATGTGGTGCCAGATCCCAAAGCCATCGGTTTTCCTAACGGAAACGAGTGGGAATTAAGAACCTATATCCATATCCATATCGGTAGATGATAATCATTAACAGTTTGAACAGAATGGACATGAAAAATATAAATATATACCTTTTTAGTATCCTGTTGATTTTTAGCACAATAGGATGTGTAAGAGAAGAGTTTGAAGATCTCCCAAGGGCGAGATACAGCAGAACAGCCGATATTTTCACAGATAATTTTGTGGGATTGGGTACCGATTTCTACTTTCCTTACCAAGGGGCAAAGCCAAATGTATTTTCGGTAGATGACAACGAAAGATATAAAGGTACCTCCTCCATACGAATCGATGTCCCTGATGCCAATGATCCTGCTGGAAACTTCGCAGGGGCAATATTCCGAATCGATGGTGCAGGCAGGGATTTGCAGGATTTCAATGCTTTGACTTTTTGGGCGAGAGCTAGTCAGGCGGCCACTATTTCTGAAATAGGTTTTGGTCAAGACTTTATAGGTGATACCTACAGGGCTTTCAGGACAAATGTCCAATTTTCTACCAATTGGCAGAAGTTTGTCATTCCTATTCCAGATCCATCCAAGCTTTTGGAGGAAAGAGGGGTTTTTCAGTTTGCTGCTGGAGGAATCGGTCCAGAAGGTGAAGAAGTAGGTTTTTCATTTTGGATTGATGAATTACGATTTGAAAACCTACCCTCCTTAGCTCAGCCCCTACCCAGAATTTTGAATGGAGAAAATCAAACCGTCAACTCCTTCAATGGGGTTACTTTTCCAGTGACTGGAACCAGCTTAATCATGAATAATGATGGGACAGACCTATCGGTGGTAGCTGCCCCCTCCTATTTCAATTTTAGATCTTCCAATTCCAGTGTTGCCACAGTCAATGCCTTTGGAGAGGTTGCTGTTCTTAGTTCTGGAAGTTCTACAATCACAGCTACTCTTGGATCATCAGACACTCCAATAAACGCCCTCGGTTCACTAACTGTTATTTCCGATGGACCATTTTTGGGAGCTCCTATCCCACCGGCAAGGAATTCAGGAAATGTAGTTTCCATATTCAGCGATGCCTATACCAATGTGCAGGTAGACAATTACAATGGCTTCTTTCAGTTTGCGACTACCCAAGGAGGGCTTACCTCGATAGCAGGAGAAAATATTCTGAGCTACACCAATCTCAATTTTGTAAGTGTGAACATGTTTAATTCTCCGGATGTGAATGCCTCAGCGATGACTCATTTGCATCTGGATATCAATGTGAGGGAAAATGTAGATCCGGGAGATTTTATTCGTGTTCAGATCATCAATAACAATGGTCCGGGTGAAACTTCAGGAGCAGTGAATTTGGCGAACTACAAACCGCTTTTGTCTGAGGAGTGGGTGAGTTACGATATCCCTCTAAGTGATTTTACCGGTTTGGGAACTCCCAACGATGTGGACCTGATCTTTTTCGTATCAGACGGGACCATTTCCAACATTTTTATAGACAATATTTATTTCTATAGATAATCAGTTCTATAGCTAAAATAAACCAAGAAAGATCATGAGTAAAACACATAAACTAGTAAAGGCAATTCTCTTCCTTTCTGTGGGGATGATCATGTTAAGTGCCTGTACGGAAACCAATGAATTGCCAGACAGAGGCTACACTTTGGTCTGGTCGGATGAGTTTGACGGGACTACGGGAGATCCGCCTAATCCTGAAAACTGGACTTTTGATATTGGAACAGGAACGGATGGCTGGGGAAACAACGAACTCCAATATTACACCGACCGGACAGAAAATATACATATTGACGGTCGTGGGAACTTGGTTATCAAAGCGATCAATGAACCCTTTGCAGGCAGAAATTATACTTCTGCCCGGATTACGACCAAAGGTTTGAGAGAATTTCGTTTTGGCAGAATTGAAGCCCGAATTAAGACTCCATTCGGGCAGGGACTTTGGCCGGCATTCTGGATGCTGGGATCAAATATTGATGGCGTCGGGTGGCCTCAAACAGGCGAGATTGACATCATGGAGCTCAGAGGACAGCAACCCAGTACAGTTTTGGGTTCCGTTCATGGTCCAGGTTATTCGGCAGGAAATGCAATTACCACAGCCTTCCAGCTCTTTGATGGAAGATTTGACACTGAATTTCATGTCTTTGCGATCGAATGGGGTTCTGATTTCATCGACTTCTTTGTAGATGATAGACTTTATAAAAGATTGACTCCTGCAGATATTCCTGCTGGTTCAGAGTGGGTTTTTGATAGGCATTTTTTCCTTCTATTGAATGTGGCAGTAGGCGGAAATTTTGTGGGTTCTCCTTCTCCAAATACTCGTTTTCCACAGACCATGCTCATTGACTATGTCCGAGTATATCAGTAATTAATCACATTAAACCTAAATGAAAATGACTAGGAAATATAGAATCGATCTTTTACTAAGTTTTTTGGTACTCGGATCATTGATCTTCACTTTAGGCTGTACGGAAGATGAATTAGTCATCCCGCCACCTACTGCAGGCTTTACTTATGCCATTGATTCAGAAACTGGTGGGATTGTTACTTTCAACAATACCTCTGAGGATGCGGAAACTTTTCAGTGGGATTTTGGTGATGGCACGTTTTCCACTTTAAGTAATCCTCGGAAAATCTACATGGAGAGCGGAACCTATGATGTCAGTCTGGTCGCCACCAATGCAGGAGGTTCTGATGAAGACAAACAAACCATAACTATTGAGCTAAAAACTATCATCACTGACGAGGACCCTCCGGTGATTACTCTCTTAGGAGAATCATCCATCGAACTTGAAATTGGAGATGAATTTACCGATCCGGGAGCTACCGCAAATGATGAAGTGGACGGGGATGTTTCGGCAAATATTGTCGTGACCGGTGAGGTAAACCGCTTCCAGCCGGGTGAATATGTGCTAGCCTATAATGTGACCGATGCGGCAGGAAATGTGGCCGAAGAAGTGACCCGTACAGTAAAAGTCAACTATGATCAAGGCGTGCTGGTCAACGGTGACTTCGAAAACGGCACAACCGGTTGGATAGGCAATGGTCTTGAAGTCAGAGAAGAAGGAGGAAATTCCTTCTCATTTACCAATGTAACAACAGCAGGCAACCCATTTGATGTCAATATCAGTCAAGTATTGCCAATCAGAGCTGGAAACAAATACAGACTTTCTTTCAATGCGGTTACAGACCAAGCAGATGGAAGAACATTGCTGGCAGGAATTGGCTTGAATGAAGCCCCATTTACCAATGTCACTCAGGAATTTGAGCTAACGAATGAAATCCAGCGATTCAGCGCCGAGTTTACTGCCAATTTTGACAGTGACAATAGCCGGGTGATTTTTGATATGGGTGCCGATGTGGGTGTGGTTGTTTTGGACAACGTCTCCTTGGAGCTCCTTTCTCAGAGCATCACCGCGCTACCAATCGATTTTGAAAATGTAGAAGTTCAAACTACCGCTTTCAACGGTGCAGCCTTTGCAGTGGTCAATGACCCTACGAATGCCAACAACAAAGTGGGAAAAATCACCAACTCTGGGGCAGAATTTGAAGGCATGTTCTTTTCGCTCTCTACACCGGTTAATTTCAGTAATGGAAAAATAATCACTATGCGGTTCAACACGGCTACTGCTGGGGTTCCGGTATTGATGAAGTTTGAAAGCGGAACTGCTGACCCTATAGAAATTTCTGTAGAGGCCACAGAGACTGGCTGGCAAGAACTTACTTTTGATTTTGGCAATGCTACGGGCACTTATTCCCAACTTACACTCTTTGTGGACGGACCTGGAACCGCTGCAGGGGATTTCTTTATCGATGATATTGCCCAGTCTGATGGTGGTGGTTCTGGAGGTGGATCGGGTTGCGATGGACCGGCAGTAGCTGCAGTTGGCTTCCCAGTTACTTTTGAAACCTGCGAATCCTTCATCAGTACCTTCTTTGGCGAGGGTAGCTTGACGACAGAACTGGCTCCTAACCCATCCAAATCCGGCACCAACAATTCAGACAATTCACTAAAGGTTGTAAAGGCAGCCGGAACGAACCGTTGGGCTGGATTCCAAAATGCTTTTGCTGAAAACTTCAATACCAGCCAAACTTTGAAACTCAAGGTCTATTCCTCCAAGCCTGATGCGGTGATCAGATTTGAGTTGAATAGTGAGCCTCAGCCGCCAGGTTCTGGCAATCCTCCTCCACAGTTCCGAACTGTAGGACCGGCAAATACTTGGGTGGAACTAGAAGTGGTCTTTACCGACATTCCGGGCTCAAATACGGGCTTGAATCAATTGGTCATCAAGCCGGACAATCCTGAGGGTACAGATGGAACCTTGACCAGTGCCACCGAAACCTACTATTTCGATGATATCCGATGGGAAGGAGCTGGTGGACCGGGCGGAACGAGTGATGCGTTTTTCATTGATGAGTTCAATTCTGAAAATGCGCTTGAAAAATGGGCCCGCTTGGCCAATGCAGATAACAATCCAAACGCCACCGTGACCTACAGTGCTGATGGCGGAGTCGGAGGTTCGGGTGCCATTTTACTCACTTTGAACGATCCTGCTGGAGGAGCATACATTTTCAGGTACACCAATCCAACGGTTGACTATGAAGGCAATGCCAATATCCGCGTAAGCTATGATGCCAAAGTGGTGACTCCTGTGACAGGTTCGGCCTTGCACATGCAAACTCAAGTACCAAATCCCGGAGGAGGTGTAATTACCACCAATACATTTGATACACAGAATTCGATTAATAACACCACATTTACTACAATTGTCCAAGATATTGATGCTATTGACCCGGCGGGTACTTTGTTTATCCTTGACTTCAATTTTGCTACTGGCGGAGGTGGCGCGGGTGCAGTTTTGATCGATAATGTGCGGATAGAAAAAAGGTAATAAGCTAATTATTCGATTTCATTGGCGAACCGGATTGCAAAGTCCGGTTCGCTTCTCATAAATTCAATTGACACCCAATTTATGCAACAAAGCAACAGTGTTTCTGATCCTTTTCAGCAGGATGTACTTGAGACAGTCACGATCAATTCTGAAAAGTTTCTCAAAATCACCCATAGTGATCGGCTTCTCCCCTTTTTCATGAGTATCATCAGCCCTTCCAACCATTGGCTTTTTATTGGAAGTAATGGGGGAATCAGTGCTGGAAGAAAAGATCCTGAAAACGCCCTTTTCCCCTATTATACCGATGACAAAATCATCGAATCAGCTGAAATCACAGGATCCAAAACCATCATTCAGGTAGACAAAGACGGTAAACTTCAGATTTGGGAGCCCTTTTCCATTCACTTTGCCCATCAATACCGATTGAAAAGGAATCTTTACAAGAGTGTGTATGGAAACAAAATTCTGTTTGAAGAAGAGAATCTCGACCTCAACCTCAGCTTTCAATACCAATGGTCAAGCAGTGAGCAATTTGGGTTTGTAAAAACCAGTCGAATTATCAATACCTCTGAAAATCCGGTAAAAATCTCCTTTTTGGATGGGATCCAAAATATCATGCCACATGGCGTGGGCAGTGCCCTTCAAACTATGCGAAGCAATCTGGTGGATGCCTATAAACGAAACGAACTGGAGCCGGAAAGCGGAATCGGGATATTTGCCCTTAGTGCGATTATTGTTGATAAAGCCGAACCAAGTGAAGCACTCAAAGCCAGTGTTGCTTGGTCTTTGGGATTGGAAAAACCAACTCGTCTCCTCTCCTCCTCCCAGGTGGACGCGTTCCGAAAAGGAGGAGCACTTCAGCAGGAAGTGGATATCAAAGCTAAAAAAGGAGCCTATTTTGTGTCCTCGACGTTGAATCTGCAGCCCGGAGGGGAAAAGGAATGGATCATAGTAGCGGATATCAATCAGAATGTCTCTCAAATCCGAGCTTTGGCTCAAGCCATCAAAACTGACTCAGACCTGATTTCCAAAGTCAAAACTGATGTGGAGTTAGGCACCAAGGAGCTGATAAAGTTAAACGCAGCCTCGGATGCATTTCAGCTTACAGCTGATCCACTCAAAGATATTCGACACTTTGCCAATTCGATGTTTAACATCATGCGGGGCGGGATTTTTGACAATAATTACCTGATTGAAAAAGCAGACCTAAAAGGGAATATTCAAAATGCCAATCGGGAAGTGTTTTCCCGTCACCATGGAAGCTTGGATGCCCTGCCAGCACAATTTCCCATAGCTACGGTAAAGCACCTCGCTCAGCAATCCCATGACGCGGATTTCAGACGACTCTGCTTAGAGTATTTACCGTTGAAATTCAGTCGAAGACACGGAGACCCAAGCCGGCCTTGGAATCATTTTTCGATCAATACCAAAAATGAAGCCGATGGCTCCAAAGTTCTGGACTACGCCGGAAACTGGAGGGATATTTTCCAAAACTGGGAAGCCTTGGCCCTCTCCTATCCCGAGTTCATCGAAGGGATGATATTAAAGTTCCTAAATGCCTCAACATTTGATGGTTATAATCCCTACCGGATTACCAAAAACGGGATAGATTGGGAACGAATCGAGGCAGATGACCCATGGTCTTACATCGGCTATTGGGGAGATCATCAGATCATCTACCTGTTGAAATTCCTCGAATTTGCGGAGAATTACGCCCCCGGTAGATTGGCCCAGTACTTCAGCGAGGACATTTTTGTCTATGCGAATGTCCCTTACAAAATCAAACCCTATGAGGACATTCTGAAAAATCCCAAGGACACCATTGACTTTGACCATCACTTGGATCAAAAGATTCAGAAGCGTTGGTCCACCTTAGGTTCGGATGCTGCCTTGATCCAAAACCAAACCGGAGCCATTCATCAGGTCAACTTTTTGGAAAAAATCCTGGCCTCTGTACTGGCCAAAATCTCCAACTTCATTCCTGAAGGTGGTATCTGGATGAACACGCAACGGCCTGAATGGAACGATGCCAACAATGCCTTGGTAGGAAATGGCGTCTCCATGGTGACTTTGTATTATTTGAGGAGGTTTTTGAGCTTTTTCAGCGAAATACTTAAAGACAGTCCTGCCAAGGAGACTCAAGTCTCAGCCGAATTGATGGATTTTTTCCAGGAAACAGTCCAAGCGCTTCAATCCCACAGCCATTTGCTTGCAGGAAAATTTACCGATAAAGACCGAAAAAGAGTCTTGGACAAATTGGGAATGGCTGCTAGCCGATACCGTGCAAAAATCTACCAAAACTCCTTCAGCAGCGAGAAAAAGAAGCTTTCCACTCAGGTCTTGATTGACTTTTCAATTTTGGCCAATAGCTATCTCGAGCATACCATCGAAGCCAATAAGCGTGCAGATGAGCTTTATCATGCCTATAACTTGATGACGGTGGAGAATGAGGAGGAAGTTTCCATCTCCTATCTACCCGAAATGATTGAAGGGCAAGTTGCCGCGCTGAGCTCGGGATACCTGAGTTCGGAGCAGGTGTTACGGACTTTGGATGCACTTCGGAGCAGCAAACTTTATCGGGAGGATCAAAACAGCTACCTGCTTTACCCGAATAAGGAATTGCCGGGATTTTTGGAGAGAAATACCATTCCAAAAGAAGATGTTCAACAATCAACCCTTTTGAAAAGCTTGCTAGAAAAAGGAAACAAAAGCATCATTGAACAGGATGTGGATGGAAATTTCCATTTCAACGGCAATTTCAAAAATGCCTCAGACCTGACCAGGGCCTTAGAAAATCTGGATTCTCGTGAGTTTTCAATTACCGATTCAGCTAAAAAGGAATCCCTTCAGATTTTTGAAAAAGTGTTTAATCACAAAGCCTTTACCGGCCGTTCGGGTACTTTCTACGGCTATGAAGGACTGGGGTCAATTTATTGGCATATGGTCTCCAAGCTTCAGTTGGCTGTGTGGGAATGTTGTGAAAAAGCCTATGCCGAAAACGCCTCCCAAGAGATTCTAAACGGACTCATTGATCATTATTATGAAATCAATGAAGGCATCGGGGTGCACAAATCTCCAAGCGTTTATGGTGCTTTCTCTACAGATCCCTATTCACACACACCGGCGGGAAAAGGTGCTCAGCAGCCTGGAATGACAGGACAAGTCAAGGAAGATATCATTTCAAGATTTGGGGAACTGGGAGTACATATTCAGGATGGAAAGCTTGTATTTCAGCCTTTTATGTTGAAGAGATCTGAATTTTTAACCGAGGGTCAAGTTTTCAAATACGTGGATTTACATGGGCAAATGGCTGAATTTCCGGTCTCAGAAAATTCCCTTTGCTTTACCTTCTGCCAAGTTCCGGTAGTCTATGAATTAGCCGGGAAAAAAGGAATCGAAGTCATTTCAGCGAATGGAGCAAAAACCGCTTTTGAAAACACACTAACCCTGGATAAGGCGACGAGTGGGAAAATTTTTACCCGAACCGGGGAGATTCAAAGAGTGAACGTATTCCTCAATCACGACTCAATTAAGTAACCGACCCATAAAAATCGGATTATGGCAAAAAAATTCAATCTGGATCCTGAAGTAGAGGAGAAAATCGAGAAGCTGATCAGTCAGATGACCTTGGAGGAGAAAATCGGTCAGATGTCTCAGGTCCGGCATTTTGATGATATCAGCCCCGAGGATATCCAAACCAAATTCATTGGTTCGGTGATCCATACCCAAGGTCCTGTGCCCGGAAATACGGCTGAAGAATGGCAATCAAAATTCACCGAACTGCAAAAGCAAGCGCTTTCTACCCGACTTGGGATTCCGCTCATTTTCGGAATAGATGCTGTGCATGGACAGAATACCTTTGAAGGGGCGACTATTTTCCCTCACAATATCGGTTTGGGAGCTGCAAGGAGTACCGATTTGGTGACAAAAGCCGCTGCCATCACAGCCATTGAATCCAAGGCCACTGGTTTCAATTGGGTTTTTTCACCCTGTGTTGCTATTCCGATGAATGAAAAATGGGGACGGGTTTACGAAGCTTTTTCTGAAAGCACCGAACTCACCACCGAACTAACTCAGGCCTCTGTGATCGGCCATCAGGAGAAAATCGGAAATATGGGTGTCATGGCCACGGCCAAGCACTTCATTGGCGATGGAGCTACTGACTTCGGTGTGGAAGGAGGAAATACTTCCTTAAGTCGGGAAGAAGTGGTGGACCGTTTACTCCCACCCTATCAAGCTGCCGTGGATGCCGGAGTTGCTTCGATAATGGCTTCCTTCAATACTCTAGATGGGCTCCCCATGCATGCGCACAAGGCTTTGATTACTGATTTGCTCAAAGTCCAACTCGGATTTGAAGGTATTGTCGTCTCAGACTGGAAGGCGTATTCCCGCTTTGGTCAAAATGATATCATCAATGCCGGCATCGACATGGTCATGGCCGTGGATGGTGATTTGGATGGGTTTCAGGAGGGAGTAAAAAATGGAGTTTTGGACGGAAGCATTGCCGAGGAGCGAATCAATGACGCGGTCAGAAGGATTTTGAAACAGAAATTCCGCTTTGGTCTCTTCGAAAATCCCTTTCCTGACAAAAGCCTAATCAATGCAATCGGGATTTCTGAACATCGGTCAGTAGCAAGGCAAGCTGTCCGAGAATCTCTGGTTCTTTTGAAAAATGAAAATCAAGCACTCCCCCTCAAGCGAACCTCCAAAATAGTCGTCGTTGGTGAGTTTGCGGATAATTCGGGTCTGCAATCCGGTGGCTGGACAGTCAACTGGCAGGGTACTACCGAAAATTACCAAGGCGCAACCACCATTTTGCAAGGCATCAAAAAGTTTGCACTGCATGAGGTAAAATACGATCCGGACGGAACAGCAGAAGCGGAGGATGTGGATGTGGCGGTCATCGTGGTCGGGGAAAAGCCCTATGCAGAGTTTTTCGGGGATATCGGAGGAGAAATGAACCTCTTTCAGCTCACGCTCACCGAAGCCCATCAGCAATTGATTGAGACCTATACTAAAAAAGGAATCAAAACCGTAGTGGTCCTTATATCCGGTAGGCCTTTGGTCGTTACCCCACAATTAGAGCAAAGTGACGCCTTTGTGGCAGCCTGGCTACCCGGGTCCGAAGGTGACGGAATTGCCGAGGTGCTCTTTGGATTCTTTGATTTCAAGGGAAAACTGCCTCATTCCTGGCCAAAATCAGCGGAAGACTACCAAGGAAAATTTGGTCCGAATCATTGGGATGAATCCATATCCCCCCTCTTTCCCCTTGGATTTGGATTGACTTATAAACCAGATAATCAAATCAATAGTCAATCTTTCTAGACTATACTAGCCATGAAAAAATCTCATTTACACTTATTGAGCATAGGAATAGCCGCTTGGGCAGCTTTTTCCTGTAATGAAAAATCAACAGAAGATCAATCAACTAACAGTAAAGAAGTGACAGCAAAAGAAATTTTAGGAAATCCCGAATACCAAGCCATATCCTATGAAGGCTATCGTGCCAAATCCAGAGAGATCCAACCCAGCATTGCCCAGCTAAAAGAGGATTTGAAAATTCTTTCTGCCATGAATATTAAGGTTCTCAGAACCTACAATGTCCAATTTGCGCATGCCTCCAATCTTTTAAAAGCGATCAGCGAGTTAAAATCGGAGGATAAATCCTTCGAAATGTATGTGATGCTGGGAGCATGGATTGATTGTCAAAATGCATGGACAGATTTAGAGCCAAACCATGAGGTAGAGAGTGAGCAAAATGCCGGAGAAATAGACCGTGCAGTGGCTTTGGTCAATCAGTATCCGGACATTGTAAAAGTGCTAGCAGTAGGAAATGAAGCCATGGTTAAGTGGGCCACAAGCTATTTTGTTCAGCCTGCAGTAATTCTTAAATGGGTAAACCACCTTCAATCTCTCAAAAAAGAAGGAAAACTTCCCAAAGGCCTTTGGATTACCAGTTCGGATGATTTCGCCTCTTGGGGTGGTGGGGATCCTCTTTACCATACGGAAGACCACGCTAAACTGGCCAAAGCAGTAGATTACATTTCAATGCATACCTATCCGTATCACAATTCTCACTACAACCCCAATTTCTGGAGAGTGCCAATAGAGGAATCCAAATGGTCGGAAATAGAAAAAGTCGACGCTGCGATGATCAGAGCAGTAGACTTTGCCAAATCTCAGTACGATTCAGTAAAAAATTACATGAAAAGCATTGGGGTGAATAAGCCTATCCATATTGGAGAAACGGGCTGGGCATCGGTTTCGGATGGTCTCTACGGACCGGAGGGCTCTCATGCCACAGATGAATACAAGCAAGCCCGCTACTACCAGCTAATGCGAGAATGGACCAATGAGGCAGGCATATCCTGTTTTTATTTCGAAGGATTCAATGAACCTTGGAAAGATGCTAACAATCCTATTGGCTCTGAAAACCATTTTGGCCTGTTCACCGAGACAGGTCAGGCAAAATATGTTCTTTGGGATTTGGTCGATCAAGGAGTCTTCAAGGACCTGACCCGCGATGGAAATCCAATCACCAAGACCTTCGATGGAAACAAAGAAAGCATGCTAAAAACTGTTTTGGCCCCGCCTGCAAATTATTAATCAACCTATTTTCAAACCAATTAACCACCAAAACCCAAAACTATGTCAACCAAGACCACTACTGTGCCGATGGGGCAAAAGATCGCCTTCGGCGTGGGTATGTTAGCCAATCAAATGTTTCCTGCGTCCCTTGGAATTTTCATGGTGGTGCTTGTGCAAAATCTTGGCTTTCCCGGCTGGATGTGGGGAATCGTATATTTCCTTCCCAGAGTCCTCGATGCCGTAACCGACCCGATCATGGGTTTCATCTCTGACAACACCAGATCCACCTGGGGAAGACGAAGGCAATACGTTTTCCTAGGTGCCATCGTGATGGGAGTAACCTTCTCCGTCATGTGGCAGCTGTACGGAGAAAATAGCGTGAATTACAATTTCATCTATTTCCTTTTGGGCTCCTTCGCCTTCTATATCGGCCTGACCATATTCAGTGTTCCCTATGTGGCCATGGGCTATGAGATGAGTGAGGATTTTCATGAGCGAACTCAGATTATGGCAATTGCGCAGTGGATTGGACAGTGGGCCTGGGTAATAGCCCCTTGGTTTTGGGTGATCATGTATGAACCCAGCTGGTTTCCGAGTCCGGAGGCGGCTACCCGTCAACTGGCCGTTTGGGTGGGTATCATCTTCGCGATTTGTGCCATGGTGCCGGCCATTTTCATCCCCAGCAAATCTACCAAAAACGAGAATTTCTCTCCCCTCACTTTCAATGCCATCGGAGATAGTGTTTCCCAGATTGTCAGAGGGTTTAAAGAGGCTTTCTCCTCGACTCCGTTCCGAAAGCTGTGTATTTCTACCTTCTTCATTTTCAATGCATTCAATACGGTAGCGGGCTTCGTGTTCTTCATTGTGGTTTGGCATTTGTTCAATGGAGATGCAGGGGCAGCTGGATATTGGACCCCGATCTTTGGCAGTGTAGGTGCTTTGGTCACCACCTTTATCGTAATTCCTATTGTAGCCCGGATGTCCAAGAAGATCGGGAAAAAGAACGCCTTCATGGTATCTCAGGGGATCGCTTTGATAGGCTACACTTCGCTTTGGTTTTTGTTTGTACCGGGCAAGCCCTGGATGTTTATCTTTTCTCTGCCTTTCCATTCCTTCGGAATTGGAAGTTTGTTTGTGCTGATGATGTCCATGACTGCGGATGTCATTGATCTGGACGAATTGAACTACGGTGTGCGCCGGGAAGGGGTATTTGGGGCTATTTATTGGTACATGGTCAAGTTTGGTTTTGCAATAGCCGGCGGTTTGAGCGGGGTGATTTTGACTGTAGTCGGATTCGATGGCAATGCTGCCGTACAGCCGGAAGGGGCAGTAACTGGACTGAGATTGTTTTTTTCCGGTCTGCCCATGTTAGGAACCATCATAGCCATGTATCTCATGCATGACTACGATGTAGATGAAGCCCGAGCAAATGAAATACGCGCTGAACTTCAAAAACGCAAAGCTGAAAAGCTCAGCCCCAAACCGGTTTATGCGTCCTATCAGGAAGGAAAATCCATCACCTTGGAAGATGCTGATAAGCAGGCAGTATCCGCTTTGCAAAGCAGGTTTGCAGGAAAATCAAAAGCTGAAATCAAATCCATCTTTGCTCAGACCTTAGATCAAGGGCTCCACGGGCTTTGTTTTAGTCCGTATCTCGAGGGTCAAAATATTGGAGATGCGCTATCGGCAGAGCAAATTCGACGTCGGATGGATATCATCTCTCCCTATACGCAGTGGGTTCGCTCCTTCTCCTGTACCGATGGCAATGAATTGATTCCGAACATCGCCAAAGAAAAAGGCTTGAAAACCATGGTGGGTGCCTGGCTGGGAACGGACAAGGCCAAAAATGAGGCAGAAATCGAGCAACTCATCCATCTGGGCAAGCAAGGTCTGGTAGATATCGCTGTGGTAGGAAATGAAGTACTCCTTCGTGGTGAACTCAGCGAAAAAGAGGTGTTGGATTATCTTCTTCGGGTCAAGGAATCCCTTCCAAAAGTCCCTGTAAGCTATGTGGATACCTACTACCAGCTTTCTCAACGACCTCAAATCGTAGAAGCTTGCGATGTGGTACTAGCCAACTGCTATCCATTTTGGGAAGGTTGCAACGTCGAAGAAGCACCGATCTATCTTCAGAAAATGTATCAAACCGCAAAAGGTGTAGCTCAGGGCAAGGAAGTCATTATCACCGAGACGGGCTGGCCAGACTCCGGTGAAAGTATGCATTCTGCGACTCCATCTCCGGAAAACGCCATGAAATACCTAATCGCATCCATTGAATGGGCTAAAAAGGAAAAAATTGCTTTATTCACCTTCTCGTCTTTTGATGAACCTTGGAAGGTCCATCATGAAGGGGAAGTAGGTCAGAGTTGGGGAATTTGGGATAAAAACGAAAACTTAAAATACTGATTACTATGTCATTTAATGCTGACAAAATTTTGGCACTTGCAGGGAAAAATCTGCAGGGTTTAAGCAAACAAGAACTTGCGGAATCATTCCGGGAAATCCTTGCTGAAGGAATGCATGGAATATGCATCAGTCCGTATGAAGAAGGACAAAAACCCGGTGACACGCTCACAGAGCAACAAATCCGGAGAAGATTGGAAATTCTCCGGCCCTATACTCAATGGATTCGCTCCTTCTCCTGTACGGAAGGAAATGAATTGATTCCTGTCATCGCCAAAGAAATGGGAATGAAGACGCTGGTCGGCGCTTGGTTGGGAAAAGATGACGAAATCAATCAGGCTGAGGTAGAAGGCCTGATCAAATTGGCAAAAGAAGGCTATGTGGATATTGCAGCGGTAGGGAATGAAGTCATGTACCGAAAGGACCTGACTGAAGATCAACTGTTGGAATTCATCGAAAGGGTGAAAAAGGAAATCCCCAAGATTCCGGTGGGCTATGTGGATGCCTATTACGAGTTTGAGCACCGTCCAAGGATCACCGAAGCTTGTGATGTAGTCCTTTCTAATTGCTATCCGTATTGGGAAGGTTGTGCTATGGAATATTCCCTGCTTTACATCAAGGACATGTACAATCGGGCTAAAAGAGCCGGAAATGGCAAACCTGTGATCATCACCGAGACAGGTTGGCCAAGCCAAGGCACTCCACTTTACGGGGCTGTACCTTCTGATGAAAACTTCATGAAATACTTCATCAATATCCAAACCTGGTCCAAGCTGGATGACATCCCGGTATTTTACTTTTCCTCATTTGATGAATCTTGGAAAGTCGGTGCCGAAGGCGATGTAGGTGCTTATTGGGGGATTTGGGATAAGGATGAAAAGTTGAAATATTAAAAGCTTTGAATGGCTACTCGGATTTGGGTAGCCATTTTTTCACCGTTCAAAAAACACAATTCCTACCTCGTTAATATGATCTAAGAGATCTTGATTTTTAATATGATGGAGTAATGAAATATCTATTTTGTATGGCATCATCAAATCGTCAAGTTCATTTTCTATCTCAAATTGTTTATCCAAAGTCAGGCTTTCTCCCTGAATAGTAAGATCAATATCTGAGTTAGGTCTCCAAGTACCCATGGCCCTCGAGCCGTACAATATGACTTTCTTGATTTTTCCCTGTTTGGAAAAAATCTCAATCATTCTTGTGATTTCTTCTTCGTCTAAACCTGAATTAGCAAGCTTAGAATAGGTTTCCTTGATTTCCACTTCGTTTGTCCTCCATTATAGATTGAAATTCCAAAAACGCTGGATAGTATAATTTTAGAATTTTTTCAAAAATTTCATCCGCGGTATCTTCATTGTAAGTATGTGAAGTCTTATTTCTACTATTGATCATATCCATCCACAATTTTCCATCAGTTATTAAATGAAGTTGAAAAGCTTCGCGGGTAGAATCACGACTTCCCCCAACCTCGAAATTCCCTTGAAATTCAGCATAGTCTTTCATTACATTCCAAGCAAGCTCATGGGTATATTCGAATCGTTGAATCAGACCTTCTTTTACAATTTCATCTAAGATAATATTTTCTTGCCCTTCTTTATTTGAGATATAGTTTATAGCCTCCGAAAGCTTTTTAAGTGCTTTATTGAAATTTTTAAACCTCTGTTGCCATCTTATGCCCTTTTCCATGGTCAATAATTTTAGGGTTATAATTTTTTGATAATGAAGATTATCACCTCATCTTCGCCACTCCCATATAATAATCCAAATCTACAGTCAAGTCTCCCACATCTTTTACCTGAATTTTACTCCAGCTTGCTTTTGGCTGAATTCGAACCTTTTCTCCTCCAATTTCCAAATCTACCGGCATGGTGAATGAAGGCAAACAGGAAATCCATCGGTAATTAAGTATCTGATCATCTGAGTAATAATACTCCAAAACCGGAATCCGAAAATCCCTTAAATATTGGTCAAAAACAGGTTTGAGATCCATGCCAAAGACCTGAGAAATATAGCTTTCCACCTGCTGAGTAGTCACGGTCTGATGGTAATACTCCTGATTCAAACCTCTCAGAATCTGCCTCCATTTTTCGTCATCGTTCAGGATTTCCCGAAGCATATTGAGCAGGTTACCCCCTTTGTAATACATATCTCCCGAACCCCGCTGATTGACTCCGTAAGTCCCAATAATGGGTCGATCGTTGGCGATATTTATTCGTGTACCTCGGACATATTCCTGTCCTGCCTCTTTTCCGTAGTGAAAATCCAAAAAGAGGCTTTCTGAGTAGTTGGTAAAGCTCTCGTGGATCCACATATCGGCCACATCCTTGTAGGTGATGTTATTGGCAAACCATTCGTGACCAGCTTCGTGGATGATAATAAAGTCAAACTTCAATCCCCAACCTGTTCCGCTCAAATCCCTTCCCCTATAGCCCATTTGGTAGCCATTACCATAGGTCACCGAGCTTTGATGCTCCATTCCGAGGTAAGGTGCATCGACCAGTTTGAAGCCGTCTTCATAAAACGGATAAGGCCCAAACCAATGCTCGAAAGCTTCCATCATACGTCGGGCATCTTTGAAATGGACTTTGGCTTTCTCTAAATTTTCTCTCAGGACAAAATAATCCATGTCCAGCGTGCCTTTTTCTCCCTCGAATTTTTCACCAAAATGAACGTAATCCCCGATGTTGATATTCACCCCATAATCATTGATAGGATTGGCTACAGACCAGTGATAAGTATTTTTACCCTCACCTATTTCGACTTCCACCAATCGCCCATTGGACACGTCCATTAATCCATCCGGAACTGTAACGCTGATCATTAGACTGTCTACCTCGTCCGCAGGATGGTCTTTGAGCGGCCACCAGATACTCGAACCGATTCCCTGGTTGGATGATGCGATAAAGGGTTTTCCATTGCTGTCCTTGGTCCAAGTAATTCCTCCATCCCAAGGAGGACGAATGGCTTCTTTGGGTTGCCCTTCGTAGGAAACAATCAACTCCTCAAAGTTTCCTGAAACCTGCTTTTTCTTCAAGGTCACAAAGTGAGCAGCACCTTCCCTTTTGAAATCCAGCTCCTCTCCTTCCTGAATTATGGAAGTGATTTTCAAAGGTTCCTGCAAATCCAACTGTAAAACCTGATTATCAGATAATACCTTGTATCGAATTGTATTTGAGCCTTTAATGGATTTGGTTTCGGGAAAAATTTCTACTGCCAAATGGTAGTGATTCAAGTCCCACCAAGCCCGTTCAGGAGTGATACTTCCACGTAATGTGTCAGCACGGGTGAAGGATTTTTGGGAGTAGCTTGGATTTATAGCAAGTACAACAAAAAGGATTACTGGAGCGATTAAGCGAATCATAAATTAGATTTTTGCTATGGTTTTAATTTAAAAGAGGTCTAAAACTAGGATTAATTCCAACTTAACGGCGTCAAATTCCTCTGAGGATAATTCTCCGATTTTTCTGATAAAGCGTTCCTCCGAAATTGATTTTATTTGAAAGCAGTCGGCCATGCTTTCTTTGGTCAATCCATTTGACCCAGATGGGGAAAGACCTACCAGCCACTGTTTTGGGTTTTTCAAGGCATCGGTAATAGGAACTACCACTTTCAATTTTAAACTTCCAATTGAGTTATGATTTACCACCACAGCAGGTCTGATTTTGGCTATCTCCTGTCCAATTTGTGGTGCAAAATCAACCAACCAAACTTCTTTAGATCGGATCATTTGACATCTGGATCAGCTTCAGAAAAATTATTTTGAGGATTTGAATAGTATTCTTTCACCTCTGGGTCATTTACTTCTAATTCTATTTGACTATAAACCTCATTTTTATATTTCTTCAACTGCTCAAGTTTTTTCTGGAAGTCACTTTCCTTACTGGCAGACCTTATCAATAACCCTTCAGCGGTTTCCTCAATAATCACGCTCTCCAGGCCATATTTTTTGATCAAATCCGAAGGAATGATCAAAGCTTTGCTATTACCTACTGAGGTTAATGTCTTTTCTATAGCCATAGAATTGGAATTTACTTGTACTAACCAAGTTATAACAAAATTAGTGCTTTAGCTAAATCAAATTTCAAATCACTAATTCCAAATGGAAACCTTATTTCCCTCCCGGAGGACAATACCTTTTCAAGAAATCTGTGTATAATTTTCTCAAATGAGCCGTTGTCCCCTCGCCTTCTCCGATTCCATGGGAACGGTTTGGATAAGGCATAAACTGGAAGAGCTTACCATGTTTGATCAGCTCGTTGATCAGCATTTCGGCATTGTCGTAGTGCACGTTGTCATCTCCGGTTCCGTGGATGTAGAGCAGATTTCCTTTCAGATTTTTCGCATGGGTGATGGGTGAACCTGCCACAAAATCCTCCAAATTTTCCTGTGGAAGGCCCATGTAGCGTTCCTGATAGATATTATCATAGGTCAACTGATTGGCTACAGCTGCTAGAGAGATCCCGGTTTTATAGATTTCCGGATACTGGAACATCAGGTTCAAGGTAGCCGAACCTCCCCCACTGTGTCCCCAAACGGCCACGCGCTCAGGATCTACAAAGTCCCATTTTACGATTTGTGCTGCAGCTTCTGCTTGGTCGGAGATATTTATGCGCCCGATTTTTCGGTAAATGCTTTTTCTCCAGGCCCGGCCTTTGGGTGCTGGAGTGCCTCGGTTGTCGATCGAAATGTAGATATAGCCATCCTCTGCCATATCACCGTCGTAATTTCGGTTTCTGGCCACGCCGTAGCCATCCTTTACAGTGGCACCCCAAGGTTCGGTATAGACATAAAAGACCACCGGATACTTTTTGGAGGGGTCAAAATTGGTTGGCTTGACCATCCATCCGTCCAATTCGGTCCCGTCGGCGGTGTTGATTTTAAAGAACTCCACGGTTTTGGATCCCTGATTTTGAGACAAGTTAGCTTCAATGCTTTTGCTCGGGTCAATCGGGCTATGTTTGGCTAAATTGATCCATTCAGAAGCAGGACGGGTAAAAGAATTGCTGAACTGATGCATGGCAAACTGTCCTGAAGGGGAAATAGTGTATGTGTTAGTTCCTTCAAAAAGAGCTGGCGTTACACGTTCTGCTTTGCTTTTTCCATCCAATTTGATCCGATAAAGGTACTTTTGCGTGGCATTTTCCGGAGAGGCATGGAAGTAGGCCATCTTGTTTTTTTCATCCAAGTGCAAAAGGTTGATTACGTCATAATCACCCGGTGTCAGGAGAGTTTCTTTCCCGTCGAGACCAATGGAATAGACATGTCTCCAACCGTCTTTTTCGCTAAACCACAGGAAAGATTTTTTGTCGTTTAGCCATTTGAATTCATGCCTGTAGGTCAATCCATAGACATTTTCCCAGTTGGAAAGCACATCGATCCAAGTTTCTTCTTTTTCCTCAGAGATCACTTTGGCCTCGTTGGCAGGCACATTAACTGCGTAGATTTTGCTGTGGTTTTGCTTACGGTTAAGCTGTTGAACTAGGATCAAATCCGGGCTATTCCACTCCATTCGCGGCAAATAGTGCTGCTGAGGATCACCGGGGATATTCAGCCAAGTGGTTTTTTGCGAAGCCAAATCAATCACTCCGATCCGAGCTGGGGAAGGCGATTCCCCAACTTTCGGGTATTCGACCGGAATCACCCGGGAATACACCGAATCGGTGAAATTCATCATGTAGTAATCCCGAATCTGATTGGCATCAATCTGCCAGAAGGAAATCATTTTTCCGTCAGGACTCCACTGGAATCCATCCCGACACGCAAATTCCTCCTCATAGGCCCAATCGAAAGTTCCGTTGATCAGCTTTCGGTTTCCGTCTTTCGTCAATTGGGTGATTTGACCGGAAGCCAAATCTTCCACATAGAGATTGAATTCGCTGACATAAGCGATTTTGGAGGCATCCGGAGAGAGATTGGCAAAGCGCTGAGAAGAAGCCGACAGCCCTTTTCCTGTCTTTTTCAAACTTTTGGCAGCCAGATCCATCACCCAATATTCCCCCTGGGTATCTAGTCGCCATACACGTTTAGTATTGGTGTAGATGAGGAGTTTTTGATTGTCTTGGGAAAAGGTAAAATCCCGGACACGAATTGGACTTTCGCCCGAAGGAGTCAGGTCCGCTTCAGAAAGTAGGATTTCCTTCTCCAAAGAAGGCAAAACATATTTAACAAGTTGGTTTTGCTCAATTTGAAAATAGGAATTGCCATCTGGACCCCATTGGAAGTTTTGGGCAGATACAGGACTTGTAAGAAGGAAAAGGCCAATAAAAAGCCAGCTGAGTAGGATTTTTCGGAATGGATTCATAGCGGAAAATAAAAGGAAATTCTAAGTCTGCCCAACAAAGTTTGCGGAATGGATCGAAGGAATATTAAACTTCTGAAAGAGAAACTTTTGTCCCACCTCTTCTCTTGCTTTCATCAGCTGCCTCCATAAAGGCATAAATTTCCAAGGTTTCATCATCTTCCACAGGGGATTTTCCAGTTTGGAAAAACTCGGCAATCTTCACTACCAAAGGTTCATAGCCTTCGTAATTACCCAAAACCAAGTTTCCTTCTGATCCAAAGGCTGTTCCGCCATACTCATGCTTTCCGGCTCGCATGCCTCGAAAAGTCCCTATCCGTCCATCTTTCCAAGTGCCAACGACTACCTCTCCATCCACTGTGCTGAATCGGGTTACCGACTCACAGCCCGGCCCCATGACGGTGAAAAGAATTTCCACGCCATGGATTCCATACCAAAATAAATCCGGATGTCCAGGTTCCAATTCAGCAGGACTAAAGGCGTCACAGCCCAGTACTTTTCCGATTTTGTTTTCGTGACGCACTGCCTGAGCATTTTTCAAATACCGAAGCGATGATGCTGAAAAAATAGGGACACCTGCGCTTTGGGCTTCTTGGTAGATTGTTCGGGTATCAGCCAAGCTTACCGCCACAGGTTTATCTATAAAAAACGGTTTTTTGGCCTGGATTATCTTTCTGGCCTGATCTAAACGTGGTTTTCCATCATTGGTTTCCAGAAGAATCACATCAACCATCTCCAATAAGTTTTCTATCGAATCCACAATTTTCACTCCCAAAGCTTCTACCTGCTTGATATAATCCGGGATGCGCTTATAGCTGGACTCGATATCCTGACTTCCATAAGGATAAGCGGCTACTACCCGAAATCCAGAAAGTTCAGGCTTTGGATTTTCAGCATTGAAAAGCTTGGTAAAGGCAGGTGCGTGAGAGGTGTCTAAGCCGATGATTCCGATCCTAATGGGCTCGGCTTTGGTTTTTCCTAGTATGGAAAAAGGTAGGGAACTTAAGCTGGCGGCAGCTCCGAAAGCGGTGGTTTTCTTTATAAATGATCGACGGGATAATTTCATAAACTATTGAAAATAATATTGTTATAATCCTTTTACTTAATTTTAATTCAATAAAGCTCGTGCTTTCAGCACTCTTGATAAATCTAATCTGGCTTTTACCCAGAATTGAATTCTGGGCTAAAACAGAGCGTGCTTTTGGCACTATTTAGTAATTTCGATTTGCCCTGAAGGGGCAACCTGTATTAGCCCCAAATTCAATTTGGGGCTATGAATTCAATTCATTTCCAAGAGCACCAAAGGTGCGATCTGTATATAATCGGATGCCAAGAATAAATCCTAAACCTTAAAGAAAATCTTCTTTCGATAAAGGAAATACAAAAACAACCAAACCAAGGCCAATGCACCCAGACTTTCCATCACTGGCATCCAATTTTCACCGAGTGGTTTGTAAAGACCTTCAAACAAAAGCCTACTGGTGTACCTGAAGTTGACAAAGCGGTAGATCATGTAGATCGTCAAACTGTTCATTCCAATGACTACGAAGAAGAAAGACCATTTTTTGATTTTCAGGATATCGATGATTCCATAAAAAAGGCCCAGGGAAAGAAAAGCCATTCCTGAAGTCAACATGATAAAGGAACTCGTCCACATGCGTTTGAAAATCGGGAAATGAAGGTTCCAAATCAGGGCGATTGCGATGAAAATCAACCCGGTCAAAATGAGTTCTTTCAGCTTTTGATTTTCTGAGACGCCAGCTTTTCTAAGGATTTCTCCTGCATGTGCCCCAAAAATGGTCAAGCAGATGGCAGGAAAAGTGGTCAAAATCCCGAGTTCGTCAAATTGTCCCTGAAGAAGCCTACCAGGAAGAAAAGTCCGGTCGAACCAGCCTACCAAATTCCCTTCAAAACTCAGGTTTCCTGCCCTAAACCCGGGAACTGGAATTAGGAAAATCGCCGCATAGTAAAGAAATAAAATGCTGCCTGCAATGATTAGCCTCTTTTGGGTATTGAAATTTAGAAATAGAAAAACCGTCACAAATCCTGCGATTCCGATCCTTCCAAGCACACTGCCCAGTCTGATTTTCTCCCAATCGAAAAAGGGAAAAGGGGCATTTTTGTCCAGCACACCCAGTCCTATCAAAATCATCATCCTCCAAAATGCTTTTCGATAGATTTCCTTTTTGGGCATATTTTCAGCTTTCGCTTTTCCCAAAGAAAAAGGAGTAGACACCCCGGCCACAAACAGGAAAAGTGGGAAAATGAAATCGTAAAAAGTAAAGCCTACCCACTCCGGATGCTCAAACTGGAAAGCTAAGGCATCCACCCAAGCCCAAGAAGTTTTTCCTTCAAAACTCCGGAAAAAAGCATCTGCCCCACAGATCATCAGCATGTCAAAGCCTCTCAGGGCGTCGATAGATACCAATCGGGTGGAAGGTTGTTTGAGTTGGATTTCCATGGCTCTTACAACTTAGGTTCCCAACCCGGCCGATAAGTTCTTCCCCAAAGCTTCATTGCATCCGCATCATTTTCTATTCGCCCAGTTTCGGTATTGATGTCAAGAGCTCTTCCGGTTCTGTAAGAAATATTGCCTAAATGGCAGAGCAAGACACTTTTCTTGATTTCTGGATAGGGTGAAATCAGGCTTTGGCCATGGTCGATTGCATCAATGAAGTTTTTGAAATGATCCACATCCATGTCAAATCCGGCACCTTGTTGGTTGACTAAAATATTGCTGGTTGGTTCAGCAGATTTGACCAGCTTATTGGCATTGTCATAGATCTTGTAGGAATTGTTAAGCAGTTCAAGCGTTCCGTTTTCTCCATGAAAAGAGACTCCTGAACCCATCGCGTTGATGTCGCGGGCATTGCAACTGCGACCTTCCCACAGGATTGATTTTCCATTAGAGAAATTGTATGAGGCAATTTGAGTATCAGGCGTTTCCCAATCGTCCTGAAAGTGGTAGCGCCCTCCGCTGGAATAGCATTTTTCGGGATAGTCTACTTGCAATCCCCATCTTGCCAAATCCAAAAAGTGCACGCCATTGTTGACGATTTCTCCCGTGCCCCAGTGCCAGAACCAGTGCCAATTGTAGTGAATTAAATTGTCTTTGAAATCTTTACGAGGAGCTGGACCTTGCCAAAGTTCAAAATCTAAGCCTTCAGGAACAGGTGCTGGCTTGCCATAGCCAATAGATTTTCTGGTATTGGTATACCAAGCTCTAGCATAATAAACTCTTCCTATTGCTCCGGAATGAAGCTCTTTCATCGCTTCCTGCACTCTTGGCCAGGATCGGCGCTGATTGCCCATTTGCACGATTTTGCCATACTTTTTGGTGGCTTCTACAAGTAGTTCGGATTCTGCTGGATTGTGTGAACCTGGCTTCTCGATGTACACATGCTTTCCTGCCTGTAAAGCCAAAAGGGCCGCTGGTGTATGCCAATGGTCCGGCATGGCAATAGTCACAGCATCAAGAGAAGCATCTTCTAAGGCTTTTCGGAAATCTTTGACTGCGACTGGTGGCTTTTTGCTTCCGGATTTCACGGCTAACTCCACTCCTTTTGCCAAAGCATTGGCATCCACATCACAGATATAGGCGATTTCCACATTTGGGAGCTTGGCCAAAGCCTGAATATGCTGGGAACCCCGACTGTTGACGCCAATCACGGCAACTCGGTATTTGTCTTTGAGTGGATATTGGGAAAGGATATTGAAGGAAAAAGCAGAAGATGTCACGCCAAGCCCAAGGGCTCCAGTGGCAGCTGTTTTGATGAAATGGCGGCGGTTAAGGTTATTTTTCATAGTGCTATAGTTTCTGAGTTTGGGTTAATCAAATGGTATTTCTACTCCGTTTTTGAGGACTTTGAGAAATTTTAAACCGAGGTCAGGTTGCTGTTTTGCTAAAATCAAGTCCGCATTTTGACCGATTTGAAAAGGATCAAAAGTGGGTTTAAAAAGCCTAAGAGGTCGTACGGAAGCCATTTGCCAAGCTTCGGGAAGATCTGCTAGGTTATTTCTAAGCAGAAAATTGATTCCTTGAAGGATATTCATGGCCGACCCGGCAAGCGTGTTGGGATTTCCGAAAAGGTGGAGTTTCCCTTCGGGAGTCAAGGTCACTTTTCCTCCTACTGCCGCTTCATAATTGCCAGGTGGCATACCAGCCAAAGCCACCGAGTCGCTCACTAGCATGAGCTTTTCGGATTTTACTTTTTTAAATACCTGAATGATTTCTGCAGGAAGATGAAATCCGTCGGCAATGATGGTGGCTGATAGATTTTCTGCTGCGAGTTGAGACCAAAGGTAATTGGGGTGCCGTGGGATGACTCCATGCATTCCATTTCCCAAATGGGTGGAAAGCCTTGCGCCTGCTTTCACAGCTTCTATAATTTGGTGATGATTTGCATTGGTGTGACCTATAGAGACCAAAATGCCAGATTCTGCACATTTTTCGATAAACGCGGTACTTCCCTTCCATTCCGGAGAAAGAGTAATCATTCGAATCAGTCCTTCGCTTTCTTCGATCCACTTTTGGAACAAATCCCAATCCGGACCTTGTACAAATTCCTTGAAATGGGCTCCTCTTGGTCCGTCTTCGGGAGAAATAAAAGGCCCCTCGATATGAATTCCTGAAATGCAGGAAGCAGCCAAGGGATCCATTTTTCGAAGCTGAACCACCTGTTGAATCAAGGCTGAAGTCTTTTCAGGTGAATTGGTGATAATCGTGGGAAAATGGCTGGTAGCGCCGTAGGAAAGAAGTTTTCTGGAAATTTGACCCAAAGCCAAAACATCGGATTGAATGGCATTGTAATCCAATCCTCCGTAGCCATTGACTTGAATATCTGTAAATCCAGGGCCGATCCAGAGATTTTCAGGACTGGTTTCGACAAATGAAACTGCCTTAATCTTTCCTTCGGAAACACTGATTTCCAATTGCTTTCCGTCCAAAAAAGACTTTCCAATCAGGCGAGTTTCCATTTTCTGATTTTATGACCTTGAACTGCATAAAACACCAAATACAGGTAGCAAGGGAAAAGTACCCAATAGGCCAGTTTCACGGTATAGAGATCCGCAAAATACCCGTAGACCATCGGCATGATGGCATTGCCACAAAGTCCCATGATCATGATCGATGCACCCAGTTTAGTATATCTGCCCAAACCATCCAATGCCAAAGGCCAGATTCCGGCCCAAACCAAAGAATTTGCCAGGCCCAAAAGCACCACAAAAAGGATGGAAATATCCACTGTCATGCCCCAAAATGGAATTGGACCACTCGTGAACACGATTAGCAAGGTCAGGAAGGTTCCCAACAAGGTGCAAATCCTCAGCACATTAACTTGAGAAATCACCTTTGGAATCAGGGAAATCCCAATCAAATAGCCCAAAATCGTAAATGCTAAAGTAAAAGATGGAAACACTTTCGCATCCAACAGGGAGA
The DNA here is from genome assembly GCF_036245605.1 of Algoriphagus sp. oki45. Taxonomy (NCBI): domain Bacteria; kingdom Pseudomonadati; phylum Bacteroidota; class Cytophagia; order Cytophagales; family Cyclobacteriaceae; genus Algoriphagus; species Algoriphagus sp. oki45. The sequence goes on from NZ_BTPC01000001.1 coordinate 589,131, forward strand.
TCCCGAAGGAATTGGCATAGGGAATGACCGTATCAATCGCAATGACCTGAGTGCCTACATGGAGGAAGATCGCCACCGCTCCCAAAATCAGATGCGGAAACTGGAAAATGGACGTTTTTCCTGAGTTGGCTTCAGCAATTTCTGCAGTCTCATGCTCGGTATCAATCTCCGGCAAAGGCGAAAACCTTACAAAGATTCCCAAACCCAAAAGCACCGTTCCGACTACAGAATAGGGTAAAATGACTCTTCGGATCAATTCATCTAAGGCAGCGTCTTTCGCATCCGGAGTCATGGAATCCAACTGCTGGAAAAGCTCATTATCCCCTACTCTCAGGATGACTGCAGCAAATAAGATAGGCGCCAAAATTCCCGCTCCTTTATTGAAAATGCCCATGACACTGATTCTTTGGGCAGCCCGCTCCTTAGGTCCAAGGACCGTCACGTACGGATTTGCAGCAGTTTGAAGTACAGCCAATCCGGTTCCTAAAGTGAATAAGCCCAAGAGGAAAACTTCATACGTTCGGCTCATCGCTGCCGGCACAAAAATGAAAGCTCCAACCGACATGGCAAAGAATCCGACCATCATCCCTTTCTTGAATCCCACTGCTTTGAGCAAATAGGAAGAAGGAACCGACATGATGAGGTAGGAAATGTAAAAGGCAAATGCAACGAGGTAGGAATCAAAGTTGCTAAGGGTAAAGGCGATTTTGAAATAGGGAATCAAGATCGCATTGACCCAGGAGACAAAGCCAAAAATGAAAAAAAGCATCCCAATGATGCCAATGGAGATCCAAGTGCCTCGTTGGCTTAGCTGATCGGCACGAACCGCAGCGGTGGTTTTTGACATAGGAAGGTTTTGGGTTTAAGGCAAAAGGAAATCATATTCGATTTCCTTTGTCCTTAAATACCAAATTTTATGTCAAGCATCCAAAGATTTTCAGACTAATGGCTGGAAAGCAAGGATGAAGATTCCTTATCCAGAAAGATTTGGCAATCCGGATGATTTTGTAAAACTGAGGCCGGAAATAGGTTAATGACTTTTCCTTCTAGGCAATTCTTAACTGCTTGGGCTTTTCGAAGGTCAGGGACAGAACAAATAATGCTTTTGGAATGCATGATCTGATGGATGGACATAGAAATGGCTTTTTTGGGGACTGATTCCAAATCAGGAAACCAACCCTCTCCCAGCTGCTGCATGCGGCAGGCATGGTCCAAATTGACTACCAGATAAGGCTTCTCTATTTCAAAATCAGCAGGAGGATCATTGAAAGCCAAATGCCCATTTTCCCCGATTCCTACAAAAGCAATATCGATGGGATGATTTTGAATTAAGGTCGAAAGTCGGGTACATTCTTTTTCTGGGTCATTTTCTCCGTCAATCAAATGATAGGCTTTGAGCTGAGGAACGTGATTGAAGAACCTTTCCACTAGATATTTCCGAAAACTCGCCGGATGCTTGATGGGAAGTCCAAGGTATTCATCCAAATGAAAGACAGTGACCTTGCTCCAATCAATTTCTTTTTCAGCCAAAAGCAGTTTCAACGTTTCAAACTGACTGGTGCCAGTCGCCAAAATAATATTGGCAAAACCTTGGGTTTCGATGGCTTTTCGAATCAGTTCAGCTCCGGTTTTTCCGGCCTTTTGACCCAATTCGATTGGATTTGGAGAAATGGAAATAGTCATGATTTAGGTTTATTCAAGGTCCTCAAGGCGATATTCAAAGTCACTTTGCAAATCTTCATGAAGGGTAGAAATCAGTTTTTTTGCCTTTCCAAGCTGGACTTGGTACAGGTTTGCAATGACGGGATGCCTAAATCCGAGGTATCCATATTTCTTGAGCATTTCGCAGAAATAGAGAATTAATTCGGCTTGATCGGCTTTGTTTTTACTGAGCTTTAGAGATTTATTCAATTTTCTCCGAATGGCTTGGGCTGATTTCTTGGCGAGATGGTAGTTTTTGGTGTTGGCAGTTTGAAAAGCCTCATCCAAGTCCTCTTTTACCTCATTCACAAATAGCTGAGGTTGGTCTCTTTCATTGAGTTTGAAATAAAGAAAGGCTTTGTTATCTCTTGAAAACTTGGCCAAATCGGCAATCAGATCAATCAATTCCTTTTCAGAGAGGTAACTGAGATCTTTTTTGAGTTGGGCCAAACTGGGGATTTCCATCAGGGCTTGCTTTTTCTTTCAAATAAATAAAAATCTAGACTAAATCTCCCCGAACCCATCAGCCCTAATCCTAAAAAGCAGAGACTCAACATAAATGGTAACAGCCCGTCTTCCAGGATTCTGCCTCCATGGGCGAAAATTACCGCGACAATCAGGGTAAATGCCATGGAAAATGCCCCTAGTCGGATTCCTGCCAATACGAAAAAGGCAGAGATCAATTCCACCCATTGGGAAAGCGGGGCCAAAATATCCGGGATTGGCCAATTGAGACTTTCCAAAAACCCTTGGAGTTCCGCCATTTTCCCTTCAAAAAGATAAGAACTGCTGGCTTTTGCCATGTAAATACCCAGGCCAAACCGAAGGATAAGAATTCCAATATCCAAAAAGGTTAAGCGATATATGCTTTTACTGTTTTTCATAGGACCCAAGTGGTAAATAGGTAAATAGTCAACATTCCCCAAGCCGTCCCGGTCACCATACTCAGAATAGCCAATAGAACTGCGTGTGGCATTAGATCTTTCCGATAGGCCGCTGTGACGGCAGGCGCGGTGGAAATTCCTCCCAAATTGGCCATAGATGCGATGGGAACCCAAATCAGATTTAATCTCAAAACTCTGGAAACAAGGATCATCCCTATGAAATGAAAGATTAGCCAAATTAAAACCAAACCTACAAAAGTGAAAGGCAGGGTCAAATTGCTAAAGTCCAATCTTAAGCCCAAAATGGCCATGACCAGAACGATGCAGATTCCTCCTAATCTTAAGGAGAAAGAGGTATTCCAATTGGGAATCAAGTTGCCTAAGATCATTCCAATAATGGAAAGACTGATGACCAGGTTTAAGAAGGAAAGTTCCAGCCAGTACATGGTCCCTGCTATTCCCAGAAAAAACAAAAGAATTGCCCAAGAATGGATTTTCTTCCCCGTGCTTTTATCCTCAGAAGCAAGATTGGCAGGCAAAGGGTCCTTGATTCCAAAAAGCTCGCTCAGTCGCTCTCCTTTTTTAATAAACTGAAACATAAGAATCGTCCAGATATTCACCAGAATATTATCCAGTACCAAAACAGACAGAAAGATATTCTCGGGAGTTTGGGCAAGTTCTTTCAGAATCAATTGGGAAGTACTTCCTCCTATCCAGCCTCCTACGATTGGCACCAAACCTTTCCAATAGTCCTGACCGATGAAAATTGCCTGATTGTCTGGAGAAAAAACCGTAAAAATTCCCACCAGAAGAACCGGAAGCGTGGCAATAAAAAGGCTACCTGCAAAAAACAAGATCAATGGCCTTGCTCCTACGATGGCTAACTGTTTTAAAGGTAAAGCAGACATCACCGCCAAAAGGGTGATCGGGATAATCCAGTTTCTACTCCAGGAATGTAAAATCACTCCGGAAAGATCCCAGTCAAATGCATGGGTAAATCCGGCCGGAATAACATAAGCAAAGAGAATGGCCGGAATCCAATTCAAGATTCCTTGAATCAGTCGATTATTTATTTGATTGATTTTCAATACAAAAATAACCGTAATCAAAACAATCACTATAGCCAAAACATCCGTGTTGAGCTCCATCAGAAGGCCTGAGTTAAAAGCCCAAGACAAGTCTGAATACCTTCCAGATAATTCCCGATTCGGATATTTTCATTGGGACCGTGGATGTTGTTGTCCGGGTTGGGGATCCGCACGGAGACTGCAGGTGCACCCAGAATATTGATAAAGGGAGCCATGGGTTGGGATCCTCCCGTTTGGCGGGTTTTGATATACTGATCTCCAAATACCTGCCTCATTCCCCGATCCAGCCAATTGGCAAAGTCGGTATCCATTTCTGCCCGGAAGGGTTGGGAACCGTTTCTCGTTTGGAAGGAGGCGATTTTTGAGTATTTCTTTCTTTCCTCCTCTGTGGGTTCCTCTCCTTCGATCAAATAAAAGCCTTGATCTAATATGAACTTTTGTAACAGAGCCAATTGCCGCTCGTTGGGAGTTTCCTTGACTGTTCGGATATCTATTTCTACTACTGCTTCGGCCGGAATCAATGTTCTGACTTCCGCTCCTGTCCAGCCTGATTTCAGACCCCGGATGTTCAAAGATGGGAATTGGAGCGCTTCCTGATAGTTTCTGCCTACTTTTTCGGCTTCCGCAAAACCCATTTCATGGGCCATTTCTTGATTGTCTTCAGGAATCTGGCTCATGACTTCAAAGTCAGCTTCGGAAATATTTACTCCCTCATAGAATCCCGGAATCAGGACTTTTCCTTCTTCATCTTTCATAGCAGCCAAAAGTCTTGAAAGCTGGAAAGCAGGATTAGGAGCAAAGTTTCCATACTGCCCACTGTGAAGGTCATTGGAAGCCCCAAAAACTATGATGGTGGCAGTGACTATGCCCCTGGCACCAAAAGCTAAATTGGGAAGATTGGAAAAGTGCCGGGTACCATCCATGATCAGAATGCCATCGGCTTGAAAAAGGTCCTTATTGGCAGCTACAATCGGCGCCAACTCGGGAGAACTGATTTCCTCCTGAAAATCAAGGATGAACTTGAGGTTGACTGTTGGCTCTATCCCTTTTTGTTTCAGAATATCCAAAGCAGAAAAGAAAGCCATGGTGGGTCCTTTGGAATCCGAAGCCGATCGGGCAAATATTTTCCACTCCGGATTGATTTTTCCATCCAAAAAATTCCAATTTATGGGTTCCCACTTTCCATCTATTTCCTCCATCAACTCAGGAATGTATGGGCTCTCCTGATTCCAGGCAGAAGAATCCACGGGTTGTCCGTCCACTTGCATGTACACAAGGATAGTTTTCTTGTTTGGGTCCATTTTCCCCTGAGCAAATAGGTGCGGAACTCCGTTTCCGGTTAAAACTCGAGTCTTAAAACCCCTACTTTCCAGTGCGGCTTGAGTCCACTCCAAATTTCGGGCAATATCCTCCGGAACTTTCCCATTATTTGGGAGACTGAGGTATTCCCGAAACTCAATAAGTGAAGCACGTAATTGAGCTTCTGAGGCCTGAAGAATTGCTTCTTTGGAAAGTTGGGCATGAACAGTTCCTGAGAAAAACAGGAAAACAAGAAAAAACGATTTTCGCATAGAAGGTGTTTTGGATAAGGAATTTAGGAATCTTTGGGTAAATCAAAAGTTTTGACAGAAATCAAAATCTCCCAAAGCTCAAGTCCCGGTCTTGAATGAAAGTCTTGTATTGACTAAGTTTAGCAGCAGAATAATAAACTCAAATGGAAACCTACGGAAAGATCTTGTTGATAGCGATGCCAGCGTTTTTTGTGTTGGTCTTGTTTGAAAAATTTTGGGGGATATGGAAGCAAAAAGACACCGTACCGCTCACAGATATGATCTCCAGCCTGAGCTCGGGCATGACCAATGTGACTAAAGATGTGTTGGGATTGAGTGTGGTGGTGATTTCCTATGATTGGCTTTATGGAAAATTTGGGTTTTTCCAGATCGAAGCTACTTGGTTGGTTTATGTGCTTGCCTTTTTCGCTTTGGACTTTGCAGGTTATTGGACCCATCGGATTGCTCATGAGTACAATATATTTTGGAACAATCACATCATCCATCACAGCTCAGAGGAATTCAACCTTGCTTGTGCCCTTAGACAAAGCATTTCATCAATCGTCAAGATTTTTGCTGTTTTTCTTATTCCCGCTGCGATTTTAGGGGTTCCTCCGGAAGTGATCGCCATCGTGGCTCCATTGCATCTATTCGCTCAGTTTTGGTACCACACTCAGCATATAGGAAGGATGGGTTTTCTTGAAAAAATTATCGTCACTCCCTCCCACCATCGGGTACACCATGCTATCAATCCAGAGTATTTGGACAAGAATTATGGGCAGATCTTCATCTTTTGGGATAAATGGTTTGGTACCTATCAGGAGGAAAAAGAAGAAATTCCGGCGGTCTACGGAGTCACCCGTCCGGTGCAGACCTGGAATCCGATCAAGATCAATTTTATGCATCTTTGGCTATTGATCAAGGATGCCTGGAGGACCAAAAACTGGTCTGACAAGCTGAAAATCTGGTTTATGCCCTTAGGCTGGAGACCTGCCGACGTGGCCGAAAAGTATCCTGTCGATAAAATCAAGGATGTCTACCATTTTGAAAAATACAATCCTCAACTGACCAAAGGAATGCTCATTTGGAGCTTTGTGCAATTGATTGTGATGCTGCTACTCTTGAGCTATTTATTTGGAAATCTTGCTGCTATTGGTTCTCCGGGTATCTTTTACTACGGTGGATTTGTATTCTTGACAGTCTTTGCCTACACGGAGCTCATGGACAGAAATCCAAACGCTTGGGCATGGGAGCTTCTCAAAATAGCCTACACCATGTATTTTGTGGTTACCACCGGGGATTGGTTTGAATTGAATAAGTTTTTGCCTGGCTCTCTTTATATTTTTGTTGGGTATTTGGCACTTTCTGCAGCTTTTTCGATCTGGTTTTCATTCAGAAAAGAAAAAATGCAATTGGCCAGCTGAGCTAGAGATTCATGAAAGAACTTCAACAAATCATTCAAGCCTACGAGGTCTACAAATCGGAAAACCTAGCCATGGCATTGGCTACTGTGGTCAAGGTGGATGGTTCGGCTTACCGAAGACCCGGGGCCAGAATGCTGGTGACCCAGGATGGGGCATTGACCGGAGCGATTAGTGGCGGATGTTTGGAAGGAGATGCGCTTCGCAAAGCCCAAACGGTGATATTTCAAGGGAAATCAATGCTGGTCACCTACGATACCACCGATGAAGATGATCAAAAGTTTGGAGTTGGTTTAGGCTGCAACGGCATCATTCACGTACTGATCGAACCGATTGATCTCAATGATCCCAAAAATCCAATTGAGCTGATTAAAGAGGCGCTTTCTGATCGTCAAACCAGCTTACTTTTAACTGTTTTTTCTATACCCAGATCCAAATCTGAGCAGATTGGGACGGTTTTTTTGAAAAAAGGTCATCACGAATACGGGTCCACGGACAAAATCCCACCCCAACTTTGGCTGAGACTGAAGCATGAGCTGAAGGCTTTTGAAGGCGGAAAAAGTCAGATTCATACATTTGAGGATTTGGAGGATATTTCAGTTTTCTTCGAAATCATCAAGCCTGTAACCCGAATTCTTCTTTTCGGTGCGGGAAATGATACGATTCCGGTTGCCAAACTTGCGGATATATTGGGATTTGAATTGGTATTGATTGATGGGAGAAAAAACCTGGCTACTCCTGCCCGCTTTCCCCAAGCCAAGCAGATTATTCAAGGGGCTGCTGAAGAGGTGGTTGGCCAAATAGAAACTGATTTAAATACGGTAGCGCTCCTAATGACCCACAATTTCGAATACGAAGTGGTGGTTTTGGAAAAACTTTTGACTTGCATGGTTCCTTATGTTGGCATTTTAGGACCAAAGCGAAAGACTGAGAAGCTGGTTCAAAGGCTAAATTCTAAAGGAATTAAAGTATCAATGGAAAATGTCTATGCCCCCATCGGTTTGGAAATCGGAGCAGAAACTTCTGAAGAGATTGCTCTTTCCATTTTTGCCGAAATCAAAGCAGTTCTGAATCAAAAGCAACCTATTTTTCTTCGGGAAAAAGAAGGACCTATTCACGAAATAGGAGCATGAAGACTTGCATCATCCTTTTGGCAGCTGGTTCTTCTTCCAGATTAGGTAGTCCCAAACAACTGGTTGAATTTCAAGGTGAAAAACTGATACAAAAAGCCATTGATGAAGCTCAAAAAAGTACCTCGGATTCTCTGGTTGTAATTTTGGGTTGGAATCCGGACTTGATCAAGACTGGTTTTAACTCGGAGAATATCCCCCACGTAATCAATGACCATTGGGTGGAAGGAATGGCGAGCAGCATGCAGTCTGGACTTCGATATGTGATGGAAAAAGAGAATCCAGATCAGGTGATTTTGATGCTGGTCGATCAGCCCTTTGTGGATAATCAGTTGCTGAATCGATTGATTGCAGAAAAGTCCAAATCAGGAAAAGGAATCGTCGCCTGTTCTTATTCCAATACCTTGGGAGTTCCGGCTATTTTTGATCAAAAGTACTTTCAGGAATTGCTTCAATTGAAGAGTTCAGAAGGTGCAAAAAAGGTGATTCTGAAGAATAAAGAAGATGTTTTCGCAGTGGATTTCCCGTTGGGAGCCGTGGATTTGGATACAGCCGAGGATTTGATTCGATTGGAAAATTGGATCTAATGGTCAAAAATAGTTGGTGAAAAGCCTCCTAATGTCCTGATATTTAATTAATTACAAAGACCTTATTGAAACCGATTTCAATAAGGTTTTTTTGTTTCATGAAAACTTCAAAAAAAGCGTTGTTGGGCCTGTGGGTTTCTTGACTCAATCAAGTGGGGAAAGCAGGCTGGCAAGCAGCGGTATAAGTGTAAAAATTGCGGCATTCTTTTCACGGGTTCGAACCCTTCTGTAGCCAAAAGCAACCAGTTTGTTTGGTTCAAAAAGTGGATAGACGGGAAACGTACTTTTGAACAGTTGGTTGTTGAAACTGGGTTGAGCAAAAGCACGATTCAGCGACTTTTCAGAGGCTATCTGAAAGAACCGCCGATGCTGAGTGTCTACCCTTCCGAGCGGGTGAATTTACTCATTGACGGCACGTATTTTAGCAGGGATTTATGCTTGATTTTGTACCGGGACAACACGATCAAGTTCACCCAGCTCTATCGGTTCAGCGATGGAGAACGATACGAAGAGCTCAAAGAAGACCTGGAAAATCTACTGCTTCTTGGAGTCCAGATCGAGTCAATTACCTGTGATGGACATCGCGCATTGCTCAGAGCGATCCGCAAAGTTTGTCCCCAAGTCACCCTTCAGCGATGTGTGATCCATGTGCAGCGAATGTGTAGAATATGGCTTTCCAGCCGTCCAAAGAGTATTCCCGGTCAGGAACTTCGGAAAATTGTCTCTACCCTACATCTGATCAAGTCCAAACAGGAACTCAGTTATTGGCTGCTCGAACTGGCTAACTGGGATCATCGACACCATGAGTTTGTCCATGAAAAAACGGTCAATCCCATTACGGGAAAGTTTTGGTATAAACACAAACTGTTGAGACGTTCCTTCTCGGTTTTGAAAAGCGCCTTGCCCAACCTTTTTGCCTACCTGGACAACCCCAGAATCCCAAAATCCACCAATGGGCTGGAGTCATTTTTCGGACATTTAAAAACCAATTTGAATATCCACCGAGGTCTTTCAACCGGAAACAGAAAAAGCTTTCTGAGGTGGTATCTGTACTTCAAAAACTCCGGAAGAAAAAGGTTTTCTTAGCCATAGAACAAGAAGAATGAAGCATGAAAAAAGGGCTCCGAAAAACGAAGCCCCTTCATTCCACTTGGCAGATTCTATTGCTGGTAAGTTGCTCCTCAGCAGAGCTTACGTCCTCTTCAAACCTGCGCGGCATGTTATGAAATTTTTCGATCAAAGTCACCAACTATTTTTGACCACATTACCAAAATTGGAAGATTTGAAAATTGAAAATTTACTACTCGATATCCTTAAAAAAATCCTCTAAGTCTAATACAAAGCCTTCAAGTACATCTGACTGGACTACGTCTCCAGAAGTAAGCAATCGGGATGGCACATAAATTCCATTTACCAATGTGTAAATCATCAGGTTTTGGTTTTCTGGATGGATAATCCAGTATTCCCTGACCCCATGAGATTCGTAAAGCTTGTACTTGTGCTTGAGTTCAGTTTTATTGTTTCCCGGAGAAAGGATTTCTACAATCAAATCAGGGGCGCCTAGGCATCCTCTTTCATCCAGCTTTTCAGGATCACAAATCACGCAGATATCTGGCTGGACGACGTCATGAATTTTGTGGTCTTCTTTGGATCCTTTTAGGAATCGCACATCAAAGGGAGCATCATATACCTGACATTTTTTGCCTTCCAAAAAATGATAAAGTTTACTTACTAATTTGACCGAAACGCGTTGATGAATTCTCTTGGGTGCAGCCGCAGCCTTCTTAAATCGAATTCCCTTGATCAATTCTACTACTTCATCGATCGGCCAAGTCAGATAGTCCGCATAAGAATACATTCCATATTCTGCTTCAGGTTCGTTAACAGTCTCTGGCTTTTTGGTTTCCATAGCCTAAATATACTGATATTTAACTGTTTAAGTTCTGATTATTCTAACTTCAGTTTTAATTTTTCAAGGCTTCCTTAACTCCAAAACCCCTTTTTTCACCCAATTTAGAACCATCTCAATCTCCGATTCAGTGGTATTTTTTCCCAGAGAAAAGCGAATGGAAGCCCGACCCAAATCCGAGGATAACCCCATGGCTGCCAGGACATGGCTGGGTTTGGGTGAAATGGACGTACAGGCCGAACCGGAGCTAACGGCCACCTTTTGGTTCACCATCTTGAGCAACTCCTCTCCTTCTACTCCACCAAAGGCAATGTTGGTTACATGTGGCAAACGGGATTGCTGACTCCCGTTCAGAAAAGTGTTTGATATTTCCAAAAGTCTGTTTTCCAGTTTATTTCGCAGGATTTCCAAACGCTGAGCCTCAGCTTTAATTTCTGCCAATCGAAGTTCTGCTGCTTTTCCAAAACCTACGATTCCAGGCACATTGAGTGTACCGCTTCGCATACCTTTTTCATGTCCACCCCCATGGATTTGTGCCAAGGGTTTGGGTAAATCATGGTTGTGCCGAACATAAAGTGCTCCCACCCCTTTGGGTCCATATAGTTTATGAGCAGATATGGCCATCAGGTGAATTCCTTTGGTGAAAACCGGGATTTTTCCTGCTGCCTGAACGGCATCCGTGAAAAAGATAATGTTCCTTGATTCGGCCAAATCGGCTATTTCCTCAACAGGATGAATGACTCCCGTTTCATTATTGGCCCACATCAGACAAATCATTTTGGTATGCGGGAGAATGGAGTTTTCAAGTTCCTCCAGACTGATATTTCCGCTGGAATCGACTGGAAGATAGGTGACCTCAGCACCTCTTTTTTCGATTTCTGCGAAGGTATCCAATACGGCCTTATGCTCGGTCAGGGCAGTGATGTAATGCTGCTTTTCTCCCTGATACGATTCAAAGGTTCCTTTTATTCCCAGATTGATCGATTCGGTAGCTCCCGAGGTGAAAATGATCTCTTTCGGCCTGGCTCCGATCAAATTGGCTACTTGCTCTCGGGCTGTTTCCACGGCATTTTCTGCCAACCAGCCATAGGGATGACTTTTGCTGGCGGCATTGCCAAAATGGGTTCCAAAGTAAGGAAGCATGGCTTCTATGACCTCAGGAGCACAGGGCGTTGTGGCGTTATAGTCCAGGTAAATCGGGTAATTCATAGCCTGAAATTGCTTATTTTTTCTCTCCTACCCCAAACTCTTCCATCAGTTGCAATCCATAATTTCTAATGGTATCGATGATAGGAATGGCGGTTAATCCACGTTCAGTAATGGAGTATTCAACTTTTGGCGGAACTACAGGATAGACTTTTCTGTGAATAAAACCCTCCTCCTCCAATTCCCTCAGCTGGCTGGTGAGCATTTTGTGGGTGATGTGCGGAATGTCTTTTTTCAACTCCCCGTAGCGCATCACGCGATCTTTGAGTCTCCAAAGGATGGGCATTTTCCATGTACCTCCAATTCGGTCCATGGCAAACTCGACCGGGTTGTAGTACAGCTTTTTGTTAAATAAGAAATCAGGCATATCTTCTCAATTTTCTATTTCTTTCTAAAAAGTGCATATCTACATCTTTGGTAAGTATATAGCCAAAGATAGCATTCATTTCAATCTTTGATTCCATCAACTAGTCAAAACAATCATGAATCAAATTTTAGAGAAAAACACTTACGTACATTTTCACGGCGCTCCCAGCAAAGGAAAGATCTTGATGGTAGCTAGTTCACCTACCGTCTCTAAGCAAACAGGTTGGCCTATCGGCTTCTGGATCGCCGAATTGACCCATCCATTGCGGGTTTTCCAAGAAGCTGGATATGAAGTGGAACTGGTATCAACCGAAGGAGGAAAATTGGAAATGGATGCCTATTCCAATCCCACCGGTGCGAGTGGCTATTCCGCACATGATGTGATTTCCTTGGGCTATTTACAAAAGCCGGAATTCAAAGCCATGCTGGAAAACACCAAAAAACTGACGGAAGTCTATCCTGCTGACTATGCAGCCATTTTTTTGGTCGGGGGTCAAGGACCCATGTATACCTTCCGGGGAAATAACGATTTGGAAAAGCTTTTTGTGGAGTTCTATGAAGCCGGCAAGCCCAGTGCCGCAGTTTGTCATTCGACTACCCTCCTTTTGAAAGCCAAAAAATCAAACAGAGAACTGCTTGTGTCAGGAAAAACCTGGACAGGTTTTGCCGATGCGGAAGAAGAGTTTGCAGATCAGGCGGTAGGAATGAAAATCCAGCCTTATCGGATTGAAGATGAGGCTCGAAAACTTTCCGGAACCAATTTCAAAGTTGCTGCGCCGTTTTCCTCTTATACCATTCAGGATGGAAATTTGATCACGGGTCAACAGCAAAACTCCGGTGCTGCAGCGGCTGAGTTGGTGGTGAATTTTTTAAATAAACAGTAACTTATTGCTATGAAAATCGCAATCATCGGCACCGGAAATGTAGGTGGTACTTTGGCCACTAAGTGGGCCAAAGCCGGACATAAAATCAATCTTGGAGTTCAGGATACAGCCAATTTCAAAGGAAAAGAACTCCTGAACAATCCCAACACACAGGTTTTTCCGATAACAGAAGCCGTCAAAGAATCTGAAGTAATCCTGATTGCCACCCCTGCCCCTGCTGCTGTGGAAGTTGCCATAAGTTTGGGTGATACCACCGGCAAAATCATTATCGACTCGATGAACATCGTCATGGGACGAGGACCTGCCGGCTTCAAAACCACCGCAGAAGCCATCCTCGCGCATACCCAAACCCGAGACCTAGTCAAATGCTTTAACACGACAGGATTTAACAATATGGCCAATCCAAAATATGGGGAAACGGCTTTGGATATGTTTGTGGCTGGAGATAGTGAGAAGGGGAAAAGTGTAGCAATTCAGCTAGCCAAAGATACTGGATTTGGAGAATGCTATTCCATTGGTGGGAATGACAAATTTGAGCTAATGGAGCAGTTTGCCTGGTTTTGGATCAATCTGGCCATGTTTCAAGGTCAGGGAAGGGAAATTGGGTTTAAGTTGCTGAAGCGGTAAGTTTCTCCGACCTTGGTATTGAAGAATCCGATTATCATGCAAGAAACCTGGACTTTTGATTTTTCCCCAACCTCCAATACAAAAGGGGAATTGGAAGAAATTTTAGCCGAAAGAGAACAGGAACTCGGGATTTTCCTCTCCTATTATTACAAAAAAGAAGGAGCTGTCGCTGAAAAAGTCAAGCTCATATCCGATCCTGAATTTGAGTCAATTACTACTGGCTCCATGGTCTTGGAGTTTGAATTAGTGCATTTCAATGCCTGCTTGGCTATTCACGAGCAGCAAAAAGAGGAAATGAAAATCGGTTTTGAGATAGACTGGGAGGATCAAAAATTGATATTAACCGGGCCCTATTGGCCTGAGCGAGGCATGGACGAGATTTAAGACTTTAGACACAAGATTTTAGATCGCTAACATCCGACATCGGTCTTCCCCGCCTGCGTCGGGCAGGGGTCTTCCATCTCCAGTCTTCACTGCTTTTTAATTGCAATTCCTTTCAATTAAAGTATTTTTGGGCCTCTATTAAGAATTATGAAAGAATCTACCGAGTCCCTGAATTTTATAGAACATATCATCGAGGAAGATCTGGCTGTAGGGTTTTCGAAAGAAAATCTTCGATTCAGATTCCCACCCGAACCCAATGGCTACCTTCATATTGGCCATGCGGCCTCCATTTGTTTGAATTTTGGTTTAGGAGAAAAATACCAAGCTCCTGTAAATCTGAGATTTGACGATACCAATCCATCCAAGGAAGAACAGGAATATGTCGATGCCATCAAGCGGGATATTGCTTGGCTTGGATTCAAATGGGCTAATGAATGCTATGCCTCTGACTACTTCCTGCAGCTCCACGATTGGGCAGTAGAGCTTATCAAAAAAGATAAAGCTTACGTCGATCAGCAAACTTCAGAGCAAATCGCTTCGCAAAAAGGCACTCCAACTACCCCCGGAACTGACAGCCCATATAGAAATCGTCCAGTTGGAGAGAGTTTGGATCTTTTCGAACGGATGAAAAATGGGGAATTCCCTGCTGGAAGCTATGTTTTGAGAGCCAAAATCGACATGGCTTCTCCCAATATGCACATGCGGGATCCGATTTTATACCGGATCATCAATGCCCATCACCACCGAACCGGAAACAAATGGTGCATTTACCCCATGTATGACTGGGCACACGGCGAATCGGATTACATCGAGCAAGTCTCTCACTCCCTCTGCACCTTGGAATTCAAAGCTCATCGTGAACTTTACGATTGGTATTTGGACCAAATCGTGGATCCGGCCAAGTTGAGACCGAAGCAACGAGAATTCGCCAGAAGAAATCTTAGCTACACCGTTATGAGCAAGCGAAAGCTACTCGAATTGGTACAAAAGAAAGTGGTAGCAGGATGGGATGATCCAAGGATGCCTACCATATCTGGATTAAGAAGACGAGGCTATACTCCTACCTCCATCCGTAAATTCAGCGACTTGGCAGGTATTGCCAAGCGGGATAATGTGACTGATGTTTCCTTGTTGGAATTCTGCATCCGGGAGGATTTGAACCAAACTGCTACCCGTGTGATGGGAGTTTTGAATCCTGTGAAATTGGTCATTACCAATTATCCAGAAGGAAAATCAGAAATTCTTCATTTGGAAAATAACCCTGAAGAGGCAAATTCAGGTACGCATGAGGTGCCATTTTCCAGGGAATTATACATTGAGCGAGAGGACTTTAAAGAGGACGCTGGAAAGAACTTCTTCCGACTTTCTCTGGGAAATGAAGTTCGGCTGAAAAGCGCCTATATCATCAAAGGAGAATCAGTGATCAAAGATGCTTCCGGTGAAATTCAGGAAATCCATTGTACCTATGATCCGGAATCCAGATCCGGAAGCGGAACAGAAGCCAGTGAGCGAAAAGTGAAGGGAACCTTGCATTGGGTATCCATTGCCCATGCGATCAAAGCTGAGGTTCGGGAATACGATCGATTGTTTTTGGATGAAGCACCGGATGCCCATGAGGAAAAGGGCTTTTTGGAATTCATCAATCCAAACTCATTGAATATCATCAAAGAAGCTTATTTAGAGCCCTTTTTGGCCAAGGCGACTTTGGAAGATAAATTCCAATTCCAGCGCTTGGGTTATTTCACCTTGGATCCTGATTCCAAAGAAGGCCGGTTGATTTTCAATAAAACAGTGGGTTTAAAGGATACTTGGGCGAAGCAAAATACTCAAGCTCCTGCCCAAAATCAGCCCAAACCCCAAGCTCAGCCACAAAATCAGCCTCAGAAAAAGGCAATCAATGAAATCCAGCAAATAGGGAAAAAGTTGACCAATCTATCTGGCGACAAACTGGAAACGGCTATGAATTCGATTCGTGAATTTGCCGAGGAGGTAAGCTATGAGGAGTTGGAGCCACTATTTGGAACAGCCGTAAAGAAAACCGGAACTCGAATCGCGGTTGCGTTAGCTTTGGGAGTTTTATTGAAAAAAGGACAAGCCAAAAATCAGGCGATTGGGGAGTTCATTGCATCAGCCAAAGCGGATGAAAATGAAATTCTGAGTGCGGAAGCGAAGAAATTGGATTGAAAGATTACAAGATTTGAAAATTGAAAAACTGATCAAAAGATCAACTCTATAATCTCTCACAAAGCATATTTATATTTAAAGAGCCTCTAATTGATTTTAGAGGCTCTTTTCATTTTCCAGCTGAGAAATATGCTTTGCCTCGAAAAGAACAAGCTGGGAAGACATTTTACAAAAAGTCCAATTCAAAAAAATTAACCACATAGACACAATAGAAGACATACAAGTATTGCTATTCATCTCAAATCCTATGTGCCTATGTGGTAAAATTAGTTAGTCTTTCTTCTCTATTGGCAGGACTTTCCTCAGACAAATGCTGCTTTTGGAAAAGCAGCATAACATCAAGATCGTGAGCCATTTTTACTGGAAGTCAACCTTCAAAAATTTTTAACCACATAGACACAATAGAAAACATAGAGCATAGCTATGCACCCATAAACTATCTGAATCTATGTGCCTATGTGGTGAATAAATAAAAAATGCTGCCTCTGAAGAAGCAGCATTGGTATGGGTTATCATTCCTCCCCTTAGGCTCTTCGAATCTCCAGCTTAATATCGGAGAATTCCTTCTGCTCGATAAACGGCTGGCTTCTGAGTCTTCGACCTGTCGCGGAGAAAATCGCATTGGCAATCGCTCCGCCTGTAGGTGGAAGGGCTGGTTCACCCAAGCCAGTTGGATCAAAACCGGAATCCAAGAAGTGGGTTTCGATCTCAGGCACTTCTTTGAGTCTGATCAAACGGTAAGAATCAAAGTTTCTCTGCTTGGGTACCCCATTCTCGAAAGTGAGGTTAGTATACATTGCGTGGCCCATGCCGTCTACGATTCCACCTCGTACCTGATGATTGGCGCCCGTCGGATTCACGACCATCCCGCAATCGGTCACGGCAGTGATCTTTTTCAAAACCGGTGTACCGCTTTGCATTTCGATATTAGCTACCTGAGCCACATAGGATCGATGGGAGAAATACACTGAGAAACCTTGCTTCACATTCGGATCTTTGCCCCAATTGGACTTTTCAGCTGCCATTTTCACTACGCCGATCATTCGGTCCACATCGTAGCCCAGCTCGCCGACGGGATTGGTTTTGGCTCGATTGAGTAATTCCAAACGGAATTCTACCGGATCTTTTCCAGCTTCCAAGGCCACTTCATCCAAGAAGCTTTGCTCTGCATAAGCCAAGAAGTTAGTAATCGGAGCTCTCCAGGCGTTGGTAGTGATGCTTGACTCATAGTTGACACTTTCGATTAAAACGTTGTCCACTGCACCGGATGGGAAATTGTTTTCGCGGGTAGAATTCCCGGCATTCATTCCCACACCTCGAAGTTTGTAGCCGATCATTTCACCGGATTCATTCAATGCCGCCTCAAATCGATAACGAACTGCAGGGCGATAGGCTCCTCCGGTCAATTCATCTTCCCGGTTCCAAGTTACTTTTACCGGAGCGTTGATAGCTTTGGAGATATGAACTGCTTCTTCTATATAATCGGCTCTTAATCTTCTTCCGAAACCACCTCCCAGTCGGGTGATTTCCACGGTAATATTTTCCGCAGGAACACCCAAAATCTGTGCGGCAGATTGCCTGGCACGATCCGGAGTTTGGGTAGGCCCTATCAATTCGCATTTGTCACCCTGCACATGGGCAAAGAAATTTTCCGGCTCCATCGGTGAATGAGCCAAGAAAGGGCACTGATATTCGGCAGTGACAACTTTTGCCGCACCTTTGAAGACCGCATCCACATTGCCGTCTTTTCTTCTTACTTCTGCCTTGCCTGAAGCCATTAAATCGGCAAAAATTCGGTCATGATCCGCCGAGCTTTCGACGGTGCCGTCTGGTTCGTATTCCACTTTCAACAACTTTTTGGCCTTCATCAATGGCCAGGTGGACTCACCTACCACTGCCACGCTTGTGCCAAAAGTGACCACATCTGTAATTCCTGAAACTGCTCTAGCGGCAGCATCATCTACGGATTTGATCTTCATTCCAAAAGGAGCTCGCTGAACCATGGCCTGTTTCATTCCCTCCCGATAGAAATCCAATCCAAAAAGTGGTTTTCCGGTGTACATTTCCTTGGCATCTACGTTTTTCACCGGAGTGCCGATGATTTTGAAATCCTTCTTATCCTTCAACGTCACCTCATCTGGTGCTTGAATAGTGGCAGCCTCTGCAACAAATTCCCCAAAATGCCCGCTCTTACCAGAGTTTTTATGGGAAATGATTCCTTTTTCTACGCTGATTTCTTCAGCCGGAACATTCCAGGTTTTTGCCGCAGCGGCAACCAAAACATATTTTGCGGTAGCACCCGCTTTTCGGAGTCTTTCCCAGCTATGAGGCATAGCTCCTGATCCACCGGTAAGCTGACGGTCGTATTTTTCCGTATCCAAATTGGCTTGGACTACACGCACTTTTTCCCAATCCGCATCCAATTCCTCGGCCACGACCATGGGGAATGATGTCTTGATATTCTGACCCAACTCGGGATTTGGAGAGTAGATGACCACATCTCCGGTAGGAGAAATAGAGAGGTACGCATTGAAGGATTTGGCTTGTGCCAAAATTTCATCCGTGCTCAATGCCTCAATTTTGGGAGAATCACAGCTAAACCAATTGAAACCGATAAACAAACCACCTGCTGTGGTTCCTGCTATTTTGAGAAAATCTCTTCTGCTTGCTCTGCTTATTGTTTTCATGATTATTTGGATTTAGCGGCTAGGGCAACTGCTTCACGAATCTTGTGGTAAGTCCCGCATCGACAGATATTTCTGTTCATTGCGTTGTCTATTTCCTCCATAGAGGGGCTTGGATTCTGTTCCAAAAAAGCGGCCGCTGTCATAATCTGACCAGCTTGGCAATAGCCACATTGAGCTACATCGACTTCTTCCCAAGCTTTTTGTACCGGATGATCTCCTTTTTCAGAAAGCCCTTCGATGGTAGTCACTTCTGAATTTCCAACGCTGGAAATGGGAGTCACACAGGAAAAAGTAGCTTTTCCATCCAGATGTACCGTACATGCTCCACATTGGGCAATGCCGCAGGAAAATTTGGTACCGACCATGCCCAAGTGGTCTCGAAGTACCCAAAGAAGCGGGGTATCATCTTCGACATCCACGCTATGGGATTTGCCGTTGATTTTTAAGTTATAGTTTGCCATGGGTAAATTAACGTTTGGAAGTAAATTAAAGAAAATCAGTCCTTTTTGAAAGCCGTTTTTTCATAATGATCCCAATTCCATATGAATGGTTCAAATCATTTTTAGAAATGGTTAAGGTTTGGAGTTTGGTTTTTTCATTCTCGGTATTCAAGGAGCGCTTTGAATTGCTTCTATTGGAATAAAATGAACTTTCATAATTCGATCAGTTGAAATGCCACAGAATAAACATGCAGCTGTAAACTTTGGGGAAAGGAAAATCTAAATGGATCTTTTGAGCTGATTTCCAAGACTTCCTGATTTTGAATTTCGATTTTGAGTGATTTCATCCCAAAATTTCTAAATTCAAGCCCTATTTATAATCTACAAAACCAAAATAAACCTATGTCCCAAACCATCAAAGCGGCCATTGTAGGCACTGGATTTATCGGACCAGCGCACCTTGAAGCTCTCCGAAGAATTCCCAATGTAGAAGTGGTAGCCCTCGTAGAAG
Source organism: Algoriphagus sp. oki45 (assembly GCF_036245605.1). Lineage (NCBI taxonomy): Bacteria > Pseudomonadati > Bacteroidota > Cytophagia > Cytophagales > Cyclobacteriaceae > Algoriphagus > Algoriphagus sp. oki45. The sequence goes on from NZ_BTPC01000001.1 coordinate 608,690, forward strand.
TCAATCAGGAATTGGCCGATGAAAAAGCAAAATTGCTTGGAATTCCTCGGGCATATCTTTTCGATGAGATGCTCAAGCAGCCGGATATCGATGTAGTTCATATCTGTACTCCAAATTTTCTCCATTATGCTCAAGCCAAGGCCGTGCTGGAGGCTGAAAAGCATGTCATCTGCGAAAAACCCTTGGCAGTCAAAATCCACGAAGCCGAAGAGTTGGTAAAAATTGCCTCAACGACCGGCTTGGTCAATGCGGTACATTTCAACCTCCGCTATTACCCTATGGTCCGCCAAATGAAGGTCATGCGTGAAAAGGGAGAATTGGGCGAAGTGTATAACATCATGGGGTCATACCTTCAGGACTGGTTGTATTTAGCCACAGATTACAACTGGAGATTGGAACCGGACAAATCAGGAGATTCCCGGGCTATAGCAGATATCGGATCACATCTTTTGGATATCACGGAGTATGTGACCGGCTTGAAAATCACCGAAGTGATGGCTGATTTCTCCACCGTTCACAAGACCCGATTGAAGCCTTTGAAGCCGATCGAAACCTACTCAGGAAAAATGCTGACTATGGACGACTATGAAGAAGTGCCGATCAATACTGAAGACCATGCCACGGTACTACTTCGCTTTGATAATGGTTCTAAAGGTTCCATCACCGTTTCTCAGGTAAACGCGGGCCGCAAAAACCGTCTGAATATCGAGATCGCAGGCTCTAAGTCAAATTTTGAATTCAATTCAGAAAGACCAAACGAGCTTTGGATCGGTAAGCGTGAAAAAGCCAACGAGCAGCTGATGAAAGATCCATCCCTGTTCCACAGAGAGGCTTCATCCCTGATCAGTTTCCCTGGAGGTCACAATGAAGGCTTCCCGGATACTTCCAAGCAGATGTTCAAAGAGGTCTATGCCGCTATTGCCGAAGGCAAACAGCCCTCCTCTCCCACTTTCCCGACTTTTGCAGATGGTCTGAGAGAATTGATCATTGGCGAACGAATCGTAGAAAGCAACAAAAAACAAGCTTGGGTTAAAATTTAATTTGGTCCGCTTCAGGTCATTTTGAGCAAAAGCTCAATTTGACCTATGGTTTTTATAATTTAATGTTCTTATTTACGTTCATTATCCTCAATCACTTACCTAAATCAACATTACCATGAACATCAAAAAAGCACTACTTTCTTTCTTTCTTCTTGCAGTGTCTGCATCCTTCGTTTTAGCTCAGGAAAAAGCAAGTCCAGCAATGACTGCCGAGGGTACTGCCGGAGGTGCAAAAATCACCATCAATTATTCTTCTCCTGCCGTAAAAGGCCGAACCATTTGGGGAGACCTAGTTCCATTGGGTCAGGTATGGAGAGCAGGAGCCAACGAAGCGACTACTTTCACTACTGACAAGGACATCTTGGTAGAAGGTCAAATGTTGCCTGCAGGTACCTACAGCTTCTTTATCATTCCCAATGAAGGTTCCTCTACCCTTATTTTCAACAAAGTGGCCAAGCAGTGGGGCGCATTTAACTACGACGCCAAAGAAGACCAATTGCGGGTCAATGTGCCTTCAGAGCAGACCTCTACTATGGAAGAGCGATTGGTTTATCGGGTGAATTCAGGTGGGTTTGAAGTGGCTTGGGAATACGGTAAAGCCGCTGCCAAAATTGCTTCTGCGAATTGATCAGAAAATAGGTTTATCTACTTAGCCATCCGGTTTATTCCGGATGGCTTTTTTATTTTTGTGCTCCATGTCCAAATTCAATCCTTTTTCATTTGATCTCCCTGTTTCGGAAATAATTCCTGAGGTCAAAAAACAACTATCCTCTTCCAATTCCTTAATCATTCAAGCTCCTCCGGGTGCCGGAAAAAGTACGCTTTTGCCTTTGGCATTACTCGACCAACCGTGGCTAGCAGGAAAAAAAATCATCATGCTCGAACCACGACGATTGGCTACGAAAAGCATTGCCCAGCGAATGGCGGACATGCTTGGAGAAAGTGTAGGGAAAACAGTCGGATATCGGATCCGCTTCGAATCGGCCATTTCCAATCAAACCCGGCTGGAAGTCATCACAGAGGGAATCCTTACTCGAATGATGCATCAGGACAATGCCCTGGAAGAAGTTGGCCTGGTGATTTTTGACGAGTTCCATGAGCGGAATCTATTTTCTGAGGTTGCCTTGGCTTTGGCCAGAGAAGTTCAGCAAGTCCTCCGACCTGATCTGAGAATTCTTCTGATGTCTGCCACTATTGACGCAGAGCAGCTTTCCGAACTTTTGGGATCCAAAGTCATTGAAAGTCAAGGGCGACAATACCCTGTGGAGGTCCATTACCTCAATGAAGTCGATGAATACGCCATCGGTGAGGATACAGCCCGTAACATCATCCCTTTGACCAAAAAGCATTCGGGAGATTTTTTGGTCTTTTTGCCAGGACAAGGAGAAATCAAAAAAGCAGAAGAAATCCTCAGAAAAGCGCTTCCCGAGGATGCAATTGTTCCGCTTTACGGACAACTTTCTCCATCGGAGCAAAATCGGGCTATTCTCCCGCATCCTTCGGGGAAAAGGAAAATTGTACTCTCTACCGACATTGCCGAGACTTCGCTTACTATCGAGGGTGTTCGAGTGGTCGTAGATTCTGGTTTTGCCAAATCCAATCGTTTTGATCCACGTTCAGGTCTTTCCCGACTTGTACTTCATCGGATCAGCAAAGATTCTGCGGATCAAAGAAGTGGGCGGGCAGGCCGATTGACTGCGGGTCAGTCCTACCGCCTTTGGACCAAAGCCATTCAAGCTCAATTGGCAGAATATCGCACTCCAGAGCTTTTGGAGGCAGATCTGACTTCGCTTGTGCTCGATATGAAGGCTTGGGGAAAAGACGATATTCGATCCATGACCTGGCTGACTCCCCCTCCTGCAGGTACTTTGGCCCTTTCCGAAAAAGTGCTGGAAGCCATCGATGCTGTGGAAGATGGAAAACTTACCAATCACGGAAAGGAAATCCATCAGCTACCTGTTCATCCCCGTATTGCACATATGCTGATCTACGCCAAGCGGATGGATCAATTGGCTTTAGCCACTGATGTTGCCGCTGTTTTAGAAGAACGGGATCCACTGCCAGCAGATGCAGGGGTGGATTTAATTCTGAGAATTGATGCCCTTCGAAGATATCGTGATCGGGGTGTCAGCATGTCCCGAATCAAAAAAATCGAAAAAGTAGCAGCTCAGTATCGCAGTCTTTTTACTATTCAGCCGGAAAACAAACCTGCCGATCCTTGGGCTACAGGATTACTTTTGGCTTATGCTTATCCTGAGCGGATCGCTGCAGCTCGGCCGGGAAACAATGCTCAGTTTCAGCTTTCCAACGGAAAAATTGCTCAAATCGGCCATCGGGATGATTTGGCACATGAGTCTTGGCTGGCTGTTGCCCATGTAGATGCTCGGGAAGGCATAGGAAAAATCTGGCTAGCAGCACCCTTGAATCCCAAAGATTTGGCTCCCATGCTCAAGACCAAAGAAGTCCTTGAATGGGATCGAAAGAAAGGAGGATTGATTGCCCACTCAGAGATCCGGATTGGAGCCATAATTTTGGGTACTAGGCCCCTGCAAAAGTTTGACCAGTCCTTGGCTAAGCAAGCCATTCTTAAGGCAATCCAAGAAGAAGGCCAATTTCTTCTCGACTGGAATGAGGATGCGATGCAATTGATCTGCCGTGTGCATTCGTTAAAAAAATGGAATCCAGATCAAAACTGGCCTGAATGGTCGATAGCTATTCTTTGCAAAAACTCACCGGAATGGCTGGAACCCTACTTGGATACGGTTTCCAAAAATGAGGATTTTAAAAAATTGGACCTGAGTCAAATCCTACTGCACCACCTTTCATTTGAGCAGCAGCAATTTTTGGAATCGTTGGCACCAGCCAAAATCTCCGTGCCTTCAGGCAGTCAGATCAAACTGGAATACAAAGAGGACGGTGGTACTCCCCTGCTTTCTGTTCGTTTGCAGGAATTATTTGGTCTTCTGGACACCCCAAAAGTCAATCAGGGAAAAGTGGCTGTTTTGATCGAAATGCTATCTCCAGGCTTCAAACCCGTACAGCTTACCCAGGATCTGAAGAGTTTTTGGGCAAATGGATATTTTGAAGTGAAAAAAGAACTGAAACGTCGCTATCCCAAGCACGAGTGGCCTGAAAATCCTTTAGAAGCTGAAGCGGTAAGGGGTGTCAGGAGGAAATCTTAATTTCTAAATGATCCAAAAAATCCAAAAGTTGAAGAAATGAAGCGATGGTGAAAGGAGTCATTTCTCGATGATTGATTTCGCTAAGATAGATTTCCCTCAGTATTGAGTAGTCGTCTGGATTGTAAAGTCTAGCCAAGGTCACACCTCTAAAGGCATAATAAACGAAGTTTTGCGTGCGAAACTCATGCTGATTTCTTTGGGCAAATTCCTTTTCTAGGAGCTGGGGTTTGATCATCTGATCCAACCAATGAAAACCATGACTGACAAAAAATTTTTCTGCCGCCATTATAGCTTCGGCAAGTTGAGAATTGTTTGAAAGGACAAATCTTTTGGGTATTTCTTTTCCAATTTTATCAGGAGTCTGAATTAAGGTGATGGATCTTTCGGCATAATCGCTCAGCGTAGGCAAAAACTGATGGATAATTTCTTCTACCTGATCTATTCGGATTCCTAATTTATATTCCAAATAAGCGGCATCCGGATACTCCTGATAATGAATGAAAATCACCTGCTTGCCATGCTTCTGTGATTTTTCAAGAATGAAGGTGGAAGGATGTAGGCTATAGCCAAAATCCTCAAAGAAATTCTGTTGTAACTCAATGACTTCAAACCCATCCATACATGATTTTAAACTTCCAAAAAAATCAAATGTTGTATCTGGTCAGTTAAATAATTCTCTCATCTCTTGAAGCATAGGTTCTACTTCCAATTTTTTGATGGCCAGACTTCCTTCATCTTCTGGATTGTGCAGGTAGTGGTTCCAGTGCTTCTCTGCTTTGCGGATGGTTCTTGGAGTGATGTCAAACTCCACACTGTCGAGTAAGTCTTTTGCTAAAGTAGAAGCCTTGAAATTGCCAAATAGATAAACTTTCAATAAGTCTACAAAGCGGTCACTTAGGTCAAATTCTTCGAGTACTTGTACCAGTTCTCCTTGTACTGATTTATTCTTTCGATCGAAAACAGCTTCAAATATTGCATCAAGAGATTCTTCATTCCATTGAGTCTTGGAAAGAGAATGACAGGCCAAGAATGCTGTCTCCCAATGATCACCTTTTACCAGATCAATCAGTCGGTTCTTTACCTCTTCGTCTGCCATTTTTCCCAGTTTTTCTGCAAAATGATACGCATCATTTTCTTTGGGGTCAGTCATTCGGGCAAAAAGCTTTTCGATTTCCTCGCTCATGATTTCTTGGTTTATTTGCACAAAGATAGCCTTTCAAGCCATCCGGTATGTTGAAAATTCCCGATTCCCTTTTCATTGATCAAAAGAAATGTGAAGAAATCCTGAAGAGGGCTTCCCAGGAAGGATTGGAGATCAATTACTTGTCGGCCAAGCATCAAGTTGTTTTAGAGAAAAAACAGGAATGGTTGGCAAAAATCTTTCTGTCTTGGGGCACAATTTGGGATGCTGAAAAAGGAATGGCACCTATAGATAATGCTCATTTTGCTTTAGCACTTATCAAATCAGGCCAGGCTGCATTAGGGTATTTTCATCGGGGAAAATTGGAGGATCACAAAGTATTTCGTGCATACATGGTTCGAAAAAAACAGGGAAAATCTCAAATCAAACATCTGAAAACCAAAGGGAAATCCAGGGCAGGTTCAAGAATCCGACTGGAGGAAACACAACGATTTTTTGAGGAAATCAATGAACGGCTCAATGCTTATGACCATCAGTTTCTTTTGGATTTTTGGGGAATAAGCTGCTCAAAAACCCTTTGGCCTTTTTTGTTTTCCTCTTCCAACCCTCCTCCATTTTCTTCGGATTCCAGGCAGTTGATTGAGCTTCCTTTTCATGTATCTCAGGCATCTTTTGAGGAATTGCAGCAAGCCGGAAAGCTTTTGAGCGGATTCCATCTTCTGCTTTCTGAAGCAGGTGAAAGTCACTTTTCGGATCTTTTCCATTCTCGGGAAGATCAAGAAGATGACTGGTAAAGAAAAACCCCTGAAAACCTAAGGAAATCAGGGGTCAGTTAATGTGTTTTGTTAAATCTTAGATTTGAGAAGATCCTGTTCCGGGAAAGTTGTTGGTGATCATAGATAGGGTCTCATGGGCCATTTTGATATTGTATTCGTATGCCAGACTCTTGTAATTGACCAAGTCCACGATGGTACCGATAAAACACAACCCCACGGTCAGGATATAGAGAATTCCTAATCCTACCTGTCCAAGGATAAAGCGATGAAGGCCTGCAAATCCAAAGAAACCGATCAGAGTCAGGATCAGGATCATTTGAGAATCCTTTCTTCTTGCCCGGTATACCTGAGCAAATAAAGAAGCTTGATCTTCATCCATGTTTTTCATCAATCCCTGGATGTAGCCCAGTTCCATTCCTTCCAGTTCGGGAAGGTGTCTCAATACATTAGCCATAATTGTGTGTTGTTTTTAGGTTTTTGATTAAAGTCCAAATTCTGTGAAAGATCACCCCATAAGCCAGCATAGCCAATGGATGCATAGACCAAGAAGCTTCAAAATCCCCTCTTGCCAGAAGGTTCATTGACCGTCCCAATCCACAACCCGGGCACCAGCTAAATCCCAAATGATCCAAGGGACAGAGCGTGAAATGTGCCTCAGCACTCGGCTGAATCGTCAGGATGGCAAGCAAACTTCCGATCCAAAAAACCAATTCCAAGGGAACACTTCTCAGCTTGGTGATGAATTCTTTCATGTAAGGGAATGTACGAAAAAGGTGCCAGCTGGCAAATCTGCCTCAAAATGCGATTCAGGGCATACTATTCAAAACAATTGTTAAAATAGTGGACAAGTAAGTGTCCGTTTATGTACGCTTCAGTTCAGGAAGGCTGATTTTCAATACTTGGCCAAAGCGCTCTTTTTGCTGTTTTTCCAGATTTCTTCGGATGCTGGAGTACCCTTTTTGACCTCCGTAATTTTTCCAGCCCAAAAATGTAAACATCAAGCCCAGAATATCACCTGAGTAGCTAATTCCTTTTTCCAAACCAAGCACATCGGCAGGTTCCTTTCCCAAAAAGAAGCGGAGAATCCCCTGAACTTGGGTTTGAATTATAGGTTCAGGTATGGCTTCTTCGTAAAATGAGATCAAGGATCGGATCAATTTTTTTCCGGCTGCAGAAGACTTGAGGTGTCGCTTTCGAATATGCCTATCCAGTTCAATAGCCTCTTTTGGTGTATCAGGCCAGAAGGTGACATCGATCCCCATCAGTTCCCCTACCCACTTCCAATAGCAAAGTACGTCCGCCTGTTGCCTCTCTGTTGGGGCAAATCCCATTTTGGTCAGTCCTCTCAGGACGATAAAGCTGAAGGCCAAATTGGTGCCAAGCATGTCTTCCTGATTGACTGGTTTACCGAAGGAATCGTCCCAGTCTTGAGCATATCGACGGATAAAAAAACGGCTAAAGGCATGAATCAAACGAACTTTTGCACAGACTAGATAAGCCTCCCTGCTTTCGAAAAAAGCTCCAGGTTTAAAGATCTCCATCACAAAAGCACTGGTTTCACCCAATCGCTCGCCGATTTGATCCACAATTCGATTCGATCGGACCAAAACTTCGGCACCATCAGCAAAGGCATAGCAGTATGGAAGGGAATAAAAACCCAGCATAGCTAAATACAGATCGCCTCTTTTCTCAAAAAATGCCTGAGCTCTAGCCAGCAAATTTTTGTCGGCTCCTTGGGCTTTATCCAGGTAGAACTGGAAAAAATCTTTCAATTCTTCCGGAAAATCATCTGGAAATGCCTCTGGAATCATCTTCCAACCATTGATTACAGAAACATGCTTTGGGGATTGAATCAAAAATAAAACCGCCTTGTCTGCAAGAGGATCTTCCTTTTGCCTCAATTCGTCGAAAAAAGAATCCGTATAAAGCTTTAATTTTTGCACATCATTCTAACACCCATTTTGTAATTTGGTTGGCAAAAGTCAATGCCTTCATGATTAAATGTTTCCGAATTTCAGTTCTTCTTTATTTTTCAATCACCCAAGTCCTTATGGCCCAGACGCCTACGGATTTATGGGTGATAGATACCCAAGGGAAAGGAGAAAAAATGGAACTGGATTTTTCTACTGCCAAACCACTGACCAACCGGAATTATTATGATAATCAACCCTCATTTATCAATGATTCCGAATTGGTGTTTTCGGCAGCTGATGAAAAAGGCAACCACGACATTATTCTTTACAGTTTTCGCACAGCAAATTTCACCAACCTCACCCAAACCTCCGATCGAAGTGAGTATTCGCCGGCAATCACTGACTGCAAGCAATACATCTCGGCAGTGGTGGTAGAACCGGACGGAACTCAGAGACTTTGGCTTTATCCTATCGTGGAAGAACCCGCAGAATTGCTCTATGATGACATTGCGCCAGTTGGGTATTACGATTGGGTGGACAATAAAGGGGCTCTTTTCGTTTTAGGCAACCCGAATAAACTGGTTTATGTAAAAGGCAAAGGAGATATTTTAGAAATAGATACTCAGGTGGGCAGATCCATTAAAAAGCGACCAAAAACCTGGGAAATCACTTATATCAGCACCAAAGAAGCCTCTGAAAATCAAGAATCAAATACTAACAGGATTTTTGCTTTTGACCTGAAAAAAAATAAAACCATCACATATGGAAAGACTGTTGCCGGATCGCAGGATTTGATCTGGATGGATAAAAATTACCTACTGATGGCCAGTGGAAATGAGTTTTTCGTCCGAAACAAAAACAGCGAAGACTGGAAATCGTTGGGGAAAATCTCTTCGGATTCCCATTCTGAAATCACCCGATTGGCCTACAGTCCGGAGCTGAATAAACTGATATTTGTAATGAACCGAAATCAAACCCAATAAACCCATGCAAAAGTACCCCCTTCTTTTCCTTTTCCTTTTTGTCTCATGGACATTTTCATTTGCCCAGATTGAGGATAAAAGAGGACTAGTAGCCAAAGGCGCTGAATTAGTAAAAGTTCAGGATGGTTTTTCCTTTACTGAAGGACCAGCTATCAACAGGCAAGGTGACGTATATTTCACTGACCAGCCTAACGACAAGATTTACATCTGGAATCCCAACAGCAATCAAATTTCTCTATTCCGAGAAGGTGCGGGAAGGTCCAATGGACTTTATTTCCAACTTGACGGGACTTTGATCGCTGCAGCCGATCTGAACAATGAACTTTGGGCGATTGATCCCAAAACAGGGAAGGAAACGGTTTTGGTCCCTTCTTTTAAAAGCAAAAAGCTGAACGGTCCTAACGACATCTGGGTGAGACCCAGTGGAGGCTTGTATTTTACGGATCCACTCTATCCCAGACCCTATTGGGAAGGAATCCGGGGAAAAGAAATGGAGCAAGACGGGCAGCACGTATATTTCCTCTCTGCGGATCGCACGGAGCTTTTTCGTGTAGCTGAAGATCTCAAACAACCCAATGGAATCGTAGGAACGCCTGATGGAAAAATACTGTATGTAGCCGATATTGGGGATAAGAAAACTTGGAGATACGATATCAACGAGGATGGCTACCTAACCAACAAAACCCTCTTTTGTGAGATGGGTTCTGATGGAATGACCATAGACGACCGTGGAAATTTGTATCTGACGGGAAAGGGTGTAACCGTTTTTGACAAAAAAGGCGAGCAGATTGCCCATATTCCAGTTCCTGAAAATTGGACTGCAAATGTCTGTTTCGGCGCTACTGACCGCCGAACTCTTTTTATAACGGCCATGGGTTCTGTCTATACCCTAAAAATGAAGGCCAGAGGAGTGTGGTAAAAAGTAGGAAGATGGAAGACCGAAGACGGAAGCTTTCTTTCATCATCGGCCTTCCTGCTTTAAGCTTCTACCAACAATTCCCGTCCACATCACAACTTTCGCCATCAGTGCTGGAAGCGATGTCGAGTACGGGATTATTTTTTGCGAATTCTGCCCAAGCTTTTTCCAAAGTCTGATCAAAAACCTCATCAGGCTGAGCTCCTGAAATCCCAAACTTTCTATCCAAAACAAAGAAAGGTACTCCCCTAACTCCAATCAGTCTGGATTCATAAACATCCTGATTGACAGCGTCTTCATACTGATTAGAATTAAGTAAAGCTTTAATTATTTCCTCATCAAGGCCGACCTCTTTTCCCAATTCCAAAAGGGTATCGAAATCATCTACATTTCTGCCTTGGGAGAAATAGGCTTTCAGCAAGCGCTCTTTCATGGCATCTTGCTTTCCGGATTCTTTTGCCAAATGAATCAGTCGATGTGCGTTTTTCGTATTGGCCACCACTGCACGGTCAAAGTCAAAGGTCAATCCCTCTTTCTTGGCCATAGCTGAGACATTGGAGGATATTTCACGTGTCTGCTCCAGAGACCAACCCTTAGATTGAGCGAGGTGCTCTACAGTACTGATATTGGGATTGGTTTGCAAATCTGGATTGAGCTGGAAGCTTTTCCATTCGATTTCCACATGCGATGCAAAGGGAAATTTTTTAAGAGCCTTTTCCATTTTTCTCTTTCCGATATAGCAAAAAGGACAAACTACATCCGACCAAATTTCGATTTTCATAGGAATTTTGATTTACTTATAGAGCAAATCAGATTTCAGCCCAAAGAGTTCAAGCCTGCCTGTGAAAACCAAAGAATGTCCTTCCTGCGCCATGGAGGTCGATGCAAAAGCAAAAGTTTGTCCGATCTGTCAATTTGAATTCCCCAAACGCTCGCCGTGGATCACTTGGATGGCTTTGTTTCTGGTGATTATCTGGCTTCTCTCTTATATCCTTTAACCTCCCGGTAACTATGAACAAAAGATCCTTTCTCAAATATTTAGCGGCATTAGGCCTAGGAAGTCCTTTACTTTCCGGAAAAGCAGAAGCTTTCAATTGGAATAATATGGATTGGAATTCGGAGGATATTTGGGCGCAAATCAGAGCGGGGTATAAACTTAAGCCTGATTACATCAATCTGGAAAACGGATATTACTGTTTTTTGCCGGAAGAAATTCTGGAAAAATACATTCAGCATGTCCGAAAGATCAACTACCAAGGGTCTTATTACATGCGGACGGTTAAAGTAGAGGACAAAGCCAAATCCGCTGCTAAGGTGGCCGAACTGGTAGGTGCTGATCCTGAGGAGGTCGTTTTGACCAGAAATACCACGGAGTCCCTTGACTTGATCATTCAGGGTTTTCCCTGGAATCCCGGCGATGAGGCCATTTATTCCAATCAGGATTACGGAAGTATGCAGACCATGTTTGAGCTGACTGCTAAAAGGCGTGGAATCAAAACAGTCCGAATAGATATACCTATCCATCCCGAAAGCGACGAAGAGATAGTGGAAGTCTATCGAAAAGCCATCACTCCAAAAACCAAGCTGATGATGGTTCCGCATATTGTAAATATCACCGGACACATCCTTCCAGTGAGAAAAATAGCCGATATGGCTCATTCCCATGGTGTAGAAGTGATGTTGGATGGGGCACATGCTGTGGGTCATTTTACCTTTAATATGCATGATTTGGATTGTGATTATTATGGATCCAGCCTGCACAAATGGCTAAGCGTGCCTTTGGGCTGCGGAATGCTCTATGTCAAAAAGGAGAAAATCGGGAAACTGGAGCCGATGATCGCACCATTCAATTTAGAACTAAAGACTTTGGAATACCTGAACAATACCGGCACACACCCGGCAGCAACAGATTTGGCTGTTTTGGATGCGGTGGATTTTCATGGAAAAATCGGTGCCAAAAGGAAAGAAGACCGGCTGAGATATATTCAGCGGTATTGGTCTGACCAAGTGAGAGATGTCCCGGGTATCCAAGTAAATACCCCCATCGATCCTGAGCGTTCCTGTGCCATTGCCAATGTAGGAATCGAAAAAATGAGCCCTGCCGAGATGGCCAAAACGCTGATGGACAAATATCAGATATTTACGGTAGCAATCGATGGGGCCGGAGTCCGTGGCTGCAGGATTTCACCCAATATTTATACCTCTACTGAGGAATTGGATCGGTTTGTAGCGGCATTGAAAGAGATGGCATCTTGAATTTTGTTATCGGTTTATCGTTCGGAATAGCCATTGATGTTTTGATTGATCCCTTATTCGAAAGATTATTTTCTTATGGCAAATCGATCTGAATATTAATATCATTTAACCCATTGATACAGAACAATTAACTTCACCATTAATATTTTTTGGTATTTTTCTTGCAATTAAATCACTAAAACACAACATTTGCACCCTCTTAAGCATGATTGACACCAAATCCATATCGGCCCAGTTTGCAATTGAAAGTTCTTCTTTCGAGGCTGGGATGACTATGGTTAATTTTTCTCCTCTTTCTAGGTCCAGGCAGACTTTTAGGGTGTAACCCTGCGCTATAGTTTGTTTTCCTACGCGGAAAACGCATCTCGACCCTTTTGTTTCCTGTCCTTACTTAACCTACTTATCCTGCGCTCTACCAAGAGACAGAATCAATTTATTCATGTCCATGGAAGATATCTCTTTCAAAATCGTAGTTGCTGAACCCTCTCACAAGGTTTATTCCACTCAGATCACTGAGGAAATGGAAAACTCTGCTAAAGCCAGAGGTACAGGGATCGCTAAACGTACTCCTGCCTACGTGGAAACCAAAATGGAAGAAGGCAAAGCTGTCATTGCACTTACTTCTGATGGCATTTGGGCGGGATTCTGCTATATTGAAGCTTGGGGCCACGGAAAGTATGTGGCCAATTCCGGCTTGATTGTAGCACCTCAATTTCGCAAATACGGCCTTGCCCGCAAAATCAAGCAGGAGATATTCAAGCTTAGTCGAAAGAAATATCCTGAATCCAAAATCTTTGGCTTGACGACCGGAGCAGCAGTAATGAAAATCAATTCTGAACTGGGCTATATTCCGGTTTCCTATTCGGATTTGACTGATGATCAGGAATTTTGGAAAGGTTGCCAAAGCTGCGTCAACTATGAAATCCTGATGGCTAAAAACAAGCAGAATTGCCTCTGTACCGCCATGCTTTACGATCCCAATGCCAAGAAAAATCATACGGAAGAACTGGCACTTCGCGAAAATTTCAAAAAAGAAATCAAGCTGTTTGACCGATGGGTCCGACTCAAAAAATTTATCATGCTTCGTCTGAATAAATCCAAAGACGGCGTAAAAAGTATTTTCCTTTAATCAATCATCCCGAGATGGGACAAACCTACTAAACTCCATGAAAAAAGTTGTTTTAGCCTACAGTGGGGGCTTGGATACCACGTTTTGTGCCTTGCATTTGACCAAAGATTTGGGCTATGAAGTACATGCAGCCATTGTCAATACGGGTGGATTTTCTGCTGAAGAACTAAAGACTATCGAAGCAAGGGCAAAATCGCTAGGAGTTTCCTCTTTTACAATATTAGACGTAGTAGATTATTACTACGAGTCGGTGATTAAATACTTGGTTTTCGGAAATGTGCTTAAAAACGCCACTTATCCCCTTTCCGTTTCTGCTGAGCGTATCGTACAAGCCAAATCCCTCGCAGAATATGCCAAATCCATAGGTGCAAAAGCAGTTGCTCATGGTTCTACAGGTGCCGGAAATGATCAAGTCCGTTTTGATATGATTTTCCAAACCATAGTTCCTGATATCGAAATCATCACTCCTATTCGGGACCTTAAACTTTCCCGTCAGGAAGAAATCGAATACCTGAAAAAACATGGGGTATCCATGAATTTTGAGAAGGCAGCTTATTCCATCAACAAGGGGATTTGGGGTACATCTGTTGGTGGAAAAGAAACCCTGACTTCTTCAGAATACCTACCGGAAGAGGCTTGGCCTACTCAAATCACTGAACACGAGCCCAAAGAAATCAAATTGACTTTTGTTCAAGGAGAATTGAAAGGTGTAAATGGCCTGAGCTATGCTAATCCTGTCGATGCCACCTTAAAAGTGCAAGAATTGGCAGCGCCTTATGGAATCGGTCGTGACATCCACGTGGGTGATACGATAATCGGTATCAAAGGTCGAGTGGGATTTGAAGCTGCTGCACCTATTATCATTATCAAAGCTCATCAACTGCTGGAAAAGCATACCTTGACCAAGTGGCAGATGTTCTGGAAAAATCAACAGGCTGAGTTTTACGGAAATCACCTGCATGAAGGACATTACCTTGATCCAGTGATGAGAAATCTGGAAGCTTTCCTTTCATCCACTCAGGAATTTGTCTCCGGAGATGTTCGGGTATTGCTTCAGCCTTACCGATTTACATTATTGGGAATTACGTCCAAGCACGATCTGATGTCTTCCAAATTTGGAAGCTATGGAGAAATGAACAAAGGCTACACGGGAGAAGACGTGAAAGGATTTACCCGAATCCTGGGTAACCAAACTGCAATTTTCCATAAAGTCAACAGCGATGACTAAGATCAAAACAGCGGTCATCGGGGCAGCAGGCTATACCGGAGGCGAACTCCTTCGGATTTTGGTACATCATCCGGAGGTTGAATTGGTCTGTGTGCACTCCAATAGCCAAAAGGGAAAAAAAGTCATTGAATCTCATCCTGATTTAATCGGAGACTGTGATTTAATTTTTACTGATGAGGTTCCAACTGAGGTCGATGCTGTGTTTTTGGGCTTGCCTCATGGGGAGACCAAGGGCTTTTTGGAAGCTCATCCTTTCTCCCCTGATACGGTCATCATCGATCTTTCTTCAGATTTCCGTGATGAATCCAATGGATTTGTTTACGGTCTACCAGAAGTCAATTCCGAAAAGATCAAAACCGCCAAGCGCATTGCCAATCCGGGCTGCTTCGCTACAGGAATCCAATTGGCCTTGGCTCCTGCTATAGCTAAAGGTTGGATTAAAAATCAGGTTCATATTTCAGGAATTACCGGATCAACTGGTGCTGGGAAAAAACTAGCCGAAACCTCCCACTTCAGCTATCGAACAGGGAATATGTCGGTGTATAAGCTTTTTACCCATCAGCACCTTAAGGAAATCAAGCAGACATTCAGGCAATTAAATCCTGACTTTGGGTCAGAGTTGCTCTTTGTCCCCTACCGAGGAAATTTCTCACGAGGTATCTGGGTAACTGCCTATTTTCCTTTCGAAGGAAGTGAGGAAGAGGCAGTAAAAACTTATCAGGCGTTCTATAAGGATGCGGCTTTTACTTTCATATCCACTCAGGATATTGATCTAAAGCAGGCTGTGAATACAAATAAGTGCATTCTTTATGTCCAGAAAGAAGCAGGTCAATTGGTCATCTACTCCGCTATAGATAATCTACTCAAAGGAGCCTCAGGACAGGCTGTTCAAAACTTCAATTTGGCATTTGGGCTGGATGAGAAGTTGGGACTCAATTTGAAGTCAATCGCATTTTAATTTCGGATTTCGGATATATGATGTCGGGTTTTCCGAAATCCGAAATCTCAAATCCGAAATAGAAAAAATCGTAAATCGTAAATATCAATGAATCTTTTCGACGTATATCCCCTCATTCCTGTCACCATTGACCGTGCCGAAGGCTGTCGGCTTTGGGACGATCAGGGGCAAGAATATTTAGACCTTTACGGAGGTCATGCGGTGATTTCCATAGGCCACACCCATCCGCATTATGTGAAGCGAATCAAAGACCAGTTGGACAAAATCGCGTTTTATTCCAACTCAGTTGAGATTCCAATCCAAAAGGAATTGGCACAAAAGCTCGGACATCTTTCCTGCCTCCATGACTATCAGCTCTTCTTGGTCAATTCCGGAGCAGAAGCCAATGAAAACGCGATCAAGATGGCCTCCTTTGTCACTGGAAAATCCGGGTTTGTGGCATTCTCTGGAGCTTTTCATGGAAGGACATCCGGAGCAGTAGCCCTCACTGACAATCCCAAAATCATCGCTCCAGCCAATGCAAGGGAAGATTTTTACATCCTGCCTTGGGGAGATTTGGAAGCGGTGGAAAAAGCCTTGAAAACAGGAACCATCGCAGGGATAATTATCGAAGGAATTCAGGGAGTTGGGGGAATCCAAGTTCCCGAACCTACTTTTCTGAATGGAATTGCCTCTTTGGCCAAATCCTATGGTGCCAAATTGATTTTGGATGAGGTTCAATCAGGCTACAGCCGAACAGGCCGCTTTTTTGCCCATCAGTGGGTGGATGGATTGATGCCTGACTTCATTACCATGGCCAAAGGAATGGGAAATGGTTTTCCAATCGGTGGCCTTTTGATTTCACCTGAGTTCAAGGCAAGTTATGGACTGCTTGGGACCACTTTCGGGGGGAATCATTTGGCCTGTGCTGCCGGCTTGGCTGTTTTGGAGGTTTTGGAAAAAGAAAACTTGCAGGAAAAGGCCTTGGAATTGGGAGACCGCCTGATCGAAGAGTTGAAGCAGATTCCCCAAATCCAAGAAGTAAGAGGGAAAGGATTGATGATCGGAATCGATCTGGATCGGGATGCAGGCCCAGTGAGATCAAAATTGGTGAAAAAACACCGGATTTTCACCGGTTCTGCGGCAGGAAAGCAGACGATTCGCCTGCTGCCTCCTTTGTCAGTAGAATGGAATCAATTAAATTCGTTTTTAACCGCTTTGAAAGAAGTCCTTAACGCTTAAATCCAAATAGGATTAATTGCCCCAACCCCATGAAGTATTTTACCCAATTTGAATCCAGAGAGTTAGGTCAGGAATTGATTGACTTGGCGCTTCTTTATAAAAATCAGCCCCGACTGGATCAAGCCAAAGGACAGGGAAAGCGAGTGGGTTGTATTTTTCTCAATCCCTCTCTCCGAACCCGGGTCTCTACCCAGATTGCTGCACAAAATTTAGGAATGGAAGCCATAGTCCTAAATATGGACAAGGAAGGATGGGCCTTGGAAATGCAGGAAGGTGCCATAATGAATAAAGGTACCGTGGAGCACATCAAAGATGCAGCCGGAGTTTTAGGATCCTATTTTGACATTTTGGCTATCCGGGCATTTCCATCCCTGACCAACAAGGATGAAGATATGACTGATTTTATTTTTGGTCAGTTTATAAAATACAGTGGAATACCTGTAGTGAGTCTTGAATCAGCCACTCGTCATCCTTTGCAGAGTTTGGCAGATCAGATCACCATTCAGGAACATCTGAATGGTAATAGGAAACCCAAGGTGGTCCTCACTTGGGGCCCGCACATCAAGGCCATACCCCACGCAGTGGCCAACAGCTTTGCCGAATGGTCATTGGGAATGGGTCATGAACTTACAATTACCCATCCGGAAGGATATGAGCTTCATGAGTCATTTACCAAAGGTGCGACCATCGAATACGACCAAAGCAAAGCCCTGGAAGATGCTGATTTTGTGTATGTAAAAAACTGGTCGGCATTCAATGACTATGGAAAAATCCTGAGTACAGACTCAAGATGGATGCTGACTGAAGATCATTTCAAAAAAGCACCTCATGGAAAAGTAATGCATTGCCTGCCCGTTAGGAGAAATCTGGAACTCTCGGATGAAATTCTCGACAGCCCCAGATCCTTGGTTCAAAAGCAAGCCGAAAATAGAATCTACGCAGCCCAGGCTGTGTTGAGCAAAATCCTGGAATAATACTCTTTTTCAACTCTCAAGCCTATGAAGATATCCATCATCAAAATCGGAGGAAACGTCATCGACTTCCCGGACAAACTGGAGGAGTTTTTGACTTTATTTTCCAAGTTTCCAGGGCATAAAATCCTGGTCCACGGAGGAGGAGTTTTGGCATCCCGCTTCGGAGAAAGCTTAGGTGTCATGCCTGAGATGGTGGACGGTAGACGAATCACCGACAAAGACACGCTTGATATCGTCACCATGGTATACGCCGGATTGATCAATAAAAACATGGTGGCTAAACTCCAAGCACTGAATGTGAATGCAGTTGGCCTTACCGGAGCTGATGGCAATCTGATCCAATCTGTAAAACGTCCGGTAAAAAATATTGATTATGGCTTTGTAGGGGATATTCAAAAGGTGAACACTGATTTTTTGAATACTCTTTTCGAAGGAGGAATTCACCCTGTTATCTGTGCCATTACACACGATAAGTCCGGTCAACTCCTCAATACCAATGCAGATTCCATTGCCTCGGCTTTGGCTACTTCTCTTGCTAAAGAGCACCATGTCAACCTTTATTTTTGCTTTAACAAGAGCGGAGTTTTGGTAGATGAGAAAAACGAAAACTCCATCATCCCATTGATCAATGAGGAGATTTATACTGAGCTGCGCAAAGAGAATGTAATCCACTCCGGGATGATCCCCAAGCTGGATAATGCTTTTGAGGCCCTAAAGAAAGGGGTTCACCATGTGTGGATCGGAAAAGCCGAAAATCTGCTTTTGGCAGCCAAAGGAAAACTGTCAGGGACCATTATCGAACGCCACCGCTACGACTTGTACTGATGGAGGATTTGGATTTAGCCTTTGACAAGGCGCTAGAGTTGCTCAAAAGCCTGATTTCTACTCCTTCGTTTTCCCGGGAAGAAGACAAAACTGCTGACCTTATCCAATCCTTTTTGCTGGCAGAAGGGATTATCCCTACCCGTACAGGAAATAATGTGTGGGCCTACGCCAAACCCTATGATAAAGACCTCCCTACCCTTTGGCTCAATTCTCATCATGACACGGTAAAACCGAATCAGGGATATACCCGCGACCCATTTTCACCGACCATTGAAAATGGAAAGCTGTATGGTTTGGGCTCAAATGATGCTGGAGGAGCTTTGGCCTGTCTGATTGCCACCTTTCTTTATTTTTCCAAAAAAGAACTCCCTTTTAATCTTCTCCTGATTGCCTCTGCAGAGGAGGAAATTTCTGGAAAAAGCGGAATCGAATCCCTGATTTCTACCCTACCATCTGCTGAATTGGCAATTGTAGGCGAACCCACTCAGATGCGTTTGGCAGTAGCTGAAAAGGGACTTTTGGTCATCGATGCAAAAATCCATGGAAAAGCAGGACACGCTGCCCGAGAAGAAGGAATCAATGCGATTTACCTGGCTTTGGAAGATCTGGAGGAAATCAGAAACTTTCAATTCACAAAAACATCCCCGTTTCTGGGCAGAACCAAAGTAAGTTGTACTGTCATCAAAGCAGGGCAACAACACAATGTGGTACCTGACCTTTGTGAATATGTGCTGGATGTAAGAGTCACGGATGCCTATACCCTGGAGGAGGCTTTGGAGGAACTTCGAGAACTCCTGAAAGCAGAATTGACTCCTCGTTCCCTTAGACTTCAGTCTTCTCACTTACCCAAAAACCACCCAATGTATCGTGTGGCTGATGCCTTGGACTTGGAGACTTTTGGGAGTCCTACCCTGTCAGACCAAGCACTGATCCCTTATCCATCAGTAAAAATTGGTCCAGGAGACTCCGCCCGATCCCACACAGCCGATGAGTTTATCTATATAGATGAGCTTAAAGCAGGAATCTCCGGGTATATTAACCTTATTGATCACTATGCGATGCTTCGCAAAAGTAAAACCATAACCTCATGAAAATCTGGCAAAAAGCTACCGACAGCAAAAAAGAAGTCGAGCAGTTTACCATTGGTAGAGATCCCGAGTTTGATATAATTTTGGCACCTTTTGACGTGTTGGGATCTATGGCCCATGCCCATATGTTGGCCAAAATCGGACTGATTTCACAGGAGGAAAACCAAATCCTTCAGAAAGGCCTAAAGGAAATCTATCAGGAAATTCAATCTGGAAAATTTGAAATAGCGCCTGGAGTAGAAGATGTTCACTCCCAAGTGGAATTCTTGTTGACTGAACGATATGGGGAAGTAGGAAAGAAATTACACAGTGGTCGCAGCAGAAATGACCAGGTTTTGGTGGATTTGAAACTTTTCTATCGGGCTGCCATCCAAGAATTGGTTGAGGAAACCCAAAAACTTTTCCGATTGCTGATCCAACTAGCTGAAAAGCACAAGACTGACTTGATGCCAGGTTATACTCATACTCAACTGGCTATGCCTTCCTCTTTTGGATTGTGGTTTGGCTCTTTCGCAGAAGGTTTGGCAGAAGACATGGCCCTACTTAAGACGGCCTTTGACCTGAGTAATAAAAATCCTCTGGGTTCAGCCGCAGGATATGGATCTAGCTTTCCTTTAGACCGAACCATGACCACTCAGCTGTTGGGCTTCGCTGATTTGCATTATAATGTGATCAATGCCCAAAATTCCCGAGGCAAAACGGAACGGACCCTTTCATTTGCCCTTTGTGGATTGGCAGGGACACTCAATCGCCTGTCTACAGATGTGTGCCTTTTCATGAATCAGCATTTTGGATTTATTTCTTTTCCCGATGAGCTCACTACGGGTAGCAGCATCATGCCCCACAAGAAAAATCCGGATGTTTTTGAGCTGATTCGTGCCAAAACCAATCAAATCCAGGCAATCCCTGTCAAGGTGGGTTTTCTTTTGACCAATATGAGCACAGGCTATCACCGAGATCTGCAACTGCTCAAGGAAGAAATTTTCCCTGGAATTGCCACTTTAAGAGAGTGTTTGAAAATGACCACATTCATGCTTGAATCCATTCGAGTAAAGCAGGGCATACTCCAAAATCAGTTTTTCAAGCATCTTTTTTCGGTGGAAGTAGTCAATGACCTGGTGCTACAGGGGATGCCTTTTAGGGATGCATACAAAAAAGTGGGTTTGGATATTGAGGATGGCAATTTTCATCCTGATCAGAGCACACTCAATCATTCCCATGAAGGAAGCATTGGCAATCTGTGCCTTGAAGAGATACAGAAGCAAATGAACCAGCAAATGGCTTCTTTTGAATTTGAAAAAATCACGGGAAGCTTGGATAAACTTGTCAAATAAGCAGACTAGAATGGAGGGGCCTATTTTCAATTAATTATAAAATCTTATTTTTAACATAATTATAGCTTATACAAATTCTTTCCAGCAGACTAGCCCAATTTTATGACCTCTTTTTTCAGTTCAAATTTAAAAAGTGATCTAAAAGCCAGCTTAGTGGTGTTTTTGGTGGCATTGCCACTTTGCTTGGGTATTGCTATAGCCAGTGGTGCTCCATCCATTTCGGGGTTGATAGCAGGAATTATCGGAGGAATCGTTGTGGGTAGTATTTCCGGTTCCGGTACCAGCGTAAGTGGTCCCGCAGCAGGGTTGACAGTGATTGTCTTGGATTCAATCGCCACTTTGGGCACCTTTGAATTATTCTTGGCAGCAGTAGTGGTTGCCGGACTCATTCAGGTTCTGTTTGGCCTGTCCAAAGCCGGAGTCCTAGGTTATTTTTTCCCACATGCAGTGATTAAAGGAATGCTGACTGCCATCGGGCTGATCTTGATTTTAAAGCAAATTCCTCATGCCTTGGGTTACGATAAAGACACTATGGGGGATGAATCCTTTCTTCAGGCAGATCAGCACAATACAATCACAGAGATTGGTTATGCCATTCAATATCATAGCCCAGGCGCGATCCCTATTGTATTGATTGCTCTTTTTATTCTGATTTTATTTGAAAACCCCAAGATCAGAAATCACCGATACTTTGGTATCATACCCGGTGCACTTTGGGTGGTGATTTTAGGCTTAGTCATCAATGAATCCTATGGTATTTGGAAACCCAGTTGGAAGCTGGACGGGGAGCATTTGGTGAATATTCCTCAAGCAAATTCAATCAGTGAATTATCAGGACTTCTTACTTTTCCTGATTTTGGTCTTTTTGTCAAACCCGAATTTTGGGTGGTAGCAATCACTTTGGCAGTGGTGGGAAGTATAGAAACTTTGCTTAGTATAGACGCTGCGGATAAAATGGATCCTCAAAAGCGGATTACTCCCACCAATCGGGAACTCATAGCCCAAGGGGTGGGGAATTCCCTCTCAGGTCTCATTGGAGGCTTGCCTATCACAGCAGTAATCGTAAGAAGCTCAGCAAATATCACCTCCGGGGCCAAGACCAAGCTTTCAGCAATTTTTCATGGGCTTTTACTTTTGATATTGGTATTATCCATTCCTGGGATTCTGAATAAAATCCCGCTAAGCTGTCTTGCCGCCGTTCTATTTGTGGTGGGATACAAATTGGCGAAGCCTTCTATTTTTATTGAAATTTTTGAAAAAGGCTTAAATCAATTTATTCCTTTTTTGGTCACCGTATTGGCCATTCTGTTTACTGATTTGCTGGTTGGAATAGGCATCGGGATGGTTTTCGGGTTGTTTTTTGTGATCAAAACCAATTTTCAGCGAGCCATCACCATCACTGAACACAACGGAAACTACCTTCTCAAACTCCAAAAAGATGTATCTTTTTTAAATAAAGCATTTTTGGTCAAAAAGCTTGGTGAAATACCGGATGGGGCAAAAGTAATCTTAAATGCAAATAAGGCACAGTTTATAGATAATGACATTAAGGAAGTGCTGGATGATTTTATTCAGTCCTGTCCTTCCAAAAACATAGAAATTACCATAGAAGGCTATCATTACCATCTTTCCAAATCCCTATGAATCCTTACGAAAAACTTCTTTTACAAAACAAAGCTTGGTCCGAGGAGAAAATTCAAACAGACAAGGATTTTTTCAAGCGACTGGCAAATCAGCAAAAGCCCAAGTTTCTTTGGATTGGATGTTCAGATAGCCGGGTTCCCGCCAATGAGATTACAGGTACTGATCCCGGAGAAGTGTTCGTTCATCGAAACATTGCCAATATGGTCGTTCACACAGACTTGAATCTATTGTCTGTCCTTCAGTATGCGGTAGAAGTATTAAAGGTAGAGTATGTAATCATCTGTGGTCACTATGGATGCGGGGGTGTCGAAGCTGCTATCTCCCATCATTCGTATGGCTTGATTAATAAGTGGTTGAGAAATATCAAGGAAGTCTACAAGCTATACCAAGAAGAAATAGAGTCAATCAAGGATCACAAAGCCCAAGTCAATCGGCTGGTAGAATTGAATGTAATCGAACAGTGTCAGGATCTGATCAAAACGTCCATTATTCAAAAAGCCTGGAAGGAACGCCAAGCGCCGCACGTTTATGGTTGGGCTTATGGTTTGGAAGATGGAAAAGTAAAAGAGCTGGTAAAAATCGCCCCTGACTTGGAAAATGTTCATCCCATTTTTCGCTATTCAGATGATCAACTGAACACGATTTTATGATTTTGCCTTTGATTTAGAGACTTATTTTTGGGATTGTCAAAATCCCCTGTTTAATTTGCTACATCCTTACACTTTTTGTGCAGGGATTTATAAAGAAGAGGCGAGAGACAGGCTCTACGACCCTCTGGCAACCTTCCAAAGTGGAAAGGTGCCCATTCCTGCCGGAGAAGAGGGTCTTCTTCGGAACTATAAATTCCTTGCGGCATGAACAAATACTCCTCCCTCTATTACTTTCGGCTAAGCAGTTTTTCCTTTTTGGAAAGATCCGAATCCCTATTGGCTTTGCCTTCAGTTCCAATTGGCTTTGTTATTAATTCATCAGCCAATTCTTTTCCTTGTCTTTTAACCCTTTAATCCTATAAACCATGTCTAGTAATTATCGATTTGAAACCCTTCAGCTTCATGCTGGACAAGCACCTGACCCGACTACCAATTCACGGGCAGTTCCCATCTACCAGACCACTTCCTATACCTTCAACAGTGCGGAACATGGAGCCAATCTATTTGGCCTAAAGGAATTCGGAAATATTTACACCCGAATCATGAATCCCACTACGGATGTCTTTGAAAAAAGAATCGCAGCCTTGGAAGGGGGTGTGGCTGCTGTCGCCACTAGTTCTGGTCAGGCAGCTCAGTTTTTGGCTTTGAATAATATACTTCAAGCCGGTGAAAACTTTGTTTCCACCTCTTTTCTTTATGGAGGCACATACAACCAATTCAAAGTAGCATTCAAGCGAATCGGTATAGAAGCCAGATTTGCCAAAGGTGATTCTCCAGAAGCTTTTGAAAAACTGATCGACGCAAAGACTAAAGCCATCTATCTGGAAACCATAGGAAATCCGGAATTCAACATACCTGATTTTGAAGCTATCGCTGCCCTGGCGAAAAAGCATGAAATCCCACTGATTGTAGACAATACGTTTGGTGCTGGAGGGTATTTATTCCGACCTATCGAGCATGGAGCGAATATTGTGACCTCGTCTGCTACCAAATGGATCGGAGGACATGGTACCTCTATCGGCGGAATTATCGTCGATGCCGGCAATTTCAATTGGGGAAATGGAAAGTACCCTCAATTTTCTGAGCCGTCCGAAGGCTATCATGGCTTGAATTTTTGGGAGGTTTTTGGAGAAAACAATCCTCTTGGGCTTCCCAATATCGCCTTTGCTATCCGGGCTCGGGTAGAAGGCTTGCGGGATTTTGGGCCGGCGATCAGTCCTTTCAACTCCTTTCTCTTGCTTCAGGGAATAGAAACCCTTTCCCTTAGAGTACAAAGAACGGTCGAAAATGCCCTTGCAATCGCTTCTTGGCTAGAGTCTCATCCCAAAGTGTCCAAAGTAAAATACCCAGGATTGCCCTCATCTCCTTATCATGCCTTGGCCAAAAAATACCTTAAAAATGGGTTTGGAGGAGTTTTGAGTTTTGAATTAAAAGGAGACAAGGAGTCCACCTCTTCTTTTATCAATAATCTGGAGCTTATCTCCCACTTGGCCAATGTAGGTGACGCTAAAACACTGATCATCCAGCCTTCAGCCACCACCCATCAGCAGCTTAGCAATGAAGAGCAAGTAGCCGCAGGGGTGACACCTACTTTGCTGAGACTCTCCTTGGGTATTGAGCATATTGAGGATATCAAAGCTGACCTTCAGCAGGCTTTTGACAAATTATAATTAAATATTCCGATGGATCTCCTCCTTTCTTCTGAGGATTTGACAATGATTGATCACACCTTTCACAGCGATGAACCTCTTGTCTTGGAATCTGGACAAGTATTTCAATCTTACGATTTAGCCTATACCACTTATGGTCAGCTTAATGAGAATAAGACCAATGTAATATGGGTAGTCCACGCTTTAACCGGCAACTCTCATGCTGCAGAGTGGTGGGAAGGATTGATTGGGGAGGGGAAATTCTTTGATCCATCTGAGTATTTTATCATTTGTGCAAATCTTTTGGGAAGCAACTATGGATCTACCAATCCACTTAGTATCAATTCGGAAACTGGAAATGCTTATTTCTATGATTTTCCCCAATTGACTCCGAGAGATTTGGCTGCCAGTTTGGAGAAATTGAGAATTCATCTCCAGCTTGACCAAATCCATACCTTGATTGGAGGGTCCCTCGGAGGGCAGGTAGCATTGGAGTGGGCCGTGGAATTAGGTGTGAAGCTAAAAAATGCAGTCATTTTAGCCTCAACGGCTAAAACCAGCCCATGGGTGATCGGATTTAATGAAGCTCAAAGAATGGCTATTGAATCCGACTCCACTTGGGGGAGCAAGACCTCAGATTCCGGCAAAAAAGGATTGGAAGCAGCAAGAGCCATTGCCATGCTGAGTTATCGACATCCAAGTGATCTGAAGAAAAAACAATCGGATTCGGAAGAAAAACTGGATGGTTTTCGGGCTGCTTCTTATCTCCGCTATCAAGGACAGAAATTAGCCAATCGATTCAATGCCCTCTCCTATTGGACTTTGACCAAGGCTATGGACAGTCAGGATTTGGGCAGAGGTCGGCGTGGAGTCGAAGACGCTCTTCAAAGTATTGAAGCAAGGGTATTGGCCATCGGGGTCAATACCGACTGGCTTTTTTTGCCGGAGGAGTCTCAGTTTATCGCTAAAAAAGCCAAAAAAGGCCAATACAAAGAAATCGATTCCTCAGCAGGTCATGACGCTTTCTTGATTGAATTTGGCCAATTAAGTGAGCTTTTAGCTGCTTTTTATTAGGAGTAGGAAAAGGGCTGGTTTTACTCCGCCTTAGTCCACTCGACTGTTCTCCCAATAAAAGAGAAACCCATGTATCCTTTCACTTCCAATAAGCCTTTATTGGTAAGTTTGACTTCACAGGAATAGGTATTACCTGATTTGGGGTCGTAGATTTTACCATTTTTCCAAGCTCCGCCGGAATACTTTAAGTCCTCCAGAATCGTCATTCCCAAAATGGGTCTGCTTTGAAGTTTGCTGTCCGAATTATTGGAATCCACCACGGGCTTACCATCTCTGATGGGTTCTTTCAGCCAGATTATCTTTCCATAAAAAGCTTCCCCTTTTTTTTCAATCTGAACTTTGGCGTCTTTTTCGGTATTGTACCAGACACCCAAAATGGCACTTTCAGTCTGAGCGTGGAGATTTCCAGCAGAGAATATCAGAAGAAAGAAAAACAAAGAAGTGAATTGTCGCATTTTCATATTCTTTAAGATTTCATATCGAATAATACGAATACCTTTGAAATTGTTATGTTGGAGACGGGAAAAATAACTAATCCTTCTGGATTTCAGACCATTCATTTTTTAGAGACCGACTTGGTTTTATTGAGTGAAAAGGCCATTTGGGTAAAAGATTTTCAGGCTCTTTTAATTTCGGATTTGCATTTTGGTAAAGCCGCTCACTTCAGGAAATCAGGAATCCCCATTCCGGAACCTATTCATTACTCTGACCTCCAAGTCATAGAGGGATTGATTAAAAAATGGGCCCCAACCGCTATCTTTTTTTTGGGTGATCTTTTCCATAGTGATTGGAATGGGCAATGGGAGGTTTTAATTCAGTTTATGGAGAGATTTGCTCAAATCAAATTTCATCTGGTCAAAGGAAATCATGATATTCTTCCATCTGCTTTTTACACCAATACCCCTTTAAAAATTCATTTGGAGACTTTCAGGTTGGGAAGTTTGCTTTTGTCTCACGAACCTTTTCCCAAAGTAGAACCTGAAATGATAAATATTTGTGGACATATCCATCCCGGAATTTTACTCAGAGGAAAGGCCAGGCAGCATGTACGAATTCCCTGTTTTCACTTTGACGGAAAAACGTTGATAATGCCTGCTTTCGGTAATTTTACTGGTTTGGCATTGGTCAAGCCAGAGTCGGGCCATTGGATTTGGGGTATAGCTCAGGAAAAAGTAATCCCTATCCTTTCTGGCACAGCGATTGGTTAAATCCCACTGGCTTTTCTATTTTTGACCCGAATTATCTGCAATGACTTCTCCAAACAAACAAAAAAAGACTTTAGGCTACTTCAAATTTGGAAGTGTACTTTTCAGCACCACACTTTCCCTTTTCATCGTCGGCCTCTTTGGTGTCATTTTGATTCAGGCCAGGACACTCAGCCGACTGATCCGGGAAAATATTGAGGTGCAGGTATTTCTGGATAAAAACCTTTCCTCTGAAGAATTAGGACAGATTCGCTCTGACATTTCAGGGAGGCCTTTTGTCTTAGTGAAAGAAGACTCGCTCAGCATGAAGTTTATCTCCGATGAGGAAGCTGCTGAGATTTTTATCGAAAGTACTGGAGAAGATTTTACCAAATTTCTGGAAGACAACCCTCTCAGAGACAGCTATGTAATCGGGATAGCTGAGGAGTTTCAGACATCCGAACAGCTGGAGGTCATAGCTAAAGAACTGGAAAGCATTCCCGGCGTATTTGAAGTGTCTTACATGACGGATTTGGTCGATTATATTAACAAAAACCTGATCAAAGTGAGTATTGTCATGTCTGCATTTATTGCCATTTTGATTATTACAGTGGCTATGCTGATTAATAATACCATTCGATTGGCCTTGTTTTCCCAGCGTTTCCTGATCCGCTCTATGCAGTTGGTGGGGGCGACTAGAGGTTTTATCCGAAAACCATTCCTAATGAGAGCTTGGGTATTTGGTATGCTGGCAGGGGCTGTTTCTTCAGGAATTTTATTTGGGCTGATTTCCTATGCCAAATCCAACATTGAGGGTTTTGCTCTACTTCAAAACGAATACCTGCTCTTTTTGCTCTTTGGCGCGCTTATCGTCATTGGGGGGATTTTATCCCTTCTGAGTACTTTGCGGGCAGTTAATAAATATTTGAACATGTCTTTGGACGAACTTTACTGATCATTATGAATAACCAACCGTTTCCTTTTGAAAAGAAAAATTATAGGCTAATGCTCATTGGGTTGGCTATGATAGTTCTTGGATTTGTCATCATTGGCTTGGACTCGGAGCCGCATGGCAATGGGTTTTTGGGCTTGACATTAGGCCCCATTGTAACCTTGGCAGGATTCATTTTTGAGTTTTACGCCATTTTCGCTAAGTCGGAGAAAAACTGATCTCCTTCCCTATTTCCAGGGATTACAAATTGAATTTCATGCAACAAGAAGCCTACGGCGAAGTATTTCTCATCGATAAACCCTTGGAGTGGACTTCTTTTGATGTGGTCAAAAAACTCCGCAATGCCCTCCGTATCAAGAAAGTCGGGCATGCCGGCACCTTGGACCCTTTAGCCACCGGACTGTTGATTGTTTGTGCAGGCAAGATGACCAAGCAAATTGAGACATTTATGGGTCAGGAGAAAGAGTATACCGGGACATTCGTCTTGGGGGCAACTACTGAGTCATTTGATCTGGAAAAACCTGTCATCCCTGTAGCAGACCCCAGTCGTATCACTTTAGCTGAGGTAAAAGAAGCAGCAGCCCGACTGACAGGGGATATTTTTCAGGTTCCTCCCATGCACTCTGCCATTAAAGTAGACGGAAAAAGGGTTTATGAATCCGCACGAGCAGGTAAAGAAGTGAAAATGGAAGCCCGGCCGGTACAGGTACGCGAATTCGAAATCACTAGATTTGAAGGAAATGAAGTGGATTTTCGAATTTCCTGCTCAAAGGGTACTTATATCCGGAGTCTTGCGAGAGATCTTGGAGAACATTTGGGGATTGGAGCCTATCTCAAAGCACTTTGCCGAACTAGAATTGGAGATTTCAGATTGGAAGAGGCAAAAGACATTATGACTTGGGTAGAAGAAGTTAAAAACCGCTCCCATGAGAATATATGAAGGCTTAGACGAATTTCACGCAGTATCCAATGCAGTGGTCACTTCTGGGACTTTTGATGGCGTGCACCTAGGCCATCAGAAGATACTGTCCCGAATAAGGGAAATCGCAAGAGGACTTCAAGGGGAAACCGTTTTGATTACTTTTTGGCCTCATCCCCGACTGGTCCTTTATCCCAAAGAGCACAAATTACATTTACTCACCACTTTTGAGGAAAAGGCCTCCCTTCTGAGAAAATACGGAATCGATCACCTAATTACCATTCCATTCACGAAGGAGTTTTCCCAGCTTAGTTCAGAAGAGTTTATAAGGAAAGTTCTGGTTGATAAAATCCATACCAAAAAACTGGTTATTGGATATGATCATCGATTTGGAAAAAACAGAGAGGGAAGCTTCGAATACCTACAGAATCACAGCTCTGAGTTTGGTTTTGAGTTGGAAGAGATCTCCCGTCAAGATGTAGATGAAATCGGTGTATCCAGCACCAAAATCCGTCGGGCTTTGGAGACTGGTGATATTAACACAGCCAACAGTTATCTGGGAAGACCGTATGAAATAAATGGAATTGTCGTCAAAGGTCAGCAAATCGGCCGTTCCATAGGCTTTCCTACTGCCAATATCCATGTGCCCAATGATTACAAACTTATCCCCTGTGACGGAGTTTACGCAGTGGAAGCCATGGTCGATGGAGGCCTTTTCAAAGCCATGCTCAATATCGGAAACCGGCCGACTGTGGATGGATCAAAAAAGACTGTAGAAGCCCATCTTTTTGATTATCAAGGAGACCTATACAATCGACAGATTACCATCTTCTTTAAGGAGTTTCTTAGAGAAGAGAAAAAGTTTGACAGCTTGGAAGAGTTGAAAAAGCAACTGCTGGAAGATCAAAAGCAGGCTAAACTTGTACTATAAACCCAAATAAAAATGATCAACAAAACCGTAAAAGACGCTCGGGAGGCGGTAGCTGATATTCCGAGCCATTCCTTTCTGATGATGGGAGGGTTTGGACTTAGCGGAATTCCCGAAAACTGCATTGCCGCGCTTTTGGAAAGAGATATTGAAGGATTGACGATCGTATCCAACAATGCAGGAGTAGATGACTTTGGGATCGGGCTTTTACTCAAAAAGCGGATGGTCAAAAAAATGATTTCCAGCTATGTTGGAGAAAATGCAGAGTTTGAACGTCAGCTCCTTAGTGGGGAATTGGAAGTAGAGCTAATCCCTCAAGGAACCCTAGCGGAAAGAGTGAGAGCTGGAGGAGCTGGAATTCCCGCATTTTTTACCCCAGCAGGAGTAGGTACTGAAGTAGCCCAAGGAAAGGAAACCCGGGAATTTGATGGAAAGCTATACCTTCTGGAAAAGTGGCTGAAAGCTGATTTTTCGATTGTAAAGGCTTGGAAAGGTGACACGGCAGGAAACCTGATTTTCAAAGGTACAGCAAGAAATTTCAATCCGATGATGGCTGCTGCTGGCAAGATTACCATCGCAGAAGTAGAAGAATTGGTCCCTGCCGGAGAATTAGATCCCAATCAGATTCACACTCCGGGAATTTACGTGCAGCGTATCTTTCAAGGAAAAGATTACGAAAAGCGGATTGAGCAAAGGACAGTTACAATAAAATGACCCGAAGTCATTTACAAGAACAAACAAGCTTTTGTCTAACTTCTTACCCAAACCTAAATGCTAACTAAAGAACAAATCGCCCAAAGAATCGCCAAAGAGGTGAAAAACGGGCAGTATATAAATCTTGGAATCGGTATTCCCACCTTGGTAGCAAATTATATTCCAGCTGAATTGGATGTAGTCCTACAGTCGGAAAACGGACTTTTAGGTATCGGCCCCTTCCCCACCGAAGAGCAAATTGATCCAGACTTAATCAATGCCGGCAAGCAGACGGTCACGATGTTGCCAGGCTCTTCCCTTTTTAATTCGGCTGAATCTTTTGCTATGATTAGAGGCGGCCATGTACATTTGACCATTTTGGGAGCTATGGAAGTATCTGAAAATGGAGACATAGCCAACTGGAAAATTCCCGGAAAAATGGTCAAAGGGATGGGCGGTGCAATGGATTTAGTCGCTTCTGCAGAAAATATCATCGTAGCCATGCAGCACTGTTCCAAGGATGGAAAGTCAAAATTGCTGAAAGAGTGCAGCCTTCCAATTACAGGAATTCGCTGTGTGAAAAAAATCGTTTCTGACTTGGCTGTTTTGGAAATAGCTCCTGATGGAGGATTTATACTCCTTGAAAGGGCTCCAAGCGTTTCCGTTGAAGAGATTCAAGAAAAAACTGAAGGAAAATTAATTATCAAAGGAGAGATTCCGGAAATGTCATTCAATTAAGGTGAGAGTTGAACTGTCAGAAATCTTTTCCTGTTCCACATCAAAATTTGAAACATGAAAAACTCAGAGATCAAGTTCCAGGTGCAGCTGGACGAGAATAATTTGCCAAAAAATATCCTATGGGATGCCTCCGACAAAGAGGCGGATGGTCTGGAGTCCACAAAAAGTATCAGCCTCAATGTTTGGGATAGTTTAAATCATTCTACCCTTAGAATAGATCTTTGGACAGATGAAATGTCTGTGGCAGAGATGAAGAGGTTCTACATTGATATTATGGGAGGAATGGCGCAGACAATCCTAAATAGTACAGGAGATGAGTACATGTCAGAGGAAATCAAGGACCTCTGTGATCGTATGGTCAAGCATGTGAATGAAGAAAATCGAAAGAATTCATAAGCTAAAAGTCCGGTCAATCCGGACTTTTTTATTTTTCACGGAATAATATTTTTTTCATTTCGTTTTACGGATTTTCAATAAAAATCAAGTCGAAATAATAAAACCTTAATAATGAATTCTAATTTTTTAGAAAAACCCAAAAAAAGACTCAGTTTCCTTTGCTAGGACAAAATTCTCTATTTGTATTTAGTTAATTTTTTTTCTGCAGTTTCATTGAATTATGGGTTTTTAACATAAATTTCGACGAAATGCAGTTATTACCCATCATTGCAACATCACCAAAAATAACCTCAAAAAAACGCCTATGAGAAGTTTTACTCAAAAGTTCTGGGCTTCAGTGTTTTCCCTTTTCCTTTTAGTTTCCTTGGGAAGTTGGGATGCCAAAGCTCAAACAACCATCTCCGGAACGGTAACCGATGCGGATACCAAGGAGACCCTAGTCGGTGTCAACATTGTGGTCAAAGGAAAAGTAATCGGAACGATTACTGACCTGTCCGGCAAGTTCACCCTCAATGTCAATCAGGATCCTCCCTTTACCTTGATCTTTTCAATGGTAGGATATACCTCACAGGAGGTGGAGATTACAGGGGGTATTTCCAATTTGTCCATCCAGCTTGCTGAGGCTTCGATTATGGGACAAGAAGTCGTTATTTCAGCATCCCGTGTGGAAGAGAGCATTATGAAGTCTCCTGTTTCCGTGGAAAAAATGGACATCATTGCCATCCGCGAAGTCCCTCAGGCCAGCTTTTATGATGCCTTGAATAACCTGAAAGGTGTAGAAATGAGTACCCAATCTCTCACCTTTAAGTCATTCAATACCCGAGGGTTCAACTCTAATGGTAACGTCCGAACTGTCCAAATGATTGATGGAATGGACAACCAAGCACCGGGCTTGAACTTCTCTGTGGGTAACATCGTGGGGATTTCCGAACTGGATTTGGAAAGTGTAGAATTGATCCCAGGTGCAGCGTCTGCACTTTATGGTCCCAATGCGATCAACGGAATTTTGTTGATGAACTCTAAAAACCCATTCCAATACCAAGGATTGTCTGCAAATGTGAGAACAGGCTTCATGAATGAAGACAGCAGAACTCAACCGGGTACAGGGTTTTATGACTTCAGTGCTCGATACGCTAAAGCCATTTCAGATAAGGTTGCTTTCAAAGTAAATGTAAGCTATTTGGCCGCTGACGATTGGCAGGCAAATGACTTCAGAGACCAATCCCTTTTGAATGGATCTACTATCGAAGGGGGTACCCGACTTAACAATCCCGGATATAATGGGGTCAATGTCTACGGTGACGAAACCAACGTGAGCATGACTTCTGTAGCCAATCAAATGGTGGCAGCAGGTGTGCTTCCTCAAGCGGCCTTAGGATTGATTCCAAATACCTTTGTATCCAGAACGGGCTACAGAGAAAGTGACTTGGCTGATTATAACACCAAATCCCTCAAGCTTAATGCGGCTTTGCACTGGAGATTGAATGACCGTGTGGAAGCTATCCTTCAAGGTAATTACGGATTTGGTACTACTGTTTACACAGGTGCTGACCGCTATTCAATCGCAAACTTCAACCTAGGTCAATACAAAGCCGAACTGAGAGGTGCAAATTGGTTCTTGAGAGCCTATACCACTCAAGAGCGTTCTGGTGATGCTTTCGCAGTAGGTATCGCTGCACAAGGAATCAACGAAGAGTGGAAGCGCAGTCAGCAGTGGTTCCCTGAGTATGTTGGAGCTTTTGTTCAGGCCAAATTACAGGGTGCCGATGATGCTACTGCTCATGGTGCAGCCCGAGGATTTGCTGACCAAGGTAGATTTATGCCAGGTTCACCGGAATTTGAAGCTGCCAAGCAGCGAGTGATTTCTAGACCTATTCCAGGAAATGCCCAAGGTGTAGGTGCACAGTTTGTCGATAAGACCAATTTGTATCACTTTGAAGGTTCTTATACTTTCACAGGAATCAAATTCGCTGACTTCGTGGCAGGAGCTAACTACAGAATCTACGCATTGAATTCCGAAAAGACCCTCTTTGCTACCGATGAAAATGGAGATGAATTTAGCATCAACGAATACGGTGGATACCTTCAGGGTTCCAAGCTTCTTTTCAATGACAAGTTTAAGCTGACCGCTTCTGTTCGTTACGATAAGAACGAAAACTTCCAAGGACAGTGGTCTCCAAGAGTTTCC
The DNA here is from genome assembly GCF_036245605.1 of Algoriphagus sp. oki45. Classification (NCBI taxonomy): domain Bacteria; kingdom Pseudomonadati; phylum Bacteroidota; class Cytophagia; order Cytophagales; family Cyclobacteriaceae; genus Algoriphagus; species Algoriphagus sp. oki45. Next base: position 642,669 of record NZ_BTPC01000001.1, read on the forward strand.
GGTGTCTATTCTGTAAACAACCACAACTTCAGAGCTTCATACCAAACCGGTTTCCGTATCCCGACTACTCAAGATCAGTACATCGACTTGCTAACTCCTCAGGCCAGATTATTGGGAGGTCTTCCTTTATTCAGAGATCGGTATAACTTCAATACCAATCCAGTTTACAGCTTAGCCACTGTTCAGCAGTTTGGAGCGGGAGTACAGGCGGATACCCAGCCAGGTTCACCTGTGTATCAGCAAAGTATACAGCAGTCTACTCAGCTCGCAATACAGCAGGCTACTCAAATTGTAACTGAACAAGTTCAAGCTGGCCTTATTCCACCTTCTGAAGCTCCTGCTGCCATTGCCGCTTTGGTTCCACAGCTAGTACCTGCGATTGCTGCCCAAGTAGTACCAGTGAATGCATCTACAGCCAATTTGGGAACATTGACTCCATTTGAACTGACTGAGTTCAAGCCTGAGCGAGTGAAATCTTTCGAAGTAGGTTATAAAGGCCTTTTCTCCAACAGACTTTTGGTTGATGCTTACGCTTACTTCAACCGATTTGAAAACTTCATCGGTGGTCAGGTATTGGTACAGGACGGTGATCCGAATACCGGAGGTCTTGGACCAAATCCTATCACAGGGTTGAACTTGATCGGTGTCGGCCCTGGAGGTAGATCTATTTACTCCATTCCGGTAAACAGAACAGAAATTATTCAGTCTTGGGGTTGGGCTTTGGGATTGGATTACAAGCTTCCTAAGAACTACTCTATCGGTGGTAACGTGTCTTATAATACACTTTCCAATTTGGAGGAATTGGCTGAGACCGGATTCCAGCCGTCCTTTAATACTCCAGAATATCGTTACGTCATCAACTTTGCAAATAGAGAAGTGGTAGACAATGTAGGCTTCGCCCTCTCCTACCGTTGGCAGGGTGAATTCGTATGGCAGTCTTCTTTCGTAGGTCCTGCGGTTTCTTCTCAGCAGTTGTCAGTGATGCCAGCATTTGGCACATTCGACGCTCAAGTGAGCTACAAGATGAAGAGCATCAAGTCCATCCTTAAACTGGGTGGCACCAACCTCTTCAGCAACGGATATCGTCAGGCTTGGGGTAACCCAACCGTAGGCAGCATGTTCTATGTAAGCTTGACCTTTGACGAGTTCTTGAATTAAAAATCAATTAACCACCAATCAACCAAGCCATCCCGAACATTCGGGATGGCTTTTTCTATTTCGATTTTTTAGTTTTTGGAATGTCCCATTAAGAAACTATGATGATCCCCCTTTCTTGCGCAAAGAATGAAAAGTACTTGCGTCTCGAAAAGGTTATGGATTAATTTCAGTACAGGGATTGATACTTATATCGAACTGATAAAAATCTATTGCTGCCTTATTTTCTTCTTTTTCAAATAGCTAATTCAAAATGAAACAGAACAACTGTTTCTGAGCTTATTGGAATCAAAACCGAAGCAAAATCAGGGGAATTTGGTGTTTGGGGATTCGTTGGTAATCCTTTAAGCCAAAAAAAAAGCTTATCCAAAAATTCGGAAAAGCCTTAATTATTGAAAGAGAGTGACCTTAGTGTACCTCTCCCATCATTTTCCTCAAAATAGGTTTAAGTAAGAAGAGAACAAGAGCAGAACCAATCACCGTATACACAATCATCATAAACTGATCCGGCATGGCTGCTAATCCTTCTTCTGAACCCCCACTCGCCTCTCCAGCGATCAATCCAGCGATAAGATTACCCAATGCGACTGAAAGGAACCAAATCCCCATCATTTGTCCTCCATAGCTCTTTGGAGCCAATTTGGTGACCAAAGACAATCCAACCGGAGAAAGACTCAACTCCCCAAATGTGTGGAGTAGATAGGTGATGATCAACCAGCTTGGAGCTGCCAATTCTCCGGAAGCGGCAATTTTGGTAGCGAAATACATGACAAAGAATCCCAAGCCAAGGAGAAGCAAGCCAAAGGTGAATTTCAGAGGAGAACTGGGCTCTAGATTCATTCTACCAAGCCACACCCAAAGTGCTGCAAAAAAGGGAGCAAAAATGATGATAAATAAGGAATTGATCGACTGAAAATACCCTGTAGGAATATCCCATCCCATCACTGTCCGATCGGTAAATCGCTCTGCAAACAGATTTAAAGTCGACCCTGCCTGCTCAAATCCCGACCAAAACATGGCAGAAAACAAAAACAGAATGGCTATCACTCCTACCTTATTTCTATCGCCTTTGGAAAGTCCTCCAAAGGCAATGACATAACCCAAATAGCCAAATGCAACCAAGGCGATGACAGTACCTGAAGCACCCGCAATGGCAGAAGCATTGATTGGAATAATCCCAGTGAATAAGACTCCCACAAAAACAGCCAAGACAAGTCCGATTACTTGGGTAACAGACCTTAGTTTATTTCTGTCCTTGATTTCTTTTGGACTCTCGGCAACGGGAGCTTCACCATAGCCATCCAGTGCCTTTCCGGTCAGTTTGTATTGGATCAATCCAAATACCATCCCCAAGCCTGCAAGACCAAAGCCAAGGTGCATATCATACTCTGCCACCGTGCTGCAGGCCAAAGGCGCAATAAATCCTCCAATGTTGATACCCATGTAGAATATGGAAAAACCCGCATCCCGCTTGGAACTGCCTGTAGGGTAAAGCTGCCCAACTATCGAGCTGATATTTGGCTTCAAAAGCCCAGTTCCTAAAACGATCAAGATCAACCCTAAAAAGAAGGAATTGGTATCTAAGCCAGAAAGGCTTTCCTTGGGTCCAGAGTTGCCGTAAATCCAATTTTCTATGCCGGGCAAAGCCATCATAAAATGCCCTAGTGCAATTATGATTCCTCCATACCAAACACTTTTTTTCAACCCAAACAACCGGTCAGCCAACCAGCCTCCCGGAAGTGCCAGAAGGTAGACTCCCATGGTATAAAGACCATAGATAGCCCCGGCTGTTTTATCATCAAAGCCCAATCCTCCATCTACGATGGCCTTGGTCATAAATAGGATGAGCAGGGCACGCATCCCGTAGTAGCTGAACCTTTCCCACATTTCTGTGAAAAACAATGTCATCAGGCCTTTAGGATGTCCAAAAGCCGTCCCTCCGCTAAATTCGGTAATGGGTTTATTTTCCAATGGTATTTAGATTTTGAATGAAGTTGAATTCACAATGATAAATGATTTTGCCCTTTGTTTCCAAAGTTTACCAATCTCAAACTGCTCATTCTTTGGCCTAGGAGATAAGAATCTAAATCCGCCACTTTATAAAAGCTTCTTCTTTGGTTTTTAAGGAAAGGATAAGGTATCTATTTCATAATCAACTTATTTTATGATAAATTAAATTATATCCTGTCATTCTTGTTTTTGGAAAGTTTTTAAATTCCAAAGAAAATTTTGTTGGCCAAAACATGACCTATGTCATTTAAACCGTGTTTTTTCTTCCGAAATCGATTGAACGGCTAAATTTCGCAGATTTTTTATCTGCCAATTAAAATTCATTACTTAATTTTGGCAAGACAATTTTCAGTTTGTAAACCCAAAAATTTATGCAGGACAACGTTCTGGAACTTACCGCTTCCCCGATTTCATTCCTTGATTTTTCCACTCAGGGAAAAGTGTATCACAACCTGCCACCAGCTGAATTGGTGGAACATGCACTGGCAAGAAAGGAGGGATATCTTACTTCTACTGGAGCCTTTATGGCAGATACCGGAAAGTTTACCGGTAGATCTCCCAAAGACCGCTATGTGGTCAAGGATGAGCTCACCGAAAATGCAGTTTGGTGGGGAGAAATCAATATTCCGGTATCCCAAGAGACTTTTGACCACCTTCTTCAGAAAATGTTGGTCTTTTTGGAAAAGAAAGATCTTTTCGTTCGGGATGCTTTTGCCGGAGCTGATCCTGAGCACCGACTCAATCTAAGAGTTATCAATACTTGGGCTTGGCACAATCTGTTTTGCTCCAATATGTTTCTACGGCCTTCACAGGAGGAATTGGAAAATTTTGAGCACGATTTCACCATTATCTGTGCTCCGGGATTTGAAGCCGATCCTGCTACAGATGGGGTTCAAAACCCCAACTTCGCTATCCTGAATCTAAGCAAGCGTATGATCCTGATCGGTGGTACCGGTTATGCAGGGGAAATGAAAAAAGGAATTTTCTCTGTCCTGAATTTCTTACTTCCCCATGAGAAGAACGTCCTCTCCATGCACTGCTCGGCAAATGTGGGAAAAGAAGGAGACACAGCTGTTTTCTTTGGACTTTCCGGGACGGGAAAAACCACACTTTCTGCCGATCCTAACCGGTCTTTGATCGGAGATGATGAGCATGGATGGACAGAAACCCAAATATTCAATTTTGAAGGGGGATGCTACGCAAAAGTGATTGATTTGACGAGGGAAAAAGAACCTGAGATTTACGATGCGATCAAGTTTGGGGCTATTGTGGAGAATACCCGATTCATTCCGGGTACCCGACAGGTCGATTATACCAATAAATCGGTCACTGAAAATACCCGAACGGCCTACCCTATTCATCATATTGCCAATGCGGCCATACCTTCTGTGGCCCCTATTCCAAAAAACATCTTTTTCCTTACTGCAGATGCTTTTGGGGTAATTCCACCGATCTCCAAATTGAACAAGAGTCAGGCGATGTACCATTTTATTTCTGGTTACACAGCAAAAGTAGCCGGTACTGAAATGGGAGTAACAGAGCCCAAACTTACTTTCTCAGCCTGCTTTGGAGCGGCCTTCCTTCCACTCCACCCGACTGCTTATGCTAATCTTTTTGGAGAAAAAATGGAAAAGCATGAAGTCAATGTATGGCTAATCAATACCGGCTGGACAGGCGGACCTTACGGCGTGGGATCCAGAATGAAGTTAAGCTATACACGAGCCATGATCTCCGCAGCTTTGGAAGGAAAATTGGATTTTGCACCTTTCCGTACCGATGAAAACTTCGGTTTTCAAGTTCCTGTTATTTGTCCCAATGTACCTTCTGAGGTGCTCAATCCCAGAAATACCTGGAGCAATCCTGATGATTACGATAGGCAGGCAAAGGAATTGGCACAGGCTTTCATCAAAAACTTTAATAAGTATAAAGACTTTGCCACGGAGGATATACTATCCGGTGCGCCGAGAGTCTAATCTAAAAATGAGGAGTGCTTCGGCACTCCTTTTTTTGTTTTTGTGCTGAAATGCCAAATCAAAGTTTATTTTTGTCAGCGATTCAAAATACGCCTGAATTTTAAACCATAACCAATGAAAACAGCTGAAATTATTACCGAAAAGGGTACCATGAAGGTGGAGTTTTATGAAAAAGACGCTCCCAATACAGTCCAAAATTTTGTGGACTTAGCAAACAAAGGCTTTTATGATGGACTTACTTTTCATCGCGTAATTCCCAATTTTGTGATTCAGGGGGGGTGTCCCGTTGGCAATGGAACCGGAGGCCCGGGTTACAAAATCAAATGTGAACTAGACGGGGATAATCAATACCATGACCGGGGAGTCTTGTCCATGGCTCATGCAGGAAGAAATACTGGTGGTTCCCAGTTTTTCATTTGCCACAGCAGGACAAATACCGCGCATTTGGACAGAAATCATACTTGCTTTGGAAAAGTAGTCGAAGGTTTGGAAGTAATCGACGCTATTCGGGCCGGAGACACGATCGAAAAGATTGTTATCCACGAAGCTTAAATTAAAAAATTTCTGATTTAAAATTATCGTTTGTCACATTGAGCGAAGTCGAAATGTTGTCCAGAATTTTGGAAATGACCTTCGACTCCTCTCAGGTTGACTACGGGACAACAAATTTCACAGAATCATTTTTTTAGTTCATCTCTTCAAGGATGCTCAGTATTTCCCGGTGGATTTTAGGGGCTGTTTCAGGTCCCAAAGAGTTTATTTCCCCATAGGGACGATTTTTGTAATCATAAGTAAAAGGCGGCTCTGTATCCCACTGACTTTTAGGTACAATGTATCCGATCATATCATTGGTCAAACCTCCGAAAAACTTGAATTTTCCGGGAATACGGGTTTGGATAGCTGGAACTTCTACCGGCTGAATTCCAAAATCGGCTCCATCAGGGGATTCTACTCCTCCATGGAGGATTTCTGGATACAACTCTCCGGGAACATGTACGAATGTAGCCGGACCCAATGTCCAAGCTGATACCTCCGAGCGAATATGCTTCCAAGAGGTAAATCCCCTTTCAAAGATCCCCAATATTGCCGCCAGGTGAAAAAGGGAATTATCCATTTTCAGGTCGATGGTTTTGGCACGAATATGTAAAGGTGCTGTATGAAAAGTCTCCCAAACAGAGTCCTGAAGGGTTTCCAAGGTGATTTTCGCCAAGGCTTTACCTTGAGCTCTCATTTTTTCCGGGCTTTGTCGGAGAAAGGTCTCCCCGGAATAAGGATCAACAACCTCCATCTCCGGATGGGTAGTCATAAGACCACCTACCGCTCCGTTCAAAAAAATGGCCACTCCTCCTACTCCTTCCATGACCAAGGAGTCACCCACCTGAATTCCTGATTCTACCCCATTGCGCCAAGGGTCTGGAAAATCAGAACTGAGTTGGATGTTTTCAGACCAAAGGGTCTCCGGATGATTTCCCCAATTCATAAGTGTGCCCAAGGTTGCTCCGGTTTCTACATCCAATACCTGCATCAATTTCAACGAAGCATCAAATATGGCAGGTGGTCGTGTATCTCCCACAAGAGGCTTTAGCTTTTCGCTTTCCTCTGCAAATCGGACATAGGCAGGACGAACTGCGGAAGATGCTTCCGATACAGCATCTTTGATTCCTTCCAAAACCTGATTCAAATAATCAGGATTTACGCCTCTAGTATAATCCGATGGACCCCACTGCCCGATGAGGTCTGGGGATGAGTGTACATGTGTACTGGCAATGAGCACATAGTCCAAGTCAGGATTACTTTCCAAGATCCGCTTCCGGGCTAGGATCACCTCATCATTGCCAAAGCCAATCATATCGATAACACAAAGGGCCATTTTGATTTCTCCCGCTTCCAGTACCATCGCTCTGGCCCAGAGAGGGTCTAAGACACCTTGTGCAGGTCTTGAATTATGAAAACCGGCCAACCAGATTGCATCAAATTGCCCATTGCCATTGGCATCTTCGAAGGTGTCCCCATCCTCAGGATTGTACCGGGAATCTCCATTGGCATCTGTCCAAGTTTCAAATTCCCGGGGTGTAATATCCACTTTGGCAAAACCGGCAAAAATTGGAGATTCAGGACTTTTCAAATGAAGGTCTAATGAATAATCGGGGAATCGGTCTTTGGTCTTGACATAAATCCAAACGACCGAAAACAGAAGCAGGATACCGATTAATAGTGTGAAGGTGAGGAATAGCTTTTTCATAGGAATGATGAAAAATAATCAGGCAGGAATCTAGTCAAAAGAAGGCAAAACTCAGATTGAATCTTGGTATTTCTCCTGAAAGCAAAACAAGAAGCATTCAATCTCAACGCATTGGGAATGAATCGGAAATTAGTATGGAATGGTTATTGTCATTTAAAGAAGAATTCTACTCTTATGATAAAAAAGTTACTAATCGTTTTCATCCTTTTCCTATCCTTTCAAAACGTTTATTCCCAACGGTATGGGACTGCTTTGGGCCTTAGATTCGGAAATTCCGAAAGCTACCGGACTTTGGGTCTTACCCTTCAGCAGCGCGTCGCCGATCGCTTGACGATAGAAAGTATTATTCAGTCGGATTTCAGTAGGAATACCCATTTATCACTTTTAGCTCAAAAACATCGGCCGATTGTGTCCAAGCGTTTCAATTATTACTTAGGTGGCGGCCTCTCTTTTGGGATTGAAGAGAGTTTTGTAAAAAATCCAACCGACAGAGAAATCATTCATACTTACGGCAATTCTACCTTGGGAGTAGATTTGATTGCCGGTGTGGAACTGACTCTTGCTGGAGCTGTGATTTCGCTTGACTATAAGCCCAATCTTAACATCAGTGGGCGTCAGGAATTTTACAAAGGGCAAGTGGGAATCTCCGCAAGAACTGTCCTTGTGAAAAGTAAGGATCAAAAAAAGAAGCAAAGACAACGACAAAGAGCCAGAAATAAATCAGAATCCAAGCCTTTTTCGGGGCTATTTAATGGCAAAAACTAAGTGATTTAGGTATTTCCTTTGACCTTATCCCAAAGCACTTTTTCATGAACTTCTGAGTGCTTGACCACATTTCTGTACCATTTTATCCGGATTTCTTCCTTTTCTTTTTCCGAAAGGAAAAAATCAGCATGTTCATACTTTTGGGCTTTTTTGATCAGATCAAAAAGAAAAATAGAAGCTGAAACCGAGATATTGAAACTATCCGTAAAGCCAAGCATCGGGATATGTACTAGCAAATCTGCCTCCTCTTTTACTTCCTGTGAAATCCCCTCATGCTCATTTCCAAAGACTAAGGCTAGCTTTTGATCGGGTTCCAAGTCATGGATAGAGATGGCACCTTCAGCAGGCGTGGTTGCCGCTATCCGATACCCATGCTTCTTCAAATGCTGAAAACAGGACTTGACCGAGGAGCCATCTTTTTCAAAGTATTTATACAAATCCACCCACTGTGACGCCCCTCGGGTGACGTAGGGATTGATTTTGTATTGGTTGGTTTTTTCTATCACATGGATATCCTGAACTCCAAAGCAATCACAGGTCCGAAGCACGGCACTGGCATTGTGGGGTTTGAAAATATCCTCCAAAACCACCGTAATGAAGCGTGTCCGCTGACTGAGTACTTTTTCCATCACTTCTTTTTTATGATCTGTGATGAATTGACCCAGGTAGTTTAGCAAATCAGCTTCATGGTTTTCTGAGGAACTAGATAAACTCATGGTGTAAATTTTCAGAAAAGTCCCAATTGCTCTTCATCATCCTTTTTTGGAGACAGATCAATGGTACTTCCGATTTCCAGCTCATCATGGGATGTGGGATTTTTATCCTCAGATGGCTGTTCTTTTTCTTCTTGAGAAATCTCAGACTCGATTAATTGAAGCTCCTCCACTGGGTAAGTGCTCAACTTATTTCCGATCGCCTTCCACCCTTTTACGTCAATGAGCATTTCGAGGTCAAATTCCATTACCTCTGTTTCCTTGCCTTTTTTCACTTTCACCTGAACCTGTGCTTGGGCATCAGTAGTCACCAGTTTTAAATGTGACTGCTTGTGGTCCGTAATGAAATTGAAGCGCTTATTTACAGTCGTAGTTTCGATGAGGAATCGCTTGACGAAGAAATTTTTCGATCCACCGTCGTAATAGATTGCTGCTACCACCTTTTTAGGATCAAATTTCTGAATCAAGACCACGTCATTTGGCTCGTACCGGTTGGTCAATTCAAAGCCGGTAAGTTCATAGTCACCGTTTTTGTAAAAGACCAATATCTTATCATCACCAAGGAAATTCCCGATGAGCTTTCCTCTCTGATCGGTATTTAAGCGGCCCACAGAAGGATCATAAAATACATCCAATCCTCCCAAAGTAGATTTACCTTCCATCTTGAACTGGATCTTCCTGACTGGATACTTAGTGAGAATATTGCCTCCGGCACCACGTCCCTTGATTTCAATCTCAGCAAAGTCGAAATCAAAAACTTTGATTCTCGCTTTGGCGCCTTGAGTGAGGTACACCGTGACAACTTCTGCCTCTCCGTTCGGATTTCCGCTGAGGTAGTAGACTTTAGATCCCTTGGTGCCTTTGGTGAGGTCGTACTCCTTGTCTCTAGTGACTCCTCCAACCTGAAACCTCTTGATCATCGTACGGCCACTGGTGCCGTCCAGATAGATGAGATTGAAGGTCATTCGGTCATCATTTTTCCGGAATACCCCTACATAGAGAATGTCTTTCCCCATAAAGGTTTTTTCCTGAATTTTGGATACGACCATTTTGCCATCTTTTCGAATGGCAATGATCTCATCCAAGTCTGAGCAGTCACAGACAAATTCATCTTTTTTCAAACCGTATCCTACAAAACCATCCGCTCGATTGACGTATAGTTTGGCATTATTTGCGGCCACCACGGCTGCCTGAATGGTATCAAAAGCTCTGATTTCTGTCTTCCGCTCCCTGCCTTTTCCGTATTTGGCTAGCAGGTTTTGGTAATAAGTGATGGCAAATTGAGTAAGATGCTTCAGATTGTAATTAACTTCTTTCAATTCCTCCTGAAGGCGTTTCATCAGTTCATCTGCCTTGAATGCATCAAACTTGGAGATTCTTTTGATTTTGATCTCAGTCAGTCGGATCAGATCCTCCTGAGTGATTTCTCTGTAAAAATCAGGCTTGTAGGGTTCCAAGCCTTTATCGATGGCCTCCAAAACCGCATCCCAAGTAGTACATTCCTCAATATCCCGATAGATCCTGTTTTCGATGAATATTTTCTCCAATGAGGAAAAGAGCAACTTTTCCATCAACTCCCCTTTTCGAATCTCCAACTCTCTACGAAGCAGTTCTTTGGTTTGCTTGGTATTGTATTCGAGGATTTTATTGACGGTAAGGAAGACCGGCTTATCCTCAATGATCACACAGGCATTGGGCGAAATAGAAACCTCACAATCCGTAAATGCATACAAAGCATCAATGGTCACATCAGGCGAAACGCCGGGTGCAAGCTGAATGACTACTTCAACATCCTTAGCCGTATTATCGACCACCTTTTTGATTTTGATCTTGCCTTTGTCATTGGCCTTGAGAATGGAATCGATCAAAGAATCAGTGGTTGTTCCAAAGGGTATTTCTCTGATTACGAGAGTTTTGTTGTCCTCCTCTTCAATTTTTGCTCTTACTTTGATTTTGCCTCCTCTGAGTCCTTCCTGATAATCGGAAAAGTCGGCCAAGCCTCCAGTCATGAAGTCTGGAAGAATGTTGGTAGGATTGCCTTTGAGGATTTCTATGGAGGCTTCAATCAGCTCACAGAAGTTATGAGGAAGGATTTTAGTGGAAAGGCCCACAGCAATTCCTTCTACCCCCTGAGCCAGCAATAGTGGGAATTTGACTGGAAGAGTGACGGGTTCTCTTTTTCTCCCGTCATAGGAAAGCTGCCATTCGGTAGTCTGTGGATTGAAAACTACTTCGAGAGCGAATTTGGATAAGCGTGCCTCGATGTATCGCGCTGCAGCAGCTCCATCTCCTGTTCGGACATCACCCCAGTTGCCCTGAGTATCGATCAGAAGATCTTTCTGTCCCAAATTGACAATGGCATCGCCGATGGAAGCATCACCATGCGGGTGATACTGCATAGACTGACCGATGATATTGGCCACTTTATTGAATCTCCCATCGTCCATTTCCTTCATGGAATGAAGGATTCTACGCTGCACAGGCTTGAGACCGTCTTCGATGGCTGGGACTGCCCGCTCCAGAATTACATAGGAAGCATAGTCCAAAAACCAGTCCTTGTACATGCCCGTTACCGGGACGGAATCGTGAAGGCTTTCGTCTCCTGAATTGATCTGATCGTCGTTTTCAGTCATTTCTTGATTTCAACTAATGATGAAAAGAGGATATCCCCTTTTTGAAATTGTCTTTTTTCAAAATGAAAAAGCAAAACCTAATTAGGCCGCCTCTTCATTTTCAGTCTCGGCTACTGCTTTGGGATCTTCCAGCGCAAGGTCTTTTTCAATCTTCAGATTATCGATGATGAAGTTTTGCCTGTCAGGAGTATTTTTCCCCATGTAGAAACTCAGTAGATCCGAGATTTTGGTGTCTTTATTCAGAATAATTGGGTCGAGACGAATGTCCTCTCCGATAAAGTTGCCAAACTCATCCGGGGAAATCTCTCCCAATCCTTTGAATCGGGTGATTTCCGGCTTGGATCCTAACTTATGAATTGCTCTCTGTCGCTCCTCGTCTGAGTAGCAATAGATGGTTTCCTTTTTGTTTCTCACTCGAAACAGTGGGGTATCAAGGATAAAAAGATGACCATTCTTGACCAAATCAGGGAAAAACTGCAGGAAATAGGTCATGATCAGCAGCCGAATATGCATGCCGTCTACGTCAGCGTCTGTGGCAATGACGATCTTTCGATACCGAAGATTTTCTATTCCATCTTCGATATTCAGTGCATGTTGAAGAAGATTGAATTCTTCATTTTCATAGACCACTTTTTTGGTCATTCCGTAGCAGTTTAGAGGCTTGCCTCGGAGAGAGAAGACCGCCTGGGTCTGCACATCCCGGCTTTTGGTGATGGATCCTGAGGCAGAATCTCCCTCCGTGATGAATAGCATGGTTTTGTTTTTCACTTCCTCATCCCCTTTGGGATCATCGTAGTGGACCCGGCAATCTCTTAGCTTTTTGTTGTGCAGATTGGCCTTTTTTGCCCTTTCGTTTGCGAGTTTTTTGATTCCCGAGATTTCCTTTCGCTCCCGCTCTGACTGAAGAATCCGCTTCAGCAGGGCATCGGCTGTTGCCGGATTCTTATGCAAATAATTATCCAGCTCCGTCTTGATGAAATCATTGACAAAGGTCCGTAGTGTAGGTCCGTCAGGACCAATACTTTGGGACCCAAGCTTGGTTTTGGTCTGAGATTCAAAGACAGGTTCTTGAACCCGAACAGCAATGGCAGCTACTACTGATTGTCGGATATCGGAAGCATCGTAGTCTTTTTTGTAAAACTCCCGAATAGTCTTCACGATGGCTTCCCGGAAAGCCGCCAAGTGAGTCCCACCCTGCGTAGTATATTGCCCATTGACAAAGGAATAGTACTCCTCTCCATAGCTTCCAGAGTGAGTGATGGCCACTTCTATATCATTTCCTTTCAGGTGAATGATTGGATATCGGATACTCTCTTCGTCGATTTTATTAGAAAGAAGATCGTAAAGTCCTTTATCTGAGAAATACTTTTTCCCATTATAATTGATGGTCAAGCCCGCATTCAGATAGGCGTAGTTCCAAATCTGGTTTTCCAGATATTCAGGGATGAAATGGTAATTTTTGAAAATCGTGGCATCCGGTGTGAAAATTACCTTGGTACCATTTCGCTCCGAAGTCTTATCCACCGGGGCATCGTTAGTCAAAATGCCTTTTTCAAACTCCGCCACCTTGGTCTCCCCATCCCTGTAAGCTTGCACTTTGAAATAATCCGAAAGGGCATTGACTGCTTTGGTACCGACTCCATTCAGACCTACCGACTTTTGGAAGGCTCCGGAATCGTACTTACCCCCGGTATTGATCTTGGATACGCAGTCGATGACTTTGCCGAGAGGAATACCCCGGCCATAATCCCGGACCTCGACCCTATGCTCGGAGATTTTCACATCGATAGTCCGGCCAAAGCCCATCATGTGCTCGTCGATGGAATTGTCCAGGACTTCTTTGACTAGGACGTAAATCCCATCATCCTGAGCGCTTCCGTCTCCAAGCTTTCCGATATACATCCCTGGACGAAGCCGGATATGCTCCCTCCAATCCAAGGATTTGATACTGTCTTCGGTATATTTTACTGGTTCTGCCATGTTCTAATTTTATCCTTGCTGTACTGCTTTAAATTTCCCCACAAACAAAACAAATAATCCCACTACCCAAACCAATAGCAAAGCCGGGATCAGGTAAAACCAAAAATTAAAAAGGCTTGCGGAAATTTCTTCCTGATTATTGATTGAGTGGACATAAAAAACAGCTACTGCCAAACTCACATTGATCAATGCTCCGAAGGAATAAAACCAAGCCAAAAGGTAATCTCTGTAAGGGTCCCCTACCGGAAAAACCCGATGAAGTTTTTTATTCGCTTTGGTTTCCAAGGATTTGGGAAAAAAAACCGTCACCGCGTTGAGCAGTACAAATGCCAAAACGGTCATGTAAAAGAAGGTGCTTTTTTCCCAAGATCGGTCGATAAATCCGTTTTCATCAATGGCTAATCCCACTTTTTCGGGCAGTGCCGAATAGAAATAAAGAAGGAAGAAAATGAAAATCAACACACTGACCATGAAAAAGGCCTTTCCGAATCTGTAATACATGAAATTAGGGAAATTGAACGTGCTAATATAACCCATTTGAGCAAACAGGAAGCTACGAATTCAAGTTGATAGGTTGTCAATTTCTGACTGAAAACCAGAATCCATTCTTAATTCCATGAAATTCAGGAGAGTATTCGAATCCGCTCAAACAAGCTAAAAATCCAGTTTTTGAAAAGAAAAGCGAAAAATACTCCGATCTTCGCAGCAAACTAATTCACCCATGAACAAAGTATTGATCCCCGCACTTTTCATCTTCCTGCTTCTCCTGCAAGCTTGCAGTCCTGCTATGGACGCCGGAGAGGTCAATTTGGACAATTGGAAAGCTGACAGATATGGATGCAAGGGATTGAGATTGCAGGATTTGGAAAAATTCCGTGCGATCAAAAATGACTTTCTTGGGGCAGATAATCAGTCCATCATCAAAACCTTTGGAAGGCCCGACCGGGTAGAATTGGTAGACAAAAGCCAAAGTTTTTTCTTTTACTTTCTGGAGCCAAGTGAGGCTTGTGAAGAGGTAGAAAAAGAAAAAGAACCCCTGAGAGTTCTTTTTCGGATGAATGCCATAAGCAAGGTTTCTGAAGTCACTATTACAACCCTGAACCCATAAAGCAGAGAGCAGCTGCCCCCAAGGTTCCGGCATTATTCTCCAGAGTGGCTTTTTTGAGTTTCAGATCCTTCACATAATATGGTGTAAGGTACTTTCGGGTATTGTACTCAATGGTGGGCATCATAAATTCCAGCCCGGCTGAAATTCCTCCTCCAAAGTATACATCGGTCACATCCAAAATCCGGATGGTGGACACAATGGCTTCACTGATGATATCTGCAACTTCTTTGAATACCATCAGAGACACTTCATTTCCAGCCTTTGCCGTATCTACGAGCAAATGAGTGCCCAATTCTTTTCCAACCAGTTCTTTGGCCTTTTCAGGATATGCTGAAATAAGATTTTCCATGATTCTCAAGATGCCATTCCTTCCTATGAGCGTCTCCAAACCAGCATTTCCCCGAGAAAGCATATGTCCCATCTCCATGGCATTTCCTCTGGAACCTTTAAATACCTGTCCTTCCAAAACCAGCGCACTGCCTATTCCCGTCCCCATCGTGATGAAAAGGAAGTTTTCAGCCACATCCCCTTTTCCATAGTAAAATTCCCCGATAGCAGCCGCAGCCGCATCGTTTTCAAGGAAAAATTCATGGTTTGGATATTTTTTTTCCAAACCCTCCTTGAGTTTAAAATTGTTGAGGTCAGGAATGGCGGGAATTTCCAGTGGAGTACTTCTGTCTTTGGATATCATTCCTGGAAGTCCGATTCCTACTTTTTCGACCTGTGGGTATTTCTGGAGATATTTTTCCATCTGATCAATAAAGCATTTTCCAAATCCTTCGGGATGATCTCGGAAGGGACTCGTGTCTTCTTTTTGGAAATCAAGCATGGTGCCTTCCCGATCTACCAAGCCGATCTTGAGATGGGTTCCTCCCACATCCACACCAAGAAAATGCTTTTCTTTATTATTCATAGTTATTCATAGGTTTGATTGTCAAAAAAGCAAAACTATTGGTTCACTTCCTATAATCTTTGCCGATCTCATAAAAAATTTTAAATACTGCCGGACAAACCAAAGTATTTCTAAGCGTCAAGTCCAAGATTCCCAACATGTTCTTTCTATCGGTATGTGGATACTCTCGACAAGCTTTGGGACGGTCTTCATAGACAAGACATTTATTATCCCCTCCTAAAAACGGACAAGGTGAGGAATTAAGCACATAGTCTCCTTCCTCATCCCGATGCAGATAGGTTTCGATAAACTGACTGCTTTTCATGCGAAAGGTCTTCGCCAAGCGATCGATATCCGTCTGAATAAAAATGGGACTCGTCGTTTTACAGCAATTGGCACAATCCAAACAGTCAATTTCTTTGAATGTCTCCTCATGAAGCTGATGAAATCGCTCATCCAGATTTTTTCCTTTGGTCTTCCTCAGCTTTTCCTTCAGCTTTTTATTGGAAGGAAATTCGGATTTTGACTCTTGGTTAAATTTTTCCAGATCGATCGAAGATTTCACAAGCGATTGATTTTCAAGTTTTTTAAATATGCTTAAATTTTAGGTAACCAAAATGACTTAGCCATGAAGATCCATCCCTCAGAATTGTATTTCTATCACAGTTCATTTCAGCCGATAGACAAACAGACCAAGGCCTATGCAAAATCCCTCAGCAAGTTTGTCAATGAAATCGATGTAGTAAAAGAAAAACTGACTCCTACCCAATGGGATCAAATTCTAACCATGCTCAGTTTGCGCCCAAAAGACCTACTCAACAGAGCTCATCCGGATTATCAGAACCATATCGCTGGCAAAGAATGGGATGAGGAGAGCTGGCTGAATATTTTGGTTCGATTTCCTCATCTGATCAAATCGCCTATCGCCATTTTCCGCAACCGGGCGATTCTGTGCAAAACTCCCACAGATATACTTAAGCTGGATTAATCCTGTGCTAGGGAAATTCCGTTTTCCTGAATGGTAATTTCCCTGGCTTTGTAGAGCTGTCCTATACATTGTTTGAAATGTTTTTTACTCATTCCCAAAACTCGCTTGATTTCTTCTGGGTCAGATTTATCATGTATAGGCAAAAAGCCCTTTTCATTTAAAATCTCAAGAATTTTCTCGGCTCCTTCCTCATACTTCTCTCTGCCTTTGGGTAAAAGTTGGAGGTCAATTTTCCCATCGTCTCTTCGTTTTTTTACATAGAGCGTCCTCTTTTCTCCAATTTCCAAAGCCTGAAATACTTCATTGGCATAGATCAAACCTTCGTAGCGGTCCTCTAGCAGAACCTTATAGCCCAACTCTGTTTTTTCAAAAATCAGTCCCTCACAAGCATTGCCCGGTTCGTAATCTTTTGGGGCCGGATACATGAATTCCCTGTACTTGCTCACTCCGATCAGTCGGTTGGTCCGATAGTCTACACATACCCGGATCAGGTATTTTTGACCTGCAGTCATAGGCTTTGCCATTTCCGAATTGGGCACAAAAAGATCTTTCAGAAGACCCCAATCCATAAATGCTCCAAAAGAAGTCACCTCTTTGGCTTCCAAAACAGCAAATTCATCCAATAGCGCCTTGGGACGATCCGTAACTGCTACAGGCCGGTCTTCGCTATCTGTGTAAACAAAAACTTCTTTTTCATCCCCCTCTTTTTCATCTCCATTCAAATAGCCTTGAGGCAAAAGTACCTCTCCCCCGTCAGACAATGCCAAATAGGCGCCAAAATCGGTAAAGCGATTGATGGGAAGGGTACTGATGATTCCTAGTTCTTTCATAAGACCAAAGGTAAAGATTAATCCCTTCAGGGATTTCAAATTCTGACAAACAAAGTCGGGAATCCCTCTGTTGAAATTGGAAAAAGCCGGGCTTCGGCTTAGTTTTGGCTTGCATAAATTCCTTTATTGGACAGCATAAACCCAAATCATAACGTTTTTCTCTAGTAATCACTTCTTTATGAAAGCAATCTCAGTAATCGGATCCGGAACCATGGGCAACGGTATCGCCCACGTATTTGCACAGCATGGCTACCCTGTAGCCTTGATTGATATCCAAGCCGCTCAATTGGAAAAGGCAATGGCTACCATCTCCAAAAACATGGACAGGCAGGTGAGTAAAGGCAGCTTGTCAGAAGAGCAAAAAACAGAGGCAATTTCCAGAATTTCCACATTTACCGATTTGCAAGAGGGTGTAAAAAATGCCGACTTGGTCGTGGAAGCTGCCACAGAAAACATGGCACTCAAACTGGATATCTTTCGAAAACTGGATGAATTTGCTCCTAAGACGGCCATTTTGGCGACCAACACTTCCTCTATTTCCATCACCAAAATCGGTGCAGTGACGCAAAGACCTGAGCAAGTCATCGGTATGCATTTTATGAATCCAGTTCCTGTAATGAAGTTGGTCGAAGTAATCCGAGGCTATGCCACATCGGATGCCGTGACCGATACCATCATGGATCTTTCCAAAAAACTGAGCAAAGTTCCTGTCGAGGTAAATGATTATCCAGGTTTTGTGGCCAACCGGATTTTGATGCCTATGATCAATGAGGCCATCTATTCTCTCTACGAGGGAGTTGCAGGAGTGGAAGAAATCGATACGGTGATGAAGCTGGGAATGGCCCATCCTATGGGTCCTCTGCAATTGGCTGATTTTATCGGATTGGATGTATGCCTTTCGATATTGAGAGTCTTGCACGAGGGATTTGGAAATCCAAAATATGCACCTTGCCCGCTTTTAGTAAATATGGTGGAGGCAGGCTACAAAGGCGCCAAAACCGGGGAAGGCTTCTATCATTACACTCCGGGGAGTAAGGACTTGGTGGTGGCTTCCAGATTTTCCAAAAACTAATCCAGTTCAGATCACATGCACTTTGCAGTATCCGGAAATATCGGCAGCGGAAAAACCACGCTTACTGAGAAGTTGGCCAAACATTACGGTTGGAAAGCCGAATTTGAAGCCGTGGACAACAACCCCTACCTGCCTGATTTCTACGAGGACATGAAGAGGTGGGCCTTCCACCTTCAGGTCTATTTCCTGAATTCCCGCTACAATCAAATCCGCAAGATTCAGGAAAGTCCTGATCACACCATTCAGGATCGGACGATCTATGAGGACGCGTACATTTTTGCTGCCAACTTGTACAAAAGCAAACTGCTGACAGAACGGGATTATTGGAACTACCGAAGTCTTTTTGACTCTATGATTACTCATGTCAAAGCTCCGGATCTGCTGATCTATCTCAAAGCAGATATTCCCAAGCTCGTGGGACAAATTGAAAAAAGAGGCAGATCCTACGAAACTGCCATGCGGATAGATTATCTCAAAAACCTCAATCAGCACTACGAGGATTGGATTTCCAACTACAAGGAAGGAAAACTACTGATCATCGATGTCAATGACTTGGATTTTGTGGAGCGGCAGGAAGATTTTTCCTTTATCGTGGAAAAGATCGAACGGGAGATGTTTGGCCTTTTTGCCTAAAATCAGGAAATCTTTCGCATCAGCCATTGGAAGAGCATCGCACGTTGCTCTTCTTTTGGGTTGATGAGTAGCTGATCCAGTCGCTTCAGGGAGCCTCCGGTCATTAGCGTTTCGTAGGGATTGAGTCGGATAAGTTTATACCCATGAATTCTGGTCTGTATGTCTGCCTGAGAATCGTTGTAGGCCAGTAGTTTCCAACCTGAAGCACCGGTCCCTGAAAAGTCTCCGATCTCTGAGGCCATTCCAAAACAAGACTTTGCGATAGGCGGTCCCTCCCATATTCTTTTTTGAAAACCGATTTTTTGAGCCTCCTTTTCGTAAGTTCTGGACAATCGCTTGTAGGACTCGGAAAAAGCAAAATTCCACTCGGAATACATGTCTGATCGAAGGGTAATCAGTCGATATCGGTTGAAATGAATGTCCTCATCCCATGTCAACAAATGACGGCCCATCTTGAAGTCAAACTTGAACTTCTCCAACAAAGGTGGAGTGCCAATTCCTCCCAAATCTTCAAAAATTTCTTTTAGCCAGCCTTTGCCTTTCTCATCCAAATATTTTGGATTGACTTCAAGTTCGGGCAAAAAATCATACTCAGCCCCCCCTTCCTTAAGGATAAGGTCCAGTTGTCTGGTCATCAAATGCTCCATGAGTTAGGTGTCTTCCCTGAGAATCTCCCAAGTATGGTCGGCTAGCAGCTTTACTTCTGCTACAAAATTTGCCCAGTCTTTTTTCCTTCCCCATTCTTCAGGAGCAATCATGCTCATGAAGTCAATTCCATCTTCTTTTTGGTAGAGAAAATACCGATGATTGATCAGGGGTTCAAAAGCAATGGATGCCTGGTAGATTCGCTCGGATACTTCTACACGGGATTGGATTTTTTTGGCCTGATCAGCCAATAATCGCATCTGCTCATAGATCTGAGCCATCTGCATATCTGTCTGACTGTGCATGGCTGCTACAGCCCGACCTGTTATTTTTCCTTTGTCCTCCGGTTTGATCAGTGCACTTCCAGAATGATGGGCATAAGGTAAGGTTCCCGGGTTTTCGGTGGTTTTTTCTTTCATCAGCTCTAGGTCGAGCTTGGAAACATCAATTTTTTTCCCGGTCATTTTTTTTCGGATTCTACTTCAGATGAAATTCGTTCTTTCAGATTGCCTTTAGAGCCTGGGAAGGTGGTTCGCTTGGATATGTCGTAGCTCACATACAAGATGATCAGCATGAAGATTCCAAAGAGCACCAAAAAGAGTTTCTTGTTTTTCTGCATGAGTCCCGTTTTTTGCAAAGGTAAGCAGGATGATTAAAACTGCTTATCCATTAATCCCTAACCTAGAAAGAAAGCTTTTTGAAAATTGTTTTTAAATTTATCGAAAACCTTACCGATCTCTTTTTTTTAACCCATCTACGATTTCGCCCTTTATGTACCAATTGATCAGCGAACAAGCCATTTATCAGTATTTTGGTGACGATGAGCCGGAAATGATCCGGGAAATGATTCAGATAATTTTGGATACCAATATCAAAGAACTGAAGGAATTAGACACCTTTTACACCTCAGGTGATTTGGATACTGTCAAAAAACGATGCCACAAAGCTAAACCCAGTATGAGCTATATTGGTGCGCTAAAAACCCGAAAAACACTTGAACAAATCGAAGCTGAACTGCAAAACTCCAAAGAAATAAACGATTCTCTTCAGGAACAACTTATCATTATCGAATCAGAGCTCAGCTCATTCCTCCGTGGATTAAACTAATACCGACACACTCTTTACCATGCAGAAATCCTTCTTTCTGCCCTTGCTTCTCTTCATCACCTTAGGAGTACAGGGTCAGTCCCAATTATCTGTTGATTACATCATGAGAGACCCCAAATGGATGGGGACTTTTCCTTCTTCTCCCAGCTGGAGTGAAGATGGCAAGACGATTTATTTCCAGTACAATCAGGAAAATGATCCTGCAGACTCTTTGTACAAAATCAATTTGAGTGATCCCGGCACTCCTTCTAAAGTTTCACTGCAAGAAAAAAGAAGTCTGGAAAGAGGACTTGAAGCCTTCAATTCAGACAAAACCCTACGTGCCTATCGGGTCAAAAATCAACTGTGGATACAAGACCTAAAGAAAAACAAGGAAGCTTTACTGATGGAATGGCACGAAGCCTTTTCCTCTTTGGGATTTTTGGCTGATGAAAATCTGATTTCATTTAATTCAGGAGGGAACATCTATATCCTGGACAGAACCACCAAGGCTATAAAAAAAGCCACCAGAATAGTTTCCGGTACTAAGCCGGGAAATGGATCTTCCTCCTCCAAAGAGTCCACCTCTTTTTTGGAATCAGAAAACTTGTCCCTGCTTCAGGTGGTAAGGGAAAGAAAGGAAGCTCAGGAAAAATCCAGAGCCTATCGGGAATCTATTCGGGAAGTGTCCAATGAATTTGTTTTTTACACTGAAGGAAAAAATCTCAGCAACCTCCAAATCAGCCCTGATGCAGCGTATGCCACCTTCTCCGTATTCACTCCAAGCAGTAATAAAAACACCAAAGTGCCGGACTATACAGCTGCTTCTGGCTACACCGAGGATCTAAACGCTAGACCCAAAGTCGGGACTAAGCCCAGCAAAATAGAAATCGGAATCTATAACCTGAATAGAGACACGGTTTACTATGTGAGCACCTCCGATTTGCCAGGCATCAAGGACCTTCCTGACTATGTCAAAGATTATCCTGACAAAACTTGGGAAGAAAAAGAGCGGGAAGTAACGCTATCCGGCCCCTATTTCTCTCCCAATGGAAAAAGGGCCATCATTCAAGTCAGATCCTTTGATAACAAGGACCGATGGATTACTGAACTGGATCTTATCTCTGGAAAATTGAAAACTTTGGACCGTCAGCGGGATGAGGCTTGGATAGCGGGCCCAGGTATTGGGTGGTCATTTGGAGGTGGTACTTTAGGTTGGTTACCCGATTCCAGACATATTTACTTTCAATCTGAAGAAACAGGCTACTCTCACCTTTACCTTTTGGATGTGAGTACCGGAGATAAAAAACCACTCACCTCTGGAAGCTACGAGGTATTTGATCCATTTCTTTCCAAAGACAAGAAACACTGGTATCTGACCACTTCTGAAGTGGATCCAGGAGAGAGACACTTTTACAGGATGCCCGTCATGGGAGGTGCCATGGAAAAGCTGACCAGCATGACCGGAGAGAATCAGGCTTTACTTTCCCCAGATGAAAAGAAAATAGCCATTCTCCACTCTTACAGCAATCAGCCCACAGAACTTTATGTTCAAGACAACAAAGCAGGAGCTTCGCCACAAAAGCTGACCTCGGGCCAAAGCGAAGAGTTTAAATCTTACCCTTGGAGAGATCCTCAAATCGTACGTTTTGAGGCCCAAGATGGGGCCAAAGTACCGGCCCGGTTATACCTTCCAGAGCCATCCAAGAAAAATGGAGCTGCTGTGATCTTCGTCCATGGGGCAGGATACCTTCAAAACGTCCACAAATGGTGGAGCAGCTACTTCCGGGAGTACATGTTCCACAATTTATTGACCGACTTGGGCTATACAGTTTTGGATATCGACTATCGGGCTTCTGCAGGATATGGCAGAGATTGGAGAACAGGTATCTATCGACATATGGGAGGAAAAGACCTTTCAGACCAAGTAGATGGTGCAAAATATCTAGTCGCATCTCATAGAGTAGACGCCGATCGTATCGGAATCTATGGAGGTAGCTACGGGGGATTTATTACCCTGATGGCCCTCTTCAATCACCCGGATGTGTTCAAATCCGGAGCAGCCCTTCGCTCTGTAACGGATTGGGCGCACTACAATCACGGCTACACTTCCAATATTCTCAACACACCGGAAGAAGATCCGATCGCTTACCGCCGTTCCTCTCCTATTTACTTTGCAGAAGGACTTCAAGGCAATCTTTTAATCGCACATGGCATGCTAGATGTCAATGTTCACTTCCAGGATGTGGTCCGGCTTTCGCAGCGTCTGATCGAATTAGGTAAGGACAATTGGGAAATGGCTGTCTATCCCGTTGAGGATCACGGCTTTGTTGAGCCGAGTTCATGGGCCGACGAATACAAGCGTATCCTTAAGCTATTCAATACCACCCTCCTACCTGATTAAGTCATGCATTCTTCACGCAAAACCTACCTCAGTTTAGTTTTTATTTTTCTGTTGTTTTCCTGCGGAAAGGAGAATAAACAACCGGAGATAAAGCGGGGCCTAATTGCCGAAAAAGCAATGGTAGTATCTGCAAGAGAAGAAGCTTCAAAAATTGGCTTGGAAATCATCCGGAAAGGCGGAAATGCCTTTGATGCGATGATGGCTACTGAAATGGCACTTGCAGTGACTTATCCGTTTGCCGGGAATCTTGGAGGCGGAGGTTTTGCTGTTTACCGCCTGGCCAATGGTGAAATCGGATCCATTGACTACAGAGAAAAAGCACCCCTAGCTGCCGACAAAGACATGTATCTGGATGAAAATGGAGAGTTTCTCCCCCAGCTTAGTACAAAAGGTGCATTGGCTTCTGGGGTTCCAGGGACAATAGCCGGGATTTTTGAAGCCCAAGGCAAATATGGAAAGCTCAGCCCAGAGGAAATCCTTCAGCCGGTCATCGATCTGGCCAGAAATGGTTTTGTAATCACAGAAAATCAAGCCCAACGCCTACAGCGAGTAAGAGCATTAGTGGTAGAAGTCAATGGTCCTGAAACCTTTTTCAATCGAGACTTTCAGCCAGGAGATACCTTGAAAATCCCTATTTTGGCTGCCACCTTAGAGCGAATTGCTAAAAATGGAAGAGATGAATTTTACAAAGGAGAAACCGCAAAAATTCTTGCCAAACATATGCAGGACAAGGGCGGAATCATCACCGAAGAAGATCTCGCCTCCTATGAGGCCGTTTGGAGAGACCCAGTGGTATTCGATTACAGAGATCTACGGGTGATTTCCATGGCACCTCCCAGTTCTGGGGGAATTACTCTAGGCCAAATCCTCAAAATGATTGAACCCTTCGATCTGAAGAATTTAGGACATCATTCTACGGAATATATCCAAGTATTAGTAGAAGCTGAACGAAGAGCCTATGCCGACAGAAATTATTTTCTGGGTGATCCCGATTTTGTTAAAATTCCTGTAAACCAACTACTTGACACCGACTACCTGAAGTCAAGAATGGAATCTTTTTCTTGGGCAAAAGCCACCAAATCTGAGGAAATTGCCCAGGGTGAAATTCTTTTCTCAGAAAGCATGGAGACTACCCACTACTCTATTTTGGACAGTGAGGGGAATGCCATTTCGATTACTACCACCCTGAATGGAGGCTACGGTTCCAAGCTTTTTGTGGATGAATTGGGCTTTTTTATGAACAATGAAATGGATGACTTCAGTGCCAAGCCCGGAACCCCGAATATGTTTGGACTGATCGGAGCAGAAGCCAACAGTATTGCACCTGGCAAAAGGATGCTCAGTTCCATGACTCCTACTTTGGTAGAAAAAGACGGTAAACTCTGGATGGTCGTGGGTACTCCCGGTGGTTCGACGATCATTACCTCCGTTTTGCAGACCATTCTCAATGTCGCTGAGTTTGGCATGGGAATGCAGGAAGCAGTCGAAGCTCCCCGCTTTCACCACCAATGGCTTCCTGATTTGGTCAATTTTGAACCCGGCTCTTTTGATTCTCTTCTGATTCAAGGACTAAAGGCCAAAGGATACCTGATTAATGAAGGCAACAGCCCTGTAATCGGCAAAGTGGACGCCATTCTGGTTTTGCCTGACGGAAGACTGGAAGGGGGCGCAGATCCCCGGGGAGATGATCGGGCGGCAGGGTTTTAAACTACTTAAAGGCTATTCTTCGGGATAGCCTTTTAGCATTCTGGCGATGTATTTTCCCACGATATCAAACTCCAAATTGACCTCGTCTCCTACTTGTAGCTGATGAAAATTGGTGTGTTCGTAGGTGTAAGGAATGATAGCCACTGAAAACTGTCCCGGACCACTATTGAAGCAAGTCAGACTCGTTCCGTTGATGGTGATAGAGCCCTTTTCCACGGTCACATTTCCGGTGGAGTCGGCATATTCAAAGTCGAAAATCCAAGAACCATCCTGATCACTGATTCTTTTGACTTTTCCAATCTGATCCACATGCCCCTGGACAATGTGTCCGTCAAATCGACCATTTGCCGGCATGCAGCGCTCTAGGTTAACCTTTTTTCCCTCTTTCCATGAAGAAAGATTGGTCTTGTCCAACGTTTCCTGAACTGCCGTCACCCTATATTCTTCATCCGAAGTTTTGACCACCGTGAGACAAACTCCATCATGGGCAAGGGATTGATCTATCTTTAATTCGGATGCCAAAGGAGAAGTCAAATCAAAATGAATATTCGTGCCTTCCTGGGTAATTTTTTTGATCGTCCCAAAAGCTTCTATGATTCCTGTAAACATGGATTTATTCTAAGGTTCAAACACTCAATGAATAAGCAAAAATTGCCCAATTCGGTTTCAAAGTAAGGGAATTATTGCTTTATCTTCGGCAAGAAAACCAGCGACCTTACATGCTCAAATTAGAAGACACCTACCTTCATCAGGGAAAAAGAAGGGCTCTTGTCCAAGAAATCAAAGCCAAAGGGATTAGAAGCGAGCGGGTGCTGGATGCCATTCTTACCCTCCCGAGGCATTTCTTTTTTGATACTGCTCTGATTTCTCATGCGTATGAAGACAAGGCTTTTCCGATTGGTGAAGGTCAGACTATCTCCCAACCCTACACCGTAGCATTCCAAACCGAGCTATTAGAAGTAAAGCCAGGTGATCGGGTTTTGGAAATCGGAACAGGTTCAGGCTATCAGGCTTGCATTCTTCATATTTTGGGAGCGGAGGTATTTACTATCGAGTATCAAAAGAAGCTTTTTGAAAAAACCCAGCGCTTTCTCAAGCGATTGGGAATAGAAATGCATCTTTTCTATGGAGATGGTACAGGGGGCCTTCCTCAGTATGCCCCCTTCGATAAAATCATCGTGACAGCAGGAGCTCCTGTGGTGCCGGAGGCCCTTATCAGTCAACTGAAAATCGGTGGGATTTTGGTAATCCCGGTAGGAGACCGAAAGCGTCAGACCATGGTGAAAATCACCAAAAAATCCTCGAAAGAAGTGATTAAAGAGGAGTTTGAAGGTTTTGCTTTTGTCCCTTTGTTGGGCAAAGATGGCTGGAAAGGATAAGCTTTTTTATATTCTCCCCTATTCCTAGTTCAATAAATGTTGAAAATTTCATTTTTATAGAATTAAATTTGGAATTAGTGATTTTGATTCGATAGATCAGAATTTTATTTTTACTTTTGTTCAAATCTGAAATTTTATGGCGAAGAAGAAGTTTGCGAAAGATTCCGTAACCATCATGACGGAGATGGTTTTGCCCAATGACACCAATACACTGAATAACCTCATGGGAGGTCGGTTGATGCATTGGATGGATATTGTGGCTGCCATTGCTGCTCAAAAACATTCCAACCGAATTGTAGTCACTGCTTCGGCAGATAGCATTTCCTTCAAGCAGCCCATCAACCTGGGCAATGTCGTTACACTAAAAGCTCAAGTCACCCGGGCATTCAACTCCTCCATGGAGGTATTTATCGAAGTGACTGCAGAGGATATCCCTGCAAGTAAAAAAATCATGACTCATCGGGCATTTTTCACCTTTGTGGCAGTGGATCAAAACGGTAGACCTATTGAGATACCCGAGGTAGTTGCCGAATCAGAAGAAGAAAAAGAATTGTATGAAGGTGCTTTGAGAAGAAGACAATTGCGTTTGGTGTTGGCCAAACGAATGAAGCCGGAAGATGCTCAGGAGCTTAAGTCCATCTTTAATCTGGAAGGACCTACGACTTGATCGGGATTCACCAAATCAGAAATGGATTTTTCGCGGATTAAATCCATTTCTGACTTGGCCGATCGGCATTTTTTACCCAATTTTCCCTCATGGATACCATGAGTTTTGAAGAGTTAAGTTCCTTTCTCCAGGAAGACATTTTTTTAATTCCTGAGGAAAAACCCCTCTATTCCGGAGGACAAATAAAAGATGCTCCTCAGGTGAAGGAAGAAAGAGAAAAACTCGAGATACCTGAGCCTATAATGGCCACTCCAAAAATCGAAAATACCCCCGAACAGGTCATAGAAGAGGAAATCACTCCCGAACCGATTCAGGTAAGAGGAAATTTCACCAAAGGCATCTTGGTACTTCATGAGGAGTCCGAACTCCTTCCTGAGGTCATGGAAATGCTGGTGAAAATGATAAATGCCTGCGGACATTCAATGAATGAAATCGGCCTTTTATCCTCTGAGGCTCTTGGGAATCGCAGCATGGAGGATTTTATGGCACTAAATGCTCATACTGTTCTGAAGTTTGGAAGAATCAAGCATCCAATCAATGCAATCCCCGCCCAACTCTATGAAATTCACTCAGAAGAAGAAACAGAGTTCCTTTTTGCCGATTCTCTTACGGTGATTTCTGAAGACCGGGAATTGAAATCCAGACTTTGGAAGTCTTTGAAAGTTTTATTCAACATTACCTCCTGATAGCTCATGAATGCAGAACAGACCCTTTGGGCACGTAGATTTAAATGGATCAGTATTTTGGAAGGAATTTCCTTTTTGCTGCTTCTTTTCATTGCCATGCCTTTGAAATACATCTATGATTTTCCTCAAGCGGTGACTTATGTTGGCTGGGCACATGGACTCCTGTTTATACTTTACATTTACGTGGTCTTTCCCACTGCTCAGAAACTGAAGTGGGAATTTGGGAGAACTTTTTTTGCACTGTTTGCCTCTATCCTTCCCTTTGGGCCATTTATTTTCGACAGAAACTTGAAGAAAAGTCAACATGTGAATCTGTAAGCCATGGCCTTGATCAGTAAAAAGAAAGTCATCTATCCCATCAGCGCAGGACTGAGACGATATCTGATCAAATACGGGCGGGAAGTCGATATTCCGATACACTACCATGAGCTACTTCGCTATTCCAATTCCATCGCGCTTTACGATTCCAAAGATCAGGATACCTTTTGGGAGACTGTCTTCTACGATCAAAGCGATCGGGAAGAAATCCACCTGAACGTCAAAAAAATCTATGCCCTGCTCAAGGCCGGAGGGGACATGAGCGTAATGGAACATTTGTACATTGACCGAATTGACCTGTGCATTTACGGGAATACCCAGCCATTTCGGGTGAGGATTGTCAATCGAATCAACGATAATTTCGACTACTTCTACATCAAAAATGCGGATGCGTCCAGAGTTTACGGTTTGGAACTGGAAGATTTGCTTTCTCCCAACAGAATTAGCTATCTCGTTCATCAAAATACCTTGATAGAGGAGCATATTGCAGGGATTCCGGGTGATAAATTCATGCGACAGCACATGGATGATCCGAACATGAATCCCATTCGTTTGGCTAAAGAATTCGTCAAATTCAACGAACGCTGCTTTGTGCGATTACTTGGGGACATGCATTCTTCCAATTTTGTGGTGGATGTCACTCCAGACTTTGAAGAGACCCATTATCGGATTCGGGCAATAGATTTTGATCAGCAATCCTACGAAGGCAAAAAATCGATTTATCTCCCACAATATTTTAAAGAAAACAATGCCTTGATCAATCTCGGAATGCAGTTTATTACTCCCGAGTCCATGCGGCAGTATCAAAAAGAAGAGAGAGCACTTATAGCCACACGGCTCAAGTCCTCCCATAAAGAAATCGAGGATATACTCCACACTATGGAAAAGGATAAAATTTCGCTTCCAGAAAATGTTGATTCTTTAAAGAAGGATTTGGCAAAACACTATAAGAATGATAAATTTTTAACCTGTCAAAACATGGGAGGAATCCTGAGAAAAAGTTTGGAACAGGTCTTATAACCCTGAAACAAGAAAAAAGATGGCTCTTACGATCAAGGATTATCCCGGTTTTCAATGGTTTGACTTTGTCAATCCAAAAAAGAGTGAGCTCCGACAGTGTTTTGAAGATCATGGAGGAAATTCCCACCTGATGGACGATATCCTGGAAGTAGGGCATTTGCCCAAGATTGAGAAAATCAAATCTTCCACTTTTCTCCTTTTCAGAGCTGTTTCGCATAAAATTTCAGGTGAAAGATCAACTATTTCTCAGCTTACCAACAAGATTGGTTTTTTCTATAATGATTCGGTTTTAATCACCGCACATCAAAAGGAATTCGAGTTTTTGGAAGAAATTCAACAAGACGTCAACATCAACTCTTCTGAGGAATTGATGCTCAAAATCCTGGAAGCCATGTTGAATACCTATCTCGTGCCGGCTCAGTGGCTATCGGACAAAATGGACTCCTTTGAGGCCGAAATTTTTCTTAAGGACCACAAAAAAATGTCAATTGAAAGCCTCTATTTTGACAAAGCGAAAGCAAGGGCATGCAAAAAACTGATTTTGCTTACCCAGTCGGTCATGAACCAAATCCAGGTAAACCCCACCCACTTGACCAAGCTGCAGGACTTGAAAGAAACGGCTTCGAGCTTGTTTTTTCAGTTTGATGAGGCCCTGGATGATGCCCAAGCTCTACTTAATACCTATATGTCGCTCACTTCCCAAAAAACCAACGAGGTGATGAAACTGCTGACTATCTTTTCAGCTTTTTTCCTCCCTCTCACCTTTATCGTTGGGGTTTACGGAATGAACTTCGAGCTAATGCCTGAATTGAAGTGGGAATATGGCTACTTTGTCATTTGGGGTCTGATGGTAACCATGTCCATATTTATTTACATCTGGTTTAAGAAAAATAAATTCATTTGACCAAGCGGCGCAAATAGGTGCCATAACCGCTTTTCCCCAACTTTTCAGCGGCCTTCAGTAATTCTTCCTTGCCTATAAATCTGTTTCTGTAGGCGATTTCTTCAATACAGCCGATTTTCAATCCCTGTCTTTCTTCGATGACTTCCACGAATTGAGCAGCTTGGAGCAGTGATTGATGTGTACCGGTATCCAACCAAGCTGTACCTCGATTCAGGATGGCGACCTGAAGTTTGCCCTTTTTCAGATACTCATTATTGATATCGGTGATCTCCAATTCCCCTCTTGGGCTAGGCTTGATTTTTTTGGCTATTTCCACTACCTGGTTGTCATAAAAATACAAACCTGGCACTGCAAAATTTGACTTCGGGTTAGCTGGCTTTTCTTCAATGGAAATGGCTTTTTGGTCCTCATCAAACTCCACTACTCCATACCGCTCAGGGTCGTTGACATGGTAGGCAAATACCACTCCCCCATCCGGATCAGTATTTTCCTGCAGGGTCTTTTGTAAACCTGACCCGTAAAAAATATTATCACCAAGGACTAAGGCCACTTTGTCCTTTCCTATGAACTTTTCTCCAATGATAAAGGCTTGAGCCAAGCCATCCGGACTCGGCTGGACTGCATATTCAAAGCGGCAACCCACCTGAGAACCATCCCCCAATAGTTTCTGAAAAGAAGCCGAATCTTCGGGAGTAGTAATGATTAACACCTCTCTAATCCCTGCCATCATTAATACTGAAAGCGGATAGTAAATCATTGGCTTATCGTAAACAGGCATTAATTGCTTGCTGACGGAGATAGTCAAGGGGTAAAGTCGCGTTCCGGAACCACCGGCTAAAATGATACCTTTCATAAACAGTTGATAAAATGAATCCCCAAAGCTAAGCGATATCTGTTATTTTTGACTCAGTTTCATACAAAAGTCCCCCATTCTGATGAGCCGATGATTTCTAAAAACGCTTTTTCGATTCTGATTCTGTTAATTGCTTTAGGGACTGCATCCTGCCAAAAACAAACGGAGGTTACCTTCCAAAGTGCTAATCTTGAGCCATATCGCCCGATTTATCATTTTGCTCCTGAATCAGGCTGGATGAATGATCCCAATGGAATGGTTTACCTGGATGGGAATTATCACCTCTTTTTTCAGCATTACCCAGATACTACAGTTTGGGGACCAATGCATTGGGGACACGCAGTCACCGAAAATTTGACTGACTGGAAAGAGCTTTCCATCGCTTTATATCCGGATAGTTTGGGTTATATCTTTTCAGGAAGTGCAGTATTCGATGCAGAAAACAGTTCTCAGCTGGGAACGGAGTCCAATCCTCCTTTGGTAGCCCTTTACACCTATCATGATATGGCAGGTGAAAAATCAGGAAAAACAGACTACCAAAGTCAGGCTTTGGCTTACTCACTGGATAAGGGAAAAACATGGGAGAAGTACCAAGGAAACCCGGTCCTCCCCAATCAGGGCATAAAAGATTTCAGAGATCCAAAGGTATTTCAGTGGGTAAATGCAGAAGGAAAAAAAGAATGGATCATGACCCTCGCTGTGATGGACCGGATTCAGTTTTATGGTTCTGAAAATCTGCTTACTTGGACTTTGAAGAGTGAGTTTGGCCAAGGTATCGGAGCCCATGGAGGAGTTTGGGAATGTCCCGACCTGATTCCGTTTACCCTGGCAGACGGAAGCCAAAAATGGGTCTTACTGGTAAGCATTAATCCCGGAGGTCCTCAAAAAGGATCTGCCACTCAATACTTCATAGGGCAATTTGAAAACGGGGTTTTCACTCCGGATGATACGATGATTAGATGGCTGGATTATGGTCCTGACAACTATGCAGGAGTCACCTGGTCCAATCTGCCTAAAGACCAAAACCGAACGCTTTTCATTGGTTGGATGAGCAATTGGCTCTATGGTCAAGAAGTACCCACTGAGAGATGGAGGTCTTCCATGACCACTCCTAGAGAACTCTCCCTTTTTGAAGTCAATGGAACTCTACTTTTGAAGTCTGCACCTGCGGAAGAGCTGACCCAATTGAGAAATGCAAGTTTTCAAGTTAATTCCAATGAAAGCGGCCTTCCTTCGGAAGCTTTCGAAATCACAGCATCGATCGAAAACTCAGAAAATTTCAACCTATACCTCAGCAATGAAAATGGAGACAGTCTTAGAATTTTCAAAGAAGGAAATCTAGTATCATTGGATCGCTCCAAATCGGGGATTACAGATTTCCATGAAGACTTTGCCGCTGTATTTTCAGCCCCTATGAGTTGGGAAGCCACTTCAATCCGGATTTTTGTAGATGCTCACTCGGTAGAGATTTTTGTCAACGAAGGGGAATTGGTACTGACTGCATTGGTCTTCCCTACCTCTCCATGGAAAAAATTAGCCTCAATTAATGGCCTGGATGATGTGATGATATTTGACTTGAAAAAATAAATTTAACACCCATTGTTAATTTGATTTTTATTATTGAACCTTCGCAAAGTTTTTGCTGAATCCATGATAAGAAGGCTGGCTATATCATTTCTTTCCCTCAGTTGGGTGCTGGGATTTTGTAGCTTTTTTCTCCTGTCCACTCCTGATTTTACTCAAGTAAATACTCAACAGGAAGTTAAGATTCAATCTGTGGATTTGGTTCGTTTTTCCTCAACCGTTCCTCAGCAGATTAAAGTTGAGATTCCGACATTCAAAATTGACTGGAACAGTTTTGGAAAGTTCAATGCGGAAGATCTGTTCAGATTATTGCCTTTACAAAAGGCAAGCTTACAAATCCTCGAAGAGCAGTATAGACCTAAGTCTCTCTTCGATGTCAAAATCACCTTCCTCCATTTCTTTTTCACCTGGTAGAGATTTCTGAATTCCGTTCAATTCAATTCAGAAATTAATATCTACTCAACTCATGATCGACATGGATCCTGGGACACTTATCGTGTCCACTTTATTCATGGCTGCATTTATTGCGCCATTTGTCTACCACAATATCAAATCAAAAAAGGTGGTGACCCAACAAAATGACTCTTTTAACTCTCTCGCTGGACAATCCGGAGCCAAGCCCGAAGTCAGGGAACGATGGAGAAACATCTACCAAATCGGACTGGATAGGGATAAAAAAATACTGGTTTATCAACGCTATGGGGAAAAGCCAATGGAATCTGCGGTTGACCTGAAGAAAATCAGCAAAGTGAGCGTAGAAGAAAAAGCGCATACAGTAGTGGTGGAAAAAGAAAAACGGGTGATCCTAGACTACCTGGCCTTGAATCTCTATCCCAAAGACAAAGAACAAGGCCCCATATCACTTGAATTTTACGATGGAGAACTATTCACAGACTTGTTAGGTGAGCGTCTGCTGGCCAATCAATGGAAAAGTAATTTGGATCAGTTAATCACTCATTAAAATCCCGGGGAGGAGTCTTCCTTCCCTGCTTTTCCTATGACTAAAACCAACGAATCTTGGGGATCAAGAACCGGACTCATCCTAGCTATGGCAGGTAATGCCGTGGGACTAGGCAACTTTCTCCGCTTTCCTGTTCAGGCAATTGAAAACGGTGGGGGAACTTTTATCATCCCCTATTTGGTCTGTTTCCTTTTGATGGGCTTGCCCCTGCTTTTTATCGAATGGTCCTTGGGACGATTTGGGGGGAAAAGCGGCAATCACAGTACACCGTATATTTTGGAATCCATGGGTTCAAAGCCCATTTGGAAATATATCGGTGTATTTGGGATCTTCACCAATATCGCTGTAGTTGCTTATTACACCTACATCGAATCCTGGACGCTTATCTATGTGGTCCACACCCTCTTGGGCACCTTCACTGGATGGAGCAAAGAGGAAATCAGTAGCTTTTTTACCCAGTATGTCCAGCTGGAAGGTGCAGATTTTGGAGTTCCCTATTTTCCGCTCTTGGTCTACCTTTTCGTTCTTGGAATCAATGTTTTCATCCTATCTACCGGTCTTGGGGGGATAGAAAAAGTAGCCAAAATCGGGATGCCTTTATTGATCCTCTTTGGGGTGATTTTGGCAGTGAAAGGATGGACCATGGGGAGCAGCTATGCTTCTGAGGAGTTTCCTGATGCGAATGCCTGGGATGGGATTAATTTCCTTTGGACTCCCCAATTCACTTCTCTGGCAGACCCCAGGGTCTGGCTGGCAGCTGCGGGGCAGATCTTTTTCACCCTGTCTGTAGGCATGGGGTCCATTCAGTGCTATGCATCCTATCTGAAAGCCAATGAGGACATTGCCTTAAATTCCATGACAGCTGGATTCACCAATGAATTTGTGGAAGTGCTTCTGGGAAGTGCTATCGTCATCCCAATAGCTGCCGGATTTTTGGGATTGGATTGGGTATTGGAAAATGCCGGTTTTGGGATGGCCTTTCAGACTATGCCTTATCTGTTTCAGCAGTGGGGAGGTATTTTTTCGGTGATCGCGGGGGTGTCTTGGTTTGGACTTTTGTTTTTCGCAGGTATCACTTCCTCGCTTGCCATGGGGACTCCTTGGATGGGGTTTATGAAAGACGAGTTTGGATGGAGCAGAAATAAAGGAGCCTGGTCTTTTGGACTTTTGGCCTTAATCATGGGGATTCCTACCGTACTTTTTTATTCCTATGGGTATTTCGACGAGTATGACTATTGGGCCGGGACGGTCAGCTTGGTGATTTTTGCCTTGCTGGAAACCATTCTTTTCTCTTGGGTTTTTGGGATAGATCGAGGATGGAATGAACTCAACCGGGGCGCAGATATCGAATTGCCTTTGTTCTTTAAATGGGTGATGAAGTACCTCACTCCTATTCTTCTCCTTTTGGTATTTGCTGGAGCTCTTTTTACTCCGGAGAACAACGATTGGTCGGGCGCCTTTCAGCAATTGATCAAAGGAGAGGGATGGACGCTGGATTCAGAATCTCTTCTGGCTAAATTATCTTTTAAGGATATTTATTTGGAAATGGAAAAAGATCCGGAGAAAAAAGCCTTTCTAGAGTTGAAAATCAAGTTTTCCGGTTGGGCCAGAACTCAACTGGTACTCCTTTTTCTATTCATTACCGGGATAGTTTGGTATGCATCTTCACTTCGAAAATCACAAAAATCATGAATTCGTCAGCAATAATTCTCGTCATTCTCACGCAGGGATCTGTATTGGGTATTACCGCCTATTGCTTTTACCGAGTTTTAAAAAAACCTGATCCAAACGCCTAATTGAAATCAATCCCTGTCTTCTCATTAGGACAGGGATTTTTCTTTGGCCAAAAGCAGTGAGAAATGAATCCTTTTTGGTAAACTTAAGAGAGCATCTGTTTTGACTCTATTTTAAGATTTGAGGTATTTACGCTTTATTCTATCCAAAGGCGATTAATTTAAAAATACCGGAAACCTGAATTGAAAAACTACATTTTATAACCATGGGCGAAATAAAAAAAGAATACAGTAATGGCGAGGTGACCATCACTTGGGAACCGAAGAAATGCATTCATTCTGCCAATTGTGTCAAAGGCTTGCCTGCCGTCTTTGATTCACAAAAGAAGCCTTGGATTGATCCGATGGGTGCAGAAACTGACCAAATCGTATCCCAAATCCAAAAATGCCCAAGCGGAGCATTGGGTTATTATTTTGAGGATAAAGAGAATAAGGTAGCTGAAAATACCCAATCAGAACAGATCGTGGAAGTTGTCTCCAATGGCCCCCTGATGGTTTATGGAAACCTTCAGGTAAAATTGCCTGACGGAGAGATCAAAAAGCAGTTTAAAGTATCAGCGTTTTGCCGGTGTGGAAGCAGCGCAAACAAGCCCTTTTGTGATAGTACGCATAAAAAAATAGGATTCCAAGGATAATCAGATGCGAAAAATCCTGATTCTTTTTGCTCATCCCAAGTATGAACAGTCGGATGTAAACCAAGCCCTGATTCGGGAAATCAGAGGATTGGAACAGGTTACTATCCGGGATTTGTATGAGCTTTATCCGGACTTCTCTATTGATGTGCAGCAGGAGCAGGAGCTACTTTTTGAACATGAAGTGGTGGTCTGGCATCATCCAATTTATTGGTACTCCTGTCCCCCTTTGCTCAAGCAGTGGATTGACTTGGTGCTTGAATATGGATGGGCTTATGGTCAAGGGGGGATTTACCTTAAAAACAAGTATGTATTCAATGCCATTACTTCAGGAGGCTCAGAGGAGGTGTACCAACATTCAGGACGAAATCGGTATACCATGGAGGAATTTCTTCGACCCTTTGAGCAGACGGCCTACTTGTGTAACATGAGGTATCTGCCCCATTTTCATGTGGGAGGTACACATAAGATTACAAAAGAAGAGCTCAATAGGCAAAAGGCAGCCTATAGGGAATTGATCCTTTCCCTGAGAGACAGTCCAGAAATCACTTTGCCTTACATCCAAAAGCCTTGACCCACTATGGAAGGATTTCTTTTTAATTCAATCATTTACATTCTGGCGGCAATAGTCTGTGTTCCCATAGCAAAAAAACTGGGAATGGGCTCTGTTTTGGGCTATCTGATAGCAGGTATTCTGATCGGTCCCTATGTTTTTGGATTTATTCAGGATGGAAAGGAAGGGCAGGACATCATGCATACCACAGAATTTGGAGTGGTAATGATGCTTTTTTTGATCGGACTGGAGCTGGAGCCCAAAAACTTGTGGAAAATGAAAAACCTTATCCTCCGGGTAGGCTTGACCCAAGTTCTGATCACTATTTTGGTGATTTTTGGTTTGGCTATGCTGGTCTTGGATGATTGGAGAATCAATCTTACCCTCAGTATGGCCATGGCCCTATCCTCTACAGCAATTGTTCTCCAGTCTCTTAAGGAAAAAAATCAACTGGATAGCCCATCAGGAAAGATGTCCTTTGGTGTCTTGCTGATGCAGGATATCGCGGTGATTCCCATATTGGCTATCCTGCCTCTATTGGCAGTATCCGAGCCGATGGTCTCCGGAGAAAGTCATGGCAGCCTGCTGGAGCATCAGCCGGGATGGGTTCAGACCTTATCCATCTTTGGTGCGATTGGGCTGGTTATTCTATTGGGACGATTTGGATTTGGTCCCTTGCTTAATTGGGTTTCCAAAACCAAACTCAGAGAATTATTTACCGCTTCTGCCCTATTGATAGTAGTTGGAATAGCTTTCTTGATGGGGCTTGTAGGACTCAGCCCTGCATTGGGTACATTCCTGGCAGGAGTAATTTTGGCCAATTCTCCTTACAAACATGCTTTGGAATCTGACTTGGATCCATTTAAAGGCCTGCTACTAGGCTTATTCTTCATGGCTGTTGGTGCTACGATCAATTTTGATCTGATCATGGCCAATCCGGGAATTATCATCTCTGTGACTTTTGGAGTTATGCTTGTAAAAGCTATCATCCTATTTGTTATTGGTAAAACCAAGAAATTGGGATTTGCAGAAAACTTGAGCTATGCGTTTGGACTGGCTCAGGTCAGTGAGTTTTCTTTTGTCATCTATGCATTTGCTCTACAGCTGGGAATCGTGGATGGTGAAGTTTCGGATTCTCTGATGGCCATCACGGCGCTAAGTATGACATTTACCCCAATACTAGGGTTGGTGCTGGACAAAACTATCCTCGCGAAAGCACAAGGAAAATCAAAAGGAGAAGAAAGGGAAGCAGATACTATCGAAGAGAAGAATGCTGTAATTCTGGTTGGTTTCTCACATTTTGGATCTACTCTGGGAAGATTCCTCCGAGCCAATGGAATAGAAGCTACTGTATTGGATTACAATCCGGACCAAGTGGATTTGCTGAGAAGAATGGGATTCAAAGTTTTCTATGGGGATGCGACACGAGTGGATTTGCTCCATTCAGCAGGTGCAGAAGAGGCCAAAATCCTCATATCGGCAGTCAACTCGGAGGAAACCAATAAAAAACTGATCGAAGTTTGCCATGAACACTTTCCACATTTGGAATTAATGCTTCGTGCTAAAAACCGAATGGATGCCTACGAATACATGGAAATGAATGCCAAAAACATCTATCGTGAGCATTTGGACAGTTCTATTCGTATGGGAGAAGATGCCCTCAAAAAACTAGGTTTTAGAGCATATACCGTTCATCGACTTGCTGCCCAATTCAAAAAATATGACGAAGAAGCCTTGGAAGTCCTAGTTCAATTCAAAAACAATCGGGAAGAATATATCAGTAAGGTCAAGAAGCAAATCGAACTTCAGGAAACTCTCCTTTCGGGTGAGTTGGCAAAAAAATTCTCGCTCAACGACCATGCATGGGACAGTGATGCTATGAAGGAGCAAAAATAAATTCAAATTATTTTTTGGAATTTAACAGTGTTCAATTACTTTTGATTGTTCAACAGATCTACTATGGGAATTTCAGATAGAAAAGAACGGGAAAAGGAGGAACTCAGGGAAAAAATCCTGGGTGCGGCCAAAGTTCTCTTTTTGGAAAAAGGATTTGAAAAAACATCCATCCGAAATATCGCTGACCGAATAGAGTACAGTCCGGGGATTCTTTACCACTACTTCCGGGACAAAAACGAGATTTTTCATGCACTTCATCAGGATGGCTTTCAACAGCTATTGAATATGATGCAGGTCCTGAATGCCGTTCGAGACCCTTTGGAAAGACTCAAAGCCATGGGAAGTATTTATATAACTTTTGCAATACAAAACCCTGATATGTATGACCTTATGTTTATCAAGGAAGCTCCAATCAATCATATTCATGACAGTGAGCATGATGATTGGAAAGAAGGTGGAGGAACATTTAACTACCTGAGAGATACCATTCAGGCATGTATGAATGAGGGACATTTTGAAGGACATCAGTTAGAGCCACTTTCATTTTTGATTTGGTCTACAGTCCATGGAATGGTTTCGCTGCAAATCCGAGGACGCTGCGAAGTGATCAAAGAAGAAAACAAAGAAGGAATCGTGAATAGTGGATTAGAAGAGTTTTACCGAATCCTGGATAAACTCTGATTTTTTTTGACCCATCATTAAACATCGTTTAATAAAAAAACAATGAATAAATTTCTCAACCTAACCCTACTCCTAACCCTACTGATCACATCAGTCGGCACCTTATCCGCACAAGGAATCTTGGATCAATACATTGAATTGGGATTGGAGAATAATTTGGTTTTAAAAGAAAAAAACATCGAGCTGGACCGAAGTCTTCTGGCCTTGAAAGATGCCAAAAGTTACTTTTTACCTGCAGTGGGATTCGAGGCGAGCTACACTTTAGCGGCAGGTGGTCGAACCATCGACTTTCCTATTGGAGATTTACTAAACCCCGTTTATTCCACTTTAAATCAGCTGACAGGGACCAACAATTTTCCCCAGTTGGAGAATGTTTCGGAGCAATTTCTACCCGACAATTTTTACGATGCGAGATTCCGCGCATCCATGCCCATCCTTAACACGGATCTTTCTTACCAAAAGAAAATCAGACAAAATCAGGTCCTACTGTCCGAGTATGAGGTCCAAATCTACAAAGCCACACTGGTCCAGGATATCAAAATCGCCTATTACAACTTCTGCGTGGCGCATACCGCCATCGATGTGATAAAAACCTCTGAGGATTTGGTCCAGCAAAACCTAAGAGATACCCGAATTCTTTTTGAAAACGGAAAAGGTCTTCCATCAGCTGTTCTAAGAGCGGAAAGTGAGGTCGAAAATATCCGAGCTCTATTGATCGAAGCCGAAAACAGAAAACAGAATGCGGCAAACTATGTCAATTTCCTATTGAATCGACCCATTCAGGAAGAGGTCATTTTTGAGCTTCAGGAACCCTTCGTGGCAGAAATTGCCCTTTGGCTGGAAGAGGAAGATCTTTCCTTCCGCCCTGAAATCCTTCAAATCCAAACTGCCGAACGGATTCAGGAGACAGCACTTCAAGCCAGCAAAAATTACTGGGTTCCCAAGGTCAATGCCTTTGGGGATATGGGTTCTCAGGCCTTTGATTGGGCTTTTGACGAGAAATCCAGATATGCTCTTTTGGGACTGAACCTTAGCATTCCCATCTACCTCGGAAATCGAAATCAGAATCAAATCAAACGCAGCGAATTGGGCCTGAAAACGATCCAATACCAAAAAGAATTGGTCAACAACCAGCTCAGTCTGCAGCTACAACTTACCAAGAATGAGATCCAAACAAATTTATCTGCCCTGCGCTCAGCAGAGAAAAAGCTGGAATCCTCAGCAGCCTATTTCCGATTGGTGGAAAGAGGCTTCCGGGAAGGAGCCAATTCCCTGATCGAATTCATCGATGGCCGCAGTCAGTTTACCCAAGCTTCCCTTCAAAAAACCATTGCTTCCTATAACGTACTCAAATCCATCGCGGCTTTGGAAAGACAACTCTCCACCGAAACGTATTGACTATGAAACCTTTTCCTATCCTTTCAAAAATAGCTCCGGTAGGATTACTCCTACTGATTGCCTGTGGCCAATCCACTCCCGAAAAACAGCTCCCATCCCGATCAGAAGCCATTCCGGTGAAAACTATTTCTCTTCAGAGCGGAGCCTTTTCACCTACAATTCAGGCCAGTGGTACATTCTCGACCAAAGATGAGACCTTGCTTTCCTTTAAAACCGGAGGAATAATTTCCGGAATGTTTGTGCAGGAGGGCGACCCTATCCGAAAAGGCCAGCTATTGGCCACCTTGGATTTGACAGAAGTGGATGCCGGAGTCACGCAAGCAAAGCTTGCCTATGAAAAAGCAAAGAGAGACTCAGAAAGAGCGGCTAGACTCTACCAAGACAGTGTCGCTACCTTGGAGCAATTTCAAAACAGTCAAACAGCTCTTCAAATTGCCGAGCAACAGCTTCGGGCTGCGGAATTCAATAAAAGTTATTCAGAGATTCGAGCAACCAAAAGTGGCTATGTCCTGCGAAAGTTTGTCAACTCGGGCCAGCAAGTAGGCCCCGGAGCTCCGGTCTTTCAAATCAACGGTGCGAATCAGAATTCCTGGACTCTTCAAGCTACTGTCAATGAACAAAACTGGTCCAGCATAGCTATCGGGGATTCGGCTACCATCCTATTGGAAAATGTAGTGGAGAAAATCCTTGCAAAAGTGATTCGAAAATCCCAGGCCGCTGATATGGCTACCGGTGCCTATTGGGTAGAAATCCAGCCAGAAACGGAAATTTATTTTGCCTTGGCATCGGGGATGTTTGGCAAAACAGAAATTTTTCCCAGTCAGAAGACTGAGGGTTGGCTTATCCCCTATGAGGCTCTTTTGGATGCTGAAGGCGACATAGGTTATGTATTTGTGACCGAGGACAGGAAGACAGCCAAAAAGATCAAAGTCAAACTCGGAAAACTGGAAACCACTCAGATTCAGGTGAAATCAGGCCTTGAAAATCAAAAAGAACTGATTGTCTCCGGAAGTGCCTATTTGTCCGAAGGATCCAACCTATTAATCCAGGACTGACATGAAGATCTCTGAATTCGCAGTGAAGAATTACCAGTTTACTCTGGTGATTTTCCTCATGACTATAGCCGTTGGGCTGACTACTTTTCTGAATATGCCCCGAAGTGAAGACCCGGTGATCGAGTCTCCACAGTTTCCCGTGATCGTCATCTATCCCGGGACCAGCCCCGAGGATATGGAGGAGCTGGTGGTAGACCCCATCGAAAAGGCAGTCTATGCCCTGGAAAATATCAAAAAGATCAAAACAGAGATCAAGGATGGAGTTGCCATTCTTTTCGTGGAATACAACTACGAAGAAGATGTGGATCAAAAGTATCAGGAACTCGTCCGCGAGATCAATGCTCTTCGGCCTGACCTACCTCAGGATATTTACTCCATCGAGGTAAGGAAAGTAAGGCCTTCGGATGTAAGCATCCTTCAGATCGCCCTGATCAGTGAGACAGCCGGGAAAGACCAGCTAAAAAAGTATGGCGAACGCCTGCAGGACGAGCTTGAGAAAATCACCGAACTCAAGAAAATTACTATCCATGGACTTCCTGAACCCACAGTTACGGTCAAGTTGAAAATAGATCAACTGGCAGAAATGAATATTCCTCTAAACGCCGTTTTAGGAAGTCTTCAGAGTGAATTGGGCAACCTTCCTGGGGGGCAATTGGATGCAGGGAGCAAGACCTTCAATGTGAAAACCAGTGGAAATTACCGAACGGCCGAAGAAATAGCCGAGACGGTCATTTTTTCCTATCAAGGAAAAAAAGTAAAACTGGGCGACGTAGCTCTTGTAGCTGAAGACTGGGAAGAGAGCAAGCACATTACCCGAATCAATGGCTATCGGTCCATTTTTGTCACTGCTGCACTCAAGGAAGGAAATAATATTTCAACCATTCAGGAGAAGTATTTAGCTGTACTGGATCACTTTGAGCAGGAACTTCCGGAAAACATTGATTTCTACTTAGCTTTTGATCAAGCCAATTATGTCAATCGTAGACTGGGCGGATTGGGGATAGACTTTCTTATCGCTATCGGGTTGGTTTTTCTTACCCTTTTGCCTTTGGGCAATCGTGCCTCGGTGATTGTGATGATTTCCATTCCCCTTTCCTTAGCGATCGGCTTGGTTTTGCTCAATGCTCTAGGTTTTGGACTCAATCAATTGAGCATTGTAGGTCTGGTAGTCGCATTGGGACTGCTGGTGGATGACAGTATTGTGGTGGTCGAGAATATCGAACGCTGGATTATCGAAGGATTTTCGAAGAAAGAAGCTGCTTTGAAAGCCACAAAGCAAATCTCGCTTTCAGTGGTAGGATGCACGGTCACCCTAATAATCGCCTTCCTACCCTTGGTTTTTT
Source organism: Algoriphagus sp. oki45 (assembly GCF_036245605.1). Classification (NCBI taxonomy): domain Bacteria; kingdom Pseudomonadati; phylum Bacteroidota; class Cytophagia; order Cytophagales; family Cyclobacteriaceae; genus Algoriphagus; species Algoriphagus sp. oki45. The sequence continues at coordinate 685,228 of NZ_BTPC01000001.1, forward strand.
TGCCTGAGGCTTCGGGGGATTTTGTCAGAAGTCTTCCCATAGCTGTGATTTTAAGTGTATTTGCGTCAATGATCGTTTCGCTGACTATCATTCCTTTTCTTTCTACTTGGCTATTGAAAGACAAAGGCCCCGACCATTCCAACAAAATTTACGAACTCTTCAAGCGGGGAATCCATGCCAGCTATGCCCCCCTTTTGGAAAAGGCGCTAAACAGTCCAAAAAGAACTCTGGTCCTGGCTGCAGTGATTTTCTTTTCCTCCATGGCCCTGTTTCCCATTATTGGATTCAGCCTTTTTCCTCCTTCGGAAAAGCCACAGTTTCTGATCAATATCACCACACCCTTGCAGTCCAACTTGACTACCACAGATGAGGTTGCCCAAGCTGTAGAAAAAGAATTGATGGAAATCCCAACTATCCGGAATTTTGCAACAAATGTGGGTAAGGGAAACCCGAGAATCTATTACAACGAAATCCCGGAAAATGAGCGAACCGATTATGCTCAGATTTTCGTCCAGCTCCAGCCTGAAACCTCTCCTCCAGACAAGCTTAAGCTGATTGAAGACCTAAAGGCAAAATTTGGAGGTTTTACGGGAGCAAAGGTTGAAATCAAAAACTTTGAGCAAGGTCCTCCGGTGACGGCACCTGTAGAAGTAAGGCTTACCGGAGAAAATCTGGATACTCTTCGGGCCTTAGCCGGTGAGGTAGAATCTCTCCTGAGACAAACCCAAGGAACCATCTACATCAATAATCCTGTAGCCAATCTTAAAACCGACATACGAGTAGCCATAGACAAAGAAAAGGCAAGACAATTGGGAGTCTCAATCGGAGATATTGACCGTACAGTAAGGTTGGCTATTTCAGGTTTGGACCTAGGCTCGTTTACCGACTCGGAAGGCATAGAGCGCACGCTGAAAGTGACCAGTCCAAGGACAGAGCGGGCAAATCTCCAAACCTTTGACGGACTGTACGTAAACAATGGCCAAGGCGCAGCCGTTCCTTTATTTCAGTTTGCTGATTTAAAACTGGAAAGCAGTACGCTGACTATTGATCACTACAATAAAAAGAGGGCTGTTTCGGTTTCTGCTTTTGTCGACCAAAATTTCCTGGCAGACCGGGTCATTTCTGATGTGATTGCAGAGATGGATAAATTGGATTTTCCAGACGGATACAGTTATACCATGGGAGGTGAATATGAAACTAGACAAGAGTCTTTTGCCGGTTTCAATACCATCATCATCGTAACGGTGTTCCTTTTCATTGCGGTTTTGATCTTACTGTTCAAAACCTTCAAAAGTACCATTATCGTGCTTTCCGTGATTCCATTAGGTATGGTAGGAGCTTTGACCGCACTTTGGATTACCGGGAACTCTTTGTCTTTCGTAGCGATTATAGGCCTTATTGCGTTAGCAGGTATTGAAGTAAAGACCTCAATCCTTTTGGTGGATTTCACCAATCAATTGAGAAAAGAAGGAAGGCCTTTGGACTTGGCTATCCGAGAGGCCGGAGAGATCAGGTTTTTGCCCATCGTACTGACTACCATTACTGCAATCGGAGGATTGATTCCCATTGCGCTGAGTACCAATCCGCTGATTTCTCCCTTGGCAATAGTGCTGATTGGAGGTTTGATCAGCTCGACACTTCTCTCGAGAATTGTCACCCCTGTGATGTATAAATTATTACCGCCTACTATTTGAAACTATGAACCAACAATTCTCAAAACTTAAAAAAGCAGTGGAGGTCTTCCACTCCTATGGCATCACACTAGCCGGTGAGCGAAAAAACGATCACTTTATCCAAAAGCTGAACATGGACCCCGTTTTTATCAATGGCTTGATATTCGAGCTGGAATACAACCTTCAGTTGTTTTTCCAGGACGAATGGCTCGGGAAAGCCTGCACACCCAAAGAAGTGATCAAGCTTTTGATGAATATCCCGCAAGACAATTGATCCTTGTGGTTAATTGTCCGGAATATCCTTGCCTTTCTTTTAGAAAAGACCAATGATGAACAGAAGGAAGTTTCTCGGTAGCCTGGGAGTTGCAGTCCCGGCAGTTGCTCTGTATCACTATTTGGATCTAAAACCCGAACCCACTTTGAGCTACATATCCAATCCCAAACTTGCCTACGACAGAATTCCTTCTGGTTGGAAAGGTACGCCTCTGCGAAGTGATGGCACTTTTCAGAATCTTTTCCACCCTTTTGAGGCAAGTTTGACAGAAGTTTTGAAATGGAAACTCAAAGGGAATCCTCAAGCCGAAGAAAAGAAGAAGGATAATCGAAGATTGGAAGTCCAAAAGATCGACCAATTCAAGCCCAACGGAAATGATCAGATTATCTGGCTGGGGCATGCGAGTTATCTGATTCATATTGGAGGAGTGACCTTATTGACCGATCCTGTTTGGCTAGAAAACTGGATATTAAAAAGGTACTCTGACCTACCCATCGATCCGGAGACTTTGGAAGGGATCGATTATATTCTGATTTCGCACGATCACAGGGATCATTGTGATGAAGCTACTTTGAAGCTGCTGGGCAAGACCCTACCTCAGGCACAGATTCTTACCGGATTGAAAATGAGCGATCTTTTACAGCCTTGGATGCCAAAAAACAAAATCCAGGAAGCAGGCTGGTTTCAATCCTATGATTTGAAGGAAAGTCTGAGGATTACTTTTGTCCCGTCAAGGCACTGGTCCAGAAGAGGGCTATTGGACACCAATCAGCGACTTTGGGGTGGGTACTATATCGAAAGTGGGGAAAAGAGCCTCTATTTCATGAGTGACTCAGGGTATGGTCCTCATTTCCAAATGATCGGCGATACCCTGGGAGCACCTGACTATGCGATGATGGGTGTAGGTGCATTTAAGCCGGAGTGGTTCATGCATCCAGTTCATACCAGTCCTATGGATGCAGTGAAAGCATTTCAGGAAATGAGGGGTAAAAATTTTATTCCCATGCACTTTGGGACCTTTGACCTTTCCGATGAACTTCTCCTAGAACCCCTAGATTGGCTAACAGAAAATCAGGATGCAGTCGGAGGAAATCTGATTTATCCCGTTTTGGGAAAAAATCTGATCTAGTATTTAGATTCACCTTGCTGATGATTTAGGAATCCCAGATCATTTAACAAAAGGGAGATATAACGATAATTCACTTTGACCTCAATTCAATAAAATTCGACTTCCACAGGATTTAGTAGGATATATTATTTTTTGAAAAATTCCATTTTCTAAAATTTCGATTTTGATTTTTCCCTCATTTTGGACAAATCGCAAAGTAGTGACCCCAACCGATCTCGATTCCGTTCGCCTCAATTTCTCTAAAGGAGACCTACTTCTGCTCAATCTTGCTTTGGCACTTATCATGTATGGAGTGGCCCTTGACCTGAAATGGAGTGATTTTAAATACTTGGCAAAAAATCCAAAAGGGTTTTTCCTTGGCCTTTTCTCACAGTTTCTTTTGCTCCCTTTCCTCACTTACCTATTGGTTTTAGGTATTCAGCCTCCTCCAAGTGTGGCTTTGGGAATGTTTCTGGTGGCTGCTTGTCCTGGTGGAAATGTTTCCAATTTCCTTTCCAGTCTGGCTAGAGGAAATACAGCTTTATCAGTTAGTCTTACCGCTTTTTCATCCAGCAGTTCTATATTTCTTACTCCCCTGAATTTCGCCCTTTGGGCTGGACTTTATTCACCTACCGCGTCCATGCTGAAAGAGATTTCACTGGATATTGGAGAGGTTTTTATGACAGTAGGCTTGATTTTGGGCGTTCCTTTGATTTTGGGAATACTTACCCGTCAGAAGTTACCTGAATTTGCAGATAAGGCCTCCAAAATACTCCGTCCTTTAAGCATTCTGATTTTTGCCGCCTTTGTGGTTATTGCTTTTGCAGGCAATTTTAATCTGTTTATTCAATACATTCAGCTGATATTCATCTGGGTTCTGGCACATAATCTGGTTGCATTGCTAGCCGGTTTTACCACAGGGAAACTCGGCAAACTCCCTCTTCCTGATATCAAAACGCTCACTATTGAGACAGGAATTCAAAATTCCGGTTTGGGTCTGGTTTTGATTTTCACGTATTTTGACGGTCTGGGCGGGATGGCAATCATCACTGCCTGGTGGGGTATTTGGCATCTGATTTCCGGTTTGGGAGTCGCCACATTTTGGAAAAATAAATGATAAAAAACCTTTTCAATGGAGTATTGAGAGTCTTAGTGAAAATTGCCCTGCATGGCTATTTTCATAAGATCCACGTCCTTGGCAAGGAAAATATCCCAAAAGGGAAACCGATAATTCTAGTAGCCAATCATCAAAATGCGTTGATCGATCCCTTGCTTTTGGCTACACATACACGGCTTCGCCCCTACTTTTTGACCCGGGCATCGGTATTCAAAAATCCAATCGCTGCCAAACTCCTGGACTTTATCCGCATGCTTCCTGTGTATCGGGTTCGGGATGGTTTTTCCACGATTCAGCAAAATCAAAATACCTTCGAGAAGACTTTTGAGGTACTGAAAAACAAAGGTACTGTCATCATTTTTGCCGAAGGCGGACACAGTCTAGTCAGAAATGTCAGGCCTTTGAGTAAAGGATTTACCCGGATGGCTTTTGGGCTGATTGAAAAATATCCTGAGGTCCAGCCTGTCATTCTTCCTGTGGCAATTGACTACAGTGCACATAAGCGATCCGGATGTCAGGTCAGAATCACTTTTGGAGTCCCTGTGCCCGTGGATATGCCATCCTCCCAGTCTGGCAAACTGACCAAACGAGTGGAAAAAGAGCTGAAAGAACTGGCAGTAAATATCCCTGATGAGGGTTATGAAGCCAACCTTCAAAGCATGTTGGACCACCAAGTGGATGTGAGCTCTAAGTCTGAAGTTGATTATTTTCTAGCCCATGGAAAGGCCAAGAATCCTATACCCGAAATCTCCGGTCTCAGGAATAAGGTGATGAAACTGTTCCATTTGCCACTTTTTGGCCTTTGGCTGCTCAAAAAGCCGGGGGTTAAAGACGAGGTATTTACAGCCACCTGGAAATTTTTGATCGGTTTCTGCTTCGCCATTCCCTATTACTTTTTCCTGCTATGGCTTACTATGGAGACCTCGGTGGGCACTTGGGGACTTGCCTTTCTTCTTATGGCTTGGATTGCACTTTGGAGAAATAAAAATCCAGAAGAATAGCTTTTCCCTGCCAAATATTATTTGGTGAAGTTTCTTAACTTTGGGATGAATTTAGACCCAAATTAACTCACCATGAACGAAGACTTCTTACCAATAAACGGTACTGACTATGTAGAGCTATATGTTGGCAATGCCAAGCAGAGTGCTCTTTACTATCAATATGCTTTCGGATTTGAATTGATCGCCTATTCCGGTCCAGAAACCGGAGTTAAAGATCGAGCCAGTTATGTTCTCAAGCAGGACAAAATCCGGTTGGTTCTCACTTCACCTCTTTCCTCAGAGCACCCCATCAATGCCCACATTCAAAAACATGGAGACGGGGTAAAAGTATTGGCCCTGTGGGTGGATGATGCAGAGAAATCCTGGAAAGAGACCACTTCTCGTGGAGCCAAATCTGCAGCTGAACCGAAAGTTTTTAAAGACGAACATGGAGAAGTGAAAATGGCCTCCATTCATACTTATGGAGATACTATTCACACCTTCGTAGAAAGAAAAAACTACAAGGGAATCTTTTTGCCTGGTTTCAAACCTAGAAAAAGCACCTATCAGGCGACCTCAATCGGTCTGAAATACATTGACCACTGTGTGGGAAATGTGGCTCTGGGAGAAATGAATCAATGGGTGGATTTCTATGAAAAAGTGATGGGTTTCAAGCTGCTGATCACTTTTGACGACAAAGATATCTCCACCGAATACTCCGCCCTCATGTCCAAGGTAGTTTCCAACGGCAACGGCTACATCAAATTTCCGATCAACGAACCTGCAGAAGGCAAGAAAAAGTCCCAAATTGAAGAATATCTGGATTTTTATGGAGGCCCCGGGGTGCAGCACATGGCTATCGCTACGGATGACATCATTCACACGGTCGGTGAATTGAGAAAAAGAGGAGTTGAATTTCTTGAAGTTCCCGGCACATATTATGACGATCTTTTGGATCGGGTGGGAAAAATCGATGAAGACCTTCAGCCACTCAAAGACCTAAATATTCTGGTAGACCGTGATGAAGAAGGCTATTTGCTTCAGATTTTCACCAAACCGGTACAGGACCGCCCTACCCTTTTCTTTGAGATCATTCAGAGAAAAGGAGCTACTTCCTTTGGAAAAGGAAATTTCAAAGCTCTGTTTGAAGCGATTGAAAGAGAACAGGAATTGAGAGGGAATTTGTAGTGTAAGAGTTAGACCCTAGATGTAAGGCCATAGACATAAGATGCGAAAAGTTGTTTCTTGCATCTTATGTCTTGTGTCTAATATCTATTTATACAGCTTCTCATGCATCTTTTTCAGCTCTTCGACGGCAATTTTGATAATTTGCCGATTATAAGTCATCAGCCCATTCGTCTCGATTTCCACATCAGTGGTTTGGGTATAGATTGCTGCTGCCAAGCCACGGGGAATATATTCTGCCAAATCTTCAATCAGACCGGAGTACCTTGCTTTTAACTCATCCGCCGAGGAAAAACTCTGATATCCCCAGTTGTCTTTTTCCTGCCAAGTATGGCCCTCCAGCGGAAGTCCAAGTCCTCCAAACTCTCCCAATACCATAATGGAATTTTCTCCGAATATCTCAGGATTGGGCATCACAGGATCGGGATAATTATGAAGATCCAAAATATCACCCACTATAGTGGATCCTTCCATTTCAAAATTTCCTCCGGATGCCGAGTTGATCAGGCGGCTTGGATCTAATTCCCGGGTCATTTGGGCGATTTCTGTGGTTTTGAACTGACCCCAGGCCTCATTAAAAGGCACCCAAACCACGATGGACGGAAAAAACTTGAATTCGTTGATGATTTCTTTCCACTCGGTTTTGAAAATGGCTTCAGATTCGGGAGTCCTCACCTTCTCCACACTTTCCCGAATCACTCCCGGACGAACTTCCCAGCGATTTCCCATGTCTCCACTCGGCATATCCTGCCAAACCAGCATCCCCAATCTATCCGCATGATAATACCATCGGGCAGGCTCTAATTTGACATGTTTTCGGATCATATTGAAGCCCATCTCCTTGGTCTTTTCTATGTCAAAAAGCAAGGCTTCATCTGTTGGAGCCGTATAAAGACCATCGGGCCACCAACCTTGATCCAAAGGACCATATTGAAATAGTGGCTTACCATTCATAAACAGACGTTGGAATCCATCCGAAGTCTTTGCCATGCGAATATCTCTGTAAGCGGCGTAGGATTTGACCTCTTCAATCAGCTTTTTACCTTCATATAATTTTACAGACACCTTATAAAGAAAAGGAGAATCAGGGGACCAAGCTTTAGGTGAATTCAGCTTTACAGGAATCGGAGAACCAGCTTTCCCTTTAAAAGTACCTATCACGGAATCACCTTCCTTTACCAAGACTTCCACTTCTAGATCTGATTTAGAGGTATTTACCTCAGGGTAAAATACCTGAATTCCAATCTCCCAGTCCGTATTGGAATAAACTCCCGAAATGTAGCTTTCGGGGACTGTTTCAAGCCAAACGGTCTGCCAAATGCCTGTCACCGGAGTGTACCAGATTCCTTTTGGCTCTTTGACTTGCTTGCCTCTTGGCTGGGGGCCCGAATCGCTTGGGTCCCACACCCTCACTCGAATTACTTGAGTTTTTCCGGCATTCAAATGAGGGGTAATGTCAAAAGAAAAGGAATCATATCCTCCTTGATGTTTTCCGGCACCTTTCCCATTTACCCAAACCTCTGTTTCCCAATCAGAGGCTCCAAAATGGAGCAAAATACGTTTTCCTTTGGTAGGAAGTGCCAAATCAAACGACTTTTCATACCAAAGCTCATTTTCCGGGCCGACTTCCTTTTGCACGCCTGACAGATAGGATTCAACAGGAAATGGAACGGTGATTTTTCCTGCAAAACCAGTCTCAGGCAGGCTTCCTTTGGGTAAAATGGCATAGTCCCAAGGTCCGTTTAGGTTTTGCCATTCGGCTCGAACCAACTGTGGCCTCGGATACTCCTGCAATGGTGCCTCAGGATCCACTTTATCAGTCCAAGGAGTCTTGAGTCGGGCTGATTGCGAATAAGCAGAAAAGGAAAAAAGAATAAAAAAACTCACAAACAAGTTTCTCATATCAGACAAGTTAAGGTGAAGAACAATTTGATTTTTTTAGCCAAAAATGGCAAGAATTCTTAGAAACAAATAAATTGACTCAAACAGCGATAGGAATAGATATAGGGTAAATAATTTCATTTTACCGCTGTAATTGAGATCCAAAAATATACTTCCAAAAAAGAAAATATCCATACTTTAGATATAGAATGGATGTGTAAACCTACTCCAAAGATTCAAATCACAAATAAAATTCAGGTCTTTTTCCCAAGTATGTATATCCCAATAAGTGAAATATAAAAATCATTGAAAATCAAACCATAAGGAAATGCTTTTTGAAGTATTGGTTTTACTATGATTTAGATCTTGTGCGGTTTGTGAATTCGGTGTATCGGATGATTTTAAGACGGTAGAAAATTCTCCCTCCTGCGGATTCAAAATAAATCGGATATCTGCTCTTTGATTGATTTCAGCAACAGATTTCCACAGCATCCCTACACCTCTTCCATCAGATCTTACCTTTACTCCCACTTGGTCAAATACCAAATCCACATAATCTAAAGAAGCAAAAAATGAGGGCGGAGTTTGATTTGGAGACTCCAGGCTCCACTCTCCCGATGATCCCGAATGATCTTTCCAAAAGACTTTCTTCAATTCCATTTCTGGAAAATCAAAATCCAATCCCAGATGCTGATCAGCCGAATTAGTGTTTAAGATCTCCCCAGTTGCTTCCATTTTCAGTTTGCCATCAGGAAAGATGGACCAAACTAAACCTGTTGGCCAGGAATCAAATGAAGAAATAATCTGGACAGTGCCGTTTTTTAGTCTTTTCCAACCAATCTGTCTTAGTTTTATATCAGGATTACTCTCCTGAAGTAGTTGAGAAAAGGGCAATAAATCCATCCCAACTTTTACCATATCGAGAGTACCGCTTTTCTTACCAAATACGAAAAGCTTTTCTCCTATGGACACCTGAAGATCTACTATCGATTCCCTGATTTTGATATTTTCATTCAAGCAAATTAAGCTATCCTTTTCCCTTGGCATAAATGAGCTTGGGAGAATGAGGAACCAAACAAAAAGGAAAATAGAGGAAAAAAACAGGTGATTTTTCATAGAAGGACTTGGCACAAAAGCCGATCCAAAATAAAGAATCTCTTTTCGGGATTGAGAATCAGGCAGAAAAATATTCTTACCAAAAGACATTTATTGGGAATGGTGGCAAAATTTGACTTTTTATATAACTTAGAAACGTACAGAAATTTTTAAACCCATGAGTTCAATAGATCCTGCTATAGCTAGCAAAGTTCAAAAGTGGTTAGATGGCAATATAGATGCCGAAACCAAAGAAGCCATCAAGAAATTAATGGTAGTAAACCCTATAGAGTTGGCAGATTCCTTTTATCAAGACCTTGAGTTTGGAACAGGGGGATTACGGGGATTAATGGGGGTTGGCACCAACAGAATGAATGTCTACACCGTCGGCATGGCTACCCAAGGATTGGCTAATTACCTGCTTCAATGCTTCCCAAAAGAGGAAATCAAAGTCGCTATCACCCATGACAGTCGAATAAACCATACGCTATTTGCCCGTACCACGGCAGATGTACTGACGGCAAACGGGATCAGTGTTCTGTATTTCAGAGAGATGCGTCCTACTCCCATGCTTTCCTTTGCCGTTCGGCACTTTGGCTGCAAGTCAGGGGTAATGATCACTGCCTCACACAATCCTAAAGAATACAATGGGTACAAGGCCTATTGGGACGATGGAGCTCAGGTAGTCGCTCCACATGACACGAACATCATCAATGAGGTAAAAAAAATCACCTCATTTGACCAAGTCAACTGGAAAAAGAATGACGAGCTCCTACATTACATAGAAGAGGGTTTCGATCAAATTTATCTTGACCGGGTGAAAGGATTGAGTCTTTCACCCAAAGCGATCCAAGCTTATCAATCTATGCCAATTGTCTTCTCTCCTATCCATGGAGCTTCTGGCAAAATGGTTCCTGATGCACTTCGAGCTTTTGGATTTAACAATATCCATGTAGTGCAGGAGCAAATCAAGCCGGACGGAACGTTCCCTACTGTAATTTATCCCAATCCCGAGGAGGCTGAAGCATTGACACTTTCAGTTGAATTGGGTAAAAAGGTCAATGCAGACCTAGTTTTAGCCTGTGATCCGGATGGGGACCGATATGCCGCCGTTGTCCCCAATGAATTTGGTGAATACGAATTGCTCAATGGAAATCAAACAGGGACTCTTTTGACCTATTACCTGCTTTCCAAGTGGAAAGAGGCCGGAAAACTTGACGGAAACCAATTCATGGTCAATACCATTGTGACTACCGAACTGATCAACAAGCTCGCAGAGGGATTTGGAGTGAAATGCTTCAATGTGTTGACTGGTTTTAAAAATATCGCAGCAATTATCCGGGAATTGGAGGGAAAAGAGACCTTTATCGGTGGCGGAGAAGAGTCTTATGGCTATTTGGTTGGAGATTTTGTCAGAGACAAGGACGGTGTCAGTGCTTGTGCCATGGTCGCAGAGGCTATCGCTTACTACAAAACCAAAGGCAAAAATGTCTTCCAAGTGCTTGCTGAGGTTTATCAAAAGTTCGGTTTCTACAAAGAATCTCTCATTTCAGTAACTAAAAAAGGTAAAGACGGAGCAGAACAGATTCAAAAACTCATGGCTGACTTCCGTACAAATCCGCCCTCTGAAATGAACGGAAGTCCTGTGGAGCGAATAGTGGACGTAAAGAACTCTACGGTCACTGAGGTGAAATCAGGAAAGGTAGAAAAGCTGGATATGGACAAATCCAATGTGATGCAGTTTTATCTAGAAGATGGAAGTAAGATTTCTGCCAGACCATCGGGGACTGAGCCAAAAATCAAATACTACTTCTCAGTAAATACTCCATTATCCAATGAAGGTGATTACCGAAAAGTGGAGAAAGAGCTAACCGAAAAGTTGGAAGGCTTACGTGCCTATTTCAGTTAATTTGGAATTCCTCTTGGTCAAGAATAGGCTGGCTCTGAAAGGGGTCAGCCTTTTTTATGTATCACCAACATGGATTAGGGCATCACCTACATTGATTACGGGGTTGTTATTGACTCCAATAACATAGCCGTTGGATGGGGATTTGACAGGGACTACCACCTGACCATAGGGATCAGATATTCTTGCTAGAATTTGTCCTTTTTTTACACTTTCTCCCAAGTTTACCGAGGAGTAAAAAATTCCGGAAGCCTTAGCCCTGACCCAGTCACTGTTTTTTAAAACCAGGGTTTCCAGCGGTTCAGGGGCATCTTCGATCATACCCAGATGTCTGAGCATTCTTTTTGTTCCGGAAATTCCTTCATCAATGGACAGCGGATCCAATCTCATAGATTCTCCACCTTCAAAAACCAAAATATGCTTATCCGCTTTGAAGGCAGTTTTTCTAAAGGACTTTTCGATGTGTTTGGAATTTACCATAAATCGAGTCCCAAAAGCATTGGCAAGTTCTACTCCCATTTTATCAGAAAAATCCACTCTTATCTGAGGATAATTGGAAAGCATCCTTCCTCCTGTATGGAAATCAATTCCAAAATCAATCTGGGGAATGATCTCTTCACTGATGATAAAGGCAATTCGGGAGGCTAGAGAGCCTTTTTTGCTGCCCGGAAAGCTACGGTTAAGATCCCTTCCATCCGGAAAGGTTCTACTATTGGACAAAAATCCATAAATATTCACCAATGGAATAATGACCAAAGCTCCTTTTTTCAAATCCAATCCTTGGTCCACTTCCTCAAGAAACTTTTTTGCGGTGACCACACCATTGATCTCGTCTCCATGAATTCCTCCGCTGATCAATACGACAGGTCCTTCCTTAGTAGATGTGCGAATAAAAATAGGCAAATCAATTAAAGTATGTGTGGGAAGTTTGGCAATGGGAATTTCTAAATTTACTTGTTGTCCCCACCTCACGCGGGTTCCATTGATTTGTATTTCTCGCATAAACTGTCTTCAGTTACCTGCCTACTTTCTAGATTTGAGGCAAAATTCTTGCTTATTTCGCAGAACAAGCCCAAACCATGAAGATAATAGAAAACCACTCCCTCAAAGCTTTCAACACTTTTGGAATAGATAAAAAAAGCAGATTTTTTACCCAAGTTGGAGATTTGGATTCTCTTAAAGACACCTTGCTTTGGGCAAAAGAAAAGGAGTTGCCGGTCTTTATTTTGGGAGGAGGAAGCAATGTACTATTGACACAGGATTTCCCTGGATTGGTGATCAAAATCGAGCTCAAAGGAATCGAAGTGGTCAAAGAAACTCAAGATGAAATATGGGTGGAAGTAGGAGCAGGAGAAAACTGGCACGAATGGGTCCTATTTGCCATAAAGCAAAATTGGGCTGGGATAGAAAATTTATCCCTGATTCCCGGTACGGTCGGAGCTTCGCCCATGCAGAATATTGGGGCCTATGGAGTGGAAATCAAAGAAGTATTCGAAAGCTTAAATGCTTTGGACAGAGACACGCTAGACTTAGTCACATTTGATGCTGCATCCTGCCAGTTTGGGTACAGAGAGAGTATATTCAAGCATGAGGTGAAGGATCAATACGTGATTACCTCTGTGGTTTTCAGGTTGCAAAAAAAGCCCAAATTCAATATTGAGTATGGAGCCATACAGGAAACCTTAGAAAATAAAGGAATCAAAGAGCTGAGTATTCAGGCGATTAGTGATGCAGTGATTGAAATCCGTCAATCCAAACTCCCTGATCCAAAAGAAATTGGGAATGCAGGATCATTTTTCAAAAACCCCACTATTTCCACTAAGGAATTTGACAATTTAAAAACTCAATTTCCGTCAATTCCGGGCTATCCTGTTGAAAATGGAGTTAAAATCCCTGCCGGATGGCTAATTGAGCAGGCTGGATGGAAAGGAAAGAGGATTGGAGAAGTGGGAGTGCATGCCAGACAAGCTCTTGTTTTAGTCAATTATGGCAATGGGGATGGAAAGGCAATAGAGAAATTAGCCCAAGAAATCCAGGATTCCGTAAATGAAAAATTTGGAATCCAGCTTAGCCCAGAAGTGAATTTCCTTTAAATCAAAGGATCATGCACTTCCAGTTGCTTGGCGTATCGGTCTACTTCCACACCAAACTTTCTTAAAAAATCCACTCCCTCGTCACTTCCTATTCCTTTATACTCTGCATAGGAAAAGAGGTAGATGACCTTGGATATTCCCATAGAGAAGATAATTCTTGCGCAGGCTAGACAAGGTGCTAGGGTAACATAGAGTGTGGATCCTTCTACAGAGGTATTGTTTTTCACTGCATATAGGATGGCATTTTGCTCAGCATGAAGAGCCAAGGAGCAACTTCCCTTACTATCTCTTGCACAGCCATGCTCAGGGAATTCAATATCACAGTTGTGCGTCCCGGCAGGCGGACCATTGTACCCGATAGAAATAATCCGGGTATCCTTGGTCAGGACAGCTCCCACATGCTTTTTGATACAATGTGATCTTTTGGCCAAATTAATAGCCAATTCCATGAAAATATCATCAAAATCAGGTCTACTCATAAAATTTCTTTGCCAAAAGTAATAATCCTTATCGCTTTGAAAGGAATGAAATGAATAAACAGTTTGTTTTTTCCGTTATCAAAGAAAATTTAACTTTCCTGAGAAGTCACTTCATTACGATATTACCCATGCTTTCTCCCAAGTCAATCCTTCTTATAGCTTTCCTTTCTCTTCTTTATCTCAGTTCATGTAGCTCTATTGAAGTATTCAAGGAAAACACCGAAATACCACTTTCCAAACCTTATCAAAGTTTTGTGATTGTAAATAAAGAGCTCAACATCAAAGGATTCGAGGAGAATTTCATAGATGAAATGGTAAGAATTGAACTACAAAATCAACTTGAAGCGGCAGGAATGGTCTATGATGCAAAAAGACCCGATGTGGTCATACGATACAATTCAAACGAAGACCCCCGAAAAAAAGAGACGGTAAACTATGCAAATCCTTACCCATTTTGGGGATATCGAGTTTATGACCCTTGGTTTTTTAATCCTTATTCAATGCAAAACATGAATAGAATAAGTGTTTCCAACTATGAGCTGCTACAGGTAATAGTAGATTTCATTGACCCTATTCAGGATAAATACCTAATGACCCTAACAGCCGTTACCGAAGTGAGCAATCCCAAATCAAAACAGAAAAAAGTCATAAAATCGTTAAATTCAGCAACTCAAGTTTTCTTGAATTCAAACCCAATCAACCCAAAATAACCATGGAAAAACAGTATAAAACTTTAGAGGAATTTTATCCTTACTATCTTCAGGAACACCAAAATGCAACATGCAGGATTCTTCATTTCGTAGGGACTGCCTTATTGTTTGTCATTTTGATTGCCTCTTTCATTTCAGGAAATTATATCTGGCTCGTTTCCATTCCATTTGTTGGATATGGCTTTGCTTGGGTGGGACATTTTTTCTTCGAAAAAAATAAGCCGGCTACATTCAAATATCCTTTTTTTAGCTTGGCTTCAGATTTTAAACTTTTCTTTGATTTGCTAATTGGAAAGGAAAAATTTCGCGCAAAAGCCAAAATTAATTGAATTCACACATTCTTTTTTGGCAAAGTATTTGTAAATATATATTAATTCACCAATTTTGTATTGATTTTATTGTATTTCAAACCCCAATAACTGCATTTTGATGCTGACAATAGTTCTCATAGACGATGATCCTATCAGCACATTTGTTACTGAAAAATTGATTTCCAGGAACGTTAAAGAACCTTGTCAATTTTACAAGTACCAAAGTGCGAGAAGAGCTTTGGAAGAAATCGACTCGATTAATCCCAATTATCTCTTTTTGGATCTCAATATGCCTGAGATGACGGGGTGGGATTTTTTGGACAACTTTCACCCAAGGGATACAGATGCACAAATCTATATCCTGAGTAGTTCTGTAGACGAAAGAGACATCAGTAAAGCCAGTCAATATCAGATAGTGAGAGACTACCTTTCGAAACCACTTATCAAGAAATACATCAAAAACATCTTTAACTGATCCTAGGGTCAGTTTTTTTTTGATCTTTTTTATCTTTAGAAAACCTCAAAAGCAAATACGAGTTATCAAAGAAAAAAGGATATGGCAAAAGCGAACCCGGAATTAATTGCAGCTATAGAAAAGACAATTACCAAGCTTTCCAATGGTGCTACCTATCAGTGGGGGCATATGGGAGCTTGCAATTGTGGTAATTTAGCTCAAGAACTCACCCAATTTACCAAGGCAGAAATTCACCAATTTGCAATGCAGCGTTATGGAGATTGGAATGAACAAATCCTGGATTATTGTCCTACGAGCGGATATCCTATGGACCTAATGATTGCAAAAATGCTGGACTTTGGACTGACGCTGGATGATCTTTCCCATTTGGAACGCCTGTCCGATCCGGAGATTTTGAGAACTATACCCAAGGACAAAAGAGATCAAATGAACAAGAATTCTAGGGAAGATGTAGTCCTATACATGAAAGCTTGGGCAGCACTACTTCGAGAAAATTGGTTGTCTCAGCAAAGATTAGAGATGAATTTAGCTCCTGAAAAAAAATTAAAGTCAGCAGTATTGGTCTAATTGATTTTTTCTCTTATTTCGTACCGTTGAATCATAAAACCCTTTAAAAAATTGACTATGGAGGATTTTGAAGAAGATTTCGATGAGTTTGATGACTTCGAAGAAGAAGACGAGTTTGATGACGAGTTTGAAGATGAGTATGATCTGGAAGAAGAAAACGAATTTGTAGATGACAATTTCGTTGACTTCGATGAAGAAGAAGACGACTTTGAAGACGAGGACTTTGAAGAAGATTTTGACGATCTGGATTAAAAATCACAGGACCACAATCAGTACTTTGGTATTTTGGCAGCTCGGCTTTATCTTCGCCCTGTCTTTAGCAACTCAAAAATAAAATCATGATTCTACTGGATATTTTCAGCTCTCCGCTCATGTCTGGAGCACAACTGTTTCTTTTCATAGTGTGTATTCTTATCGGCTTGGGTGCCGGGCTGTCTGCAATGGATGCAAGAAGCACCTTCGGGAAGAAAAAGAAAGCTGATCATTAAAAGATATGTTAAAGGGGGTTTTTGCCTCCTTTTTTTATTCCCCGCCATGAAAACCCAAAACTTCGAAAATCACACCCGCTATTTTCCATTCCACCATTTTGTAGTCACTCCGCTCTCGTTGATTTTCTTTTTTTGGACTGTCTTTAGGATGGATTTCTCTTCTACAGATCAAATTCTTTCAAGTCTTTATTATTTGATTGGGGCTTTTTTGCTTGTTCTTCTGCCTCTCTTAGCAAGGGTTTATGCGCTCAAACTTCAAAACAGGCTAATTCTTAATGAGATGAGGATAAGATATTTCCATCTCACAGGAGAGTCTTTTTACTCCAAAGAAATAGAACTCCGACTTGGGCAAATTATTGCACTACGATTTGCCGGAGACGACGAATTGCTTCCTTTGATGGAAAAGGCTATTCAACAAGGCCTTAGTCCAAAGGATATTAAAAAAAGCATAAGTCATTGGCAAGGTGATTACAGAAGGGTATAACTAGAAAAATTTATCCGATTTTAGCGCTTCCTTCATTAGACTTGATAGATTAAATTGGGCCTCCTTTTCCAAATTGAAGGAATTAAAATCCAAAACCGGAAGATTCAATACCAAATCAAAACCTGCATGGTCTCCTTCTCTTCCAGAGGTTATTAAGGCTATCCTTTTTCTATTCTTTTTGGCTAATTGAAGCAACTCAAATGAACCCTTTCCCTGAGAACTTTGGCTATCATACCTTCCTTCGCCTGTGATCACCCAATCAGCAGATTTAATTTTTTCCTCCATTCTTACTTGATCGAAGAAATAAGTTGCTCCGTATTCAATAGCCACTTCGAAAAAAGTAGAAAGCCCCATAGCTATACCTCCGGCAGCCCCAAATCCCGGAACATCTCTTTTTTCCTTATTAGCCTTGGCCAATAAAAGTTGATGAAGATCTGAGACCATGTTTTCGAAATCCTTGATCTCTTCAGGCTTTAGCCCTTTTTGAGGACCATACACAGGTATGGCTCCTTCTTGTCCATAAAACATATTTTGAACATCACAGAGGCAGGTAAATTTCAGTTTTGGTCTAGGGATTGGAAGCTGAACGTATTTAACTTTAGTCATCCATTGGCTGGAATACACAGGAATAAGCCTTCCTTTATCATCCAAGAATTCAAATCCCAATCCGGCTAAAATACCCGTTCCTAAATCAATGGTAGCACTACCACCAAGGCCCATTACAATCTCCTTAGCTCCCATTTTTTGGGCAAAGTTGATCATTAAGCCTGTTCCGTAAGTAGAGGCAAGCCAAGGATTTTTTTGATCTTCAGTAAGTAATCCCAATCCAGAACAGGTAGACACATCCAGATAGGCCTTTTCTCCGATTTCATCCCAACCAAAAAATCCGGTGCAAGGTTGACCTATTGCATTGAGAGAAGGGAATGAAACTCTCTTCAAGTTTAAAGATTCCAATAAGAGCTCACATGTACCATCTCCACCGTCTGCAATGGGTTGTGCAATACAAGAAGAATTGGGAAGAATTTCATAAATGGCCTCTTGAATCAAGTCAGAAGCCTTTTGAGCAGATATAGTTCCTTTAAATGCATTGGGAGCAATCAGAAAATTCATGATTTTGCATTCATCCTCTGAAAATAATCCTTCATGGCTGTTTTTACCTTTGGAGCGAGATAAATGGCAGCGATCATATTTGGAAAGGCCATCACTGCATACATCCCATCCACCAAACTCACAACTACTTCTAAGGAAGCCACAGCTCCCACAACAATGGTAATCAAGTAGAAATAATTGTAATAATCAGCCTTGTCCGCACCGAAAAGATAATTCATGCATTTGTGCCCATAGTAGGAATAGGTAAACATGGTGGATAAGGCGAATACCAAAACGGAAAGCATTAAGAGGTATTTTCCAATGACTGGAATTCCGATTTCAAAAGCAGCCAATGTCAGTTTGACCCCATCATTTTCCGTGGATTGCCAGACACCGGTAAGCAAAATTGCCAAAGCAGTCAGCGTACAGACTACCACCGTATCGATAAACGGACCTAGCATGGCAATAAGCCCTTCCCGAATAGGTTCATCATTTTGAGATTGCCCATGGACCATAGGGGCTGTTCCGATTCCAGCCTCATTAGAGAAAGCTGCTCTTCTGGCACCAACAATTATTACGGATCCAACAGCCCCTCCCATAGCTGCTTCACCAGTAAATGCATCCACAAAAATCAATTTGAAAATCGATGGAATATCTCCAAAATATTGCACGACAATTATCAATACAGTAGCGAAATAAACCGCAACCATGAATGGAACCATTTTGGAGGCTACCGCAGCAATCCGCTTCAATCCTCCCAAAATGACCATTGCAGTAAGAAGCATCATGATAATTCCGATTATCCAACGGTTTCTGACTGTTTCTTCCATCGTATCAGGCTCCAAAAGAACAGCCTGAGTGACAGCAGTCAACTGATTAGCTTGGAAAATGGCTAAAAGTCCAATAACACCTGCAATACTGAAGATATAGGAAAGAAACCTCCATTTTTTTCCCATCCCCTCCTCTATTACATACATAGGACCACCTTGGATATTTCCAAGAGAATCCTTTCCTCGATACATGATAGCTAGGCTACAGGTATAAAACTTAGTAGCCATTCCGACAAATGCGGCAATCCACATCCAAAAAATAGCTCCAGGTCCTCCCATATTCAGGGCTATAGCGACACCGGAAATATTTCCCAAGCCGACAGTAGAAGCAATCGCAGCAGAAAGTGCCTGTCTTGAAGTGATTTGCCCAGGGGCAAGTTCATTGTCATATTTTCCTTTGAGAAGTCCAATCGCGTAGCCCATTTTTCTAAATGGAACAAATCCTGAGTGGATAAAAAAGTAGGTACCACCTCCCAAAAGCAAAATCAAAATCGGTGTTCCCCAAATCCAATTGCTGAATTCGACAATTATATTTCCCATGTAGTGATAGTTACTTTCAAATTGAAAATGATTTCGATAATAGGTTCATTTTGTTCAAAAACAAAGCTTTTGGAGGCTTTGAATTAAAAAAGCCCGATGAAAATCACCGGGCATCAATTTTATTTCCCTCCCCAATTCACCTGAGGAGATGAATAGTATTGGATACCAAGAATATCCCATCGGGAACCATGTTTTTGAATTCTATTTTTAAATCCTTCCCAAGATCGCTTATCGGCTGAGGTCCAAGCCACTTCAGCCAAGGCCGGGAGGCGTGGAAAGCAAAGGTACTCAAGGTCTTCCCTATTAGTTACTGTTTCAGTCCATAGAGGAGCTTCCACTCCTAAAATATTTTCGGCTGCTATCCCCTCCGCAAAGGTTGACGGTTCCCAGCTGTAAGCATCCTGCAACTCAATATAGGCTGCCCAATGAAGTCCAATTCTAGAGGTACTGTCATATTGCATATCCAAGTAGGCTCTAGTTGCTGGAGACATCAGGATTTGATTGCCTTGGCTGATCGCAAGCTTGGCGTTTTCTTCCTTTGCCCAAAACTGCGCTATATTTCCTGGAAGGAGTTTCGCTGTAGCTATCTCATCCCATCCAATACTGGTCTTACCATACTTGGAAACAATATCTTGCACGCGCTCTACAAAATAGACGTAATCGTCTTTCTCCGTCACGTGCGATTCATCACCACCAATATGGAAGTAAGGTCCCGGAGTCAGTTCAGAAATTTCTCTCACCACACTGTCCACAAAAGCATATGTGATTTCAAGTTTGGGTGCAAAGGTGCTCCATCCTACTTCAATGCCTGTATATAATTCAGAGGCCTGGGGATTTCTAAGCGGCATTTGATAGTCCAAGGGCTGCTTATTCACCGAATCGAGTTTACCGTTTGGCAGATTTACTCCAGGATTCAATTCTGCATAGGAAGCCAAGGCGGAGTTTGTATGCCCCGGCATGTCTACCTCCGGAACTATTGTAATGAAACGGTCTGCAGCATAAGCGACCAGGTCTTTGTATTCTTCCTGGGTGTAAAAACCTCCTTCACCCCCACCTACTTCAGTGCTTCCACCGATCTCGGTGAGTTTTGGCCAGGATTTGATCTCAATTCTCCAACCCTGATCATCTGTTAGATGTAAATGGAGATAATTTAGCTTGTAAGCAGCCATCTGATCGATATAATGCTTTACATCTTCAACAGATATGAAATGCCTGGCTACATCGAGCATAGCCCCCCTGTAGCTAAAAACTGGCTGATCGGATATTGTCCCGGCCGGAATGACCCAAGATTGATTTTGTATATTCTGATGTGCTATTTCTGCTGGAAATAATTGAAGCAAAGACTGGATTCCATAAAATAACCCTGCTTCTCCCGAAGAGCTGATGCTAATTAGATTTTCATCAACTGAAATGGAGTACGCCTCCGCATTTCCATCACCAGCCAATTCAAGCCGGATATTTCCTCCATCATAGGAAACCGGTATGTCGAAACCTGTAGCAGGAATAAGATGATCAGCTAGATACTCTCCTACCCAAGTCAGATGCTCTGCGCTACCTATCAAATGAATCCCTGACTCACTGGTCAATTCAAATACTCCTTTTCCGTCTTGGATCTCTTGAGGAATTGGAATTAAAGAGGATTCAGTCAGCTTTGGAGCGGGCTTGCACGCAAAGGAAAGAAGCAAAGCCCCCATAGAGCAATAGGTGAAGATTTTTTTCATGGGATGATAATTTTCCGAAACTTAGTCTATTTTTTTATAAATCTCCTTTCACCTCATGGAATTATTGAAGGAATTGAGATTGAGAAGTTTCAACTGATAATCTCTATTTAGCTCATCAGAGACTTACAAAAATCCCTGACATGCGGAAGATATTCTTGAGTTTTTCTAAGAAAAATTCCTTTTCTTGAAATCGAAATCCAAAAAATTAACCTATTGACCATGAAAGATAAAAATTCTTCTCCTGAACAGAATTCAAGAAGAAACTTCATTAAAAGTTCCTCCTTAGCATTAGCCGGATTTTACATTGTACCCCGACATGTTTTGGGTGGTCCGGGTTATGTGGCTCCAAGTGATCGATTGAAAGTAGCCGGGATCGGAATCGGCGGAATGGGATTCAATGACGTAAGTGGAGTTTTTAGAAGTGGCAAAGTCGACATGGTCGCCCTTTGTGACGTAGATGACACTCGTGCAGCTCGATCTCGAGAAGCTCATCCAAATGCTCCTTACTACAAAGATTATAGAATCATGCTCGAAAAGGAGGAGAAAAACATTGACGCAGTGACGATCAGTACTCCCGATCACATGCATGCCGTGCAAGCCATGATGGCAATGAAAATGGGGAAACACGTCTATGTCCAAAAACCAATGACCCATGACATTTACGAAGCACGAATGCTTACCGAAGCTGCTGAAAAATACAAAGTCGTCACTCAGATGGGAAACCAGGGTTCTTCTGGCGATGGAGTAAGGCAAATGGTGGAATGGTATAATGCAGGATTGATCGGAGAAGCCACGAAAGTCTGGTCTTGGACCAATAGGCCCGTATGGCCTCAAGGTATCCAATGGCCTGATACCCCTGTAAGTCCACCGGAAGATCTGGATTGGGACCTTTGGCTAGGGACAGCTCCTTACAAGGATTACGTTGGAAATCTTGTCCCATTCAACTGGAGAGGCTGGTGGGATTATGGAACAGGTGCATTAGGAGACATGGCCTGCCATATTATGGAACCACCATTCAGAGTATTGGGATTGGGTTATCCCACATCTGCAGAATGTTCTGTAGGTTCTGTTTATGTAGGCGAATTCCAAAGAGGATATTTCCCTGAAAGTTGCCCACCTTCTTCACATATCACTTTGAGGTTTGATAGACCGGGTCAGTCGGAACTGGAGTTTCATTGGATGGATGGAGGTATTCAGCCAACCCGGCCTGAGGAATTAGAACCCAACGAAATCATGGGCGATGGAGGAAACGGAGTAATTATCGAGGGTACCGAAGGAAAAATGATGTGCTCTACTTACGGTGCAAACCCCAAACTTCTCCCTACGAGCAGAACTGAGGAGGTCAATGTTCCACAAACAGAATTTAGAGTTCCTGGCGGTGATCGCGGTCATTACAACAATTGGGTAGATGCTTGTATCGGTGGATATGGATCAGAAGAATACAAAAAACTGAGCTCTCCATTTTCAGTGGCAGGTCCATTGACTGAATCAGTATTGATGGGTAACCTGGCCATCAGAAGTTACGATTACAGAATTCCAAGGGATGGATCTTCGAACCAATTTGACTATCCTGGAAGAGGAATCAAATTGGTCTGGGATGGTCCAAATATGAAGATCACCAACTTTGAACCCGCTAATCAATTTGTCAAAAGAACCTATCGCGAGGGTTATTCCCTCTGATCAAAAAGGGCTTTCAGAATGTCTGAAAGCCCTTTTTTTATTTTTCGACTACCAATTCTACCCGGCGGTTTTTTGCCCGACTCGCTTCAGTCACATTCGATGCAATAGGCCGAGTCCCTCCCCAACCTGATATTCTCAGGTTTTCAAATTCCACACCTTTAGAAACCAAAAAATCACGGACACTTCCTGCTCTTTCTAAGGAAAGCTGTTTGTTTAGTCCAGGATCTCCCACATTATCAGTATGTCCATTAATCCTGAGGATGATTTCTGGATTTTCCACCAAAAATCCCGCAAGGTCGGCTAGGAAAACTTCTGTTTCCCCTTCTTCCAACTCAGAAGTACCTCTTTTGAAATTTACTTTATCCAAAAGTACCACACTACCCGGTTCTGCTTTTATAAGTGCCACCAAGACCCGTCGGTCTTCAGGGATATCTTCAATTCCTATAATCTTTGGAAAATAGCCAATAGAACTGATTTTAAATCCAGTAAACTCTTTTTCAATTAGTTGGGAAAGAACAAGATTTTCTTCGACTTCTTCTACCCCTTCCTGTTTTTGCCCATCAATTTGAAATGGGATTGGCTGCTTGGTCTTGAAGTCAATGACTGTCCATTCCAATGGGGTCTCTGGCTTCACTTCTTCCTGAATATCCAGCTGCTTAGACTCGCCTATTTTTACTTCGGCCTGAGATGAGTTGATAATTTTCTGAGAAGAATCTTCTTCTCGCATTGCAATTTGATTTCTAGACCTTGAATTAATTGCTTCCATTTGAGTAGATGCCACAAATTCCTCTGGAATTACTAAAGGAACGGGAACAGCAAATGTGAGCAAATCAGCATACCCATCACTACTCAATGTACTCGACCAGACTACTTCATCCCCTTCCAAAAAAGTTACAGAGGCATCCGAACCTTTGGAGCTGATTTGCTCCCACTTCACCGGAACCGACCAGCTATCCCATGTATCCCCAAGTTTCTTACTGATAAGAATATCCTTGCCAGTCGCTCCTGCATGAGAGTTGGAAGAATAATACAACTTTTTGCTTTCGGGGTCAAAAAAAGGACTTACTTCCTGCCCCTTTCCATTTACCTGAGGGCCCAGATTATTTAACTCAGACCATTGGACAGGCCCCTTCTTTTCGCTGACAAAAAGATCTTCATTTCCAAATCCAGAAGAGCTTTTACCAGAAAGGAAAATTAATCCTCCTCCAGAAGCAACCCTTCCTGTGATAGTACCACTCAATTCAGCTAAAGAAGGAAAATTCACTTCACGAAGGTAATTCCATTCTTTTCCAAACTTAGAATACTGATGAATGGATGTCCTACCGGATTCGGTTCTTAAAACCAATAAGGTCAAGATATCTTCCAGTCCTAAAGCCAAATCATAGCCAACTGTACTCAAATCCGGTCTATGTACTGCTTCCTCCCATTCACCAGATGCATTTTTGACCGTCATCCAAATGTCTCCTGAATCTTGGATTCCACCAAGGTTCTGTGGATGAAATGCCCGGGTAAATAACAGGGTATTCTCACCAATCCAAACAGGATTGGAATCATCGTTAGGTGAATTAGCTCCAGAAAGGGATTTAATTTCCTGGGCCAGGGTCGGGAAATAAAAGGAAAAAGCAAGACAGAGAAGGCTGCTTGCTTTTAAGAAATTGAAATTTGATTTTTTCATGACTATTGATCAAGCACAATGGCAAATACCAATGGAGCTACGATCGTTGCATCAGATTCGATAATGTATTTTGGAGTATTGATTCCCAGTTTTCCCCAAGTAATCTTCTCGTTAGGTACTGCACCGGAGTAAGATCCATAAGAAGTAGTCGAGTCGGAGATTTGACAGAAGTAGCCCCAAAGTGGCACATTGTTCCTCTGCAAATCCTGATGCAACATCGGCACTACACAGATAGGAAAGTCTCCTGCAATTCCCCCGCCAATTTGGAAAAATCCGACAGTACTTTCTTCAGTTGCATTGACAGTGTACCACTCCGCCAAGAAAGTCATGTACTCAATTCCACTTCTCACTGTGTGGACATTCTTCACATCTCCAGAAATCACATGTCCTGCATACATATTTCCCAAGGTGGAATCTTCCCAACCTGGGACGATGATTGGCAGGTTCTTTTTTGCAGCTTCCAAAAGCCATGAATTTTTCGGATCAATCTGGAAAGATGCATCCAACTTCCCTGAAAGAAGGATTTTATAGAAAAACTCATGTGGAAAATATCTTTCACCTGCTTGATCTGCCTTCATCCATTCTTCCAAAATCACATCTTCAATCCTTCTCATGGCTTCCATCTCGGGAATACAGGTATCAGTCACCCGGTTCATGTGCCGCCCCAAAAGCTCCTGCTCCTGATCTGGGGTTAGTTCCCTGTAATTGGGAACACGCTCGTAGTAATCATGAGCCACTAGGTTAAACACATCTTCCTCCAGATTAGCACCTGTACAAGAGATTATCTGCACTTTATCCTGACGGATCATTTCCGCCAAAGAGATTCCCAACTCAGCAGTAGACATGGCACCAGCAAGGGTAACCATCATCTTTCCCCCATTGTCCAGATGAGTTTTATAGCCTTCTGCAGCATCGATCAGAGCTGCAGCGTTAAAGTGTCGGTAATTGTGCTTTAAAAATTCGGTGATTTTCATGATTTAACTTTTTGTTTATGGGAAATGGCAGAATTGATGACCTTTTTCCAAACAATTCCATCCTGAATTATTACTGATTAAGAATTTGGAAAGTGATCTATCAAACGGATTGCAAAATTATCCAATTTTTGCCCATAAAAAAACCCAGAAAACTTCTGGGTTCTTGATATCGATATCCTAGAAATTACTTAGTGGCAGTGGAATCGCTTTTTGCTGCCGGTGCCGGAGTAGAGCCTTGATTATATTTTTTATTCAAGCCTTCCACCACAGCTGTAGTGATATCCATGGCTTCAGAAGCATACCACATAGCACCGCCTCTTGTGTAGGACAGAATGACATCATAGCCTTGCTCTTTCGCGTACTCATTTAAATAAGTCTGAACTTGATCATAGACTTCGTTGTAAAGTGTAGCTTCATCAGCAGAAAGCTCCTGCATGAGGTTGTTTCTGTAAGTCATGAGGTTTTGCTCTTTTTGCATCAATTCCTCCTGCTTTGCTCTTTGCTGATTAGGAGTCATATTTCCGCCCGTCTGCTGAAAAGTAGCTACCTCTTGCTCAAAACCTCTCGCTCGGGACTGAAGGTCACCTTCAAATTTTCTCCCTTTTTCAGTAATCTCCTCTGATTTCTTTTTGAACAAATCGTACTTATTGATGACTGAATCAGTGTAAACGAAGGCCACTTTGAGGTCGCCTGAGGCAACACCAGTCTCCGTGGTTGCGGAAGCACTTTCAGTAGATGGATTTTGATTGCAGGAGTAAAAGAAAACCGAGGTTAAACTCAGTAGTCCGACGATAAATAACGCTCTTTTCACTTGATTAAGGGTATGGTTAACAGGCGGCAAATATAGAGAAAGTATTGATTTATCAAGAAGTCAGAGAAAATAGGCGGGTTAAAATGAGTTAAGACCTAAAAAAACAAGTCTTGAGCCAGTCTAAAGACCTGAGCATGGGCATCAATGATATCTTTGATTTTGACCGAATATCCCCCACCCATACAGCACATTACAGGGACTTGCATGGATTTGGCACGGGTAAGGACAATCTTATCTCTTTGATGAACTCCGGCATGAGTTAGGCCCAATCTGCCAAGTTTATCAGTTTCTAACACATCCACTCCCGATTGATAAAGAATGAAGTCCGGCTCAAAGTCATTCAGGATTCGATCAAGATTTCTGATCAAAATATCCAAATACTCTTGATCTTGGATCCCATCTGGCAACCCAATGTCCAAATCAGAATTTTCCTTCCGGTGCGGATAGTTTTTCTCTCCGTGCATACTGAAGGTAAAGACCTCAGGTCTGCCTTGAAAAATCTCCGCAGTTCCATTTCCCTGATGCACATCCAGGTCAACAATCAGAATTTTATTGGCCAATTGATTTTCCAAAAGGTAATTGGCTGTTATCGCCAAGTCATTAAGCAGACAAAACCCTTCCCCTCTATCAGAAAATGCATGATGTGTTCCTCCTGCTATATTCATTCCTACCCCAAACTCCAAGGCAAATAAGGCTGCTTGAACTGAGCCTCCCACTATCTGGATTTCTCTTTCAACGAGCTGAGGGCTAAGCGGAAAGCCGGTCGCCCTTATTTCCGACTTGCTCAAATTTTGATTCTTCAATTTTAGAAAGTAGCCCTCATCATGTGTATTGAGAATCCATTGGTCTTCCAACAATTCCGGCACAAAAAAATTCTCCTCTCTGACTGTCCCTTCGTAGAGCAATTGCTGGGGAAGCAGGGAATATTTTTCCATCGGAAAGCGATGGCCCTCCGGAAGAGGGTGAGAATAAAGAGATGACCAGGCTATTTTGAGCATGAAAAAAACGCTGATGAGTAAACCAGCGTCTCGCAGGGTTGTTCAAAACCACTTTATATTAGATCTCGTCTTCCTCCGTCTGGAAAGAGTATAGCGTATCATCTAAGACCAGAGTGTCTTCATTGAATTCAACAACGAATTTGGAAATTACTTTATCGTTGATCTCATCAACATTCAATGCTGCGTCAAGACCAATCCCATAATCATGATTCGTATCCAAATCAATGAATTCCTGAACCTTGACTGCTTCTTCCTCCTCCAGCTCCATGATAATTTCTGTAATGAACCATCCTATTTCCTCCTCCTCACTGGACAAAGGCTTAAGATTTCCTTCTTCATCTTCTTCATAATTGATTCCTTTGAAGTTGGGGAATTTTTTAGCAGCCTCATGCTCTGCCAGTTCATAGACTTCGCTGGAATGATGAAGCCTTAGGGTGTAAAGTGCGGCGTCATAGATGACTTTTTTGCCTTCATACATACCGATAAACCAAAAATTAACAAACTCCTCTGAGTTACCTTCATCAGGAATAATCTTATAATTTTTACCTGATCGCGAAAGTTCTAATTCTAACTTTTCGATGTTTTTGGGGTCAAACCCAGGATTTTCTGAATGCATAAAGTAAAAATTTTAGTTTTTCTTTGGGTGAGTTTCGATCTTATCGAGGATATGTACAATCTATTCTAAAAGAAAATAAAGGAATAAAATGAATCCAACAAAATTTGATCAAGATTTTGTTAAAAAATTAATCAAACAAAAAGAGGGTAAGTCCTTGGATTTCAAAAACAAAATTACTTCCAGAGAAAAAATCGCAAAAACTCTGGCAGCCTTTGCCAATACTTCTGGCGGCTCCTTGCTCATAGGAGTTTCCGACCGAGGACAAGTGCGAGGAATAGATCCAGAAGAGGAAAAATTCATGATAGAGACTGCAAATCGAGAATATTGCAATCCTGAGGTGAATCTATCTTTCCATGAAATAAAGCTTACTGATACTGAGTTTCTTGAAAATTCGAATGAAGAGGAAATCACCCTCCTTCTTGTGTACATTTCTCCAAGTCTTCCTCTTTCTATTGATTTCATTAGCTCTAAGGGTGACAAAATCAAATATATAAGGCAAGGAGATCGAACTATCGCTATCAGGAATTAAAACTAATTCCAAATATTCCATTGATAATACTCAGAACAATAGCAAAGCCCAATGCCCACCAAAAACCATCTACCGTGAACCCCGGAATAAAATAAGCTGCGATCAATACTACAGCAGCATTGATGACTAAAAGAAACAGTCCGAAGGTCAACAAAGTCACAGGAAGGGTCAAAATGATAAGAATGGGCTTGATGGTGAAGTTGATCAAAATGATTACCCCCGCAAGAATAAATCCTGTCACCCAGGAATCAACCTGAGTACCACTAAGCAATAGATCGGCGATCAAAACCGATATTCCCCCCACAATGATTTTTGTGAGAATAGAGGTTGATTTAATTGATTGTTCCATAAGCTTAAAGTTACGTTTAGATTTATTTTGAAAAAACTGACTTAAATCAGATCATATCATCAAGCCACAAGTTAAACTTGTTCGGGATAAATAAAATCCTGCCTGTTATATTTGTACCATAAATCTAAAAGTAACCCGAGTGATCATTATTATCTTCTTTCTTCTCCACTGGTATTTCTCTTTGTTTTGCCAGAGTTTCTTTCTCCATCGCTATGCTGCTCACCAAATGTTTGTGATGAATAAGTATTGGGAAAAATTCTTCTACTTCTTCACCTGGATTTGGCAAGGCAGTTCCTATCTGTCTCCGAGAGCTTACGCTATCCTTCACAGGATGCATCATGCGTATTCAGATACTCCAAAGGATCCCCATAGCCCCCATCATACTGAGAACCTGTTCACGATGATGTGGAAAACCAAAAATATCTACAACGATTACTTCAGCTTCAGGTTGAAGCCTGAAGAGCGATTCTCAAAGGATATTCCAGATTGGAATAAATTTGATCGATTTGCAGATAATATGGCTGTACGTGTAGGTTGGGGATTGCTATATGTGCTGATCTATGTACTCTGCATCTCTGTATTTGAATTGCCGGGAACCCATTGGTGGATGTACTTCTTGTTACCGATTCATTTCTTGATGGGGCCAGTTCACGGGGCGATCGTAAATTGGAGCGGACATAAATATGGATATGCCAACTTTGACAATAACGACAAATCCAAAAACAGCCTGCTATTGGATGTTCTAATGTTAGGTGAATTGTTTCAAAATAATCACCACAAGCTTCCAAACAGACCCAATTTTGCGGTAAAATGGTATGAATTTGATCCGACTTACCCTATCGTAAAATTGCTTCACAGTACTGGGATTATTAAGCTGAAAACAGCTTAATATTCTAAAGAAGGATAGCCTTAAAAAAAAAGGCTATTTTTTTTATTTTTTATTTCCTTGATATTCAGCTCTTTAAAAATTTTTCAACTAAATAGTAATACTATTAATGATTTTTTTTTGCTTTTGAGAAACTAAAGCTCTAATTTTCTATCGCATTAAAACTTAATACATATGAAACCATTAACCAGAGCAGAAGAGGAAATCATGCAGATCCTCTGGGATATTGAGCGAGGCTTCGTAAAAGATATCCTATCACCTATGACTGAGCCAAAGCCGGCTTACAACACAGTTTCTACTATTGTGAGAATTTTGGAAAGAAAAGGCTTTGTAAGTCACAAATCCTATGGCAAAAGCCATGAGTATTTTCCTATTGTGTCAAAAGATGAATACCGAACATTCATCATCAAAAGAATGCTTGAAGGCTACTTCGATAGCTCTTTTGGAAAATTGACTCAGTTTTTCAAGAATGACGAATCACTGAACTCCAAACAATATCAGTAAATACTTCTTGTGGATAAGCATTAAAAAAACCCGATCAGAATTTGGACTAGCCCCCAAAAGTTGGACGGTTAAGAATGATTTAAATTTAGAGAAAGAGCTCGGTATTGTACCGGGCTTTTTCCATTTAGGTTGGATTTAATCCGATGATGGTTGTAATAATGGATGTATTGATTGATTTCTTTTTTGAGTTGGTGAATAGACTGGTACTTTTTCATGTAGAACAGCTCTGATTTGAGAGTTCCAAAGAAGTTTTCAATGACTGCGTTGTCGAGACAGTTCCCTTTTCTGGACATACTGATTTGGATGTTTCTGTCTTTGAGTAGCTGCTGGTATCGCTTCATTTGATAGTGCCATCCCTGATCAGAGTGCAGGATAGTTGTAGAGTTTTCGTTCCCTTGTTTTTTCACTTTTTTGACCATATCCAGGACATGCTTGAGTTGAGGCCTGTCAGCCAAAGTATAGGATATGATTTCCCCGTTGTACAGATCCAGGATCGGCGACAGATAGAGTTTCTTGTCTTTAACCTTGAACTCGGTGATATCAGTGACCCACTTTTGTTCGGGCTGATCTGCTTTGAAGTTTCGTTGGAGGATATTAGGCGCTATTTTACCCTGTTCTCCCCGGTAGGAAACGTACTTTTTGGCTCTTATCAGACTTTTAAGTCCAAGTTCCCGCATCAGGCTGAAAACGGTTTTGTGATTGATCGCATAGCCTCTGTTCTTGAGTTCCAGATGGATTCTTCGGTAGCCATATCGGCCTTTGTGAAGCTGATAGATCTGCTTGATTTCCTTTCTGACCGTCTGGTGTTTATCCGGTTTGCGGAGTTGGTTGAGATGATAGTAGAAGGTGCTTCGTGCCATCCCAGCATGCTTGAGAAGCTTGACCAATGCATGCTGCTGCCTTAATTCTTGGATGATTTGCGTTTTTCTTCTTTCCCGCTTTCGGATTGAATCAAGGCATGAAGCTTTTTTAGGTAGGCGTTTTCAGCTCTCAGATCTGCCAGCTCTTCCAGGAGCTGTTCTTCTCGGGTCAGGGGTCTTTTGGGCTTTCTGGGCATAGCAGGGTTTCTTGTTTTTGGCCTGCCTCGTCGCTCAACTTTCAACGCTTCTGGGCCAAAGGAATCATAAAGAAGCAGCCATTTTTTCAGTGTGGAATCGCTGGCAATCCGGAACTGGCGACTGGCTTCTTTTAAAGATAAAGAATCTTTCCTTACTGTAAGAACTACCCGAAGTTTGAATTCAGGGCTGTAGTGCCTATTGCTAGGCAACAGCCCATCAATCCCATGAAGACGGTAAAAGTGAACCCACCGATTTATCAGAGAATCCGTGATGTGGAATTTGATACTCAGGGAATCTACCGACTCCTTCCCCTTGATGATTTGATGAACAACTTGAAGTTTGAAGTCGACATCATACTTGATTTTTCTGCTCATAGAAATGCCCCCAATAAGTGTCCAACTTTTTGGGGGCAGATCAATTCTGACCGGGTTTTTTTCTTATCAATTGACTTCTTTTAACAGCTCTTCCACTGCTTTTTCCAACTGCTGATCAATTCCCTGATCGATTTTGCCGGGCATATTTTTCACTTCAAACTCAGGACGGGTTTCCTTATTTTCCAACCAGTCTCCGGACTTGTCCTTGGCAGAAATCGGAACAGCCCCCCAGCGTACTCCATTGGGTAACATTTCCCAACCCGCAAAACTGCACGTTCCGGGTGTAGGCATACCTACCGTTTTCCCGATTTTTAGATCGGTATATCCACAGGCAAAGCAATGTCCATCGGAATAGTTGGCTTCATTAAACATAGCCAAGGTGGGTTTGGTCCATCTCGAGGTAGGCTCACCCCCTACTACTTTGTCTTCAGTGGCATAAGTGAGGAAGCTTTCTCCGGTAAAGAACATAGCCAAATCAGCAACCAAATCTCCCCCTCCATTAAATCTTGTATCCACGATGACGCCCTCTTTTTCAAAATACTTGCCCATCATCTCATCAAATACATTTCGATAGGGTCCATCACTCATGCCCGGAATATGTACGTAACCTAATTTTCCACCGCTTAACTTCTCTACTTCCTCCTGATTTTTTCTGACCCATCTTTTGTACAGTAGCTGTCCTTCTGCACCTAGTGAAATCGGCTTCACCGTATACTGAGTCCTTGAACCATCTGAAGGATTGAGCACCTCAATCAAAGTGAATTTGTCCGACTTACGATTGAGCAACTTTGCATAGTCAAGATCAGCACTGATAAGCTCACCGTCTATTTTTTCGATGATCATGCCCGGAGTGACAGAAATTTCAGCCTTGTCTAAAGGACCTCCTTTAATGACCTCAGTAATTTTCAAACCATTTCCTTCAAATCCATAATCGAAGAATATCCCCAAAGAAGCAGTAGCATCGGACATGGGTACTGACCTGGAATACCTCGCTCCGGCGTGGGAAACGTTAAGCTCGCCAAGCATTTCGGATAGCATTTCAGCCATTTCATATCCGTTTCCAATGTGGGGAAGATATTTTCTGTATTCAGGTTGGATGGCATCCCAATCTACACCATGCATATCCGGAGTGTAAAACATCCCTTTTGTTCTCAGCCAAACATGCTCAAACAAATGAGCTATTTCTGCATTTTTATCAAAAGTCATTTCACCTGAGATCTTAATGGATTCTCTTTTCATCCCTTCCGGATTAATTTTTGAGATTGATCCGCCTGCCATCAAAAACAGGTTTTTTTGGTCTTTATCCCATTCCAGCCTACCGGAATTGGCATCGAGTTTTATCTCCAATTTGGTCTCTTTGGTCCTCAGATTGGTGGACCAGAGATCCATGCCTTTTTCAAATCGAGCTAGGTAAAAAAGCTTTTCTCCATCCTTAGAAAGCACTGCATCCCCCATAGAGGAGGAATGAATAGTCAAACGGGCCTTTCGATCCTCAAATCCATCCCAATTGAAAGAAATAGGTTCTGCTTCTTTTGCCTTTGACTTATCCTCTTTTTTCTCTTCTCCATTTTCAGATTTCTTTGATTTTTCCATTTCCTTGAGCAAGTCAAATTCTTCTTTGCTCAATCGGAATTTGTCCCAAGCTGCCTGATCAAAGAAAAGAGTATATACATCTTCTTCCATTCTACCGCTCGTAGCATAACTCCTCAGGCCATCTTTATTGGAAAACCAAATCACCTGCTTTCCGTCCCCTATCCATTTGGCATTGTCATCCGAATAGCCACTCAACGTCAAATTTCGCATCTTTTCTTTTCCGGAAGCATCGAGAAGAACTACTTCAGAATTGGTCATGGTAGGACGATAGCTCGCCAAAAGCCATCGACTATCCGGACTCCAGGTAAAATATTGGTCTCCATCTCGCATGTGGAAAAGCAAATCTGGTCCCATCAAAGTCACAGTGGATTTGGTGGTCAAATCCATCACTTTCAAGCTTCTTCTTCCTTCAACATAAGCCAATTTCTTTCCATCTGGAGAGAATTTTGGCAAATAGGCATCAGTATCCAAACTAATCAAAGGCTCTTCCTTGATCAGGGTTGAAGCAAAAAAGAAAGGTTCTTCGGCCCGCACTTTGGAGCTCTTAAAAATTTGCCACTTCCCATCTCTTTCCGATGCATAGACCAAAGACTTCCCATCTGGTGCAAACTCCAGAAACCGCTCCTGCTCTGGAGTTTGTGTGATTCTTTTGGTCATGGATCCATCCACGGCGGTCACAAACACTTCGCCACGAGCAATGAAGGCAATTTCCTTTCCATCGGGCGAGACAGCCATTTCCTGGACTCCACCGTTGATGGAAATGTATTGATCCAAATTCGAAATCGCCTGAGTAGCCAAGGAAATTTCAAGTTTCTTAGGCTGTTCACCTTTTCTTAGGGTGTAAAGCTCTCCATCAAAGCTGAAGCTCATCAATCCATCCTGAGCAATCGAAAGAAATCGAACTGGAAACTTGGAAAAACTGGTCAGGGCGGTGTTTTGACTAGGATTCTCTACCGGCATGCTGAATACATTGAAACTGCCATTGGCTTCGCTGAGGTAATAAATCTCTTTTTCGTCTGGAGAAAATACCGGATTGCGATCTTCCCCATAGAAAGTAGTCAGCATTTGATGGGTATTGCTAGCTCCATCATACATCCATATATCTCTAGCGATTCCGGACTGGTGATGCTTTCTCCATTCGTTTTCCCCACCCTTCTTATCATGGTAGATCATCTTGGACCCATCTTTGGAGGCCTGAACATATTCCGCAGGAAGTGTCCAAACTTGATCCACTCTACCTCCTTTTTTATTGACTTGATACAGCTCCGGCTGAGAACCTGTAGGATACTGTCTATGTGATGCGATGTCCAATCTGGATGCGCCAAAAATTACCTTTTCATTATCCGCACTGAAGTCAAAAGGCTGCTCATCATTAGAATGATAAGTCAAACGTAGAGCCTCCCCGCCTTCAGCAGACATCACAAAAACATCAAAATTCCCATACCGATCCGATGCAAAGGCAATCTGCTTTCCATCTCGTGACCAAACGGGCTTGAAATCATGGGCTTCGTGAAAGGTAAGCTGAGTGGCTTTGCCACCACCACTCGAAACCTAATAAAGGTCTCCTTTGTAAGTAAAGGCAATTTTCTCTCCGTCGGGTGAAATCGCCGGATATCGCAGCCATTGGGGTGAAGTCTGAGCAAGGACTACTTCCGATGAAATCAAAAGAAACCCAAAGGCAAGTAATTTGAAGAGTTTTCTCATAGTTAAATCAATTCGAACATTTCAAAATAAGCACATTTATCTTGGATAAAGATCAAGTATTATTCAATACTGTTGCATTTACTGATGCAGTATTTGACTTGTGATTTTAGCGGTAGGTTTCCATACTCCCCATGGACATCCTATATTTGCGCCATTGTAAAAAAGACCCCAAAAAATGAATTCATTTATTGAAGAGCTGAAATGGAGAGGAATGTTGCAGGATATGACTCCTGAGATTGTAGAGCATTTGGATAAAGGCATGGCTTCTGCCTATCTAGGTTTTGACCCTACAGCCGATTCACTTCATATAGGTCATTTGGTTGGGGTGATGACTCTACTGCATTTCCAAAGGGCAGGTCATAAGCCATTTGCCCTAGTAGGTGGTGCTACTGGGATGATTGGCGACCCTTCATTTAAGTCTGCCGAAAGAAACCTTCTAGACAAAGCCACCTTGGACCACAACGTAGCCTGCATCCAAAATCAACTTTCCAAGTTCTTGGACTTTTCAGGCGACTCAGGCAATAAGGCCGAACTGGTCAATAATTACGACTGGATGTCCCAATTTTCCTTTTTGGAATTTATCCGGGATGTTGGAAAACACATCACAGTCAACTACATGATGTCCAAAGACAGCGTCAAAAGACGTCTAGAAGACGGAAATGGCCTTTCTTTTACCGAGTTTTCTTATCAGCTAATCCAAGGCTATGACTTCTACCATCTCTGGAAAAACAAAAACTGCACCGTACAGCTTGGAGGTTCGGACCAGTGGGGAAATATTGTGACGGGCACTGAACTTATCCGCAGAATGGGCGGTGGAAGTGCTTACGCCTTGACCGTACCGCTGATCACCAAGGCCGATGGATCCAAGTTTGGAAAAACTGAAAGTGGGTCCGTTTGGCTGGATCCTGAAAAGACTTCACCCTATGCCTTCTATCAGTTTTGGCTGAATGTATCGGACGAGGATGCTTCCAAATACATCCGGATTTTCACCGTGTTGTCCCAGGAAGAAATTGAGGCTCTCGAAGCACAGCATGGAGAAGCGCCTCATTTGAGAATGCTTCAAAAGGAAATTGCCAAACAAGTAACCACCATGGTTCACAGTTCCGAAGACTACGAAATGGCTGTGAAAGCTTCAGAAATCCTCTTTGGCAAATCCTCGACTGAAGACCTAGCATCCCTGGATGAGCGCACTTTCCTGGCCGTATTCGAAGGAGTCCCTCAGGTTCAGCTTTCCAGTTCAGAATATTCGGAAATCGACCAGGTTTTAGAGCTTTTCGGTGAAAAAACTCAAGGTCAGATTTTCTCATCCAAAGGAGAAGCCAGAAAAATGATTCAGGGGGGCGGCTTGAGCATCAATAAGGAAAAAGTAAATGATCCCAATGCGCCGTTGAACTTTGATTTGCTACAGGGCAAATATTTATTAATCCAAAAAGGAAAAAAGAATTACTTTATCCTAGAGGTAAAGTAAACTCTTGTCTTTCAAGAAAAAAGGCCTAAATGAATGCTTTTAGGCCTTTTTTTATATCTTCCAAAGACAAATTCCCTACAATATTTGACCCGAATTTAATATCTTTGAGTTCCTTTTTGACTCAATATTTTTAATCCATGGCCGGAGAAAAAAACAAAGAAAAACTCATACTTGACTCTGCAGTAGCTCTGTTCACCACCAAAGGATACACCGCCACCCGAATGGAGGATGTAGCCAAAAAAGCAGGAATCTCAAAAGGACTGACCTACTTCTACTACAAAAACAAAGAAGACCTGTTCATGGCCTTGACCAAAAAAGCTTTTGATCAATTCAGGGAAGAGTTCAGAGAAGTCTTGAGAACCAAGGGGAAAAATGGAATGGAGATGATCACTGATTTGGCAGAAAAAGTGATTCTTTTTTCCAAAAACTATCCCGTATACTATGAGGCTATTCTAAACTTTTTGGATGTACTGAAAAAATACAACCATTCCAGCCTGAGAAAAGAAATCGATCCTCTGATTTTGGATTCCATTCATTTCCATAAGCTTTTGGAAGTCCATCATGAACCTGTTCGAATGGGAGTTCAAATGATTTCTCAGGGAATAAAGGATGGTAGCATACGTCCGGAATTGCAGCCGGAGATCACTTTCTACATGATCTGGGGAATGCTAATCGGTTATGAAAAAATGGTAGGACCAGTCGAATACGAAGGAAAAGAAACCAAGGTAAGTCCAGATGCCTGGAAGCCCGGTTGTATCCGATTGATGCAGGATATGCTCCGAGGAACTATTCAGGCTACCAAGCCTCAGGTAGTCCAAGCCAGTTTATTTTAATCCGAAAACCAACAGAAAAAAAGCTGTTTCAGGAATCTGAAACAGCCTTTTTCAATTTATCTGCTTTTCCAAAGCTCTTTGAGCTGATGTCCATTGACCAAAAGCACAAAACGCGCTGGATTAGGGACTAAGACGATTCTCATATCCACTTTACCCAACTGATCGGATTCGATCGGAACACCTTCTGACCCTCTTACTTCGTAAGTGACCACTCCAGATGCATCAGGAAGCATTTCTTTATAATGATTAGCCAAATAGGCAGTCGGCAACAGGATATCTGTATCCGATTTCAATTTGGCATAAATCTTCTCCAGCTGAGGTTCAAATACACTCTCATAGGCTTCATTGAAATCATCTTCCAAATCATGGAGCTCTTCTTCCAAATCATCATAGCTTTCGTCGCTGTAATCCATCTGGTGAAGAAGGTTTCTCTTTTTTACAAGTTCGGTAAGTTGCTGGTCCAGCTTTTCCCAATTCATGAAGCTTATTTTTTAGATTCTTGATTTTTATTGAGGGACAAAGATCGGAAATCTTGGATTTCTACCCGAAGGAATCGGAGATTATTCGCTTACCAAAAGAATTTTACCATTTCTACCCGGAGTTTCATAGGCTTTGATGGCTTCTCGAAAGTCGCTCAGGTCATATTTTCCAGCCACATCCACTTGAGATGTATCCTTCATTAGGAAGCCGAAGACTTTTCCGAAGGCCTTCATCCTTTGCTCTGCGCTCATATTCTCTATCCAAGTCGATAGCCAAAAACCTGTGATCGTGAGATTCTTGAAAATAAGCAAGCCACTATTGACCGGCATATTTTCCAAGGCTAAAGCTCCAAAAACCATCATTTTTCCATTGGACCTCAGACAGGCTAGGGCTTTAGCTCCGAGCATCCCTCCCACTGCATCAAAAATGACATGGACTCCACCCTCGGTTTTCTCAGGGACTACTTTTTGAATTTTTTCCGTTTCAGAATTGATCACCAGATCAGCTCCCAGCTGCTCCAGCACTGCCTTCTGGGCTTCATTCCGAACTGTCGCCGCTACTTTGATGTTTTTTTGCTTGGCCATTTGGATGGCAAATTTACCAAAGGCCGATGCGCCAGCCGTAATCAACAACCATTGCCCCTCCTGAAGTCCGGATTCCTCGAGCATACCAAAAGCCGTCATTGGATTGACAAAGGCCTGACAGGCCACTTCATCAGGCATTCCATCAGGCATAGGGATCACTAGTGAAGCCGGAATACATACAAACTCTCTCCATGTCCCGATCGCAGTAAACATCACACGGGTACCTTTTTTAATTCTTCCTGCCTGATCGCCTGTCTCCACTACTCCGGATGCCTCAAAGCCGGCACTGCTTGGAAGTCTTGGGGTAATTCCATACATCCCACGGATAAACATGATATCGGAAGGATTAATATTTCGGGCAGTGACCCGTATCAAAACCTCCTCAGGTTTGGGGTTGGGCATTGGGCTTTCTTTGATTTGGAGCACATCGAGAGGCATACCGGGCTGATCGAAAATAATTTCTTTCATGATTTGAATTGAAAATTGATTTGGGTTAAGTTGACTTTGAAAACCTTAGTCTTAGTTTTTAAACTTTTATTTTTTTTATCTTGACAAGGTAATATAACCCAAAACGCATGGATTTATCATCAGTTTTTTCTCTCAATGGAAAAGTAGCTCTAATTACCGGAGCCAGTAAAGGCATAGGATTAGGAATAGCAGAAATATTCGCCGCCGCCGGTGCAAGAGTGGTCATCAGCAGTAGAAAACAGGAAGCCCTCGACGAGGTAGCCAATCAACTCAAAGCCAAGGGGTACGAAGCTACAGGGATTGCCTGCAATGTCGGAAATATGAACGAACTACCTGGATTAGTGGAAAAAACGGTGGAGATTTACGGAGGATTGGACATCTTGGTCAATAATGCCGCTTCTAATCCAGTCTTTGGACCGGTGCATGAGACGAGTCTAGAGGCTTTTGACAAAATCATGGATGTGAATGTAAAAGCTGCCTTTGAACTTTGCAGACTTTGCTTTCCGCACCTTCGAAAATCCTCCAATGCATCGGTGATCAACATTTCTTCTATCGGAGGAATTTCCCCTGAGCAAGGTTTAGGCATCTATTCTGTCTCCAAGGCTGCCTTGATCTCCTTGACCAAGGTATTCGCCAAGGAATGGGGAGATGCCAAAATCCGGGTCAATGCCATTTGTCCTGGGCTGATTCAAACCAAATTCTCCGAAGCTCTCTGGTCTAATGAGAAGATTATGCAAATGATTATCAAGCAATTGGCTATCAAACGGGCAGGCACCTCCGAAGAAATCGGAGCCATGGCTTTGTTTTTGGCCTCTTCTGCCTCTTCCTACACCACGGGAGGCGTATTTACTGCGGATGGAGGATTTACTATTTAAATAATGAGTAGACACACAGCCTCCCTTTTCACCCAATCCGAGCTTTCCGAACTTTTGGAAAAATATCGCGGATTTGTAGAAGACAAACTATTTCCAATCGATCTCCAGGTCGTCCAAGGGCCATTCAAGTCTTTTCTTCCCCAGCTTAAAGCTCTACGAAATGAAGCCAAGGCATTGGGCTTATTTGCTCCACACCTTTCTCAAGAGGAAGGAGGAGTAGGTTTGAACTTGGTTCAGTTTGCCAGGGTATCTGAAATCTTGGGGCAAAGTCCCATCGGGCATTATGTCTTCAATTGTGCAGCACCAGACATCGGCAATATGGAATTGCTTCATATGTTTGGTTCAGCTGAACAAAAAATGACCTGGTTAGTCCCTCTTCAAAAAGGGGAGATCAGAAGTTGTTTTGCCATGACAGAGCCTCAATTGGCAGGAAGTAATCCTGTGCATTTGGCTACTACAGCTGTAAGAGATGGAGATAATTATTTGATCAATGGACACAAATGGTTTACCACAGCAGCAGATGGAGCCAGATTCACCATTGTGATGGCAGTCACCAATCCTGAGGCCCCTTCCCCCTATCAGCGGGCAAGTATGATTATCGTTCCTCTTGACAATCCCGGATTCAAGCTGATTAGAAATATCCCCATCATGGGTGAGGCAGGCGAGGATTACCTTTCTCATGCTGAGGTCAAGTTTGAAAATTGCCGGGTTCCAGCTTCCAATTTGATCGGCGAGGAAGGTCAGGGATTTGCCTTGGCTCAGGAAAGATTAGGCCCTGGAAGGATCCACCACTGCATGCGATGGATAGGTATAGCTGAGCGGGTTTTTGATATGATGTGCAAAAGGGCAATGACCCGCGAATTGGACTTGGGAAAACCATTAGCCGAAAAACAAACTATACAAAACTGGATAGCTGAAAGCAGGGCAGAGATCAAAGCCAGTCGGCTGATGGTACTAGACACGGCCGAGAAAATGCAGGAATTGGGTGCCAAAGCAGTGAGAGAGGATATTTCTACAATTAAGTTTTTTGTGGCTGATGTCCTGATGAAGGTAATCGACCGTGCCATACAGGTTCATGGAGCTTTGGGAATCACCGATGATACTCTATTATCATTTTGGTATCGTCATGAACGAGGGGCAAGGATCTACGATGGTCCGGACGAGGTACATAAATCCTCTTTGGCAAAAAGCATTTTGAAGTCTTATCAGAAGAAAGCCGATGGATGACCCAAGAGATTTTTCCAAGCTGAAAAAGCATCTTCACGAACGGCTGTATTGGAAACCTGAAGAAATTGAAATCACCCAAATCGCAGGAGGATTTTCCAATCTGACCTTTTTGATCGAAACTCCTTTGGGAAAATTTGCCATGAGAAGACCTCCCTTCGGAGAAAAAATCAGCAAAGCTCATGACATGGCCAGGGAGTGCAATATTTTGGTAGCATTAGAAAAAGCAAGCTACACCAAAGCGCCCAAACCTATTCTTCTGTTCGAAGATGAGGATATCATCGGTGCCCCTTTTTTCATCATGGAGTTTGTTGACGGATTAGTCTTGAGAAATAGAAATCCCACTGGCCTCCTACCCACAGCTGATGAATTCGAGCAATTATCAAAAAATAGCATTGACTGTCTTTTGGAGCTTCATCAATTGGAGCTTAATAATTCAGGACTCATCCATCTCGGGAAACCTGAAGGCTATATCCAAAGGCAAGTAGAGGGCTGGATTGATCGATATTTTCGGGCAAAAACAGATGCACTACCTGAAATGGAAAAAGTAGCGGATTGGCTTAAATCCAACAGACCCACAAAGGAGAATGTGGGTTTTATCCATAATGACTTCAAGTACGACAACGTGGTAGTCAATAGGGACAAACTGACAGAAATCAAGGCTGTGTTGGATTGGGAGATGGCCACGGTGGGAGATCCTTTGATGGATTTGGGCACTTCTTTAGCCTATTGGGCACAGGAAGACGATCCGGAAATCCTGAAAATGTTTAACCTCACCCATCTTTCGGGTAACATGACCCGAGCCGAGGTCATCCGTTATTATGATCTGAAAAGTCCTCTGGTCCTGAGCAATATGCTTTTCTTTTACGTCTTTGGCTTGTTCAAGGTGGGTGTAATTGCCCAGCAAATTTACAAGCGACACAAGCAGGGATTTGCCAATGACCCCAAGTTTGCGGCCCTTATCCAAGTAGTCAATGAGGCAGGTAAAAAGGCCGAACTATCCATTCTCACTGAAAAAATTTAATCCCAATGAACCTAAAAACAATTTGTATTCTCGGAGCAGGAACCTTGGGCTCTCGAGTAGCTTTGCAATCAGCCCTTTCCGGCTTTGAGGTGAAGGTCTATGATCTCACCCAAAAGGCTCTGGATTTTTCCCTTCATACCATGAAAAATATCCTCCATCAACTAGTCAAAGCGGGACAGTTGGAGGAAAAAGCAATTCCTGAAGTTCTGGGGAAAATTGAATTTACCCTAGATCCCAAAAAAGCTGTAGAAAATGCGGATTTCATCAATGAAAGCGTCACCGAGGAAATAGAAGTAAAAAAGAAAGTATGGAAACAATTTGGAGAGTTGGCGCCAGAAAAAACCTGGTTCACGACCAATACTTCCTATCTGCTCCCGTCCATGTTTGCTGAGGAATCCGGCCGTCCTTCCAGATTTTGCGCCTTTCACTTTCATGATGTGTTCTATTCCAGAGTGGTGGACATTATGCCCCATCCCGGTACTGATCCTCAAATGATCCCTATGCTTGAGGAGCTGGGTCGAAAACTAAATCAGGTTCCTGTTTTGGTGAAAAAAGAGAATCCGGGATACATTTTCAACACCATGCTCATGGCCCTTATTGGTGCTGCAGGGAAACTCCTGACCAAGGAAGTGGCCTCCATCGAAGACGTGGACCGATCCTGGATGGTCAATTTTCACATGCCCATGGGACCTTTTGGCATATTGGACTCCATTGGTCTCGATACAGCCTGGCATGTGACTCACAAGCTTCCTGATGCATCCTCTCAGGCATTTGCGAAGCTCTTGAAATTGAAATATCTTGACCACGGCAAACTGGGAGAAAAATCCGGAGAAGGTTTTTACCAATACCCTCATCCAGCCTACAAGTCGAAAGACTTTATACTTTAAATCGAAATTTGAGGTACTTGATCTTCTCACCCTTATCTGAAAAAATCTTCTCGTAGCGCGTTTTGATTCCATGGTGGTCGTCTTTCATCTCGCTTTGATAAAAGTCATGGGTAAAGGCGATCACCTCAATATCTTCTCTGCCCTGAACCAGCTCCAAGGTATAGTCAAAAAGTCCGGTGTTGTCAGTCTTGAAATGAACCAAGCCTTCTTTTTTGATCATGGGCTTATACATTTCCAGAAACTTGGGTGAAGTAAGTCTGCGCTTTTCATCACCATCCCTTGGAAATGGATCGGGAAAAGTAATCCAAAGTTCAGCTATCTCTCCTTCAGCAAAAAACTGATCCAGATTTTGGATTTGGGTTCTCAGAAAAGCCACATTGTTTAGTCCCTCCGCAGTAGCCGTGGAACTTCCTTTCCAAATTCGGCTTCCTTTGATATCCACTCCGATAAAGTTCTGATGGGGATACTCTCTTCCCAATCCCACGGTAAACTCTCCTCTTCCACAGGCCAATTCCACCACAAGGGGATTTTGATTTTGAAATTGGACTTCGTGCCAGTTGCCCTTAATAGTTTCAAAAAGCGGTTTTCCGGCTTGGATTACATTAGGGTTTTTCTCGTTTTCAGCAAAACGAACCAGTTTTTTTCTGCTCATCTAGAGGTTTTCGATTTCTGCGACCACAAAAGTACTCCCTCCCACAAATATCAGGTCATGACTTCGGGCATTTTTTTGGGCAAAAACCAAAGCTTCATTGACAGAAGGAATCACTGATCCTTTCAATCCTGCTTCTTGT
Organism: Algoriphagus sp. oki45; assembly: GCF_036245605.1. NCBI lineage: Bacteria > Pseudomonadati > Bacteroidota > Cytophagia > Cytophagales > Cyclobacteriaceae > Algoriphagus > Algoriphagus sp. oki45. The sequence goes on from NZ_BTPC01000001.1 coordinate 728,619, forward strand.
GCCTTCTGAGCTAAGATATCGGCTGGCATAGCACGGGGAATCGTCGCCTGGCAAAACACATATTGAGCGTCTTTGGGGAGAATTTCGAGGATTTTTCGCACATCCTTATCCTGAACCATCCCGATTACCATCCACAACTGATGGAAAGAATAAGTCTTAAGCTGAGCCAAAATTTCACGAATTCCAGGTTCGTTATGCCCGGTATCCGCAATGATGGTAGGATTTTCCCCAAGTATCTGCCAACGTCCTTTTAACCCGGTCATGGAAGTCACTTCCCTCAAACCTTTCCTAAAGGCCTCATCCGAAATTTCCCATCCCATGAGCTTCAACTGATTCACAGCTTCCACTATTCCCGGTAGGTTGTATTTCTGGTAATTTCCCAGAAGGCCAAATTCGAGGTGAAATTGTCTTCCATTTTCCGAAATCAAGTATTTCGCCATTCCCTTAACTTCAGAAGTTACCCTTTCTACATTGATCATCTGATCGGCGAAAATAATGTTAGCCTCCATGTCTTTAGCCTTTTGTAGAAAAACAGGAGTGGTCTCATCCTGAGTTTGACTAATGACCACAGGCACACCTGATTTGATGATTCCTGCCTTTTCCCCGGCTATCAATGGAAGAGTCTCCCCTAAGTACTGCTGATGGTCAAAGCCAATGTTTGTAATTAGGGACAATTCAGGCAAAATCACATTGGTGCTATCCAACCTACCCCCCATCCCTACTTCAATGATGGCGATGTCCACCTCATTTTTAGCAAAATACCAAAAGGCCATTCCCACCGTCATTTCAAAAAAACTAGGCCTTAGATTCTCCAAAAACTGTCGATTTTCCGCTACAAAATCAACGACGGCACTTTCTTCAATTTCCTGTCCGTTGATTTTGATCCGCTCGGTAAAGGACTTAAGATGAGGGGAAGTGTAAAGGCCTGTTTTATATCCAGCAGCCTGCAAAATTGCCGCTAAGGTATGAGATGTGCTCCCCTTTCCATTGGTTCCTGCGACATGAATGGATTTGAATTTCTGTTCCGGATTCCCGAGGTGAGAACAAAGAGCGAGCGTATTCCCGAGATCTTTTTTGAAAGCGGAATCTCCTACGCGCTGAAACATGGGCAGGGATTGGTAAAGGTAATCCAGCGTTTCTTGGTAGTTCATGAATTAATCTACCTTAATCAAAAAGGTTATTTTTCCTGTAGAAAAATCAGCTGCAGCTGTTCCTCCAGACTTCTTGAACGAAATCTGATTGACCACCTGACGGTAATAGGCTAGCACTTCGTTGGAGACATTGTATTCCAATGGAACCGCCTGTACTACTCGCCCAGCATCATCCACGGTGATTTTAAATACAATCCGTCCGTTTCGGGTAGAAACTTGGTCATTGATATTCGGTCTGGAAGCAAAATCCCAACCCGCCAAATCCAAACTATAGCCCGAACCCGAATTGGTTCCTTTGCCACCGCCCTCGCCCATAATGGCTCTACCGTCCACTGTTCCTGTAGGTCTTCCTTCGTCCCCTTTGGCATTACTGCTACCCTGAGCCCCACCCGAGGCTGGAGTTGAGCTTTTGCCTGAAGTACCTCCCGCTCCAAAGATCGCTCTTTGATCGATTTTGGGTTGTTCAGGTGCTTTTTGGGTAGTGGTTTCAGCGTCTGATTTGGCCGGAGTGGTTACCGTTTTTGCAGGTTCGGTTTTGGTCGGTTCTGGTTTTTTGGTCCGCTCAGCGGCTTTTTCCTCTCCTTTGATAGGGGAAGGCTTGGTAGTCACTGCCTGATTTGCAGCAGGTTTGGAGCTAGTCTTTGGTTTTGCAGTTTGGGTCTGAGGACTGGGTGCATGAGTAGCGGGTTGAGTCACCGCCTGGGCTATTTCTCCGGCTGCCGCCTGTTCTGTACTTTGAGAGGGAGTCTCGGAAGGAGGATTGGGACTGTTTCGATTACCGGATCCTGTATCAGAAAAACCCAAATTCAACTCCAAACCATAGGTGGGCAAAGGGGGAATGGGCTGTTTCCAAACCACGATAAAATAGAAAGCCAAAAGCAAAAGAACATTGATCACGATGGTGATTATCGTGGATTTTCTTTTGCTGTCTTTTTCTATCTGATCGGTGTCCCAGGCTTGCATTTTACTTATAGGGTTGAGTGGCTATAGACACATTCGCTTCCAATCCAGCAGCGATTCCGCCTATTTCCACTAAGTGTTCTACGGGAACTTCTTTGTCGATGTGCAAAACCACCTGTCCTTTTTTCCCTTCCAGTAAGGTAGTCAACTCCGACTTCAACTGATCTCTCGATACGACCCGGTCATTCACCGCATAGCGGAGATCCTTGGTCACTGATACGGTAACTTCCTGCATCACGATGTCTGAAGTCTCACTGGATGGCAGATTGACCGGTAGTCCTGATGGAGTAATGAAGGAAGAGGTCAACATAAAGAAGATCAATAACAGAAAGATAATGTCCGTCATGGAGGACATACTAAATGCTGCTTCTACTTTGTTTTTCTGCTGAAGTCCCATCTTATTTATCCTGCAAAAGGTCTATGAATTCAATAGAAGTATACTCCATGTTGTGAACCAATTTGGAAACCTGGGTAACCAGATAATTGTAACCCAAATATGCGATAATACCCACCACAAGACCTGTAGCCGTCGTGATCATAGCTTCATAAATACCCATGGAAAGTAATTTGGGAGAGACCATCCCCTCCTCCTGCGCGATGGAAATGAATGCCTGAATCATCCCCGTCACCGTACCAAGGAAGCCGATCATCGGCGCAGCACCGGCAACTGTGGCCAGAAGACCTAGATTCTTTTCGAGTTTATAGATTTCAATTTTCCCCACGTTTTCGATAGAGACTTCGATATTTTTCAATGGAGAGCCTATTCGCTCAATTCCTTTGGAAATCATGTTGGCCACAGGGGTATTTTCTCCCATGCACAGTGCCTTGGCTTTTTCAATCTGCCCACTTTGTACCAGTACTTTTACCTGGTCCAACAAGTGAGCGGGAGTTTTGGCTGCCTTTTTCAGCGTGAGCAGTTTTTGCACAAAAATGAAAATAGCCAAGACAAACAACAGGTAAAGGGGAATCATCATGTAACCGCCCTTGATGAGCAGGTCGAGCAATCCGATGTTTTCTTTGGTAGCCTCTAGTGCCAGGCTGTCTGCTGTGGACAAGCTGTCCACGGATAGGGTTTGGAGAAGGGTCATATTAATATTTCAAAATCCACAATTCCTCGGAATATTGGGATTTGATCTCGTCGAGTTTCTCAGCGGCAGCTCGGAAGCTGGTAAACTTTCCTATGGCTACCCTGTAATTTTTACTTTCAGTGTAAGGTGATATCAGATACACCTCCGAAGACTTGGCCTGAAAGTCAGGAATCAGCTTTAATGCGTCAGCTTCTGATGGCACACTGCCCACGATAATAAAGTACTGCGGCCTTTCTGCCTGAGATTCTATACGGATCAAATTTCCACTGATATTCTGGGCAATTGTTGTACCAGATTGAGCGGCTGGTGGATTATTCTCTGAAACTTGAACCTCTTCCACTTTAGCTACTTCATTATCAGCAGGTTGAATAGATTCATTAGAAGTGATTTCAGGTTCCGTCTGTTCTGTAGATGGAGTATCCTTGACCTCCTGGACTGAGGATGAATTCGTGGTGACTGGTGAATCAGTCCGTCTTGTCTGCAATAATATTTGCCAAACCAAAACTGCGAAGATGGCTGCAAAGAGGACAAACACCAGCCAAGCCCAAGCAGGAGTTCCCTTTTTCTTCTCCTGAACAGGAGTTTTTGATGAAGATTTTAAGGTGGAGTCAGTTGCTTTTTTACTTTCCTTTTTCTCAGCAACAGCAGGACTTGTAAGCTTTTCCTCTACCTTAGTAACAGATGATAATACTTCCTGAGTCTTTGTAGATTCACTAGGGTTATCAACGGGTTTTAGCTTGGTTTTCAAAGGTTTAATCTCCACCCATGGCAATCCAAAATCTTTGGGATCAGTCCACTGCTTTTTATCGGATCCTTTTGTATTCATCTTCAGTCTGGAAAAGCTACGAAACTAACCCAAAGGAATGGAAAGCCCAACCCTTTCTTTAGGATAATCAGAATTTAAGGCTGGCACCACCGATCAGCTGTACACCTCGCACAGGATAATTAAGCCATCGCATATTCTTTCCATTGGTCAGGTTGTTTCCTTCTGCAAATACAGAAATTCGGTCGGTGATTTTGAAATCAGCCTTGAGTTGCAGATCAGCTATCGTTTTCAGATTAATTGTCTCGTATACCAGTTCAATTTCCGGAGGAGAAATAGCCCGTATACTTGCATCTCCTCTCGCCTTGATTCCTCCCATAAAGTTCAGGTTGGCCTGAATAAGTAATTTTTCAACAGGCTTGATTTGATTGTTGACCGAAAAAGTCCAAATCGGTCGATGCCAAGCCTCTTGCTGAACAGACAAGTCGTATTGATACAGGTCGAGACGAGTACCCAACGTATACGTATCTGAAAACTTGAAACCTAATTCTGCATTTAGATTGGCCATTGTGGACCGATTATCATAGACCAATTCAAATCTTGCCGTATCCGATTCGGTATTGGCAAAAAGGTGGAGCTGATTGTATCTGCTCACATCTATCCCGGCTCGATAGTGAAATACTCCCTGAAATTGCCCCTCAATACCGGCAGCTATTTTATAATTATTGACAGTATTCAGCAATTGATCGCTTGGGCCCAAAAAAGGATTTTCCTGAACAAAGGAAAAGTAAGTGTTTCGCTGAACGTCCCCTGAAAACTCTCCATAAAAGCCAAACTCTTCCGCGAATTGGTAACTGGCTTTCAAAACAGGGAAAATCCGAAAATCACTGGATTTATCAGGAATGGAGTCATTTTCTGAAACCACATTCAATCCTGCTGAAAACCTGAAATCTCCATAGGTATAATTGACCCGAGGTCGAATCGCAAAATAATTTCTGGTCACTTGATAGGTTGAATCTTCAGGATTGGTGGAGAAGTACTCCAAGCCTAAACTGCCAGACCAATCGGCTGCAGGGTTGAATTTGACCAGGCCGGAAATGCCTGTTTCATTTTCCCTGGCTAAATAACTGTCTTTGAAATTTCTGAAGCTAACCTGTGCCTCGTAGCCCAATGGACCCACTTTTTGGATATCCCGTATTCCTGCAGCTATCTGAAAGTGATTTTGAACGTTGCCCTGGATGATTTCTATCGGTTCCTCTGAAACGAAGTTGGGATCAACTCCATAGAAGGAATATTTATCCTGGGCCCATTTCATGCTTCCAAAAACTTCTGCACTTTCCAGAAAATAGCTGATATCTCCACCAAGGGTTGAATGAGATTCTGGGCTTTCTTCCTCCCGTATCTTTACTGGGCCTTTTCCAAAGCTCTGATGCTTAAAACCAACCGCAAAATTGATTGGATCGGCTGAGGTAGCCATGTATCTTGCCTCAAGCAGAGGAGATGCAAAATTCCCATATCCCGCTCTGACAAAGCCCGGATATAGATCCAAATCCGGTTTTCTATAATTCTTTTGCACTGCAGTAGGCTGTACCTGTAGTGCAGGAATGGTCAGAAAATAAGGAGTCATGTTGTACACAAAATCCTGCATGCCTTGGGACTGAGGCAGGACTGGCAAGCGTTCAAAAGATCTAGGCTGTGTAGGCACGGTCAAAACCCGGTCTTTTCGGATCACAAATTCCTGATCCTGCACCTCTCCTCTTTGCTGGGTTTGAGCCTGAAGTGAGGATATACCCAAGAGGGTCATTCCTGTCAAAAGGAAAATCAAGGACCTCATTTTCATAGTTGGTTCAGAGTTTTAAGTTTGGACTCAGCTTCTGCTTTGATTTCTGGGTCGTTGGAATTCTCCACGATGGATTCCAGAGTAGCCTTGGCTTGGAATTGCTCTCCGGTTTTGAGGAAGTTGTCAGCCAGCAGTAGGAACATCTTTCCATACCAATACCCATAGTCAACAAAGGGTCCTGAGTTTTCAAAGATTGCATCATTCGATTGTTGATAATCCTGCTTTTCCTGATAGGAAAGTGCCAAAAGATATAATCCTTCTGCACCTTGCACCGTCTTAAAATCAGCAATCAAGGATTTCAACGTGGCCTCGGAAGCAGGTATTTGTCTAAGCTGTTTTTGGGCTTTTGCCTTGGTCAAAAGGGCCGTTGGGGTAGTTTCTGGCAAAATTCCTTCAAGAGTCACCAATTGATCAGCATAAGTAATAGAAGCCGGATATTTCCCAACGGCAAAATTCGCAATCATCAAACCTTGGACCGCTTCAGCTTCTTCGACTTTGTTTCTGGCATTTTGTACAGCGGTTTCCAGATAGGGAATTGCAGCTGCATAGTCCCCTTTTTCCAAGGCCAAAACTCCCATTTTTTGCATAGCTCTTACCCGTTGAGGAGAGGCAGGTTCCCGTTCAAGCTGCTTAAAGTAACCTAAAGCTCGTTCCGTATCTCCTGCCTGAAGGAAAGCATCCCCTGCAAAATAGAGTGCATCGGCCTTTTGTGCAGATTGGGGATAAGATCGAAGGTAACTTTCAAAAGCTCGGGCTGCCTGAGCATAGTTTTTATCCAAATACAAGCTTTTGGCTGCTTCGTACTCCAAAGACTGGACATTCTCAGCACCGGGATTGGAATTCTTATAGCGAGTCAGGTAATCCCCAAATTCGGCAGAACTACCCTGCAAAGCCAAGGTTTCCTGAAGTCCTTTTAGTGCTGTCTCTGAGTTTTGGGAATTGGGGTGCTGATCGATGATGGATTTGTAGTCGGCTATGGTCTGCTCGTAATTTCTCAGGGAGAAATTGGCCACTGCCCTACCCTCCAAAGCGAAAGGAACAAATGGCGAATTAGGTCGACTGCTGATCAAATCTGTAAAAGCCATGGAAGCTTCCTGATACCTAAGCTCCTCGAGGTAAATCTGTCCTTTTTGGAACATGGCATCCTCCCGATACAAACTGGAGGGAAACCCGGAAATCAAGCGGTCCAAATTAGACAGTGCCTCCGAGTTTTTGGTTTGGAAGTTTTGCACTACCGCCAGTCGGAAATAGGCATAATCGATGCCTGAAATTTGCTCACTGATTGCCCTGTAAAAGGTCGCTTCCGATTCGGAAAACTTCTTTTGCACGTACTGACAATCCCCAAGCCTGAGCAGAGCATCGTCGTAATATTGCTTTTCCGAAGCTGATTGTAGTTTTTGAGTGTAAGCTCTAAACTGTTCCTCAGCTTTGGGATACTGTTTGGAGTTGAAATAAGCATAGCCTAAACCATAGTGGGTTTTGATCAAAAAGGGGTGATTGCTTGCCGGATTGAGAGCGCGCACCGCCTCATAGGCGCGTATGGCCTGAGGCAGGTTACCATCTGCAGTCAATATCTCTCCTTTCCAAAAATGCGTTTCCAAAAACAAATCCCGATCCACCGGAAAAGCCTGTGATTTATCCAAATAAGCTAAGGCAGGCTTATATTTTTGATCTCTATAATAAACCATTGCCTGATAAAAAGCCACTTTCTGATAGGCACTTTGAATCCTTGTGGATTTGGAGCGGATTTTATCCATCTGCTCAATCGCACGCAGATAATCATTGGTATTGATCAGTGCCTCAGAAAGTAAAGTCTCTGCTTCTCCCCTGAATTTTCCGGTTGGATAGGTATCCAAATATTCGTCAAGGGTTGAAATAGCCGCTTGGAAACTCCCTCTCTGAAGATTGGTTTTGGCATAATTGAACAGGGATTCTTCCTGGATTTCCCGATTGAAAGTTGCCTTGGATGCAGCTTGAAAACTTGTTGACGCAAAAGGATAATTATCCAATTTCAAATAGGCATGACCTAGGTAAAAACTGGATGCCTGACCGATTTCATCTGTGGCCGAGGCGGATACTTTGAGGTAGTCTGTGGCTCTTTGGTAATTTCCGGTTTCGAAGAAAGAAATCCCTGCCTTGTACACTTCTTCGCGGGAAAGCGTCCCTTTTTTTGCATTGATAAAAGCGTCGTAGTTTTTGGAAGCGTTGGCAAAATCCTTCTTTGAATAGTAGGACTCAGCTAGAAAAAGGTGGATGGTTTCTCTCCTATCCAAATTTTGACCGGAAGCCAATAGGGGTTCTGCATAACTGATGGCCTGATCGTATGATCCCTGCTGATAGTATAGCGAAGTTAGGAGATAAGGAACTTTGGTGGCGTATTCTGAAGATTTGGATGCGGCCTGAAGGTCAGCTGTGGCTTTGGTGTTGTTTCCTTGCTCTAGGGCGATAAACCCACTGTAGTAATAAGCATCCGCACTGATGGGTTGATTAAGACCTTTTGCCTGATCAAAGAATGGAGCCGCTTTATTGTAGTCCATCAGCTGAAAATAGGAATAGCCCTGTTTGAACCAAACATCTGCCCGCTCTGATGAACTAAGACTTTCGGGCTGAATCAATGCAAATGCTTCAATTGACTCCTTGTAGTTTCTTTTATAGAAAAAATGATCTCCCAGATACAAGCCTGCCATGGCCACTGAAGGGTGCTTTCCATGTTCGAGGATGTAGGCTTTCATTAATCCGGGTCCTGCTGGGCTTTCCAGCTCCAAGGCACTCATGGCTCTGTGGAGTTCTGCTGACTTTTGCTGCTCGCCTGATAGGGTGGCGTGCCGGAGAAGTCTGGAGTTTTCGAAGGAAGAAGCGGAAAAAAGCTGTTTGTCAAAAAATTCCAGATTCTGATCCAAAAGGACTTGGCTACCGGACTGGTACAAGGTCGATTGGGCAGAGACATTAAGGCTCATACCTAGGCCCAACAAGGCGAAAAGGCAGTTTTTCATGCGTTTACAGTTGGTTTAATAAAGTCACACAAATTCGACTGGGCGCTGCAATGATTTCGAGTTCATTTCAAAATCACCTAAGCAAAACAGGGAATAGGGAGTGGAATTTGGCTTGATTGCCAGGATGACAATTGGCTGGATCAATGCAAAATCTTGTACACCAGTTCTCGGAGGATTTCCCCTTCAGTCATGCTGCCGGAGTCTACTCCCTTGAAGCGAACATCCGCTTCCCTGATATACCCGAATACATCAATTACCTTGCCCAAATTGTAGTTTCTGGCGGCCACCCAGTATTCTTTAGAGGCGACCGGGTGAACCCCGATAGCACTCGCCACTTGAGATTCGGAAGTGAGGCCCGATTTGTGAATCAGGGCTACTTTGGAAAAATAGGTATAGAACAAGGAGAAGATGGGAATAACCGGATGAGCTTTTGGGTTTTGGATAAAGTAGTGGATGATCTGATTGGCTTTGGCTATGTCTTTAAATCCAATCGCCTTAGTCAGTTCAAAATTGTTGTAGTCCTTGTTGATCCCAATATATCTGGAGATATGATCCGCGTTGAAAGTGGTGGGTTCAGTAAAATTGATAAGCATTTTACCCACCTCATTGGTCATCACTTCCAAGTTATTTCCGATTGAATTGGCAAGCAATTGTGCTGCTTTGGCGTCAATCTGATGGCCCAAACTTCTGAAATAGCCCTCAACCCACTCAATCAGCTTCCAGTCTTTGACTTTCTCGGATTCGACAAAAACTGCTTTTTTATCCAATTCCTTTTTTAGGGCTGACCTTCCGTCCAGCTTTTTGTGCTTATGCGCAAAAACCAAAATGGTACTGGGCAATGGATTAGCCAAATAACCCATCAGCAACTTTTGGGCATCTTCTTTTCCCCAATCGGGAATACTTTGCGCCTCCTTGACCAAGACCAATTGGCGCTCGGCCATCATGGGAAATTTCCGGGCATTGCTCAGCACTACATTCATCGGAGAGTCTTTGCCATACAGCACAAGTTGATTGAATCCCCGCTCAAATTCAGGAATTGCATTCTTCTCAATATAATCCGAAATCAAATCGATGAAATAGGGTTCTTCCCCCTGCAAAAAATAAATCGGGGCAAACTTATTCGCTTTCAGGTCTTTGAGAACAGCTTCTGGGGTATGGGCCATATTCTTGAAAATCTCCGGGTCTTAAAGATACTAACCCGCTTCATTTTGGGGCAAAATCAGGGGAAATAAACTTTGAATTCCTTTTGAGGGTTTACCTTTGTGTGACCCAAAAGTTGATAACATGAATTTTGAGAAAGGCTTTAATCTGTACAAAGAGGGAAAATTTGAGGAAGCTTTGGAATGTTTTAATCAGTTGATCAAAAATGAAAGCGGAAAAACTGAGCTTCATCTCTACAGAGGGAGGATTCTTTCCCGACTGGGAAAAGGTGAAGCAGCTTTGGAAGACTTTGACTTCTTGGTCCAAATGGAGCCTTACAATACAGATTACATCAGCGACCGAGGTGTGGTACTGCATCTTTTGGGTAGAGATCAGGAAGCTTTGACTGAATTTGACCGGGCTGCCAATCTGGATCCCAACAATCCCTATCGATACAGTAGCAGGGCCTTTTTCAAGGATAGAATCGGAGATTTGGCCGGTGCAATTGAAGATTATGAAAAAGCAATAGAACTGGACCCCGAAGATGCTGTTGCCTTTAACAACAAGGGCTTGGTTGAGGAAAAAATGGGTTACCGGGAAAAAGCTAAAAAAAGTTTTACCAAAGCAGATGATTTGGTGGGCTACAAGCCGGAAGCCAAGAGCTCTGATTTGCCTCCTATTGGATCGACGACTTCAAAAAAACCAGAAACACCAGTCCAACTCACTCAATCTTCAGAAAATCAAAAATTGGATGCGGGTCATTTTTGGAGGACATTTAAGTCTGTATTCACAGACAGCCAATCTCAGAAGGAATTCCTCGGTTTTGTAAAGGGCCTGTTTTCAGGAAAAAAATCTAAAAACTCTTGATAACCCAAAGTGGTTTGTTGAGGAAATAGGACATTTTCTTGGAAAGGTTTTTGGTAAACACCTTTTGAAAAAAACTCTTCTTTTTACTCAAGGTGACAAGCATATCTCCTTTGGCTACCTGCAGATAATTTTCCAGCGCCAAAGCCAAATCGTCCCTGTAGGATTTCAGCACATAGTTCACTTTATCGTATCGAACGAAGGGTTTGAGCTCATCTATCATAGCCTCATGCAAGGTTTTATCCATGATTTTCAAAGAAGGAGATACATGAACAAAATCCACCTCAGCTCCATAAAATCTAGCCATCTCCACAATCTTCTGGATAGCCAGTTTGTCCTCTTCAAGATAGTCTGAGGCAAAAACCAGCTTTCTTGGTGTTTTGAAAAAAACCCTTCTAGGCACGATCAAAATATCCCGATCAGAATTCTCCACCAATCTTGATGCCCGGCTGCCGATGATATTTTCTCTCAATTCATTGACTCCTTCGGTACCGGCCACAATCAAATCCGCCTGAATCGATTGGGCAAATTCCAATACTCCTTGTACGATTTCCCCTTCCCTAATAGCTATTTCACAACTGTGAAGTCCTTTGGCCTGACTTTCTTTCCAGACTGCATCCTGAAGATTATTGAGTTTTTCCTGAACAAATTCTACCTGATAGCGACCATGAGTGTCTTCAGGAGACATTTTCTGATAATCGTCCCGATTGAGCACATGAAAAAGAATCAAGCGTCCTTGGTACTTTTCACCCAACCGAGTAGCATATTCAATTGCATTTAAAGAACATTCAGAAAAATCAGTGGGACATAAAATAGTGAAGTGTTTTTCCATACGAAAATCAATAACCTTTCTCGCGGTCAACGATATTCAGTAGACTGAGGTTGGATTTCAATCTCCTGAAATTTTCAATTATTTGAGGTGTTGCTGCCTCCGGATTAGTCACACTGGCTATATGAGGAGTACAAAGGATCCTATTTTCCTCCCAAAACGGATGATCCTCCGGCAAGGGCTCCTTCCGATAGACATCCAGCATCGCGCCGGAAAGATATCCTTTGTCCAAGGCGGAAATCAAATCCTCTTCGATCAAATGCTTACCTCTGGCAACATTGATAAGATAGGTTCCGGGATTGCATTTTTTGAATAGATCCAAATTTAAGATCCCTTCTGTCTCCGGAGTCAAGGGCAGAAGGCAAATAAGCACATTGATTTCTGAAAGGAAATCATCCATTTGATCACGGGAAAAATAGGGATAAGGAAAATCCTTTTTTTCCGCAAATCCCAAACCAAAAACGGGGAACCCCATGTAATGAAGCTTATCCAAAACATCCCCGCCTAATGCGCCAACTCCCATTACACCTATTTTGACAGGAATTTCAGGGTTGGACATTTCCCATACTTTTCGCTTTTGATCTGCCTGATAGCGGGCGATTTGTCGGTGAAAATTCAATACACCCGTGACCACATAGTTGGTCATGGACCAAGTCAACTTCTCGTCGACGATTCTCACTATCGGCATGGCTTTCGATACTGCAGGATCGCTTAGAATATGGTCCACCCCAGCACCTAGAGAACTGATGAGTTTCAGATTGGGAAAGTTGGAAAGATATCCGGGAGGATGCTGCCAAAGGAGGGCCATTTCCACCTCATTTGGCCGATTAATATCCGGATAAACTTGAATATCCAGGTTAGGTTGATGCTTTTTCAAAGCATCTATCCAAACTTTTGGATCTCTACCTGGACTGATAATGGCAATACTCATCTCAAAAATGGTTTGTTAGTAAAATTAACTGAATCATTTCCCCTAAAAAAGAACCGTCAAAATTTAAGCCACAAGGCTAAGTATAAAAAGAAAGAATTGCCCCAAATTGCAATGTTTTGGAACCTCCAAACCTGAATCTGAATTAGTGAATAAACTTAACCCAATTAAAGATCATGCAAACTAAATTTAGTATTTCTTTAGTCGCCTTTTTTCTGCTTGCCACAGTAGGCTTTACTCAGCAAATCCCCATGCCGCAGGCTAGCCCGAGTGCCAGAATTTCTCAGAAAGTAGGTCTTACAGATGTGACTGTGGACTACAGCAGACCGAGTACCAAGGGTAGAAAAATCTTCGGAGAGCTAGTGCCTTTCGGTGAAGTCTGGAGAACAGGCGCCAATGGTGCTACTGTGTTGACTTTTTCTACAGAAGTGACCATAGCAGGAACCAAAGTGCCTGCAGGTTCTTATGCCCTTTATTCTATCCCCGACAAAACGGAATGGAAATTAATCTTGAGCAAAAACACCAACCTTTGGGGCTCGATCGGATACAGTGCAGACGATGATTTGTTAAGATTTTCTGCCACTCCGGGCAAAACAAGCAAGAAGTACGAAACTTTTGAAATCACCTTTAACAACCTGACGGATAACAGTGCTGACTTGTCTTTGAAATGGGAGCAAACCCGAGTGGATTTCAAAATCACCACTGAAGTAGATCCTATCGTAATGGCGGCAATCCAAAAAGAGGTGATCGATGCAAAGACCACAGATCCTTCACTACTATACCAAGCTGCGAATTACTATTTCACCAATAAAAAGGACATGGATCAGGCTTATTCCTGGATCAAGCAGTCCACCGATCAGGATCCAAAATATTGGACCATGCACCTTAGAGCAAAAATCGAATTGGCACTGGGCTTAAAATCGGAAGCCGTAGAATCTGCCACCAAATCCAAGAATATGGCTGTTGAGGCAAAAAATCCAGATTATGTAGGCTTGAATGAGCGCTTGATCAAAAGCATTAAGTAATCTGCAGATTACTCAATCTCTATTTAAAATGCCTTTGGAAATCATCCAAAGGCATTTTTTATTTTCTCAGAATCAGTTGAAATATCGATCCCACTGCCATCACTGCAATGCACCCGATGGCATTGTACCACAAAAATCCAATATCCCATTGGAACCCAAAGAGCCCTACCCCATTCCAAAAATGAATAACCAGAATCAAAGCCTGAGAGAAAAGGGCCGCTAAGAATACTGCCTTTCCTTTGATCCATTTCATGAAAAACCCAACCATGAAAATCCCTAAGATCGTCCCATAGAAAAGCGAACCCAAGAGATTTACAGCCTGAATCAGATTTTCAAATAACGAGGCATAAGTGGCAAATAGGATAGCTCCCAAACCCCAAAATGCGGTAAATACCTTGGATGACTTTAGGTAATGCTCATCGGTGGCTTCTTTTTTCACAGAACGCTTATACAAATCGATGGTGCTGGTAGATCCCAGCGCATTAAGTTCGGAAGCTGATGAAGACATAGCAGCGGAAAAAATCACCGCAAACAATAGCCCAACCAAACCCTGAGGCAAATAATCCATGACAAAGCGCATGAACACATAATCTGTATCTCTGGTTTCAGCTGCCGGATCATTTTGTACGATAAGAGATTTGACCTCTTCTCGAATGCCGTTCTGTTCGGCTTTAATCTCCTGGATTTGTTGTCTAAACTCAGCCACACGAGTTTCGTCCTCCGCTTCTACTGCCTCCAGCATACCGAGATAGGCTTTTTTGCCCTCTTGAAAGCTTCTGGAGTAGTCTTCTTCCAATTTTCCGAATTCTGGTGCAAAGGGACTTTCCTGAAGTTTTTCAGTCTGCACTTTATTGAATACCACCGGAGGCTGTGTGAATTGATAAAAAACGAAAACCATTACCCCAATGAACAGGATCAAAAACTGCATTGGTATTTTCAAGAACCCGTTCATGATCAATCCCATCCGGCTTTGGGTGAGTGTTTGTCCCGAGAGATAGCGTTGCACCTGGCTTTGATCTGTGCCAAAATAGCTTAGGAATAGGAAAACGGCCGCTGTCATTCCCGACCAGATATTATATCGGTCTGAAAGGTCAAATTCAAAACTCACCACATTGAGTTTATCCATTTTTCCTGCCACATGAAGTGCCTCTTTAAATGATATCGGAAGAAGTTGGATCACAATAAATCCAGCTAGAATCATCCCTCCCATCATTACGGCCATCTGTTGTTTTTGAGTGATCGAGACTGCTTCTGTCCCACCTGAAACCGTATAAACTATCACCAAAACGCCAATTAGCACATTGGTAAACGTAAGATTCCACCCCAGAAGGGTAGAGAGAATGATCGCTGGTGCATAGATGGTGATTCCAGCACCAAGACCACGCTGAACAATAAAAAGTAAGGAAGTGAGTGTTCTGGTCTTCAGGTCAAACCGGCTTTCCAGATATTCATAAGCCGTGTAAACTTTCAGCTTGTAATAAATGGGAATGAAACTGACCGAAATGATAATCATGGCCAAGGGAAGACCAAAATAAAATTGGATAAAGCGCATCCCATCCTCATAGGCCTGTCCGGGAGTACTCAGAAAAGTAATTGCCGAAGCTTGAGTAGCCATGATCGAAAGCCCTATGGTCCACCAGTTCATGGAGTTTTTTCCCCGGAGGTAAGCATCCAGATTTTTTTTGCCTCTGGTCTTATAGACACCAAAGGCAACAATGGAAATCAAAGTCCAAAATAGTACTACCCAATCCAGAGTGCTCATTGGTAGGCTACGGTTAACCAATAAAACAGCGCAATCATTAACCCAAGACTTGCCATAAGAAGAAGGTATACTTTACGCCAACGGATTTGACTTTCGCCCACTTTATTGTTCGATTAGATTGATAAATAACTTGGTAGCTCCCGGAACACCTGCCGGTAGCTGTCGGAAGAAAGATATCCCCGTGTATACGAAGGTTCCATTCCCAAACTTCGTGTAGATCAATGCGCCTTGAGAAGCTTTTTCTTCAGGATCCTGCATGGTCAAAGGACTGCTGTAATTCTCATCCGGATTGGAGGCAAAATAGAGGCCTCTTTCTTGTACCCAGCCTGTGAAATCTGAATCATTGATCGGATTGGGTCCAGCCAAAATCGGATGGCTCCAATCTGCAATTACCGGAGATTCCTGAACGGTGACCCGATCTCTTCCAATGGTAAACGGATAAGGGCCCAACTGATTGGTAAGCAGCGGAGAGCTGGTATTATACTGTACAATCAAATTCCCTCCGGATCTTACATACCCCATGAGAGCCTGCTGATTAGCCGCCAGCTCTGTATTGGTATTGTATGCCCGAATGCCCACTATCACTGCCTTAAATTGGCTCAAATAATCCACTGAATAATCTCCGGGGCCAATCACGGTCACTTGGTATCCCAAAGCAGAGAGCACCCCCGGCACATCATCTCCAGCACCGGGAATATACCCGATTTTCGCTGAAGAGACTTTCCAATCGGCTTGAATCAAATTAATGGAAGCCGGCACAAAGTAGGTCAGATTAGGAATGTGCTTGTATGAGATTGTTTTGGTAATCTGATTGTAGGTCTTTCCCCTAGCTGTAGTAAATCGTGCTGTGACTACCTTTTTTCCGATTCCATTGGGCAAAAAAGCTACTTGATAGATTCGCTTTTTTTGAAAAGCAACATCCTCAATACTCAAAATCCGAAATTGGGATGGGTCTATTCCTTCAAAATCCAGGTTCCCTTCCAAGAATTGATCTCTGAAATTAACCGTAACTGTAACGGTTGGCTCAGCACCAGATATCAAGAAAACATTGTCTTTAGATACGGTCAAATCAACTTCAGGGACTATAATAAACGGCTGCTTGATTTCTCCATCCACCTGATCATTGTATTTATAAAAAAGTTGAACAGGTAACTTAAACTTTTGATCATTAATCCTAAATGAAAGGTCGCCTCCGATAATTTGGGTGGAAAAGGGAACTCCGATATTTTTTTGATTGGAAACTGAAAATATGGCTCCATCTAATGGCTCCTTCAACCAGTACGGCTGAGAATAAGAAATTTCCTCAGGAAGTTTTAATTCAATAGCAAGCTGGACTGTTTCATTTTCTTTGGTGTTTTTGCCAACATAATAGGTTTCAGAAACTTGAAAGTTAACATCCTCAATTTCCAAAAAAGAAGGGTTGTTCAAAATCAGCTCGGTAGATATACTTTCTCCAGGGAAACCAATTTCCTTTCGGGTAATGTACTCATATTCAAATCCCAATGCTTTAAAGATGGTTTGATCCAATTTTTCAATCTTCTCTTTTAGCCAGATTTCCTCTGAGTTCAACTCTAGCATGGATTCTCTCAAGTCCAGCATGGCAGGTACATTTTGATCCGGCTGGATAAAATTGAAATTTTCAATCAATTCTTCAATTTTGTTTTTCAACTCTTTACCACCAGATATACTTACCCATCTATCCAATACACCTTCAAAAGGTGAATCAACATAGGTCTCCCCTCCTACTTGCTCGATAAAATCTCTGGCTCTTCCGCTACCTGCTGTGGATCCAAAACCCTGGGATTTATGCATCGTTCTGCTGTCTGCGGCAATTTGATGATAGGTTTTTCCAAGAAGCGGATCAAAACCTCCTACTTCGAAAGCATGGTACTTTTTCCCTTCTTCCGGCTCAAATTCCCCGCGGAAATTATAGGCATTGAAGAATATCCGCTTGGGAGACCATACAGAAACATACTTTAATTGTTCTGGAAAAGCATCTTCTTTACCAGCAAGCTCAAAGGCCTCTCCTGCCAAAATCGCTGAAGTCGTATGATGCCCGTGAGTAACACCCGGAATGGTATTAAATCTTGTGATAATAATATCGGGCTGAAACTTTCGAATTGCCCAGACTACATCTGCCAAGACTTTTTCCTTATCCCAATTCTGGAGCGTTTCAGTAGGATTTTTGCTAAACCCAAAATCCATAGCGCGGGTGAAATATTGCCTTCCTCCATCTGTAGCCCGGGCTTTTAGAAGTTCCTGGGTGCGGATTTGACCCAATTCCACTCCAAGCTCCTTTCCTATCAGGTTCTGTCCTCCATCTCCCCGGGTCAGACTCAAATAGGCCACCTCTGCATGTTCTCCGTTAGCCAAATAGGCAATGAGGCGGGTATTTTCATCATCTGGGTGGGCTGCCACATACAGAACACGCTTGGTTTCATTGAGCTGAAGTAGCTGATGATAGATTTGTGAGGACGGAAGTGATTGAGCAAAACCGTTACAAATCCATGCAAACAGAATCACAACCGTGGATAGTAGGCAATTTTTGGGTTTGAGCATAGTTGGCTGAATATACTCCGAAAGCTATCCCAACTATCCGCGAAAAGAAATCTTTTTTTTATTAATGGAAAAGATTGGATGCAGACATCCGATTACTTTCTTGGGATTGTATAGCCAAGAGTGAATTCAAAAAAGTCTGCTTTTGCTTTGTGAGCTTTGATGGACATACCTGCTGAAAAATCACTGCCAAACCGATATCGTACTCCGATTCGCTCATAAAACCAGGTGAATTCCTGATTGAGTTCATTTCTATATAAATATACTCCCAAACCGATCGGAACGAACAATCTGGAAGTCAGCTGCCATTCCCAAGATCCGACTACGGCAAGGGAAGTTTGGTCCCTAAACGAAAAACTTTCACCTGGAAATCTCAATTCCATTCCTTGGGCCCAAAACAAATCCAAGCCCAGACCCAATCGATATTTGTAAGACGGCTCAATCAGGTAATTGATTCCCAATCCTCCTCTAAAATAGGATGGATCTCCGATCTCATAATTTCTCATCCCGGTGTAAAGTGCCAAATTCACATAAGATCGGGGTTCTTTTTCCGAAAAATCCGGCTTGGAATAATTCAGAGGACTCAGTTCTCCTAGCTGTACATTGACTGCCAAATTCAAAGGAAAAAGGTTGATTCCAGCATTGGGCTTTTTTGTGGCTCCGTTGGAATAGTGCTTCAATCCAAATCCTGCCCTTAATCCTACCCGCTCACTGATTTGATATTTGGAATAGAACCCAAGATTGACATAAGCATTGATATTAGAGCCAATGTATTGATTCTCCGGGTTGAGATCAGGGTCAAAGGGGGTCAGATTGAATCCAATTCCCATTTGAGAATAGTAGCCGAAGCTCAATTTTTTATCTACTTGGGGAAAGGAAAATGGAATATCCACCCATCCATAAAATGCCATTGGTCTGCCTATTTCACGGGTGTAGGTCAAGGCACTATTGAACCCGACACCAAAAACAGGAAAACGGTAGAGGTAATCATATTTAGAATTCGACAAACTTCTCCAACCCAGCTGAAGGTCAAGCGCTTTGTAATTCACTAGATCCTTAATATTGTCTCCCCATTCTGTTCCATTACTCAGCATAGGACCAGACTCATAGGAAATATTGAAGAACTTTTGATTTTTGACTTGAGCTATTGAATTGGCAAAAGACAGAAGGACTAAAGAAACAAAAAGGCATGCTTTTCTCATTTTCAAAAGATCAATTCCAATTCAAATAAACTAATTACCAAGAAAATACTGACAATCAACTCAAAGCAAATTTAATTATTCAAAGTTTGGCAAGAATGAAAAAATAGAAAAGAGGCTGTCTCAAAAATAGAAACAGCCCCTCTTTACTTATCTCGGTGAGAGAATTATTATTTTTCCATCCAGTTTGGACCTAATCTTTCAGTCAATTTCTGATTGATTTTTTCTGCTTCAGCGGTGTTTTTCAATCGGGTATAAACCTGATAGAGAATGATCAATACGTCATTGTTATCCGGTTGGATTTGAGAAGCTTTCTCGAAGTATTTGGCAGCTTCCTTGTAGTTTTCATCAGCTTTTGCTCCTACGATTGGAGATTGCTTTTCCCATTCTGCATCAGAGAGATTGTTCAACTCATTGAGCATTTTGGTAGACATCTCAAGAAGCAATGCACCGGTGTAATAATTTCCTTGATAAAATTCAGGATCAACTTCCGTAGCTTTCTTGTAGTCAGCTAAGCCACCATCCAAATCGCCTGCCTGCTCTTTTAAGTAGCCGGATCTCAACCAAAGACCTGCATTGTTTGGATCATTTTCCAAAGCATCTTTGATTTGAGACATAGCCTGATCCATTTTGTTCAATTGCAATAGCAACTGGATTTCATATTCTGCCAATACCTTGTCATCAGGATATTCCTGTCTGGCTTTTTCAACCAATGCATATGCACCTTCAGGATCCTTGTCCTCAGAGCTCAGGATCTGAACCATGAAGTAATAGGCGTTGATTTTGTTATACTCAGGCAACTCTAAAAGATAACCAAAGTGTCTCTTAGCATCTTCAAAACGCCCTAGGTCATTAGCGATGAAACCTGCATTGTAATGGATTGTGGAGTCCTGAAGGTCTACTTTTCCAGCCAAGTTGAAGAATTCATAAGCCATTTCAATGTCTTCATTCTCATAACGCTCCAAGGCCTTATCAAATGAAACATTCTTTAGGGTAATGACAGAGTATGGACGAAGATTATCAGGGACTCCGGCTAGGTCTTCTTCATAGATTTCCTTACCAACAGTTGAGCTCTTGTCGCTACCAGCTTTCTCAAATGCCTCCATGTACGTGTCAAATGCAGCATTTCCAATTTCCAGAGTATTCATGGTGTTAGAAGAATCCGAACCAAACATTTTGGTTTGAATTTGAGCTTTAACCAAATAGGTTGCTGGGTCACCACTTGTTTCAGGATTTGCGATTGCCGCATCAATGGCTGTTAGGGCTTCAGTGAAGTTTCCTGATTTGAAACCTTTTTCAGCTTCTCTTACCATTTTCTTTTGTCCAAAAACAAAAGTGGTGGAAGCTGCAAGTGCTAAAGAGAAAATTAGCTTTTTCATTCGTATTGTTTTCTTTTGTTTGATTATTCGGTTATTTCTTCGTTGGATTCGGAAGATTCGTTCGCAAGATCGGAAGATTCTTCATTTTCATCTTCCTCTTTAGAGATTTTTTCCACAGATGAAATTTCATCCCCTTCTCCTACCTTGATAAGCCTAACTCCCTGGGTTGCTCTTCCCATGATTCTCAATTGCTCCATCGAGATACGGATGATAATTCCCGACTTGTTGATGATCATGAGATCGTCTGAATCTACCACTTCTTTGATTGCAACAAGTGCGCCTGTTTTCTCAGTCACATTCATTGCTTTCACTCCTTTTCCACCACGATTGGTGATTCTGTATTCTTCAAGCATGGATCTTTTTCCATAGCCTTTCTCGGAGACAACGAGCAGAGTGGCATTTTCTTCGGAGGCACAAACCATGCCAATGACAAAATCATTCGCATCATTTAACGTGATCGCTTTTACACCAGTGGCGGTTCTTCCCATTGGCCTTACCGCTGATTCATGGAAGTGAATTGCTCTTCCGGACTTGGCAGCAATAACGATATGCTGATCTCCATTAGTCATATCCACATTGACCAATTGATCATCTTCCCGGATGTTTAGAGCGATAATTCCGTTGGATCTTGGTCGGGAATATTGCTCCAAGGTGGTTTTTTTGATGATTCCCTGCTTGGTTACCATCACTAGGAAGTGATTGTTGATGTAATCCTGATCATTCAAATCATCTACCTGAATAATGGCTCGGATTTTATCTCCTGATTCAATATTGATCAGGTTTTGAATAGGCCTTCCTTTGGAAGTTTTGGATCCTTCCGGAATAGCATAGGTTTTGAGCCAGAATAATTTACCCATGTCGGTAAATATCAACAGGTAATTATGGGTAGAGGCAGTGAAAAGATATTCAGTCCAATCATCGTCTTTGGTACTCACTCCCCTTGAACCTACTCCTCCACGGCCCTGAGTACGGTATTCGGTAAGAGCTGTTCGCTTCACATATCCCTGATGGGAAACTGTGATCACTACTTCTTCATTTGGAATCATGTCCTCATAGCTGAAATCCTCTGCATTGTGCTCGATTTCAGTTCGTCGATCATCGGCATAGCGACCCTTCATCTCTAAAAGTTCGGTTTTGATGATTTCCATCCGCTTGTCCTCATTGGCTAGGATTTCTTTCAATTCCTCGATCAAGGCCATGATTTCCTTGTACTCTTGGACAATCTTTTCACGCTCCATTCCTGTGAGACGCTGCAATCTCATATCCAAAATAGCACGGGCTTGAATTTCACTTAATTCAAAACGCTCCATCAATCCATTTCTAGCTGTCTCAGGATCGGCAGAGTTTCTGATCAAAGCAATCACTTCGTCCAAATGATCCAAAGCAATCAAATATCCTTGAAGAATATGAGCTCTCTTTTCTGCTTCTTTGAGTTCGTATTCCGTCCTTCTGACTACTACCTCGTGCCTATGGCTGACGTAGTGGGAAATCAGATCCTTAAGATTTAAAGTTTGAGGTCTGCCTTTGACCAAGGCGACATTATTAACTGAGAATGAGGTCTGAAGCTGGGTTTGTTTGTAAAGGTTGTTTAAGACGACGCTGGGTACAGCATCCCTTTTAAGTTCATAGACAATCCGCATTCCGGATCGGTCGGATTCATCCCGGATCGCAGAAATCCCGTCAATTTTCTTTTCGTTGATGAGTTGGGCGGTTTTCTCCACCATGTTGGCCTTATTGACCATGTAAGGAATCTCGGTGATGACGATCATCTCCCGATTACCTCCATCCTTGGTTTCGATGTTAGCTTTTCCTCTTACAACAATTCGACCCCTACCAGTTTCAAAAGCAGCTTTGACACCATTGTATCCATAGATAATCCCACCTGTAGGAAAGTCTGGAGCAGTAACATGCTGCATCAATTCTGATACTGTAATTTCTCGATTGTCAATATAAGCGACAATCCCGTCGATCACCTCACCCAGATTGTGAGGAGCCATATTGGTAGCCATACCGACTGCGATACCGGAAGCCCCATTAAGCAATAATGCCGGAACCTTAGCCGGCAAAACAGTAGGCTCTTTGAGGGAGTCGTCAAAATTGAATTGAAAATCAACGGTGTCTTTGTTGATATCGACTAGCATTTCCTCAGCAATTCTTCTCAGTCTTGCCTCGGTATATCGCATAGCAGCTGGATTATCTCCATCGATAGACCCAAAATTACCCTGTCCATCTACCATCGGATATCTCAGGGACCACTCTTGGGCCATGCGGACCATGGTATCATAGACAGCCGAGTCACCATGAGGATGGTACTTCCCTAGTACTTCCCCTACAATTCTCGCAGATTTTTTATAAGGCTTGTTGTGTAAAACTCCCAGTTCTTGCATTCCGAAAAGAATCCTTCTGTGAACTGGTTTGAGTCCGTCACGGACATCAGGAAGTGCTCTTGAAACAATAACCGACATCGAATAATCGATGTAGGCTCCACGCATTTCCTCTTCAATATTAATGGGTATGATGTTCTCGTTTTCTCCTTGGGCCATAAAATGCTTTTTCGCGGGTCAAATTAAGCCGCAAGATAGCAAAAAGAGAAGGCTTTTGAAACCTCAGATTCAAAGTAAAACGGATATTATTCCGTCAGTACCATTGACCAACTTTTCGGTTTTGAAGATTGAAAATAGAGCTTCCTCTATATTCGATTCCATCATGCATGTGCTTCATTACCACTCCGCATCCCTGCACTTTGCATCGCTTGGTTCCAGGGATCCGTATAGCCAAACCCAACTGCATCGAGTAAACAGACTGGTTGATTTCCTGAAATTCGGAAAAATCAGAAGAAGCATAGGTAAAGGATCGAAACTCTCCTCCCCCTTTTATAAATAGCTTGGTATATTCAGAAAAATCTCGCTCTACCCTCAATCCTACTCCGAAATAGGGATCTTCGGACACCGCCAATTTAGATTCGTAGGGTTGATTGGGCAGGTCTAGAGCAGGATCATAGGCATTTTTTAATTTAAGTTGGCCAAATTCCCCCTCCAAAATAAACCGCCAAGGATAAATCTGACGGGCTCTTTGCCTCAATTCAGACTGCATGTATAAATTGTTTGAGCTATATTTTCTATATCTCATTTTTAAAAACCCCTGCCTTCTTTTGGCATCAAAAAGAACTAACCCGACAGTACCGTAAGTTTTTGAAATTTGATAAGAAGTTCCTTCAAAAGGAAATTCAAAGTCACCTCCTTGCATCGGAGAAAGATTGCCCCATTCAATTCCGTATCCGCCTCCGATGGTAAGCAGATTAAAAAGATTTATCCTTAGTCCTCCGTTGAATAAAGGAAAAATCCAGTCTCCTGAACTCATTTCAAGAGGGTTTTCAGGAGAAATGTCTAAGGGATTTTCGAAGTTCTGGAATTGGCTTATTGGATAGAGACTGGGATTTTCGGAATAAAAACTCATCCCCATCTGGTGATAAGCCGCCCCGGTAGAAAATTCAAAAGCAAATTGCTCGATTACATTCCGAAAGGCATTTCCGACACCGGACTCACTTTTGGGATTTTTTGCCTTGGTACTGATTCCAAAAATATCCTCGTCCTGTGCTTGGGCAATATTCCCAATCATCAGGATCGAAAGCAAAACAAGAAATGATTTGAAAGTGTGCATGAGAATTTATAACGCTAATTAGCTTAAACCTATAAAAAAAGAAGTCTCTTTTTTAGAGACTTCTTCAAATTTATTGCCACACTTACTGATAACCAATCAGGAATCTCCCTTAGTTTTCATTTCCTCTACCATTTGGTCCAGTCTTTCTTTTAGAGCCGGATCTTCTTTAATCGCTCCATTTACTTTATTGTAGATAGATACTCCTAAAACTTCATCATCCTTGATCAATTCGGTTTTATAATCAACAACGGACTGCTGAAGAGAATCCTGAAAATCTTTGATTGCTTTATAGGCAGCTCTTTCTTCATCCGTCAGTTCAATTTCTGCTTCTTTGGCAGCATCACCCCAAGCGGCTTTAATTTCATTATATCTGGCACCTCCATCAATGACCTCATTATTGATAATCATGTTTTTCAGCTCCTCTGTTTTATCCTCTACGTACTGTGATGTCATTACCTCGACTTTAGCAAATTTTGCCAAATCCTCATCGGTCACTTCTTCTGCCTCCTGAGCAACACTAAACATACTATACCCCATAAAAAGAGCTAAAAACATCCAAATTTTTCTCATAACTATCTTGGTTTAAATGAATACAACTTACAATAAACCAACCTCGGAATGGAATCACAAGTTCATATTTCCGATTTTAAGATTTTTTATGATAAGCGGTTTTTCAAAAAACAGATTCTTTCAATTGCGAAATAATTTGAATGGGATCGGATGAATTAAAAACAAAACTACCGGCAACCAACACATCCGCACCGGCTTGAAAAAGTTGGGGGGCATTGGTCAAATTAACTCCACCGTCCACTTCTATGAGTGTTTTTGAGTTTTTAGAAACAATCAAGTCCTTTAATCTGGAAACCTTAGAGTAGGTGTTCTCAATAAACTTTTGTCCACCAAAGCCAGGATTAACAGACATCACACACACTAAATCTATTTCCTCGATCACCTCAGAAAGAAAACTGACCGGAGTATGCGGATTGATAGCCACTCCTGCTTTTGCACCCAATTGCTTTATCGCTTGCAAAGTGCGATGAAGATGAGTGCAGACCTCTAGGTGGACAGTAAGAATTTCTGCCCCAGCTTTTCTAAATGATTCCAAGTAATCATCCGGACGAACGATCATCAAATGAACATCCAAGGGCTTTTTAGCATGCTTGTGAATGGACTCAGTGACTGGAATTCCAAATGAAATATTTGGCACAAAAACCCCATCCATGATATCCACATGGATAAAATCCGCTTCCGACCGGTTCAGCATCTCTACCTCCTTTTGAAGATTAGCAAAGTCCGATGCAAGAATTGACGGGGCAATAAGGGGATTCATAGTCTGGAAGAATAAATTTCTTTGAAAATGTTATTGTTTGAGGAGTTTGATTTGATTGAATCGAACACCATCAGACATCTGAACCAGATATAGTCCCGGCTTCACTCCGGCAAGCTGCACAATAAATGGAGTCTTTACATCTGCTCGAATCACCTTTGTTTGGATCAAAACTTTCCCAGTAAGGTCAATTAATTCGAATTGGCTTTCTAGACCAGTACCAAAATAAATCATCAATTCCTCACCTGACAAAGGATTCGGAAAGACTTTCCATTCCACTTTTTCCTCTAATTCAGCTGAAAGAATCTCTCCAAAGTAGGCCTGATAAAAACTGGGAATTCCATAACCCAAATTATTGTCTGGGTTTTCGAAATTGCTGGAACTTTCCAAAAGCCGTTGAATCAATTCATCCTTTTTCCACTCGGGTCTTGCCTGCCAAAGTCCCGCAGCCAAAGCGGTCACTTGAGGCGCTGAAAAAGAGGTACCACTTGCAGCACCTGAAGTACCATTTGCTCTCAACAGAATAGGGCTCTCTCCAAAAGCCACCAAATCGGGCTTGAGCCTTCCATCACCTGTGGGACCTCGGGAACTAAAACCTGAAACAGCGAGATTGGAATTAACTGAACCAATAGCCAAAATCCCGGATGCATCTGCCGGTGCTACTAGGGACGAAGTTCCTCTTGAACCATAATTACCAACACTGTTTACAACCAAGATACCTTTATTCGAAGCTATAGAAGCGCCTTTTGTAATCGTTGCAGTTTTACCATCTAAATCTGCGATGGTGTAATTCATTGCAGGATCGTCAAAATCCCAATAGCCAACAGAACTACTGATAATGTCCACTCCCAGACTGTCTGCATATTCGGCACCTCTCACCCAATTCAACTCCTCAACTCGATATTCAGTAGCCACTTCTTCAGTGATCACTAAAATAAAATCCGATTCATATGCCCCTGCAACCAATACACCCGGATCATTGGCACCGATCAAAGAAAGAACATTGGTTCCATGAGGATGATCTGTAAAAACAGAAGGATTCCAAGGACGAATCATGTCTTTCTGTCCGACTATTTGACCATTTGCTATCAATCCTTCGAACCCTTTGGCCTGATTGACTCCGGGAAAGCCTGCATCAAATACAGCAATGGTGATTCCTTTTCCGGTAAAACCTTCCTCATGCATGACGTCAATTCCAATCACTTCATTTTGAAACTGGTAAGATTGATTTTGACCTACTTCGGTGATTCGGGCATTTAATTTGGGTTCTTCACAATTTACAGCACTGCTAGCACTGACCCGCAGATAGTTCTTTAGCCTTCCCGATGGCGGTGGGGTAAATCCGAAAGCCACTAATTCCACCTTTTCAACAAATGGCAATGCGGCAATGGATTTGACTTGTGATTCATTTGCAATAATCACAGAAGCGTTGAGCCATTTACTGCTGTAAAACAAGTAGTCAGCTTGAATTTCCACAGCCTCTTGGTATTTTTTTGATACAGGCAGATCCAAACTATCAGCAGAAATGCCCTCCCGTTGCCTTCTTTGGAGTGCTTTGGCACTCAGGTATTCCCCTGGATTGGATAAAGTAAACTCTGATTGTGGCTTGTATTTGTAATAAACGGCATAGCGATTCTGGGCTTCTGAAAAAGAGATAAAAGCCAAAAAAGTAAAGGCAAACAAAACCAGTTTAATTTTTTCCATAATCCACCAATCTCAAATGAATTTTTTCTCCTCCGTTGATCAATTGTTGACCCAGACAGTCGTTTCTTGAGCAGTAAGTTACTACTTCTGAATATTTTTCAATCAAACCTACCTCTTTTTGGAATACTTCATATCGAAGATCTCGTATAGTCACTTCATCATCCAATTCCTCTTGCTTGACTTTGACCTGTTCCGAATCCATGGTCTCTACTTCAAATTCATCACTCCCCTCTGCCCTATAGGCCAATCCATTCCAGACTTTGCCAACTTCAGGAGGAAAACTGAGTGCCACTAAAGTTTGATTGTTTACAGTTCTGAGAAGAGATAAATCTTTGATTTGAATTGTATAATCAAGCTCCTTAACCCATTCTGATTGGTCTTCGGATGTACTCCTTTGTACTACATAAACCAAATTCCCCTCTACATTAGCGTAGGAGGACCGGATTCTGTCCTGAACGAAAAAAGAAAATTCCTCCGAATCATTTTCCCCAAAATGGATGGTCTGTTCCACCTCATAAATCCAAAAACGACCAATTTCCAAAGGCTGGAATTCATATTGAGGATCAAAAGAAGCTGGCTCAATTTCCTCTTCGCAAGAGAAAATCAAGCAACTCAGAGAAATAAAAAAAAACAGATAAATCTTCCGCATAACTAATCAGAGAAGTAAAAATAGAAGATTTTGTTTCTTGATTTTTAGAATTTGCAGTTTTACTTCTGAGCTGATTTCTTTTCTGGACAAATTTTGTGAAGTACTTTCGCTCTACAATCTGATCAAGAAATGGCATTAAAGACTTTTGTAAAAATCAATCATATTACCAACCTGACTGATGCAAGATACTGTTCGGGAATGACCGTTAATCTTTTGGGCTTTTGCATCAATCCGGAAGACCCCAATTTTGTCAGTCCTGAGGAGTTTGAGGAAATAACAGGTTGGCTCTCTGGAGTAGAGTATGTGGGTGAATCGTCCGGATTACCAGATGAGGAATTGCGGGAAAAACTCGCCAAATATCCGGGTATTACCTGGGTCGAACACGATCGTTTGAACCAACTTCTATCCCTTTCAGATCTTGGGCTTTCATTTATTTATAAATGCAATCTCGATGAAATCAATCATTTGGACCAGGAATTGAAGGAAAAACTGGGGCCTAAGTCAATCTATCTCCACTTGACTAATATCGAATCTGCAATTGAAAAACAGGCAGAAATCCGGAGGCTTTCAGAGAAATTCCAAGTGATTTTGGCAGATGGCTTCAATCCAAATGATGTAGTAGAAATTACAGAAGAATTACCGATTTACGGAATTTCCCTAAACGGAGGCACAGAAATCAAGGCGGGGTTACGGGACTTTGACCAAATGGCTGAAATATTGGAAGCCTTAGAATTTGAGGATTAGGATAAAAAAACCCGGACATATTTGAATTCGTCCGGGTTTTCTTTGTTCAATCCCAAAGATCGCTTTGCTTATATGGACTATGTGGGCCTGTAAAAAAGCTTCCATCAATAAACCGATGTGAAATGCCCAAATCCCGAAGTTCCAGCATGTCTTCTTCTCTTAATTGAATTCGGGAAGCTTCGAAATTCGAGAATATCCTATCCCGATTTACAGATTTAGGAATGACAGCAATATCCCGGTGCAGGGACCAAGCTATCAGGATAACTCCAGGGTTGACTCCGTATTTTTCGGCAATCTCCTCAACCAAAGGATTAGATAAGAGAACGGGATCATTTTTGTGTCGCTCTGCCCTCGAATCCGGCGAGCCTAAGGGTGAATAGGCGGTCATCAGTATGCCATTTTCCTTACAGAAATTCACCAAAGAAAGCTGAGGCAAAAAAGGATGCATCTCCACCTGATTCATTTCAGGCGCTTCTCCTTTCATCGCCAGGATTTCCCGCAATTTGGTCTGATTGAAATTGGATACCCCAATATGCTTGGCCAATCCAGTCCCTTTTTGCTCTTGCATGGCTTCCCAGGTTTGAGTCAGAGGCACATCCTGGTAGGTGTAGAATTCCTCCCGGTGCGTGGCAAAAGTGACCCCATGCTTAAAGGAAACCGGCCAGTGAACTAAGTACAAATCCAGGTAATCTAAGCGGAGATTTTCCAAGGACTTTTCCAAGGCAGGCTTGACATCCTCATGCCTATGGCAATCATTCCAGAGCTTGGAAGTAACAAAAAGCTCGCTCCTTTTCACCAAACCATCAGACAAGGCATCCGAAATCCCCTGCCCTACCTCTTTTTCATTCTGATAAATTGCCGCACAATCTATATGTCTATACCCAGCCTCTATTGCCCAATAGACAGCTTTTCTCACTTCCCCGGGTTTGCTTTTCCAGGTGCCCAAGCCAAGTGCAGGTATTTTATCTCCGTTTTTGAAAGAAAGGGTTTTCATCTTTTTGTTGATTTTATTGATCTATCGAGACGACTTCGACAGCATTGATTTCTGATGTATTTACGATCTATCGAAAGCTAAAGATCGACTATTTGAGTTTTCATTCCGACTTTTTCTCCAAGTATCGCTTGAAACGATTCATTACCCAAAGATGCAACTTAGCCTGTGTATTGATGTAAATAATCCACGGAAGGCGGGGAACAAATTCATGAATGGCAGAAACGATATATCGGCTGTCCAGCACTTCTCTAAACTCCATCCATCCGTAATCAAAACGCTTGACCAGCCAGCCTCCCGTGATATAAAAGAGCTGCCTTTGCTCATCACTTCGGTCAGGAATCAAGGTCAGTTGAAGCATGGGCTTTTTCCCCCAGAGCAAATGAAAGCCGATTTCTCCCTGATTGGATACTTTTCCATTAATCAAAAAACGAAAGAATTTAGGCAACCATAAATAATAGCGATTCGCCACCCAAAGCGCTGAGTTCCTTCCTTTGTTGGGAATACGCTGAATCGACCGAACAGTATTTTTCACGCCTTTCTTTTTGAAAAAATCAGGCAAGCTGGGCGTTTCATTTGCAGTCAATGCAATCTTGACCGACTCCTCATAGCTGAGGTAATTGATTTTCTTTTCCTTGAATGCCAATCGGTCAGAAACAACCAAGGTGTGTCTCAGACTTTCTACCAACGGGGAAACCAATTGGGGCGGGCTTTCCCCAAATAGACCGACCCAAAATTTGCTTAAGCCCAAGGAAAATACAGGTATGGAAAAAACGAGTCTGTTTTTCCCCATGACTTCAGCAGTTTTTTCCAACATTCGCCGGTAAGACATCACCTCGTCACTTCCAATTTCTATTACCTGCCCAAAAACAGAAGGATTTCCTATGCAAGTGTCAATGATATCCAAAGTATCCTTCAATGAGATAGGTTGGGTCAAAGATTCGGTCCATTGAGGACACATCAATACCGGGAGCTTTCTCACCAAATTTCGGATCATGTCAAAACTCGACCCCCCAGGACCGACAATGATCGAAGCCCGCAAAGCAGTCAATTTGGACTTTCTCGAACCCAAGGTTTTTTCTACCTCAAGGCGGCTTTTCAAGTGTCTTGAAAGACTTTCTTCGGGTTCATCGGGAATCAATCCACCCAGATAAATAATCTGACTGACGCCGTTCAATTCGGCAGCTCGGCTGAAATTATCTGCCAAAAGCAAATCTGTATCTTCAAAACTTCCCTGATTCAATCGAGTGGAAGCATTCATGGAATGAACCAGATAAATCGCCACATCCACTCCCCTTAAAGCCTCAATAGTGGAAGAAATGGAATAAAGTTCTACTTGTCTCCATTCCACTTCAGGATAGGGGTTGGACTTAACTTTTCTGCGGCTGAGGCCGATGATCTTGTACTTGGATCTGAAGTTTTCGATAAACCAACTTCCGATATAACCCCCAGCCCCGGCAATGGCGACTGTCAGTGGAGTTTTGGAAGATGGGTCGGATATGGACATAAAAAAACTGGAATTAGGGTTAAAACTAATTCAATTCCAGTCTGTTCAGTTTACTCAAATATTATTTTTGAGCGAATTCCCTAGCCAAAGTGGTCGTATAGTACTTGGTAATCATATTTGGCACTTCCCAATCCGGCATGTTGCCGTCTTTGTAATATTCCAAAAATCGCTCCGTGACTTGTGCAAAATGTGCTTCATGTCCGTTGTGGTATTGATCAGGAATAATCACCCGATATTCTCCTGTGGGAGTCTTTTCCAAATCGATTCCAGGATAGGTAGATTGAAGAGTTATTTTCACTGCTTCTTCCAATGCTTCATCCTGGTCTCCCAAAAGCTCCACATAGAGCTCAGGACGGTAGTTTTGCTCTTTTCCCTGCCGAATAACCAAGTTGGCTTTTGTTCCTCGCATCATGCTGTAATGGGTATCTCCTGCCCCCTCTGGTGCCTGAAAATTCCAGATCACGCTTACTTTGGCATGAATGTCTTTTAAGGTGTAGTTCATTTCACCATTGGCAAAGACCTCCAAAGAACCATTTTTTATATCTTTTTGAAGAAAATCTGAGAAATCTGATTTCCCCGTTACCTTTTGGAATTCTTCTAGGCTCAAAGGGGTGGCCCACCTTCTGGCAGAAAGCATCGTAACATCGGTGGTATCCAAGATCTGATCCGGATAGGCTTCCCATTGAATCAAGTCCACCAAGTGGGTGGTCACATCCACTATTCCCTCTCCTTCGATATCTATATCAAAGAACCAATCTGGTCTAACCAAAGGAACTCCAGAAACATATTTGAAAAAGTGATGCACGGATTCTTTGGTGATCGCCGGATTATCCGGGCTTCCTTTTTCCAATTCACCAAAAACAGAAGAAATTCTGGAGAGCTCTTTTTGAAGTAAAGTGGTAATCTCGAACCGCTCCGTCATGATATCATAGACCAGCAAATTTTTCTCTTTAGCTATCTCAAAGGCCTTCTTCAGCTTTTGAAATCCTCCGCGATTGATAACCAAGGGCTTATCTGCGTATACATGAATCCCATTTTGGACAGCCTCAAGGATATAATCTATTTTTTTGTCATTCTTTCCGGCCACCATCATCACATTGCCGGGTTTTTGGGAAATCATCTTCTTCAGGTAATCATTTCCTGAGTAGATCTCCAAATTCCAAGCGGTTGGATTTTCTGATCGGGTATTGTAAGACTCCAATCGTTTCAGATGATCCTTCAATTCATCTCCTGGAGGTGCAAAAATGTAAACAGTTGAATCCACTTGCGGATACATGGTCTTATGGATCAAGCCGGCATGAAAATGACCGGGATCCAAAGTCATAATGGTTACATTTTGGATGGTGGATTCACTCATATTGCTTTCAGGTTCTGTCGAGCTACAAGCCCCGAACAAAAGGGCCGCAAAAGCCCCTAATGTATAATTTCTCAGATTCATTTCCATTTTTCTGTGAGTTGGGAAAACCTCCTCATTTCATGCTTTTGAAGTTTTCACAAAGGTTTGATGACTTACTTCTTCAGCTTTCTAAATTCAAACTTCAGACTTTTTGCTTCAGACCTTCACATAATCCGTTCCCCAGGGTCTTCGCTGAGGCCTACTGAGATGCGAATTAGCTTCCGGGTCATTGATAAACTCTTCTTTCACTGGATCCCAAGCCAGTTTTCTGCCCATTTTCATGGCAATATGGCTAATCAAGCACACAGAACAGGCCCTATGTCCGATTTCTACAGGAGAAAGCAATTCAGTTTTGCCCTGTATCGCATCAAGCCAATTTCCGTGATGCTCATCACTTCGGGTCAATCGGATTTCATTTTCTCCTATCTGAGAAGTCAGGATTTTGGGATTTGAAGCGTCCAGAGCTTTGGCATTGTTGTTTTGGGCTACAGGATCAGAGGAAGAGGCCTGATAGTTTCCTCGGGAAACCCAAATCCATCCTTCAGTACCTTCGTATCGAATCCCGTTGGGATAGCCACCGGAAGTCAGCATGACGATTCCATTGTCGTATTCGGCTTTGACCATAAAGTCACCATGCACATTCCAAAAACCAGCCCGAGGGAATTCAGCCACGGCTTCAATATATCTGGGTCCGGTCAATTCGGTATCCATTCCCCATGCCGCTGAGTCAAAATGATGCTGACCCCAGCCGGTAATCATTCCTGCACCGTAATTTTCGTGTCTCAACCAACCCGGACGGCTGTAATCGTTTTGAGGATGCACGCCAATCTCTGAGTAGGGAATCTCCGGAGTGGAACCCAACCACATGTCAAAATTTAAATTGGAGGGAACAGGCATGGGTGGGGCATCCGGTCCAGCAGGATCTCCCGGAAGACCAATTCGGACCGTATGAAGTTTTCCTATTCGCCCATTTCGAACCAATTCAGCAGCAATTCTAAATTGCTCACTCGAGCGCTGCTGCGTTCCAAGCTGAAGAACAACACCGGTTTTATTGACCACTTCTACCAATTGCCGCCCTTCCTTGATGGTCAGTGACGTGGGTTTCTGCACATAAATATGCTTTCCAGCCAAAGCTGCCTCCATGGCAGGCTGCGAATGCCAATGGTCAGGAGTGGAAATAATCACTGCATCGATATCCTTGTTGAGTAGCATTTCCCGATAGTCCCCATACTGCTTCACATCCATGTATTTTTCGCCCAGCTTTTTGGTGTAGTAGTCTTCGACCAGTTTTTTCCCATCCGCCATCCGCTTGCTATCCACATCGGATACCGCTACAATTCGGGCCACATCATGTCTCCAAGTCCCTGGTAGATCATGATCACGGGCAATTCTTCCACACCCAATCTGACCAATATTGATTTTGTTGCTCGGTGCGTTTTTTCCAAAAACAGAAGCTGGAACAATGGTAGGGAAGCCAAAAGCAGCTCCTGCAAGGGCCGTTTTTTTCATAAAATCTCTTCTTTGCATATCGTTAATGGTTTGTTGCTTGATATTTATTTCACAAAAGCTCTCCAATAAGCCTCAGCTTCCTCGGAACTGAGGTCACCGTCAAATACGATCATCCGGTACTTGAGGGAGTATCGTTTTTCGGGCTGTAGTTCCCAAGATTCATGACGGATAGGGCAAAACTCAATGAACACATTTCCTTTGCCATTATACTGACCGACTGGCCAAACCCGCAAAGGTTCCGGATGGGCTTTATTGGTATTATGGCCGAGAAAAAGAATCCCACTTTGTCCTTCTGGAGAATCAGTTTTTCCCTTGACAATGATCCATTTGGCTTCCGTTCCATCTGCAGTTTTGCGATCGTGGCCCTCTGAAGTCAAAATGGTACTGTTGTCATCTCCCCAAACTTCTGTGGCACGAAACCCTATTCCACCTCCATATCGGTAATCATCCAAAAGGATGCCTCCGGGAATTTTGGTTGAAATGGTAGTCGTATAATCTACCATATATCGGCCTTTGTCTGCCGGCTTCAATTTGATTCTCAAATCCTCTTCGATAGCCAATCTTTCCGATTCAGGAGCCTTCAGATCGATGTGGTTTTGACGAACATTCAGCTCTGCTGCACCACCGGCTATTTTTTTGGAAAGGATATGAGAAAAGTCCACCCTACCCTTTTCATCCCCCAAATTCCAAAAATCCACCTCTCTCCCACGGATAGTAGCCCGCGTCCAGGGTCCCCAAATACCGTAGTGATGATAATGATCCTTTGGCTGTATCCTACTGAGCACTTGACCGCTTGGAGAAATGATCGGATGAATAAATCCCGATTTGCTGAATGCTTCTTTGATTCCCTGAGGCACAGGTTCTTTGACTGTCTGATAGGTCAAAACTTTCTTTCCACCGAAGTAGAAATCAACTCCCTTTTCGGAGTCTCTGAGCTCGACTTCCTGCGCAAACGATCCCGTAGAAAAAAGGGCAAAAAAGAACGCAGAGGTCAAAATTCTTTTGAAAGACATAGAAATTTCAGGTTATTGGGCTTGTGATTTTGAAATTATTAAAATCTCCTAAAAAGCATCCAACCACTAATCCAATAAACCCATGATCAGAGCCATTATCTACGGAATCGTTTTCCTGTTTTCGTTTCAGTTTGTCAGTGCACAAAGCCTACCTGAGGTAACTTTGGATGAGGCTTGGAAGCA
This sequence comes from Algoriphagus sp. oki45, assembly GCF_036245605.1. Lineage (NCBI taxonomy): Bacteria > Pseudomonadati > Bacteroidota > Cytophagia > Cytophagales > Cyclobacteriaceae > Algoriphagus > Algoriphagus sp. oki45. The sequence goes on from NZ_BTPC01000001.1 coordinate 763,779, forward strand.
GAAAATCAGTGATTTGGCTCCCGAAAAACCCACCTTTCCTGGTACCAAAAAGAAGAAGGTTTTGGTCTTTTCATTGCATACCGGGTTCAATCACTGGGTAAGACCTCATACCGAAGAAGTAGTTAAAATTCTCGGGGAAAAGAGTGGTGCTTTCGAGGTAATCGGCAGCAGAGATATCGAATACATGGAATTGAAAAATCTCAAAAAGTTTGATGTACTCGTTTTGAACAATACCAATTCAAAGCCTGATAAGCGCAATCTTTTTTGGGATGAGTTGAAAATACAATCTTATGGTGACTCCGCAGCCACCATGAAAAAAGCGCTGGAACTGGAGGAAAATATCCGAAAGTACGTAGCAGGAGGCGGAGGATTACTGGTTCTTCACGGAGGAAATACCATCCTGAATAACTCCATGGATTTCAGTCGGCTTTTAGGAGGCAGTTTTGATTATCATCCTCCTCAGCAGGCTTTTCAGGTGAGATTGGAGAATCCCAATCACCCTATGGTTCAGGCTTTTTCACCTGAAGGATTCAATCACGTAGACGAACCCTACTTTTACAAAAATGCCTACGAAGAAGGTGATTTCACGCCTTTACTTTATTTCAATAATTCCGAAATAAAAAATCAGAGAAAAGGATCAGAAAAAACCGACGGCAAAACCTATGTAGCTTGGATCAGACCGGAAGGTAAAGGAAAAGTCATGTATGCCTCTCCCTCCCACAATGCGCAGAGTTACGATAATCCTCAACTGCTCCAATTCCTCCTCGATGGGATGCAATATGTGGCGGGAGATGTGACGTGTGATGAAACTCCGATTGGGAAAATCAATCCTTAGTGAGTGGGTGCGAAAGAATGAATCACTGCTTCCGCTGCGATCCTTCCAGAAGTCATCCCCGCATTGATGGAAGCATTGAGCAAGTAGTCCCCTGCCAGATAAACTTGGTCGGTGATTTTGCACTCAGTAAAAGGAATCGAATATTTCAAATCATCCACATGGGGCAAGGCATAGGAAATCGGGAAAGCTTTGACAAATTTGAAATACTCGCCCTTGATGCCGGAGACTTCTTCCAATTCATCCTGAACAGCCTTGATCAGCTCTTTCTCACCCAATTTGCTTTCCAAAACAGTGACGGAAAGCAGGGATCGTCCATTCTCAGCGTAAGCTTTGGACACATCATCCATAAATACGATATTATTCACCAACCGTTCACCGGTCAATAATCCGATCATTGGGCGGGCCAAGAATGATTTCTGGAGAGAAAAATACAGATTCATGACCTTTCTTGGTGCGCCAAATTGTCCCTGAAGCTGCTTCATCACCCGATCGGGCTGGACTGCAATAATAATTCTGTCCGCCTCAAGTTTATCCCCATTTTCCATTTCAATGACATTTCCATGAATTTCTTTGACCGGAGAGTTGAAGTAAATCTGGGTTTTGCTTAACTGTCTTCGAATCATTTTTGGGATTTCTCCCATCCCCTTTTCGGGTATCGCCGCATGGCCAAGAGCAAACATCTTAAATACAAACTCAAACATCCTTGAGGAAGTGTTCAGGTGTCTTTCGAGGAAAATTCCTCTGAAAAAAGGCTTGAAGAAATTATCAATAATCAGGTCTGAAAAACCAAAATTCTTCAAATACTTATGCGTGGGAATAGAAGGGGAATTAAAAATCTCCTCATTGCTCTTCTTTTTCAGTTCTTGAGTCAGCGTAAACATTTTCACTTTATCAAGGAAAGTCCCCACCTTGGAGAAGGCCATGCTGACCACTTTTAGGGGATTTCTCATTGGATCGGTGATGATAAAAGAGTCTTTCCCGTCAAAAATCACCGCTCCCGGATCAAATGTCTTAAGGTTCAAGGCCTGAAAATCAAGATATCGTTTCGCTTCGGGATAGGCTGTATTCAGCACTTGAAAGCCATGGTCCATCAAAAAGCCATCCTCTGCATCAGTCTTCATCCTGCCTCCCACTTCTCCTGTGGATTCGAGGATAATAGGACTAAAATCGGCCTTTTCCAGCTCAAGGGCAGCAATCAAACCTGAAATTCCAGCACCAACGATGTAAATTTTCTGATCTTCCATGTGTTAAGTTTCTAGAGGCGAAAATATAAAAGCTTCCTTTCTATTGAAAAATAAATAGAATTTGCTCTTTTAACTTATCAGCAAGCAAAGGGTTTAAATCCAAAAATCAATCAACAAATTGATCAGTGGTTCTGAATTGAAAAATGGATTTCCTAAAATCGCAGACTAGTCCACCACCCATGAAAAAACTTATTCTCACCCTCTCGCTCATCGGATCACTTTCTCCCCTCTTTTCTCAGGTTTATTTCCCTGAAAAAAACAAATGGGAAACCAAATCCCCGGAAGAATTGGGATTGGATGGGGCCAAAATCAAAGAAGCTATTGCTTTTGCAGAAGCACATGAAAGCACAGCAAATCCCAATCTGAAAATCGCCCATTACGAAAGTGCTTTTGGAAGAGAACCCTTTGGCTATCCTGTTGGACCTATGAAAACACGGGGTCTCGCCACAGGATTAATCATTTACAAAGGATATGTAGTAGGGCAATGGGGCGATCCATCCCGGGTGGATTTGACTTTCAGCGTGGCAAAAAGCTTCCTTTCCACCACTGCCGGTCTGGCTTTGGAAGAAGGGTTGATTCAAAACGAAATGGATTTGGTCTATCCTTACATGGCTCCGATATACCCCTATGATCCAGTCAAGTCTATGATGAACAAGGCAGATCATTTGGAAGAAGATGATGTTTTTGACCTTTTTGCTACAGAGCATAACCGGAAAATCCGCTGGGATGACCTGCTGAGACAAACTTCCGATTGGGAAGGAACTCTTTGGGGCAAACCAGACTGGGCAGACCGACCGGCAGAAGGAGTCGCACAGAAAAGAGCCAGAGCCCAAAACGAACCGGGAAGCCAATATGAATACAATGACACTCGGGTCAATGTCCTTGCATTAGCACTATTAAATGTTTGGAGAAAACCTTTGCCTGCCGTTTTAAAGGAAAAAATCATGGATCCGATCGGGGCAAGCGATACCTGGAGATGGACAGGATATGAAAATTCCTTTGTCATCTTGGATGGGCAGATCATTCAATCCGTCAGCGGGGGTTCCCACTGGGGTGGAGGGATGATGCTTTCTGCTTGGGATCAGGCCCGATTTGGGTATCTGACTTTGAGAAACGGAAATTGGAATGGAAAACAACTGATTCCTGAATCCTGGATAGAAAAATCCCGTACCCCTACTCCAGCCCAGCCGGATTATGGATTCATGAATTATTTCTTGAACTATGACCAAAAGCAAGTCCTTGCCGCTCCCAAATCTGCCTTCCTGCATATCGGCGCAGGTACGAATATGATTTATGTAGATCAGGAAAATGATTTGGTCGTTGTGGCAAGATGGATTCCAAACGGAGACAAAGCAGAACTGGTCCGGTTGATTTTGGAGAGTTTGAAAAAATGATTGGAGTCTGATGACGGATGACCGATTTCCGATGAATGAGATCCAGGAAGAAAGGAAGTGGATGATCGGGAACCTTCTGTAAGGGAATGAAGCGATTTGGGGCAAGAAAGAGAATCCTTGCCCTCCTTCAATCCTTTGATTTCAAAAAAACTGAGATAAAAAGAAGAGTTTTTGCAAAATTTTATTCTGAAATAGGCCAAAGAGTATTTATGGGAAAAGGGCTGTTTAGAACAAACTCTCCAAATAATTATCGCTTTTTCTTCCATATTTTTAAAGAATCTTCTAAAAACTTTAGAATCTTACTTGGTTTCCAAAAAATCTTTGTCTACTTTTGCATCGTCAATTTTGACAGAGCATTTTTCTGAGCCGTGAATCCTTACTGTCGCTTGTCTGGGATTTAGGAAACATGGCAAGAAAAGTAAGGACAACATTCATGGAAAACACAATCAAATTCTCAGACCTGGGGATTTCAGAAGAAATCTTGCGGGCAGTGGAAGAAATGGGTTATACCCAACCTTCCCCCATTCAATCACAAGCTATTCCTTTCGTATTAGAAGGTCGCGATGTCATCGGACAAGCGCAGACCGGAACAGGAAAGACTGCGGCATTTGCAATCCCTATTATCGACTTGGTCGATCCGGATTTCAACAAGCCTCAGGCAATTATCCTTTGCCCAACCCGCGAACTTGCGGTACAGGTAGAAGGAGAAATCCAAAAGCTAGCTAAGTATCACAAGAAAATTTCATCTGTAGCCATCTACGGAGGTGAATCTATCGACAAGCAGATTCGCACTTTGAAGAAAGGCGTTCAGATCGTGGTAGGTACTCCGGGCCGAGTTCAGGATCATATCAACCGAGGAACTTTGAGGCTGGAAGATGCCGGAATCATTGTTTTGGATGAGGCTGATGAAATGTTGGATATGGGTTTCAGAGACGACATCGAAGCTATCCTTCAGGAGATGCCAGAGGAAAGACAAACCGTCTTCTTCTCTGCCACTATGGCCAAGCCAATCATGGACTTGACCAGAAAATATCAGACAGAGCCCGAAATCATCAAAGTCGCTAAAAACGAGCTTACCGTTTCCAAAATCGAGCAGGTTTACTACGAAGTGAAGCCTTCCTTAAAAATGGAATTGATGGCTCGATTGATGAACATCAATAATTATGCGCTCAGTGTAGTCTTCTGCAATACCAAAAGAATGACTGATGAGGTCACTGAAGCTTTGGGAAGCAGAGGAATCGTAGCCGAAGCACTTCATGGAGATCTTTCTCAGGCTCAGCGTGACAAGGTAATGAGCAAGTTTAGAAAAGGACTTTGCACAGTATTGGTTGCAACTGACGTAGCTGCAAGAGGAATCGATGTAGACAACGTGGAAGCGGTATTCAACTTTGATATTCCCCTGGACGAAGAATATTACGTACACCGAATCGGTAGAACCGGTCGTGCTGGCAAATCCGGAACGGCAATCACATTTATCACGGGTCGTCGTGAGTTCATGAAGCTTAGAGATTTGGAGCGCTATACCAAGGCTACGATCACTAAGATGACCCCTCCTTCTGTTTCTGAATTGGTGGAATTGAAGAAAGCCCAATTGGTGAAGGATGTGTACAGGGTACTGAGCAAGGAAGAAGACAATAAAATTTTCGAATCCACTTTGGGACAGATGCTGGCAGAAGGTCTTACTCCTGAGCAAGTTTCTCTCGGCCTAATGAAAATGGTCATGGGAGATGCCGTGAAGGAATTGAAAGATCAGGATTTCGGAATCGAGACTTCCTACGGAGACAGAAGAAGAGACGATCGTCGCGAAGGTGGCAGAGAAGGTCGATTCAGTGATCGTAGAGAAGGCGGCAGAGACCGATTTGGTCGAGGAGATCGATTTGAAAGAGGCCCTAGAAGCGGTGGAGACCGATTTGAAAGAGGAAGCCGATTCAGTGATAGAAAAGAAGGCGGAAGATTTGGCGTAGGAGCAGAAAGAACCCGGGATGCAAACATGGCCCGACTGTTTTTGAACTTAGGTAAAAAAGACAGAATCCGTCCAAACGATATCGTAGGTGCGATTGCCGGTGAAACTGGAGTTCCAGGAAAAAGCATTGGCGGCATCGACATATTTGACAATTTCTCTTTTGTGGATGTACCTCAGAAAGATGCGGATCACGTAATCCGAGTGATGAAGAACAACACCATCAAAGGGAAAACAGTAAACATGGAAATCTCAAAAGGTTAATAAGGTTATAGGTTAATTTGGTTTAAAGCACATTCTCTGAGAGAATGTGCTTTTTTTGTATCCAGAAAGTAAACGTCCATGCAGCTCTTTTTCCAGGAAAATATCACCGAACCCATTACTCACCTCAATGAAGAGGAATCCAAGCACCTAATCAGAGTACTGCGAAAACAACAAGGAGACCAGCTGAATCTCACAGATGGCAAAGGGACCCTTTACCAAGGGGTAATTTTGGAATCCCACCCAAAAAAGGCCAGCATTCAAATCACAGGAAAAACCGAGGTGGAAAAAGATGGTTTCCATATTCATTTGGCCATAGCCCCTACCAAAAGTCCTGACCGCATGGAATGGATGGTGGAGAAAATCACCGAAATCGGCTTTCATGAATTGACCTTGCTCGATTGCAAAAACTCGGAAAGGACTCACCTCAAAACCGATCGCCTGGAAAAGAAAATCATCTCCGCCTGTAAACAAAGTCTGAAACTTCGTATTCCTGAGCTCCATCCTACGATCAAATTTTCTTCTTTTCTATCTTCTCCTAAATTGGAAGAATATTATAAATTCATCGCATACGTGGACGAAAACCACAGAAATCACTTGCTAGACTTGGCCAAGCCAGGAGGAAAATATTTGATTTTGATCGGTCCAGAGGGAGATTTTGATCCCACAGAAATCAAAGAGGCGAAAAATATGGGATTTCAACCGGTGTCTTTGGGAAAAAGCCGATTGAGAACAGAAACAGCAGGATTGGCAGCAGTCCAAATGCTCCAAGTACTAAATCGCTAAAAGCGAACGTTTTTTCCCTTGAGCACTTGAAGTCAAACTTGAAGTAAACAGGGATTTTCTTACTTTAGAGTATTCAAGAACTTTTGAGATAGTTTAGGTTAAAATTTTCACTGCCGTGCCATACAAAGAGCGAGAAATCGAAAAGAAATATTATTCAATTGGTGAAGTGGCTGATCAATTTAAAGTTGCACCATCTCTGATTCGCTATTGGGAAGGGGAATTTGACATCATTCGGCCCAAGAAAGACAAAAAAGGCAATCGAAGGTACACCAAAGATGATATCCAGAAGATTCGGTATGTTTATCACTTAGTCAAAGAGAAAGGATATACCCTACAAGGAGCGCAGGAGGTCATAGCCTCAGGAAGGGATCAGGGATTTGACAAGGTGGCTGCTGTTCAGAAGCTTCAGGAAATACGAGACTTTTTAATCAATATGAAGCATGAACTCCAAGCCAGAAAAGGATCATGAGAATCTGAGATATCACCTGGCTTTAGCTCTGGCGCCAAAAATCGGCCCCACCGTCTTCAAGGCCATTTTAGCTTACAGTGGTTCGCCAAAAGCTTTTTTTGAACTCGGAAAAGGAAAAGCATCCAAAATTCCAAGGGTAGGTCAAAAGTTACTCGAGATACAAAAGCAAGGCGACCAATTATTGAGGAATGCTGATGAGGTCATTTCTTCCTGTTCCAAAAAGGGATACGATATACTGATCTCTACTTCTCCTGATTTCCCCCAAAGATTAAAGCCCATAGAAGATAGTCCTGTGATTCTCTTTTCCCAAGGAAAAGGGACCTTGAATTTTGAAAGAAGCATAGGCATCGTCGGCACCAGAAGTGCAACTCCTTATGGTAAATCCATCACTCGAAAGATTGTGGAAGATCTCCTTCCCTATCAGCCAGTTATCATTTCAGGTTTAGCCTATGGAATTGACATTGAGGCCCATCGGGCAGCACTGCAAACTGGCCTGCCCACCATTGCGATTATGGGTAGTCCACTCAATCAGATCTATCCTGCCGCACATAAAAACACCGCTCTTCAACTTCAAGAAACGGGCAATTTGATCAGTGAATATGCTCCGGGAAGCAAAATGATACCGGGAAATTTCCCTGCACGAAACCGGATTATTGCCGGACTTTCCGATGCGCTGATTGTGGTTGAAGCAGCCGAGAAAGGCGGAGCGTTGATTACAGCTGAAATTGCCTACAGCTATGACAAGGAAGTTTTTGCGGTACCGGGTAACCTCCAATCTACCTTTTCAGAAGGCTGTAATCAGTTGATCAAAAAGATGAAAGCAAGCATTTATACCGGGCCCGGAGATATTGCCGAGGCTCTTTTTTGGAGTAAACCCGGTGAGGAAAAGGTCAAAAAGCCGAATTTGGACTTAAGTGAAAGAGATGAGGAAGAAAAGAAGATATTGACTCACCTTCAAGAAAAAGGAGAATCTGAAATAGACATGATTTCCTATTCCACAGAAATTCCTTTAGGAATTCTGTCTTCGAAGTTACTTTCTCTTGAATTTGCGGGAATTGTTAAGTCTCTTCCCGGTAAAAAATTTAAACTTCTCGTATAGCTGATTCTTTTTTTATTTTTCAAAAATCTCAGACAAATTAAGCCTAAATCCCTCAACCCATTTGGATTCAACTTCGTCCCCTGAAGTGTAGAGGTGAGAGGGCTGATATTTACCATTGATAAGGGTATAAATCAAAAGAGTCTGCTCATTCGGATGAATAATCCAATATTCTTTGACCCCTGATTCCTCATAAACTTCATATTTCAGCTTAAGCTCTTTTCGATTGTTTCCCGGTGAAAGAATTTCTACCACCAAATCCGGGGCTCCGATGCAACCTGCTTCATCCAATTTGCTTTCGTCACAGATGACACAAAGATCAGGTTGCAAGACTGTGTCGATATCTTTGTTTTTTATGGACTTTACGGGGAGTCTGACATCAAAGGGAGCATGAAAAACCTGGCATTTTTTACTTTTAAGATGCTCATGAAGTAGATAAGTCAATCTGACAGAAACCTTCTGATGACTCATACCAGGAGCAGCAGCAGCCCATTTGTAAGCTTTGCCCCGGATCAACTCCATCATATCATTGATTTTCCAAGTCAGATAATCTGCATAGGAATAGAGCCCATATTCCAGGTCTGGTTCATTTACGGTATGTAGCTTTTCCTTTTCCACACTAAAATTTAAAGATTTTCAAATGAAAAATCACAGGGTACTTAATTCGCTTTCATCTTTCTAATCTTTTTTGGATAATACCACATATAAAATCCGCTGATTGCTAAAAAAATCAAGCCAATGGATATCAAAGTAGAATAGGTCAGCTTCGCACCCTCATCTCCAGTAGTATAATAGTCGATGATACTTCCATCATGCACCTTTTCAATCCAATCCGAGTGACGGGTTCCAATGGACAATACCTCCCCTGAAAATCCATCTACCTGAATCTCAGTAAAATGAGTTTTGAAGGTGACTTTGGCCGTCCCTTTATCGGGTCGGATATCGATTCGGTCTACCTCAGAGTCTCTTCCCAGCTTTTTCATTTCCTCATCTCCGATTTTCACCATTTCCGAAGGCAATATCCAGGTTCCCTGCTCCACTTTGGTACTTAAGGTGGGAGGAAGAAGCTCGGCTTTCTTTTTCCAAGCCAACAAAATCGATGTGATACCAATGAGCAGAAAAAACAGCAGCAAGGGTATCCCGATCCATTTGTGAACACGACGATACCAACGGAGTGATTTGACTTTGGATTGGATAGAAGAATCACTCATGGATCAAGAATTGAATACAAATTTGGCCAATTTCATGGCCTCTTGAAGTTCTGATTTATTGAGTCCCAAGTCAAAGCCTTCATTCTCAAGGGCAGGAATCATAAGTTCGGTAGCCATATTACCCACCAAATCATCTTTGGCCATAGGACATCCGCCAAAACCCATCAATGCTCCGTCAAATCGTCTACAACCTCCTTTAATTCCAGCCCATACCTTTTCTCCTACCGATTCTGGCCTACTGTGGAGGTGGGCACCAAATTCGATCTGAGGAAAAGCCTGAGTCTGCACCTCAAAAAGCTGGGTGATCAATTCAGGAGTCGCTACTCCGATAGTATCCGAAAGGGAAACAGTTTCGATTTGAAGCTGAGAAAGTTTTTCCACGAACTCAGCAATTAATTCTGGGGAATAGGGATCCCCGTAAGGATTCCCAAATCCCATACTCAGATAAACAACCTGTTTTTTCCCTTTGACTTCGCAAAGGTTTTGAATTGCTTCTACTGTCCTTAATGCATCAGTAATACTTGCATTGGTATTTCGCTGCTGGAAGGTTTCTGAAACGGATAAGGGAAATCCCAAGAAATCAATTTCTGAAAAATGAAGAGCATCCTCAGCACCTCTGACATTGGCCACAATGGCCAAAAGCTTGGATTGGGCTTTGTGCAAATCCAGCATTTCCAAGACTTTGGCCGTGTCGCGCATCTGAGGAATGGCTTTGGGACTTACAAAACTCCCAAAATCAATCGTATCAAAACCTACTTCGAGAAGCTGATTGATGTATGCAGCTTTGATAGCTGTGTCTATAAAATCAGGGATTCCCTGCATTGCATCCCGAGGACATTCGACGAGTTTAATCATGCCTAAATATAGCCAGTACTAAGGAATTGAAGACAAAAATTGGAAGAATGGTCGAAGAACTAAGGATGTCCAAAATTTCGAATGTCATTTAAAAAGAAAATCCTTTGAGGTCTTAAAAAAACCTCAAAAGATTTAAAATACCTCCTTGGCAATCTTGTAAGTGGCATCCGCCTTACTCATCGTGTAGAAATGAAGACTGGGCACACCTGCATTGATCAACTCCCGGGATTGCTGAATCGCCCACTCGATGCCCACTTCTTTCACTTCTCCGTTGGTTTTGCATTTTTCCAATTCGTCCATCAAAGCATCAGGTAGATCCAGGAAAAAAGTTCTCGGCAGCATGGTAATCTGGCCCAAAGTAGTGATCGGTTTGATCCCAGGAATAATGGGAACCGCAATTCCTGCTTCCCTTACTTTGTCCACAAAATCAAAGTATTTCTTATTGTCAAAAAACATCTGCGTGACGATATACTCTGCACCTTTATCCACTTTTTCCTTCAATTGCTTAAGGTCAAATCTGAGACTTGGAGCTTCAAAATGTTTCTCCGGATATCCTGCCACCCCTATGCAAAAGTCTGTGTGGAAATTGTTTTCTGTTTCCTCGTGTAGGTATTTTCCCTGATTCATCCGGACAATCTGCTCCACCAATTCACTGGCGAAACTATGGCCTTCCCGCTCAGGCGCAAACTTTTCTCCCTTAGGCGCATCTCCTCTCAACGCAAGGACATTTTCCACCCCGATAAAATTGAGATCAATCAGCGCATTTTCTGTTTCTTCTTTGGTAAATCCACCGCAAAGGAGGTGAGGCACTGCATCAACCTGAAATCTGTTCATAATTGCTGCGCAAATCCCCACAGTACCGGGACGCTTTTTGGTGCTGACTTTCTCCAAAAGCCCATTCGGATGCTTTTTGTAAATAAATTCTTCCCGATGATAAGTTACATCCACAAAAGGAGGCTTGAACTCCATCAATGGTTCAATCCCTTCCAGAAGTTCTTTAAGGCTTTGTCCTTTGAGAGGAGGAAGAATTTCGAAAGAAAATAAAGTGCTTTTTGCGCTTTTTAGATGCTCAGTGATCTTCATAAGGTTTGATTCGCAAGTATAGTGGATGGCGTATAGGCCAAATTGGGTGAAAGAAGGCGCTCGGCTTGTTCCAGGGAAATTCCTTTTCGCATTGCATAGCTGGCGACTTGATCTTCGGCGATTTTTCCCAAGCCAAAATACTTAGACTCGGGATGGCCAAAATAAAATCCTGATACCGAGCTGGTAGGATACATGGCATAGCTGGAAGTCAAGGTGATACCAATTGATTTTTCCAAATCCAAAAGACGGGCAATCGTTTCCTTCTCAGAATGCTCCGGACAGGCAGGATATCCGGGCGCAGGACGAATTCCCGGATATTCTTCCCGAATCAGAGAATCGTTGTCCAAGACCTCTTCCTTGGAATACCCCCAGTATTCTTTTCTAACCAGTTCGTGAACATATTCAGCAGAAGCTTCTGCTAATCGATCCGCCAAAGCCTTAAAAAGGATATCATTGTAATCGTCCCCTGCAGCTTGGAATTCAGCTAATTTAGTTTCCATACCCAAGCCAGCTGTAACTGCAAAGCATCCCAGATAATCTGTTTTTTCGGGATGGAGATAGTCTGCGAGCGATCGGTTGGGAACTCCCTTTCCTTTTTTGCCTTGCTGACGCAAAAAGTGGAATTGACCCAGCTTCAAATTGGCATCATTGGGTTCGAAGACTACTGCATCATCTCCCTTCCGCTCCACAGGATAAAGCCCGAAAACTGCCTTGGCATGCAGCCACTTTTCTTCAATGATCCTGTCCAGCATAACTTGGGCATCTTGAAAGAGCTTTTGGGCTTCTGTTCCCACTATTGGGTCTTCCAAAATCTTGGGATATTTCCCACTCAGCATCCAAGTACTGAAGAAAGGAGTCCAATCGATATATTTTCTCAGCATACTCAAATCCAACACCTCTAAAATCGTTTTTCCTAACACCTTTGGCCTTACCTGCTCAAAAGAAGTCCAATCTATCGCCACGGGATTGGCTTTAGCCTCTTCGTAGCTAACCATTTGTTTGATGGACTGTTTGGCTTCGTGTTCTTCTCTTAGCTGACGATAGGTCTCTTTGATTTGGAGACGGTAAGCCTCACGGGTCTCTTCAGAAATTGCCTCACCTGCTATCGGCACAGATTTACTTGCATCAGTCACATGAACCACCGTGCCTGAGTAAACCGGGTCGATTTTGACTGCCGTGTGGATTCTGGATGTGGTCGCACCTCCGATAAGAAGCGGAATCTGCAAACCTTGACGTTCCATTTCCGAGGCCACATTGACCATCTCATCAAGAGATGGAGTAATCAACCCACTCAATCCAATGATATCCACCTTGTTTTTGATGGCTTCATCAATGATTTTCTGAGCGTCTACCATCACCCCCAAATCAATAATTTGGTAGCTGTTACATGCCAAAACGACTCCAACGATGTTTTTACCAATATCGTGAACATCTCCTTTTACTGTTGCCAAAAGGATTTTCTTCAAGGAAGAAGCTTCCTGACCCTCTTCAGGCAAAGGCATAAAGGGCTCAAGGTAAGCCACCGCTTTTTTCATTACACGGGCGGACTTGACCACTTGGGGAAGGAACATTTTCCCTTCTCCAAAAAGATCCCCGACCACATTCATCCCGTCCATCAAAGGTCCTTCGATGACTTTGAGCGGATTGACCAATTCCAGTCTGGCAGCTTCCGTGTCTTCGATGATGTAGTCCAAAATCCCCTTGACCAATGCATGCTCAATCCTTTTGGCTACCGGATCAGATCTCCAAGCTTCATTGACGACTTCCTTCTTATCGGCTGACTTGACTGTTTCGGCAAAATCCAGCAAACGCTCTGTTGCATCTGACCTTCGGTCAAATAGAACATCCTCTACCCTTTCCAGGAGATCCTTGGGAATGTCATCATATACTTCCAGCATGGTCGGGTTGACAATTCCCATATCCATACCATGATGTATAGCATGGTAGAGAAATGCAGCATGCATGGCCTCACGAACCCGATCATTTCCTCTGAAGGAAAAAGAAACATTGGACACCCCCCCACTCACTTTGGCGCCGGGAAGATTTTCCTTGATCCATTTTGTGGCCAAAAAGAAATCAAGTGCATTGCGTCGATGCTCTTCCATGCCGGTAGCAACCGGGAAAATATTCGGGTCGAAAATGATATCCTGAGGATTGAAATTGACCTGATCCACCAAAACCCGATAACTACACTCGCATATCTCTATTCGGCGATTATATGTATCTGCCTGACCTTTTTCGTCAAACGCCATAACAACCACCGCCGCCCCAAACTTCTTAATGGTCTTTGCCTGATGCACAAATTCCTCTTCTCCGTTTTTAAGGGAAATCGAATTGACAATCCCTTTTCCCTGCACACACTTCAATCCTGCCAAAATGATACTCCATTTGGAGCTATCGATCATGATGGGAATACGGCTGATTTCCGGTTCCGAAGCGATCAGGTTGAGGAAACGGGTCATGGCGTATTCTCCATCCAGCATGCCCTCATCCATGCATACGTCCAAGACTTGAGCACCGCCTCTGACTTGATCCAAGGCGATATCCAGGGCCTCATCGTATTTTCCATTCAAAATGAGCCGAGCAAACTTTTTGGAGCCGGTGACATTGGTCCGCTCGCCGATATTGACAAAGTTGATGTTAGGGGTGAAAACCAAAGGTTCCAGTCCCGACAATTTCATGTAGTTCTGCTTAGGCATTGCTTTCCTCCTCTTCCAATTCTTCTTCGATTTTTCTAGGCTGAAATTCTGTAGCCATTTTTGCAAGAGCACGAATATGGTCAGGTGTTGTACCACAGCATCCTCCCAAAATATTGAGCATTCCTTCTTTCAAAAAATCCCTGACCTGATCGGCCATTTCATTCGCTCCCTGATCGTATGCGCCAAATTCATTTGGCAAGCCTGCATTCGGATAGGCAGAAACATAGAAAGGTGCTTTTTGGGAAAGCACTTTCAAATAAGGTCTTAATTCTTTTGCTCCCAGCGCGCAATTTAAGCCTACCGATAGCAAGGGAACATGGGAAACAGAAATCAAAAAGGCCTCTGTGGTCTGTCCCGAGAGCGTTCTCCCGGAAGCATCCGTGATGGTCCCTGAAATCATAATCGGAATCCCCCCTTCTCTAGGGTCTAGCGGGATATTCCTTTCTTCATACACTTCCTGCACAGCATAAAGCGCTGCTTTTGCATTGAGCGTATCAAATATAGTCTCGATCAAAATGATATCTGCCCCACCATCCAACAGTCCTCGGACCTGCTCTGAATAAGCTTCAGCAAGTTGGTCAAAAGTAATCGCCCGATACCCGGGATCGTTGACATCAGGTGATATAGAAGCAGTCCGGTTTGTAGGCCCCATGGCTCCGGCTACAAATCGGGGTTTGGAGGAATCCAGTGCTGTAAACTCTTCAGCTACTTCCCTTGCGATTTTTGCTGATTCAAAATTGATCGCATATGCCAAATGAGGCAGTGAATAATCTTCCTGAGCGATGGTAGTACCGGAAAAAGTATTGGTCTCAATGATATCAGCACCAGCTTCCAGGTATTCTCTATGGATGGCTTTGATGATATCAGGTCTGCTTAATGAAAGGAGATCATTGTTCCCTTTCAAAGGTTTGGGGTGATCGGCCAGTTGGGGATTTCTGAAATCATTTTCATCCAGCTTATAGCGCTGAATCATTGTGCCCATCGCACCATCCAATATTAGGATTCGCTTTTCAATCGCTTGGAGTAGGACTTCGGTTCGGTTTTGCATGGTAATAGGTTCTTCAAATCAAAAAGCAAATCGAGCAAAACACGGAGAAAAGTACGGAGAGGTATTCTTTTCCGCTCATCTTCTTCCGGCATATCCGGAATGGGAGTTAGCACCTTGTTATCAGGTTGCTAAGACGTCGTAGGGCCCTTCCCTCGGTCTTTCTCGATAAGCTAGGCAAAAATAACAGCAAAAAGGGAATTCCAATCAACTGCGAGAAGTAAAACTTGGATAAAAATAGGATTCAACTTTATCTCAACTAAGGCCGAACCCCTATTCCAAAGAGCAGGTAGCTACCTGACATGTATTGATTCATAGAGATCTCACCAAGACTATATCCAGGAAAGGCCAGCTCATAACCGGCAGAAGCAGTAAATACCAAATCAAAAAGTTTCCTTTTGGTCATCGGCAGTCCATATTCAAAAAACATTTCCGGCTTGAACATTACCCCAGAACTTCTCAAGTACCCATCAAAATACCTTTTTTCAAACAGCTCCGGAAAATCAGGCTTGTCCACCTCGCTGAGCGTGTATCGCAGATTGCCATATCCTACACCTCCCAACAATCCCAAAGCAAAATTCTCAAATTGAATCAGCTTGAGGCCCCCATTTGCATAAACCCGTACACTATTCAAGCTGTGCTCCTGAAAATTGCTAGCCTGTCCACTCATGGCAAGATTAAAGATATCTACGCCATATAAAATACCCTCTGTATCTCCCAAAATCCGAAGACCCCAGTTGGAAGGTTTGCCTTCCAATGGCTGATAGTCAAAGGATTTAAGGTAAGTATTCAATTCATCAGGTTGGGTAAAATGAACCCCTCTAAATAGAGAAATTCCGATGGATGCATCCTTGTAAAAGAAATTCCTATCAGGAAGAGAAATTCCTGCCCCCACCCGGATAAAAGCTCCCGACTGGGCATTATCGAAGGCAATCCCATTCATATTCCAAGAGTTTTCGATTGGGCTAAACGAATACCCCCCTCTAGCGATGACTTGGAGCGCTTCTTTTCTTCCTGGAATTGGAAAGTCATAGCTCAGTTGGAAGCCGATTTCAGTCAAAAAATTTCCAAACTGCGAAGTTCCTTGGTGTATATCGTTTTTCCGAAGGATAAATCCTTGCTGAGGATCTAGGAGAAATAGTTCTAGATTTCGGTCTTGGCCCTCGGGCAGCATCTGAAAATTCATAAACCCGAAACCCAGTCCCAAATAGTGAATCAATTGAAATCTTCCCTCTTCAGTCATGGAATAACCAACATTAAAAAGTGCCCTCGTAGTCCGATATCGGATTTCCATATCGTCAAGCTGACTTGCTTTTCCGGTATGCTGTCCCAAGTCAAATCCCAAAACAAAGTCATTGATTCGAGTCTGATAGCCTAGTCCGAAGCTGGAATATCTATTCCTTAGAGGTGACAACCCCCTTTCTTTGAGCATTTGATTAAACTGAGTCAGATTAGCTCCCGAAAAGCCCGTATAGGCATAAAAAGTAGGTCTCTTGTTGATTAATTCTTGGGAGAATGAGTTCCCGAAAAAACCAATAAGCAACAAACAAAGAAAAATCCTTGGGTAGGAAGACATGAAACAGAAAGGTAAAGATTTAAATCAGCCTGCTTTCAGGCAAAATTAATGCTAAACCCATCATTCAATACTTTCTTTTGTATTCAGATACTTGAATATTTTTTCATAAAGGCCCTCTGGGGAGAAGGGTTTGGGTATAAAATCATTGAATCCTACAGAGGATAATTCATCCTTTATTTCATGGATTGATGCAGCAGTCAGGGCTAAAATCGGAACCTTTGATTTCTTTTCATCTCCTAATCCCCTTATTGTCCTTGCTACCTCAAATCCATCCAGTTCAGGCATTTGCAAATCCAGCAAAACCAAATCAAAATCTCCTTTTTCATAGGCTTCCAAAGCTTCTTTTCCGTCAGCAGCAATGACCCAGCTTCCGGTATTCCATTTGGTGAGGAATTTTCGGATCAATATCTGATTTACCGAATTGTCCTCAGCGACCAAAATAGAAGCATGATGAAGAGATCGTTGATTTTGAATCAGTGTCTTCTCATGGGCTCTTGCCTTTTCATCATCAAACTCAAAAGGAAGTGTGAATTCAAAAATACTTCCTCCACCGGGTCTGGATTGAACCTCTATTTCACCTCCAAAAAGCTCCACCAAGCGCTTTACGATAGCTAAACCCAAACCAGTGCCGCCATATTTTCGACTGGTACTGGACGAGGCTTGGGTAAAGGCTTCAAAGATGGATTTGACTTTTTCTTTGGGTATTCCGATACCTGTGTCCTCAAAAGTGAATTTGATCTCCGTCAAATTTCCCTGTACAAACTCTCTTGAAATCTGAATTCTAACAAATCCTTTTTCAGTGAACTTGATGGCATTGGAGACTAGATTATTCATTACTTGTCCCAGCCTCAAGGCATCTCCATAGATCACCTGAGGAATAGACTCATCCACTTCGCAGTAAATCTTCAGGCCTTTTTCATTAGCCAAAAAGCTGTGTGAATGGACAATCCGATGCACCATGTTTCGGATTTCAAAAGGTGCCTTTTCCAATTCCACTTTTCCGGAATCAATCTTATTGTAATCCAGAATATCATTGATCAAGGCCATCAGGTTCTCTGCCGAGAATTGAAGAGTCTTTAGATTCTCCAATTGATCCGGTCTTGGATCTTCTTCCATAAGAAAATGAGCCAAACCAATGACCGCGTTCATCGGTGTTCGGATTTCATGACTCATTACAGATAGGAATTGGGATTTTGCCTGGGAAGCGAGTTCTGCTTTTTCTTTGGCAATGAAGAGTTCTTTTTGCGCTTCTTTCAGCTTGGAAATATCCCTAGCCACTCCGGTGTAGTATCGGTGGATTCCCTGCTTATCTTCAATCAGCTTTCCGTTGGAGTTAAATACCCGATATTCCCCGTTTTTGTGGCGGAGTCGGAATTCCAAAAACTGATTTTTTGCAAGAAAATCCTGAGTTTCACCAATCATCTTTTGGAACACATCCAGATCATCCAAATGGATAAATTCAAAAATACTTCTACCAATCACTTCCTCCGAATCATAGCCTAAAAACTGATTGACATTTGGGGAGACATAGTGAAGAAGATAAGCTTCAGAAAGGGAGAAAATAATTTCCGTAGATTCCTCTACTAATCTTCTGTATTTTTCCTCAGACTTCTTCAGGTTGACTTTTGCTTGGTATTCAGCATGGATATCCCGTACAATACTGAGTGCAAACTCTACTTTTCCATTCTCGACAATTGGTCTGATGATCCGCTGATAATATCTGTCCTTCAAGAAGAATTCAGACTCGACGATTTCTTGATTTTCGTATACCCGATTTAAGATTTCATTGACTTGCTCATACTGAGTAAGCTGAACATCCTTAAGAAATTTACCCTCAAAATCCTCTTTCTTCAGTCCCCACTTTTCAAAATTGGTGCCTTCAGCGAGAATATATCTCCTATCCTTATCCAAAAGGAAAATGTTAGTGTCAGGGATATTGGAAGCCAGCATTCGGTACTGCCGGTCCCTTCGTTCCTGAACCACCTCAAAATTTTTCCTATCTGAAATGTCCTGGAATAGCCCCTCATGAAGGTAGACTTCTCCCAGCTCATCGTATACCTCAGAAGTACGGTCTTCCACCCAGACTAGGGTGCCGTCAGGCTTTACTATTCGATATTCTCCGGAGAAAGCGAGCCCTTTCATATCCCCTTTATCGACCTGTGCCTTTTTGAGCAGCTGGTCTAAATCTTCGGGGTAAATCAAATCCAAAAAAGAAACTTCATTCTCTATCAGCTCTTCGGCATTGTACCCAAATCGACTGATATTCTGAGAGATATATTTTATTTTATAATTTTTTGATGGATTTACACGGAACAATACCGCAGGGCTGTTTTCCACGATCAATCGG
This sequence comes from Algoriphagus sp. oki45, assembly GCF_036245605.1. Lineage (NCBI taxonomy): Bacteria > Pseudomonadati > Bacteroidota > Cytophagia > Cytophagales > Cyclobacteriaceae > Algoriphagus > Algoriphagus sp. oki45. The sequence goes on from NZ_BTPC01000001.1 coordinate 782,640, forward strand.
GCTCTTTGTGCAACCTGCTCTGATTTGTACTTCTCTTCCAAGTTTCGGAAAATTAGAGAATACCCAATTTTCTCTTGACTCTCGGCATGAATAGCCCTTGCTGACACTTCAAATGGGGATCTGGAAGTATGTACCGTGGCTAAATGCCGCTCTGTCTTCCAGACCTCTCCCACATTCAAATTTTGAATAAAATCAAATAGCTTTTCCCCCTTTTTCCAGCCAAAATCAATTAAATCCTCAATCTTCCCTTTAAAGTCTCTTGCAGTATTGGGGCAACAAAGCTGAACCGCCGCCTCATTGATATAAATCACTTCCAAATCTTCATTCACGACCAGAATGGGATCCACGATTTGTGCGAGAATCTGAGATTGAAGTCTGAGGTTATTTTCAGAAATTCTTTTTTGAGTGATATCACTGCAGAATCCATAGACCTCCAGACCTTGAGATAAATATTCCTTTTTCCCTACAATCTCATAATGAAAATACCGAACAGAGTCTCCTGTTTTTGTAATGGTGAATTCTCCGGATCTTTGGGTTAGCTCTGAAGAAACTATTTTTAGGTCTTGGATAAATTGCTCCCGATAAGGTTTATCGATTTTGTACAGGAGAAAGGCAGCGTCAACATATTGAGATTTGTCCCCTATCTCCAAAAGCTGAGAAAAGCCTGCCGAAAAATAAAACTTGTCTTTGAAGGCACTATATCTCCAAGAGCCGGATTTAGACAATACTTCGGTAGAAGCAAGAAGGTTTTCGTTTCTTTCTAGCTTTCTCAGGATTAAATTGCCGAGATAGGCTCCCGCTACAATATCACCAAACTGACGGAGTATCTGTATTTCTTTTTCTACAAGCGGGAAGGCTAATTCTTCAATCTCAAACTGGATGATGCCCAATAAACTCTCCTCGGAAAGCAGTGGAATAAAGATGATCTCAATCTGATCCTTGCCTCCTCTTTTGGAGGATTTAGAGGGCAAAGAGGAAAGTTTCACTTTTCCTTTTTTCAGGTCAGTTTTCAAGGAATTGAGCAATGAGAAATACCTTGGTCCTTCTGCAATAGGGCTTGAGTCCGGACCGGAACTCCATGAGCTGATGATTTCAAGCTCTTTGGTCTCCTTGTTTATAATTACTATTTCAGCGGATTGAGCATTCAAAAATTCTCCAAATCTCATCAAAGTTTCATCCAAGTGCTCTTCTAAATCAGTGAGATTAGCACTGATCATTTTTGAAGAAACTTGATTGATCAGATTTTCAATATCAAATCGCCTGATCAAAGACCTTTCGGTCTCGATAAACTCAGTAATATCTCTGGAGCTGAACATGATCCCCTGGATATCGGGGTGGTCGAGAAGGTTTTTTGCAAAGCTTTCTAAATAAACCCGCTTCCCAGATGGCATTCTTACCCAAAAATCAATAGGAACTTCCTTGTTTTTAGCGTTCAATACCTCAAAAAAATCACCCTTTACCATTTCAATGGATCCCTTGTCAATCCAGTCTAGGTAACTTTTGCCAAGAATGCTTTCTGGAGGAAAACCCAATTTTTGGGTAACTGAATCACTGATGAATTTGTACCTACCTTGCTCATCCAATATGGCTATGAGATCATAGCTGTTATTGAGGATACTCTGCATGAAATCCGCTCTCCTTGAGGAATCATGATTACTTTCATTTCCTGTGCTTCTTTCAACTTTCTCAACCAATCCTTTTGCAATGAGAAAATGAGAGGTATAGGAAGAGGGCAAAGGGAAAAAAGACCATTCGATAGTTTGAATTTGTCCTTTTTGGGTAGTTAAACTGGAGAAGTATTTGGCGGTTGTTTTTTCCCCGGTTAGAAAAAACCGGTTTAATCCTTCAATAATTTCCTTGGACTTAAAGTAGGATTTCCAATCCTCATTGGGTGGCTGGAAATGGTTGAGAAAATGGGAATTAAAATATAAGATATCCTCAGCATCAAGCAGCATAACAGGCTCATCCAGTTCATTTAGAAAATCAGAAATATCAAATTGCTGGAAGGAAATCATGAATCAGTTTGGGCCTATTCTTTAACAAATTACTCAATTAGAAACTCAATTCTAGAAAGATTTAACTAAAAACAAACACGTTCACAGGAATATTTTTTAAAAGCAAAAAGCGATTTTTTGAAGTTTTTTCTAACCCTTGTGTCTAATTTTCAGTAGATAAAAACTCACATACAATTTATTAAATCTAAAAACCAATTTTATGATCATTTCGACCACACCAAGCCTAGAAGGATATAAAATCGAACAATACCTGGGAGTAGTCACAGGAGAGACTATTATCGGAGCAAACATCTTCAAAGACTTCTTTGCCAGCATTACCGATATCGTCGGAGGCAGATCTTCCGCTTACGAACAGGTTCTCCGAGAAGCAAAAGGAACAGCCATGGTAGAGATGGAAATGCAGGCAAGGGCATTTGGGGCCAATGCTGTTGTGGGAATTGACCTCGACTATGAAACCATCCGAGAAGGAATGCTCATGGTCACTGTCAGCGGCACTGCCGTAAAAGTCTCCAAGCTTTAAACAACAAGTCCTGATCTTCAGGACTTTTTTATTATTTCAGCCACCTTATGAACGGTGGCTTTTTTACAAAAGAAATCACCCACCACGACCATAGGTGCTGATTTGCAATGGTCCAGACATCTAGTCTTTATCCATTTGCATTTTCCTTTCAACTCAGGCTCATTCTCAAGCTCTTTTTGAAGCTTCTTTGCACCTTCCTTTTTGCAATCTTTACCTGTGCAGACCAGCACTAACTTTCGCTTGTATTTCATCACCAACTGGATACAGCCTGCATCATCAACCCACTCAAATAGGCTCCGTAAGTACCCACTGCGTAGCCTAAAACAGCAAGCAAAACCCCAACGGGAGCCAAAGACGCATCAAATGCCCCTGCCACAATCGGTGCTGAAGCAGCACCTCCCACATTAGCCTGCGAGCCGACTGCAACATAAAAGAAAGGAGCCTTGATCATCCAGGCCACAAAACCCATAATCAGAATATGGAATATCATCCAAAAAATCCCGACTAAGAAAAAGACAGGGTTGTCCAAAACTGCTCCCAAATCCATCTGAGCTCCTATAGTAGCAACCAAAACATACAAAAGAACCGAACCCATCCTTGATGCTCCGGCCCCCTCCAGATTTCTGGCTCGGGTAAAAGATAGAATCAGGCCCAACGTAGTGGCAATCACTACTATCCAGAAAAAGGTAGAGTTTAAGGAATATTGGTCCAATTCAGGATAATTCTCCCCAAACCAAGGACCAAGGAAATCAGCACATAGATGGGAAATGCCTGTAATACCAAACCCCACTCCCAAAATCTTCATGGTATCACCCAAACTCGGAATACGCATGATTCCTTCCCGGAATTTGGTAATTCGGTCTCTCAATTCATAAATGGCCGAATTATCCGACTTCAGGAGTTTGTCCAACTTCTCCGGTTTGGCAGCCCAATACAGCAAAAAGGCCATCCAAAGATTGGCCACGAGGACGTCCACTGCGATCATTTGACCAAACAGAACAGGGCTCGCTCCAAAAACCTCAAGCATCGCTGTCTGATTTGCTCCCCCTCCAATCCAGCTACCTGCAATCGTGGATAAGCCCCTCCAAAGCTCATCCGGACCACTTCCTGAATAAATATCAGGAAACATGGAGCCAACTGTCAAAAGAGCCAATGGGCCACCTAACATTATCCCCAAGGAACCGGCCAGAAACATGGTCAAAGCTTTTGGTCCCAACTTCAAAATGCCTTTTAGATCTATACTGATTGTAAATAAGACTAATGAGGCAGGAAGTAAATATCTGGATGATACAAAGTAGAGTTGGGAACTTTCCCCCGAAATAATTCCCAACGAGTTGAATACTGCAGGAATAAAATAACAGAGCAGTACAGTAGGTACATAGCGATAGAATTTTTGCCAAAAGGGATGTTTGCTGGCAGAGGTAGCGAAAACAAAGGCTAAGGTCGCTGCCAAAAGTCCAAATACTACCGCATCATTGCTCAATAAAGGGCCAGATTCCTCCATAGTTTATATAATTCTTGGTCTGCAACAATACCCAAAAAACCCTGATTTCCCCAAAACCAAACTAATCATCTTCCAAAATTCGGCTAAGCTCATTCAAAATCATAGCTGTCGCACCCCAGACAATTTCCCCATCAATGTCAAAATACGGGGTATCTAAACGTATTCCTGACCCCAATTCAAGAAGAGTCTGCTTGCGAATACTTCTGTCCAAAAAACCAGATACAGAGGAAGAAATGATACGGTCTACTTCCTTTTCTTCCGGGATAAAATCAGGTTGAGCACTTATTAGACCTACAATGGGACTGACCAAAAAATTACTTGCAGGAATATACAATTCACTCATTTTTCCAATTACTTCAATAGATCTCCGGTCTACGCCAATCTCCTCCTCAGCTTCTCGAAGAGCAGTTTGAATTACGTCCAAGTCCTCAGGATCCATCTTTCCTCCGGGCAAAGCAACTTGACCACTGTGGACACCAAGATACTGTGGCCTTTTGATCAGAGGAAAGTAAGCCAGTCCGTCTACAGGATAGAACAATAATAATACTCCGCTTTTTCTATGATTGGGAGGAAGGTTGGGATCAAATCTCTTCAAATTGATAGGCTGTGGTGCCATTTGCAGGTGAGCTTCCTTTCCTGGCAGCGGAGATCGAAGCCTTTCCTCAAGATGAAATATCAGCTTTTCAAATTCCATTGGAAGTCAAATCCACGGCTTTTAGCTTTTTGTCCAGATAGGATTCCGGAAGGTAGGTTTCGGTTCCTTTGGTGAGACGAAATTGTCTGAATCGATGCTTATTTACATCAATTACCCAGACCATGGGTCTAAAGCCCTGATCTTCCTGAAAATAACCCAATACCACAAATTCATTTTCATTGAGCCAATATCCATCTTCAAACATGCCTGAAGGCCCCATGAAAAGCAACCTTTCTCTCATTCCATCCGCCCGATACCAAATGACCTCAGAATCAGGATTGAGAAAAGGTTGATCTAATATTTCCTGTGCTTCTACCTTATATTGATAGATGTCAATGGTTCCTTTTCCCTTAGGATGGAGAAATTGATAAGGAAAAAGCGGGTCCCCTTCCTTAATCGGATTTGCTTCGGGCATTTCCATAGGGTCAATGGAATCAGTCAGAATGAGCTCAAAGTCTTCGCCACTTATCAGACCGACTACCTCCGACCAATGGTTGATCCAAACTGGCTTGGCCATCAAAACCGTATCAATTTTACCCTGAAATATTTCCAACTCATTCTCTGTCGTCACCTCGGACACAGGACTTTCCTCAGCGGTCTCCCCTCGCTCACAAGCCATCAAAAAAATGCCAATAATTAAGGCGACTAAATAGTTGAAAATTCCTTTCATCGGTTTCAGTTGAAACATGAAGCTAATCTAGGATTGGGAAAAAACAAAAATCTGGAAATAATGAGAACCTAATGACTTCATTGACAAGCCTTTTTATTCAAGTCAAGACTGTTTTACCAGCGGAAAAAGGAAGTCTTCAAAAATTCAAAGTCGGATTGGAGGCAGAGAAAGAGGTTTTTGAAATGAAACACCCTGAAAAAATAAAAAAGGCCGAAATATGACTTCGGCCTTTTCCTGCTCTCAAACCTATTAAACCTATTGTAGATATTCAATTCATGAATACCTGCGAAAAGTAGAAAATGTTTTTATTCTGTCCAAACAATCGATTGCGAAAAATATTCAAAATTTTATTCGGCGAGGTTTTTTTGGGCTTAAATGGCAGATAATCAAGTTTTTTTCTTGAGAAAAAATTTTCCTTTCCCCCAAAAAATCTCAATTTCCGAGACCTCGCCAAATATTCTATGCCTCAACGCGCCCTACCCCTTGCAAAAAAAATCTATGAAGGCTACTGCACCTACATCGAGACCTTCAATACGTATACCCGATTGGCACCTCTTTACTTCGCTCAGAGAAACTGGATCGCAATGCAGCTCAATCAGCGTCAAAGGCTGAGATTGTACAAGGATCTTCTTTTTCACCTGATTACCATTTTTCAGGAAATGCTTGGACCGGACAGTACCAATCGAGAAATCTGGTCTTTGATTCGAGCAGAATATCAACTCATGATTCAAGGCAGACCCGATTCTGAACTGTCGGAGACCTTCTTCAATTCTGTTTTTCGAAAAACCTTCCCCGATAATTTTTTGGACGAGGAGTTGATGTATGTGCAGGCTCCGGAAATCTCCTATGATTTCCAAGAAAACTCTCCACTGCTCAATACCTACCCAGCCAAAATGGGATTAGAGCCCATTATTCGGCAGATTTTGGAGGATTACGATTTGGGAGCTCCGTTTATGGACAAAGAGCAAGACATTAAGTATTTGATTCAAGGGGTCAAAGATGTCATCCTCAGTCGATATCAGGTTGCTGAAGATGCCAAAACACAAATTCTGAAATCGGTCTTTTACCGAAACAAAGCTGCTTACCTCATTGGCAGAACCTATGTAGGAGGAAAATGGATGCCATTTATTATTCCTTTTCTGCACGGCCCAAAAGGAATTTTTGTGGACACCTTGATTTTTGACCCGCATTTAATGAGTCATTTGTTCAGCTTCACCCGCTCCTATTTTATGGTCAATGTGGAGATTCCTTCTCAGGTGATCGGATTTTTGATTTCAGTGATTCCTCACAAACATATCCATGAATTATATAATGCAATCGGGTTCAACAAGCATGGGAAAACCCTCTTTTACCGGGACTTTTTGAATCATCTTAGAAAAACAGAAGATCAGTTTGAAATCGCTCCAGGAATCAAAGGAATGGTAATGACAGTTTTCACCTTACCCTCATTAAACATCGTTTTCAAACTGATCAAGGACCATTTTGAGCCGCCAAAAAACATGACCCGGCAGGAAGTCCGGGAAAAATACAAGCTCGTCTCACTTCATGATCGAGTGGGCAGAATGGCCGATACCCACGAATTTGAGCATTTCAAAATTCCCCTTTCCCGAGTCAGCAAAGAATTGATGCAGGAATTAAGAAATACGACAAATTCTCTTTTAAAGATTTCAGAAGACTACCTGATTATCAAACACCTGTATACAGAAAGGAGATTGATTCCTCTCAATATTTATCTGGAGGCCTGCAGCACAGAGGCTGGGAAAAAAGCAGTAGAAGATTACGGAAGAGCGATTTTGCAGTTGGCACAAGCCAATATTTTTCCCGGAGATATGATGACCAAAAACTTTGGTCTGACCCGACAGAAGCGGGTGATCTTTTACGATTATGATGAGATCGAATTTCTGGAAGACATGAATTTCAGGGAAAAGCCCATAGCCGAAACCTACGAGCAAATCTATGCGGCAGAACCTTGGTATGAAATCCATAAAAACGACGTTTTCCCTGAGGATTTTAAGCGTTGGATGATTGGAAGAGAAGATCTCAGACCTCATTTTTTGAGCTACCATCAGGATCTATTTAATCCGGCTTACTGGAATTCGCTCAAAGAAAGAATTGCGCAGGGCGAACTAATTCATGCCTTTCCTTACCCAGAGGAAATCCGTTTTAGACCTTTTGAGCAGGATTAGCGTTGCTTGAGTAAAAATTACAACAATAAAGAGCCTCTAACCCAAGTTTATTTCATTCTTAGCGCTGCAAAACTTATTTTTGGGATTACGGGTTTTCCATTGATTCACCTCAACCCATGCTTACCGAAACTCCACCAGCCACATCTACCCTAACCTCTAAAAAAATTATCCTCCATACGTCGGAGGATGATGATCGGCCGGTCTATATCTCAGGCAATTTTAACAATTGGGCCACTCAAGACTTTCGGTTCAAAATGCATAAGGTGGAAAAGGGAAAGTATGAGTTTTCTTTTCCCGAACACATGGACCTTCCTGAGGAGTTGATTTACAAGTTTACCAAGGGGGATTGGTCAGAGGTGGAAATCGATCGGTATGGCAATAGGACTCCGAATAGGCACTGGAAAGACCAATCTCAGGTCAAAGTAGAACGAGTAACCAAATGGAGAAAAAACTGGCTTCCCTATCGCCCTTCACAGCTTCCTCAGATTCATCTCATGTCCGAGGAATTTGAAATCCCCCAACTCAACACCAAAAGAAAAGTGTGGGCCCTTTTGCCCCATGACTATGACAGCAGTGACGAGCATTATCCGGTACTTTACCTTCAGGATGCACAAAACCTCTTCAATGAAAATGCAGAATTTGGCAACTGGCAGATAGACAAAAAACTCGCCGTCATGTCCGATTATGGCATTGGAAAGATCATCATCATAGCTGTGGAGCATGGAGAATCTGAGCGGGTTCAAGAATACAATGTAGGCAAAACCCTTCTGGGGCACGGCAGCGGCAAGCAATATATCCGCTTTGTGGTGGATACACTGAAACCCTTTGTAGACAAAACCTACCGAACCCAACCCGAACGGGAATTCACCGGAATCGGAGGAAGCTCCATGGGGGGATTAGTCAGTATTTTCTCCGGACTGATGTATCCGGAAGTTTTTGGGAAATTGATGATTTTCTCTCCCTCCCTTTGGGTCATTCCTAAAATTAAGTTGGGCTTTTTGGATATTTTCGAGCCACAGGACACCCGAATCTACCTCTACGCAGGAGGAGACGAAAGTGAAACCATGGTAGATCATGTCTTGAAGTTCCGCAAGCGTCTTCTCAAAAGGGAAAGTCTCAAAGGCAAGATGAAAGTCCGCCTATCCATCAATGAACAGGGAAAACACAACGAATCCTACTGGAGTGATGAGTTTCCCAAAGCCATCGAATGGCTATTTTACAGTGATAAACCGGAGTAAGCTCCAAACTAATTTTAGCATGCAATTCAAACTCAACCCCAAAACCCTTTCCGAATCCAGACTGAGGGTGATTCCTGTTTTGGAAAATGACCTAGAGCAAACCTTGGAAAGCAAACTTCCGGGAACGGCTATTTCAACCGCTCTTTTTTCGGGAAAAAAAGACACGCATTTCACCTTGAGTCATGAAAGTCAGCTTATTCTTCTTTTGGGTCTAGGCAAAGAACCGGATTACAGACAGGTGGAAAATACCTTTCGAAGGATTCTTACCAAGCATTCTTCCTTAGTAGAAAAGGAGATTTATCTCGACTTTCCGGATAATCTTTCCGATTCTCTTTTTGAAGCTGCTCTGGTTGGTTTTCAGTTAGGCACTTACTCAATCGGCTTTTTCAAGAAAGAAGGACCAAAAAGCTTTAAAAAATTGAAAGTTGGGGTTCGGATTTCTTCTTCAAACCCTAAAAACCTTGCTCTAACTGCTCAGAGAATAGCCGATGCCAAAATGGAAGCCTTTCGGTTGGTGGATCTCCCCCCGAACAAAATCACCCCACCCAATTTGGCTGACTGGGCAAAAAACCTGGCCAAAAGATTGAATTTGGGAGTGAAAGTTATTGATCCCAAAAGAGCTAAATCAGAGGGTTTGGAGGCCTTTTTGGCTGTAGGAAGAGGATCGGCAAAAGAACCGAAATTCATCATTTTGGAGTATCGTCATCCCAAGGCCAAGTTTCACCTCGGACTGGTGGGCAAGGGAGTCACTTTTGATACCGGTGGCCTGAATATCAAAACTCAGGGAATGCACCACATGAAGTCTGATATGGGAGGGGCTGCTGCAGTGTTAGCCACTACACAGCTAATTGCGGAGCTGCAACTTCCGATTCATCTTACAACCATCGTACCTGCAGTGGAAAATGCCATTGATAAGGATGCCTACTTGCCATCCGAGGTAATTGGCAGTCATGCAGGATTGAGTATAGAGGTCGTGGATACGGACGCTGAGGGTCGATTGATTTTGGCTGATGGACTTTCCTACTTGGTGAAAAACTATAAACCGGATCATTTGATCGACTTGGCAACCCTGACCGGAAGTAGCATCGGAACCTTTGGCTATGAAAGTGCCGCCCTGTTCTCCAATGATGGAGGCCTCTCTCACGGCCTTCAAGAGGCTGGAGAAGAAATCGGAGAAAAGTCATGGCCTTTGCCCCTTTGGGAAGTTTATGCGAGGGAAATGGATTCTGAGATTGCTGATATCCGCAACTACCACGGGAAGCCTTTTGCAGGTGCCATCACCGCCGCCAAGTTTCTACAGGCATTTACTCATGAGCATCCTTCCTGGGCTCATTTGGACATTGCAGGGGTATCTTTTACTGATACAGAATTTGCAAAAACCAAAACCGGGTCTGCATTTGGTGTGAATTTATTGCTTAAGTTTATCCAAAAGCAGCTTTAAGAATATGGATACTTCCAAGACTTTTCTTTGCATTTCCAATTACTTCAAGGGAAATGCTTTTTTGACGGCCCTCAAAAAACAAGGAAATCGGGTCTTTTTGGTCACCACCGAGCAACTCAAGGACAAACCTTGGGCCTTTGAATACATCGATGAGGTGTTTTACATGCCCGGGCAGGATTTGGACTGGGACATGGACCTTTTGCTTAAAGGAGTGGGTGGCTTGATGAAAGATCATAAGATTGAAGCCATCATCGCCTTGGATGATTACGATGTGGAGAAGGCCGCTTTTCTTCGGGAAAATCTGAGAATTCCCGGGATGGGTCAGACCACAGGAAGGTATTTCCGGGACAAGTTGGCCATGAGGATGCGCGCCAAAGATGCGGGAATCCGTGTCCCTGCCTTTTCTTCCCTTTTTAATAATGATGACATCAATCATTTTGCAGATACAGTGCCTGCACCTTGGGTGCTAAAACCCCGATCTGAAGCTTCCGCTCATGGAATCATAAAAGTTCATGACAAGGATACGCTTTGGCAAAAAATTGACGAATTGGGAGAAAACCGGGTTTACTATCTGGTTGAGCAGTTCAAACCCGGTGACGTGTATCATGCGGATGGACTACAAGTTGACGGAAAGAATCTTTTCCTCACCGTATCCAAATACTTGGCTACTCCCATGGAAATCTCTCAAGGAGGAGGAATTTTCCGCTCTGCCAATATCAAATATGGGTCTGATGACGATAAGGCTATACGCAAAGTGAATGATCAAATCATGAAGGCCTTTGGCTTGAAAAATGGTGCATCCCATACCGAATTTATCAAATCCCGTGAAGACGGAGAAATCTATTTTCTCGAGACTGCTTCAAGAGTGGGAGGTGCGCACTTGGCAGAAATGGTGGAAGCCGCCACAGATGTTAATCTATGGGCAGAATGGGCAAAGATTGAGGATGCCGTAGCCAAAGGGAATAAATATCTGCTTCCTAAGCTCAAAAAAGGCTATGCGGGAATTATTCTGACTTTGTCCCCATTTGAGCATCCCGATTTGAGTGGATTTGATGATCCTGAGGTATGCTTCCGGGTTCCTCTGGAATACCATGCTGGATTGATAGTCAAATCGCCCAAGCAGGACCGGGTGATGCAGCTATTGGATAATTATGCAGACCGATTTGCCCGGGAGTTTTCGACTTCGGCGGCGGCACCTGAGGTGAAAAAGTTTCATTGAAAATCAAGAGGTTGTCTAAAAAGTGAAATTTGTCAAATTGAGTATTTGAGATACGAGAGTCCCGAAATCGAAAGGTCGTCCGGAAAGCTTGAAATTGCCTTCGACTCCGCTCAGGCTGACAACGATACAATTTATGCGACAGCCTCTTCGCTTTTTAAATAATCCCTTTCTCGGGATGCTTGCCGGTCACCGTCCTACCAAAATCTTTCATTTCCTCGATTTGGGCATCCATTTCTCCGTTGGGGTAGATCACAGGACCGATTCCTGCTTCCTTTTTTTTGTAATCCAAATAACCTACGACAATGGGAACATTTGCTCCAAGTGCTGTGTGATAAAATCCTGTTTTCCATTTCTTTACCGCTTTTCTGGTACCTTCGGGTGTCACCATTACCACCAGCTCATCCGACTCCTTAAGCATTTGAGTCATAGCCTCGGTGTAGGTTTGCTTTCTTCCTCCGGGGATTCTTTTTCGGTCTATGGGAATCGCTCCCAAACCGGAAAGTAACCATCCCAATGGTCCAACCATGACTTCCTTTTTGATGGTAAATCGGACCGGAATATCCATCAAATAAAAAGCAGCCCTGGCATAGAGGATATCCCAATTGGAAGTATGGGGTATCGCAATCAAAACCGCTTTTTTCAAACCTTTTGGCCAATTCGCATTCAGACTCCAGCCTGAAATCCAAAAGATAAATCTGGAAAATAACTTCATCATAGCGCTTTTTCTTTTTTAGGCTTTGGAGCATTGGCCAACTCGAGGATGGAAGGATGCTCTTCCACAGTCCTCAAAGCAATTTCGTATCCAGCCTGAAAAAGTTCAGGAGCCTTTTTGATATCAAAAACCCCATATTTTCCCAAGCCGGGAGCTTCTACAAAATAGTCACATTTGGCCTTTCGGCTGTAGACATTGTAATTCATCGTCATGATCACTGATCGCTCGATGAGATTTTTCATGTTTTTGATATTACTCTCTTCAGGCAGATGATTGCAGTTGACCCCGATTACATAATCACAGGTTCCGTCCAAGGGCTCAACAGGAAGATTGTTCAGTACTCCCCCATCCACGAGATATTTGTTCCCGATCTGGATCGGTTCAAACATGCCAGGGATGCAGGCAGAAGCCATGATTGGCTTGATCAATTCCCCTTCATCGAAATAGACCACTTTTCCTTTTCGGATATCGGTCGCTGCTACTGCCAAAGGGGTTTTTAGCTGAGAAAAATCGTCGTGAGGCAAATAAATCTTGAAAAGATTGCCCACGGACTCCATTTTCAGGATTCCTTTCCAAGAAATCGCAGGACGCATGAATTTGAAGTAATTGGTCTCCACAATGATCTTCAAAACTTCCTCAGGACGATAGCCCTGACAGTACATCGCTCCGGCTATCGCCCCGGCCGAGCTCCCGGTGATTTTTGTGGGGAAAATCCCTACCTCATTGAGTGCTTTAAGCACACCCAAATGAGAAATACCCCGGACACCGCCACCAGAGAGGGCAAGACCTATGCGTAGATTAGAGCTCATCAAGTCGGAAAGTTTGATCCAAACGTACTCCTTTTTCAGTCATTTTCACGGTGCAGCATTCATTTACCGGATCATGCTCCAAAAACAGCACAAACTTTTCCCTTGCTGCTTCCTCCAAAAATGCCTGCTTTTCAGAAAGTGTAAGAAGCGGCCGGGTATCGTATCCCATCACATAGGGCAAAGGAATATGTCCCACAGAAGGAAGCAAATCCGCCATAAATACTACCGTGTGACCTTTATACTTCATTTTTGGAAGCATTTGCTTATCGGTATGTCCGTCTGCTGTGATCACATCAAATCCCTCGAAAAGTGACTTTTTCTCCAAATCGATAAACTTCAACACCCCATGATCCTGCATAGGAAGGATGTTTTCTGTCAAGAAAGAGGCTTTTTCTCTTGGGTTAGGTTTGGTCGCCCAATGCCAATGATCCGAATTAGACCAATAGGTAGCCCGTGGAAAAGTCAATTCGTATTGCCCATGAGAGCCATAGCGAACACCTCCCCCACAATGATCGAAATGCAGATGGGTCAGAAACATATCCGTTATATCGGTTGGGAGAACTCCCAGATGCTTAAGGCTTTTGTCCAGGGAATCTTCCCCATGCAGGTAGTAATGAGAAAAAAACTTGGCATCCTGCTTGTCCCCGATTCCATTGTCGATTAAAACAACCCGGTTGCCTTCCACTGCCAGCAAACATCGCATGGCCCAAGTACAGAGGTTGTTTTCGTCGGCGGAGTTGGTTCGGGACCAGAGGGTCTTAGGCACCACTCCAAACATGGCTCCTCCGTCCAATTTGAAAAAGCCGGTATTGATTGTATATAATTCCATTTGGGTTATTCTTGGTTGGTGAATGGGTAAAAAGCCAAAAAGCAACCTTTTCCAGGGCGGATAGATTGCTTTTTAGTTTTATCTTATTCTTAACAGCTTAGCGATTTTAAGCTTTCAATCTCCGGTTTCAGAACTTACTCCTCGACCACGCCCATGGAGCAAAACTTCTCGATTCTTTGCTCAATCCGCTTTTCCGGCTTGATTTTATCCAGCTCTTTAAGGGACTGAATTATGGCCTCTTTAATGGTTTTGGCCATCCATTTCAGGTCTTTGTGCGCTCCTCCAAGTGGCTCCGGGATAATGTCATCCACCAAGCCATTGGCTTTCATATCCTTAGCGGTAAGCTTCAAGGCCTCGGCTGCCTGCTCTTTGTAATCCCAGGATCTCCAAAGGATAGACGAGCAGGATTCAGGAGAGATGACGGAATACCAGGTATTTTCCAACATGAACACGCGATCTCCCACTGCGATACCCAAAGCACCACCGGATGCACCTTCTCCGATAATAATGCAGATTACGGGCACTTTCAGCATAAACATCTCTTTGAGGTTTCTTGCAATGGCTTCTCCCTGTCCTCTTTCCTCCGCTTCCAATCCCGGAAAAGCTCCGGGAGTATCAATTAGGGTAACGATTGGCTTTCCGAATTTTTCGGCCATTTTCATTAGTCTGAGGGCCTTTCTGTATCCTTCCGGATTGGCCATACCGAAGTTTCGCTCTTGACGTTGCTTGGTGTTGCGGCCTTTTTGCTGTCCGATAAACATGACCGTACGGCCATCGATATCTCCAAGCCCACCGATCATGGCTTTATCATCTTTTACGGTACGGTCACCGTGCAGCTCGATAAAGTCATTCGTGATCTCGTAGATATAGTCCAGGGCATAGGGCCTGTCTGCATGACGGGATAGCTGCACACGCTGCCATCGGGTCAAATTGTCAAAAGTCTCTTTTTTCAAAGCAAGGATTTTTTCTTCCAAAGACTCAATATCGGAACTCAAATCGATATTTCGGCCCTTGGCCAACTCTTTCATCTCCTGTAGTTTTTGCTCTAAATCAGCAATGGGTTTTTCGAATTCTAATACCATTTGATTGGTTTTTGAGAAAAGCAAAGATAAGGGAATCTGTTTATCGACTGCAAAATGCAGCCTTGGAATTGGGTTTGAAATTGAATTCAAATGCTTCAAAAAACAAAAAAGCCTTAGATATCTCTAAGGCTTTGTGCGGAATGGACTGCCTGTCCCGAAGGATTTCGGGAGGACTCGAACCCACGACCTTTCCGACTGGGTCGGGACAGGCATTCTAACGAGCTGAACTTCGCTTTTATTTTTTATGATGAAATATGGGGTACTTTATTTTGATGAATAAATGGGAAAAACCAATTCTTAAATTAGGTAAAACAAAAAAGCCTCAGATTTCTCTAAGGCTTTAAGCGGAATGGACGGGACTCGAACCCGCGACCTCCTGCGTGACAGGCAGGCATTCTAACCAGCTGAACTACCACTCCTAATGGTTTAGCTTTTATTAATTACTTGCGGAATGGACGGGACTCGAACCCGCGACCTCCTGCGTGACAGGCAGGCATTCTAACCAGCTGAACTACCACTCCGTTTTTCCTTCGCTTTTGAAGTGGTGCAAAGGTAGAAAAATGAAAATGAACAGCAAGAACCAAATTCGATTTTTTTATTCCGATTCGATTATCTCATTCTTTTTCAAAGAAATAATTTCTTTGGTTCCGCCACCTTAGACCACACTACTATCCACCAACACCTCTACATTGCCGTGTAGCCAAAGCAAGGAAGCAGGAAATTGTGTGCTGATCTCCGGTTTTTTGAGCCGCTCAAAAGCCTCTTTTTTACCTGAACCGGAGATAAAGAGCAAAATCTTTCTGGACTGAAGAATCTCCCCCACTCCCATGGTCATTCCAAAAGTTGGGGGCTGCTTGAGGGATTTGATCATGCCGTTGTTGAGCGTACTTTCAGCCAATTGGCACACATGAAAGCCCGGCTTCAAAACTTCACCCGGTTCATTGAGAGCAATATGTCCGTTGACTCCAATACCCAAAATGCAAATATCCACCAGCCCTTCCTTCTGAATTTGCTTTTGCATTTGCTCACAATCTCCCTCCGGATCCTGGGTAAACGGGTCAATCGTCCAATACCGATCTGCCTTGATTCCCATGGGCTGAATGAATTTTGTCTGCACATCGAGCTCGGAAGTGAAAGTAGATCCATATTCCAAACCTCCCCATTCATCCAATTTGACCACACGTAGCTTTTGGCAGAAATCAGGATTGACCGACTTTTCATTGACCATTTCGGCATAAAGCCCTGAGGGAGAACCTCCGCTTGCCACACAAAAAAGCAAGTCGGGCTTCTGATCGATTTCTTTTTTGACCAGTTCAAAGCCTTTTCGGCTCATGGATTTAAAATCCGGGAAATAGTGAAAATTCATCGGGGTACTTTTTGTAGCAAGTAAAGGAAATATTTTCTATGCTTTTTCTATAAGGCCAATCCCCACTTCAAAAATAGCTTCAAGCCTTCATCCCGAGTCATAAAATTTAAAATCATTCCTTATCTTTTTGGTGAAAAAACCACCGACACATACATGAAAACCATTAGCCTTGGAATAGCCACCGCGCTTTGTCTTTTAATTTCTCCCTCTTTTGCCCAAAAAGCAAAGCCCAAACCCAATCCTCTCAAACAGGAAGTCCAGCAAACCATCGAATCGAGATTTGCTGAAATGACCGAACTCAGTGACAAAATCTGGGCTTTCGAGGAGACAGCTTTCCATGAAACCCAATCCGCAGCGGCCCTTTCGGCCTATGCAGAGGAATTGGGCTTCAAAGTCACCCGAGGAGTTGGAGAAATTCCCACGGCCTTTATGGCAGAATACGGTTCGGGCTCTCCTATCATCGGCATCATGGGAGAATTTGACGCCCTTCCCGGTTTGTCCCAAAACAAGGTTCCTTTCAAAAGTCCGCTCAACGAAGGGGCTCCGGGTCATGGATGTGGGCATAATTTGTTTGGTGTCGCCTCTCTCAGCGCTGCGGGGGTGATCAAGGATATGATTGCCGAAGGTAAGCTTCAGGGCACGATTCGCTTTTACGGAACACCGGCCGAAGAAAAATACTTCGGCAAACTCTGGATGATCCGATCCGGAATCATGGATGACGTGGACATCATGATGGATTGGCATCCCGGTGATGAGACGGAAACGGATGTTCAAAAAGGCTTGGCCTTGGTGGATTTCATCGTGGAGTTTAATGGGCAGGCAGCCCATGCTTCCGGAGATCCTTGGAACGGCCGCTCTGCCTCAGATGCTTTGGAGCTCTACACCGCGGGAATCAATTACTATCGGGAGCATATTAAGCCAACGGTACGGATCCACTACCACATTCAGGATGGAGGTCAGGTGGTCAATGTGGTTCCTGATTACAGCAGACTATGGGTTAGGGTTCGGGACACTTCTCGGGAAGGACTGATGCCGGTATGGAAGCAAGTGGAAAAAATGTCCGAAGGAGCGGCCATTATGGCCAACGTAACCCATAAAGTCACTCTGGTCTCCGGAGTACATGAGATCCTTGTCAACCGAACCGGTTCTGCGGTGATGCAGGCCAATCTGGAGGCTTTGGGCCCCATCTCCTACACGGAAGAGGAACAGGACTTTGCCAAAAAGATCCAAGAAGCCACCGGCAAACCCCAAATCGGATTGGTCTCAGAAATCAAACCCATGAAAGAAACCCTGGAGCATAGCATGGGAGGCAGTACGGATGTGGGGGATGTCAGCTGGGTGGTACCGACTATCCGCATGAGTGCGACCACCGCTCCCAATGGTACTCCTTGGCATTCCTGGGCAGTAGTCGCTTCCGGTGGCATGTCCATCGGGCATAAGGGAATGGCCTATGCAGCCAAAGCCTTGGCCATGACTATGGTGGATCTGTATCAGAATGAAAGCTTAAGAACCGAAATCAAAGCAGAATTCAAGGAGAAAAAAGGCGACTATGTGTACAAAGGAATTATCCCTGACGGTCCACCCCCATTGAATGCGGGATATTAATGTAATTCAAAAATACCCGCAACTTACTTCGTAAGGCGTACAAATAAGCGTGCCTTGCGCAATAAGTTGCGCAAACACAAACGTTATAAGCCATTCTAATGACAACCTTCAAAACTAAGCGACATATCGAAATTGACGAAGGTTATCAAGGCATAAACTTGACAGAGTTTGCTATTAAGGTTGACGAACAAATAGACAATGACAATATTGTTGACACCTTTATTCGTTCAAAGCAATTCTCATTTGACAGTTTGCGTGACTGCGTAAAAGCTGAACCAGATAAAGGTTATTTGAGACAAGCATTTAACATTGAAAGAATAAAAATAACGGACTTCAAGAAGACAGATAAGAAAGGAACTTCAAAATTTCTTTCTGATTTCTATAACGAACCTGATTGGGGTGATGACCGAAGTGACTTTGCAAAACTGCTTGACAGGTATTTTGAAATTCATAATCAAATTGAGACAAATAACTTTTACATATTGTCCAAAGACTGGTTCAGTAAAGAAGATGATAGAATAATTGAACCGGAAAGTTGGGTTTATATCTATTACTTTTTGATTATTTATGTCGACAAGAAATCAAACTCACTGACCTTGACAGAATGGACATACGATTAACCACACGAATAGAAAAACGGCTAACAACTAGGTTTTCGTGCTGCTTGCAAAGCCAAGCATGAAACCGCTGTTGCACTGCCTGTCCCTTCCCGATTTATCGGGATATCGGAAAAACAGGTGAGGTGCCTATGGGGATTGAATCGGATTTTCAGTTGGATATGAATTTAATTTCCCAGATCAATTCAATTCAGGTAACTTTAGGTGTGTCAAATCCTACTCCTTTCTAAATATGCTCAAACCCCTACTCCTCTCCTTTTGCCTCCTTTTCTCTCTATCGGTTTTAGCCCAAACTCCGACCGAGGACCAAGCCCAGCTGGAGGCTTTGATCCAAAACTCTTTCGATGCCATTTTCTCCGAATTTGACGAGGAGAAACTTACATCCTTCTATACCGAAGACTTTTTACTACTCGAGCAGGGAGAAGTCTGGGATATGGACATGGTCCGTAGCTACCTTAAGCGGGCAAAAAACAATCCCAATCCCTCCGTCCGCACCAATCGATTTGACTATATCAAAACCGTGGTCGAAGGAGACCGTGCCTGGATTGCCTACCACAACTATGCGACCATCTCAAGAGGCGAAGAGGTCATCCGGGAATTATACTGGCTGGAAAGTGCCACAGCAGTCCGTACTCCGGAAGGCTGGAGACTGGATATGCTGCATTCCACCCGGGTTGAGATTGAAGATTAACAAAACTGATTGTACGCAATTACCCAAGTAGACGAATATTCCTCTGATTTTGGGCTGGGAGACCGGAGACGGAAGACAGAAGAAGTCCAAGAATCGGCTTTCCTTGTTCAATTAAACTTTTGGATCTAATGGTCAAAAATAGTTGGTGAAAAGCCTCCTAATGTTCTGATATTTAATTAATTAAAAAGACCTTATTGAAACCGATTTCAATAAGGTTTTTTTGTTTCATGAAAACTTCAAAAAAAGCGTTGTTGGGCCTGTGGGTTTCTTGACTCAATCAAGTGGGGAAAGCAGGCTGGCAAGCAGCGGTATAAGTGTAAAAATTGCGGCATTCTTTTCACGGGTTCGAACCCTTCTGTAGCCAAAAGCAACCAGTTTGTTTGGTTCAAAAAGTGGATAGACGGGAAACGTACTTTTGAACAGTTGGTTGTTGAAACTGGGTTGAGCAAAAGCACGATTCAGCGACTTTTCAGAGGCTATCTGAAAGAACCGCCGATGCTGAGTGTCTACCCTTCCGAGCGGGTGAATTTACTCATTGACGGCACGTATTTTAGCAGGGATTTATGCTTGATTTTGTACCGGGACAACACGATCAAGTTCACCCAGCTCTATCGGTTCAGCGATGGAGAACGATACGAAGAGCTCAAAGAAGACCTGGAAAATCTACTGCTTCTTGGAGTCCAGATCGAGTCAATTACCTGTGATGGACATCGCGCATTGCTCAGAGCGATCCGCAAAGTTTGTCCCCAAGTCACCCTTCAGCGATGTGTGATCCATGTGCAGCGAATGTGTAGAATATGGCTTTCCAGCCGTCCAAAGAGTATTCCCGGTCAGGAACTTCGGAAAATTGTCTCTACCCTACATCTGATCAAGTCCAAACAGGAACTCAGTTATTGGCTGCTCGAACTGGCTAACTGGGATCATCGACACCATGAGTTTGTCCATGAAAAAACGGTCAATCCCATTACGGGAAAGTTTTGGTATAAACACAAACTGTTGAGACGTTCCTTCTCGGTTTTGAAAAGCGCCTTGCCCAACCTTTTTGCCTACCTGGACAACCCCAGAATCCCAAAATCCACCAATGGGCTGGAGTCATTTTTCGGACATTTAAAAACCAATTTGAATATCCACCGAGGTCTTTCAACCGGAAACAGAAAAAGCTTTCTGAGGTGGTATCTGTACTTCAAAAACTCCGGAAGAAAAAGGTTTTCTTAGCCATAGAACAAGAAGAATGAAGCATGAAAAAAGGGCTCCGAAAAACGAAGCCCCTTCATTCCACTTGGCAGATTCTATTGCTGGTAAGTTGCTCCTCAGCAGAGCTTACGTCCTCTTCAAACCTGCGCGGCATGTTATGAAATTTTTCGATCAAAGTCACCAACTATTTTTGACCACATTACCAACTTTTGAATAGAATACTGACGAACTTCTATAAAACCAAATTAAAAGATTGGAAGATTGGAAAATTGATCATTGGCCATTGGTAATTGACCATTGATCATTGGTCATTGTCCATTGATCATTGGTCATTGTCTATTGATCATTGAAAAAGTTTTTCCAGAATCTTGTACGTAATCAGATACGTCGGCTTCACCCCATCCATACCCAAAGCGCCTGAGGCCAAGGTGCTTCCGGTTTCCAGAGGATTATCCGAAGCATAGTAGGCATAGAGTACCTTCACGTTGGACTTGATGCTACCTCTGATTTTGGACGCGGATTGAATGGCTTTTTGGTAATGTGCTCCTTCCATTTCCAGCCCAACCGCCTTCCAGGAAGACTCCATAAAATAGGTCAGAATATCCCGGTTCTGAAGGGAGGTCCCCAAAACAGTTATCATACTTCCAGAATAAACTCCCAGCCCATACCCTTCAAAATCCGCCTTTTTCAGTTCATTTCTGAAAGGATAATTGTCCGCTGTCCCCTCAAAAACATGGGAATCCGGCACCATCAAATCGCCTTTTCCCCCGTGAAGAATTCCGGCTTTCCCCATAATAGAGGTCGAAACCACATTGAGCGGATATTTCTTTTTCCCTTCTGAATAGGGTTTCAGAAGCTCATCAAAGCATTCGTAAGCCTGCTCGCCAAATGCATAGTCCATCACCACAAAAACAGGCCTTTTACTTGGTTCTGAAGGTAATTTTACTCCCGGGAGGAGCGTGTCTTTCTCTAAATGAGCCGTATCGATGATCTGCACTCCGATATTCGTTCCCGATTCATCTGGCAGGTCTATGAATCCATGCTTCTCTGCATAATCCTGTATTTTTTTCCCCGGATTGTTTTTTGCTCCAATTGAAATCGAAGTAGCCACCTCCTCGATCGCTTCAAAGCTACCCGATCCCAACAGCTGATGGGAATAGATGGTGTTCAGGACGCTGTGAAGGTTGGCTGAGATAATATGAATTGGACGCTGTATCAGCCCCTTTTCCAATAGTGTAGCCTTGATGCGATTGGCCCACAACTCCCCGTAAACGTGATGTCCGATACGCTCACGAAGGGTGGCAGAGAAGCTAATCTCTCTATCCATCCCTAATGAGGTTTCCTCCATTGCCAGTTTACCCAGGTGATAGACTATGGAGAAGAGGCTATTGGAATTGGAACTCTTGGCAAACTTCCGAACGGCCACGAGAGTCTCTTCAAAGGTTCTTCCAATGATGTGACTGAGATAGGCTGAAGCACATTCTGCATCCAGTTCCTCCCCTGCTTTTTCCTTATTCACAAAGTTCTCTAGCATTTTCCAGTTGGGAGAGATTCTTCCTTTTGGATCGGTGCTGTTGCGGGCGATTTTTCTTGATTCGATATAGAGAAAAGTCAAATGGGTGAGAATATCATAGATGTCCGAACGTCCGCGGGTCATTTCCACATACATGATTTCCTCATCGAGACGATAGCAATTCCGTTTTCGCTTGGGCGGTACCAAAGGAGTCAAATGGGAAGTCTCGTAGCCCTCCCGGCTGATCAGTCGAATGTAGCGACACTCCTCGATTCCTTTTGGCAATCGCTCCATCACGTAAAGCAAGCCATCCAGCTCCACCTTTTCCTGATCGGAAAGAGAACCATAGATCTCCGGGCTCAAAACCATCAAGGCTTGAACCAAACCCTCTCCGGATACTCCCATGGGCTTGTAACTGCCCCGGTTGAAGAGGTGTCTCATGGTGATGTACAATCGCTCGATGGCGGCTCTGGATTCTTGTGCTCTCGTTCTTTTCATATCAGATTCTTTTTCTGGATCGATCAGGATGTATTGAAAAACAGGATAGTTGAGCTTATTCAACCTTGGAATAAAACGCTTAAAATTCGGCGAATTTAGGCATTTTCAGCCAATTTGGGTGACTAAAATCCAAAATTCACACAAGAATAAGATTTTGCTAAAGGTAGATTCCCTCAAGCTTTTTTCATCCGATCGGCAAAGTACTTCTTCAGCTTTTCCACTTTGGGTCTTACCACAAACTGGCAATAGGGCTGCATGCCATTCAGATTGAAATAATCCTGATGGTAGTTTTCTGCAGGGTAAAAATTACAAAAGGCAGTCACTTCCGTTACGATCGGCGAGTCAAAGACCTGTGCTTCATTTAGCTCCTTTTTCATCCGTTCCGCCGTTTCCTTTTGATTTTCATTAAGATAAAAAACAGCCGATCGATATTGGGGCCCGACATCTGCTCCCTGCCTATTGAGGGTAGTAGGATCATGGGTAACCCAAAACACTTCCAATAACTGCTCCAGACTGATTTTCTTGGGATCAAAGAATACCTGAATCACTTCAGCATGTCCCGTGGTGCCGGTACAAATCTGTCGGTAAGTGGGATTTTCTACAATTCCTCCAGCGTAGCCTGAGACGACTTTTTCCACTCCTTCCAAGCGCTGAAATACGGCTTCGGTGCACCAAAAACAGCCACCCCCTAAAATCAGACTTTCGAATCCAGGGATGACTTCAGGTGAGGTACTGGGAATTTGAGAATGATTTTCCATTTTGATTATTTGTTAAATCCGGTTTCTTGTCAGGAATAAGGAGGAAGCTAAAATGTCTATATAAACTTAAAATCGACTGGCTTCGGTCTTCGGTCTTCTGTCTTCTAGCCACATAGGCCTTGAAAGTAAGTCAACTTGCATTATTGCGGATAGTCATACTTTTTACCTTAAAACCAAACACCGGTTAGCTTACTTAGGTTTATCGACTTTGGAAATCCGTACGGGGCCTTTGGGCATTTCGTTGGGTAAAACAGGAAGGCCTTTTTGAGTCACTTGAATTAAGCCCTCTCGATATAGCTCCATCATTGCTTCCAGGATGTCCGGCATAAAAAGTCTCCAATCCTCCGGATACATGGATCTCACTACTTCAGAAGGGCAAAAAGAGGAGGTGTTTCTTCTTCTGCAAAAATCCAAAATAGCCGATTTCAATATCTCCATGAGCTAAATCAGTGGCAGATCATGACAAAAGCCGGAGGGAAATTTTTAAGGGTGAAACGGACCTGAACCTCAGAGAAATACTTCGAAAAGAGGTTTTTCAACAAATAAGAATAGCAAATCTGGACAAACTTACCCTTGGAAGTAAGGGAATTTTTGGAATGGGTAAGGATAGCATCCGTAGCTTCTTTGCTGATCAGGCTGAAAGGAAGGCTGGAAAAGATTGCGTCTGCCTTTCTTCCTTTGAGGTAGAGGTGGATGTTTTCAGCCGAATCATTGATAATCTGGATATTTTCCCCCGGAAATTGCTTTCTCATCGCATTGCAAAATGATTCATTGATTTCGAACACCAGCAACTTGGCAGATTCAGGCATTCGGCTGACGATGCCTTCGGTAATACTTCCATCTCCTCCGCCTAGCTCTACTATAATCTCTGCCTTGCTGAGATCGGTGAAAGAAAGCATTTTTTTCACAAGGGACTTGGAGCTAAAAGTCACTGCTCCGGTAGTACCTAGATTGGAATATAGCTCCAATAATAAATCTCTTTTACTCATATTAAACTAATGACCTTCGAAGATACCTGAATTTGTTTTACTTTTCCGAAATAGAATCACACACCCTTAAATAATCATGGCCCAAAAGGCTCAAATTCATTCTCACCTTCCTGCCAAGCTAGATAAAATCATGAGGACCTTTTGGGGTATGTCATGGGTTTATCTCCTATTAATGCTCATCCTCCGAGCAGCGGAAATCACTGCGGTATTCCAGTCTCATGTCTTGGAGTTTGACAGCGGTTCTATGCTGGGAGCCAGCCTGTTTCAGGATTTGGGCTGGATATTTTACTTCCTTGGACTATTACTGATCATCCACCTATTACTGAGTCTTTTTTCCGTCACTCTTTCCAAATTGATTATCCAGACTTTGCTTACTCTGGCTTTGCTGATTCATATAGGATTGATTTTCTATTTTTCTAAAACCCTCCTACCTCTGGGCAAAGACCTTTTTGCCTACAATTGGAATGACATGTTATTGACTGTAAAGGCTTCTGGACAGCTCAATGCATTGAATTTGGGATTGGGTTTGGTGTTTTTCGGATTTGTTTTGGGGCTGCTTCATTTGGGTATATATCTAACCCGATTATCCCTGAAAACCTACTTTTTTATTACAGGAGGACTTGTCCTATTCGTAATTCTGTTTCGATTTATCTCCGTATTTGCGTTGGATGAAGGAAATGAAATTCGAAAAAACATTCAAATGAATAAATCAAAGTTTTTGGCAGAAGAGACTTTTGATTACCTCGTCTATGGTGGAGAATACTATTTTGATTTTTATCTGAGAAGCGGAAATGAAGACCTTGCGGTAAAGAAAGATTTCAATCGGGATGAATATCCCTTTGCCCATCAGGCTGCCTATCCGGATGTGTTGAGCCCCTTTTTCGACTCCCTGTCTTCGCCGCCTGATTTGGTTTTTATTTTGGCAGAAAGCTTTGGAAAGGCCTATTCCGGAAAAGATGCCTATTTGGGAAGCTTTACCCCTTTTCTGGATTCTTTGGAAAACCACAGCCTGATCTGGACCAATGCCATTTCATCCACCGGCAGGACCTTTGGGATACTGCCGGGAGTTTTCGCAGGATTGCCTTTTGGAGAAAAAGGTTTTCTGGAGCTCTACGATGAATTCCCCTACCATCAGACCTTAATCAGTATTTTGAGAGACAACGGCTACAAAGCCCGATTCTTTATCGGAGCAGACCGCAAATTTGACCACGAGGGTGATTTTCTTGAATATCAGCAAGTAGATCAATTGGAGGACGAATCGACTTTCCTGCCGGGCTTTGAAAAAGCTCCATCGACCAATGGATTTTCCTGGGGATACTCAGACAAGGAATTATTTAAAAACGGGCTTCAAAAATTACCTTCCGAAAAGTCAGGGCCTGAAATCCGAATTTTTCAGACCCAAACCTCCCACGACCCATATATCGTACCTGAAAGGCCTTTTTATGAGCAAAAATTCTCTTCTCATTTAAGAAACTACCTCCAAATCAGCCCAGACAGAATTCCGGAATATGAGGCATACAAAAACATCTACATGACTGTGTTGTATGCTGATGATGCCATTCGGATGTTTTTTGAAGAGTACAAAAAGAGACCTGAATTTGCCAATACGATTTTCATCATCACGGGAGACCACCGCTTGCCGGAGATCCCCATGTCTTCACGTCTTGACCGATTTCACGTTCCCCTCATGATTTATTCTCCATTGCTCAAATCAAAGGAGGAGTTTAAGGGAATCAGCAGTCACTTTGAAGTCACTCCTACCTTATTGTCCTTTTTGGAGAAAAATACAGCACTCAATCTGCCTGAGGAATTCATTTGGCAGGGGCAGGTTTTGGATACTTCCAGAGTTTTCCGATCACAAATCGCAATGCCTCTGATGAGAAACAAAAATCAACTGGTGGATTACCTCAGCGGGGAATTTTTCCTTTCCGATGGACAGCTTTTCCTGATCAGCGATGAATTGAATATTGACCCGATAGAGGATAGCAACATGCTAAACCAACTCAACGGAGAATTTGAGGACTTCAAAAACAAAAACGCCTACACTGTACAAACCAGGAAGCTTTTGCCTCCGGGTCAATAAGTGGATCATTGGTTTTTATTGGCTGCCTGATCAAATACCTGCTCCAAAAGCGGCTGGAAATAATTCCAGTAAAAGCTATGCCGATTGGTGTGGTCAGCTGTCACATAGAATCCTCTCCAAAGCATAGGAAGTCCAGCAAAAGTGTGATAGCCCAAATTGGGATCCATATCAGAAAAGTCCCCGGAAAAGTAGTATTGCCTGCCTCCGTTGATTTCTCTGAAAACTGCGGAAGGGAAAAATCGGGGCAAACCCATTTTTCTCAGACGCTCGTATCCTGAAGTACTGGGATCAATGTCGAAATAAGAAATAACCTGATAGTCTCTTTCCACCAAAACGATATCTATCCAATCCGGATAAGGTATTACTTGGGGTAGTTTGTACCCATGCTTATTCATTTTTTGAGTTCGGACTAAGGGCACCTTGTTTTGATAATCCGTTCCATACACGAATACTTCTACCTCTCCTGTATCCCGGATAAAAACCATTCCCGGACCTGAAAAACCCCAGTTTTCCTCCTGAAAAGAATACATCTCCACAAGCCAAAGGGGAATTTCCTCATTGATTGCGGGATTGAGTTCGTCAAAATACCTTGCTATCCAACCCGTCCACTTCACGCCCATCAGGTTTTCAAACTCAGATCGAATTGACTTGGGGGTGGGAGACGCCATGGAGTTAAATTCGGCAATGAGATATTTCCCTTGTTCTTTGGCCTGCCGAATCAGCTCAATTTCGGATTTACCCAATCCTCCATAGATCTTCTTTTCCTGTTGTACCTGGCCAAAATCACTTTCATATACCCCATAGGTATCAGAGAGAACAACTATATCAGATTCGGAGACCATCTTCTTTATTTCCTCTTCTGACTTGCCTTCCAAATCTTTCACTACTCCTTTATCCTCCTTATTTTCAGCTGGAAAAAACCCGTAGTAATCCTGATCCACAAGGTATTCTTCTCCGCTACCCATCTTGAATTTACCGTGATTGAGAGCCCAGATCACTCCGGCATGTTCACGGTAATCCCTATTGGGGACAGTTTTGTCAATCAAAATGACCTGTAGCTTTTTATCAGGAAAAAATCTCCAAATCAGAAAACTGAGCAAAGGTAAACCCACAAACAAAATGAGTAAGGGAGTCAATCTACGAAAGTATAGTTTTAATTCTTCTCTCATGGGCGTAGGTAGATCCTAAAATCTGTATTCTGTTCCAAGGGATAGGTTGAAGTTGTTTCGGATGTTGTTTTCTCCCAATTCATCTCTACTCCATCCTGTAAACCCAAAGATCATCCATCTTGGAGAGACCAAATGCTGATAGCCCAAACGGATCCGGTAAGAATTGAGCAATTGGCTTTGGTCGCGGGTTTCTTCATCAGGAGATACCCCTGTACCCAGCTGTAGGCTGAAGAAGTCTTCTGCGGTCTTGAAGTAATATCGGGCTTGCAACTGCCCCGAAGTACCTGTACCTGCTTCGTCAGGAATCACATTAAACCGAAAATTGATCCACCAGTTCCCTACATATTTCCCGACCGACCCTGTAATCATGTGAGTCACTTCGGTAAATCCTAGGTACCGATACCCCCCTTCTACTTCCCAGGCTTTGGGTAGATTATGAAAATAAGATGCGCCCAGTCTCAGCTTGGGAAAGAATGTGGCTCCTGAACCACCTACATTGAGATAGGCATAGCCGTTTTTCCCAATAGAAGGATAAGCATCCAGTTCGTAAAGGGTGCCAAACCCGTCAAAACGCTGGGATTGAGTAACTCGCGCAATCAAAGCGCCAGTCAGATTAGTCCGGGTCCGTCCATAGACCGACCAAGTATGCCAGGGAGAAATATCCCCAAAAAAGGTATCGTAATCGTAGGTAGCCCCTACTGCATTGGTTCTGCGGAGACGCTGAAGATTCTGCACATAGCCCAGCATCCCTTCAGGCTTGTATCCTTTTTCAAAAAGAGGTTCTACCAAGGCGTAAGCCTGATCATAATCTTCCTTGAAATAAGCTATTCTGGATTCTCTGTAGGCCAATTCATCAGGCAATGGACTGAAATTTGATTTGGCTTGGGCAAGGATTTTTTCCGCCTGATCCAACTGATCCGCCCACATCAGATTATCCAGGTAGGCCGAGTAGCCATCAGAGTAGGAAGGAGAAGCCTCAATAGCCCTTTGAAGATAGATACTGGCTGAATCATTTTTCCCTTCCCAGGCATAGCTCCTACCCACCAAAATCAAAATGTCTGCATAGCTTGGGGATATTTCCAAAGCCCGAAAAGCAATCTTCCTTCCTTCTTGGTATTTGCCATCCAGGATCAATCTTCTGGATTGTGCCAATAACTCATCAGAATCTTGGGACTGCTGAGCTTCGGCTGTCCAAACCATACCCAGAGAAAGGAAAAGGAGGAGCCATTTTTTTATGCTTACCATATATTCTTTGAAGATATATCGAATACAGCATCAGAAAGACATCCTATCTGCATCGAAACTAGGAGAATAAACCGATTTGAAACAAGCATCATATAGTGGTAGATGAATTGAGCGTCTTTTTGTCTTCGGCGGTTTTGAAGCCTTTGCGAATCATGGATCCCCAGCCGCCTTTTCCTTTGATAAAGTCCCAATGTCCTCTTAAACCCCACCATACTACTTTAGGATGTACTGTGAAGGGCTCTATAATAATGGTCCAAATCAGTCGATTAAGGTCTTTTTTATCCTTGTAGTGATTGAATGCGATTTGTTCGTATAAAATGCTAAAAGAGGAGACTAGAACAGACAAAAGATACATCAGCATCAATAGGGCGAAAAAATAAATGGCGCTGAAATCTCCCAGATAAACAAGAATCAAAGTATAGATCAAGCCCAAAACTTCTAGTACAGGCCCGGCTTTTTCAAATACTGTCCAAAATGGAAAAGAGACCATTCCTAATACCCCATATTTAGGGTTTAAATTCATCTTTTGATGAAGTTGGAGTGTCTCGATGGTACCCCTCATCCATCGGTTCCTCTGACGGGACAGTACATCCTCACTTTCAGGTACTTCAGTCCAGCAAAGCGGATCGGGAACAAAGGCCACCCGATAAGGAACCTTAGTCTCTTCCATATACCTTCTCATCCTAACTATCAGCTCCATATCCTCTCCTACAGTCTTGGGAAAATACCCCCCTACCTGCCGCACTAAACTGGTTCTGAAAAAACCAAAAGCTCCGGATATGATCATTTTACCATTGATCCTCGTCCAAGCCATCCTTCCCATCAAAAATGCCCTGAAGTATTCCACCACCTGAAATCGGCCCAAAAGAGAATTAGGTACTCTATACTGAGTCACAGTACCATCCATTACGTCACAGTTGTTGGCAATACCAATCACCCCGCCTACGGCAATCACCTTTCGATTGGTCTCTTCCATAAATGGTCGCACCATCCTGGAAAGAGAGTCACTTGCAAGAATACAATCCACATCAATGCATGCTAAAATCTCCATTTTCGCAATATTGATCCCTGTA
This sequence comes from Algoriphagus sp. oki45, assembly GCF_036245605.1. Taxonomy (NCBI): domain Bacteria; kingdom Pseudomonadati; phylum Bacteroidota; class Cytophagia; order Cytophagales; family Cyclobacteriaceae; genus Algoriphagus; species Algoriphagus sp. oki45. The sequence goes on from NZ_BTPC01000001.1 coordinate 812,360, forward strand.
TTCAGTGCATCGGCCTTCCCTCCGTTTTCCTTGTCGATCACTGTCAGTCTTCGATAGGAAAGATTGGATGATCTGTATATTCCTCTGACTGGCATGGTTTCTATTTCAGGGAAATAGGCGAAATCTGTTTTCTCCAGCTCAAAATGACTGACCAGCTTATCTAGGGTATCATCTTTTGATCCATCATTGATCAAAATCACTTCAAACTTGCCATAATGCAGTGAAAGCAAACTTTGAACATTCTGAACGATGTTTTTGCCTTCATTAAAAGCAGGGGCTAAAATCGATACACCCGGTGCCATGTGCGAGGTGACAATATCACCATAGTCAGCAAAGCGATTCTTGCGGAGATAATCCCTCATCTCCAGAGAGCTAAGAACCATCATGATCAAGTAAATCAGGATGACTGAAAAGCTCACGATGAGAAAAGCCCAGCCAAAAAGCTCAAGAATGAAATAAAACAGGAAGTTATACATGAGCTAGAAGAGTGTCTTTTAAGTGTTTGCTTATTCTTCTAAAATCATCATCCTGTGTTTGGGATGTCAACTTCTCAAATTCACCCAAGTCCAATTCCATAAGGCTATGAAGTAACACTTGCTTGATCCGAAAACTTAACTCCTCCTTCAAATGACCTTTTATCAAACGAACAGATTCTTCATTTCCTAATACCCCTGCAGCTTTACCGGCTTGCAGCAGCAAGTCAGGGTGAGTAGACTGAAGACAAGAATTTATAAATTCAACCTCCATGTGAGCACCCAGTTCCTGATAAGTTTTAAGCGTTTCGATTTTTTCCTCCTCATTCATTCCTTCCGTATGCTGGGACAGTACTTCAAGAAGCTCTACTTTACCCAGCATTCTTACCAATCGGATGGCGAAAATCCGTATACTCTCGTTTTTGGAATCAAACAACATGGAAATTTTCAATGGGCGTTGATTATCCACAAATCGGATAATCCGAAGAAAATTCATCTGTTGCCATTTGGAAAGCGGATACGCCTGATCTCTCAAAAAGGAAAGGTCCGATTTTTCAGATAGATTGAGGAGGGCAGCTACAGAAAGAGAACGAAGGTGATAATTGGAAGAATTGGAAAATTGCTTCACTTTAGGCAGAAGCTCTACCAAATCCATTTCATTTACCTCGACCAGTCCTTCGGCGATTTTTGACCATTTTTTGGATTGAAATTTAGCCTCAGTCACCTTCACCATGCCGGTCTTCACATAAAGGGCCTTCAGCTTCTCTTTGAATTCCCCCTTCATCTTTTTATTGAGTCCAATAATTCGGTCAATCAATACTTCCTGGTACAGGGGTTTAGATAAAAGGGAACTCGGAAAATATTGGTTAACCTCAGATGAATCCATTTTCTGTATATCCTCAATTTCCTTTTCGAAAAGCAAGGAAGTCAAAGGATCTACGATTAATTGATCATAATCTTTAGTGAGCTGTTCCTTCTTATTCTTTCTAGACTTATAGATGAGCATGAAAAGAATCATGGAAAACGCGGAAATGAAAAAGAAGAATATGATAAAAGTGACTCCAATCAGTTTGAAATCCAGAAAATAGGTAAATGCATTTTTGAAAAAGGGAGAATAACGAACTTTATATGCCATTCCTACCCAATCAGATTCGGGTAAAATCTCTTTATCCTTTGGAAAATAATCCCTGTTTCGAATGAGGTTGGAGAGGTATTCCTTAGCTCCTTCGAGAGAGGTATTAGCAGAAAAAACTGCATAAACCAATTTGTAGCTTTGTGTGCTGGAATCGGGAAGAAACTTCAACAAGGACAAATCAGCAACAGCCGATGTCACACTCCCGCTGTCTGTTTTTACCAAAAACAGTAAAGACTCACCTAATTGAAGGCTATCTTTTTCCTGCTCAGGAAAATACAGCTGAAAACTTAAACCGGGCACAGTCTCCTGTACAATAAGAAATTCCTCAAGGCTGGAATAACTCGTCAAAAAGTCTGATTCTTGGCTAAACGCTTTTCCGGCTAAGAACCATATGCAGATGGTACCAAGTAGAAGTTTTCTCATTCAATCAATTTAGGAAAGGATTCTCTTAACTCGGATAGCAAGCTCATTGGGATTAAACGGTTTAGATATAAAATCTGAAACCCCAAGATTAAATGCTTCCAATACCACATTTTCCTCCTCACCCAACGAACTCAGAACAATAATAGGAGTATTGGGATTGAATTTCTTTGCATGATGAATTAATTCGATCCCACTTCGGAAAGGCATCATTACATCCGTAATAATCAAATCAGGATCTACTTGGCTTATGGCATGAATACCTTCATTACCATCTTTTACCAGATGAGTTACATATCCATCTTTTTTAAGCCTAAACTGTACCAAACTGGAAATCAGTTGGTCGTCTTCGATAATCAGGATTTTTTTTGACATGGTTAGGGGTGAAAACCAGCCTAAATATAACAGGGTTATGATTCCAAAAACACAATTAAACCGCTCAAATAAGCAGAAAGAAACCCAAATGAATCTTAAATGCTCAAAATCGCATTTCAAAATGCTATTTCAGCCACTAGTCAAAAAAAAAGTTTTTAAAAAAAAATCTGAATGCGCAATAAAAGGCCATTTAGTAGCTTGCTAGTTGAAGAAAACCAATCAATCGAATGAAAAAATCATTTCTTAAAGCGAGTGTGCTTGGGTTGATGGTGACCGGGATTTTCCTCCAATCGGCTCAAGCCCAAAGCGATCCGACAGGAAAAAGAAGAGTAACCGGCACCTATGCAATCACCAATGCGACTCTTTTTGCCTCTCCGGGACAGCCAGGCACCAAATCAACCGTTCTTTTTAAGGATGGAGTGATATTGGGCGTCGGATCTGGAATTTCCATTCCTGCTGGGACCAAGGTTATCTCCGGGGATTCTTTGTTCATTTATCCTGGATTTATAGATGGAGCGGGTAGTATGGGAGTTACCAAACCAAAAGATCCAGAAAAGCCGAAAGATTTCGTCTCTTCTGCTCCTCCAGACGAATTGGCCGGAATCACCCCTTGGAGATCAGTAGTAGACCAATTTGATCCCAATTCAGGAGATGTCAATGATTGGAGAAAGGCCGGATTTACCATTTCCAATCTGATTCCGGACGGCGGAATGATTTCCGGAAAATCAGCAATCATGGTTTTGGGAGATGGTAATTCAACTAACCTAATCCGTTCCAATACCGCTTTGGCCGCGAATTTCCGAGGATCCCGTGGAATGTATCCCGCGACGGCAGCCGGGGTAATGGCCAAATTCCGGGATGTTTATCAAAATTCAACTTTGGCCCTCGAGCATGAATCCCTGTTTGCATCCAATGCTGGAGTATCCAGGCCTAAGACCACTCCTACTCAAACAGGAATGGCCGCTGTCATCCAAAAACAAATCCCGGTGATCTTCGAAGCTCCAAGAGAACTGGAAATCAGAAGAGCTATTTCCCTTCAGAAGGAGTTGGGCTTCAACCTGATTTTGACCGGATTGGAAAATTATGAAAATGTAATTCCATTGCTCAAAAGCTCAGGTATTCTTGTTTTGATCCAACTATCTCTTCCTGATGATAAAGCAATCAAAGCACAAAAAGAAGAGGGAGTGTCAGAAGCAACTCAAGCTCAATATGCACGAGTGAAAGAGGCCTATGAGTCAGCACTTAAGCAGGCAGCCAAGTTGGAAGCAGCAGGAATTCCTTTTGCGTTTTCCACCTCAGGAGCGAAATCGGGTGATGCACTTAAGAATCTTAGGACCATGATAGAAAACGGCCTGAGTGAAAAAGCAGCGATGGCAGCATTGACCACCAATGCAGCGTCCATTTTGGGAATCTCTCGCATGGCTGGTACGATTGAAAAAGGAAAACTTGCCAATTTCATCGTAAGTACAGACTCCATTTTCAATGAGGATGCTCAAATCAAGCATGTCGTAGCTGATGGATACATCTTTGACTACGAAGTAAAGAGGAAGACCAGCAATGGCAATGGAACCACCAAGCCAGGAGAAGGTATTTCGATCGCCGGAGTTTGGGAATACCAGACCGAATCACCCGCAGGAAGTACAGGCGGAGAATTAGAATTTACCAAGCAAGGTTCCGGCTATGAGGGTACAATCACTTATGACGACCCAGCAGGATCGGGAAAAGTAAAAGCCCCGGTAAAGAATGTAGCACTTAACGGAAATCAGGTCAGCTTTGAATTTGATGTGGATGCAGGAGGTACGACCATTACTGTTTCCATTTCAGGCGAAATAAGCGGATCCACTATGGATGGAACCATGTCCATTGCTCAATTCGGGTCCTTCCCAATTTCTGCCAAACTTGCCTCACCAAGCCTCTAAAATGATCAGTATGAAAAAGCTAACCTATATTCTCGCTGCATTGTTGGGCTTAGGGCTAAACTCACAGGCTCAAACACCCAAAGGCAGCATTTTAATTAAAAATGCCACCGTCCTCACCATTACCCAAGGCAATCAGGAAAATACCGATGTCTTGGTTCAGGACGGGATAATCAAGCAAATCGGAAAAAATCTCTCCGCTCCCTCGGGAGTATCCACCATTGACGCCACCGGCAAATACCTGATGCCGGGAATCATTGACGCACATTCTCATGTGGCCTTGGACGTAGTGAACGAAGCCTCTGCGCCTATTACTTCTGAGGTTCGGATGAAAGACGTAGTCAATCCTTTTGAAATCGGAATTTACAGAGCTTTGGCTGGTGGAGTTACCATCTCCCATGCCATGCACGGCTCAGCAAACGTAGTAGGTGGGCAAAATGCCACACTAAAGCACAGATGGGGCGCCAAAGATCCAGCTGAAATCATCATGCAGGATGCACCAAGAACCATCAAATTCGCCCTTGGCGAAAACCCAACCCGAGTTCACGGAAGAGGAAACGGTATCCAGCCAAGAACAAGAATGGGAGTGGAAGCGGTATTGAGAAACGGATTCAATGAGGCCATCCAATACAAGAAGGCCTGGGAAACCTACAACGCGGCCAAGTCACAAAAAGGCAACACCACACCTCCTCCCGCCTACAGCGAGAGGCTTCAGACCTTGGCAGATATTCTGGACGGAAAGATCATTATCCACTGCCACTCCTACCGTGCGGACGAGATCTACATGCTGATCAACGTAGCCCGTGACTTTGGGATCAAAAAGCTGGTATTCCAGCATACCAATGAGGGATTCAAAGTAGCTCCCGAAATCGCCGAATACACGATGGGGGCTTCTGTCTTTGCAGACTGGTGGTCTTACAAATTTGAAGTGTACTATTCCACTGCATTCAATGCGGCAATCCTTCAAAGAAACGGAGCACTTACCTCCATTAATTCCGATTCAGCAGAGCTTATACGCCATCTCTACCATGAAGCGGCTAAAACCCAGCGATATGGTGGTTTGACAGATGATGAAGCCCTGGCCATGATCACCATCAATCCTGCAAAGCAATTGGGAATTGACGATAAAGTGGGTTCAATCGAAGTCGGAAAACAGGCAGATCTGGTTGTTTTCGAAGGACATCCCCTTTCTTCTTATGCTATTCCTCAGATGACCTTTGTCGATGGCGTCAAGTACTTTGATATCAAAGAAGACAAAGACGATCAGCGCCAACTGATTGCGGCAACAGAAATGGTAGAACCGATTTTCCTCCGTGCTGACGAAGAAGCACACCGATGCATGCAGGACGTGGATGCTTATTTTGAAGCCTTCCAAGGTGCATTTTTGTTGGAAGAAGAACATCATCATTAATTCCCTCAAAAGACTAGAAAATGAAAAACATACTTAAAACAGTTTACACACTGCTATTGGGCTTTTTGCCCCTGGCAGTCCTAGCTCAAATAGACGGGGAATTTGTAAAGCCCCGCTCGGGAAAATTCCTATTGCAAAATGCTACTGTAGTGACCATTACCAAGGGTACTTTGACCAATACCTCAGTCTTGGTAGAAAATGGAAAAATCACCCAAGTAGGAGCAAATCTTTCTGCAGGAGATGCAGAAGTCATTGACTGTACCGGAATGTTTGTGTATCCGGGAATGATCGATAGCGGAACCCGATTGGGTATGGTGGAAGTAAGTTCTGTCCCGGAAACTGTGGACTATGCAGAAATAGGAAACGTGACTCCAAACATGCAGGCCCTGACCACAATAAACCCCAATGCAGAGGCAATCGGCGTGACACGCGTTTCTGGCGTCACTACCGTCTTGGCAGTACCTACAGGTGGCCTTTTCCCAGGCACAGCCGCTTTGATCAATCTCAATGGCTACACTCCTGACCAAATGTATGGAGGCTTCAAGGCCGTGGTGATGAGTTTCCCGAACTCAGGAAGAAGAGGTCGTTTTGATCGGAGATCTGAAGACGATATCAAAAAAGACGCAGAAAAGGCAATGAAAGAGGCCAACGATATCTGGGAAAATGCCAAATCTTATCTGGAATTGAAAAACTCAGGAGCAACTCTTCAGTATTATCCAGAAATGGAACATCTGTCCAAGGCAATCAGCAAAGAACTCCCTCTGCTCATTCAGGTAGACGCGGCTTCAGATATTCAAAATGCGATCAAGTGGGTAGAGGACAAAGATATCCGCGTTATATTTTCCGGAGTAGCTGAGGGATGGAGAGTAGCTGATGAAATTGCTAAAGCCGGAATTCCGGTTATCACTGGACCTGTGCAGGATTTGCCTACCAGACAGTCTGATAGATACGATGCCGCATACGCCAATGCGGGTAAAATGGCGAAAGCAGGCGTAAAAGTAGCTTTGAGAACAGATGATGATGATAACGTAAGAAACCTTCCCTTTCACGCTGCTTTTGCCGCTGCTTATGGCCTAGGCAAAGAAGAAGCTTGGAAGGCTGTCACCATCAATCCTGCTGAAATCATGGGTATTGCAGACCAATATGGATCTGTTGAGGTAGGAAAAAGAGCCAACCTGATTGTGTCAACGGGAGATCCATTTGAAACCCGAACACAAATTATGCATGTATTCATCGATGGATACAGAATTCCGCTTTCCAACAGACATATCCGACTTTATCTGGAATTCCTCGAAAGGTCTCCGGGTCTGAAAGCAAATTGATTTTCCGAAAGCCATGGGACAAGTTCCCGTGGCTTTTTTTTTAATTGATAGATTCGAAAATTTGAAGATGGGAGAATCCCCTGAGTACCCCTCAACAATCAATCAATCTATACCACAAAGAAAAAAATTTGGCCTAAATTGAGCTGAGAGGTTCAGCACTCGGAAGCTTTGCTTTTCCATACTCGACCTTTCAATTTTACAATTATCAAATCCTCCACATGAAAAAAACTATACTCTCGGCTTTTGCCCTTAGCCTATTTCTCGGGAATTTGTCTGCCCAGGACGGATTTCTCCCCTCTCAACTTGCCGATCAGAAAAAATTCGAACTGGATTACCTCAATGCAGTTCCTTTTGATCGATTTAAAATTCACCTGCAGGAACTGACAAAAAACCCGCACATCGCCGGCACTCCGGAAAACGAACTGGTCAAAGACTATATGGTCAAAATAATGGTCGATGCCGGCATGGCGGTGCGAGTGTGGCCTTATGATGTCTATCTTCCCAATCACCCCGGCAAATCTGAACTTCAGATCATTTCTCCGGTACAGATGACCCTTTCCCAAAAAGAAGGCAAAATCGATGAAGACCCATTTTCGGATGATCCAAGACTTCACTTGGGATTCAATGCTTTCTCGGGAAGTGGAGATGTGACCGCTGAGGTAGTTTATGTCAACTACGGAACCCGGGAGGATTTTCAAAAACTCGCCGAAATGGGAGTTGATCTCAAAGGAAAAATTGCCCTCGCCCGGTACGGAGGCAATTTCCGCGGATACAAAGCCAAGTATGCCGAGCAATATGGGATGGTGGGTTTGGTCGTCTATACAGACCCCAAAGATTCCGGATTTGCCAGAGGAGAAGTCTATCCAAAAGGCCCCTATTTTAATGAGACTACCATTCAAAGAGGCTCCATGCTCACTTTGGATTTTACGGGAGACCCACTCACTCCCAATAGACCCGCACTTCCTCTGGACGGCTCGAAAAAGGTAAAAAGAGATGATCCTTCTGAGGTTGCATTCCATACGATTCCGGTGACACCTATTGGCTATGGGGCTGCAAAAGAAATTCTCAGCCGAATGCAAGGCTCCGAAGTCCCGGAAGCTTGGCAAGGTGGATTTGATTTCAAATACCGCATCACTGGTGGGGAAGACCTGAAAGTCAGAGTGATGGTGGACCAAAAACCGGAATTTATTCGGGCAAACAACGTAATCGGAACCTTTGTAGGTAAAGACTATCCGGATGAATGGATCATTTTGGGTTCGCACTACGATGCCTGGTCATTTGGGGCTACAGACCCTAATTCAGGGACAGCTATGCTATTGACTTTTGCAGAAGCCTTGGGTGATCTTTATAAAAAAGGACAAAAACCTTCCCGATCTATCTTGATCGGTCATTGGGATGCAGAAGAGCAAGGGGTAATTGGGTCAACCGAATGGGTGGAGCATCTGAAAAAAGAACTGGGGGCAAAAGCCATTTCCTATATGAACTTTGACGGAGGAGTGTCTGGAAGAAATTTTGGTGCTTCTGCAGCTCCTACTTTGAAAAAGTTGATCATTGATGCATCTAAAGAGGTGACTTATCCGGATTCGGCAAAAACTGTCTTTGAAGTATGGGCTGGAAAAAATGAAGAACCCCGAATCGGAAATTTAGGCGGTGGTTCAGACCACATAGCCTTCTACATGCACGTTGGCATTCCATCATTAAGTGGGGGATCTGGCGGAACTACCGCCTATCACTCCAACTATGACAACTTCCACTATTACTCCAAATTCTCCGACCCCAGCTTCAAAATGGGTGGTGCAGTGGCTCAGTTATTTGGCTTGGTGGCTATCCGTCAGGCTAACGCCGCGGTGATTCCCTACGATGTACCCAGATATGCTCAGGATCTGAAAGGACACTTTGAGCAGGCGGTGAAAAATGTACAAACCATCGATCCCAATTTCCAGGGATTTGATCAAGTAGCCTCTGCTCTGTCTCAGTTGGAAAAAAGCTCTCAATCCTATCAAACCAAGCTCCATAAGGCCCTGAATGAGGAAACTCTACCGGCCAAGAATCTATTAAAAATCAACAAAGGTCTGATCGGTTTGGAAAAAAGCTGGATCGACCCAAAAGGAATGTATTACGGGGAATGGTATAAGTCTCTTTATGTCTGCAATGATCCCTTCTCAGGATATGCTTCTTGGATACTCCCGGGTATTCAGTATGAAGTCGCAATTAAAAACACTTCAAGATTGGAGGAATGGGATACCCGCTACGCCAAAGCAATTTTAGATCTGAGTAAAAAGATCGATAAACTGACCCAACTCATGGAGTAAAACAGAAATCCGCGAAATAACCCTTCGCGGATTTTTTTACGACCTTGAATAGCAGAAGACTTCGCAACTGACTAGTCAAATCTTGGTCCAAGTAAGGCGAATTGAACCAATTGGTGAGAAAATTGAGTAGAATCGTTTTTACCAATCAAAAACTTGCGCTTATCCTATATATAAATTACTTTTATTCAAGTCCTTAATTGATTTTTCTTGAGTTTTCAGCCCCACAAAGGCTTTAATTATATTTTCTTTTAACCTAAATTTTTAAAAAATGGCAAAAACAACCCTTAAAAAGGAAGAGCTAGACGCACTCAAAGCAAAAGCGAAAATAGCCTCTTCAGCCACCGATTTGAATGAGAGATTTCAAAAAATCGGTAATCGTTTTGTATTCAAGGCAATGAGAAAAACGCCCCGATCCTATGCGGGCGTCTTGGACTTGGATCCAGCCTCATTTAAGCTGTCAACCCGTTTTGAATTCAGGGAAATCTCCCTGATCAGCCCGGATGATTTTGATTATGTACCAAAACTAAGTGCAGCAGACAAAAAGTCCGCAGAACCCATTGATGAAGAAATGAGCAGCTTTCAAAGCTACTACGCAGTGGATTCCGGATTATTGAACCCTGTGAGTATCCAAGCGGATGCTTTGATTGCCAATATGCCTGAAGTAGTAGACCATCGCGTAAATCAATCACCGGTCAAAGACCAAGGCGGAAGGGGTACCTGCGTTTCTCATGCTTGTATGGCTGTATTGGAGGCATTTCCTCATATCTCGGACAACCTATCTGAACAATACACCCACTACAAATTCAATGAGTTTCTAAACCGCCCTCACAATCAGGACAATGGGCTTAAGACCACCGATGGTGCACCTTTCTTGGCCAGAAGCAACGGAAGAGTCTGCCTGGAAAGCCAATGGCCTTACATTTCCAATCAAACTACCATCAATAATATGGTGGCCAACAATACCTACGGACCACCACAGGCAGCGGTAAACAATCAATCCTTCGGCATTGGAAGTTATAAGATCATTGAGGACAAAGGCTTGGTGGGTGAGAGCATCAAAAATACCCGCTACTTGGAAGCCCTCCTATTCCAGGGCTATGATATTGTCTTTGGTTGCCATGCTTCATGGGATGATAAGGACAATAATGATATTCTGGACCCATTCCTGAAAAGCGATGGTAGTCCAGCTAACCCAGGAGGACATGCCATGTTGATTGTCGGCTACAACAGGAACGAGCAGTATTTCATTGTCAAAAACAGCTGGGGAGCCACTTGGGGACATAATGGTTACGGATATTTTCACTACAACTTTATCCGGGCTTGCGCCAAATACGGATTTGTAGTCCACAGCACCGTACCGGCAGCTCCACCGAATCCACTACCAAGAAAACTGGCTTTGGCCCCTTACAACACTACCAAAATCAGCAGGGCAGCTTTACGGGCAGCAGTAGTATTCTTCAAGACTTCCTCTGGCAGGTTTGCCGTAGCGGAAGCCTATGCCGGAGACAATCTTTACTTGAGAAATCTCCGCGTTTACAATGCCAATGGAAGTCTGCATCTCACGCGAAGTGCCTTGATTATCAGAAGCTCTTACCTTTGTGACTTGGATACCGGACGAGAGACAAGTACCAATGCAGACTTTTGGTGGCAAGGAGTACGGGCAGGGGTCCATTATTTGGTGCCTCGCAATAATGCGCAAGCCTGTATCGGCTACAATTTGGCCGGACTAAATCACGCCAATATTAGCACCATGAATTTGTCCACCACTTCGGTGTATTCGAATCTATTGAACTTTGCTGTTTTTGTAGGCAAAACGAATGCGGGAAGAACCTTCAAAATGCTCGTGCATGCCAAGTCCGGCAACAAGCTTCATATTTCCTATCTTGAGGTTTACAATTCGGATGGAAGTAGATTCAAATACAAGGAATCCATAGATATTCCTTCTTCCTGGACCTACAACCTGGATTCCCTGGCACTTTCCGGAGGAAATCAGGCTGATATCTGGTGGAATGTCATTTCGGATAATGTAGCTTTCCTTCGTCGCTACTCCACAGCAAAACTCCGTTTGGTCTGGACATTATAAATTATGAAAGTAGACTTTGATTTAGATACTGTTGATTCTTTGATCTTGGAGATTGGAAAAACCTACAGGATGCAATCCGTGACCCATCCTTTGACTCGTGAGTTTTTCATGATGAGACCGGAAATCCTTTTGCCAGACTTCATTTCTCTGGAAAAAGAAGAAGGTCTGGATATGGAAGGGACACATGGATGTATCTATACCCTAAAAACAAAAAAACCGGGTGAAGGAACACTCATTTCTTCTATAATTGATTTAAAATCAGGAGTTCCAGCCATAGAGAAAAAAGTACCTGTTGAAGTCAGATAGGCCAGGAAATGGATTATTTCCAAAAGAATAAGGTGTTGCAGAATTTGCAACACCTTTTTTTATTCCAATTACTCTCCTGAAGAATAATTTATCGATCCAGCTTGAGTGGAATGAGTCGGTAGATGGGCTGCCCCTCAGAACTAGTCCCTTCCACTCTCAACTGGATCTGATCGGTCCCGTATGGAACATAAATAAGGGTTTGGAATTGGCCATTTTCAACCTTTATCATGGGGTTCCAATAGAGCGTAGCTTTGGGTTTGAGGTATTGATCTTTGGGAGGAGTATTGAAAAAGGCAGGAAAAGAAGTAAATCCTGCTACAGGAAAAATCTGAAATCCCTCCGAATTAAACTTTTTATCAGAATCAGGACCAATTCGTGAGCCATTTTTGGTTTCGATCATCAAAACACCCGAATAACCAGCCATACCAAAAACCACATTGGAAATATTGTCATTGTAGGCCTTGACCGATTTCAATTGGGAAGGCTCAAAACTGAGTAATCTTTCCCGGAATTCTAAAGGGTCTAAAAAGGGCATGGAGTTTCCGTCGATGATCAATAAAGGAGAACCTGTTACTTCTCCGAAAGTATAATTTCGAAACTTCAGGGTATTAATATTGAATCGGAGTAATCCAAGAATTTCTGCCCAGGTTTTGGTTTCCAAGTCCTTGGGACCTATTTCCTGATTAGGCTCACCGTAGCCATAATTTCTATCCTCCAAGGTTTCTTTTTCGCCCTCTTTGACAAATTCCTCCAAGAGTATGAAATCTCCCGATAAGTCCATCAATGGATCAGCCGATTCTGGAATAGTAATTACTTGATAAGAAGCTTTGGGAAAAGATCCACGAAAGCCCGGTTGGGTCCAAGAAATCAGCTCCACGCTTCCATAGGGTTTTAGCTTTTTATCCAAAGCAGCAATCGCAAGTTGTGCTGAATCCCTAAACTGAAATCCACTCGCCCAAAACAAGCCCGAAGAGTCCGAGCTCACTTGTCCATAATCCTCCAAATCCCCTTGGACCAAAGTGATCGGGACGGCCAAAGGATCTCTTTTCTTGTTCGGGAAAAATTTCCCCATTACCGAAACACCATATTCTATCGGATGGGTTAAATCGCTGTCAAATGATTCTTTCAATGGATTGTCCAACCAATCCAAGGCCTTTTCCAATCGAAATTTTGGCTCAACTTCCATTTTAATAGAGCCTTCAGCAGCAGAAATGACCACCTCACCATCTATAGGATTATCCAATTCGTCCAAAAAATCCAAGGCTAAAGAAAGAACCCGGTAATTCACTGAATCACTAAGTGAATACTGATGCACTACTTGAATTTCACCAAATACTTCTTCCTTTTCATGGACCTTAGCCTCCAGCTTTTCTGTGGGATCAAGTATTGGGAAGGGCAGCTCAAAGTAGTCCATTTCCCCAAAGTTCATGCTCCATCGAGTGTGGGCCCGGAGGAGATAGTTCCCCCTGGAGAGAGTATCAGAAAGCACAAGCCCGCCAAATATTTTTCCCTCTTGGATGGCAAATATGCCTTTCTGAACAGAATTCAATCCCTCGTCAATTATCTCCCAATGAAGCGCTCTGCTCAGTGTGTCCTGCTTGATCTGATTTTGATAAAGCATCTTCCCTCCTACCCACATCGTCTCACCGGGATAATAAAAAGCCTTGTTAGTGATTAACCAAGGCTTTTCTCTGAGGTTATTCAAAAGAATATGGCGATTTTAAAATACCTCCAATTCATCCAAAAACCCTGCAAAATTTTCATTTGGGATAAAATCCAAGGGTAGCGATCGAGCCATGCGCTGCCTTCCCATAAATCCTGACAAAACCAGTTGTGTAGGATGCAAAAGTGTGCCTTTCTGGTCCACATCAAAATGCCCGGAGGGAGCCACTATCCATGAAATGGCATGGTAAATATTGGTATAATAGTCATTTGGCCAAGGTTTAGTTAAATGATGAACTTCCACCCTCTCCGGAAGAAAAATCCGGTAAGTCCCATTTCCCAAAGGCTTCACATAGACAAACTCTAACTTGACCGGAACGATAGATTTGTTCAATTCATAATAAAAATCATTGGTACGATCTTCCTTAGGGATTTTTGGATTAGCCGTGTATAGTTCAAATCCCTGAGCTCCTGAGTTTCTCAAAAGAAGTGACATGACTAAGTGCCTGACTGAGTTTCGATAATTAAGCTCTTTTTCCCTCATCCAGATGGAATCAGTCAAGGCATTCTCAGAAGGAAGTTCTTGGTAAAAAGCCTGCCCAAAAAATCGGGAGGCATTTCGGAGCATTCTAAAATCCTGCAAATAGAAATCGATTCGATACCCCAAAGCCCTATTCTCTAATAGCAAGGGTTGATTGGCCGATGCCTTGGTGTAATTGAAGCCTTTCTCCGGTTTTACAGTCTCAAAATCGATTACCCAAGGATTCAATATTTCAATATCTCGGCCGAAAGGATCATCCGGAACAGCTAAAAATACCTCTTTGAACATTTTGAGATTACGTTCCCAGCTCTTGTCGCGCTTGGCCTTGAGTTCGACCTCGGAAAGTTGATCCTCCAAAAAAACAAGCTCAAAGTTCTGAACAAAGGTTTGACTCCCCTTTCTTTTGATTTGAACCGATTGAGTTCCAAAACCCACAAAAGATGCTACCAGCTCAAATTCCTCAGGCAAATCCCCTGAAATCGAAAATCTCCCCTCCTCATCCGTGGCAGAACCAAGCGTGGAGTTATTTATAAAAACGTTGGCAAAAGGCAGAGGCTTCCCTGAGCCTTTTTCAGTGACAATTCCTGAAACAGTCTGTGAGAGGAGATCGGGAGAAAGAAAAAGAAGAAGAACAATCCAAAGAAATCTCATCGGAAATCAGGTCTTTCGGGTAAAAGACTCAAACTAAGCTTTTTATTTCAATAATCTATTTTCCCGAAAGAAATCCTGCTTGTGTCCAAATTTCAAAATCCAAGTGTTCATTTTAGAACAGTAAATCCAATCAAAAGACCCCGTACGCTGAAAAAAGCCTAAACAATAACTTGGAACAGCCTTTGGTGAAGGATATAAAAAAAAACTGCAACCATGCTGACATTTATTCTCTGGTGTATCCTTTTTGTCCTCTGTTGGCCCATTGCCATTGTAGCTTTAGTACTTTATCCAATCATCTGGTTATTGCTGCTTCCCTTCCGATTGATAGGGTTTGCGGTAGACCTTAGCTTTGACTTGGTGAGAAATATCTTTATGCTTCCATTTAGATTGGTCGGATACAAATGAGCTCATTTTACAAATCGATATTGACCGCTCTTTTCTATCTGGTACAGGTGGGAGTAGTAATGGCACAGGATTCAATGGCCTATCGGATTACTGAAAACTATGTGCCTGATGATCTTGAACTCTACAAAACTATTGTAAAGTTGGATCAGGAGTTTTTTGGGTACTACAATGAATGCCAAACCCTGTTGGAAAAATATGCCGATTTTTATGCGGAGGATCTGGAATTTTTTCACGATCAGGGTGGCTTGAGTAAAAGCAAAGAAGAAATCGTCCAATCCACACAGAAAAATATCTGTGGTAGAGTGACGCGTCATTTAGTCCCCGATAGCATAGAAGTCTATCCTATCCCCGGCTTTGGAGCAGTAGAAATGGGTCTACACTATTTCATCAATACAGACAATCCTCCAGATGAACCCAGAAAAGTGGGGCGGTTTATGATCTTCTGGAAAGAGGGTTCCGAAGGTTGGAAGATTTCCAAAGTGGTCAGCTTGCATTAATCCAATCAACTCTATTTAGGACGATACATTCTGCAAACTGCCTACTGCAAACTGGACACTAAGCCTCCCTACTTCCCGAATACAAATCGTATTTCAGTAAGCGACAGTCAATCGTCCCATTCCAGAATTCTATCCTTCGGCTAGCCTTCAAACCCACCTTTTTGGCTAATTCGAGGTTTCCGGTAAAAATATAGCCTCGGTAGCCGGCACATTTCTGCTTCATAAAATCACCCATCCTTTTGTAAGTGATTTCCAATTCTTCATTTTCCCCCAATCTCTCACCATATTCGGGATTGAACATGATTACCCCTCTGGGTTTTTCAGGAATTTCAGTCTCTGCAAAGTCACATACCTGAAAGTCAATCATATGCTCCACTCCTGCATAGGCGGCATTTTCTCTTGCAAAAGAGATCGCTTGGAGCGAAATATCCGAAGCAATGATTTTGACCTCTGTGGCCTCCACAATCTTATTTTCCAGTTTTCGCTTTTTAGCAAGAAATGCTTCCTCATCATAGCCGAGGATAGACTGAAATGAATATTGATCACGGAATAGCCCCGGATATCTTTTTGTAGCCATCAAAGCGGCTTCAATTGCCAGAGTACCCGAACCGCACATGGGATTGATAAAAGGTACACGGGTATTCCACTCTGTCGCATAAATGGTAGCTGTGGCTAGGGCCTCCATCATAGGTGCTTTTCCGGGGATTTTGCGATAGCCATGTTTTGCCAATGTCTCCCCGGACGTATTCAGATAGACGGTAGCTTGCGTATCCTTCCAGAAAACCTGAATGACCAAACCCGAAAAATCCGATCCTGAATCCGGTCGCCTTCCATATAAATCTCTAAAACGGTCTACGATAGCATCTTTTACTTTTACATTGACAATCAAAGGAGTGGTTACGGATTGATTTTCCACCACAGAATTGACAGAAAAGTACCCATCCACATCCAAGTATTCTTCCCATTGGATGGCTTTGAACCTGCGGTAAATATCCTCTGCAGAACGCAAATAGAAAGATTTGATCTCAAAAAGAACATGGGAGGCAGTTCGGAGATGGAGGTTGAGATCCATGCAATCTTCGAGAGAGGCTTTGATGCTGATGCCCGTCCTTACAATCTCTTCAGGAACAAATCCCAGTTCCCGAATTTCCTTTTCCAAATAACTTACCGAGCGGTCCTTGCAGGTAATAAATACCTTTCCCTTTTGGTTAAAATCAAGCATGTGCAAAGGTAATCAAACCAATTTGGGTTTTTGGAAAAAGACTCCCAATCCCTGACCATTCATCCCAAATGGCAAAAAAGATGCAATCGTTTGCGTAATTTGGAGTGCAATTTCATTGCCCCAGCAAGCTGAAATGGGGAATTTTACCTCAGACCCTAACTCAAAATACTTATGAATTACAGGAATCGATTCTTAGTCTATTCGCTCTCCCTTTTGGCACTTTGGTCATGCGGACCTCAAGAAAAGCAGGATGACGGCTGGAAAGACTTATTTAATGGTGAAGACCTCAACGGATGGAAAACAGTAGCCGGTACCGCAACCTTTGAAGTAGTCAATGGAGAAATTATCGGTACAGCCGTTGCCGGTTCTCCCAATACATTTTTGATTACCGAAGAAACTTTTGGAGACTTTATCCTCGAACTGGAACTGAAAGTGGAACATACCAGCAGCAACTCAGGAGTGATGGCAAGAGGACAATATGACCCAGCCGCACGAGATGGAAAAGGTTTGGTATTCGGCTATCAGATCGAAGCTGATCCTACTGAAAGAGGCTGGTCAGCGGGTATCTACGACGAGGCACGAAGAGGATGGCTGTATCCTGTGGATCTCAATCCAGAAGCCAAGTCTCTTTTCAAACTTGGAGAATACAACCACTACCGAATCGAAGCGATCGGTGATGAAATCAAAACCTGGCTCAATGGCAAGGAAGTAGCCTATGTGGTGGATGATATGGACAAAACCGGCTTTGTCGGACTTCAGGTGCACAGCATAAGAAATGCAGAAGATGCCGGCAGAAAGACCTATTTCAAGAATGTCAAAATCAAAACTGAAAATCTGGATCCAAAGCCTTGGGGTAAAGACCTTCCAGTAGTCAATAACCGACTCAATCAACTGACTGATTACGAAATTGCCAATGGATGGAGATTGCTTTTCAACGGACAAAACAGCGAAGGATGGAAAGGCGCCTATAAGGATTCTTTCCCTACTGAGGGATGGAGCATTACCGACGGGATTTTGACCATCGCAAAAACTGATGGAAGTGAGTCTCAAAATGCAGGAGATATCGTAACCGCTGAGCAGTTTTCTGCCTTTGATTTAGCATTTGACTTTAGATTGACTGAAGGAGCGAATAGTGGACTAAAGTACTTTGTCACCCTTTCTGAGGGCAACAAAGGCTCCGCAATAGGTCTGGAGTATCAGATTCTAGATGATGAAAAGCATCCGGACGCCAAAATGGGAATTGACGGAAACAGGACCCTTTCCTCCCTGTATGATTTAATTACATCAAGCAAGCAGCCAAGATTCGTACGGCCAATCGGAGAATGGAACAAAGGGCGGGTCGTGGTATATCCCGACAATCGCGTGGAGCATTACATTAATGGAGTAAAGGTCGTGGAATACGTCCGGGGTTCTCAAGAGTTCAGAGACTTGGTAGCGATATCCAAGTACAAAATCTGGGAAAACTTTGGCGAAGCTCCTCAAGGCCATATCCTCCTGCAGGATCATGGAGATGAGGTCAGCTTCAAAAACA
Organism: Algoriphagus sp. oki45; assembly: GCF_036245605.1. Lineage (NCBI taxonomy): Bacteria > Pseudomonadati > Bacteroidota > Cytophagia > Cytophagales > Cyclobacteriaceae > Algoriphagus > Algoriphagus sp. oki45. Next base: position 830,622 of record NZ_BTPC01000001.1, read on the forward strand.
TCAAGATAAAAACCTTAAATTGAATTCCTTAAACCCAAAAAACCATGGCAAAACCCAATAGAAGAGAATTTATCAAGAAAAGCACTGCCGCTGGTATCGGGATTTCAGCTCTTGGAACTTTTGCTTTTTCTCCCAAATCCTACAGCAAAATCCTAGGCGCAAATGATCGCCTCAATGTAGCGCTCGCAGGTTTGGGTAGAAGACTGGGGGCTTTTTATGAACCCATAGGATTAAAATCCAGCAACGTAAACCTCCTCTACCTCTGCGATGCCATGCAATCCCAGATGCCGAAGGCTGCCAAGAACTTTGAAAAATGGATTGACTATCAACCCAAACAGGAGCAGAATATCCTCAAAGTATTGGAAGACAAGGAAGTGGATGTTTTAATCAATGCTACTCCAGACCATTGGCACGCTCCGGGTACTTGGTTGGCTTTGGAACGTGGAAAACACGTGTATGTGGAAAAACCCTGCTCGCACAATCCCAGAGAAGGCGAATTGCTGATTGCCCTACAGAAAAAGTACAACAAGGTAGTACAGATGGGAAATCAGCAGCGTTCGGCTCCTGAAAGCCGGGAAATCATTGCCGCTATTCACAATGGAGCCATCGGCAATGTCTACATGGCCAAAGCTTTCTACAGTAACAATCGAGGCCCCGTACCCAATCCTGTACAACAAGCCGCTCCAGAAGGTTTGGATTGGGAACTTTTCCAAGGACCTGCGCCGAGAAAACCATATATGCATGACACCTGGAATTACAACTGGCACTGGTACGGTTGGGATTATGGGACTGCAGAGACCGGTAACAATGCAACTCATGAATTGGATGTGGCCCGTTGGGCACTGCAGGTAGATTACCCCTCTGAAGTGATGGTAGTTTCTGGAAAAATGCACTATCCGGAAGATGGATGGACCATGTATGACACTATGGATGCTACCTTCAAATTTGAAGGGGGAAAGGTGATTCAATGGGAAGGAAAAAGTAGAAACAATTACAAAACATACGGCTCAGATCGGGGCACGATAATCTATGGAACGGAAGGATCTGTCTATGTAGACCGTGGAGGATACAAGCAGTTTGACCGAACTGGAAAGGAGATAAAATCAAATTTGGCAAACAATAATGAGGGAGGTACCGTATTAGGAGGCGGAGGAGACATGAGTACAACCCATGTGGTCAATTTCTTCAATGCTGTAAGAGGTCTGGAAAAGCAGAATTCCAATATTGAAGAAGGTGCCGTTTCTACCCTACTTTGCCATCTGGCCAATATCAGTAGCAGAACCGGAGAGACCTTAACATGTGATCCAAAAAATGGACATATTCTCAATTCCCAAGAAGCCATGAAGCTTTGGACTCGAGAATACGAAAAAGGCTGGGAACCTCCGAAAATTTAATCAACAGTTCATTCAATTTGGTTTTCTTATATACCAGACACCTCCATCCGAATAGGTTGGGGGTGTTTTTTTGTATAATCAAAATTCCTTTGGTGCCTATAGTTTTTTCACTTATCAAAAGAAAAAGGATCCATAGTCCAGCATAGATCCAATTTTTCGGAAACAATTGCATAAAATATCCTTATTCACACTTTTTTCGGTATTGCTAGATTTTCAAAAAACTCGCAGACTACTTAACCATTTTACAATCCAGAATTTTATTTTTTAAAATTAAAAAAAGACCACATTAAGTTTTATTATAAAACAAATAGTTCGCAATCGATTCCGTAATTCCAAGTAAATAAGGATTGTGATCATTTTTCCTTCTATCTACCTTAAACCAAATATCAAAGCTCATTTTTCTCCGCTCGTAATCAAAAGCAGAAAACTGAATTATCTAATTTATCTATAACAATAACCCCTTTAACTATGCGTACAAAATTTTACACATGCCTTTCGGTAGTGTTGATGTTGTTGCTCAGTGCAGGATTTGCATTGGCGCAGGATGTGCAGGTGAGTGGGACCGTTTTGGATGAGACAGGCACTCCTATCCCTGGTGTGTCTATCCTTCTAAAAGGTACCACGCGAGGCACTACCACAGATTTGGATGGAAAGTATTCCATCGCCGGTCCCTCCACGGGAGTTTTGGTGTTTTCTTTCATTGGGTATACCACTTTGGAAGAAACTATCGGAAACAGAAGTAAAATCGATGTTAGTTTGAATCCGGACTTATCTGACTTGGAAGAAGTAGTCGTAGTAGGCTATGGTACTCAGAAAAAGAGTCAACTAACCGGGGCAATTTCTTCTGTAGGAAGTAAAGAGATCCAAGAATTACCAATCGTGGACGCCCGTCAAGCTTTACAAGGTCGTGCAGCTGGCGTCGACGTGACTCAAGCTGGCTCCAAGCCTGGCACAGCCCCTCAAGTTCGTATACGAGGACGTAGATCATTTAACGCTTCAAATGAACCTCTATATGTAATCGACGGTATACCAACAGCTGGAGGACTTGAGGACATCAACCCTCAAGACATCACCTCTATGGAGGTACTTAAAGATGCCTCTGCTACTGCTATTTATGGTTCAAGGGGTGCAAATGGGGTAGTATTGATCACAACCAAAAGAGGAAGTACCGGGAAGACAGTCGTATCTGTAGACTCTTATTATGGAATCAATTCTGAGCTGGGACAGATCGAGGTATTCGACGGACCAGGCTTTGCAGAATACAAAAGAGAATCAAGAAGAGCTACAGGAGCATATCCAGAGGGCCCTTCCACTCCTGAAGCTGATGCCAGAATTTTTGAGCCTGTAGAATTAGACGGAATCGCTACAGGAAGAAGTACTGATTATGTTGGCGGTTTGATGCGAACAGGAAGTATCCAAAGTCATCAGATTGGTGTGAGTGGAGGAAATGAAAAAACCACCTTCTTTATCTCCGGTAACTACTTTAGAGATGTGGGTGTAATCCAAAATCAGGATTTTACCCGAGGAACATTCCGAATCAATCTTGACCACCAACTCAACAAGAAAGTGAGAATCGGTACCTCTACTTTGGTTACTTACAGCAAAAGAAATGGAGAAAACTTCAATCCAATCGGTGGAGCACTGCAGGAAAACCCGCTTGGAAAACCTTTTGATGACGAAGGAAACTTAATTTTCTTGCCTACTTCCGATGGATTGAGAACCAACCCGTTTGCGGAAATAGTCCCAGGCGCACAATTAGACGAAACCTACAGAACCAGAATCTTTAACAGCATTTACCTCAACTGGGAAATTGCCAAAGGCCTTACTTATAGATTCAATTTTGGTCCCGATTTGACGATCAGAAGGTCAGGACGATTTACCGGATCTCAAACCAATGCCAGAAGAGGTGGTGACGCAACCGGTAGTGTCGATGATAGATTCAACCTGAACTACACCATCGAAAATATCCTAACCTATGATAAGAAACTTGGAACAGACCATAATATCAATGTGACTTTGCTTCAGTCCTTTCAGCAGGATAAGTTTGAGCAATCAACCATCAGCGTTTTGGGTATTCCTGCTCCATCTCAACTTTACCACAGATTGGGAGATGCATCTCAAATCACCGGAGCAAACACCAATCTGATTGAATGGGCACTTCTTTCCTACATGGCAAGAGCGAATTATGGATATAAAGGAAAGTATCTCTTAACTGCTACAATCCGAGCTGATGGTAGCTCCAGATTCGGGGAAAATAACCGCTTCGGATACTTCCCATCAGTGGCTTTTGGCTGGAATATGCATGAGGAAGGCTTTATCAAAAACTCCTCCTGGATCGATCAGATGAAATTCCGTGTCAGCTATGGTTCTATCGGTAACCAAGCCATTAACCCTTACCAAACTCAACCTTTACTGGGAAGAACTTCTTATGCTTGGGCTGGTGGCGGAACGGCTGCATTTGGATACAGACCCAATACTATCGGAAATCCTGATTTGAGATGGGAAACCTCGACTACATTTAACACAGGTTTGGATTTCTCTATTTTCAAAAATAGAATATTTGGTACAGTTGAATATTATGTGACAACTACCTCTGACCTGCTTGCACCTCAGCCGTTACCAAACTCCACAGGATTTGGAGGATTTACCACCAATATCGGTAAGACTCAAAACAGAGGAGTTGAATTGACTTTGTCCACTCTCAATATAGAAAAAGGTGACTTTGTATGGTCTACAGACCTTATTTTCACCCGAAACAGAGAGGAAATCCTGGAACTGCCAAATGGAGACGATATAGCTGCTGGTAGATTTATCGGTCAGCCTCTGACCGTGTTTTATGACTTGAAGAAAGTGGGAATTTGGCAATTGGATGAAGCGGATGTGGCTCAATCCTTTGGAGACAAACCCGGAGAAATCAAAATTCAGGATACCAACGGAGATGGAAGAATAAATTCCTTGGATAGAGTATTTATAGGATCGGCCGTTCCTGACTTCTCCATGGGTATGACCAATCGTTTTTCTTTCAAAGGCATTGACTTCTCCTTCTTCATCTTTGGAAGGTTCGGTTCTACCATCAGATCGGCATTCCACGATAACTTTAACTCACTCTTTGGCCGATACAACAATTTGGCAGTGGATTATTGGACTCCAAACAACCCTACCAATTTGTATCCAAGACCAAACCAAAACCAAGAAAGACCTAAGTACAATACATCAATGTCCTATTTCGATGGAACATTCGTGAAAGTGAGAAACATCAATTTAGGCTACACATTAGGTCCTGATGCATTAAAGAAAATCGGTTTTGCAAGCTTGAGAATCTACACTAGTATCCAAAATCCATTCATCTTTTCCGAGTACAGAAGTGTGCACAAGGGTATAGATCCTGAAACCTTCATCGATGGTGAGCAAGGAGTAGAAGGCGGTGTAGTCAATGCAAACATTGCACCTCCTGTGGTTCAGTACACCTTCGGAATCAACGCTAAATTCTAACTCAACGCAAGAAGACAATGAAAAACAATACATTAAAAAATAGACTTCTGGCCTGGGGAAAAACAACACTTTTCTTTACCGGCCTTGCCATAGCCACTTCCTGCCAAGATGCATTGCAGGAAGATGTAATCTCGCAAATAGGCTCTGAATATCTAAATACCCCAAAGGGGATTGATGACGCCGTTAACTCCGCATACAGTACCATGAGAGTTTGGTATGGCACTGAAAGAGGCAACAATTTCACTGAATTTGGTACGGATATCTACACCAACGGTGCTGATGGTTCGTGGAAATTTATGAATACGTATACTAACCAGTTCGATTCACAAACTGGCCATGTCAGAGAACTTTGGGATGAATTGTATCGCGGAATCAACACTGCCAATGCAGTCATTGACCGAGCTCCAAATGTCGCCGGAATAGATGCGACTGTTCGAGCTCAACGAATCGCAGAAGCCAAATTTATTAGGGCTCATCATTATTTCCTTTTGGTTCAGCTGTTTGGTCCTGTTGAATTAAGATTGACTGAGACCATCATTCCCACCAATGAGGTATCCAGAACTCCTGAATCCGAAATCTACGCAGCAATTATTCAGGACCTGAACGAAGCCATTCCAAATCTAGAAGACAAAAAAGCTTCCAGCCAATACGGTAGAGCCACCAAATATGCCGCTGAGCACCTGTTGGGTCGTGTTCACATCACTAAAGCCACTTCTTCTTCCGGCGCTGGAGATGACTATTCCAAAGCAGAGGCCTTACTAAAGGATGTCATTCAAAATTCCGGCTTGAGATTACTCAGTGATTTCGGAGATGTACATGCCTTCGGCAATGAAATCAATGACGAAATCATCTGGTCTGTGCAGTATACAAGAAGCCCTCTGACGAACGGTGGTGGAAATAACTCCCATGTATTCTTCTTGATGGAATACGATACACAGCCAGGTATGCAAAGGGATACTCAAAACGGGAGACCGTTTAAGCGATACAGACCCACTGTCTACGCTTTGGAAACTGTCTTCCAAAACAGGGAAAATGACAGCAGATATAAAAAGTCTTTTAAAGACACCTATTTGTCCAACAGACCGGGAAACTACACTGCAACTTTCGACAATTCCAAGACTAGTTTGACCTTTGCAGCAGGGGATACTACCATGTTCCTTCCAGGTTTTGAAATGTCAGTGGAAGAAAGAGCCAAAAGACCTTATCAGGTGCTAGTACCTAGCAGATATGATGAGAAACTTTTCCCAGCCTTGACCAAGCATTTGGATCCAGGACGGGTAGACCGTACCCAATTTGAAGGGGGTAGAAATTATCTGGCTATGCGATTGGCAGACACCTACCTTCTTTTGGCAGAGGCCCAATTCCGTCAGGGAAAATTGGCTGAAGCTACAGAGACCATCAATGTGGTAAGAAGAAGAGCTGCTTGGCCAGGAAAAGAAGCCATAATGGAAATCACTCCTGATGAATTTACTTTTGAGTTCCTCATGGAAGAGAGAGCCAGAGAGCTTACCGGTGAGCAGACCCGTTGGTTGGATTTGAAAAGATGGGGTAATTTGGTTCAGCGTGTAAAACAATACAATCCTCAGGCTGCACCGAATATCCAGGACTTCCATACGCTACGACCTATACCTCAAAATCAGATAGACCGTGCTGCAGGAAATGAATCCGGATTCCCACAAAATCCTGGATACTAATCCTCAAAATAAATTGCATAAAAAGGGGGCGCTGAAATTCAGCGCCCCTTTTTTGAATTAAGAAAACCAAAAATTACAAAACTATAGTCGAAGACCTGATGGTGATGTGTGAAGGAATGGTAATCACCTGATTAGGCAGATCGGGCTGTCTCGGCTTAGTCAACTTTTTGATAAGCAATTTTGCACACTCTTCACCGATAGAAAATGCAGGTTGGGTGATTGTAGTTAAAGAAGGATTTAGCAGGCTAGCAATGCTCAGATTCGAGAAAAAAGAGATAATTTTTAGATCATTGGGTATTTTTAAATCGGTTCTTTTAACTGCATGATAAGTAGCCAAAGCCAATTTTTCTACTGATGACAATATTCCATCAGGACGGTTAGGCCCAGTAAGCAATCTGCGGATAGACTCAATATTTTCCTCCTCTTCCTGGCAACAGGTAATGTTCAGCTGAGGCTCAGGAGACAGCCCTGCCTGTCTCAAGGCATCTAAATAGCCCCTATGCCGCTCTTTGGTGATGGACAGCTCCTTGGACAGCATCAAGAAGGCAATCTTCCGGCAACCCTGCTGAATCAAGTGCTTGGTGCCTTCAAAGCCGCTTTCGTAATCATTGGTGATGAATTTGGTAGTAGGAATAGCCGGACAAATTCGGTCAAAAAACACCAGTGGAAATCCCCGCTCATGAAGCCGGGTCAAATGGGAAATATCACTGGTCTGACTGGAAACAGACATCACGATGGCATCTGCTCTCCCATTCATCAGAAGATTGACGATTTTCTTTTCCCGATCCACATCTTCGTGGGTACAATAGACTAGCAAGTGATATCCATGCTCCTGAGTCACCTCTTCAATACCATCTACCACTTTGGAGAAAAAGTTGCTCATCCGCTCAGGAATGACCACCGCAATCGTCTTGCTTTTATTTTCTCTAAGACTTCTGGCAAATGGATTGGGCTGATAATTCAGCTTTTCAGCCATGCTGATGACCTTCTTTTTGGTCGCTTCGCTGATTTCATAGCTGTCGTTGAGTGCTCGGGAAACTGTCGATGGGGAAAGCTTCAACTCAGCAGCAAGTTCTTTGAGGTTAACACCGGTACTCATAGATCAGATTGGGTTTATTGTTGGGAAAAATTTCTTCAAAAATTTTGCTCAATCAAAATAGTGAATTATTTCCATTTAAATAAAATGTGCAATCGTTTCCGTATTTAGCTGTTTTCAGAAGGTGGATAAAGGATAAATTTATTTCTGAAACAAAGGCCTTCAATAAAGCCATCCAGCCCAAAATGATACCTGTACAATCTCACCATACTTTCCTGTCGGAAGATTTTTTGCTAAAAAATGAATATGCAAAAATCCTTTATCACGACTATGCAAAAGACCTCCCTATCATAGATTATCACAATCACCTCCCCCCCACCGAAATCAGGCAAAACAAAAAGTTTGAGAACATTTCAAAAATATGGCTGGCTGGAGACCATTACAAATGGAGGGCAATGCGAACTCTCGGGGTAAATGAAAAATACATCACCGGAAATGCATCCGACCCGGAAAAGTTTGAAAAATGGGCATATACCCTTCCATACACCATGCGTAATCCACTATACCATTGGAGTCAGATGGAGTTGAAAAGGTATTTCGATGTAGATGATCTCTTAGGACCAAATAATGCCCAGGAAATCTATTTCAAAACTACAGAAATGCTTCAGGAGGATCGATTTACGACTCAGCAACTCTTGGAAAGAATGAATGTTGAATTGGTATGCAGTACTGACGATCCCACGGATACTCTTGAGCATCATGAAGCTTATTTTCATAGCAAAGGTCTGGTTCAACTTTACCCGGCATTCCGGCCAGATAAATCATTCGCTATAGAAAATCCTGAAAATTACAAGGCCTACCTGGAAAAGCTCTCCGATCGCGTAGGTTTTGAAATCAATTCCTTTGACACCCTGATTGAGGCTTTGTCCAATCGGGTAGAATTTTTCCACTCAAGAGGTTGCCGCCTTTCTGACCATGGGCTTGAAAAATTGGTTTACTCATCCGATAGCCGTCTTTCTGCAGATGGAATTCTTCAGAAGGTCCTACGTGGAAATATACCCTCACCAGAGGAAATCGAATATTTCAAATTCAAAGTGCTGAAGAAGTTGGCAAAAATGTACCACGCCAAAGGATGGGTTCAGCAGTTTCACCTAGGAGCCCTGAGAAATACTAACTCCAGAATGCTCAAAGTTTTGGGACCTGATACAGGATTTGACTCAATTGGAGATTTCGATCAGGCAATCGCTTTGGCCAAATTTCTCAACGAATTGGACAGTACAGATCAATTGACCAAAACTGTATTATACAACCTCAATCCAAGGGACAATGAGGTTTTCGCCACCATGATCGGCAACTTCAACGATGGATCTGTCAAAGGAAAAATTCAATTTGGTTCCGGATGGTGGTACTTGGACCAGAAAGACGGCATGGAAAAACAGATGAATACCCTTTCCAATATGGGCTTGATCAGCTGTTTTATTGGGATGTTGACTGATTCGAGAAGCTTTCTATCATTTCCAAGACACGAATATTTCCGCAGGATTCTCTGCAATCTTTTTGGTCAGGATGTGGAAAACGGTGAGCTCCCTTGGGATGAAAAATGGCTGGGTAAGCTGATTACAGATATTTGCTACCATAATGCAAAGACCTATTTCGACTTCTCCCCTAGAAACTACAGCATTTGATGAATACCTCCTCCATATTTTCTCTTCAGGGAAAAAAAATCGCCTTCTCCGGCGCTACAGGAGTTTTGGGCACAGCTATGGCCCTGCACCTAGCCAAAGAAGGGGCAGAAGTACTCATTCTGGGACGTACCCCTAACAAAGTCAGTAACCTAGTCAGCGAAATCAACTCTCATGGTGGCAAAGCTTGGGGATATTTTGTCGATGTAACTGATGAAGATTCTCTGCAGAAAGTAGCCCAAGTCATCGAATCTCAGCACGGTAGAATCGATGTTTTGATCAACTCGGCAGGTGGAAATATGCCTGGCGCGGTCATCAGACCTGATCAAAATTTCCTCGACCTAGAAACAGATTCCCTTAGAAAGGTAATGGACTTAAACTATTTAGGAACAGTCCTCCCAATCCGGGCTTTGCTCCCACTCATGCTAAAAAACGGAAAAGGAAACATCCTAAATATCAGCTCTATGGCAGCTACCCGCCCTATGACACGGGTCATGGGCTACGCCTCAGCAAAAGCAGCTATCGACAATCTCACCAAATGGCTGTCCGTAGAATTGGCTCAAAAACACGGTCCTGAATTCAGGGTCAATGCTATCGCTCCGGGTTTTTTCCTCACCGAGCAAAACAGAACTTTACTCACTGAAGCAGATGGTTCGCTTACCCAAAGAGGAAACCAAATCATTACCCATACCCCTATGAACCGATTTGGAAAGCCAGAAGATCTTCTGGGAGCGCTACAGTGGCTTTGCAGTGATGCCTCGGCATTTGTTACAGGCACTATAGTGGCTGTTGATGGAGGATTCAGTGCCTACTCGGGGGTTTAGAGTTAAGGGTTAAAAGTTAAAAGGTTAAGGGAAAGAAAGGGTTTAACACATAACTATTAACTTTTAACTTTTTAAAAATCAATAAAATATAAAATACGCTTTATATGAGCTTTAGAATGGAACAGACCATGCGCTGGTATGGTCCCAAAGATCCGGTAAGTCTCCGTGATATCCGACAGGCAGGCGCTACAGGTATTGTCACGGCCCTACACCATATTCCCAATGGGGAAGTCTGGTCAAGAGAAGAAATTCAAATCCGAAAAAAGACCATAGAAGATGCCGGCCTGACCTGGTCTGTAGTTGAATCGGTTCCGGTGCATGAGCAAATCAAAACCAGAACAGGCGATTTCCTTCAACTCATCGAAAACTACAAGCAAACCTTACGCAATCTGGCTGCAGAAGGTGTTTACACAGTTTGCTACAATTTCATGCCCATTTTGGACTGGACCCGCACCAATTTGGAGTATGAACTTCCCAACGGGGCAAAAGCTCTCCTATACGAGAAAAAGGCAGTGGTGGCTTTTGATTTATTTATTCTTGAGCGAAAGGAAGCATTTTCGGAGTATAGCCAACAGGAAATCGAAGAAACTAGAGCCTACTATGACCGACTGAGCCAAGATGCCAAACAACTTATTTTGGACAATATTCTAAAGGGCTTACCAGGGTCTGAGATTGGTTACACTTTGGATGAGTTTAAGGCCATGCTCCAAACTTATTCCGGAATAGATGCAACTATACTTGCGGAACATTTGAGGATGTTTTTGGACGCAGTCACACCTGTAGCGGAAGAAGCAGGGGTGTATCTATGCATTCATCCTGACGATCCTCCTTTTTCTCTTTACGGACTCCCAAGAGTAGTAAGTACAGCTGCAGATGCCAGAAGGATTCTTACCCAGACTCCAAGTCCTCACAATGGGTTGACTTTCTGTACGGGCTCTTATGGTGTTCGTGCTGATAATGACCTTCCGGCCATGGTGAGAGAATTTGGAGATCGGATTCATTTCATCCATTTGCGAAGCACCAAGCGGGATGCCGAAGGTAACTTCTATGAAGACAACCATTTGGAAGGAAATGTGCCCATGGTTGAAGTCATTGACGAGATTTTGACTTGGCAGGAAAAAAGAGGTAAAAGCATCCCGATGAGACCGGACCATGGACATCAAATGCTTGACGACTTGAATAAAAAAGTATCTAATCCGGGCTACACCGGAATAGGCAGGCTAAAAGGGCTGGCAGAAATCCGAGGGGTGGAAGAAGCCTTGGTATGGATGAAAAAAAGGAAATAACTGATTCCGTTTAATCACTCTTCCCCGGGAAAATCATTTTTCCGGGGATTTTTATTTCAGGCCAATCTGATTTTTCCGAAGTCCCGGTTCTTGGAAAAGTTTCCTGAAAAAAAAGAATTAAACCTTCTTCCAAGTTAACTTAGCCAGTAAACCAATAGACCCAACCATGGCTGAATTTTACTCCAAAAAAGACCTTCTATTCCAGCTTTTTGAAAACCAAAACTGCTTAGAAGTAATTGAACTACCCTATTTCTCCGATCATTCAGAGGAAACATTCAAACTGGTTCTGGATGCAGCTGAGCAGATCTCGGTCAATTCCCTATACCCGATTTTTAAGGAAATGGACAGAAATGAGCCACAGCTTGTTGATGGCAAGATTCGAATTCATACCAAAATGAAATCAATCATCAGTCAGTTTGGAGAAGACGGATGGATTCAGTCCATTTTTTCTTACGAAGAAGGAGGACAGCAGCTTCCTTGGACCATCCACCTCTGTGCAGGATTTATCATGCAGGCAGCGAATTATTCAGCGAGTGTATTTCCTTTTCTGACTACCGGTGCAGCCAATCTGATCCGAACGTTTGGATCAAAAGAGTTGATAGATAGATTCACCCCCAACATGTATTCAGGCAAGTGGCAAGGAACTATGGCATTGACCGAACCTGATGCAGGCAGTTCACTGTCTGATTTGACTACCTCAGCCCTTCCCACAGAAAAACCGGGCGTATTTCATATCAAAGGACAGAAGATTTATATATCTGCGGGGGATCATGACGCCTGCGAAAACATCATTCATCTTATGCTGGCACGAATTCAGGGTGCTCCTGCTGGAACCAAAGGAATATCCCTGTTTGTGGTGCCCCAAGTTAGAGAAGACGGAAAGCCAAATGACGTCCTCACTCAGGGGATTTATCACAAGATGGGGTACAAAGGCGCTCCCATAGCCCACCTGATGATCGGCAGCAATGAGGGATGCGAAGGTTACTTGGTGGGCGAACCCAATCAAGGGCTGAAATACATGTTTCAAATGATGAATGAAGCTCGACTGGGCGTAGGAATGAATGCTGTAGCGATCGCAACAGCAGCTTTCCAATCCTCTCTTGCCTACGCCAAAGAAAGACCTCAAGGAAGAAAGTTGACCGAAAAAGATCTCAACAAACCTCAAGTCCCAATCATAGAACATGCAGATGTAAGAAGGATGCTTCTCTTCCAAAAAAGCATTACTGAAGGTGCCCTAGCCCTTCTGGTTTATTGCGGAATCCTTTCCGATAAAATATCACGGGAAGAGAATCCCGAAAAGAAAAAAGAAATGCATCTCCTTTTGGATTTGCTGACGCCTATTGCCAAGTCCTATCCATCCGAAATGGGAGTACAAAGCACTTCGGCTGCTGTTCAGATACTGGGAGGGGCAGGTTATACCACCGATTTTCCTGTGGAGCAGTACTACAGAGAAGCTAGGATTCACCCGATTCACGAAGGGACTACAGGAATTCATGGTTTGGATCTCTTGGGAAGAAAGGTGCTTTTAGAAGATGGTTTAGGCTGGAAAATTTTGCAAAAGGAAATTCAGAAAACCATCCAAGAGGCCAAGGGAATAGAAAATCTTGATGAATTAGCTGAGGACTTTGAAGAAAAACTGAAAAGATTCAACCATGGAGCGGCCCAACTCTTATTTAAAATTAATCAAGGGCCGGAGAAATATTTGGCAGACGCCACTCTTTTCTTGGATGCCTGTGGGTTATTGATTGTGGGCTGGATGTGGCTGAAGCAAGCAATCACTGCTCAAAACGCCTTGGAAAAAGGGAATCCCGATCAGGTTTTTTATTTCGGAAAGCTCGAAACCGCCCGATATTTCATGGAGTATGAAATGATAAAAATTGAAGGTTTGCTTCCCCGATTTCACTCCAACACTTACCCAAGTTTGGAAATGAAAAAGGAGTGGTTTTGATTCTTCTAATTCTGAAATAAATAATCTAAGAAGTCATTACCTGTTATAAATGCATTCAGGTTCGAAAAAATCCCATTAGGAAAATTTTACTCTGACTGAAAATCAAGCGGAAAATTATCACCCTAATCCAAAAATAAACTTTATTAACTATTGATAATAAGTATCCCTTCTTTGGGAGCTTTTCTATAATTAATTAACTTCGAACCGATCTCAATCCCCATCATTCCATCCGCTCAAATGGATAAAAGTATCCGCAGATTTACTTTAGTATTTTTTATTCTTGCTTTCACTGCCACCATTCTTGGCTCTTTTTTCAAACCTGCCATCGGACAACTGATCGAAAACCCTCTTTCTCTGGTAAATTCTGAAGAAAACGGGGACCATGATACTAAAGATTTGCTTATTCCAATTTCAGTGGATTTACCAGAACTAACTGAAGTTCCGAAGTTGAAAGGTAGCGTGGCAAAAGATGCCTATGAAGAGCACTTGCATGCTGCAGAAACCAATGGAGTAGGAATTATTGAATCAGAAGAAAAGCTCACTGATCTGATAAAATCAGAAAAGTTGGTTGAAATAAGTCGGGGTAAGGGATACAGCTTGGAACCTTTAACACACAGCCATCCTTTTGTGACTCCCCACTCAAAAAGAATTTTGGAAGAAATGGGATTGATGTATGAGATTTTGGCAGGAGAAGGCAACTTTTTCTCCATATCCTCAGCTACCCGAACTATGAATCAGCAGGTGAACTTAAAAAAGCGAAACCGAAATGCCACTGCTGGAAATAGCTCTCATTCCTTTGGAGTATCCTTTGACATCTCTTATATCCGGTTCAATGGAGTCAAATCTTGGGATCAAAAAGCTCAGAGAAATCTTGAAAAGGTTCTGAACCACTTTCAGGAATCGGGCAAGATCTTCGTCATTAAAGAGCGAAAGCAGAGTTGCTATCATGTGACGGTGAGGTAATTCTTTCACTGAAAAAAAACCAAAAAGACCGCCTCTCAGCGGTCTTTTTCGTTCTTTATTCAATTCTTGAGGTTTTAATACCCCAAAGTCTTCAACATGCTTTCTTCGGTCTGATCTTTTGCAAATAGCCAATGCTTGATCTCTCCATTTTCGTCCCTGTCGATCAATACATGTTTGGGCGCAGGAATCAGGCAATGCTGAATTCCCCCATAACCTCCCAAAGATTCCTGATAGGCCCCTGTGTGGAAAAATCCGATATACTGAGTTCTTCCCTTTTCAATTTTAGGCAGATAGATATTGTATTGGTGGGCTTCTGAGTTGTAATAGTCCATACTATCACAGGTCAATCCTCCCAAAGAAATACCTTGGTAGGTTTCATCCCAATTATTCACAGCCAGCATGATGTACTTTTGATTCAATCCCCAGCTGTCAGGCAGTTGAGTAATAAATGATCCATCGATCATGTACCAAAGTTCCTTATCATTTTGCAGTTTTTCATCCAATATCGAGTAGAGTACTGCCCCACTCTCTCCTACCGTATAGCTTCCAAATTCAGTGAAAATATTCGGCTCGGTTGTGTTGTTTTTGGCACACATCCATTTGATGTTTTTTACGATCTGATCAGCCATGTATTGGTAATCGTAATCAAAGAAAACATTGGTCTTAATCGGCCATCCCCCACCGATATCCATAGTGTCCAAACTTGGGGCGATTTTCTTCAAATCCACATATTTCTGGATGAATCGAGTCAGCTCGGACCAGTAATAAGCTGTGTCCCTAATGCCGGAATTGATGAAAAAATGCAACATCTTGAGACTTACTAAAGGATGATCTTTGATCTTTTCTTCGTAAAGCTGGATGATATCATTATATCTTACTCCCAAACGGGAGGTATAGAAACCAAACTTGGGCTCTTCATCGGCCGCTATTCGGATGCCAACCTGAAAGGGAACCTTCACGTGCTCCAGGTAGTAATCAATTTCGCTAAGATTGTCCAAGATCGGAACACAGTTTACAAAGCCATCATTGAGCAACTCAGTGATGTACTGCTTGTAAAGATCCCGCTTAAATCCGTTGCAGATGATGTAGGTGTTTTTGGTGATCTTGCCCTTTTCATACAGGCTTCTGACCAAAGGAATATCAAAAGTGGAAGATGTCTCGATGTGGATATCATTTTTCAGCGCTTCATTAAGCACAAAGCTAAAATGAGACGACTTGGTACAATAGCAATAGGTATACTTTCCCTGATAATCATGAGCCTTGATGGCGTTGTTGAAGTAGGTCTTGGCACTTTGGATGCTTTCAGAAATCTTTGGCAGATAGGTCAGCTTTAGCGGTGTCCCATAAGTCTGAATGATCTCCATGAGATTTACCCCGTTAAAAAATAATTCGTTGTTTTCGACATGGAACTCCTTGGTTGGAAAATCAAAAGTCTGCTGAATCAGGTCTATGTATCTGTTCATTAAAGTGAGGTTTATAATACAAGTTTGGGTTGCAAAATTTGCTTTTTTATCGGGGTATATCAAATGAATCCCTGATAAATGAACCCCGGTTTAGAAAAAAGGTTGTTTGAGCGGACTAATAGAAAATGAGTCCTCTTCTATTGGCAATTTTCAAAAATCTCAAGAGGGAGATTTGTAAAACTGAGTTGGTTTTTTGATTCACAAAGGAAAAATGGACCTTTTTAAGTAGTTTCGCACTGGCATTAGCCCAGCTTAAACCCAACTATAACTCACCTATGAGAGACATCAAACTAGTCGAGGTCCGTTCAGAAATTGCAGCAGGTACCCGAGGGGCAAGTCTTGGTATAGACGCATTGAAAATCGCCAGCTTGGACAAAAAATCAGACTTTTTCACTCAGTTCGAGCCCATCAATATCCCTGACGCCAATAATTACCTTTGGAAAGGAAATAAATTCCCGCATGCAAAATACATTGATGGCGTCTATCAGGTGCTCAAAAATGTCTATTCCACAATAGAATCTCTCCGCTTGGAAAAGAAATTCCCTATTGTTTTGGCGGGAGACCACAGCACGGCTGCCGGGACCATCATGGGAATCAAAGCCGCTCACCCTGAAAAAAGCCTCGGGGTGATCTGGATCGATGCCCATGCCGATTTGCATACCCCATTGACTACCCCTTCGGGTAATATGCACGGGATGCCTTTGGCTATGGTCAGTCAACTGGATAATGCAGATTGCCAAATCAATCAACCAACCGAAGAGACCCTTCTTTTCTGGGAAAAAATCAAGAAAATCGGTGGGGATTTCCCAAAAATCAACCCAAAAGACATTGTGTTTATCTCAGTTCGTGATACCGAAAAGCCTGAGCAATTCCTGATGGAAAAGTTCGGTATACGGAATTTCACTACAGAGGAGGTAAGAAAGCAAGGAGTAAAACGAATTGCTGAGCAAGCTCTTGAAATCCTCAAGTCTTGTGATCAGATTTATATTTCCTTTGATGTGGATAGCCTGGACAGTTCTATATCAGTTGGAACCGGTACTCCTGTCCCCAATGGATTGACCGTGCAGGAAGCCATCGAGCTCAATGCCGAACTGATCAAAGACAAGCGCGTCTGCTGCTGGGAAATCGTGGAAGTAAATCCCACTTTAGACTCCGAAAATACCATGGCAGAAGCCGCCTTTGAAGTCCTTGAAGTAACCACCAAATCACTTGTGGATAATTTCTGATTTTTTAACCGCAAAGTCCGCGAAGATTAAATTAAGGAACACAAAGGAAAGAAAGCATTTCTTATTTCAACTATTCCGAAGATCAATTGGCCAATAAAGTGATTGGATATGCCATTGAAGTTCATAAAGCTTTGGGACAAGGGCTTTTGGAAAATGCCTACAAAAAACTATTGGCAAAAAAACTAATGAAAGAAGGCTTTCAAATAGAAGTTGAAAAAATTCTTCCTTTAGAAATGGACGATATTCGGATCGAGGCTGCTTACAAAATCGATATCTTGGTTGAAAATAAACTGGTGTTAGAAATTAAATCAGTTGAACACCTAAATGATCTTCACTTGGCCCAAATATTAAACTACTTAAACTTGGGGAATTATAAACTTGGGTTATTGATGAATTTCAACGTAACTCTTTTAAAATTAGGGCTTCAAAGAGTCATAAATGATCGGTTTCGGTACTTATCCTAATAAAAACTCTGGGAAGAGCGTTCAATCTTCACACTTCGAACTCCATGTCCATTACTTTTTCTATTAATCTCTGTAATCTTACCTTTGCGAACTCTAATTTTACCTTAGTGGCCTTTGTGGTTTAAATCATGAACTTTCAAAAATCTATCATCCAAGGCATTCAACTCGCCTTTCAGAATATTTTCAATCATGATCTTCCTTTGGAGCAGATCAGCCTTTCTCCTACCAAAAAGGAATTTGAAGGCAGCTTTACCTTCGTGGTTTTTCCTTTTTTAAAAATCTCCCAAACTACCCCCGAAAATACCGCCAAAGCAATCGGAGAATACCTCAAGTCCAATTTGGACGAAGTCAATGATTACAATGTGGTCAAGGGATTTTTGAATTTGGTTTTGAATGAATCTACATGGATAGATCTTTTTCAAAAGTTACATTCCAACCCCAAATTGGGTCAATTCCCTTCCAAAGGGCAAAAAGTCATGGTGGAGTATTCCTCTCCCAATACCAACAAGCCTCTGCACTTGGGACACTTGAGAAACAACTTCCTTGGTTTTGCGGTAGCCG
Source organism: Algoriphagus sp. oki45 (assembly GCF_036245605.1). Lineage (NCBI taxonomy): Bacteria > Pseudomonadati > Bacteroidota > Cytophagia > Cytophagales > Cyclobacteriaceae > Algoriphagus > Algoriphagus sp. oki45. The sequence continues at coordinate 848,655 of NZ_BTPC01000001.1, forward strand.
AAATCCTCAAAGCCAACGGGTATGAAGTCATCAAAGCCAATCTGGTAAATGACAGGGGAATCCACATCTGTAAGTCCATGGTGGCCTATCAGCACTTTGGAAATGGAGAAACTCCCGAGTCTTCAGGCTTGAAAGGAGATCACTTGGCCGGAAAATACTATGTGCTTTTTGATCAGGAATACAAAAAACAAATCAAGGAACTGGTCGAAAAGGGAAATTCAGAGGAAGAGGCAAAGAAAACTGCTCCTATACTTCTTGAAGCTCAGGACATGCTCCGCAAATGGGAAATGGGAGATCAGGAAGTGGTCGATCTTTGGAAGAAGATGAATTCCTGGGTTTATGCCGGATTTGATGCTACCTACAAAAAGATGGGGGTCGATTTTGACAAGTATTACTATGAGTCCGACACTTATCTTTTAGGCAAAGACATCGTTGAAGAAGGGCTTGCCAAGGGCGTTTTCTTTAAAAAAGAAAATGGTTCGGTTTGGGTTGATTTAACTGATGAGGGGCTTGATGAAAAGCTTGTGCTAAGAGGAGATGGCACTTCAGTCTACATCACTCAGGACATGGGGACTGCTGATTTGAAATACAAAGATTTTCAGATAGACAAATCAGTATATGTAGTTGGTAATGAGCAGGATTACCACTTTGATGTCCTGTTTAAGATCATGCGGAAGCTGGGCCGATCTTATGGGCCGGGATTGTACCACCTGTCTTATGGAATGGTGGACTTGCCTACCGGCAAAATGAAATCCCGCGAAGGCACAGTCGTAGATGCAGACGATTTGATCGATGAAATGATCGAAACAGCCGAACATCATACCAAGGAGCTAGGAAAGATCGAAGGCTTCAATGAGGAACAAGCCAAAGAGCTCTACGAAATTTTGGGATTAGGAGCGTTGAAATTTTTTCTCTTGAAAGTCGATCCTAAAAAGCGAATGCTGTTTAATCCTCAGGAGTCCATCGAATTTCAGGGATATACCGGTCCTTTTGTACAATACTCCCACGCGCGGATTGCTGCCATTCTTAGAAAGGCTGACCAAATAGGAGTGAATTATGGAAAAGCGGACTTCTCCGACATTAAAGACTTGGCAGAATCTGAAGTAGCTTTGATTCAGCTGTTGAGTGAATTTGACCGAAAGATCCAATTGGCTGCTGACGATTATTCTCCAGCTGTAATTGCCCAGTATCTCTTTGATCTGGCAAAAGAATACAACCGCTTCTATGCAGATCTTCCCATTTTCCATGAAAAGGAATCTGCTTTAGTGGAATTTAGAGTGGCCCTTTCTGCACTTACTGCAAAAACAATCAAAAGAGGAATGAGTTTGCTTGGTATTCAAGTACCCGAAAGAATGTAAATATGAAGACAACGCTTTTAATCCTTACCGCTTTATTCTTTGCCTGCGGACAGACCGCACAAAGACCTGATGATTCCAACGCATTTCACCCCAACTACGACCAAACTATGGAAAGTTCGTTCTATGATTTCAAAATGAAAGACATCAACGGCAAAGAGGTAGACTTTTCCCAATTCAAAGGGAAGAAACTCCTTTTGGTAAATGTGGCTTCCAAATGCGGTTACACCAAGCAGTATGCTCAGCTTCAGGAGCTTTACGCCACCCATGGAGATAAAATCCTGGTTTTAGGCTTCCCTGCAAACAACTTTGGAGGTCAAGAGCCCGGCTCAAATGAAGAGATCAAGGAGTTTTGCGACACTGAATTTGGAGTGACTTTTCCAATGTTTGAGAAAATCTCAGTTAAGGGATTTGACAAACACCCACTTTACAGATGGCTATCTGACGCATCTCAAAACGGATGGAACAATCAGGAACCTTCTTGGAATTTCTGCAAGTATTTTGTCAATGAAAATGGGGAATTGGTGAAGTTTTTCCCTTCCTCTGTCACTCCACTTGACGAGCAGATTCTTGAGCTAATCGGAGTTTGATTTAGCTAATTCTGTTTTGAAAAAAGAAATACAAACCAAAAAAGAGGCCTGGCTGCATGCAGTCAGGCTTCGCACTTTACCCTTGGCACTTGCAAGTATTTTTGCAGGCTCCTTTCTTGCTTTTTGGAAAGACGCCTTTAGATGGGAAATCCTATTGTTAGCCTCCTTGACCACAATTTTTCTTCAGATTCTTTCCAATCTTTCCAATGATTACGGAGATACTATCCACGGGGCTGATTCTCAAGAGAGGCAAGGTCCAGTCCGTGCTGTCCAATCTGGCCTGATCTCACTTCAGGAAATGAAATCAGCGATGTATGTTTTTGGAGCTCTTTCTTTGGTCTCGGGTATCTTGCTGATTCTCTTTGCATTTCAGAGTTGGTTAATATTTCTGATCTTCTTTGGACTGGGATTGATGGCCATTTGGGCAGCGATAAGTTATACCTCAGGGAATAACCCTTATGGATATGCAGGACTTGGAGACTTATCGGTTTTCCTGTTTTTCGGCCTTTTGGGGGTAATAGGCACCTTTTTCCTTCACACAAAAAGTTTTGATATCCTTTCCTTTCTTGTTGCAGGAGCCTTGGGATGTTTTAGTACTGCGGTATTGAATATCAATAATATCCGGGATATCGAATCAGACCGCAAAGCTGGAAAAATGTCTATTCCGGTTCGAATAGGTAAGGAGGCTGCCATAAAATACAACTGGGGACTTATTTTATCCGGGTATTTGATGATCATTGCTTTTGCTTTACTCAGCCAGCAACCTTACTCTTTTCTGGTTTTACTTTCCTTACCACTGGCGCTAAAAGTAGGAGTGGGTGTTCAAAATGCACAGTCTTCAGCTGAAACAGACCCCTACTTAAAAAAAATGGCAATGAGCACCTTACTCTCCGTCATTCTATTTGGGATAGGTTTACTTTTTTGAAAAACCTGATAAAAATCCTTTTTCCGTTTCTCAATTTGGCTAATTTGGAGGAATTAAATAAACCTAACTATGATCAAAGTCCTCGTCCCCTTCGATTTTTCAGAAACAGCCAATTTTGCATTTGAATTTGCTATCAGCCTTGCTGAAAACTACAATCAACTGGAAATAAATCTTTTGCACGTAGTCGAAACCCCTGTAGCGACCGGAATGGGTACTATGGGCGGCGGACTCGATGCAATTCCAGATTTTGAGAATCAAGTCTTTTTCATGGAACTGATTAAGACAAGAAAAATACAATTCAAGGAAATTGAAGAAAAGCACAAAAATTCTTCAATAAATCTGAAAACCAACTTAGTGATCGGAAATGTATACAGAAACATTGTGGATGTAATCCAAGAAAAGAACCCAGATCTGGTAATTATGGGTTCGAAGGGATCAAGTGGATTGGAAGAAGTACTGATCGGAAGCAATACGGAGAAAGTGGTAAGAACGGCAGCCTGTCCAGTAATCACCATCAAATCAGAAACCCATGTGAATAACATGAAAAAGGTGGTATTTGCCTCAGACTTTAGAGACTCTGATGATGAGGTGGCCTCAAGAATCCGAAGAATGCAGACTTTGTTTGATGCCCAATTTTACTTTGTATTAGTCAATACCCCCGGAAACTTCGAAACGACTCGTGAGTCATTTGCCAGAATCAAGACCTATGTTCAGAAACACAAACTGGAGAATATCAAAGCAGAGATTTACAATTCCCTTTCAGAAGAAACAGGTATTCTGGAATTTGCTGATGATATAGATGCGGATTTGATTGCCATGACTACCCACGGACGTACAGGCTTCCTGCATTTGATCACAGGAAGTATTGCCGAGGATGTGGTCAATCATTCCAAACGGCCAGTTTGGACATTCAAGAGATAAAAGATGGGAAGAAAAGACAACGATTGGAAAAAAAGAGATGGAGTGGTGTATTCCACCAGTTCAGATTTTAGCTACCAATATGAGGGGGAAGACTCTGTAGAAACCCTTCCCCCGTCCCAACAAAGACTAAAAGTGCTTTTGGACAAAAAAGCCAGGGCTGGAAAACAAGTTACGCTTATTGACGGCTTTGTCGGTACAGAAGAAGACCTCAAAGATTTGGGAAAATTGCTCAAAAGCAAATGCGGTGTGGGCGGTACTGCAAAGGATGGAGAAATCCTGATTCAAGGAGATCATCGAGATAAGGTCCTTCAAGTCTTGACCCAAGCAGGCTATGGAGCAAAAAAAGCCGGAGGATGAATTTGCCCTATTGGCTTTTCCAGGCAAAATTATTTCCTAGTCTGCCTTTTTTGATCGCTGAGGCGAAACAAATCCGGGAATCAAAACCCAAGCTCCCTCCTCATTCCGAAAAGTTGATTTTAAATGGAGGGGAAAAAAGACTAATGGTCTTTGGAGAATCTACGGCGGCAGGAGTCGGTGCTTCTCAGGTTGAAACCACACTTGCAGGTCATTTCAAAAAAAAACTTGGAGACGAGTATTCAGTCTATTGTTTGGGCAAAAACGGACTTCGGGTCCAGGAGGCTAATGATTTTTTTCATCAAAATTTCTGGAATCCATCACCGACTCAGAATGGGATCACCTTGTTTTTGGGAGCGAATGATTGCTTTAAATTGACCTCGCCAAAGGATTACCACAGACAATTGTCTGAATTAATTCACCTTTTCAAGAAAAAGCTAAGCCCCGCATGGATTTACCTGGCAGACATTCCTCCCGTCCATCTGTTTCCTGCCTTTTCGAGCCGAATGCAAAGGCAATTGGAAATCCAAAGAGCTTATCTTCAAAAAGAAATGAAGTCAATTGCTCAAAGAGATAAAGAAATTTATTTTGAGCCGATTTCTCTGGATTTGAGTCCGGACTTTTTTTCTCAAGACCAAATTCACCCTTCGGATTTGGGCTATCAAAAAATCGCCGAGTTTACTATCAAAGGATTGAAAAAATCCGGGTGGCTGGAAAATTAACTCATTGATTTTCTATTTCTTCCAAGAGCTGTTCGTACCAAGCTTCTCCATACTTTCTGATCAGTGCATCTTTGAGAAAACGATAAAGAGGCACTTGAAGGCTTTGTCCCAAATTACACGCCGGATCGCATATTTCCCATCGATCATAATTCACTGCATCAAACTGATCGTATTTGGTAATTCGAATGGGATAAAGATGGCAGGAAATGGGTTTTTTGAAACTCACTTTCCCATCTAAATAGGCCTGTTCTATTCCGCATTTCAAAATTCCTTTTTGGTCATAGATGGCATAGGCACATTCTCGATTATCTCCAATGGTAGGGGTTCCTTTATCACCGTCTTTGTCAATGACCCAAGTTCCTTGGGCTTCGATGGCTTTTCTCCCTTCTTCAGAAAGGTAGGGTTTGACTTCGGGGTAGATTTCCTCAAGGATTTTCGTTTCTTCATCCTCCAGAGGAGCTCCAGCATCCCCTTCTACACAGCAAGCCCCTTTACAAGCCAACAGGTCACAAACAAAAAAATTTTCTTTGATATCCTGCGAAAGCACCGCATTTCCGACCAAAATCATATTTGTACTATTTTTTTGCGAAGTTAAGGAATATCCCCTGTATTGCTTTATCGATTCTTCTTCCTCACATAGAGCCCTTTTCTCAGCTTAGCTATCAAGGTTCCATCTTCTGACTTCACTTCACAGGGATATTCCACAACTGCTTTTCCTTCTTTGTCCACCAAGTTTTTCACATGCAGTATTTCTTCCGGGCTAAGCCTAAACTCCGCAAAAACGGGGCCTTTACCCGGTTTCACAAAATCGATATTAGCGTATTTATCCCAAACAATGTAATCCTCTCCCAAATGAATCAAAAGGATAAACATGAAAAAAGGATCACACATGGAATACAAAGAGCCTCCGAAAGCCGTGCCGACCAGGTTTTTGTTGTACCACTTTAGAACCAACCGGCTTTTAAACCACGAAAAATCCTGGGCATGGTCCACAATCTTGATTCCTGAAAACAAATACGGAGGATACCAATTGATCATTCGGATCAATCTCCTGAATTTTTTGCGTTGGCGATTTTCCATAAATCAAAATATAAAAAAAGAACCGCCCCTTTCGGAGCGGCTCAACCCAGCACTATGAAGAAAAGCTATTTTAGCCTTTGAAATAATAAACAGGGATAGATTTGAAATGTTTTCTCCAACTGAAAAAAAACCTGATTTTTTTTAAAAGAACCAAAAGGCTAACTCTCAGGAGAAAATTAACGTACTTTGCAGCGTGCAAGTCGGCTTGTCGCTGTCTCGGGTCAAACCGGGAAAGAGGAAAGTCCGGGCAACATAGAGCGCCATACTTCCTAACGGGAAGGATGCTGATTTCCAAGGGTCAGCAGACAGAAAGTGCCACAGAAAACAAACCTCCATTTGGCACAGGGCATAACCTGAGCATGTCAAATGGGAAGGGTGAAAAGGTGGAGTAAGAGCCCACCGCCCCGACAGTGATGAAGGGGGCACGGCAAACCTTATGGGTTGAAAGATCAAATAGGCCTCGGGCAAAGAGCTGCTCGTTCGATTTGTTCCGATAGCTTTCGGGAGGATTCCGGGGTGGGTAGATCGATGGATCCTGACTGTGAAGTCAGGGCTAGATAAATGACAGGCACCTTTTATCGATTTATCGAAAAAGGACACAGAACCCGGCTTACAGACTTGCACTTTTTTCTTTACTTTACGCTATGCCAAAAATTCTGATTATTGACGATGAGCGTTTCATTCGCTCTTCTTTAAGGGAAATTCTTGAATACGAAAAATTTGAAGTCACCGAAGCCCAAGATGGTGAAGATGGTCTTCAGAAGATAAAAGACGAGGAATTTGATTTGGTCCTTTGCGATGTGAAAATGCCAAAAATGGATGGAATTGAAGTTCTGGAGCAGGCCAAAGCACTGGAAAAATCTCCTCAATTCATCATGATTTCTGCACATGGAAGCATTGAGACGGCCGTAGAAGCCACCAAAAAAGGTGCCTTTGACTTTATCCCAAAGCCACCTGACCTGAACCGCCTATTGCTCACCGTCAGAAATGCATTGGACAAGAAAAACTTGGTCACTGAGACAAAAGTGCTCAAGAAGAAGCTTTCCAAAAAATTTGACATGGTGGGGGAATCTGCTGGAATCATGCGAGTGAAAGAGACCATTGAAAAAGTAGCACCTACGGAAGCTCGGGTACTCATCACCGGGCCAAACGGTACTGGAAAGGAACTCGTTGCGCATTGGATTCATCAGAAAAGCAACAGAAACGCCGGTCCCTTTGTCGCAGTCAACTGTGCTGCCATCCCCTCCGAACTCATCGAATCAGAACTTTTTGGACATGAAAAGGGAGCCTTTACATCTGCTCACAAGCAACGAGCAGGTAAATTTGAGCAGGCTCAAGAAGGCACCCTGTTTCTGGATGAAATCGGAGATATGTCACTTTCTGCCCAATCCAAAGTACTGAGAGCCCTTCAGGAAAACCTGATCAACCGGGTAGGAAGTGACAAAGACATCAAAGTAGATGTGCGTGTACTTGCTGCAACGAATAAGGACCTGAAAAAAGAAATCGAGGAAGGAAGATTTAGAGAGGATTTATATCACCGATTAAGTGTGATCCTTGTACAGGTTCCTGCTCTAAAAGACAGAAAGGAAGATATTCCTCTATTAGTAGATAAATTCCTAAATGACATAGCTCAGGAAAATGGAGATGCAAAAAAGGGAATATCCAAAGAGGCTATCTCTAAACTTCAAGAATTTCCCTGGACAGGAAATATAAGAGAATTAAGAAATGTAGTAGAGAGACTGGTGATTCTGGGAGAATCAATAATCAGCCTAGAGGATGTAAAAAAATATGCTGACTATTAAGGTCAGCATATTTTTTTTAGCTGTTAGATTTTTCAGTGGCCGGAGCCTTGGCGTAAGCAGGGCATGGCTTACTGGAGGCACAAGCACCCAAGGCAAGGATCCCGATCAAAAGTGCAATGGAAGCGATTCGTTTCATGTGTTTAAAGTTAGATTTTTAATAGTTTCTCCGACCCTTTCGGAAGATATTCTGCCTCTGGACTAGTGACTCGATCGAAACCGGCAGATGACGTCTAGACCTTGAGCTACGAATAGAATATTTTTTACTCGGATAAATATGTCCAATTAATTTTAAGTTAGCAATTACTGCACCAACAAGTTGCAACCTCTTATTTCTGAGTGGTCAAATCTTCCCAATACCTCCAACATCCCACTACTGTCGATTCTTCCCAAATCCTGAGTTTCTATAAATGAACAGGAATGAAAATTGGCCAAATCGATGACATTGATACCGCCCTGAGATCGCTGTGACCAAGCCAAAGGATCATTGACATCCCTTAGCATAACGCGCATTGTGACCGGAAGCATATATTTCCCCTCTCCTTTTGAATAGGCTTGAGACATCAATTCTGTCATTCCGTATTCGGAATGGATAGACTTCACCTGAAAAAATGAAGTCAATCGATCATGCACTTCTTCCCGAATCATTTCTTTCCTCCTTCCCTTCATCCCTCCGGTCTCCATTACGATCAGATTATCATTTTTTGTAAACTTTTCTCCTAATTCTGCCAAGTCCAAAAGCGCAAAGGTGACTCCCAACAAAAGAACCTTCTTTGAGCCATTTGCCAGGAATTTAAGCTTTTCGAGGAGTTCTGATTGATTATAAAGATAAAATCCCGAATGGGAAGATTGACTTTTCTCGATGAAATGTTTAGCCATGGACACCAAGCTACTTCCCGGACGCTCCAAATAAGCCGGCAGCAAGGCCAAGACATGAAAATCCGTCAATGGACCATAAAACGATTCAAAAGTCTTCTGCGCCTGTTTGAGGTACCAGGACTCGGACCAAATATGGTGCTTACTGGTGATCATCCCTGTGGTTCCGCTGCTGGAATAAGTTCCCGAAAAAAGAGAGGCAGGCCCGGAAATCACTTCCTGATCTTTAAAAAACCGAATCGGGAGGAAAGGAATTTTATCGAGCCGATTGATTGTGGATGTATCGATCTTTCTGGCAATTACGTATTGCCGATAGACTGGATTATTTTCAACCTGAAAAAAGAAAAGATCTAATGCCAGCTTTTCAAAGTCATGGGGTGTCAGATTTGTAACCCGCTCTGAAAAACTTTTAAAATCCTGCATCGTTTTATAGTTTGTTCTTTCCCGAAGAAAAATCTTACCTTAATTTTCCAAAGCAAATTTACCCTCAGCTCATGCGTATAAAAAACTATTCAGGATTATTCTTTGTCCTAATCTTAGGCTGGACATCCTGTATCAGTCCTCCTGAGAATTTTCCAAGTGTACCTGAAATCACCTTTGCTGAGATTGAATATGTACAGACTCCGGCTCAAGATTCCCTGATTATCGGAGTGGACTTCAGAGATGCAGAAGGAGATCTAGGTCTTTCTCCTACCGAGATTAATCCTCCTTATAATCCCCTGAACTACAGAAGAGATGCTGCGGGCAATCTGATCGTCTATTCCAGAAGACCTCCTGAAGCTCCTACTTACAATCCCATAGACTGGGTGATCAATCCCATTATCAACAACACCACAGTGAGGGATACCGTATGGGTGGAGCAAAACGAAAACCAATACAATATCTTCGTCCGGTTTTATATCAAAAGAAATGGGCAGTTTACTGAATTCAGATGGCAAGATCCCCCGTTCTTTACCACGTTTAATGGCCGATTCCCAAGAGTTTTGAATTCTGATGAAGGACAGCCAGTAGAGGGACGAATCCGATACAGAATGCTTTCTTCAGGTTGGGAGTCAATTTTTAGAAATGACACCCTGAGGATAGATGTGGAAATCCAAGATAGAGCCCTAAATCGAAGTAATCAGGTATCCAGTCCGGAGGTCACCTTGAGGCAAATCACCAGAAACTAAAAAAAGGCAGGATTTAAATCCTGCCTTTTTTGTGAAGCTTAGATTGCCGGGAAGCGATTCGGGTCTACTTCGTGCATCAATTGATAAACTTTTTCAACCACATCATCCGCACTGGGCTTGGAAAAATAATCCCCGTCAGAAGAATAGGCAGGACGATGGGCTTTGGCAGGGAGTGTCTGAGGTTCTGAATCCAGAAATCTGAATACATCCTGATGGTCCATCACCTGCTGAAGCATAAAAGCACTGGCTCCACCCGGAACATCTTCATCTGCAAAGATCACTCTGTTCGTTTTGCGGATTGATTCACCGATTGTACCGGTCAAATCGAACGGCAATAAGGTCTGCACATCGATTACTTCAGCAGAAATACCTATTTCCTCCAATTCATGAGCGGCCTCAAGTACGATTCGACACATGCTTCCGTAAGTCACCAAAGTGACATCCGAACCTTCTTTCAAAACTTCTGGCTGGCCCAAAGGCACAGTATATTCACCCACATTATGAGGTAACCTTTCTTTGAGGCGGTAGCCGTTCAAGCATTCGACCACAATTGCCGGTTCGTCGGATTCCAAGAGGGTTTTGTACATACCGGCTGCTTGGGTCATATCTCTGGGCACGCAAACATGCATTCCTCGGAGAGTAGATAGAATCATTCCCATGGGAGAGCCTGCATGCCAAACACCTTCCAAACGATGACCTCGAGTACGGACAATCAATGGTGCTTTTTGACCACCTTTGGTTCGATATTGGAGTGAAGCCAAGTCATCAGAAAGCATCTGTATACCATAAAGCAAATAATCCAGATATTGAATTTCTGCAATTGGTCGCAAACCTCTCAGTGCTGTACCGATTCCCTGACCCACGATAGTACATTCTCTAATACTGGTGTCAGTTACTCTCCATTCTCCATGCTTGGCTTGAAGCCCGGCGAAGGCCTGGTTTACGTCTCCAATTTTCCCCACGTCTTCTCCGAATGCGAAGAATCGAGGGTCATTGCTCAAGGTGTAATCAAAGAAAGCTTGCAAGATTTCTCTCCCGTCAACCAAGGGGGAAGATTCATCCACTTTGGCGGGTTTTTGAGCAACCTTCAAAGCTGAAAAATCGGACTCGCTATAGAGATGACTGCTGTATCTGTCGTGATTTAATTCTTTTTGGTTTTCATACCAGTTCCTCAGGCTCTCCTTAGCAGAAGAAGAATCGTTTCTAAGTAGGAAAAGTGATTTCCTTACAGTACTGATCACATCCTTACGGATGGGATTGATACTTTTCGCCAATTCCTCAGCCATTTGGAGAAGGTTGGCTTTTTGGCCGCTACCTTCCGCTGTATTGCGGATAAGGGTTACCGCCTCCTGCAATTCTTTTTTGATTTCACCTGAGAAATCAGCCCAGGCTGCTTCTTTTTGCTTTTTAACCTCTGCTTTCGCCTCAGTATCGATTTTATCTAGGTCCTCTTCGCTGGCAAGGCCGGTGGTAATGATGTATTCCCGGAACTTTTTAATGCAATCCCAGTCTTTTTCCCACTTTAATCGCTCAGCAGACTTATAGCGCTCATGTGAACCGGAAGTCGAATGCCCCTGAGGCTGGGTCATCTCTTCCACGTGAATCAAAACAGGAACATGCTCATTTCTGGCTAGTTCTCCGGCATAGTCAAATGCCTGTACCAAGGCTTCGTAGTCCCAACCTTTTACTTTGATGATTTCAAAACCCTTCTCCGTTTCGGTTCGCTGGAAACCCATCAACACTTCAGAAATACTTCCTTTAGTAGTGTGGAATTCTTTGGGTACTGAAATACCGTACCCATCATCCCATATAGAAATGACCATGGGTACCTGAAGAACTCCTGCTGCATTGATGCTTTCAAAAAACATCCCCTCTGAAGTTGAGGCATTTCCAATAGTCCCCCAAGCAACTTCATTTCCATTATTGGAAAACTGAGTCAATTCTTGAAGTCCCTTGTTTTCTCTAAAAAGTTTGGAAGCGTACGCAAGGCCCAAAAGTTTTGGCATCTGGGCTGCTGTCGGAGAAATATCCGCAGCTGAATTGTACATCTCGGTGAGATTCTTCCATGTTCCATCTTCATTAAGCGAGCGGGTGGCAAAATGCCCATTCATCAATCTCCCTGCACTGGCTGGTTCAGCTTCTACATTGGTATGGGCATAGAGCTGCGCAAAATATTGCTGTACGGTCAGTTCGCCTAAAGCCATCATAAACGTCTGATCCCTGTAATAGCCTGAGCGAAAATCACCTTTACGGAAAGCTTTAGCCATTGCGATCTGAGCAAGTTCTTTCCCGTCTCCAAAAATTCCGAATTTCGCCTTACCCATAAAGACTTCTTTCCTTCCCATAAGAGAAGCGTGGCGGCTTTCTACAGCCACACGAAAGTCCTTGAGTATCTCCTCTTTGCTCACAAAGGCCAATGTACTTTCTTTTTCTTGCGCTTTCAATGTCATTGATTTTTAATCTAAAGTTATTTTGGGTCAATTCTTGGGTATACTTCAAAAATAACCAAAAAGCATTGACTTACAAATTTACCGAAAAGTGATTGACCAATAATTATTTTGAATTGATTTATTTTTTTTTCTATTTGTAAAATTAAAGTTCGTCTTTTTAAATTATTTATACATTTTATTTTGAGTTGAAAAATATTAGCAAAACAGAAATTATTTTTTGACCAAAAAAAATTTTCAAAATTTTCCTTTCTAAAAACTATTATTTTGGAATTTTCTGCATTTATCTCCATAAAAATGAAATAAACTTTGGAAAAACAGATTTTTTCAAAATCGATACCAAATACAATTTTTTGAAATGATTTTTAACAGCTAACTGCTTCTTATCTTTGCGCAGAAATTCTTGTAAACCCAAACAGAACGTATCATGATCATAGGTGTTCCTAAGGAAATCAAAAACAACGAAAACAGAGTCGCACTTACTCCTGCAGGTGCTAAAGAACTTGTAAAAAGAGGGCATTCAGTCTATGTGCAGCATACCGCCGGAGAAGGCAGTGGATTTGCAGACACAGAATATGAAGCCGCAGGAGCCACTATCCTTCCTACTATCGAAGCTACCTATGAGATAGCCGAAATGATCATGAAGGTAAAAGAGCCTATCGAACCTGAATACAAGCTGATCAAAGAAAACCAATTGCTGTTTACCTACTTCCACTTTGCCTCTTACGAGCCGCTTACCAAAGCGATGGTGGAGAGCAAATCAGTTTGTTTGGCTTACGAGACAGTAGAAAAGAGTGATCGAAGCCTTCCTCTCCTTGTTCCTATGTCTGAAGTAGCAGGAAGAATGGCCATCCAAAAAGGAGCTAATTACCTTGAAAAACCGCTTGGAGGAAGAGGAATCCTGCTTGGAGGAGTACCGGGTGTATTACCTGCTAAAGTTTTGATCCTTGGAGGGGGTGTAGTAGGTACTCAGGCAGCGTGGATGGCTGCAGGTTTGGGTGCTGATGTGACCATCATGGATGTGTCTTTGGCCAGAATGAGATATTTGGCAGATGTAATGCCTGCCAACGTGAAGACCATGATGTCCAATGAGTACAATATCCGGGAAATGATCAAGCATGCCGACTTGATAGTTGGAGCAGTATTGATTCCTGGGGCAAAAGCGCCTCACCTGATCACCCGAGATATGCTGAAGGATATGAAAAAAGGAACGGTTTTGGTAGACGTAGCAGTAGACCAAGGAGGTTGTATCGAAACCTGCAAGCCTACCACTCACGAAAATCCAACTTACGTGATCGATGACGTAGTTCACTATTGCGTAGCAAATATGCCGGGCGCTGTGCCTTACACTTCAACTTTGGCTTTGACTAATGCTACTCTTCCTTATGCCATCCAACTGGCAGACAAAGGCTGGAAAAAAGCCGCTCAGGATAATCAGGAGTTAGCACTTGGTCTGAACGTGATCAATGGAGAGATTGTCTACAAGGCAGTGGCAGATGCTTTTGACATGCCTTATGCATTGGTTGAAAAATACCTGGCTTAATCAGGAATAAATCAAACTCAAAGTCCCGCCCTGAAAAGAGCGGGACTTTTTTTATGATCTAATGGTCAAAAATAGTTGGTGAAAAGCCTCCTAATGTTCTGATATTTAATTAATTACAAAGACCTTATTGAAACCGATTTAAATAAGGTTTTTTTGTTTCATGAAAACTTCAAAAAAAGCGTTGTTGAGCCTGTGGGTTTCTTGACTCAATCAAGTGGGGAAAGCAGGCTGGCAAGCAGCGGTATAAGTGTAAAAATTGCGGCATTCTTTTCACGGGTTCGAAGCCTTCTGTAGCCAAAAGCAACCAGTTTGTTTGGTTCAAAAAGTGGATAGTCGGGAAACGTACTTTTGAACAGTTGGTTGTTGAAACTGGGTTGAGCAAAAGCACGATTCAGCGACTTTTCAGAGGCTATCTGAAAGAACCGCCGATGCTGAGTGTCTACCCTTCCGAGCGGGTGAATTTACTCATTGACGGCACGTATTTTAGCAGGGATTTATGCTTGATTTTGTACCGGGACAACACGATCAAGTTCACCCAGCTCTATCGGTTCAGCGATGGAGAACGATACGAAGAGCTCAAAGAAGACCTGGAAAATCTACTGCTTCTTGGAGTCCAGATCGAGTCAATTACCTGTGATGGACATCGCGCATTGCTCAGAGCGATCCGCAAAGTTTGTCCCCAAGTCACCCTTCAGCGATGTGTGATCCATGTGCAGCGAATGTGTAGAATATGGCTTTCCAGCCGTCCAAAGAGTATTCCCGGTCAGGAACTTCGGAAAATTGTCTCTACCCTACATCTGATCAAGTCCAAACAGGAACTCAGTTATTGGCTGCTCGAACTGGCTAACTGGGATCATCGACACCATGAGTTTGTCCATGAAAAAACGGTCAATCCCATTACGGGAAAGTTTTGGTATAAACACAAACTGTTGAGACGTTCCTTCTCGGTTTTGAAAAGCGCCTTGCCCAACCTTTTTGCCTACCTGGACAACCCCAGAATCCCAAAATCCACCAATGGGCTGGAGTCATTTTTCGGACATTTAAAAACCAATTTGAATATCCACCGAGGTCTTTCAACCGGAAACAGAAAAAGCTTTCTGAGGTGGTATCTGTACTTCAAAAACTCCGGAAGAAAAAGGTTTTCTTAGCCATAGAACAAGAAGAATGAAGCATGAAAAAAGGGCTCCGAAAAACGAAGCCCCTTCATTCCACTTGGCAGATTCTATTGCTGGTAAGTTGCTCCTCAGCAGAGCTTACGTCCTCTTCAAACCTGCGCGGCATGTTATGAAATTTTTCGATCAAAGTCACCAACTATTTTTGACCACATTACCTTTTTTATCCTTTCTGCAATTCGTCACCAAAGACCTCTTTGACCACCCAGCCTTTGCCCCACTCTTCCCGCTCTTTTTCAGTCCAGAGTTCGGGGAAAAAGATCACTTTTTGAAAACGGGGAGGCAGGTACTTCTGCCAGTTGGTCCCACCAGTGGCAGCTATATCCTCAGGATCCCGATGCAAATATCTGACAGCTGATTTGTAATGGGCAAGCGGCCAAAAAACATTGGCCTTGAGGTCAAACTGCCGCATCATTTCCTTAAGCTCTCCTGAAGGATTGGTAAAACCGGAATATTTCTGCCAAAGGTTCTTTCTCCGATAATTTTCAATCAGTTCTTTAAGTATTTTTCCATACTTGAGCTCAAAGTTTTTCAAAGTCAGGGTCTTCTCTCCTGTAGCCAACTCAATCGCTCCCTGCTGCCAATAGAGGTTTTCAAAGAGATCATCAGCCGGACTGTGGTAATCGTGTTCCTCTCTTTTGGCCAAAGTCACCAATTGAAAAGCATCGGTGGCCATGATTTCGATCTCCCGGTATTGGGCACTTTGAAAGCCCGAGGAAGGCAAAAGAGACATTCTGAATTTAAGAAACTGCTCTTTCTCCATCCCCTTCCACATCATTGCAAAGGAGCTGATCAAATGATCAAAATACATCAAAATCCGCTCTAGTCGCGTCTTGAAAAACTCCTCCGTATCCGACTCTTCTTCAGCTATTTGCTCCATTTCAGATATGATCAGCTTGAAATACAGCTCAGTAATCTGATGATAGATGATAAAGATTTTCTCGTCTTTAAAACTGGTCTTAGGCTGCTGCAGGGAGAGTAAGACATCCAGATTGATGTATTCCCAGTAGGTAAGGTAATCAGCATAAAGAAGGCCCTCAAGATATGAAAGCATATCCTGCCCGGAGGCACGGAATTTCTCCTGGAGCTGCTCGATTTTTTCCAGGATTTTAGGATCAAATTGGGAATAGTGCATGGGGATTTTTTTAGTCAAAAAGGTAAAGAATCAGGGGCTTTCTCCTTAATTTCGAAACAGAATTGGGGTTAGGCCCGGTAAAATTGACAGATTCTGATTAATTAACCAAAATAACATGGAAGCAGTAGCGCAAAGGAAATCACTGAAGCAGGATACCTTCGAAGGGGTGGATTTTTTGGACTTGGATGATTTGCTCACCGAAGAGCAGAAATTGATCCGCTCCTCAATCAGGGATTTTGTGAAAAAAGAAATTTCCCCATACATCGAAGATTGGGCACAAAACGCTCATTTCCCTTATGAAATCGTGAGAAAATTCGGGGAAGTCGGTGCCTTTGGTCCTCAGCTTCCGGAGGAATACGGCGGAGGCGGTTTGGATTACATTTCCTATGGGCTGATCATGCAGGAAATCGAGCGAGGTGATTCCGGTATGAGATCCACCGCTTCTGTTCAAGGTTCGCTGGTGATGTATCCGATATACAAATTTGGATCGGAAGAGCAGAGAAGAAAATACCTTCCCAAACTGGCTTCTGGTGAGTACTTGGGCTGCTTTGGTTTGACAGAACCTGACCATGGTTCAAACCCCAGCGGAATGGTCACCAACTTCAAAGATATGGGTGACCACTACTTGCTCAATGGAGCCAAAATGTGGATTTCCAACTCTCCAAAAGCCGATATCGCAGTCGTTTGGGCTAAAAATGAAGAAGGCCGTATTCACGGATTGATCGTAGAGCGGGGAATGGAAGGCTTTTCTACACCGGAAACCCACAGCAAATGGTCCCTTCGTGCTTCCTGCACAGGCGAGTTGGTTTTTGACAATGTGAAAGTACCAAAAGAGAACCTTCTTCCCGGCAAGTCCGGTTTGGGTGCACCGATGATGTGCCTGGATTCTGCCCGATTTGGGATTGCATGGGGTGCCATTGGAGCGGCTATGGATTGCTACGAGTCGGCCAGAAAATATGCAGCTGAGCGGATTCAGTTTGGCAAGCCTATCGGAGGTTTTCAGCTGACGCAAAAGAAACTGGCTGAGATGCTCACTGAGATCACCAAGGCCCAGCTATTAGCTTGGAAAGTAGGCAAAATGATGAATGAAGGCACAGCGAAGACCGTTCATATCTCCATGGCTAAACGAAACAATGTAGAAATGGCCCTGAACATTGCCCGGGAAGCGAGACAAATCCACGGAGGCATGGGAATCACCGGAGAATATCCCATCATGCGCCATATGATGAATCTGGAATCCGTCATCACTTACGAAGGCACCCACGATATCCACCTGTTGATTTTGGGTAACGAGATTACAGGAATACCGGCTTTTAAGGGGTAAAGATTGGAAGATTTAAAATTTCAATGATTTCTTTCTTCAAATCACAATCTAAACGTAGCAATAAGACTAAAACCCAACCGAAGGTGAGATAGCCTATTTCTACTTCGGTTGGAAATTTCAAAGAAGCTGAAAAGGCTTCCGATTCGGGCAAATCCTCAATTTTTAAAAATCCGAATGATGAAAAAATGGATTTTTATCTTAATTACCCTCACTTTTTTGGGCTGTTTTTCGGAGGAAGAACCAAAGCCAACAATTCCTCTGGAAATAGAACAAAGAAATACGGTTGCTCAATTTGAAGGTTTAGCGGCATATTTGGATGTTGAAGTAATGGAAAAAGAGGGCGAGTTCCTATACTTTTTCTCTTTTGAACCCCAGAAAAATCCAAATGATGAAAGACTTGTCCCTGGCAAAGATGAACTCATTTGCAGCTTTTTGAATGAGCAGTTGAAGTTTGGAATGGACATTCCGAATGATTGCGAATGGAAGGGCTATTATTCTCGGTATTTACGTTCTGGAACTGTTCCGAGCAACTTTAGACTCCATGTAATTCTAAGTGGTGAGGAAAAAGAAAGGCATCCGGATGACTTATTCTTTGGAAAACGAATCCAGTTGAATTCCATTCAAAAAATCGAAAGCTGTCCAATAGATTTCGAAGAAATTTCCACTCCTATTCCTTTGGAAAGCAAATTTTGGAGATTGGTCGGATTCACAGATACCTCGGGCAATATCATCTCCTCCCCCACCTGCGAGGACCCGGAGATTGGGGTAGTATTTCATGATCAACTCCTACTGGGTTCTCCAATTGAGGACCCGGATGCCAAATCCTTTACCATAGAACGTGCAGTATGGAGTAGACCCGGTCCACTTGTTTTGGTTTATCGGATTTCAGGAGAAAACACCCTTTCCATCACCCGGGCTGTGGATCCATCCTATACTCCGCCACGACCAGCTACCGCGGTTACCGATAATTTTCCAAACCTGACCAATGCAATTTTCAACAAATACGACAGCCTTTCTTCCATTTTCAGGTTCAACGAATCGGTTGAATTTAGCCTTTCAGGAAATACCCTAAGGTTGAAAAATTCATCGAATGAAATCGGTGCTTTGCTAGTGTATGAAGGAAACTAAGCAAATTGGAAAAACACCAACTATTGAACATTTTTTGAAAATCCAAATTCATTCATTCTGGAATAGGATTTTCAAATTTTCCAACTAACAACCCCTGCAACAATACCCCTTAGGCAGTATTTAATTTCCCTTTTTTTCTAAAGAGCTTTCATGAAAAACAAAAATCCATGAAAAAACTTAACATTATTTCGACAATGCTCTTGATCCTGATCAGCATGGGCATTCAAGCACAGGGGAATTTTAAAGTAAACCCAAATGGGGAAAAAGACCTAGCCGTAGTGAAAGAATACGAGCAAGCTATTTACTCCAGAGATTCCAAAAAGATAGAAAACATCCACGCCTCTGATGTGGTGGGATATGGTCCTCGTTGGGATTCTCCTCGCAATCGCGATCAAATAGTTCAGGCATTTAAGAATATCTGGGAATTCGCAAGTGATTTGAGATACGATCGTCCTCGTATGTTAGCCGTTACGGTTTCAGGAGACGAAATCCCAGAGTATAACGGAAATTGGGTTATGGTATGGGCAGTTTATGTAGTGAAAGAAAGAACTTCAGGGAAGGAAATACAACTCGATGTCCACGAGGCCTTAAAAATCGACAACGGAAAAATTATCGGGAAACTCACCTATTACAACGAATTAGATCAAATGATCCAAATGGGGCTGTATCCGGGGGATTGAAATTAAGAATGATCCAAGAAAGCCGCAGAAATTGCGGCTTTTTTTATGGATGAACTTCTACCCCCACCGGCACCCAAACACTCACCCTCGTGCCCAAGCCACTACTTTGGATATCCAGTCGTCCATTCAAAAAATTCACCCGGCTTTTCAGGTTGGAAAGTCACATCCCGGTTACTTTACCATCTAAGATTTCTTTGGGGATTCCTTTTCCATTATCCTCGACCACCAATTTCAACTCTTTGGATGATTCATCTAATTCAATCTTGATTTTGGCTTGGGTGGCTTGAGAATGCTTCAGGATATTGTTGGTCAGTTCCTTGATGATTCGGAAAAGGTTGATCTTGACATCCATGTCCAAGGAAGGAAAATCCCCTGTCACATAGCTGAACCGCAGTTTTTTCTGCGCATTAATTTTTTCCACCAACTCCTCGATCATTGTCCGCAATACTTTCGAGGAAAAGTCCGAAGGCATCAATTCGTAGGAGATGTATCGCAAATCCTTGCAGGAGTCCTCCATCATACTGACCAGGTCACCGAACTCGGCCTTATCCGCATTTCCTAGATGCTTATCCGCAAAGAGTTCCATTTTCAGTTTGATCAGGGCGAGGTTTCCACCCAAATCATCGTGCAGGTCCTTGGCAATCCTGTGCCGCTCAGTCTCTTGGGCTTGGATAGAATGCTTCAAAATCTCCCGCTCGGTATTGATTTGCTCTTGGGCTATCTTATCTTTTTCCTTTTGGGTTCGATGATATTGATGCACCATTCCTACGACAAGAATGGCTGCATTCAAAAGGCCCCCATAGCCCTGAAAAAAAATTTCTAATGGATGGACTTCAAACCAACCTAGAATGGAACAATAGTAAAATAACATACCAAATGATAGAAAAAAGTGCGCACCAAAGGCGAAAAGAGCTTCATTCTTTTTGCCATCATACTGGTCCAAACAAAGCCAAAGCACAATCAACTATGTAATCATCGTGGCAAGAACCGCAGCTTGAAATACAAAAATCTTCACACTATGCCATTCAGCGTATGCTAGCGTGGTCAAAACTAGGGTTAACAATCCGAAAATAAATTTTCTCCATACCCTAAATAACCCGTTGGCCCTGCTATTTTGAAGTTTTAACGAGAAAAAATCCAAATTAAAATCAATAAAAAATAAAGCCATCACAAGGCTAAAGAACGGTAGAATGATTGGACCCAATAGTAAATAAACATCTCCTTCGTATCGGAAAAAATATAATTGTCGATATCCAGAAGGATCACCAAATAAGCTGTCAGATACAAGGCAAAATTGAGATAAAGCTTTTTCTTGAAATAAAACAATAGAATAATACCCAAGAATATAATCAAGGAGGTTCGTCCAGCAATTTCTCCATAGGCAAAACCCCGATCTACTTCATTCCACCAATAGTCCCAATCCAAATCCAGGTAAAAAGTAGTGAAGGTTGGCCTGCCTCGAGTATCCACACGCAGGAGAAAATCCCGGCTTTCACCTTTTGGAACATACAATTCAAAATTGACCACCCAATATTTGATGGGCCTATCTTTTTGCAGAACCCGGTGACCTGATTTTGACGCCTCCAGTAATTCTCCTGATTCATCAAACACGAATAGGTCCGAAGAAGTGTGGCTGGAAGAATAAGGATTGAAAATAAATGTGATATCCGAGTCGAGTGGATTTTCCAATCGAAAAGCAAACCACCAAACGGATTCGGTAAAACCCTTATTAAAAACCCTTCCCTTCAGCAATTCAAATTCACCGGAATGGAACTTTGCTTTCGCTTCTTGCCAGTCCAGGGGCTTCTTTTCTTCTAAAAAATAGACCATATCCTCCATCCAAAAATTGAAATAGGGCCAGGATTTCAAAAAACCAGGCTGTTGTTCGGTGTCTGGCGTAAAAATCTTGTGACTTTTGATAGTCTGGCCAAAAGCCTTTCCTCCCAGACCGACTAGGCAAAAAGCAAACACCAAAAAAGAAACTAGCCAGATTTTCACATCAATTATTGTTTTATAAAAACCAATCCGTTTATCCTCTTTAAGTTAGTCAACCTTTTTGATAAAAAGGCCATCCCAAAACGGAATGGCCTTAGTTGCTAATCACCCTTTATCGTACTGAAAAAAATCAAGTTTTTGGAACTGAGTCCAAATACGGCCTGACATCCATTCCCATTTGCAACATCCCTTCTGCAAAGGTTTCGGTGTCCATTTTCCCGTTTTCAATCCATTGCTCATCGTTCATCGAGAATCTATAGGCCAAAAGCGGTTCGGCATCGGGTCCTACTACATTGGAAAAAGTGCTGGATTTACCAGAAATGATATCCAGTATTTTCTCCGCCACCACGATAGGATGCGCATTGGTCAGAGCCACGGATGCCTTGCCTAAGGCGTTCAATTGCTCCCGGTTGGGATAGATGGACTGGAAGATGTCATCGTATTTATATAGGATAGGCGTGTCTATAAATCCCGGTTCGACGATCGCCACCCGGATTCCAAACCGTCCGATTTCACCCGCCAAACTCATGCTGATCGTATTAAGGGCGGACTTGGTAGCGGCATAGGCTGCCATACTTGGAGATTGGGTTTTTCCCGCGATGGAGGAAACATTGATGATCAATCCCTCTCCACTCTTCCGCATCGGGGTGATGACCTCCTTCATGCAACGAACTGCTCCAAATACATTGGTCTGAAAAACCTGCTGAAATACCTCCATGGAAGTTTCTTCCAAGGGTAAGTCGGAGGCAATCCCGGCATTATTGACCAAAACATCGATGGGACCAAAACGATCCACTGCTTCTTCAAAAGCATTTCGGACAGAATAATCGATATCCACATCCATGGTGAGGATGGTAATGGGCAGGCCTTCTTTCTTGGCCAGTTCGCCGAGTTCGGGACTTCGGGCGGGATTTCTCATAGTGGCAATGACCTGATAGCCTTTTCTAGCCAAGTGGGCAGCCGTCTCAAATCCAATTCCGGTACTACAGCCGGTAATCAATACATTTTTCATAATCGGTTGTGTTAAGTAATATCAAACAAGGACTTTATTTTTCTTACCATACTTCTCCAAAAGCTCATGAATCGCCTGGTCCACCAAAGCGACCGAATCGTAGGACTCGATTTCCTTTTTGAGACGAAGGGTGTTTTGCTTGTATTTGGGATTGGTGAAGACTTCATGGATAGCGGCTTTTAGCTTCTCCGGCTTGGGCTTCATGGTTTTCATATCGATACCTGTTCCCGAGACCGTCACCCGTTGGGCAACTTCCATCTTATCCTCCGTCGCGCCGCCAATCACCACTGGAATACCAAAACCCAAAGCCATATTGGTTCCACCATAGCCTCCATTGGTGACGAGTAGGTCCACATGCGGCAAGAGATGGGCAAAGGGGATAAAAGGTGCTACACGGGCATTGGCCGGGAGGTTGGGGATTTCCTCTTTGACAGGAACTGCCACGACCAAGGTATCCGGTTCGTCTTTCAAGGCGATCAAAGTGGGCATGATCAGGTCTTGGATATCATTGGCAATCGTTCCCTGATTCACGAGTACCACTTTTTTGGCCTTTTTCAAATCCCCCCACCAATCCGGCACTTCCCAATTGGGGTCAGGCTTCGGCAAGGGTGGGCCGATAAAGTGATGGTTGTCCGGCATATCGGACCGCTCATAGTCAAATCCAGGAACCGAAAAGATCAGTACACGATCGACGTACTTGTTGAAATCACCAAAAAAGCCTTGATAAAGAGGAAGCCCGCGTTTTTCCCTAAGCTTATTTCCATAAGCTGTTATATCCTTGAATAGTACCCGATCGATGAGATAGTTTAAAAATCGATTTCTTATCCGCATCAGTGGGGTCCTGCCCGGTAATAGACCCGAACCAAAAGGTGCGGTATCCTGACTGAGTATCAACGGAGGAATTACATGGAGATTGATCGTGGGTATTCCCAATTTTTCTCCCAAAAACAAGGGACTGAAGCTCACAGGATCACCTATGAAAATATCGGGCTGAACATCATTTGTTAAAGATCGGAAGCTATCATGTGCCCCTTCCTCTTCATCAAAAAACCATCTCAAATACTCTTTGATTTGATCCAATCCTTTCTTTTTGACCAATGCGGGACGCTGCTGGTACGTAGTCAATCCTTTGGATGGATAATCCAGACTCTCGGGATAAGGATGGAATAGCGCACCTGTTTTTTCGATTTTCTCCTTAAAAACCTTTGTCCCTACCCAATGAACTTCGTGCCCTAATTGGACCAATCCTTTGGCCAGGGGAAGTACGGGAAAAGTATGCCCTTCGACAATACCCACTGAGAGAAGAATTTTTGCCATATCAGAAAGTGGAAAAATTGACTTTGATTTAGAAAAGTAAGTTTGCCCAAATACCAAGATTCTGAAATACTCCTCAGGGGGTATTATGAACTAAAATTAATTGCAGACTTTAACCATCGAGCTTTTGGTATTCTCCAAATATCATAGCACAAAAAAGCCCCCAAGAAAATGATTCCTTGGGGCCAATCCATGTCATTCAGCTTACAATTCCTTCACCAACTTGCCGGTAAATACTTTATTATCCACTTGCACGACGACATGGTACAATCCTGAGCTCCATAGCCTTACATCAAGATTTCTGACAAACGTCTCAGCATACTCCCCTTCCTCTTGATATACGGTTCTTCCGGCTGCATCAAAGACTCGGATTTTCACCTGCGCTTGACCTGCTAGCTCGACCAGAATATTGGATTCGTTCTGGGCAGGATTAGGATATACCAAAATTCCACTTGGATCTACTTCTCTGAACAGCGTAATCTCTCTGCTTATCGTCTGTCCGGCTCGGTCAGTGCTGTAAACGTTCACCGTTATTTTGGAATCTGGAGGATTATTTCCTTTCCACAAGAGGCTGTTATTCTCCAAATACACATCAGGATGCGGATCCATGGTGTAAGTGTGTATGTGGTCAGTAGGATCTATTGTGATTAAACTTGACAAAGAATCACCAAACTTTAATTTATTCGGGAATCTATTTTCAATAACAAGAATATCCTGGGGGTAAGGCTTATCACCTATTATTATTGGAAGTTCAAACAGAGAGTTCGATATTCCTTTATTACCACCTTCAATCGAAAGTGTCCCTTGAATTTGATAGAAACCTGGCTGAAGTGGATCGTAGCTGTTTTTAATCCAATCAATAGATTCAAAAAATTCTTTATCACTTTCATTTTCAAGCATAAAGTATTCTGATATTATAGAATTTAATGGAGTATTCCACGGCACCTCAATTATGTCATTATTTGAAGTTTCACTTGTTCTATTGAGGAAATTACTCACTCGACCAAATATTCTCAAAGTGAAAGTGGATTTTGTCGAATTTCCACTTAAATCCTTAGCAACTAGAGTGATATTATAATTTCCGGGTTTCTCAATTATTGTTCCTGGCATTGGATCCTGAGTATAACTCTCCAAAATGCAATTTTCAACTACCCGAATACTATTGGTAAAGTCTGGCACAACATATGGCCTATTTGTGATTCTGGTAAAAATTGGTGTTCTGGGAATTAAAATTCTTGGTTTTATTTCATCTATAACGGTAACAGAAAAGATTGTTTGACCCTCTGCACCATCAAGACCTCGAACTTTAAGAGACACTTGATTTAGGCCTAAGTCATCACAGGAAAACACGGACTTTGTCAATTGAAATTGGAGACGGTCGTCCAAACAATCTGAAGTTGAACCGTCATCCACATCTGACGGGTTCAGAACCCCTAAACCGTTTTCATCAAGTTTCACAACGACATTCTTAGCCCTTGCAATAACATTACATTGAATTATACCACAAGTGTCATTATATAATCTTGCTATCCCTCTCTTAAATGTACCCGATGAAGAAAATGAGCTACCTGAAACCAAAATCTTTCCGTCTGATTGAACTGCCAAAGACTGAGCTCCAAAAGCAAAAGGCGGGGAAAACCTTTCATCCAAAGAACCATCTACATTTAATCTGGCAATCCCAAAAACTCTGGTGTTATTTATTCTACTAAACTCACCAGCAATAATAATTTTGCCATCTTTTTGAACTGTGACAGCATTTACACCAGCGCTACCCTGAATTCTTCCTGAATTAAAGCTTGGATCCTTTATGCCAAATTGGGTATCTATTCTGATAGCAAAACCAGATGATTGATTTATTCCAAAATTCCTTGGATTTACGCCAACCACTATGAGTTTCCCATCTTGTTGTAAAATCATACTTCTTATTTCCGACCCTAATTCTCCTGTTATGCTTGACAAATCGATGCTTAGATCAGGCCTTCCCTCTTCATTCAATCGAATCAAGGTTCTCCCTCCCGCGAATACCTTATTATCCATAGTTTTTATCAAGGAAGTGAAATCACCCAAATTGGGAGGAAATATGAATGAATTATCAAGAGAACCATCTTGATTTAATCTAGCAAGTCCAGAAGTTGTTCTTCCATTCAGTCGACGGAATCTACCTGCAATTAAAATTTGCCCATTAGGTAGAGGTTGAATAGCCCTTACCGATAGTCCTTCAAAATTTAATCGATTAACTCCGAAATTAAAGGACTCATCAAGACTTCCATCGGAATTAAGTCTAACTATATTTTCAACTGGAGCACCTTGGAAAGAAGAGAAATTTCCCCCAACGAGTATTTTACCATCCCCAAGAATAGCGATTGAAAAAATTCTTCCATTTGAACCACTTCCAATATTAAAACCTTCATCCAATGTGCCATCAGAATTTAGCCTAGCCAAATTCCCTCTAAGAATAGTCCTGCTATTCAAAATGGCAAAAGTACCCCCAATTAGAATTTTTCCGTCTGACTGAATTTTAGTTGTGAAAACATTTCCTGTTGACCCAAAATTCAATCCTATTTCTACCTTAGGAAAATCAAAATCCAAACTACCCGAGATAACATTTTCAGTCAAATCTTCTACTATTTCAATTTGTTGCACAAGAGATGAAGAAACATTACCTGTTTCATCTGTTGCCTCCCAAATTATTGAAGTCAATCCAACCGGGTAAGGATCATTGAGTGCCAAACCATCACTTCTTATCCCATTCACAATAGCAGACGAACAATTGTCTGTGGCTGAAGGTGTTATAATATCAACAACTGAGCTACAAACACCTCTTGGAGTTATTAGCGAAATATTTTCTATAAATTCAACTACAGGCGCATCGCTATCCACCACATTCACCTCAAAAGAGCAAGTCGCCGAATTGCCTGAAGGATCGGAAGCCGTATAAGTCACCACCGTAGTCCCCACAGGGAAAGAACTTCCGGGTTCGAAGTTGCTCGTGAGCGTCACCGATCCGCTGTTGTCGGTTCCTGTTGGAGGAGTCCAGTTGACCACGGCTCCGCAACTTCCTGAATCATTGGATACAGTAATGTTAGTCGGGCAGTCGTTGATTACCGGGGCTTCGGTGTCCCCTTCCGCAGTTACAGTCACCGTAAAGCTGCAGTTTTGGGTGTTTCCTGCTGCATCAGCAGCTTGATAGGTCACGGTTGTCGTGCCGATTGGGAAAAGAGAACCGCTTGCCAGCCCATCGGTAAGCTGAAGGACCGGAACTCCGCAGTTGTCTGTAGCTGTAGGCAAGTCAAAAGTCACCACTGCACCAGTTTGCCCAAAAGCAACCGAAGTAGCGATGTTTTCAGGGCAGCTGATTACCGGCGCTTCACTATCCACCACATTCACTTCAAAACTGCAAGTCGCCGAATTGTCCGAAAGATCTGTGGCGGTATAAGTCACCAACGTGGTCCCCACAGGGAAAGAGCTTCCGGGTTCGAAGTTGCTCGTGAGCGTCACCGATCCGCTGTTGTCGGTTCCTGTTGGAGGAGTCCAGTTGACCACGGCTCCGCAACTTCCTGAATCATTGGATACAGTAATGTTAGTCGGGCAGTCGTTGATTACCGGAGCTTCGGTATCACCTTCTGCTGTGACAGTCACCGAAAAGCTGCAATTTTGCGTGTTTCCTGCTGCATCAGCAGCTTGATAGCTCACGGTGGTAATGCCGATTGGGAAAAGAGAACCGCTTGCCAGCCCATCGATAAGCTGAAGGACCGGAACTCCACAATTGTCTGTGGCTGTAGGCAAGTCAAAAGTCACCACTGCTCGGGTTTCCCCAAAAGCAACAGTCGTAATTATATCGGCTGGACAGGTGATAGCGGGCGCTTCAGTATCCACCACATTCACTTCAAAAGAGCAAGTTGCCGAATTGCCCGAAAGATCGGTAGCGGTGTAAGTCACCACCGTAGTACCCACAGGGAAAGAACTTCCGGGTTCGAAGTTGCTTGTAAGCGTCACCGAACCGCTGTTGTCGGTTCCTGTTGGAGGAGTCCAGTTGACAATCGCCACACAACTTCCGGAATCATTGGATACGGTAATGTTAGTCGGGCAGTCGTTGATTACCGGGGCTTCGGTATCACCTTCTGCTGTGACAGTCACGGTAAAGCTGCAACTTGCTGAATTTCCAGCCGCCTCAATGGCGGAGTAGATCACCGAGGTGGTTCCTATTGGGAATACTGACCCGCTTTCCAAGCCTGAGAAAAAGACCACATTAGCCGTTCCACAATTGTCTGTGGCAGTCGGCAAGTCAAAAGTCACCACAGCTCCGGTTTCCCCGAAAGCAACAGTCGTGGTAATATCGGCTGGACAGGTGATAGCGGGCGCTTCACTATCCACCACATTGACCTCAAAACTGCAAGTCGCCGAATTGCCCGAAGGATCGGTAGCGGTATAAGTCACCACGGTGGTCCCCACAGGGAAAGAACTTCCGGGTTCGAAGTTGCTCGTGAGCGTCACCGAACCGCTGTTGTCGGTTCCTGTTGGAGGAGTCCAGTTGACTATCGCCCCGCAACTTCCGGAATCATTGGATACAGTAATGTTGGTCGGGCAGTCGTTGATTACCGGAGCTTCGGTGTCAATTGCAACCCCTACAGTATTCAATACCCGGTTGACCCTTTCTCGATTGACTCCATCGTAGGTTGTGAAATCGCCCCCAATAAGAACTTTTCCATCCGGTTGTATTACTAAGGCTAGAACTGTATTATTAATTCCCTCTCCTGTATCAAACCCAGTATCTGTACTCCCATCTGGATTTAAACGAGCTAGAAGGCCATTTCCGCCACAGATCAAGATCTTTCCGTCGGGCTGAAGGACGAGTTTTAAAAGAATACTCGCAATTAATGGACCACGATCGAAAGAGGCATCCAAACTTCCATCTGAGTTCAACCGAGCGACCTCGATCCTTTGTACCTCGTTATAGGCAGAAAAAAAGCCACCGATAAGAATTTTATTATCAGGTTGAATTACCAGTGTCGTAACACCAGCGTCTGGACCAATACCAGGATCAAATGAAGCGTCAAGGCTTCCGTCAGAATTTATTCGGGCTATATGATTTCTGGATACACCATTATATTCAGTGAATTGCCCCCCTATCATAATCTTACCATCAGATTGCAAGGCAATTGTCCGGAGGCCACCAAGTACTCCTGTACCAGTATTAAAGGAATCGTCTATGCTACCGTCAAGGTTCAACCTGGCAATTCCGTTAGTTTGAAACCCATTAAATTCAACAAAGTCCCCTCCGATCAATATTTTACCATCAGATTGTATAGCTAAAGCAAAAATGAAACTGCTTGCCCCTGTGCCAGGATTAAAGGATGTATCCAAACTTCCATCCGCATTCAATCGAGCAATATAGTTTCTACCCACCCCATTGAAGGAAGTGAAAACTCCTCCTACGAGTATCTTACCGTCTGGTTGAAGAATAATAGTCCTGATACTAGCGGCAAACCCTTCTGCCCCTGTGCCAGGATCAAAAGATGGATCCAAACTTCCATCCGGATTTAGTCTAGCGATTCGGTTGACTTCAGCCCCATTATAAGAAGTGAAGTCTCCTGCGATCAATATTTTTCCATCGGGTTGGATGGCAATAGTGTAAACAGAGCTGTTTGCTCCTTCGCCAAAATTGACGCTACCGAAATTGAAACTCAAGTCATTGGTGCCATCCTGAGCTCGTAACAAAGGAATATGGAAGGCCAATAATACCAGGAGCAGTAAAAGTTTTTTCATGAGGTTGAGGGTCCTTGATTTGTAAAAGAATTATGGATTACCCATAGAATTCCGACTTTAACTTTAATCACCTAAAGTTCCTCAACTCAACCACCAAAAAAAATACTCCTTAGGAGGTATTATCAACTAGGAGCTTGCAGTCCAAATACCCCCTTGGGGGTATTTCCCTACCGACATCAGATGAGTATTTTCCCAAGTACCTAAAACCTAGCCTATGAATATCTTAATCGTTGGATCCACAGGCCAGTTGGGATATACCATTGTCCGCAAGCTTTCAGAAAGTAAAAACAGCCATTCCATTTTTGCCGGACATCGCGAGAAATCCAATACCAATCCCTTGGAAAAGCTTCCCAATGTGGATTTTCGCCTGCTTGACCTACTGGACCACAATACATTTCGGGCTGCCCTCAAAGGGATGGATATTCTTATCTGTACAGCCACAACCGCTACTCCCACCCAAAAAGGAGATGATTTAAAAAGAACCGATGAGGAAGGAATAAAGGCCTTGATTGATGCCTCCAAGGAAGCAGGAGTGAAACAATTTATTTACGTTTCGGCCCTTCCCTTTTCCCAATTGGAAGAAACCGTACCCCTGAGCCGGGCAAAAAGACAGGTGGAAAACCATCTCAAAGCTTCCGGCCTGACCTACACGATCCTTCAGCCGACGGCCTTTATGGAAGTTTATTTTGCCTTCTTTGGGACCACCCTCCCACTCCGGGGTACTGAGGTGAATACCGTTTCCAGACCCTTCAAATTCTCTAACGACTTTTTTGCAGGAATAAAAAACGACATCGAACAAAAAGGAACCTTCAACATCATCGGAAAAGGTGATCGGAAAAATGCATTTATCAGTGTGGAGAATGTGGCTGACTTTTGCATTGCTTCCATTGGTAATCCCAAAGCTTTTGACCGAACTCTGGAAATCGGAGGACCGGAAGGTCTTTCACCTTTGGAGGTAAAAGGAATTTTTGAAAAGCTTTACAACAAGCCAATCAAGGTAAAATCAACACCTCCTTTTGTGATTCGAATGATGTCAAAAATCCTCCCATTGTTCAATCCTGCGGCAGGAAATATCATGGCCTTAAACTATGCTGTCGCAAACAATGATGCTCTTCCCAAAGCCATGCAACAGACCGCAGAAGAGTTTGGAGTCAGCCTGATCCATCCTGAGGAATTTTTGAGGAAAAAATTCGAAATTAGATCATGAAGTCCATTTACACTTTTTCGATGTCCATCCTTTCACTTAGCCTTTGGTAAAACTGCATTTGAACGAAATTCAACAAATCGAGCAAGCGATTCAATCCCTTGAAGCTCAGCGAAAAATCTTGGGGGATGCTGTGGTGGATATTGCCCTCGAGCCATTGAAGCAAAAGTTAGCCTCCCTCAAAGATCAACCTCAGGAATCAAAAAATCTGGACGAACGAAAGCTCGTCACAGTCATGTTTGCTGACCTTTCCGGCTTCACAGCGCTTTCTGAGAAATTGGATCCAGAACGAGTCCGGGAGATAATGAACGGCTGCTTCAATGTATTGGTACCTATTGTTGAACGATATGGAGGAACGATCGACAAATTTATAGGAGATGAAATCATGGCTCTTTTTGGGGCACCCATCGCCCGGGAAAATGACGCTGAGATGGCCCTGCGAGCAGCTTTGGAGATGATGGATGCCTTAATGCTGTTTAACGAAGAGCATGGCCTTCGCCTAGGAATGCA
Organism: Algoriphagus sp. oki45; assembly: GCF_036245605.1. Classification (NCBI taxonomy): domain Bacteria; kingdom Pseudomonadati; phylum Bacteroidota; class Cytophagia; order Cytophagales; family Cyclobacteriaceae; genus Algoriphagus; species Algoriphagus sp. oki45. Next base: position 879,676 of record NZ_BTPC01000001.1, read on the forward strand.
TTTTGGCATCAATTCGGGCATAGTAGTCGCCGGTGGATTGGGTTCTGAGGCTAGGCAGCAATATTCGGTCATGGGTGATGCAGTAAATCTTGCCGCAAGATTGGAAGATGCGTCTGAAGCAGGGCAGATTTTTGTCGGTCCCAGCACCTTCAAACTGACTGAGCCTTATTTTGAATTTGATGCTTTGCCCCCGATATCCTTGAAAGGAAAATCAAAACCAGTCCCAATCTATTTGCTCAAAGGACTCAAAAAGCAAGTCACGCAGGAAAGGGGAATCGAAGGCTTATTTTCTCCCTTAATTGGACGCGACAACGAGATAAATACTATAGCAAAAAACCTAAAGAGCCTGGAAAATGGAAATGGAGGGGCGCTTTTGCTCATTGGAGAAGCAGGGATGGGAAAAAGCAGGCTTATTGCGGAATTGAGAAATAAATATTCCGATCAGGTGCAATGGCACGAAGGAAGAGCCTTCTCCCATACTTCCTCAGTTAGCTATTCCCTGATCAATTCTCTTTTGGATCAAATTCTCAAAACAGAAAAGGACTCCTCTCCTGAAATCTATGCAACGGCCTTGGATGAATTTCTTGTAAAAACATTCCCGGAAAATTCTTCTTCACTGAAAGCTTATCTATCCAGACTTCGCGGACTTCCGGCAAAATCGGAATTTGAAGAGATTTTCAAAGATGTTTTGCCCTCAGCTATCCAAGCAAGAATGCACCAGGCATTTACCGAGGTGATTGCCCAACTTGCGCATTTACAACCTCTTGTCTTGGTATTCGAAGATTTGCATTGGGCTGATGAGACTTCTTTTCTCCTACTCAACCAACTCCTATCCCTCACGAAGAAGCTCCCTATCTTCTTTTTGCTGATTAGTAGAAATCAGGAAAATGTAGAGGCATGGTTTGAAGGTCTGACTCTTCAGTCCACCAATTTGGAAAAGTTGGAGCTAAGTCCTTTGACCTCAGACCAAAGCACCGAGCTTTTGGAAAACCTCCTCAAAACAGACCATCTTCCTCGGCAAACATTATCCATGATTCTCTCCAAATCGGAAGGAAACCCCTTCTTTTTGGAAGAATTGCTTCGATCGCTGATAGAAACAGAGATGGTCATTTTAGAAGCCAATAAAATAAGGGTGAGTGAGCATATAAAAGATCTCCAAGTACCTGACACCTTGCAGGGAGTAATCGCCGCACGTATAGATCGGCTTCCCTCCTCAAGCAAGCAAACCTTACAGAATGCATCGGTCATTGGGCGGATTTTTCAGGATATTGTGTTGAAACATATCGCTATTCAAGAAGAGCGGAAATTGGATATAGATCAATCACTTAATGAATTGGAAAGGAAAACCCTCATCAGAAACAGGGACAGTGCTGAGTATATTTTCAAACATGCGATCACACACGATGTCACTTATCAAAGCCTTTTGATTTCAAAAAGGAAAGCCCTACATCTTCTTACCGCCAGATCTTTGGAAGAAATATTCCCCAAACGCTTAGATGAGCTATCACCTGAATTGGCATTTCACTATTCCCTTGCCGGAGAACCTTCCAAATCAACGAATTACTTCAAAAAGGCTGCTGAGCGGGCCGAGCAAAACTATGCAAATCAGGAGGCCTTAAATCTTTACCTGAAAGCAGTCGAAGAAATCGAAAAAACCGCAAATGGTACCTACTCCAAGGAGTGGTGTGGCTTTCTTCAAAAAGCAGGATCAATCTACAGCCTGCTGGGAAAAACCGATGATGCCCTCCTGGCTTTGGAAAAAGCTCTTTCCAACCTGAACTCAAAAGATTCAATCCAGAAGGCGCAAATCATGAGGCAAAAAGGTCTTGCCTACAATGCCGCAAGAAATTTCCCCAAAATGATAGAAAACTATCAACAGGCGGCACAGGAACTCGGGAAATGGGTTGAGTCAAAAGACCAAAATTGGATAGATGAATGGATCAATCTTCAACTGGATTTGGCTTGGGCTTTTTACTTTGGAAACAGGGTAAGCGAATTGGATGAAACCATCCAACTGATTCAACCCATCATAGAAATGTCAGGAAGTCTGGAACAAAAAAACCGACTTTATGGAACGATTTGCCTCTCTGATTTCCGAAAATTCAGGTATTTCAAACTGCCTGATTTCACGATGGATCGATTGAGTCTCCAACTGGAAACTGCCCTACAGACAGGAAACCAAGCCCTGATAGGAAGGGCATTGGCCAAAACCGGATTTGCCCGAATGTGGAGAAATGAACATGATTTGGCAGAAAAGGCCTTTCAGGAAAGCTTCCCGTATATCGAACATGTAGGAGATATGGATTCCTTGCTGATCAGCAAATCCTATATCGCGCTTGCGATGCGGAAAAAAGGAGATTTGACAAAAACCATGGCTTATGCTGAAAGCGCATTGGAATTGGCCAAATTCCTCCAAAGTCATTACTACATCGGTGTTTCTTACAGCATTTTGGGTTGGGCACATTGGAAGTTGGGAGATCAGGAAAAAGCCAAGCAGCTCCTGAACTACGCAATCGAGGCCTATGAACAATTTCCAGGAACCAACCCTATTGAGTTTCTCTATAAGGGCCCCCTTTTAGGAATGGCTGTTGAGGAGGAAAATTGGAAAAAGGCAGTGGAACTGAGCCAAAGTCTTTTGGACCCAATTCAGCAGAGAATGCCTGACCAAGCGTATGAGCTCATCAGAAAAGGTATGGAAATGTGGAAAGAAAGTGATCTAAACTCCACCAAAGCCACATTTTCTGAGCTTATTCTACTTTTGAGAAAAGAGCAAACGGGATACGTATAGGGTAGAATATAAATTCTGTTTTTTGCAAACGGGAGAGCAAAATTTACTTCAGGAATAAATCATTTATTGCTATTGGCTTTTGGCTGTTTGGACCTTTGGCAGACTTTCAGATTGCGAAATGGCTTCAGAAGGTTGAGGATTCATCGGAACAGTCACCAAAATCCGAGTTCCCAATCGGTTGCTTTTGATACTCAGCTTCCCTTTCAGATACTCCACCCGTTTTTCGAGATTTTTCAATCCCATGCCTTTGGAGTTTCCTTCCAAAACCTCCTTGGGTATTCCTTTGCCATTGTCACTGATCTCCAAGGTGATATGGTTTCCATCTGAAGATTGAGCCAGGCGAATCGTGGCCTGGGTTGCCTGAGCATGCTTGAGAATGTTGTTCATCAGCTCTTTGATGATCCGGAAGAGATTGACCTTGGTATCCACCGAGAGAATGGGAATATCCTCGACTTGGGCATGGATAGCCACTTTTCGCTGTACGGAGAGCTTTTCGACCAGCTCTTCTACCATGGTGCGCATGACCTTGGTGGAGAGGTCGGCAGGCATGAGTTCGTGAGAGATGTAGCGCAGGTCCTTGCAGGCCCCATCCAGCATTTGATGGATTTCTTTCAAGGATTGGTTGTTTCCGTTGAGAAGCTGCTTATGCTCCATCATCAGCTCCATACGGAGTTTGATCATGGCCAAGTTAGAACCCAAGTCATCGTGCAGGTCCTTGGCGATGCGCTGCCTTTCCTCCTCTTGAGCTTGGATAGAAAGCCTCAAAATCTTCTTCTCTGTTTCTGTTTGCTCAATAAGCAATTGGTTCTTTTCCTCCTGCGAACTGAAATAGTTGTAGAGCATGCCACTCGTGATCAGCAAAAGGTCAAGGAGCAATCCAAACTGGAGAAAATACAACTCAATAGGCAAAATCAATGTGCTCCCTAAATGGATAAAAAACACCAGCCCAATATCAATGACGAGAATGACCTTAGAAAAAAAGACAAAGGCGGTAAGGCCGGGATTTACTTTTACCTGAAGTACACAAAAGACCAAAAACAAGGCGATATCCAAAAAGCCCAAATAGTGACAAAGACTATAGAAAAAGACCAGTTGTTTTGATTCAAAAAAGAAATGGGAGCCAATCAGGAGGATAAGAAATCCAAACTGCACATAGATAATCGGATAGAGTCCGGGAATTAGCCTCACCCTTTTTCCAAAAACCTTAAAAATCTCAATAGAAAATAGAATGATAAATAGCATCCACAAAAGAAAAATAACAGGAAACAACCAAGGCCCGATCGGTGTGTAGGTTTCGCTATCAAATATCATAAACAAAATACGGTCATTATCCATGGAATTGACCAAGCCACAAAAGGAATAGGCGGAGAGGTACAGAAAGACTTTTTTCCTGAAAAACAGAAAACCCAAAAAGGCAATGGCAACAACGGCCGTATAAATACCGATAAAATATCCCCCATAATACCCTCTCCAAACGTCATCCATAAAACTAAAATGGGTATGGGGCAAGAAGAAAACAGTACCGGACCTCCCACCGTTATAATCGATTTTCATCAAAAATATTTTCTTCGTCTTAGGAGGAAGAAGAACAGAACTAGCATCGTTTCTGGCATTAAACTTTCCCAATAAAAGTGGAATAGAGTACCCAGCCGAATCCGTATCTACAAAATTCCCCTGCTCATCAAATTCAAAGAAATCCACTTTGTAAATCGCTGCATTGAAGGGCCCTAAGGCATAAATCTGCTCACTGTCGGTTGCGTTTTCAATAGTAATCCCAAACCACCAATCTGCCGTTTGGTATCCTTTATTGAACTTCGCTCTTCCCTTTATCTGAGTAAACTCACCTTGGATATACTTAGCGAAAGCTTCCTCGGGAGAAAATCCGGAATCCTCCAAAAAATAGACCGAGCTATGAATGGTGGCATGATGAATATTCCAAGGCTCTTGCAATTCATGCTCCAAAATCACATGCGGAACGGGCCGGAAATCTCCGGTTTGGAAAAGCGTCCCCAAACAAAAAAGAACCTGGAAAATCATAAGTTAGTGATGCTTACAAACCATTTGAATCAAAATAAGGTAAATCCTCTTAATACCAATAACTTATGCTACTGAAAACACCAATTTTTAGACTTTCAAAAGCCCCATCAATCCGGCCAAATTATGCACTTTGAGTTTGGAAAAGATATTCTTCCGATGGGTTTTCACAGTAAGGGGACTGAGCTGAAGTTGATCGGCGATTTGTTTGGTCTCCAGCTGTTGCATAATCAGCCGGGTGATTTCCGCCTCTCGCTCAGAAAGTCCAAATTCCGATTTGAGTTTTTGAAAAGGACAATTCCCCAGTCCACCTATGCTTCCGCCCTGTCCGCCGACCGGCTGAAAATATTCTCCTCCCCGGGCTACCGTGTCAAGAGCTTCCCGAAAACTGTCAAAACAGGAATCTTTGCCGATAAAGCCATTTGCGCCCAAGATTTTGCAGGCTTCAAGGGTAGTAGGCGTATGCTCGCTGCTGAGAACCAGTTTTTTCAATCCGGGATAGTTCGTGTTGAGATGGGATAAAACCTCCATTCCGCACATCAGAGGCATATTCAGGTCAAGTACCAAAACATCTACCTGTTGATTTTTCTCAAGAAATAAGAGTACTTCTTTCCCATTTTCGACCGTACCTATCCATTGAAATTCAGGATGCTTTTCGAGCACTCTTTCGATTCCCAAAGTGAAAAGCCGGTGATCATCTGCCAATAAAATCGAAACCCCCATACCGAATAATATTTGCCTAAAAAAGAATAATTATCAAAATCATTCAATCTTAGGGAGTAACTCCATAGAAAAATTGTAAAAAAGCGAATTAGAGATTTTTTATGAGGCAATTCTGAAAGAAAATTCAAAAAACAGAAGCATTCAGCCCCATCAGGCTAGGATGGTCTGAGCTTAGGAGGATTCCTTTTGAGTTCCAATTCAACCCCTGAATTGATATTCAAAATCAATCGCAGATATTGCCTGGGAGTCATGCCGACAAACTGTTTGAAATCCTTGTACAAATGAGGATTGTCCGAGTAGCCAAAATCAAGGGCAAGCTCCAACAGATCTGCTTTTGGGTTTTGATCCAAAGCCACAAGAAGTGAATTAAACCGCGTAATCCGACAAAACAATTTGGGAGATAAGCCTACCTGGTTTTTGAATTGAATCTGGAAAGTACGGGGATTGCTTTTCAGTCGATCGATAAGTGCATCCAAACTAACCAACCCATTGCTCAAAAGGATCTCATTGGCAACAGGAGCCATATCAAAAGCAGGATTTTTCAATGTTTTGGAATTAAAATAATCACTCAAAATCCGGTTTAATTCCGGAATGCAATTCTCAACATGAGAAGCGGTTGCAAAAAGATGTTTAAGCTTATTTGCCAGCTCAGGATAACCCAGATCTTCCAGTTTATGTGCTTTGTCCGTCATTTGATTGGATGGTTCATCCAGAAAATGATATAAACCAGTCGGGGTAAATACAATCACAAACGGAGCAAATTGCCCATCGAGATGGGATTTACCCAATCTGCTCATCTGCCCAAAAAGATACGGGGCATACTTCTCAAAATAGAATTTGACATCAGGTTTGGGATATTCCAAATAAGAGCTTTCGCTGATCTCTATATTGATTACCAGTGCTGCTGTTCCTTTTGGGGTAAAAAAGGGCTTTTCGGTTCCATCCAAGGTATAACTGGAAAATAAATAGCCGTTGACATAGGGGGTTAAGGAATCATCAGGAGGAAAAAATCGGATTTCGTTCATAGGTGATTGGATAAATCATCAAAGCCGCTTTTTAGTCAACTTATTGGAATAAAATCAAGGGCCACTTGAAAATTTCATTCTCGCTTAAACCCTGATCCAAACAGAAACTCGACCTCCTTCAGCGTGTAAGTACTACTAACTTTGGACTAAAGTCAAAATAGAACTAAACAGCGATAAAGACAAGAACCAAAACAGAACTTCTTTTTGAAAAATCAGGAAAAAACAGATTTATCTCAACCTTTTTTCATTTGTTTTTCCATACCCCAAACGGGGTATTTCGACAATATACTTTAAGTTCAGAATACACCCTAAGTGGTATTTTTTTGATTTGGACTTTGCCGGAATTTTGAAAAGTAGTTTTCAGACCATTTTTAATCCATTCATTCTTATCCATTCCTTTTATGAAAAAGTCAAATCTAGATCAGCTTTTCCCTGAGACATACTCGGCACCAACCCACCTTGCAAAATCCTTTTCAAAGATATCCAGCCTGAAAAAAGGTGGAAGAATACTAGTTCTTTTGGGTGTCTTATTCGTGATATCCTGCGACAATGAAGACCAAAACCCAGCTCCGCCAGTAAATGAGCCCGATCCTACAGGCACGATCGTAGTCAAAATCAACACGGTAGGGAAAGATGATGATCCCAACGGCTACAATCTGATCGTAGAGGGCAGTGCCAATCGGCAGGTTGGACCAAGAGAAGAAGTCACGATCAGCAATAAAAAAGTGGGGAGGTATTCCATCGAACTTTCTGGTATTTCCAATCACTGTACCGGAACCGGAAATATGGTACGGGAAGTAAACGTCACTACCAATGGTACAGCTACCGTAGAGTTTGAGGTAGACTGCAAAGCCATCTTAAGAGATCGAATAGCTTACAGTAAAGGGACAGTCAACTTTACCGATTTTAAATTTTACTCATCCAAGCTGGATGGTACAGATGAAAAAGTGATTTTGGATAAGGTGATTTTACCTTTTCGAATGGCCATCTCTCCTGATGGAACAAAAATCGCATTTTCTGATCGATTGGAAGGCACTACGATCCAGCAGATTTACATAATGGATGTCGATGGAGAAAACTTGGAAATGATTCCATTCGAACCCAATGAAAACCCGGCTTTTACATCGCAATTTCTCCCAGTATGGCATCCTGACGGCAAAAAACTGACCTTTAGAAATGCAGCCAGAACGGTCACCTACGATATGGAAACCGGCCAAAGAACTGTAATTGAATTCGATCCGGGTGAAATTTTTGTGGCGAGTCAAGTAATTGAAAATGGAAGTAAATTCTTGGGCACTTTTCTGATTTCCAGACCGGGAGAGCCTGTAGAACAAAAAATAGCCTCGATCAATCTCGATGGGTCAGGCCTGAAGTATCTAAAAGAAGGGTCCAATCTGTCCTTTACCACTCCCCTACTCCAAGGAAATAAGCTGACTTATATCCAAAGGGAAAATGTCCCTGGTGTTGGTACTGAAGTTTGGCAAATGAACAGCGATGGGACCGAAGATCAAAAAATTAACAACAGCTTGGGATTCTCGGTATCGGAAGTAATAACCTCTTTCAGTGTCTCCCCAGATGGCTCAGAATACATCTTCGCTGTATCCATTGACCTTAATAACTACTTAGCTAAAAGCAAACTCAACGGAACTCCTCAAGCGATCACTTTTAACTCAACGGGAGTACGAAGCAATCCGGTTTGGTCGCCGATCACCAGAGATTAGTGCCAGAAAAAAAAGGGGTCAAACGTCAGAGATCTCTAAGCAATCCATGCAAACCGGCTACATTATGCACTTTGAGTTTGGCAAAAATATTCTTCCGGTGAGTTTTGACAGTAAGAGGGCTAAGGTGGAGTTTTTCGGCAATTTCTTTCGTTTCGAGTTGATGGAGAATCAGTTGAATGATTTCCATCTCCCTTGGGGAAAGCTGATAAGTATCCCGGAGTTTGGTCAGTGCCCCATAGTCACGAACCGGCCTCTGCTGGTCTTTGCTGATTTCCTGAAAATAGGTTTTTCCGGTGGCTACAGCCTGAAGCGCATCCCGGAATACCGATAGATTGGAATCTTTGCCTACAAAACCCAAGGCTCCCAAATTCTTGCAGAGCTCCATATTTGCCGAGGTATGATTGCCGGATACGACCAAAATACCGATCTGAGGATGATTTCGCCGCATGTAGGGCAAGACCTGCATGCCATTCATCAGGGGCATCTGCAGATCCAGAACCAATAAATCCACATTGAGATTTGCTTCCAGATAATCAATCCATTCTTTTCCATTTCTAAAGTGTCTGATAAAATGAAAACCCGGCTGCGAATCCAAGATCAATTTCAGCCCTCCGGCAAACAGCTCATGATCGTCCACTATGGCCACTGACAGATTCATAAAAATTATTTTTAAAAGATATAATGATTGGGAATTAATCAATCAGGTCAACACAATATATAGAGAAATTAAAGACAATTAAAACTCTGCGCCCTTTCAGAGCTCTCTTAAGTTCAAGTCTCCGGATGGTTTATTGAAAAATTGAAAAATTTGAAGATTGGAAGATTCAAGGTTGCAAAGTGGGAAAGTGGTAAGGTTGAAAGGTGGGAAAGTTGAAAAGTGCTCCTTACTGGTTCAAGTCTCCTGACCTGCCCATCGCAGGCGGGCCTGCCCGACGCAGGCGGGCTTGGACCTCCATGCAACTCCTACCAAGCCACACCAGAGGGACCCAGGCTGAAGGCCTGGTTTATGATAGCCCGGAGCGGATAAGCTCCGGGGTAATTAGGAAATGCATAAGGACTATGAGGTCTGTAAGACCGAATTTGTAAATCATTTTTGATTTTTATGTCCGGCCCTTCAGGCCTAACTGAGATCATGAGGATCGCAAAATCCAGCCCTGGCGGACTGGGTTGGTATAAATCGGCCTTTCAGGCCTGACCAATTGCCTCTACTTTTCCCCAATCAAAACCTCCACCCCAGTCTCAAATCCATATACTCAGCCACATGTCCGTGGGCTTTGAGGCCGGCACCCACGCGGAAATGCCTCCCTAAATGGTAATTGAGCGTGTAGCGCTGGTAAAAGGATTTGTCCTCCTGATATCCTTCAGGCTTGCTCAGATAGGCGGCATACCTCATCGCAAAATCAAAGCGACCAAATAGCAGATGAGGCTCGGCAAAGGCCGCCGGAATCAGCCTTTCCCTACTCCTATCGGCTAGCAGTGAAAAATCCTTTGCCAGCTCCAACCCTCCACCCAAAGCCAAAATGCCGGCAAGCCTCCGATAAGTCCCTCCCGCCAAGACAAAATTGGGTTTGCGGGTATCCTCCCCGGCATCCTGAGTATTGAAACCCAAATCCAGATAAAACTCCCAATCCTTGACAGTTTTCGTTTTCTCAAACTCATTCAGTGCCCCCCTTCTTGTGTAATGCACCATCCCCAAACCCAGCATCGGAAAGTTCATCCCCCGATTGGGTTGACGCTGACCGCCGTTAGAGATATGGCTGTAGTTCAGAGAGGCTTGGAATTCCCATTTTTCGGAAAGCTGATAGGAGATTTTTGGAGCTAAAAAGATCAAAAAGCTAACCGGAGCACTGAAAAAGGTGTTTCTGGGATTCTCGATCGGGTCATAGACCCGGGTGAGATAGCTTACGCCCAAACCTGTGGACAAACTCCCTGACCACTTTGCTGACCGGAAAAGAATAGGTTCGAAGGTACCTGCCACATTCCATGCTTGTCCCAGTTCTTTTGAATTTTGAAAATCGACCACAGAAAGCGAAAGTCCCAGGTAATGAAAGCAATTGCAGGCCTCCCAGTTTTTACGGGTATTTTTCATCCATTGGGAGGAGAAACCCACCGCTATCGGGCTGCTTTGAGCTACCTGTTCCAGTTCGGGATTATGGGCAATGATCCATCCGTATTGCCCTTCCAGTCCCAATCGATGAGTTCCACTCTGACTTTTGGCCAGTATGGACCAGGCAAAAAGAAAAATACCGATCAAAAAACTCCTTTTCATCTTCCGCATTTTTTTATCCCTACGAAAAACAAAAAAAGGAGATTGCTCTCCTTACTTGTATTTTTTGGGATTTTCCATCATTTCCCGCACATCCTCCGGGTCTGTCTTTTCCTTTCCGGTCAGCAGATAAATAATCATCCCTGCATCTGAGGGATCAAACTCCTCCCCTTTTTGAGCGGCTTCGAGTCGACCATACAGCCAATCCCAAGACCCTTTGGAGTAGGGAGATTTATCCCTTGCCGGAGAATTTTTCATCCAGTCGTACTTGGATTTGTGCGCTTTGAGTCCTTCGTAATCCTCCCCACCGTTTTGATCGGCGATATGGTCCAGTTGCAAGCCATGCTTTTCAAATTCCGTTTTGATCTTCTCCCAGGTCCAGCCGGAATGACTCTCCCACTCGTAGGGCTTATCCGCGTGTTCATCGTTCCAGGTCGAATGGGAAATCAATCGAACGTATTTCAACTTGGTAGAATCGGCCTCTTTGATAGCTGTACCCACAATCTCCATAGGACCGGCGGCGATGATGGTCAGCGGGTTCTTGGCTGAACTTTTATTGATTTGCGTGGCCAATTCGATGATGGCAAAGTTTTGGGCGGTCACTGCCTCGATAAATTTGGTCTTTTTAAAGCCAAAGGTTTTCGCTCCGATAAATGCACTTTCTCTCATCTGCTCAGCAGCTCCGGGCTTTTCCTTGTTGGAGCCCCAAATGTGATCGCTGAAGGTATAGACGACCAAAGCATCCTCTAGTCCATTGGCAGCCAAAAGCGCCAGAGTCAAAGGAGTGGCTGCCCAATCGTCCTCATCGTGCTCGTTTCCATCTGAGCTGATCGCAATCCTTCCGCTTTTGAAAGGAATAGATTGCGCGAGGATTTGTTGTGAAAAGGTGAGAAAAAGAAATGCCAAAGAGGCAAAGAGATTTTTGTACATGATGATCAGTTATTGGATGACAAGTTTACCAAAAAAGGATTGTTGACGGGAACCCAAAACCCAAACTAAGTACGTGCCCGGTGCCAAATCGTTGAGAAATAGCTCGATGGTTTGACTGCCGAGGAGATGGAAATCGACCATTCGGCTTACATCTTTTCCATTTCCGTCCACCAGCTTCAGTTCGAATTCCTGATTCTCAGCAAATTCTCCATCAAACTCCAGGCTGACCCTTTCCCGAGCCGGATTGGGGTAAATTTTCAATGCTTGGGCTTTTCTGACCAATGGAGTTCCTATCCCAGAAATGGTCAGGGTCACCGGCTCCAATCGTGCAGAACAGCCCTGAGGAGAGGTCAATTCCACTTCATATTCTCCCATTTGATCCACGGTCAAGGTCCGGGAAGTGGCAGAGGAAATGGCTTGACCATTTCTGAACCATTGATAGGTAAAATTCCCCTCAGGGGCTCGGAGAATATTTCCATCCACATCAATTTCCCCTTCAGGCAAAGGATTGACTTTGACTTCGAATGTGTTTGATTCTGACAGACAGCCTCCAGAATATCTTATTACGGCATGATAAACTCCAGGCTCCTTGGTGGTCAGGGTTTTTGCCTTTTGATCCGGAATTTCCACTCCGTTTCGTCTCCAGCGGATTACTTCAAAAGCAGCATTGGAAGACAATTCCAGAAGAGCTTCTTCTCCTGAACATATTTGATTTACTCCCTCCAGCAAAACAGGAGAAGGCTCAATTCTCTGAATAATCACTTCGCAATTCGCCTCAGCGACATTTCCGGACGGATCCACAGCCCGGATTTTAACTACAATCGTTTTGCCCAGGTCCTCACAACCAAAGGCCTGACGATCCAAGGTGATTTCTTTGATCCCACAATTATCCGTGGCCGAGTCCAAAATCAAATCCGGATTCAGACTTACTGATCCCTTGGTCACGTCCAGTCCCAAATTCAGATTTTTGGGTTTCAGAATTGGTGCAGTGGTATCTTTGACCTTGACTTGGATAGTTCTCTCCCATGTTTGTCCGGAGGGGCTCTTGATCACTACTCCGATGATTTTTTCTCCCAAATCCGCACAGGTGAAGCTGGATTGCTGCAGGGTGATCGTAAGATTGGGATCGGAAAGAGGCCAGGTGGCAAAGATATCCGAAGGCTTCAGATCGGCTTTTCCTTCAGGTCCTAAAATCAACTCTACAGATTCCTTCAGTTCTCCAAAAGGAAGTGACGTAAACCGAATCTCCGTTTTCTTGGACTCAACCAAACATCCTCCGCCTTCAGGAAACAACTCCGCCCAATACATACCCGGCTGCTCGACTGCAATGGCCTTTCCTTTAAGTTCGGGTAGGAGTTCTCCATTGCGATACCAGCCGCTGACCACAAAACCAAACTCTTCCCCAAGTCTGATTTCCACTGTTTCTCCTTCAAAGAAAGTAGAACCGGATTCAGGGGAAATGGATATTTTTTTAGACTCAAAGGGATTGACCGAGAAAGTCACTGTCTTGGTGACCGTATTGCCTGATTGATCTTTGGCTGTCAATACCACCTCTTGTGGCAATTCATAATCATCACAGGTGATTTTGGACTTGCTCAGCTGCAGGGATTGAATGGAACAGTTATCGGTCAGGGACTCCACAAAGTCCTCTGGATTTAAGGTCAATTCACCTTTGACCAAGTCAAAATCGAGGACAGGCAGTCTAGTGCTTAGTGTAGGAGGAAGCAAATCTTTTACTTCTACCAAAACCACCTTTTTCCAAGAATTACCCTTTGAATCGGTAATCAAAAGCTCATTTTCGCTCCCCTGTAAATCTGAACAGTCATACTTGGGACTTCGGGAAAATTCGACTTTCCAATCAGCAGAAACCTCTCCTTCCAGATAATCGGCAAGAGTTGTTGAAACCTCTCCGGATTGATTCAACTCCACAATTATTTTCTCTTTGAAAATTGGCTCAGGAACTTCTTCAGCCAATTCTACCAGAATTTTTACCCGGTCATCATACACTCTCCGCTCTGTCCTTATCAATTCATAACTGGAATTCAGGACCGGAAAAACATAAACCGGATCAAATTCGATTTGAGCAAAGGTTTTAGTCCCATCTTTTATTTTGGAAATATTGATTTCCAAGTGACCGTAGTGTTTGCCTCCATCTGTCAAGATCGGAACCGGTCCGGAGGTATTCCATTGCTCGGCCGATTTTTGATCAGCAGTCCATTTGGAAAAGGAATTGTAATCCAATGGAAGCAAAGGATTGCCTAGCCAGTCTCTTTTCACTCCCCGTAATCCATCCCCTGCCACACCTACGTCGTAGTAGAGTACCCCTTTGCCATCACCATTGGTATCCACAAAGCTTCTTTCAAAAATCTCATCATGGCCTGACAAAACGGCTATTACACCATACTCTTCGAATACCGGATGCAATACCCGCATAGGCGTACCTCCCTGCCCGGTGCTGAGTTCGTGATTCATGGGCACTCCATGTTCTCCTGAGCTATAAGGAATATGGTGAAACTGCACAAAAACCAACTGACCCAATTCTTTGGCTTCTTTAAGATTGGCGACTAACCATTCGTATTGGGCAGTACCCGGACCAAAACCGGACAAGTCTTTTCCTCCTGCGGCATCATATTGGGATTGGGTGAAGTTTTCCTGCGTATCGGTACCTGGACCTGAAAATTCCTTCCCTTTCAGCTTTTGTCCATCAGGATAATCAGATCTTTTTTCATCGGGAGTTCCATTGGTAGAGTCTAGAGTTAGGATCGTCACCGGGCCATAATCGGTTCGATAATAGCTTTGGCGGTGTTTTTGGAGTTGATCTCCAAAGTCCAATTCAAAAAAGGAATGAAATCTGGATCTGCCTACAATAGGATTAAACTGTCCTTTTTCATTGACCCCATATCCCACATTGAGTGCGCCAAAAGTTTCCCAATTGCCCAAAGCAGGGATAATCGGAATCTTGGTTACTATTTGGTCAAATTCCCCGGCATTATGTCTCCAAAACTCATCCCAGCCTGGCATATAACCTCCCCCTTGCACCAAATCGCCGGGCATGAGGATCAAATCAGGCTCTCGGGTTTTTAAAATCTTAAGATTCTCTGCATACCCTGCTTTTTCGGTCAGGAAGTAGTTTGGGATTTCAAAACCCTGCTCCAACGTGGTACCAAATTTCTCCTTCCAAAGAGCAGGAGTTGAAAAAGGGCGAAAAAGGGGTTGTCCGGGATACCAGGCCCTGTTGGTCACTCTTCCCCTAGGCTCAGTTTCAGAATCAGAAAGAGCGACTATTCTTACTTTTTCCCAACTTTTGGGATCGGGGGCAGATCTAAAGCTGCCTGTAAACTTCTCTCCATTTAAAGTCACTTCATATCCAATCTGTGTATCGAAAGGAACTCTAAACTTTGAGTCAAATCTGAAATACTCCTCCCCGCCTATCCAATTTTGCCCCTCCAGTCCAGGAATAGTTTCATTTCTTTCCAGGGCGGTATAATATAAATCGGACTGTTTGATTCCGGTGACATTTCCAGAAAAAAGAATATTTCCCGTATCGTCTTTTACTAAAACAGAGGAGGAATGACTACCTGCAGAAAACCATCTGATTTGAACCAGATTACCATCTGCCACTTGCAAGTATGGGAATATTCTAAAAGAAGACTGTGCAGAAACAGAGAAAGGGATCAAAAAAAGAACCAGACTAAAACATATAATTACCTGCTTAAAATAGTTCATGAGTAAAAGTGGATTTGTCCTATCTCTAAAATCATTTAATCACTCAATCCTACTCTTCAAAACGACCAATTGCACAGGATTTATCGGATCATTAGTAAAGATATAGATATTCCTTTGATCAATTCCCTTTCGGCCCTTAGGATCAAAAGCCAAGCTCAACTCCAAGCTTTCACCCGGATTCAATTGGTCCTTAGGGGATTCTATTATGAGACATTCACAATTGCCCTGAATTTTTCTTATTTCGAGCACTTTTCTGCCTCGATTTGATAGAGTCACCGTGCGCCTAACAATGCTTTTGGAACTGATTTCCTTAAGGTCGATCTCCTTCTGCTGAATATAAAGCTGAGGCAAATCATCTATCTCATTTTTTGAAACAGGCGGAAAATATTCAAAGAGGTCTGCAATGATTTCCAAATTGATTCGGCTGCCCTCGATATTTTCCCAAAACACAGGAACCTGATCTTCAAAAAAGCCCAAATCCCCATTTCTATTCGCACTTTCGTAGCGAATCATCAAAAGTCCCCTTTCCTGAGACCTGACCAGGTCCTGAACCTGCTCTACCCAGATATACGAGGGAGTTTCGGATCGAAAAGCCCCTTTCTCCAAGTCCTGAGTACCAAAGTTGAAAAACTCGACGTACTTGATCTTGGGTTCATTGTCAAAAACCTCACCCATGTTGATTTTTTTCAAGCGAAAACCCAGGTCCCCGTTTTTGACAGGATAAGCCCTTACAGGATCAGATGGATATGGAATGGAAGTACCTTCCAAGAAAAGGGAATCCTGCACTCCTGAGAGATTCCCTTTGACTACGATCAATTTGGAGAAAAAACCATAGGCAGATGTTGGGTCAAAGCTTACCCGTACCGTTCCGGATTCTCCTTGAACCAAGGTGTCTTTCGAAAATTCCACTGTGGTGCATCCGCACTCCAACCAAATATCTTCGATAAAAAAGAGAGAGTCCTGGGAATTGGTGAATTCAAAGGTTACTTCCTGATTGCCTTGCTCTTCCAATATGGTCCCCAATTCAACCCGGTTAACTTTCCAGATGATTTTTGGCGGGTCTAAACTTTGAGCCACTAAAGAGGACTTAATGAGGATAAAAAAAAGTGCGGTGAGAATAGCTTGGGTGAGAAGTTTCATAGTGACAAATTACAGGTATTTTACCCTTCAATTCTAGTATCAAATCCTTAATTTGCGCCAAAATCTAAGAAATGGCAAGAGTACTCACGGGAATTCAAAGCTCCGGCCGCCCGCATTTGGGCAATATTTTGGGAGCCATCGTTCCGGCTATCCAACTCATCAGACAAAACCAACAAGACGAGTCATTCATCTTCATCGCTGATTTCCATTCGCTTACCACCGGAAAGGATGCAGCCCTGAGGAAGCAAAACACTTTGGCAGTAGCTGCTGCTTGGCTATCCTTTGGATTGGATATAGAAAAGACGGTATTCTACCGGCAATCCCGAATTCCTGAAGTCACCGAGCTTACTTGGTACCTCAATTGCTTCACGCCATTCCCCATGCTGGCCAATGCGCATAGCTTCAAGGACAAGTCTTCCAGGCTGGCTGATGTAAATGCGGGACTATTTACCTATCCGGTTCTGATGGCATCGGATATTTTGCTGTATTCCGCAGACTTGGTGCCTGTAGGCAAGGATCAACTTCAGCACCTCGAAATGACAAGGGACATTGCAAGTGCATTTAACCGAATCATGGAAGAAGATATCCTTATCCTTCCCGAAGCCAGGATATCAGAGGAGGTCATGATCATCCCCGGTACCGACGGGCAGAAAATGAGCAAGTCCTACAACAACATTATTGATATTTTCCTTCCGGAAAAAGAGCTGAAGAAAAATATCAACCTAATCGTCACGGATAGTACTCCTTTGGAAGAACCAAAAGACCCGGATACCTGCACGGTTTTCAAGCTCTATTCTTTGTTGGCCTCCTCTGAGCAAACAGAAGCTATGAGAGGAAAATACTTAGGTGGAAATTATGGCTATGGACATGCCAAAAAAGAGCTGCTGGAGTTGGTGCTGACGCTTTTCAAGAAAGAACGGGAGACTTTCGATTATTTCATGAATCATCCGGATGAAATCGAAAAAAGACTGGAAGCAGGTGAGGCCAAAGCAAAAAGCATTGCTCTGAACCTATTGAATCAAGTCAGGGAAAAGCTAGGCTTCAAATAAATCAAGGCCTTTAAAAAAGTAAATGCCCCCAATAACTAACGGCTTATTGGGGGCATTTTTTTTGTAGTGTTCCAGATCAAAAGATCAAAAACCAGCTCTTATCTTATCTGCTATCTCAGCCAACTCCTCGGGAGTAAGCTTAAGTTTGGGTCTAGTAAAGTTGATATCATCCATGGTCCTTAGCGGCACCAGATGAACGTGTACATGAGGAACTTCCAAGCCGATCACGGCAACCCCGATACGGGTGCATGTGATGGTCTTGTCCATTGCTTTGGCTACTTTCTGTGCAAACACATGCAATCCGGCCAGTTCCTCAGGCTCCATATTGAAAATGTAGTCCACCTCTCTTTTTGGTACCACTAGGACGTGGCCTTTGACCAAAGGCATGATGTCCAAAAAAGCGATGTAGTTTTCATCCTCTGCTACGATTTGAGCAGGGATTTCCCGATTGATGATTTTAGTGAAGATGCTTGCCATAGGGGTTAAAATTAAAAAATCCCGGTAAAAACCAGGATTTAAAAAGATGGATTAATAGGTGATATCCAGAATTTCAAATTGAAGCTTTCCGGCAGGTGCATTGATTTCCGCAATCTCACCTACTGATTTGCCGACTAATCCTTTTCCGAAGGGTGAAGCTAAAGAAATCTTACCCGCTTTCAGGTCTGCTTCTTCCTCGGAAACCAAGGTATAGCTCACGGTCATTCCGTTTTTTACATTTTTGATTTTCACCGTGCTCAAAATACCCGCTTTTGAGGTATCCATTTTGGAATTGTCCAGAATTCGGGCATTTCCCACGACTTCTTCCAGCTTGGCAATTTTCAATTCCAAAAGACCTTGGGCGTCTTTCGCCGCATCATATTCTGCATTCTCGCTGAGGTCTCCTTTGTCCCTAGCTTCGGCGATCTGACGAGCGATATCCGCTCTTCCCTTGGTCTTCAATTCATGAAGTTCGTCTTTCAGCTTTTTCAGCCCTTCCTCGGTGTAGTATTGTACTTTTGACATAATCTTACAGCTTTTCAAAAGGCACAAAAAACAAAGTAACGGTCACGTGATGGAGACCGTTACTTTGTTTTTGCCTTTATTTTACCCTGCAAAGATAGTAAAGCTTTTGGTCAAAGCAAGTAGGAAAAAAGGCATATAAACCACTCAAACTAGTTAAACTCCTTTCGGATTTGCTTCACCAATACCCGGTTGATTTTTTCATAAGATTCAAAAGTCCAACCGGCCACATGGGGCGAAAAAATCACATTCTCTCGCTGTGCCAATCGACTGAATTCTTCCTTTTGCTCAGGACTGAATTTTTTGAATTTTTCATTTTCCAACACATCTAAAACTGCCCCCTTCAAGATCCCCTGATCCAAGGCCTGATTCAAAGTCGAAAAAGTAATCACCTCTCCTCGAGCCGTATTGACCAGCCAAAAAGGCTTGGAAAACCCCTTCAGCTCATCCAGGGTGAAAAATCCTTTGGTCTCAGGAGTAAGAGGTACATGGATACTGAGGACATCCGCTTCTTTTTTGAGCACATCCCAGGTGACTTCTTCTACTTGATCAGTTCCAAAGCCCTTCTTGTACTTGTCAAAAGCATGCACTCGGACTCCAAAACCTTGCAATCGTTTCGCGAAGGATTTACCCATATTTCCAAAACCCATGAGGCCTACAGTCTTTCCTTTAAGCTCATGGCCACGGTTCCCTTCCCGATCCCAGATCCCTTTTCTGACTTCCTGGTCTGATTTGACCAAGTGATTAAACAGTGCCAACAATCCTCCTATGGCATGCTCGGCCACGGCGTCCCGGTTGCCTTTGGCTGCATGAAAAAGCCGGATGCCTCTGGCTTCCAGATACTCCAAATCAATCTTGTCCAACCCTGCCCCAGCCCGGCCGATAAATTTCAGCTTTGGCGCTTTTTCCAACAGGGGTCGATCCATGGGAGTCTTGGAGCGGATGATCAATCCTTCCACATCATGAATTTTCTCCAAAATTTCATCCCGGGTAATCTCTGGGGCATATTCTACCTCATGTCCATCTTCCTTCAGCATCTCCAGAATACTGAGATGCATTTCGTCGATAATAAGAATCTTCATTGTCAAAGCTTAAGTAACAGCATGGCCACGCCGAAATATACTGCCAGACCCAAAAGGTCATTGGTTGTGGTGATAAATGGGCCGGAGGCAATGGCAGGATTGATCCCAAATCGGTTCAATACTATCGGTGTGACTGTCCCCATAAAAGAAGCCAGCAAGACGACACAGAAAAGCGCAAAACCTACGGTAACACCGAAAATCGGCTCAAACCCATACAAAAACACTACCACGCAGAAAACAAAAGCGCCCAAAACCACTCCGTTGAGTAGGGCTACAAAAAGACCTTTTACAAAGCGCTGCAAAGGAGTATCATCAAAGGCAGACTTGCTGGCCAAGGATTGCACGATCAAGGAAGAAGCCTGAATTCCCACATTCCCTCCAGTTGCCGCTACCAAGGGGATAAAGGAGGCTAAGGCTAGGTATTTGCTCAGTCCATCCTCAAAAAACCCAATGATTTTGGCCCCCATTAATCCACCCATTACGCCGATCAGCAGCCAAGGTAGACGGGCTTTGGAAATGGTAAACACGGAATCGGATTCTTCAATATCCGCGGACACCCCGGCCATCGCCTGAATATCTTCATCTGCCTCTTCCTGGACTACATCGAGGATATCATCGACGGTGATTCGGCCTACGAGCTTATTTTTGACATTTACCACTGGGACCGATTCCAAGTCATATTTTCTCATGATGGCAGCTACCTCTTCCTGGTCCATAGTCACAGGCACTGAAATCACATCCTCCTCATAGATGTCTTCAATCTTGGTATCAGAGGCAGCAAGAATGATTTTTTTCAAAGAAACCCTTCCCAATAGTTGCTGACGGTTATTGACTACGTAGATCGAAAAAATCTTTTCCACGTTTTCGGCTTGGCGTCTGATTTCATTGATGGTCTGGAGGATGTTCCAGTTTTTATTGGCCCGGATAAATTCCTTGGCCATAATCCCCCCTGCGGTATCTTCTTCATATCGGAGGAGTTCGAGAATCTGTTCCAGCTTGACCCGATCTTGGATTTCGGCGATGACTTCTTCCCTTTCTCTCTCCTGAAAAAGACTTAAAATATCAGCCCCGTCATCCGAATCCATCAATTCTATCCAAGAGGCAATTTCAGCAGTTTCCAGTTCCCTCAAGACCCGACCCAAAGAATCTTCATCCAGCTCGATCAGGATATCCGCAGACAATTGCTTTTCCAAAAGACGAAGCACATAAATCGCCTCATTCATGCTGAGCTCATCCAAAATCGCGGCAATATCCGCTACATTGACTCCTTCCAGGGATTCCTGAATGAAATCATTGTCGCCCTGTTCTATCCCCAGTTGGAGACTTTCCAGGTATTCTTTGGATAGCTCAAATTGCTTAATGGGTTCCACGACTAGCTTCTATTTTTTGGGTTAAAAACACAAAATCACTCACATCCAGCTGCTCTGCTCTCAGGTCAAGCATGGGATGAGTTTTGAATTCTTCCGGCAACTGGAAGGGTTTAAGGCAATTCCTAAGTGTCTTTCTCCTAGTACCAAATCCGGCTTTGACTACCTTGAAGAAAAGCTTCTCATCGCAATCCAGTTTTTTCACGGCGTTTCTTGTGAGGCGAATTACTCCGGAATTCACCTTGGGAGGAGGATTGAATACATGAGGAGGAACAGAAAACAGGTATTCAATATCGTACCAAGCCTGGAGCAAAACCGATAGGATTCCGTAATCTTTGTTCCCTTTGGGAGAGGCGATACGCTGAGCTACTTCCTTTTGGAGCATGCAGACCACTTCGGTGATTTTCTCTCGCTCTTCTAGGACCTTGAAGAAAATCTGAGAGGAAATATTGTAGGGAAAATTCCCCGCCAAGGCGTACTTTTCAGGAAGAAGTTGGGAAAAATCGTAATTCAGGTAATCCCCCTCCAATATTCGATTTCCCAGTTGAGGATATTTTTTATTCAGGTAAGCTATACTTTCCTGGTCGATATCGATCAGAAAAACCTCCAGATTCCCCTCCAAAAGAAAATCTGTCAGCACTCCCATGCCAGGTCCAATCTCCAAAACTGCTGAAACCCCACCATGCCCTTTGACTGCTTGAG
Organism: Algoriphagus sp. oki45; assembly: GCF_036245605.1. Taxonomy (NCBI): domain Bacteria; kingdom Pseudomonadati; phylum Bacteroidota; class Cytophagia; order Cytophagales; family Cyclobacteriaceae; genus Algoriphagus; species Algoriphagus sp. oki45. Next base: position 901,228 of record NZ_BTPC01000001.1, read on the forward strand.
CAATTCGCTCAGCAATACTCAGGTCGGTCAGAAAATGCTGTCCCAAATGCTTTTTTGCTCTGACCTTTTCCATCCTAGGGCTGTGATTATTTTTTATAAATTGCAGCCTTAAAATTAAGGGAATATTCCAAAAGGCTTGGGAATTTTCTTCTTTATAGCTTTTCCAAAAGAAATATGAACGCGAAAAAAAATCGGCCAATTTTAGGCATCAGCATAGGGGACATCAATGGAATTGGACTGGAAGTCACGCTAAAGGCACTCTCCGACAACCGGGTTTTTAAGTCCTTTACCCCGGTGATATATGGTCATGGAAAGGCAGTAGTGTACTATCGAAAGCAACTCAGCCTCGAAAGCTTTAATTTTTCTCAAATCAGGTCCATCGACGAAGTTCAATACCATAAAGTCAATGTCATCAATGTGACAGAAGACTGCCCCGAGATCCTACCCGGAGTCGAAACCCAAGAGGCAGGGAAGTTTGCTTTAGCTTCTCTTCAAGCTGCTGTTGAAGATTTGAAAAATGGAAAAATCCATGGACTAGTCACTGCCCCACTCAACAAAAACAATATCAACAGTGAGGAACTTCGCTTCATTGGCCATACCGAATTCATTACGGATGCTTTTGGGGCCAAAGAAAGTCTGATGACCATGATTTCCGATGATTTGAGAGTAGGATTGATTACCGGACATCTGCCCTTAGCCCAAGTTCCAACTGCGATTACCAAAGAAAAAATCATCCAAAAGACGAATATTTTTCTCCAAAGCTTAAGTCAGGATTTTGGCATCAATAAACCGAAAATTGCGATTTTGGGTCTAAATCCTCATGCTGGTGAAGATGGACTTCTGGGAGATGAAGAAGAAAACGTGATCAAACCGGCGATAAGAGAACTTAAGGACAAAAACAACTTGGTATTTGGGCCTTATCCTGCAGATGGATTTTTTGGCATGATGCATCAAACCAAATTCGATGGAGTTTTGGCTATGTACCACGATCAAGGCCTTATTCCTTTCAAGTCTCTGGCGTTTAGCACTGGGGTGAATTTTACCGCAGGACTTCCTATGGTCCGAACTTCGCCCGACCATGGCACTGCCTATAATATTGCAGGTAAAAATCTGGCGGATGAGGGCTCGATGAGAGCGGCTTTGCTTCTTGCATCAGATGTAATCTCCCAGCATCAGCAAGAGGAAGTAGAAATTTGATTAGAATTTTGGCACGTAGACCAAATAATATTTTAAAATCTGCTTCTTGATTCCTGAATTAATCCCTACATTTGCGGTCTTAAATCAGGTGGAGAAATCGTGAAATTCTTGAAAACCTTTGATATTGAAGTCATTAAGTTCAAAGAAGGGCATCACGAATTTGACTTCGAAATCAATGAAACCTTTTTCAGACATTTCGAAGACAATGAAATCCTGGATAAAGGCAACTTGACCGTACGGGTCTTGATGGACAAAGGGCCGAATTTGATCGAACTGGAATTCCAAATCCAGGGTACGGTCGAATTGACTTGTGATAGAAGTTTGGAAGTTTTTGATTATGAATTAGAAACCTCCGAAGTGATGATCTATAAGTATGGCCCAATCGAGCAAGAGATTGACGAAAATGTGAGCATGATCACCAGGGATACCCCTTCGATCAATGTAGCTCAGTTGATCTACGAATTTATCTTGCTCTCCCTTCCTGTAAAAAAAATTCATCCTGATTACAAAAATGAGCTCGATGACGAGGACTATGATGTAGAAGGAGGATTTGTCTACATTCAATCTGAAGAAGAGGAAAATCTGGAAGAGAGCAGTGAAACTGAAGAAAATGAATCAAAGCCGGTTGACCCGCGGTGGGAGCAACTGTTGAAATTAAAAAACAAAGAACAATCATAAACCACGCATAAAATGGCACATCCTAAACGCAAAATTTCGAAAACCAGAAGAGATAAAAGAAGAACTCATTACAAGCTGGAAGCACCTGGATTGGCAAAATGCCCAACAACAGGAGAAATGCACTTGCCTCACAGAGCCTTCTGGCTTGATGGTAAATTGTACTACAAAGGACAAGTAATCATCGAAAAAGAGATTCAGGCTTAATTAGAAATCTTCATCTTATATAATCCATCTCCTCAAAGGGATGGATTTTTTATTTTTAATCAATCAGAAATTCCTGAAAATGAAGGAATTCAAAAAGCTTACTCCTTTGGGCTTTGGTGGTCAGGTGCCATTGTACTATTTTTGACGCCTATCATTAATTCTGGATCAAACCAACCCAGCCAATGACACATTTTCTTTGATGTGTTCATTGAAACCCCAAGAAGAATGGATAAAATAAGAGCCAAGGTCACAGGGATTCAAGGATATGTTCCTGAGTACCGACTGACCAACAAAGAACTGGAAACCCTAGTCGAAACCAATGACGAATGGATCACCTCAAGGACCGGTATCAAAGAAAGGAGAATCCTCAAAGGTGAAAACCAGGGAACTTCAGTAATGGGAATAGAGGCAGTCAAAGGCCTGCTGGAAAAAACCGGAACCAATCCAAAGGAAATCGAGCTAATCATATGCGCGACCGTCACTCCGGATATGCCTTTCCCCGCTACTGCCAACATCATTGCGGACAAGGTGGGAGCAAAAAATTCATTCAGCTTTGACGTCGGGGCGGCTTGCTCCGGATTTTTATATGCACTCCAGCTTGGTGCCCAGTTTATCCAGGCCGGGACCCACAAAAAAGTAGTGGTAGTAGGAGCGGACAAGATGTCTTCTATTGTGGACTATCAGGACCGTACTACCTGTATTCTTTTTGGAGACGGAGCCGGAGCGGTACTGCTTGAAGCCACTACTGAAGAGTTTGGAATCATGGATGCCATCCTCAAGGCAGACGGTTCGGGAGAGCCTTACCTTCATATGAAGGCCGGAGGTAGCCGCAAACCAGCTTCACCGGAAACCATCGCCCAGCGTGAACATTTTGCTTATCAGGAAGGGGCGACCGTATTCAAATTTGCCGTGACCAATATGGCTGATGTAAGTGCAGAAGTCATGGAAAGAAACGGACTAAAAGGCGAAGACATCGCTTGGCTTGTACCTCATCAGGCCAATAAGCGGATCATTGATGCCACTGCTAACAGAATGGGAGTAGGCCCTGAAAAAGTGATGATGAATATCGAAAGATACGGCAACACTACGGCTGCTACCATCCCACTTTGCCTTTGGGAATATGAGAAACAACTGAAAAAAGGCGACAATCTAATCCTAGCCGCATTTGGTGGTGGTTTCACTTGGGGAGCCATCTATCTCAAGTGGGCTTATGACCCGAAATAAAACAACAGATAAAGTAAAATATGGCAAGTACCGCAGATTTTAAAAACGGACTCTGTCTGGAAATGAACAATGACATTTACTCCATTGTCGAATTCCAGCATGTCAAACCTGGAAAAGGAGCTGCTTTCGTAAGAACCAAGCTAAAAAGCCTCAGAAGTGGAAAGGTATTGGACAAAACCTTTTCCGCAGGTGAAAAAGTGACTACCGCGAGAGTAGAAAAAAGACCCCACCAATTTCTATATAAAGACGATCTTGGCCATCACTTCATGGATACCGAGACCTTTGAGCAAATGTCTTTGGAAGAGCATCTGATCGAAAGAGCCAACCTTCTAAAAGACGGGCAACTAGTGGATATCCTTGTTCACGCAGAGACGGAAACTCCACTTTCTGTAGAGCTTCCTCCTTTTGTGGAATTGATGGTGACATACACCGAGCCAGGAATCAAAGGTGATACTGCTACCAATACGCTAAAACCTGCAACTGTAGAAACTGGTGCTACTGTTATGGTTCCCCTTTTCGTGGATCAAGACACCATGATCAAGGTCGACACTCGGGATGGGTCCTATTCCGAAAGAGTAAAATAATTTGTTATTGGCTGTGTCATTTCTGTAAATTACACAGCCTTTTTGTTTTTAAACCCCAACCAATGTCTAGGACATTGAACAAACCAAAACCCTATGAAAGCTAAAGAGATTCAGGAACTGATCGATTACATTTCCAACTCTGGCTTGGCGGAAGTCAAGATAAAAACAGAGGAATTCGAACTTTCCATCAAGAAATACGCAGAATCAAGTGCAGCTCCTGTACAGCAAGTGGTAGCAGCTCCTGCACCAGCTCCAGTAGCATCAGCTCCGGCTCCTGCACCAGCACCTGCACCGGCTCCTGCCCCTTCAGCAGCACCATCCAATCTCCTTGAAATCAAATCCCCGATGATTGGAACATTCTATCTTACTCCTAATCCTGACGCCGCTCCTTTTGTGACCGAAGGTGCTACAATCAAAGCTGGCCAAACTGTTTGCATCATTGAGGCAATGAAGCTTTTCAACGAAATCGAATCAGAGATTTCCGGAAAAATTGTGAAAATCTTGGTCAGCAATGCCACTCCGGTAGAATACGATCAGCCTTTGTTCTTGGTAGATCCAGCCGGTTGATTTTTTCACTAAATCCCAAAAAGCGTGTTTAAAAAAATCTTAATAGCAAACCGGGGAGAAATAGCCCTCCGAATCATCCGTACCTGCAAGGAGATGGGGATCAAAACTGTGGCTGTTTATTCCACCGCTGACAAGGACAGTCTCCATGTCCGTTTTGCAGATGAGGCTGTATGTATCGGTCCTGCACCCAGCAGAGAATCTTACCTCAATATCCCCAGAATTATTGCAGCTGCCGAAATTACCAACGCTGATGCAATTCACCCCGGCTATGGATTCCTTTCCGAAAACGCCGAATTCTCCAGAATCTGTGAAGAATACGGAATCAAATTTATCGGAGCCTCTCCGGACATGATCGGAAAGATGGGAGACAAAGCTACCGCAAAAGCTACCATGAAAGCGGCAGGAGTTCCCACCATTCCTGGTTCGGACGGCTTATTGGATAGCGTCGCTCAAGGCAAAAAAATAGCCGCAGAAATGGGCTATCCTGTAATCCTGAAAGCCACCGCCGGAGGCGGAGGTAGAGGTATGCGGATCGTCAAGGAAGAAAAAGACTTCCAAAAAGCTTGGGATGATGCAAGAATGGAGTCGGGAGCTGCTTTCGGAAATGATGGGCTCTACCTTGAGAAATTCGTGGAAGAACCCCGCCACATCGAAATCCAGATCGTCGGAGACAGAACCGGAAAAGCCTGCCATCTTTCTGAAAGAGACTGCTCTATTCAGAGAAGACATCAAAAACTGGTTGAAGAAACCCCTTCTCCATTTATCACAGAAGAACTCCGTGAAGAAATGGGAAAAGCTGCCATCAAAGGTGCTGAAGCCATCAAATACGAAGGTGCAGGTACCATTGAATTCTTGGTAGACAAGCATCGCAACTTCTACTTTATGGAGATGAACACCCGAATTCAGGTGGAACATCCGATTACAGAGGAAGTGACTGATTTTGATTTGATCAAGGAACAAATCAAAGTGGCAGCAGGTGAAACCATTTCCGGAAGAAACTACTACCCAAAGCTATATGCCATGGAGTGTAGAATCAATGCAGAAGATCCAGCTAACGGCTTTCGCCCTAGTCCAGGAAAGATTCACAATCTACACCTTCCTGGAGGTAGAGGCGTGCGTGTCGACTCCCATGTCTATGCAGGATATGTGATTCCACCGAATTACGATTCCATGATTGCCAAGCTGATTGTAAGCGGTCAGTCACGGGAAGAGGTGATCGTGAGGATGAAGCGGGCATTGGAAGAATTTGTCATCGACGGGATCAAGACCACCATTCCTTTCCACATTGCTCTGCTGGAAAACGAGCAATTCAAGGAAGGGGATTTCACCACGAAGTTTTTGGAAACATTTGACTTCTCGGTGATCAAAGGGTAATGCTGTTCTAATACTTATTGGAAGAGGCTGTCTCAAAAGTGAAGTTTGTCACATTGAGCGAAGTCGAAATGTCGTCCGGAAAGCTGGAAATGGCCTTCGACTCCGCTCAGGCTGACAACAAAGCGATTTTTGAGACAACCTCTTTTTTTATTTCTGTCTTCCAATATCCCCCACCCGAAGAAACCGCTAATGCATAAATCCCAAAAAGTATCCCCAGAGCACTTAACAAACCAAAAGCAACTGTTGCTTCAGCACTCACTCTTCTAGTATAAAGCCGGTCGATCTCCCCGATTGGAAATTCAATATTCTGGCTGGGATTTACCCTTCTTCCATTTTTTCCCCTAAGCTCCGCTACAACCTTATCCTCCTTCACCTGAATGAAAGTCATATTGTAAGTTTCTCCCGATAGAGTAATGAGTTGAATCTTATCTCCTTCTATCAGTTTGAGTAGAGATTCATTGACAAAAGGACCATCTTGAAGCTCTTTTGATACTTTTGGCGGTAGATTTTCCACGTTTCTATAGGTTTTGCAGGAAAAAATAATCCCAAGAATTGCCAAACCTAAAGCGAAATGAAGTACAGATTTTTTCATAGGTTCAATATTTCCAGCAAGGTAAATTCACTCGAAATCAAATCCTTATGCGTTTGCTCTTAACTTTATTGATTATCCAAAATGACGGATTTTTATTTTGCATATAGTACTAAAGGAGATCATTAATTCGGAATTTTATGTTTTGACTTAATCAATATTTTTATAAAAAAGTCAGGATGCCTTTTTTAAAATTTTTCCATAACTTTTGGGCTAAACAATTTTCCCAAATGCCCAAATTGTCGAAAATTCTTGCTGCTTCTCTTGCCCTGACCTTAGGATTAGCTTCCTGCAAAACTTCCTCCACAGATCAGGCGGACCTTTTGGCTACAGATCAGGTCAGCTATAATTTTCACATTCGTCCCATTCTATCTGACAAATGCTTTGCTTGTCACGGTCCGGATGCCAATAAAAGAGAAGCCGATCTCAGACTGGACACAGAGGAAGGGGCCTTTGCCGCACTGAAAGAAAACCCGGGAAAGTATGCTTTAGTGGCAGGCCGTGCGATGGATTCCGAAGTTTACCACCGAATCACCTCGCAAGACCCCGGAGAGGTAATGCCTCCCCCCGAATCCAATCTTTTCCTCACTGAATCAGAAATTGACTTGATCAAAAAATGGATTGATCAAGGAGCAAAATATGAACCTCATTGGGCCTTTATTCCTGTTAAAAAACCGAAAGTTCCTAATTTAGACTGGGGAGCAAATGAGATTGATTCCTTTGTCTTGAAAAAAATGAAGGAAAAAGGTCTGAATCCCAATCCCGAGGCTAACTCTTACGCCTTGATCAAAAGAGCAAGTTTGGATCTCACAGGATTACCTCCTACTCCCGAGCTCCTGGCTAAATACACGGGATTTGAAAATGGAAATACTTACGAAAAGCTATTGGATGAACTCCTCTTCCAACCTGCATTTGGAGAAAAATTGGCCATTCTTTGGCTGGATATTTCCAGATACTCAGACAGCTACGGATATCAGGACGATGAGTATCGGTCACAATGGCCCTACAGAGATTGGCTGATACATGCTTTCAACAAAAACCTGCCTTACGATGAGTTTTTAACATGGCAACTCGCCGGCGATCTTTTACCTAATCCCACCAAAGAACAAATCCTGGCTACCGCCTTCAACAGAAACCATAAGTACACTGAGGAAGGGGGCGTGATTCCTGAGGAATACCGCATCGAATATGTATTGGATAAAACCAACACCTTCAGCAAGGGAATCTTGGGAATCACGATGGAATGTGCACAATGCCACGACCACAAGTATGACCCCTTTTCTCAGCAAGAATATTATGAGCTTTTTGCCTTCTTCAACAATTCCAAAGAGAAAGGATTTGAAGGGGATATCAGCCAAACCAAACCAGCCAAAACTCCCATTCTCTGGGTAGAACGGGAGGACTTGGACGGAATTCTCAGCTTCATAAATCACCCAGACACTACCCAACTCCTCATCTCGGTGATGGGGGAATTGGACGAATCAGAGAAAAGAACCACCTACATTCTGGACCGAGGAGTTTATGATGCTCCCACAGTCCCTGTGACTGCCTCTACTCCCTCCTCCATTTTGGAATTTGATGAGGGGTATGAGAAAAACCGCCTCGGACTGGCCAAATGGGCTACATCAAGAGAAAATCCACTTACCTCCCGAGTATTTGTCAATCTGATCTGGCAGGAAATCTTCGGCAAAGGTATTGTCAAATCAGCTGGGGATTTTGGTATGCAGGGCGATTTGCCCACGCACCCCGAACTGCTTGATTGGTTAGCAGCCGACTTCATGGAGAATGACTGGGATATCAAGAGGCTTCTAAAGCAAATCCTGCTGTCGTCCACCTATCGGCAATCTGCAGAAGTCAGCGCAAAGCATTTGGAAGTAGATCCGGACAACCTATATCTAGCCCGTTCCTCAAGACTGAGATTGCCTGCTGAAAATATCCAAGACTTAATCTTGGCAAGCAGTGGGCTACTAGTCACGGAATTGGGAGGTCCAAGCGTCAAGCCCTATCAGCCTTCCGGTCTATGGGAAGCGGCTACTTCAGGCCGTGGCACATTAGCTACCTACGTTCAAGACGAAGGAGAAAAACTTTACAGAAGAGGCATCTACAACTTCATCAAACTGACAGTGCCTCCACCCAAAGCGATTATTTTCGATTCGAGTAATCGGGATCGCTGCGAAATCTCCCGAAACCGCACCAATACCCCGCTACAGGCTTTGGTGATGATGAATGACCCCATGGTCCTGGAAGCAGCGAGGGTATTGTCTACCAAGCTTTCAGAAAAGCATACCAACCCAGAAAAAGCAATAAATGAAGCCTTTCTGCGAATTCTTTGTCGTGAAATGAAGCCCCAAGAAAAGAACCTTCTGAAAGAGTATTATGATGAAGAGTTGGAGTATTTCAATACCCATCCAGAAGAGGTTGAAAAGACCGTAAACATAGGAGAATATCCGATGAGCAAAAGCGCTATCACTGCAGATAATGCAGCTTTGATGCAAGTCATTATGAGTCTTTATAATTTGGAAGAAACTATTACCAAGAGCTAAAATGGAAAAGGAAATATTAGAGCAGGGATTGAATCACAACCGGAGAAAGTTTCTTTCCAGACTAAGCTTAGGCATAGGAAGCGTTGCATTGGGTTCCTTGATGATTCCGGATTTGTTCTCAGGTAAAAGTGCAAGTGAAGAGGCCATCATGCAGGCCCTTCCTCATTTTGCACCGAAGGCCAAGCGAATCATTTATTTGTTTCAAAACGGAGCTCCCTCCCAGTTGGAAACCTTTGATTACAAGCCCTTATTGACCAAAAACTTTGGACAGGAACTCCCTGAATCCATTCGAATGGGGCAGCGATTGACCGGAATGACCGCAGGTCAAAGCTCTTTCCCATTGGTAGGTTCCTACTTCGAATTCAATCAATATGGACAAAGTAGAGCCTGGATTTCCTCTCTCTTCCCTCATTTGTCCTCAGTCGTGGACGACTTGTGTATTGTCAAATCCATGCATACTGAAGCGATCAATCACGATCCTGCATTGACCTTCTTCCAGACTGGAGCCCAAGTGGGCAATCGCCCCAGCATGGGTTCCTGGCTTAGCTATGGCCTGGGAAGTGAAAATGAAAATCTTCCTGCCTTCTGCGTTCTGCTCAGCCGCGGCAAAGGGAATGGGCAAGGTGTATATTCCAAGCTTTGGTCCAATGGGTTTTTAGATGCAAGGCATCAGGGAGTCCAGTTTTCCAACTCGGAAGACCCCGTGCTCTACCTCTCTGACCCAGATGGAATGACTAGGGATCAGCGCAGAAAAATGCTGGACCACATAGCGGCAATGAACGATCTAAACTATAGGGAATTCAACGATCCGCAGATCACCACCAAAGTGCAGCAATACGAAATGGCCTTTCGCATGCAGACAGCTGTACCGGAAATCACGGACGTAAGTAAAGAACCCGATAGCATTGTAAAGCTCTATGGACCGGAATGTTTGGTACCCGGCACGTATGCCGCCAATTGCTTATTGGCTAGAAAACTCTCCGAAAATGGCGTTCGATTTGTTCAGCTTTATCATCAGGGATGGGATGCCCATGATAATCTCCCAAATCAAATGATCGGTCAGGCAAAAGATGTGGACCAGGCCTCCGCCGCCTTGATTACCGACCTCAAGCAAAGAGGCTTATTGGACGAAACATTGGTGATTTGGGGAGGAGAATTTGGGCGAACGAATTATTGTCAGGGCAAAATCGCACCTGCCAACTATGGTAGGGATCATCATCCTAGAGCCTTCTCCATTTTTATGGCAGGAGGAGGCGTCAAGTCAGGAATAGTTTATGGAGAAACGGATGACTTTGGATACAATATCACCGAAAACCCCGTGCATGTGCATGATTTCCAAGCCACAGTGCTTCATCTGATGGGAATAGATCATGAAAAACTGATCTACAAGCATTTGGGAAGACGGTATCGACTGACCGATGTCCATGGCCATGTAGTCAAAGACCTGATTGCCTGATTTATGAGGCAGTATTCGAACGCAATTTATTGGCTGGAAAATCTCCTGTTTTTTTGGGGAGGTTTGACCCTGATTTTGATTTTTGGGGGAGATTCGCTCCAAGTGCCAGCATGGGTACAGGTATTAGGAAGGCTTCATCCTGTTATTCTGCATTTTCCCTTAGTCATACTCTTGATGGCTGTTGGAGTCTTTTGGGTGGGGGAAAAAAGCTGGAAAGACCAAGGCAGAAAGCTACTTCTTTTGGGAGCAAACCTAGCCGGAGTCACTGTGGTAGCAGGTTTGATTCTGGCTACTGAAGACTACGAGGGAGATTCACTGAATTGGCATAAATGGCTGGGAATCATTTCCTTGTTTATATCTATCGGAATCTACTTTTCAAGTAAAAAATCTAGCAAAGCCCTCAAGTTTTCTACTTCAGCTTTGGCCCTTGTTTTGGTCTTGACCGGGCACTTTGGAGCCAACCTTACCCATGGGGAGGATTTCCTTTTTGAACCGCTTTTGGCAAAAGAAACCAAAACCGTCAATCTCCAAGAAGCAGAGGTCTTTGCCCATTTGGTACAACCTATTCTGGAGACCAAATGCGTTGCTTGTCACAAAGAAGGGAAAATCAAGGGAGAACTGAGATTGGATCAGATTTCGGGAATTCAGAAGGGAGGAAAAAGCGGTCCGTTTGTAGTGGCAGGCGATCCATCTGCTTCTCTCTTTTTCCAACGGATTCATTTGCCCCTCGAGGACGAAGAGCACATGCCTCCCAAAAACAAAGCACAGCTAACCGATGAGGAGATGGAAATCCTGGAGCAGTGGGTAGCTCAGGGAGCTACTTTTGATCAGAAAGTGAGCGATTTACCGAGTGATACTCCCTTGTTCCAGCTGGCATCGAATCGGTTTTCTGCAGAATCTTCCTATGACTTCGCCTCAGCAAGTGCTGATAAGGTGGAAAAACTCAATAATTTTTTCAGAAAAGTAAAGCCTATTTATCCGGGTTCGCCGGCTTTGGAGGTGGCTTATTTTGGAAGTTCTGCATTTGATCCCAATTCCCTGAATGATCTGAAATCAGTCAAGGATCAGATCGTAAAAGTCAATCTCAACCGAATGCCACTTAAAGGCGTGAATTTGGATGTTTTAAGTGGTCTTCCCCACTTGGAAGAGCTTCAGCTTAACTTTTCAGAAGTGAGTTCGAACCAATTAAAAACTCTTGAGGGAAATCCTTCCTTGCGTAGGCTGGCGATTTCAGGAAATAGCTTGGGCCCCGAAATCATACCCATTTTGGAGTCTTTTCCCAATTTAACTCACCTTTATTTTTGGCAAAGCACCCTATCTGATGAAGAGAAGAAAAAGCTCACTTCTTTGCTTTCTGGAGTTGAAATTGACTTTGGGTTTGACGCCAGTGAGGTAGTCTACCAACTGAATCCTCCCAAGATTGAATACAAGCAACTGATGTTTGAGAATGCTACGGAAGTCAGCATCAAGCACCCTATTTCTACTGTTCAAATCAGATATACTTTGGATGAAACTGAGCCTGACAGCCTTAATTCCCCGCTTTATTCTGGCCCTTTTCCAATAGATAAAACTTCTACCATAAGAACCAAGGCATTTGCCGCTGAGTGGATAAGCAGTGCGGAAGATAAAGTGGTCCTTTTCAAAAAAGGGAATTCACCAAAATCCTGGAATCTCCTTACCCTACCCAATCCCAAATACAAGGCGAATGGAGCACCAACCTTGTTTGACGGAATCAAGGGAAAAGCCAATCATACTTCCGGAGAATGGCTTGGCTATTCTGAACAAGCCATGGAGCTAGAAATTTTTCTAGAAGAAGGCCAATCTCCTAAAAATCTAAAGATCGGACTTCTCCTCCACGAAGGAGCCTATATTTTCCCTCCCGAAAAGGCGGAATATTGGATAGGAAATGGAAATGGGTGGAAAAAGTTGGATTCTGATCCACCTATGATTTCTGAAAAAATTCAGGAGGCCCGATTCGACTTACTCAGTCAAAATCTGCCCCAAGAGGACTTTGATCGAATCAAAATCAAACTCAGTCCAATTCAACGTCTGCCTGCATGGCATCCCGGTGCAGGAGCAAAAGGGTGGGTATTTGTAGATGAGATTTACCTGTATTAATCTGCTCAACCGATGAAAGAGGAGCCTTTCAAAAAATATTTTCGAGCCGTTGAAGAAAAGTTAACCTTAGCCTTTCATCAGGAGAGCGAAATCCAAAAAGCAGCCCAGTGGGTTGCTGACTGCATTCAATCCGAAGGATGGATTTATACCTCAGGTACTGGACACTCACACATGATGGCAGAGGAGATCTTTTATCGGGCGGGAGGTTTTGCTCGGGTAAGGCCCATCTTGGACCCTCCGTTAATGCTTCATGAAGATGCTTCAGGTAGCACGGAGATCGAGCGAAAGGAAGGCTACGCCGAAAAACTATTTGAAGGTTATAGCCTGTGCGGAAAAGATGTATTTATCATTTCTTCCAATTCCGGAAGAAATCCTGTCAGTATTGAGATGGCTCAATTGGCTCAAAAAGCTGGTGCAAAAGTCATTACGATCACCAATCTTGCCCATAGCCGATCCGTGGATTCCCGGCACTCCTCCGGCTTGAAGCTTTTTCAGGTTTCGGATGTCTTCTTGGACAATTTTGGAGAAATCGGAGACGCATCCATTGATTTTGAGGGCCTTCCTACCAAAGTTGGGGCAACCTCCACGGTAGTAGGAGCCGCACTTCTTCAGGCCATTATGGTCCAGGCAGCAGGGATTCTCTTGAGAAATGGGATTCGGCCAGAAATATTCAACAGCTCCAACTCAGATGAAGGAGAAGTCCAAAATGACCTTTTGATCGCCAAATACAAGTCCGTGGTCCGAGGTCTTTAAAACGCTCCACCTGAATTTCTGAACCTAGTCAGCAGGCTTTCGATAATTAAATCCGCCAAACTGATAGGTAAGCCGAGGAAGCTCTTTTTTCCTCAAAAGAAAGACAAACCTATCCCACTCCTCAGCTCGGAATCTTTTCATTTCATCCTCTTTTGCCAAAGAGGCCCATTTGGGATCTCCTGCCCAAGCTCTTTCTACATAGCCAAGCATTTTTGGCAAAAGATAATACTCCATCATTTCGGGACTTTTTACCGTTTCAGTCCAAAGCTGTCCTGAAACCCCTAGAATATTGGATTTCCCTTTTTCCGTAAGGCGAGTAAACCTTTCTTCAGCCTCATCCCAGTTCCACTCATTGCCATCAATCGTCTGATCATGTGAAAGGTAAAGCTTGCCCGGCACGGTTTTCCAAGCCTGATAAGTATCCACTACCCCACTCCAAGTATGCCCTCGCTCATCCGGGTCCCAATTGTAAGCTAGATCAAAGTAGAAATTTGCACTGGAGCATATCACTACTGGATAGCCTGCATTAGCCAATTTGTAGGCCATGTCCTCCCCTCCCCAGCCGGCTACTGCATTCCAGGCATACAATCTCCAATTTTGGTCAGAAAACTTTTCATTGGGAACAATCTGCTTTCCTTCATGGCTTTGCCCAATTTCTTCCCAACCTCCATGACCAATTCCTTCCTTCTTAAGCAATTGGGCTACTCGATACCGGAAATAATCATTCAAGTCTTCCCGCTTTATTTCAGGATTTTTGGCCAAAAAATCATCACAAATCGGCGAAGCTTTCCATGCGCCCCTAGGTACTTCATCCCCTCCCGTATGCCAAGTCTGCAAAGGAACTTGAGCTTCCTGATAAATGGTTTTGATCTCCTGAATCAGTTTTTCATAGAAAGTGTAAGTAGATTCCTGACAGACACAAACTGTATTTCCTTTAAAATTCTGGGCAGATAGGTAAACAGATCGATCATCAGGATCTGCCAAGCGATAGCGAAGTGCCTCATCTGGCTTCCCTGCTTTCATCAAATCCCGATATCGCTTCTCCATCGCCAGAATCGCTGCCCGGGAGTGCGCAGGAACTCCCAACTCAGGGATCACTTCGATGTGAAGGGAATGGGCGTAGGCTAAAATCTCTTTAAAGTCTTCGCGGGAGTAAAACCCAGTTCCGCTTGGACTTTGTTCAGGATAGGCCCCAGAACCATAATAAGGCCATAGAAAGTCCTTTTCTTCTTTGGAAAACCCACGTCTACTTCCAAACTCGGTCAATTCCGGTAAACCGGGAATTTCAATTCTCCATCCCTCATCATTTGCCAAATTGAAATGAAAGACATTCAACTTATAAAAAGACATCAAATCCAACACTTTGAATATCTGTTCTTTGGGCTGAAAATTACGAGCGACATCCAAAAACAAGCCTCGGTATCCATAAGAAGGTTCGTCTTCAATTTCCACCTGAGGAAGAAGCAATTCATCTGTTCCCTCTCCCCAAAAATCGGCCGGCATCATGGCCAAAAAGGATTGAACTCCATATAGTGCTCCTTGTGGAAATGAGGCAGAAATGGCAACCTTTCGATCCTCAATCCGAATTCGGTAAGCCTCCTTGGCCAATCCCTCCACTCGATTAACCTGAATAGTAATTGGTCTTTCTTCTCGATTTACTTTGGGTTTATAGCCCTTTTTGATTCCCTGCAAAAGAAATGAGGCAACCTGTGCAAACTCTGGATCGCCTACTACTCCCAAACCGGTATTTTTCACCCGAATACTAGGACCCGTATATTTCCATTGCTTTGGTGATGGCAAAAACGGAGGAAGCTGATTTTCTTCCCATTCCTTTTTCGGAAGGAGTGTTTGATTTTGACCTATTGGAATGGAAGAACCTTCTGCCATTTGAATTAACTCTTCTCTACTTATCGAGGCAGTTTGGTATTCTTTGACTTCGAAAAATGACCCATTGGCTTGTTCAAAAATCAGGGCTTCAGGCGCATAGGAATTTTTCAAAAATGAACCTTGACTTCTGTAAGGGATGACCAAAGTTTCTCCGGGTGCAATTGCCGGTGACTTGGATTTTCCCTCAATTACAAAAAAATCTCCCTGCAAATGTCGAAATCGTAAGTCCTCATGGCGGGACTGAGTGGCCACAGAAATGAAAATCGTATTGAAATAAAGATTCCATCCTCCCTCGATTGTTTGGTCAGAAGTATTGGTAAGGGAAAGTTTGGCTTCATGATATCCTTGATCTCCAAAATGATTTTCAATCAAGTCCCAGCGGGCAGATACTTGTCCGAAAGATCGCAAGGAACAGAGCACTAGAAACATAATGAGTAATATTTTAGCGGATTGCTTCATGGCTTAATCAAATGATGGAACGAACAAGATTAATAAGATTCACTGAAATAAATTAAATGACATTTTTTAAGAGTTAATTGGATTTTTTTATGAGACCAAAATTACCTAGTTTAAGCATTGCAGATCGAGCTCCATTTTTAACCTGATTTTATGAATCAAAACTTAATCAGAAAACAGGCCGTAGTTTATTTTTCGGATATCGTGGGCTATACCCGATTAATGGGAAAGGATGAAGACGGGGCTTTTCAGCTAATGAAAGAAAACCTCGAAGCCCATCAAATGACTTTTTCCAAGTACGGAGGCCAAATAATCAAAGAATTGGGAGATGGAATTCTTGGTGTTTTCGAAAGCCCCGAGGGAGCTCTTCAGGCATCTTTGGAAATTCAGAAAGAGTGCATTTCAAAAGGGAAATTCCAGCTAAGAATAGGGCTACACTGTGGAGATATTATTTTTGACCATGGGGATGTTTTCGGTGATGCAGTCAATCAAAGTTCCCGGATTCAAAGCGTGGGAGTCCCCTCCAGCATCCTGCTTTCCGACCAACTCCTTCACCGCCTTGGGGAAAACACTATTTTCCAGACTGTACGATTGGGAGGATTCAATCTAAAAAATGTTGAGCATAAGGTAGAACTCCACGCACTCACCAATGAACCTCTGGAAATTCCCAAGAGAGCAGATGTTCTTCAAAACATTAAATATCAGGAGCGAAACCCTTGGAAATATTGGGTGGGCATCGGAGTAGTTTTTCTCTTGCTCACCATGGTCACCTATTCAGTTTTTTGGCAAGATTCTGTTTGGGAAAAGGACAAATCCGTAGCGGTTTTACCTTTTGTCAATCTAAATGGAGATCCAGAACTTGATTATTTCACTGATGGATTGACGGAAAACATAATCGGACAATTAACCAAAATCAACTCCATCAAAGCCATTGCTTATTCGACTATGGCGGAATACAAAGGATCCACCCTTCCTATGGATTCACTCGCCAAAACACTGGATGTGAGCACCATCCTTAAAGGCACCATAGAGCAATTAAACTCGGGGTTTAGGTTTAAACTGCAATTGGTCGATGCAGATGAAAATAAAAACATCTGGACAGATGAATATATCCGGCAAGGCAGAGATATCACCCAACTCCAAAATGATGTTGCACGAGATATAGCAAGAGTCTTGGATGCCCAGTTGACTGCTGAGGAATCCATCCAAATAGGCAAGGGAGAAACTTCCAATGCGGAAGCGTATGACTTGGTCTTTAAAGCAAAGCAGCTGTATTACGCCGGCTTTGGAGATCCGAGTTTGTTTTTCGAAGCAGCTGAATTACTCAAAAAAGCCATCGAATTAGATCCTAATTATGCTTTAGCCTATACTTGGTTGGCCAAAACTTATTTTCAAATTGCCTTCGATGAACCTAAAGGCCCATGGTATGACCTGAGTCTGGAAATGAGCTCAAAGGCATTGGAATTGGAACCTAAATTGGCGGAAGGCTATGGGGCAAGAGGTATGGTATATTATGATTTGGGAGAATATACCAAAGCAAAAAACTCGATGGAGACTGCCTTATCTTTTCAGCCTAATTTGAGCGATGCGATTGGAAATCTGGCGACAATCAATTTTGCCAGCGGCAATTTGCTTGAGGCAGTGAATCTTCAGAAAAAAGCTGCCGACTTGGGGCCAAGTTCTCATATACCCTATCAAAATATTGGCTGGGTTTATAAAATACTAGGCAGACTGGATGAGGCCATTCAATACTTCGACCGATCCTTGGCAATCAGCAAAAGTCAAACTACCTACGAGCTAAAAGCCAATTCCCTGATAGAGCTGGGGAAAAAGAATGAAGCCTTATCCATTTTAGAAAATATCCCTTTTCAGGACAGTTCTGAATATAATGTAAGGGCAGCAGGTGCCATTCTCTACTATTCCCAAGAATATGACTCTGCATTTAAGGTTTGGAAAATCTCTATTGAGCGAAATCTGAAATCCGGATTTGACAAATTCTACAGTACACCGATCAATTATGGATTTTTGTTGAAGCAAAGAGGTGAGGACAAGTTTGCAGATTCTCTGCTTAACGCCATCATTCAGGTTAAGATCGAAGCCATGAGTTTGGGCTCGGAAGAATATTACTTGCCCTTGGAAATATCCACTGCCTATGCAGCAAAAAACCAAGTTCCAGAGGCAATCAAATACCTTCAAATCGCTTACGAAAGAGGTTGGCGAGATTATTTTTTCACTGAGTTCAACCCTACTTTTGACAAACTAAAAGAGGACATTAGATACAAAAAGATCATCTCTCAAATAAGAGATGATCTTGATCGAATTAATCAGGAATTGGCTTCTAGCTCACTTGAAAGGGAAAAGTAATTTTAAGGTTTAAGGCGTTTTCATAAATACCAGAAAAGACAAACCCTGAACCAAAACATCTTTGTTGGTCATACAGTCATTATTTCAATAAAATCCAGCTATGAATACTTTTTAAGGAAAATCACCTTTCGGGAACAGGATAAGAGGTCCCAAGTGAATCTACTATTGAAGTTTTCGTATTCAGATTTCCCTGAGTTAAATGCAATAAGCCAGACATCAAACCAGCCGAAAGCGATGTTCCTTCCATAACAGCATATTTATTGTTCTCTGGATAAGTAGTAAAAATATAACTACCGGGCACCACCCAATCAATCGGAGGACTACCAAAATTCGAGAAATAAGAATACTCTGTACTACCAGTTGGGTAATCAATTTTAAATGATCCAATTGTGAAAATATTTTCTCCCTCAGCACAAGCAGGTAAATATTGACTAGCAGAAACAGGAGAGTTTCCATCAAAAGCATTACCTGCAGCTATTGAGAAAAGAAAACCCCCTCTTGCCATTCTCCTAATTATTGGGTAAAGACCGTATTGGTAACAATTTCTCACCTTATTTCCTAAACTGAGATTAATAATATCTCCAGGCTCGCCTCTTCTGCGAATGATGAGATTGAGCGCTTGAATAATATGAGAGTATCTAGCTTCTGCAAATTCCCCAAAAACTTTCAATGAAACCAGTTCAGCTCCAGGAGAAACGCCAGTCATTCCAATAAGTGTTGGGTCTTCTGGAAAATTAATATTAGCGGGAATGGCAGCAATTAAGCCAGCCATAGCCGTACCATGCCCCCATTTATCATTTCCCGGTGATCCGTCGACATAGGATTTACTTAGCCTCATGTTAACCAAACCAAGCAAATCCTGATGATTAGAATCGATCCCAGAATCAATTAACCATACTTTGGCATCCGATGCGTTAGAAGTATCTGAAAGCTGTCCACCACCTAAATATAAAACCGCATCACTGGTATAGCCCTTCACATTATAGCCCCATTGAGGGTTTTCCTGCATCCTAGCCCTAATTGTTTGGGGTAAAGCACCTCCCCCATTTTGCATTCTTGCCCTTGGGTTTTGCAGGTAGAAATAGAAGTCAGCTTGGACATCATCAATATTTCCTTGACCTTTTTCCGAAATGATCTTCTTGATTATGGTTTCTGAGGAATCTTCAAAAATAAAACCTGAGGCAGCCTCTACAAAGATTTGTTCTGCCTTGAGATCCAATCCATATTGTTTCCCAAAATCAACAATAGTATTGATTTTGGCCATAGCAGCTTTTTCAAATATATCAGGATTTTCTTTACTCGAATCAGAAGGAAATTCATCGATTATCGGCTTGAATTTTTCATGATTCAAGAAAACTAGATAGGAATTTTTGATCACTGAAGAGTCTGGAATTCCAAAAGGATTTAAACTTTCTAATTCAATGCTCGAGAGTTTGATTTCCTTTTCAGAACAACTAGAAAGGAAAATAGAAACAGCGATAAATAATACTAGATTTTTCATAGTGAAAAGCTTAATAGTTAAAAGTCAAAGGTTTATAAATATCTAAAAAATTACATAGAAATAATTCAAATTTTCTCAATGAATTCTAATTTCAGAAGTCAAAAATTACAAATCGAAGACCAAAATCAAATTTCGATTTGCAATTCGATAAATTTTTCAGAAGAAAAATTAACTTAAAATCACATTTCAATTAACCCAACCAATGACCATCGACCACCGATCCAAAATCCTTAGCAACCGATACCTCGCCCTGGATGTACTGCGAGGCATGACCATTGCTTTTATGATTATCGTCAATACGCCCGGAGACTGGGGAAATCTATATGGACCTCTAGCACATGCAGATTGGCATGGATTCACCCCCACCGACTTGGTGTTTCCGACTTTCTTATTTGTAGTTGGTAATGCGATGAGTTTCGCCTTAAAAAAGCTTAAGGACATGAGTCCCGGTCAGTTTTACAAAAAGGTCTTCAAGCGGGCTTTTCTTATCTTCCTGATAGGATGGTTGCTCAATGCCTTCCCTTTCTTTGATTACAATGAAGCAGAAGAAATTGTCTTTATCGATCTTTCAGAAGTTCGGTTGGTTGGAGTATTGCAGAGAATTGCGTTTTGTTATCTACTTGCCGCTTTAATCCTCTATTGGGGAGGAGAAAAATTAGGATGGATTTTTTCTGGCGCGGCTCTGATTCTTTATTGGCCGATCATGTATTTCTTTGGGGATGCAGGAGACCCTTACAGCCTTACAGGCAATGCACAAATTAAGCTGGACCTTGCACTGATCGGAGAAAAGAGAATGTATATGGGAGAAGGAATTCCTTTTGACCCGGAAGGAATTCTCAGTACGCTCACCTCATCGGTCAACGTGATTGCAGGCTTTTTGGTAGGTAAATTCATTCAGAAAAATGGAAATACACTGAAAACCGTGCGTTTCCTCGTCATTTTGGGTGTAGTCAGCATCGCGGTAAGCTACTTTTGGGACATCTTCTTTCCGATCAACAAGAAAATCTGGACTAGTCCATATGTCCTCTTAACCGTGGGTTGGGATCTGATTCTTTTGGGCTTCTTGGTTTTTGTTGTGGAAATCAGAAAATGGTCCGGTTGGACGTACTTCTTCCAGGCATTTGGAAGAAATCCGTTGATTCTCTATGTACTTTCCGGCGTGGTCATTTCTATCTTTTCCATGATTCCCGTGGGAGAAAGTTCACTTCAAGGATGGATTTACGAAAATTTTTATACTTCGTGGTTGAGTCCCAAAAATGCATCCTTCCTCTTTGCAATCTCCTATATGTTATTGATTTGGGTGATTGGATATGCCATGGACAAGCGCAAGATTTACATCAAAGTCTAGGATTCTCCCCTTGATTCCCTGACTGATGGCAGACTTATTTGTAAATTGAAGAATTGTAAACCTAAACTTTTCCTGGATGCAACTCAAAATTGGAGTCTACAACATTGCTTGGATGAGAGATCTATTCGATTCGGATGGATCTCCAAAAACCACCGGTAAAGAAGGGGACCGAAGTAAACATCTTGCCCAAATTATTCAGGCGATCGATCCTGACTTTTTGGGAATTGTAGAAGGGCCGAATACACTAGTCAACGGCACCAAAACCGCATCAGCTCAGCTGGAGGCTTGGACTCAAGAGTTTATTCCGGACAAAGTCTTTAAAGGCGTGCATGGTTTTCCTTCTCCAGGTCAGCAAGAGCTGTGTGCCATATACAAGCCAGACAAAGTCCAAGCGGTTTTCACCCCCGAAACAGCAGAAGACAAACGGTTTGATCAGCCCTTCTTGATGGATACAACAGACAGGCTGATAAAAGAGCAATACAAACATTATCGTCCCCCTTTGGAATTGAGTCTGTTGGATACCCAAAACAGATTTCTCACGCGGATCATCATTGCCCATACCAAATCCAAAGGAATATTTGACAAGGTGGACTTCGCCCGATATGAAAAACTATCCCAGCGGGATAGACTCAGGCTCTTTGCCGAATGTGCCCACATTCGACAGAGATGTGACGAATACTTGGAAAAAAATCACCCTGTAATTGTTATGGGAGATATCAACGACGGGTTTGAGCTGGACTTTTACGAAAATCGATTCTCCAAAAGTGCAGTGGAAATCTTACTCGGGGACCTTTGGAAGCCGGAATGGATACTAAAACCCGTCCTTCCCAAACCCAATCTAAATGCCCATGGATGGACTCCCAACTCCTCTCGCTTCACCGACAAAATCACCAAGGACCAATTCAATGTGCTCATAGACCACATTCTGGTCAGCAGACAGATTCAGGTCGTGGAGGGAAAAGTCTGGAATCCTTATTTGGAAAAATCCGATACTGTGATTCAGGCTATTCGCTCCCAGCTTCTTGATGTCTCTGATCATTTTCCAATTGTTTCCACCCTAAATTTTCCCTAGACCATGGACCCAGCCGCCCAAACTATGATTGACAACTTGCAAAAAAATACAGGAAAATCCCTGGAAGAATGGATTGCAATCGTTCAGAAACAAAACCTAGGAAAGCACGGAGAAATCCTCAAATTTCTGAAGACCGAGCATGGATTTACCCATGGCTATGCCAATCTGGTAGCTCACAAAGCCTTAAAATCGGATGCGGGATCTGCAGAGGACTCCAATGATCTTGTCAAAAAGCAATACATGGGTAAAGAACACTTCTGGCCCGTTTTTGAAAAGCTGAAAGCCGAAATCGAGTCATTTGGAAAGGACGTGGAATTCGCTCCCAAAAACGCCTATGTCAGCGTCAAACGCAAGAAGCAATTTGCCATGCTGATCCCAGCTTCCAAAACACGCTTCGAAATCGGAATTAATCTCAAAGGACAATCCCCAGAGGGAATATTGGAAGCAGAAACCAAATCCAATGCCATGTGCAGTCACAAAGTCACCATCAACCACGAAGAACAAATCACTGGAGAGGTAATTGATTGGCTGAAAAAGGCCTATACTGCCGCAGGATAAATCCCAAAAAACAATTCATCTGTTTGCTAGTTCTGATTCTCAGATTAACTTTGCCATCGATAATGGAAAACACCAATAGAAATATTGAATTTTTTGCGACTTCACAGCATGCCCCCATGCTGCATCATTTCCATCATTCCTCTTGAGAGGAATACATTTACACCCAGACCCGGTGGTGCCGATGACAGGGATTCGGCCATTCACCAAATTTTATTAAATCAAAAACTTTACTAGCGTAACTTGTCCCCATGGAACAAATAATCCGCATTGCCGTGCAGAAAAGCGGCCGATTATCCGATGACTCACTCAGCCTGATCAAAGAGTGTGGAATCAAATTTTACAACGGAACCGGAAAGCTGAAATCTACCGCAACCAATTTTCCGGTCGAATTCCTTTTTCTCAGAGACGATGACATTCCTGGCTATGTGGCAGACGGCGTGGCAGACCTGGGAATAGTCGGTGAAAATGAACTCGTCGAAAAAGACAAAGATGTCCTCACGCTCAAAAAGCTGGGATTTTCCAAATGCCGTCTTTCCTTGGCCATTCCGAAAGGCCAAGAATATCCAGGAATTCACTATTTCCAAGGAAAAAGCATTGCGACATCCTATCCCAAAATCCTCGACGATTATCTCAAATCCCATCAAATTGAGGCTGAAATCCACGAAATCAGTGGTTCAGTAGAGATCGCTCCAAGCATTGGCCTGGCTGAGGGAATCTGTGACATCGTGAGTTCAGGTTCTACCTTGCTGATGAACGGGCTGAAGGAAGTGGAAGAGATTTTCAAATCCGAAGCGGTATTGATCGGAAATCATGATATGGCCGATTGGAAAAAAGCCATAGTGGACAAATTGCTTTTCCGGATCAATGCTGTCCAAAAAGGGAAAAGCAATAAATACGTCCTCATGAATGTGCCCAACGCATCCATTTCAAGAGTGATCGAATTGATCCCTGGGATGAGAAGCCCTACAATTCTCCCTTTAGCCCAAGAGGGATGGTCCTCCGTGCATTCTGTATTGAGTGAGGATCAGTTTTGGGAAAATATTGAAGAACTCCGCGCAGCAGGTGCTGAAGGAATATTGGTAGTTCCAATCGAAAAAATGGTCATTTAAGAAGAAAGCTAAACAAGAATCTTATGAAACTTTTGGTCAATCCTAGCCCGGACAAGTGGACAAAGCAACTGGCTAGACCTGTACAGAAAAGCAAAGAGATCAATAAAATCGTCAAGCCCATCCTCAAAAAGGTAGAACGTACAGGCGATAAGGCGCTGTTCAAATTTGCCCAGGAATATGATCATGTAAGTTTGGATCAGCTTGTAGTCACTCCTGCGGAAATCGAAGCGGCCACAGCCTTAGTCAGCAAAGATTTGAAAGAGGCGATCCATACCGCCCAAACCAATATTGAGAAATTTCATGCGGCCCAAGCAAGTGAGGAATTGATTCTGGAAGTCATGCCCGGTGTAACCTGCAAAAGAAAAAGCGTGCCAATTCAGCGGGTAGGATTATATGTACCGGGTGGCACTGCTCCCCTTTTCAGTACCGTATTGATGCTTGGAGTCCCAGCCAAACTTGCGGGATGCAAGGAAATTGTGCTCTGCACCCCACCAAATCGGGAAGGAAAAATCCATCCTGCTATTCTATATACTGCAAATCGGATTGGCATTACCAAAATCATCAAAGTGGGAGGAGCCCAGGCAGTGGCGGCGTTCACCTTTGGCACCAATTCCGTGCCTAAAGTGGATAAAATATTCGGTCCAGGAAATCAATACGTTACCGGTGCCAAGCAACTAGCCACTAAATATGGGGTAGCTATTGACATGCCTGCGGGACCTTCTGAGGTTTTGGTCTATGCGGATGAATCTGCCGTGCCGGCATTTGTAGCCTCCGACTTACTTTCTCAGGCCGAGCATGGAGTGGATTCTCAAGTGGTCTTGGTGACACCTTCGGAGAAGTTTGCCAAAAAGGTCCTCAAAGAAATCAATACCCAGCTCGAAGAACTTTCCCGAAAGGACATTGCCTTCAAAGCCCTCCAAAACTCCACAGCTGTGGTAATGGAAGATTCCTCAGCTGCCATTGATCTGATCAATGACTATGCCCCTGAGCACCTGATCATCGCCGTGGAAAACGAGGAAGAAACAGTTAATGCGATTTACAATGCTGGATCGGTATTTATTGGCAATTACACTCCTGAGTCAGCTGGTGATTATGCTTCGGGCACCAATCACACTCTGCCAACCTACGGATATGCAAGAAACTACAGCGGGGTATCTCTGGATAGCTTTGTGAAAAAAATGACCTACCAAAAGATCACCCCCGAAGGATTGAAACTGCTGGGTCCAGCTGTTGAAATCATGGCAGCCAATGAACAGCTTGACGCGCACAAAAATGCAGTTACTGTAAGACTTAACTACCTGAAAGAAAACAAAAAATGAGCTTCGATCTAAACTCATTATTGAGAGCGCATATCCTTCGACTTCAGCCTTATACTTCAGCTAGAGACGAGTACACCGGAAAGGAAGGTATCTTCCTTGATGCCAATGAAAATCCTTTTGGTTCGATCACTTTAGCCGATTATAACCGCTATCCTGACCCTTACCAAAGTGCGCTAAAGGAGGAAATAGCTAAAATCAAAGGAGTAAGACCAACTCAGATCTTTTTGGGAAATGGTTCGGATGAGGCTATTGATTTGTTGTATCGAGCCTTTTGCAATCCTGGTAAGGATAATGTCATCCTTCTGCCTCCCACCTATGGGATGTATGAAGTGAGTGCAAATATCAATGATGTGGAAATCCGCAAGGTTTCACTAACCACAGACTTCCAACTTCAGCCGGATAAAATCCTGGCAGCTGCGGATGATCACTCTAAAATCCTTTTTATCTGCTCCCCCAATAATCCCTCTGCAAACAAAATGAAGCGGGAGGACATCCTGTTTCTTCTGGAAAAATTTCCGGGACTTGTGGTAGTAGATGAAGCATATATCGACTTCAGCGATGAGCCGAGCTTCACCACAGAACTTGATCGATTTCCCAATCTATTGGTAATGCAGACCTTCTCCAAAGCTTGGGGATTGGCTTCTCTCAGACTGGGAATGGCATTTGGCAGTGAGGAGTTGATTCGGATTTTGAATAAAATCAAGCCGCCTTACAATATTTCCGGCTTGACGCAGGAGACGGTATTGGCCGCAATCCAAGACAAGGTAAAAGTCGACCGGATGATAAAGGAAATTCTTTCCGAGAGGGGTCTTCTTCAGAATCAATTGGAAAAGCTGCCTTTTGTGCAGAAGATCCATCCCAGTCATGCTAACTTTCTCTTGGTTCAAGTACCAGAAGCCAACAAGGTTTATGATGATCTGATTAAGGAAAAAATCATTGTGAGAAACCGCGCCAAGGTTTTGCTTTGCGAGGATTGTCTACGCATCACTGTGGGTACAAGGGCTGAAAATGAAGCGTTTTTGGAAGCATTCCAAAAGGTGTGTTCGTGAATTGGAAGTTTGAAATCCAACCTGTTTTGAAAAACTTAAATCGAGCAATAAAGGCCAAAATTGATACTTCAGCTCGTAAATCGTAATTCCAAAATCAAAAATGAAAAGAGTATTATTTATAGATCGGGATGGAACCATTATCAAAGAACCACCCACGGACTTTCAGGTAGACAGCCTAGAAAAGCTGGAATTCCTCCCGAAAGCTATTTCCAACCTTCGGAAAATTGCAGAAGAAACAGACTACGAACTCGTCTTGGTTACCAATCAGGACGGTTTGGGTACGGATTCTTTTCCTGAAAAAGACTTCTGGCCGGCACAATACAAAATGCTCAAGACTCTGGAACAGGAAAATGTCTTTTTCAAGGCTATTCACGTGGACCGGACATTTGAGCATGAAAATGCTCCTACCCGCAAACCACGTACGGGGCTTTTGACCGAATACTTTAACGATGAATATGATTTAGCTAATTCATACGTGATAGGGGATCGGTTTACCGATGTGCAGCTTGCGCAAAATTTGGGAGCCAAAGCCATCTTTATCGGAGATCCAAATCCCGATGCCGCACTTTCCACCAAAGACTGGGATGAGATCTATTCTTTCCTGAAAATGCCTCCTCGACAGGCAGAAGTCAAAAGAACCACCTCTGAAACAGACATCTACATCAAATTGAACCTTGACGGAAGTGGAAAATGCGACATTTCCACAGGCTTGCATTTCTTCGATCACATGCTGGAGCAATTGGGCAAGCATGGAAGTACTGACCTGGAAATCAAGGTGAAAGGGGATCTACACATTGATGAGCATCATACGATTGAAGACACGGCTTTGGCTTTAGGTGAAGCCTATCTAAAGGCTTTGGGAGATAAAAAAGGCATTTACCGCTATGGATTTATGCTTCCAATGGACGATGCTTTGGCACAGGTAGCTATTGATTTCGGAGGACGCCCCTGGATTGTCTGGGATGCCAAGTATACCCGCGAAAAAGTCGGAGATATGCCCACGGAGCTCTTTTTCCACTTTTTCAAATCCTTCTCCGACACAGCAAAGTGCAATCTGAATATCAAAGTGGAGGGAGACAATGAACATCACAAGATCGAGGCTACCTTCAAAGGTCTCGCACGAGCTATCAAAATGGCCGTAATGCGGGATCCAAGAAATATCAACCAACTCCCAAGTACCAAAGGAGTTCTATGAAAAAGAAAAGCTGCCAAGGCAGCTTTTTTTGTGTCTTTTAAGAAATTTTTTATTCCATTTTTGAAATTGTTTTTGTTTATTTCGTTATGAAACGACTTCATCATATTCTTACGGGTTTGGCTATACTTTTACTGGTCTCCTGCAGTGCCGACCCTGCCGAGATTGAGGCCTTGTACCAAAGCGGTCAATATGAAAGAGCAATTGAGGCCATCAATCGTAGGCTATTCCTCCATGTCAACGAAATCAAATCCATTCATATCCGAGCTAGGTGTTATGAGGAATTGGGAAAAACCAAAGAAGCCATTGCAGACTACGAAACGATTATTTCCATCGATCCAGCTTATGCTCAGGCTCATGCAGGGATCGGAAAAATCCTTTTCGAAAAAGAATACTATAGACAAGCAGAGCTCCCTATACTCAAAGCTTCAAGTTTAGACCCAGAGGATTTTGAAATCCTTTACTTAGCAGGCAGGTCCCAGCTGATGGTCAAAAACTGGGAGAGGGCCGAAAATTTCCTTAAACTGGCCCAAACTATGAATCCGGACTTTGCAGAAACCTACTACTATATGGGAATGGCAAGAGCAGGTCGAGGTGACATCTATGGAGCAGCCGCCTCCTTCAACACCTATTTGAAGAAGGAACCTGACAACATTACTGCACGATATAACCGGGGTTTTGCTTTGCTCAAGATCGGTTATTTGCCATGGGCTTTAGAGGATTTTGACTTTGTACTCAAAAACCGTCCTGACCATATCGAGGCCTTAGGCAAAAAGGGCATTTGCATGGCTCGAATGGGCAATCCCGAAGGATGCCAACTGATCAAAGAAGCAGCAGAGAAAGGAAGCGACTATGCCCTGAATAAGATGGAAGAGTTTTGCTCCTGAGTTTAACTTAATAGTCGCTCGCTGACTGCTTTTTTATAGTTTGGCAAGGCATTCTCAGTCAGGCCAAGAAACAGATAAGGCTCGATCAGTTCCAGTTCCATCAGATGAAATACCCCGTCAATTAAGACTCCATCAACTCTTCCATAGAGTGTGCCTTTTCCAAATTCATTCATCAGTCGCTGGGCGGGAACAAGCAATTCAGGCCCCGGCTGAATTACCTGAATCGTCCCCCCAAAGTAATGCTGTACCCGAAAATCTTCTTTAGCCGGAGTTTTCAATACCGCATGGGAAAAAGAACCATTGAAGAATAGTAAAGAATACTCTCCGACCTCAGCTACTTCTTTGACAAATGGCTGAGCTAAAAAGTCCTCCATTTCGAGAAGCTGAGCCACCTTTTCCTTAAAATCATCCCATCGATTTACAGGGATTTTAAGGGTGTTTTTTGCCCCTCCACTCACCACTGGTTTGATGACCAAGGTATCCGACTTTATTTTTTGAAGAATCCGGTCCAAATCTGGGGTGGAGCCTTTTTCCAACAAAACACCCGCTATAGTAGGAAAGCCTTTTGACTCGATCTCCAAAAGATATCTTTTATCAGAATTCCAACGAATCAAATCCAAATCATTCAATACCTGAAGGCCTAAAGCCTGTATTTGATCCATCCAAGCCAAAAATTCGGGATAATAATCAAAGTAATCCCAGACAGATTTGATCAATAAATGGGAAAAATTGGACCAATTCACTTCAGGGTCAGACCAAGCGACGATTTGATGAGAAAGCCCTAATTCCTTCAAAACTTGAGAAAGAAGTTGGTCTTCATCAATAGTATTGGCGTCGTATGCACCTGTAGAAAAATAGCTGACTATGGCAATATGGGGATTCATTAGGGTAATTTTTGCCGCAAAACTAGACGATCTCCAAGATTCAGGCTGACCACTCCTCAAAAAATCCACGTGAACTCTTACTTTTGAGCTTTGAAGCACTATGAACCACCGAAAACTCGTCATCATTCCCACCTACAATGAACTGGAGAATATCCGGGAAATGGTGCTTGCTGTAATGGGACTTGAGGGAGAATTTGAACTCCTGATCATTGACGATGGATCTCCTGACGGAACCGCAAGTGTGGTAAAAAATCTTCAACAAGACTTTTCAAACAGACTTCACCTTTTAGAAAGAAAAGGAAAGCTAGGCTTGGGCACCGCCTACATCACTGGCTTCAAATGGGCCTTGGAAAAAGGCTATGATTTCATTTTTGAAATGGACTGCGATTTTTCCCATAATCCCAATGACCTTATCCGCCTTTACGATGCCGTTAAAGACCAATCATTTGACTTGGCAATTGGATCACGATACATCACTGGAGTAAATGTGGTCAATTGGCCAATAGGTAGGGTTTTGATGTCTTATTTCGCCAGCGTATATGTCAAATTTATCACCGGTCTTCCTATCAAAGATGCCACGGCTGGTTTTAAGTGCTATCACAAAAGTGTCTTGAAAGGAATCAATTTGGACGAAATTAGATTCATTGGCTATGCCTTCCAGATCGAAATGAAGTTCACAGCTTGGAAACTGGGATTCAAGTTGATCGAAGTTCCGATCATTTTCACGGACCGAACCAGAGGAGAATCCAAGATGAGCCCAAAAATCTTCAAGGAAGCGGTTTTTGGCGTGATTTGGATGAAAATCAAAAGTATTTTTTCCCCCTATCGCCTCAATCAAAGCGAATAGACTTAATTGGGTCAACTCTGGAAATCACCAAAACGGGAATCCATAGTACCAAAGCAGTTAAAATCGCAATCCCAATATTCAACAGAATAAATACTGGCCAATTCCAATCAATGGGAACATAGCTCATATAGTAATTGGTCGGATCTAGTGGAATCAAGCGAAAGGTATCCTGCAAAAAGCCGATCCCTAAGCCAATAACATTTCCAATCACGAGCCCTCTTCCCAAAATCTTCATCCCATTCCAGAAAAATATTCTCCGAATTTGGGCATTTCGGGCTCCCATGGCCTTCAGCAATCCGATCATCTGAGTTCGCTCCATGATCAGGATAAACAAAATTGCTCCCATATTGAAAATGGCCACAAAGCCAATCAGAGAGATAAATACCACCACATTGGTATCAAGAAGGCTTAGCCAGTCAAAAATTTCCAGAAACCGATCACGGCTGTCAATCAGTTTTAAGTCAAAATCCAATTTATTTTCTATCAAGGGCAAATATTCATCAGCCTTCAATGCATCATCCACAAAAATCTCCAGACCACCTACTTGGTCCTTGGTCCAGCTATTGAGATTCCGGATGGTTTGTAACTCCCCGATTACAATCTTTTCATCGAAATTTTCCAGATACGTCTCAAATATCCCCACCACTTCCACTCTTCTGAAGCGCGGAGGGTCCTGCACAAAATAGAGCGTCACCCGATCTCCAACACTAAGGAGCAGCTTATTGGCCACCAGCTTACTGAGCATAACTTCATTGCTGACTCCAGTATCCGGAATGGTAAGCATTCGTCCTTCGACCAGATTCTTTTTGAATTCCAGTGTATCAAAATCCTTCCCTACCCCTTTCATCAGGATTCCTTCCACCTCTTCCTCTCCTTTCATCAGGGCTGCTTTATGTCCGAAGGACTGAATTCGCTTAATGAAGGGAAATTGATCTGAAGATTGAGTGAATTCTGACTGAAAAGAAAAAGGTGCCTCTTCAAAGGCATTGCTCATCTGAAAGCGCTGCACCTGAAAGTGTCCGGTAAAACTATACACCCGATCGGAAACGGTCTTTTGAAACCCGCCCAAAATCATGAAGGCCAGAATGGCCACTCCTAAACCCAAACCTAAACTGCCGACTGCAATGCGATGAATGGTCCCAGAAAAACCCCCGGCCTGCTTAAAACTGATTCTTTTGGCAATGAAATAGGAAAGGTTCAAGGGACTCGGTTAAATTTGTTTTTCACAACTCCCCGCAAATTAGCATGAAGCAAGCGAAAAATTCACTTCTGATCGGTTTTTTGGCCTTTTTTACTCTAGCCCTTGTTACCCAAACCACCTTTGCCCAGCAAGTTCTCGTAGGAGCTGAGCAATCCCAAGTATACCTTCCCGTCCTTCAGGGAAAAAAGGTAGGATTGGTAGGCAACCAAACCTCCATCCTTCCCCAATCAGCCAATAAACATGTGGTAGATTTTCTCCTAGAAAATGGAATCGAAGTAAAAAAAGTATTTGTGCCGGAGCATGGATTCCGAGGCACGGCTGATGCGGGAGAAAAAGTAGACAACAGCGTAGACCAAAAGACCGGACTGCCTATCATTTCCCTATATGGAAACAATAAAAAGCCATCTGCTGAGCAAATCAAAGATCTAGACGTGGTGATTTTTGACCTTCAGGACGTGGGAACCCGCTTTTTCACTTACATCAGCACCATGCACTACGTGATGGAAGCCTGTGCAGAGCAGGGAAAAAAGGTAATCATCTTTGACCGACCTAATCCCAACGGAGGCTATGTCGATGGCCCGATGATGAAAAAAGGCTTTGAATCCTTTGTGGGAATGCACCCTATCCCTGTGGTCCACGGACTCACTGTTGGAGAATTGGCTCAGATGATCAATGGGGAAAAATGGCTCAAAGGTGGATTGACCGTGGACTTGGAAGTGATTCCGGTTGCCAATTGGACCCATGCTCAAGCTTACAGCCTTCCGGTGAAGCCTTCTCCGAATTTACCGAGCGACTTAGCAATCAAACTCTATCCTAGCACCTGCTTTTTTGAGGGTACGGTGATGTCTTTGGGACGGGGCACCTATGATCCATTTCAGATGTATGGCTATCCCGATCCCAAATTCGGGACCTTCACCTTTACTCCTGTTAGTATCGACGGCATGTCCAAAACGCCTCCTCATCAGGACAAAATTTGCTACGGTGTGGACCTTCGAGGAGAGTCTTTGGACCATCAATTCACTTTGAAATACATTCTTGATGCATATCAGAAATCAGGAATGAAAGAGAAGTTTTTCAATAATTTCTTCAATACCCTTGCTGGCACAGATGAGTTGAAAAAGCAGATTTTGGAAGGAAAAAGAGAAGCAGAAATCCGGGAAAGCTGGAAAGCGGGTTTGGAAGAATTCAAAAGGAAAAGAGAAAAGTATCTGATTTATAAGTGATTTCAAAATCAGAATTATAAACCCTAATCTCTGAACTAACGAATTTCCCCATGACAAATCCTCAAAAAATATCCATTCGATTTTTTGACGACCGGGAAGTGCGTGCCCTTTGGGATGAGACGAATTCCAAATGGTGGTTTTCTGTGTTGGATATCATTGCGGTACTGACCAATCAGGACGATTATAACAAAACCCGTAACTACTGGAAATACCTGAAATCCAAACTCAAGAAAGAAGGAAGTCAAGTGGTTAGTGATACTACCCAGTTGAAATTACTTGCACCTGATGGAAAAAAGCGACTTTCCGATATGCTTGACTACGATGGGATAATTGCTTTGGGAAAAACATTTCCAGGAACAAAAGCCAATCGTTTTATCGAATGGTTTACCTACAGCGAGGAGACTATAGACGGCAAAAGCAAAACAAAAGCCTATGCCCTATTTGGAAGTTCATTCATCCATAGCATTGAAGTAGGCACCACCAAGGGGTTACAGCAAATCCATGCCTATCTGTTTGGAGGATTATATGATTTTGCAGGACAAATCAGACAAAAGAATATCTCCAAAGGCGGATTCCAATTCGCTATGGTGCAGTTTCTGGAGGCCACTTTGAAGCGAATAGATGAGATGCCCGAGCGTACCTTTGATGAAATCACAGACAAATACGTAGAAATGAATGTGGCCCATCCTTTCATGGAAGGTAACGGCAGAAGCGCACGCATTTGGCTGGATTTGATTTTGAAAAAACGTCTGAAAAAATGTGTAGACTGGAGTAAAATCGGAAAAACAAAATACATAAGCGCCATGATACTAAGTCCTGTCGATTCCAACCCTTTAAAAAACCTGCTTGAAAACGCCCTGACCGACGAAATTGACAGCAGAGAGATGTTTATGAAAGGAATTGATTACTCCTATTACTATGAGGAAATTGATTGAAAAAGACTGCCTGAAAATTTGAATCCAAGCAGACAGATAAATTTTAATATTAACTACTATTTGGATTGAGGTCTATTGAAAATCCAAAGTCCAAGATCCAACACCGAACTCCGAATGTCTAATAAAGAAGTAAAGTCAAAAAAAGACCTACGAATCATCTACATGGGCACGCCCGAATTCGCTGTGCCTGCATTGGAAAAACTGGTCGAAGCTGGATGGAATGTGGTCGGAGTCATTACAGCTCCAGATAAGCCTCAAGGCAGAGGCCAGAAACTAGTAGGTTCCCCAGTCAAGCAAGCTGCCGAGCAACTCGGACTTCACATCCTCCAACCGACCAATCTCAAAAATCCGGAATTCCAGCAGGAATTAAGAGACTTGAAAGCTGACCTTCAGATCGTAGTTGCCTTCCGGATGCTTCCAGAGTCGGTATGGAATATGCCACCCTTGGGGACTTTCAATCTTCATGCTTCTCTTCTCCCTGATTATCGGGGTGCCGCTCCGATCAATTGGGCGATTATCAACGGTGAAAATGAAACCGGCGTCACTACCTTTTTCCTCAAGCATGAGATTGATACCGGAAGTATTATTTTTCAGGAAAAAGTAGCTATCCTCCCCGAAGACGATCTGGGTTCGCTCTATGAAAAATTGATGACCATTGGCTCGGAACTGGTGGTCAAAACGGTAGAATCCATTTCCAAAGGTGATGTTAATCCTTTGCCCCAAGACGAGTCAAAGGCCCTTCATCATGCACCGAAGATATTCAAGGAAACCGGGAAAATCGATTGGAATCAATCAGCGGAATCCATCCACAATTTGGTCAGGGGGCTATCACCCTATCCGGCAGCATGGACCGAGTTTCAGGGAAAAATCTGTAAGGTGTTCAAAACGGAGGTCTCAAAAAAAAGCCTTTCTGGCAAAGAACCGGGAATGTGGGAGTCCGATGGTAAAAGCTACTTGACTTTTCAGTGTGGAGATGGAAGTCTGAAAGTGAAAGAACTTCAACTGGAAGGTAAAAAACGGATGAAAACCGAAGAGTTGCTGAGAGGATTAAAGTGGTGAAGTTTCTTTTAGCTATTTACTTTTTATCTGATTTTTAAGACATTGCCATAGATTTTTAAATAAAAACTATGAAAAAGCTAATTTTAATCTGCACCATTGCAGGATTTACTTCTGTCCTACCTGTACAAGGCCAAATTCTTAAGAAAATTCAAAACGCCGCTCAAAATGCGGCCCAAAGCGCCACCACTTCCAAGTCCGAAAAAGAGGGTAAATCTCCAATGGAAGGTCTTTTGGGAGGCATGATGCAAGTAGCCGACACTGAATCAGCCTATGATTTTACTGGGTACATGGTCATGGAGGTCACTACAATCAGCAAAAAAGGTAAAGCTGAGCCCCCATCCCGAATCAATTACCTTCTGAGTGACAACCCGGATTTTATGGGAATGGCCTTCTCTGACCCCAAAACACCTGAAAATATTACCACAACCATAATGGATGTAAAGAATCAGGCGATGGTCATACTAATGGATAATGAAGGCCAAAAAACCAGCATTGCTATGAAGGTAGATTATGATCAGATTCAGGAAATGGTGGATGAAGAAGCAGACGAACAAATGGAAGAGGAGAATTATTCCATCACCAAAACCGGAAATAAGAAAGAAATTTTGGGCTATGCCTGCGAAGAATACCTGGTAAAATCCGAAGACGGACAGGGAAATTATTGGGTGACTGAGGAGCCAATTGAAGGTTTCTCTATGTTTTCTCCACAAAGCAATCCCATGGTTTCCAACAAAACAGTGGAAAAGTACCAATCCTTTTTCTCCAGTGCCCCAAAAGGATCATTTTTGGAAATGATCTTTACTGACAATAACGGTGAGGTTACTGATATGAAAGTAATTGAAATCCAGACCAGCTCGCCCAAAAAATACAATATGGCCTCCTATCCCAATGCCATGTCAGGCATGAATTAAGAAGGCACACACCAAATTTTTAAGGCAAAAGGGCAGTTTTTCTGCCCTTTTGCATTTTTTGAACCGCAAGACTGGTAAATTCATGAGCTAAATCAAGTACCTCGTGAAAATCATCCTCATCGCTGCAGTAGCAGAAAATCAGGTCATAGGAAGAGACAATCAGCTGATCTGGAAATTATCCTCAGACCTTAAACGATTTAAAAATTTGACTACGGGTCATCATATCTTGATGGGAAGAAAAACTTTCGAATCTCTGGGGAAACCCCTTCCAAATCGAACCCATTTAATCATTACAAGAAACCCTGACTTTCAGGCTCCTGAGGGACATTACAGTTTCGCGAACCTAGAAGAAGCATTTATTTTTTGCAACAAATTGGAAGTCGAAAAGCTTTTTATCATCGGAGGAGGGGAAATATACAATCAGGCACTTCCTTTTTGTGACCAACTTGAAATCACAGAAGTTCACGCCGAGCCTGAGGGGGATACCTTTTTCCCTGCAATCCATTTAGCGGACTGGGAAGAGGTAGAAAGACAAGACTTCCCCGCAGATGAAAAAAATGAATTCTCCTATTCCTTTGTCACCTATGAAAAAAGAGCCCAGCTATGAGTAAACAGGTCATTTGGATTACAGGTGC
Source organism: Algoriphagus sp. oki45 (assembly GCF_036245605.1). Classification (NCBI taxonomy): domain Bacteria; kingdom Pseudomonadati; phylum Bacteroidota; class Cytophagia; order Cytophagales; family Cyclobacteriaceae; genus Algoriphagus; species Algoriphagus sp. oki45. The sequence goes on from NZ_BTPC01000001.1 coordinate 936,952, forward strand.
TTCATCCGGGATTGGTGAGGCTACTGCCAAAGTATATTCCAAAAAAGGATTTGATGTTATTATTTCGGCCCGAAAGGAAAAAGAACTGGAGCGGGTAAAAAGTGAATGCCAGCATCCCGAAAACATACGGGTTCTCCCACTAGACTTGACGGAAACCTCCCAAATGGATGCTAAGGTAAAGGAAGCCATCTCTTTCTTCGGAAAGGTAGATATTCTCCTGCACAACGGGGGCATCAGTCAGCGCTCGTTGATCCGAGAAACTGCTTTGGATGTAGACCGGAAGCTAATGGAAGTCAATTATTTTGGAACGGTAGCCTTGACTAAGGCGATCCTACCTCATTTTATCCAGAATAAAGGTGGACAATTTGGAGTAGTCACTTCCTTGGTCGGGAAGTTTGCCTCACCCTTTCGCTCATCCTACGCCGCTTCCAAACATGCGTTGCATGGTTTTTTTGATACCTTAAGAGCAGAACATTATCAGGATAACATCTCTGTGACGCTTATCTGTCCCGGATTTATCAAGACTCAAGTCTCCGTAAATGCACTCACCGGGGATGGATCTTCTTTGGGAAAAATGGATGAGGCTCAAGCCAAAGGAATGAGCCCTGAAGCCTGCGCCGAAGGGATTTTTTCCGCGCTTTCAAGGAATATAGAAGAAGTGCTGATCGGAGGAAAGGAAAAGTATGCCGTGTACCTCAAGCGATTTTTTCCTGGTATTTTCTCAAAAATTCTACGCAAAGCCAAGGTCAGGTAATCAAAAAGACATTCTCAATTTTTCCAAGAACCTATTCTCCTCAAAAGAATCAAGCATTAAAACATCACCCTAAATAACAAAGCGAGTAAATGAAACTTGTACGTGCTGAAATCATCGCAATCGGAGATGAACTTCTCTATGGACAAATCATGGATACCAATTCCCATTGGATCAGTCAAGAACTGGATTTGGTCGGAGTAAAAGTGGTCAGAAAAACCACCGTTGGGGATAACAGAACAGATATCTTAGCCGCTTTTGCAGCTGCCGAAGAAAGAGCCGACTTGATATTGATCACCGGAGGATTGGGACCGACCCAGGATGACCTGACCAAGCCACTTTTGGCAGAGTACTTTGGCTGTGAAGTTGTAGAATTTCCCAAGGCAGTGGAAGCTGTCACTTCCTTTTTTAAGCGAAGAGGTAGAGAAATGACCCCGCTAAATATTCTGCAAGGCCATCTTCCCTCCTGCTGCACCTATGTGCCCAATGAGGTGGGGACTGCTCCGGGAATGTGGTTTGAGCGAGGAGGGAAATACTGGATGTCTATGCCGGGGGTGCCTCATGAGATGAAGAAGCTCATGAAGGATTTTGTTTTGCCCACTTTACCCAAAGTGGTGGCTTTGCCTGTCATTTATCACAAAGTAATCAAGACAGTAGGAATTGGTGAAAGCTGGCTTGCTGACCTGATCAAGGATTGGGAGAACAACCTTCCCGGACACATCCGCCTGGCTTACCTTCCTTCTTTGGGTCATGTCAAACTCCGACTGACTGCCTTTGGGGACAATCTAAAGACCCTCGAGGAGGAGGTAGACGTGCAAATCGGGCAGGTCATGCCAATCATCGATAAATATGTTTATGGATTCAATGCCGAGACTTTAGAGACCGCTATTGGCAAACTTTTGAAGAACGAAGGGAAAACTCTAGCTTTAGCCGAGAGTTGCTCAGGAGGCTACGTTTCTCATTTGGTAACCACGGTTCCGGGAAGTTCTTCTTACTTTCAGGGATCGGTAGTCCCCTACCATAATCAGTTTAAGGAGTCCATTTTAGGGGTAAAACCGGAAACCTTGGAAACCTTCGGTGCCGTAAGTGAAGAAACAGTAAAAGAGATGGCAAATGGGGTTAAAAAGCTGTTTAAGGCAGATTTTGGTCTTTCCAGCAGTGGTGTTGCCGGCCCGGATGGTGGATCTGAGGAAAAGCCAGTTGGGACTGTTTGGATTGCCTGTGCAGGAGATGGATTCGTAGAAACCCGAAAACTCCAACTGACTCAAGACCGAATGCTGAATATCCAACTGACCGGGGTGGCGGTCTTGAATTTATTGAGAATGTGCTTTTCCAGAAAAGACAAATAAAATTTTATAAGAAAGGTTTGGGAAGGTATTCGATAAAATTTAATTTTAAAACTTGAATATAAACCCAATTTAATTACCAAATACGATATGGCAAGTGTAGAAATGCTAATGCCCAAAATGGGTGAAAGTATCATAGAAGGCACCATTTTGACCTGGCTTAAAAAAGAAGGAGACACCATCGAGGCGGATGAGTCTGTCCTGGAAGTAGCTACAGACAAGGTGGATACCGAAGTACCTGCCACCCATGGTGGGGTTTTGAAAAAAATTCTCGCAAAAGAAGGTGATGTTGTGGCGGTAGGTGCTCCTATAGCCATTATTGAGACCAACCAAGAAGTAGAACCTTCAGCTCCTAAATCAGAAGCCCCTTCTTCTGCAAAAGAAGAATTGGTAGCTGCTGCACCTGCGCATACTGCTTCTTTGATTTCCAAATCCAAGTCAGAAACCACAGGTCCGGCTGAAGACGGAAGATTCTATTCCCCCTTGGTCAAAAGCATGGCTAAAGAAGAAGGAATATCTGCCTCTGAGCTTTCGGCTATCCCAGGAACAGGCAAGGATGGTCGTGTCACCAAGCAGGATATGCTGGACTACCTCAGCAAAAGAGGGGAAAAAGCACCAGAACCAATCCCAGCTTCACCAGCACCATCCATTTCTGCCCCTAATGTACAAGTCAGCATTTCGGCTTCCGACGAAATCATTGAAATGGATCGCATGCGAAAAATCATCGCGCAGCGAATGGTCGAATCCAAACGAATTTCAGCTCATGTGACCTCATTTGTGGAGGCGGATATGACGGCAATTGTTCTTTGGAGAGAAAAAAACAAGGAAGCATACAAAAAGAAATATGGAGAAGGAATCACCTTTACCCCATTTTTTATCGAAGCCGTGGCCAAAGCCATCCGTGATTTCCCAATGATCAATATCTCTGTGGATGGAGAGCGAATCATTAAGAAAAAGGACATCAATATCGGCATGGCTGTGGCTTTGCCCTCCGGAAACTTGATTGTGCCTGTAATCAAAAATGCAGATCAGCTTAATCTGGTAGGAATTTCCAAAGCAGTGAATGACTTGGCAAACAGAGCAAGAGTCAACAAGCTGACAGCTGACGACTTATCTGGCGGCACTTATTCCGTATCTAATGTAGGCTCCTTTGGAAATGTGATGGGCACTCCGATCATTCCTCAGCCTCAGGTAGCCATCTTAGCTGTGGGTGCGATTGTCAAAAAACCTGCGGTAGTGGAAACCCCAACCGGAGATGTGATTGCCATCCGTCACAAAATGTTCTTATCGCATTCGTATGACCACAGAGTTGTTGATGGGGCTTTGGGAGGAATGTTTGTTCGTCGGGTAGCCGATTACCTCGAAGCATTTGACATGAATACCACTTTGTGATTTGATTAAAAATCAGACTTAAAGCCTCCGAAATAATATTTCGGAGCTTTTTCTTTTAAGAGATTTCTTCTCCTCTGACTTTCCTGAAGTAAAACTCCAGCTTGTCGGCTAGGACCGCGAGTCGGATGGGTTTGGTGAGGTAATCATCCATCCCTGCCTTCAAGGCCTCTTTTTGATCTTCTTCAAAAACATTGGCTGAAAGCCCAATAATGATCAGTCCTTTCTTGTCTTTGAGCTTTCTGATTTCACGAGTAGCTTCCAATCCGTTCATATCGGGCATTTGCACATCCATAAGCACTACATCAAAATCTTTCTCCTGCACTCTTTGTAGGGCCTCCTTCCCGCTTTTTACCGTATCGTACTCAAATCCCAACTGCTCAAACATCAAGGTCATCAGCTGCTGATTGAGCTCATTGTCTTCTGCCAAGAGTACACGAAGTGGAAATTCCGCCCCCATGTCTTTTACGTCTTTCCAAGTTAAGACCTGATTTCCAGAAGCAAGATCCTCCTTTTCTGCTCTCTTGACCATAATTGAAAAAGCAAACTTGGAGCCTTCACCGAGTTTGCTCTCGATCTTCAATTCACCTCCCAAAAGTTCGATCATTCGTTTGGCTATGGCAAGCCCCAGCCCTGTTCCCTGGAAATTCTTCGATATAGAGCTATCCACTTGATAAAACGGCTGGGTCAGGTTTTTTATATTTTCCTCAGAAATCCCGATTCCAGTATCCTGAACTTCATAGCTTAAAAAATATAAATCCGACCCAATATCCTCCAATTCCAAACGGACCGTCACTGATCCACCTTCGGGAGTGAATTTGAGGGCATTCCCCATCAGGTTGAGAAGGATCTGATTAATCTTATTCTTGTCCCCTTCAAAAACTAAATTCTCATCCAAATTAACCAAGACCTTCAAGTCTATTTGCTTTTTCTTGGCCAATCCGGAAAGCATTTCTTTCTGAACATGAATTTCTTTTGCCGGATCAAAGATCTCTTTATTAATCTCAATTTTCCCTGACTCGATTTTGGAATAGTCCAAAATATCCCGAATGATATCCAAGAGCGTATTTCCCGAGTTTTTGATGATCTCCACGTATTGCTTTTGGATTTGGCCCAATTTGGTTCCTTCCAGCAAGTCGATTATCCCCAAAAGCCCATTCATAGGTGTTCGTATTTCATGGCTCATATTGGCCAAAAACTGGGATTTGGCCTGACTTGCCTGATCCGCTGCATTCATCGCTTCTACCAATCCCTTCTCCCAGATTTTCTGACTGGTAATATCTCTCGACAGGGACATAACCTGATTATCATCCAAGGAGAAGAACCTCATTTCATAATGCTTCTCTCCCATCGGAGAATTCCAAAAGACCTGTACGGTCTGCATTTTTTTGGTTTGAATGGACTTTTTAAATGCGCCAATGACCAGCTCTTCCTGATTGTGTGGTACGATTTCCGAAATATTTCTACCTAAGGTCTCTTTGGCAGATTCCAGAAGGGTCTCTGAGTCAATCACATGAAAATCAATCACATCGCCTTGCCTATCATAGATAAAAATGGTGTCAGGAATATTCTTAATGAGGTTTTTGAGCCGGGTCTCACTTTGAAGGATTTTTTGCTGAGCGACATATTGCTTGGTAATGTCTATGCCCAGTCCAAATCCTCTTTCAAACCTACCATTTTCATCAAAAACCACTTTTGTAAAGACACGAACCCTTATTTTCTCCCCATTTGGTTTGATAAAATCATATTCTAAATCCACCAAATCTTTTCCCTCAGCCACCATTTCCATCACTGTGGATTTGACTTGATTTGCCTCTGGATGTGTGGAGTCTTTTTTGAATGAATAAATAAAATCCTCCCTGGTATGTCCAAGAATTTCCTCCACTTGCTCACTCACCTCGGTAATCTGGCCTAAATGGTCATGGAAAAACACAAAGCCTTTCAATTCTTTTAGCAGAAGATTTTGCTGCTCAAAAAGAGAGGAAATTTCCTCCAGATTCTTTTCCCGTAGACGGTCTGCTTTAAACTTGCTCTTAAGAGAAAAAATAAAAACAGTAATCATTCCCACCAGGATAACAGCAAGGATAAAAAAGACAAAAAGGTAAGTAGAGTAAATGCCCGAGGTAAGATTCTCGGTAGGTACCAAGAAAACCAATGCAGCATCGCCTTTTGAAGGGGAAAAGTTGAAAGGATATTGAGCTAAAGTTCCAGCTACGGCCCCTTTTTCCTCATCTTCCCAAGAAACCGGATAGATTCCTTTCAATCCCAAAGAAATATCCTCTTTCGCCTTCAAAATAGCCTCCTGATCAGGGTCAAGAGATATACTATCCTTTCCCTGATCGAGAGAAATCAACTTATTGTTGAGAAACAGAAACTTCTCCCCTCCCTGATCCAGATAAAAAATAGAGACGTAGCCTTTGGAAAAATCAGGTAAGTCCAACAGAAACACGAACTTCACCCCTTCCCGATCAAGTTGAATAAAACTATCAAGTTCCCCTAGACTAGGCAGTCCCTCGGCATCCTTTTGCACCAAGAAGTCATTCCTTGAAGTAAGGGAAAACAGCAAAACTGAATCCCCTAAATCCATCCAAAGGTGATCAATCATCCCCGGAAAGGCATTAAATAACTGCCGTGTAGTTCGGACTAATCGATCGGGATCGGAATTAATATCCTCAAGTTGATCAGCAATATTATCAGCAAAAAACCCGGATTCTGATTTAAACCGGTCTATCTCCGACTCCAGTCCTCGTGAAGCCAAAGCGGTCTGCTGACTCAGAAAATCCTTTCTTGACTGGACTTGGGTCTGATAGATGGCATTGAAAAAGCTAAAACCCAAGAAAATCACCATGAAAATCAGGGCGGAACCCACCGCAGTTAGCAAAAAGAAATTAGAGCGTTTCAGTGGACTGGACATCAATTAGAGGGTATGATTTGGATCATGTACCAGTCAATCTCCTGAAAGGGATAACACAGAGCCACTTTTAGACTTTTCTCTTCCTGAAATTCAAAAACTTGACTTTTCTTCAGTAAAAACTCTTGTGCCATTTCTCTGACTTCCCTGCTTCTGCTTTGGAAAAGATTAAAGTCTGAGACTCTAAAATTCTCCGACTTCACAGTCTCCCTGTAAACATGGTTTTTTAAAGGTGGCATGCTGATGGTTTCTATTGCACCAGCCTTTCCTGCAACAATATCTCCCTTGGCATTCACCAGAAGATACTCCCCTTCATAGTCTTGCAAATAATTATAAATCACATCATCTACTGTGAAATCCACTCCCAAAACAGCAAAAAGAGAATCATTCTTGTAAATGGGGTGAACCAATGAAACAATCCAACCTCTACCTGCAGGGTCAACATACGCATCAGGAATCCATACCAATCCCCTATTTGGATTGTTGATTTCGTTTGCCGCATAGTAAAAGTTAAACTGAGTGACATCAATATTCGGATCTACGATGTTTTTATGATCATAGCAAGGGTACACCCTGCTGACTTGAAGTGCAGAATTGCTGTAAACTTGGGCTACGAGCTCATTTTTCTTCACAAAATCCGAAAAGCGTTCATCCAAAAAATTAGTGGCAGCCACTTCTTTGAGAGCCTTCTCACGATTTGCGGTAGTATTAAGAATAATTATGGAGCTTTTTGAAGAGTCAGATCCTGGTGTCGCAGAAGAGAAAGGACCCTCAATCAAATACTTATCGTAATCAGCCTGAGACAGAAGGGAGTCAAAATTTGAAATGTGATCTTCATAAAAATGCGCAATGGAATCTAAACTTTGGCTTAATAAAGCCCCCTGATCCTCTAATAGGTCGACCATTTCATCTAATTCCGAAAATTCAGCTTGATAGGATTTTTCGGGCAATAAGCTGCATGAGCCGACTCCAAGCCCTAAAATCAATAGAATCAGGTAGTTTTTCATATTTCCCCGCTTGCGTAGAAGGGAAATTATAAATTTTCTACTTGGTCACGAAAGGTTTTTCCCATTTCTTCAAACCTCCGAACAACAGCACTAAAAAAATCTCCACTCCAAAAAGCTTCCAGTTCGGATTCTTCCAATACATCCATCTCACTCAGCTTGAATGTTTGTTCAAGCGGCCCCAACTCAAATTTGATCAAATACTTATTATTCCAGGAGAAGACGCTGACCCTGACCTCATCCTTTACAAATTCTTTGACCACTCTCATGAAGGCCTCCTTACTTCAGACGAAAAGGTAATATTTGACTTCAGCGAGGAAGCTACCGAACAGTATTTTTCAACTGACAAAGCAATCACCTTGGCAAACTCTTCCTCCGTGGCGGTGGGGGAGACAATTACAAACTTTAATTCAATATCAGTATAAAAAGCAGGCACTCCATCGTTTCTGGTTCCTTCTACCTCGACAAAGAAATCAACGATTTCTCTGCGCTTCTTTTTCATCATCAATACGGCATCCACTGAAGCACAGCCTCCCAAGGCTGATAGCAGCAAATCCATAGGGGATTGAGCATGCTTATGCTCAGGATCATACATATCGATATTGACCAAGTTTCCCTGAGGATTGCGGGATTCATATTCCAAATCCGCCTTCATGCGGACAGTGACGTTGCGTTTGTTTCCAGCCATTTTTATTTACGATTTACTACATTTTCGATGTCGGAATTTTGATTTCGGATTTCGGATTTTGTAGAAATTTTAAATCCCAAATTCTATTTTTTAAAGTTTAAAAGGTAAATCCTGCTTTCGAAAAAGCAGGATACCCCTTGTTTAGTTTTGCTGTTTGTTGTACCACTTCTGCAGAAGTGGCACTCGAACTATATTCTAGAGTCTTATGCCTAGCGTCTTGTATCTAGACTCTTGTCACTTAATTCAGCCCTTTTTCTAATTTCAGACTTCAGCCTTCTGCATTGAATTACATATTTCTTCGATACTGACCGCCTACTTCATACAAAGCATTGGTAATCTGACCCAAGGAACAATACTTTGCTGCTTCCATGAGCTTTTCAAAGACATTCTCATTTTGGACTGCGGCTTTTTTGAGTCCGGATAATTGCTCTTTTTCCTTGCCTGAATAGGCCTGATGAAGATTGTTCAAGGTTTGAATCTGAGCTTCTTTTTCTTCCAAAGTGGCACGGATTACCTCTCCCGGGATAATCGTAGGAGAGCCCTCACTGGAAAGGAAAGTATTGACGCCGATGATAGGATACTCTCCCGTATGCTTCAGCATTTCATAGTGCAAACTTTCTTCCTGGATTTTGCCACGCTGATACATGGTCTCCATCGCTCCCAAAACCCCTCCTCGCTCAGTGATGCGATCAAATTCCAAATACACAGCCTCCTCGACCAAATCGGTCAATTCTTCAATGATGAAAGAACCCTGAAGCGGGTTTTCATTTTTAGCCAGACCCAATTCCTTATTGATAATCAATTGGATAGCCATCGCACGGCGAACCGATGCTTCAGTAGGCGTTGTAATCGCCTCGTCGTAGGCATTGGTATGCAGGGAGTTGCAGTTATCATAGATCGCATACAATGCCTGGAGCGTAGTCCGGATATCATTGAAATCAATCTCCTGCGCGTGAAGTGATCTGCCGGAAGTCTGAATATGGTATTTCAGCATCTGAGAACGCTCATTGGCACCATACTTAAGTTTCATGGCTTTTGCCCAGATTCTTCTTGCCACCCTGCCGATCACTGCATACTCAGGATCGATTCCGTTGGAGAAAAAGAAGGAAAGGTTTGGAGCGAAATCATTGATATTCATTCCTCTGGATACATAATACTCAACATACGTAAACCCATTGGAAAGAGTCAATGCCAATTGGGTGATCGGATTCGCTCCTGCCTCGGCGATATGGTAGCCTGAAATGGAAACGGAATAGAAGTTTCTGACCCTGTTTTCAATAAAATATTGCTGCACATCTCCCATCAATCGAAGTGAAAACTCCGTGGAGAAAATACAGGTATTTTGTGCCTGATCTTCTTTCAGAATATCCGCTTGGACGGTTCCCCTTACTTTGGAAAGGGTGTCTGCCTTGATCTTTTGGTAAACATCCGCAGGCAATACCTGATCTCCGGTCACACCCAAAAGCATCAATCCCAGCCCATCATTTCCTTCCGGGATCGGAGCATTGTACTCAGGTCTTGGAAGACCTTTCTCTTTATAAATCGCTTCAATTTTAGATTCAACTTCGGCTTCGAGTCCATTGGCTTTGATATAGACTTCGCACTGCTGATCAATGGCCGCATTCATAAAAAAGGCTGTCATCGTAGCTGCAGGTCCATTGATCGTCATGGAAACTGAAGTCATTGGGTCAACCAGATTAAATCCGGAGTATAACTTCTTGGCATCGTCCAGGCAGCAGATATTTACCCCGGAGTTCCCGATTTTCCCATAGATATCCGGACGGTAATCCGGGTCCTCTCCATACAAGGTCACCGAATCAAAAGCGGTAGAAAGACGCTTGGCAGGCATATCCTTGGACACATAGTGAAAGCGCTTGTTGGTTCGCTCTGGTCCACCTTCGCCGGCAAACATACGGGTAGGATCTTCTCCCTCTCTTTTGAAAGGAAATACACCGGAAGTGTAGGGAAACTGACCGGGAACATTTTCTCTCAAGCCCCATTTGAGCAATTCTCCCCAAGCTTCATATTTCGGAAGAGCAACCTTAGGAATTCTCGAATTGGAAAGGGAAGTGCTGTACGTTTTTACTTTCAACTCCTTGTCGCGGACCTTAAACACGTAGAAATCATCCGAATACCGGGCCGATTCAGCAGGCCAATCTTCCAACCATTTTTTGTTTTTGGGATCCAGATTAAGCTCGACTTGAGCATAGACCTCCTGCAGTTCCTTCAGAAGGCGGTCCTGATCCCCAACTTTAGCCTTACGAATAGCCTCCATGGACTTTTGTATGGAATAGAGTTGCTGAGCAATTTCTTTTTGCTCCTCTACCCACTTGTCGTAGTTGCGGTTTACTTCCGTGATTTCGCTGAGGTACCGGGTGCGCGCAGGCGGGATGATGTAAATTTTCTCAGATGTACCCGCTGTTAGTTCAAATGTGCTTTCCCAACCCGGGAATTTATCATTGACCTTGCTTATGATTGCCCGATACAGCTGATTCATTCCGGGATCATTGAATTGGGAGGCAATCGTGCCAAAAACAGGAATGTCCTCATCCGCGGTTTCCCAAAGGTTATGGTTGCGCTTGTATTGCTTTTTTACATCCCTGATAGCGTCCAAAGCTCCCCGCTTATCAAACTTGTTGAGGGCGATCACGTCAGCAAAGTCCAGCATATCGATCTTTTCCAATTGGGAAGCCGCTCCATATTCAGGAGTCATCACATAAAGGGAAAGATCAGAATGCTCGATAATCTCCGTATCGGACTGACCTATTCCGGAGGTTTCCAAGATGATTAGGTCAAATCCAGCAGCCTTCACCGTGTCTACCGCATCCTGAACGTATTTGGAAAGAGCCAAATTGGACTGCCTAGTAGCCAAAGAGCGCATAAACACCCGGGGATGGTGGATAGAATTCATTCGGATTCGATCGCCCAAGAGTGCTCCGCCGGTTTTCCTTTTTGAAGGATCCACAGAGATGATCGCCATGGTCTTGTCCTCAAAGTCAAGGATAAATCGTCGTACCAATTCATCTACCAAAGAGGATTTGCCTGCTCCTCCCGTACCGGTAATTCCCAAAACGGGGGTGTTTTTTGACCGGCTTTCCTTTCTCACCTGCTCCAGCAGACCTGTAGAATGCTCAGGGAAGTTTTCAAAGGCCGAGATGGCTCTTGCCACACTTCCTTTGATCTCTTTATTCAGCTCAAAATCCTTTGGTAACTTATCCCCAATGGGAAAATCGCACTTCTGAACCAAATCATTGATCATACCCTGCAAACCCATGGCCCTTCCGTCATCGGGAGAATAGATACGGGTAATACCATAGCCATGCAGTTCTTTAATTTCCTCAGGAAGGATGGTTCCTCCTCCCCCACCAAAAATCTGAATGTGTCCAGCCCCTTTTTCTCGTAACAGATCATACATGTACTTGAAAAATTCTACGTGACCTCCCTGATAGGAAGTGATGGCTATGGCCTGTACATCTTCCTGAATGGCACAATCGACGATTTCTTGCACAGAGCGATTATGTCCGAGGTGAATCACCTCGCAGCCTGTGGATTGGATGATTCTCCGCATAATATTGATCGCTGCATCATGCCCATCAAAGAGCGATGCTGCGGTCACTATCCGGATGTGATTTTTGGGTTTGTAAATCTCAGTTGGTAAAGTCATGACTTTGGGTTTCTATTCGGAATAGACAGTATTTAGGGCAAAAAACAGATCAGTTTCTGCGCCTGCGAATATAAGGATTTTCACTCGTGCAGGATTTTCCGGATATGTAAAAACAGAATTTTATTTGGTTTTGAAGAAAAATTTTATCCTAGGAAATCGATTGATTTTTCCCGATGAGGACCAGAACCGTCCAAACCTGTTTTGAAATAGAAACCTTCTCCTTAGTTTAGTAAGGCATTCCACCCAAAACATAGCCTATGTCATCCAAAAACTACGCTTTTTTTGTCTCCATCACGGCCGCGTTAGGCGGCTTTTTATTTGGCTTTGATACCGCAGTCATCTCGGGAGCTGAGCGGGATATTCAGGAAGTCTGGCAGCTTAGTGATTGGATACATGGCCTGGCCATTGCCTCTGCACTCTACGGCACAGTGATCGGGGCGTTGTTTGGGGGTATTCCGGCTGACCGAATGGGCAGGAAAAAGAGCTTGCTTTGGATTGGTCTTTTCTACTTCATTTCTGCTTTGGGTTCTGCTATTGCTTGGGACATCACTTCCTTTACCCTTTTTCGATTCTTGGGTGGTTTGGGCGTAGGGGCTTCCTCCGTGGTAGCTCCGATGTACATTTCTGAGATAGCTCCAGCCAAAAACAGAGGTTTGCTGGTGGCGCTTTATCAGTTCAACATTGTATTTGGAATCGTCATGGCCTATGTGTCCAATTACCTGATCGGAACGGCCGGCTTGGCAGAGGACTGGAGATGGATGCTTGGAGTAGAAGCAATTCCTGCCTTGATCTATAGCATGATGATTTTCAGTATTCCGGAAAGCCCGAGATGGTTGATTGCCAAGTTCAATGATCAGATCAAAGCCAGAGAAATCCTCACCCGTACAGACCCAGACGGAGTCGATGAAGCCATACGCCTTGCCATAGCCGAAGAGAAAAATATGAAGCAAAAGGCTGGTTTTGGAGCTCTGTTTAGTCCCAGATTTTTCTCCAGTACCTTGTTGGCAGTGGTGATCGCTTTCTTCAATCAAGTCTCAGGAATCAATGCCATTATCTATTTTGCCCCGAGAATATTTGAGATGGCGGGGATTTCCACCGAAAATGCATTGATATCCACCATCGGAATCGGGCTGACCAATCTTTTTGCCACCTTCTTGGGACTGTATCTCATAGACCGGTTAGGGAGGAAAAAGCTCATGTATATCGGCTCCTTTGGCTATATCATTTCTCTGAGCTTGATGGCCTATAATTTTCTCGGTCCGGGAATTCCTTCATTTTGGCTTCCGATTTTTGTTTTTGGGTTTATCGCATCTCACGCTGTAGGACAGGGATCGGTCATTTGGGTATTCATCTCAGAGATGTTTCCCAATGAGCTAAGAGCCTCCGGTCAGTCATTGGGCTCGTTTACCCATTGGATTTTGGCAGCGGTCATCGCCAATGTTTTCCCCTTCTTTGCCAACAGTTTTGGACCGGGGTATATATTCGCTTTCTTCTGCGGGATGATGATTCTTCAATTGCTTTGGGTTTGGCTGAAAATGCCTGAGACCAAAGGAAGATCCCTGGAAGAAATTCAACAAGACTTACAAAAAAACCATGTCTAATCGCGTCGTAGTTTTCGGAGAAATGCTTTGGGACTGCCTTCCTTCAGGACCTGTAGCCGGAGGAGCTCCCATGAATGTTGCACTTAATTTGCACCAGTTGGGCCTGAATGTCCGGCTGATTTCAGCCGTGGGTGAGGACGAAGACGGAGATCGTCTCTTGGAATTTCTCAGCTCTTTCGGACTTCCTCTGGATTTTATCCAAATCAAGAAAAACCACCCCACTTCCAAGGTATTGGTAGACGACTCTGATCCAGAAAATATCAAATACAACATCCTTACCCATGTGGCCTGGGACTACCTGGAGTGGTCAGAGCAGCTAAGCCAGGCAGTAGAAAAGGCCGATGCATTTGTTTTTGGAACTTTAGGAGTTAGAAATCCCGAAAGTCTAAAAACACTACTCAAGCTGCTCCATCATAAGACTTTACGGGTTTTTGATGCCAATCTTCGTCCTCCATTTTATGATTTTGAGGTGATTGAGACCCTTTTGGGTTTTGCGGATATTTTGAAAATCAACGAGGATGAACTGGAGATTTTTGCAGACTATTTCAAAACAGAACCGACGATCTCCGGACTTTGTGAATACTTGGATCAGCATTTCCCCATGGACCTCATCTGCGTCACACGTGGATCCAAAGGAGCTGTCATTTACCAAAAAGGAAAAATCATTGAGCATCCGGGATATCAGGTGAAATTTCAGGATTCCATCGGAGCCGGAGATGCTTTTTTGAGTGGTTTTGTAAAAAAATATCTGGAGAAATCCACTCCCGAGGAAACTTTGGACTTTGCCTGCAAACTCGGCGGATTCGTTGCTACCCAAAAAGGTGGAACTCCGAAATACACCGAAGAGGAAGTCCTTCGGAAAATAAAGTAATCGGCTATTGCAAAACCTCCTTTAGCGTTGCGGTATTCATCCCAATGTGGTACCAATCGGATATCTCTAGCTCCAATATTCCCATCATTCCGGGACTCAAACCCCTGTAATCCCCGTCTGAAAGATGGGCCATCAGCAAACTGATCGTGGGATTGTGCCCTACAAGAAGGCAGGTTTGGACCTCAGCAGGTGTGTTTTCAAGCAAATTGACCAACACTTCCAAGGAGGCTGAATAGATTTCCTTCTCATAGATTTCCTCCTGTATCGGAAGGTATGCCTTAATGATCTCCGCCGTTTCTCGGGTACGGGTAGCAGAAGAACAGTACATTCTGTCGATGGTCAAGCCCCTGGATTTGAGCAGAATTCCGAGACGATGCAGACTTTCTTTTCCCCTTTGAGTCAGCTGACGCTGAAAATCTATCCCGTCAGAAAATCCCGCTTCACCGTGACGTAAAAGAATTAATTGCTTCATATTAAATTCGGTTTTCCTTAAAAATCAGTGAATTCAAGTCACAAATATCCAACCAAAACAGGTCCCTCAGGATTTATAATATTTGGAGGAGAAATAAAGGCCTTCTATTTTTAGCCCTTGATGACCGATCTCTCGTTATCTTAAATTTAGTTTTTTATGTCAAAAAATCTTGTAATCGTCGAGTCTCCCGCCAAAGCCAAAACCATTGAAGGCTATCTGGGCAAAGACTTTAAGGTAGTCTCCAGCTACGGACATGTCCGGGATCTGCCAAAAGGAGACAAAGCGATCGATATCAAAAACCGTTTCAAACCTACTTACGAGGTAACTGCTGATAAAAAAGAGGTGATCAAAAACCTCAAAAACCTGGCTAAAGATGCAGAGACGGTCTATCTCGCAAGTGACGATGACCGAGAAGGAGAAGCTATTTCTTGGCATCTCAAAGAGGTGCTCAAACTCGAAGAAGACCGTACCAAACGGATTGTATTCCGGGAGATTACCAAAAATGCCATCTCCAAAGCCATAGAAAACCCACGAGGTATTGATTATGACCTCGTCAATGCGCAGCAGGCCCGACGTATCCTTGACCGATTGGTGGGATTTGAACTTTCTCCCATCCTTTGGAAAAAAATCAAAACTGGCCTCTCAGCCGGTCGCGTACAGTCGGTAGCTGTCCGATTGATCGTGGAGAGAGAACGGGAAATCGAAGCGCATCAGGCTAAGTCTTCTTTTCGAATCACGGCAATTTTTGAAGTAGATGGAAAAACCTTTCAAGCCGAACTACCCAAGAAATTTGAGACCAAAGCAGAAGCAGAGGATTTCCTCAAGGCCTGTCTTCAGGCGGAATTCTCCGTTGCCAATCTGGAGAAAAAACCGGCCAAAAAATCCCCTGCCGCACCTTTTACTACTTCCACCCTTCAGCAGGAAGCATCCAGAAAGTTGTACTTCTCAGTAGCACAGACCATGTCGGTAGCCCAAAAGCTTTATGAAGCAGGGAAAATCACTTACATGCGTACCGACAGCACCAACCTATCCCAAGAGGCTTTGTCTGGTGCAAAAAATGCCATTGAAGCTTCCTACGGAACTTCCTATCACAAGTCCAGACAGTATTCTACCAAGAGCGAAAGTGCGCAGGAAGCTCACGAGGCTATCCGCCCCACGGACTTCTCTCAGAGTCAGGTTTCCGGTGACAGAAACGAGCAAAGGCTTTATGAATTGATCTGGAAGCGAGCGATTGCTTCTCAGATGTCCGACGCAGAACTCGAAAGAACCACCATCACCATCGGCATCTCCAACTCCCAGCTAAACTTGATAGCCAATGGGGAAGTGATCAAGTTTGATGGGTTTTTGAAAGTTTACCTGGAGGATACCGACGACGAACCGGAAGAGGACGATGCAGGAAACAAATCCTTGCTTCCTCCTTTGAGCATTGGACAGGATTTGAAGCTGAAGGAAATGAAAGGTCGGGAATCCTTTACCCGTGCAGCACCGAGATATACAGAAGCTTCTTTGGTTAAAAAACTGGAAGAACTGGGCATAGGGCGACCTTCTACCTATGCACCAACCATCTCCACTATCCAAAAGAGAGATTATGTGGTGAAAGAATCCCGGGACGGTACGCCGAGGAATTATGTGGAAATGATCATTTCCGGAGGAAATTTCAAAGAAGCTACTAAAACCGAAAACACCGGAGCAGAGAAAAACAAGCTCTTCCCCACCAATATAGCCATGGTAGTCAATGACTTCCTCGTGGAGCATTTTCCCAATGTGATCGATTTCAACTTCACCGCTAAGGTGGAAAAGGAGTTTGATGAAATTGCAGCCGGAGGACAGGATTGGCAGGATATGATTGATGGGTTTTATGGGAAGTTTCACCACAGCGTGGAAGAGACCGAGCAAGTCTCCCGTCAGGATGTCAATACCAGTCGTTTGATCGGTAAGCATCCAGAAAGTGGTAAAAATGTCTATGCCCGTTTGGGTCGCTTTGGTCCACTCGTGCAGATCGGAGAAAATGAGGATGAGGACAAGCAGTTTGCAAGTCTGAAAAAAGGGCAATTTATCGAAAATGTATCCATGGATGATGCCCTCGAGCTCTTCAAACTCCCTAGAGAGGTTGGCTATTTCGAAGACAAGAAGATGACCGCTGCCATTGGAAGATTTGGCCCTTACATCCGGCACGACAACGCCTTTTTCTCTCTCAAAAAAGAACAGGATCCCCTATCCATCACTGAGGGAGAAGCCATCGAACTGATCCAAGCCAAGCGGGAAGCAGATGCCAACAAATACATCAAAACCTTTGATGAAAATCCGGATATCCAAGTGCTCAACGGAAGATGGGGACCTTACATCAAGTTTGGCAAGAACAACTACAAGATTCCGAAAGGCAAAGAAGCCGAAAAGCTTACCTATGCGGAGACGATAGAGATTATCGAAGCCCAACCCGATGCAGGAAAGAAAAAAGGGAGGTTTGCCTCCAATAAAAAATAAATGCAAAAAGAGCGGCCCATCCTTCCTGAGCCGCTCTCATGTTGAATTAGTCATCCATCAATCCGATTCATGAAGCCGGACTTCTACTTTTCGGTCTTGATCTACCGAACCTTTGCTTGTTCCCCTTAAGATCAAACCTCCCACATCCGTCAGGATTTTTGATTCAGGGATTCCCTGAGAAATCAAGTAGGACTTTACTGAATCCACCCTTTTCTTTGAAATCTGCAGATTATAGGATACCGAACCGGTATTGTCTGCGAAGCCAATCAGTTCCACTTTTAGGTCTGGATCTCGATCCAAAAATCCTTTAATCTGGTTCAGTTTGGCTTTTTCCGACTCTGAAACTTCCGAACTGTTGACTCCAAAATAAATTTCAACCTTACTGGCGTTTAGCAAGACCACCTTCTCATTGACTACTGTATCCGGAGCTGCAGGCTGAGTTATGGACACTTCCTGATTGGCCAACACTGTCTGAAGGCTATCTATCAAAAGAGAATCCTGAAGAATTTGAGCTCTAAAGAGGGAATCCTGCCTTGCTTGAGCGGCATCTTCTTTCTTTTCCCCACTATTTTTGATTGCAGAGGTAGCGGCTACTGTACCCCCAACTAGCAAGGCATCCTTAAGTAGTTCATTATTTTTCTTTTCCAGCTTTTCCTGCTTCCTTCTGTTTTTCTCCAGCTTCTTGGCTGTTTTATCATCCATTGCTTCTGTATTTACCTCAATTTCCTGGGGCTCTTGGGAAACAGGTTCATACTGCTGAGGCTCAGGAATTTTGGAGGCAAAGGCCATAATCATTGCCGAATCTCTCTTTGCCTGAGCCTGAAGCATCTCTGAGCGGAACTTATCCATTTCCTCCTCAAATTCGTCCCGGGTCATCGTTCCATCGGCAGATCTAGAGGCAGGTGATGATTTAACAGAAGTACTGTCCAAATAAATCTGGGTTTGCCCTTTTCCTGTATACATGATCCTGCTCACCTGACCGGGATAAATCAACAATTCTCTGGTCATTGCAGCACTGTCAAGAACTTGAGTCTGCCCCTGACTTTGGACTGCTCGGATCGAATCCAATTTGAACTGAATCTGAGAATCCAGGGTATTCAAGCTGGTTATTTTCCCCATTTCGGTCGACCTTTCAGTTTCTAAACTTCTAAGTCTTGTAGCTGTCACCTCTTCGGAAACCAAGGTATCTCTTCTGGCCATGGCAATAGTTTCATCGTATTCCTCCAAGGCCTGTTGGGAACGGAGGATTTCAATCTGAAGAACTTCCCTCTCTCTACTCAATGAATCCTGCAAGATCTCCAATTGAGTTAATGCCGCCGAATCCAAGGCTGTACTATCTTTCCAAGTCTGATTGGCGGTCCAAGATGGCAATTGGATCACGGTGAAATAATTATTGGTCACTCCAGCAGCCTTGACGGCAATTGAGGAATCAGACTCAGCCATTTGCTGCTTGGAAAGCTCTGAAGGCACAAAAGTATAGCGCGGAGTGACTACAGGAGGATTAAATGCCTCTTTTCGTGCACCTATACTGAATTTAACTCCGATTCCGTGGTAGAGATACCAATCTCCTCTCCGATTCTCAAGGCCTCGATTATCTCCTGGACCGGCTACATTGGTTCCCGGTTTGGCGGCATATTCCTGAAACTGGCTCGTGTAGGAGGATCGATAAACTCCAGACACATCATCCAGGTAATCCGTTGCTGCACGCTTGAAATCAGACTGAGCAAAAATCTCTATGCCTTTGGCCACTCTAAATCGAAATCCCAATCCCAAATGGGCATAAACTGTGCTTTTCCGGTATCCCCCATCCAATTCAGTTTCCAATTCCCGAAGATTCGTTTCAAAGGTCCCATCAGGGATTACATTGGGATTAGTATAGTCGTATCGATCGCCATTTTCATCCAAAAGATCACCGTATACATTGAAAAATTGCATCCCAAGACCCAACACTAAGTAAGGTGCAAAGAAGGATTTGCCTGATAGCAACCAATTATTATCCGGCTTAAATACAAAAGAAAAACCAGCATCGTACAAATTGGTCTGAAAATTCAAGGCCCGATCAAAGTTCTGACCTTCAAGGAAAAGCGTTCCGTCGTTTTGGACAAATCGATCCCCAGATCCAAACTGATAACTACCCGCCGTCAGCATCAATCCCACAGAATTTCCAAGGGCATATTCTGCAGAAATCTGGTAAGAAAGATTTTCAGAGTAGTGAGTATACCTCTTGTAAAGTTTGGTAAACTGGTCAAAATTATTGATTCCCAAAGGCCGGATATCCCCAAAATAATTGGTAGTCCCTGCACTGAACCCAAATCTCCATTTGTATCCGTATTGCTGTGAAAATGCTGGAGAAAGGAAAATAAGGGCAAGCAAAACTGTCAAAAACTTTTTCATCTGCTTATCTTTTATTTCCTAAGCCCAACCAAATCCTAAACTCTGCGCTAACTCCCACAAAAGGATGAAAAGACTGCGTTTTGGAGCCGTCCAATCGCTCAGTGGTAAGAAAAGCCCCACCGGCATTGAGCCGGAAAAACCGGAAAAAATTATACCCCAATCCCACATAGACAGGTCTGTCCAACAAGGGTCCGGTGATTTCTTCGCCTAAAGAATTTTCAATGTTGCCAGATACAAAAGCTCCGGCGCTGAAGGAAACATTACTCAGAAATTTGGTGAAGGTCCTATTTCCGAGAGGAAAAGAAAATCCCACATAGGGACTGTGGACAAACTCCTGCTGAGGAAGATTTTTGGAAAGAGAAATCAACCCGTAGCCCGCATTGAGCAAGAGGGAATTGGGTTTCTTTTCTGTCGGGTAATTTTGAAAAGATTTTTCACCCACTCTTACCATCATATTGGTGGTCAGGTATTGATCCACTTCCGCACTGATGATAGCCAGCAGCTCATCCAAATACTGCCTTGCATAGACTGCCCGGGCATTGTCTCCTTCAGCCACTCCAGTAGCATTGAACTTTGCCTTTCCCATTCTGAGTCGCTTTCGCTGCTCCAGCTTGTCCCGGGTAAGGTCTGAAAAGCCCGGAAACCTCACCCCATTGGGCGTCTCAAAATAGTAGGCTCCCCGATCTACAATCACTCCCATATTGGTCAGAATCTGCTCATCCGAATCCTCAAAATGAATTCCTCCTTTCTTGACAGTGACAATGGTATTTAAATAATTGCTGATATTGGTGGTGATCAATTCCCTCAGCTCCTTGACTTCATCCACACCTGCTTTTTGGTAAAATCCAAAATCCATGTGATAGTCCTCATTGGACCGAAGCTCGTCTTCTACCAAAAGCTGAAAATCCAACTTTTTGTAGCCAAAAGGGGGTGTCCAAAAATAGGTCTGTCCCGATTTCTCGGATTTTTTGGAAGGATAGAGCGACACTTTGACCATTTCAACTTCTTTGGGAATGGATCCTCGGATGTAGAATTTTTCCTCTGAAGGCAGAGGTTTACCTCCGTTGATTTTGTTTTGAATCAGGTCCAAACTGATCGTGGTGAGAGCCTCCTGACCCCTTACTCCTTCAGCCATGAATAGGACTAGGAATAAAAAACATAGGATTGTTTTCATCATAAAATGTTGGTGGTTAGTAAAGAAAAGTTACAAATAAGAACCGGGTATACGAAAGAACCTAAAATGGGACTTTGTACTCATTTAGGAAAAAGCAACACCAAAACTGCTCTCCAGCCCCAATCGGCCTTGCCTCCTTCCGGTGCTGCCAAGTTTAGCCTAGGGCCGACAGCAAACTGAATTTTTTGAGAGCCCAGGGCAGTCACCCCACTTACCGTGGGATTGAGCCAAAGGGTCGTTTGGTCGGAAATCCAGTTTTGGGTCCACTCCAGATTGCCTCCCAGACCGGCACCCGAAGCCCAGTTGTAGACCAAAAAAGGCTGGACAAAGAGCTGACTGACCTCAGGCCTATCCGGATCTCCGGCTACCGACCAGATTTGATTGGCTAAAGCTCCCACCGTCCATCCGTTGAACTGCTTCAAGGCCACAGCAGTAGGTCCCATTCCGAATTTATTTGTGGTCAAGAAATCATTGGTGCCCACGGGAAGCAGAAATGCTGGTCCCACGCCCCAGGTGAGTTTTTCTGAATTCTTGGGGGAAAAGAAGGCAGAAAGCACGGCATCTCCCAGCCCGGATTGCTTTTGCCCCTCCCCGGTAATATTGTATTGGGTAATGATCGGCAAAACCACCCGCGTAATCATGTTGAGATTTTTGCCGACAGAAACGGGAACCACCGGCTGAAAATTGAGTGTATTTCTTGTGCCTGAGAAAGCCCCTATGCCATAGTCGGTGTTATTCTGAAACGGAACCGAAATCAGGGAAGAAACTGGATTTGCGAGTTTTTTGGCCAGTTCCGCTGCATCATCCTGTGCAAAAGCAGAGAAAGCGAGACCAAAAACGAAGGGGAAAAGAAATAGATTTTTCCGCATTGGATAAAAGAAAAACATTAAAATCTTATCAAATATAAGGAATTCTAATGATGAAAATAAAAAGTGAGAAGGCCACTTTTTCTATTCCCTTGGACGATTCAAGGGTTCGAATCCCTACTTGAAAAATTGAAAAACTTGAAGCCTAGAAGATTGACCTAACGTAAAGTAGGAAGGGTATAAAGTTTAACCGAACTGGTTCAAGTCTGCTGATTTACCCTCAGCAGGCTTGGACCAATCAAAATATGAACCTTATCTACGACTGAAAATGAAATGCACGGTGCATTTTTCAAAATCACCATCCCCATCAAAATCATATTCTCCGCTGCCTTCCCCACCATTCAGAGAAAATATGCCCCCATCGTAAGTGTGCGCATATACCTCGTACTCTTCGGGGAGTTTATCCCATCTTATGGCAAAGCGGTAGGTTTGTTGCCACTCTTCCCAAAACATTTCTCCACTGACCGTGTAGGCATCCCGGTTAATTGGATCAACTCGTAGGGTAAACCGACCATTGGTTTGTACACTCATGCTGACAGTCCCTCCATTTTCTACCACATCCACAGAGAGCGAACTCACACTATATTGGGCTTTCGTGGCTTCCCAGTTTCCGGCCAGTTCACTGATTTTGAAAGAACCTTCTTTTACAAGTACCTCTTCCATGTCCTCCTGAGAACACGAAAAGGCCAGTGAGATAAACATCATCACCAAGAGACTTTGGAATAGTTTCATAGGTAAAGAATTTAGAGGTTTAACAAATTCAAATCCTTCCTATAAAGTATCCAGTTCCTCGAAGCTTTACTATGAGATTTATCACTTAGCAAGTTTTTTCAAGCTGAAAGTCAGATGGAAACCTAAGTTCAGATTAGACACTCCTCTGTGCGAAGTTGGCAAGACAAGCGAGCAGTTTAAATCTCCCATGGTTCAAGTCTCCTGACCTGCCTGCAGCAGGAGGGCCTGCCTGATGCAGGCGGGCCTGCCCGATACAGGCGGGCCTGCCCGATGCAGGCGGGCTTGGACCCAACAGAGAGGATTTTTTTGGCTAAAGCCCCATGGGAATCAAAACCTAAGAAGGGAACGGGCTAAAGCCGCATTCCTATTCAAATGCCAATTTTATTTGAATTGTGTTGCCTCCTGCTTCAGCTGGAGGCTAAAATAAGGAGAAAAAAATTTGATGGGCTTTAGCCCAATTGGTTCAATTCCGCCTGGAGGACGGACAGGTCTTCTGACCTGCCCGCAGCAGGGGAACGACTACGAAGCAATATCAAAAGAAAGAATTGGGCTAAAGCCCGATGAAACAAAAATCCTCTGGTTTGAATGGGCTAAAGCCACATTCCAATTCAAAAACAGGTACCATAGCTTTTAATTGCCTCCTGCTTCAGATGGGAAAAATTGAATTGCCTCCTGCTTCAGATGGGGAAAAATTGAATTGCCTCCTGTCCCGATTTTTTCGGGACGGAGGCAAAGAATCAAGCACCCTAGTTTCCGGACTTTAGCCCAATCATTTTAAACAGAGAGGAACCGACCCGGTACGGGTCAAATATTGGTAGAAAACAACAATCGATCTATCAATCCGATCCGCCGCGGCGGAGTCGAATAAATAATCTCAATCTTTAATTCTACCAATAGGACATCCCTACGGGATGAATTGAACTTGTGGCTTCTAAGGAAGAAATCTGGGGGAATTACAAATTCTTTAAAATATAAAAGCAGAGACTTCGCTTTGACCGACGCTTAATCTACACTCTGAAAGGGGGAAGGAATGCCACATTCCCATTCATAGCCGATAGGTTTCAAAACCGACCCAGAATGGGTCAAATGTTTATAGGAATCGGAAATAGTGAAAGGGTTCGACCCACACGGGGTCGGATGGAAAATCCACACGTCTTTGGCTATAAACATTCAATCCCTTCGGGATTAGGATGGAAGTACAAATTCCAAAAAATAAAAGGGCTGAATTACAAATTACACCCAGCGTCAACAGAACCTCAAAGTTGATTGGCAATAGACTACGCCTAGGTCGGTCAGGGAAGAAGAACTCCTCCAACTCCCTGAGTAAAAGAAAAATTGCCGGATTACACTTAACACATGGGCCGGATGCGAAAGCGTCCGGCTTTTTTTGTGGCATAGCTTCCCCACAAGACTAGGTACCTCCCTGCACAAGCAAACTCCCCTGGAAGATTACTCCCTTTTCTTGGATAAAAAGAAAACCGCTTCGCCTCCGAATCCAAACTTTTCATCTAAAAGACGAACACGCTTCCCGATTTGCTGAAATTTTTCACCCAAGTGCCGAAAGAGTTTATCAATTCTTCGAAAAGAGCGAGCAAAACGGTAAACCGGTTTCCCAAACTGCCGAACTTTTTCACCGAATAGTCGAACCGGTTCGCTGATTTGCCGAAAAGGTTTCTCTCCGAGGCGAACTAGTTGAGAAAAAAGGCAAACTGGGGTACTTCGGAAGTGGGTAGGGGTACTTCCGAAGTACCCCCTCCCCTCATTGCGAGCCTGTCTGCCAACGAGGCAGGAAGGAGGATCGACTACGATGCAATATCCAAAGATAGAATTGGGCTAAAGCCTCATGTTACAAAAATCCTATAGTTTGAATGGGCTAAAGCCACATTCCAATTCAACAACAGGTACCCTAGCTTTTAATTGCCTCCTGCTTCAGATGGCGAAAAATTGAATTGCCTCCTGCTTCAGCTGGGGAAAAATTGAATTGCCTCCTGTCCCGATTTTTTCGGGACGGAGGCAAAGAATCAAGCACCCTAGTTTCCGGGCTTTAGCCCAATCATTTTAAACAGAGAGGAACCGACCCGGTACGGGTCAAATATTGGTAGAAAAGAATGGTCTATAGATCAATACGATCCGCCGTGGCGGAGTCGAATAAATCCGGGTGTCAAATTTTTTCTACCCAAAGGACATCCCTACGGGATGAACGATCTTGATGAAAAAGCCAAACAGGAATTGCATCCACACAGTTGTACGGGATCCAAAGGATATAAAGGCGGAGTTACACCCGTACAGCAGTCCGGACTCCGCTTAAACCAACGCTTAATCTAAATTCAGACGGTGGATTGTTAATATTTGTAAACAACTTTGGCGCCCATGTTTCTTACAGTCTTTATACTGTATTTGTTGAAACTATTATCTAATACCTTGCTTAATTTATTTTTAATGTCTTTCTTTGCTTCTGATTCAGCGTTTTTTGTATTCTTAGATTCATGAATTTCAAAATATATATTATTTTTATTAAATTTTAAAATTAGAGAGTCGATGTCCGTAACCATTCTTTTACTTGGTGGTTGAGAGTAGTCATAAATAATTATTCTATTAAGACATGCAATAATAACTCCATCAAATTTCCTAGATACACCTTTTTGTAATTGAAGCAACTCATGTTTCCTATCTAAATCTTTCTCTAAATTTATGGATTTATTAAGTTGACTTGTCAGAATATCCAATCCATCAGATATTTTTACACCAAAAAAATTATATTCATCGTTAATATGATGTTCTATATCGAAATAATATCTTTCTTTAAAATGAAACCTTAAAAATGACCAAAGAATGGATTTATATGTTTGTAAATTCTCTTTTTTTACTTTTTCAATTGCAATATTAGATAATTCTTTTTTTAGAGCCTCAACAATGTCTTTATAGTATTCTCGTGAATTAAACTCTTTTCCTAACCTACTTATTATTGGTTTGTATTCATCAATGCTTTGGTCTATTGTTCCTAAAATTTGTCTGTCAAGAACTCCCTCTATGTTTTGCAAATATTTTACCATGTGAGATTTATTAAACTTGTTTTTTGAAAAGTAAAAATCGAAAAAATAGTCTTTAGAAAATGGATTAATATCAACTGATGCTTCAGCTATTTCTGATAATTCTCTTCTTATTGTAAGCGCTGTTCTTAAGATTTCAGAGAATTTTGATTTTTCAACATATTTGGAATTTAATTTAACTCTTAAAAAGTGGGAATAATTACAATTAAAATCACTAGATAATCCTAGGTGAATCGCATTTTCAATTGCCAATTTAAAAGACTCAACATTTGTCAATTTGTACAGACTTAAATTCGCTTTAATTTCATAATCCCTTTGAAACAATTGACTTTGTTCATTTAAGTATAAAGTTTCATATAAAGAAGACAGAATAGGGTTTAAAATCAAATCTATTGTTGATTCATTATATCTGTTTTCTGTAAAATTGTAAGACAATATTATTGAAAGTATATCTATGTTTATTGGAAGTGATGAATTCCTTGAATCTAAAGATATAATACAAACGTTTCTTATGATTCGATATATTGATCGTAATTGTTGAGATTTTACTCCATTTGCTATATTTTCTATTTCCTTAATGGGTAATAATAATATTTTATAAATATTTAGCAATTTTTCACGTAAGAATATTTGTTTCTTTGTGTTTTTAAAAATTCTATATATAGATAGAACATGATGGAAATTCACATAATCAAAATCTTCAATAACTTTACTTGAAAATCTTTTTAAATCCTCATCTTTAATAGAATTTATTAAAAAATTTTTAAATTTTTTACTTTGTGTGCAATGTAATAAAATTGATTTTTCATCGCCAATAGTATTTTTGCAATGTCCAAAATTTGATAAAAGAATCCATGTTTTAATTATATCATTACCAAAAAATTCTTCCTTATTAATTGTAATGCTACCTTGAGTATTACTTGTTCCTTTATTGTTATTGTCTATTATTTCGGAAATAACGCATTGTAAAATTAAATATTCCCATCTTGAATGATTAATTCCGACAAATGCTTTTGATATTAACCCTAAATGTGGGGTTTCTTTTTGTCTTTCTATCTCATTTGTACTTTCATATAAATTAAATACAATCTTAGATATTTCTAAAAAATTCACTGATACTTTTCCAAATAATGATATGTTTTCTTCAATCCTCATCTCTCACCCCCTTCCACAATCCTAATCTCCTCCTCGGTCAATCCATACAACTCATACACCAAGGCATCGATCTCCCGGTCGATGCGGTCGATGTCCGTTTGCAGGGCTTTCCACTGCCTGAATCTCCCTCCAGCTGAGCAGAGTTGCCCCATTAAAGAATTTTGAAAAAAGCATTGCTTCATTTTTTATACAGTTTCTCGGGTCTTTTAAAAATTACTTCCTAAATATAGAACATCGCTGAAAACTAAAAAGTAGGAATTAGTATTTCCGCCAAAAAACTTGTGAATCCTTAGTTGCTTTTTGTCCCTGCCGGGGATATTTTGCTATTTTTCAGCTTCTATCTTATCTCTTGGCCCATGTCCCGAAAAACCCTCCTCGTCCTCTCCGGTGCCGGAGTCTCTGCCGAAAGCGGCATCCGGACCTTTCGCGAATCCAATGGCCTCTGGGAAAATCATGACGTGATGGAAGTAGCATCCCCCGAGGGCTGGAAAAGAAACCGGGCCCTGGTCCTTGACTTCTACAATCAGCGGAGAAAGCAGGCCCGGGACTGCCAGCCCAATGCCGCTCACCTCGCCCTTGCCCGACTAGAGCAGCATCTCCAAGTCAAAATCATTACCCAAAACGTGGATGACCTCCACGAGAGGGCGGGTTCCTCTTCGGTACTCCATCTGCACGGGGAACTCCGCAAGGCCCAAAGCACGCTTGACCCCAAATTGGTATATGACTTGGATCATTGGGAAATCAAGGAAGGGGACAAATGCGAGAAAGGGAGTCAGTTGAGGCCTTTTATCGTCTGGTTTGGGGAGGCAGTACCCATGATGTATCCGGCGATGGAGTGGATGGAAAGGGCTGATTTCGTGCTGATCATCGGCACCTCTTTGCAAGTCTATCCAGCAGCCAGTCTGATTGACTATGCTCCGGCTCATGCCAAAAAGTACCTAATTGATCCCAATCCTCCGGGGAGTTATTTACGATCAGTTGAGGTAATCCCAGAACCTGCCACGGTGGGGATTCGGAGATTTGAGGAGATGATTTTGAGGGAAATTGAATCTTGATTTACGATTTACGACACTTCGACTCCGCTCAGTACAGGTTTACAAGATTAAATCGAACTCCAGCCATTTATTGGTATAGATCAAACTTTTTAACCCCCCTAGCCCCCCTCTAGGGGGGAATTACTCAATCTGGCACTTCAGGCCTATTCTTACAACTTTACCACTTTTCAACTTTTCAACTTCGGTCTTCCGTCTCCCATCATCCGTCTTCCGTCTTCCCACATTTCACCCCCCCTAGTCCCTCCCGAATCAAGTTCGGGACAGGCTCTAGAGGGGGGAGTTGCCGAATACTGCACCTCAGGCCTATTCTTACAACATTACCACTTTCCAACTTTCCAACTTTCCAACTTCGGTCTCCCGTCTCCCATCTTCCGTCATCCAAATCTTCCCCTTTCAACCTTCCACTCTTTCAATCTTTTTCCCTAGATTAAATGCCCAAACCTAAAGTAATTACTGAAAGAAATGAAGCGGAAAGTAGCGATAATCGGAGCAGGACCATCTGGAATCACTGCCCTGAAGAATTTGCTGGATCAGGGAATAGAAGCCGTAGCCTTTGACCGAAATCAGGACGTAGGCGGCAACTGGATCTATTCGGAAGACGAAAGTCATTCGAGTGTCTTTGAGACCACTCACATCATCTCTTCCAAGACGCTCTCGCAATATGCCGACTTTACCTTTGACGAATTTGACTCTGAGGCGGCGGATTATCCATCTCACGACACCCTGAGAAGGTATTTTCAGGCCTATGCAGCCAAATTCAACTTATATCCCCATATCCGCTTTGGCACTATGGTCAAGCACTGCCAATGGATCGATGAAAATACGTGGGAAATCACTACCGAGAAAGACGGAGTCATCAGCAAGGAACTCTTCACCGACCTTGCGGTAGCCAATGGACATCATTGGAAGCCGCGATATCCTGAATATCCGGGAGAGTTTACCGGAGAATTCCTCCACTCCCATCATTTCAAAAAAGCTGCTCCTTTTGAAGGTAAGCGGGTTTTGGTCATCGGAGGGGGCAACTCCGCCTGCGATGTGGCTGTGGAGACCAGCCGAGTTTCCGAAAGTACCGCTATCAGCTGGAGAAGAGGATATTGGATCGCACCGAAGTTCTTTTTTGGTAAACCATCAGACAAAGTGGCCGAAGGCACCAAGTGGCTCCCGGTCAAAGTACGATCCTTTTTCAATGAACTCTTGCTGAAGTTTTTCTGGGGAGATTATAAAAACTACGGCTTGAGGCCCATCACCGTGCCTTTTGGCGCCACACATCCCACGATCAATGATGAGCTGATGCACAAAATCCGTCACGGGAAAGTCAAGCCCAGAATGGACATCAAAAAGTTTGAGGGGAAAAAGGTCATTTTCGAAGACGGAAAAGAGGAGGAATACGACTCGGTGATCGCCTGCACGGGTTATTGGCTAAGCCATCCTTTCTTTGACCCGGATTTTATTGACTATTCCAAAGGTCCCGTGCCGCTGTATCTGAAAATGTTCCACCCGACCATCACTAATCTATATTTTATCGGTATGTTTCAGCCTTTGGGCTGTATCTGGCCTGGAGCAGAGCTGCAGAGCAAGCTGATGGCGCAGGAACTCATCGGCAAGTGGAAACGACCAAAAAATATCAAGGAACTCTGTGAACGGGAGGTTTCGCATCCTCATTACCAACAGATCGACACCCCAAGACATACAATTACGGTTGATTATCACCTGTTTGTCAAGGCGCTGAAAAAGGAGCTGCCTGCTGATTTTGTGTCCAAAACTCCGGTTTCGGCCCGGGAAAATCTGCTCCAATCCTCCTAATCTTATGAATCGGAAAATCAAATACCTTGGATACGGATTGGTTTTCTGGTTCCTGCTTTTTTTGGTTTGGGAGTGGACCAAAAGTCACCCCAAAGTCAGGCTGAGTCCTGTGAGTTTTCCCCAAAATAAGGAAGATAAACTGGATTCTCTATTTGCACAGAGTCTCGCCGAATTCCTCATACCCGGCTTGGCTGTGGGAATTGTCCGCAAGGGAAAAGTAGAGTATCTGAAAGCATTTGGCTTTGAAAATCTGGACACTAAAGACAGCATGGAGCTGAATAGCCGGATTCCCGTGGCCTCGATTTCCAAACTTTTTACAGCCTTAGCCTTGGCTCAAGCAGGGATTGAGGAAGGGTTTACATTGGAAACTCCCCTGGAAGAGCTTTTCCCCAAGGAAGAAAGGGCCGTAGACGCTTTGGGTTCTGTCACTTTGGCTCAACTTCTTACACATACCTCAGGATTCAAAGATCCCGGATTGTTTACCCGGCTTTTTCACAGAGAAAAAGACCAGCCCCTTTCTCAGGTTATTAATCAAATCCCCAAAAAACGGGGTCCTGAGGATTCCATGCACTATGCTGATATTAATTTTGACCTTCTTGGCTATGGACTGGAAAAGAAGAGACCCCGGCCTTTTGAGGAAATTTTGAGCGAATCCACTCTTTTAAAAGCCGGCATGAAGCATTCCGACTTTGTCTTGGAATGGCCAGAAACCGACAATCCCATCCAAGGGCATGAAAAGACCTTTCTTTGGAAACGCATCCAAGCCAATAAAATCCGCTTTGAGCGAAGTCCCTCCCCTTCTTCCGGCCTGGTGACGACAGCTGAAGATTTGGCGGTGGCCTTGGTTCATTTGGGCAGGGGAAAGATGGGCGACTTTCAAAAAGAGTTGGACTGGTTGACGCTTCCCTCAGGAAAATTGGCTGGATTCCAACATTTCCGTCTCCATGGTCAGGAATTTACCGGACACTATGGAGGTCAGGCAGGCTACAGCTCGCTATTTGCCTATTCCTACGAACTGGAAACGGGCTTTTTTCTTCTCAGTAATGCAAAAGACATCTCAGATCACAGAAAAAAAATTGCAGAAACCCTTTTAAAAACCCTTTTTCCCAATCCATGAAAATCTCTTTTCCTGATCCTCTCATCATTCTTTTATTTTTTATCCTTCTGGCCGGTGCAGCTACCTATTTGATTCCCTCGGGGAGTTTTGAAAGGGTTGTCAATGAAGAAACCGGCCGAGAAGTCGTGGTACCGGGAAGCTTTCATTCGATTGAGGATATCAATCCGAGCTTGGGAGACATTATCCTGTCCATTCCCGAAGGTGTGATCAACGGTGCCGACATTATCGTGCTAATTCTCTTTTTAGGAGGAGCTTTTTTCATCGTGGAAAAGACCGGAGCATTACAAGCGGGTATTGAATCCCTGATTTACACTTTCCGCAATTCCCAATTCTTGCTGTTTTATCTTTTGGGGCTGGTTTTCGCTTTTGGCGGGGCCTCGATTTCCATGCAGGAAGAGATCATCCCCATGGTGCCAATTATGGTGGTTTTGGCCCGAAAGCTCAATTATGACCTCAGGTCCATTGTCGCACTGACTCTAGGGTCTGCCTTAGTGGGAGCGGCATTTTCCCCGATCAATCCTTTTGTTGGTTTGCTGGCGCAAAAAATAGCCGAATTGGAGCCATTTTCTGGATCAGTTTTCCGGATTGGATTTTGGCTGATTGCTGTCTTGGGATGGATTACATTTCATCGATTGGCAGGCAAAAAGAAGGGAGAAATCAGTCTGGAAGGCGGTCTCAAACCCAGCCCAATCTCAGGCAGCAATGCCCTGATTCTATTCTTGGCCTTCGGTGGAATCGGCCTGATGGCCTATGGGATTACCGTGTGGGACTGGGGATACAATGAGATGTCGGCTTTGTTTTTCGTGGTAGGAATAGCTTGCGGACTGATCGGAAAAATGGGCCTCAACGGTACTGCAAGAGCCTATGTACAGGGATTCAGGGAGATGATCTTTGCGGGAATTATTGTTGGCTTTGCTAGGAGTATTTTCGTCATTCTGGAAAAAGGGGCCATTATAGACCCGATTATCCAGGGCCTTTTCTCTCCACTGGAAAACCTTCCCAATTCGGTAGCGGTCATTGGCATGTACATCAGTCAGGCCCTGATTCATTTGCCTGTGCCGAGTACATCCGGTCAAGCTGCGCTGACCATTCCTTTGGCCGCCCCACTTACAGACCTACTTCAGATCAGCCGGCAGGTTTCCGTGCTTACTTATCAGTATGCAGCAGCCCTGATGGATGTCATCACTCCGACCAATGGGGGAATGATGGCGATCATTGCCGCCGGTGGAATCAATTACAAGGATTGGATGGCTTACATTTGGAAAAGCTGGGTTTTTATCAGCATTTTCGCAATCGCCATCTGCCTTTTGGGCATCCTTTGGTTTGGCTGATTCAAAAAAAATAATCTTACTCATGCATATCAACGATCACGAACCTTTACTCCCTTACCTTCCCCAAGCTGACCGCTACGATCGGATGAACTACCGCTTTTGCGGAAATAGCGGACTGAGACTTCCAGAAATCAGTCTCGGTCTTTGGCACAATTTCGGGCACAATGCCGATTTCACTTTAGGAAGAAAAATCCTGAGAAGAGCTTTTGATTTGGGAATTTGTCATTTTGATCTAGCCAATAATTACGGGCCTCCTTTTGGATCAGCGGAGGAAAACTTTGGAAGAATCCTCAAAAAGGACTTTCTCCCCTATCGGGATGAGCTGCTCATCTCTTCCAAAGCTGGCTGGGATATGTGGCCGGGACCTTATGGGAATTTTGGTTCCAAAAAATACCTCATTGCCAGCTGTGACCAAAGCCTGAAGCGGATGGGATTGGACTATGTGGACATCTTTTACCATCACCGACCTGACCCGGATACGCCACTGGAAGAGACCATGGGCGCTCTCGCCCAACTGCACCGTCAGGGAAAAGCGCTCTACGTGGGGATTTCACAATACTCTGCCGAAGATACCGCCAAAGCCTATGATATTCTGGCTTCTATGGGTGTGCCATTGCTGATTCATCAGCCCCGATACAGCATGCTGGATCGCTGGGTGGAAAACGGCCTTTTGGATGTCTTGGGGCAAAAAGGAATAGGTAGCATTGCCTTTTCTCCTTTGGAGCAAGGCCTTCTCACAGATAAGTATCTCAAAGGAATCCCGGCTGATTCTCGGGCAGCCAAAGATGGACGCTACCTCAAACCCGAGCAAATCGCTTCAGAGAAGCTCAATCTCATATCTCAACTTAACGAGATTGCAAAAAAAAGAGGGCAAAGTCTAGCTCAAATGGCTATCGCTTGGCTTCTTAAAGACCCCCGAATCACCTCCGTATTGATCGGTGTGTCCAAGCCTGAGCAACTGGATGATAACGTGGCTGCGGTAGCGAATACGAAATTTTCCTCTGAAGAAACCAACCTAATTCAATCCATCCTCAAAGGCTGATGCCCAAAATTCACTCACAAAGAAGTGCCCTGATTCTGATCGTCATCGCTCAGTTTTTGGGCACTTCTCTATGGTTTGCAGGCAATGCTGCGGCTCCGGAATGGGAAGTACTTTTGGGAAAAGAAGGCATTGTGCCCATGCTCACCTCGGTGGTCCAATTGGGCTTTATCTCTGGAACTTTTCTCTATGCTTTAGGGTCCATTCCTGATCGGTATTCTCCCGTGGACGTATTTTTCTTCAGTGCGGTATTGGCCTCTTTGTCCAATCTGCTGATTTTGATTCTTCCTTTTTCCTATACCTCTTTGCTGGTTTTCCGATTTCTGGTGGGCTTTTTTTTGGCGGGGATTTACCCCGTGGGGATGAAGATCGCGGCAGATTACTTTGAAAAAGGGCTGGGTGTAGCTTTGGGTTTTTTAGTCGGAGCATTGGTCTTGGGCACCGCATTTCCCTTTTTGCTGAAAGGATTGGGAATCACTATTTCTTGGAAAATCATCCTCTTCGCCACTTCTTTGCTGGCCATCTTAGGAGGAGCATTAATTGGCTTTCTGGTCCCCAATGGTCCCTTTCGCAAGAGTAATCCCAAATTTGACCTAGGCCTCCTTCCCCAACTCGCCAAAAACAATGCCCTGAAAGCCTCCGCCGGAGGATATTTCGGACATATGTGGGAGCTATATACCTTTTGGGCTTTTCTTCCAGCTTTGATTTTGGCCTTGACTCAAGATACTGCTTCCTCTTCCCAATCCTCCTTTTGGACTTTTTTGGTCATTGCCTCCGGAGGTGTTTCCTGTGCCTTAGGGGGTCAGATTGCATTGAAAAAAGGAAGTAAACAAGTCGCTCTTTTCAGTCTGATTGGTTCGGGCTTATGCGGGGTGATTCTTCTGATTTTCCCTGGGGTTTCAGGCTTTTGGGTATTGCCCTTTTTGTTGGTTTGGGGCTTGCTGGTGACTGCGGATTCTCCCCAATTTTCCACCTTAGTTGCCCAAAGTGTCTCACCTGAACACCGAGGCACCGCCCTGACTTTGGTTAATTCACTGGGATTTGGACTTACGATTGTCAGCATTTACCTGACCACTTGGCTAATTGCTGAGCTAGGTGTGCGGACTGCTCTGGGCTTACTTGCTATTGGACCAGTGGTAGGAATTTTAATTTTCTTCTGGTTCAAAAACTCCAAAAAGTAAACCCAAAATCATAAAAAAAGGCCTCAATCGAGGCCCTGTAGCGCGAGTCGACCGGACTTGCTATCTAACTACGTTTTCCAAAGTGGCAAGGTAAATCCATTTTTGATCACGAGAGCTTAATCCTTCATTGACAGCTTTTCTCTGCTCATCGGTCTGATTCATATCCTCATAGGCCTGAGCGTTGAAAAACTGCATGTAATCCTTGTACAGATTTACAGTGAGATGGGTGGAAGAAGCTTCCGAACCCAAAGGTAGTGCAGATCTCAGAAAGCTCCAATGCCCCATCAGCCCACGATCAATTCTATTTTGGTGTATGGGTTTGAATACTTCAATTTCAGCTTTTTCATAATCTCCATATCGGCCCTCTACTGCCTTCATTAAGTCAAATGAAGCCAACACTCCCTGCTTAAACTGGAATTGATCTTCAGTGGCAGCCAATACCTTCATGTAAAGCCTCATGGGCAATTCACGCATGGTGAGAGATTGCTGGAAAAGCTGTCTTACTTGTGTGTCCGAAAGATGGGGATAAGCGATTTTGGTGTATTGAATCATTTCTTCGTCGGCAATTCCATTCATCATCTTCACCGGATCGTTGTAATAAGTCACCATGATGTACTGAAAATCACCACCATCGGCCCCATTTTGAAGCGACCAAAAATCCCACCCATTAATCACTTTATCATTGAAAGCCTGCCGGTAAACCTTTTCGAGAAGGTCTTTGAATTCGATGTAATCAAAGAGTTGGTCTTTTTCCACTTTGATAAAATCGAACACCATGTATTGAGTTTGTTGAGCGCGAGTCACACCCGCCCAGAGCAACCCAACAACCAAGAGCATGAGTATCTTTTTCATAATTCAAGGGGTTAAGGGTTTATTGTGCTAGAGATAATTTAAAAAATAATTCTGCAAAAACGGAATTTTCAGAATAAAAATATTTTTTGAGCAATATTTCCCATCGAAATAGAATGTAAATAAAGTATTGCCAAAAATGTAATTTTTCTAACATCCTTGGCAAAAGCTTAGTATTTTGCCAATCAAAACCATAAAACCATGAAAGAAATATCAAGAAGAGCTTGGCTGAAATCAGCCTCTTTGGGAAGTGGGTTGGCACTCTTGGGAGCTTCGGGGATTGCCTCCTCTCTAAGTGCAGAGGAAATCCGCAAGTTTAACCCAAGGCCTCTGGCCGGTCCTATTCGACTTGGCTCCAATGAAAATCCTTATGGACCATCTGAAAAAATGAGGCAAGCCATGGTCAGTGCATTTGATAATGGATGCCGGTATCCCTGGGCCTACAATAGCTCCCTCGTCAAAATGATCGCTGAAAAAGAAGGGGTTCCGGAAAACTATATCGTACCTGTTGCCGGATCTACTGAAGGCCTGAAAGTAGCCGGAATTACCTTTGGACGGGGAGGAGAAATCATCTCCTGTGCTCCTACTTTCCTCTCAATGATGGAGTATGCTGAGCTATGGGGAACAGAGATCAACTGGGTTCCTTTGAACAAGGATCTGGACTTTGATTTGGAGGAAATCGAAAAGAGAGTTTCCCACGAAACTCGCCTAGTGTTCCTATGTAACCCCAACAATCCGACAGGAAAACTCCTTCCTGCACAAAAAGTCATGGATTTCTGTGAAACTGTAAGCAAGAGAGCGGTGGTTTTCAGCGATGAGGCTTACTATGACTACATCACCGAGCCCAATTACCCATCCATGGTAGAACTGGTGAAAAAAGGACACGATGTGGTCGTGTCACGCACACTATCCAAAGTATATGGACTGGCAGGGATCCGCCTTGGGTATCTAATAGCCAAGCCCGAATTGGCAGATAAGTTGAAAGACCGGGTGGTAGCCAATACCAATATCATGGCTATCGAGGCAGGAAAAGCAGCCCTGATGGACAAGGAATTCTACCAATTTGCCCTTCAAAAAAACAAAGAGGCTAAAGCATTGCTGACTCAGACCTTGGATGAGTTGAAGCTTCCCTATCTGGAATCCCATGCCAACTTTGTCTTTTTCCAATCCGGAAGAGACATTGTCGAGCTTAATAAAACCATGGCTCAAAAAGGATTTATCATAGGCCGTCCTTTCCCTCCTCTAAATGATTGGTGCAGAATTTCTACCGGAACCATCGAGGAAGTGACTCTATACAATCAAGCGATTAGGGAAGTACTGGGCTGATGGTACCCCGCGATTTGATTTTGGAAAATGAAAAAGTCCTGCTTCGTCCTATGACCAGGCAGGACTTTCCTTTGCTTCAGGAAATCACTTTACCTGCGAGCCTGTGGACCTATTTCACGCATGACCTCAGTATCCCTGAGGATTTTGAGGCTTGGGCTAAACCTCATTTTGCAGAGGAAAGACTTCAATTTGTGGTTTTCGATAAAGAGAAAAATCAGGTAGCCGGAGCCACTGCATTTGGAAATTTTTCGCCAAGAGACAGTAGATTGGAAATCGGCTGGACTTGGCTGGGAAAATCATTCCATGGCAGCGGAATCAATCGGGAAATGAAAGGCTTGATGTTGGATTATTGTTTTGACACCTTGGATTTGGAGCGGGTGGAGATCAAAACTGATGTGCTGAATCAATCGGCAAGAAAGGCTTTGATCAAGTTGGGAGCCAAGGAAGAAGGAATTTTGCGCAGCCATACCCAAATGATTTTAGGAAGGCGTAGGGATACTATTTATTATAGCTTTTTGAAAGGAGAATGGCCAAGAGAGAATCGATAAGGAAACAATTTGTTTGGATTTTTGCTTTTGAAATGGAATTAGAAAAGAAGCATTAATCTTTTCTGAAAACATTGAAAAATGGAATTTTCCCTAACTTTGACCCGTACCTATTACCCCTATTTATGAAAATCGCTCTCATTGCCCATGATGGCAAAAAAGCTGACATGGTTCACTTTTTAAGCGGATTTCGCGAGGCTCTGCATAGTGCTGAAATTGACTTGGTAGCTACGGGCACCACTGGAAAGCACATCGAAAAGGCAGGATTTGAAGTAAATCGACTCCTTTCCGGACCAATGGGCGGGGATGCCCAAATCGCCGCCATGGCAGCAGAAAAGCAGTTGGCCGCAGTGATCTTTTTCCGTGATCCCTTGGATAAGCACCCCCATGAACCTGATGTGCAGATGCTCATGCGGATATGTGATGTGCACAATATCCCTTTGGCCACAAACCCTGCTTCAGCAGAGCTGATGTTTAAAGCCTTAACACAAACCTATGGAACTTAAAAGTATCAAAAAGATAGGCGTTTTGACTTCAGGAGGTGATGCTCCGGGAATGAACGCCGCTATTCGTGCTGCCGTCAGGGCAGGATTTTATTACGGATTGGAAATGTACGGGATCTACCGAGGCTACGAAGGGATGATCCAAAACGATATCAAAAAGCTGGATTCCAAAAACATCACCCATGTATTGGAACGAGGCGGGACCTTTCTAAAATCTGCGCGGAGTGATGAATTCCGAACCAAAGAAGGAAGGAAAAAAGCTTACGATAATCTGAAAAGCCATGGTATTGATGCCTTGGTAGTGATCGGAGGTGACGGTTCCCTGACCGGTGCACATTTGTTCTATCAGGAATACGGAATACCTGCAGTAGGGCTTCCTGGCACCATTGACAATGACCTATCTGGTACAGATTCAACGATTGGATTTGATACGGCATGCAACACAGCCATCGAGGCCATTGATAAAATCAGAGATACTGCTACTTCCCACGATCGACTGTTCTTTGTAGAAGTAATGGGCAGAGATGCTGGATTTATTGCAATCAATGCAGGTATTGGAAGTGCTGCGGCTTCCATTTTGATTCCCGAGAGAAAAACTCCGGTGGAAACGCTGGTTGAAAAGCTAAAATCCAGAACCAAGGCTAAAAAAACCTCCAATATTGTGATCGTAGCTGAAGGGGGAAAGAGTGGTTCCGCCCAGGAGATTGCCGATAAAGTCAAGAAACACCTTCCCTACTATGATATCAAAGTGACGATTTTAGGCCACTTGCAAAGAGGAGGCGCCCCCACATCCTTTGACCGACTTCTTGCATCCAAGCTTGGCGTGGCTGCTGTAGAAGGCTTAATGCAGGGCAAGTACGATGTGATGGCAGGCTTAATCAATAACAAATTGGTTTACACTCCGATAGTAAAAGCGGTCGTTGGAGACAAGGAAGTAGATGAGGAGGACTTGAGAGTCGCCAATATCCTTTCTACCTAATATTTGATTAATTAAAAATTTTGAAGAGAGACCCACAAAAGGTCTCTTTTCTTTTTTCATTTCACTTGATCTTTTTCTAAGAAATCAATTAGCAAAAATCCAGAAGGGATACTTTTTCCTGATTTTCAATAATTTGGAAAGCAAGGTTACTATTTTTATTAAAAACAGCCATTTCTTTTCTCCGACTTAGCTTTTTCAAAAAATCCTTCTGAGAAATCCCAATTAAAATTGCTGAGGGTTTAGCGAACTATTCCCTATTCCATTTTTCAATCCACCAAAAAGTGCGGGGTCAGCACTCAAAACTCTGACAAAAAAGTCATGAAAAATCACAGAATAGTACAGATCAGTTTATTGGTTTTGCTTATCCTTTTCTCTTTTGTAGAAAAAGGATTTGCCCAATTTACCTCCACTTTCCAAAATGCCGAGTCGGTAGGAAAGGGAAAAGTAGAGGCGGTAGCATGGTACACTTCCACCAGTGCCGGATTTGAAGGAGAGAGGGATGGCGTCCTTAATATTTTTGGTTTGATGGCAGGACTAGGTCTAAGTGACAAAACTGAAATTAGAGTTCGCTATGATCGATTGGGATTGAAAGAAGGTGAAGGAGAAGGCTTCAACAACCTTACTTTTGGGCCAAAGTTTTCCAATGAAACCGGAAGATTTGCTTTTTACCTTCCATTTGGGATAGTCTTCGACGAATTTGACACCAATTGGATGGCTGAACCCTCCTTTATCCTGACTTTTCCAATCGGCGAAAACTTTTTGATCAATGCCACACCGAGTTATATGTATCCCTTTGGCAGCGAAGCCAATTTTGATGACGGACTGGTAAAATTAAACTTGGGTATGGAGGTGAAAATTGACGGAGATTGGAGATTTAGACCTGAAGCCACGCTCATGTATTTTGCTGAATCAATTGGAGATGGCCATTTCCTCAATCTGGGAATAGCGGCTGCTAAAAGATTCTGATCAAAAAAAGAGGCTGGTTCCAAATTTGAGATCCAGCCTCTTTTCCATTTTTAAAGAAAACTATTTTAGATAAACCCGAGAAGCATTCGCTCCCAGTGTCAGCTTTCCGGATACATTTACTCCATCTCCCAATCCAAAAATCACCTCCTTGTACCCTTCAGGCAAAGTAATCTCAACTTCCTCTTTACCCAGATTGTGCACGACAAAAATCTCCTGTCCAGCTGTCTTTCGGAAATAGGCCATTACGCTGGGAGCAAAACCGGACTCCGGAAGTTCCAGCTGACCCAAAGCCAAAGCTGGGTGTGTATTTCTTAGGGTAATTAATTCCTTGTAGTGATTGAAATAGCTTTTGGAATCGTTCAGCTGTTGGGCCAAAGGAGTGACCGTTTTATCGGTTGAATATTTGGATTCAATCCAAGAAGCTCGACCTGTATCTTTTTCCTTAGCATCCCAAAGGAAGGGCTCACGGATATGCTCATCCGGCTTCAATCCCAACATTCCGATTTCTTCTCCATAATACAAATAAGGAGCACCAGGCATGGTAAGTAGGATGGCACTTGCCTGCTTGTATTTATCCGGATCGGATTTCAAGTCATTGAGCAGGCGTGGCTGATCATGATTGGAGGAGAAGGTAGCGTCAATAAAGCTTGGAGTAATCCCCTGATAAAAGTCCAAAACCTCCTTTTGCTTTTCCGCCAAAAGCATCCCGTTTTCCGTGTTTAAGGCTTCGATGAGCGTATAGTGAAAGTCAAAATTAAACAGGGCCGGAAGTCCGGGAAGGTAAGGAGCCACTATTTCCTTTTTGTCATACACCTCTCCTACCAAATACACATCCGGCTTGATGGCTTCCATTTTTGATCGGAACTCTTTCCAAAACTCATGATTATCCAGCGGACGATCATCTGGGAAAATATGCTTGGCTGCATCCAGCCTGAATCCATCTACTCCTACTTCTTCCAGCCAAAATCGGCCGATGTCATAAATCTCTTCACGAACCTTGGGATTGTCGAAATTCAGATCGGGCATTCCTCCCCAGAAAAACCCATAATAGTAATCTTCACCCAGTCCCGGATCGTGCCACTGTCGAATATTGTCTGAATCAAGCGTAATGACTTTTTTGTCCAAGAAAGCAGCAATCGTGTCCTTTTGTGCCCAAACATAGTAATCCCGGTAAGGATTGTCTCTTCCGGATTTACTCTCCTGAAACCATGGATGCTCGGTAGAGGTATGGTTGATAATCATGTCAATCACAATCTTGATATCCCGCTTGTGGGCCTCTTCCAATAGCCTTTTAAAATCCTCCATCGTGCCATAGTCCGGATGTACCGCTTTGTAGTCTGTCACATCATACTTGTGATAGGTCGGAGAAGGCATAATCGGCATAAACCAAATGGCATTGGCCCCTAAGTCCCTCACATAATCCAGCTTTTGGGTAACTCCATTGAAATCGCCGATTCCGTCTCCGTTGGAATCGTAAAAGGACTGAACAAAAATCTCATAGGTGACACCAGCCTGAGGCCAGTAATTTTTGACTTCAGGAGCTTCCTTTTTTTCGCAGGCAAAAAGTACAGTTAGGCTCAAGAGAGAAAGGGTTAATAAGGGTTTTTTCATAGTAAGATGGGTAAAAGAAAAAGTCACCTGCAGCAAGTGACTTTTTCACAGAATTCTAAGATTGATTA
Organism: Algoriphagus sp. oki45; assembly: GCF_036245605.1. Classification (NCBI taxonomy): domain Bacteria; kingdom Pseudomonadati; phylum Bacteroidota; class Cytophagia; order Cytophagales; family Cyclobacteriaceae; genus Algoriphagus; species Algoriphagus sp. oki45. The sequence goes on from NZ_BTPC01000001.1 coordinate 977,877, forward strand.
GTTTCTATTGATCGCATTGAGCATATCAAAAGCCAACTCCAGTCTCTTCACGAAGTTCTCTTCTCCTTTTCTAAGCCAAGCTCTTGGATCATAGTACTTTTTATTTGGAGAATCTGGTCCTTCAGGATTACCCAATTGGCTTTGAAGATAGCCTTCATTTTTCTTGTAATAATTGAGAATTCCTTCCCAAGTAGCCCACTGCATATCGGTATCGATATTCATCTTGATGGAACCGTAGCTATTCGCCTCCCGGATTTCCTCGACAGATGAACCGGAGCCACCATGGAAGACAAAATTCAAAGGCTTTCCGGTGGTGCCAAATTTCTTGTTGATATACTCTTGAGAGTTTTTCAGAATAATCGGCTTCAAGCTCACATTTCCCGGCTTGTACACTCCGTGCACATTTCCAAAAGCGGCCGCAATGGTGAACAGATCACTGATTTTCTTCAGATGCTCGTAGGCATAGGCTACTTCCTCTGGCTGAGTGTAAAGCTTGGAGGAGTCCACGTCAGAATTGTCCACTCCGTCTTCTTCTCCGCCAGTCACCCCAAGTTCGATCTCGATCGCCATTTCCAATTTGGCCAGCTTCTCGAAGTACTTGCAGGAAATCTCCACGTTTTCGTGCAAAGGCTCTTCAGATAAGTCAAGCATATGCGAGCTGAATAAAGGCTTTTTATGGGTAGCATAGTAGGCCTGACCGGCATCCAAAAGTCCATCGATCCAAGGCAATAGTTTCAAAGCAGCATGGTCCGTATGCAAAATCACCGGTACACCATAGGCTTCGGCCATTTGGTGCACGTGGTGGGCACCGGAGATTCCACCGGCAATACTTGCCTGCTGCTTGTCATTAGGAAGGCTTTTTCCTGCAAAAAACTGAGCGCCTCCGTTAGAAAATTGAATAATGACGGGAGAGTTTACCTTTTTCGCTGTTTCCAATACGGCATTGACTGAGTTGGTGCCGATTACATTGACAGCTGGAAAAGCGAATTCGTTCTCCTTAGCATAAGCATAAAGGTCTCTTAGCTCATTCCCGAACTTTACTCCAGGCTTAAATTTCATAATTTGAGATAGGTTAGGTTAATTTTTTATGAAGCGTTTGTGCAACACGCGTTTGGTATCAAACGCCTCAAAGATATAAATCCCTGCCTTAATTCCCTTTAGATCAAAGTCTAAAATACGCTCATTCGGGGAGGTTTGTCCATCAAAAAGAACCCTTCCGGCCATATCCACCACACGGTAATTGGCCTGTATCATGTCTTCGGGCAGCTCCACTGTAATCGAATTTTGAGAAGGAACGGGATAAATTTTAAAATCCCCATTTGTAAATGGCTCCGGAACTGAAGTCACAAAATCCTCTTGCAAAATTCCGTCTTCCGGCTTTGGAAGCGGCTGATCGGTAAAGAGGTAAAACTCGTTTGGTCTCAAACCCAAGGTGATTTGAGGGGAAGTGACATTAAGTTCCTCTCCGGTGAAATAGTTGTACCATTTCCCTTGTTTTGGAAACTGGATCTGCGCATTTCCTACTGTTACTCCGTCAAAATTTCCAAAAAGGAAAACATCCATCTCAGGGTGATACAGGTAAATCTGCTTGAGAGTCGGACCAAGATTAAGGCTTGCCTGAGTAGGATTGTTAAAAACCGGATAGTTCTTTTTGAGCTTGATCATTTCTCGATACAGCTTATACAAGCGCTGTCTTTCCGGATCATCCAGATAGTTCCAGCGGGTAGGTTTGATTCCCAATCGATCATTGTTCAACTCCAAGTCATAGCCAAATTCTCCAAATTGCCAGAGCATTTTCGGCCCCGGAATCGCAAAATAGAAAGCGGTCATGATCTGATTTCGGTTTACGGCATTCTCCAATACCCTGAGGTTGATCGGACTGGTGCCTCCAAAATTGAGGGTTTCCCACATGACTCGTTCTTCATCATGGGATTCCTGATACGCGATGAGATTGCTTCTGTTCCACCCTCTTCGCTTGTAGTAGGCCCATTCCATGTTGTCATTGGAGCCTTTGGCCAGATTCCGGGAGGTTCCATTCATATTTCCCCAAAACATCATTCCGTAGTTGGCCAATTCGGTTTCTTCGGAATTGTCAGCTAGGTGCTCCAGAATCACGTAAGCCTCCGGATGATTGGCTTTGATGCGGTCGTAAATATTTTTCCAAATAGCCACCCGGCTTGGGTCATACTGCGACCAGATACCCACATTACTTCCACTGTTGACTTGGGTGAAACCTTTAGACAAGTCAAATCGGAATCCATCGAATTTGTATTCGGTCAACCAATAATTATTCACTGAATCTACAAAAGCCTTGGTGTAAATACTTTCGTGGTTAAAATCATAGCCCACATTGAAGGGGTGTGTTGCTTCTCTGTTAAACCATGGATTATCAGGTGTAGGTGCGCCGTAATCGCCATCATTATAGAGTCTTACCATGGGGTTTTGACCAAAAGCATGGTTCAACACCATATCCAAAATCACAACAATACCTCTGCCATGCGCCTCATCAATGAGTCGCTTAAGGTCATTTTTGGTTCCGTAGTATTTGTCAGGAGCGAAAAAGAAAGATGGATTGTATCCCCAGGAAAGGTTTCCTTCAAACTCTCCAATTGGCATCAGTTCGATGGCATTGATTCCCAAATCCTCCAGGTAATCCAGTCGGTCAATTACGGCATTGTAGGTTCTCTTTTCATCAAAATCTCTGACCAGAAGTTCATATACCACCAACTCTTCAGGAGCGGGACGCTCGTAGTTAAGGTTTTTCCAAGCATACTTGTCCTGGGCCGTTTGAAGATAAGTAGCCTGAAACTCGGTTTTGCCTGCCGGATAAGGCATTAATCCCGGATATCTACCTTGATCAATGATTTCCTGATCGTTGAATGGATCTGATGTTTTATCAGCGTATGGATCTCCTATTCGGATACTTCCGTCTACCAGATATTGGAAAATGTATTCTTTTTTAGGTACTAAATTCTCCAGTTTCAGCCAAAAAATCTCTCCATCAGGAGTGACTTTCATTTGATACTCGTTAAGAATTTGCCAGTCATTGAAATCACCGATCACATGGACGATGTTCTTTCCTGGGGCCTGAAGGGCTAAAATGACTTCTGTATCTGAAAGATAATTGATCCCTAGACGAGCTCCAGAAGGTAAAGGAGCGGTCTCCGAAGGGGCAAAAACTACAATATTGACAGATTCCGTATCGGATTGATCTCCTTTTACTGCTTTGGCTGTCAACTGATAATTTCCAGGAGAAGTAGCTGAAAAGGTATAGGCTATCTCATCTGCGTTTTTGGCTTCAGCTACCTTGACTCCATCCAATTCAAAACTCAAATCAGCAGGTTCTGTGGATGCAGCTTTGAAATCGAAAGTTTCTCCCGCATTGAGGGAGACATTAGATGAATTGGGCGAAGTAAATGCTACGGAAAATCCCTGGGCTAAATCGACGAAAATATCCGCATTTGCACTGTTTTTTCCTTCTTTGCTCCCGTCGGCATTTCGGAACACCATTCCCAGTCGGTAAATCGTCAATCCATTGGGATTATCAAAAAATTCATTCGGAGTAAGTTCAAACGTGTAGAGATTAGGCTGCCCTTCGACCTTCTCCATTTTTGCATCCGGATTGGCTGTACCCCATTGAAATGGGACAATTGACCAAGTGGTGGAAGTAGGCCCTGCGGTCACTGCCCCAATATGGATATAGACATCGCAGTTACAGTCTATTAGTCCCGAAGTACCCTTGGTGGCATCATAGATGATTTTAACAGAGGATCCGGCATTGGGAACAGTAGGTTCTGTAGTCACCTGAGCCAAAAGGTTTCCGGTGAAAGCCAGAAGAAAAGCAAGGTTAAAAATAAAGGAATAGAAAGGTTTCATGGGAAGCGATTGGAATAAATAACCGGCTTTCAGATTTCAGAATCCAAAAGCCGGTTATAAGTTATGAGTAACTGAGGTGAATACCCAAACTCAAATTAGTTTTTGGTCAAGGTGTAGGAAGCAACGCCTTCTGGACCAAAGTATAGGGTAATGGTGTAATTACCTGCCTCAGAAATTTGAATATTATCACCACCGGCATTCAATTCACCATTTGATCCTCCATAGTTGAAATCCCAGTTGTTATTTGCTCTGAATTTGAAAGCTCCCACTTTCAGATCAGCAGTGATTTTCAGCTGATTGGTGGCCTTGTCAAATACATTCATCGGAGTGTCGGTATCCCAACCGCCTGCGGTGGCATCACCTACGATTCCCCATCTTCTTACTGGACCAATGGTGTAGGTTTTTGCAGTCAAATCCACGTTGAGCTCGTATGTTCCATCAGCGCTGACTTTGAGATTTTGACCATCCCGCTCCAAAGTACCATCGGCTCCATCATCTCCGTAGTTGATTTCCCAGCTGTTGGTTTCATTGACTTTAAATTCTCTGCTACCTCCGATGATATGAACGAATCCCTTGAATTTGTTATCAAAATTCTCTGAATATAAGACGGTCATTTCATTGGCAGGATCCCATCCCTGATAGTCTCCAGGAACATACATTACTGGGAAAGTCGTAGTCGCATCATAAGGAGTCACCGATAATGTGGTAGTCTCCCCGAAAATCGGACTCAATGGAAGGTTGATGGAAGAACGGACTCTGAATTCCACATTGGCAGCTACTTCTGCAGGCAAACCTTTAGCAAGGATGGCCTCATTGAGCTCCGCAACATTTACATCAATTAAATTGGTTTTGGATTCTCCCAAGTTGACCGGAGCGGCAAAATTTGCTCCTGGAAGATCCATCTGCAGTGTATTGGTGATTTCTCCGGAAGTACCAAAGTCTGCTGCAGAGACAGTGAAGGAAATCACTGCTTCCTCTGCGCCTTCTTTTTCAAGAACAAGTGAAGACCCTCCTGCAGGATCGGTCAACTGAGCACCTGTCTGAGGAATGACAGGTGGCATTTCGTAATTGTCACATGCCCAAAGCATGGGAATTGCTGCAACTACCCAACTTAATCGTCTAGCTACTTTCATAATTCTGAGTTTGATTGTTTTACTTTGAATAATACCATTTTGTATTTCCAAAAGTCAAATTTGAGATGAACGGTAATGCTAAATCAAACCTTATTTTTGGAATCTTAAGTAGAAATTAAAATAGGACTTGAGATGATGCAATAGGGAAAAATGAGTCTACTAAACTTTTTTTTATGCAGACGTTTGCGGTATCGTTTGCATTCATCAACTTTTTTAAAATGAATTATCCTTTTTTTTCTATTTTGAGAGAAATAGCTTTAAATCGATTGCGAAAAGCGACCTTAGTACCAGAATTCAGTCAGTAAACCCAAAACTCCAAAAAGTACAATTTTTCATGAAATTAGAACAAGCTACCATCAAAGACATAGCTAGGGAGCTCAATGTGTCCTCGTCAACTGTTTCTAGAGCTTTGAAAGATTATCCCGGTATCAGCGATGAGACCAAAAGGAAAGTCAAGGAGTTGGCAGAAAAAATGAATTATAGACCAAATGCAATCGCACTTTCGCTAAGAAAGAGCAGGTCGTTTACTATAGGAGTGATCATTCCTGAAGTGGTACATTTCTTTTTCTCTACTGTCATCAGCGGGATTGAGGAAGTAGCCTATTCAAGAGGTTACAAGGTTATCCTTACTCAAACTAATGAGATGATCGCCCGAGAAAAATCCAGTGTTCAGACGATGATGGACAATCAGATCGACGGCATTTTGGTCAGCTTTTCGAAAGAAACTACAGACTTTGACCACTTCAAAAACCTCCTGGACAAAGGATTTCCCATAGTATTTTTCGATCGCATTCCCAACCTTGACCAAACCGTAAATGTAGTAGTAGATGACTACAGCGGAGCCTATGATGCCACCAAGCACCTGATTCAGCAAGGATATAGAAAAATTGTTCATTTGGCAGGCCCTTCCAACCTTAAGATATCCCAAGAAAGACACCGGGGCTATAAGGATGCCCTGACGGACCATGGATTGGAATATAATCCTGATTGGGTGGTAGAATGCACCCATGGCACCGATGACGAGGGACAGAAGATCACAGCAGAAATCCTGAGCACATTCAAAGAAAAACCAGATGCTTTCTTCGCCAATAACGACATGGCCGCTGTCGGTGCCATGCTTGCCTGCAAAGCCGCAGGCATGAGAGTCCCGGAGGACGTTGGAATAGTCGGTTTCAGTAATTGGCAGTTTTGCTCCATGATAGACCCTACGCTCTCTTCCGTGGCTCAACCTGGATTCAAAATGGGAGCAACCGCCACTGAGATTCTCTTGGATTTGATAGAAAAGAAAAAATCAGCAGAGCAATTTCAGGATTCGGTCATGCTAGATACCGAACTTTTGATCAGAAAATCCTCAGTTCGGTAGATTAATTAAATTTTTTTTCGGGATTTTAAGGAAAAAGTTGCAAACGTTTGAATAGGCCAAATCTTTTCAATTTGGCCTTTTCCTTTGTTTAAATGGGGATTTACTGGCTAGTACTCTGATTTTTATCCTAGTTTTTCCTTTCTATTTTAGCAAGGTTTCTTTAGGTATTTTAGGCTTTTACCCATGTCCAGCACCTTGCATTCAATCAGTACATCAAGAAAATCAGTACGCAGTCAATCTTTCGGCTCTGTATTGGATTGGAATTTTGAAAATCCTCTTCTTGAGGGGAGAAATGATCGGGCTCAATTTAGACTGACATTTTTCCAACCAGGGATTGTCCGTATTCAAATCAGTCGATTTGAAGAGTTCCAATCCAACCCCTATTCGGTAATTTCCCAACCCGTAGAGACTGAACTTAGCCTCATTGAGCATGGAAATCACCTCGAAATTCACTCTTCTCTTCTCCAAGTCAAGGTAAGGCTAGATTCTTTTCAGCTAAGTTTTTTCACCTCTGAGGGTAGATTATTGAATTCGGATGATCCCTTATCTGTGTCTTGGATTGGGTCTGAAGTGACCAATTACAAACAGGTACAAAAAGGGGAAAAATTCATCGGCCTAGGAGAAAAAACCGGAAACCTCGATCGATCGGGAAAAGCCTACACCCACTGGAATACCGACTACTTTGCTTATGGAGTCGGAGATGATCCTCTCTACATGAGTATTCCTTTTTATATGGGAGTTCATGAAAATGGAGCCTATGGGATCTTTTTGGATAATACACACAAAACGGTGTTCAACTTTGGCGCTTCTACCAACCGATTCACCTATTTCAGTGCTGAGGATGGAGATTTGGACTATTATTTTATCTATCAACCAGATATCAAAGGCATCATTCAATCCTACACCGAACTGACCGGAAGGATGCAGATGCCTCCCAAGTGGGCTTTGGGATTTCAACAGTGCCGCTATTCCTACTATCCGGATTCGGAAGTATACGCAGTAGCACAGGGATTCCGGGATAAAAAAATGCCCGCAGATGTGATCTATCTGGATATTCACCACATGGAGGCTTACAAGGTATTCACCTTTGATGGAGAAAAATTCAAAGATCCGAAGGCTATGATCTCCACCCTAAAAGCCAAGGGATTCAAAGTGGTGGTGATCATGGACCCGGGAATTAAGACCGAAAAAGGATACCTCCCCTATGAGGAAGGTCAGAAGAAGGATCTTTTTGTCAAGTATCCTGACGGAAAAACCTATGAAGCTCAAGTTTGGCCGGGATGGTGCGCCTTTCCGGATTTCACTCTAGAAAAAACCAGAAAGTGGTGGGCTGAAAAGATGGCCTTTTACACCGAAGCCGGAGTAGATGGCTTCTGGACAGACATGAATGAACCCGCATCTTGGGGTCAATTCACTCCTAATTTGATCGAATTTGGCTTTGAAGGAAGAACTACCTCCCACCGTGAGGCCAGAAATGTGTACGGAATGCAGATGGCTAGAAGTGCCCAAGAGGGAAGCTTTTTTCAAAATCCCAAGAAAAGACCATTTGTCCTTACCCGTTCAGGTTTTGCAGGGATTCAGCGGTACGCAGCAGCATGGACAGGAGACAACGTGGCCTCCGAGGAGCATATGATGGCGGGTATACGTCTGGTAAATAGCTTGGGAATGAGCGGTGTATCTTTTGCGGGATATGATGTGGGTGGATTTGCAGGAGAATCTACACAATCCCTGTTTGCCCGCTGGATGAGTATCGGAGCATTTGCTCCCTTCTATAGAGCACACTCGATGATCAACAGCAACGATGCCGAGCCTTGGGCATTTGGAGAGGAAACTGAGGAAATCAGTCGAAACTACATGAGACTGAGATACAGACTTTTGCCTACCATCTATAGTAAGTTTTACTTGAGCTCAAAGACTGGTCTTCCCTTGTCCGAAAGTTTGGCGGTTCAGTTTGCCCAGGATGAAAAAGTATTCCAGTCAGCATTTCAAAATCAATATTTATTCTGCGACTCCTTCCTGGTAGCTCCGGTAGAAAGCTACAAGGAAATCACCAAAGTCCATCTTCCTAAAGGAGATTGGTACTATTTGTTTTCAGATCAGAAGCATCAAGGTCGGCAGACCATCTATCAGGATTGTCCGCTAAATTACCTTCCCGTTTATGTACGAGGCGGAAGCATCTTTGCTATGCAATCCCAAATAGAACATACTGAAGAATCTCATGACGGGACTTTGGAACTTCATGTCTACCAAGGAAATGAGGAAACCACCTATGTGCATTACGAAGATGAGGGAGAAGGATATGCTTATCAGGAAGGGACCTATTTTTCCAGAGAAATTTCCTTGGACCCTGGCAAAGGCAAACTGATATTTTCATCAGCTGAAGGTGCATACAAGAGTGATTTTGAGCGCATCCGAATCTACTTCCATGGGTTCAAAGTCTCTCAAGTAGAAATTGCAGGTCAGCGCCATTCTCTTCAAATAACAGATTATGCCTTTTTGTCAAGGCTGACTGAATTTGATCCGCTTCCGGAGCACAATCATCCTTATTTCGAGATCGATCAGCTTCCCTTTTTGGAAATAGATCATTTTTCTGAGGCCTTCGAAATCACCGGACTTTCCTAACATCAACCCTCACACCTACCCAAATGACCGATCACAAAAAACGCCTGAGTTTTTGGCAAATCTGGAACATGAGTTTTGGATTTCTGGGGATTCAGTTTGGCTTTGCCCTGCAAGGAGGCTTCATGTCCCGAATCTTCCAAACACTCGGTGCAGACAAGGACACCATTCCCTTTCTTTGGATAGCGGCGCCTTTGACCGGACTTTTGGTCCAGCCAATTGTAGGCTATTTGAGTGATCGGACTTGGCACCCGAAATTTGGAAGAAGAAAGCCTTTCTTCTTTATCGGAGCGGTATTGAGCACCATAGCATTGTTCTTTGCCCCCTACTCTTCAGCCCTTTGGATGGCAGCAGGAGCCTTGTGGATTTTGGATGCTTCCATTAATATTTCGATGGAGCCCTTCAGAGCCTTAGTGGCTGATAAGCTGCCAGACTCACAGCGTTCGTATGGCTTTGTAGTGCAAACTCTGATCATCGGGATCGGAACTTGGGTGGCTTCCAATTTACCTTGGCTGATGACCCAATTGGGCGTACCCAATACTGCCGCGGCAGGAGTAGTTCCAGATTCGGTCAAGTATGCGTTTGGAATCGGGGCTTTAGTTTTGTTTACCTCCATTCTCTACACCATTCTGACTACAGAAGAGTACCCACCTGAAGATTTAGAAGAGTTTGAAAAAGAAAAAGCAGCCAACCAAGGGTTCCTTCATGGATTCAAGGAGATCTTCAGCAATATCTCCAGCATGCCCAAGGTAATGAAGCAGCTGGGATTGGTACAATTTTTCTCATGGTTCGCCTTTTTTACCATGTGGAGCTTTGCCACTCCTGCGATTACCGAGCATGTCTTTGGAGCTACTGATACCAGTTCGGCGGCCTATAATGATGCCGCTGACAGTGTGGGAAATTACTTGGGCACCTATGGTTTGGTTTCCATGTTTTATGCCCTAATCCTCGCATTTGTTGCATCCAAAATAAAAATCAACCGAAGGCTCCTTCATTTGGTCAGTCTGATTGCAGGGGGGTGTGGATTTATTCTCATTTACTTCATCCAAGAACCATGGATGCTTCACATCTGCTTCTCTCTAGTTGGAATCGCTTGGGCTAGCATTTTGTCCATGCCCTATGCCATGCTTTCCAGCTCGGTAAATCCCAAAAAAATGGGGGTTTACATGGGGATTTTCAATATGTTCATCGTAATCCCGCAAATCGTGGCAGCATTAGGAGGAGTAAACTTCCTGTATAAACTGATTTTCGGAGAAGCAGTAATCAACACCATGCTCTTGGCGGGGACATTGCTAATTCTGGCTGGTCTGAGCAACCTTTTCATCACTGACCCGAAAGCAACACATGATTAAAGAATTTTAGCGAAATGTATTTTCCAAAAGCCAGTTTTTCGAGACTGGCTTTTTACATTTATCCCCATGAAGACATTCCGGATAGTTGGAGTACCCGAGCATTTTAATTTTCTATTTCGGCTTTTGGCCCAAAGGCAACCCCTAAAATCTGAAGGCATTCAAATAGAGTGGATAGAAGAATCCAAAGGATCCGGCCAAATGAGCAAGTATCTGAGGGAGGGAGAAGTCGAAATGGCGGTTTTGCTCACCGAGAGTTTCTTTAAAGAAGTCCAAGAGGGCAACCCCATTCTGATGGCTGGATTTCATGTGTTGAGTCCTTTGGTTTGGGGTATCCATATCAAACCAAACTCTGAAACTGAATCTATTTCCAGAATTAAAAATCCCCATTTTTTGGTAAGCCGTATGGGCTCAGGATCACACTTGATGGCCAAAGTATTGGCAGAAAATCTTCAATGGAATTTAGAAAACCTGACCTTTGAGCAAATCGGTAATTTGGAAGGAGCTAAGGAAGCATTTTCTAAGGGAAATGAGGGGATTTTTCTTTGGGAAAGATACACCACTTCTCCTGAGGTCAATAAGAAGACGATGAAGAGAATCGGTGAAGTCAAGAGTCCTTGGCCATGTTTTGTAATGGCTGTTTCCCAAAAGTGTTTGGAGCAATTTCCTGGAATTGCTCAAAAGGTCAGAAATGAGATTTATAGCGTGGTGGAGGAAGTTTTGGCAATGGAAAACCTCAATGAAGTCCTTGCAAAAGAATACCACTTGGATAAAAATGATGTAGATTCTTGGCTTGCTCAAACCCAGTGGTGTCAAAAGTCAGAAATAAGTACATCCCAAATTGAATCCATTCAGGACCAACTCATTCATTTCGGAATTTTGAATCAAAGAATACCTCTAGGCGAGTTTCTCCTTCGCGATGGAATTTTGCTCCTTAGTTGATTGGGCCAAGGGAAGTCGGATACAGACTTTTGTCCCATGTCCCAATTGGCTTTCTATGGTAATTTCACCATTGTTTCTTTTCACGAATTCTTTGACCAACTGCAGCCCCAATCCGGATCCTTTTTCTTTGAGTGTGCCCGGCTGAGACTTGGTCAAACTATAATTATCGGAAAGCAGTTTTTCGAGCTGTTTCTTTTCCATGCCTACCCCCTGATCCAAAATAAAAAGATTGACCCAGCTTTTATCTTTCTCTGTATAGATGGTAATAGCATCACCCGGGTTGGAGAACTTTATAGCATTGTTGATGATGTTTCGGATCGATACCTCCACTGATTCAGGTTCACCCAAGACTAAAATGTTTGCTCCTGTTTGATTAAAGACCACCAAGTTTTTCTTCTTGATGGAATGCTGAAGCAGAGCTAAAACATTCTCTATAATCTTAGCCAAATCAAATTGGACCGATTTGATCTCGAAGCCTTCCATCTGTGCGACTGACCACTTTAGTGTATTATTTAAAGTAAAGTCAACGGTGTCAATATCATTCTTAAGATACCCGATTAGCTCCATAAACTCTTCTTGATCCAATTGTTCTCGGATCATCAAGTCCATCACTGACTTGACTTGACCAATGGGGCCTTTTAAATCATGGCCAAGAATGGAAAAAAGCTTATTCTTGGTTTCATTTATTTCAGACAGCTCCTTGGATTTGGCTTCCAACTCCAGATTTTGAGATTCGGATTTTTGCTGCTGAACCAATAAATCAGCATGGGTCTTTTTCAGGTTTCTGTGAAGAAAAAACATCCAAATCCCCAAAACAAGAATCATAAAAGAGGCAATCCCTCCGATCAACATGTATCGGTTATTGGCTTGGATTCTATACTTCTGGCTTTCGTTTTGGGCTTTGAGAAGTTCTACTTGCTTGGTCGCCAAATCCTGGTCAAACATCCCCTGCATCAAGGCTAGCCTATCTCTACTTGCTTTACTTTGGAGAGAATCACTCAATACCTGATAAGAAGAAAGGTGGAAAAAGGCCTGATTGATATTCCCTTGGGCCTTGTAGACTTCCGCCAAATATTTATGACTCTTTGTCAATTCATCCAAAAACTGATTTTCCCTACAGAAGTCTACAGCATAAGTGAGCAATACCTGAGCCTTGCGAATTTCACCATTCAAAAAATAGGCATTGCCTAACCGATGCAAAACCCCAGCTTCAAAAGATTTGACCTGCTGTGCTCTGGCCATATCAAGTGAGGTCTCATAGATTGCAGTTGCTTTATCATATTCTCCCTTTGCAAGATATACATCCCCTATCACCCTATTTGCAAATGAAAGAAGATATGGACTTCCAGCGCTTTCGTTGATAGCTATGGATCGGTTGGCATAGTACAAGGCTGAATCTTGCCTCCCGCTTTGAGTAAAATTTAAGGCAATATTATTCAGACTTCTGATCTGAGTACTGATATCTCCAACCTGTAGGGCTAATTCAAAACCTTTGCGAAACTGCTCTATCGCCTTATCGTAATTTTGCTGCTCATAATAAAGCGCCCCTAGATTGTTCATGATTCGGGCTGCCTGTAGTTTATCTTCTGCTAATTGTGCAGACTCGTAAGCCTTTGTTGAATAATCAAAAGACTTTTGCCACTGCCCCCTACGATAGTAAATCCATCCCAAATTCTCCTGGGCTCTACTTTTGGCAGAAAAATCATCTGCCAAACTAGCCAGTGAATCCGCTTCCAAAGAATACTGAATAGCTAAATCCTGTTCGGATTCTCTTAACTGGGTGGCATTTTCATTGAGAAACTCATATCTCTGCTTGCCTTTCAACTGGGCAAGAATGGAATCCCTGTCTCCAACTTGGCCCAATACGGACACACTGAAGAGGGTCAGAATTGACAAAAAACAAAAGAAAATAAACTTCACGGGAGCGGGTTGATGCTAATGCTGACGCAAAATAGCAAGATTCATCAAAATTACAGTCCCAATGGACAAAAGGCTTGACAGCTATTAATTTAAAACTGGCTCCAATCCCAATCTTTGTTGATCTGGGAAATGGCATGATAGGCAGTCAAATCATATTGGCAGGGCACGATGGAAATGTAATTATTGGCAATGGCCCATTCGTCGTTGTCTTCTCCCTTGTCAAAATTCACAAAATTGCCAGCCATCCAGAAATACTTTCTTCCCGTTGGGTCAAATCGCTCAGAAAATTCCTCTTGCCATTTGGCATCAGCCTGTCTGCAGAGTTTGATGCCTTTGATGGCTTCATTTCTTTTGGGAGGAAAATTTACATTGAGGGCTACCCCTTTGGCAATCCCCTTTTCCAAAACCTGTCTTGCAATCTTTTCCACCCATTCTTCTACATGTGAAAAATCAGCTTTTGAAGAAAAATCACAGAGACTAAATCCAATCGATGGATAGCCTTCAAGTGCACCTTCTATGGCAGCCGACATTGTGCCTGAATAAAGTACCGAAATGGAGGTATTCGAGCCATGATTGATTCCACTCACCACCAAATCAGGACTCCGGTCTTTCAGGACATAGTGCTTGGCCAACTTCACACAGTCAGCAGGAGTACCGCTAGACTTGTAAGCCAAAACATCTTCAAAGATTTCTTCTTCATACAATCTGAGTGTTTCTCCGATAGTAATCGCATGCCCCATTCCCGACTGGGGACTGTCCGGTGCCACTACGACGACGTCACCCAGTTTTTTCATTACGGAAACTAGCACACGGATCCCTTTGGAAGTGATCCCATCGTCATTGGAGACGAGAATAAGAGGTCTTGACATGAGATTAATTCTGCAGTTCGTTGTAATACGCGGTAATTCTGAGCAAATCTCCACGCTTGTCATGCTCCAGCCGGTTTTTTCTCATAAAGAGATTGATTTCATCGTCATAGCCTGGAAGCATGGTGAACAAATCTTTCTTTTTCAGACTGTAGCGTTGGATTTTTCCGTTTTTCAAAAAATAATAATTAAAGGCTAATCGGTATCCGGTCATCATGGGAGGACCCCAAAAAGGATTCATGGTCATAGGACCCCAATTATTCATCCCTCGATTATCGGTGGCAATGTATTCTCTGCATAGTAGCGCGATATTGTCCCCTTGGGTAAGCAATTCAAAGAAGATTGGGGTTTCGTATTCTCCATTTAGGGCATAAGGAAGGCTGTAAAACTTCCTGATACCTCCGTATACCTCATCGTAAATTTCAAAATTGGAAACATTGGAGGCTGTAAACGTACTGACCGCGTCTGCTTGTAGCTGGACTACATTGTTGTCCAAATCGTATTTGATCAAACCTGAAAAACCCTGGCCATCTGCCAAAAAAACATTCCCTTTATGCCAAATTTGAGATGGAAATTGATTTTGGGAGACTGCTTCACCGGATATGATGAATAAAAGCAAAATTCCAACAAGTGCCTTTTTCATACTGTTCTTCATTTGTAATCCTAAACGTTTCCTAATGTGCTCAGGTTGTTCTGTCTTTTTTCAGACGGTAAAAGGAGAACGTCCGCTACTTCATTTTAGGATATTATGTCCCAATTTATCTCTTTTTGTCTTCAAATACTTTTCATTATGAGGATTGGGTTTGATCTCAATAGGAACCTGCTCAACGATTTCCAATCCATATCCAATCAATCCTACCCTTTTTTGTGGATTGTTAGAAATGAGCCGAATCTTGCTGATTCCCAAATCCCTCAATATCTGAGCGCCAACTCCGTAGTCGCGACTGTCCATAGGAAAACCAAGAGCCAAATTAGCCTGCACTGTATCCATTCCCTGCTCCTGAAGTTTATAAGCCTTAAGCTTATTGATCAAGCCAATGCCTCTTCCTTCCTGATTCATGTAAAGTACCACTCCCTTCCCTTCTTCTTCAACCTGCTTCATCGCTGCATGGAGCTGAGGTCCACAGTCGCATCGACAAGAACCGAAAATATCTCCTGTAGCACAGGAAGAGTGGACCCTTACCAATACCGGTTCATCTTTTTCCCATTCTCCTTTGATCAGGGCCATGTGAATTTCGTCCGTATTGGTCTGCTTAAATGCGATCAAATCAAAATTACCCCAAGTGGTAGGCATTTCTACTCCTATCTCACGCTTGATAAGAGACTCATGCTTGAGTCTGTAGGCAATAAGGTCCTTGATGGACACCAATTTCAAGTTGAATCGCTTGGCTACCTCGATCAAATCCGGAAGCCTAGCCATCGTACCATCTTCATTCATGATCTCGACCAATACTCCCGCAGGAGCACAACCTGCCAATCGGGCCAAGTCAATAGCTGCTTCTGTATGGCCCGCTCTGCGGAGGACTCCCCCTCTTTTGGCCTTTAAGGGAAAGATATGTCCAGGCTTTCCCAGCTCACTTGGATGAATAGAATCATCGATCAGAGCACGAATAGTCTTGGACCTATCAGATGCGGAAATACCAGTGGTACAGCCATGTCCGATCAGATCCACTGAAACAGTAAAAGGCGTCTCAAAAGCCGCAGTATTATTACCAACCATCAACTCAAGGCCCAATTGCTCGCATCGGTCCTCGATCAGCGGAGCACAAATCAGCCCGCGTCCATGAGTAGCCATGAAGTTGATGATTTCAGGAGTGACTTTTTCGGCAGCACAGATGAAATCACCTTCGTTTTCCCGGTCTTCGTCATCCACCACGATGATGACTTGCCCATTTTTTATGGCTTCGATGGCTTCTTCTATAGGATCGAGTTGGAAATTTTCCACTGAATTTTGGATTAAGTTTTGAATGATCAAAGGTAAAGGCTTTTCGACCTAAAAACCGAAGCCAACCAAAGAAAGTTTGGTTTAGCCGATAACAATCCCCAATTCCCGATCAATTTCAAACTGGACCTTTTTCAACTCCATGAAAACCTGTAGCAGCTCATGGATTTTTTCCATGTCCTGACCAGACTCCTCTCCTTCCTTGATTTTGCTTTTGGCTTCTTCAAGCATTTTCTTGACCAGTCTCCTTTTGAGTCGGAGTACATTTTTGAAAGCAGTGGATGCCAAATCATCTGACTCCGTAGTGATAAAAATCTGAAATCGCTCATGCCAGTGTGTACTGATTTCATGACGGGGAGTGATGAGGTCTATGACTTCCTTTTTCATCTCCTCATCCGGGTGACCGGTAAAAAATTCTATCCCCGGTACCTCTTGTTTTGCCAGAGTTTTTCTGAATTCAGCAAGGATCTTTTGGTAGAGAGGGGTTTGAAAATCGATTCCTTCAGTCTCAGAAAGCAGGTAGGCCGAAAGGTTGGTGCCTTCCTCATCCCCGAGTTTTTCTACTCCATAAAAAAGCAACAAACGAATCGTCTCTCGCTCCTGTAGGCTTAGCATGTCGTCTACCGATAGTGCTTGTTCCTTGATAGGAATCAGCTCTTCCAGTTTTTCATCTGCCTCTTTCTCCTCCTTATTTTTTTGATACAGCTCCTTTTGATGCTTGATCAAAGATTTATTGAGCTCAGCAAAAATAATCTCCTCCTCAATCTGCAAAAGCCCTGAGGCTTCTTTAGCATAAACTGACCGGATGATGGGGTCAGGTATCTTTCCGATACTCTGTACCACTTCCCGAATGACTTCTGCTTTACGGATCGGGTCTTTGGCAATTTCGTCTTTGTACAAGCCAATTTTGAAACCAATAAAATCCCGGCTGTTTTCCTTTAGGTAGTCCTGAAATTGTTGAGAACCTACCTTTCTGGAATAGCTGTCTGGATCTTCTCCTTCTGGAAATACAACGGCTTTGACATTGAGCCCTCCCTCGAGCAATAAATCTATTCCTCGAAGGGAAGCCTTAATCCCGGCAGCATCTCCATCATACAATACCGTGACATGACTGGTAAACCGACGAATCAGCTTGATCTGTCCATCAGTAAGAGATGTACCCGAGGAGGCCACTACATTCTCTATACCCGATAGATGCATGGAGATTACGTCTGTGTAACCTTCGACGAGGTAGCAGTTGTCCAGGTCCCGAATCGCCTTTTTGGCCTGAAAAATCCCATACAGCACATCACTTTTGTGATAGACTGGAGTCTCAGGGGAGTTGATGTACTTGGGTTGGTTTTTGTCTTTAGTCAGGATTCTTGCACCAAAGGCGATGGGCTTCCCACTGATGTTGCGGATGGTAAAAGTGACCCTACCCCTAAAGCGGTCATACAGCCGACTGGGATCACCTTCCTTTTGAAGCACTAATCCTGCCTTAAGTAATATCTCTTCTTGGAAGCCGGATTTTTTGGCCTCATTGAGCAGATGATCCCAGCCATTTAGTGCGTAGCCCAAATCAAACTTTTCAATAATCTGGGTAGTGAATCCTCGCTCTTTGAAGTAGCTGAGACCTAGGGATCTCCCTTCCTCTGTTTGAAGGTTTTTGACAAAAAAATCCTTGGCAAAATTCATGGCGATCAACAGACTTTCCCGCTCTGTGTGCTCCTGATTTTGCTCGGGAGTCAGCTTTTCGTCTTCCTCCACTTCAATCCCATATTTCCCTGCCAAATGACGGATAGCCTCCTGAAATCCAATCCCTTCGATGTCCATCACAAATTGGATAGGATCCCCGGCTTTTCCACATCCAAAACACTTGTAAATCTGCTTTGCGGGTGAAATGGAAAAAGAGGGGGTTTTCTCTCCATGAAAAGGACAGCAAGCCCAAAGATTCTGTCCTTTCTTTTTCAGCTGGACATAATCCCCTACCACTTCCTCGATATCGACGCGGTCTTTGACTAAATCTGTTGTGTGTTTACTGATCATTAAAAAAGGGGGATTCTGTAAAATTAACGGAATGAAAGTCATTCAGCGGGGAAATTTAAGAACTATTCCCGGCCTTAGGTAGTTTGTCAGGTAATGTTTTGTCCGGGTTTTTCAAAGCGGCTTTCTTGATTTACCTTGCGGCACCAATTTGACTATTACATGCAATTGACCGAAGAAGCAATAAAGAAAACACTCTCAAGAGTAGAAGATCCAGATCTGAAAAGAGATTTGGTCTCCTTGGGAATGATTCAGAAGATTCATATCGAAGGGAAAAAAGTAAGTTTCCATGTGGTTTTGACCACCCCGGCCTGCCCACTCAAAGAAGTGATCAAAAATAATTGCATTGAGGCTTTGGAGGAGGATTTTGGTAAGGAATGGGAATGGGACCTTTTTATGACCTCTCAAGTAACCACCGTGAGAGATGCCACCCCTATTTTACCTGAAGTAAAAAACATCATCGCCGTAGCCTCTGGAAAAGGAGGTGTGGGAAAATCCACCACAGCTGTGAATTTGGCTGTCGCCCTGGCCCAATCCGGTGCCAAAGTAGGATTGATCGATGCGGACATTTCGGGACCTTCTGTCCCTACCATGTTTAACGTAGAAGGTGAACAACCCTCTGTGAAAAAGATCGGAGAAAAGAACATTATTGTCCCTATCACGCAATACGGAGTAAAATTGATGTCCATTGGATTTCTCACCCCTACTGACAGTGCGGTAGTTTGGAGAGGTCCCATGGCAAGTTCTGCTTTAAGGCAGTTTATTTCCGATGTAGAGTGGGGTGCCTTGGATTATTTGTTGATAGATCTTCCTCCCGGCACCTCGGATATTCACCTTACCATGGTGCAAACTGTACCGGTCACCGGAGCTGTAATTGTGACCACCCCTCAAAAAGTCGCCTTAGCAGATGCCAATAAGGGAATTTCGATGTTTAAACAGCCTCAAATTAATGTTCCCGTTTTAGGTGTTATTGAAAATATGGCTTATTTTACGCCGGAGGAATTGCCTGAAAACAAATATTACCTCTTTGGAAAAGAAGGGGGAAAAAAACTGGCCGAAAAATATCAAGCTCCGTTCTTAGGTGAAATACCTATTGTTCAGAGTATTCGGGAAAGTGGAGACACAGGATACCCAGCCGTATTGAAAAAAGGACCAACTCAAACTGCATACATGGAACTGGCAGAGTCTGTCGCACGACAAATTGCCATCCGAAATGCATCAATTGAAAAAACATCCGTAGTAGAAGTAAAAGCTTGAAAATAAATGGAATCCGGACTTAGAGAAAAAATTGAATTTGCCTTAGACACTATCAGGCCCTATTTGGAGGCCGATGGCGGAAACGTTAGGATTGTCGAGCTAACCGACGATCTGGTTTTGAAAATAGAAATGACCGGAAATTGCGGTTCTTGCCCCATGTCTTCCATGACCTTAAAAGCGGGGGTCGAAGAAGCAATAAAAAGGGCAATTCCCGAAATCACTCGGGTAGAAGCCGTCAACCTCACTATTGCCTGATAATTAATCCTTAATGAGAATAGGCTTTCAGCTCCTGCGCATTTCATCATTTTTCCTGTTTGGTTTTTTGATGGCCACAACTTCCTTTAGCCAAAAATTTGAGCTTAAGGCAATTGAACCATTCCCTTCTTCTTCATCCCAGGCCCATACCCATTCCGAAAAATGCGCCCATGGCATTCTGGAAAGGCAAATGGAAAAGGATATGGGCTATTTCGGGAGCAAAGCCTTTTTGGAGCAGTGGTTTGAACAGAAAATAACCGAAAGAAGAAATGCTCCCCAATTATTCAGAATCCAGGAGGAAATCCGAAAAATTCCAGTAGTAGTCCATGTGATTCATACCGGTACGGATATTGGTGTCGGAACAAATATTTCAGACCAGCAGATTTTTGAGCAAATAAGAATTCTAAATGAGGATTTCAGAAGATTAAATGC
Organism: Algoriphagus sp. oki45; assembly: GCF_036245605.1. Classification (NCBI taxonomy): domain Bacteria; kingdom Pseudomonadati; phylum Bacteroidota; class Cytophagia; order Cytophagales; family Cyclobacteriaceae; genus Algoriphagus; species Algoriphagus sp. oki45. Next base: position 997,853 of record NZ_BTPC01000001.1, read on the forward strand.
TGATGCAAATAGAACACCAGCAGAGTTTCTACCGGTAGCTGCTGATTCAAAAATAGAGTTTGTTTTAGCGAAACAAGATCCAAACGGCTTGCCGACATCAGGAATTGTTCGTTTGCAAGGTCCCCAAACCACCTATAATCCCAACGACGCCACTCTCATCGGCCAACTCAGCCAATGGAACCCTGAAGAGTATATGAATATTTGGGTAGTACCCTTGGTTTCTCCCTTTATCGGTTATGCCTCTTTCCCTATTTCTGATCTTCCTGGACTTAATTTTCCTCCTACCTCTGCTCTGACGGATGGAGTCACCATTGATTATCGGTTTTTTGGTATAGGTGGAAGTGCCATTTCTTTCTCTAGAGGACGTACTGCTACTCATGAAGTAGGTCATTATTTAGGTTTAAGACATATTTGGGGAGATGGAGGCTGCGGAGTCGATGATTTTGTATCAGACACCCCAGAGCAGGATAATTCCAATAATATCTGTAATGATAACCCGTCACGCATTTCCTGCGGATCCAATGACATGATCCAAAACTACATGGATTATACGCCTGATGCGTGTATGAACTTGTTTACTTTGGGTCAAGTAGAACGCTTCAATGTAGTTTTAGCAAATAGTCCAAGAAGAGTCTCTCTAGTCAATAACAGAGCAACAATAGATCCGGTATTACCTGCATTGGATCTGGCAATTTTACGAGTTATTGAGCCAAATGTAGCCATCTGTGATTTGAATGTAGAGCCAAGACTGGAAATAGCCAATGCAGGGCAAAACACAATTACTTCAGCAAGAATCGAGGTTAAAAGAAATGGAATTCTGCTGGAAAGCAGGGTATTCTCTCTCAACCTTCAAACGAGTGGAATTGCGACGGTTTCTTTTAATTCTGTAACCATTCCTGCTACAGGTTCCAACCTGTTTGAATTTGAAATCAAACAGGTAAATGGACAACAGGATGGGAAAGCTGAAAATAACTTTGCAAGCACCAATCCAGTTATTCAGGGAGAAATCGATCTTCCTTATGTATATAACATTTCCTCATTTCCGGGAGATTGGATTGTCACTAACCCAGATGATTCTTTTACATGGACAAAGACCAATGTGAATCTTTCTGGCGCAAATGAGGAAGTTCTTTTTGTAAGGAATTATGAATATGACGCTACCGGACAATTGGACTATTTCACCTCCCCTACCATTGATCTAAGAAAATATCCAAATGCGCAAGTTGTTTTTGAAGTAGCTCACGCACCTTACAATCAAGCCGGATTCCAAGATGAGTTAATTGTCGCCATTTCTTCAGACTGCGGAGATAATTACGACTTAGTAAACTCCAATTACAGAAAATCAGGCGTTAGACTTCAGACTTCTACACCAACCCTGGATGAATTCACACCTACTTCTCCGAATAGCTTCCGAACAGAAATTGTAAACCTTTCCAAATACAGAGATCTGGAGAAAGTAAGGGTAGGGATCATCAATAGAAATTCATTTGGCAACAATGTCTACATCCGAAACATTCGGATTCTGCCACAGGAGGAATTTAAATACGAGGTTCAGATAATTGACTTGCTTTCACCTAGTCCTATCAACAACGGAGAAACTGAAAGTGAGGAAATCTTGGTCAAAAACACAGGGAACCTTCCCGTATCAGGCTTTATTTTCAGTAGAAGCACAAATTCGGGAGGAAGCCAGAATTTTATAGCTTCCGGGACTACTTTGATACCTGATCAGGAAATAATATTGGAGCTCAACAACTCTTCTATAGCTGGCCAGAATAGACTGCAATATCAACTCAGAGAACCGAATTTTGACCAAAATGCTCAGAATTACCCGCTTTTTGTAAGATTTAATCAGACCAATTCGGCTCGTCAGGAAGTGCCTTGGAGACAAAACTTCAACACAAGCTCAGAATTGGCGCCTTGGGTGACCATCAATCCCGAAAGAGGTAATCCCGCATGGAGAGTCAATACCAATTCAGGAGGTACCGGATCAAACAATCTGGTTATCTTGGAAAATGGGAGTAAAGAACTCAGTTACTGGTTAGGATCTCCAATATTTGATCTTTCTGTAAGTACACAAGCCAGCGTATTTTTCGATTTGGCTGCCGGTCAAGTGGATCCAAATACCAGTTTGAGTGTATTGGCAAGTGATAATGGCGGTGTGACTTACACGGAAGTTTGGAGAGAAAGTGGATCAAACTTATCCACAGTTGATGTTGGAGCGGCTAATCCTAATTCCCCCAATGATTTTCAAAGGAAGTATGTCAACCTAACAGATTTTGCGGGAAGCGGAAAGACTAATGTTCGCATTTCCTTTGTTTTGGATGTGCAGGGGGAAAATGACCCACCTGTCTACTTAGACAATGTGGAGCTCTTCCTCAGCGCAAATCCTGACCCGGTTATTCCTGGGGAGGGTAGCAGTGTCCTTTACCCAAATCCAGCAACAGACTATTTCAATATTGCATTCAATTTACCTAGAAGGGAATCAGTCCGGATCACCATCATCTCCGCAACTGGAAGTGTAGTGCAGAACATCTCCTATCCATCTACTTTAAACCAGACCTATACATTCTCAAGAGAACTATTCGCTCCTGGGCTGTATATTATCCGAATCACCTCAGATTCGATTCAGGAAATCAAACGGTTAGTCATTAATTAAAGTTAAAAGCCGAAGGAAGTTCACCTTCGGCTTATTTTTTGCTAATGCAAAATCCAAAATGAACCTAAGAAGGCAAATTTTTTGATATTCGCCTTATCTTGCAGTGAATTGAAATCACCAGAAACCCCATAATGTATTCAATCAAAAAAATCCTTTTCCACCTTTCGATAATTATTGGACTTTCAGTACTTCTGGGATTCCTTTTTTTGAAAGTTTATCTCCCCGTATATACTAATCATGGGGAAACAGTATCTGTCCCTGATCTTTCAGGATATACCTATGATGAAGCAGTGGATCTTTTGGAATCCACCGGTCTTCAATATGAAGTATCTCCTGATTCTTTGTATAGTACTGAATTACCAGCTTTAGCTGTATTAAAACAAATACCCAAGTCAAGCTCCCAGGTAAAGAGTGGAAGAAAGGTTTATCTCACCCTCAATTCGAGAAATGCCCCCATGCTCAAGATGCCCAATCTGGTAAATGGGATGCTGAGAAATGCTCAGGAAATCCTCGCAAATATGGGTTTGGAGAGAGGTGAAATCATCTATGTTCCGGATATCGGGATCAATGTGGTTCTTGAGCAACGCTACAGAGGCTTTAAAGTCCCTGAGGGATTTGAAGTGCCCAAAGGAGCCAAAATCGACTTAGTGGTGGGCGATGGAATGGGCAATCAATTCTTGCAGGTACCCAATTTGATCGGTTTGGATGAAGATGAAGCAGAATTCCTTATTTTAGGTTCTGGCTTGCGAGTTGGAAGTAAGAATTATGCACAAAACGATACTATTCCAGTTGGAAAAGTATTTATGCAGATTCCAGGTTCCGGAAGTCAAGTGAAAACAGGCGAACCGATCGAGTTTTGGATTTCTAGAAATTAAATCCTTGAAAAAGAATTCATTCAAATATTTTTTCACACTTATTTTCTTTCTTCTGCTATGGGGAAACACTCCATCTATTGCCCAGTTTGTTCAATTGGGTCCGGTGGAAAAAATCAAAATCTCCAAACCAGCCTTTCAATATGAAAAAAGGCTGCTAAATCAGAACTCCTTGCCTTTTTGGGATGATTTTTCGAAAGGCATAGACACGACCAAGTGGTCAATAAAGGGTGTCTCCTACACAGAAACTGTAGGTAATAATCCTCCTTCCTTAGGAATGATTCTTTTTAATGGCGTTGATGAAAACGGAAGGCCCTATTCACGACAAGACCGAGACCAAGGTGATAGTGACTACTTAACCAGTAAACCATTTGATTTAACCGGACTGTCAGAAAGTGAACGAAACAGTGTATATATCAGCTTTTTCTGGCAAGCAGGAGGGAAATCTGAAGCTCCAGACAGAAATGATCAACTTATTCTTCAGGTGCTTACCCCTGAAGGAAGTTGGAGGACAATCTGGAGCCAAAATGGAGGAGATGAACGTGACCGAGAAAATTTTGCCCAAGAGATCATCGCCGTGGAACCGAGTTGGCAGCATGAGTCTTTCCAATTCAGATTTTTGTCTTCCGGAAGATTAAGCGGACCATTTGATGCCTGGTTACTGGATTATATCTACTTAAACTCCGGCAGAAACTCCTCAGACCTTACCTACCCTGACCGAGCGATCACTCAGCCTAATTTTGTTCAACTAGGGGATTATCGGGCATATCCTTGGGAAATTTTGGATCGATTCCAACAAAATAATTGGAGTCTGGTATCCAATGAATTTCTAAATCTGGAAAACAGATTTAGGGCCATGGAATACACCATAGCAGCCAAAGACTCTATCGATCAGATAGTTTTGCCAATCAACTCAGATTCTCCCTTCAATCCTGTTCCCAATGCATTGGAAAGAAGGGCTTTTTCAAGCAGAGAATTTGAATCAATTCCCAATTTTGGTAAAGCTGCCGACCTCTACTTTGAGACTTTTCTGACTACTGGGGATGACCCTCTTTTCACAATTAGTGCTGGTGATACCACATTTTTTGGGCAGGTCAATTTTGCAGATAATGATACGGTTTCCAGCGTTTTTCCCCTTCGTGACTTCTTTGCCTATGATGGAGGTTCTGCTGATTATTCTGCAGGAATCAATCAGCGCTCAGGACAATTGGCTGTCCAATACCAAAGTCCTGAACCGGTGCTTTTGCATGGAATATCAATCAACTTCACCAATGCCAACCAAGCCAATCAAGCGATCGATTTGGTGATATGGGAAGATTTGAGTCTAAGGCCAATTTTCTCCTTGGAAAGAGCCATCCCCGTTAAAGAACCTGGACAGGAGTTTATTTACTTTCCTTTGGATACTGCCATTTTGGTAGGACCTGAGTTTTTTGTTGGATTTACCCAGTTTACGAATGATTTTATCCATGTGGGATTGGATAAAACCAATAATCAGGCTGATAAAATTTTCTACAATGTCGGAGGCGGATGGGTACAAAACGAGGAGGTATTAGGTTCCCTGATGATAAGACCACACGTCACTGTCAATCAGGTACTTGAGGGAGGCGAAGCCCCTCAGGAGACCTTTCTCCTCTATCCCAACCCTGTTAGAGACAGACTAACTATAAGAGGGAAATTTGCGGAAATTCAGATTTTTGATTCCTTCGGAAGGCAGATTTTATTACCTAGGGAATCCCTCGGGGAGGAGGAAATGATTAACTTTAGCGGACAAAGACCCGGAGTTTACATAGTCAATCTCATCTCCGGGTCCAAGATGGAATCATTTCGAATACAAGTCATCAAATAAAATGGAAGATATCTCTGTAAAAGAACTAAAAAGCCGACTGGACAAGGGAGAAAAATTCGTTTTCATCGATGTCCGTGAAGAATGGGAGTACGAAGAGGATAATTTAGGAGCTCAAAATATCCCCTTAGGCGAACTCCCCCACCGTTTGGATGAATTGGAAAAATACAAAGACGCTGAAATCCTTGTTCATTGTCGATCCGGAGCAAGAAGCGGTAACGCAAAAAAGTTTATGGAAGGTAAAGGCTTCACCAAAGTGCGAAATGTCTTGGGAGGAATTCTAGCCTACCGCGAACTTTAAAATAAAAAACGAAAACCCTGAAAAAATCTTTCAGGGTTTGTTTTTTAAGTGAATATGAAAGGGCGGGGAGAGAAACATAAAATAAAAACCACCACTGCTATCCAGCCAATCCATTTTCTTTTGGTATCCAAAGTGACAAAACCTGATACTTCGGGATGTCTCAACCCCATCACCCTTCCCAAAAGAAAAGCAAAAAACAACCACCCTTGGTATCCCTCCCATTCAGGTTGAATAAAACTCAATACATATTGACTTGCAGCTATGGAAAGTGCAAAGGTCCATTTGGATTGGGTAGAAAGCTCCGCTCTTGAATAGCAGATATACAAGAATCCCACATATAGTGGAATCCTGATAATCAAGTCTTCAAAAGGAATCATCGGAGAGATCATTCCCATCCCTGCATAGGACAAAAACAGGGTGAATACAACCAAAGAAATCAACTTATGATGATGTGGAAACAATCCAAAAACCACGTGCCCTCCATCCAACTGTCCAATAGGGAGAAGATTCAAAGCGGTGAAAAACAGGGCCAAATAACCTGCAAATAAGAAGGGATAATGGATGACTTCCCCCATATCCGGAATACGTACAGGATCTGCAAGCCACTCCCCCATCAGGTAAAACAGCAGATTTTGCCCTAATTCAAAATTAATTACCTCCTCCCCGTAGCCCTGAAAATCAGGGTCAGCATATTCCGGATGAATTTCATAGATGTATTCCGCAGGAGGCAAATGGGTAAAACCATAGAATAATACCCCAAAAGCGATCACAAAACCCGCCAAAGGTCCCGCAACACCGATGTCGAAAAACTTCTTTCGACTATTGACAAACCCTTTCATGCGAATAATCGCTCCAAAGGTCCCTATAGAAGGTGCCCCAATAAATCCCAACCAAGCTGGGATAAAAAACGGAAGCGTACACTTGACCCGATGATAGATTGAAGTAAAAAGGTGCCCCAATTCATGAATCAATAGGATACCGATAAATGGAATCGAAAAGGCCATAGACTTGACAAAATACTCCCAAGTCAATGCAGATTCACCTGAGGCAAGAATGGATTTGCTGTACACCCATTCTCCACCGGCAAGAGTAGTCGTGACCAGCGTCAGAGCTAACAAAAATCCGTGAATCAGATACTCTTTAGGCTTATACATCACCAAAGAAATCAAAGATAACTTGAGGACCCGTCACGTGTATAGCTTGGAGACCCACGGCTTTAGCCCCCTCTACGTTGGCTTTCAGATCATCAAAGAACAGGACACGATCCGGTGAAGTGTTTAGTTCAACAAGCATCTTTTCATAAATCTCAGCAGAGGGCTTTGCCAATCCCATCTCATGGCTGTAAAAAACCCAGTCGAAAATCGGATCAAATCTATCCAATCCATGTTCGGTTCTAAGCATTTCATGCACTGCATCAATATGGATTTCATTGGTATTGCTCAGCACACCTACTTGATACTTTTTGCGAAGCTCTCTCACCAAATCCAGTCTTTGTGGGGGAATTTTTCCCAAAAGACTGTTCCACAACATATCAATTTCCTGATCAGTCCACGGCTGGTCAAAATAATTTCTGACTTCATCTCTAAACTGAATGGAAGAAATTAGGCCTTTTTCATAGGACTTATGAAACTCCGTTTGATAAAAAATATCGACCCGATCATGAAAGGATTCCTCCAACTTGCTTTTGATCAAACTCAAAGATCGCTGATAGTCAATGTCAATGATTACGTTTCCCAAATCAAATATCAAAAAGTCAACATCCGGGCTATTTTTCATTCGAAAGTCAAGTTGTGTAATTGAACTCAAATATGTAACATTGCACTCCCAAAACCAAGATTTAAAGTGGCAAAGGCCACCATTCAAAACTCAACACGGGCCTATAGCTCATTCGGTTAGAGCAACTGACTCATAATCAGTAGGTGCCTGGTTCGATCCCAGGTGGGCCCACTAAAGGCTGGATTTATTCCAGCCTTTTGCTTTTTTTACACCATGAACTACTGTTATATTCTCTTTAGCCCTTCCCTTAGAAAATTCTATACTGGGATTACAAAGGACTCCATTGAAGCTAAAATCCAAAAACATAATGAGCATGCGTATGGGAAGCATCACTTTACTGCCAAATCATCCGACTGGGAGCTTCTAACCAATGTGTCTTTTCTTGATTGAGGAAAAGCTTGATTTCTTGGTCTCCGTGGGCCTGAAGTGAACAAACAACGGCCCAAAAGAAGATCAAGGTTAATTGAACTTTAGTAGCTAAGGATTTCATTGGATCAATAAGTATTGAAAATGACCTTCCACCTTCTCTTTGGAAGAAGAGGAGAAGGGCACATTTCAGTGAATGAAATAGGAAGTCTGATTCGTTGGAAAGCAACAAGCTCAGGCAGGCTTCAACCTTCTTGCCGCTAAATGATGGTCTGATACAGGTTGGTGAAGTTCCAAGCCGGCAAGGGTGACTTTCCCTCCATTTTCTTCATACTCATGCTGGAAATGATGCAAGTTTTCCATGACCGAGTGATCGACCATCACCGCATTTTTCAAATCGATGGTGATATGGAAGCCAGCAGGTATTTCCTCCAATTTTTTCTTGATTCCCAGAAAGTTGGAGAAAATAGCGGCCTTGTCGATTTCCACCAGGTATTCATTTCCAGAAAAAGAAATAGAGGTAGGCGCCTTAAAAAACGAACTAAGTGGAGCCCCATTGATCAGATGCAAAATCACCTTCAACAAAATACCTGCAGCAATCCCGACCAATAAATCCTCAACAAGAGTGAACACAATGGTCACCAAGAAAATGGCCAATTGCTCTTTTCCTATTTTGAAAGTATTGACAAACTCCTTAGGATGGGCCAGTTTGATCCCAACGGTAATCAGCATGGCTGCCAAAGCAGCATTGGGGATCATTTCGATCACAGGAGTGGCCACCAAGACAAAGACCAGAATGAAAAAGCCATGAAAGAAATTAGCCCAACGGGTTTTTGCCCCATTGTTTACATTGGCCGAACTTCTCGCCACTTCGGAGATCATCGGCAAGCCTCCCACCAAAGCACTGATCGTATTACCGATTCCCACCGCAATGAGGTCTTTGTCGTTATTGGATTTCCTTCGAAATGGATCACTCAAGTCTATTGCTTTGACCGTGAGGAGAGATTCCAAAGTCCCTACCAAGGCAAACATGATCACATATTTTACAAATATTCCTGTTTGGGCTATTCCGGAGAAGTCGGCATTGTATTTCACATTATCGACTAAGTTTCCAATATGAAGCAAAGCATATGCAGGCTCAGTATGGGCAAAATCCATAGCCAGCTCCGAAAGGATAGCAACCAACAAAACCATTAATGGAGCGGGGATTTTGCCCAATTTGAACTCCTTCAGGTAAGGCCAACCCAACATGATCGCCAAGCTATACACCCCGATTAGGGTAGCTCGAGGATCAAAATTGGCCAAAAACCGAGGAATGGAAGTAATCATTTGGATAATGCTCAATCCTTTGTATAGCTCAGGATTTACATCCAAGAGGACCGGTATCTGCTTTACAATAATGATAATCCCAATGGCCGCAAGCATTCCATGAATCGCAGAAAGAGGGAAAATGTCCGCCAACTTGCCCAATTTCAAAAAGCCGAAACCAATCTGTACCAAGCCGGCCACCACCATGGCACCAAGAGCTAACTTCCAGCCGGCTTCTCCCCCACCGAAATCAGCCACAGAACCCGCGACCACTACAATCAATCCTGCAGCAGGTCCCTTGATAGTAAGTCGAGAACCTGCAAAGAAACTGACCAATAAGCCTCCGATGATTGCAGTAATCAAGCCCATGATGGGAGGAAAATCAGAAGCTTTGGCAATACCCAAACTCAAGGGCATCGCTAATAGAAAGACTATAAATCCGGCAGTAGCATCTGAAAGGAAGTTTTCTTTCAGTCCTGCCAACCCCTCTTTGGGGACACTTAGTTTTGATGTGATTTTCATAGGAATATTTTTTTTATCAAAGACCCTGAAGAATTCAGGATGAAATGGATGATTTGAAGGATGAAATATTGGAGTGATTTCTCCTTTTAGTAAAGAGATGGGAACTGAAACCAAATTCCTTAGAGGCATGGTTTCTTTTAGTACCAAGGAAGAGTCTTCCGAATATCCGAATGGCTGAAATCCCCTCCATCACAAAAGTCAATGCGGCAAGTGAGGCCAAAAGGTATTGGTCCGCATGAATATGGCTAAAGAGAAGGTCTTCTCCGATGAAGGTTGGAGAAATCGGAAAGCCCATCAACCCAAGCACACTCAGAAGGAAAGCGAATGCTAACCCGGGAAATTTTCTCACGTAACCTTGGTACTCAAATAGCCCTGACTGTCCTAGATTTTTCTTCATCCAGGAGATGACTACCAATCCAGAAAATCCGAAGACCACTACCCCGCTTAGGTACACGATGATCTCCTTTGGAGAAAAATTTTCATTTTCTGCTATAGCCAAAACCATCCAGAAATGATTCATAATCAGCATCATCCAGCTCAGCCTGGCTGATTTTCGTTCTGAAAAGGATTTCAACACCATCAAAAAAGCGATGAACCCAAAAACCGAGGGAAGGACAGCGTGAAGGGAGGGAGGTAATTTAAACCCCAAAACCAGCAGTCCAAACCCAAGTAAATAGCTTGGTACAAAGTAGAATAAGACTGTCCGATAGCTTAGGAAATCCAATTTGTGCCCAAGCTTTTTCATGGGATTGAACAAAATCCGGTTGACCAATCGATCCAAATTCCACTCCTTCAGGCTCCAGACATAAAAGGAAACTTTGATCTTTTGCAGCCAAACAGACGATGAAGGTTGGCTTTTAGGCTCAAATCCGTAAAACTGCTCCCTGATCAAATAACTCACGATAGAAGGAGAAACCAACAACTGATAGGTCCTCAGAAATGCATTTCCGCAAAAGTGAATCAAGGCCAACACCTCAAATCCGGCAGCTACCTCTATGAACATAATCCCGATTTGAGAAAGGGAAGCATAGCCAATTTGAGTTTTTACAGAAGTCTGAACTCTTGCAATCAAATTGGACACTACTGCCGTAATCAATCCCACCAAACCGATAAGGATCCGGACTGCGTATTGATTTTCCCAAAAGGGATAGGTTCTAAGAAGCAAAAACACGCCAAGATGCACAGACAGAGACCCATAGAAGATCGCTGAAGAAGGTGTGGGACCCTCCATAGCTCTTGGAAGCCAAGAAGAGAATGGAAACTGAGCTGATTTTGCAGCGGCAGCCAAAAGCAGCATCATCGCTATAAAAAAGCCAATTCCGCTATTTCCTGAAAGGCTTTCTGAGACCAACTCAGCATTGGAAAGCTTGAGAAAAGTGATATTCTCATTCCACAAATGATGGCTGGCCCACATGGCCAAGATCAACCCCACATCTCCGATTCGATAGATGGAAAAGACCTTGATGGAATTACGGGTAGGGAGGAGGTTTTCCCGATAAAAGGCCACCAATAGAAAAGAGGCCAGCCCTAAAATCTCCCAACCAATAAACAGAGTCTCAAAATTTCCGGCCAGGACAGTAATGTTAAATCCTAAGTAGAAAAAGAGCACCGTGTTGAAAAACCGCTTATATCCTCTCTCCCGATGTAGGTAGTAGCGGCTGTAGAAGGTAATCAGAAAGGTCAGCATAGACCCAATGACTACATAGACAGCCCCTACCCTATCAAAGAAGAAATCCACCAAAAACTCAAAATGCGAAGTCTTGAGCAAAACAAATTCCCGAAGATTCAAAGCCTGATAACCATCCCAGGCCCAGAAAACCAGAAATAAACATACGCTGAACAAGTTCAGCCCAGCGGTGTAAAAGGCTACTTTGGAAAGAAGGTTCTCTTTTTCCTCAGGCACTAACACACTGATTACAAAGCCCACTAAAGGAATACCGATCATGAGCTGTATCCAAGCTGATAATTCCATCACAATGAGTCGATTAAGTATACAGGAAGGTTTTCTTTAGATAGAAGTAACTTGTCTTGGAGATGCTCTATATGATCTACATGGGATAGTGGCACATAGACCTCAAATCCCTCCTCTCTGAATCTCAAAAAAGAGCCATCTTCAGGATCTATGACTACCAAGTGCAACCAGGAATTCGAAATCCATTCATAAGTAGCCGGATTGGATCGGATGACCTGAAGGACCACTTCAGGATACTGCTCCACCACAAGCAATAGGCGGATGGGATCATGGATTTCTACCATTTGATAAGGCAAGCCTGTTCTGAGATCTCCGTCCGCCCCGTTGGCCACACCAATCAGGCCCATGACATTGTGAGGAAGCTTTGTCCCTGCGCCAAGATTATCCGGGTCCATTCGAGAGAAGTAGTACTCCAAATTGATTCCTCCACAGACTGGGGCAGCAGCTCCGAGGATTTTTGCCAGTGCTTTACCTTCCGGGTCTTTTCGATAATCGTAAGAATTCAAAAAGGCTCTCCGGTCAAAAAACAACCCCTTGATTGTGGACTTTCTGGACACAATACAAAGCGCATTGGTTGCGTGATTGTATTCCGGCCTAGGTTCAAAAAGAGAAAAAGCCCGCTTTTTTACTGCTTCATGAAGTCTTCCCAGAGACTTTCCCTTTTCCAGCGTATCAAACCTTCTGGATCTCTCCAACGCGTTGATTTCGAGAGCTCGGGCAAATTTCTTTTTGTTTTCTTCATGCTTGCGGAGATTCTGCGGATTTAGGAATTCTACGTCGTAGTAATCGATTTCGTCCTTGGTGGTATCATGAAGTCCCCCAACAAATTGGGTAGATTCAGGTATCCAAATCCCTCTTTGCTCAAGCAGAAGTCTGACTTCAGGATGATTGGCCATGGCCGCTGCTACCCGGGCATTGACCGAGCCAGGACGTCCACAACAGGCCCCACAATCATACCCTGCATAATGGGTATTGTTGATACTGGATGCCCCGTGACCGATCAGGTAGACAAGAGTGGAAAATCGATCCAAAAGACCAATGCTTCTTAGCAATCCTTCCACTCGGTCCGCCATTTCCTCCACCTTAAACCCTACCTGAAGCCCATTTTCCTCCAACCCTTGATATTCAATGGTAAGGCTTCCCTTGGGATCCATGTGCTTGAAAGAAGAAACCTCCAAAGCCGAACTGGAAGGTGTAAGAATATTTCCAACCAATCGAAGTGCAGACCAGAAGCCCAAGGTTTGGGCATTGACCCAACCACGGATTAGTGAGTGACTGTTTTGATTGAAATGGGCATCCTTTGCCAACTTTTTATGGTTGGCAGTCTCCTTGATCAGGTATTTGGGGGTGACAGGTGCTGGGCAGGATTTGGTGTGAAACTTGCCGAATTCGGGCTGAAAGTAAAACTCAACATTGAAGAAGCCAGGAGTTCCATAAGTAGCACAAGAAGGATCTATATACTCCAAATGCCTTCTGGTGGAACATTCCCGGTCATCGATACAAAACATCGCCTGAAAGCTTGGAACCTCCGGCGTAACCGGCTCTATTTTCACAGCAGCTATTCCCGCCAAAACCTCATCGTAATAGCTCCATTCAAAGGCCTCCTGCCAGCATTGCAAAGCCAAATCCACTTCTTCAAAAGGCGTAGTTTCAAAAAAACTTGCTGTGGATAGAGGAAATTTCAACCCGATAGGTGCCCAGTTTTCACCATACTTTTGATCCAAAGCATCGATCTCTAGAAGGCATTCAAACTTGATCATGTCTTCCAGGGAAATGCTCCTTGAATCCAAAAGGCTTTCGGGTTGATTTTCCAAAACTGCAACCATCCCAGACCAGCCCGGATGAGCAAACTGCTGATCAAACATATACCAGCCATAAGCCTCCGGTCTTTCTACCAAAATCTCAAGAAGGTCTTCCAATATTAGATCTTCCTTGTGCAAGAGAAGCTTGGCTCGCTGCGACTTCAGCAAAGAAGAGGCGCTACTTCTCTCCATCCATCGGATAGAATCCAAAAAGCCACCTGATTGGACAGGAAAGGACCAAATTGAAATCCCCTGATCCAGATAAGCAGAGAGGATTCTAAACAAAAAAGGATGGGTGATTTTATCAAGATTAAAGTGATACTCACTTTTCCAAAGTCCACGCAAACGGCCAATTTTTGGAATTCCGTTTTCCTCAAAATTTTGATCCAGTAGTTTGACCGCCCATTCTTGAGAATGAATCGGTCCGAAATGATCTTCCAAAACCTTTTTGAGGATTTCCCCTTTGATTTTTCCCTCCCGGTACATCTTCCGGTAGTCTTCGATTGGGAGATATCCCCGATATCCTAATTGGATTTTTGCCTGCTTTAGTCCCTGATTGAAAGGAAGGTTTTGGAAAGCATGCAGGGTATTATGATGGACAAAGTCCTTGAGCGGAGCCTGCGCAGGAAGAAAATGCTTCAATTCTTCCAAAAGCACACCCATTCCCAAGACTTCGCCTTGTTTGAAATGGTTCATGGTAAATTAGCTGAGTGAATAGAGTATTCCCGGTTTTCGGGAAGGATTTTGTCCAATAAGGACAGAATACAACGGTGCCTAAATGGCAAAAATCAACTCAGCGCTATCTTCCAGGAATGATAAAAATCGTATAAATGAAGGCTGCCTTTTCCAGGCCTTTCTTCAGTAAAATCGTTGGATCTCCCAGAAAGCTTTACTATCTGAAAATGAATATAAAGACCCTGAAAGTTTTCAATTGGTCCCTCCTCCTCGCTTTCTTCTTTTTCTTCTCCAGAATTTTCACAAAACCCAAATAGATTATGTAATTGGTCATTTTCCTCAAGGTATAGCTGCTCCTGATGGGACTGATCTTCTTGATGGGAAATTACTTGTGAATCAATGGCTAGTACATCTCCCAGAGGGTTTTGAAAGACCAAAACCCAACGCAGAAGAAGGAAAAATGTGGAAAGGAAGGAAACCATCAAATTCAATTCACGAGGTAAAATTAAAGAAAATTGAATCCGAAATATTTTTTATTGAATTTATTTATGTTAAAAATTAAAAAATTTTATGAAAATGAAATTTCTTATCTAGCCACCAAATGGAAAGTCAGCATTGAAAGTGAGTTAGAGGAAAATGGACCCCATTTTTTTAGAAACAAAAAAACCTCGGGAATCCGAGGTTTTGGGGGTGATTGGAACAACTTTTCTCCTTTTCTAGAAGGACTCAATCAGAACCTATTTCAGAAAGGAAAGTTTCAACAGCCAAATAAAATTTCGATTTTAAAAATCAATTTACTCGGCATGCATACAAATTTAGGGTGAAAATATGATGCAACCTACTCAGAATCGACTATTTGACATTTATCAAACCAAGTTATTTCGCAATCAATTCTTGATTTCAATATTTCCACTGGATACCTGACCAAACACGGTATATGGAGAACCATGATCTATAAGCAAAGAACCTGATGATCCTCTATTGCCCACTTCCACTTTTCCACTACCTGCTTTTAAATCAAAATTAAACGCATTCAAATCAGAAAAAGTCTGAATCCTGAAATTACCGGATGAGCCTGAAAGATAAGTCTTGGGCCCCAAGCCGACCCTTTGGGCATCTACAGTTCCTGAACTTATTTTGATAGTCTGAAGCTCCTGCACTCCATCCATATGTACCCTTCCTGAACTCATCTCAGCATTAACACTTCCTTCTATATTTGATAGGTCGATTTTTCCACTGGAAGCCACTAATTCCACATTTCCTTCCATATTTTGGATTTTCAATTCTCCCGAACAGGCAGAACCCTGAAGATTTCCTGCTATTGAATTTGCTGAAAATGATCCAGAACCAACTTCCGTGTGGATTTCTGAAGACAGAATATCAGCTAGTTCTATTTTTCCAGACCCTATAGAAACTTCCAATACCGGGTGATCAATACCCAAAACTTTGATTTCTCCGGAGCCTCCTTTGATCTGCAGCTTCATGTTTTTTGGACCTGTGAGATAGAGATAGCCCCGGTTTCTTCCTGTTCCAAAGCCGGATTTTTGATCCAGTTCGATCCTTAGTCGATCTCCTTCTGTGGTATAGTCTATTTTGAATCTATCTCCCCGAGAAGACTCCAACTGTCCGATTAGCTTAACTTCCTGCATTCCTTCGATTCCCTGATAGTTTACTTCCAGAAATCCGGATTCGATTTCAATCACTTGAATTCCTGCAAACTCCTCATCCACTCGCTGGACTACATCCATGTCTTCAAAACAAGAGGTTAATAGAAACAAAGAAGCTGCCGTCAAGGCCCAACCTGCCAAGGTTTTTACTTGTGTTTTCATTTTAGTGTGGGTAAATAATTTTTGGTTTAGTATTTTTCATCAAAAGGAATTTCATCCTCCTTTTCTCAAGACAATCCAAAAGGCATTTACCCCTACTCTTTTCGAAAAAATGATTGCAAAGACTCCTTCTCCTCCCTATTTCGCAGTGATATTTACCAGTTTAAGAACGGAGATAGATGAAAATTACCAGGAAATGGCCACTTGGATGGTTCAGCTAGCCGAGGATCAGGAGGGATATTTGGGCCACGAAAGTGCCCGGGAAGTAGTCGGTATCACGGTCAGCTATTGGAAAGATCTGGAATCGATCCGAAAGTGGAAAGCGCATTCAGACCACCTTCTCGCCCAGAAACTAGGAAGAGAAAAGTGGTACAGCGGATACAAGACCCGAATCGCGAGAGTGGAAAGAGACTATGAGTTTGAAAAGTAGATCGTTCTACTTCTTTTCGATTTCAGCCTTCAGCTGCTTGACCCGGTCTTTGATTTGAATTTCGGAGATATCCAATTGAATGGAAGTGGCTTTCAAAAAGTCATTGACCGCTCCTGAATGGTCGGTACTTTTCCCTTCAGCCAAAGTTACGTAGCGCATAGTGGACCAAAGCACGGTCTTCAACTGGGTCTTGGAGTCGTCAGTCATGTAGTACTCCACCAAAATGGTGTTGTGATTGTACCACAAAATCCGGCTCATGATCCTCACCCACTCTCCCACCATAGCGGGTCTCACATAGCTGATGTTATGGTTATACACCACCCAGGCTGCTTTATAAACGCGGATCAGATCAATAATCTCCAATCCGTATAATTTGGGAACCTGATCTTCTCTGGCGTTGAAAAAGTAATCGAAATACTTCGCGTTATTCAGATGCCGCAGGGGGTCACAATCCTGAAATCGAATGACGACCCGGCTTTCAGTTTCCTTGGGATAGTGCTTTTCTGGATTAAATACAAACATGATCAGATGTCTTGACTGTTGATGATTTTCACTCCTGCCTTTTGGAGTTCTTCTTTGGCTTTTTCCCCGTCTTCAGGCTGCAAATTCACGGGCCGGGTAGCATCTTGGATCAAAAAGGTCTCAAAACCCAGATCATTTGAATCCAAAGCGGTAAACTTCACACAATAATCCAAAGCAAGGCCACAAACATATACTTTTTGTACCCCTTTCTCTTTCAGATAGCTCCCAAGTCCGGTGTCACCTCTTCGGGCATTGTCAAAGAAACCCGAGTAAGAATCCACCAACTTGTTTTTCCCTTTTTGGAATACAGCCTCCCATTTTTCTTGAGATAAATCCGGGTGAAAATCTGCCCCATTGGTCCCCTGAACACAATGATCTGACCAAAGAACCTGGTCTAAGCCTCCCAATTTGACAATCTCTCCAGGATTCTTCCCTTCGTATTCTGAAGCAAAACTGCCATGATCTGCGGGGTGAAAATCCTGTGTGGCTATCACCCGGTCAAACTTTTCCTGAAGTCGATTGATCAGCGGCACAATTTCATCTCCCCCTGATACTTCCAAGGCACCTCCGGGAATGAAATCATTCTGCACATCTACGATCAAAAGTACTTCGTCTTTATTCTTGCTCATTCTTTTCATTTTCAAAATTCTGCGACTTCAAGACCAGTTCCATGCGGAGGTGATGGAGATTTTCCTCCAAACCAACAGGATAGAGATGAGGATTGACCAATCGCTTATGCGTTTTGTCTAGAAATTCCAGCTGATGGGCTGCCCGTTCCCTGATTTTTTCCAAACTTGGAATAGTATAAATCAACTTTCCTTCTTTGAAAATCGGCTTCAACAATACCTCTTCAGAGTAAAAAGCCGGCATAAGCCTTTTTCTGCGCGTTGGATCAATCGGATCAATGATCACCACTCCTCGGGGATTGACTTCCTGCTCCTCGAGATAGATCATATCAGCTACTGCCTTGTCTTTACTGTAGTACCTCTTGACGTTATGAAGGCCGGGGATATTGATCTTCATGGACTGCTGGGAAACTTTGACTTTGGGCACCCATTTCCCTTTTTCATCTTTAATTGCTGACAGTTTATATACTGCACCGAGCGCAGGTTGGTCGTATGCCGTCACCAGCTTGGTGCCTACTCCCCAAACATCGATGGCTGCCTCTTGGGTTTTCAGAGAAGTGATGATTTGCTCATCCAAATCATTGGAAGCCACAATTTTTGCTTCGGGGAAGCCTGCTTCATCCAGCATTTGTCTTGCCTGAATAGAGAAATAGGCCAAATCCCCAGAGTCAATCCGAATCCCCACCATTTCCTTTCCTTTTTCCCTTAGGATTTTCCCAACCTTGATGGCATTCTTGATTCCTTGAATGGTATCGTAGGTATCCACCAAAAACACGCATTTTTCGGGAAAGGCTTCTGCATAAGCCTCAAATGCCTCCAATTCTGTCTCAAAAGACATAATCCAACTGTGCGCATGCGTGCCGGAAACGGGAATTCCAAATAGCTTCCCTGCCATGACATTGCTGGTCGAAGTGCAGCCTCCTATATAAGCTGCCCGACTGGCAGCCAAGGCTCCGTCGATTCCCTGTGCTCTTCTCAGGCCAAACTCCAAAACCGGAGCACCATTAGCCGCAACATTGATTCTTGCAGCTTTTGTAGCGATCAGAGTCTGGAAATTGATGATGTTTAGAAGTGGAGTCTCCAAAAGCTGGCATTGGATCAAAGGACCTCTCACACGAATTAAAGGAGCATTGGGAAATACCACGGTTCCTTCCTCCACCGCATCGATATCGCAGGAAAATTTTAGGTTTTTCAGGTAATCCAAAAAACCCACTTCGAAAACCGGGCTTCCATCCTGATTTTTCATCTGAGCCAAATAATCCAAGTCAGTGCCGGAAAAGCGGAAGTTTTTGCAGTAATCAATCACATAATCCAAGCCTGCAGCCAAAGAAAATCCACCTTGGAAAGGATGCTTGCGGAAGAAAAGATTGAAAACCGCCTCCTGCTCACCTTTTCCTGCTTTCCAGTAGGCGTAAGCCATGGTGAGCTGGTAAAAATCGGTAAGCAATACCAGATTGCTTTGATAGAGATCCTTGGTTATTTTCATGAATTTCGAAACTTTCTTTTCAGTCTAGTGTCAGGGAATCCTTTCAAAGGTACATTCAAAGCACTTTCCCACCAAGAATGTTAAGGGAATGAAAAGATTTGAAAAATAGTTGGATATTGAGATTACATTTTTCCCATCACCATCGACCAAGTAATGATTAGCCGATGAAGCTAAACCGAAATTTAACCGATCAGGAACTCCTGGAGCAGATCAGATCCAAATCTAATCCCAATCAGGCGATCAGTCAGCTTTATGAGCAGCATTATGGAGTGCTGGAGAATTACATTCTACGAAACTCAGGCAACCAAGACGATGCTGCAGACCTGATTCAGGAGGTAATGTTGGTTTTCGTCAGACTGGTCACTCAAGGAAAATTCAGGGGAGAGGCATCCATTAAGTCCTTTCTCTACAGCATCTGCAAGAATCTTTGGATTTCGGAATTGAGAAAAAGAAAAAGCATGAGTGCCAGAAACGAACGATACGAAATGGAAAAAGATGAAATGGACTTGGACATTTCGGAGGAAATCAGCCGAAATGAAAATCTCCGCTTTGTGATGGACCTTTTTGAGAAGTTGGGAGAAAAATGCAAGCAGGTGCTCACACTCTTCTATTTCGAAGAATTGCCAATGAAAGAAATCTGTGAAAAACTGGAGTTCAGTTCGGAGCAGGTCTTGAGAAACAAAAAATACAAATGTCTCCAAAGCCTGACCGATCAGGTAAAATCCTCCCCTTCCCTACAAACCCATCTACAAAAAGCACTACGCCATGAATAACAGATACCTTATAGAAGACCTGGAAGCCTATTTGGACGGATTGATGGAAGCAGAAAAAGCTGAGCAATTAGTTGAAGACCTCAAAGTGGATTCTGCACTGAAATTGGAACTGGAAGCCTTGAAACTCGCCCGTGAAGGTGTCCAAATGGCAGCCTGGAAAGAAATGATCCGAAAATCTCAATCTGAATTCCTGAATGAGCGTAATTCTTCTGCAATTGAGTCTGAGACCCCTACCCGCTCTATCTCCCCTTTCACCTGGGTAAGTAGAATCGCCGCATCGTTGACCTTGCTTCTCGCGGGAGTTTTTGCAGTCCTGTTTTTCAGCACCTCACCAGAAAGTATCACTTCCAAGCATTTGGATTACCAAATTCCCGTAATGAGATCCGGAGAATTTGAAATCAGTAGTTTGGAAGAAGCCTATCAAAAGAAAGATTTCGAAACAATCAATAAACTGGCCTCCGAGATTGATAGCTATGATGCCAAAGCCTATTTCATCTTATCCATGGCCTATTTGGACCAAAGTCAGCCCGAATCTGCAGAAAACTTGCTCCTTGAGATTGAGGAAAGAAATAACAGCAATCAATCCAAGGAATTTGCTGATCAGATTGATTACTATCTGGTGAAAGCGTATTTGGAGCAGAAAAAAATAAGTGATGCAAAAACGAGAATGGAAAAAATTCAAAATGATCCTCAACACACCTATTTCAAAAATTTCTCTTCTTGGGATCGACTGAAAATGACGGTTCTGGAATGGAAATATTGAGCCTAATTCGCTTCAAATCCAAGAAAACTCCCCAACCTGGGAGTTTTTTTGTTTTTTTTCTGTTGTATAGGTTACATCTATTCGATTGGCTGCGACTAAGAGAAAAACCAATAGAAAACATGAAAAACTATCTTATTCTACCCGCACTGCTCCTATTTCTTGCATTCTCTTTTTCTTCCTGCTCCGAAGATAACAATCCCGATGTGCTCGGCACCGGTGAGGTGAAAATCGGAATGGGAATCAAACTTCAGAATTCAGGTAATCCAGGAGCCAGACTGACGAATGCCGGCTTGAAAATCAACTCAGGATTCATTCAAGTCAAAGAGGTAGAGCTGGAAACCGAAGGTGTAGATGAGGCCGGAAGGGAATTTGAAAAAGAATTGGAATATAGATTTCCAGAAATCAAAAAGATCACTTTCGATGAGTTTGATTCCGGAGTGGATTTTTTTATTGCCATACCTGCCGGAAACTATGAAGAAATCGAAGTCGAATTGGACTTGATTGACAACCGAAATCAGCCTTCTCTAGAATTGAACGGCACCTTTTCCAAGCAAGATGGCAGCTCTGTTCCCTTCAAGTTTCAGGTATTTGGGGATGATGATGATGATTGGGATTTTGAAGTAGAATTGGAAGCAGAGGATGACGATGACCTTTTCTTTCTGGATGCGGTCAATAATCCTCTCGCATTATTTCAGATCAATGCTGAGGGTTGGTTTTCTGGAGTCAGCACCTCTGAGTTGGAATCAGCCGAACTAACAGATGGCGTACTTCTAATCACCAAACAAATCAATGGATCTATATTTAGAAAAGTGGAGCAGAGAATCAAAGACTCCACCGAAATTGAATTGAAAATGAATTAATCCCACTTGGACATTGGGCCTCAAAGTCCTTCCTAGACTTAGAAAAGACACCTCAAAAGGGTGTCTTTTCTCTTTAAAACAAAGGATTTAAAATATTTAAAATCAACATTTTATAACCCATAATTAATTACAAATACTCTAGATAAATTTTCTCTTGAAAATTCTTAAAAAAAAATAATACGCAGGGTTACAATTCCAACTATAGGATCGACCAAAAGGCAGATTAAATCATCAACCATTTATGAAAGCCAATCGATTAATAATTCTGCTCCTCCTCCTGGTCTTCCTGATCGGAAGCCCACAACTGGCTCATGGGCAATACAAAACCCGACTATGGAGCAGCTTCAATGTGGGAGCACCGCTGACCGACAAACTGGCCGTACGGGCCTCCTACATCAAATCCTTAAGTATAGATGAACCAAATCTGGAAACTTCATTCAACTGGTATGCTGCAGCCTTGTCCTATCGGCTTAACAAGGATTGGAGAGTGGAACTCGGTTCGGCCTGGATGGGACTTCCTAGTTCTGGAAGGACCACCCACCGATGGACTCTTGAAGGAAGTCATCGCCTTAGGCTGGACCGACGGTTTACCCTTCGAAACAGCCTCCAACTTGAAGCGCACAACGACCAAGAACCGCGCTTTGACTACCGAGTCATCATGGGGTCCAGAATCGGCCTAAGGAAAAGGCTTGACTTTCTTGGTGTGGCCCCTTCACTGAGCTATGCCCTGTTTTTCAACATCGGAGGAGACCCTATCCGATACTTTTCAGAGAGTGGAGAGGAAATCACCAGAAAAGCCTCCAATGGTCTTCATCGGGGAAGGCTGATGGCCAATTTCAATTTCAAAATCTCAAAGCCCATTCGCCTTTCCCTGTATTATATCAATCAGCATGAATTCAATCTGGTCTTTTCCGAAACGAACAAAATCAATGTCCTAAATCCCAATACAGGCCGAATCCAAAGACCATTCAATAATCAACATATCATCGGATTTACCTTGTCCTATCAAATCAAACCAATCAATGGAGATGGATTTCTCCCAATTAACTTCTAAACAATTTATACCATGAACACACGAATCAAAAAGGGAATGCTTTGCAACACCATCAATCCCGCCCGACTTATCTCTCCTGAATCACTCCCTGCAAATGTGGCCTTCCAAGCAGGAGATGTCGCCGTCTTTGAGGTCCTGGAAATAGGAAAACATACTCAACTCCAGTCCGCAGGACGAAATCTAAGCATCCTTCCCGGAGATCATCTGATGTGCGCCTTTGGCACTCGCTATGCCACTAACCAATTTGAAGGATACATCCCTACCCAGATTCAGGAAGAGTATCATTTGCTTGGAGGAGGCGGTGTAGTGGGCATTTTGGAAAGCACCCACGCAAAGTTTGAAAAAGAAGGACCTACCCGGCTTAAATTGACAGGAATTGCAACAGACTTCAAGGGGCAGATCATCAATACCATCCAAGAGCGAAAGCATGCCATAAAAAAATTCACAGGGAAAGAAGCCCAAAAGACCAAAGTAATCTTGTCTCTCGGCTCTTCTATGGATAGTGGAAAAACTACCACCGCTGCCTATTTGGGCCATGGTTTGGCAAAAAAAGGAATTACTTCTGCTTACATCAAGCTCACTGGTACTGCCTACCCCAAAGACAAAAACCTGGCCTATGATCTGGGAGCCACTGTCTCAGTTGATTTCTCAAAATATGGCTACCCATCTACCTACCTCAGTTCAGAAGCCGAAATCCTTAACCTTTATGAAACCCTTTTGGCTGAGGTAAATGCTAAAAACCCTGAGTTTGTGGTCGTGGAAATTGCCGATGGCCTGTTTCAGAGAGAAACCCGAATGCTCCTTCAAAATCCTGTATTTATGAGTACGGTTCATCAGGTTGTGTTTTCAGCTGGGGATAGCCTATCTGCAGTCCATGGGATGGAAACGCTCATCAACTGGGGGATCATGCCTTCCGCTTTATCCGGACTGTTTACTGCAAGCCCGCTCCTTATCAAAGAGGTAAAGGAATACCTCTACGAAAAACAGGAACTGCTTTTCATGCCCATCCTCAATCTGGAGCAGTTGAGCCTTGGCAAATGGCCTATGATTCAGCACAGCTCCAATTTACTTCAAGCCTAACAAACCTAAATCCCAAGTTCATGATGAATTGGATCAAAAACAAAACGCTGAGGAGACTTTGGTTTCGTAAAAACCCGCTTTTGGCGCTCCTTTGGATAGCAGGCTGGATCTCCAGCCTTAGCACCTTTCTTCTAAGCCTGATGGTCGGTTCCTTTTTCGATATCAATTATCAGGAAGGAATCAGTAAAGCTTTACTTCTTGAAAAATTCGGAATCCGGATTCAGGATATCAATCTCTTTTTTGGAATTTTCTTGACCGTGATTCTAATCAAATTCTCTTTGGATTTCTTTGAACGAAAATCCATCAACTATGCCGCAGAACGCATGGTCAGTAGGCTTACCTCTGACCTTTTTTCCAAACAGATGAATTGGTCGGATCAACTATTCTCAGAAGTACCCTTCGGCAAATACCTCCTACGCTACAGCGGGGATATGCTGGCCATTCGAAATATGCTGGTCAACGGGATCTTCAGAGGAATCAGAGATACAGTTTTCCTTCTGACCGGTTTATTGGTTTTGCTTTGGCTGAATCCCACCTGGACCTTGACCGTGATGGGTATGGCTTTGCTACTGCTTCCTGCGTTTCTTTTCTTGGATCGGAAAGAAACTCCTTTGATTCTTGAAAAAAGAAACAGCAAGAGCAACCTTCTGAATATGGTGACTGAAAGCTTTGGCAGACACGCCCTTATCCGCGAAAACAACCTCATCGATCATACCATCCGAAGGTTCAAGAGAAAAAAGTCGAGAGTCTTGACCGCCAATCTTCAATACAGAAAATCCGAATCCCTAAGACAGAGTCTGATTACCATACTCAGTCCTCTGCTGATTTTCTCCCTGCTTTTGCTCATCTATTTCTCTGCCGGGACGAGTACCCCTGGAGAATTACTGGCCTTTCTGCTTGTACTTTCTGCTTTGACTCCGGCCATCAGAAATGTAATCAAAGCGCCAAACACGATCGAAAAAGGAATGCTTTCCCTCGATAAGGTGGAGATTTTACTAACAAGAAAAGAGCTAAAGAGGCGAAAATCTATTTCCGAAACAGTACTACTACCCCTGCCAAAAGAAGCATAAGCCCTAAGCTTATAACCAAAGCAATTTGCCATAAGGCCCATTCCCCATCAGATCCAGAGTCAGGAAGTCCAACCACACGGAAATTGGCCCAATAAAAAGGATGATGAAACTGGGCCATTTTGGGATCCGAGATCAAGTCCATCTTGGCCAGTCGAAGAGAATTGGAATAGCTCTCTCCTCTATCCAAGTAGCGATAAAATCGCTTAGCGATAAAGGCTGCCACCTGATCCTCACTGATCCACTGAGAAAAAACCAATTGATCCACCCCTGCAATGGATAGGCTTCGGGCCAAACTGATGATTCCTTCACTTTTACTCAATACTCCCGCCCCAGTCTCGCAAGCACTCAAATAAACCAAGCGGGTATTTTGGAGATCCTGAAAAGCCAACTCAGGTGCAAATACCCGAAACTCTTCCTCTTCGGGATAAAAGGCGATAAAGGCCTCATTGGGATCCTCCGCAGAGGCTACTGCATGGGTAGCCAAATGCAAAATCCCCGCCTGATGTGCACGACTGAGGAAAGCCTCTCTGCTCGCGTCTTTCCCGATCAGGACCTGACCTTTTCTATCCTCTACCTCAGTGTAAGACATAGGAAGTCGGGCAAAACCACTCGAATTGGTCTCTACCTCCTCCCCCAAAAATGGAGCAAATGCGAGAAAACTACTTTGCTTTTTCGCCTTTGAAGCTTCCAAAATGGCCCAGGAAGAATATTGATAGGTGACTGGAAGTACTTCCAAAAGAAGCTTTTCCCCTTCAAAAGGCATGAGTTCAAAAGGAACGGAATTTAAAATATCATGAGGAACAATGAGCAATTCATCACCTCTTTTTAAGGTCCTTTGAAAATCCCCAAAAACAAGTTCAGAAAAGGCTTTGATCTCTTCAGGGGTCCCCCATCGGGAAGAACTACCAGGATTTCTGGTTCCTTTCAGCCAAATTTCCAAATTATCAAAAGGAACTTGATCGAAAGCAATAGCTTTTGCTTCGAAAGAATTCTCTGAAATGACAAAAACAAAAAGATGAGCCTCACTCAAGAAAAAGGACATCAGCGAAAGATCTGATCCCAAACTCTCCTGAATTGCTTCCAAATCAATTTCCCGGTTTTTCTGCTCTGTAAAACCATCGATTTTTCTGAAATCCTCCCTGATTCTTGAAAGTCTGACCTGCAGGTCTGCCAACTCCGCTTCTACATCCTGAATTTGATCTTCCGAGCTGGCATTAAGTTGCTGCTGATAGGTCCGAGAGATCGCATAGAGAATATTTCTTTCCTCCTGAATCAACGATTTCGGGATTTGGGATTTGCGCTTTTTTGCTTCCTGATTTCTTCCGATTTTCAAAGCCTCCGCCTTACTTCGTTCCGAAAGAGAGAAAATCCTCTTCATCGTTATTTCCTTTTCCTGAGGTGAGGAGAGAAAAAACAGGCCATCCAAATAGGATTTGTATCCTTCCAAAACCCTATCCCCTAAAAACACCCGCGCCTCATCGTTGTCGTAATTGGCCGAGATAAAACTGGAAAGACGGAAAGCAGACTCCCAAGTATCCACTCCCAGTTCAAACCATTGCTTGTTCTTTTCTTTTCGATAAAGTTTCCATGCAGCCTCCGCCTTTTTGGTCAAAACCTCAAAGAGGGAGAGAAATGAAATCCCAAAGGGAAATTCCTTTGGACTTTCCATAAATCCCGAAGAGGAAAAAGCAGGTAAAAGCTGCTCTATGGCCTGCTGATATAAACCCAAAGCTTCTTTTTCATTTTGCCTCAATACTTCCAAGTCCCCCGAGATGGTGTAAAAGATGGCCTTTTGGAGAATTTTTCTATTTGTAAAATCATCCGTAATGAGTTTTTCAGCTGTCTCCAAAGTTTGTTCCAGTGAATCGAGCTTATTGACCTGCAGCCATGCTTTAGCTTTGAGATTCAGGTACGAAAGAG
The DNA here is from genome assembly GCF_036245605.1 of Algoriphagus sp. oki45. Lineage (NCBI taxonomy): Bacteria > Pseudomonadati > Bacteroidota > Cytophagia > Cytophagales > Cyclobacteriaceae > Algoriphagus > Algoriphagus sp. oki45. The sequence continues at coordinate 1,024,356 of NZ_BTPC01000001.1, forward strand.
ACCGATTTCCAAAACCCTCATTTACTTGTCCGAGAACTAGTAGGGCTTCCTTTCCTTGGTTTTGTTCTATATGGGTATTGGCAAGATTGAGGAGAATCTGATCCCTATTGATCCCGAAATTCAGCAAGTCCGAATAAATGGACTGAGCTTCATCAAACCTTCCAAGTCTATACAATGCAGAAGCTTTGTTGGACAAAAAACTATACCGGGCATAGAGTTGATTGGAGTCATCAACATCGACATAGGAATTGGCCTTGGTGAAGTAGGAAATACTTCGATTGAAATTTCCCGTTTCGAAGAAGTACACTCCCAGTGCATTATAAAGGCGCTCCGGCTGTTTCCCTTGATTCAATGCTGCCTGAACCTTTTCCGCCTTCTCCAAATGGTACAGGGAACTATCAAATTGATTCAGCCCAAAATAAGACTCCCCCAAGTAGAGGTGGTGTGAATAAACCAAGGTATCCGAATGCCCAAATGCACGTGCGAGTTCTATTCCTTTGGAGTACCAGTACTTGGCTTTTTCCTGCATTCTGAGAGTTAGATAGAGATTTCCCGCCCGTTCACAGGCCAGGACAAACCCTATCGACTCCTCGGGTTCAGGAGTAATAGACAAGACCTCTTCGTACAATTCCAAAGCCTTGCGATCTTGAGCTTCGGTGGGAGCATCCAAAAAATATAATTGATCTGCCAGTTCGAGTTTTTGCCTGAACGACTGAGCATGAAGGCAGGAAAAACTTCCTACTACCAAACAGAAGATAATAAATACTTTTTTAGGAGCCATTTTCGGGGATAATCATCCCCAAATCTACTACTGCAAAGTGGCCACTATCACAATGTATGGTGGTCTTGGCTTTCGGGGAGGTCGGACTGTATTTGCTATCCGCAAATTAGGATTTTTGTCTGAAGTCCTTTCGTTGATCAAATCCCTTTTTTCCTCTATATCATCCAATACTTCCTGAGGTACATCCGCTAAGGTTTCATAATAAAAGAATCGAAGTGGAATCTGATTCAATGCCAATGCACTCAAATCATTCAACTGATAGTACAATTCCACATCCAAAATAGTCCCGTTGACTGGAGTTGATCCAAAAGTCCCATTCTCTACCGTTTTTTGAAGGTCGATAAGCCCTTTGCTGGAAATTTCAAATCCCAAATCTGCCAACAACTGTCCTGTCGGATTGTCCGCATCGAATTTACAGCTACTGTCGTCATCACTATCGTCATCATCATCGCTATCATCATCATCGCTATCGTCATCATCATCACAGGGAAGCAGCAGTCCGGGGACTCCATTGTATACCGGACTGGCAACCAACTGATTTTGATCCAAAACATAAACCCCATCCAGATAATTAACCCCTCCTATGGTCACAAATGTCTCGCAGACTTGATCGCTGCCTTCCGGTTCAAAAATGACCCTGTACTTCAGCCCAGTCTCACTCGCATTTACATTAATCTCCCCTGTATCCGAATCAATATCCAATCCATCAGGAGAGGCAGAAAAAGTTCCTTCTAGAGAATTGATTGGAGAAATCAATTGACTAGAAGCACCGTTGATGAAAAATAGGGTATCGGAGTAGGCCAATCGATTGCAGTCAAACTCCTCCAAATCATCAGGGTTAGGCTCAGAATCTACCACACAGGAAAAAGCAAGGGAAGAAATTATAGAAAACAGAAGGGAGTAAATTACAAGATTCGTTTTGCGCATCACAAGTCTTTTTTTCTTTAGTCTCACTCCCATCACTTTTTGTAACCACATCAGGCAAAAATTATTTGACTCTCAAATTCAGCAATATCCCTACCAAAACCAAAGCCATACCCACATAAGACATCACCTGGAATGTTTCTCCGAAGAAAAAGAATCCGAAAATCAGCGCATAGACTATTCCCAGATAGCTCAAACTGGAAACCTTGGCTACATTGGCATTTTGATAAGCCAAAGTCATAAAATACTGGGCAGTCTGGGTACAGATACCAATCCAGAGTAACCAAATCCAATCCCAGCCCACTGGCTGAACCCAAGTAAAGAAACTGACCACACCCGCTACAGGAAGTGTCACCAGAGGAAAATAGAAGATAATGACCAATGGGTGTTCTGTATTTTTCAGCTTTCGGATCACATTGTAGGCCATTCCTGAAAACAAAGCCGAGGTAATTCCAATCCCCGCATAGAATAGATTGACCCGGGTATCGAAGCCCTGCAAAACCAATACTCCGGCGAAAGAAAGTGCGAAAAAGAGAAACTGAATGGGTTTGACCCGCTCTTTCAAAAAATAAACTCCCAAAATCGATGTGAAAATCGGAGACAAGTATTGCATGGTCACCGCACTGGCAAGAGGGATTTTTTGAAGGGTGTAAAAAAAGGAAATCAATCCAATTGACCCCACCACTCCCCGAAGGACCAGCATGGGTTTATTGTTTCCAAAAACATAAACACCCTGTTTTTTTAGCACCAAATAGCTAAAAATCAAACTGAAGATAGACCGGAAAAGGATAATCTCAATCGCAGGTATATGAGGGATAAATTTGACCGAGACATTCATCAAGGCAAAAAATATCCCTGCAAGAAGCATGGATTGGACACTGTTGATCTTCAAAACTTCATTCGGATAGGGTGACTTGCATAGACAAAGCTACGAGAAGGAAGAAAAGTTCTAGTCGCAAAATTTTATTCGGCAAAAACCAAAGATGAATGAACTGGGTTAGATTTGAAAAAAAGAAAAACCATGGCTTTGAAAAAAGGCACCACCGCCCCTGATTTTACTTTACCCGCTACCTCTGACCAAACCATCACGCTCTCCAAAGATTTGAAGGGAAAAGCTGTGGTCTTATATTTTTACCCCAAAGATTTCACTCCGGGCTGTACTGCCGAGGCTTGTGAATTCCGGGATCAGTTTGAGGGATTCAGAGATCTTGACATCCCCATTTTCGGTATCAGCCGGGACGATATTCCCACTCATGAAAAGTTCAAGAAAGCTCATCGTTTACCTTTCGATTTGCTTTCTGACAGTTCTGGAAAGGTTTGTAAAGTTTACGATGCTTTAATTCCATTGATCAAAATGCCAAAACGGGTAACTTATCTTTTGGATGAAAATCATCAGATCGCGGGAGTTTTCGAAGGATTGTTTGAAAATAAAGCTCACGCTCAGTCCATGCTGAAGCTTCTGGAAAAATAAGAAGCTCAGACAATCAGACCGTCTTTCATCTGAACTTTTCGGTCTGCCATTTCTGCCAATTCCTCATTGTGCGTCACGATTACAAAAGCCTGCTTCAATTCATCGCGGAGTTGGAAAAACAGCTGATGCAAACCTTTGGCATTGGCGGTATCCAGATTCCCACTCGGTTCGTCAGCAAAGACTACTGCTGGACTATTGATCAAGGCTCTGGCTACGGCTACCCTTTGTTGCTCGCCTCCGGAAAGCTCGGAAGGTTTATGGTCAAGCCGACCGCTGATTCCCAGGATTTCGGCCAGTTCTTTGGCTTTCTTCAGCAAATCCGATTCCTTGGCACCTAGGATAAAACCGGGGATTTGAATATTTTCCAGCGCGGTAAATTCAGGAAGCAGATTATGAAACTGAAAGATGAAACCAATCTTTTCATTTCGGAATCTTGCCAAAGAATCGCCTTTCAGCTTGAGAAGATTCTTACCTTCCATTTCCAAGCTTCCTTGGTCAGGCTGATCCAATGTCCCTATAATATGGAGAAGCGTACTTTTCCCGGCACCCGAAGAACCGACAATCGAAACAATCTCTGAGGATGAAATTTCCAGACTTACTCCTTTCAATACATGGAGGCTTCCATAGGATTTATGGATTCCTTTGGCAATCAGCATACTATTATTTTTTGGGCTTTTAAAAGTAAAACAAATCCCTCAAATCCAGTAGCTAACGGCCTTTTTTACCAAAAATTGAAAAAAGTCGGTTTGATTTATCGCAGTCATCCCCTTATCTTCGGGCAAAAATTTTCAGAGGATGAACATTCACGAATATCAGGCAAAAGAAGTACTCAAAGGATATGGAGTGAGAATTCAGGAAGGCATAGTCGCTGATAGCCCTGAAGCCGCCCACGAAGCAGCAGTCAAACTTAATGCGCAAACCGGTACTTCCTGGTACGTGATCAAGGCTCAGATCCACGCCGGAGGCCGTGGAAAAGGCAAAGTGCAGGAGACCGGCTCCAACGGAGTAGTCTTGGCCAAAAAACTCGAAGATGTAAAAGAAAAGGCAGCGGCCATTTTGGGAGGCACATTGGTGACTATCCAGACTGGTGCTGAAGGCAAAAAAGTCAATAAGGTCTTGATCGCTGAGGATGTGTATTATCCAGGTGCTTCTGAGCCAAAAGAATATTACATGTCCATCCTTTTGGACAGAGCCACAGGATCCAATGTGATCATGGCTTCTACTGAAGGCGGAATGGACATCGAAGAGGTTGCTGAAAAGCACCCTGAGAAAATCATCAAAGAATGGATCGATCCAAAAGTAGGTCTTCAAGGATTCCAGGCTAGAAAGGTTGCTTTCAAACTGGGCTTGAGTGGAACTGCTCACAAAGAAATGGTGAAGTTTATCACCTCCCTTTACAATGCCTACGTAGGAACAGACTCTTCTCAGTTTGAAATCAATCCGGTGTTGAAGACTTCCGACGACAAGATCTTGGCAGTAGATGCCAAAGTAAACTTGGACGACAATGCATTGTATCGTCAGCCTAAATTGGCTGAATTGAGAGATTTGGCAGAAGAGGATCCTTTGGAAGTGGAAGCTGGCAAGTCTGGTTTGAACTACGTGAAATTGGACGGAAACGTAGGTTGTATGGTAAACGGAGCCGGTTTGGCGATGGCGACCATGGATATGATCAAGCTTTCCGGTGGTGAACCTGCCAATTTCCTCGACGTAGGTGGAGGAGCCAACGCCACTACGGTAGAAGCTGGCTTCCGAATCATCCTTCAGGATCCAAACGTAAAAGCAATCCTGATCAACGTATTCGGTGGAATCGTAAGATGTGACAGAATTGCAAACGGAGTTGTTGAAGCTTACAAATCTATTGGCGATATTCGTGTGCCGATTATCGTAAGACTTCAGGGAACCAATGCGGAAGAAGGTGCTAAAATCATTGACGAATCCGGATTGAAAGTATTCTCCGCAATCACTTTGAAAGAAGCAGCAGAGCGTGTAAAGGCCGCTTTGGAAGCAAAATAAAGAAAGTACGCAGCCGTAGTTCAACTGGATAGAATATCGGATTTCGGCTCCGAGGGTTGAGGGTTCGAATCCTTCCGGCTGTACTTGGAAAGCTCAGATGAAAGTCTGGGCTTTCTTATTTTAAAATTGACATGAAGGCTTAAAGGCAGGAAGGATATGACATTTGGCTAAAAATTCACCTCATCCTTTTTAGAAACATTGCGATTATCCTTTCATTTTTTTAGGATTTTGGCGGGAATCAAAAAAATCAGTGATGTAGATAAATTCACCCTCTACCCTGTAAATAATCTTAAAAGTACCTTCAATTAATCTTCTATGACCTTTCTTTAGGTGTACTAAATATTCTTCATGTTGCCCCAAATCAGGATTCTTATCCAGGCTATCTGCCTTATCCAAAAGTTGATTTCTGATCTCAAATACTTTTTCAAGAGGTATTCTTTGAACATTTAATAAAAACTGCAAGGAATCCTCAAGGCTTAGTAAGGATTGTTCAGTATGGATTATCTTCATTGACCTAGCTTGGCCTCAAGGATTTTTTCTAACTCTTTTCTGGAATACAACCTGCCTGCTTGGATATCCTCTTCAGCTTTTAAAGCTCTAGAGGTAAGTAGGTCCTTAAGAACCGGATTCAAACTGGACTTTACCAACAAGGTTTTGATCGACTCTAAGAGCTGAAAATCATCCTCATTCTCAATTAATGTTTTCAATTCCTCCTTTATTCTTGGCTCTTTCATATGTTTTAAATTTTTTCAGTCAGATAAAATGCCTCTCATAATCATTCCCATGCTTGAAAAGTCTCCTCATTGGCATTTCATGTTATTTTAAAGATAGGCAATTTAAATTTTGATTCTAGCTAAATAAATAGGCTTGAAAACTTAGATTTATTCAGTCGCAAAGGTTGAAGATTCGAATCATTCCGGCTGTACTTAGAAAGCTCAGATGAAAGTCTGGGCTTTTTTTGTTCCACTTCAAAGAAACATAGAAAAAGGTGAAGAATTTGGGCCACAAAGCTCAAAGGTTGGAAGAAGTTATCGTGAAATTTATTTCTGTGAAAAAAGAAGAAAAGGACTTCAACAGTGAAGTCCCTTTTCTTGGATTACTGTCTTTTCCCCGGCTGATACCTCTCCTCCGCTCTTTTCTCCACATCTTCCCGATAGAAAGCAGCCTCTTTGAAGTTGGTATCTGCATAACGCTGGGCTTGGTCAAAGAAGTGAGGAGAATTCGGATCTGAACTTTGCCCGCCTGCCAGGATGGTTTTGGCTTTGACTTTTTCTCCAAACTCGACCACGGCTACAAAGCTGTTTCCCCGGTAGCCATAGAGTCGCTTGGTTCCTTCGAAAGCTCTCGCACCATAGGCAGCCAATGCTCCCCAGTTACCTGAGGCATAGCCTACGGGAATGTAAGGCTGGCTGTCGTCATATTTCAGGTCGATATCTCCACTTAATCTCTGGAATCGGTTGATCTCACCCCAAGGGGTATTCCAGGTTCCGAAGTCCGCATCCATCTGAGCGATGGTTTCCTCCAATACTTCCAAGATTTGTTTGGCATCCGGAGCTTTTACATTGGAAGGATTTATAAAGCGATTCATGCTTCTGAATCTCCGCTGGTAATTTTCCCCATAGAAATGAGCTAGAGACATCGGAACCGAGTTCAAACCTGCTCTGTAATCCCACGATGTCAACATATCCACTACCTCTTTCAGGTTTTCTTTTCCTTTTCCAGCAGCCAGAAGTGCACCTTGCAGTTCAGGAATCAAATATTCAAATGCAGGCAAATACGGATCGTGCGCTAAGGCCAAAAAGCTATCCAGATTCAGTTTTTCGACATTCTGAAGCACTTTGACCGCATGGATTCCCCGGAAATTTTCCTGATCGGGCGCCATGTAGTTGGGATAATTTTCCGCCTTGGGACTGAATTCACCAGCAGCAGTAAAAGGAGTGGAATTGCAATTTTGAATCCAGCCATTTTCCGGGTTGAGAATCAGAATACTTTCATCTACTGTATGCAAACCTTGCCAGTCGGTCGCCGGATCACTTCCATCTACAGGTCTGGAAAAGTCAAATTGAGAATTTCTTTTTGGGATGAAATTCCCGTGGAAGTAAGCAATGTTTCCTTCCGCATCTGCAAAAACCGTATTGTTGGAGGAATTCGTACGAATATTCATCATTTCTTTGAATTCCGCATAGTTATTCAGCTTGGTTCGGGTATAGCTTTGAATCAGGGCATTGACTGGATCCCAGTTGATTTTTGTGGCCACCCAACCATTTTCGGCTTTGTGGGTAATCGGCCCGTGATGGGTTCGGTAGATAGTGAAAGACTTACTTTTCAGCTCCTCACCTTCCTTGTACTTCAGAGTGATTTCCTGTGTCTTGATCTCTCGCTTTTCACCTCCATAGTTGTAAAAAAGCATCCCATCTTCCTCCAAAATCTCCTCTTCAAACTCATCAATGAAATCCACAAAAGTGGAGGTATGAATCCAGCCCGTTTTCTCATTGAATCCCTGATACACAAAAAACTGCCCCCAGGTCACTGCGCCATAGGCATTTAGGCCTTCTTCAGACACGACATGGACCTCTGGGCGGAAATAGAAAGAGGTATGTGGATTGATCAGCAGCATGGAATTGCCGGTCTCGGATAGAGAAGGAGCTATCGCAATTCCATTGGAACCTTGAGGTTCCTCCAAAAATCGGGAATCAAACGCTTCCTGATCCCAAGAAGCCAAGGCTTTGTCTTCTTCATAAAAAGCCTTCAATCGCTGAGTAGATATCCGCTCAATATCACCGCCTATCGAGCCTTCGAAAAAGAACAGAGGCATCCAAGGCTCATATCTGGTAATGACTTGAGGAGTGACCTCAGGGTGGGTGTGCAAATAATAATTAATCCCATCGGCAAAGGCTTTGCAGAGCGTTTTTAACCAATCCGGAGCTTTTTCATAGGCAGCTTTGGCTTCAGCCTCTGTCATGTACAGATTTGCCCGTACATCGGAGTAGATGGCCTCTTCTCCTTCCAGTTCAGCCAAACGACTAATCGCCCAAATGTAGTTTCGCTCCACTTTTCTGAAATCATCCTCACATTGGGCATACAGAAGCCCGAAAACCGCATCCGCATCTGTTTTCCCATAGATATGTGGCACACCAAAATCATCCCGGATAATTTCTACCTGTTCGGCTTGAGCTTCCCAACGGGTGATTTCAGGATTGGATTCTTGGGTTTGACAGGAAAAAAAGGCCAAAGAGGCCAAAATCAATAGTAAGTTTTTCATGGGTGATGGTTTCTAATCAAAAGACAAATAAGGCAAAAAGCCGCAATCTCAAAACGAATATCTTATCGGTGGTCTTGGTATTTATTGGGCAGAAACTTCTGCTTAAGGTTCAAAATATATTCTTCAGGAATAGACTTACTTTCCTCAAATGCCTTCAAATTTTCCTTCAATTGCTCAGGTTTGCTGGCCCCTAAGACCATCATTCCTACGGCTTTTTCATTCAGTGAATAGCTGATCAAAACAGCCTCTGGAGAAAACCCTGAAGAATGAATCTCTTTTTTTATTTCTTCGACTTTTTCCTTGGTAAGGTCCAAGAAACCTGCCGTTGGCTTATCCAGCAAAATCCCTTTGGTCATCCCTCCTCTCACTAAAACCCGAGTTTGAGCCTTTTCCAAGAGTGGAAAAATCTCCTCCTCAGGCCTACGGTCCAAGGGCGAATATTGCATCATGATTGTCGCAGGAGGATTCATTCCCATCACTTTTCGGATCACATTTGGACGGATAGAGGAAATCCCAAAAGCACGGATTTTACCCTGATTTTTCAGGATTTCAAATGCCTCCAAAGTAGTTTCCCATGGGTCTTCTATAGTTCCCCCGTGGAGCTGATAGAGGTCGATATAATCGGTTTTTAATCTTTGAAGTGATTTTTCAACAGCTTCTTGAATATAAGATTTGGAAGGATTCCAAGTCCAGGATTTTCCATCGGGATTCATTTGATTTCCCACCTTGGTAGCCAAAATCACATGATCTCTTCTCCCCTGAAGGAACTTTCCCAAATTTGACTCATTTCTTCCGGCCTGATAAAGATCTGCCGTATCAAAAAAACGAATTCCCCCTAGCCACGCTTCTTCGAGTATTTTCTCCGCCTCCGAAAAACGCTCAGGCAAAGACATACAGCCCAAACCGATCGGAAAATTGCTAAGTGAAAAAGAAATAGAATCGGATTCCATGAGCTTATTATAATCAACCATTGAAAAACAGATTTAAGTTAACCAACCTTCAAAAATCTGTCTATAAAATCCTCTTCAAATTTTCAATTTCTGGGATGATATGCTGGAAGAATGGCTATTTTTGGGGCGCTTAAAACCTATACCATGAAAAAAATTGCGGTTTTTACCTCAGGGGGAGATGCACCGGGAATGAACGCGTGCATTCGTGCTGTGGTACGCACAGGAATCTATAAAGGGCTTGAAGTCTATGGGATTAACCGGGGCTACGAAGGGATGATTGAAGGAGATATCAAGAGGCTCTATTCCCATTCGGTGAGCAATATAGTCCAAAGAGGAGGCACCATGCTCAAATCTGCCCGCTCGGAGGAATTCCGTACTCCGGAAGGCAGGAAAAAGGCCTATGAAAATCTGAGATCTTTGGGAATAGAAGGTCTTGTAGCAATCGGTGGAGACGGTACTTTTACCGGTGCAAAGCTGTTTTTTGAAGAATTTGGAATTCCTACTGTGGGTTGTCCCGGTACCATCGACAACGATATCTATGGAACCGACTACACCATCGGATTTGATACGGCAGTAAACACCGCTTTGGAAGCTATCGACAAAATCAGAGATACAGCTGCTGCCCACGACCGGATCTTTTTCATTGAAGTGATGGGACGTGATGCCGGTTTTATTGCTGTAGAGTCAGGAATCGGAGGTGGTGCCGAATTTGTCATGGTGCCTGAAACCCAAACAGATCTGAAATCTGTGGTCAAATCCCTGAAGAATCTCCGCAAAACAAAAACCTCCAGTATCATTGTTGTAGCAGAGGGTGATGACTTGGGCAATGCCGAAGAAATCATGCAAAAGGTTAAAACTGCAATAAAGGATCCTGACAAGGAATTTAAGGTAACCACTCTTGGGCATATTCAAAGAGGCGGAAAGCCAACCGCTCGTGATCGGGTCTTGGCGAGCCGCTGTGGAATGGCAGCAGTGGAAGGTTTGCTTAATGGAAAAACCAATTGCATGGCAGGAGTGATGAATCAGCAAGTCGTCTACACCTCATTTGGAGATTGCATCGGCAAACCCAAGCCTTTGATCGAGGACCATTTAAAACTAATTGATATTCTAAGCATCTGATATGGGATTTATTCCTCTTTTTCTGACGATGGGTGGAGCTTTGCTGCTTTTTTTCCTTACGGTGAAAACTACCATGCAGCGAAAGCTCAATTTACAGAACGACCTCTTTGAGCGATTGGCGGAAGCACATCCTGATCTGGGTTTGGAAAAAAATCAAATCCCTGAACCTTCCCTGATATTGGAAAAGTGGAAAAAGGCAGGATCAGATGAAAAGATTTCCGATTCCAGCCTTCAGCTCATTCGAGAGCTTAAGGTCAATCGGCATCAATACAACCAATTGATAAAAAAAGCTCCCTACAATTGGGTAGCCAAGCTGAGTGGATTTAGGCCCATCTGATCCTCAATCCAAGCAAATATTTCCGACTCTTGATCGGGATGAAACCATCGGATAGCCTCATCTCTTCTAAACCAGGTCAATTGACGCTTCGCATACCTTCTGCTGTTTCGTTTCAATAAACGGACAGCCTCTTCCCGATCATACTTGCCTTCAAAAAATCCGAAAATCTCGGAATATCCCACGGTCTGCAATGCATTCAGATTTCGGAACTCAAAAAGTGCTTCTACTTCTTCAAAAAGTCCTTCATTGATCATTTGATCCATCCGAAAATCGATCCTTTGATAGAGTTCTTTCCGGTCACGGTTTAGACCGATTTTCAGGGTTTGGAAAGGCCTTTTGACTTTTGATTTCTTTCTGAAACTGCTAAACTTCCCTCCTGTTCCTCTTATTACCTCCAGTGCTCTCATTAAGCGTTGGGGGTTTTGTCGGTCGACTATAGAAAAATATTCAGGGTCCAATCTCGAGATTTGCTCCTGCAGCCATTCTAAGCCTTTCTTTTGGTATTCCTTGATGATTTGATCCCGAATTTCAGGATCTACGGATGGAATCTCATCCATTCCCTCGGTAAGTGCATCCGCAAATAGGCCCGAACCTCCTGTAACGATGACCACATTTTTTCTCTCAAAAAGCCCCCCAAGAATCTTCAATGCATCCGTTTCAAACTTCCTGACATCATATTCCTCATGGATGGAGAGACTATCAATCAGATGATGATTTACCTCACTGAGCTCCTCTCTCGAGGGTTTTGCTGTTCCGAGATTCATCTCCCGGTAAAATTGCCTGCTGTCGCAAGAAATTATTTCGGTCTCAAATTTTTTGGCTAGTTTTATACAAAGAGCGGTTTTGCCCACAGCCGTAGGACCGACTACCAGAATAAGGAATTTTTTGTCAGACAAGTCGAGGAAAAGAAGTGATACTGGCAAAAATCCAAACTTAAGCTATGAAAAGCAAAAAGATATTAATTGTAGAGGACAACGATCTCAACAGGAAGCTTTTCGAAAACCTCATTGGTCAGCTTCACACCTATGAATCTGCAAAAAACGGACTGGAAGCCCTCGAAAAGTCCGTTCAATCTGAGTTTGACCTCATTTTGATGGACGTTCAGATGCCTCAAATGGATGGGTTTACAGCATTGAAGGAGTTGAAATCACAGGCTCATCAAAATTGTCCGATAGTAGCTGTGACCGCCTATGCAGAAGAAAGTGAGCGGGGAAGTTTTCTGGAGCAAGGCTTTGACGACCTGATTACCAAGCCTATTCGACCAAGGGAATTTTTGGAGACCATACAAATGCATCTTTCACGGGAAATCCCCAACAAAAAGCATCCATTAAAATCAGAAAGCGGGCAAATATTGGATATGGGGATCATTGAGCAGCTATTTAAATACAATTCAAAAAGCACCTTAAAGAAGGTTTTTGAAGATTTTCTCCATGAGTGTAGCCAATCCTTACAACTCCTCCAGAATCCGGCAGCAGATCCTGAGGAGGTTTTGGCGAGCCTGCATACGCTCAAAGGAAACTCCGGAACTCTGGGTGCTCAGCGCATATTCTCAGTTTGTCAAAACGGTGAGGCAGAATTGCGATCCAAATCCAACTTTCAGACAAAACAACTTAGGGAAAACCTGGAAAATGAAATGAAGGAATTCAATCGATTTTTAAATCAACAAACTATTTTTGAATCATGAGTAAAAACAAAAAAGTACTCGTAGGTGAAGACAGCTCGATCATCATCAACCTAACCAAAAATGTTCTGGCTTTTGAAAATTATGAAATGAAGTCAGCCCGAAATGGTCAATTGGTCTTGGATTTATTGGAAAAGGAGGATTTTGACCTAATTCTCCTCGATATCACGATGCCTGTAATGGACGGAGTCGAATGCATTCAAAAAATCCGAGCTTTGGATGACATCCATAAAAAGTCCCTTCCGGTGATTGCCATCAGTGGAAATGTGAACAATCTATCCCCTGAGCAGTTCCGAAAATTGGGTTTTGATGACTTCATTCAAAAGCCGCTGGATTATGATCAGGTTTTGGCAACGGTAAAAAAACACCTGAGTTAAGCTTCATGGCAGTCAAATACACCAAACACTTTTTGGACAAACTGGAAAACCTTTTTTCCTCTTCAGAATATATCCTGAGATATGAAAAGGGGAACTTCAAATCCGGCTATTGCCTGCTCAAAGACACCCGGATTGTGATTATCAATAAGTATTTCCCTTTGGAAGGAAAAATAAATGCCTTGATCGATATCCTTGGAGAGCTTCAATTTGACCCCAAAGATTTTAAAGACAAAAGCAGTCAGGATTTTCTGATTGAACTCCAACAAACTACACTCAAGTTTTGAAAATAACCTTTCTAGGAACAGGCACCTCCCAAGGCGTACCGGTGATTACCTGCGACTGTGCAGTGTGCACTTCCTTGGATTATAGAGATAAGCGTTTCAGAACCTCCCTCCATATTGAGCATCAGGGAACCTCCTTGGTGATCGACACTGGTCCGGATTTTCGGATGCAGATGATTCGGGAGGGGATCAAAAGTCTCGATGCGGTACTTTTCACCCACGAGCACAAGGACCATACGGCAGGATTGGATGATATTCGACCCTATAATTTCCGGCAAAAAAAGAGTATGCCTGTTTTTGGAAGAAAAGCTGTTTTGGAACAAATTCAAAGGGAATATTCCTACATCTTCAGCGCTCAAAAATATCCCGGGGTACCCCAAGTAGATTGTGTAGAAATCGATGAAAATCCTTTTCATTTCAACGGAACAGAAATCACCCCTATCCCCGTACTCCACTACAAATTACCTGTGTTGGGATTCCGCATCGGAGATTTCTCCTACATCACCGATGCGAATTTTATCCCGGAAAGCTCTTTTAAATTGTTGGAAGGCACAGAGATTCTTGTCCTTAATGCTCTCCAAAAAGAGTCACATATTTCCCATTTCACCTTGGATGAAGCCATAATTCACGCTCAAAGAATAGGTGCCAAAAACACCTATTTCACCCACATTTCCCATAAGCTTGGACTTCACGCTGAGATCAACCGGCAGCTACCGGAAGGAATCAAACTAGCATACGATGGATTGACACTAAATCTCTCTTGATGCATCTGAATTATCATTTTCTGAGATTTCTTTGCCCTGCCTTGGAAAAAGAATTCAAGGGAGGAATTATCACTTCCTGCTTTTCCCAAAGCAAGGATGAGCTGATTTTGGAAATATCCAATCAGGACGACATCCGATATGTCCAAGCCCATTTATTGCCACCGGATATTTATTTAAGCTTTCCAGTGCAGTTTCAGCGGGCAAAAAGGAACAGCATTGATCTGTTTTCGGAGTTATTGGGAGACCGGATTGAAGGCGTGAAGGTGATGGATTTCGAGAGAGCCTTTTATTTTCTGTTGGAATCCGGGAAAAAGTTGGTTTTCAAACTCCATGGCAATCGAAGTAATGTGCTTCTATATCATGAAAAAGTCGGCCCTCCCCAGCTTCTGTTCCGGAATGAGATTTCGGAAGACAAGGATTTAAGCTTCGAAGACCTATTCAATCCTTTGGATATCAGCTGGGAGCGATTTAAATCTATTGAAGGAAATGCGAGTCAATTTCTCCCCACTTTAGGCCCTGAGCCAAGAAGATGGCTCAAAGAAAAAGGCTATCCTGAATTGAGTCTGGAAGAAAAATGGAAATGGATGCTGGAAGTTTTGGACCTTTTGGACAGTCCTCTTTTTTGCTTGGTCGAGGAGCAAGACCAAGTCAAACTTACCCTATTGCCCACAGAAAACCCCTTAAAAACCTTCGCTGACCCAATTGAAGCAGTCAATGAGCTCTTTTATCTGGCACTAGTAAGAGGGAATTTCAATAAAGACAAAAATCGAATACTGAAGAATCTTCAGGAACAAATCAAAAGGACTGAAAACTACCTTCAGAAATCCCGTGAGAAACTAAGTGAGCTTGCAGGCTCTCCTCCTCCTTCCCAGCTGGCTGATGTCATCATGGCCAATCTACATCAGTTTTTCTCAGGGCAAACCGAGGCAGAACTGGATAATTTTTATACTGGTGAAAAAGTATGGGTAAAGCTCAAACCCAATCAAAAGCCCCAAGACCTGGCCGAATCACTCTACCGAAAATCGAAAAATCGCCAGCTGGAAATTGATCAAATCGAAAAAACCTTAGCAGCCAAGGAGAAGCAACTGGAGGAATTGACTCAAAAATGGGATGAATTGGAATCTATCGAGGAATTCAAAGGATTGAAATCCTACAAAAAGGAACTGAACAAATCCGAGCAATCCAACCCGAAAAATACCGGGTTTCCCTTCAAAATTTTTGAATTTGAAGGATATACTATTTGGGTGGGAAAATCAGCCAAGGACAATGATGAAATGCTTCGCGGGTACATCCACAAAGATGATTTGTGGCTTCATGCCAGACAAGCAGCAGGGTCCCATGTAATCATTAGAACCAAAGGGATGCCCAAAATCCCAAATCCTGTTTTGGAAAGAGCAGCAGGATTGGCAGCCTACTATTCTAAGCTAAAGAATGAAAGCTTAGCCCCTGTGATATATACTGAGGCCAAATTTGTAAGAAAAGTAAAGGGATCACCAGCGGGTGCTGTCATGGTGGACAAAGAAAAAGTCTTGATGGTAGCACCAAAGGGACCGGATGCAGATGTGGCAAAGGGAAATTGAGCTGAGCAAGACTAATTTCTGAGCAAAGGAGGGCCTAAACTGATTTTTTTGAATCCCTTAAAAAGAATTACAGTTCCGACTATTCCTGTAGCACCGCCAACATACAGTAGAGCTTCTCCTAACTCCGGCTCGGTTCCCAAAAGCTGTCCACCGATAATGGTCACAGTATATCCCAAAGTGGCTACCAAAATCCCTGTTTTAAGCTGACTCTGTGACTGATGTAGATTGAGCTGAACTTGATAGAGCTCTTGATCCATTTTGATCATGGCCTGCTTCAGTGAGTCATACGAGACTTGGTTCAATGTCTGGGAAAAAGTCGGATGGAAAAAAAAGAAACCAAGAATACCGATTAAAAAGAGTCGTTTTTTCATGGGTAATTATTGATTGATCCAGGATTTAAACTCATTCACCCGCTCACGGGCTACTACAATTGCGTCTTCAGACCTTGCTTTGAGAGAAAGGACTAATCTTCCATTTTGGTAAGGTTTCATTTCGATCAGATTGTCAAGGTTGATTATCATGGACCGGTTGATGCGATAGTATTTTTGTGGGTCAAGCAACTCATTTTCAAGCTCATTGAGTGAATAATCGACCACAAATTTTTGGGAAGTACCTGTCTCCACCAAAAATGTAACCCCACCGTCCGCATAGAAATAAGCTACCTCTTCGGAATTAACAAACACCAGCTTACTACGCAACTTGGTCAAGAAACGCTTCTTGTAGGTCTTTGGAGAATAATGCTCAATGAATTTATCAAAAAAGTTAGCGGGCAAGGCATTTGGTTCGCCTGAAATCACAAATTTTTCTGCTTTGTCAAAAGCCCTAAGCAAACGATCCTCCTGAATGGGTTTGAGGACATAATCGATGCAATTATGCTCAAATGACTGAAGCGCATATTCATCGTAGGCAGTGATAAAAATAATTGGAATGGAAATTTCTCTGTTTTGAAATGCAGTAAAACTCAATCCATCAGCTAAATGAATATCACAGAGGATCAAATCAAATTCCAAAGGACCCGCAAGAACCTGTTTAAGCTCCGCTACACTTTGCACAGCTTCTTGTATCTTCCAATCCGGCCTTTCCTTCTGAATTATTGAAACGATCCTAGCTTGGGCTAAGGGTTCGTCTTCTACGAGCAATATCTTTTTTGTCATCGATTAGAGGCAGTTCAACTTGAAAATAATCCGATTCATCCAAAATTTTGATTTCCTGATTTAGAAACCTATATCTGTCGGATATGTTTTGAAGTCCAATGCCTGTAGAGACCTCAACCGCCTTTTTGGGTTGTTTTTTGTTAAAAATTTTAAGAATTCCATCCTCACAAAACACCCTTACTTCCAAAGGCTCCTTTCTGGTAAAGTAATTGTGTTTCACGACGTTCTCTACTAAAAGTTGAAGTACCGCAGGAGGAATCATTGAATCCTTGCATTCTTTTTTGATTTCCAGAGAAAATTTTAGAGAATCTTCAAATCGAATACTTAGCAGCTCGAGATATTTCTCTAAAAATGAAATTTCTTCCTGAAGCGAAACCAATTCGCTGCTCCTATTTTTAAGGATGTATCGGTAGATTTCACTGAGTTTTTGCAAATACTGATCGGCAAGTTTTACATCCTGATGAATCAAAACCGAGAGGGCGCTAAGGTTATTAAAAAAGAAATGAGGATTGAGTTGAGAATTGACCGACTCATATCTTGCCTCCGAGTTTAAGGTCTTTAGCTTTTCGGACTCCACAGCTTTCTCCTTCAACTTTTCGCTGAAAAAATAAATTGCATTGAGGCAATTAAGAAAAAGATTGATCCTTGAACTGTAAGCCGCTGTCAAAAGGAAGTTTTGAAAGGAAAAGGAAAAAGGACCGCCCAGGATCAACCCAGAAATTTCAGAAGAAATCAAGGATAGGGCCAACACCAGCACCAATGAAAACAGAAACTGTACTATCAGCGGGTGTATTTTTTCAAACCGTTCTGAAAATTTACTTTGAACCCACCGATTGATCAACCAAACAGATAGGGTTAACGCAAGGATTAAAAGAAAAAGTGGAAGAGCGTCCAGTTTAGCTGCGTATAGTCGATCACCGTCGAGAAAATATATGTTCAGAAAGGAATAGATTCCTAACAAACTGGCAAACAAATAACTCAATCGGTGACTAAACATGGCTCTATCCCTTCTTTTCCTTGAGCACTTTATTTTTTGAAACAAGGGGACAGCAAACCTGTCCCCTTGTGAATTTATTTATTTATATGGATTTGCCTTACAAAGTTGGCAAGACGACTCCGTCGATCACGTGGACTACCCCGTTTTCGATGGCCACATCAGCTACTACCACATTGTAGGTATTTCCTGCTGCATCAGTTACAGTTACATTATTTCCTGTTCGGGTTACAGTCAGATTTTCACCTGCAAGGGTTGGAACTTGCTGAGCTCCTTGTGCCAAATCAAACGAGAAGGCAGTGGCAGGTACTACATGGAAGCCCAAAACTTTGGTCACAGCATCCGCACCCAATGTATTGATCAATTCCTGAAGTGAATTGAGATTCAATGCATCTAGCAAGTTCAAGAACGCCTGATTGGTTGGAGCAAACACGGTCATTGCTTCTTGACCTAGAAGGGTACCTCCAAGTCCGGCGGCAGTTACAGCATCCAACAATACAGTCAGGTTTGCAGCTTGAGCAGCCTCTACCACATTAGGGAGATCCAATTCAGGAAGCAATACACCATCAATCACATGAACGACTCCATTGGAGATGGCCACATCAGCAGCGACCACATTGACCGTATTGCCTGCTGCATCGGTAACAGTCACACCTGAAGAACCGCTTTCTACAGTCAACTCTTGGCCTGCAAGTGTAGTAAAGGTGTTGGTAGCTGCAAGATCAGTAGAGAAGGCAACAGCAGGTACTACATGGAAGCCCAATACTGTCTGAAGATTTTCGATACCTCCGATTCTTGCAACCAGCTGATTGAGGTCAGCAGCATTGAATGCCTGAAGAGCAGCTACAAAGGCGTCGTTTGTCGGGGCAAACACCGTGATTGCATCAGCGTTCAAAAGCGCTCCACCAAGGTCAGCAGCAGTCACTGCATCCAGAAGGACTGACAATCCAGCAGCTTGTGCGGCCTCTACAATGTTTGGCAACATCAAATCAGGCAGCATTACACCATTGATCACATGAACCACTCCGTTTGCAATTTCGACGTCTGCAGCTACTACTTGTGCAGTTCTTCCCAATTGATCGGTTACTGTTACAGTATTACCAGCACGCTCTACGGTGATTTCCTGTCCAGACAGCGTGGTAAATGTATTTGAAGCTGCGAGATCGCCAGAAAAAGCAACTGCAGGTACTACGTGGAAACCCAGCACTTTTTCCAAATTGTCCACGCCACCGATTTTAACCACCAATTCGTTCAAATCACTAGCTCCGAATACTTGCAATGCTGCAGCAAACGCTTCATTGGTTGGGGCAAATACAGTGATAGCTGGAGCAGAAAGGAGGGCATTGGCCAATCCATCCACTGCAGTGACAGCAGTCAATAAAGTAGTCAAACCAGCTTCAGTTGCAGCTTCTACCAGAGTCGGCTTAGGAAGGTCAATGTTCGGAATCAATACACGGTCGATCACATGGACCACCCCATTCTCGATTTCCACATCAGCCTGAACTACGGTAGCCACATTACCTGCAGCATCCGTTACGGTAACCAAGCCTGGAGTAGACCTTACTCTTAGAGTTTGACCGGCTAGGGTGGTGAAGGTATTATCTTCATTCAAGTTTCTGGAGAATGCCACGGCAGGCACCACATGAAAACCCAGAACGGTCTGAAGATTGGCTGGTCCTCCCAATTTGGCCACTAAATCGTTTAAGTCAGTAGCACCAAAAGCGGTTAAAGCATTGGCAAATGCGTCATTGGTAGGCGCAAATACAGTGATAGCCTGCTGATCTTGAAGAGTCGCTTCCAATCCGGGAATGGCTCGTACAGCAGCTACCAAGGTAGTTAAACCTGCATCATTCGCAGCTTCGATCAAGGTCGGATAAGGAATAGGACCTTGGTAGTCTTCACTACAGGAAAGGATCGTAAAAAAGAAAGATCCTACAAGGAGTAATCGCAAGAGTTTTGTCATAGGTAGTTAATTTTGTTTAGCCTATGAACAAAAAGATTAAACATTTGTCAGCCTGCTTCCTTCGAATTGTATAAAAAAAGGGGTGAATTGAATGATTCACCCCTTGACTTGCAGATTGAGACCCTTAGTCTACGACATGAATTTTTAGCATATTGGTTTTTCCCTTTTGCTTGAGTGGCATACTTGCCGTATTGATTATGAGATCTCCGGATTTTACATGACCGTCCTCTTTTAGGGTATTTTCTATATCCTCAAAAGTAGCGTCGGTAGAAATCTGACTGGTGTAATAGTAGGCCCTTACACCCCAAACCAAGGCCATTTGCGTGAGCAACTTTTCATTTCGAGTGAAAACAAAAATATTGGCATAGGGTCGATGAGATGCGATTTTAAATCCTGTAAAACCCGACGAGGTAATTCCCACGATGGCTTTTGCTTTAACATTACGGGAAAGTCTTGCAGCCATTAGGACCAAATTACTGCTTTGGAAAGTCGGATCTTCTTCCGGGATTTTATAGAGATTGTGATAGATCTCAGCATTCTGCTCCAAATAGGTAATAATACTGGTCATGGCCTTAACAGCATTGACTGGGTATTTCCCGGAGGCAGTCTCTGCAGAAAGCATCACCGCATCCGCTCCGTCCAACACTGCATTGGCCACATCGTTGGTTTCGGCGCGGGTCGGTCTTGGATTTTGGATCATGCTTTCCATCATTTGGGTAGCAATGATGACTGGCTTGCAGGCCAGTTTACATTTTTGAACCATTTTTTTCTGCCAAAGAGGAACAATTTCCATGGGCACTTCCACTCCCAAATCTCCCCTGGCTACCATGATGGCATCGGTAGCTTCGATAATAGCATCGATATTCTCCAGTGCCTCCGGCTTTTCGATTTTCGCCACAATCTTGCAGGATTTGCCTGCTTTTTGGATTCGCTGTCTTAGGTCTAGAATATCATCTGCAGATCGTACAAAGGATAGAGCAATCCAGTCCACATCTTGACCCAGACCAAACTCCATATCTTCGAGATCTTTTTCGGTCAATGAAGGTGCAGAAACTTTGGTATTAGGGAGATTAATGCCCTTTCTTGACTTGAGGATTCCCCCATGAACGACTGTACAATTGACATTTTTCCCGTCCGTACTGTTGACCAATACTTCAAGGTTTCCATCATCGATCAAAATCCGATCTCCGGGTACTACGTCCTGAGGGAGATTTTGGTAGACGGTCGATACTAGGGAAGAAGTACCGACTACAGGATCATTGGTAATGGTAATCTGCTCACCGGGTTTGATCTCTACACCATTGTTTTCAACCTCCCCTACCCGAATTTTGGGTCCTTGAAGATCTTGAAGGATGCCAAGGTGGCAATTGAGTTCTTTATTGACTCGGCGAATGATCTGAACGACCTCCTGATGGACTTCATGGCTTCCGTGAGAGAAATTGAGTCGAAAGACATTGGCACCGGCAGCAGCCAGGCTTTTGATCATTTCGTAATTATTGGAAGCGGGTCCTATGGTGGCTAGAATCTTTGTCTTTTTGAACGGAAGTGGGCTCATTGCGCTTTTTAATAAGTTAATAGGTTCTCTTTCGATTTAAGTTTGGACACATCAAGTTTGACTACACTTTGGATGAATGGGTTATCGGCAAGCTTTTTCAAATAATCTCCCAAATCAATCAGTCCTGTATCGTCCTGAATCAGCAGGAAATAATCCATATTTCTGAGTTCAGGGATCAAATATGCCAATTGCTGGGAAGAATTGAGCGATTTATTTTTCAAAAGTTGAATAAATCCATGAGGCAAAGAAAGAAAAAACTGAGAAATCTCCAGATTGGGATTACTTAAGAATTCTATCAGAAGATCATCAGATCTGACCAGATTGATTTGAAGGGTTCGATTGATCAGCCAGGCTAATTTATAGTCCTTTACAGGAGAGACAATCCCCAGTAAATTGAAGTCAAAAGTGGGTTCTATGAATAATTTGGCCTTCTTCATTCAGAAAAAAAACAGATCAAAGCAAAGTTAGGGATAAAAATCTAGAGCAAAGACCATGCATCAGACCATAAATTAACTTCAATCTTTTCTTTGTCAATTAGGCATTAAATATATTTCTTTGCGGAGTGTTATTAACTAAACTGATCACAAAATGTCTGAAATTGCACAAAAAGTAAAGGCCATCATTGTTGACAAACTTGGCGTAGAAGAGTCTGAAGTGACTATGGAAGCTAGCTTCACCAATGATTTGGGCGCTGATTCTCTGGACACTGTAGAATTGATCATGGAGTTTGAAAAGGAATTCAACATTTCTATTCCAGATGATCAAGCTGAGCAGATTGGCACAGTAGGCCAGGCTATCACTTACCTTGAGGCTAACGTAAAATAATTCAATCCAGTAAATTCAGCACATGAATTTAAGACGAGTTGTTGTAACGGGTATAGGTGCTCTCACACCAATAGGCAATACCAAAGATGAATTTTGGAAAGGCTTGTCTAGTGGTGTGAGTGGCGCTGCGCCTATAACCCGGTTCGACGCTTCACTTTTCAAGACCCAATTTGCCTGCGAAGTAAAAAATCTCAATATAGAGGACTTTATCGACAGGAAAGAGGCCCGAAAAATGGATCCCTTTACCCAATATGCCATGATCACGGTAGATGAAGCCATGGCAGATTCGGGCATCAATTTGGAAAGCATTGATAAAAGCCGTGCAGGCGTGATTTGGGGTTCCGGTATCGGAGGACTTCGAACCTTCCAGGAAGAAGTTACCGAGTTTGCCAAAGGAGACGGTACTCCAAGATTCAATCCCTTCTTTATTCCCAAAATGATCGCTGACATCGCGGCAGGCTTTATTTCCATTAAATATGGATTTAGAGGTCCCAATTTTGTCACGGTATCAGCATGTGCCTCTGCCACGAATGCTCTCATAGACGCTTTCAACTACATCCGGCTAGGAAAAGCCGACTTGTTTATCAGTGGAGGCTCTGAAGCTGCCGTGACAGAAGCTGGAATCGGAGGATTCAATGCCATGAAAGCACTATCTCAAAGAAACGAATCTCCAGAGACGGCTTCTCGTCCTTTTGACAAGGACCGTGATGGTTTTGTCCTAGGTGAAGGTGCAGGGGCATTGATCTTGGAAGAACTGGAGCATGCCAAAGCCAGAGGTGCAAAAATTTATGCAGAATTGGTAGGCGGCGGAATGACTGCTGATGCAAATCATATCACAGCGCCACATCCCGAAGGATTGGGAGCAAGCAGTGTAATGGAAATTGCTCTGGAGGATGCTGGTTTAAAGCCTGAACAGATTGACTACATCAACGTCCACGGCACATCTACTCCTCTTGGAGACGTGAGTGAAACCAAAGCCATTCAAAAGGTATTTGGTGACCATGCGTACAAACTAAACATCAGCAGTACCAAATCCATGACAGGCCACTTGCTCGGAGCTGCAGGTGCTATCGAAGCGATTGCCTCCATATTGGCAATTCAAAATAGCCTCGTACCTCCTACCATCAATCACTTCACTGATGATGAAGTTTTTGATCCAGGATTAAATTTGACTTTCAACAAAGCTCAGAAAAGAGATATCAATTTTGCCTTGAGCAACACCTTTGGATTCGGAGGTCACAACTGTTCTGTCATTTTCAAAAAATATAACTGAGCAGAGTGAAACTCTTTCAGAGACTCGGATTTCATACTCTTTTCTTCAATACTAAAGACAAAAGGCTTGCCTCCTCGATCAAAATGATCACTGGACGCAAGCCTTTGAATTTATCCCTTTTTCGACTTGCACTCACCCCAGCCGGACTCAATGAAGAAAGCTACAAAGGACTGAAGATATCCAATGAACGCCTGGAATTCCTCGGAGATGCAGTCTTGGGTGCAGTGATTGCAGAGTATTTATTTAAAAAATATCCTTTCCGGGATGAGGGCTTTCTTACTGAAACCCGCTCCAAGCTGGTCAATCGGGAAACTCTCAACTCAATCGGCATTAAAATTGGCCTCAAAAACACCTTGAATCTGGTGATCGACAGTCGGCAGTTTACAGGAAATAAATCCCTTTATGGTGACATACTCGAAGCTTTCCTTGGGGCTGTTTATTTGGACAGGGGTTATCGGTTTACCAAAAAGTTGATCCTTACCCGTATCCTTATTCACATGGATTTGGATGAGATGGTCAGTACCATTTACAATTACAAAAGCAAAATCATCGAATGGTCTCAAAAAGAGAACAAACAGGTAGATTTTGTGGTAATTCAAGTGAATGGCAACCAACAGTTCAAAGAGTTTGTTGTAGAACTTAAGGTAGAAAACAGCCAAGTCTTCCAAGGCAAAGGCGCTACAAAAAAGAAAGCCGAACAAGACGCCTCCCGGATAGCCTGTGAACAACTTGATCTGCTCAACCCCTAAATTCCGATTTTTCAAAAACCGAATGAATCCCTTAAAAATCGCCTGCGCCACGGTCAACCAAACCCCATTGGATTGGGAGGGCAACCTCAGTCGTATCCTGAAGGCCATAGCAACTGCCAAAGAACAGCGTGCAGATTTGATATGTTTTCCGGAATTGGCCATTACAGGATATGGCTCGGAGGATCTATTTTTAAGTTACTGGTACCCCCAGAAGGCACTTTCACAATTGGCGAAGTTGATTCCGTACTGTCAGGGAATTACCGCGGCTGTAGGCCTACCGGTGAGGATGGCTGACAAAGTCTATAATACCGTCGCCGTAATTGAAAATGGGATTTTAAAAGGTTTTGTCGCCAAGCAGTTTATGGCGATTGACGGGGTGCATTACGAGTTTCGATGGTTTACCCCTTGGCAAGCTCACGAAGTCATTCAATTGGAGTGGCAGGGAGAAGAAGTTCCTTTTGGAGATCTGACTTTCCATAAAAATGGATTCCATTTTGGCTTTGAAATCTGCGAAGATGCCTGGAGAGGACCTGTGCGTCCGGGTTATCGTCTAAAGGACAGAAAAGTTGACCTCATTTTCAATCCAAGCGCATCCCATTTTGCAATGGGAAAAACCTTGGAGCGAAAAGACTTAATTGAATTCAGCTCAAAGACTTTTGACTGCTATTATGCCTATGTCAATTTATTGGGCAATGAATCCGGCAGGATGATTTTTGATGGGGAAATCCTTCTGGCAAAGGATGGAGATATTCTAGGAAGAAATCAGCTGCTTTCTTTTCAGGACTTTCAGGTCCTGACATTCACCCTGGAAAATAAAGAACAAAATCCAGCCCCTATCCAAGCTAAGGAATGGGAATTTGTCCAGGCATCTTCTTTGGGACTTTTTGATTACCTGAGAAAAAGCAAAAGCAGAGGCTTTGTCCTTTCCCTTTCTGGAGGAGCAGACTCATCCACCATTGCTGTTTTGGTAGCAGAGATGGTCAAAAGAGGGATTGAAGAATTGGGCTTGGATACATTTCTTGAAAAGTTAAATCTCAAGTTTAGTCCAAAAACCTCCGATCCTGAAAAAGAGATTGTTGGAGAACTCCTGATCACTGCATATCAGGGCACCAAAAATTCTTCCGAGGACACTTTCCAATCTGCCAGAAAATTAGCGAAAAGCTTGGGAGCTAAATTCTATTCTTGGACCATTGACGAGGAAGTAAATTCCTATACCCAAAAAATTGAAAAAGCAATTGGAAGAAAACTGACTTGGGAGCAGGATGACATCACCCTGCAAAATATCCAAGCTAGGAGTAGATCCCCGATTATTTGGATGCTTGCCAATTTGAATAATGCTTTGTTATTGAGTACTTCCAACAGAAGTGAGGGTGACGTAGGCTATGCCACCATGGATGGGGATACCAGTGGAAGCATCTCGCCTATTGCGGCAGTGGACAAATATTTCATCATTCACTGGCTCAGATGGGCAGAAAAAGCATTGGACAGACCCGGACTAGCTGCGGTAAACAGCTTAACTCCAACAGCAGAGCTTCGCCCTTTAGAAAGAACCCAAACCGATGAAGAGGATTTGATGCCCTATTCCTTATTGGTCGAAATCGAGCGCATGGCCATACGTGACAGAAGATCTCCTATGGATATTTTCCTCCTCCTGAAAGAAGAAATTGAATTGAAGGAATCGGTTTTAAAAGAATACATTAAAAAATTCTTCCGACTTTGGGCCCGCAATCAATGGAAAAGAGAGAGATTGGCTCCGTCATTTCATTTGGATGAGTTCAATGTTGATCCCAAAACTTGGTATAGATTCCCGATTTTATCCGGTGGGTTTGAGGAAGAACTCCGTCAATTAGACCAACTTTAATAAAAATCTTATGCTTTCATTTATTCTTAGCTACATTGTATGGGACCCCAATCCGGCCGTTTTTTCAGGGTTTGAGAGGCTCAGATGGTATAGCCTTCTCTTTGCTTTGGGATTTATTATCTCGCAGCAATTCATGGTTTACTTTTTTAGAAAAGAAGGACAGGATGAAAGATTAGTCGACAAATTGACCATTTACATGGTTTTGGCAACTATCATTGGAGCTCGGTTGGGTCATGTGCTGTTCTATGAGCCAGACAAATATCTCAGCAATCCTCTTTCCATTCTGAAAGTTTGGGAAGGCGGTCTAGCCTCCCACGGAGCTGCTGTGGCCATTTTATTTGCCCTTTGGCTTTATGCCAAACGTACTCCCGGTCAAAGCTACCTGTGGGTAGTAGATCGAATTGTCATCGTGACGGCTATGACCGGTGCATTGATCCGAGTTGGAAATCTGATGAATTCGGAAATAGTAGGAAAAGACTCAGGCACCGATTCAGGATTTGTATTTGCAAGGGACACAGAGGAGATTCTGCAAAACCTCAAAGTGCCCATTGAATCGATTGATGCTTATAAACCCACTGATCGGGACTCCGAACTGACTGGAAACGGTATCGTACCTGTGAATTTTGACTTAGTGATTTCCAAAGGAAATTTCTCCCGAGAAGAGCTCAGTCAGATTCTGGAGCAAGACATCAAATATGCACTCACCCGCTTCAATTCCTCTCAGGAGTTTTTGGCGGAGCCTGCAGAAACTCCTCTGGATTATGAGATCAAAGAACAACCCGGAAATTATCTGGTGACCGTCCATACCTTCGGAAAGGCAAAATATCCAACCCAAATCTATGAGGCTGCATCCTATTTCCTGATTTTCCTCGTACTTCTTGCCATGTGGATCAAATACAAATCCAATCTTCCGGACGGCCTTTTGTTGGGTCTATTCCTGATTTCGGTGTTCGGCATGCGCTTCATCTGGGAGTTTTTCAAAGAAGTTCAAGTAGATTTCGAAAGCGGAATGCAGTTCAATATGGGCCAAATTCTAAGTGTACCTCTGGTTCTTTTGGGCTTTTTCCTGATTTTCAGAGCATTGAGATCCGGATTTAAAAAAGAGAAAATCTAGGGCACCGGATCGTGACCATGGCCTCCCCAAGGATGGCATCGTCCGATTCTTTTGAAACCCATCCAGCCTCCCTTAATAGGACCGTGCTTTAGAATAGCCTCTTTCATGTATTGGCTGCAGGTAGGAGTATAGCGGCAAGAGGCAGGAAAAAGTGGAGAAATAACATACTGATACACCAGCACTGGAAATATCGCTATCTTTCTGATGTAGGTTTTGATCATTTTCTCGCTGGCCTTTTATCTAACAGAAGGAAAACCAAAATTAAAGAAAGAGAATTCCATTGTCCGCTTTAGTAAAATATTTATTCATTCTCCTGGTATTGACTGGTAGTGGGATTCTAACTCCCATTTTGGCTCAGGATACTGCCTACGCCCCTGTCAATCCCGGAGCACCGGAGCGAGTCAAGGTGAATAATATTTTCATTATCGGAAATCAGAAAACCCAGAAAAGTATCATTCTCCGGGAGCTCGATTTTACCACGGATTACTATTACGACTGGGAGACTTTTGTAGGAATCATCCAAGCTGATCAGCAGAAAATCTATAACCTCAGACTATTTACTGAAGTAGAAATTACCCCCCTGTTTACCGGAGAAGAAGAAGTAGAAATCCTCATTTCAGTCAAAGAGCGTTGGTATATTCTTCCCTCCATCATCTTCCAACTCGCAGATCGAAACTTTGCAGAATGGTGGACCAACCAAGGTAGGGATTGGTCAAGGGTTAACTACGGATTGAGAGTCAGTCATTCGAATGTAGGTGGACGAAATGAAAAACTCCGGTTTTCTGGACAGTTAGGGTTTACCAAAGCATTGGATTTGCTGTATTCCAAACCTTACATTGATAAAAATCAAAAGCATGGACTCGCCTTTCAGTTGACCTATGCTGACCAAAAAACGATCCCCATCAAATCAGAATTTAACCGGCAGGTATTCTATACCAACGAAATGGAAGAGGTACTGAGGAAAAACTTCTCCACCGCCCTCAGATATACTTACAGAAGAACTTTCTATAATTTTCATTTTGTGACCCTCGGATACAACTATACTTGGATCAATCCCGAAGTGCTGACTGAAAATCCAAACTATTTTCAGCATGGCGAAAACAGACTTCGCTATGCCTATTTGCAATACTCTTTTCGGCATGATAAGCGGGATAATGTCGCCTATGCCACGGATGGGGAGTTATTGCAGATTTCGGCTACGAAATACGGAATATTCAATACCGAGGACATTGATGAAATAGAAATCAATATCAATGCGAATATTTACAAGCCGCTCACCGACAGAATACACTTTGCTGCTGGCCTTACAGGCGTTTGGTTTTTGAGTGATCAGCAGCCCTATACCCTAGTCAGAGGAATAGGATACAATCCCAATTTCATCCGAGGTTATGAATTGAATGTGATTGAAGGACAGCAGCTTTATGTCCAAAAAAACAGCTTGAGATATAAGTTTTTGGACTTTTCGATAGACATCTCTAGGTACCTTCCTGGGGATCAGTTCAATACCCTCCCCTTCAAAATGTATTTGAGCGGAAACTTTGACCATGGTTATGTCACTGACCGCAATGAAATTCCCGAAAATGCACGTCTGACCAATCAATACCTTTTTGGCTATGGAGCAGGAATTGATATTGTAGGCTTTTACGATGCAGTACTCCGCCTGGAATATTCTGTCAATAATCAGGGAGAGGGTAATATTTTCTTCAATTTTAGGGCACCATTCTAGGTCATCGACTTAATCCATTTATAGCCAAAGAATTACTCCCTGATTTCGGTTAAAATTTTTTTCTAGATAAAGAATACTTCCATTTACTTAATTAGTAAATTGAACCTATACTTTTATTCCTTCCATGAGGCAATTGATACTTTTATGCTTCTTGGGTCTTTTTACACATTTCGCTTTTTGTCAAACAGACCCACTTACCCAATCCTATGGTTCTAGAAGCCAAGGAATGGGTCAGCTTCGTTTGTTTACCAGAGATGCCTGGACCTTTTTCAATAATGTAGGAAATCTGGACCGGCTGGAAGAAAGTGAATTGGTGGCAGGATATGATTCCAGGTTTGGATTGAAAGAGCTGAGCACTTACAGCCTTGCCGGAGGAATTAAAAGCAAGGTGGGGACTTTTGGCTTGGGAGTCAGCAGTTTTGGGGATCAATTCTTCAATCAGCAAATTCTGGGAATTGGATTTTCCAATACCCTGGGCATTGTCTCCCTTGGGGTCAAGTTGGATTGGTTTCAAACCCAGATAGAAGGTTTTGGCAGCTCCCATTCATTTCTGATTTCACTCGGTGGTGTGGCAGAATTGGGGCCGAAGACATTTTTGGGTGCTTATTTTTCCAACCTCAATCAAGCTAAGTACAGTAAAAATTCCGAACAGCTTCTGCCTACCTTGATTCAGATGGGTATTTCCTATCTAGCCTCAACCAATTTGTCCCTTTCAGCTGAAATAGAAAAAGAAGTGGAAACGAACCCCATTTTTCGGGCTGGATTAGAATATAAGTTACAGGAATGGATCTATTTGAGGACAGGAGTAAGCAGTAATCCCTCAAGAATCAGCTTTGGATTAGGCTTGAGAAAAGACCGATTTGGTTTTGATTATGCCTTTGGAGAAAACACTGCTTTGGGAGTTTCGCATCATCTGAGTTTGGGATTTAAAGTGGGGAAATAATGAAACAGCTTTTCTGTCTGTTTTTTTTCTTGATCGGGAGCTTCTGTCTAGCCCAACAGAGGGGAAATCCAGCTGTAGATCTGGAAAGCTTCATCGAGAGGCTATTCCCTGTTCAGGATGAGGATATTGACTACGAAGCCATTTATGAAGCACTTTTCCAGCTTTATCAAAATCCCATTAATCTCAATCAGGCCAATTCTGAAGCGCTTCAGGCGAGCTATTTGCTTTCCCCTTTGCAGGTTGGGAATTTTCTACTTTATCGAGAAAGATTCGGACCTCTTATCTCTCTTTATGAACTCCAAGCCATTCCTGAATTTGACCTGCCCCTGATTGAAGCATTGATTCCATTTGTCACTTTAGGAGAATCAAACCGACGTTCGGTTCCGTTTTTGCAAAGATTAAAGCAGGAAGAAAACGCCTACTTGCTATTCAGGCACAGGAGAACCTGGGAAACTCGGAAAGGTTTCACTCCTGCAGATACGCTTTCCAATGGGAGGCTCAGCACTAGATATTTGGGCGATCCCAATGAACTCTACCTGCGATTCAGAATCCAGCATCCCCGGGATTTCAGTTTGGGGGTCACTTTGGAAAAAGATGCCGGAGAGCAGTTCACTTGGGATGGTCAGACTGCCCGCTATGGGTTTAACTTTTTCTCCTTTCACTTTACCCGGTATCAAGTCGGCAAATGGAGAACCATTGCTTTAGGGGATTTTCAGGCCAGTTTTGGACAAGGTTTGGTTTTTGGTGCAGGGTATACTTTAGGCAAAGGAGCAGAAACGGTCCCAACAGTGAGAAGAAGCAGTATTGGACTTTTACCCTACACAGCAGCTTTGGAGTTTGGATTTTTCAGAGGCTTGGGATTGACCCGACAATGGAAAAACTGGACAGTGACCGCCATTGCTTCCCATGCACCAAGAGATGGAAGAATCGCATCCGCTATCGACACTTTGGAAAATGTCGTGGAAACCATAAGCTCCCTTTCCCAAACCGGACTACATCGAACACTAAGTGAGATCAGTACCAAAAATCAAATCCGGGAATCCAATCTGGGTGGGAATATCCAATACGCCCACTCTTCAGGCCGATGGCAAGTAGGCGCCAATGCCTTGGCCTCTAGATTTGACAGACCTTGGGTCAGAAGTCCACGAATCTACAACAGCCGGGAATTTTCTGGCCAAACCAATGGGGTGACAAGCCTTTATTTTAACTACAATTGGAAAAATTTCTTCCTATTTGGAGAATCAGCCATTTCCCAAAGTAAAGGCACAGGGACTGTCCTGGGATTAGTCAGTAGCTTGAGCAAGGAGATTGACTTTTCGCTTCTTTGGAGGAGATATGATCCGGATTTTCATAGCTTTTATTCCTCGGGCTTTGCAGAAAGCACCCGGCCTATCAATGAACAGGGGCTTTACATGGGAATTCAAATCCGCCCTTCAAAGATTTGGAAAATCAACGCTTACTACGACTATTTCAAGTTTCCCTGGCTGAGGTATCGGGTGTATGCCCCGTCCAAGGGATATGAGTGGCTGGCTAGAGTCAGCTATCAACCTTCAAGAAACCTGATTGCTTTTGTACAACTCCGTCAGGAACAAAAGGACAGAAATTTGGCCAATTCAGGTGAAAATCAACTGCCTTATCTAGTTGAGCCAGTGATCAAGCAAAATGGGATGCTAAGCTTGGAAACCCACCTGAGCAAAGACTTATTTATCCGCTCAAGGGTACTTTGGAGTCAAGTGACTATCCAAGGTGAAAAAACGCAAGGATTTATGGCGCTGCAGGATATTCAGTATGGAAAAAGGGCTTGGAGACTGACCGGAAGGTGGGCAATTTTCGATGCAGAAACCTATGACAACAGGTTATACGCCTTCGAAAACAATGTGCTTTGGACCTTTTCTATTCCAGCCTTCTCCGGAAGAGGAATCCGATACTACCTTTTGGGTCAATATCAAATCAACCCCAAACTCACTGCCTATCTCAGAATATCCCAAACCCGCTTTTCGGACCGGGACGTGATCAGTTCAGGTCTGCAAACTATCGAGGGAGCAAGGCAAACTGATTCTGCCTTGATGATTCGCTACTTTTTGAAATGATTTTTCCATTGATGGTACAAAAAGTAAGGCAGTATTTGATAATTTGTCACAAAAGCAAAAAACACCCATGAAATCGACACGATTAAAATTATCATTAGCTTCATATGGCAATGATGATTTTAATCGTCAAAGATTCCATCTGACCAATAAAAATCAAAAAATATACAGATGAAAAAACTATACAGCCTAGTCGGATTTTTGACTCTCTTTTGGGTTTCCGGGTTTGGACAAAGTCCGGACTTTTCCAAAATGGTGAAAAAAGAAGGGTTTGTGTCCTTCTATCTCGATGAAGAAAAAGGAAAAATCTATCTGGAAGTCAAGTCCCTTGACACCGAGTTTCTCTATGTCAATTCCCTCACAGCCGGAATCGGATCCAATGATATCGGGCTGGATCGAGGTCAGCTAGGTGATACCCGGGTAGTAGAGTTTAGAAAATCCGGTAACAAACTCTTTCTGGTTCATAAAAATTACGGGTTCCGAGCCTACACTGACAATCCATCTGAAGCCAAATCAATTAAAGATGCCTTTGCGGAATCTACGCTTTGGGGATTTGAAATTACCAAGTCAGAGGGAGGGTCTCACTATGTGGAAGCCACCAAATTTTACCTCCAGGATGCCCATGGAGTCAGTGAGCGACTCAGCAGAGGCCGTCAGGGAAACTATCGGGTAGATGAAAGCCGCTCAGCTTTGTATTATCCCATGACAAAAAACTTCCCGAAAAATACAGAAGTCGAAGCTACGATTACCCTTACAGGAACAGGTGCTGGAGCTTACCTGCGATCAGTTACCCCCAGTCCTGAAGCAGTTACTGTCCGCATGAGGCATTCCTTTATCGAGCTTCCTGAGCCTTATGCTATGCGGAAGTTTGACCCCAGAGCTGGATTTTTCTTCATCAGCTATCAGGATTACACCACTCCGATCGATGAACCTCTCGTCAAACGGTTCATTTCCAGACACAGACTGGAGAAAAAAGACCCAACTGCGGCGGTGTCTGAAGTTGTAGAACCCATCGTGTATTATTTAGATAGAGGTACTCCAGAGCCTGTGGCTTCAGCCTTGATTGAAGGAGGAAATTGGTGGGCTCAAGCTTTTGAAGCGGCAGGTTTTAAAAATGCTTTTCGTGTGGAATTGGCTCCCGAGGGATTGGATTTGCTCGATGTTAGATACAATGTCATCCAATGGGTACATAGATCTACCAGAGGCTGGTCCTATGGATCAAGTGTGAGAGATCCACGCACCGGGGAAATCTTAAAAGGACATGTCTCCTTGGGTTCCCTTCGGGTCCGACAAGATTACCTCATAGCTCAAGGCTTGATCCAACCTTTTGAAGATGGGAAACCTGTGGATCCGAGAATGATGGAAATGGCCCTGACTCGACTTAAGCAGCTTTCGGCTCATGAAATTGGTCACACCATCGGACTGGCCCACAGCTACGCTACTTCATCTGAAGGAAGATCCTCTGTAATGGACTACCCCTATCCACTGATAAAAGAAAATGCCAATGGCGAGTTGGATTTTTCGGATTCCTACGATCTGAAAATCGGAGAATGGGACAAGTGGGCCATTACTTATGGATATGGCACACCGGCTTCCGGACAGTCTGAAGAGGAGTTTTTGAATAAAACACTATTGGACACCTACTCGGCAGGATTTGAATTCATCACGGACTCCGACTCCCGAGACCCAAGTGGGGCCCATCCCCGATCTCATCTTTGGGACAATGGATCCTCTGCTCCTGCAGAATACATGCGCTTACTCAAAGTGAGGGAAAACCGGATGAAAACCTTTGGCCTGAATGCTATCCGCAACGGAGAACCTTTAGCTACTTTGGAAGAGGTCTTCGTGCCAGTTTATCTTATGCATCGCTATCAGTTAGAAGCGACGAGCAAGTTGATTGGAGGCATGGATTACAATTATCAGGTGAAAGGCGACAATCAGCCCAATCAGAAGTGGATTCCGGCTTCTCTTCAAAAAGAAGCCTTGGATGCCTTGTTGACTGGGATTTCTCCAACCCAATTGGAGGTACCTGCTCATATTCTGGCTTTGATTCCTCCCCGTCCTTATGGATATGGTAAAAACAGAGAAACTTTCCCATCACGAACCGGGCCTGTATTTGACCCAATCGCTCCGGCAGAGAATGTAGTCGATGCGACATTTACCTTCCTCTTTGAGTCCGGACGGGCTAATCGAATTTACCTTCAAAACTTAGTCGACCCGAATCTACCCGGACTGGAAACTGTCTTGAATCAGGTTACTACTCAGGTATTCTCCAACTCCAATCCAGGAGGACTACAAAATGAGATCAAGTGGATGACCGAGTCAAAACTGGTCGATCACCTGATTAATCTTTCAAAAAATCCTGATGCCACACAAACTGTCCGGGCAATTGCGAGAATGCAGTTGGAAAAAATTGCGGATATGGAAGCTAGCAACGGGATTGCAAAAGCCCACCGGGAATTTCTCTCGGATAAAATTGAAACGTATCTGGAGCTTCCCGTAGAATTTCCAGCACAAGATATCTTGAGCATACCAGATGGAGCTCCAATCGGGATGGAAGAAATGAGTTGTGACTTTTAACCAAAAAAACCGGGCTTGACCCGGTTTTTTTGGTTTTCAAGAAAACTAGTTGACCGATTTCCCTTTGCCCGAAGTTCTGCTCCAAAAAGCCCGCTTGTCCAAATCAAGAAGGATTGCTTGATATTTTTCAAAGGAACCATCCATTTCCCAGTTTTTCTTTGCCATCCCTCCTACCAATGCCCCAAGCCCAGCCCCTACTCCTGCTCCAAATATTATGGATACCATTACTGAAGATGGCTGATCAATCATTTCAGAAAAAACCGGACCGACTATAGGGGCAGATTCTACTGAATTGCTCGTAGCGGCATTCATCGCTATTCCCATGGGGACTCCCAATATCCCTCCTATCAAAGCACCTTGCTTCCCAGGTGAGTTTCGCAGGGTCACCAAAGACTTGACATGAGAATAGTGGATGCTTTTGATTTCAGTTGGAATTGACTCAGAAGTCAGTTTTTTAGTTAAAGTCTCCACAAAAAACAGGGAATCTTTGGAAACTTTATACAACAAGGCCCGAGGATACTCTTTTCCCTGCATATCCATAATCCAAACCTGCCTACCTGCCGGATTGAAATACAGTCCATCTTTGACCAAGACTTGGGAAAATGCCGTGATCGCCCAAATCAACATTCCTATCAAAAGTCCGATTGTCTTTTTCATAGCTCTTCATTTTCCAAAAGTTAGCTTGAATTCGTTTGGAGCTTGAATTGAAAAATGCTGAACCGGAAAATTAAAAACGCATTTTCTGCCAGTTTTTAGCTAATCACTTCAAGACCTACCACTGATGAAAATGCTTGTGATAAGGTGACAGGGATAAAACAATTGGGTAAATTGCAAGTCATATCACCAGCAAGAAAAATAATATCTTATTGTCCAATGAATAACCCACTTTTGGCAGATTTTGCCACCCCTTTTGACACCCCTCCATTCCATCTGATCAATAACGAGCACTTCCTAGAGGCCATCAAAGAGTCCATAGTCCAAGCCAAAAAAGAAATCGATCAAATCAAAATTGAACCTGAAAGCACCTTTGAAAATACGATTGAGGCTCTTGACCGTTCAGGGAAAAAGCTTGGTGTGGTCTCAGCTATCTTTTTCAACCTCAATTCGGCAGAAACTAACGATGAAATCCAGCGATTGGCCCGTGAGATTTCTCCTTTGCTGACTGAGCATGCCAATGATATTCTTTTGGACCAAGACCTTTTCGGACGTGTGGCCAAGGTCTATGCCGATAAAGGGTCCTTAGATCTAAATCCTGAGCAAAACACCCTTCTCGAAAAGACATATAAATCTTTTGTCCGAAATGGGGCCAAGCTTAACACTGAAGAAGCTCAGAAACTCAGAAAAATCGACCAAGAGCTTTCCCAACTCAGCCTGAAATTTGGTGAGCATGTCTTGGCGGAGACCAATCGCTTTGTTCATTTTGTAGATCAGGAAGAAGATCTCGAAGGACTTCCGGAAGGAATCAAAGAAGCGGCTGCGCAGATAGCCGAAGAAAAAGGAAAAACCGGCACCTGGGCTTTCACCCTGGATTACCCAAGTTACATTCCGGCTATGACCTATGCCAAAAACAGGGGTTTGAGGCAAACTCTATTTTTGGCCTTCAATACCAAAGCTTCAAAAGGCGACGAGCTGGACAATCAACAAATCATCAAGGATATTCTTAGGCTACGCCACGACCGAGCCACACTTTTGGGGTATGCCAGTCATGCGGATTTTGTCTTGGAAGAAAGAATGGCAAAAAGCCCTCAAAAGGTGATGGGATTTTTGGAAAATCTTCTGGAAAAAGCCAAACCAAAAGCTGAAGCTGAAGTACAGGAGGTTTTGGAATTTGCCAAAAAGAAAGATGGGCTGATCGATTTGAAAAAGTGGGATTTTGCCTACTATTCCGAGCAGCTTAAAAAAGAGAAGTATTCTTTGGATGACGAGATTCTACGACCCTACTTTCAGCTGGAAAATGTAATTGAGGGTGTATTTCAGACTGCAAAGCGATTGTATGGATTGGACTTTGTGGAAAATAAAGAAATACCCGTTTATCACCCGGATGTGACCGCCTATGAGGTAAAGGACGAAAGCGGAAATCATGTCTCCGTTTTTTATGCAGACTTTTTCCCAAGGACCGGCAAGAGAAACGGTGCTTGGATGACCTCTTTCAAAGGCCAATATCAAACTGATGGGGTTGAAAGCAGGCCACATGTTTCCATCGTTTGCAATTTTACCAAACCAACCAAAAGCAAACCCAGTCTGCTTACTTTCAATGAGTTGACAACCCTTTTCCATGAGTTTGGGCACGCTCTCCATGGCATGCTGGCAAAAGGAACCTATGAAAGCCTTTCCGGTACGAGCGTGTATTGGGATTTTGTGGAATTGCCATCCCAAATCTTTGAAAACTGGTGCTATGAAAAAGAATGTTTGGACCTTTTTGCAAGGCACTACCAGACTGGTGAGGCTATACCTGAAGATTTGATCGAGCGAATTAAAAAAGCGGCTAATTTCCAGCAAGGATATCAGACATTGAGGCAATTGAGTTTCGGTCTTTTGGATATGGCCTACCACGGACAGTCACCTGAAGAGATTAAGGACATTCGGGCGTTTGAAGAAAAAATCATGAAAAAGACAGACCTACTTCCTAAAGTGAAAGGAACTATGGTCAGCACCAGCTTCTCACACATTTTCCAAGGAGGATATAGCTCGGGGTATTACAGCTATAAGTGGGCAGAAGTACTGGATGCGGATGCCTTTGAGCTCTTTCAGGAAAAAGGAGTATTCGATCCGGAGACGTCCCGGTCTTTCGCCAAAAACATACTCAGTGCCGGAGGGAGTGAGCACCCATCGATTCTTTACCGCAGATTTAGAGGAAGAGATCCGAAACCGGATGCATTAATGAAACGATCAGGATTAATTGCTGTCAAATAGGATTTCCAAATTGGATCAGCTAAATTTTCTCTTTCGATTTAAATCTCCACTTTTTACTTAAACAGTGGGAATTCTAAATTGGACTTGAACAAAGAAGAAATGCAAAAAAAACCTTTCCACCTACCTGCTTATTTGAAAGCACTATCAGTAATGGCTTTCATTATTGTTCTTGTCTTTTTTCTGATTGTAGGCAAGAGCCTATTGATTCCTTTATTTATGGGCGGGTTTTTTGCGATTCTTTTTACCCCTTTGAGTAATCTGATGGAAAAATATAAAATACCCAGAACGCTCTCTTGCGTCCTATCCTTGCTCATCATGGTAGCATTTGTAGCTGGTCTATTGGGTTTTATCATTGGTAATGTGGTCAGCTTTACCAAAGACTTTTCCAACACTTCAGATAGACTGGTGACAGTCGCCGAAGAGATTGATCAATGGACAAGCTCAACATTTGGCATACAGGAGAATTTATCTGAAAAAGTACAATCTGATGCCTTGATGCAATATGTCAATGAACATAGTAGCAGTATCACTTCGTTTGCATTGAATGCCATTGGCTCCATGTCAGGATTGATTTTGATCCCTGTTTTCATGTTTTTCTTTTTGCTATACAGGGAGCATCTGACCAAAATGATGGTGATGATTTATCGAAACCATGATCCAGCCTTGGTCAAAATGAGAATCACCAACCTCAGGAAAGTGATCCAAGGCTACATTGTGGGTGTAGGCAAAGTAATGCTGATTTTGGCAGTGCTGAATATCACGGCCTATTCTATCATCGGAGTGAAACATGCTATCTTTTTTGGCATTCTTGGAGCTTTTCTGAATATTATTCCTTATATCGGTCCGCTTATCGGGGTAACTCTTCCCATGGCCTATTCCTTTTTGACCATGGACGGCTTGATATATCCGGTTTTGGTCTTTGGAGCCTATCAGGTAATCCAATTAGTAGAAGGAAATTTCCTGACCCCAAAAATTGTCGGTGGAAATGTTAATTTGAATGCCTTTATCACATTCTTGGGTTTATTGGTAGGCGGATCAATTTGGGGGATTGCCGGAATGATCTTGGTGATTCCGACTTTGGCTATCCTTAGAGAAATATTTTCTTTATCTGAGGAAACCAAACCCTTTGCTTTACTATTAGGAGAAGAAAAAGACGATGACAATTACTTTACCGACAAAGAAGAAAGCTCCGAATAGACTTACTTTTCTTTTTGTTCTATTGATTCTCCTAGGTTCCTGTGATAGCCTGGAGGATAAGAAAGGTAGATTTCTGCTTAAGGGAAATGAAAAATTGGAGGAGAACGATCCCAAATCTGCGATTGGATTTTATAAGGAAGCTATTGCCTTGGACTCCACTTATTCGGATGCCTATTTCAATAAAGCCCTAGCTCACCTAAGGCTCAATCAGCTAGATGAGGCTATTCACGACTTCAGCAGCTCCATTGCTTACCAGTCGGATAATTTTGAGGCATTTTTTCAGCGGGGCTTGACCTATCTGGACAATGGAGAATTCTACAAAGCCCGTGAAGACGCCAACCGACTGATCTCCCTGAATGACAAGGATTGGAGGTCATATTTTCTGGAAGGACTTACCCAAGAAAAACTCAAAAACTTCCCAACCTCCTTGGAGGCATTTCAAAAAGCAACACAGCTGAACCCAGAAAATTCAGATCTATGGGTGAATCAGGCTACCATATTTTATTATCAGAAAGATTACTCAGAAGCCAAAAAAAAGCTTAATCAAGCAGAACAAATCAATCCCTCCGAATCCAATCTTCATAACCTTCGGTCTATGATTCTCTTTGATGAGAAAAGCTATGAACAAGCTTTGGAGTCTGTAGAAAAAGCCATCACTCTGGATAATCGACAGGCTTATTTCTACAATAATAAAGGGTTGTATTTATTGTTTTTGGATAGAAAAGAGGAGGGTCTGGACTGGATCAATCAAAGCATTCAGATGGACCCCAAAAATCCATTTGCTCTCAGAAATAAAGGGATCTATTATGTAATGAAAGGAGACAAAATTTCCGCTTTGCAATATCTTTCAGATCTGGAAAAAAGCTATCCGGAAATGGATATGGTTCAGGAATATTTCCAAAAAGCTCAAGCTCTCTGAGAGCTTACCAAAATCACTTCTTTTATTTTCTTAAGCAGTTCAGCTGCATCAATTGGTTTGGCTACGAATCCATCAAAACCGATTTCCTCAATTTTGCTCATGATTTCAAGCTTTGCTGCTGCGGTCAAAGCAATCACAGGTACTGTGGAAAAGGCTTTGATCTTCGCCGTAGCTTCAAAACCATCCATTTCCGGCATTTGAATATCCATCAAAATGCAATCGTAGGTTTCCTTTTGGGCAAATTCAACTGCTTCTAATCCATGGATAGCCCTATCATAGGTATAACCCCACTTTTTTATGATTTTCCCTAGTACCAAGGCATTGACATCATTATCTTCTGCCATCAAAAGATGAAGTTTGTCAAAACTTCTGGAATCACTCTTCGGAACTAGGTTATTGATGGATTCCTCCACAGCTTTTTCTAATTCCAATTCAAAGTAAAAGCGGCTCCCCTTCCCGACTTCAGATTCTAATTGAATCTTTCCTCCCATAAGGGTTAAAAGTTTCCGTGTAATGGAAAGGCCCAAGCCTGTACCACCATATTTGGTACTGAAGGTGGGCTTCACTTGGTCAAAGTCATTGAATATTTTCTCTTGGTTTTCTGGAGCAATCCCAATCCCGGTATCTTTTACTTCAAAGTAAACTCTCACCTTATTTCTAAGGGTTCCGACCAAATCAACATTGACATCAACCTTACCTTCATTGGTAAACTTCAATGCGTTGGTAATCAGATTATTAAGAACCTGAGAAAGTCTAGTTTTATCTCCTTTGACCTGAATGTCCAAACCATCCGAAAGATGAAGCTGAAGTTGGTTACTGCTGTCTCTAGCATGGAAAGTGAGGCCTTTGATTACCTGCTCCAAAAGGTCTTTGAGATGGAACGGATTGGACTCAATGGATAATTTCCCAGCTTCGATCTTCTGGAAATCCAAGAGATCATTGATCATGATAATCAGATTATCCACTGCAAAATTGATCGTATTCAGCGCATTTTTCTGGGACTCACTCGGATTCTCCTGGAACAAGGAATAGACCGATCCGGATATCGCGTTGAGTGGAGTTCTGAGCTCATGGGAAATCATCGAAAGGAAATCCGACTTAATCTGATTGGCTTTTTCTGCTGCTTTTCTAGCCTCATCCAATTTAGTTTCAAATTCCTTTTGCTTGGTAATATCAGTCAAATAGCCATACCAAACCATGTCTCCATTTGCCAAAGACTGTGGCCTTGCGGCTCCAAGTACCCATCGATAAGAGTCTGACTGAGGCTGTGTACGCACTCTGAACTGACATTGCCAAGGCTCCATTTTTCTAGCAGAAGCGACGGAACTCATGATTACCTGAGGCAAATCCTCGGGATGAACTTTGGTAATAGCTTTGGAAATATCTTTGAATTCCCCTAGTTCCTGACTTGACAATCCTAATACCGTGTGAATTCCTTTGGACAGAAATGAAAAATTCATCTGACCTTCACCATCGAGTACCAGTTGATATAATCCACCGGGTACCTGTTCGGTCAGATTCATCAAGAAATCACTACTTTCCTCCAGGGATTTCTCCAATTTGATTTTTTCAGAGATGTTTCTGAAGGAAATTAAAACATAAGACTGATCTCCTACTTCTGTTGGTTTAGTCGCTACTTCCAGTGTCAGCTGTTTACCTAGCTCATCAATCCATAGGGTAGAAAAACGATTCACAAATTGCCCATCAAAAGGCAATTTGATCCAATCCATCCAATTCTCTCCTTTTTCGAAAAATACATTCAGGTCCGACAAATGACTAGGAGCTTGGTTTTCCTTTCCCAAAAGTTTTTTTGCCTCCTCATTTAGAGAAATAATATTCCCCTCCGGATTGACTAGCATAATAGCCTCAGGGCTATCCTGCCATAAGGTTTGATGTAAAGCAAGGTCTAGCTTGAGCTTTTCCAGTTTGGAATTATCCCATATCACTCCTCGAATTACTTC
The DNA here is from genome assembly GCF_036245605.1 of Algoriphagus sp. oki45. NCBI lineage: Bacteria > Pseudomonadati > Bacteroidota > Cytophagia > Cytophagales > Cyclobacteriaceae > Algoriphagus > Algoriphagus sp. oki45. Next base: position 1,065,710 of record NZ_BTPC01000001.1, read on the forward strand.
CCTATCAAAGCTGGATCGGAAAAACCTCAATTCCAGAAGTTTGTCTCCCAATTTGATTTTTCCTTTTCCTTCCTGTTGATCTGGATTGGAAAGAACCACTCCTCCCTCTTTCTCCAGGGCCAGAATTAAATTCTCCTTTTCCGAAGAGGTCAAATTCAACACATTGGCAAAATCATCAAGAGATTTGCTTGATTCAATTCCGGATAGAGCCTTATATGACCATTTGGCAGAGATTCCGCTTTCATCCAAGGACAGAAGTTCTTCTTGTTTTTCTTGATCCTGTTGAATTGCTTTTATATCTGTAACATCTCTGGCAATGACAAAAAAGAGGTCAGGATCCATTTGAATAGAACATTCTAGCCAACGATAATCTCCGCTCTTTTTTTTGAAACGAAGGGTCTGGAAAGAATTACCAGGATTTTGTCGCAGTGTTTTCCAAAGTTTTTGGAGTTCGGATAAATCATCCGGATGGATCCACGGACATAAATTCGTGTTCAACAATTCCTCCGGTTGATAACCCAAGGCGGTAATTACGGATGGATTGACGAATGTCAAGTGATCATTTTTTCCCAGAGCTATTAGATCCAAAGAAGTTTTAAAAAACTGATAGGCTTCTTTTTTGGAAGGCAAACCATGGGTTTTAATTTCTTTTCCCTTGTAAAAGAGGTAGTAATTTGAACCTGTTTCGTGTGGAAGCTCTAACTGGAAGGAGTAGTCCTTTTCTTCAAAAGTAAGAACCAACTCTTCTTTGAAAATATAGGAGGTAATATCCAATCCAAGGCCTACTAAAGAGCGATCGGAAAGCCCTTCCCCTATCAGATTTTCAAAGGCCTCATTTCCATAAAATATGGAATACGGGTAAGTATCATCTGCCAGAAACACCATTTCGGAAGACTCATAAATAATCTTTTTGAATGTACTGTTGATGCCCCTTTCCTGCATTTACCTTGGACCGAAAATGGATATTGACTTGAGGTGATTGAATTCCAATGTTTCAGCGGTAAACATACATCAATTTGCATTTCATAGCAAATATTTTACATTTCAAAAAAATAAATTTCCATTAAAAATTATAGAAATAGCTGATTTTTGCCCACAATCGGGTGCGGAAGCCGTCCTGAAGGTATCCGTCTGTTCTATAATCTACTCCCCACTCCAGTTTTTCCTTGCTACTAAAAAATTTTCCAAGGGATACTGCAAGCCGATTTTCTATTTCAAATTCTCCTCCCTTATGGCTAAATATCGATTCAGCAGAACTCAACAAATAATGTTCTCCATGGTCCACCTCAGCTCCTTGAAGGGGTATCTCAACAGACATTCGATACCTAAACCTCAGCTCCAAAGCCTGATTTCGGGTAAAGGTCTGATCCGTTCTGAATCGATGATTGATCCGATAGCTTCGCGCTTTTTGCTGAATGGCCAGCTGTTGGATGATCCGATTTGCATCCTCTCCTTCCTGAAACCGATGAAAAACCCCTATAGCTACACTTACCCGATGTCTTAGTGACTGGTCGAAAAAAGCCATAACATCCGTTCTGTAATGTGAAAATTGAGGGTTTTCCGATGATGAGTCTCGATTATCAAAAACAATATGCTGATTCTCTACTTTGAAATTGAGTTTTTGAGTCTGAGAAAGCCGCTTGGTAAGGGAGGCCTCAGGGAAAAATCCCGTAAAGAAAGTCTGCTTTGTCTGTGATAACGCCTGTCCCACCAGCATACTACAAAAAAGAAAAATCCAAATCCGAAACATCAAAAAATCAGATTATCAACCGGTTTTACTTGAATGCGTACCAAAGTCAAAAAAGCACCTGACTCGTCAAACAATGCCTCCCAAAGCTGCCAATTTTCCTTTTTTCCTTCGAAAACTATTTCATACCTGATTTTAACTCCTTCGGTCTCATTCTCATCAAAATAATCCTCCACATCCCCTTCCTCCCCAATCAATTGTCTTTGGATTTTTTGAACAGCGAATTCCTCAAACTCCGATTCCAGATAGCTTTCAATAGCAAGCCACGATTCTTCTGGCATTTCTTTTTTCGTAATCTCGATTTCCACATCCACGAGGCGACCTAGTGAATCAAATTTCACACTATGAAAGTGCTTTTCCCTCCAAAACTTGGCTTCAAACGCCTTCCCTTCCAATGAAAATTCCAAATACCACTTTGGTCTTTTGATTTCTTCAAATGCGTCTTTCAGCCAGTCTTTGGCCGAAGAGGGAACTTCGGAAGCTTTCACTCTGACCTCTCGCTCTGATTTTTCCTGGGCAAAGGAAAATACAGAGGAAAAGGAAGAGAAAAGAAATAGTATAAGAAACCGGCTCATCATGATACAGAAATAAAAAAGCCGCGGACGAAAAGACCGCGGCTTGAATTGAATTGGAAATTTAATTGGCGGCAGCTTTTATTAGGTTCAATGCAGAGCCTGCTTTGAACCATTCGATCTGGCCTTCATTGTACGTATGATTGGCAAGAATGGTGTGGCTACTTCCATCTGCATGGTTCAAAACCAATTCCAATGGTTTACCAGGAGCAAATGAAGTTAAGCCATTGATATCAATTGAATCATCCTCCTGAACCAAATCATAATCTGAAGGATTCGCAAACGTAAGGGCTAGCATGCCTTGCTTTTTCAGGTTGGTTTCGTGGATTCTGGCGAAAGACTTCACCAAAATAGCTCTTACTCCCAAAAATCTCGGCTCCATCGCCGCATGCTCTCTGGAAGACCCTTCACCGTAATTTTCATCGCCTACCACGATTGATCCGATTCCTTTGGCCTTATATTGACGTTGAGTAGCAGGAACTTCTCCATATTCTCCCGTCAGTTGATTCTTAACCCGGTTTGTGGAGTCATTATAAGCGTTCACTGCACCAATTAGCATGTTGTTGGAAATATTATCCAAATGACCTCGGTATTTCAACCATGGGCCAGCCATGGAGATATGGTCCGTGGTACATTTGCCTTTGGCTTTGATAAGGAGCTTTAGTCCTTTCAGATCGGTACCTTCCCATGCCGGGAATGACTCCAATAGCTGTAGACGATCAGATTTAGGATCCACAATTACTTCCACCTTAGAACCATCCTCCGCAGGTGCCTGGTATCCGGCATCTTCTACAGCGAAGCCTTTGGTTGGAAGCTCTAATCCTCTAGGCTCTTCCAATTTCACCTGTTGTCCTTCAGAATTAGTCAAGGTGTCAGTTAAAGGATTGAAAGTCAAATCTCCTGCAATAGCTAGGGCAGTAACAATCTCAGGTGAAGCTACGAAAGCATGCGTATTAGGATTACCATCAGCGCGCTTTGCAAAATTCCGATTGAAAGAGGTTATGATTGAGTTTTTCTCTTGCTTCTCAGCCCCATGTCTAGCCCATTGACCGATACAAGGTCCGCAGGCATTTGCTAGAACTACTCCTCCCATCTTTCCGAAAGTATCCAAGAATCCGTCTCTCTCTACAGTAAATCGAACTTGTTCAGAACCTGGAGTGATCGTATACTCTGACTTGGCTGTCAACTTTTTATCGACTGCCTGCTGTGCCAAGGAAGCTGCACGGGAAATGTCCTCGTAGGAGGAATTGGTACAAGAACCAATTAATCCAACTTCCAATTTTGCAGGCCATCCGTTTTCTTTTACTGCGCTAGCAAACTTTGAAATAGGCCAAGCCAAATCCGGAGTGAACGGCCCGTTGACATGCGGTTCAAGCTCGGAAAGATTTATTTCAATTACTTGATCAAAATACTTTTCTGGATTTGCATAGACTTCATCATCGCCTGTCAAGTGCTCAGCTATTGAATTGGCCATTTCGGCAATGTCTGCTCTTCCGGTACCTTTGAGGTAAGCGGCAGATTTCTCGTCATAGCCAAAAATAGATGTAGTGGCTCCGATCTCCGCTCCCATGTTACAGATGGTTCCTTTTCCTGTAGCAGAAAGAGATCTTGCTCCTTCACCGAAGTATTCTACAATAGCTCCGGTCCCTCCTTTTACAGTGAGAATACCAGCCACTTTCAGAATGACATCTTTGGCAGCAGTCCAACCTGACATTTTACCGGAGAGCTTGACACCGATCAGCTTCGGGAATTTAAGCTCCCAAGGAAGGCCTGCCATTACATCGCAGGCATCTGCACCACCTACACCGATAGCTACCATTCCCAAACCACCTGCATTTGGAGTGTGAGAGTCAGTTCCTATCATCATACCTCCAGGGAAGGCATAGTTTTCCAAAACTACTTGGTGTATAATTCCTGCTCCCGGCTTCCAGAATCCGATTCCATATTTATTAGAAACAGAGGCAAGAAAATCATATACCTCACGGTTTTTGTCTTTGGCTTTATTAAGATCTTTTTCTGCACCCACTTCTGCCTGAATCAGGTGATCACAATGGACAGTCGAAGGTACTGCCACTTGGTCCTTACCCGCTTGCATAAATTGCAATAAAGCCATCTGAGCAGTGGCATCTTGCATGGCTACTCGGTCAGGCTGGAAGTCCACATAGGATTTGCCCCTTTCATAGGCCTGAGAAGCAGGTCCTTCAGTCAGGTGAGCATAAAGAATTTTTTCTGTCAATGTCAACGGTTTGCCTACAGCTTTTCGGGCTGCAGCTATCCGATCGGGAAATCGATCATAAACCGCTTTGATCATGTCTATATCAAAAGCCATTATTTAGGATATTTAGGTGGATAAAAGGTTCGAATTTTCGAATGCGAATATAGGTAAAACCCTTAAAATCTAACCTCAGATTTTGTCTAATGGTTTCCTGAATACCTATTTATTGGGATCAAATAGTCCACTTTCTAGACGATGAACCAGATCATGGCAAACAAATAGGCAAACCCGAAAACAAAAAACACAAGACAATACGGAAGGAGTTTTTTAACGGAAACTCCGGTGATTGACAATAATGGTAATGCCCAAAAAGGTTGTAACAGATTGCTAATTTCATCACCATAGGCAAATACTAGTGCCATTTTATTGAAGCCCACATCTAAAAATCTCGCAGACTCCATGATTAAAGGCCCCTGAATGGCCCACTGTCCTCCACCCGAAGGCACGAAAAAATTTACAATGGCCGCAGATACAAAAGTAAAGGCAGCCAAAGTCCTTGCTCCGGAAAGTGATGAAGTCCAAAGTGAAATTTCCATAAGAAGACCAGAGGCGGTAATCAATCCCATTATTCCACCATAAAAGGGGAATTGAATAAAAATATCCAAAGCACTGCCCAGACCTCGACTCACCGCTAGGTTAAATTTTTCCCAACTTCTATAGGCTAGCAGAACCAAGGCAAACAACAGAAAAATCACCCAATTGAGTGAAATAGAAGAAAGTCCTTGAAATTGACCGGAGATAATACCAAGGGCAAATGAAGAAACCAAAAGTATACCTGCTATCCAGGCCAAAGGATTTTGATGGCCTCTACTGATTGATTCCAAATTGCGTCCTGGTATGGTTTCCAGAGTTCCTTTTGACACCTTGGCCAAGAAAAAAGCAAGTATCAAAAAAAGAAAGACAAGCCCTCCGCTAATCATCAGGTTTAAAGAGGAAAATATTGTTTGCGAAGCAGGTATTATACCAATTGAATCTTCTAAAACATGACCAGACTCTGCTATGGCCAATAATGCAGAACCTGACAATCCACCATGCCATACCGAAGAGCTTAAATACCCACAGGCCGCGAGAAGTTCAAGCCGGGAAGGAATTCCTTTCTTCAACAAAGCTTCATGAACCATTTTGGAAAAAATTGCACCTAAAACCAGCCCAAACCCCCAATTGAGCAAACCCGCTCCCATAGTCAAGCCAGCTACCAGCAAGGAAGCCTTAGGAAGTGAACTGGGTATTTGGGCCCATCGAGATAGAAAAGCATGGATAGGCTGAAATATAGCCAAGGCATATCCAAATACTAAAACCATCATCATCTGCATGGTAAAGGCCAGGAGACTAAAAAATCCAGATTGCCAAAATTCAAATGATTTAGAAAAAGCAGAAATCCAACCTGACTCATTAGAAAGATTGTTATTAATTACTAAAAGAAATGTGAAAAATGTCAGCAAAAGAACCAAGCCAAAAGGCGAAGCCAAAAACGAATAGTCATTTTTTGTTTTTCTTTTTTCCAATCTTTTTTTAGTTAAACTTATTTCCTTAAACTAGAATCGTAAATCACCTTCTATCTGGATGAAGATTTCAAATTATGGAATTCCTTTCTAACCCTTTCGCAAGCTTTCTTCTTTTTTTTGGATTGGCTGGAGGAATATTGTCCTTGATTTTGGTCAAAAAACTTCAAGGCTCCATTCAATGGATGGCCTTGACTCTATTTGCGTTTTCATTTTGGGGTTTTTTTTACGGTATCGAACTGACTTGTAAAACAGTAGATGAAATGCTCATTTGGAGCAAAGTGCAATACTTGGGTCTTTTGCTTGCGCCTACTTTCTGGTTGATCTTTTCTCTCAAATACACTGATTTTGATCCTAAAAAGCTGAAATGGATAGTGCCTGCCTTATTTGTTATTCCCGGTATCACCTATCTCATAGTACTGACTAATTCTCTCCATCAATTACACTATAAATCCAATTGGTTAATCCAGTCGGGGGATTATTTTTTCCTAGGGATCGAAAAAGGTCCTTGGTATTATTTTCAGACAGTCTACGCATACCTGACCTACCTGCTTGGGACAGTAATTCTTTGGAAAAGATATCGATTTGCCAATAGGAGATTTAAACTTCAAACCAAGATTTTGATTGCGGGCGGAGTAATTCCCATTCTGGTAAATATCCTTTATCAAACCTCCGTTTTCAAACCTTATGAAGGGCTGGACCTCACTCCATTTGCTTTTTTGACCTGTTATTTGATTTTGGGATATTTTATTGCCCGATTCAATCTCCTCAGTGTACAGCCAATCGCGAGAGATCAGATTTTGGAGTTGGTCACTAGGGGCTTAATCGTCTTGGATTCCAATCAAAGAGTGGTGGATTTTAACAGCGCTGCTAAAATGCTTTGTACCCGACCTGAGGTATTCAAACTTGGTGCAAACGCCAATGAATTATTCTGGAATAGACCTGAAATTCTAAACCTAATCGAGGAGAATGAGCCCAAATCCATAGAAAGCAGTATGGAAATGGAAGGAAAAAAAATCATTCTTAAAATCGAATCTGTTCCCTTAAAAAACAAAAATCAACTTTACTCCGGTAACCTGCTTCTCTTTGAAGATATCACCGATTCTATACTGACAAAAGAAAAACTGGAAACTCAAGCAAGGGAACTCCAGCAGCTGAACGATTTGAAAGACAAATTCTTCGGAATTATTTCTCATGACCTGAAGGGACCCATTTTTGGCGTGAAAGAGCTTATTCATTTGACGCAAAACGGGCTGATTTCAGAAGAGGAGTTTATCGAAATGCTTCCTGAGGTTTCCAAAAACATGGAACATGTGGCAATACTTCTGGAGAATCTCCTAGCGTGGACCAGTTCCCAGTTGAGAGGAGAATACATAGAACCTCAAACTTTAAATATTTCTACTCTGGTAAAAAATCAGGCAAACCTGCTAAGCCGGATAGCAAAAGAAAAGAGAATAACCTTAGATCTGGACTTGGAAGATGAGGTTTTGGTCCATGCCGACAAAAATATGATGGAATTGATCCTCAGAAATCTCATTTCCAATGCTATAAAATTTTCGAACCAAGGAAATGAAGTAAAAATTTCTACCCAGCTAGAGGGAAGTTGGGTGACTATTTGCATACAGGACTATGGCATTGGTATTCCCAAGGAAAATTTGGAAAAATTAAATTCCGGTATTTCGTTTACTACACGTGGACAAAGCAATGAAAGTGGAACCGGCCTTGGGATGATTCTGGTCAAAGAATATGTGTTGAAAAACAAGGGACAACTTCAAATCGAATCGGAGTTGGGCAAAGGTTCTAAGTTCTGTTTTTCACTACCAATTGCTAAAATACCTCAACCTAAGGATTGATTCAATCCCAATAAAAACTGCAGGGTGTCCATGTGGTCTGCATATTCCCAAGGTTTCGGTTCTTGGGCCTTCCCAAAAGCAATACGATCCGGATGATTTGCCCGATCTCCCACCACACATTGGATTTTTTCTTTGATCTCTACCAACTTTTCATTCAACTCCTCCTCGCTGGAATAGATCTCATAGAAGAGTACAGCAATCGGAGAAACCAAAGCATCACTTGGTTTTACAAGTAGGAATCCATTATCCAAGTGGTCTTCTTTATTGACTAGGTAGATTGCTTTGGTGTATTCGTAATTATTCAAGTATTTGTGGTTTTCCATCACATACCGATAGCTTTCCAAATTATCCAGCAAGCGATGAAGGACCTGTTCATTAGGCACAAATACTTTGGAGACATTTCGACATCCTAAGCCAAAAAAAGAAAAGATATCCTTACCCAGTTCGGATAAATCCTGATCAGATTCTTTACCGGTTAGGACTGCTAAAGAAGTTCTATTAGCCCGGATGATATGGGGGTATTTTCCAAAGTAATAATGGAAATACCGGGAGGAGTTGTCACTTCCTGTAGCGATATAAGCATCCTTTCCTTTCAGCATTTCTTCGATTTGGATTTGGCTGGAAAATGCAGGTTCGATGGATACAAGCTGATCAATTAACCATTTTGAAAAAAAGGAATCTCCCGAACTCAATTTGACAGAAGCCTTATGCCCAGCAAGCAATACACATATCAGGTCATGAAATCCCACACCAGGAATATTTCCGGCCATAAGCAAGCCAATGGATTTAGGAGATTGAGGATTCGTCAATTTATAGCCGGCAAGCCAATTTCTCATGTTTGATTCCTCCAGCAAAACGTACAAACCATCTAAGGCCTGACGGATTGATCTTTCATCAAACCAATTGTTTTGGTTGTAGGCTCTTCTGAAAATTTCTGATTTTTCCTCCTCACGTAAATTGGACAATCGCTTGCCCAATTTTACAAAGCCGCTTATTCTGTCCGAGAAAGTCAATGTTTCCTTCATGGGACAAAGGTACCCAAAAGGAAAAAAAGGATGGAATAATTTTAAATTAATTAGTATGACAACTTTTTTGTTGCCTGTATGTTATACACATAGTATTTTTGAAAAGAAATAATTGAACCGACCATGGCAATAATGATTACAGACGAATGCATCAACTGCGGTGCATGCGAACCTGAATGTCCAAATACAGCAATTTATGAAGGTGGAGTCGAGTGGACTTGGGGAGGAGGAACTTCCCTAAAAGAAGTCACTTTAGAAGACGGATCAACAGTAAGCGGAACTGAGAAGCAAACCCCTGTCTCTGACGAATTCTATTACATTGTCACTGCTAAGTGTACTGAGTGCAATGGCTTTCATGAAGAACCTCAGTGCGCAGCGGTTTGTCCTGTAGATTGCTGTGTAGATGATCCTGATCACAGAGAAACTGAAGAAGAATTATTGGCCAAAAAGGCCTATCTCCATGGGGAATAAATCCTCATTAGGATTCAATAATCAAGACAGCAAACCCAAAACGTTTGCTGTTTTTTTTTAGGATTCAATGGTCAAAATGAGCAGATGACACCAAAATAAAGAAGTATTCAATCAGATAGCAATTCGATATTTATTTCTGATTTTTAACACTTTATACTCATTTTTTTACAGATTCTCAAAAAAAAACGAAGAGCTGGTTTGAAATCTAAATTGGTTTTCTTTTATCTTAGAACCTTAATTTAGAATGTTTTAAAACCCCAAAAGAAAGCACTGTGGAAGATAATAGAGGTTACGACAGAGAAGAAATATTCTCAAAAAAAGTAAAAGCAGGTAAACGTACTTACTTTTTTGACATCAAATCTACAAGAGGAAACGACTACTACCTAACCATTACTGAGAGTAAAAGACGAATGAATGGGGATAGCTTCAGCTATGAAAAACACAAGATCTTCCTTTACAAAGAAGACTTCTTCAAGTTTGTCAATGCATTGAACGAAGCTGTAGATCATGTTAAAAACGACCTTCTGCCCGACTTTGATTTTGAGCAGTATGAAAATGAAGATTCGGAAAGCGAAATGAATGACGAACTCAGATGGGAATGAGTCTATATCTGAAAGTTTTTCATTTCAAGTATATTTGAGGAGGCAATGCCTCCTTTTATTTTGCCCTTATGCAGCGATTTTTCCTTTACCTCATCTTATTCATAGCAGCCTTTTTGGTATTCGGCTGGTACTTTTCCAATATCACTTCCTATCTGGTGATATCCTTGATACTGGCAGCTCTAATGAGGCCAATGACCAATAGACTGCATGACATCCATCTTTTGGGCCAACATATTGCTCGATGGATGGCCATCCTTTTTTCATTTGCGGCCATTTTTCTATTGATGTTTTTGCTCAGCCTTTTATTTTTCCCTTTGATCAATGACCAGATTGGCATTTTGGTCAATCTGGATTTGGAGACGATCTATTCAAAAATTCAAGATCCTTTGGATAAAATTGAAAGATTTCTTCAAAGAAATAAGCTAATGGAAAACCAACCTGGCTACCTGCTAAATGAAATTAAAGTTGGAGTAATTGAAGCTGTAAAAAACATTGACCTAGGAGGATTCATCAGAGATTTTATTGGGTTGACTAGCGGAATATTTATAGGAATTATGGCAGTATTTTTCATTACTTTTTTCCTTTTGCTGGAAAACGGACTTCTCAGACGAAACTTGCTAAATCTAATTCCCAATTCTTACTTTGAGATCTCAGTGGCTACCTTTACCAAGGTCGAAAAACTCTTGTCTAATTATTTAACCGGACTTTTCATTCAGCTTTTATCGATCTTTTTTATAGCAAGTCTTGGACTATCCATTGTTGGAGTGGAGTACGCGCTTACTATTGCTCTTTTTGCAGCTGTAGCCAACCTGATTCCATACGCTGGCCCCCTACTCGGAACAGCATTTGGAATCATAGTTGGGCTTTCTACCGGCTTTTTCCCTACTGAACAGGACTACACCTACTTTTTCATCAAGATCATTTCGGTATTTGCTATAGTGCAAATCACTGATAATGTGCTTCTTCAACCCATGATCTTCTCCAAATCAGTAAAAGCTCATCCCCTTGAAATTTTTGTTGTTATCTTTGCCGGGGCAAAAATCGCCGGCATCCTTGGGATGATCTTTGCCATACCGGTTTATACCATTTTCAGAGTATCTGTGATGGAACTGTACTCCGGATACAAATCGTACCGAATTTTCAAAATCAAAGCATAAAATTAATGGCTTTACAATGTGGCATCGTAGGACTTCCAAATGTGGGCAAGTCCACCTTGTTTAATGCGCTTTCCAGTGCAAAAGCAGAAGCAGCAAACTTCCCTTTTTGTACCATAGAACCCAATGTGGGAGTAGTAACCGTTCCCGACCGAAGACTTCAGATTCTTGAGGGATTGGTAAACCCTCAACGGGTGGTTCCGACCATCATCGAATTTGTAGACATCGCCGGTCTGGTGAAGGGAGCTTCCAAGGGAGAAGGCCTTGGGAATAAGTTTTTGGCCAACATTCGGGAAGTAGATGCCATCATTCACGTAATCCGATGCTTTGAAGATGACAACATCGTTCATGTGGCCGGGAGTGTTGACCCTATTTTTGACAAGGAGGTCATTGATACAGAACTCCAGTTAAAAGATCTTGAATCAGTGGAGAAAAAAATCCAACGGATAGAAAAGATTGCCAAATCTGGGGATGCAAAAGCAAAGAAGGAGTTGGAGACGCTAAACCAATTCAAATCCGGCCTTCAGTCTGGGCTCAATGCGAGAGCCATTGAGGTAGAAAAAGAAGATTTGGAAGCGGTCAGAGATCTTCAACTTTTGACGATCAAGCCTGTGTTGTATGTAGCCAATGTGGACGAGGGAAGTATTCTCACCGGAAATAAATACGTGGATGCTCTTCGGGACAAGGTGAGAGAAGAGCATGCGGATGTAATTGTCCTCTGTGCTGCCATAGAATCTCAAATCGCGGAATTTGAAGACGCTGAAGAAAAAGCAATGTTTCTTTCCGAATATGGCTTGGAAGAAAGTGGACTTAATCGACTTATTTCAGGAGCATATGCCTTGCTGAATCTCATCACTTATTTCACTGCTGGAGTTCAAGAAGTAAGAGCTTGGACTATTCGCAAAGGCTGGAAAGCTCCACAGGCGGCTGGGGTAATTCACACGGATTTTGAGCGTGGATTTATCAAAGCAGAAGTAATCAAGCTTACGGATTATCAGCAGTACAAGACAGAAGCAGGATGTCGGGAGAACGGCAAAATATCAATTGAAGGCAAAGAATATGTCGTCCAAGACGGTGATATCATGCATTTTCGATTCAATGTTTGACTTTTTTTCAAATTTATTTGTACTTTTGGCATTGCTTATCCACCCAAAAAAATAAGTATTTTAATAACAATTGTCTCATTTTATTTTTAATACCCCGTGAGAGTTAGACTAATATTTTCACTAAAAAACAAGGGATCCTACCTTCCCTTTCATCACCAGTATATCCTGGCACAGTTCCTAAAGGGATTGATTGTAAAAGGTGGGCGCGAAGAGTTCTTCAATTACAATTACTTTAACTTTTCTGGCTTGAAAGGTCAGACAAAAGTAAGTAGAAGTGGCCTTCATTATTATTCAAGTTTGGTAACCTTAGTTCTCTCTTCACAAAGTGAAGAATTCATGGATTACCTTCTTGAGCAAGTGTTTGCTACTTCAAAGATTGAGTTGGGAAATCTGATTCTTTCTCCTGAATACACAGAGATAGAAACAGAACCAGAATTGGAAACCTCCAATAAGTTCGTCTGCATTTCTCCTCTTGTATTGATCACCCCTGCATTCAATGAGGAAGCTGGAAAGAGATTCATCAATCCTGACAGCGATGAATTTTCCGATCTTCTGTATGAGTCTACCTTGACAAGAATGGAAAGATCAGGATGGTACACTCCTGAACAAATGGAGTCTTTCTACAAATTCCAGGTAGTTCCTGACATGGTCTATGTAAACAAGCTGAAAGAACAGCAGAAGAAATTTGCTAGAATCTATGCAGTGTATGACATGGATGTGAAGTATGAGGTAAGAGGATATACCCTTCCTTTCACCCTTTACGCTGCTCCTGAAGTGCAAGATTTCGTTTTCAAATGCGGTCTAGGGGCATTTACCCACAAAGGATTTGGGATGCTGGATTTGGCCAACCATCCTTCAGGAAATCGCACTACTCCGTACAAATTCAAAAGAGAAGGTTTTGTTCCTTACAAACCAACAGAGAGAGTAAGGCAAAATGTAGCTCCAACGGATACAGAGGATGAATCCTCAGACGAAAATCAAGATTCTTAAACATCAAAATCCCCTTCTCCAAAGGGGATTTTTTTATAGCCTTCTTCGATTAGGTTGAAGGTAAACATACCCAACCAGCTGATCGTATCGGGAGCCTAAGCCCCTATAGTAGACCAGTACCTCATATTCATTTTCCGTTTCAAAATGACTTCCCTCCATTGGATCAGTATCTAAGCCTTCGGAAGTCATTTGTCCAAACTGATAATCATACCAACCTTGCTTCAAAAGCAAGGAGGTGGAATACACATTATTTTTGGGATCGTACTTCATGGCTGCTTCCGGAGAATTCCCCCATTGGGTGAGGGCTCCCAACATTTTGATCTCCCTTGCAGGATCAGCCTGGAAATAAAAAGTGGTATAGATGTACTCACTCTCCACTTCTGGATTTCCACCAGGTCTATCATTGGTAGCTACTACGTATTGTCCATTCAAATCCAAGTACTGCGAATATACTCCACCTGGACGGGGGGTACTCAACAAAGTCTCCGCAAAAACAATGGTCTCCTCCACTTGAACCGAGGCCACATTGACCCCTGTAGCTCTGATAAATCTCAAATCAACAAATCTAAATTCATTACCAGACCGGAAAGTGCTTGAGCCATCAAAAGGCTCGAACCGCATAGTTTTTGCACTCTGGTTTAAAAAAGTCGGCTTTGAAAGGTATTTCGCATTATCCCAACGCTGATTTTGGCGAATCAAAACCTTAATCTGCGTAGTAGGATCTACCACATCTACTTTTGAATAATTGACTACTGCATTGATCTGCTGCAAAGCTCTTCGGTCCTCAGTCTGTGTGGGTGGTACCACGGCCGCACCCACCGTGAAAAGCTCTTCAAACACCATGAATCTCCGGGTAAGAATCACTTCTTCCTCATTTCTGTTTCTATAGACTTGCAAAATGTAATTTCCGGACTTGGTTACTCTCGGAACCTCAAACCGATAATGAATGTAGGGAATTCTTGTATTGACTGAATATTCATAGTCATCGACATTAAACTGATTGAAATTGGGTGAAAAGTCCGTATCCCGTAATGAAGACTTCTGCCAGTCGGCATTGCAATGAATCAATTTTGCGGTATAAAGCTCTGGGTCATACGCCAAATCATCAAAGAACAAAACCAAAGGCCTCGAATCATTGATGCTCACTACAGGTGCATCCAGCATACTTTCCTGATTTAACCCCAAAGGAAAAAGACGAACAGACTGGATATGCTCAGAATAAACCCTATCCTCAATTACCTGTGAAAGAGAAGCTACGGGAAGAAGACAGATAAAAAGAATGAATATGTTTTTGTTCATCTCTAAAATTAAGATTTCTGGCCATAGACCTTTGGCTTAGCCAAGTTTTTCCTGCAAAGTAGAGACATGTTCTACAAGTTCCTCCCATTTAGAATTGGCTTCAGCCAGGTTTTTTTGGATATTTTCATAGCTCGCCTGGATTTTACGTGCCTTTTCTTCATCTGAATAGATTTCCGGATCGGCCAAGGATTCTTCCGTTTCAGCCTTCAACAGTTCCAAAGACTCGATTTCCTTCTCGATTTTTTCCACCTGCTCCTCCAGTTTTTTCAATTCACGCTTGGCCTGTTGCGTTTCCGGATCTTTCAGATTGGGAGTCGGCGAGTTAGCTTTGGTAGGTTTGGATTTGGTCTCTTGAGCAGGACTTTCTGTCTGCTGACTTCTCCAAAACTCATATTCTTCATACGTACCGGGATATTCCTTGATTTCGTGATTCTCTATATACCAAATTTTATTAGCTACCCCTTTGATAAAATGACGATCGTGGGACACGGTAATGAAAGTCCCCTCATACTGCTGGAGGGCCTGAATCAAAATATTAACTGACTGAAAATCAAGATGGTTAGTAGGCTCATCCAAAAGCAGAAAATTAGCCTCAGAAATCAGGGTTTTGGCTAAAGCCACTCTCGACTTTTCCCCTCCTGAGAGTACCTTGATTTTCTTAAATACCTCATCATTGGTGAAAAGAAAACATCCCAAGACGTTTCTAAGCTCAGTTTCGGTTTTTCCACTTCCAGCTTGGGACATCTCTTGGATAATTTCATTATCTAAGGTAAGGGCCTCCAACTGATGCTGAGCAAAAAAAGATTTGATCACATTGTGCCCCTCGGTACGTGTCCCCTCTATCTTTTCAGACCCGTCTATGATTCGAAGTAAAGTGGATTTTCCTTTTCCATTGGCTCCGATCAGCGCAATCTTATCCCCTCTTTCTATCCGAGCTGTGGTGTTTTTCAGGATTTGAAGGTCTCCATAAGCTTTGGAAACATGGTCCAAAACCACCACATCTCTGCCGGATTTCTGAGAAAATTTAAACTTGAAATTCACAAAAGCTTCATCATCCACCACCTCATGGACTCTATCCATTCTTTCCAGCGCTTTGATTCTGGACTGGACCTGATTGGATTTGGTAGCTTTAGCCCGAAACCTCTCAATAAACCGCTCCGTCTGCTTGATCATCTGCTGTTGATTCTCATAAGCGTTTTGCTGGAGCTCCATTCTGAGCTTTTTTTCTTCCTTATAAAAAGAATAATTGCCCGGATAGGTGGTCAGAGTCTGATTGGCCACTTCTACGGTTGTGCTGATGCAATTGTCCAAAAAGGTCTGATCGTGAGAGACCACTACCACAGCACCTTCATAATTCTTGAGGTAATTCTCCACCCATTGAATGGATGGTAAATCCAAGTGGTTGGTGGGTTCATCAAGCATCAAAAGAGAAGGCTTTTCCAAAAGCAGTTTGGCAAGCATGACCCGCATTCTCCAACCTCCTGAAAACTGACGTAATGGCTTGGAGAGATCGGCTGTCTTGAAACCGATACCTTCCAGTACTTCTTCTGCTTTAGCTTTGATGGTATATCCTTCGTTGCTTTCAAACCTGTCTTGAAGCTGGGCTAGCTTATTGATGATTTCATCCGAATAATCGGTCTCCATCTGCTTAAGGACCCGGTCGATTTCCTCCTGAAGTGCCAAAGTCTCTTTGAAAGCTTCCAAAGCCACATTGAGAATCGAGTCGTCTGACTGATAGGAAAGCAAATCCTGATTCAGAAAGCCAATCGTACAGTCTTTTGCTTTTTGTACCTCACCCGTGGTTGCTTGATAGTCTCCATTGATTATTTTGAGCAAAGTAGACTTACCGGTACCGTTTTGCCCTACAAGGCCTATTTTATCTTTGGGTTTGATATGTAAATTGGCATTTTCATAAAGCGCACGCCCGCCAATGAAATAGGAAAGATTACTAATCGATAACATGCCTCAAAAATAACCAAAGGCCCGTTTATACCGCTTTTCTGGGAAAACAATCTGAAAGGTTTTAGCTTAAATGCTGTAAATAATATCACCGATGAGACTACTTCGAATTTCAATCCTACTCTTTACCCTCACTCTAACTTCGCTTTCCGGAAGTTGCCAGGGAAAGCTTTCTGAGGTCAAAACCGCCAATAGCAGCAACAAAAGGGATATCCGATCAGCAAAAGCTGATGTCAAACTGGATCAAATCCGATTACTTCCCGGATTCAAAATTGAAGTTTGGGCTGCAGATGTCCCCAATGCCCGCTCCATGGCCATGTCCGAGGAGGGAATTGTTTTTGTCGGCAACAGACAAGGAGATAGCGTATTTGCACTGGTGGATGAGAATGCAGACGGAAAAGCGGATTCTAAATTCATTCTTGCAGAAGGACTGAGAATGCCCAATGGGGTAGCTTACAAAGACGGAGATCTCTATGTAGCCGAAGTCAGCAGAATCCTAAGATTCAAAGACATCAAAAACAACCTAAACAATCCAAAATACGAAGTCATTTACGATGGATACCCCACAGAAAGACATCATGGATGGAAGTTCATTGCCTTTGGTCCAGACGGGATGCTTTACGTGCCGGTGGGTGCTCCCTGCAATATCTGCAAATCAGACGATGAAATTTTTGCCAGTATTACCCGATTGGACGTTACCAAACCCGGAAGCAAACCGGAGGTATTTGCACACGGGGTGAGAAATACCGTCGGATTTGATTGGCATCCGGTAACCAAAGAACTTTGGTTTACCGATAATGGGCGAGATATGATGGGAGATGATATTCCCGACTGTGAATTGAACAGGGCCACGCAAAAAGG
Organism: Algoriphagus sp. oki45; assembly: GCF_036245605.1. Classification (NCBI taxonomy): domain Bacteria; kingdom Pseudomonadati; phylum Bacteroidota; class Cytophagia; order Cytophagales; family Cyclobacteriaceae; genus Algoriphagus; species Algoriphagus sp. oki45. The sequence continues at coordinate 1,083,126 of NZ_BTPC01000001.1, forward strand.
ACAACATTTCGGCTATCCGTATTGGCATGCTGGAAATGTGAAAGATCCTGAATTTGGAGAAAAAGGAAAGGATGCCTCTGCCTACGTGGCACCTGTTGCCAAATTGGGTGCTCATACCGCCCCGCTTGGAATGCGGTTCTATGTGGGAGGTATGTTCCCAACGACATTTAAAAACAACGCAATTATTGCCAAGCACGGAAGCTGGAATCGCAGTAAAAAATCAGGATACGAAGTGGATTGGGTTCAGGTAAATAGCAACGGTCATGTTACGGAAAGAAAAACTTTTGCCTCGGGTTGGCTTGATGAGGCAAGTCAGGAAGTATGGGGACGCCCTGTAGATGTTCAGGAACTACCAGACGGAAGTATTCTGATCTCCGACGACATGGCAAATTGCATTTATAGAATCACTTACACCAAGCCATAAAAAAAAGGGAGAATCTATCTCCCTTTTTTATTTATTTCAGCCATTCCGGTTTCGTAGTAATTACCTCTGCTTGTAGCTGATTTAGTAAGTTGTACAAGCCAAAATAGGTTCTGTTGATATACAATCCGTGGCGAGAACCTCTCGCCTGCCGTGATTTCTTAAACATCTTGTCATTGGAAATACGATCTCCAAGCTGGAAGATTTGCTCAAAGTAGCTATCGTCTGAGAAATCGAATCGATCCACATGGAAAGGCTTACCCAAAAGAGAAATCATTTCCTTAAATACACCTTTGAAATAGGTCTTTTCTTCAGGGGTGTCCTTATCTGAGATAAAATCCAATGAATAGAATATCTTATTCAGTTCCTCTTCTTTGACAGCTAAGTCTTTCTTTATCAAAGAAAAATATCCTTGGTAGAAGTCTTCTGGTATGACTTTTACGCAACCAAAATCAATGATTCCCAGGACTCCATCCTCCTGTACAATGAAGTTACCGGGATGAGGATCAGCATGGACTTGCTTTAGATTATGAACCTGGTGATGATAAAAGTCCCACAAAGCTTGTCCGATTTGATTCTTTAATTCTTGAGAAGGATTGGTTTCCATCCACTCCTTTATATGCTTTCCGGCAATCCAATCCATGGTAATCACGCGCTCCGCACTGAACTCATGATAATATTTGGGAAATCGGAGATTGGGGATATGTGCACAGGCGGCAGAAATCTCCTGAGAACGCTCCACTTCCAAATGATAATCCGTCTCCTCCACTAATCGCTCCTCCACTTCCTCCATGTAGTGATCCAGCTCCTTCTCATTCATATTGAGCAGTCTCAGCGCAAACGGACGAACCAACTTAAGATCTGAACTTACCGAATCTGCCACTCCCGGGTATTGGATTTTTACTGCTAGGGTTTTTCCATTAAGGGTAGCCTGATGTACCTGCCCAATTGAAGCAGCATTTACTGCTGAGCGGGTAAACGTATCAAACATTTGCTCGGGAGTCTTTCCAAAATATCGCTGGAAAGTTTTCACCACCAAAGGATAAGATAAAGGAGGCGCAGAATACTGAGCCATAGTAAACTTATCCTGATAGGCTCTGGGCAACAGATTTTTGTCCATGGACATCATCTGAGCTACTTTGAGAGCAGACCCTTTAAGCTGACTTAGCGAATTGTAGATATCTTCTGCGTTACTTTGATGAAGCACTTCCTTGTCCAAAGATGGATTGACCATTTTCTTGGCGTAGTGCTTGACATAATTTCCACCGACTTTTGCTCCTGTGGAGATAAATTTGGCCGCCCGCTGCACCTTGGAAACCGGGATTGCTTCCTGCTCTTTTACTTTTCCAGCCATGATTTATTTGTTTTGATAGAGAAATTTGGCAAAATCCAAGAAGCTGTCTAGTGCACTCTTGCCCATCAGGTCAAAAGCCAAATTGACGGATTTTTCAATTGCAGCATCAGTCTTCTCGAATCGTGGACTTCGGTCATCCAGCCAGTATCTGAACACGAATAATACTTGAAGCCAAAGGGCTTCGTCATATTTGTCAGAAATAATCGGACGGCTGGCTATCTCCTGAGTTTCCTTTCCTTCCAAGACGATCTCGCCTGCAAAATCCTTAAACTTCTCTTTGAATTCACGGGCATCAGCAGGCAATCCTTTGAATGACTTGGACTTATCTTCGTACAAGCTGAGGAGATACGATCTGTTTTTCTTCAGTTCTTCAATCCAGGTGAAAAGGAAGGAAAGAAACTTCTCTCTGGCGCTGTATTCTTTAAATACTTCCTGACTCTCTACAGCCTGAAGGGTGGAATCATAAATCGAAACCCAAATAGCAGATTTTACAGACTCAAAAGAAGTGAAAAAGGTATAGAACTCTTCCTCTTTCATTTTGAGGTCTTTGGTAAACTTGAAGATGGATTTAGGCTCAGCCCCATGCTCTAAAACATAGGTTTTGAATCCATCCAAAATCAATTGCTTAGTGTCTTTCTTTGAAGTTTTTTTGACAGGTGTCTTTTCCATGAACTTATTGGTATTCTTGTCTATAACATGCAGTCCAGCCAACTGGTTTAGGGAAAAAGAAAAAAAGCCGGAAAAGAATTCCGGCTTCTGATTTACTTGAACTTGGAAAGTCAGGATTTTACTTTCTCTACGACCAAATTGTGATTGGTGTAAATGCAGACATCAGCTGCTATATGAAGACTCTCCCTGACCATTTCTTCCGCGCTTAGCTGAGGTGCAAATTTCTTCAAAGCTCGGGCAGCTGACTGCGCAAACATACTTCCGGAACCTATTGTAGCGATCTCCATATCCGGCTCAATCACATCTCCTGTACCGGAAATAATCAGGATATCGTCTTTGTCGGCCACAATCATCATGGCTTCGAGTCTGCTGAGCATCCGGTCCATTCTCCATTCTTTGGCCAATTCTACCGCGGCCCTTTTCATATTGTTGCCAAAGGAGTTGAGCTTTTCTTCAAATTTTTCCAAAAGGGTAAAAGCATCTGCTGTAGAACCGGCAAATCCGGTAATGATTTTTCCTCCTTGAAGTACACGAATCTTCTTTACTGAACTTTTGGCAACTGTATTTCCCAAAGTAGCCTGACCATCTGCTCCGATGACTACTTCACCGTTGTGCCGAATAGCCACTACTGTTGTTGATTTGATTTTTTCCATGAGGTAAAAGTTTTTGGATATTGGTTATTGAGTGATTGGCTATCAAAAATAAGACAAGGTCGATATTGATTACTCAATCAGAATTTTAAGAATTTACTTACCAATAACCGTTCTAAATGCAAAAAGTCCTGCAAAACCAGGACTTTTTGACAGCTATATTTATTATATCAATATTCTGACTGGATCTTCAAGCAAACTTTTCAGGGTCTGCAGGAATGCAGAACCTACCGCACCATCCACTACTCTATGATCGCAGGAAAGAGTCACTTTCATCACATTTCCAATCTTCATCTGACCGTCTTTGACTATGACGGTTTCTTTGATTCCGCCCACTGCCAAAATACAGGCATCCGGTGGATTGATGATCGCTGTGAATTCTTCGATTCCAAACATACCCAAATTGGAAATAGTGAACGTGTTTCCTTCCCAATCTTTAGGCTGCAATTCCTTGTTCTTTGCTTTTGCTCCCAGCGTCTTCGCCTGATTGGAGATTTGAGAAAGAGAAAGATTGTCAGCAAATCGAATCACAGGCACAAGAAGACCTTCTTCTACTGCTACCGCCATACCGATATGGATATGGTCGTTGTATCGGATTTTATCACCCAACCAGCTTGAATTCACTTTTGGATGCTGTCTCAATGCCGCAGCGGCAGCTTTGATGACCATATCATTAAAGGAAATCTTCACAGGAGAAATCTCGTTCATGCTCTTTCTCGCTTCCATGGCCTTATCCATATTGATTTCCATGGTCAGGTAGAAGTGAGGAGCGCCAAACTTGCTCTCAGCCAATCGCTTCGCAATGGTTTTTCTCATCTGAGAAACTTTCTCCTCTCTGTAGCTTTCTTGGCCGATTGCTGGTACAGAGGATGCTCCAGGTGCTTGGATCGCAGAAGGAGTTGCAGCCGTAGGAACAAAGTTTTCTACATCTTTTTTAACAATTCTTCCGCCTTCTCCGGATCCTGGAACTTGGCGTATATCAAAACCTTTTTCTTCAGCGATTTTTTTAGCCAATGGAGAGGCTTTTACACGTTCTCCCGAAGCGGTATGAACTGGTTGTGATGGAGTTGTAGCCTCCGCTTTGACCTCTTTCTTTGGTTCTTCTTTAGCCTCAGTCTTTGGCTCTTCTGAAGCTTCCTCAGCAGAACCACTCGCTTCATGGGCTTTGAGTAATGTTTGAAAATCTGCACCTTTTTCTCCGATGACTGCAATGACCCCGTCTACTGGGACGCTATTGCCAGCTTCCACCCCAATATATAATAGAACCCCATCTTCATAAGATTCAAGTTCCATGGTCGCTTTGTCGGTCTCTACTTCTGCGATGATTTCACCGGCCTTGACCGCATCACCCACCTTTTTCAACCAAGATGCAATCGTGCCTTCCTGCATGGTATCACTCATTTTAGGCATGGTGATTACGGTAGCATTGATATTGGAGGTATCGATTTTTTCGGCAGCTTTTTCAGATTTCTTAGGAGCCTCAGCTTTGGGTTCTTCTTTTTCCTCCTTTTTGGCAGGAGTCTCAGTAGATCCGTTTAGAAGATGTTGATAATCTTCCCCCTTTTCACCGATAATTGCGATAATCCCGTTGACAGGGACAGAATCTTTTTCTTTTACTCCTATAAATAAAAGTACACCTTCCTCATAGGATTCCAGCTCCATGGTTGCTTTGTCGGTCTCGACCTCAGCAAGGATATCTCCAGGTTTTACAGAATCTCCTACTTTTTTCAACCAAGAAGCGATCACCCCTTCTTCCATGGTGTCACTCATTTTTGGCATTCTGATTATTTCGGCCATAGGTAATTTTCGAGCTTGTTCGTTAATAAAGTGTCCAAAAATAGTTTTTAAAAACGCTTTATTCAAATTTATATCTTCTATTTTGAGCATGGTTTTTGGGTAGAAGGAGCAATGCCTGTCATCAGCAATTCACAGTTCGTGCGCCCTAAGTGGCTCTTCAATGGACACTTGGAGACCATTTATCCCGCATTTTTTAGAAAAGTCATCCCTCAAAAAGCCACGAAGGAAAAAATTAAAACTTCTGATGGAGACTTTCTGGAGCTGGATTGGTATTCACAGGGAAGTGAGCGATTGGTAATTGTCAGCCATGGATTGGAGGGCAACAGTACTCGTCCCTATATGTTGGGAATGGTTCGTGAGTTTACTCAAAAAGGGTTTGACGTACTCGCTTGGAATTACAGAGGATGCGGAACAGAGATGAATCAAAAGCCTATTTTTTACCACAGTGGCGCCACCTATGATCTGGATACAGTAATCGATCACGCAAGTAAAAAATATCAGGAAATCAACTTGATCGGCTTCAGCTTGGGGGGAAATTTGACATTAAAATATTTGGGAGAAAAAAGAACCAGAAGTAAAAAAATCAAAAAAGCAGTTGCGATTTCTGTTCCTGTAGATCTTGCTAAATCCTGTGATAAAATCTCTTCAGGAGAAAATATCATTTATTCCAAGCGGTTTCTATCTACGCTGAAAGAAAAGGTGCTTAGGAAATCCCAGTTGTTTCCCGGAGAGTTGCCAATCCAGAATTTATCCAAAGTGAAGACGCTCAGAGATTTTGACGATTATTTTACCGGCCCTTTGCATGGATTTCAAGACGCGGCAGAATATTATGAAGTCAATTCATCGCTTCAGTTTTTGACCGAAATCGAAGTCCCTACCCTTCTTCTTAATGCTCAAAATGATCCTTTTTTAAGTGAAACCTGCTTTCCCGTCAGAATATGTAGAAAATCCGAAACGGTACATCTTGAAATCCCAAAACATGGGGGGCATGTGGGCTTTACTCCAAGGCATGTGGAAAAAAGCCACTATTCAGAGCAGAGAGCTGTTGAATTTATTGCAAGTGATCTCTAACTTCCCCAAAATAACCAAGACACCCCGATCATGTGTGGAAGATATTCACTTAGCAAAAGCAAAATAGACCTCGAGGAAAGATTTCAAGCGGAAATGCTCTCCGACTTCAAGCCTAGGTATAATATTGCTCCCACTCAGCTAGTACCAGTTATCACTTCGGACAGCCCTAAAGGATTTTCCTTCTTTTACTGGGGAATCACACCTGACTTTGGCCAAAATAAACCCGTGGCCCAAAAACTGATTAATGCAAAAGCTGAAACAGTCCACGAAAAAGTTTCTTTTAAGTCGTCCTTTCAAAGTAGAAGATGTCTTGTTCCCGCCGACGGATTTTTTGAATGGAAAAGACTGGGCAAAAAAACCAAAATCCCCTATCGATTTACCCTTCGGGACGAATCTCTTTTTTCCTTTGCAGGAATCTGGGAGGAATACGAAGGACTCAATGGAGAAATTCAACATACTTTCTTGATTTTGACTACCACACCAAATTCGGTAGTAGAAGAAGTGCATGACCGGATGCCTGTGATTTTGTCTAGAGAGAATGAGAAAAAGTGGCTGGATAAATACAGCAATGAAACTGAGCTTTTGGCTTTACTGAAGCCAGCATCACCCGACCTGATGCAAAGCTACACCGTATCCCCATTAGTGAATTCAGTTCAAAATGATTCTCCTGGAATTATCCGAAGAACTTCTCCCATGGATCAACATGGGAATTATACGCTGTTTGGGTAAGTTCAATCCAATTTCATGTGGCTTTCATTTTTGCCGGAATGGCATCTAGTTCCGATATTGCCGGTCCTTTTTAATGTATTGGAAAAAATAAACCCAAATACCCATGAAAAAATCCAGAATCCTCGGAGCCGGACATTATGTGCCTGAGCGAATTGTGACCAATGAGGAACTTTCCCAAATGATGAATACCAGCAATGATTGGATTGTGGAAAGGACCGGGATTCAGGAACGTCGCTGGTTTACTCCTGGAGTAGACACCGTCACCAATATGTCTGCCAAAGCTGCAAAAATGGCTATGGACCGGGCTAAAGTGGACCCAAAAGAAATTGATTTTCTGGTATTTGCAACCATTACCTCAGACTACTTTCTTCCAGGCAATGGAGTCTTGCTTCAGCGAGAACTGGGCTTGAAAACCATCGGAGCATTGGATGTAAGAAATGCCTGCTCGGGCTTTATTTATGCCCTTTCCGTTGCAGACCAGTTTATCAAGACAGGGATGTATAAAAAGGTCCTGGTAGTTGGGGCAGAAATACAATCCTCTGCTTTGGACAAAAGTGATGAAGGCAGGTCCAGCGCGGTCATATTTGCAGATGGTGCAGGTGCCGTAGTATTGGGTGCTGTAGAAGAGGACCAGCCGGGAATCCTGAGTACGCACCTTCATTCGGACGGGAGTTTTGCAGAAGAACTCTATTGTATTGCACCAAGCTCCAGCGGAAAAGTAAGGATCTCACAGGAAATGATAGACCGGGGAGATTTTTTCCTGAAAATGAACGGTAATGCTGTATTCAAACACGCAGTGGTCCGTTTTGCAGAGGTAATTGAAGAAGCCTTGAACCACAATCAAATCAGTAAAGAAGAGATTGACCTACTCGTACCTCACCAAGCAAACCTCCGTATCAGCCAATACATCCAAAAGAAGCTTGAGCTTCCTGATGAGAAGGTTTTCAACAATATCATGTATTTGGGAAATACCACTGCAGGCACCATTCCTATTGCCCTTTCTCAGGCTTGGGAACAAGGTAGACTGAAAGAGAATGATTTGGTGTGTCTGGCTGCATTTGGGTCTGGCTTTGCCTGGGCCTCAGCACTTTTGAGATGGTAAAAGAAAACAACGAAATGCCCCAGCTTGATCTTGACCTTTGGTTGAATCAAGATCTTATCAAAAGACAAAACAGGCTTAAATCTGAGTTTTTATTTTTTCTGGAATCAATCGGGAATCACTTCGAAAATGAGTATTTAAAATCTGCACATCCTCTCTCCAAAGGAAAAAAAATATCCAAAGGAAATGATCTACTGGGTTTTCCCTATCAGGTCTTGGATCTGATAAGGGACTTTTCACCTGAATCAGGAGTAAATATTCGATGTCTGAATTGGTTTGGTCACGGATTTTTTCTTTTTCTGATCATTGGAAACAATTCCCCCCAAATAGATGAAAGCCTGATTGAAACAGGGTTTTCATTTTCCCTTTCCGAATCTCCTTGGGACTATCCAGAAATGATTCTGGAAAAAAAGAATACCAGAAAATTGGCAGAAATTCATTCCTCAGGATACAGTTCGAAAGTTTGGTTTAAGTCAATTCCTATAGAGAGGGACTTTCTGGTCAATTTGAATAATGTTAAATTGGAAATAAAAAAACTGGTAGAAATTCTGCTTTCTCTTCAAAAAACACAAAAGGAATAACTTAATTTCAAACAGGAATGAGTTTCCTCCGTTGAACGTGAAAGAGAAATAAGATTACGTTTTCCTTTAGTCCAACTACCCTTACAGAACCCTAGATAAATGAGACATTTCCTTTTGGTAGTTCTAATCCTGATCAGTTTTTCATCCTTTGCTCAAGAACCCCAGCTTGTGAGACAATACAACAGCGACTCTACTCTTATGGGTACAGGGGTAATTGACGGTAACCTCAGATCGGGTCTTTGGAAATTTTATAATCCCAAAACCAACACATTGCTTGTAGAAGGGACATTCAAGTCAGGACAGAGAGATGGCAGTTGGACTTCCTACTATCCCAATGGAAAAAGAAAGGAAAGCCTTGTCTACAGAGACGGAAAACCCTTTGGTCCGGGGAAATATTACGATGAAGAAGGTGCGCTCAAAAAAGAAGTTATTTTTCAGGATAGTGTTTTGGTAGGCAAATACACTGAATACTGGGGAAAAGCAAACATGCCGGATTACGTAAATCCCAAGCAAGTCCGAGTAGAAGGCCAATATGAAAATGGATTGAAAACAGGCCAATGGGTCACCTACTATGAATTTGGAGAATTGGCAATCAGCGAATTTTATGTCAATGGTTTTAAAGAAGGCCCATATCTGGAATATGACCCGGATGGAAATCTGATCACCGAAGCATTCAATGTCAAAGGAGAGTTTGATGGAGCTTTCAAGACTTATTCTTTGCCAAGGGTAATTCTGGAAGCTGGCACCTACAAAACCGGGAAGAAGATAGGAGAATGGAAGCGGTATTTTCCTGGAACAAAAACTTTGGAGGCTTTGGAGATTTATGATGAAAACGGAAACAGGAACGGTACTTGGACTTATTATTACCCAAGCGGAAGAATCGCCCGCATCGAAATCTACGAAAACAACATTGCCGTCGGGACTTGGGAGGAATATTTTGAAAATAAAAATCTGGCAAAAAGACAGACCTTTGAATTGGGAGTCCCTGTAGGAAAATACATCGAAAACCATGAATCCGGAGACGTTTCCGTTCAGGGTCAATACGAAAACGGAGCTAAAAACGGACTTTGGAAAAGCTATTTCCCTGACGGTGGACTATATTCTGTAGGAGAGTATAAAAATGATCTGAAAACCGGACTTTGGAAATATTTCAACAAAATCGGAATCCTAATAGCCGAGGGTGAATACATGCTCGGAATGGAAAACGGACAATGGTTTTACTATTACGATGGAGGGCAACTCAAATCCGTAGGAGCTTATAAGTTAGGATTTGAAGATGGAACTTGGGGACTCTTCTATGACAACAAAACCCTGACCCAAGAAGAGTTTTGGGAAAATGGAAGACTGATGAATGTAGGCCCTTACTTTTCCTACACTGGAGATAAAGAATATGATAAAGGAACTCTTTCTAACGGTAACGGAACAAGAATCACCTATTACGTATCAGGTCAAAAAGAGTCCCAAGGAACATACAAGTCTGGTAAGGCTGACGGCATTTGGATTTTTTATCATGAAAACGGAAGAAAAGCTTCAGAGGGGGCAATGCTAGATGGAAAAAAGGAGGGTCCTTGGAGGTACTACAATACTTCCGGCAGGCTGGAAGACCTGATTAATTTTAAACAGGATGAGATTGTAGTAAACAGTTCTGCCCCTCTGATTAGAAACTAAACAAAACTGCATCCTTGGGGTTAGAAAAAGAAAAAACCATGTTTGGACTGTTCAAAAAGAAAACCGAAAAAGAAAAACTGCAGGAAGCCTACAAAAAGCTTTTGAGTGATGCCCACAAACTGTCCCACTCCAACAGAACCGCCGCTGATAAAATGATGGCTGAAGCGGAGGAGATCGCAAAGAAAATTGAAAAACTATGAAAAATGTATTTCAGATATTGAAAACATATTTTTAAAGCTAAAAATTTGGATTTCAAAAAAATAGATGTAAATTTAAATACTGTTTAACCTCGTCCGCTAGACGAAATAGACGTAAAAGTTTATTTAAGGGTGATTGAGCTACGGACTCTATAACAATTTTTGAAAACCCGGGAATATGGATGACATCTCCCGGGTTTTTTTATGCTTTTAAATCAAACGTATCAAGGCCCAATAAGGCAGTCTCGTTGAATCAGGTAGTTGAAAAATATTCTTTTTCACAAATTATTCTCTTTACACCAACCTCAAAAATCATTTCTTCGACTAATCAAGCTTACATGATTTAATTAATTTGAATATTTCTATACAAAAAAGGTTTATTCTTTGATTTTTTAAAAAAAGTACTTTCAGGAAACATAAAATTTCGCTTATTTGAGTCAATTCTTTGACCTTATGAACCTAATCAATCCTAAAGAAACCATCTCCAAGATGGAAGGTGTGGTAGAAATCAAAAGCTACCTCAACAAAATCAAGATAATCAAGAATCTCTATACCAAGGGAGCGAATACAGCAAGCGAAATCTGCAATGAAGTTGGCATTTCTCTTCCTACTGTAAATGCCCTGCTCAACGACTTGATGAATTCCGGAGAGGTAATCAAGCAAGGTCGAGCTGAGTCCCAAGGAGGAAGAAAACCCGATCTCTATCGTTTGGCAGCTGATGCCTTTTATGTCTTGTCGGTAGACCTTTCTAAGTTTAATGTTTGCCTTGCTCTATATTCTTGCCAGCACGAACTAGCCCACGAAAAAGAATCTTTCAAAATCACCCTGAACAACGAAAAAGAGACCTTCGATGATTTGAGTGATAAAATCGAACATTACCTTTCCAAATCAGGAATTGATTCTCAAAAAATCATTGCAATTGGGGTCTCTATGCCGGGCTTGGTGGATTCAGTAGCTGGAATCAATTATACCTATCTCCGTTTTGGAAAAAAGACATTATTGGAAAACTTGGAATCAAGATTTCAGAAAAAAGTCTTTTTGGAAAATGACGCCCGTGCCATGACTTTGGCAGAGTTTAAATTCGGAGCAGAAAGTTCTCACAAAAATGTACTAGGCCTGTTCATTGGCTGGGGAATTGGATTGGGAATCATTATAGACGGTAAGATTTATCAAGGCTCCTCCGGCTTTGCAGGAGAATTTTCCCATTCTCCCATCTTCGAATCCCGGGATGTGATCTGTACTTGCGGGAAAAGAGGTTGCTTGGAGGCAGTGGCATCCGGTACTGCAATCGTGAGAATGGCAGAAGAAGCCCTTAAACTCGACAAAGACAGCATTTTGGCAAGAATTGTCAGAGACCATAGCGGAGAAATGGAGCCTGTATTAGTAGTAGAGGCTGCTTTGGCTGGGGATCAAAGGGCTATTACCATCCTTTCCGAAGCGGGTTTGGATCTGGGACGGGGAATATCCATCCTTATCCAACTACTCAATCCCGAACTGATCATTATCGGAGGCTCAGTTGCCGAAGCTGACCAATACTTGATTACCCCGATCCAACAGGCCCTCAATGTCTACAGCATGGCCAAATCCCGGGAAAAAACCCAACTTTCCCTTTATAAATTAGGAAAAGATGTAGGGCTTCTCGGAGGCGTTGCCGTGGTAAATGAGAAGCTGTTTGAAGATATTTTGAATTAAAAAAATGCTCTTCAATAGAGCATCTCATCATGAGTACCTTCTCAACATTCTCTCAATTAGGGTTTACCTTTTTCTTTCTTTTGTGCTTGGGAAGATCAGAAGGGTTCGCCCAGAAAACTCCCTCCAGATTTGAAAAAGTAAATCCCAAATCATCCGGAGTGACTTTTAAAAATCAACTCAAGGAAGATAGGGAAAACAACATCCTACGCTATGAGTATTTTTATAACGGGGCAGGTGTTGCTATTGGGGATTTAAACAATGATGGATTGGACGACCTGTTCTTCACAGGAAACATGGTCTCCAACCGCCTTTACAGGAATTTGGGTAAACTCAAATTTGAAGATGTCAGCAAGTCTTCAGGTACTCAGGGAAAGAGTTCATGGACAACGGGCGTATCCATGGCTGATGTAAATGGAGACGGATTGCTGGATATCTATGTGTGCTACTCCGGTAAAGGCCCAGACTCTTCCAGAAAAAATGAGCTTTGGATCAATAAGGGAAATTTCAAATTTGAAGAAAAAGCTGAAGAGTTTGGGATAGCTGATCCGTCAAATAGCACCCAAGCCTTGTTTTTTGATTATGACCTAGACGGAGATTTGGACCTTTTTCTTCTGAATCACAATATTCAGGTCATTAACGAAATGGAATTTGACGCGGCAAGAAGTGGAAGACACCCCACGGCCGGAGATAAACTCTACCGAAATGACGAAGGCAAATTCATCGATGTAAGCGAAGAAGCTGGAATTAAAGGGTATGCCTTAGGCTTTGGATTAGGAGTGGTAAGCTCAGATATCAATCAGGACGGTTGGCCAGACTTACTGGTGACGAATGATTACATCGAGCAGGACTATCTCTACATTAATCAGAGGGACGGAACCTTCAAAGATCTTCTTACCGACTACCTATCCCATATCTCCCATTTTTCCATGGGGGCAGATATCGCGGATATCACTAATGACGGGAGACAGGAAATCTTCACTCTGGATATGCTTCCGGAGGATAATGAGCGGCAAAAACTGCTCTACGGACCTGAGAACTACGAGCAGTACGATTTGATGATCCGACGCAAATTCCATCATCAACTGATGCGAAATATGCTTCATCTCAATTTGGGCGAGGGAAAGTTTGCCGAAGTAGGGCAATTGGCCGGGATCTCCAATACCGACTGGAGCTGGTCAGCCTTGTTTTTTGATGCAAATAATGACAGCAGAAAAGACTTGTTTGTGACTAATGGATATTATCGGGACTATACCAACCGAGACTTTTTAAAATACAAAGGGGATTATTACTTCAAACAAGCTGTAGCTAAAGAGAACGCAGATACGCTACACTTAGTCACTTCCATGACCTCTACCCCTATTCATAATTATTTCTTCGAAAATCAGGGAGATGTAACATTTTCAAACTTGTCCCTAGCCTCAGGATTAGGGGAAAAAGGCTTCTCTTCGGGAGCTGCATATGCCGATTTGGACGGAGATGGAGACTTGGACTTGGTAGTAAATCATATCAACGAAACCGCATCTATTTACGAAAACAAATCAAACGGTGGAAACTGGATCAAAATTTCCCTGAAAGGTCCTGAAAAGAATACCTTCGCCCTAGGCGCGCAAGTTTTGGCCTATGCATCAGGTAACACCTTCTTTTTGGAACAAAGCCCGGTCAGAGGATTCCAATCCTCGGTAAGTCCAGTTTTGCATTTAGGATTGGGAGAGATAGGGACTCTTGACAGTTTGAAAGTAATCTGGCCCAATAGCTCGGAAAGCGAATATTTCGACCTGGAAACCAACAAACTTTACACTTTTGGCTTGGATGAAACAAAGCAATTCTCCAAGACAAAAACAAAAAGTCCATTCGTAGAAGAGATACCTCAAACCCTGGATTTCAACCCATCTCTTTCCACCCTCAATGATTTCAAAAGGCAACCTCTGCTGCTGACTATGCCTAGTCATTTAGGCCCCATTTTAGCCTCAGGTGATTTGAATCAGGATGGGATTCCTGAGGTATTTATTGGGGGAAATAAAGGATCTGCAGGAAGGATTTTTTCTTTCATTCAGGGAAAATGGGAAGCCTATCGGGGCTTTCGGTCCTCGTCCGGCTTTGTAGACGGGGCAGTGCTAATGGAAGACTTCAATGGAGATGGATATTTAGACTTGTTCTTGGGTAGTGGCGGGTACCATGATTTCTTAAAAGAAGATGAAGGACTTAAAGACCGGCTTTTTCTCAATGATGGTCAGGGAGTATTGGTTCCCAGTGCTGACTTTCCATCCTATGCAATAAGTACAGGAGCAGCAACCACCCTCGATGCGAATCAGGATGGCATGCCGGACCTATTTGTTGGCGGTAGAATCGTACCGGGAAGATATCCGGAAATCCCCGAATCCAAGATTTTGGTCAATGACGGGAAAGGAGGCTTTTCTGACCAAAGCTCCAGCTATCTATCCGATTCCAAACTTGGGATGATCACCGGAGTGGCTGTTCAGGATCTGAATGGAGATGGCAAAGAGGACTTGATTTTGGTCGGGGAATGGATGTCTCCCAAGGCCTTGATCCAGGAAAACGGAGCATTCTCAGATCAAAGTGATGCTTTCTTCCCTCCGCACCTATCCGGGTGGTGGCATTCCTTGCACCAAGTGGATTGGGATGGAGACGGAGACTTGGATTTGATCTTGGGTAATTTTGGACTCAATTCACCACTGAAAGCCAATCCGGAGGCTCCTATGACCCTACACGCTCATGATTTTGATCAAAATGGAAGCATAGACCCCATCATTGAATGCCTAATTGGCGAGGGTTTTTATCCATTTCCAAGCCGGGACGAACTGCTGGATCAGATGGTAAGTATGCGTAGCAAATTCACCGATTATGCTTCCTACTCCAAAGCCGAAATGAAGGATTTGTTTTCACAGGAGCAATTGGATCAGGCACAAAAACTCCAAATTGAAACCTTGGAAACCCTTCTTTTGGAAAACACCCCCAATGGTTTTATCCCTAAGAAATTACCCAAATTAGCCCAATCCTTTCCGGTATTCGCTATTCACAGCATAGATATCAACAAGGATGGTCATTTGGACTTGATCTTAGGAGGAAATCAAAACCAAAGCAGAATCCGAATCGGAAGAATTGATGCAGGACATGGTTTGGTACTATTGGGCAATAGCAAAGGTGAATTTACATCTGCACTTCCAGAGGAGACTGGAATCGCCATCAGGGGAGATATCAGATCCATCCTTGAGGTCAAATCAGGAGAATCCAGCTATCTAATCTTTGGAATCAATCAACAGCCTGTCAAATCCTTTATTTTGAAATGAAAACCAGATTCGTTTTTCTGATCCTCTTTTTTATAACTTTGACCTCCTCAGCTCAGAAAAAAGCATTGGATTGGCCAAAAATCTATGCGGATCAACTTTTTAAAATTACCGAGGTCATGGTTACTGACGTGGCAAGCCCTCCCGTCGCTGCCCGAATTTACGCATATTCTACTTTGGCAAGTTATCTGGCTATCCGACAGTCGGATGCCGAATTTTCCAAACCTGACTTTCTTCCTTCCTCTCCCATTCAAACAGCTGGATTTAAACCCTCCACCTCCGGAATCAACAATTTTGAATTCCCGGCTATTTATGCAATGCTTTTGGTAGGAGAAAAAGTCATGCCCTCTGGCTACTTATTGAAAAAAGCACAGGAAGACTGGATTTCATGGGGCTTAAAAAACAAGGTGATTTCCAAAAAAGACCAGACAACGAATCTCGCCTTCGCTCAGGAAATTGCAGATTTTGTACTCTCTTATGCCCAAAAAGACGGGTACATCCAACTCACCGCTCTTCCCAGATATACCCCAAAAGAGGGCGAGGGCTACTGGTATCCAACTCCTCCAGCCTACATGGCTCCAGTGGAACCGGAATGGAAAACGATGAAGACTTTTTTCATCAAGAATCTTGAGGAGTTTGACCCAAAACCCATGGCTCCATTTGACCTGACGAAGGGAAGTTCCTTTCAGGTTCAATTGGAAGAAGTATACACCGTCACCCAAAATCTAACCGAAGAGCAAAAACTCATTGCCAACTTCTGGGATTGCAATCCATTCAAGGTAGAGTTTTCCGGACATATGGCTATTGGAGTTAAAAAAATATCTCCGGGAGGTCATTGGATCGGAATCACAGGAATAGCTGCTCAAATAGCCCAATTAAGCTTTGCTGAGACGGCCTACATCCACGCCTTGGTTGGGATGACCCTGCATGATGCTTTTGTCTCCTGTTGGAAAGCGAAATACGACACCAATCGGATCCGGCCTGAAACTGCCATCAACCAGAAAGTTGATCAGTCTTGGAGACCTTTGCTTCAGACTCCTCCTTTTCCTGAATACACCTCAGGACATTCAGTGATTTCCACAGCTTCGGCTGTGGTATTGACAGCATATTTTGGAGATAATTTCTCCTTTTTGGATACTTCTGAGGTTTACTTTGGCCTGCCGGAAAGACCCTTTGATTCTTTTCTCCAAGCATCTCAGGAAGCGGCCATCTCCAGGCTTTACGGAGGAATTCATTATCGGGATGCTATAGAATATGGAGTCGAGCAAGGAGACCGAATTGCGAAATACATTATTCAACAGACCCATCTGGAAAAATAAGGTAATAATTTTTTGAAAGTAGATCTTATCCTTCGGGGAAAATGATCACCACGTAAGACAAAAAACCTCGATTTTCGGCCAAGCCTTACCCTCGATTCATGTAACAAACTGAATTAATGAGAAAGCATAAAGTGGCTTAATCTCATTTAAAATCTCCTGACCAAGTCACTTCCTTTTCAAAAAACTTCAGGGTAGCATCCAAAAGCACCGAGGTTTCCAATCGAGTCAGAGGCTTTTCAGGGAGTAAACTATCCTTAAGGCCTGAGGATTGCCAAGCACTGCTCAGGTCACTTTCGGATAAGTTGGCATTGATCAATTTAAGGAAAACCAAAAGCCTGGAACCTGTGAGATAGTCACCGGATGCTCCCCAAAAATCTTTCAGTTGAGGATACAAAGGTCGCAGCCCATCCACAACTTCAAACTCAGTGGCCAATCGCTCAGGATAAAACCAGGTCTGATTTGCCCAAAGATAAGGCACTCCTTCCCCTTTGAAGATTCCGGCAGCTCCGGCTTTTTGCATGGAAGAAAAATGCGGCTGACTTGGATTCATATCCAAAAATGGCATAATAAAGGCCCCTTGTGCCAAAAGCTTTTGCTGAACACTACGGATTGAAACTTCCTGTAGGGGCTTTTTTTCCTGCAAGGCAACAGTCGCTAAAATCCCGGCAGCATGACCGATTCCCAAAACGACCGGCTGAAGACGGGAAGCCCCATTCACAATATTGGAAACAGAAATGCTTTTCTCCGCCAGAATCAAAGCAGGATGGTCTTTAGGTACCAAAGCGCCTAGAGGAACATTGTATGAAGGTACTCTGATTTTGATAAAATCAATTGCTGGAGCATCCAAGTTCTTTTTGTGATGATGGTCGATCGTATAGTCTCCCACTGCCACTCCTGTACGATAAAGTGGAGTCGGGGCAGAATAAGGAGTCCTGACATAAGGGAGGGTAAAGTCAACCATCCCCCGATATCGTCTTGACTCCCGATGATAGGGAATCATGGGAAGATCATCCTGAGTTGGATATTCCTCTTCCGCCAAGCCTAAATGGGAAAAGCCTAATTCATGCTGAATGAAATAGACAAATCGAAGGGTAGTTTGCTTGGCCTTTTCGATTTCAGCAGCCCTTTCTTCCGGGCTCAATTCAACCAGATTGACGTAGTGATCATTGCCGCAGTTGGGCCAGTTGATCATGTATTTCCCATTGGGAAGCTTGCCATAATCAAGCATTTTTCCGCAATCCAATGTAGGCGCATTGTCTGTAATCGGGTCTGCATGAGCGCAGGCACAGGCAAATTCCTGTGGGTCATAATTATCAGGCCGGGGAATAGTTTTATCTACTCCAGGCCCATAATCCTGAAGAGTAGCCACTAGGGTCAGGTCCTGCACAATGTCGTTTGCCATCTCAGGAGCAAACTCCTCTCCTATTTCAGCCCGAGCATCCATTCCTAGACGGTAAGGCAGGTTCTGTGATGCAGCCACATCACCCAATTCTGTCGCATCGATCAGCATGGGTGCAGTCACGGTGAATTTTTGACCATTCTGAGAAAAAACCACGGTCCAAATACCCTTCTCATAGTTGGCACTTTCCCATTCCGAATCAAAGGAAATTTTTAGCGCAGGTACTTCTGCGGTCATTTTCTGTAAGATTTCATTTCCTACTTTGGGTTCAAAAAGCGTATTGCTCACCCAGCCAGTGGAGAGTTTGTCCGGGCCACCATAATAGGCTTCCAGTCGGGATCTAAATTCGCCCCAGATTCCAGCAGGCAGCCGGTGATTTCCATCAATAGCTGAGACTCCTGCCGAAGTCAGCATCCCCCCCAGCCAGGGAGTAGATTCGATAATTAGCGTTTGGGTACCCAATCGGCCGGCGGCAATTCCTGCCGCAGTACCACTTGCTCCTCCTCCTACAATAATCAAATCGTAGCGCTGCTGCCCAAAAGAAATCCCTGCTGAAAGCAGGAAAAAGGCAAAGACAAAATATTTCTTCATTGGATTGGAATTTTTAGGAGGAATACTTGGATTTCCTTACTATCCTCAAATATTATTTAATTTCTCTCAAGAGCCAGATACAGGAGGTTGGTCTGCGACTGCAAAGTCTTTTCCTGGGTTCAAATTTTCATAAAGGGATTGGATCAAAAGCCAGGTATTGTCTTCTGAAAGCTCCCAAAACATGGCTCCTTTCAGCCCTTTTTTCCGGATGTATTCAGCTTTTTTGGCAATGGATTCAGGGTCTTCATAAGTGATCCAAGTAGAGTCCTGAGCTGAATGCAGATAGGGAGCCTGTGCTTTGTCATCCCAATACCGCTTGAATTTGGAATTCATGCCCAAAGCATAAATTTGATGAAAAGGCAGTCCCATCTTGAATTCTCCCTGTTGAAATAAACCGTTTTCCACAGGATTGACTTTTCCCCACATTCTCCCATAAAAAGGAACACCTAAGACCAGTTTTTCGGCTGGAACTCCAAATTCAATATGCTCCTCAACTGCAGTGGAAGCAGACCTTCCCTTTGCCCCATTGGGAAAAAGATTGGCATGGTGGCCAGTGGTCTTATCTCCTGCTGTGTAAAAATCATAAGCCATAATATTGATAAAGTCCAGGTACTTTTGAGCTTCTGCCAGATTATTTACCTCCAAGTATCTCCTGAATCCTCCAGAAGCGATGGTGCTCAAATAGTGCGTTTGATTTACTGCGCCCAATGAATCCAATGCCTCTCTAAAGCTTTTGAGCATCAGGACAAAATTCTCTCTGTCCTCAGGTCTCACAGGATTATTATCACCCTGCAAAGCCGGATATTCCCAGTCAAAATCCAATCCGTCGAGCTTGTGCTTGATGAGGTAATCAATACCGGATTGAGTAAGTTTTTTTCTCCCCTCTTCGGTCAAAACAGCATCAGAAAACCCCTTGCTATGGGTCCAGCCGCCTATTGAGACCAGAATTTTTAGATCAGGATTACGGCTTTTGAGAGAATGGAGTGCACGAAAATTAAGGCTATCCCGCGCTCCGTGCCCCTCTTCCATAGGTGCAATTAATCCTAGGCTGTCTACATGGGCAAAGGCATAATTGATATGGGTAACCCGCTCAGCTGGGATTCGCTTAGGGTCGACCTTCTTCCAGCCGGCCACATAGGCTACAATTACAGGCGAAGATGGTTCGGTTTTACATCCAAGTACTGTCACAAGTAGTGCTAAAGCAATAAGGCAGGTTCTTTTCATAGAATTTCTTTTGGCACAAAGTAAAAAAAGACAGAGGCCTTGGTCCAAGCCAAAACCTCTGTCCAATATAAGTTTAACTGAAAATTAATTTCCTCCGTCCCACCACATTTTGGTGGCAAAAAGGTCGCCTCCCATTCGGGAAATGGCAGCTTGGTAATTTTCAGGATTGGAGCCGATCTCTGACTCCCAGTATCTCAATCTTCTAGGAATGAAGTTACCTTCCTCAGCGTTTGGATCTTGTGTAGGAGTCAGAACAGGATATCCAGTTCTTCTCCAGTTGGCCCAAGACTCGATATCATTCAGATAGGTAGCTGCCCAATATTCCTCACCGATCAACCTCATCTTGTCTTCCGCAGATGCAGTCGCAAAACCACGACCCGCAATGTAATCGGAGATTTCTTCAGAAGTCACCGCAAATGAAGGATCAAAATAAGTCCAAGCATTGATAGCTGCTGCCACACCTGCATTGAAAAAACCTTCTGCGCTTCCGGAAATCCAGCCTTTCATGGCGGCCTCAGCCTTCATCAGTTCAACTTCAGCATAGGAGATCAGGAAATAAGGATCTTCCCAATCCAAATACTTAAGGTTGAGCATGGAGAAGTTTTGTTGAACGATAGTGAATCCATCCAGAGTACCTGGAGGTACCACTTCTCTGATATTGGTAGAATTGTATCCATTAGGCATTCCGATTTGCTTTTCGGGATCAGTGATCCAGGTAGAAGCATCCTCAGGATTACCCACTCCGCCAGTCACGATCATCTTTCTTGGGTCGTTATTGGTAGTCATCCAGTTCATGAACGTCTCAGAAATCTTGCAGTCTCTGGAGTATTTGTAGGTATTCCAATAACCGTCATTCAATCCGTTTCGGTTTACGCCCTGAGGTCCTGGGGAATAGTGGATAAATGCCACATCATCATTGCTTGTGAAGGCACCGCTATTGAAAGCTTCAGTGAATACTTCCTGCGCTTTGCCTGGATCAACATTGGAGATTCTCATTGCCAATCTCATCAAGAGCGAATTGGCAAATTTCTTCCATTTGGCAATATCTCCACCATACACAAAATCCTGCACTCCCAATGGTCTTGCAGATGCAGAGAATTTATCTCTTGCCGCCTTGAGGTCGTCAATCATTTTGTAGTAAACTTCCTTTTGAGGCTCATAGGCAGGGAACCAGTTTTGCTCCCCTTCCAACCCGTAGCCCGCCTGAGTATAAGGAATGTCCCCATACATATCAGTCATCCGGTGAAGATCGAATACCCGAAGAATAGTCGCTGCGGCATTCACATTAGCCTCCGCAGGATTGTCATTTGTTTTTCGGATTACTTCAGAAAACAAGCGAATGACATCTGTGAAGTGTCTTTCCATGTAGGCACCTGAATACTGTGCATTATAGAAATATTTGTCTCCGCTAAAGTATCCTGCAGTCGACGCAGTGTGCTGAATCATGGTCGCTGCATAGAGCATATTTGCCCGGGTATTTTCATACTCCCCACCGATTCTCAAGGTACCTAGGGAAAATAGGTACTGCATGTCGATATCTTCGACTGCGTTCTCGTTGATATTCAGGTCAAGTAGGTCTTGCTCGCTACAAGAAGTAGCAAAAAGCAAGGCAGCCAGCATCAAACCTGATATTTTATTGATAATTCTCATTTTCAAATAGTTTTAGGGTTAGACCTTCTTAGAAGTTGGCAGAAAGATTAAATCCAAAGCTTCTGTTTGCAGGAACCGAGAAAAACTCCAATCCTTGAGCATTTCCGGAAGTAGTATAGGCCGCTTCTGGATCGATATTTGGAGTTTTTGACCAAAGGATAGCCAGGTTACGACCAACCAAAGACAAAGAAAGAGACTGGAATGGCGTCTTTTGGATGAAAGAATTCGGGAAAGTATATCCGAAAGAGAATTCTCTCAATTTACCAAAGGAAGCATCGTAAACCACATATTCAGTCACTTGTGAATAGCGCTGCCAGTAGTTGTCGATTCTGTATTCGGTAGGATCTGCCGGGTTAGCTGGAATATTCCAAGTGTTTGGCGTTCCTTCCGGAGTCACACCAGATACAGTAAGACCTCCATCTCTGCCATTCAGTGTATTTTCATGCAATCCGAGCTGATAAGCGAAATAGTTAGTACCTGACATGACAGAACCACCTTGTCTAAAGTCGATCAAGGCCATCAATCGGAATCCTTTGTAGGAGAAGGTATTGGTCAGACCACCGGAAATCGGGTGACGTCCCTCAGCGATGGTTTCATATCCCGCAGTTGTCACGGGATAACCATTGGCATCATATACCTTTTGACCGTTGATTTGCTGATGCTTAAATCCTGCAATCATACCCAGTGGCTGTCCCACGATGTGTCTGATTCGCTCTCTTCTGGTTCTTGCTTCATCCAAGTTGATGAATTCAATAGGATCACCTGCAGCATTGGTACCTAAGCTCAACACTTCTGATTGATTATTGGCAAAGTTGAAGGAGATATCCCATCTAAATTCTCCTGCTAATGGAGTAGCATTGATCAATAATTCAATACCTCTGTTTTGCAATTCCCCGATATTGATGGTTGTGGCACCAAATCCAGAAGTGGCAGAAATACTTGTATTCAAGATATCGTCTGTAGTGGTTCTGTTATAGTAAGCCACATCAAATCCCAATCTGTTTTGGAAGAAGCGGATATCAGCACCGATTTCATACTCAGTTGATAAATACGGAGAAAGAGTAGAGTTAGGAATCGCCCCATTGTTGATTTGGCCTAGATTTCCTCCCAAGTGACCTGCTCCCACCAATCCATAAGTCAGGTTCAGAGCATAAGGATTTGGCGCTCCACCGCCTACTTGACCCCAGTTACCTCTAAGCTTGGCAAAAGTCACAAATTCAGGCATCTTGATCATATCAGAGATGACAGCAGAAAGACCCACGGATGGATAGAATAATTTGCTGTTTTCTGGCGCAAGGGTAGAGAACTGATCTTGTCTGCCCGTGAGGTTAAGAAAGATCATGTTTTTGTAGCCTACGTTCGCAGCTGCGAAATAGGAATTGATCCCCAATTCAGAGAATCCATATCCGAAGGTAGGTGCAGCCACATTGGTCACAGAGTGGAAGAAAGGTACAACCAAGTCGTTTCCTCCTCCTCTTTTTGATTCGATAGTTCTTCTCATGATGTTGGAACCCACGAATCCATCCACATCAAAATCTCCAAAAGTCTTCTCAAAGCCCAGCATGAAATCTGCATTGTTTTCCCTGATACTCTGAGTAGTTGTGTTGAAGCTTCCCCGTGGCTTGAAGGCTGTTCCATAAGCTTCAAAGGCATCATCAGTTCTTACTTGATAGTCCGTACCAAATCTACCTTGAGCATACAACCAATCCGTGAAATCATATCTCAAAGACATATTTCCCAGAATTCGGTCTGTCACGTCAGTTCTTCCCCACTGATATACCGCCCAATAAGGGTTGGTCTGAAACACGTTGGACTGATAGCGAAGCTCAGTTCCATCAGGTAATGCACCTGGCTTATTGGGATCGCCCTTGATCACATCCAAAGGAATATTTCCCGGCTTTACTACCATGGAGAAATTGGCATTGCCTGGAGAGTCAGAAAGTCTTGGTCTGTTGGTAGCTTCTTGCTTCGAATATTGGCCAGTTACCGCAAGGGTAAATTTACCCTGCTTACTGTTTACGCTGATATTGGCCACATTTCTGTCAAAACCAGCATTAGGCACTACATCTTCGTTTGTCAGATTGGAGAAAGAGAATCTGTAGTTGGTACTTTCATTTCCTCCAAAAAGGGCAATGGAATTATTCCAGGTATGTCCGGCGCTGTAGAAATCAGAAAAGTCTTCACCAAGATAAGAGTAAGGTCTTTGCTGTCCATCAAATTGGATAGCCGCGGCTCCGTCATAGCGAGCACCCCAACCATTGATGGCTGTATTAATTGCTTCATCCTGAGTTAAAGGTCTTCTTCCATCCTGACCTGGGCCGTAGATTCTCTGGAAATTGGTCTCATCTACCACATTTTCTACAGTAAAGTTAGAATTGAAAGAAACTCCAATTCCTTTTCGAGCCGATCCTCCTTTGGTGGTAATGATGATTACCCCATTAGCTGCACGAGCTCCATAGAGAGCCGCAGCGGTATTTCCTTTCAATACGGAAAGGGATTCAATGTCATCCGGGTTGATCGCAGAAAGCCCGTCACCGGCATCATTTCCACCCCAGAGTCCCGCAGAACCTAGGTTTCCGGATTCAATTGGAACACCGTTTACTACATACAAAGGCTGATCATTTCCGGTAAGTGAGGAACCTCCCCGAATGACCACACGGGTAGAACCGGCAGCACCAGTGGAAGGAGGGGTCACATTCACCCCAGCTACTTTACCTGTAAGGGCATTTCCCAAGTTGATTGCTCTGGATTCGGTAAACTTATCTCCGGAAAGCTGGGTCACAGAATATCCAAGGGACTTCTGATCTCTCTGCATACCGAAGGAAGTCACAACCACCTCCTGCAATTCGCTGGCATCTTCATCCAAAACTACATAGAGTTCGGACTGATTTCCGACAGTAAATTCTTTGGAGGTAAATCCGATAAAAGAAAATACCAAAACGGACTGATCCGTCACCGAAATGGAGTATTCCCCGTCCACATTGGTCGTGGTACCCCGCTGATTACTTTTGTCCAGGATCGTGACCCCGGGCATGGGAAGACCATCTGTCGAAGCAGTGACCACTCCCTTCAACACCCTCTCTTGGCTTTGCGCTGAGAATACCACCCCCAGCGTAAAAACCAACAGAAAAGCACTTGCTAGAAACTTTCTCATAGCTGGTAATTATAGGTTATAAATGATTGGATTGACTCTATCCGGTGATCCGGATGCTTTTTGGAGAAAAGATCAAGTAAACTGTTCACCATATATTTTATTTTAAAATGAAAACCAAACGGATAAAAAGTGTGACAAAATGAGATTCAGCCAAACATTCTGACAATGACCCAATTCACCACCATATTTTATTTATTAGCCTTAAAGCTAAATATTTCAAGCATTCAGACAAAAGAATTTCTAATTTTTTTTACACTTTCTCTGAATTCTTTTTTAATTTTTTTTTAAAAGTTGGAGTTGTGATATTTTTTTTTATTGAAAAGGAGGCTTTTTTTATCAATTAATCGACTTTTCTACGGACTTATCTTAAAAATGATCGTTTCGTCTAAATACTTTTAGAAATAATCCAATTTTCTATACAAAAATCAAAGCTTAGTCAAGAATAGTCTAAAAAAAAAGCCATCCCCTGAATCAAGGGATGGCTTCTATATTAAAGTATTTGCTCAGAATTATCTGATGAAAAGCATCTCGCGATACTTCACCAAAGGCCAGCTTTCATCATCTACCAAAAGCTCCAACTTATCTACTGCATATCTGATTTTGTCAAAATAAGCCTCTTTCACTTGCTTCTGATATCCTTTAGCACGCTTGATGATGTCATCTTCCTTATTCAACTGCTTTCTTGCTTCTACCATTTCGGTGACAGCAGTCTTGAGGTTGGCAATATGCTTGGAGACTTCTTTGATAGTCTCTACAGCAGCTGCATTATCCAGTCCCAAACCTTTCAGACCGTTCGCGTTTTCAATCAGCTTATTTTGATAAAGAATTGCAGTAGGAATGATATGATTTAGGGCCAAATCACCCATCACTCGGCTTTCGATCTGCACCTTTTTAATGAAGGCCTCCAATTCAATCTCATGACGGGCGTGGATTTCCACTCCATTAAGCACATTGTGACGCTCAAAAAGCTCCTTAGTCGCCTTCTTGGTGTACACATCCAATGCTTCAGGAGTAGACTTCAGATTGGACAAGCCTCTCTTCTCAGCCTCTTGTGCCCATTCGTCAGAGTATCCGTCTCCCTCAAATCTGATTTTCTTAGACTCCTTGATGTACTTTCTGAGCACATTGACGATGGCAATTTTCTTCTCTTTGCCTGCATTCATTTCCTTTTCGATGTCCTTGTAGAGTTGTTTCAAAACATCAGCTACAATCACATTCAAGGTAGTCATAGGACCGCCCACGTTGGCAGAAGAACCAACAGCTCGGAATTCAAACTTGTTTCCAGTGAAGGCAAATGGAGAAGTTCTGTTTCGGTCGGTATTATCCAGGATGATTTCTGGGATCTTGGAGATACCCAACTTCATGTACATGTTGTCTCCCTTCTCGATCTTCACGTTTCCGTTTTTCTCCAATTCATCCAACAATTCAGTCAGAGTAGCACCCAAGAAAACAGACATGATAGCAGGAGGTGCCTCATTGGCTCCCAAACGGAAATCATTGGAGGCAGAAGCAATACTTGCTCTCAGAAGGTCTGCATGATCATAAACAGCTTTCACAGTTGCCACCAAAAATGCAAGGAACTGCAAATTTTCTCTAGCTGAGTTGCTAGGCTGGAATAAGTTTACACCGGTATCTGTAATCAAAGACCAGTTGTTGTGCTTTCCGCTTCCGTTTACATTGGCAAAAGGCTTCTCGTGGAAAAGCACCTTGAAGCCATGCTTCTCCGCTACTTTGTCCATGATATCCATCAGCAACTGATTGTGGTCAGTAGCCTTATTGATTTCTTCAAATACCGGAGCTACCTCAAACTGACCAGGAGCCACCTCATTGTGACGGGTAGAAACCGGAATACCCAACTTGTGTGCTTCAATTTCGAAATCCATCATAAAGTCCTTCACCCGAGTAGGAATAGAACCAAAATAATGGTCTTCCAATTGCTGACCTCTTGCCGGAGTATGTCCGTAGACGGTTCTTCCAGCCATCACCAAGTCAGGTCTGGCAGCAAAAAGGGCTTTGTCCACGACAAAATATTCCTGCTCCACACCCAAGGATGGAGTCACTTTGCGTACGTTTCTGTCAAAAAGCTGGCAGATGGCTACTGCGGCATCGTTGACAGCCTCCATGGACTTCAACAAAGGTGTCTTGTAATCCAAAGCCTCTCCGGTGTAAGAAACGAAGATGGTAGGAATACAAAGAGTCTTTTCAAAAATGAAAATCGGAGAGGATGGATCCCAAGCAGTATAGCCACGGGCTTCAAAAGTAGATCGGATACCTCCATTCGGGAATGAAGAGGCATCAGGCTCCTGCTGCACCAAAGCAGAACCTTTGAATTTCTCCAAGCCGGCATGCGCGTCATAGAAGGAGTCGTGCTTCTCGGCAGTGGCGCCGGTCAAAGGCTGAAACCAGTGAGTGTAATGAGTCACTCCCTTGGACATAGCCCACACTTTGACAGCAGATGCGATTTCCTCAGCGGTAGCCGGATCGATTTTGGATCCTTTGTCGATCGCTTCCATCACCTTTTTGAAAACAGATGGAGCCAAAGACTGCTTCATCTGAGCTATTCCAAATACATTGGTGCCGAAGTAGTCTGAAATTTTAGAGGAGGGCGGGGTTACTGCTACCCGCTGTCTGGCCTGAACCATGGCCAAGGCTGATTGTCTTAGTGTTGCCATATCTACAAATTGTGGTTTAAGAATACACCCACAAAAATAGAAAAATATGCACTCGAAAATGAGATCGGCTATTTTTTGAGGTACTTTTTCAAAAAATTTCCACTTTTTTCAAAAAATATAGCTCAAAATAAGACCAAACCCCTGAAAAAAGTGTGTTTTGGACGGAGAATTAGGAAAATTGTAAAAAGCTGGGGATTACTTACCTTTGCGCATTCATTATCCAAAGGAGAAAATTGAAAAAAGTCGCCTTCTATACGCTCGGTTGCAAGCTGAATTTCTCAGAAACGTCTACTATTTCCAGACAATTTGAGGAAAAAGGCTTCCTGAAAGTCGATTTTCAGGAAAATCCCGACATTTTCATCATCAACACCTGCTCGGTCACCGAAAATGCCGACAAGAAGTGTAAAAAGATCGTAAAGGAGGCTAAAAAAATATCTCCTGATTCCTATGTGGCGATCATTGGCTGTTACGCTCAACTCAAACCTACCGAAATCTCCGAAATCGAGGGGGTAGACGCTGTTTTGGGAGCTGCAGAGAAATTCCGATTGCATGAGCTTTTGGGCGACTTCGCAAAAGAGCAGGAAGCCAAAGTCCTCGCCAGCGAGATTACCGAAGCACGCTCCTTTAATAATGCATACTCAATTAATGACCGTACCCGGACTTTCCTCAAAGTGCAGGATGGCTGCAATTATGGCTGTGCGTTTTGCACTATTCCCTTGGCGAGGGGAAAAAGCCGCAGCAATACCATCGAGTCAGTTTTGGCTTCTGCGCGGGAGATTGCCGCTACCGATGTAAAAGAAATCGTCCTTACCGGTGTCAATATTGGTGACTTTGGGATTGTAGACGGAAAAAGAAATGAGCGCTTTGCCGACTTGGTCTTTGCCTTGGACGAAGTGGAAGGGATTGATCGGTTTCGGATTTCCTCCATCGAGCCCAACCTACTGACCAACGAGATTATCGAATTTGCTTCTCAATCCAAGCGATTTGTCCCTCACTTTCATATTCCTCTACAGTCAGGTTCCAACACCATTTTAAGAAAGATGGGCCGTCGCTACCTCCGGGAGCTATATGAAGACCGGGTAAGCAAAATCAAAACCCTCATGCCTCATGCCTGCATCGGAGTGGACGTAATCGTGGGATTCCCCGGAGAGACGGACGAGTTATTTTTAGAGACCTACAATTTCCTCAACGAGCTAAACATCTCCTATCTCCACGTATTCACCTATTCAGAGCGGGCTAATACCCGGGCCGCCGAAATGGATGGCGTGGTTCCCATGAAAAAGAGAAACGAACGCTCCAAAATGCTTCGGATTCTCTCTGAGAAAAAGAGAAGGAAGTTTTACGAGGAAAATCTGGGCAAGACCTTCACGGTACTTTTCGAAGAGGATGTGGAAAATGGAAAAATGCACGGATTCACAGAAAACTACATCCGCGTAGCCGCAAAATATGACCCGATGCTAATCAATGAGCTGAAAGTCGTTCAGCTGGATCAAATCAACGAGGCCGGTAATGTGGAAGTGCTGGAGCCGGAGATGGTGTATGAGCGGCACTAAGTCAATTTAAAAAAACGAAAATCACCCCTGCGGGGCTCTAGGTAGTTTTTATATCCTTCAGACCCCGGCTCCCTACGGTCACCGAGGGTCTCGAAAAGTAACGATCCTTCGGATCTGATTTAGAAATTTCATGTTTTGAGCTTTTAAGAATACTCTTGTTATTAAACCCAGCTCCGAAGGAGCAAGACTCTTCATGACCGAGGGCGGCCGCCCGTGGAAACGAAAGACAGTTCATTTTTGAGCCCTGAAAGGGTGAAGCTTGTTTTTATTTTCATCCAACACTTTTAAATTCAACTCTATCAAAATCAATTTTTATGACCTCCTATCGCCAATTATTCTATCACATCGTTTTTCATACAAAAGGATCTGAAAAAACTATCAATGACTCCCATTGTAAAGACCTTTACAACTACATCTGGGGAATAGTTAAAAATAAAAACTCAAAGCTCTACCAAATCAACGGAATAGAAGATCACATTCATATGCTGGTCGACATCCATCCCACAATTCCTGTTTCTGATTTTGTTCGTGATGTTAAATCTTTTTCCAGTGGATGGATGAAACAGACGGGACATTTCCAAAATTCAAAGGCTGGGCTGATGGATATGGTGTTTTTTCAGTGTCGTATAGAGAAAAGGATATGATAATTGGATATATCAAAAAACAGAAAGAACATCACGAGAGGATTTCGTTTGAAAATGAGTATAGAAAATTACTCATTGAGGAAGGAGTCACCATTGATGAAAGGTATTTTTTAAAATAAAAACATCACCCCTTTGGGGCTCTTACCATCTTCAGTAAATTCTTTACCCTCGGCTCCCTGCGGTCACCCGAGGTCAAGAAAAGTCACGATCCTGCGGATCTTGTACAAAACCAAAGTGTAAATTCTTGAAGGTTTAATTTTGCAAAAGTCAGCTCTGAAGGAGCAAGACTCTTTATAACCGCAGGCGGCAGCCCGTGGTAGGGAAGTAATCATTTATTTGAGCCCCAAAGGGGTGAAACTCCTTTTCTTTCTTAAGAAAATCACCCCTGCAGGGCTCTAGGTAGTTTTTAAATCCTTCAGACCCCGGCTCCTTACAGTCACCGAGGGTCATGAAAAGTAACAATCCTTCGGATCTGATTTTCAGAGGTCAGAGCTACCTTTTTAAAAGTCTATTTTTTTGGAAAAGACAGCTCCGAAGGAGCCTAACCATTCATGACCGCGGGCGACAGCCCGTAGCAAGTAAACAACTTTTTATTTGAGCCCCGAAGGAGTGAAACTTTTTCCACCACACTTCCATTCCTCATTATTTTTCCTAATTTCATCTCAATCAAAATTCCTACTTTTTCGTGAGCCAAAAACCCTTACAAATCCTTACCGACGAAGCCTGGCTGGAACCTTTTGCCCAAGTCATCCAAAGCCGATACGAGCGCTATCAATCCGCCATTCAGGCCATCAATGACTTCTCCGGCAGCATTCTCGAATTTGCCCGGATGCATGAGTACTATGGCATACACTTCGACAAGTTCAGAAACGGATGGATCTACCGGGAATGGGCCCCTGCGGCCAAAGCCCTCTTTTTGATAGGAGACTTCAACTGGTGGGATCGCAATTCCCATCCCCTACGTCAAAATCATCGGGGCGACTGGGAGATTTTCCTCCCTTTTGAGCAATACCAGCATACCTTCGTTCACCAAAGCCGGATCAAAGTCCGCGTCATCGGTGCCAATGAAACTGATCTGGACCGCATTCCCGCCTACATCACCCGGGTGGTGCAGGATGAAAAAACCCATGACTTTGCAGGCCAACTGTGGTTTCCCGAGGAAAAATTCACCTGGACCGATCAGGATTTTTCCCTGAAACCGATCGCAGCCATGCCTTTGATCTACGAATGCCATGTGGGCATGGCTCAGGAAAAGCTCGGGGTCGGAACCTACCAAGAATTCGAGGAACTCATCCTCCCCCGCATCCAAGCCGGAGGCTACAATGCCATTCAGATGATGGCCGTGATGGAACACCCCTACTACGGTTCCTTTGGCTATCACGTCTCCAACTTCTTTGCCGCTTCTTCCCGATTTGGGACACCCGAAGAACTCAAGTCCCTGATCAATACTGCCCACAGGATGGGCATCGCCGTGATCATGGACATTGTCCATTCCCATGCTGTCAAAAACGTCAACGAAGGCCTCAATGAATTTGACGGGTCGGATGCACAGTACTTCCACCCCGGAGAGCGGGGCTATCACGAGGGCTGGGATTCCAAGCTTTTCGACTATGGCAAGTGGGAAGTGCAGCAGTTCCTCCTATCCAATATCCGCTATTGGCTGGAGGAGTTTCACTTTGACGGGTTCCGCTTCGATGGGGCTACCTCCATGCTTTACCATCACCATGGGCATACGTCCTTCGACTCCGCAGAGAAGTACTTCGATGCCGGAGTGGATGAGGATGCCCTGCTCTATTTTCAGCTCGCAAACACCCTGATTCATGGACTCAAGCCCCATGCCCTCTCCATAGCTGAAGAGGTCAGCGGGATGCCGGGCCTTTCCCGAAAAGTGGCCGATGGAGGAATCGGCTTCGACTTCCGACTCGCCATGGGAATCCCTGACTACTGGATCAAAACGCTAAAGCACAAACTCGACGAGCAGTGGGATCTCTTTGAGCTGTGGCATGAACTGACCAACCGGCCCCTGCGGGAAAAGTCCATCGCCTATGCCGAGAGCCACGATCAGGCGCTGGTCGGGGACAAAAGCATCGCCTTCTGGCTGATGGACAAGGAAATGTACTTCTCCATGTCTGTGCTGGAGCAAAACCTCGTCGTGGACCGAGGCATCGCCCTGCACAAGTTGATCCGTATGATTACAATCTCCCTCGGGGGAGAAGGTTATCTCAACTTTATCGGCAACGAGTTTGGGCATCCGGAGTGGGTGGACTTCCCCCGACTGGGCAACGACTGGAGCTATCAATACGCCCGCCGGCAGTGGTCACTCGTGGATACACCCCACCTGCGCTACCGGCAACTCGACGCATGGGATAAGGCCATGATCCAATTGGTCAAAGACCATAAGCTCCTCTCGGCCCCTCCTGCTGAGCAACTCTTCCTCGAACCCAACAAAAAAGTCCTCGCCTATGAGCGGGGAGGGCTGATTTTTGTGTTTTCCTTCCATCCTACCGAGTCCTTTTTCGGATTTCCAATCCGGATGAAAAAGAAAGGGACCTACCACATCCTGCTTAACTCCGACGACAAGGAATACGGCGGCTTCGAGCGACTCGATCAATCGATCACCTACCCCACGGACAAAGACCAACAGGTGCATTTGTATGTGCCGAATCGGGTGGTGATGGTGATGGGGAGGAAAAAATAAAGTATATAATAAGTACATATACACACCAATAATTTGGAAAATATGTGGACCAAAAATGTATCAATAAATAAGTTGGGCCCCCACTCGGCGTAGTCTCTTCTCAGCACCTTTGAAGTCCAATTTGGCGCTGGGTGAAGTTTTCCCACCCTGCAATCCGACCCAAGGCTAAAATCTTCTATAGGGAAGATTTCTTGACGCCTTGTCCTACCCTACTATCCTTTTGAATTTGCAATTCAACCCATTTCCAGTCCAAATCCCTACACCCCCCACTTCCGAACCGACTTGGCTCAGTTTGAAGCCTTCTCGAGTCATCTTTTTACTAAACCAGTTCAGTTCCGAACTAAGTCAGTTCACCTATTAACCAAACCTGTCTGATTCCGAGCTCAATAAGTTTACCTTTTAACCAAACCATTTCGATTCAGAATCGAATGAGTTTATCTTTTAGCTAAAAAAGTTTGATTCAGAATCGACTGAATTCATCTTTTAACCGAACTAATTCGATCCAGAAACGAGTATGTTCATCTTTTAAATGAACCAGTTTGATTTCGAGCTCAATAAGTTCAACTTTTAACTAAACCAGTTCGATTCGGAACTCACACGATTCATTTTAGAGTTGGGGAGGGGTACTTCCGAAGTACCCCCTCCCACTTCAGAGGTCCAAGCGAGGACCAAAAAGGTCCGACGTTCCACCTCTGAGGTCCAAGCGCAGAGCAAAAAGGTGCAAAGTTCCGCCTCTGAGGTCCAAACATCGAGTAAAAAGGTTCAACGATCCGCCTCTGAAGTCCAAGCGCCGAGCAAAAAGGTCCGACGTTCCGCCTCCGAGGTTCAAGCGTCGAGTAAAAAGGTTCAACGTTGCACCTCATCGGTCCAAGCGCCGAGCAAAAAGGTCCGACGTTCCACCTCTGAAGTCCAAGCGCTACTCTGAGCGCTGGGTGGGATTTGCAATTCAACCCAAATATCCTTTCGAATTTGCAATTCGGATAAACCTAAAATGAGAAACCTATTCAATAAATTTTTCCGTAAATTCAAATCAAACTTCACAGGCCATGACTACCCTAGACCTTAAAAAGCATCTGATTCAGCGAATCTCAGAAATCGAGGATATGGCCTTCTTGGAAGCCATCAAGACGATCTTGGACAGCAAATCAGAAAAACTCCACCTGACTGCTGAACAACGATCCGAAATCAAGCTATCGCAAGATCAGATCAACAAAGGGCTTTTTACCAGTCAGGAGCAATTGGATGAAGAATTTGAAAAATGGGCAAGCGAAAACTGATTTGGTCTCACTTAGCCAAAATCAAACTTTTTGAAGTTCTTGATTTTTATACCAATTCAAAATCCCCGAAAAATTAAAAATCAAGCGAACAGGAATTGAATAGATTTTAATTACTCCTATCCCCCCTCTGATTCCTTACACGACATGCTAAAACTCCTGCGCACCACTTCAGAAAATCCCGACTTCCGAATTCTGGTCTCCAAATTGGATCACTATCTAGCCATCCGAAATGGGGAAAGCAATGAATTTTATGCCCAGTTCAATAAAATTGACCTAATCCAACATGTAGTCGTCGCCTATAGGGATGAAATAGCCGTTGGCTGTGGCGCAATTAAGAAATTTGACGAATCCACCATGGAAGTCAAACGCATGTTTGTCCTTCCCGAAGTCCGGGGAAAAGGAGTAGCCGGAGCAGTTTTGCAGGAATTAGAAAACTGGGCTAAGGATTTGGGAATGGGAAAATGTGTCTTGGAAACAGGGGATGACATGACCGATGCGATCGGGCTTTATCAAAAATTCGGTTACACACCGACTCCGAAATACGGGCAATACCAAGGGGTAGAAGGAAGTGTATGCTTTGAAAAAGTCTTGGTTAAAAGTCCTTGAGATCTGCCAAAAGTGTAAAAAAGGGACCAGCCAAAACTCTACTTTCCCACCTAAGGTTTATCCAATTGGATAATAAGGGGATAGGATAAAATGACCACCGATTTAAAAAAGTCGTAACTTTAAGAAAGTTCTTAAAAAATGGAAACGATTAAAATTGACATATTGAATCCTAAAGCCAAGGACCTGTTGAAAGACCTGGCGAATTTGGATTTGATACGGATCAGGAAAGAGAACTCGGAGGAAACTTTTGCCGAGGTATTAAAAAAATTCAGGAGCAAGTCAGAAAAAGCCCCGAGTCTGGAAGAAATCACAAACGAGGTCGAAGCAGTCCGCAAAGCCCGGTATGAAAAATAGGAGGGTTATTCTGGATACCAACCTGTGGATAAGTTTTTTAATCTCTAATAGACTAAACGAATTGGATGTACTTCTTGAATCTGGAGCTGTGACACTGATTTTTTCTCAGGAATTACTAGAAGAGTTTTTAGAAGTTTCTGAAAGACCCAAATTCAAAAGATTTTTTAAAAAAACTGATATCAAAGCACTCCTTACCCTAATTGAAGATTTTGGAGAAATGATTGAAGTGAAATCAAAAATCAATGAATGCAGGGATCCAAAAGACAATTTCCTGTTAAGTCTATCGGTTGACGGGAAAGCAGATTTCTTAGTAACAGGAGATTCTGATTTATTAGAATTAAAGAAAATACAGAATACTAAAATCGTTTCTTGGGCTGAATTCATTTCCCAAGAATAGAAAATCCCCACACTCGGC
Source organism: Algoriphagus sp. oki45 (assembly GCF_036245605.1). Lineage (NCBI taxonomy): Bacteria > Pseudomonadati > Bacteroidota > Cytophagia > Cytophagales > Cyclobacteriaceae > Algoriphagus > Algoriphagus sp. oki45. Next base: position 1,117,915 of record NZ_BTPC01000001.1, read on the forward strand.
GTAGTCTCTTCTCAGTACCTTTGAAATTCGATTTCAAAAAGGTAATTCCACTACTTACCCCCCCCTCTGGGTGTAGATTCTAACATGTGTCTTTGAAGTTCAAATCTGGGCTGAGCGTAGTTTGCAACTACGCTCTTCAATTACAAGCAATTTGTAATTGGGACATCAAAACCATCCACCATACAAATAATCAAATTTCAAATTTGTAGGTATATAAAGGTGTAGTTGCAAACTACACCTAGTCCCAACTATTTCCTCGTTCCAATTACGGCCGGTGCCTCTCTCGGAGTAGTCTCTATTTAGCACCTTTGAAGTTCAATTGGAGGCTGGGTGGAATTAGCAATTCGATCCAATTCCATGTCTAAATCCTATATTTACCATTTTCCAATCCGAACCCCCAAACCATGATTTTTCCCTATATTCAGATCCGTTTCCAAACTTTTCCCTTCTAATTACCGGCCTTTTTCAGCCCAAAAAAGAATTCATGAATAAATCTCTTTTTCTTCTCCTTTTTTCTCTGGCTTGGTTTCCCTCGGAGATTTTCGCTCAAACGCATTCCTTTTCCAGCAATCCACCCCAAACGGTCACGAAAGAAGTCAAAAACGCAGCAGGGCTAGCCTATGAACTGATCATCACCTTACCGCCCGACTATCAAGCCGAAAAGGAATACCCCGTCTTGTACTACCTGGATGCCTGGTGGCTGAGCGGGTTGGTTACCGGATGCTACCGCTTAAGCAGCTTGTCTAATAAAGCCCTGGCCAACAACATGCTTGATATCATCCTGGTCGGAATCTCTTCGGTGGGAAATGAGAAGGATTGGAACAGGCAGCGAAATTGGGACTACACCCCTACCAGGTACAATCAGAACATCGTTTTTAACAACGGGGCCGTCCCCTTAGACCAAACGACCACCGGTGGGGCAGAGGATTTTATCCGGTTTTTGCGGACGGTAGTATTCCCATCTGTTGAAGCAGAGTACAAGACAGACCCCACATCCCGAGGGATATTGGGGCATTCTTTAGGCGGATTGTTTGGAGCCTACGCCTATTTGCAGCATCCCGATCTGTTTTCGAATTATATTTTGCTTGCTCCATCCGTTTGGTGGAACAATTCTGAATTGCTGGTGGATAAGGAATTCTTTATCAGCGCCTCTCCGGCCAAAATGTACGTGGGGATGGGTTCCGATGAAATAAAAATGATGAAAGCACCGATGCCTACTTTTATTGAATACCTCAATCAGGAAGGAAACTCGAAGCTGAAAATGACTTTCCGGGAATTTGAAAATGAAAATCATCAGTCTGTATTGCCCAGAGGCATTTACGAGGCTTTAGTGTTTATTTATACCCAGGCTGATACGAATTGATAGCACAGGGATGACGGACGCGAAACAACTACTCAAAAAAATCGGATTGCCCCTACTTTCTCTGGTATTCCTACACAATATCTACAAGGTCTTGGTGCTTTTGCTAAAGATTCATCCCGAAGACCTCTCTTCCCTAGCCAGCTTCGTGGCTGCCTTTGCCTTAAACTTATTGACCACAGGAATGGTCGCTTTTGTGGGTTTTGCTTACCCGACAAGCCGACTTCTTCCCAATTCTTACTACCAAATCAAAAACGCCAAAAGGCTTAATCGCATTTATTCCCTGCTTGGTGTTCCCTTATTTCGGATATTTTTATTGAAAACATTTTACCGTACTGCCGATAACAAAAAGTATTTCAACGGGACCAAAACCGGGTTGAAACAGTTTGATTACCATACCAAGCAATCCGAATTCGGTCATTTGGTGGCATTTATTTTACTGTTTGGCATTTCCCTACTCTTAGGAATAAAAGGACATATTACGCTGTCACTGTGGACCTTGGGCATCAATATTTTATTCAATTTCTACCCCATAGTCCTCCAAAGAAAACACAGGATTGTGGTTCAGCGCTTGGTGAAATAAAAAATTCATTGAGTTCTTCTAAGCAAAGTCTCTACTCATGAGCTTTGAGGTACTATCTGCCCCGGGCTGTAATTTGCCCCTATTACCCTTTCGAATTTGGATTTCGATCCATTTAAATCCCCTGAGATCAGACCAATAAAAGGCAGAACTTAATCCTCCCTTTCCACCACCAATACCATCGAGGAGGACATATTGGGAAAGACTTTCCAGGAATTCTGCGCTCCATATTTGTAATAGTGGGTCTGAAATACTGCGGGCATGGAAATATTGAGTCCAAACGCGTTCCCTCGTTTGCTGGCCCCTACCCACTCGATACTGGCCACGATAGTACCGCTAAGCACCAGATTTTCATCTTCCAAGTCAAAAGTCACCCAGCCATTCTTATGGTTGGCTACTAGTCTCAGAATCGGCTTTGTGTTCAGCACATTAGTAGGTTTGCCGGATTCGAGTTCGTAGAAATTCACCCGGATCATCAGCGAATCAAAATTGTTGAATGCCACAAAGAATTTAAGGCTTGAGACATAGTTTGGCCCATCGCCCAGTCGGAATTTTCGACCGATCTCCGAACCAAGATTCATCCCGGGCTGGGTGCTGATCGCTAAATTGGTCTTTATAGCAGTTTTTTCATCCTCGTTTCCGTACGTTTTGGTATGCAGAGCGCCTGATTTGACCACCGCCTCCTGCAGCTGAATGAGGTTTTCCTTTAGCTGGAAGTGCATGAGCTCCCCAATACTTTCCTCGGTAAGCATCACCTCTATGGGCTCAAATCCCATACTGGAAATCCGCAGGGGAATGCTAAGATTAGGCATTTCGACAAAGTAGAGCCTAAACTCACCCTCCATCGATGACACCGTCCCAATAGAAGTACCCACAAAACCTACATTCACAAATGGAATCGGGCGATCCTGCTGGTCTGTTACTTTTCCGTAGATTAGATATTCAGCATGGACGAGAAAGGGAAGAAGGATGAGGCAGCAAGTAGGAAAGATTTTTTTCATGGCAAATAGAATCAGGGAGTTGAAAAACCAAAGTACCATTGAGTAAAGAGCCTAGATGATTGATTGGGGAATTGAAGCGACTTACGAATGGATTTTCAGTTTCTTCCTCCAATCTCTGGAAGCTTTGGAGATCAGAATGGAGCCTACCAAAGTAGGAGTAAGCCATACCACCCAACCCGGATTGATAGTTACATTCGTTACCAAAAAGGCAGTCAAGGTGGCGATGTAAGCTCCGCCGATCATCCCGATGTGCTTGATCAGCCAAGTCTTGTCATTGGGTAGAAATATCCGACTGTGCAAAATCTTACTTAGGTCCCGAAGCGCGGATATCAACAGAATAAGTCCAAAAACCCCCATCACAGAGACATAAAATGCTCCTTCATCAAGCATGGTTTTGATAGGCTGAATCACCATCCCGGCAGACACAATCAGAGCGATGCTGATCGGTAGTATATCCTTCCACCCGGTGGTGTAGTTTTCTTTGAGTCGAAAGTAAAAGATCGAGCGCTGACCGGTGTAGGTCAGATAGAGTGTGAAAACACCAACGGTGAAAAGGAAAGGATTGGATTTGAGTCCAGTCATCAGGATCGCAGAAAGCCCGACGACATACATCATGTACACGTACCACTTTCCGGATTTTAGGTGATTCTTTTGGCCTTTGGCAGAGCTCATGGCCATCGCTCCGGTGAGTAATGCCAAAAAGCCTGAGATGATGTGAAGGATAAGTAAGGATTGATAAAGCATAAGTCTTGTCGTTTTTTTGTCAAACTTATGCGCTCCCTCGGCCAGTAAAAAATAGTTGGGATACAGGGAAAGGTTTTGGGATAAATAGCACGAATTGGGCTGAAATGCACGATTTCTGGGCTAAAGAACACGATTTATTCCAGCAGCTTTTTGATTTTGGCCACCATATTCCGTGAAACAGGAATCTCATTTTGGCTGTGTTTCAGCCTGAGTTGCAGGCCTTGGGCATTGCCACGGAAGCTTTCCAAATAATCCAAATTGACCAAAAACGCCCTATGGCAACGGATAAGCCTAGGATAGCCTTCCACGTCATTTTCCAGTCTTCCCAAGGTACTTCTCACGAGTGATTTTTGGAGTTTGCCTTCGAGCAAATGATAGACTGCCACATAATTGTCAGCAGTCTCCGCATAGACTAGATCCGATGCGTAGATTTCCAAGTCATCTTTTTTGAGTTCAGAATGGATTTGGATTTTAGCATCTGAGGGTGAATTAGTGGTTTCCTTTGCTCTAGAAATACTACCTGAAAGATCGCTTGCGGATCGGGTATTTGCCCGAAGCAAATGGGTGTATTTGAGCATCATGAAAAAGAGGATAGGGAAAAACCCTACGCCCAAGGTATACAATTGGAAGTAAAGGAATCCCCTGAGCGTAAGCCCGATAGAAAACATGTAATCGGAATAGAGTGTGTTGAATACTCCAATAAGGAAAAAGTTTAGAAGGGTAATGAGGAGTTCCCTGCCAAAGACCCAATGATTCTCCTGAAAATACCCGGGAAATAGTCTCCGTATAGCAATCGTGCCAAGCACAATGGTAGCAAAAGTGATCAAGCCATACGAAGCGGTCACCTTCAGCAGTCCGTCCAGTGTCTCTGCTCCAAGGCCGAAAGGTTGGAAAAAGGACAAAAACAGAAAAACAAAAATTGCTACCAAGGCCCCAAACCAAGTCATCTTTCGGATCGAATTCAAAGGGTAGGGTTCTTTCAGCAATTGGATGACCCACATGGCAAAACAGTCATTTAGTACGTTCGAAATATACCCAAATGCATGGAATGAAAAGTATCATTGGCCTTGTCAACCTCTAAATGCCGAGCAAAAAGACCCGAAATTCAATCTCCCCCACTCGGCGTAGTCTCTTCTCAGTACCTTTGAAATTCGATTTCAAAAAGGTAATTCCACTACTTAACCCCAATCACTCCCAACCCAATTAATTTCTTTTTTTTGACTTTATCCATTGGAATTGATTTTCAAAGCTAGCGCCGAATCTCTATTTTGAAGGGGTAATCCAAACTTCGAATAGCTTGATCAAGAGCTTAACTTTTATTTAGAATTATTTTATGGATTGGTTAGCAACTCCGGGTTCTCTTACTTTTCTATTGATAGGGGCCTTTTTCCTTAGAAAACTTTGGCTTGGCGCCATATTGGCACTCGTCTTTCTGATTGGGCTAAAACTATTCTCCGGAGTAGACTTTGGCTATTTTATCAACCCCGCCATCAATGGTACAATGATCAGTATCGAGCTGGCCCTGTTACTTTTTGGGGCCTATCTCCTATTCCAACTTCTGCAATCAAACGATCACTTCAGCACCCTCAACCGAATTACTTCCGGATTTTCTTCCAAGCTGACGGTGATCATTCTTTTCAGCTACTTTTTGGGAAGCTTCATGGAGGGAGTCGCGGGTTTTGGCATTCCGGCTATGCTGATTACCCCGATGCTGCTGACCTTGGGATTTCGCCCGCAGACTTGCATTATCATTCCACTTGCAGCCAATACAACGGCAGTCACTTTTGGAGCTTTGGGCACTCCTTTGAAAATCGGACTGGGTATTTTTGAACCTGACGCAGCAGTCAGATTCACCGTTTTACTCAACGTTATTCCGGCGATTTTGCTTCCCTTTTTCCTCGCATTTCTCTTTGAAAAGATTGAGCAAGTCAAATTAAACTGGCCAAAAAATTTCAAAATGCTTTTAGGTGCTGGGGTGATTTATGGCGCTCTTTACCTTGCTTCCGGAATGTTGACGATCGAATACGCCTCGGTCATTTCGGGTATTGTAGGAATGTTACTGTACACATTCTTTTTTGTTTCCAAGGAAGAAAATCCCTCATTGCGATCCTGGCTTGATACCTTTTACCCCTATCTGATTTTCATCGTATTGCTTTTGATTGCCAAGTTTCTCCTTTCCGGGATATCTTGGACCATTGGCTCAGACACCCGTCCCATATCGCTCTATCAGCCTGGGGCGATTTTTATCCTGACTGGTCTGGTGTACCATCTAGATATCAAAACCAAAGTCAATACTGCTTTTTCCTTTAGCCATCACATGGAGCAGACCGGCAGTATTGTATCCAAAACTGTCCTGACCATCTTTCTTTTGGTCTGCTATGCCCAACTGATCCGAATCGACATCGCTTTACTTACCCAAACTAAGCTTTCGGATTTGAGCGATACTGCCAAATTGATCGTCAGTCCCGTATTGGGGATTTTGGGCAGTTTTTTGAGTGGCAGCGCTACGATGAGCAACCTTATTTTCGGAAACACCATACAATCGGCTGCATTTGCAGCTGCCCATGTGTTTGTCCTCTCTGCACTACTCAATACCGGAAGTGCGATCGGCAACTGCATATCCTTGCAAAATATCCTGATGGTCAAGTCAGTCATCAACGCACCCGAGGTAAGCTACTCGAAGATTATGAAATTAAATCTCATCTGGATTGTGTTTTACCTGTCGATTGTAATCGGAGTTTCTTTTGCACTGGTGGCTTGGACTTGATTTTCACAAGTACCTTGATCCCTTGAAATACAGTTTCTTAACATAAATTGTACTCAGTAAGGGTATTGTCTATTCAAACCACCAACAATCAAAGAATTTGGAAGTTACTTTTTCATCGGTTTTGCGATAAATTAATATCTTGACTTTCCGATGGCTAACCTTTTCTACTCCATGAAAAACGCGCTTTTGACTTGGGTCCTGTTTTTTGTTCTCAGTTCACTTCAGGCACAGAATTACAGCCTTTACTCCAATGAGCAGATTATCCTCGACTCCAAACACCTTCAGGAGACTATCACGGTCAATCTCCACCTACCCGAAACCCAACCTTACAGCGCCCCATCTACCAGCTATCCGATTACGGTAATTTTCGATAGTCAGCATGAGCGGACTTACCCTTTGATCATCAGTTCCATAGACCTGCTGACCAGCGAGACACAGATGCCAGAATCCATTATTCTCGGCATTCCTTTCAACTTCCAAAACCGTCGCTACTTTACTTCCAGCCAGAAAAAGATCAACGATACCCTCTCAGGCATAGAGCGGATGGAGCTTTTCCTTTTTGAAGAGCTCTTGCCCATGATCAAAACCCAGTACAAGGGCAATGACTACCTGACCCTCGTCGGCCACTCTCGGACGGGCTTTTTGGTTAACTATTTAGCCTTCCAAAGACCCAATCAAGTCAATAATGCAATCTCTCTGAGTGGTTTTTTTGACGATAAACCGCTCACAATCGACACCTTCTCCGGCCTGTTGACCGATGGAAGCAAGTTTCCTCATCGGTTCAACTACTACTTCACAGCGGGAACTACGCTGGAGGAATCCACCTATTTGACCGAGATGAAAAGCCTGGACAGCTTGCTGAAAACCCGCTCAATTCCTGATCATATCAAAATCGACCTACAGGAAACCCCCAATGCCAATCACATTTCCAACTATTGGGTATCCCTACCTTCTATTTTGATGGATGCTTTTTCCCCTTACAATTCCATTTTGGACCGGTGGTTTCATGAAGAAGGAAAGGCAGAAAATGCAAAACAGCCTATTCAGGAATTCAAGTTGGATTTGGCCAAAGCAGGTGCTGAAGTGGGCTTGGGCCTGAATCCCAGCGTCACCCATATCTTCTCCCTCGCCTCCCAGTTTGCAGGGGATCAGGATTACAAGACAGCAATGGATTTCTTTGAAATGGGTTTGGATTTCTATCCGGACTATCTGGATTTCCATATCGAACTGATCAGCTATGCCCAGGAGATCGGGGATCAGGAAAAGTTAGCCAGGTACAAGGCAGAACTTATGGAAAAGACCCAAGGCAGCACCCGACTAAGCGAAGCCGAAAAAGAGGAGATCTACAAGTACCTCAACGGAGACAGGGACTAAACTTCCTCACGTCACATTAATCTACTACAGACCTTACGATCCAGAATCGAAAAATCCACACCATCATGACCAGAGAAGAACTTAATGTACTGAGCAACGAAGAACTTTTGGCCGAGAAAAAGAAGCTGAAAAACTCCAAAATCTTCCATGCGACGCTGATCGGTTTTCTTATCGGAATTCTCCTATTTGGATTTGGGGCTTGGATCCTTTCTCCTGAGAAGCAAGCAGGATTCCTTATTCCTATGATTTTTCCGATTTGGTTTGTTTACAAAATGCTGAAAAATCCAAAAAAGGATTCGGATCTGGAGGAGGTACTCAAGGAACGGGGATTGGATTGAGTTTTGCCTCGTTTAGCAATTACTCAATCCTTGCCATTCATTTTAGATTTCGAATGAAATCGGGCAATACTAGAAACAGCATTAAGTTCTTATTATTTAACTCTGTCAAAATAATCTAATTTGGACTATGTTTTATTCAAGTCATCGATTTGATCAATCGTTCATTTAACCTAAATTTAACTTATGACGGACACTAAATTGAAATTGGAAATCAATTCTTTACCCAAGAAAATGAGGGAGGAAGTCGCTGATTTTGTAGAGTTCCTAAAAGCAAAATCCAAAACAAAACCCTACCCTAAAGAGCGTGAGTTTGGGTTTGCCAAAGGGAAAATCAAGCATAAACCTGATTTTGACGAACCTCTGAACGAATTCAAAGAATACATGTGATGGCCTATTTTCTGGATACTCATACCTTGCTTTGGTTCGTATCAGGTGATAAACTCTTACCGGAATCATCCAAAAAAATCATAAAAAACATCAATGAATCCTGCTTTTTAAGTGCAGTAAGTCTCTGGGAAATCACTATTAAACATCAATTAAAAAAACTTGAACTAGGTCTATCCCTTGAAGAGCTTTTTGAATATGTAGATAGAAATCAGATTGAAATCATTCCTATAAACTACCTTCACCTTATTCAACTTTCTAAATTACCTTCTCATCATGGGGATCCTTTTGACCGATTGATTATTTCTCAGGCCATCTCTGAAAATCTCACATTGACCTCTAAGGACAGTATTTTCAAAGAATACGAGGTTAAGGTAATTTGGGACTAAGGTCCACCAATTGATCAAAAACTAAGCCCTACATAGTAAAATATACTAGGTTTTTGAAATAAGGGTATCCACTAAGTTTACTTGTGATATCAGCACCTTTGATTTTCTTGATTTCCAAAAGATATTTTCACAAAATCCACCAATCAATATTACCTAACTCTTTTTCGCTATGTCCAATATCCAATTGATCATCGAAGAGCGAGCTGCCGATATCGGCAAGTTTCTCGTAGGCAGGCTTCTCCCCTTTCGTCAAAAGCGCATGATCGGCCCCTTCATCTACCTAGATCATATGGGTCCGGTGAAGCTCAATGCCCGGGAGCAGATGGATATCCTTCCCCATCCACACATTGGGCTTTCTACCTTGACTTTTCTTTTCGAAGGAAGCATTATGCATCGGGATACCTTGGGAAATGCCGTGGAAATCCGCCCCGGAGCGGTCAATTGGATGACGGCAGGCAAAGGAATCGTGCACTCCGAACGTACGCCTGACCACCTGAGAGATTCGGAATTGACCATGCATGGGCTTCAGATTTGGGTGGCTTTGCCCAAGGAGTTGGAGCAGATGAAACCCGAATTTTTCCATATCGAAGCCCACCAACTTCCGGCTTGGGAAGAGGAAGGACTCCAATGGAAGCTGGTCGCTGGAGAAGTATTAGGCCATCGCTCTCCAGTGCCGGTGTATAGCCCGCTGTATATGCTGGAGATCAAAAGCTCCAAAAGGCAAACTATAAATCTGGAAGGAAAGCTATTCGGAGAAAGCGGCCTATATATTCTGAAAGGAGGGATAGAAAGTGAAGGAAACCGGTTTGGTCCCAAGCAGATTTTGGTCGCCAAAGAGGCTTCCTTGTGTGAATTCATCATCGAAGCAGACAGTACGATTTATATTTTTGGAGGAGAGCCTTTTCCTGAAGAAAGATTTATTGACTGGAATTTTGTGGCTACAGATAAGGAATTGATCCAAAAAGCCAAGGAAAAATGGGCAGCTCAGGAATTTGAAAAAATACCCGGCGACGAAGAGGAGTATGTGCCTTATCCCAGTTTTAGGAAAAAGTGATTTTGGTTAAAAGTCAAAGCTAAAGCTGATTTTGGCCACTGGAAGGTTATTGAATAGGGATATTCTCTTTATTGTCGGTCAAAGAATAACCTATAGAAATAAACTCAATAGGGAGTACTTAAGACTTTTGTCTTTGGCTCTTAGACTATTATCCTTAACAATTACACCTAGAATTTTCCCTACTGATATGTCTTCGGATTATCACAAAATATTAAATTCAATAATATTTCAAACATGTAAAAATGGAACCTATTCTAGATCCATCTCAATACATTAAAAACAGGCTAGATCAATACCAAGGATGGTATGATAAAAAAGCTGTACTTATGAAGAAGAGTTACCTTAGAGGTAGAGTTTTGTCTGCAATTGGAGCTGTTCTAGTTCCGATCATTACCAATGTTTCTCTTCCTGAATTAAAAATCACTAACGATTTAATCCTGGATTTTCCAAAAATAATTGCAACAATTCTTTCTACAGCAGTTGCTCTTTTTATTGCTTTGGAAGGGGTTCTTCATTATAGAGAGCAATGGAAAAATTATAGGACTACGGAGCAATATTTGACTGCTCAAAAAAATCTCTTTTTAAATAAGGTGGGAGATTATTCAAATCTTAGTGAAAATGAAGCATTCAGACTTCTGGTAAACAGAGTTGAAACTGCCATTTCCGAAGAAAATTCGATTACCTTAAACGTCCTAACAAAAATCGATAATGGAAAAAATCCTTCTTAAATAAACTACAAAAGAAAATCATATTCCTCCCTATGAAACTCTTCCTCCTGATAAATGGCGGGAATTCTCCCAAAGGTAAATTGATCCAAGACCTTACCATCGCCTTTTCTTCCTATGATTTGGAAAGGGTCTCACCCCATTTGGTAGATGACATCACCTGGACTCTTGTGGGAGAGCAACCGGTAAAAGGAAAGGCTAATTTTCTGGCCGCACTGGGAGAAATGATGGGTAATCCTGCCTCTGAGCTGCATATTTCCCAAATCCTGACCCATGGAAAAGAAGCGGCGGTGCATGGAGAAATGGTCATGGAAAATGGAGATCGATTCGCATTTGCAGACTTTTATGTGTTTAGCAGTGCAGGTTCTGAAAAAGTAAAATCCATCACCAGTTTTGTCATCCAGAAATAGATGTGGAAATCAATGGCATTGCCCTGAAGGCAGAGGAAAATATCTTTTTCTTTTGGTGATTGGCAAAAAGTGAAAGAGGAAGACTCCCGAAAAGAATATTTTTTTTATTTTTATTGAATTTCAAAATTTTAAATAGGATAAATGCAGCTATGAAAAAATATCAATTGTTTTTGACTCTTTCACTTTTCCTTGTATGGGTTGGTTGTGAAAGCCCAATTACTGAGCCTAATACCACCATGTATTTTGGAGGGGATATCTTAACCATGGTAGGTGACGCTCCGGAATATGCAGAGGCATTGGTGGAAAAGGAAGGGAAGATTCTCTTTGTCGGCTCCATGGAAGAGGCTATGGCAAAAGCCGGAAAAGGACATCAAATGATAGACTTACAAGGCAAAACCTTGGTTCCCGGATTTATCGATGGACATGCACATTTTGGAGCTTTTGGAGCGCAAGCGATAACAGCCAATTTATTGGCTGCCCCAGATGGGAATTGTAATAGTATAGACGAACTCATTGCTGAACTTAAGAGGTGGCATAATGAAAATGGCATTGAAAAGACTCAAGGCTGGATTATTGGGATGGGCTTTGATGATGCCGTTTTGGCTGAAAAGAGATTTCCGACCCGACACGATTTGGATCAAGTATCTACAGAGGTTCCTGTGATGACGGTCCATATTTCAGGGCATTTCACATCAGTCAATACCAAAGGCCTTGAAGTTTTGGGAATTACTGCTGATACTCCTAATCCAAATGGAGGCCTAATCCGTCGAGAACAAGACGGAAAAACTCCTAACGGGGTCTTGGAAGAATTAGCAGCAATTCCCGGAATGATCAAGGCAATCACTCCTGGCACTCCTGAATTAAATGACTTGTATTTGGACGCCGGCCAAAAAATGGCAGCTTCTTTCGGCTACACCACTGCACAAGAAGGTCGAGCTATGACAAATCATGAGCAATTGGCGGATTATGCTGAGAGAGGCAAATTTTATCTTGATGTCAATTCTTATATCGATTATTCTTTTCCTCAATATCTCAGAAGCAAATGGTATAGCCGACAATACACCAATCATTATCGGATTGCAGGATTGAAATTAACCCTTGACGGCTCACCTCAAGGAAGGACAGCTTGGAGAACCACTCCTTATCTTTTACCTCCTGATGGACAAGAAAAAGGATATAGCGGATATCCTGCTATTGCTGATGATGAAGAGGTGAGAAGTATCGTAGATAGTGCTTTTGCCAATAACTGGCAACTTCTCACGCACTGCAACGGGGATGCCGCCGCTGATCAATTATTTCGTGCTCTCAATTCTGCAGCAGAAAAGTACGGGAATGAGGATAGGAGAAACGTTCTGATCCATGGTCAGTTGATTCGAATGGATCAATTGGATAGTCTCAAAAAATATGAAGTAGTAGCCTCGCTATTCCCGATGCATACTTTCTATTGGGGTGATTGGTACAAGGAAATCATCGGACCCGAAAAAGCAAACCAAATAAGCCCAATCAAATCGGCTTTAAGTAAAGGGATTCATGTCACTAGCCATACCGATGCTCCTGTTGCCTTCCCTAATCTGATGATGATTCTTCACACTTCTGTAAATCGGGTCAGCCGAAGTGGTTCAGTTATGGGCGAATCAGAAAGGCTCACCCCATATGAAGCAATGAAAGCCATCACCATCTGGGGAGCTTGGCAACATTTTGAAGAGGATTCTAAAGGCACGCTCGAGGAAGGAAAACTTGCGGATTTGGTTATACTGGAGAGAAATCCGTTAAAGGTAGACCCAATGACCTTGAAGGATATCCGAGTCTTAGAAACAATCAAAGAGGGTAAATCTATCTATAAGCGGGAATAGAAATTTTGTTTACTTTTCTACAAAATTGCTTCTATGCCAGTATGCGCTTTTCTCTCCATTTCGAATACCGAGGGTTGGTTTATCGATGATGATTTGGTTCACCCTTATTTGGAAGAATTTGGCTGGACGGTTCAAAATATTCCATGGGATCAGGAGACCGATTGGAACCGATTTGATCTAGTAGTCATCCGTAGCCCTTGGGACTATCAAGATCACCTCACGGAGTTTCTGCGAGTGCTTTACAAAATCAATCAATCCAAGGCCATCCTGTTAAACTCCCTGGAATTGGTGCATTGGAATGTTAACAAAAGCTACCTTTTCGAATTGGAGTCCAAGGGCGTGGAATTGGTCCCCACGATCAAACCCACCATACTCCAGCTGGCAGATATTCGGAATGCTTTTGAAGTTTTTCAAACTGATGAGTTAATCGTAAAGCCTCAGATTGGTGCCAATGCAGATGATACTTTTAGGCTAAAAAAATCCGATGAAGCATCTTGGAATACAGTCCTTCCCTATTTCAAGAATAAGGTAGGCATGCTCCAACCCTTCATGAACAGTGTCATTGAGGAAGGTGAGTTTTCTCTGATGTATTTTAAGGGAAAACTCAGTCATACCATTCTAAAAACGGTTGGAAAAGGAGATTTCAGGGTTCAGGAGGAGCATGGAGGAGGAGTCATTCCTATCTCATCTCCTGAGACCAAACTCATAGAAGCAGCTCAAAAAGCTTTAGCAGCACTTCCATTGGAACCATTTTATGCCCGTGTGGACTTGGTCAGAACCCCTGAGAACACCTTTGCGCTGATGGAATTGGAGCTGATTGAACCTTGCCTTTATTTTCGGTTTGACCCCAATTCTCCTCGGGTTTTTGCAGAACTTTTGGATGAGTTTTGGAAGAATTCCCAAGTGATTACTACCTCCACCACTTCCTAAAACCATGCTTGCAGAAATCCATCCTAAACTTCCCATGAGGGACAAAGCCAAAACTGAAAAATTCTATTTGGATTTGTTAGGCTTTAAACTCCTTGGAAGCACCTCCTTTCCTGAATACCTGATGGTAAAAAAGGATAAAATCGAACTGCATTTTTTTCTTTTTCCCGGGCTAAATCCTCTGGAAAACTACGGGCAAGTCTACATCCGTGTGGAAAATATAGAAAAAGTATATCAGGATTTCTTGGAGAGAAAAGTGCCTTTTCATCCCAACGGCCCTCTTCAGAGCAAGCCTTGGGGGCAGATCGAGTTTTCCATTTTGGATCCGGATCACAACTTGCTGACTTTCGGACAAAGCCTCTGATCAAAATCCAAAACTGAGGTTACCACCCTTTCGAAATGCTTTCAGATTAAACTCAGGCAAGGTTTTGCCTTGGAAATATTTCTTTTTGGAATGTTTATAGAGCTGATGGATACTTTCCGCAAGAACTCCCTCCCCTTTCATTCGCCGGCCAAACTGATTGTCCTGGACTTTTCCTCCATGAAGTCCCGCGATTTGGTTCATCACTTTGTGAAATCGATCGGGAAAGTTTTTGTGCAACCAATCAGAGAAGATCTCCTCCAACTTACCATTGAGCCGGACTACAGTCATTCCAGCTCCTTTAGCACCATGGTCAGCAGCAGCTTTTAAAATTGCAGGGATTTCATGGTGATTCAGACCGGGAATGATCGGTGCACTCATCACGGCAGCCGGAATGCCCGCCTTGTCCAAATCCTCCAATATTTTCAGCCTTTTGATCGCACTGGCAGTTCTGGGCTCCATTTTTCTCCTGAGATCTTCATTCAAAGTAGTGATTGATATATAGACCTGTACCAAATTATCATAAGCCAAATCCTGCAGCAAATCCAAATCCCGAAGGATCAGATTGTTTTTGGTAATCAGTCCGACGGGATGCCGATAGTGCACAAAAACCTTGAGCAATTCACGGGTGATTTTCATCTCCTTTTCCAAAGGCTGGTAGCAATCCGTATTTCCTGAAAGAGAAATGGGGGTTACTTTCCAGTTTTTCGAAAGGAGTTTTTTCTCTAAAAGCCGGGGTGCATCCGGCTTGGCCATCAGCTTGGTCTCAAAGTCCAAACCTGCCGTGTAGCCATAGTATTCGTGGGAATTTCGGGCATAGCAATAGATGCATCCATGCTCGCAACCTTGGTAGGGATTGAGGGAAAAACTCAATCCAATGTCAGGACTGGAAATGGGATTGACAATGGTCTTGGGATGCTCGATTCTTACTTCTGTCTTGGGAGAAAGCAAAAGCGGCTCGTCGATGCCCTCCATGTGCTCTGCTACTATTCTATTGGCTAAAAATCGGTTGCCCGACTGAATCTGTGCCCCTCTTCCTTTGAAATATTCGCTTTCTCTGTCAATCATTTTGTCAAAATCAGGTAGCTTATTTTAACCCTATTTTGAGAAAAGAAAAGAGAATTGACTGGAAATGTCGGCTAATTTGGGATTTACGAATTACGATTTACGAGGGTATGGATAGGATTCCGGCTTTGGATTCTAGGAAACCTTACAACGTTAAAACCTTACAACCTTTCAACTCTAATCTTCCAATCTTTCAATTTTTAAAAAGGAAAAATCAAAAGGGCATGCTGACTCACAGTATTAAAATCCCTCCAAACCCGATTCAATTCAGTGTGGGTTTTGGCAGCTTCCAGTCCTGCAAAAGGGTACATTTTGGAATTGAGTTCGCGGCAGGTAGCTGTTAGTTTACGGCTGATTTTGCTTACCGATTTCAGGTTCTTTTTGGATATCTTCCCTTCATTTTGAAGTTCTTTCCAGGATTCTGATACTTGAGCATAAAAGTCATTCCTGACTTTGTCCAGTTTTTCCTGGGTCTTCTTTTCCTGCTTGCGAAAGTACTTGAGATGCTTAGAATCATACTTTCGGATTTCATTTCTTTTCCAAAAAGTCTTAGAAATCAATTCCAATAAATGGCTAGAAATCCCAAGGATGTTAACTGCCAAAGTAGCCTCGGCAAATTGCAAAAAGGGATATTGATAAATGGGACTCTTCAGCTTGGTATGCGAGGGAAGAATTTCAAAGCATCGATTGAAAGGAACTTTGATATTTTCAGCTTTGAAGGCGTGACTTCCGGTAGCAATCATCCCCATGTAACTCCAACCATCCAGTATTTCCACCTCTTCTTTTTTCAGAATAAAGGCCCTGACCACAGGATTTCCCTTTTTATCCAAAAGCGGTTTGCCGTTTTCCAGAATCTCACAATTTGCCGTAAAATGGCTGGCATGCAAAGCTCCTGAAGCGTAAGTCCATTGACCGGAAATCAGGTACTCTTCCCCTATCAGGTCTGCTTTTCCACCCACAAATCCGCTTCCGGCCAGACAGACCTTGGGATCTGCAAAAACCTCTCGTGCCAACTCTTGATCCAAAAATCCCACAAACCAAGTCGCTCCTGCACATAAGGTCACTGTCCATCCCAAACTGCCGTCCTGTCTGGCAAGCTTTTCTTCAATTTTTAAGCCTTCAATCAAATCCAAACCCAAACCACCTAATTCCTTTGGAACAAATAGTTTGAACCATTTTTCTTGGTAAATCAAATCAAGCATTTCTGTAGTCAGGCAACCCTGGTTTTCGGCTTTCGATGCCCAATCAGTGTTGATCAATGCGGGTAAATTCATAAGGCAAGTTTACGAATAAATAGACCTAAAGGCTGTCCTCCTTCTCCAGAGGCAGAGCAAAAACAAAAAATGAATCAAAAAAAATCCTGCTTTTGGGAAAGCAGGATATCAAAGTATAAAATCCAACTTTTCCAAAGTTTAGAACTTTGGAAAAGTTATTTTGAATCGGATTACTTCTTCTTCCGCTGGGCAGCCACCCACTCCATAATGGTAACCGGCTTTCCATCCACCATCACAGGCTTACCGTCCAGATCCAACCTGGCGGTATTGGCATGGGAATAGACCCAAGACCAATGCCCATTATATCGGAAATCCTCCCCTCCATATAAGCCAGTCACATCTGTGACATTGTCATAATAGGAGAAATGCACATTCTTTGCGCCCGCTTTCTTCAATCGATCAAAAAGCGGGACTACGGTCTCATCAGGTTTGGTAGTCATGTCATCCTTGGCATGGACAAACCAAATTGGTACATTCTTGATCTTTTGGACCATCTGATCGGTGACAAATTCATTGTTGAAAGCCAGAGCACTGATATAACCAGCAGCAAAGTAATCCGGATGCTCAAAGATCAATTTCAAAGAAATATAGCCTCCATTGGAGCAGCCCCCCACGTAAATTCTTGTGGGATCGATACCCGGATTCTTAGCAACAAAATCCTGAATTAAGGCAAAAACAGCTTCATTATAAATATCATTCACCTGACCTCTAGTCATTCCCTGTCCTGAGTCCATCCAGAAAGTAGGAGTCTGTGGAACCAAGACATAAGCTCCGCCAAAAAGCACCTGAATTTCAGGAGAAGCATAGTTGAAAGCCTTATTTCCCAAAAGGGCTATACTTGGGTCAGTACCTCCCTCTCCTCCACCATGTAGCCAAATGATCAAGGGAGCTTTGCCGGCCACATTTTTTGGAGCAAAAGCGCCGTAGGTTAAAGTGGTATTCTGATGGGTAAACTTTCCGCTAAGGTCAAATTCCTTTAAGTCTTCCTGCAAAATCCCATTGGATTGGTTCCAGACCAGTCCTGATTTGGCATGAAGCACCGTGACTTGATAGTCAATCCAGACATTGGAGGCCCGATTGCCCATTCTGAGGTATTGCATGGAGGACATGATGGGATTATTAGGACTGACAGCCAAAACCAAGGTTAAAAACTTGCCTTCTTCGGATCTGTTTCCTTCTGCATCCGAAGGATAGGTGGTCACTACAGAGCGCTTGCCGTTTCTTGCCGGTTCGGGGATTTCGCCTAGAGATGAAGATCTGGAAATGAAGATTTCAAAATCCGCCGCCTTTGGATCTTCTAAGGGCTGTTCCATGCTCAGCACCAGCCTACTGACTGCAGGACCCCAGTCAAAGCCCTCGACGATGAGTTTATAGGTACCGGGATTGGGGTTTGTTTGGTTTTTTGCACACACCATTAATGGCAAGGCAAAAAGCACCAAAAGAAATGATAGATTTTTTTTCATGAATTGGATGATTTTGGGTTTGAAAGGTTAGGCAAGGAAATTCTGCAATAGTTGAGAAAGACCCAATAAAAATTACTCAAAAGGCGAGGAAATTGGGAGGTATGGGAGTAAAGGGATTAGGATTTTATGAAACATTAGGGCTTGGAGGTAAGGATGCGAGGGGTTACTTCCTCGCGTCCCTGCTCCTCAACTTCCTTGCTCTCTTACTTAATATTCCCCTTCTTCAATTCTTTTACTGCATAATCTACCGCCCGGGCGGTGAGGGCCATATAGGTGATGGATGGATTTTGGGTACC
The DNA here is from genome assembly GCF_036245605.1 of Algoriphagus sp. oki45. Taxonomy (NCBI): domain Bacteria; kingdom Pseudomonadati; phylum Bacteroidota; class Cytophagia; order Cytophagales; family Cyclobacteriaceae; genus Algoriphagus; species Algoriphagus sp. oki45. The sequence continues at coordinate 1,136,280 of NZ_BTPC01000001.1, forward strand.
GGTAGAGGTCATGGCTGCTCCATCAGTCACAAAGACATTGGGGGCCAAGTGCATTTGGTTGAATCCATTCAAAAGGGAGGTTTTGGGATCTCTTCCCATGCGCACACCGCCCATTTCATGAATATCCAATCCCGGAGACTGCTTACTATCCGATTTTCTGATATTAATGCAGCCTGCTTTGGTCAGCATTTCTTCTCCCTGCTGGAGAAAATCTGCCAAGAGCTTTTCGTCATTTTCATCGTAGGCCACATCAATTTCCAGCTGAGGAATCCCCCAAGCATCTTTTTGGTCAGCACTCAATCGGACTTGGTTGCTTTCCTTGGGGATGGTCTCCCCCTGCATCATCATAAATACCGACCAAGGTCCGGGAACGGAATTCGCTTCCTTGAATTCTGCCCCAAAAGGCAAGTCTCTAGCTCCTCCCCATCCCGACCTTCCGGCCGAATAAAAGGTCATATACCCCCTTAAAAAATCAGTATCCTGCTTTTTCACATTTCTAAAATTGGGAAGCATGACAGCGGTAGGTCTCCGGCCATAGTAGTATCCGTCCTCAAAACCTTCGAAACCAGCACTCAAAGTGCCCCGATAATTATGGAAAGCAATGTATTTCCCAAGTAAACCGGAATCATTCCCGAGTCCATTGGGAAAGCGATTGGACTGAGAATTCATCAGAATCAAGTTGGTATTCAAGCAGGCTGCGTTGAGAAAAATTACATTGGCAAAGTACTCTTTGGCCTCCTGAGTCACCCGATCGATGACACGTACTCCGGTGACCTTGTTTTTTTCTTCATCCCAAATCAAGGAATGAACGACTGAGTCTGGCCTCAGAGTCAGATTGCCTGTTTTGGCTGCTGTGGGCAAAGTGGAAGAATTGCTGCTAAAATATCCACCAAAAGGACATCCCCTATAGCACTGATTCCTCGCCATGCATTGTCCTCTGCCCTGAGCGAGATGAACTTCCTTAGGCTGCGTCAGATGGGCACATCGCCCGATGACAAACTTTCGATCTCCATAGGCATCCAAGATCCGCTTTTGAATTTCTTTTTCCACACAGTTCATCTCCCATGCAGGCAAAAACTCCCCATCAGGCAAGGTATCCAAGCCATCGTAGTTCCCGCTGATACCTACAAACCGCTCCACATAACTGTACCAAGGTGCTATGTCCTCATAGCGAATCGGCCAATCTACGGCGAATCCATCCCTGGCAGGTCCTTCAAAATCGTATTTGCTCCAACGCTGTGTCTGTCGTGCCCAAATCAGGGATTTGCCTCCGACCTGATAGCCCCGCACCCAATCGAAAGGCTTGGTCTGCACATAAGGATGCTCGGAATCCTTAACAAAAAAATGCTGGGTATCTTCCTTGTAAGCATAGCAGCGGTTGACTACAGGATTCTCCCTTTTGTCTTCCAAAGGAATCTGATTGCGATGAGGCATGTCCCAGGGGGCTGAGGTCATGGTGGGATAGTCTTTTAGGTGCTCCACCTGCCGACCTCTTTCCAAGACCAGGGTTTTCAGTCCTTTTTCGCATAGCTCCTTGGCTGCCCAACCTCCGGAGATCCCCGAGCCGACTACAATTGCATCAAATTGATTGGAATTCATTTGGGAAAAATAAAAGAAAAGAAGAATACTTTTTTAAAAAATTTAAAAAAGTTTAGAGTTAAGTCTCCTTTCCTCTTACTACCAAATACCAGTCATTTTCCAGTTCCAGATACCCATAATCGTAGCAATAATGATAAAGATTGCCTTTTTTGTTTTGATAAGTATGGGTAAAAAAGCGGAAATTAAATCCTTGTATTTGGAGCTTTTCTTTAGGCACTTTTGCCAGAACTTCTCCTGAAGGAATACAACTTTCCAAAATATTGCGGTTTTTCTTCAGCGAATGATTGATATTCCGGATTAGATTGGTGGAAATTGCATTTTGTGAATAATTGTAAGTATTGCGGCAAGAATCATCGCAAAATTTCTTATCCAATCGACCCTGAATGGGTTTCCCGCAGTGTAAACATTGTTTTTGTTCAGCAAGCATAACCAAAAAGTTTTTTGAATTTAGGGAATTAGTTTAAAAAAACAACTGACAGGGCATCATCTCTTTTTTGCAATTATTCTTACCACTGCAGACTGACCAGAATGAAATTCCCCTTCCTCCAATTCTGTCTCCAGCTCCTCATAAATAAGAAAATCCATTCCTTCAAAGTCCTTTTTCAATTCCTCCAAACTGAATAGCATGGATTCGTCTTTTGGACCTCCGGCCTTTTCATTGACCATATTGAATGATAGGTGAGCTTTGGAAAAGCCCTCCAAAATCAAAATTCCACCCGGCTGAAGAAACTGTATGAGTTTTTGATGGAAGCTTCTTCTTTTTCCCTCAGGGAAATGGGCAAAAATCAAGACCAAAAGATCGAAGGATTCTGACTGTGAGGAAAACTCCTCCAATGAAGCTACTTGATAATCCAAAATTACCTTTGCTTCCTTAGCCAGCCTTTCGGCCTTTTTCTTTGCCTCTTCGGAAAAATCAAATGCCGTGACTTGCCATCCCAGTTTGGCAGCAAAAACCGCATTTCTCCCCTCTCCCTCAGCAGCAAAGAGAGCCTTACCGGGAATCAGCTTTGGCAACTCCTGAGCAAGAAATCGATTGGGCTCTTTTCCATAGGCATAGACATCGGCCTGATATCGTGTATTCCAAAATTCTTTCATCAATAAGCAGTAAAACCTTGGCGAAATAAAGGATAAAAACTTCTGAAAGCTGTAAATTATATCACATAATCCAGCACCCTATGTCTCTCCACGTCCTCCTCGGCGCCAATGGCAACATTGGCAATGCGATTTCCCAAGAGTTATTTTCCAAGGGAATTCCTGTTCGTCAAGTCAGCCGAAACCCCAAAAAGGTGAATGAAAACGATCAACTGGCACAAGCTGATCTGCTTAATGCCCAGCAGGTAGCCCAAGCCGTAAAAGGGGCTGAAGTAGTCTACCTCTGTGCCGGCATCACCTATTCGGCCAAAATATGGGAAAGAGACTGGCCGGTTATCATGAGAAATACGTTGGATGCCTGCATCTCAGAAAAATGCCGATTCATCTTTTTTGACAACATGTATGCCTTGGATCCCAATCAAGTGGGCCACCTTACAGAAGAGACTCCGATGAATCCACAAAGCAGGAAGGGAAAAGTCCGAAAGCAAATTCTTGAAATGCTCTGGAAAGAAGTGGGGGAAAAAAGGCTCCAAGCGATGGTGGTTCGAGCAGGAGACTTTTATGGTCCAGAGGCCAAAAACAGCTTTTTGCACGAACTGGTCATCAATCGGGTGAAAGCCGGGAAAAATCCCCAATGGACCTATGCGGGAGACAAAAGGCATGCATTCACCTACATCCCAGATGCCGGAAAAGCCACTGCATTTCTTGCCCAACAGGAAAGTGCATGGAATCAAACTTGGAATCTCCCAACCGACCCCAGCTACCCAAGTGCCCAAGAAGTCACCCAAATGCTCAACGACAGATTGGGAAAAAACACCAAACTTAGCGTCATGCCCGGATTTTTGGTCTGGTTGCTGGGTTGGTTTATCCCTCCTCTTAAAGAAGTGCGTGAGCTCAAATACCAAACGGCTGAGGATTACCGTCTGGACTCCTCCAAACTGGAAAAAGCTTTTGGAATCAAACCAACCCCCTTTGCTGAGGGGCTGGAGTCCTGTCTTTAATCCACTTTTAATTTCATTCGGTAAAGGACCAAACCCTCCTCTTCTGTGGAAGAGAGACTGGGATTTTTCATACCCACAAGCTGTCCCTGTTTATTGACCACCAATTGGCCATTTACTCCTTTGGGCAGCTCGATTCCTTTAGTCAGTACTTTTAAATTCTGATCCAACACAGCCAGCAAGGGTGGGTTGAGCTGGTAGATTTTTTCGGGATCCATTCTTCCGGATTCGTTTTTTGCTTGAGGAAAAACATCCTCAGCAATCCCATTTTGATATTGAACCAAAAAATACTCTCCTATCGAAATAAAATCTCTCACCGTTCCGGGCATTTTCTTTCCATAGCTTTCGTAAAAAGAGGAGGCCTGATTCATTGGGACAGGATCATATCCTACCCAGCTTTCCAAAGGCAGATTAATGGTGCGCTGATAGACAAACTCCCCTTCTTCATCCTTGTAGTGCAAAATCTCCGGCCTAATCCAGTCCAGAAGATAAAAATCATTCCCATTTAGATAAGGGACCAGAACCAGGCTTCCATGGAATTGTCCGTCGAGAAACTGAGCCTCTTTCGGAAGAGACACCATAAACCGAATGGAGTCTCCCTCCTTTTGGAAGGCGAAAAGAGGATCTGAATAAGTTTTGCTGTAAAACTCCTCGGTAAAACCTCCTTCAAGCTCACTTTCCGCCATAAAGCGGGGATAGAGATAACCTCCATTCCAAGGCAGAAGAGATAATTTGGGAAGAAAATTAAAGGAAGTGTAGGGATAAGGAATGGTCAATTGATCGACTGGATTCCCATTTTCATAAAATAAAAATCCTTTGGAATCAGTAGCCAAAGCCACTTTCCCTTTGGCATAGCCCATTCCCAAAATCATCGAAACCGCATTAGGACCATCCCAAGGAATACTGTCCCTTCCGAGGATTTTGCCTGATTCATCCACTTCCAAATAATGGAAATACGAATCACTAGTCAGCAAATATTTTTCTTTTGCCGGATCATAATCCACCAAGTATCGGGGCTCCAATTGGTCAATCATCAGGGAGTCTTCCAATTCCAGGGAAAATGAAATAGGTTTTTCAGTAGAAGCCTTGTCACAGGAGTAAAGAAAAAAAGCAAAGGCCAATAGGCTTAGAAAATGTTTTTTCATAAAGAGGTAAAGTAAGAAAATGAATTTCTTAAAATTAGAATAAAAACCGATGAATCAAATCCTGAAGTTCGGGAATTACCCTTTCTTCAAACCAAGGATTTCTCCTCATCCAAAGGCGGTTTCTTGGAGAAGGATGCACCAATGGAAAAAATTCGGGCAAATACTCCTCAAAAGCTCTGACCGTCTCTGTTAAATTGTTTTTCCTCCGATCTTTTAAATAGTAGGCTTGAGCATAGCTACCAATCAAAAGTGTAAGTCGAATTTCTGGCATTTGCTGTTTTAGACCTTGATGCCAATTTGGGGCACATTCCGGCCTTGGTGGAAGATCTCCTCCTTTTCCCCTACCCGGATAACAAAATCCCATAGGCATAATCCCGAAAATTTCCGGATTGTAGAACGTGTCCCTGTCCACATTGAGCCAGCGACGAAGTTCTTCCCCACTTGGATCATTCCAAGGAATTCCGGTCGCATGGACCTTGGTTCCAGGAGCCTGACCGATAATCAAAATTTTACTACTTGGGTGAATGCTAAAAACAGGACGGGGTCCTAAAGGTAGCTTTCCCTCGCAAATGCGACAGGATTTGACTTGATCTAAAATAGATGATTTGAAAACTGAAGTCATGCTGAATCTTAAGCTTGGAAATTAATCTAGGTCCCATTCATTTCCTTGTGGTTTCCAAATTTTTCATGGCTTGAGGAAGGTAATTCAAGTCTTTCAGCTTACAATTCACCTGTTTTTTCCATGTCCGGAAGAAAATAAATAGACTTTTCCGTAAGAATTATTTAAATTTTCATAGTTGCTACTGTACTGATTGAGAGTCATTTGACAAACAAAAAGTTGGGCATCAAGTTATTTAGCCAAAGAATTTTCCAATCAGCCAACCTTAGATAGATCAATATGAATTACCGAACTCTACTCTCCGTTTTGATCCTTACTTTTTGTGCTTCCTGCTTTTCTTCCAAAGACTACGTGACGGATTATGATTATAACTATACCGGCTCTTTCAAAAAGTATAAAACCTTTGCTTTCGTTCAGGCAGAGGACATCGATACCACAGTGATTGCCCCAGTGCTTAATGCTACTATCGGAGCGAGATTGGGTTCCCAAGGCTTCCGGGAGGAAGATTCCAAGGCGGATATGCTGGTGAGCTATAAGATTTTCACTGATTCGGTAAGATACAGAGGCTATGTGCAGCCTGAGTTTGACTATTGGCTCAACCGGACCGGGATGACCTACCGAAACGATGAAGGGGAAATCGAAAGAGAACAGGAAAAAGACGAGACCTATAACATGGTCAAATATGCCGAAAACAACGGAATGCTCGTCATCTATGTGATCGACAGCAAAAAAGGCAATACCATTTGGCAGGGCTATACCGCGGCAAATTTCGACTTTGAATCTCCCACTTTTGCGTCGGATATCACCAGGGCAGCTTATCGTGTGATGAATGAATTTAAGATTTTGAAAAGAGGGGATTGACCCCTCTTTTTTTATATCTCAAAGTTTAGCGTGCCCAAGGCATACCGCATCAATACATCCTGAAAAAACATCGTGTACATAGCTTGAGCCTGATCGGCCTGTGCCCTGACCAGTTGCTGATTGGCCGTAGCCAAATCCACAAAAGTGGATAATCCCAGCCTAAATCGCTCCTGAACGGCCTTGTACGCCTCCTCGGCGGCCTGTACTTGTACTTGTGTATTTCTTTCTTTCCGGACCGCTGCCTGATAGTTTTGATGGGAAAGCTTCACATCCTGATAGATTTTGCGATCGGTGGCTTTTTCTCTCAAGACCTGATTTTGGTAGGCTACTTTACTTCTGGCGACATCCAGTCTGCTTTGGAAATTTGAGAAAATTGGGATGATGAGGTTGAAGCCCAGAGTGTTTTGGGGATAGATTTTCAGGAATTGTTCCTGAAGAGATCGGCCATCCAGAGAAGTAAAGAATGTGTTGTAATTGTAAAAAGCATTGATCCTTGGGTAATACATAGCTTTGGTGGCCTTTAGATCTTTTTGAAAGGAATCTTTAAGCAAGCTCTGCTGTGCCTTGTCAGCGCGATTTTGAACAGCCAAATCATACAATTCCTTTACTCCATATTCCTGAAATTCCCTCAAGGCCTGAGCGGGATCCACTGCTTCCAAAGACGGCACCACTCCTGGTTCCAATTGCAAATATTCTGTAAATGCCCAAAGGTCATTTTCCAGAGCAATCTCTGCATCCACCTCGACAGATTCTACCCTAGCAACTTCGGATTGCTGATTATACAAGTCAGAAACCGTGCGAAGACCTGCATCCACAAAGCCCTCAATCTGCCTGAGAATTTCCTTTTGGTTGGCGGTATTCTGTCGGGCAATTCTCAACAACTCCAAGTCCAACAAGACCTGCAGATACCGTCCCGCCACATCAAAGGTAATCTGCTGCTTGGCCCGCTCCAGCCCTTTTTCACCGGCTTCATAGGCAAGTTTGGCTGATTGGGTATCCAAAATTCTCCTGCCAGAATTGAATACGGGAAGGTTTGCATTGAGATTGCCGCTGATAATATCGTTGGTCACATTGGTCACGACAATTTCTCCTTCTACTTGCTGAAACTGCTGACCCGATTGACGAAGGAAATTGGTATTGACACCCACTGAGGGCAAATGCGAAAGCGCAGCCACTTGCTTCTCTTTTTGGAGCACCTCCATCTGATTGACCTGAATCTGATAGTCCAAGTTTTTTTCCAAAGCCAAAATCACTGCATCCCGAAAATTAAGCTGCAGTGTATCTTGTGCATTAACCTGAGAAAAGCTGCCCAAGGCAAACAGGATTGGGAGTATATTTTTAGCTAATTTTTTCATCACTCTCTATTCTTCCATCTACTAAATGAATCAATCGGGTACCAAAATCAGCATTTTCCCGGGCATGGGTAGCCTGAATGATCGTGGTCCCTTCCTTGTGCAAATCCTGAAATACCTCCATGATTTCTTTGGCCTGAGCCGAGTGAAGATTCCCGGTGGGTTCGTCTGCCAAAAGAACTCTAGGCCGGCCTGCTATAGCTCGGGCTATGCCGACCAACTGCTGCTGACCTCCGGAAAGCTGGGCTGGAAAAAGATCCTTTTTTGCTACCATATTGAAGCGGTCCAAGAGTTCCGCAATGATGCTTTTCCGCTCAGATGAAGATACTTTTCTGTAGAGTAGCGGAGTCTCAATGTTTTCGTATACAGTGAGTTCATCGATTAGGTGATAGGCTTGAAAGATGTAGCCAAACTCGCTCTTGTGAAGACTGGAGCGCTCCTTTTCCTTCATTTGACGGATGTTTTTTTCTCCGAAAAGAAAATCTCCGCTGTAGTCCTCGTCCAAAAGTCCAAGGATATTTAGTAATGTGGATTTTCCTGCTCCGGATGGTCCCATCAGGGTGACAAATTCTCCTTCCTGAATGGTCAGATTGATTCCTTTCAGGAGAAAAATCCGCTGGAATCGGGATTCTATGAATTTGTCTATGTTTTTTAGTTCGATCATGAATTATGAAATAAGTCTATTCGGATTTTAAAGTATTTGAGGGGTTTAAGCGATATACTTCCCAGGTTCTATAGAAAATAGTAAGCAGAGCTAGAGCAAAGACTAGAGCGATGGAAAATACATAAGGCATCCAACCGACAGTCGTTTGATTAGCGAAGTCCTGAAGCCAGTTTTTGGAAAACCAAAGACCAAATGTGATGGCCAAAAGAGAAGAAATCCCCAAAAGCTTCATGAAATCCACGGCCAAAACACTGAGCACATCTACCGGAGTGGCACCCAATACTTTCCGGATACTGATCTCCCGGGTACGACGCAGCGCCACATAGGACACCAAGCCAAATAAGCCGATGCAAGCAATAAAGACTGCAATTCCCGCAAAAAGGGTAAATACCATGCTTGCTCGCTCCTCTGAAGCATACAAATTGGCGTAGGCTTGATCCACAAACTGAGGATTGAAGGGGCGATCAGGTACTTGGTCTTTCCAGATTTTCTCCAAAGCTGCCAAATGGTTAGCAGGATCTCCGGCAGGAAGCTTGATCAAAAGGACATTGGCCTCCATTGGGTCATGAAAAATGACTAACGGACCTACTTTCTGATGCAGTGAATTGAAATAAAAGTCCCCGACAACACCTTTGATCACCGAATTGCTCATGTAGCCCAAGTTGATTCGCTTACCCACAGCCTCTTCTGCTGTCCAACCCATTTCCCTCACAGCCGACTCATTGAGCAAAACGGAAAATTCTTCACTTCCATCTTCCAGTTGATTCCTCTGAATATCAAACTCAGTGAAATTCTCTCCAGCAAGGAGTTGAAGATCTAACGTATTTACCAAATCTGGATCCACCGCATAACCGGTGATCATCAACTCTCGCTGATTGTCTCCTCCTGGGAAGATTTTGTACCCTGCCTTGATATGAATCGGCATATCAGCCGCTTGGGCAATAGAAACTGCCGCTCCAGTTCGTTTCATTTCTTCCTTGATGGTCGGCATCTTGGCTCTCGCCTGATAGGGATAGCTTAGGGAAATAAGCTGTTCCTTCTCATAGCCCAAAGTCACCTCACGCATGAAATCCAATTGGCTTTTGACTACGAAGGTGGAAATCAATAGCCCCATGGACACGAAAAACTGGAATACAACCAGAGATTTTCTGACCCAGGCACCTCCGCCCAACTTTATTTTGTTTCCTAAAGCCCGAATTGGTTCCATTTTGGCCAAAATCAAAGAAGGGTAAGCCCCCGAAAAAAACCCTACTGCCAATAAAACCCCGCCAAGAAAAATCAGTCCAAAAGGAGAAACAAGCAAGTCAAGCTGTAGAGGAACTTGCACCCAATCCGATAAAACGGGAACAAGAATGTAAAGAACGAGTAGACTGATCAGAAGTCCTCCAAAAGTCAAAATCATGGACTCAGATACAAACTGTCCAAAAAGTTGGGATTGAGTGGCTCCCATGACTTTTCTGAGTCCAACTTCCTTATTCCGCTCAGTAGCCTCTGCCGTCGCAAGATTGACGTAATTGATCACACCGATAATCATCAAAAGAAGAGCAACTATTGCGAAGATGTACAGGTATTTAAGATTGACTCCCGGTTTAATGGAGGATAAATTGGGGTCTCCAGTATGGATAGCAGTGACAGGTTGGGTATAAAAATCCGTCTGAAAACCATACTCTTCCTGATCACTTCCCAAGTATCGATCCACCATTTGAGCAAGATTTTTCTCAAAATCGGAAACCTTGACTCCGGGTTTCAATTTCACATAATTGTAGTAATTGCTTGGAGACCATTGGGGTTCTTTTCCATGACGATGGGTCTTGAATGAAGCCAAAAAATCAAATTCCAAATGAGAATTGCTTGGGAAGTCTTCCATGACTCCTTTAATCTCATATTCTTGTCCATCTACTTTCAGAGATTTCCCTTGGGCACTTTGTACGTTCCCAAAGAGTCGCTCGGCAGTGCTTTGAGTCAAGACCATTTCATTGGGATTTTGCAAAAGATTTGACTTTTGTCCCGACAAAAGCGAAAAATCAAATACCTCAAAGAAAAACTCGTCTACAAAGGCAAATTTGGATTCCTCCTGATTTCCTGCCCCTGCATCGACCATAACAGTGGAAAAAATCCCCAAATCAAACACCAAGGTGGCCTTTTCAACCTCCGAAAATTCCTCTCTTAATACTACAGGAAGCATGGATGGTGACGTTCCTACCAATTGCTTCTCGCCTCCTGAAATAAACTCTTGATTTAATTTAAGGATACGGTCTGCATCTTTATACATCCGATCGTAGCTCCACTCATGGTAGATATAGAGGGAAATGGCAAAAAAGCTCACCAAGGCAATAGTCAGCCCAAGCAAATTGATCCCGGTATACAGCTTCCTTTTTTGAAGGTTCCGAAAAGATATTTTAAAGTAGTTTTTCCACATAGAGTCGGAAGAATTTAAAATGGAAACATGGAAAGATTCAGCCCTATCAATGATTAATCCTTAGTCTAGTTGGTTTTCCGGCAATAGGTCTATACTTATTTTCTGGAAAATGCAACTGAACATATTCACCTTTTCCACTACTATGCCATAAAAAAAGCCCCTGAATTCCCTTCAGAGGCTGTTTTTTGTAAATTAGAACTCAATTATCTCGAACATTTTTGTCCGCCAGCGAACAAATCAGTAGGCAGTTTGCAGTAGGCAGTGTATTGAGGAAAGTTCACAGAATTTTCGCCGTCTCCATTTACAGATGTTTTATTAACTATCTGCTGTGCTCTTGCTTCTTGCGTCTTGAATCTAGATACTAGGTACTAATTACTTCCTTAAAACTTCCTATACTTTCCACCCAAAAACTTATTGGCTTCTTTTTCGGCAAATTTGGCCTTTTTACTGTCCCAATGTAGGGTTTGGTTAGGGAATCGACCGGCAATCACGCCCAGCAAAATAGTCTCGGTTAATCGTGCAGAGTATTCGAAAGGAGCCGAACATTCGCCTTTGCCAAGGCAAGCATCTACAAACTGATGGTAGTGCTTCTTGCTTTCCCCTGCATAGTCCTTGACAGGTGCACCCAAATTGAATGGAGTCACGTCAAATTCCTTGTATTGCCCATCCACGATCAGACGGGGAAGTTGCTGGAAATGAGGAAGGAGCAATCGGCCCTTTTCGCCCATAAACATTGCGCCTTGATCCGGCAGCTCATCTCCGTTTGGAAGTTTCAAATCCTCATGATCTGCAGGTGCTCCCGGGCCATCATACCATACCCACTTCAGGGTCTCTGCTGTATAAGGAGTGGCTGGAAATTCATAAGTCACGATGTTATTTTCCGGAAATCCATATCCGGTGGGCTGACGACATTCATTGGTGATGGTCATCGGCACATCGAGCTGAAGGGCATTGTATGGCGTGTCAAAAATATGTACGCCCATATCACCCAATGTCCCACAGCCAAAATCCAACACTTTTCTCCAATTGCCGGGATGGTATTCATTTTCCTTAAAAGGTCGCTCAGGAGCTGTTCCTAGCCAAAGATTCCAGTCCAGATTTGCCGGAATAGGATCGCTGCCTGTTGGGGTAGGCTGATCAGTACCCCAGTTTTTGGGTGACCAAGCCCTCACAGTGTGGACCTTTCCGATGATTCCCGATTGGATCAGTAGCGTAGCCAACTTGTAGTCGTAGAAGGAATGAACCTGAATCCCCATCTGAGTGACCAGATTTTTCTTTTCGGCCAATTTCTTCATCGCCCGGGCCTCTGTGACATGGTGGGTCAAAGGCTTTTGGCAATAGACCGGCTTGTCCATTTTCATAGCCATCAAGGAGGCAGGTGCATGGGTATGGTCAGGAGTAGAGACAATCACTGCATCGATCTCATCTTCCATTTCCTTGAGCAAAATGCGGTAGTCCGCATAGGTTTTGGCATTAGGATAAAGAGAAGTTGCATTTACGAGGGCATTTTTATCCACATCGCACAGGGCTACTACCTCCACCAGCTCGTGAGAAGCGATAGCTTTCAGGTCTTCCATTCCCATGGCTCCCAGTCCGATATGTGCGGTTCTCAGTTTACCTGCCTCTTGAGCTTTGGCCAATAGGCTGGGAGCCAATGCCAAACCCATTGCACCAAGGGCGGATCTTTTGAGGAAGTCACGCCGATCGATTACTTGGAATTTCTTAGTCATTTGTTAAGGTTTATGCTAAAGGTTAATTCAATTCTTTGATTCTGATATTTCGAAAGTGAACCACATCACCATGGCCCAAAAAGCCGATATGTCCTGAAGATCTTTGCAATCCGGGATGATCCCTACCATCCAAAGTTCCGTTTTTGCTGGCTTCCAGATAATCCCCTTCCAGGATGGTTTCTCCGTTGAGGATGATTTTAATCTTAGGATGCTCCACGATGACCTCCTGCTGATTCCATTCTCCCACTGGCTTTAAAAAGCCCTTTTTCCCAGGAATTACTCCATAGACCGATCCATGAAACTGATACTCTTTCAAGTTTTCGTATTTCTTGGCTGTATTGTCCAAAATCTGGAGCTCTTTACCTACATAGGCCGCATCCCCTTCCAAAGGAGCATGAATCCCAAGACCATTATTCGCTCCCGGAGTAAGTTGAAATTCGAAACGGAGAATAAAATTCCCATATTCTTTTTCAGTGAATAAATTACCTCCTCCTCCGCCTTTCGGATCGATGATAATCATACCGTTTTCGGCTCGGTAGGAAGTTTTATTTCCCACCCATCCGTCCAGATTTTGACCATTGAAAAGAGACACAAACTCAGGCTCTGAAATCTGCTGGGCTATACCTTCAGCATAACCAAAGTGTAAAATCAGAATTAGACCAAGGAGGATTTTTTTCATAGGAAAAGCAGGGATATCCCAAAGAAGTGGAAAGTCCTGTAAGATAATCGACTGCTTCCGTTTTTTGCAACCCGACTAAATAAAAAAAAGAGAAAGTAGGGAAAACTTATTTAAAATTTTCAAAAAAGATCAAAACAGACCTGCCTCAACAGATCGGAGAGGCAGGTATTTAGCTTTATTCATCTTTGAGAACTTGGGCTGGGTTGGTTTGGGCAGCGAGATAGGAATGGATGCCGACAATCATCAGGCATAGGGATAGCAAAGCCAATCCTCCCAAGCCAAATTGAAGGTAAGGCATATCAATTCTGTAGGTGTAGCTTTGTAAAAACGTCTTTGCGAGCCAATACGTAGGAAATGCCGCCAATCCAATGGAAATTAAGATAAGAACGAGATAATCACGGCTGATCAATGCCAAAATTTGAGTAACGCTGGCTCCTAGAATTTTACGAAGGGAGATTTCTTTCATTCGCTGAGAAATCGTAAAGGACGAAAGCCCAAAAAGTCCCATCCCGGAAATCAGCATGGCAATAACACTGGCAAAACCCAAAATATTTCTGATCCTCAGATCCTCTTCATAAAAGCGCTCGATCTCCTCATCCAGAAATTTAAAATCAATTTCTTCGTAAGGATAAACCTCCGAAAAAGCTTCTTTAAGACTCGTCAATCCATTCGACAGGTTAATTCCTTTTCCTAGTTTTATGGAAATTACATTGTAATAATCAGGAGCCTGAAAAAAGATCATCGGCATGATTTCCTCCTTCAAAGACCTGGAGTTGAAGTCTTTCATCACTCCAACAATAATGCTGGACTCCTGACGGAAAGCGATTGAACTGCCCAAAGCCTCTTGGGGGCTTTTATAGCCGGCATCTCTCAAGAATTGCTCATTGACCAAGACTTCATTTGGATTTTGTCTCAAATTCCTACCTGCAAGCAAAGTCACTCCATTCACCTGAACAAATGAAGAATCCACATTTTTGACTTGGGTGAAAAACTCCACCTCAGCCGAATCTATCGGCACCCTGACATCATATGTCCAAATTCCTGCGGAAGAAATTGCATCTCCACCCAAACTCGCCCCCTCCACAAAACTCATTTGGCTGCTTCTTTCCCGAAACAAGGAAGCCTTCTCTATCCCTGCCATAAAAGGAAGATGGGCGTAGACTACTGCATCTTTTTCAAAACCTACCGGCTGACTGCTTACATATTTCATCTGGGAAGAAATCACCATAACCATGACCAAGAAAACCATCGAAGCAGTAAACTGTAAAACGGTCAGGTTTTTTCGTAAGAATACCCCAAAGGAAAACTTTCCGGAACCTTGCTTTTCGCCTTTCAATGCCCGCTGAGGCTGATAGTTAGCTAAAATCAAGGCCGGGTAGATTCCAGAAACCAAGGTCAATACCAAGCTGAAAACGATGAGAAAAGCCAGATTCACCGCAGAAAAATAAGTGATCGTGAAGCCCTCAGGAAGGTAGGACTGGAAAGCTTTGAGAATCAAGTCGGAAAAAATCAATCCAACCAAGGAGGCAAACAGTACCATCAGGTGGGTCTCGGATAGAAATTGAAAAACAAGTTGGTTTTTTCCACCGCCCAAGGTTTTTCTGATTCCCACCTCTTTTGCCCTTCCTATAGCCTGCGCTGTTTCTAAATTGATAAAATTGAGACAAGCCAAAATAAGAATGATTCCCCCAATGATCAAAAGACCTTGAATGAGCGTCTTGGAAGCGCCTTCATTGTCAAAAGGATAGGAGAAATGCAGTTCGGACAATGATTCAAACCCAAAAGTGGTTTTCCCATCTTCTTCATCTGCATAGTATTTTTGAGTGATTTTGTCCAAACCACTTTGGATTTCCTCCAGCCTGTAGTTTGATTGAGTCTTAAAAAAGAGCTGATTACTGGAATTTATATTGGTCCAGGAATGCACTCCATACCAATCTTCTTTCTCATTTTCCTTGATTGTAGAATAGGAGATAAAATCCTGAAAAATAAAGTCTGAATTCTCCTTATAATCTTCTACCACACCCACTATCGTGGTAAAAATGGAGTCAGTATCCACATACAAAATCTCCTTTCCCAAAATTCCATCCAAAGACTCTCCAGGAAAATAGGTCTCTGCACTCTTTTGGGAAATAATCACCTGATTGGGGGCAGTTAAAGCAGTATTCGGATTACCTGCCAACCATTTTCTCTGGAAAAGTCTAAAAAAACCTGGATCAGCAAAGGTGATATAGTCTTTTCTGCCAAAGTTCTTTTGAAGAGCTGGTAAGCTTGCATGAGTATTAGGAATAGTGTACAACTTTCCGGCTACTTCCACTCCTGAAAGCTCTTGCGAAAGCACATCTCCCAAGGGTCCCGGAGCGGCCGGATAGCTGTATTTCATTTCTCCATGATCGTTCTCCGTGACAATTCGATAGATCCGATCACCATCCGGGTGGAAATTATCAAAACTGTAAGCATACCAAACGATATTGAAGATCAAAAAACAAATGGCGATCCCCAATGAAAGCCCAAGGATATGAATTCCCGTTCTCACCTTGTTCCGGAGTAGATTTCTCCAGGCGATTTTAAAGTAGTTTTTCAGCATTTCTTTGGAATTGAAAGATTGAAATATTTTAAAATTGGAAGATTAGAGTTGAAAGGTTGTAAAGTTTTAAGGTTGTAAGGTTGTTAGGTTTCCTGGAATCTGAGGCCGGAATCCTATCCACACCCTCGTAAATCGTAATTCGTAAATCCTTTTTTCTTTAAGCCCTATTCATCCTTTAAGGTATTTACCGGATTAGAAGTGGCCGCATTCCAGGACTGCCAGGTTACAGTAATCCAAGCCACCAACAAAGAAATCAGAGCTGTACCGAAGAAAAACGAGCCTGAGATTGTTACTTTGGCTGCAAACTGCTCGAGCCATTGATTCATAAAATAAAACCCAAGAGGAAATGCAATCAACAAGGCCAAAATCACAGGGTATAAGAATTCCTTAGACAACTGCGAAATAATCCCTGCAACCGAAGCCCCCAATACCTTTCGGATACCGATCTCTTTTCGTTTGGATTCCGCGGTGAAGATCGAAAGCCCTAATAGGCCAAGACAAGAAATCAACAAAGTTAAAATGGCAAATACTCCAAGTAAATTGCCCACGCGCGCTTCTTGCGCATAACTTTGGACAATTCGATCATCCAAAAAGGCATAGTCGAATGGGATACCGGGGATGATTTGATTCCAGGCTGTTTTTAGTTGTAGTAGTTGAGATTCTCCAAAACCCTCTCCCGTACGAATAAGCAAAATCGAACTTCCATCGAATGCTGCATTTTTGGCAGGCAAAAACACAGTCGGCTTGATGGTCGTTTTCAAATCCTGTGTATGGTAGTCCCTGACTACGCCGATGATCCTGCCATTGTAATCGGAAAATAAATTCCCATTTTCCTCGGTGTATACGCGCACCCCATTTCCCAATTCGGGTTGTCCTGACTGTGCTAAGATTTTTGCAGCAGATTCATTGACAACAATGCCGAGGTTTTCCATTTTGGGAAATTGTCCCCTCATCATTTCTGTCACCTCTCCCCCATCTTGAAATTCCGAAGAAAACTCCCTTCCACTTACTAAGTCCACACCCAAATTTTTGAAATAATCGGCATCTACATACTGAACATAAGTAGCGAATTCCTCAGCATTCTGAACCCCTTCAAACGAAACCGGTGGATTCCACCCACCTTCCAATCCAGGAGCATTGGAAATGGCATTGACAGACTGAATTCCCGATTGTTGCTCCAAAGCAGCTATAATCGGACTAAGTTGGGCTTTGGCTGCATTTCCGAGTTTTACAGTCATCAGCCCACGATGATCAAAGCCCATGTCGGATGTTCGAAGAAATGTGTGCTGCATGTAGGCCACTCCGGCACAAAAAACCAATAAAGAAGAAAGCGCAAATTGAAATACAACCAAGGACTTTCTAAGCCAAGCCTTTCCTCCAGTGAGAGGAGAATTTTTAAGGATAACCTCCGGTTTGAGCCCACTGAGATAAAAGGCCGGAAAAACACCCGCCAATAGGGAAGAAATCACCCAAACTCCTAGAATAATTCCAAGAAGTATGGAATCAGAAAATAAGCTGAATTCCAATGAAAGCCCCAATAATTCAGCAAAGAATGGCTGAGCAAGACCGACCATTAGCAAGCCAAAAATCAGCGCAATTCCATTAATCAAAAAGGCCTCTGCCAAAAACTGCAGCATTAATTCCCCTCGTCTGGCACCGTTTACTTTCCGGACTCCGATTTCTTTCATTCGTCGAATCGCTCGGGCTGTTGCCAAATTGATAAAATTGATGCAGGCGAGTAAAAGGACAAATCCTCCAATTGATAAGAAAATCAACAGGGTTTTTTGGTTCACCCCTGCGGTCCATTCCCCACCAAAACCGGGCTGCAAATGAATAGATTGAATGGGTTGCAAGAAGTATCGGTAATTTTTTGCTTCCTCCGGATTTCGGTAATTCCCGTTGATTTCAGGGATTCGGTTGCTGATCGCTTCGGCATTTCGTCCTTCTTTGACTTTCACATAGGTAAATGTCTGAGGCCACCAAAAGCTTCCAAAATCAGCACTTTCAGGGAAATTATTTAGATTTTTGAAGGTGGCTACGGAGGACAAAAAGTCAAATTTCATGTGCGTATTGGCCGGAAGATCCTCAATGACGGCTTTCACTTCAAAAGCCACATCTCCGGTAGCCAAAAGAACTTTTCCAAGTGGATTTTCATCACCGAAATAGTGCTTGGCCTTGGATTGAGTCAATACCAACGAAAAAGGTTCGTCAAAAACTCCTTTCAAACTTCCCTTAATTACTTTTAGTCCGGCTATTTTTTCAAAGCCCGGCTCTGCGTAAAAGAAAAAATCTTCCCGGAAACTTTCCTCAGGACTAATCCCATCAGGTGATTTGAGGTAAGTATTGATCTGAATGATACTGGTAATTTCTTCAAGCTGATCTCCAAACTCTTTCCGAAGCATAGGTGCCACAGCTCCACCGGCCCAAGCGGAATTTCCAGATTCCCGAACTTCTTGGGATACTCTGAAAATTCGTTCTGAGTCCTCTTGAAAGGTATCATAGGATCGCTCAAATTTCACATAAGAAACCAACAGTAGAAAACAGGCAAGTCCAATCGACAAACCCAAAACATTGATTAGGGAAAAAACCCGCTGACGAATCAGGTTTCTCCAGGCAATTTTAAAATAGTTTTTGAGCATGGTTTGAGTTAGTTTAAGGATGGTTTGAAGCGTACTGAGCCATTAACTGAATGATTCCTTCCCGAAGATTTTCTGGATCTCCAAATGAATCTGGATTGAATTGGTCATTATTGCTCAGAATGATGAGGGTTTGATTGCTGTCTAAAAAGCGCACCAAAACACTATTTGAACCTAAAATCCCACCTCTTCGCTCCATAATAAGAGGGTTTCCTTTTGCATAGGGGTAGGAGTATGTCCAAACTCCATATCCTGTATAATTATATTCTGGATAGGAGGTATAAAACTTTTTCTTAGACTCATCAGACAAAAGTTTCGCTCCATAAAGCGCCTGATCCAACTTAAGTAAATCAGATACAGTAGAATACATTGAGCCTGCTGCATAGAAGTTTTCGATGTAGAAATCCGGATCAGCAATCCGCTTCCCGCCTTTAGCTATCGAAAAAGTATGAGCAAAATTCTCTGGCAAGTCTCCCTTTTTCAAAAATCCAGTCTCATTCATTCCCAAGGGTTTCAAAACCCTTTCATCCACTAATTTTTGCCAAGTTTGTCCTTCAATTTTTTCAGCAATCAAGCCCAGCAGTACAAAATCAAGGTTGGCATAATTAAACTTTTCAAAACCGCGGGATTTGCTGCCATTTTTCAAAGTTTCTGCGACAAATTCATTCGGAGACAAAACCCGATTGTAAGCTTGATCTTTTTCGTTCGGTAAACCTGATATATGGAGCAAAAGGTGATGGACCGTGATATTTTTTGCACCCGGAATTTCCATCTCCGGCAATAACTCATTCAGACTTTGATCCAATTGAAGTTTCCCTTCCTGATTCAGCTGCAAAATCAAAATAGAGGTAATCATTTTGGTGATAGAGGCTATCCCAAACCTGGTTTCAGAATCAATAGGTTGAGATTGTGCTTCGTCTTTGAAACCATGGCTTTTTTGATAAATAATCTCCCCCTGTTCGGCAACGCATACTGTTCCTTCAAAAGATTTTAATTCTACATGGAATCCGATCAAGCTATCCAATTCCATGGTTATATTTTGTCCAAAAGTCAACAGATGAATTCCTGACAAACAAATACATAGCGCAATATTTTGAATCCAAGTCCTCATTTCATTCGGATTTTAGGATTTTCGCAGGATTGACAAAAACGGTTCGAATCGTCAAAACCAGCGCAGTACTAAAGAAAATGAGCAAAATAGACAGTACCGGCAGGGTGTAAAACCACCAGCCTAATTCGATTCTTACCGGAAACTCCTGCAACCATTCTGAGAAAAGGAAATAGGATAACGGAATACCTCCCACGAAACAGGCACCTAACCAATAAACGTAGTCCTTTGAGATCATCACTAAAATGGAGGAAGAGGATGCTCCCAGAATTTTTCGGATACTGACCTCCTTCAGCCGGCTTAGCAAAACCTGAGAAGTCACTCCGAATATTCCCATGACAGCAATGAAAATGGCTACCAAGGAGGCTAAAGCAAAGAGTTTCTGAAACTGAATTTCTGCCTTGTATTGCTTGTCAAAGAACTCATCAAGAAAAAAGTACTCAAAAGGCGATTGAGGGAAGTTTTTCTCAAAGGAGTTCTCTATTTTTTGTAAAAGACTTCCGATTTCAGTTAGGGAGCTAAGCTTGAGAACATAGTAATTCAGATCTCCAGGAGAATAATTAAGTACTATTGGATCCAAAGGGGAATTGACGGCCTCCTGATAGAAATCCTCCACCACTCCCACGATTCTTGCGTCGCCTCTACCGGAAATCAACTTTTTTCCCAATGCCTCTTCCGGCTTAGAAAGCCCTAAACCAGCGAGTGCCCTTTGATTGATAATCGCTTCCTCTCCCTCACCTACCGGATTAAACTGTCTGCCTGCTAGGATATCTAGGTCAAAGAGTTCGAAATATTCTTCTCCCACACTCAACATGCTAAACATGACCCCACTTTTTTCCTTTCCCTCCAAATGAAAGTCCTCTGTCTTCCAGTAGATTTCATTTCCGGGAATCTCGTTTGCTGCCGCAATAGATTGGACTTCTGACAAGGCTCCTAAGGTGGCTTTCATTTTTTCCTGATAGTTGCCACTTCCATCCACAAACAGCATGGGGGATCGAACGACAATTCGACCTTTCAGCTCCAAGCCCAAATCTCTGCTTCGCATGAATTCTATCTGCTTGTAGGTAGTCAGAATCCCTGCTAAAATAACCAAGCAAAAGATCAATTGAACGACCAAAAGTGGACTACCGAATGCCTGTCGGAAAGTCAGAATACTATCTCCTTTGATGGCTTTTTGTGGAGAAAAAGAGGTCAAAAGCAAAGCAGGATAAATTCCTGAAATGAAAGAACCCAGAATCCAAAAGGAAGCTATCCAGCCCAAATAACGACTTAGCTGAAGGTTTTCGGTAGGTAAACCCAATCCCAAAACCTGATTGATCCAATCTCCAAAGCCAAAAATCAAAAAACAGGCAATTCCAATGGCGATAAAATGTGTCAAGAAAGACTCCGTGAGAAACAGTCTAATCAATTGAATCCTAGAACTACCCGATACTTTTCTGACTCCTATTTCTTTACTTCTATTTTGACCTTTGGAAGTAGCTATATTGATGGAATTCAAATAAACCATCATCAGTACAAAAAAGCCTATCCAAACAAAATATGTAAGCTTTTTCCCATCCACCCCTTGGTTGTACTCCCCGGAATAGGCAAGACTGTTATGGATATCCCCTACGGAAATTAAATCAACATCCCATTCCGAACCGCTGGCTTGTAACTGTTCCCCATGGTGGGTCTGAAGACTTGCATTTAATTGATCAGTAAGACTCTCCACGTTCGCCCCCGGTGCCAACTTCAAATAGGTATACTGATTGAGCCAGTCATAAGAGTTGTCGATGCCGGGACCCAGAAAGTGATGAAGTGTGGCATAGGATATCAAAACCTCCGGTCTGAGGTGCCGGTTGGCAGGTAAATCCTGGTAAACCCCGGCTACCTCAAATTCAACTGTCCCATCGAAATTTGTACTATTGATGTCTAAATTTTGCCCCAAAGGATCTTTATCCCCAAAGATCTTCTCGGATATACTCTTGGAGAGATAGACTTGCAATGGCTGAGTAATCTCTTCTTTACTTCCTTGGGTCAGTTGTATATCGAAAAAATCAAAATATGCTTCATCAGCTATAAAAACCTGATCCTCCCTCACAAAGGAATCAGCTTGCCCAGCGATCACTTCTCCCATGATAATTACCCTGGAAAACTCCTCCACTTCTGCCAAATCTTCTTTGAAAATCATCCCCATTACTGGAGCCGTACGAGCGCTTTTATCCATCTCCTTTCCAGAAACCTGTGAGTTTAAATTGACTCGAAATAATTGGTCTGTCAGGGTCAGGTCTTTATCATAACTCCTTGAGAAATTTACATACAGAGCAATCAAGAACACCGCAAAAAAACCGATCGTTAGCCCTCCTACATTTATCAGAGAATCCAACCTGTTTTTCAACAGATTTCTCCAGGCAATTTTTATATCATTTTTCCACATAGTTTTTGAATTTGAAGAATTCAGAAAGGAAAGTGTGAAAGTAACAAGGGGATCAAGTCACCTGATCTCTGCTGCATTTCCTTCTAGCCTTTTATTTTTTGGCTCTTGTTTCTTACTTCTCGATACTAGAACTATATACTAGCATCCTGCTTCTCTATTCATCCTTCAGGGTATTTACCGGATTACTCAGACTGGCCTTCAGCGATTGGGCATAGACTAATGCCAGCGTAAATGCTATTCCTCCAATTGCCAGCATTGCAAAGCTGATCCAGGAAGGCCATCCTTTTACGGCAAATTGATCCAGCCAGCCTTGCATCAGATAGATGCTCAATGGAAGCGCTACGACTACTCCGATGAGGGTGGTGACCATAAACTCTTTTCCAAAAAGCCAGGAAATACTCCAGCTGGAGGCTCCCAGTACTTTTCGGATTCCGATTTCTTTGGTACGGCCGGCTATCGACAAGGCCACCATGGCAAACAATCCCATGGCTGCGATCAAAATAGCCAGAGATGCAGCGATAAACACCATTTTACCCAATCTACGGTCAGATTGATACTGGGCTTCCACTGTTTCATCCAAGAAAGAAATATCCAAGGGAAGACCCGCAAACTGCTTTTCCCATTCGGCTTCAATCACACTTCGAACCTGATTGACATCCCCGCCTGCAGCTCTGACCAACAGCTTGGGATTGGTACTTGAGTTGATCATCAGATTGGTAATCCCGCTGAACACAGCCATGGGAGATTTGGCAATCATTACTGGCTCTATGGGTTGATATAGAGAGGCATGATGGAAATCCTTCACGACTCCAACAATCTGATGGGGTTCAAAATCAGTTCTTGGAAGCAACTCTCCGGTGGGATCCTCCCAGTCAAATGCGCGGGCAAATGCCTCATTGATCATCAAAGCACTGCTGTCGGATCCTACTGCAGGATTTATACTTCTTCCCTCTAGGACTTCCATGCCCAAGGTCTGCAGATAATCTCCTGCCACGAAATTGACTTTAAACGAAAACATCGTCCCATCCTCTAAAGGGAAAGCAACCTGCCAAAAGGCATCATCCCCATAGGTGGCCACAGTCAACGCCGTCGAGGCAATTTCAGTCCGTGAGGCCAAAGTCTGCCGAAAGCTTTCCGCAGTTCTGAAGCTTTCTTTCAAAGAGGTGACAAAATTCTGGGAAGGATAATCCGGCATATCCACGATCAAAATTTGATCTTGATCAAAGCCCAGATCATAATCCCGAATCGCATTCATCTGATTGACCATGATCAAGGTCGAAGCAATGAGTAGGAAAGAGATGAAAAACTGAAAAGTAATCAACCCTTTCCTGAGGCCCTGCTTCCCAAAATGGATGGAAAGATTGCCTTTTAATACCTTGATAGGTCGAAGTCCGGATAGAAAAAAGGCAGGATAGGCTCCGGCCAAACCTGAAATTATCACAATCAGTCCGACCAAAATCCCAAACTGTGCAGGACCATAGACGATATCCAGTTCCTTTTGAAATAGATCATTGAATGTGGGCAATAATAACTCCGCGAGCACCACACCCAGCACGGAGGCCATCAAAGTCGTCAAAAAGGCCTCAGTCATAAATTGATTGATCAACTGACTGAAGCTGGCTCCCATGGTCTTTCGCACCCCGACTTCTTTGGCCCTGGAGGTGGCCCTCCCGATAGCCATGGTGGTGAAATTGATACAGGCAATCAGCAAAACCAGGAAGGCGATTCCGGACAAAATCCAAAGCAGTGATTTCTGCGTAGTCTCCACTGCCCCATTTCCTGCACCTTCATCAAAGTGCATATCTGCCAAAGGAGTAAGCGTAAAATATAGACCACCTTCTTCGTAATCCTCTCCCAAGGACTTTTTCATAAAGGCCTCCATACTTTGATGAATAGATGCGACTTGCTCCGGGGAATTCAGCTTGACCAGATTAAATCCCCAGACATTATACCAAGAAGCTAAGCTCTCTTCATCTGCAAAGAAATCCATGTTTGCGATAGGCATCAGGACTTCAAAAGGGATGGAATTATTCGCAGGAGGGTTTTTCAATAATCCTGTAACCCGGTAATCCACAAAGTCCTCTCCCATTTTCAGCTGGAGGGATTGTCCGATTGGGTCAGTAGCGCCAAAGTATCGATTGGCCGCTTCTTCGGTGATTACCACTGAATATTTGTCTACTAGCTGGGTAGAGAGATCACCTTTGATCAAAGGAAAATTAAGCATTTTCAAAAAGTCGGAGTGCACCAGACGAATCCGTTGATTTTGTGTACTCTGATCCGGCAAGGTGGCCTGCACGTCTGCATTGGTGACTCCGGAAATGGCTTCGATCTGAGGGAATTCCGCTCGAAAAGCGGACTCCAGAACTACCGGAGAAGAGTAGGATTCCTTGAGTTCCCCGTCGATACGTTCATAGGTTTTGACTCGGTAGATCCGATCCAGATCCTGATGAAAAGCATCAAAGCTCAGTTCAAACTGAACAAAGAAAAAAATCAATATGCTAACTCCCAGCCCCAAGGACAAACCGATCAGGTTGATCCCGGTATGGAGCTTGTGCTTGAGTAGGTTTCTGACTGCTATTTTAAAGTAGTTCTTCCACATGATATTCTAGGTAATTATACTATTCCTTTTTCCACTTCTATGCCAGAACCAATCCAGCAAAAACGCCTTAAAATGGCGCATTTTAGGTATTTTTCGCTTTCTGCTCGGACGTTTTTGTCCGCTAACGGGCAATGATGTTAAAAGAGATTTTATTCACTTTTCAGCGTTTTGGCCGGATTGACCAGTGCTGCTTTGATCGCCTGAGAACTGACGGTCAGCAAAGCAATCAGCAATGTCAAACCACCTGTCCAAATAAAGATACTCCAGTCCAAAACCGTCCGGTAATTGAATGTTTCCAGCCAATCACTCATGACATACCAGGTTATTGGCACACCGATCAAGATGGCTATACCGACCAAGCGGGCGAATTCAGATGAAATAAGCCCAATCAAGCTGCTCACGGTAGCTCCCAGTACTTTTCGTACCGAAATTTCTTTTTTCTTCCGCTCTACAATAAATGCTGCCAGCCCAAACAAGCCCATGCAGGATATGAAAATGGACAAAGCCGTGAAAATGGAGGTAAGCTTGGCTGTCCTTTCTTGTGAAATGAATTTTTGATCATTTTCCTGGTCTACAAATCGATATTCAAATGGGGCATCTGGATTGAATTTCCCAATGGTATTTTGGATCTGAGCCATAGCCTCGGACAAATTGACTTGCTCATTCAACCTCAAATGGATAAAATTCAACTCCCGGAAAGGTCCAAAAACCGCAATAGGCTTTACCTCATCAAATGGGGACTCCATGATGAAGTCTTTAACCACCCCTACAATCGTGTAGTCTTTTTCGTCATCTCTGATCACCTGACCCAAGGGATCTTCAAAACCCAGCAGCGCAGCCAATTTCTCATTGATCATCATAGAGCTACTGTCACTGGGGAAGGTATAGACATCAATCTCTCGTCCTGAAATCAATTCCTTCCCAGCCGTAGCAATTAAGCCGGCATCAGTCCCCATTCTACTGATGTTGGGCTTGAAATCGGGATCTTTTCCCTGCCACTGCATCGCATCTGTGTCGCTGTAGATATCGGTCAATGGAGAAAAGGTATAGCTCACCGAAGAAATCCCCGGAAGACTGCTCAGTTCATTTCTCAGTGCTGATTTGTTTTCCCTCATTTTGGAGGTTACGGGATGAAAAATCAGCCGGTCTTCATTGATGCCGAGGTCTCTGTTTTGGACAAATCTCATCTGATCCCGGACTATCCAAGTGGAGGAAATCAGAATGACCACTACCGCAAACTGGAAAATCACCAATACCTCCCGGGGCTTGATCCCCAGGTTTTTTCGCTGATCCATTTTCGATTTCAAAGCCAAAATCGGCCTATAAGAACTCATCAAAAAAGCAGGATAGCTACCCGCCAAAAGCCCGATGATCAATACATAAGCTGCAGAAATGATCCAGAAAAACGGCTGACTCAAAGGTGATTGCAACTCCTGACCGATCAAATCCCTAAATGAAGAAAACGTGAGCGAGACCAAAACCAAGGCGATGAGGTATGCCGAAAGAGCCACCATAGTAGATTCAGCCAAAAACTGCCCGATCAGCATTTCTTTTTGGGCACCGGATATCTTCCGGATTCCTACTTCTTTGGATCTTCGGTCACTTTGAGCTGTACTTAGATTGACAAAATTGATTCCGGCTATGATCAGGACAATAAAAGACACAATGGAAAACATCCTGATCAGTTCGATTTTTCCTCCTACAGATTGTCCATTTTCAAACTTGGACTTGAGATGCAAATCCCTGAAAGGAAAAAGAAAATCAGAAATATCATCGTACTCTGTGTTGTCAGCAGTAAAGGACTTGAATTTTGCATTGAATGATTCCAAAGAGGTGCCGGCCCGTAGCATAGCAAAACTTCGGTAGGAATTATTACCCCAAAAATCATCCACCCAGCCCATTTGCTCCAGTTTGCCGAAAGGCAAAAAGCCGGTGAATTGCAAAGTGGAATTTCCCGGAAAATCGGCTACCACAGCCCGAACTTCAAAATCAAGCTGTTTTTCTATAGTTACTGTTTTCCCCAGGACAGAGGTAGTCCCGAAAAGCTTTTGCGCCAAAGACTCCGTCAAAACAATACTTTCAGGCTGCTCCATAGCAGCTATCGGGTCTCCTTCCAAGACCTCAAACCTGAACATCTTGAAAAATCCCGGCTCAGTAAAAGTAAGCTTCTCATAAAAACTATTTGCCTCGAAGCTGATCAGCATAGGATCCCACTCAGTGATTCGTGTGGCTTCTTCCACTTCGGGATATTGCTCCTTCAAGGCTGGCACATAGGGGGCCGGAGTGTAATCCCAAGAATTGACTTCCCCATTCGCATGGTTGTTTCTCCAAACTGCATAAATCCGATCAGAATGCTCATGATATCGATCCACTGAGAGTTCAAACTGCACCCAAATCAGAATAAGGATAGAGGCCGCCATTCCTATACCCAAACCTACCACAGTGATAAAAGTGTAGCCCTTATTTCTTTGGATATTTCTCCATGCGATTTTTAAATAATTTTTAAGCATGATTCGAATAATCTAAGGGTTTGGACCAGTGAGAAAAGCCAAAAAATAATTTTGACCACATCGAATTATTCATGGATTATGCCAAGCAAAACCTGCATTACGTGTCTAATTTGACACATTTTTGACTTTTGGATTTTTTGCTTCGAACAAAATTGTCCGTCAGCGATCAATTCTGATTTTTTTGGGAAAAGGGATTTTGAATAGAAATCTGTAGCTTAAAAAAAATCTCAGCCCATGTACGTCAAAAGAAACTATAGCCTCTGGATGACCGTCCGCTGGTCCAAAAAATCCCTGATCAATGGATTGATCTATTCTGCAGTGATTGTCATTTTGTATGAGATTTCTCATATCCCCTTTTCTCTCCCCTGGCAGCCTATTTCGGTCATTGGCGTAGCGGTAGCTTTCTTTCTGGGTTTCAAAAACAACTCTTCCTATGACAGAGCTTGGGAGGCAAGGAAAATCTGGGGAGCTATTGTCAATGACAGCAGGACTTTTGCCACAGCTATTCTTTCCTTACCTGGGAGTGAAGTGACTTTTTCCTGGAAAAAGGAGATGATTTTTAGGCATCTAGCTTGGCTGGTAGCACTGAAACATGCGCTCAGAAAAGGAAAATCCTGGGAGCATAATTTACCGATAGAAAACATGGTTTTTACCCCTTCATTCAAAGAAGAAATCAAAGAGGGCCTGAATCCCGAAATCAAAAAATACCTCTCCACCGAAGAATGGGAACAGCTTCAGACCTTTTCTAACTTTCCAACCCACCTGCTGAAGAGGCAAAGTCTGGAATTGGAAAAAATTCATCAGACCGGAAATCTGGACTCCTACAAACAGGTGTGGTTGCACCAATTGATCAGCCGATTTTACGATACGCAAGGAATGAGCGAACGAATCAAAAATTTTCCATTTCCGCGACAATATGCCTCCACAGGACTTTGGATTACCTATATTTTTTGTGCACTGATCCCTTTTGGACTTTTGGATATTTTTGAACAATCCCCCGCCATGCATTACTGGTTGACAGTCCCCTTCTCAGGAATTATTATTTGGATATTTTTCCTGGTAGATCGTATTGGGGATTATTCCGAAAATCCCTTTGAGGCCGGATACAATGATGTTCCTATTTCCTCCATCACCAGAGTAATAGAAATCGATTTGCTGGAAATGCTGGGCGAAAAGGATATTCCAGAATCTTATCCGGTCGAAAATGGATTTTTGATGTAAGAAAAGCTGGAAGATGGGAGCAGGAAGACCGAAGTATGTTTCCGTCTTCGGTCTTCCTACTTAATAACTCCCCTACTCATTCTTGATACTCTTCACCGGATTGGCCCAGGCGGCTTTGATCGTTTGAGAGACCACTGTGGCTGCGGCAATCACTCCTGCTCCCAATCCCGCCCAAAGAAACACCGTCCAATGTACGCCTATGCTGTAAGCAAAATCTTCCAGCCAGCTGTTCATTCCAAACCAGGAAATCGGAATTGCAATCAAAAAACCAATTCCCACCAGTTTCAAAAAGTCTTTTCCAAGAAGCAAGAGAATATTACCTGTCTCAGCTCCCATCACTTTTCGGATGCCAATTTCCCGTGTTCTCTGCTCGGTAGCGAAGGTCACCAATCCCAAGAGACCCAAAATGGAAATCAAGACTGCCAAAGCAGAAAAGAAGGTGAAAATGGTTTTTACCCGATCTTCGGCCTCATACTGTCTGTTGAAGCCCTCATCCACAAAGGTCGGCTCAAAAGGAAAATCAGGACGCAACTGAGCCCATTCTGCTTCCAGATAAGCCAATACCTGCTCCCGCTGATCGGTTTGAATCTTGAAGCTGACCGGATTTTTCCGGTCTGTAGCGATCAAAAACACAATCGGAACTATCGGCTGATGCAAGCTTTCAAAGTGGAAATCCTGCATCACTCCGGTAACAAAACCCCGTCGTCCACCATAAAGAAATTGTTTTCCCACGGCTTCCTCCGGACTGGACCAGCCGATCTCCCGGACAGCCGTCTCGTTGAGAATAAAGGCTTCCGTCGAATCACTCGCCAAATCGTAATTAAAGTTTCTTCCGGCAACCGTGTTGATACCGTACGTGTCCAGAAAATTGTGCGCCACATGAATGTCTGCAATCCGGATATTCAACTGGCTCATTTCTCCGTTGACCTCGGCTGTGGCCCCTTGGGAATCCAACAGTCTTCCGGAGGGCACACGGCTGGAAATAGTCACAGACTGGATTCCGGGATGATTTTCCCATCGGTCTTTGAGAATGAGGTAGTTATTCTGAATCTCATCATTGGAAGGCAGGTAGACCACATCTTCTTTTTCAAAGCCCAAATCCTTGCCTACCATAAAGTTTAACTGCCCTACGACCACCAAAACGGCAACGATCAATACCACGGATATCGCAAACTGACCTACCACCAAGACGGACCGAAAACGCTCATGTATTTTACCTGCCTTGAAGGCTCCTTTGAGTACTCTGGCAGGCATAAAGCCCGATAAAAACAAAGCGGGATAACTTCCTGAAATCAAGCCCACAAAGACCATGATTCCCAAAATACCCAATAGATAGAGCGGATTTTGGAAAAAATTCAAGTTTAAAGGCCGCTCAGAGAAGTCTGCAAAGCTGGGCAAAAACAAAAACACTAAGATCAAAGCTAACATCATAGCCATGGCAGTCATGACGAAAGATTCCCCCAAAAACTGTCTCACCAGCAAGCCTCGGTCCGCACCCATGACTTTGCGAAGCCCCACTTCCATGGACCGCAGAGAAGAACGTGCCGTAGAAAGGTTCATGAAATTGATACAGGCAATGAGTAGAATAAAAAAGGCAACGGCTAAGTAGATGTAGACATAGTCAATATTCCCGTTTGCCTCTATCTCGGAATCTAGATTGCTGTACAAATGGATATCCTGAATGGGCCAAAGAAACAATTGTGTCCCTTTGGACATGGGGATTCCGGATTGGGTCTCTCCCATATGCCGATCGATCAAACTGGGAAGTTTGGCTTCAAAGTCCTTGTAATCGAGTCCTTCCCGAAGCTTGATGTAGGTAGAGAAATTATTCGAGCCAAAATTGGACATGAAAGGCTCCAAGCCTCCGTAAAACTGCACCACAGGCACCATGGAAGCCAAAAAGTCTACATGAAAATGGGAATTTTCAGGCATGTCTTTCATCACCCCGCGGACTTGGAAGGTCACTTCCTGTCCATTAAGCAAGGCTAAAAGCTCTTTTCCTACCGCCGGAGAATCCCCAAAATAGCGCTTGGCGGTGGATTCGGTCAGCACCAAGCCATCCGCTTGGTCCAAGGCTGTCTTCCCCTCTCCTGCCACTACTTCCCAACCAAAGACATCAAAAGCTTCTTGGTCAGCAAAGAAAAACCGCTCTTCTTCAAAGGCATTCCCTCCGGATTTGATCAAAGGATTAAAATTGAAAAGCCGGGCAGAAACCTCCACGTCTTCCGGAAAATCGGATTTAATCAAAGGACCAAACGGAGGGGCCGTATGCCCCAAATGAAGGCTGATTTGTCCGTCGGGATTGAACCATGCACGGGAAACCCGATACAGTCGATCCCCATCAGGATGGTAATTATCATAACTCAGCTCAAACTGCACATAGAGCAAAATGATAATACTCACCGCCATCCCAATCGCCAACCCGATCAAGTTGATCAGCACATACATGGGATGCTTTTTGGCGTTACGGAAGACGATTTTGAAGTAGTTTTTAAACATATCTTTTCTTGTTTAGGAAGAAAAAATGCCGATAAAGCAGCACTCTACCGGCATTTTATTCATTATTGGGCTGGGTGGTTATTATTTCTTGATCACACGGGATGAACCGGACACTCCGATGCTTTGCTTCTCCGGATTTCCTCGGTAGTATACATTGCCGGAGCCGGAAGACCCAACGATTAAGGAATCATTGACTCCAATGGAGGTATTTCCAGAACCGGACTTTCCGATATCTACCACATCGGCAGTAAAGTCCAACGCATCCAAGTCTCCGGAACCAGACTGTCCCACAGAAGCTTTTTCTGCAGAGCCTCCCTGAATTTCAATTCTTCCGGATCCGCTCATTCCGATGTTGATTTTTCCCACATTCAGGTTTTTGGCTAGGATATTTCCGGAACCTGAAAGACCCATGTTGAATGAATCAGAACCAAAGTCAGATTCCAGATACATATTTCCAGAGCCGCCATTTCCGACCGAGGTCAATTCCCGGACCGTCACGTAGACGGTCAAATCCACATTTCTCCAGTTGCCTTTTTCCAATCGGATTTTCAATTGCCCATTTTCAACCTTGGTAATGACTTTACTCAGATCAAAGGACCTGGATTCCAGGCGGACCTCATCCTTTGAGCCTTCTGTGATGTAAATATCCCAGCTGCCCGAGTTTTCCACTTGGGTAAATGGTCCTGGAGTCCTGGTTTCAGAATTTTGGGCAAGGGTAAGTACACTCCCCATCAGGAAGAATACAAAAGCGAGCAGTGATTTTTGAAGATTCATAGTTTTTAAGATTTGGGTTGGTTTAGTGATAATTTATTTTTCAGGAATTATGCCAAGGCAGATTTTGTCTTTAGCTGCTTTAAAGCCACTTTTTTTAAAATCTCTTGTCCGTTGCCAACACTTTTTGCCCGTGAGCGGACGATTTGACTTGACTTAGATTTTAAGGAAAAACTGAGGTCATTCATTCTTCAAATAATCAACCGGGTTAGAAGCTGCCGTTTTGAAACTCTGGTAACTGACCGTCAGCCAAGCTATGAAAATCGATATCAGACCGGCCCCCAAAATCATCCACCAGCCGATCTCGGTCCGATAGGCAAAGTTTTGCAGCCAGTATTTTTCCAGAAAATAATAGCTGATCGGTCCTCCGAGTACAAAAGCAATCAAGACCAATAGCGTAAAATCCTTGCTCAATATCGTCACCAGATTGAGCATGGAAGCGCCCAAAGCTCCGGATGCTGATTTCTTTGGATCGTTGCTCAGTAGTGTATGCTGCCAGTCCAAACAAGCCCAAACAGGCGATTCCAATCGCCAAAACTGTGAAGATGAGGATGATATTACCCATCTTTTGCTCCTTTTGAAAGAGCAGATTAAAGTCTGCATCCAGAAAGGAGTACTCGAACGGAGCACCTCCGGAGTGCTTTTTCCAAATTTCTTCCAAGAGCTTGATCTGATCTGCATAATTACCGGGACTTAAGCGAATTGCCATTTCATTGAAATCATTTCGGCTTCCCAGCATCATCACCAAGGGGCGGACATTTTGCCTTAAGCTCTCGTAATTGTAATCTTCCAGTACGCCTACCACTTTTCGGTAAGTGACTGAGCCATCCTCACTCCAAAACCCACCGACTTCCTGTGTGCCATCCAATTCGGTCCAGCCCATTTGAGCCATGGCAGCCTGATTGATTAGGATTGAGCCAGTGTCTGCGGTAATTTCTCTGGAGAAAAACCGACCTGAAGCCAACTTGAGTCCTAATGTCTCCAAGTGATCTTCGTCTACCACATTGATATTGCACAGGATATCCTGCTGTTTGTCTTTGGTTCGCATTACAGAATTCCAGTCCAGCATAGGAGGTAAACTATTGGCAAAACTCGCCTCCAAAAAGCCTGACTGATTGAGTAAATCCCGCTTGAAGGCCTCCTGATTAGTTCCCAAAGCGCGAACATGAAGAAGCGAAAGCACATTTTCCTTGTCAAAGCCCAAGTTTTTGGCCTGCATAAATCCCAGCTGCTTATAGACTACCATGCTGGAGATGATCAAAATGGTGGAGATAAAAAACTGAAAAACCACCAATCCACTTCTCAGCCCGGAGCGCTTGACTCCGCTTCTCAATTTCCCTTTTAATACGGTAACAGGAGAAAAAGAGGTCAGGTAAAATGCTGGGTAGGAGCCTGCAATCAAGCCTACCACCAAAAGGGACAAAATAAAGGCCAGCAAAAATTGAGGCTGAATCAAAAACCCGAACCCGAGCTCTTTTCCTGCCAAGGCATTGAAAGGTTTTAGCAAAACCAAGATGATAGCCAAAGCCAAGAATCCTGCAAAAACACAGTACATAAATGATTCAGCCAGGAATTGACCGACCAATCGTCCTTTGTTTGCCCCAATGGATTTTCGGACACCGACTTCTTTGGCCCGGTTGGCAGAGCGGGCTGTGGCTAGATTCATGAAATTGATACAGGCAATCAATAGGATGAAAATGGCAATAGCAGTAAAAAGAATCAGATATTGCTCATTGCCAGGAGCTTTGATTTCGTCATTGGTGGCAGACTTGAGGTAGATATCCTGCAGCGCCATGGTTTGAATTCCATAATCATTGCCCTGCTCCTGGAAAGTTTTCAGAGGAATCCCCAAAAATGCCAATATTTCCTCTCCCACGTATTTTTCCACAAATCCATTGATCGCTTGCTGGATTTGCTGGGGATCGGTACCCTCCACCAATCGATAATAGGTGTAGATGTTATTGCTGGTCCAGTTTTCTTGCTCGAAGTACCAAAAGTTTTCTCCGGAAATTACCGCATCAAAAGCCAAATGAGAATTGACAGGAAAGTCAGCAACCACTCCGGTCACTTCCAGTGGTTTATTTTCAGAGCCACTGAAAATGGATTTCCCAAGAGGATCTTCCGTACCAAAATATTTTTCGGCTACACTTTGAGTCAGCACAACCCGATCGGGACCCACCAAAGCTGTTTTTGGATCTCCCTTGAGCATTTGCAAACCAAAGAAATCAATGAAATTAGGGTCAGCAGCCAAGACGATAGGCTCTGTAAAAGCTTTTTCCTCCAGGCGGAAAGGAAAGGTGCGCATCAATCCAAAACGAACTGCATCCTCCACTTGGGGAAGTTCATTGAGCATGGTGGGAGCCATGGGAGTAGCTGAGGTAGAGGAAGTGAACTCATTTCCGTTCATTTTCCCGCTGACATTGGCCCGGTAGATTCGGTGTCCATTAGGAATAAACTGATCGTAGCTCAGCTCATCAAGCACAAAGAGCGCGATCAAGATACTGGCGGCCATGCCCAGACCCAGTCCGATGATGTTGATAGCGGAGTAGATTTTGTTGCGTTTTAAATTACGCAGGGCTACAGTGAAGTAATTTTTCCACATGGCTTGATATACTAGTTGGTTTAGTTTTCAGAAAAAGTGTTGGTTTAGTTTTCAATTAATCAGATGCAGCTTTTGAGTTAAAGGTTGCAAAGAGAGTTCATGAAATATTCCAAAAAGAAAAAGGCCTTTCTGATTATCAGAAAGGCCTTTTTGGAAATAAAACTGTTCGTAGAGTATCCAATTTGTCCGCTCTAGGGCAAACTCATTCATTTCGGATAGACTCAACTGGATTGGACCAAGCTGCTTTAAAAGCTACTATAGAAACCAAAGTAAATAACAAACAAAAGACAAATGCCCCCACCGAAGCGAAAAGTCCCCAAGGCATAGAAATTTTAAAAGCAAAACCTTCCAGCCAATTGGAAGACAAGTAAAATGCAGGTAAAAGGGCTATCAAAAAAGCAATAAAAATCATGCTATAATATTCCTCGAAAGAGGAATGGATAATAGAGGAAATATTTGCTCCCAAAATTTTTCGAATTCCAAATTCCTTTTTCCTGGATTGAGTAAGAAAAACTGTAAGCCCAATTATCCCAAGCGAAGCCAAAAAGATCGCCACTCCTGTGAAATAACTCAATAAACTTGCAATCCTTTCATCAGACTCATAAAGCGAGTCAATCTGATTTTCGAGAAATTGATAGTCAATAGGTCGAATTGGGTCAATTTTCGCATACGCTTTTTTTACCTCATCTAAAATTTCCCCATCATCTTTTCCCTCAAAAGCGACAATACTTCTTCCTTCCATGGTTACTCTTGGACTTACTGTCAAAAAATAGGGTTCTACTTTTTCATGAAGGGAAAAGAGGTTTATGTCTTCAAATATCTCCGCTATGGTAAAGGGAAACCCAATTTGCCCAGTCTCTTCATTTTGATATTCGGGCTCTGTCACAATAGTCTTCCCGATCAATTCTTCAGGAGCTATAGACAGGATTTGCGCAAATCGATTAGCTGCAGTTCGATTGATAAAGGTTTGATTCCCTTCTTCCACTAGTGGTGAGGCAAATTGAAGCCCATAAGCCTTTACTCCTTCATAATCCAAATAGAGCTGATTGGCATCATCATACACCTGCTCGGTTCCTTCGATCGAATAGGTCGTTTGATTGTAAGGATTGATGGCAAAGGAAGAACCGTTGCCTACGTGCTTGACTCCTGGGATACTTTTCAAGCTTTCCTGAAACACCTTGAGATTTTCCTCATCCGTGTAGGTGAATAGGATTTGATCTTTGGTGTAGCCCAGATCCTTTTTTGAGACAAAATCCAGTTGTTTTTGTACAACCAAGGCAACACAGGCAATGATGATCAAAACTACCAATTGGCTGATGACCAGGTATTTTCTTACGGGAAAAGCTTGTCTTGGGGAGTGTTGGATCTTATTTTTAAACAAACCCAGAATACTTTTTGGAATCAGTAAGGCAGAGGGAAAAATTGCAGCCACAAAAGCTATCAACCCAAAACTGAGAAGAATTAAGCCGATTTTGGAGCCTTCAAATAAATAGCTAAGCGGAATCTCAACTCCCATCAGTTGATTGAAAAAGGGGGTTAAAACCTGAAAGAGCACCAAAAATATGGGAAGCAATACAATCAAAGGTAGAAAAGCTTCCAGCATGAATTGACCTAATAAATGGGTGGAACTAGCCCCCATAGTTTTTTTAATAGCCAGAGAAATTCCTTGCTTCGATTTGATTGCCAGGTTGAGGTTGGTGTAGTTAAACAGGATAATCAGCAAAATGAAAAACCCAAAAAATCCTACCAGAAAAAGGTAAAGCTTATTTCCCGGAGCCTTGGAT
Organism: Algoriphagus sp. oki45; assembly: GCF_036245605.1. Taxonomy (NCBI): domain Bacteria; kingdom Pseudomonadati; phylum Bacteroidota; class Cytophagia; order Cytophagales; family Cyclobacteriaceae; genus Algoriphagus; species Algoriphagus sp. oki45. The sequence goes on from NZ_BTPC01000001.1 coordinate 1,172,168, forward strand.
TCATATAGCACATTGGAGTCCAAATGGATGGATGGGATAGGCTGAAGATAATGGGCTTGATACAATTCATCCTGGGCTAATCTCGGATTTGATAGCTTGATGGATTCATTAATCGCGTCGGTCAGCTCTTGTTGATCTGTTCCCTCTTTTCGCTGAACGTAGGTTCTACTTCCCCAATAGTCGATTCTATCTTTTGAAAAAACTACTTCAAAGTCAAAATGTGAGTTGGAAGGAACATCCTGAATGATTGCGGAAATTGCATAGTCCACCCCTCCCAGCTCCACCGGCTCTCCAATTAATTTTCCCAAACTTTCGCCTTCTTGCAAAAGCTGCTTGGCAAACCTCTCAGTGATCATCACTTTGCCATTTCCGATGGCAAAATCATTCAAACTGCCGGCGACCGCCTTCCAGGTAAAAATAGAGCTAAACGCTTCAGGTGAATTCGTTTCAATTGCTTTGTCGGTTTTAAGGAGCTTAGATTGAAAAGTAATCCCTTGTCCATTGGGCAATTCCATAAACTGAACCACTTCTTGGACTCCATTAGCATTTTTCAAACTTTGAATTTGTACCTGCTGGACCTCAGAACCACTATCATTCCAAGAAGGAAATCCTATGACAGAATAGTCTTGAGAACGATAGGTTTGGATAAGCCTGAAAACACTCTCCTTGTTTTCATGGAAACTCTCATAAGTAGTCTCAAATGAAATGTAAACCAGTGCAAAGCCAATCACCAAAAAACCGATCAAAAGGCTGAGTAAATTTAAAAGTGTATAAAAAGGATTGCTTACTGCAGTTCGGTAGGCAATCTTAAGGTTAGTTTTTATCATCATCATATGATCTTATTCATTTCGGATAGACTCAACTGGATTGGACCAAGCTGCTTTTAAAGCCTGGAATCCCACTGTCAACATAGCAATTCCCATTGAGCCTAGTCCAGCCCAAACAAATGTCATCCAAGAAAGCCCAGCCCTATATGGAAAATCCGCTTGCCAGCTTTGCATGGCATACCAAGCTAGCGGGAATGCAAACACCATCGCAATCCCAACTAGGATCAGAAAATCCTTACTGATCAGGTTCAGTAAACTTTGGGTACTTGCACCAAGCACTTTTCGGATGCCTATTTCCTTTGTTCTCTGCTGAACAGAATAGGCCGCCAATCCAAACAATCCCAGACAAGAAATCAAAATCGCCAATGCTCCGGCAATGCTAAATGCCCTGCTGAGTTGCTGTTCAGCTTGGTATTGCCTTCCGTAGATTTCATCTAGGAAGGAATAGGTGAATGGATTTCCCGGAAAAATCTCCTGATAAATAGATTGAACCTGGGCAAGATTCCCTTGCATCTCTTGGGTATCCATGATCAAAGTAAAATAACCGGAAGCTTGTGCTGCCAGAAGTATCATGGGGCTGATTTCCTCCCGAAGAGACATGTGGTGGTAATCAGCAATCACACCAACCACCTCATAAGGCTTACCCCAAAGGATGGATTGCCCAACGGCCGATTCGGGATTTTCAAAGCCCAATTGACGAGCTGCTTTTGCATTGAGCATGACTTTGGGAAGATTATTCCAATTGGCATCCGCCTCCTCAAAGGTGAAATTTCTTCCGGCCACCACATCTATTCCAAAAGTTGGAATAAACTCATTGTCGATGATAAACATGGAGTAGCTGTAATCCTTATCCTCAGGCCTTGGAACCAAAGGAGTAATTCCTCCTGCGGAAAAATTATAACTATACCCCGGCAAAGAATTTGAACCGGCAGTTCCTTGAATAAAGCTTTGGGAGGAAAGCTTCTCTTTAAAGGCATTCATTTTCCCCTTTCTGTCTCCTTTGAAATCTTCAGGCCCTTCTACCACAACACGCTGGTTCAAATTCATCCCCAAAGGCTGCTGCTGCATAAAAGATAGCTGATCCCGAATGACCAAAGTACAAACGATGATTCCGATAGAAATCACAAATTGAAAAACAACCAGAGCCTTTCTTCCCCATTGCCCCTCAGAAGCGATAAATTTAAGCTTGGATTTTTTCTCAAATTGACCGGAAAGGAAAACCACATAAAGCCCAGAGAATAAAGCAGCAAATCCCAAAATTCCACAAATCACGAAAACTGTGATTGGCTCCAGCAATACGCCAGCCCAAACTGGCTTCCCTAAAATCTCAAAAAATAGAGGATCCAATAAATTGAATAAGCCTAGGGCTAAAATCAATGCAAGTCCCATCAGCAAGAAAGTCTCCACCATAAATTGCTGAGCCAATTGCCAGGAATAGGCTCCCAATACCTTCCTCATTCGGATTTCCTTTATTCGAGTCAAAAGGTTTGCAGAGGAAAGATTGACGTAATTGACAAAGGCAATAAATAGAATTAATACGGCCATGGCTAAAAACACCAAAACGCTTCCCATTGAACTCACCTTAGGCATAGGGTCTGCAATGGAACTGCCCAAATGAATTTCATCCAAGGGTTGAAGCAATACATTCGCTACTTTAGAATCAGGGTCTTGGTTGACAAAATCAGTCAGCAAACCGGGAAGCTCACTCACATCTTCTCCTTCTTTGGCGACCAAAAACAAATTCACAAAGCCTGACTCCAATCCATTGGGATCAGCCCAACCGTTATCCCTTCGATATTCAGGTCTTTCCAAAGTGTGGATGGATAGAAAAATATCAGATTGAAGATCTGAAAGTTCAGGTATTGGTTGCAATACACCTGTTATCGTAAAATCCGCCTTTCCAAATTGATTGCTCAGAGAAATGCTTTTCCCAATTGCATCAGCCTCACCAAAATACTTTTCAGCCAATTGCTCGGTAATCACAACTGAATATGGCTTCGAAAGGTCAGCGGTACCACGCTCAATCGGAAAAGAGAAGTTTTGAAAAAAATCTCCTTCCACAAATCCGACTTCGTTTTCCTTAAACGCCAAATCGGTATCAGGAATCGCAACCAAGCCACTTCCAATATAACCTGCAACTCTTTCTACGGATTGTACCGAGGAAAAATTACTGGTAATAATGCCTGCATATCCCGGAGGAAGGTAGGTTTCATAGGTGCCATTTCTCTCTTCAATTACCACCCGAAAAATTCGGTCCTTATTTGCATGAAAATCATTGTAGGAAAACTCAGTGATCACAAAAGCATACAAAACCAAAAAAGTCAGTAATCCCAAAACGAGTCCCAGAATATTGATCAAGGAGAAAAGCCTTCTTTTGAAGAGGCTACGAAGGGCGATTTTGAAGTAATTCTTGAGCATAGGTTAGAGAAGCTAAGAATATGATCAGATAGGCCAGTTTTTGTGCCATAAAAAAACTCCCCAAAAACCTGAATTTCAGTCTTTTTTAGGGAGTCAATTCTAAAACAGCGAACAAAAACGCCCGATTTCGACCAGAATTTATTCCGTCTTAATGGCCTGAACGGGATTACTTCTTACAGCCCGAATGGATTGAAGGCTGACCGTAATCAGCGCGATTCCCAGAATCAGAACCCCAGCCAGTGGGATAAACCACCATTCAAAATCAATCCGATAAGCATAGCCCTCCAGCCAATCCTTCATAAACCAATAGGCCAATGCCGATCCAATCAAAATCGAAACCATGACCACTAGGATAAACTCTCTGTTGATCACCTGCAAAATGTGGAACGTGGAAGCCCCTAATACCTTTCGGATGCCGATCTCCTTGGTCTTTTGCTCAGCAACGTGGGCTGAAAGGCCCAACAATCCCAGGCAGGAAATCAGAATAGTCAAGATGCTGAAATACTGAGCCAAATCTCTCAAGCGTACATCGTCCTGATACATCCGGGCGTAATTTTCATCCATAAACTGATAGGAAAATGGAAATACCGGATTCAACTCCTCAGCTAGGGATTGTATCGCGGCCAGAGTTTCCTCCATTTCACCTGCTTTAATGCGGATGAACGCATTGGAGGCATAGCTTGGGTCCAGAATAATAAAAGCGGGCTCCATGACCTGATGAAAACTCTGGAAGTGGAAATTTTCCACTACCCCACCTACCTGCCTGGTTTCCCCATTGATGGTGAGCATCCTGGTTTCCGGATTATTTTGGGTAATCAGCTCAAATGCTTTTCTATTGAGAATGACCGATTGGGTAGAATCTGACCCCTTTTCTCTGGAAAAGTCCTCCCCATCAATCAGCTTCATTCCCATCGTACTCAAGAAGTCATAATCCACCAAAATCCGCTCAAAAAGCGCGGTAAAATCCGGGTCTTTTCCTTCCCATTCTACCCCGCCGGTATTTGAACTTCTACCCATCAAGGAATGAGTGGTCCGGGTGACGGATTCGATGTTGGGGTTATTTTCCAATTGGGTTTTGAAGATCTCATACTTTCCGAAAAGTTCTCCCTCCAAAGGCACTAGGACTAGCTGATCCTTTTCATATCCGATACTTTGCTTTAGCGCATAATTGATCTGCTGAAAAACCACCACCGTGGATACAATGAGTGCGGTTGCCAAAATAAACTGAAAGAGAACCAGCCCTTTTCGTGCCCAAACTACCCGCTTGCTTCCTTGAATATGATTTTTGAAAACGGACACCACCTTGGTAGCAGAAAGGTAAAAGGCCGGATAACTCCCCGAAACCAATCCTGTAACCAAAAGAATTGCCCCAAACTGAACCCAGAATAGACCTTCGCCTAATGGTAAATGCATGTCTTTTCCGGTAAGAATATTGAAGATCGGAAGAGCAATCTGAACCAAAAGCAAAGCCAGAATTCCTGAAAAAAGAGTAATTAGGATAGATTCACTAAGGAATTGATAGACCAATGATGCTTTGTCCGCCCCGGAGACTTTTCTCACTCCCACTTCTTTCGCACGTTTTTGGGATTTGGCAGTGGACAGATTCATGAAATTGATGCAAGCGATCAGCAGGATGAACACTCCGATCATCGCAAACAGCTTAACGGTTTTGATTCTTCCTTCTTGAAGCTTGCCGTCTTTCCAGGAACCATGGAGGTAAAGATCCGATTGGGGATAGGCGAAAAGCTTGACGTTGCTGCCCTCGTTGCGCTCCGCGATGAAGTTTTCGATGGAATTGGAGAATTTTTCACCATCTGTACCGGCACGCAATTTCAAAATGGTACTTGGACCATTATTTCCCCAGTAGGTAAGCCATTCATTGTAGGGCTTATCAAACATGACCTGATAAGGCAGGATATACTCAAATCTTGAACTCGCCTTATTGCCCAAGCTTTGCAATACTCCCTGTACCACATAGAGTTCCTCCCCTTCATTGCTCACCAGCTGTACGGATTCTCCGATAACATCAGAAGTACCAAAAAGCTTGACAGCGGCCTCTTCCGTCAGTACAATGTGGGACTTATCCGTCAGTGCTAGCTGTTTGTTTCCATGGAGAAAAGGATACTGCATGATATGGAGGTATTCCTTTCCGGCAAAAAATCCGGTGAGTTTGACCCGATTTTCTCCGTTGACAAAGAGATGCTCCTCATTCCAAGAGTAAGTGGCTGCCTTTTCCACTTCGGCAAGATTTTCCTTCATCGCTTCCGCCAAAATCCCCGGTGTGGATGTAGTGGTGAAGATGTCAGCACCATAAGACTGATGCTCCATGACCCGATAGACCTGATCGGATTCGGCAAGTCCTTTTCCCACTTCATATTCACTCTTGATCCACAAGCCGATCAGAATAGCCGCCCAAAGACCAAGGGAAAGTCCGAGGGTATTGATGAAGAAGGTAAGCTTGTGCTTGGCAAAGCCGCGCAAAGCGATTTTTAGGTAGTTGGATAGCATGGGAGTTAGGACGTTTAGGGGTATGGGAGTTGGGAAGTATAGGAGTCGGGAAGTTTGTTGAACAGAATTTGGGAGAGATGTTTTAAAATACTTCTCTTTTCAATAATTTGATTTTCAATCTTTTAACCTCATTTAATCCAGTCAATCATGGAAACTTTCAAATTTGAAAAACTAAGAATCTGGCACACAGCGATGGATTTTGGGGAGTTGATTTTTGATGCCTCAGGCCAATTTCCGATCGAGGAGAAATACAATTTGATATCCCAAATTCGCAGAGCAGCTGATTCCATAGCTCTAAATATCGCCGAAGGTTCCACAGGCCAATCGAACAAGGAATTCCGAAAATTCATAGGTTATTCGTTACGATCATTAGCTGAGGTGGTCACCTGTTTGTACAAGGCAAGAAGAAGGAAGTACCTATCTGAAACTGATTTTTCCAACTTTTATACTCAAGCCTATGCTTTGATGAACAGTATGGGGGCTTTTCGGGCTACTTTGAAAACCAAAAAGCCAACTGATCGCGGAAGTGCAAACTCAGGAGGAAAATGACCTCCTGACTTCCTTACTCCCATTCTTCCCTGCATCATACATGAAACTGCTCCCGGATATTCTCGGTCACCACTTTTCCGTCAAAGAGATTGATCACACGGTGAGCGTAGTTGGCATCGTGAGGAGAGTGAGTTACCATGACGATAGTGGTTCCCTCATTATTCAGTTCTTCCAAAAGTCTCATAACCTCTTCCCCGTTTTTGGAATCCAAGTTACCGGTAGGTTCATCGGCGAGTATTACGGATGGTTTGGCTACAATTGCACGCGCAATCGCCACACGCTGCTGCTGACCACCGGAAAGCTGCTGAGGGAAGTGATTCCTTCTGTGCATGATATTCATCCGGGTCAAGACCTCTTCTACCCTTTTCTTTCGCTCATCGGCTGGGGTTTTCAGGTAAAGCAAAGGCAGCTCCACATTTTCAAAAACCGTCAATTCATCAATCAAATTGAAGCTTTGGAATACGAACCCAATATTCCCTTTTCTCAAAGAAGATCGCTGTCTCTCCGAAAATTTGGCTACTTCCTGATCGAGGAAATGATACTCGCCGCTGTCCGGATTGTCCAGAAGGCCGATGATATTTAGTAAAGTGGATTTACCGCATCCGGAAGGCCCCATAATTGCGACAAACTCTCCTTTTTTGATTTCGATTTGGATTCCATCCAATGCAGTAGTTTCTACTTCCTCCGTGGTGTAAAGTTTTCGGAGATTGACGGTTTTGATTACGTTTTCCATAGTGATGATTTTTGACCGATGTCCGATGTCGGGTGTCCGATGTAGCCGAACTGGTGGTTTTGATTAATTATTTAATTTTTGATTTAAATGACTGAAGCATATTCATTAGATGAAAAGCTTCTTGATATAGTTGCTTGAAAACTTCAGAATTGATGTAATTTCTTCTTCTTGCTTTATACAAACAGGTTACTACTTCAGCTAATGACCTTATAGCATAATTGATGAATTTGATAAACTCAGGATTAGACTGAGAGATTGACCCTTCAGCAATATTCAGAGCTATCGAGTCGGCGGCTCTTCTGGCTTGAGAAATTAGATTATAGGTCTCTTCTTTTGGGAAATTTCTTGATTCATCAAAAATCATTTCTCCAAAATCCATTGCCTTTTGCCAAATCTTAAGGTTTTCAAATTTGAAATGCGGTTGATATTCTTCCATGACAAGTGTTATTTAACTATTGAAAGTCAATTATTCGCAGTTCAAAATAATTTGAATATCATAAGACTCAAATACGCATCGGGCATCCGACATCCAACATCGGACTTTCATACTATTTCAACTCAAGCACCTCATTATCCCCAAAATTCTCGTATCCGCTGATGATGACTTTTTCACCTTCAACCAGGCCTTCCAGAACTTCATAGAATTCGGGATTTTTTCTACCCAATCGGATATTCCGCTTTTCTGCATTGCCCGTTGAGTTCAGTACAAAAACCCAGTTGCCTCCCGTGTCTTTGAAGAATCCACCGGTTGGCAAAAGCAGACTTTGTTCACTTTGTCCAAGCTCAAGCCGGATTCTCACACTTTGACCTCGACGAATTCCCTCCGGTCTTTCTCCCGTGAAAATCATATCCACCTCAAATCGCCCATTGGTGATCGTAGGATAGATTTTGTTGATTTCAAGTTCGTATTCGCTTCCGCTTAGGGAAAATTTCCCTCTCAGTCCAGTGCTGATTCTGGGAAGGTAAAGCTCATCCACTGGCACTCGCACCTTGAATTCATCCAAAATATCAATCTGTCCATACCGCTGTCCAGGATTGATCGCCTGTCCGATCTCCAACTGCTGCGGGGTAGCTAATTGTCCGGCAATAGGCGCGGTAATGATCAGGTTGTCCAGGATGTTACCCACACCTGTCAAGGAAGCTTGCATCCGATTTTCGGACATCCTCAGCTGATTGAGCTGAATGGATCGGGCGACGGAATCGTTTCGGTAAGAGGCATAAGTGAGTTTGCGACGCTTGACGTTGTATTCGTACTGCTCCTTGACCTCTTCAAACTCCCGGTCGGAGACCAGCTTTTTTTCATGAAGCTCTTTGAATCGCTGATACTGAGGCTCAAGCAGGCTGATTTGGTAATCGATTTCGGCCAATTGTCCCTGCTGATTGAGGTCGTTTTGATCCAGAAGAAGCCGGGTTTGACGAAGATTGTTGATTTGCTCGTAGAGCATGGTTTCCCGCTGCATCACATCAAGCTGCAGATTGGAGTTGTTCAGGATCAAAATGGTATCTCCTCTTTTGACTAGGGCACCGGACTCTCGGATTACCCGATTGACCACCCCTCCTTCGATTGCATCGAGGAAGACGGTTCTTGCCGGCTCGATTTGTCCGGAGACTAAAATATAATCGGTGAATTCCCCTGTTCGGACCGTCCCGATACTCAGTCGGTCTTTCTCCACATTCATAGTAGAGCGGTGGTCGGCAAATCCAATCTGATAAATAATTCCCGCCAATAGAACCACGCCACCTAATACGGCTGCAATTCTTCGGGGGGTCCATGTCTTTTTTTCCAGTTTTCTGTCCATGTATTCGAGTGCCTTTTCTTGGCTGTATTCCTTTTGCCAATTGCTGTGCCATCCAAAAAGGGCTATTTCAGGCTGATAATGGACTTTTTTTTGAAAGGCCTGAGCACTGACTCGAACATTTTCGTCCGCCAGCGAACAAAACCCGCTTCAGGACTTTTCTTTTTCAGAAGGAAAATCGGGAATCTTATTCTTTAAAAACGGCCAAAATTGTCCGGAAATGGCACTTTTTGAAAAAAAACTTGCGTAATTGATTTTCGGCAGACTTTTAGAATACTTGGTACACACCTTTATTACCAAACAGAAAGCACCGTAGGATATGAATGAGCAAAGAATAGGTAAAATCCTGATCGTGGATGACAACGAGGACCTGCTGAAGGCCGCAAAAATTTTTCTCAAAAGGCATTTTGCCCAAGTGGATACCGAGACCAATCCCGACCTCTTGCCCATTTTGACGCACAATGAAAACTATGATGTGATCCTCCTTGACATGAACTTCACCAAAGATGTCAGTTCCGGTCAGGAGGGATTTTATTGGCTGGACCGGATCTTGGAACTTGATCCATCGGCTGTGGTCGTGTTAATCACCGCCTATGGAGATGTCAACTTGGCCGTCAGGGCGATCAAAGAAGGCGCCACGGACTTCGTACTCAAGCCTTGGGAAAACGAGCGACTTCTGGCCACACTCAATTCTGCTCTCCAACTCCGTCAGAAAAAACTGGAAGTCAATCTGCTCAAAGACCAAAAACAAACCCTTCAGCAGGACATCGACAATAAATTCAAGGACATCATCGGTCAAAGCCCGGCTATGCAAAAGGTCTTTGAAACCATCGAACGGGTAGCTGCCACCGATGCCAATGTGTTGATTTTGGGTGAAAACGGGACAGGAAAAGAACTGATCGCAAGGGCCATTCACCGAAATTCCAGAAGAAGCAGAGAGGCTTTCGTGGGGGTGGATTTAGGCTCAATCACCAACACGCTATTCGAATCCGAACTCTTTGGCCATAAAAAAGGATCTTTTACCGATGCCAAAGAAGACCGAGCAGGCCGATTTGAGCAAGCCCACAAGGGAACGCTCTTTCTGGACGAAATCGGAAACCTTCCGTTACCCTTGCAAGCCAAGCTTTTGGCAGCCCTACAAAATCGCCAAGTCACCCGAGTAGGTGCCAACCGGCCCGTTGATGTCAATATCCGATTGATCTCTGCGACCAATATGCCGGTGTACAACATGGTCTATGACAATACCTTCCGACAGGATTTGCTCTACAGAATCAATACCATTGAGATCACTCTGCCCCCACTTCGCGAACGGGTAGAGGATATTCCGCTACTTGCGGACCATTTTATCGGATACTATTCCAAAAAATACAACAAGGATATCCGAAAGGCATCTGAGCCACTAATCAAACGCATGACCAAGTACCATTGGCCCGGAAATATCCGCGAGCTGCAGCACAGTATCGAGCGGGCGGTGATCATGAGCAATCACAATGTCCTGCAGCCGGAGGATCTTTTCCTGCAAAAGATGGGGCAACCTGAAAAATCAGAGGAAAATGTCAGCTTGGAACACCTCAATATCGAGGACGTAGAGCGCATTTTGATCCGAAAAGCACTCCAAAAGCACAATGGCCACATCACCCGGGCAGCGGAGGAACTGGGGCTTACCCGTTCTTCGCTCTACAGAAGGCTGGAAAAATATGGTTTATAAGAAATTTTCTTTTGGCATCTCTATCCGAATCGTTGGGATAGTTTTGGCTTTATTTCTGGCCATTTGGCTGTATTTGAGTCAAAACTTACTCTTGGCTCCTTTTCTTTTGGTTTTGGTAGCGGCTCTGCTGACCGGAGAGATGGTCTATTTTGTCAATTCCATCAACCAAAAGCTAGCAAGATTCCTTGACTCAATCCGCTTTGCTGATTTTTCCTCTTCTTTCACCACTGACAGCAAGATGGGAGCTTCCTTTCGGGAGGTGAATACGGCATTTAATGAGGTCATGGAGGTTTTTAAGCAGACCCGGGCCGAAAAGGAGGAGCAGATGCTTTTTCTTCAAGTGATAATTCAGCATATCAACACCGGGATCATTTCCTTCAATGCAGAAGGCAATATCGGCGTGATCAACAATGCCGCCAAGCACCTGCTTCAAATCCCCCAATTTCGAAATATCAGTGACTTGGGAAGACTTTCTCCACAGCTTCTCGATGAGGTCATGGGGATCAAACCCGGGCAACGGCTTTCTTTTCGGGTCAATCCGTCCATTCATCTCATCATTCAGTCTACCTCGATCAAGATGGGAGGTCAAAGCTGGACTTTGCTTTCCTTCCAAAACATCAATGCCGAACTCCAATCCAATGAACTGGAAGCCTGGCAAAACCTCACCAAGGTACTTCGGCATGAAATCATGAATTCGATCACGCCGATTTCCAGTCTGGTCGAATCCCTCCGAACCATCCTCGACGAGGACAGCTATGTGCAAAAGGAAGGCATGCTGATCAAAAAAGACGGTTTTCAGGACATTCAGGAAGGATTGGACACGATCGCCAACCGAAGCAAGGGCTTGGTCAACTTTGTCAATGCGTACCGTGACTACACCAATATTCCTGCTCCCAAAAAGGAACAAGTCTCGGTCAAAGGACTATTTGAAACGGTGTTGGGACTGATGAAGGAAGATCTCAAAGGTCTGCATGTGGAGGTCCAAACCCAAGTAATTCCCGAGGATTTGACGGTGCTCTGCGATCCTGATTTGATCTCGATGATTTTGATCAATTTGGTAAAAAATGCAGCCGAATCCCTTCAGACTCAAGCCGACCGTCAGGTATGTTTGAGAGCGGTAGGTCAGGGAGATTTGGGAATTCAGATCCAGGTGGAAGATCATGGCCCGGGCATCGTTCCCGAAGCTTTGGAGCGGATTTTTGTCCCTTTCTACACTACCAAAAAAACCGGTTCGGGGATCGGATTGGCCATTTCCAGACAGATAATGAACCTGCATCGAGGCAGCTTATCGGTAGAATCTATTCCGGGAGAAAAGACGGTATTTAGTTTGAATTTTAGGTGAAATTCAGGTTCCCAACCTGATTTCAAGATATCAAAGCCCCCTTCAATCGCTCCACATCCTTCTCCTCATTGAAGACATTGACCGAAACCCGAAGGGAAGTTCCCCGCACGGAGACATAGACCTTGGCCTGTTCCAATTGCCTTTTTACTTCCTGAGGGTCAGTCCCATGAGGAAGAGTCAAAGCAAATAAATGATCCGCATGGTAGCGATCCATTGACAAATGGAGTCCCCGCTCCTGCTGGAATTCTGCCAGCCTTTTCTTGAGTTCACGGGCATAGACTACCATGGCTTCCGGAGTCCATTCCAAAATCTGAAGCAGTGACTGCTCCAAGATCGGGAGGGTGAGGAAATGGCTCGTCTCCCCCACGTCATATCTAGCAGCACCGGGAAGATAGGTTTCCTGATAGTCAGTCAGGCCTGAAAAATTACGGGAGTTGGTTCGGTTCATCCAAGATTCCTCGAGTGGTTTTCCCGAATTGAGGCGCTCCCCAAAATAGGCTAAAGCCAAGGAATAAGGACCCAAGAGCCATTTGTAGGTCGCACAAATCAAGGCATCGATCCCGAAACGCTTCACATCCATGGGCAGAATTCCTACCGATTGGGTACCGTCCACGATGAATACAGTTCCTGTTTCTTTACACTTTTTCCCTATCGATTCCATATCAAAAGCTACCCCATTCATCCAATGAACCGATGAAATCAAGACCACGGCAGTGTCCTCATCTATGGATTGTAGGACTCGTTCATTCCAGTCTACACCAAGGGTTTCGGCATTGGAATCCGGATGGATTACGACCAGTTCCCCTTTGTTTTCTTCGGTCCATTTTTTCAGGGAAAAATACCCGCTTGGAAACTCGTCGCTGACGGCGATGGCTTTTTTGCGGGAGCAATTATCCAGATTGTTCAAGGCCACGGCAAAACCATAGGAAGTACTAGGGACGATCGCAACCTGTTGCCTTTGCCCATGGATTAGGTTTGCAAAAAGACCTTTGACTCGATCTACACCCGAAAAAAAATCCTCAGGCTGAACCAGATAGGGCTTTCTCATCCCTTCCAAGTCTCGAAGCGCAGCCTCTTCTGACTTTTTCAAGATCGGGCCGCGATAGGCATTATTGAGATAGGAAACTTCTGAATCGAGGGAGAAAAGGCTTTTCTGGCAGGGAAGAGTCATCGGGGAGCAATTGAACGGTTTGGTTGAGTGAAAACTTAAATCCACCTAACCACTTAATGGAAAGAGGATTTTCATTTAATCCAAATTTAATTTAAAAATTCCCGCAAAGGGCCTTATCTTAAGTAGTGATTTATTTTTCAATACAAACCCAAAACCCATGAACCTGAACGACAAAGAAACCCAAAAAGCAGCTTATCAACTGGCAGGACTGATCTATGGCGTTTCCCTCGATGGAGTAGTCAACAAAAATGAGTACGAGGCCCTAAAAAACTGGTGCAGCACCAATGAGCCTCTTTGCGAAAACGAGAACTTCCAGAGTCTATATGAAAAAATCCGTCCTATCGTGGAAGATGGAAAAGTCAATAATGAAGAACTGGAAGAAATGAAAAATATCCTTCGGGAGTTTGTAGGAGATGTAGGCTCGGAGAAACTGGAAAAACCCAATCTCTACTTCCTCAGCGGGATTTTTCAGGGTATTTTGGCAAGCGGAGATGTCAATACTTATGAAATCTACCGGCTCAACCAATGGATGGAGAAAAACACCCACCTGCAGGAACACGCTCCTTTCGACGAGCTTTTCCCTTTAGTCAAATCCGTATTGGAGGACAAAAAGGTGGACAATGAGGAGGCAATGCGGCTCAAAGAATTCTTTGCTTCACATTTGGAATAAGGAAAAGAAAGATTAAAAACCCCAATCATAAAAAGATCTCAGCCTTTATGGACTGAGATCTTTTTTTGATTTCTATCACCTAACAAACCTGATTGTATTCATATTGAAGGTATTCCAAATGGAGACATCTCCCTCAGGAACAAACACGAAATAGAGGTCATGGAATCCCTCCTTTTTCTTCAGCGAAACGCTGACCGGAAAGAAAGGATTTTCTTGGCCTTTTGGTCGGTCTTCTCTGGAGAGCATACTGGTTTCTCCCAAAAGCTCTCCGGATGGACCTCCTATTTTGACTTGGATTTTTCCTCTGGTATTCCCTGGGTTCAGGGTCAGCTCCAGAGAAGAGATTTCTGTTAAGTCAATTTGTTCGTACTTGATCCAAGCCTCAGCAGCGGTGTAGCGCACAAACTGGTATTGAGGTCCATTGGCTTTGGCTACTCCTTCCAGTTGATCAGCCAGTGCCGCTCGTTGAAGGGAGTTTCGAAGGATAATCTGATCGGTGGATTGCAAAGGAGGAATCCCATTGGCTCCCCTATCCTGATAGCTAGCTTGAACGATATAGTAGCCCTCCTGGAGATCTACCCTGTCTATTTGATACGATCCAGCAAGAGGAAGCTTTCTTTGACCTGCATTGGGATCGGCTAATGCCAAAATGTAATCCACCATGACCTCTACCTGCTCGGCTGGAAGATGGGTATGACCGGGCATCACCCGCTCGCCCCATACTCCTCCTCCTCCATTGACAATCCTGCCGATAAGGTATTCCTTGGCGTCCGGCTGATTCAGATATTTCTTTGAAACTGAAGTATAATCCGGTCCGATGGACTTGTCCTCGATCGCATGGCAAGCCTTGCAGCCGGATTGGGTAATGTAATTTTCTCCCGGACTAAAGACCTCCTCCTGATGTCCCACCTCTACCCGGTCAAATCCTCCCTCGAGGTAATCAATGGAAAAAGCAATTTTTGAGGAAACCACAGCCCCATCTTCCCTGTCTGTCACCGATACCTGATAAGGAATCGACTCCTTGCCAAAGTAGAAACTTCTGTTTCCCGACCAATCCAACTTGACTTGTGGGGCCTCATTCCCAGCCAAAATCATCACTTGGGCTTGCGACTCAGCTCCCATTTTATCTTTGACAGTAAGAGTAACTGCATACTCCCCAGCTTTTTCAAAAGTGAAATTTGGGTTTGCTTCAGTAGAAGTCTGTCCATTTCCAAAATCCCAAATAAAATCCAAAGCATCCCCTTCATCTGCATCTCGGCTTCCAGCTGATGAAAATTGCACCTGAAGAGGCAGAGCACCGGTCAGTTGGTCGGCAGTGGCATTGGCCTCGGGTTTCCGGTTGCCGGAGGCAAATTCAATCCGGTAAATCCCCGAATCGTCATTTTGTGCACTCCAGAAGGTGCCGTATTCCAAAATGTAAAGTGAGCCATCTTTGGCAAACTGCATATCCACCGGCTTGTCAAAAACTGTGGAAGGCATAAATCGCTCCATGGTATCATACTCGAAATTTTCCGTCAGCTTCACCGTGAAAATCCAATTTCTCATCCAGTCATAGAAGAATACCTTCCCGTCAAAGTATCCCGGAAACCGTACCTCAGACTTTTCGTAATCTTCCCGGTAATACACCGGTCCGGCCATGGCATTTCTTCCGCCTGTTCCCACCATGGGAAACTCTTCCGATTCATCGTAGGGATACCAAATCAAAGCCGGTGTAGCCGGAGGAAGAATCTCAATTCCCGTAGAATTAGGTGAGGTGTTTTTGGGTGCTTGAGGGTCAAACTCAAAGAGACTTTCCTGCTTTGCAAAATCATATTTCCAATAGGGCTTATTATTTCCCACAAAATACGGCCAGCCAAAAAAACCGGGCTTGGTCGCCAAATTAAACTCATCATGCCCTTTAGGGCCACGCTTCAGGCTGTCAACGGAAGCGTCGGGACCCACCTCTCCCCAAAACAGGTTTCCGTTTCGCTGATCTACCGAAATGCGGAAGGGGTTTCGGTTGCCCATCACGTAGATTTCAGGTCGGGTGTTGGGGGTACCGGGAGGAAAAAGGTTTCCTTCAGGTATGGTATACGAACCATCCGGCTGAGGGGTGATTCGAATTATCGAGCCCCGCAGGTCGTTGCTGTTTCCGGAAGTTTTTTGGGCATCGACATTGCTTGGGCGACCAGACCTTTCATCGATAGGGTTGTAATTATCCGACTCAAAAGGAGTGGTATCATCTCCCATGCTCAAAAACAAATTGCCTTTGGAATCAAATTCAAGTGATCCACCGGAATGGCAACAACCTCTGAAGACAGGCACCTCAAGCATGATTTTTTCGGTAGACTTATCCAGCAGACCTTCGGCCAATGTAAATCGGGAAAGGCGATTGATTTCCGCCTCTCCTGCCGGGGCGTAATACAGATAAATCCATTGGTTTTTGTCAAAGTTTGGGTCTTTGGCCAAACCCAATAGGCCATCCTCCCCATTGATATTGACTGCAAGTTCTCCGATTTCCTGGATCGTACCTTGTGCTGCCACATACTTGCGGAGTTTCCCACCCCGCTCGATAAACAGGACGTCCAGATTGTCCAAAACCTCCAGTTCCATCGGTTCATTGAGCCGCTCCACCAAGGTGATTTTGGTAAATCGGCTTTCCTCCGGCTGGACGGTAGCAAAAGGATCTTCCTCTTTTTTGGCACATCCCCACACGATCCATCCCAGCATGACCCATGCCATTAGTCTTTTTTCCATTTCCAAGCATTTTTAGGTTGCTGAAAATAAGGAAATCAAAAAGCAAAACAGAGGAAAATTTAAGGAGTGGATTTATTTTGAGTTTTTGGTAGGAATCATAAAGGACAAACCAAGAATTAGCTGTTGATTTTTAAATTCTTCTTTGCCCAATACATTGTCCAAAGTGTATCGGCGTTCATTGAGCTCCCGCTCAAATCTCAAATCAAGTCCCACCGGGCCAATGTTAACGCCTAGGCCCAATTGAAAGCCCAGTGAAAATGGATCGGTCGCTTCAAATAACTCCGGTGCAGAAAACTCCTCATCGAAGGTGTAGTGAAAAGATGGTCCAATGGAAAAACCGATAATCTGAAACAACCTTAGCTTCACTAAAACCGGCATATCAATTTTTTGATATTGAGCCAATCCCAAATCCGTGTTGAATTCGGTTTTGGTATAGATCAACTCTGGTCGAAGAGAAATGTCGTAACTGGTCAGCTGATAAAATACCCCTAAATGATAGCCCATGTTCTGGCTGGGTTGGGAAAAAATATCTCCTGCATCCTTGAAATACTTCCCGCTGGTATTAAAGTTGAGACCTCCTTTGACCCCAAATCCGCTTCCCTGCTGAGCAATAAGCGGAGCTTGGATAAGAATAAAACCGAATAGACAAAGAATAATGGATTTGCTCATAGCTTTTTTCTTTTAGTCCCAATCAAGTCTCATTTTGTAATCCAGGCGACCATCCAAATGCTGTTCAATTCCGTATTTGAGACCTTGGACATTAACATTAATTTGGAAGCTCCGCGAAACACAAAAGCGATTGGATTGGTTTTCTTTCAAAAACCGACCCAATTTTAACCTTAAGGAAAAGTAAATTCACCCATGAACAAATCATTTCAATTGCACCTTCCCATGTTGGGGCTTTTTCTATCCCTATTTATGGCCTGCGGCAACTCTCCCGCTGTAAAGGAAGAAATCAGTGAAGCCCAGAATTCAGAAACCGAAGAAGAAGTAACCGTCGTCTCCTCAAAAACCCAGCTTGCCACCTTTGCAGGTGGTTGTTTCTGGTGTGTTGAGGCTCCTTTCGAAGGATTGGACGGAGTGATATCAGTAGTATCAGGCTATTCGGGAGGAAAAGAGAAGAATCCCACTTACGGAGAAGTCTCTTCAGGTAAAACCTCCCATCGGGAATCTGTACAAATCACCTTTGACCCGGAGGTAATCAGCTATTCTGAGCTGGTGGATATTTTTTGGCAAACCTTTGACCCTACCGATGTCGGCGGATCATTCTATGACAGAGGAACTCAATATGAATCTGCCATCTTTTTCCATGATGCAGAACAGAAGAAGGTAGCCGAAGAATCCAAAGCCAGATTAGACAAGTCAGGCAGATTTCAGAAGCCCATCGCCACCCCGATCATCAAATACACCAATTTCTATGCAGCTGAGGACTACCATCAGGACTACTACAAAAAGAACCCCAAGGAATACTATGCCTACCGAAACGGCTCGGGAAGAGATGCCTTTATCAAGGCACATTGGCCTGAGTTAAGTGAAAAGAAATATCAGGCAACCCCTAAGTCTGAGCTTAAAAAAACCCTGACTCCACTCCAATACGAAGTGACTATGGAAGATGCCACAGAGTATGCATTCCAAAACGAATACAATGGCAATAAAGAGGAAGGGATCTACGTGTGCATTGTCTCCGGCGCTCCCCTCTTCAGCTCCAAAGACAAGTACGAATCAGGATCAGGATGGCCAAGTTTCACCAAACCTATTGATGCCAGAATCATCGAAAAGCCGATCGACACCGCCTATGGTTGGAACCGTGTAGAGGTAAGAAGCAAGCTTGGCGGAAGTCATCTTGGCCATGTATTCTATGACGGGCCAGAACCTACCAATTTGAGATATTGCATGAATTCGGCAGCCATGAAGTTTATTCCCAAGTCAGAGATGGAAGCTCAGGGCTATGGAGAATTCCTTTGGCTGGTAGATTGATACGATACTTACCTGAATCACTTACAACATCAGCTTTCTAAACGTTAGGTTGATCCTAGATTGATTGACTCTTTTCGTTTTGGGAAGCTGATGTTCCCAATAATGCTGACTTGCTCCCCTCATTACAAGTAGGCTACCATGCGTAAGCTGAATGTCAATTTTTGGCTTTTTTTCGGTATAAGGCCTAGTTTGAAAAACTCTTTCAGCACCAAAGGTTACAGAGGCAATTGTTGGATTTTCCCCCAATACTTTTTCATTGTCCCGGTGCCAGCCCATACTGTCATTACCATCTCGGTAGTAATTACAAAGCACATGAGTGAATTCCGCTTGGGTAAAGTCCTGAATTGAATCCAAAATCTTTCTTAATTCCGGCGTCCATTCGGAAGGAATCATCTGAATCCCGGAATAGCCATAGGGTTTACCTCTGTCCCCATAAAGAGCTGTCAAGCGGGGCTGCATTACTTTTTTTCCAAACATCCAGATTGGTTCTTGTCTCCACTCCAAACCAGCTTTGAGTTGAGCAAAAAAGTGATCAGCCTTTACTTTTGAAAAGAACTCAGGGAAAAAGTAGGTTTCTCCCCGAAATGGAAGGAGATTTTCAGTTTGATTAGGGAAAAGGGAAGCTTGCATATAGGATAAACCCTAGATTTTTTTCGAAGTTTAAAAATTCCAGCCTCTAGTGAATTTTAAAATCCTGAGTATATTTCGAAAACTTCATTTAGCCTTACTATGAAAAAATTTGCTTGGATTTCAGGTTTGATTCTGATTTTCGTACTCGGAATCTTTTTTTGGTGGAAATTTTATTTTGTTTTCGGCGAAGGAGTAAAAGCCGGTAGCCTCAACTACTTTGTGAAAAAAGGAGTCGTTTTTAAAACCTATGAAGGTAGAATGGTGCAGGAAGGCTTCCAAAGCCCTACTTCAGGAGCGCTTCAGAGCAATGAATTCAGATTCAGCGTGACGGATCCTGAAGTGGCTGCACAATTGGAGAGAAACTCCGGCAAGCATCTCGAGTTGCGATACAAGGAATATAACGGAATGCTGCCCTGGAGAGGCACCAGTGTATATGTAGTGACCGAGGTGATCAATACTCAGGAGAGTGCCAAAACTGATGGTGGCACCCTCCCGGTAGACCGATAATCAAGGCTTAGTCCAATAATCGAGCACCGTCACTTTTTCCAAATGAGGTCCTAATACGGCGCCAAATTCCTTATGTGCAGGATGAGGAAGATAGGCATCTCGGTCTGCATCTGAATAGAAAGTCAGGGTAAAAGCATGGGTTAATCCCTGATTCAAACCCTCCGGACTGGAATTGATTCCCCATTCGAAACCTTTGATTTCAGAAATTTGAGAAGGTAGGGCTTTGAATGCATCAATGACAGTCTGGATATCCTCCTCACTGGATGTCTGCTTGAATCCAAAAAGAACTACATGACGGAGAACTGAATCTGGCATGGGGATTTCTACGATTTTTGTTTCTGGTGGCATAGAATCTTCTACGATAGGTTGTTTTTCGGCAGGTCCGCATGCTAGTGCGGTCAAAAGGAAAAGGAAAATCAGGTAAAATGGCTTTTTCATCGGGTTTCGGTTATTTTTAAGCTGACTTGATACTTATACAATACTAAATCAAACTCCTGTGAAAATCGCTTTTTTCAGTACCAAATCCTATGACCGGGAAAGCTTTTTAAAGCATGCAACAGATTTCGGTCATGAATTCAGCTTCCTAGAACCTCAGCTCAACCGACAAACTGTTGCTCTCGCCGAGGGGCATCAGGCCATTTGTTCTTTTGTGAATGATCCTCTGGATGCACCAAACTTGAAGAAACTTGGGGAAATGGGCATCCAACTGATTGCCCTCAGATGTGCCGGATACAACCAAGTGGATTTGGAAGCGGCTAAAAAATTGGGAATCCGAATCGTACGTGTACCCGCATACAGCCCAGAGGCTGTTGCAGAGCATGCTTTTGCTTTGATTTTGACGCTTTCCCGCAAAACCCACAAAGCCTACAACCGTGTTCGGGAAAACAACTTCTCTCTGGAGGGGCTGACAGGGGTGAACATATTCGGGAAAATGATTGGAGTAATCGGTACAGGAGCCATTGGGAGAGCATTTTGCCGGATTGCGTTGGGATTCGGGTGCAAGGTACTCGCCTACGACGTGGTCGAAAATGAAGAAATGAAACAGTTGGGTGTAAATTACATTTCCCTGCAGGAAGTACTCTCCCAGAGTCACATTATTTCCCTGCACTGCCCACTTACTCCAGAAACAAAGCATATCATCAACAAGGAAACCCTATCCCAAATGCAGGATGGGATAGCCTTAATCAATACCAGTAGGGGTGCACTGATCGATACTAAAGCTGTAATCAAGGCCTTAAAAACAAAAAAACTAGGATACTTGGGTATTGATGTATACGAACAAGAAGAGCATATTTTTTTCAAAAACCTATCTGAAGAAATTCTTGAAGATGAGCAAATTTCTAGGCTGATGACTTTTCCCAACGTGTTGATCACAGGACATCAGGCATTTCTGACACGGGAAGCTCTCGATCAGATTGCACTTACCACCCTCAGAAATATTACTGAATTCGAAAAGAGAAAGCCCCTCAGCAACGAGGTTGCCTTTTCATAAAAAAAAGCCCGACTTGGAATAAACCAAGCCGGGCCTTTAGATCAAATCCAAGATTTGGATTATCGGACTACTTTTACGTTGACCGCGTTGACACCTTTTTTACCTTGTACTTTGTCAAAAGTAACACGGTCGTTTTCACGGATTTCGTGTACCAAACCGCTGTGATGTACGAATACATCTTCAGTATTGTCAGCTGGTGTGATAAATCCAAAACCTTTGGTGGTGTTAAAGAATTTTACTGTTCCTTCATTCATGATTTCTGTAATTTTGATTTGTTTTTACTCTGTTTTGATTGGATTGATTTGAATTTGTTTTTTTCTCGATCGGCGGAGCCGGAGGAGTATCTGAGATGTTTCCGAACTCGTCCACGTAAGCGATCATGTTGTCCAGACTACCGTCTTTGGGCTGTGCTTTTCGCTCCATTTTCTTTTCGAATTTCTCTTTTTGCTTTCTCCTTTTGAGCTCAGCTTTTTGTTTTTTGATGAATGTGTTTTGATTTTTTGACATGCAGTGGGGTTAGTTTACAAATGTGATGGCATGGCCAACCTTGCCGGCCCTGCCCGTCCTGCCTATACGATGGATATATGCATCCATGGTCATCGGGCGCTGATAATTGATCACATGACTCACATCAGCGACATCGATCCCTCTGGCGGCCACGTCAGTAGCAACCAGCACTCGGATAGCCCCGGACTTGAATTCGTCAATCATTCGATTCCGGAAATTCTGGGACTTATCCCCATGAATCTGTCCGGCTTGAATTCCAGACTGATTCAGTTTTTTTGCCAGCCTGTCGGCCAGCCTTTTTGTTTCTGTAAATAGAATTACCTTTTCCATTTCTGGATTGAGGAAAAGCTCAGCCAAAACCTCAAACTTATCCTTGCCTTCAGGGACTCGGATGGTTTGTTGTTCGATATTTTCATTGGTTCCGGATCCGCTATCGACTTTGACTTCCACCGGATTGTTGAGCAGTCCATCGATGAGTTTTTTCTGGTTGGGCTCCAAAGTGGCGGAAAAAAGCAGGGTTTGGTCACGAGAACCTATCCGATTGACCAGCTTGTTGACATCATTGACAAATCCCATATCAAGCATTCGGTCAAATTCATCCAGCACCAGGGTATTGACTTTTCTCAGATCCAATACTTTTCGGTCGCTTAGGTCAAGAAGTCTTCCGGGAGTTCCCACGATGACCTGCAGCTTTCGGCTCAGTTTGGCTGGATCTGAGTTGATATTTGTACCCCCGATAAAGGTGGCCGAATATAACTGAAGGCCGGGAGTCAAGCTTTTGAACTCCTCTTCAATCTGTAAAGCAAGCTCTCGGGTAGGCGTCACTACCAAGGCTGTATAATTTCTTGGGTCTTTTAGTGCATGCTCAATGATAGGAATCAAAAAAGCAGCTGTTTTACCTGAACCTGTTTTGGAAATGGCCATCATATCTCTTCCTTCCAAAAGAGGCAAAATGGACTGCTCCTGAATCGTGGTCAAGGTCTGATATCCTTTTTCCTGAATATTGTTAAGTACTTTTGGACTTAAGGGAAGATCCTCAAAGGACTTTTCAGTCCGAAACCCTTCTTGTCCACTTGGCTTGGCTTTTTTCTCAAAAAGCTTAGGATCCAAAGTAGATTCTTTCTTCTTTTTTTCCCGACGATCTACATTCCCTCCACGGGGTGCAGCTGTAGGTTTGTTAGTATTTCTTTTTCTTGTGTTCATGAGTTTTGAATTAAGCCTTGACAGGTTCCAGCTTAGCATTACCTAAGAAGTAAAGCATCTGGAAATGGGCCTTCAAGGCATCAAAAAATGTCTTTTTTGAATAATAAGGAATATTAAACTCGGCAGCGGTAGCCTTTACGATCGGTGCGATTTCCCTATAGTGTACATGACAGATATCCGGAAAAAGATGATGCTCCACCTGATAATTCAACCCGCCAATCATCCAGGAGAAAATCCTGCTTTTTTCTGAGTAGTTTGAAGTGGTGGCCAATTGATGAAGCATTCTCTCCCCTTCTACCATTCCATGTTCATCCGCTTGCGGAAAAGCCATATCCGGCATCACATGGGCTGTTTGAAAAACCAAGGTGATACTCAAACCGGTCACGAAATGTTGGAGTAGAAAAGCCAGAAAAATTTCTCCAGGACCAAATGGTGAAATCAGAATAGGTAATCCTAAAGCAAGGCAAAGATATACCACTTTCCAGGCAGCCACTTTCAGAATTGACAAGTGATAATTTTTCTTTGACTTCAACAGACCAAGACTGTAATACCTCTTCAATCGGATAAAATCCTTGGAAACTACCCAAGAAAGTGTGGAAAGCCCGTAGAAAAACCAAGCGTACCAATGCTGATAGGCATGCAGTCCGTTTTGTTCTGCATTGGGAGAAAATCTCAGGAAAAACGGAGCATTGATATCATCATCTCCTTCATGGATATTGGTATAGGAATGATGCAACACATTGTGCTGGATTCTCCATACTGTCGCATTGGCCCCAACAAGATTCAATGTATAGCCAAGCAGCTTATTGATGAGTGGGTTTTTGGAGTAGGACCCATGGATCGCATCATGCATGACACCCATCCCTATTCCTGCCATTCCGAGCCCACTGATAACAAAACATACAAACAGCTGCCAAGTCTGGTCTACCGCGCTTGCAATTACAAGAATCAGAGGTACAAAATAGACCAACATCATCACAATGGTTTTAAAAACCATCTCGCGATTAGCATACTTGGTCTTTTGTGCGGTCTTGAAATAGGTATTTACGCGATTGCGCAAAGTAACTGAGAAATCAGAAAGAGCTGATTCCGAAAATCGAATGGTCTTAATTGGAAATCGAAATTTTGATGATAAATGGTACTCTAGGTTCTCGTAATGATTGTAAACTGCAGGTTTTAATTCTGAAAAAGATCTGGATCCATTTCGAATCAAAAAAGTAGAAGAAGAAGAATAAAACCTGTGTTGGAGAACTCTTGATTTGCTACTTGTGGCAGGTGAATCGCCGATGCTATAACTTGTTGCCAAGTGCCGAAAACATCTTTTCGACATTACAAAGGTGAGGCGAACATTCGGCAATTCCTAATTTCCTAGGAAAATATCCGAATATCTCTCCAAAATAGTCCCCTACACTGTTTTAAGATTTTGGTCAATTCCACCTCCAGTTGATAATACCGTTTAAATGAAGCAACTCCACTTTATTGTATATCTGATTATTGGTCAACCCAACGGACTCCAAGGGCTGCTTGGTCATCATAATCAGGTGAAAATCTAGGTTTTTAGCCTTTTTTGCTTGGTATTTCAATCCCAAATTCATTTGGAAATAGCTTGGGAAATTATACTTATTTCCTGCCGTATCCTTCACATCTTCCAGCCAATGAATACCTGCATGAGCATAAATCTGCAGGGGAATTTTCTCCATTCTATATTCTCCGTACCCCACCAAAGCTTGGACTGAAGAAAATCCCTCATTCCGCTCTCTGGGAATAAAGGTATACCAAGCATCCTTTCCCCATTCCCTGGGACTGAGCCATCTGCCTTTGCCTCCTACTTGAGTGAGGCTGAGATGGGTCAACCACCGGGAGGTACTCCAACCCAATCTTCCGGAAAGGGCATAATTCAGATCCTCAGGATTCTTGTAGCTTAATTCGAGGTCAGGATTCCCTCCATTTCCCAAGCCATGCTGTAGGCCTGCCTGGACTCCGTAAAAAAGATTTCCTTTCTCCTTTTTTAGGTTCTTTTCGAAAGCCAGCCAATACGTGGAAAACAGATTTTGAGCCACTGTGGTAGAAAAATGAAGTTTTGATCCCGCCTTCTGGATATGGTCCGCTTCCAGAATCATCACAGTTCCACTATTCGTATTTTGGAAATAATCGGCTGGCCTTCCACTTTCAGTTCTTCCCTGTGGAAAAATCCCTAAAGTTCCCCCTGGATTCAGCCAGTCCTTACTTCCACGGATATTCATTCTCCCGATCCCCCAAATTCCGAATTTCCAACGCTTATCGGGTTGAAACCAAGCATATCCTCCCTCCACAGCTGTTGGGGCAAGTCTGCCATCCTGAGCATTCACCCAATCCGAATTGATTCCCATTCGGCCGATTTTAAGGCCAAATTTTTCTTGAGAATATTCCAGAGAGAGTGTTTCCAGACGGCCAAAAAAACGGTCATTTGGATTCAAAAGATCAAATAAGCCTGTCTCGTAGCGATTACTCTGGGAAGAAATAGGATCCGGATCCCATATCTGTGAACTCCAAACATTGGCAAACATCCGATAGCCTGCATGGAAAGTCCAATTTTCTTTGTATTTGATTTTTCCTCCCAAATTAAGACTCATTCCGAGGGCATAATCCTCCTTAAAATCCAATCCGGGGTAGGAAGTACTCATCCAAAAAGTTCGAAAGTGAAGGTCTGGACTCATTTCGAGCTTTTTTTTCTCTTCCTGAGCCCATACCATACCCACCCCTATCAAAAGGAGAAGGATTAAAAGAAATGAAAATCTCATTACTTGCTTGCTTTTTGTTTGGCCTCCTGAATGGGCTTGAAGGGACCAAACTTATGCTGCTCCTCTGTGAAGTCATCAGAGAAGGGACCAAATGGATGGTCCATCGGTTTTTTGGAGATATCCGGCCAATCACCTGCAAGATCTTTTGAGGGTCTTTCCAGACTGTTGACATATGCTGCCACATCCCAGGCTTCCTCGTCTGTGAGCATGGGATTCTGGTAAGTTGCGCCAAGAGGCATATTGGCTTTGACATAACCTGCAAACCGAGACAATCGGAAAAGTCCTGCACCTTGATTGTAGCTATGCTCACCCCACAGAGGTGGATAAATATAGCCCAAACCATCCTGTCGAGGCATTCCCTGTCCATCTGCTTGATGACAACTTGCACATTGATTATCGTAGACTAATTTTCCTTTGAGCGGATCAGCAGCTCTATCCAACAAGGGAACCTCATATATTCCAACTCCCTTAGGTTTTTCGCCCTTTGGTACTTCTTTTCCGAGCCACTCCATATAGGCTACCATGGCAATCATTTCTTTAGAATCTCTAGCCAAAGGCTTACCGTTAAGGCTTCGCTCAAAGCAGTCATTAATCCGCTTGGGAATATCCTCAGATTGTCCGGAGCGAGCACGAACTTTAGGATAGGTGGATGCAACTGCTCCATAGTTATTTCCCAGAGGAGCTGTTCCAGCCTGAAGGTGACAGTTTTGACAATTCAGACCATTGGAAATCGCTCTTACTTTCCCGTTTGGTCCAAGATACTCAGCAGTATTGGCAATAAGATCGCGTCCGTATTTGATTTTCTCTGCCTCAGGGTCTCCATCCAAAGTAGACAGGTCTGGGGCTATCCACATCCCTTCAGGTTCCATCAGTGCCTTCACAGCCGGAATTTCTGCAGCTGCCTGAGCCACAGATACAGGGCTTGAAGAAAGAGGAGGAAGCTGTACACCTGAAAAGGAAAGGAACACCACAAACCCAACCACTCCTACCAAAGCTGTAGCCAAGCCCAGCAAGGCTACCAAAAGGGTGATCAACTTGACAAATGGCTGCATCATAGTAATCTGAGTAAGTTTCTAAGATACAAAAATGGAAAGGATTGAGGCAGGAATGATGTGATCAACATCACAAAAGCCAAAGGCATAGGCTATCTAATTTTCCAAAAGACCCACAATAAAAAATAAAATCAAAAAACGATCCGACGGGTCTTTTGACTTCTTTTATCAGAGGTCAAAAGGATGTTTTATACCTGTGCCAGAAATACAATTTTCTCAGACGAGGTACCCGAGATCAAATATCTGTCACCGAACTGAAATAAACTTAAATTCACCAAGTCACCTGCCAAACATTCGGATAGGTAGTTGATTTTGATCTGCTTAGGGAAAAAGGAAAGCTCGGCCAGGAGATTTTCTACCCAGCGGATGTAGCTCGTATTATTGACGTGCTGGTATAAGTCCAAATCTGAATTTTGAACCCGTATGGTTTCCTCATTAATTTTTTCTCCTGCCAGCTCCAGTTTCTGAGGTATCCAAGTAGGCTTTTTGTTTGGATCGAAGAGTTCAGCAGGCAAAACCGATTCAGGACGCTGAATCCGTTTGGTTTCGGAATTCAGTAAAAGCCAAGATGACATAGCCCGGGCTATCGGTCTTTGGTTTTTATCCCAAACCAAAAACTCCCTAAAAGCAAACAGCTTCTCAGCCCCTCTTCCTCCAGTAAAAATCTGTAGCTGATCTCCCCACTTGGGAGGTTCAATCATGTTGATTTCCAGTCGGGAAAGCACCCACATTTGTTGATTGGCCAGAAGATTTCTTCCGAAATCTCCGGAATCCGCGTGTCTCCAAGCAATCTCCTGAAGCAAATCCGCCAAAGAGCTCAGTCGTATAGCCCCATGTGGATGGACTTGGTAGGAACCGACTTCAAAATTTTTTGCAAACTGAAAATCTTCGGGATAGCTCATGCCTGGGCTGGTTTTTGGTCAGTGAAAAAGACCTGCTTCCGAATACTGCTTAGCAGGACAATCCCCAAACCATTGACAGCAATAAGCGCAAAAGAAAACTTCAAATTGAATAAATCTGCCACAAAACCAATCAAGGGCGGACCCAATAAAAAGCCAAAGAAGGAAATCGTGGATACAAGTGCCAAGGCTACACTAGGCGGATACAACTTGGATCTACCTGCAATCCCATAAGATACAGGAATGATCGATGCTACTCCAAAGCCCACCAAAAGAAACCCGACAGCTGCTACCCAAAGCATCGGGAAAGCAACAGAAAGTAACAATCCGATGAATATCATCAATCCGCTCAACCTTAAAACGGGCACTCTTCCAAATCGGGCAGTAGCCTTGTCAGTCAAAAACCTTCCGGATGCCATGGCCCCCATAAAGCAAACATATCCCAAAGCCACCCACTCCGGCTGAGCAAGTACAATCTTTTTAAAATAAACGCCGCTCCAGTCAAACATGCACCCCTCAGTCATCATTCCCAAGAATGCGATAAGTCCTATTCTGAGCAAAAGGTTGTCAGGACGCTTAAGCACCAACCCACTCCCGTCTTCCGAGTCGGTTTTGTCATTGAGAACAAATTTCTGAGCGAAAAGAACAATAACGATGGAGATCAAAGTCACTATAGCATAGTGAGCTGCAGGACTAAATTTTAAAAAAATCATCGCAGCACCAATACCTGCCCCGGTAAATCCGGCCAGACTCCACAATCCGTGAAAAGAAGCCAGAATGCTTTTCCCAATCTGATCTTCCAAACCCAATGCCTGAGTATTCAGTGAAATATTCATGATATTTCCCAGCATCCCAAAAATAATCAACACCGGTACGATCACCCAAGTGGTAGTTGCTAGACCTATCAAGGGAAGTGTAAGGGCGTAAATAAAGCTCCCGATTAGAATCACAATTCGGCTTCCATATCGATGCACTGACCAGCCGGCAATAGGAAGGCCTATCATCGAGCCCATGGGTAAGCAGAGTAAAATGGTACCCAACTGTCCTTCTGACAACTGAAATTTTGTTTGAATATCGGGAATCCTTGCCGCCCAAGAGGCAAAACATAACCCAATGAAAAAGAACATCGACCCAAGGGCAATTCTTCTTTTTGAAAGGTAATTCATGAAGATAGGTAAGGTAGAAAGCACACAAAGTTAATCAGATTGCCTGTAATTCCTTTCTATTCAGATATTCGGAAAGTTTGCACTGGATTACCTTTGGATTTCGAAAGAAGCTTTGAACACTAAGAAAAAAGCCTGCCTAAAGTTCTTTTTAATTTTGCCCAAAATGAATAAAGGAAGAAGATCTTTCAACGAAACAAAAAACCATTCTTCTTCACAGAGAGTTTTCAAAAAAAAACACCGCCATGGAATTTGTCATCGTAGGAGGGATTGTCCTCACCATCATTTTTCTGATCCGCTTTATTATCAAAAAAGTATTTCAATAAAAAAAGCCGTCCATTTTGTGGGACGGCTCTTCATTTGTAGTATTTCTATCAGTTAGGAAGCTTATTTGCAAACTTTCCATAGACCCAAGTACCAGCCAATGCTGATATCAATGTCACCAAAACTACAGTGTAGCCACTACCGATTTGAGCAAAAAGCGGTCCTGGACAAGCGCCTGTAATCGCCCAACCCAAACCAAAGATAAACCCTCCGATCACCTGACCTTTTCTGAATTCCTTATTTGGTATGACAATGTCTTCTCCATGAATGGTCTTCAAATTGAATCGTTTGATCACCTGAATAGAGATGATTCCTGTCACTACAGCCGAACCAATTACCCCATACATGTGGAAAGACTGAAGTCTGAACATTTCCTGAATTCTAAACCAAGAGATGATTTCAGCTTTGACAAATACGATCCCGAATACAACTCCGATAATCAGGTATTTCAGAAGCTCAAGACCTTTATCATGATCTTGTCGGAGATTTGGCGCTGCACAATGTGGATCACCGGTTTGTTTTTTCTTTTCAAGTACTTTTGACATGATTATTTATTTTTAGAATCCGACAAGTTTCATCAAAGGCCCCAAGAGCACATGGGTCATGAAAAATCCTCCAATCATGAAGAATATTGTGGCTACTACTGACTGCCACTGCAGTGAGCTTATACCCATGATGGCATGACCTGAAGTACAACCTCCGGCATATCGGGTACCAAATCCCACCAAAAAGCCTCCAAACACAAAGAACAAAAGTCCCTTTGCTGTGAAGATGGTCTCCCAGCTAAAGATATCTGAGGGCATTAGATCTGAGAAATTGGTGATTCCCAAAGCCGCCAAGTCTGCCTGAGTGGCTTCGGAGATTACGATAGTGTTAGGATTTGCTAAGAAATTGGTTGCCAAAAAGCCACCAATTGCTACCCCAAGCACAAAGAGGAGATTCCAAACTTCTTTTTTCCAGTTGTAAGTGAAAAAAGGAATTCCAGCCGGCACGCAAGCCGCACAGATATGACGCAGAGAGGAAGAAATTCCAAACGTCTTATTTCCCACAATCAACAAGGCCGGGACAGTAAGCCCGATCATTGGTCCTGCTACATACCAGGGCCAAGGTTGACTAATCCATTCAATAAATTGATCCATTTTTTTTGTTATTAATTAAAATCTATAGTCCAGAATAATATTCATGTTGGTCATATTGACCCGATTGATCACATACTCCTGACCCAGCTTCTGATCGGTATCCTCTCTTTTGTGAGCCACCAAAAACTGCAAGTCTAAGCCTTTGAAGAATCCATCAAATCGATAATCAATCAAACCGGTGAAGTGATAATAATGCGGGAGTCCATACTTATTAAGTTGGATTTCCTCCAGATTGGGAGTAGTCACATGTCCGGCCCCCAAAGACACTTTCAGCTTGTCATGGATGAAGGTTTTATCATAGAGCAAAGTAATTGCATTCACTCCACCCATTCCTTCAAAACGCTCCCTCCTCAAGGTGACAAAGAACTGCTCTCTTCCCCATTCTCTTGGAAACAGGAACCTTCCCTGATCCGAAATTCCGAGATAGTTTAGGCTTAACATATTATGCCCCCATTGAATTCCCGATCTGAGCCCAACCCCGTGAGTTTTTTCTCCCGGAAGAGTGTAAGCCTTATTCGGGTCCGGATTCCCTCCGTCACCCAAAGCAGATTGGTAAAAGCCCTGCACTCCATAATGGAATTGGCCTGATTTTCCCAGCTCTGTTGACCCTGTCACTTCTCCGAATGTCGTGGCAAATACTCCCTCTGCCCAATAATTCCAGGATCGGATTTTTCCTTTGGGAAGGAAATACTCGACACCTAAGACCCCCACTCCTTTTGAGTGTACATGATGCTTGTACGAATCCTCCGATCCCGTCGGATTTCTTCCTGTGGAATAAAAGCCAAAAGACTCGTCAATGGACACCCATTCCAAAGACCCTCTGGATATGACATGATTAAACCAAGCTCCTGTAAGATTAAATCTTCCCGGCAGGTAGTTTACCGTCACTCCACTGAATAGGTTGGGCCTCATTCTGTTGTCAGATCCATTAAGCAAGGGACTTTCGAAATGATGACGTCCAAACCAGGTAGAGAATTTATCCTTCTCGTAAGAGATATAAAATTCCTCCAGACGATCCATATCATGGTAGTTTTCGGGATGATGGACATCGTACAAGGTAAGCTCATATCGATTGGCCAAGCCCGTAGCAGGATCCAACTTGGTAATGTTGTTTTCAAAAAATCTGAAAACAAAAAAACCACTAAATCCCACACCAAACCCTTTCCATCTTGGACTGAAATAACCCAATCCCGCACCGGTTCCCCAAGTGGAGTAGTCGAGCAAGCCTGGCTGATTTTCAGTATGCATGAAATAGGACCTCAGGTGAAATTCAAACTGTCCAGTTTTCAATTTTTCCCCAAACAACTTTTCGTTTGAGCTTGTATCCCTACTTGCTTCATGATGCTGGGCATTAGCCTTTGGCATCAACACCAAGGAAACTACCAAGGCACAGAGGAAAACAACTGACGCAAATTTCTTCATAAAAGGACTTGGAAATTGGTGACTTTGATCACATCTCCTATCATTAAACTAAAAATGGCAGACACTCAGGTCTGCCATTTAGGTGATGCAACTTCTCTTGCGTATTCTTATAATAGGGTAGTAGGACACACATAGTCCGAAACTTTGAATTTGCCAGACTCTTTGATAGCCTTGAATCCACCTGCAATATCGATCAGGTTGTCATACCCTCTAGCTCTGAGAATGGAATTGAATACCATAGATCGGTATCCACCTGCACAATGCACGTAGTAGGTTTGATCCTTTTTCACCTTGAGCATGCTCTCATTGATGTAGTCAAGAGGAGCATTTTCTGCATCGATTACATGCTCGGACATGAACTCGGAGTTTTTCCTTACATCAAGAATATGAATGGAAGAATCTCCCTCTTTGATTTTCGCCAATTCATCAACAGTGATGGAAGTAATGGAATCCACTTCGTGACCGGAATCTTTCCAAGCCTTAAAGCCACCTTTCAGGTAACCTATGGCAAAATCATATCCCACTCTGGCTAATCTGGTGATGACTTCCTCTTCTCTTCCTTCGTCTGCCACTACCAGAATTTCCTGCTTCAAGTCCGGAATCATAGCTCCAACCCATACGGCAAAGCTTCCGTCAATCCCGATATTGATAGAATTAGGAATGAATCCTTTGGTAAAGGTCTGAGCCTCCCGGGTGTCCAAAATCAAGGCTCCGGTTTCGTTGGCAGCAGCTTCAAATTCGGCAGGGCTCAAAGGTCTGATACCTCTCTCCAATACCTCATCGATGCTGTCATATCCTTGGATATTCATCAGCACGTTTTGTGGGAAATAAGCCGGAGGAGGAGTCAAGCCTGTCAACACTTCCTTGACAAACTCTTCTCTGCTCATAGGCTGAAGAGCGTAATTGGTCTTTTTCTGATTGCCCAGGGTATCGGAAGTTTCCTTGCTCATGTTTTTGCCGCAGGCAGAACCTGCACCATGAGCCGGATAGACGATCAAATCGTCAGAAAGAGGCATAATCTTGTTTCTCAGCGAATCATAAAGATGACTGGCGAGCTTTTCCTGAGTCAGGTCTTTGATTACTTTTTGTGCCAAATCAGGTCGCCCAACGTCTCCGATGAATAATGTATCCCCGGTAAACAAGGCTTCTTCTTTTCCTTCCTCGTTGATCAAAAGGTAACAAACTGACTCCATGGTATGACCTGGAGTATGGATTACTCTGATTTTGGCTTTGCCTAGAGTAAATTCCTGATTGTCTTCTGCTACGATGGCATCAAAGCCCATTTTCATACCGGTAGGTCCGTAGACAATCTTGGCTCCTGTCTTGGCAGCCAAATCTTTGTGCCCAGACACGAAATCAGCATGAAAGTGAGTCTCAAATACGTATTTGATCTTGGCGTTTCTTCGCTCAGCCTTTTCGATGTAAGGCTGCACCTCTCTGAGAGGGTCAATGACTGCTGCTTCTCCTTCTGATTCGATGTAGTAGGCACCTTGTGCCAGACATCCGGTATAAATCTGTTCTATTTTCATAGCCTTGCTGTGTTTGTTTTTTCTAAAAGGTAGTGTAAAGTTATTTTTCTGATTCTAGGGCTAAAATGACTTTTGTCACATGGACATCAAGCATTTGCCAGCAAATTGGTCTCGAGGATTTGGACTAACTGATGGGCAGGGACTACCCCAGATTGTCTCCAAACGACTTTCCCCTTATGGAATAAGATCAAAGTCGGCACCCCTCTAACCTGAAACTTGCTCGCTGCAAGAGGATTCCTGTCCACGTCTACTTTGACTATTTTCACCTTATCTCCCAACTGTCGGGCTGTATCTTCAAGAATGGGTTGCATCATTTTGCAAGGACCACACCATACGGCAAAGAAATCTACCAATACCGGAGTATCTCCATCGATCAGTTCCTGAAATGTCTTAGGTTGTGTACTCATAATTACTAGTGTTTGAAATGATGAAACAAAACTACATCCAAAAGTCCCGCTCCGACAGTAATTTTTGTCACATCCAAATTCTAACTGCCACCCTACCCCTTAAAAAGTCCTAAAATCCCCTGAATTGGAGTAAAATTTTATATTTTCGCCCGTCTAATTTTCCGATTTAATGCTCAATTACAAGCAGACCAATAATCTAACCGGGTGGATCATTTTTGCTGTTTCCACTTTGGTCTATATCCTCACTGTCGAACAAACCGCCAGTTTCTGGGATCCGGGAGAGTTTATCGCAGTTTCCTATAAGCTTCAGGTCCCTCATCCTCCAGGGGCTCCTTTCATGCTTTTGGTTTATCGCATGTTTGGCTTTTTGGCTATGGGAGACGGACTTCAAGTAGCCTATTGGATGAATATTGGAAGTGCCCTGTTCTCAGGATTTACTATTTTATTCCTGTTTTGGTCAATCACCCTATTCGGCAGAAAAATCTTTGGAATCCAAGACGGACAGGAGTCCAAAGGACAGGTCATCGCCTTGATGGGAGCAGGAATCGTAGGTTCTTTGATTTACACCTTTTCCGATTCTTTCTGGTTTTCTGCGGTGGAATCAGAGGTATATGCCATGTCTTCCTTTTTTACGGCTATTGTAATTTGGGCCTTTTTGAAGTGGGATGTGATCAAAGATCCAAAAGAAGAAAACCGCTGGTTGATTTTCATTGCCTACCTAGTCGGTCTTTCTATAGGCGTACACTTGCTCAATTTGGTCACGCTACCGGCATTGGCGCTGATATATTATTTCAAAAAATACCCCAGCCCGACTCTCAAAGGAGCGTTTTATGCCATGTTTTTGGGAGGAGTAGCGCTGATTATAATCAATAATCTGATCATTCCCGGCCTTCCCTCCTTGGCTGGATCGATGGAGATTTTCTTTGTCAACAGTCTGGGATTGCCTTTTGGGTCTGGAATCGTAGTTTTCATCGCTTTATTTTTGGGGGCTTTGATTTTTGGGATTCGATATTCGATCCAAAAGGCCAAAGTCACCCTGAATACTATTTTACTTTCCTTGGTCTTTATTCTTATCGGATACGGGAGCTACACCTTGATCATCGTGCGGGCCAATCAGGATCCCATCATCAATGAAAACGCTCCCAAAGACATCATCAGCTTTGTCTCTTATCTGAAGCGTGAACAGTATGGGTATCGTCCCCTGCTTCATGGACAATATTTTACTGCTCAGTTGATTGCTCAGGAAGAAGGTGCTCCTATCTACATGAAAGGAAAAGACAAGTATGAGATCGTGGATTATGAACTGAAAAACACCTACGATCCAGAAAAGACGACCATCCTTCCCCGAATCTATTCCACACAGGAAAACCACAAGCGAATCTATCGCTCCAAGCTGGGACTAAGAGAGGGACAAGAACCGACTTTTGGAGACAATATCTATTTCATGCTCAGCCATCAGCTAGGGCATATGTATTGGAGGTATTTCATGTGGAATTTCTCCGGACGAGAAAGCGACTTCACCGATGCTCCCTGGATCAGTCTTTCAGATTCTTTCTCTGACAAATACCCAGATTATATTACCGAAAACAAAGGACACAACAACTATTTCATGCTGCCTCTGATCCTGGGACTGATCGGTCTCTTTTTTCAAGCCAAAAAAGACCCGAGGTTCTTCTACGTAAACCTAATGCTCTTCCTGATGATGGGAGTGGTATTGGTCCTTTACCTGAATTCCCCACCTGTGGAGCCTCGAGAGCGGGATTACATCTACGTTGGTAGCTTCTATGCCTTCGCCATTTGGGCAGGCTTAGGCGTGCTTGGTCTGGCTCATACTTTTGCCAAAATGACCAAAAATCTGGGAATAGGTGGAATCATTGCTACACTACTCACACTACCGGTAGCAGGACTGATGGGTGCCCAAAACTGGGATGATCACAACAGAAAAGGACGTTATTTCTCAGTCGATTCAGCCAGAAATTTCCTTGCCTCCTGCGCACCGAATGCCATCCTCTTCACCGGTGGAGACAATGACACCTTCCCGCTTTGGTATGTGCAGGAAGTAGAAGGATTCCGAACCGATGTTAGGGTGATTGTATTGAGCTATTTTGATACGGACTGGTATGTGGAGCAGATGACCAAAAAAGCCGATGAGTCAGCACCCTTACCATTCTCTCTTTCTCCTGAGCGCTATCAGAAAGGCACCAATGATGTCCTGTATGTCATGGAGCGGGAAAATCTAAATGCCATCTCAGCCCGAGAATATTTGAAGTTGCTGAATTCAGGTTCGGATCTCCTTAAAATGCAAACTGGAGGCAAAAGTGTGGTCAATATGGTTCCTTCCAGAAATCTGATTATGGAAGTGGACAGCAGTTTCTTATGGAACGACGAAATCGTACCGCCTCAGTTCAAGGAACTGTTTGCTCCGCAAATCAACCTTCAAGTCAAAGGCAACTACCTCACCAAGGGAAATATGATGCTGATCGATCTTATCGTCAGCAACAACTGGGAAAGGCCGATTTACTTCAACAATACCTCTCTTTCTACTATCTCGCTGAATATTTCAGATCATGTAGTCATGGAAGGAATGGCATATCGTCTTCTCCCTGTAAGAAAGCCAGAGTACATTAGGGAGGAGTTGGTCAACACGGACATCGCCTATGAGAATTTCATGGAAAAATTCGCTTTCCGAGGCATGAACGACCCCAATGCCTATCTTGATGAAGAATACCGACGATTCGCTTCCAATCACAGAAGTGTAGCGAATAGCATTGCCATGGCTTTACTTGATGAGGACAAGATGGAGGAAGCCGCAGAGGTTCTCAATCGCAATTTGGAGGTCATGCCAAACGAAGCCATTCCATACGATCTGAGTAGCGGACAATCAGTTCCCCTTTTCTTTGAAGTGGGTGAAGACGAAAAGGCTTTGGATATCGTGGAAAAAATATCCAAAAAATCTCTGGACATGATCGAGTTCTACACCACAGAAGATAGGACTTATGATCGGGAAATGATGATCTCCATCGAAATGGTCAAATACTTTATTCCATTGCTTGAGGAAAGAGGCTACCAAGAAGAAGCTCAGAATCTCAAGCTGAGACTGGAAAGCCTGATCGGCACTGAAAGCTCACAACCGGGAATTTTGGAAAGAAGGTAAACAAAAAAGAGTCGGGGTTTTCCCGACTCTTTTTGCTTTTATCATTCTTCTTTTTTCCAGAGGATATAAAACAAGTCCAACCCTTTTTCCGGATTGTCTACAAGTGGATAGTCCTCGTGGGAAATACTCACTACAGAATCCCCTTGCTGCCGATGCAATCTATTTCTATTGAAACGATTAAGAATCTCATACGGCATTCTCAATACCCATGCAGGGAGTCGATGCTGTAAATCCAATACGTCAAAGCGCATGATTTTTTGAACGGATTTTCGATTGGCTTCATGATAATCCCACACTTTTTGATTTCCCCCTATCCCATTGGCCTCTACCCGGTCAAATACTCCGGAAGATAAATCGATTAGTTCCTGAGGTAGATACTCTCTCACATGCCAGGGATTTCGCGAAAGCGTATGGGTATTGTTTGGGGTAGAAATAATCGCCTTTCCTCCCGGTTTCAGCATCCGGTAGATTTCTTCAAGAAAAAGCCGGTCATCCTCAATGTGCTCGATGACCTGAAAACTCACAATAGTATCATAGCTTTCGTCCTTAAATCCTTTGAAAGGCGGAATCACTGCCTGCCTGAAGTCCACCCCGGGATATTTGCCCTGCAGCATGGTGATCACTTCTCCGATTTTGTCCAGACCCAAATAGCTTTTGGCCAGTGGAAGTAATTCATCCACGCCCCTGCCCTCTCCGCAGCCGATTTCCAGCAAGTCCCCACTGATCCATGGCTTGGCTGCAAGGTAGGCTTTCAATAAGCGTTGATGAATAGGGTTATCGCTTATCAACTTATCCGATGCTATTTCCGTTGTGTAGGTAGCCATTTGAAAATTTAGTATTTTGGCAAAAGTAAGGCTAATTTTTAAAACCTGAACTTGTACCCAATGAATCGAAAACCCCTCTTATTCATCCTTATCCTATTTATTTTTTCACCGTTTATAGCTACAGCACAGAAAACCCTATCGACTCTTGACCAGTCCTTGAGGTATTCTCTTTATTCCCGATTGGGCCTGAAGATCCTTCCAGTCCAAGTCTCCGACACCACGTTTAAGGTTCAGTTTGTAATCGAAAAGATTGAGGAAAATCCGGATTTCAATGCTTTCAGCTTCAGCTACTCCCTTTTGAACTCCTACGATGAAGAAATCACTCCTGAAAAAATCAACCTGCTTACCGACGGGGATTTGGTGACAGATACGGATAGGCATTGGTTCTTTGAAAAAACAGTAACCATCAACCCCTCCTCTCAGGTAGCTGTAGTGCTGCTATCTGCTTTGGACACCCGGCAAGGAGATGAATATGTGTACCATACCGATCTGAAAAGTCCATTTGTATCGTCAATTCCTGACTTTGGAATTTACTTTTCCAATGAAGTCCCCTTCGACCAGAATTACATCAATGTGAATGAATCCATTCTGTTCAAATCAGTGAGACGCCCAAGCATTCACAGCTTTTACTATCCGATCAAATTTGATGTACCTTTTCCTCCCATGGAAACCCGTCCTGCGGATGTACCCAAAGAACTGGAAGTGATCAATCAGGGTGATTTTTTTGCCAACACTCCGAGAGAAATCAGGGAAGAAGGCTACTTCTTCTTCCAGACAGATACTCTGGCGCCTACCGGCATTCTTATGAAATCCTCCCACGATGCCTTCCCGAAAGTCAAAGACTGGGACGAAATGATCCAGATGGTCACCTATATTTCCACCCGAAAAGAACATGAAACCCTTCTCCTTGCATCAGATAAGAAAAAAGCATTGGATGAATATTGGATCACGCTTACCCGAAATCCGGAAACAGCCAAGGAGCTGATTCGCAATTACTTCCGAATGGTCGAGTTTGCAAATATTCTGTTTACCGATTTTAAGGAAGGCTGGAAAACCGACCGAGGAATGGTTTATATCGTCATGGGACCACCACAAGAAGTCAACTTTTCCATAGATAGGGAGGTTTGGACATACGCCGGCATGGATGCTTCCTCGAAAATTAAGTTTACTTTTGTCCGGTCAAAAACTCTTTTGACCCCACATTTCTACACCTTGAACCGATCCAGAGCTTACCAGCCGATTTGGTTCAAAAACATTTCCCAATGGAGAAGCGGAAGGATGGCTTTCTGATAGACAAAGGAGCCCACGACAAGGATTTTATTTTTGGAACCCGAGCCGTCATGGAGGCCATCCATGCAGGTAAGGAAATCGATAAGGCGCTTGTCCAAAAAGAACTCAACAACGATCTGATCAAGGAATTGCTTCAGCTCTGTAAAAGCGCAGGCATTCCTGTGGTCCGTGTGCCTGAAGCCAAGCTGAACCGTATCACCCGCAAAAATCATCAGGGGGTCATAGCCCAGATGTCTGCCATCGAATATGCTTCCTTGGATCATGTCATCGACTCATGCTATGCTGAAGGTAAAGCACCTTTCATTCTGGTTTTGGATCATATCACTGACGTGAGAAACTTCGGAGCCATTGCTAGAACAGCCGAGTGTGCCGGAGTAGATGCGATTGTGATTCCAGAGAGAGGAAGTGCCCAGATCAACTCCGATGCAGTGAAGACATCTGCGGGAGCACTGAATTTCCTGCCAGTCGCCAGAGTAAAAAACCTGTTTTATGCTTGTCGGGATCTTCAGAAAATGGGATTGGCCTTGGTCGCGGTCACAGAGAAAACTGATCAAATCATGTATGAAGCCGACTTGTCCTCCCCTGTTGCCCTAGTCTTGGGATCCGAGGAAGATGGTATCTCCCAAGAAATCATGGGAATTGTGGACCAAAAAGTAAAGATTCCTATGGCGGGAAAAATAGAAAGCCTCAATGTCTCTGTTTCGGCTGGAGTGGCGATCTATGAAGTCATCCGGCAGAGAAAAAAGTAATTGGCTCAAAGCCATTTGGAAAGCAAATCCTAATTTTTCCAACTTCCTAATCCTGAATCAATCCTGTCTTTTTACGTAGACCTATCAAAAGAGAGGATTTGTCTATATTTTTTGTTTTTCAGCTGGGTTTATTCTTCTGGTATTATTTCAAGTAAAACTTGTTCTGCTTTCAATTTTGGCTATTTTTCGGGGATAATAACTGCTCTAAACCATGTTGACTACCCTATTTTGGATTGTTTTCACTTTTCTCCAACAACCCCTAGAAAAAGCGAAAGAACTCTATCAACAGCGAAAATATGATAGCGTAATCCAGGTAGCCAGCTCCATTCGGGAAGATTCATATGATAAGCTCAATCTTATCGGAAGCAGCCATTTTATTTTGGGACAGTATGATAGTTCCATTTATTATTTCCAGGAAGTATTAAATATGGAAGACATTTCCATACCCGACCAGGTTAACTCTCTAAATCGACTGGGGCAATCTTACCAACGCTTGGGGGAATTCGATGTATGCCTTGAATATCTTTTCGAAGCCTTGAGAATTCAGGAAGCTGAAGTCTCAAAGGAAAAAAATGAAGACAACCTAATCCTCCTGTCCAGAATTCAGCTTTCGATCGGAACCGTATTGGACGAAATCGGTGACTCTGACCGTGCAATCAGCTATTACAAAAACACCCTTGCAACCCGAAAAGAACTTCAGGATTCCTTGGGCATGGCAAGGGTTTTCAATAATCTCGGGATCGTTTACAAAAATGCCCTGAAGTATGACTCCGCCCTGATCCACTATAAGCAAGGGCTGGAATTACTCCCCAATTCCAATCCCAACCTGACTGTACAGTGGCAACTGATCACCAATTTGGGAAATCTGTATAAGCGGATGGAGAAAAACGAAGATGCCAAAACCGCCCTCACTCAGGCAGTAAGGCTCTCCGAAAAACTGAATAACTCCACCATTCAAAGTGACAGTCACTTGAATTTGGCATCTTTTTGGCAATCGGTTGGCAATTTCAGAGAATCAGAAAAAAACCTCTTGCAGGCTTTGGATCTCTCTTCCGAAACAGGAAATACCTATGAGCTCTATGATATCAGGAAAAATTTAGCCGATTTGTATGAAAGCTGGGACAAAAAGGCCCTAGCATACGATCAGTTGGTTCTAGCCAATCAGTATCGGGACAGCCTATTTCAGGAGGAAAAAGAAAAAGCTATTGCAGAAACATTGATCCAATACGAAACCGAAAAAAAGGAACAGCAAATCGCCTTGCAAAACGCCCAACTTGCCCAGCAAGAGGTGATCAATCAGCGAAATTACCTGATCATCTTTGCCTTGGTAATTTTTGTATTGCTGCTCGTTTACTTAGGCATTTTGATCCGCAACAGAGCGACAAAGCAGCAGGAGATCTTAAAGAAAGAAGCTGAAATTCAGCTGCAAGAAGCCGAATTGAAGGCCACAGTTCAGTCTCAGGAGCAGGAAAGGAAGCGCTTTGCGCAGGATCTTCACGATGGGCTCGGACAGATGATCACCGTGCTCCTGCTCAATATCAAGTCGTTGGAAGCGAGAATATTGGACGAAAACAATATTTTCCAGTCCTCGACTCAAATCTTAGAGGGAATGTATGATGAGTTGAAGGCGATATGTTTCAATCTAATGCCGGACACCCTGATTCGATTTGGGATAGAAGCAGGAATCCGTGAATTTGCCCAGAAAATCAATGATACAGGAAAAGTCAGCATTCAAGTCAAAACAGCCGGCTTAAGCGAAAGATTGGGCGATATTCAAGAGGTTTCTCTCTACCGATTGGCTCAGGAGTGGATCAATAATATCATCAAATATTCTGATGCAGACCAAATCGAGGTGGTGTTGGAAAAAGACTGGGACAGGCTACTGTTCCAAATCAGGGATAACGGATCAGGATTTGACCTGAATCAACTCAAAAAAGGAAAAGGCAACGGGTGGAGAAACATGAATTCCAGAGCGAAAATTCTAAAAGGAGATTTACAAATTTTCAGCTCACCTAATAAGCGGGGCACCGTCTTGAAACTAGAATCAATCCTGGAAGATAACTTGATATTGGAACCTCAGTATTAGGTCAGTAATCTACTTATAGCCCAAAATAATCAGACGAAATCCTCTCCCCTTTTGCGGGCATTACTGACAAACTCCCTGAACTTTTTCTCAGAATCAAGTTTGCAGATCAAAAGCACGTTCTCCGTATCATTGATGAGGTAGTTTTCCAAGCCTTGGACAACCACCAATTTTTCCGAATCGGATTTGATATAGGAATGATGGGTGTCAAAGAGCATTCCATTGGCTTCCACGACATTGTCGTGTTCATCTTTCTCCCGGATCTCATGGAGACTTCTCCAGGAGCCCAAATCAGACCAGCCAAAATCCCCCAAGACCACATAGACCTGATTTGATTTTTCGAGGATTCCATAGTCAATAGAGATGTTTTTTACCAGAGTGTATGCACGATTCAAAAATTCCTCTTCCGAAGCTTTACCAAAGTGATCCATCCCTTCTTCAAAAACCTCAGCCACATCAGGCATATGAACTTTGAAGGCATCAATGAGACTTTTCACCTTCCAGACAAACATCCCTGAGTTCCAGACAAAATCCCCACTTTCAAAAAAGGCTTTGGCAAGCTTGGAATTAGGCTTCTCGGTGAAAGTTTTCACCTTCTGAGCTGGGCCTTGCTGAATATCCTCATGGTATTGAATGTAGCCATACCCCGTTTCAGGCCGATTGGGCTTTATGCCGATCGTAATTAAATGCCCCTCTTCCTGTGCGGCATCAAGGGCTTTTTTGATGGATTCCAGAAATCTGTTTTCTCGAAGAATCAAGTGATCTGCAGGAGTCACAATCAAAGTAGCCTCAGGATCCAAGGCATGGATTTTATAGGCAGAATAGGCGATGCAATTCGCCGTGTTTTTCTGAAGAGGTTCACACAGGATTTGATCCGATTTCAATTCAGGAAGTTGGTCAAGGACTAAATTGAAGTAGTTTTTGTGTGTCACAATCAGAAATCGCTCTGGATCCGCTACTTCGCGGAAGCGATCATAGGTCATTTGCAAAAGCGTCCTACCCGTGCCGAGGATATCCAAAAACTGCTTGGGTTTGCTTTTTCTACTGTAAGGCCAAAATCGGGTCCCGATTCCCCCGGCCATGATTACGATATAGGGCTTTTGCTTCATGCTTGGATTAAACAATTCCTTCTTTCATAAGATCATGAATATGGATAAATCCTGCGATTTTACCCTGATCCAAAGCAACCAATTGCGTGATATTGTGATTACGCATCAAATTAAGCGCTCGAATGGCAAACTCATCCGCATCAATGGTTTTTGGGTTGACGGTCATGATATCCCGGGCTTTAAGATTGGCAATGTCCAGACTTTTCTGAAGCATTCTCCTCAAATCTCCGTCAGTGATTATGCCTTTGAGATTTCCCGCAATATCCAATACGGCAGTGGCGCCTAAACGTTTACCGGATATTTCGACAATCACTTTGGCAAGTCCGGCATCTTCAGATACAACGGGTATTTGGGCTTTGGACAAAAGATCGCTCACTTTGAGGTAAAGCTGCTTGCCCAAAGATCCTCCGGGATGATATTTGGCAAAATCATCTGAGGTAAACCCTCTGGCTTCCAATAAGCATACAGCCAAGGCATCGCCTAAGGCTAAATGAACAGTAGTACTCGTAGTCGGAGCCAGGTTGTGCGGACAAGCCTCCTCTCCTATGGTGGCATTAAGTACAAAATCCGCCTGATCTGCCAGATAAGAATCTATATTGGAGACCAAAGCAACCAGAACAGAACCCAATTTCTTGAGTAAGGGAACAAGTACTTTTATTTCTGGTGTATTTCCGGATTTGGAGATACAAATGACCACGTCATCCTGCTGCACCATCCCCAAATCACCATGGATGGCATCGGCAGCATGCATAAAAAGGGCAGGTGTGCCGGTTGAGTTTAGCGTAGCCACAATTTTATTGGCAATGATGGCACTTTTACCTACACCGGTCACCACTACGCGTCCTTTTGTGGCTAAAATCCGCTCCACGCATGCTTCAAAATCACCATTCAAAAAATCTACTACACCCAAAATCGCATTTGCCTCATTTTGCAAAACCCGGGAGGCAGTATTTCTAATATTTTTAGCTAAATTCAATTTTACCTGCGTTTATCATTAATTTTGTACAAAGGTAAAAAACTAATCAATCAATCCTGTTTACTGGGATTATAACCTTACTAGCCCTTTCTTCAAGTGGAGGAAAAAGTCAAAGCAGACCTTAAGAAAATCTTCGGATTCAGTCAGTTTCGTGGGAATCAAGAGCCCATTGTGGACAATC
Source organism: Algoriphagus sp. oki45 (assembly GCF_036245605.1). Lineage (NCBI taxonomy): Bacteria > Pseudomonadati > Bacteroidota > Cytophagia > Cytophagales > Cyclobacteriaceae > Algoriphagus > Algoriphagus sp. oki45. The sequence goes on from NZ_BTPC01000001.1 coordinate 1,216,023, forward strand.
TCCTGAATCGGAGAAACACCTTTGTCATAATGCCTACCGGGGCAGGAAAGTCCCTTTGCTACCAGCTTCCTGCAGTGGTCAATGAGGGTACGGCCATCGTGATTTCTCCTTTGATTGCCTTGATGAAAAATCAGGTGGATCAATTGAATGCAGTAGGGGTAAATGCCCACTTTCTCAACTCCACGCTGACCAAAGCTGAGGCGACTAAAGTCAAAAACGAGGTATTGAAAGGGAAAACCAAGCTGCTCTATGTGGCTCCAGAATCCCTGACCAAAGAAGAAAATATTGCCTTTCTGAAGTCAGCAAAGCTGAGCTTTGTAGCCATTGATGAGGCTCATTGTATTTCTGAATGGGGCCATGATTTCAGACCGGAATACCGAAAGATCAAATCGATCGTAGCGCAGATTGCTCCCAATCTTCCGATTATCGCACTCACTGCCACAGCCACTCCAAAGGTACAGCAGGATATTCAGAGGAATCTTCAGATGGAAGAGGCGGATGTATTCAAGTCTTCCTTCAATCGGACCAATCTCTTCTATGAGGTTCGCCCCAAAGTGAAGAATGAAAGCAAAAAGGCGCTGATCAAATTCATCAAGCAGCACAAGGGGAAATCCGGAATCATTTATTGCCTCAGTAGAAAAAAAGTAGAGGAAATTGCTGAGCTACTGAAAGTCAACCAAGTCAATGCTGCACCTTACCATGCGGGGCTTGACTCAGCTGTCCGGATCAAAACTCAGGATGATTTCCTAAACGAAGAACTCGATGTCATCGTAGCCACCATCGCTTTTGGGATGGGGATTGATAAGCCTGACGTCCGATACGTGATCCACTACGATGTTCCAAAATCTCTCGAAGGCTATTATCAGGAGACTGGAAGAGCAGGTCGTGACGGGCTTGAAGGACACTGTCTGATGTTTTACCGCTTTGAGGACATCATCAAGCTGGACAAATTCAATAAAGACAAAGCAGTAACCGAACGGGAAAACGCCAAATTGCTCCTTCAGGAGATGGCTGCTTATGCAGAGACAGGCGTCTGCAGAAGAAAATTTATTCTCAATTATTTCGGGGAAATGATGGAGGAAGATTGCGGATTCTGTGACAACTGCAAAAGAGAAAGAGAAACCTTCGAGGGAATGGAGTTTTTGCTTAAAGCCCTTCAAGCAGTGCAGCAGACCAAGGAGCGATTTAACCTTACCCATTTGGTTAAAGTCATTCGTGGAGAAATGGACGAATATGTGTCCAGCTATAAGCATGACCTCCTGCCTGTTTTTGGTCAGGGCAAGGAAGAAGAGGAAAAACATTGGATATCCATTATCAGACAGGCCATGATTTTGGCTTTCTTGGAAAAAGATATTGAAAACTATGGTGTCCTCAAATTAACCCAAAAGGGTCAGGAATACATGGATTCTCCGTTTTCGGTGGACCTCTACAAGGATCATGATTTTGAAAAGCTAACTGAGGAAGAAACTCAGGAAGTCACCGTATCTACGGGTCCGGCGTACGATGAAAAGCTTTTCGAATTGCTCAAAGCAGAGCGAAAAAAAGTAGCCCGGGCAAAAGGGCTTCCTCCATACGTCATCTTTCAGGACCCCTCTTTGGAAGAAATGGCAACTGTCTACCCCACCACACGTGAGGAACTCGCCCAGATCAATGGAGTGGGCATGGGAAAAGTGGCAAAATTTGGAGCATCTTTCCTCAAAGTAATTGCAAACTATGTAGAGGAAAACGAGATCGAAACCGCATCTGATGTCGTAGTAAAAACATCCGGCAATAGATCCAAAGTAAAAATCTCCATTATCCAGCAGATTGACCGCAAAATCGACCTGGATGAGATTGCCGAAAATCTCAATATTTCCATGGATGAACTACTCCAAGAAGTGGAGCAGATTATCTACAGCGGTACCAAACTCAACATCGATTACTACATTCACCACATCATGGATGAGGAGCGAGAGGAGATTCTCCATGACTACTTTATGAATGCAGAAACCGATCACATCAAAACGGCACTGGAAGAACTGAGTGACGAAGACTTCGCTGAAGACGAGTTGAGAGTCTATCGGATCAAGTTTATTTCCCAGCATGCAAATTAAATAACCGAAACGATTAAATGAATATACTCTTATTGGGTAGCGGAGGACGAGAGCATGCCTTCGCTTGGAAAATGGCACAAAGTCCCCAATGCTCCAGACTTTTTGTGGCACCAGGCAATGCAGGTACAGCAGAGATTGCTGAAAATGTAGCTATTTCTGCCACAGACTTCCCAGCCTTGCACCAATTCATATTAAATGAAAAGATAGACCTTGTTGTCGTAGGCCCGGAAGAGCCTTTGGTCAAAGGATTGGTGGACTATCTTCGATCACAGCCCGATACGTCTAAGCTTCCAGTGGTCGGTCCCTGCAGCTTGGGAGCGACATTGGAGGGCAGTAAAGACTTCTCCAAGCGATTCATGCTCAGAAACGGTGTCCCCACGGCCGCCTATGAAACTTTCACCCCAGACCAAATCGAAAGCGGTCTTGCCTATCTGGAAAATCAATCTCTTCCTATTGTACTCAAAGCCGATGGATTGGCAGCTGGAAAAGGGGTGTTGATCTGTCAGACTCTGGAAGAAGCCAAATCTTCCCTGAAGGAAATGCTTTTGGAGGCGAAGTTTGGTGAGGCCTCTTCCAAAGTGGTCGTTGAAGAATTTCTGACAGGAATAGAACTATCCGTATTTGTTGCCACCGATGGCAAAAGCTATAAAATTCTGCCGGAAGCCAAGGATTACAAAAGAATCGGTGAGGGGGATACTGGATTGAATACCGGAGGAATGGGTGCAGTGAGTCCTGTGATTTTTGCGGACGAAGCCTTCATGAAAAAAGTAGAAGAGCGCATCGTAAAACCGACCATCGACGGATTAGCCAAGGAAAATATCGATTACAAAGGCTTTCTTTTCATCGGTTTGATGAATAAAAACGGAGATCCTTATGTGATTGAATACAACGTGAGAATGGGAGACCCCGAAACCGAAGCTGTTCTTCCCAGAATCGAGAGCGATTTCCTTGAAATGCTCCATGCAATGGGCCAAGGAAATCTTGATCAATACCAATTGGAAATTTCTCCGGATTATTCCACCACAGTGGTCATGGTCTCCGGAGGTTACCCCGGTTCATATTCAAAAGGATTCCCCATTTCTATTCCAGAGGGAGAGACAAAAGGGATTATTTTCCATGCAGGTACAGCAAGGAATTCGGAAGGAAAGCTTACCAATCAAGGTGGCCGTGTCCTTGCTGTGACGGGAAAAGGCAATACCTTGGAAGAGGCTTTAAATAATGCCTACTCCACCACCCAATCCATTTCCTGGAACCAAGTCTACTTCAGAAAAGACATCGGTCAGGATATTTTGAAATTGATAAAATAAACCCAAAACTAAACGAGGCAAAAGCCCTGAATATAAATTATGTCTGGATGCAGTACTTGCTCTACCTCATCAGGAGGGACTGGAGGATGCCAAAACAATGGCACCTGCGGCACAAGCGATTGTAATAAAATGAATTCTTTCGACTGGCTTTCCCATCTGGGAATACCCCAGGTCGATAATTTTGATATTGTTGAGGTGAAATTCAAAGGAGGAAGAAAGGAATACTTCCGAAACGTAGATTACCTCTCTCTCAATACCGGTGACCCGGTTGTAGTGGATGTGCCAAGCGGTCATCATATTGGCTATGTATCCCTTCAGGGAGAATTGGTCCGCCTACAGATGCAAAAAAGGAAAATTCGAAATGATGACAACATCACAAGGATTTACCGGTTGGCCAATGAAAAAGACATCGAAAAATGGGAAGAAGCCAAAAACCGGGAAATTCCCACACTCTATCGATGCAAGCAAATCGTAGATGAGCTTGGTTTGCAAATGAAAATGTCTGATGTGGAGTACCAAGCCGACAATTCAAAGGCTACTTTTTACTATTCCGCAGAAGACCGGGTGGATTTCAGAGAATTGATCAAAGTATTGGCCGGAGAGTTTAAGATCCGTGTAGAAATGAGACAAATCAGTCTCAGACAAGAGGCCGGGAGACTTGGAGGAATCGGTGTCTGCGGACGGGAACTTTGCTGTTCCACCTGGCTGGTCGATTTCAAAAATGTCACTACTTCCGCTGCCCGATATCAAAACCTGTCCTTAAACCCAAGCAAGCTAAGCGGACAATGCGGAAGATTGAAATGCTGCCTCAACTATGAGCTGGACACCTACATGGATGCGATCAAAGATATTCCATCCATTGATCGTCCTCTACAGACTGAACAGGGCCCTGCCAAACTCCAAAAAACAGACATCTTCAGAAAATTGATGTGGTTTAGCTACAATAATGACAACGATTGGCACAGCATCACCTGTGAACGGGTTAAGGAGATTCAGGCAATCAACGAAAAGGGGTTGAAGGTATTCAACCTGCAAGTAGACAAGGCAGATGAATTGGAAGACCTTGCTGCCCAGTCTACTCGGGAATTGGAATTGTTGGACAAAAAATTCGCAAAAAAGAAAAAGAAGAAAAAGAAACGGAGCAAGGACACCCGACCTTCAGAAGCAGAACAAAAACCCGTTTCTCAACAGGGACAAGGATCCAAATCCAATCGTCCTAATGAAGAATCGAATCCTTCTGATATTTCAAGACGCCCTAGGGCAGATTTTCAGGAGAAAAACCCATCTTCAAATCCACAGCCTAACAGGGAAAACCGTAGGAAAAAGAAGCCCAGAAGCAGGCCCAATCCCAATCAAAAGCCTAATAACTTCAACCAGCAGGGGGCAGAACCAAAAAACACTCCTTCCGCTCAAGGGGAGAATCCTCAGGAGCAGAAAAAAAGGAAATTTCCCCCAAGGAGAAACCAAAATCCAAATAAAGGTAGTAATGAATAAGTATTTGTGGTCAGGTTTGATTTCCTTGACTATTCTGCTTTCCTCTTGTGGAGGAGATCGCCTATATGAAGAATTTCAATCTATTGAAGGAAGTTCTTGGCAAGTCACCGATACGCTTTCCTATGAGATTGGCTCACTAGGTACCGAGAAAAGAACTGATTTGATTGCAGTCAGATATTCTGATTCCTATCCATTCTCTAATCTTTATGTTCGTCTTCTCATGGAGGACTCCTCCATGAGCATTCTAACAAACAAACTGATCAATATCCCTCTTTTTGACAGCAAAAGCGGCAAACCTTTGGGGAGAGGCTTTGGGAATACCTACACTAAATATGACACGCTTCCACTTTCGTTTCCCGAAGAAACTGTTCGGGTGAAACTTGTCCAATACATGAGAAAAGAAGACGTGAAAGGAATCGAAGCTTTAGGAATTAAGATTTTAAAAAATTAAGCCCACCAAAATTTAAAGATTACTGGTCTTTTTTGCGTGCTCCCTGATTTTTTGGTCCAAATCCTCAGCCAATGGCTTTAAATAGCTAATCAATTTCTTATTCTCCTCATTGAGGGACTGAAAATCAATTAAATCCAATATTCCAAGCATGCTCGATAGAGGCCCTCGAAGTATGTGAGAGGGCTGCAAAGCAAGTTTTCTTAATTTTTCATTTTCCTGATTAAGTCTCAAAACCTGATTTTGGAAGGTGGAATTATTCCAAATGTGAATAAATACCCCTTGAATCTCCCCATCAGTTTCAAAAACCGGGTTGACCGTCACATCCCAAAACAACGCTTCGTTCTTGGATGAAAATCTCCTTATTTCAAATAAAGAAGGTTTTCCCGCTAAAGATTCTTTGATCGCACGCTTGAGCTTTAATCCATCACTTGAACTGCCCAGCCATCCAAAATCTCCTTCTTCAATCCAAGAATTGCCAAAAAGGAGCTCAGACAATTCCGAAGCAGAGCGATTTTGTTGGATCAATGAGGAATCCTTATCTAAAATAAAGACTGCTCCTGGAATCAAATTAATTTCCTTTTCTGAAAAGACACGTTTAGAAAAACCCTCAACAGGTTTCTTTTCTTTTGGTCCCATGAAAAAGTGAAACTCCGAACCTGATTTGGATAGTAATCCTGCAAATTCTTTCTGGTTCCCAATAAAGGTAAAGAAGACTGGGTTTTCTCCTTCAAGCAATTTTTGAAGGCTACAGAACAAATTTGGATCATCTCCAAATTCCATAGTTTGCAAAATATCTTTATTCCTCCAGTTCATTCCAGCCTTGCAAAACCAAGTTTCTACTCTAGCATCCCAAGATGTAATTCTAAGCCTACTATCCAAAACTACTTTCCCGAATCCCAAAACATCCACCAAATTGTCCCAAGGCATTTCATCTTCCAAAAGCTGAAGACCAACTCCAATCCCAATAACTGATGAAATATCACCTTCCGGAGTCGTCACAACTGAAAATTCCCACCAGATTTGGGAAAAGGAGTTTTGATTTCCATGGGGATGTTCAAGCATTAGGTGACGTCGGATTTTTGGAGCCCCTAGCATTAGCTCCAGAGAATAGCAAAATTCTTCGGCTGTGTCTAAGGACAAAAAATTCCAAAACTCCTTATTTGTAGAATTTGGAGCTATTTTTTCATAAAGCCCATTCGATTTCAAGACTTTTCCCTCTACGTCCATAATGACGAAAAAGAAATGTCCGGAATTCATAAGGGATTCAGGAATGAGATTTTCTATGTTCTCAGTACAAATCAAGGCAATAAATCAGGGTGACGGACGAAATATGGCTAAAAAAATTTTAATAATAAAAAGCAATTATTCTAAAAATATTATATCATTTTTTGCCTCAAATCAAAATTATATTTTACAATCGAAAAAAAGTCGTTTTGTAGATGAAAAATGTTTTTGATCAAAAACAAGGGATAAAAACGCGGAAAAATAATTTTTTGAGAAAATCGAAAATTTACGAGAGGTGTGTGACTGCCTGAAGATTATCTGGTGTCAGAGGAAAATTGGAATAGTCTACTTCCTTAACCAAGAGGATCAAAGTGTGGGCAAAATCCTGCTTGCAGGTTTTAGTCAAAAAGGGCATATCACTGAAAGTCAGAGAATGGTGCACGGATGAGCCGAAGAGACGTTGAAGCTGCTCGGCATTGTCAGAGTAAACCATAAGACATCCATCACAATCTGATGAAGATTCAATTAAAAATTTGGCACTCAAAGTTTGAATAATCATAATAAAACTGGTTTATGCAATAAAAGTAGAACAGATAGCGGATAAAAAAATACCCACTACTGGGTATTTTAATTTTTTCAAAAAAATTTCTCTTGATTTTCAAGGCTTTAAACTTGCCATGGGTAAAGATATCTCCAATTTTTTAGAGCTCTTGTTTAAATCTTCTCAATTGGCTTATATTTGCATCACTTTGGCGAAAGGCCAATGGGAAAGAGAGTTGGGTGAGTGGCTTAAACCAGCAGTTTGCTAAACTGTCGTACGGGTCAAACCGTACCGGGGGTTCGAATCCCCCACTCTCTGCAATGAATTTGGATTCCAAAACGATTCCGAAAAAATTACCGCCTGAGGCATATGGCCTTAATCCAAAAGATTTATTAAAGTTCGGGGTGTAGCGTAGCCCGGTATCGCGCCACATTTGGGATGTGGAGGTCGTAGGTTCGAATCCTGCCACCCCGACTTAGTTTTATTTACACTTGCGCATGTGGCGAAATTGGTAGACGCACTGTCTTCAGGCGGCAGCGCCTTCGGGTGTGGAAGTTCGAATCTTCTCATGCGCACGTAACACCTCTCAGGAACTCTGGGAGGTTTTTTTATGCCCAAATCCGATTTTTATCAGTTACTTGATTTTACGTCCAATTTTAATTTCACTTTTGACGTCTGAGCTTCCTTGAAAGAATTTTCACAAAGTTCTCGCTTTCTTCTGTGACTGGAATCTCATCCCCAAGTAGATAGGCAAACGGTCGAAGATTCTCACTTCGGCTTAAGGTAATTTTCAAAACCCCTACCAAGGGAATAAACAAAACCATTCCGGATACTCCCCAAAGCCACCCACCTAAAAGAATAGCCAAAATCACCGCCAGTGCATTTACTTGAACCTTTGCCCCGACCACCAGAGGGGTGATTATATTGTTTTCAAATAGCTGAATTCCCCAAAGCACAAAAAAGGTAATCAGGGGATAAAAAAGCGTATCACTGTTTAAAAACACATACAGAATCGCAAAAAAGGAAGAAACCACCACTCCCACATAGGGAATAAGATTCATGATTGCAATGAATGCAGCGAACAGTAAAAAGTATTGGACACCGATCAAATAGAAGAATATTCCGGAAAGAAATGCCACAATAAATGTAACCCGGATCATCCCGATAAGATAGGATTGGATGACTATACCGGAATCCCGTATCCATGCCATCACTTCCTCTTTTCTATCCTTGGAAATCCTCACCAAAAACTCAGCAAAAAAATCCTTGTAGTACAATAGCAGGAAAATATAGAGAGGAATAATACCTGCAAGTGTCAACGACTTACCGGTTGTAAACAGCGTTTGATTGAAGTTTTCAGGCTTAAGGATCGACCAAAACTCGGATTTATGGTCAGGATCATTAAATCCCTCTCCCAGAATCAATGAAATTTCATCCGAGTATCGCTCTATTTTTAGCTGAAGATTCTCCCCTATCTCGGGGATTTCACGAATTAGTCCGATCATTTGATTGAGCAAAAGGTAAAAAACACCCAGCACCACAGCGCTGATCAGCAAAATCGCCAAAAGAATTGCCATCCCTCTGGGAATGGACTTTTTCTCAAACCATACTGCCAAGGGATTGAGTGAAAAAGCAAAAAAAACACCCCAAACCAAAGGAACGAGAATAAATGAACCCTCTTTCAACAATAAAGCTCCGAATACAACGATGATCAGGACATAGGCTACTGCCTGGAGATTTCTCATATTTCCTACGTTTCGTGCGAGAAGATACAAAACCACCCAAGTTTGATTCCTGATTTAGGTCAGGTTTGGAATCAAAATCTCAAATCTTTTCAAAAAATCCTCAAGATATTCAATAAATACAATCATGAAGCCCTTCTCTTTAGGCTTACCTTTTAACTAAATACATTTCGAGAATTGCCCAAAATTCTGCTTTTTGCAGATCGATTTTCACCCCACCTATGTCAAAGTTCGATCCAATAAGGCCTTTTTACGATGCAGAAGTCAATAAAGCCATCCGAGAGATCATCGATGATCCCATGCTGGAGGCTATCATGAATTTTGCTTTTCCAGATCAGCCTACCTCCTATTGGAAAAGCATGATGCTTCAGACCTATTCGCTGAGGGACTTCCAGATCAAGTTCATTTACCCAGCCTTGATGAAGGTCCTGGAAAAAAGTTCAGATGGACTAAGTACCTCAGGTTTTGAAAATCTCAGCCCCAATACCTCTTATTTGTTTATTTCCAATCACCGAGACATCATTTTAGACACCTCCCTGCTCAACGCATGTCTATATGAAAACGGACTGGTCATGACCACTTCGGCTATCGGAGACAATCTGATCAAAAAACCTTTCTTACATACCCTCTCACGCTTAAATCGGAATTTCGCAATCCAACGTGGCTTGAGCGGAAAAGCTCTTTTTGAAAGTTCAGTCTTGGTCTCTGAGTTCATCAAGAAATCTCTATTGACTGAAAATAGGTCAGTTTGGACAGCCCAAAGGGAAGGTAGAACCAAAGACGGCAACGATATTACCCAGAAAAGTGTACTCAAAATGCTAACCTTGGCTGAGGAAAGCTCCGACTCTTTTTCCTATTTCCAAAAAATTCGTTTGGTACCCGTTTCTATCTCTTACGAATATGATCCTACAGATGTCCTGAAAATGCCCGAGCTCTTGGCTAAATCAAGGCAGGAAAAGTACATTAAAAGTGAAAATGAGGACTTTGTCAATCTGCTGAGAGGATTGATCGGAACAAAAAAAAGAATTCACATATCGGTCAATGGAGAACTCAATGAAGAAATCAAGGAGATTGCAGCCATGGGCATTTCTCAAAATGACAAACTGATGCATCTGGCAGGATTGATCGATGAAAAGATCTGGAAAGGGTATAAACTCTGGCCCAGCAACTACATCGCTCATGATCTTTTGAATCAGACCGACATCTATCAAAACGAGTATACTCCAAAAGAGAAAGAAGACTTCGAAAAGAGATTAAAGGAAAAAGTAAAGCTGGAAAACGAGTTTATGGTTAAAAGTTTTTTGTCCATGTACGCACACCCTGTGGAGAATTCGATTAAAAACAAATCACTTATAACACCTTAAAGTAAACTTTGATTGAGGTACCAATTCCTGGTTTGCTGGTAATGGACATTTTTCCTTCCTGCTGCTCTAACAAAGACTGGACTAGCATCAGACCTAAACCAAACCCTTCCTCTCCCTGCGAACCCAATTCGCTTTTTGTTCGCATTTGTTCTATTACGAGAATCTTATCAGGAGACATACCCAGTCCGGTATCTGTGACTACAGCTTGAAGGACCAATTCCTCCTCTTCTTTCTGCAAGTCCATATCCACTGTTACTTTTCCATCCTTGGGTGTAAACTTTATCGCATTTGAAATCAGATTTCCCAAAACCTGCAATGCATGGATTTTCGGGAATGATAATTGGGTCTCCACATCCACAGACACCTATATAGAAATCTCCTTAACTAGAGCCTGAGGCTGAAAAAGCTGGATCAATCTTTCCTTCAGACTTACCAAACTCGTCATTTCAGAAGATTCCGAAATACCTTTGTCCACAGCCAAGGTAGACTTTAGAAGACTACCGACAAGATCAAGGAGCTCTTGACCACCCTTAACCATCAGACCTAAATATTCCTGGTCTTCTTCTGGAGAGTTTTCACCAGATTGAATCAGCTCTCCAAGTCCAACTATACCAATTAAAGGCCCTCTGATATCATGCGCCAACTTATGGTTCGTTTTTTTGCTTCCGACAAGCTTTTGATTCAATTCCAAAATCAAACGGTTGATTCTAAGCCGGTCTACAATCTGACTTGCAATTTTTCGAAGTAATTCTTCTTGGTTGGGAGAAAGCTCCTTGGTTTCTTTATCTAAAACGCAGAGTGCTCCTATCGAAAACCCTTCATTGGTTTTGAGAGGGATTCCCCAGTAATATTTAAGCTGGAGACTTCCGGACACATAATTTTTATCCTTGAATCGGTTGTCTCGGCTCAAATCTTTGATTTCAAAGTTATCACCTAAGTCCACATCCATGGTGTATTGGCAAACCGAATCTTCCTTAGCCATTTGTCCCCGGTCAATCCCTACTGAGGCTACCGTCCATTGGGTATAGGAGTCAATCAGGTTGATCATAGACACATTCATACCAGAAACCTTGGCGGCAATTTCCACCAGATTATCCAATCCTTTATTGGGCTCAAAATAATCTATCCCCAAATTGCTTAGGGCCAGTACTCGGTTAAGTTCAGATTTGTTGATTTTATTCACGATTCGGGAAAGTTGCTTGTATGAGTCACGGGTAAAGAAAGAGCATAATTTTTAATTCATGAAGGATTTTAAGGGAGATTTGATAAGAGGAGAAATCATGTAAATTCAAAAATCGATTTTCCCGGAAAGCCTATCCGGGGCATTTCCTTTATCTTAGAAATCAAGTATCTCACAAAACCATGCTCCAATTTATTTTCACCTTGTTTTCCGTTATTCTGATGATTGGGACACCCAATTTGGATAAAATTCCGGTTGGAAAAATTAGTACTTCCTTGGGGGAAATCTACCTCCAACTGGACGACAGGACTCCCAAGCATCAACAAAGTTTTATTCAATTGGCAGAAGCCGGGTATTGGGATAGCCTAAGCTTCAACCGGGTGATTCCCAATTTTGTAGCCCAAGGTGGATGCCCGGATACTCCGGAGGGGTTTAGTGACGCGGAATACCTGCTCGAGCCTGAATTTCATCCTGAACTTACCCATACCTATGGGGCCTTGGGAGCCGGCCGGGATGACAATCCCGGAAAGCTTTCAGCCCGCTGTCAGTTTTATATAGTTCAAAATAAGGAAGGGTTAAGTAGACTGGATGGGAATTATACCATTTTCGGAAAAGTGATAAAAGGAATGGAAATCGTTGATCAAATTGTCTCAGTCAAACGAGATGAAAATGACCAACCACTAAACACAATCACTTTGGATATTGACATCATTTATCTTTCAAAAAAGGAATTTAATAAGCTTATTGAGGAATAAACCCAACCCAGCCTAATGAACCAAAAAATCAAAATCCTGGTAGTCGGATGCGGAAATATGGGAGCCTCCCATGCTACAGCCTACCACCACATGCCAGAATTTGAAATCTGTGGATTAGTAGCCCGAGGAGAGAGCAAAGTCCGGCTAAACCAAAAGCTAAACACTGACTATCCCCTTTTCGAAGACTACGAGCAGGCTCTGCAGCAGACCAATCCCGACGCAGTGTGTATTTCGACCTACCCAGATACTCACGAGGAATTTGCCTTGAGGGCTTTGGAGGCAGGATGTCATATTTTCATCGAAAAACCACTAGCTGATACTGTTTTAGGCTGCGAAAGGATCATTGCCAAAGCCAAGGAAAAAAATAAAAAAGTAGTTGTAGGCTATATTTTGAGGCATCATCCCTCTTGGATTCGCTTTATCGAAGAGGCTCAAAAGTTGGGAAAACCTCTGGTCATGCGAATGAATCTCAATCAGCAAAGTCATGGATTCATGTGGGACGTACATCGAAATTTGATGAAATCCCTAAGTCCAATCGTAGACTGTGGAGTCCACTACATCGATGTCATGTGTCAGATGACCCGTTCAAAACCCGTTTGGGTATCTGCAATTGGTGCTAGGTTGACTGAAGACATCGCTGAGGATAATTACAATTACGGTCAACTTCAAATTCGTTTTGAAGATGGCTCAGTTGGCTGGTATGAGGCCGGTTGGGGACCGATGGTTTCTGAAACTGCCTTTTTTGTCAAAGATGTTTTCGGCCCCAAAGGAGCTGTATCCATTGTGGCAAAGGAGGCTGGAAAATCAGGTAAATCCGATGACGTGGATTCCCATACCAAAACTGAATCCATCCGTGTTCACCATGCGGATTTAGATGATAAAAACCATTTCACTAAATCTGATGAATGGATCGACATGAAAGATGAGCCCAACCATCAGGAACTTTGTAACCGGGAGCAGGCCTATTTTCTCAAGGCTATACAAGAAAACCTCGATTTAACCGACCACTTAGACGATGCGCTGAACAGTCTGAAGATTGCCTTTGCCTGTGATGAATCTGTGAAAACAGGGGAAGTGGTTCGTTTATAAGCTTATTAACCTATGAAACACCAAACTGTCGTAATTACTGGAGGTGCAAGCGGAATTGGCCTCGCCATGGTCAAAAAGTTCGCCTCCGAAGGAGCTAACGTTTTCTTCATCGATACCAACCATCAAGAAGGGACCAAACTTCAGCTGGAGGAACATGAAAAAGGCTACCCGGTAAAATTCCTAGAAATCAATCTAACCGATTACGAAGCCGTAAGACATGGGATCAATTCCATTCCGGGAAAAATAGATGTCTTAATCAATAATGCCGGGATTTCCCATATCGGAAAGGTAGAAAACACCACCGACGAAGACTTTGACAGATTATATTCGGTCAATATCAAAGGAGTATTTCACTCGATAAAAGCCGCTTTGCCCAAATTGATTGAAAATGGAGGAGGATCCATTCTCAACCTTTGCTCTGTGGCAGCCACAATTGGGATTCCGGACCGTTTTGCCTACAGCATGACCAAAGGAGCCGTGCTCTCCATGACACTAAGCGTTGCGAGGGACTACGTGGATCAGGGGATACGCTGCAACTGCCTATCCCCCGGAAGGGTACACACCCCTTTTGTGGATGGATTTTTGGCCAAAAACTACCCGGGTCAGGAAAAAGAAATGTATGCCAAGCTCGCTGCAACACAGCCCATAGGAAGAATGGGGACTCCGGAAGAAATCGCTGAATTGGCGTATTTCATCAGTTCGGACGCAGGTGGGTTCATCACAGGAGCTAATTTTAATATTGACGGAGGATTTATGGGCCTCAAAATGTAGCCTTACCTCTATTCTCAAACCAATAAACCTAAACTTATCTCATGAAACTCATACGATTTGGAGAAAAAGGGAAAGAGCTTCCCGGCATTCAGACTTCAGAAGGAAAATATTTGGACTGCTCAGGATTTGGGGAAGACTGGAACGAAGCTTTTTTTGATTCCAATGGATTGGATCGGCTCTCCGATTGGCTTAAGTCAAACCAAGACAAACTAAAGGAAATCCTAACGGGTGCGAGATTGGGTTCACCGATCGCCCGCCCCTCCAAGATCATCTGCATCGGTCTCAATTACCGCAAGCATGCAGAGGAAGCAGGAATGGCCGTACCCGAAGTGCCAATCATTTTCATGAAAGCCACCTCTTCCCTTTGCGGTCCTTTTGATCCTATCCTTATTCCCAAAAACTCTGTAAAAACTGACTGGGAAGTGGAGTTAGCGGTAGTGATCGGAAAAAAAGCCAAATACGTAAAAAAAGAGAACGCATACGATTACATCGCAGGCTACTGCCTTCACAATGACGTCAGCGAACGGGATTTTCAGTTGCACCACGGAGGCCAATGGGTCAAAGGAAAAAGTGCCGATCACTTTGCTCCCTTGGGACCTGTATTGGTTACCCGAGACGAAATCAAAGATCCTCATAACTTGCGACTTTGGCTCAAACTCAACGGAAAAACGCTGCAGCACAGCTCCACTTCAGACCTGATATTTGACATTCCCACACTCATTGCCCACCTATCTCAATACATGACTTTACTCCCTGGGGATGTCATCTCTACAGGAACCCCAGCAGGAGTAGGAATGGGACTAAAACCCGAACCCCAATACCTAAAGGAAGGAGATGTGGTAGAGTTGGGTATTGAGGGACTCGGTATTTCTAAACAGGTGGCCATCAACGACCCGGAAGCATGAAAGTCGACTCCCATCAGCATTTTTGGGAGTATGATCCCAATAGACAGGACTGGATCACTGATGACATGAAAAGGATCCGGAGAAATTTCCTTCCCGGTGATCTATTTCCTTTGCTCCAAGACGCTAAAATCGATGGATGCATTGCCGTGCAGGCAGAGGAAAGCCTACGCGAAACGGATTTTCTCATTGACCTTGCTCAGCAGCACGAGTGGATTCTGGGAGTGGTAGGCTGGGCAGATTTGGGAAGTGACGGATTGGAAGAAGTGCTGGAAAACTACTCGGAAAATGAGCATCTAGTCGGTTTTCGGGAAGTATTGCAGAGTAAAGATCCCCGATACATGCTCCGGGAAGAGTTTATCCGAGGTATCCATAAACTAGGCGAAAAAGGCTATTGCTACGATCTCCTGACGTTTCCCCAGCATCTTGAGGCAACTTTGGAATTGGTAAAAAAATGCCCCGATCAGCGATTTGTGATTGATCATCTCTCAAAGCCGGGGATCAAATCAGGAGCCTGGAAGGAATGGAAAAAACTCATCTCTCCTTTGGCTGAGCGGGAGTTGGTTTGGTGCAAACTTTCCGGCATGGTCACCGAGGCAGATTGGCAAAAATGGACCTATGAGGACCTCTTTCCTTTTTTGGAAATCAGCATGGAATTATTCGGCCCTAAGCGGTTGATGTTTGGATCAGATTGGCCTGTCTGTTTGGTGGCTGGAGAGTACGAGCAGGTTTTCCGGGTGATTGAGGAATTCAGTTCACAGCTATCCACCTCCGAGCAGGACAGAATTTGGGGAGAAACTGCTTTGGAATTTTACCAAATATCCTGAGCCATGAATCTAAATTTAGAAAGTAAAGTCATTCTTGTTTCGGGAGGTGCCAAAGGTATCGGAGGAGCTATTTCCAGAGGGCTCATAGAGGAAGGAGCCTGCCCAGTGATCATTGATCCTTCGGAAAAAGAAGGAAAAGATTTAGTTGATTTTGCTGGGGGGAATGCATTACATCTTCCCATTAGACTTTTTTCAGCCGATCAGGCAAAAGAGGTATTGTCCCAGGCTATTGAGAGATTTGGGAGAATCGACGGCTTGGTCAACAATGCAGGAGCCAATGACGGAGTTGGTTTGGAAAATGGAAGCCCGGAAGCATTTGCTCAATCCCTCTCCAACAACCTATTTCATTACTACCATTTGGCACATTATTCACTTCCCTATCTGAAAAAAAGTAAAGGTTCTATCGTGAATATTTCTTCCAAAACTGCCGTCACTGGTCAGGGTGGGACCTCAGGCTATGTAGCTGCCAAAGGTGCACAATTGGCGCTCACCCGGGAATGGGCCGTAGAACTCCTTCCCTACCAAATCCGAGTCAATGCCATATTACCCGCTGAGGTTTACACTCCGATGTATGATTCCTGGATTCAGTCCTTCTCCAACCCTCAAAAAAAACTGGAGGAAATCAACCAAAAAATCCCTTTGGGCAGGCGAATGACCACTCCGGAAGAAATTGCTGCGATGGCTATTTTCCTTCTTTCTGAAAAAGCCTCACACATCACTGGACAGCATCTCTATGTGGACGGGGGTTATACCCATCTTGACCGATCTTTATGAACCGAAAATCTCCTGTAGTACCAAAAGAACTCCTTCTCCCCTTCATTCTGATCACCTCCCTTTTTGCTCTTTGGGGATTTGCAAATGACATCACCAATCCCATGGTGGCAGCATTTAAGCGGGTTTTGGAACTGAACAATACCCAAGCCTCATGGGTACAACTCGCCTTTTATGGAGGATACTTTACCATGGCTTTACCAGCCGCATTTTTTATCAAAAAGTATAGCTACAAAACTGGCGTTCTTTTGGGTTTGGGCCTTTATGCCTTGGGGGCACTTTTGTTTTATCCGGCAGCATCTTGGGAAAGCTATGGCTTCTTTTTGGCTGCCTTGTACATTTTGACTTTTGGTTTGGCCTTTTTGGAAACTACTGCTAACCCTTACATCCTCTCCATGGGGCCCGAAGCTACTGCCACTCAGCGGCTGAATTTAGCTCAAGCTTTCAACCCTATGGGGGCTTTGGCAGGGCTTTTTGTAGCCAAAACATTCATCCTCAACTCCCTCCAATCCAACAATCTGGATGAAAATGGTAATCTGATTTATGACACTTTGGACGCTGCATCAAAGGCAGTAGTAAGGACCAATGATCTTCTGGTCATCCGAGATCCTTATGTGATGTTGGGCTTGGTAGTATTAGGAATTTTGGTCGTGATTGCCTTGGCCAAAATGCCCGAAAACAAGGATTCTCATGGGAAAATCAACTTTGGGCCTACCATGAAAAGGTTGTTGAAAAACAGAAACTTTGTGGAAGGAACCTTGGCCCAGATGTTTTATGTGGGAGCCCAAATCATGGTCTGGACGTATATCTACCAGTATGCAGAATCGATCGGCATTTCTACCTATGATGCAGTCAATTATGCCTACGCTTCTTTGGGAGTATTTTTGGTAGGACGATGGATTTGCACCGCTTTGCTCCGCATCATTTCCCCTCCAAAATTATTGGCTTCCTTTTCCATTCTGGCCATGATTTTCACCTTAGGCGCTATTTTTCTGGAAGGAATGAGTGGGCTTTATTCTCTGGTAGGAATCAGCTTTGCCATGTCATTGATGTTTCCCACGATTTATGGAATCGCTTTGGAAGGATTGGGAGAGGATTCCAAGTTTGCAGCGGCTTATTTGGTCATGGCGATTGTCGGGGGTGCGATCATGCCAACCTTGCAGGGGATGATTTTGGATTTGGGAGGAAAGGGCTACACGGATACCCAAATTTTGGGAGTTCCTGAGGTAAACTTTTCTTTCTTCCTTCCCTTTGCCTGTTTCCTGATGGTTTGGCTGTTTAGTGTTCGGGTAAGAAAAGGCTGATTCAGACTGATTTCCAATTACCTCATTTAAAAAATTAAGGAATCCAAAGATAAGGAAGCAAGAATTACACTTTTTGAAGCAAATCTGGTTCACTATTTATAAAGGCTTTAGCTATGGAGATGGGCATCATTTCCAAGATTTTATACGTACATTAGAGCATTCATGCGTATACGATGAAAAAGAAACTCAACCTTACAATTGACGAAAATCTCCTAGAAAAAATAAAGGCCTACGCCGAGTCAAAAGACAGGAGTGTCTCAGACTTAGTTCAGGAGCATTTTGAAACCTTAGTCAAGCCTCGCCCAACATTGCCTAATGGGATGACTTTGGTAGAATACATGAAGTCCTTACCGAAATCTAAGATCGAATTTCCTGAAGGAATGGATTGGAAAGATGAATACTACCGGGCAAAGGCAAAGAAATGGGGCTATGAAGATCTTCTTTGATGTAAATGTGATCTTGGATTTTTTTCTGGAAAGAAGTCCCAATCAAGATCTGTTGAACGAACTATTTCAAAAACTCGAAGAAGGAAAAATTCAAGGTTTTATTTCCATTTCAGTTCTACAGACCTGTTGCAATTACCTCGAGCTTGCAAAAGGCTTGAAAGTAACCAAACAAATCGCCGGGGTAATTGCCAGAAGGTTTGATTTCTTGGATGGTTCCAAATACGAAGTTTTGAGTGCTATTGAATCAGAATTTGAGGATATCGAGGATGCTATACACTATTTTATTTGCAGTAATTCTGATATGGAAGGAATCGTGACCAACGATCAGAAATTTTTAAAACATTCCAAGCCGCATCTTCCCATTTTGACACCCATTCAGCTTTTGGAAAGGCTGTAAAAGCAAAAATCCTGCTTCCGGAGAAGCAGGATAGCGAGGGCTACAAAACCTTCGATCCCGAAGGTTCGGGATCAAAGGTTAAGCGCCTCCCAAAGAATCTCCACCGGATGCTTGGCTTTTCGACCAGTACCATCCGCAATTTGGTGACGACAGGAGGTTCCAGGGGCTGCAATCAGTGTTTCAGAATCAGCTTTCCTTACAGCAGGAAATAAAACCAATTCCCCAACTTGTTGGGAAATCTCGTAGTGCTCTGCCTCATAGCCAAAGCTTCCTGCCATCCCACAGCAACCACTTGGGATGATTTCTACAGAATAGTTTCCAGGAAGGGAAAGTATCTTCTGCGTCCAGGTCATCGAAGAAAGTGCTTTCTGATGGCAATGCCCATGTAGCTTGATCTTTTGGGATTTGGAGGTGAATGACTCCGGTTTGATGTTTCCGGCAGCCACTTCCTGTCCGAGAAACTCGTCGATCAACTTGACATGAAACTTGAGCTTCTTTGCCGCAGGCACCAACTCAGGGCTTACAATCCGTGGATATTCATCCCGGAAACTTAAAATAGCCGATGGCTCTAAACCGATCAACGGGGTATTTCCATCAATCAAATCTGCAAAAATCCTCACATTGGCCTCTGCATGTTTTTTGGCTTTGAGCAACAATCCTTTGGAAAGTGCGGAACGACCGCTTTCCTCATGATCGATCACCTTGACTTCGTAGCCCAGTTTTTTCAAAAGGTAAATCGCCTTTATCCCGATTTGGGTATCGTTGTGATTGGTAAACTCATCGACGAAAAAGTACACGGACTTGATCGGCTTTGCAGGTCCAGCAAGGGAAGCATAATTCTTTTTGTACCACTTTCGGAGACTGATTGAACTAATCTCCGGCAAATTTCTCTCAGGAGCCACTCCTAAGACCGATTTCATCAATCCCCCGGTTAGAGAATTACTCAAGAAGAAATTGGCAATTCCTGGCACGATAGAGCCCAGTCCATTCAGTTCATTGATATAGGCAAAAGCCTTGGATCGAAGCGGTACTCCGTTCGTTTTTTGGTATTGGTAGAGAAATTCAGCCTTCATGCTCGCCATGTCCACATTGGAGGGACACTCGGCGGTACAGCCTTTGCAGCTTAAGCATAGGTCTAGGGCCTCTTTGATCTCGGGATGGTCGAAGGCATTTTCCTTTTTGTCTAAAGTCAAAAACTCACGCAAAGTATTAGCCCGACCACGGACCGTGTCACGTTCATTTCGGGTAGCCATATAAGATGGGCACATCGTACCCCCAGAACCCGGAAGTTTTCGACAGTCGCCCGACCCATTGCACTTTTCGGCCAGACGAAGAATTCCCCCCACATTGGAAAAATCCATGACCGTCTGATGCTCCGGAGTTTTCATTCCGGGTTCGTAACGGAGAAATTGATTCATGGGAGCCGCATCCACGATTTTGCCTGGATTGAAAATGTTTTTCGGATCCCAGGTGTATTTGATTCGACGGAAAAGCTCATAGTTCTTTTCTCCTACCATCAGCGGAATAAAAGCCGCTCGCACCCGCCCGTCTCCATGTTCACCGGAAAGCGAACCTTGGTATTTTTTAACCAATTTGGCTGAGGCCAAGGAAATCTGGTAAAACTCCTCCACGTCCTCAGCTTTCTTCAAATCCAAAATCGGCCGAAGGTGAATCTCACCTGCACCCGCATGGGCATAGTGAACCGGCTTTTGGTTAAAACCTTCCATCATCGCATCGACTTCATCGATGTAGTCCGCCAAGTCTTCAATATCTACGGCCGTGTCTTCAATACAAGCTACGGCTTTAGGATCTCCAGGAATATTCCCCAAAAGTCCCAAGCCAGCTGCCCGAAGTGCCCAAGCAGACGAGACTTTGGTTGGTTCTATAATTGGATAGGCATACCCATAGCCACCTGCTTTCAGATCAGCCACGAGTGACTCTCCTTTGGCCATGGCCTCATCAAGTGTTTTTCCGCGAAACTCAATCATCAAAATCGCCTCGGGATCGCCCTCCACGAAGTATCTGTTTTTGGAATATTCAATGCTTTCCTTGGTGCAGTCCAAGATGATTTTATCCATCAGTTCCACAGCAGTTGCCGGATGCTTCATGGCCACCTGAGCAGATTTCATACTCTGATGTATGCTTTCAAAATGGGCTGCAACTACTATTTCCACCGGGTCAGGAAGTGGGTCTAGGCTGATTTTAATTTCAGTGGTAAAAGCCAAAGTCCCCTCCGAACCTGTCAACAATTTACAGAAGTTGAATTTTTCCTGGCCTTCGAAAAGCTCAGCCTTTAGCAGTTCATCGACCGCATATCCCGTATTTCGTCTGTGAATAGACTTTTTGGGGAATTGGGCATGGATTTCCTCCCTGATTTCAGGGTTATTGAGTTCGTCGAAAATCTGCCTGTAAATAGTTCCTTCCAAGTCTTTTTGTCCACACTTTCTATCAAAGTCGTCCTGCGAAATCTCTCCGAAAACCACCTTTTTTCCATCACTGAGAATGGTATTCAGGGAAATCACCTTGTCCCGAGTCACCCCATACACAATCGAAGTGGTCCCTGATGAATTATTCCCAACCATTCCTCCAATCATCGCCCTGTTGGCAGTGGAAGTGATCGGGCTGAAAAATAGACCGTGTGGCTTTAGGAAGCGGTTAAGTTCGTCGCGAACGACGCCGGGTTGAACCCGTACCCAACGTTCTTCTTTGTTGAATTCCAGGATTTGGGTAAAATGCTTGGACACATCGACCACGATGCCATTTCCAACGCATTGTCCAGCGAGGGAAGTACCCGCAGTTCGAGGAATCAACGACGTGCCATGCTCGGTAGCAAATTGAATCAATTTTTGGATATCCGACTCAGACTTGGGAAATGCCACTGCCAAAGGCATCTCCCGATAGACAGAAGCATCGGTGGCATACAAGGTCCGGGTGAGTCGGTCAAACTGCAAACTACCCTCCAATTGGGTAGCTAGTTTTTCTAAATGAGGTACTAGGTTAGGTTGGTCTGAAAGCATGGAGTAAAAATACAGATCGGAAATAAATTAATTGCGGAAAAAATAGATTAGTGAAAAACTTGTTATTAAATGCTCTTCAACTATTTTAATGGACAATTAAACATACACCCGTAACCGCGCAAACCATGGGAGCAATAATCTCTGGAGTCATTTTTTTGGCAGTCGGACTTACTGTTCGAGTTTATCCGAATATCCTTGCCGGATACAATAGTCTATCTCAAAAAGAGCAAGAAAATGCTGAGAAAAATAGGCTGCCATTTTTCGGCTTTATCTTATTTACAGCTATGGGGGCAATTTGCTTGGTTTCTTCAATTCTGTCTATTTTGCTTGAGGACCCAAAATTGGGTTCAAACATTACCCTAATTCTCACTTTTACAGGATTAATTATTGCTGTGGTTGGGGGAATTTTTTGATAAATCATAAAATAAACTAAGCTAAATCTTGATTTTCTGCTGAGAGGCAGAATAAAGCATCTTTCCAACTCTTTGAATGTGTTCTTTAAGGTTTTCATTTTTGATATCCTTCCAAACCTGAAGATCGACTGTCAAGGGAAAATCACTCGAATTGACCTCCATCCAGATTTCACCCAAGGTCTTTCGATCTATCTCATCAAGAATCACCAAATCCAAATCACTGCGCTCGGTGTAGGTTCCTTTGGCACGCGAACCATAGACTTTTACCTCAGAAACAGCAGGGTAATTCCTAAAAATATCGAGAAGGATTTGGAGGGATTTATTGTTTAGGCCAAAGGTTTCCATTAGTGAATTTCTGAAAGTTTTTTTGCCAGTGAGGCTAACAAAGGTGTATAAATAGTCTGAATATCAGGAATAACCGATTCAAAGGTTTCCAAATCATAACTATGACTGAGCAAGTTCCGATCATTGATCATTTCCAGCCAAACCTCAATTTGATCGATGTACTTAGCTTGAAAGGCTTCCTTTACGACCACTTTGGGAGAAATACGATCCAAAATCAAGCCATCAGACTCCATTTTATCTTTCAGCGTCTTCCAACCTAACTCTAACGTATATTCAAACCGCTGAACAATCCCTTCCTTTTCTAATTGAGAAAGTACGTCCAAATCCAAAGATTCTATTTCCACAAGGAGATTTACCGCCCTGAGAAAATTATCCAAACGCTGAATCCAACGAATATCCTTTTCCATAAACTCTTGAATTGATTGTTCAATTTACCACAATTACTTTGAGAGAAAAATCGATGACCAAACGGCCAACGCTATTAAGGAATGACCAATTATCAATGACCAAACGGCCAACGCTATTAAGGAATGACCAATTATCAATGACCAAACTCAATGAACAATTATCAAGTATTCCAAACCCTTGATAATTGATCATTGAAAATTGAGTTTGAAAATTGATCATTTAACACCTTTTTTGTCGATAAAACAAACCAACTTCATGTTCTTCTACCTCTCCCAGTTTTTGAGTTTTTTGGCGATGCCGCTCACGATTGTATTGATCCTTATTCTATCAGGGACAATTTTTTTAAAGCGAAAATGGGGTAAAAAGTTGCTGTGGGCAGGAGTTGGACTTCTATTTTTTTTCACCAATCCATTTCTTTCCAATTTGGCTTTATTGGCTTGGGAACCTGATTTCAAGTCTTTCGAAGAAATAGAAAATCATGAAATCGGAATTGTTCTCACTGGAGTTACCAACCTGAGCAAAACCGCCTATGACCGCACCTTTTTCAACAAAGGAGCAGACCGCATCACCCATGCCCTCCAACTTTATCGGATGGGTAAAATCAAAAAAATTCTAATCACAGGAGGTACAGGTTTAAATCCGGTCAATCCCCAATCGGAAGCGGAATTACTCAAGCGATTTTTAATCATGACCGGGATGCCCGAATCGGACATCCTAATCGAGGATCAAAGTAAAAACACAGCCCAAAACGCACAGTTTACCAAAGCTTTTTTAGAGAAAAACGGAATATCCACCGATCAGGAATTTGTGCTTATTACCTCTGCTTTTCATATGACTCGGGCCAAAGGATGCTTTGATAAAGTGGGGTTGAAAACAGTTACTTTTCCCGTAGATTATTATTCCCATGAGGTCAAATACGATATTCCAGCCTTGATTTTCCCGGATGCAGATTCTATTTCTTATTGGCATAAACTAGTCAAAGAATGGATTGGAATTACGGTGTATAGCTTGGTGGGATACATGTAGTTTTAGCGGGTTTTTACAGATACTTTTCACTTTCTACCCCTAGATAGGAGAAAAGTAAACAATGATGAACCGAGCCATTATTAGCCTGATTTTCCTTCTGACTTTTCAGTTTGCTCAAGCACAGGTACCCCAAGGCCTTAAAGAGAAGTCCGATAAAGACAAGTTTCAATTATTGGAAACTTCGCTTAAGTCGCCTTTTACCTTGGATCAGGAGTTTTTCTTCAATAAAAAGTTCTACTTCACAGCCAAATCATCTGAAGTACAGATCAATTCCTACTTTTTCTTAAATACTAAAAACGGGCAATTTGCGGTGGATAAGGATGTGGCAGAGCATTTGAAGCGACAAAAAGGATCTGAGATTTTCAATGAATTGGATTTTTCAATCCACTTGGAATCGGGCGAATATTTCACCTACACCACCCGTCAGCGCACTGGAGACAAAATCGCCTCAATCACCCAAGAGTTGTTTTCTTTTTTGCCTGATTATTTGGAGGATGTGGAGGCACCGGAATTTTTCAAAGACTTCATGGAGCGGGATGGAAACAAAACCTATGTGGGTGATAAGTCACAGTTTCCCTCGGAAAGTTTTCAGGGGGTGGATTTGGAAGGAGGAGGTCATACGCTGGCTTGGTTTTCGAAAAACACCGACTTCCAAATGAATCCTGCTAATCGAAAACTAATCATAAGTCCCTTTGGAATTGGCTATGTCTTTTTCGAAAATCAAACGTACCTCGTCACCGGCTGGGAAAGCGAGGATTATGTCACCCGTCTGGAGAAAATTGAAGATGTAAATGTCACCTTCAACGGCAAAGAGTATACCCCACTGCAGCAAAAAATCGAAGAAAAAATAGTCGAAACCGGTGAAAAAATGGACGCTTCGCGAGCAAAAGAAGCCGATGCGCTTGCCCGACAGGAAGCCGCCGCAAGGCAGCGACTCGAGACAGCTTCACCGGAAGGAAACAGTGTCCGAAGAGCCCAAATCGACGTGGAGATCGTGGAGATTAAAAAGCAGATTCTGGAGAAACGAAAAATAATGGAGTCCAAAGCAATCAGCAAAGCCAAAGAATTCAGCAAAAAACAAGGCTCTTTAGAATCGGCAAAGGAATCCATGGAAGCTATGTTTGAAGGAAATGAATTTGTGGAGCTTCAAAAACTGGAGCTTAAAGAGGATATTCTCAAAAATGAAAAGGCCCTGCTAAGCAATTCCCTGGACGCGAAAGAAAGAGATACCAAGCAAAAAGCTATGGATTGCCAAAAGCGCTTACTGACCATTTTTGAGGGTATTTATGATAAATTCACTGAAATTGACCGACAGTATGGAGCTGATCAACAGCAGGTTTTTCTCAAAAAAATGAATGTTTACAATCAGGAATTGACTCCGATTATGGCCAATCCCTGCGGAAACTAAATTCCGGTCCATTTTTTAGATTTTTATTCAACAACCTATTGATTTTCAAAGGTATATTGTGTAAATACGATTGGATATTGTTTTGATTTTTCATTTTAAAACTCAGACTTATGGATTTTGCCTCCATTTTAAATCTCGTCATTGGCCTTATCTTTATTTACTTTCTGATTGCCTTAGCCTGCTCGACTATTCAGGAGCTGATTGCTCACTACTTGGATTTAAGGGCGGAGAACTTGGAAAAATGGCTTAAGGACACCTTTAGAGAAAATAATCTGGGGGAAAAGTTTCTTAACCACCGATTGATTGACGGGCTTACAGCTCAGGGAAGACGAGCAAGCTACATTCCCTCCAAGGTCTTTTCGGGAGTTTTACTTGATTTGGTGAATAAATCGGATATGCCTTATGATTTGTCTTCTCTCAAGGAATCATTAAAGACTTCTGACCTGCCGGAGGATTTAAAAAGAAGACTCCTCCAAAGTATTTCTGAAGCAAAAAACGGTTTGGAAGATGTCAAAAGGGATATTGAAGGCTGGTTCAATGACTGCATGGATCGAATATCCGGTACTTACAAGAAGAAAGCCCAATACTTCATCGTCATCATTTCTACGGCGGTGGTCATTTTTCTCAATGTGGACACCATAAATATCATTCAATACCTCTACAACCACCCTGCAGAATCAGCGGCATTGGCAGATAAGATCAGTGAAAACATTCAAACCCTCGATATTGAAAAACAAGCCGTGCTCCCCGACACCTTAGGAACAGAAGCCAAAATTGACCTCAAAATCAAAGAACTAAAACAGATTCAGGCTTCTTTGGATGCGACAAAGCTTCCCTTTGGATGGCAAAAAGTAGATGGGGAATTCAGTTTTAGAGAGTTGACCAATAAACTCCTTGGATTGATCTTCTCCATTATTGCAGGGATAGTGGGAGCCCCTTTCTGGTTCCAAACCCTTAACAAACTGGTCAATCTCAGAGGAGCGGGGGCAAAACCTCAAGATTAGGCAAGCATAGTTTCCTGTATTGAATCCCTGAGTTTGGGCTCCACCTGGACTTCCTCTGCAAATTCATTCCATCGCAAGACTGATTTCCGTACTCGATCGATCTTTTCTTCCGGCTTTTTGATATTCATCTTACGGGCTACTTCTAAAAAATCGGCATCAGAGATTCGTTCTCGCTTTCCATTCACCTGAAGGGATTGACTGCTTACCCAAAGACTACCTGGTCGGTAGGCATGGCAAATGTCATAGGCAGGCGAAAGCCTCCACTTTCCACTTTGATCCATCAGAAAGGCAAAGTTTTTGGTATGATCATCACAATTACGGGCAAGCACATTGAAGACCATTCGGATAAACATTTGTTCCGCTTCCGGATACGATAATCTCAACATCCGCATTGTCTCAAACACTTGCTCGTAACTATATACGCCTACCTGATTGAAATCAAAATGACGCATTCCGCAGAGACTTTGCATGTGGATTTTGTCACCGGCATCTGTACGGTCAAAGCGCTTAGTCATAAAGTGCGCCCGGCCATTTTCCTCCAAAATCCGGGATTCATTCATCTCAATCCCCG
Organism: Algoriphagus sp. oki45; assembly: GCF_036245605.1. NCBI lineage: Bacteria > Pseudomonadati > Bacteroidota > Cytophagia > Cytophagales > Cyclobacteriaceae > Algoriphagus > Algoriphagus sp. oki45. The sequence continues at coordinate 1,242,873 of NZ_BTPC01000001.1, forward strand.
CCTCAAGTGCCATCAGGTAATAGGCCATTTCCACCCGGCCGTAGCCCGCAGTCGCTCCAAACTGAGCATCATGAACCCCGTCAAACTTGATCAGCCAGTAAGAAAAACCTGTAGGAGCCTTGACCTGACCGCTTTTTACTTCTCCGGTTTCGGGGTTAAAAGCGATCACTGCTTTAGCCCGAGCACCACCTGCGGAAGTTCCGATCTTAAGAATGTCGGCCAAGGCCTCTTCCTCCTCCTGAGAAAGTTTGGATTGAAAACTTTCACGACTGTTTAGGATTTTGTTGGCGATGGATACGAGACTATCCAGTTCCAGATTACTCGAAGCACTTCTTTCTGATCGAAGTGAAGGCTTGATCTCAAGTGCCCCTACTCCCCGCTTTCCAATAAAACAAAGCAATTCCACAGGGTTGAGACTGTCGGTTGGCCGGCCGTTTTGCACCAGCCAGGCATTGATGAGCTGATTGCCGTATTTGTCGGGAAGCATATCGGCTAAAAGTCCTGGAAGGCCTTTGAAGGTGTCAAAAGCATCATTTCGCCCTCGCCTGATTTCCGGAAAAGAATACAACCGCTTCCCTTGTCTCAGCGGCATTGTGACTGGCGCTATATCCCATCCCAACCGCAAAAAGCCCTGATCAAACTCAAAGCTTGCCAACTGCTGTGCCTCATCCCACAAGATCGCTCCAGCCAGTCGATCCCAAAGCCAAACTTCTGCTGCTACTACCATTCTGAAGGACGATCCTCCTCAGCAGCGATACCCGAATGCCTTACCCGTTGCCGCTGATATTTCTTTTGGAGCTTGATGTACTCTAAGGGACTGATCTGCTGATGGGCCTCAAAAGCCTCCAACAGCTGCAGCTCGTCCAAAACACGAAGCGCCTGAATCAAGGTGAGCAAATGGACCTTTTCGCCACGCTCAAGCAGACTGAGGGTAGATCGGCTCATCCCCGCCTCCGTGGCCAACTCGTCCTGAGTCTTATTGAGGGCCATCCGCTTCTTTTTGATGAAGTCACCGATCATCCGGAGAATGGCCATATCTGAAAGCTGTGCGATATCCATGCATTAAATATCATACATAAAAATCATTTTTACAAGTTAATAAATGAAAAATCAATCAAAAATATGAATAAAGATGATAGACGTAAGACGCTAGACATAAGCGAGACTTCTAGAATTTCAAAATTATTTTATAAATCAATATTCATTCATTAAATCAAAAAATATATTATAGGGCATGATAAATCACTCTCTATAAAATAATCAGTAAAAGATAGTCGCGATTTGCTTTATGCTTTTTCAATGGTTAATCCAGCCCCTTAATAATTTAAACTTCTCTCTCGACATAAATTCAGAACTTCGAAACTGCTTATTCTTATCAGTTTTCTAATTTAAGCCATCAGCCTTCCAAAATCTGCCTACTGAGACTGCCTCCTGCTAACTTTCTTCAGATTTCTGACTTCATCTTTCTGCCTTCCAGAATCTGCTCCAAATCCACTCCCATTTCCAGCCTTTTTTTTCCAGTAAAATCGGATGGTACGCCATCGCAGCTTTGGCTGAAGGTGCATCAAAAAATCGCTGATCATCAGTCAAAATCGCCATCTGATTCCCTTTCTGATCAGTCCAGGTCAAATCCATCACCGCAGAAGGAATCTCTTTGGAATAACCTTTTTCAGACTTCAAAAGCTGATTTTTTAGACTCCAATCCAACTCAAAACCAAGCACTTTTACTTCGGGCGAGGGAATTTCCCCGGCTTTACTCTGCGCTTTTACCCAAGCCAAAAACTCCCGAAGCAAAACCAAACCCGGATTACCAAGCTGACCGGGGCGGAAGTCCTCCGGTTCGAAGGAAGAAATCACATGCAGCATTTTTCTGGCCCGGGTGATCGCCACATTCAGCCGGTTTTCGGATCCGGATTTACCCAAAAGACCAAAATTCGTCACCAATTTCCCTTCCCGATTTGGAGCATAGCCCAAGGACAAAATCACCTGATCAAACTCATCTCCCTGCACATTTTCAATATTCCGGACTTTGATCGAAGCATCTTGAAAGCCAGCTTTCCAAAGCAATTCCCTGATCAACTCCATTTGAAAATAATTGCCTGTCACTATCCCGATGGAATCCTGAGGAGCTTCTTTTAGAATGCGCTGAACCCGATTTAAGACCGACTCTGCCTCCATTCGGTTGATCTGATTTTCCCAAATTCCTTCGACTTTTTCCCAAGAAAAAGGAGTTTTTCCGGCTTTGACCGTCGAATAATCCGGCAAAGTTTCCAGTCGATTTCCATAAAAATGCGAATTGGAAAAATGGATTAATCCCGGATCAGCGGAACGGTAATGTCCTCTCAATTGGAGGTTTTCAAAAAAATGTGCCACCAACTCTAACAGCGATTTGGCTTCGTATTCCATTCCCTCTTCCTCACTTTCCCATCTCACCTGATAAAAATCCGAAGGCCGAAGTTGCTTGGAATCTCCGGCTATCACCACCTGCTTTCCTCTGAGCATGGCAGGCAAACCCCGCTCCACAGGACATTGGGAAGCCTCATCAAAAATCACCAAATCAAACACCTGATCCGTCGGAAAAACTGCCGAAACCGTCTCCGGACTACCCAACCAGCAGGGAAGAACACGAAAAACTTCCTCACCCAATTCCTCGACCAACTTCCGAATGGACCATTTTTGGCGCTTTTTGCTCACCTGATGAAGCAAATCCCGATAGGTCAGGCGATTGCCCAAGCGATTATATTCCAAATGTTCAGCCACCTGCTCACGAAGCCTGAGCAAGGCAAGATGCCGAGCATTTTTTCGTTTCCCCAAAATAGCATTTTTAAGTTCCTCCATTTCATGATGAAGTCGCAAAGACCCGATTTCAGGCAACAATGGATTCTGTCGCTCGATCTCCCCGATCCAGGCCAATCTCCAACCATTCCAAAAAGCTTCAATAAGTTGATTCAAATTCAATTCGGAAAAATCCTCAAATAAACGTTCGCCCAAATCCCGGAATTTCCACCCCTCCAGAAACTGATCAAATCCCTTCAACTCGGTAAAAACGGAAGGCCAGTTGAGTGGATTTTCCGGAAAAATGCTTTCCAATCCTTTCTCCATCAGTTCAAAAAACTGCGCTTCACTTAACCAAATTCGAAAGGAAACCAAATCGGAAGACAATCCTTCAATCCAAACTTGAATCTGATCCAGCGTCTCCACAAATTCCGAATAGGAAAGCTTTTTCCAGTCTACTAATTCCTGAATTTCCGGAACTGCCTCCCACCTTTCTTTCCAAGTCAAAAACTTATCGACTTGGATTAATTCATCGGCAAATTGTCCGCTAATCTTGAAACAGGAAGAAGCTGGTAATTGCTCCAATTCTGCCTGAAGTTGAAGTTTTGACCTACATTCTAGCTGAAGATCAAGCAGATTTTGGGTAGAAAAAGCCAAGCCATTTTGACCCAAAGCCTGAAAGGCCATGGGAAATTTGGAATTGGAAAACTTGGCCTGAATCTTTCCAAAAAAGCTTTGTGATCGCGGAATCAATGCATCCAAGTCCTTGCTCAATCCAAGCAAATCCGAACCCAGTTCAAACCTCCAGCCTTCAGATGTCTCGATAGCCTGAATCAGAAACTTTCGGATCTTGGTAAGCGCTTTTTGTTCTTTGGATTGAAATATGAAGGTATAATCTTTCTCAGGATTGGATAGTTTCGAAAGGGAAAATTGAAGGCTTTTAACTTTCTCCAAATACTCCCGATCAGACCAAAGTGCTTTCAAAAACGGTCTTCCTTTTTCATAAAAAAGTACCTCAGGAAGCTGTATTCGATGATTTTCCAAACCAATTAAAGATCCAGAAATCAGTGTAAAATCCGAGGGCTGAACCCCAGAAAATGATACTCGTTTTTCCCAAAAGCCTCCAACAAACCTGTTCCGATACCCTGAAAAAATGGTCAAATCCTGCTCAAACCCTTTGGCTTGCTCAACATCCAACTGGATCAATTTTGGGTTTGAGAAAGCAGGTCGATTCAAATCCGCTTGGAGATATAGTGCTTTGATCGGAATTCCTGCAGGCTTTTCATCGAAGAGAGCCGCTCGCAGTTCCTCAAACTTTCCCGAAAGTCTGGAAATAGTCTTGGAAAGCTGACTGAGCTCCCGCTCCAACTGAATTGCGTCGATGCCTCGATTTTGACTTTGGTACTCCTCGACCGATTCAATTTGGCTTTTGATTTTTTCAAAAAGGGCTTTTTGATCTGCCCGAAAATCATGAACTAAACCCAAAAATTGACCAAAACCCGCTTTTTCCAATCGCTCAAATACCACGTCCAAGGCAGCACGCTTCTGAGAAACCACCAGCACTTTTTTGCCACGGGCGATATAATCCGAAACCAGATTGGAGATCAATTGAGACTTGCCTGTGCCGGGAGGGCCTTGGATGACCATGCTTTTTCCTTGACGAACTTTGATCAGCCCACTTTCCTGCGAAGCATCAAGGGGAAAAACTGGAAACAGGTTCTCCTCCTGAATCGGTGTTTCATTTCTCTCCGAAAGGAAAAGGTGCTGAAACAAATCTTCCAGTGAACTTTCGGAATGATCCTGAATCAATTGCTCATAATCAGAAAACAAAAAGCTCCCTTTTTGGGCAAATTGACCTAAAACTGCGTAGGGCTTTAGGCTGACTTTTCCTTCGGAAAATCGCTCCTGATCGAAAGAAATCTGAGAATTGGGAAATGGCAGAATCTGATCCTCCAGCAGGTTGGATTGAACCTGAATGGAAAAATAGTTGGGAATTAGTTTGGCTAAAACCGTACGAAACTCAAGCGAATCTTTGGGGAGACTTTCCAGAAGTTCATCGGAAAAGGATTCTGGGAGAGCCTGACCTGTGGCATGCCCCCACGCCAACAAAAAAGCCGGATTCCATTGCCAATTTTCCTCCGAAACCAAGATCCAAACCCCATTTTCCTTGTGGAGTTGAACTGGTTTTAAAATCAGTGGACTACGAATCAGCTGACCATTGTTCAGCTTGCCTTCGGCAAAAAGCCAAGCCAAATACAGACTTTGTTCCCCCGTTTCCTCCTGAGTCAACTGATCCCGAGAAGCCATTCGGGAAAGTGCTTTCGAAACCTGATTGGCATCGCCTGACCTTGGGTCGAGATCGGGGGAGAGAATGATTTTCTTATTGCCTTCGATTGTCTTTCGAAGAATTTCGAAGGCAGGTTCTCCGTTCAAAAAATCAAAATCCCGGACATCCATTATTCCCATTCCCTCCAGCTTCGGCAGATACAAGGACCTGTTTTTGGTGGACAGGTCAGTAAGCCGATTAAGGTAGGTTTGGAAGATGGATTCGGGCATTTATTTAAAAGGCGAGTCTTTTTCTTTGGCCATCTGATTATAGACAATTCCGTCGAGAATTCCCGGCATCCATTTATTCAGAAACACCGCCAATTTCCCCTGAGTGGTCAAGACAATATCCCGCTTTCGTTTCAGCGTGGCTTTCAAAATATGCTCTGCAACCTCCTCCGATGTCATCATTTTCGATTCATCGCGTGGAGATTCGCCTTGAGATGAACCATCGGCCGTAAGGGCAGTATTTCGAATGTTAGAGGAGGTGAAACCTGGAGCAACTACCAAAACATGAACTCCCTTTTTCATAACTTCCGTTCGAAGAGACTCAAAAAAGCCATTCATCGCATACTTGCTCGCTGTATAAGCCGTTCGGGCAGGGGTGCCCCGATAGCCATTGATTGAGGAAATGCCAATGATGGAACCTTTGGATTCTAAAATCGCTGGAAGACAAAATTTGGTCGCATAGACCGTCCCCCAGAAATTAGTATCCATGACCTTGCGGAAAACCTCCAAATCCAAGTCTTGGAATAGTGCCCGCATGGAAATCCCGGCATTGTTGATCAGGATATCGATCCGACCGTAATGAGCAAGAGTTTTGGTGGCCATCCGTTGGTTATCCGCTTCCGAACCCGCATCAGCGAGAATGGAAAGCACTTCAATATTTTTTGACCGGAGTTTAAGTGCAGTTTGCGCCAGCTTTTGGGGGTTGCGTCCGGTGATGGCGATTTTGGCACCTTCCCGACCAAATACCTCTGCACAAGCTTCGCCAATTCCAGAGGTAGCACCGGTGATGATGACGACTTTGTCTTTAAAATTCATGGGTAAAATTTGAGAGCAAAGATAGGCATTAGCCAGGAATCGAAAATTCCTACCTACTAAAAGACCTTCGTGGTTTTAAAAACTTCAAAGGTCTTCTCCCCCATTTTCCCTAATTTTGCGCCCATGTCGAGAAAAATGAAAAATAAGGTCATCACCAATCTGCAGATTGAGCGCATTGCCTCTGAGGGCAAATGTGTAGGACATCATGAGGGAAAGGTGGTGTTTGTCTCCAATGTAGCGCCGGGAGATGTGGTGGATGTGCGGATTACAAAGGGTAAAAGTTCTTTCATGGAGGGTGAGGCCATCCGATTCCACGAATATTCCAAAGACAGGATCGAGCCTTTTTGCTCCCATTTTGGCACCTGCGGAGGCTGCAAGTGGCAGCACATCAACTACGACCTGCAGAAAACCTACAAGCGGCAGCAGGTTTTGGATCAATTTCAGCGGATCGCCAAAGTGCCAATTCCTGAAGTGGCTCCGATATTGGGATCGGTACAAACCCAATACTACCGCAACAAACTCGACTTCACCTTTTCAAATAAAAAGTGGTTGACTCTGGATCAAATCCGTTCCGGAGAGGAATTTGACCGAAATGCGCTGGGATTCCATATCCCTAAGATGTTTGACAAAATCATCGACATAGAGCATTGCTACCTGCAAGGCGGAATTTCCAATGACGTCCGAAATTCCTTGAGAGAATTTGCGCTTGAAAACAAACTCAGCTTCTACGACATCAGGGAGCAAGTGGGCCTTTTGAGAAACTTAATCATCCGGACTACCAGCACGGGGCAAACCATGGTGATTGTTCAGTTTGGAGAAAATGACCCTGAGTCAATTCAATTGGTAATGGAGTTTTTGAACGGCCGTTTCTCTGCAATCACCTCCTTACTTTACGTCATCAACACCAAGGGAAATGAGACTTTTCATGATTTGGAATTGATCACCTTTGCAGGGCTTCCCTATATCGAGGAGGAAATGGAAGGATTGAAGTTCCGAATCGGACCAAAGTCCTTCTATCAAACCAACTCCAAGCAGGCCTACGAACTCTACAAAGTGGCTCGTGATTTTGCCCAGCTAAACGGGGATGATGTAGTTTATGATCTTTACACCGGAACAGGGACAATTGCCAATTTTGTGGCCAATCAAGCCAAGCAGGTGATCGGGGTGGAATACGTCGAAGCAGCCATTGAAGATGCCAAGCTTAACTCCCAAATCAATGGCATTGAAAACACCCTTTTCTACGCTGGTGACATGAAGGATATTCTCAATGAGGAATTCATTTCCCATCATGCCAAACCGGACGTGATAATCACCGATCCACCCCGCGCCGGGATGGATGAAAAGGTGGTTCAAATGCTACTGAGACTTGAGGCTCCGACCATCGTCTACGTCTCCTGCAACCCGGCAACTCAGGCAAGAGATTTGGCTCTTTTGGGAGAGAAATATCAAGTCGAAAAAGTCCAGCCTGTGGACATGTTTCCACAGACCTATCATGTAGAAAATGTCGTACGCTTAACCCTCAAATCATGATCTCAGATTTCAACGATCCCGAACTCAGCGGCAAGTATCTCGGCACGATCACGAGTGACTTTGTCAAGATCTGTGATGTACTCAAAGAGGCCTCTTATCAGGTACGCTCTAGGGGATTTTCTGACTATCCGATTTTCCCAATTTCAAAGGACATGCAACCTATTGGGAAGATCTTTATTGGGAAGGCTGAAAAGAATCTCGACTGGAATTATTTCATCACTTACGTGGACGAATTTGTCCAGCGGAAACTCATCGCTGAGGATGCTTTGGAAGAGTTTAAAAAAGCCTACAAAGACCCGGATGAATTCTGCTGTCTCTTTGTAATCGATGGGGCATTTACCAGTTTTGTATATATCCCTTATCCAAACGACTGAGTTCAAAAAAGGCTTTAGCATCAAATTAGCTAAAGCTTTTTATTTTAATGTAAATCAATAATTTAAATACTTTTACCTTTAGATCTATTTGAAGCAAGAACTCCTTCTTTTTCATTATCAATTCAAAAGCATTACTTTGGGAGAGTATCTTAAAATCTTAAATCCTTGACTCCCAAAACTCTTCTTCAAATCGAAAATGCCCGGGTGAATTATCTGGGAAAAGCCAGCTTTGAAGATCTCAATTTCACTTGGAGAGAAGGAGAACATTGGGCCATCACGGGGGATTCAGGAAGAGAGTTGACCGCATTTTTGGAGACGTTAAGAGGGACAACTCACCTGCCCGAGGGGAAGATTGAAAGACCTTTTGCAGACCAATACATTATCCAAAAAACCGAAGAAGGGATAGTCCACAGCTTCCGGGATTTGATCGCTTATGTCTCCCAACTGTACCGATTCCGAAACAAATCCAACCTCCAAAACTTCTACTTTCAGCAACGATTCAACAGTTCTGAGGCGGATGAAGCTGCCACTGTCAAAGAGTATCTGATCCAAAATTCCACCCCAACTCCAGGCCCGTGGAGCTTGGAAGTGGTAGCTGATTTACTACGCCTATCTCCCCTTTTGGACTCTTCGATTCTGAAGCTTTCCAATGGAGAAACAAGACGCCTGGCCTTGGCTTTGGGACTACTTCTTCAACCCAAAATCTACCTCATGGATCAACCGATGACAGGCTTGGACCAAGAAAGTCGGGCTGCCTTTGGTGACTTTCTTCAGGCAATCATTTCAAAAGGAATCCATGTATTGATTACCTCCTCTTCTTCCGAAATTCCCGATGGAATTACGCATGTGGGGAAGCTAAAATCCAATAGAAAAGTGGAGGTTTGGGAACGGGAAAACTACCACTTGAACAAAAGTCAATCCTTGGATTTACCTCGGAATCTCGAGCAATTGAAAGCACTTCTGGAGGAATTTCCTACGGTGGAAAATGAGGTAATCCGACTCGAAAATGTAAGCATCCGATATGGGGCAAAGACCATTCTTAACCAAGTCAATTGGCAGGTAAATGCTGGTGAACGATGGCAACTCAAAGGAAAAAACGGGTCTGGAAAATCAACTTTAATCAGCCTTCTGATCGGAGAAAATCCCCAAGCCTATTCTCAAAATTTTTGGCTTTTCGGGCGAAAAAGAGGAAGTGGGGAAAGTATTTGGGATGTCAAGCGACCCATTGGATTTGTAGCTCCGGAGCTGGTTCGTTTTTTTCCTTCCAATCAAACCGTAAGAAAAGTAATTCTATCCGGCTTTTTTGATACAATGGGTTTATTCAAGAAAACCACTTCTGAACAAGAGTCAAAAATGAATCGGTGGCTTCAACTTTTTAATTTGGAGACATTTGCAAATCTTCCCATCCAGCGTATTCCATTGGAACAGCAGCGCTGGACCTTATTGGCTAGAGCACTGATCAAATTTCCCAAACTGCTGATTTTGGATGAAGCCTCCCAAGGAATGGATGAGCGGCAACGGGTGATTTTCCGGGAAACCGTCCAGAAGATCCTCGAGCTCACGCCCATCACCCTCATCTATGTGAGTCACTATCAGGAGGATATTCCGGACAAAGTGGATAAGATTTTCACCTTGGAATAGTCACTTCTTAGGCTTTTTTCTCTCAGCTCTGAACTTGGCTTCCTCCAGCCTGAAGATTGCAATCTCCTTAATCAAATCCACCGGCAGTGGCTGGTTGTAAGGAAACTGAATAGCACCCTTTGAAGTCACGTAGCCTTCGAGTTCCTTTTTGAATTCTACAATGGGAGTATTGGTTGGATAAAAGCCCAAGTGATTCTTTGCTCCGGCGAAATAGACCAACACTTCAGATGTGCGATAGGCAGGCATGTGATAGCTAATCACCTCTTTTGCCTCAGGCAAAACTTCCTTCAACAACGTCCTGATTTGATCCAGTTTTTCGCGAATGGGTCCTTGATACCAGCTCAAATACTCTTCAACAGATTGGGGTTTGGGATTCATCATAGCTTACTGGAATTAAGGATTAAATATCTGATTATTGACCGAAGTTCGAATCCGAAAGTCCAAAAATTTTGAATTTTTGGATGGATGGAGGGAAAAGTAGGTGTAGATTTTATAGCTTATTAAAAAGAATTATTGGCAATATGAATCAGCGTCGCACTTTTCTACAAAAGCTTGGTTTAGGTCTTGTCCTTCCTGGAATTTCAGAAATATCCCCACCTCTTTCAGAGTTTCTATCTCCAAAGTCTGACCTACCTCCATCCGAGTATTGGAATCAAATTCGAGACGCCTTTCCCCTGTCCAAAAGCCGGGTTTATTTCAACAATGGGACTTTTGGTCCTGCACCCTATCCTGTTTTGAAGAAACTGGAAGAGATCAATCTTTCGGTTTCCAGTACCGGAGAATATGGAAATTCGGATAAAGAACGAGCTGAACTAGCCAGTTTTCTAAATGTAGAAAAAGAAGAATTAAGCCTTACACACAATACAACCGAAGGGATCAATATTATGGCTTGGGGGTTACCCCTAGTAGCCGGAGATGAAGTGATACTGACCACACATGACCACGCCGGAAATGCCCTTCCCTGGCTCAATCGGGCCAAATTGCATGGAATCGTCCTGAAGACCTTCAGTCCAAAAAATACCCAGGAAGAAAACTTGGACTTGATCAAATCACTTTGCGGTCCCAAGACCAAAGTGATTGCCATCCCCCATATTACCTGTACAACCGGATTAGTTTTTCCCATTCGGGAGATCAGTGAATTTGCCCTAAGCAAGGGAATTTTCACAGCAATTGATGGAGCACATGGAGCGGGCACCCTTGATCTGAATCTCTCCAAATTGGGATGTGACTTTTACGCAGGCTGCTTTCATAAATGGATGTTGGGACCTAGCGGTACAGGTTTTCTATATGTGAGAAAGGAAAAGCTCAACGACCTACAGGCCATACAGATTGGCGGCTACTCTGATACAGGATGGGATATGCTCAGTACTCCTCCAGTATTGAAGGGATATGTAGACACAGCCCATCGCTTCGACTATGGGACCCAAAGCAAGGCACTTTTTGCTGGGGTCAAAACTGCGGCGGATTTTCACCTTGAAATAGGGAAGGCAAAAGTAGAACAACGAATTCGACAATTATCGGATTTGCTATATGACGGACTGGGTTCCTTGGGTAAAAAGGTAGAAATCCTCACCCCAGAAGAACCTACCTCCCGGATTTCGATGGTGACCTTCCGATCAAACCTCCTGAATTCAGAGGAACTAAATAGCCAACTGGGCCGAGGCGGATTCAGAGTCAGACTGATTCATGAAGCCAACTTGAATGCCATCCGAGTCTCTACCCATATTTATAACTCGGAAGAAGAGGTACAGAAATTCATCCATTTCTTGGCAAATACCCTTTAAAAGAAAAAAATCAGCAGATAGCAGCCAATCTAACAGTAATCAAACCTTAAAACGAAAGGCTTTGATGTTTTTCAAATCCCTTTCCACTAAATTCGAAGCAATTTTAATTTATATCCAGTTTATTTTATGAAAACACTAAACCGATTACTCTTCCTTTTGGTCCTAGGGCTACTTGGAAGCTGCTATCCGGGTGGAGTCCAGTTTTACGAAGACACCGACATTGTCTACACGACCAGGAAGGATGATTTTGACTTTAACAGCAAGTCAACATTTGCTATGCCTGACAAAATAGTGATCGATGTGGAGATCAAAAATGGGGACACTACCTACATCTACATGGAGGATAGATTTGCCCAACCCATTTTGCAAAACATCCAAACCAATATGCAGAACTTTGGATGGACTAGAGTGGAAATTTCCCAAAATCCAAACATGCTGCTTACTCCTTCAGCCACCAAATCAACCTCTGTTTATTATTCCTACTGGTATGACTGGTGGTATGGCGGATTTTATCCGGGTTGGGGCTGGTATTACCCTCCTTATTTCACAGTCTCTACCATAACAACAGGTACAGTCATTATCACTTTAAGCGATCCAAATGGAACGAATATCGTGGGAGAATCAGAAACTGCCTGGTTGATGGTCGGAAATGGTCTGCTTTCAGGATCAAACAATGTGGACCGAGTAAATAAAGCGGTCGATCAAGCCTTTGAACAATCCACTTACCTTGACCTTAACTAATCAGAAAGATGAAAAAAACACTAATTATCGCCGCTTTTGTGATGGCCTGCGTGTGGAATAATCTTTCTGCACAAAGCCTCAGCACCACTTCTTATTCCATAGGAATTCCTACAGGGGATTTGGGTGAATACATCTCCTCAGCCAGCTTTAGAGGAATTGCCTTTGATTATCGAAAATTGGTAAAGCCCAATTTGGGAGTTGGTTTTTATGCTAGCTGGAATGTTTTCTATGAGGAAAAGCCCTACGATACCTACACCTTAAGAAACAACTCCATCAGTGGAAAGCAATACCGGTACACCAATAGCGCTCCTTTAATGTTTGCCACAGATTATTACCTAAAGCCTGGCAATGATTTCAATCCTTTTATAGGAGCGGCAGTTGGTGGGGTATATACCCAAAGAGCAACAGATATGGGCCTTTACCGATGGGAGGAAGACGCCTTCAGTTTCGGATTGACTCCTCAAATTGGCTTCCTTTACAAAGTGAGTACCTTCTCTGCTATTTCGATCGCCGCCAAATACAATATGGCCTTCGGTGCGGGAGATTTAGATGCTTCCCAAAACTATGTTTCGATTAATTTGGGATATGTATTTATGGGGAATTAACTAGTTTCCTTTTATCTTCAAAAGCTCAGGGAACATCCTTCTCTGGGCTTTTATTTTGATCTCATGAAAAATTCAATTTTCTCCTTTATCCTGATCTCTTTCGTTTGGATTGGCTTGGTCAGTTGCTCGAGTTTTACGACAAATTCCTATAAAGCAAAAGGTGCGGACCTTGATCAATACCAAACTTACGCTTGGGTCAACCTGAAGCATTTTGTAAGTGAGGATCAGGAAAACGAGAAACGATATGCACGCTTCATTTTGGAGCATGCGGACGCCGAAATCCGAGCCAGAGGCTTTCAACTCGATACAATCAATCCACAGGTAGTTTTCCAGTTTGACACGAAAATAGAGCACAAAATCTCCTACAATAGAACTCCTACAGTTAGCATGGGGATCGGATTTGGTGGACCCGGCTATTACGTCGGAGGAGCTGTACCTGTATCCGGTGGTCAAATGGTCACCAAAGAATACGATGAAGGCATTCTGACCATAGAAATGCTGGAAACGCAGACAGGAAGACTATTATGGAGAGGCTGGGCACAGGAAAAGTTAGGATTTGAAACGGACTTAGAAGCCGATTTGCAAAAGGCAATTCCTCAGATTTTCATGCGGCTTCCGGTGAAGAATAAGAAAAAATAAACTATTTAAAAAAGGTGTAATTGAAGCTTTAGGCCTTTGATTTTAATTTTTTCAACTTCCAAAATAAGTTGGACTCATCCTTTGCTAAACTTCCATCTGAATTCCGGTAAAGGGCAGTTCTATTACAGGGACTTACCAAAAGCCTTTCACCGTCTGATTTTGCAAAAAGAATCCACTCCTCTCCTTTCTTCATTCCAAAGTCACAGGAAGACCCGTAACCAAACTCTCTTCTTCCTCCATGTATTTTGATTTTGGAAATTGAATTTCCTTTAAAAATTGCTTTTTCTTCAATTTCGGCCCAAAAGAAAAGCTCTTCCCTTTTTCTTAAGGAATCTGTTCTTCCATTAGGTGAAAAATCCAATAGTCTGACCAAAGCCACATAATCGAAGCTCTCAACTTCTTTTGTGTTAAATTCGCCTAAATAAGCACATTTGCAGGCCACCCCCTGAAAGGATACCATCAAAAGCAAAAGGAAGATTGTTTTATTCATCCTCCTAATTTTAGAAAAATTATCCTAAACACCTAGTCAAAATTCCCATGAACCAAGATATCACCCTCTCAGAAGCCCAAAAACTGGTAGACCAATGGATCAAATCAGTCGGCGTTCGTTATTTCAATGAACTGACAAACATGACCATCTTGATGGAAGAGGTAGGGGAACTGGCCCGAATCATGGCCCGAACTTACGGTGAGCAATCTTTCAAAGAATCTGATAAAGGAAAAGACCTCGGAGATGAAATGGCAGATGTGCTTTGGGTATTGATCTGTCTAGCCAATCAAACCGGGGTGGATTTGACTCAGGCACTGCAAAAGAATTTTGAGAAGAAAAATGTCCGGGATCTGGAAAGGCATAAGAATAATGAGAAGCTGAAATAGAATTTCGGATTTCAGATTCGGGATTTCGGATAGCTTTGAATCGAATGCCCCCATGAATCAGATGTATGGTAATACTTTCCAACGGAGCTATGAGCCTGTCCTGATGAATTCCAAGAGAATTCGAAAAAGCCTAAAATTTGCAGTTTCAGGCTCTTCTTTTCTCAATCTTAAAAATCAGAGGAGCTCCTTATCCACCTTACGCTTAAATCCGGGTCAGCCATGTCCTTATCCAAAGGAAACATCGGTCGATTGATCCGATTATAGCCCAATCGCTCCAAATCCTGATCCACTCCTCCCGGGGTCAAGGCCATCACCCAATCACCACGCAAGTCATAGAGTTCGGGTACCAAATACCCAATTTTTACCACCAAAATATCTGTTTCTCTTGGTTTCAACCCTAAGTCTGTAAAATCCTTTTCATAGTGATAGGGCTTTCTTCGCTTAGTGACAATGACTTTGACAGAGCCGACTTTCACTACCACCTCCACATCAGCATCCTTATCCCCTTCTTTGATGGATTCCACTTTTCCTTTAAGTAAAACAGGAGGAGCAAATCGATCATCTACCATTGCTCCCACTTTACCCTCCACGGGATTGCCCACTCCTGCCTTCAAGGCATTTTCTATCAAATCCGGTCCAGGGATCGAAGCATAGATCAACTCAGGTCCATTTTCCGATTTAAATTCAGGCCTTTTCAAAATCTCATTCAAGGTCCAAGTCACGTCTCCAGCTCCACCGGCTGTGGGATTATCTCCCATGTCGGAAATAACAAAGGGCTTCTTTCCGCTTTTTAAAGCCATCTCCAGACTTTCATCCAAATAGGCCACGGGAGCCACAAACTCAAACTCATTTCTCACCTCCCAAAAGCTCTTTGCCAAGTATTCGGCACTTTCCTTCACCTGATGTTCATCATCGCCTGTGACCATCACCACGGCATGATTTCTGGGTTCGTCAGCCCAGGCATACCCAATCCAGATCGCTGCATCAATGACGCCTTCTTTTTTGGTTTCTGGATCGACCTTGGCATAAAGCCCCTTCCCAGGTTCGATGCGGGTACTTGTCTTTTCTCCCGGAAGCAAAATCGGCACGGGAATCCAAGCCTTGTATTTGGGTTTTCCTTTACCGCTTTCCAGCCGCTCCAACAAATTGTCCACCGCCCTTTTTTTGGACTCCAAAGCATCCTCATGAGGAGCCATCCGGTAGCAGGTAATGAGGTCCGACTGCTCCGCCAATCTCTGCGACACATTTCCGTGCAAATCCATGGATGTAGAAATCAGGGTCTCTGGTCCGACTATTTCACGCACTTTGAGAATGAAATCTCCTTCCGGATCATCCAGACCCTCCACGCTCATCGCTCCATGAATGTCAAAAAACAAACCATCATAGGGGAGATTCTGCCGGAGCATTTCCAGCGTGACTCCGACCAAGGAATCATAGGCTTCCCGGGTCACCATTCCCCCAGGTATCGCATGTCCTCTTAGAGTTGGAAACCACTGAGCCCGCTTTCGATTGGCGGAATCCAGCTCCATAAAGGGGTAGTAAGAAAAAATCTCCTCCCCCGTTCGGACCCGAAATGCCTGAGCCGTGGATCTTGCTGGTGAAAAAGTGCTAGACTCAATCGCCAATCCTGCAATCGCGATTCTTGGCAGGTCTTTTTGAGTTTCTTTTCCCCCGCAGGAGAAAAGTAAAATCAGTCCCAAAAGCATCAAAAAGGTGTTTTTCATAGTTTCGGATTCAATGTATTGAATCGGAATATAACACACCAAACTACTATTTGAAGAAAAATCGGGCAGGAGGTATCAAAAAAGCCAGAAAAGAAATGGATAAAAAAGAAAAGTCCGGCTAACCGGACTCTCTTTCAATTTTCTTTGAGAAACTTATAAATCTCATCCTTCAAATGAAGTCTTTTGATCCGAAGCTGATTGGCTGTCTCGTCAGAGGCGGGTTCAGCATCGGATTCGATCCGGTAGATCTCATGATCGACTTCGTCATAGGCCTCATAAAGGTTTTTGAAATGCTCATTATCAACCTTTAATTCAAGGATTTTGTCTTCAAATTCAGGAAATTCTTCGGAGAGGGGATGCTTTCTGATCATAATTTCTGGGTTTTGTTCTTTTGACAATACTAAACCAAAATCCAATGGCAATTCATGACAAAGGTCACCTTAAGACAGAATTCTTTTCGGTTTTTGAATACGTTTCAAAGTTGCTAAACACCCGATTCCCCATCAAGTACCAATCATACCAACCTTCCACCTGAAGAACTCCATTTTTTTCAAGCACCTGAAGATGATTCCATTTCAAACCCAAAACCAATCCATGAAGACGGGATGAAGAAAATTCCTGGTTGATTTCACCTGTTTCAATATCTTGGATTAGATTCAAAGTTAAACCAGTACTTAACCCATCTTTCACAAGGAGCACACTCATTTTAGACGGTCTTTGGTTTATTTTGGCCTTTACTTCCCCTCTTTTATTTGCAGAATTCAAAAATCCAATAGATCCAAAAATCAGGACGAGGATTACAAAAGGCCTCGAATAAGACTTTAAATATTTCCTGCCCTTGACTATCAAGGTGATTGCGAAAAAGAAAAAAGAAAGAATAAGAAATAGATTGAGTAAGCTCCAAATCATATAAACCATGGCCTAATTTTTCTTCACAATCTAGAAAAAAAATTGGTGTTTTAAAATTTAGTTGAGGAATATCTAATGCTTACCAAGAACCCATTTTGATCCACTTTGACCACCAAATCATACAAATCAAAGGTCAGACAAAACTCGATATCCTTCTCTATCCCGTGGTTTTGAAGTCTTTTGGCATGGGAAGCCTGAGAAAGATACTCTTTCAGACGATGCCCTTCCCGCTCAAAAAGTGATTTCATGGCCAAGGCTCCATCTTCATCGGCGCTGTGAGAAGATTCTAGAGATTTCACCAAAGCTCCGGCATACAGCGAATCTTCCAGATTGAACCGGCCTTTCCAGCCTGCGCAATGGATCAATACATCTTTTTGCTGAGCTTGGATATAGGCTACTGTGGCTTGAAGATTAGGAAATGCTCCAATTAGGATCTCTGCAGCTCCTTTTGACTTCTCGATTGCCTGAGTTCCATTGGTCGTGGTCATCGCCAATTGGATTCCAGCATAGGCATCATTTAAAAAGGCAACGGGGGAATTTCCCAATTCAAAACCCGGTGCTGTATGTCCGTTTCTTTCTCCGGCAATTCGGTAACCATGATCCTGCATGACTCGGCAAGACTCCAAATCCGCAAAAGGAAGAATTCTCTTCACTCCATTGGCGAGGGCAGCCACCATCGTAGAAGTAGCCCGAAAAATATCGACTACCACTACGGTTTTGCCTTCCAACTCATAATGCTGAATCAGGTCGGGACTGAAACAGATTTCGACCTGATTCATTAACCTTTGAAAAGAGGTAATTTTTCTACCTGAGCTTTCAGGTTTTTATTTCTAACTTGGATAAAAATCTCAGTTCCAGGCTTGCTGAATTCAGTTTTAACGTAACCCAAGCCAATTCCCACTCCCATACTTGGAGATTGAGTACCGGAAGTGACTTCGCCGATTACTTCACCGGCCGCATCCACAATCGGATAGTGACCTCTCGGGATTCCTCTTTCCTGCATGATAAAGCCCACCAGTTTTCGCTCGACGCCGGCTTCTTTCTGAGCTTTTAAAGCTTCTGAATTGGTAAAATCCTTGGTGAATTTGGTAATCCAACCCAAACCTGCTTCAATCGGAGAAGTGGTATCGGTGATGTCATTTCCATACAGGCAATAGCCCATTTCCAGTCTTAGGGTATCTCTTGCTCCTAGACCGATCGGCTTGATATCAAAGGCCTTCCCAGCTTCAAAAATGGCATTCCAAACGTGTTCTGCATCTTCATTTTTTACATATATCTCAAATCCACCTGCACCGGTATAGCCAGTGCCGGAGATGATGACGTCTTGGACACCAGCAAATTCCCCCACCGTAAAATGGTAGAATTTCACCTCAAAAAGATTTACAGGAGTCAAGGATTGGACTGCCTCGATGGCCTTTGGCCCCTGAACTGCAAAAAGTGAATATTGGTCAGAAACATTGGTCAGGTGGGCTCCCATGGTGTTGTATTTATTCACCCAAGCCCAGTCTTTATCGATATTGGAAGCGTTGACCACCAACATGTATTTCTCATCAGAAAACTTGTAGACAATCAAATCATCCACGATTCCACCAGTTTCATTGGGAAAGCAAGAATATTGAGCTTGACCCACGACTAGTTTGGAAGCGTCATTTGACGTCACGTTTTGGATCAAATCCAAAGCCTTTGGCCCTTCCACCAAAAATTCCCCCATATGGGACACATCAAAAACCCCTACTCCATTTCTCACACATAGATGCTCTTCATTATCTGAGCTGTAGCGTACCGGCATATTGAAACCGGCAAAAGGAACCATTTTGCCACCAAGGGCTACATGCAGATCATTCAGGGCTATTTTTTTGACTTGTTCTTCCATATTTGGGTCGTTTTTTATCATGGGCAAAGGTAAGGATTGAGGACAATTCAGCCTCGGTGAATTTTAATTTTTACCAAGGATAAAAAGAAAAAGGCAGCTTTTGTTTGAGCTGCCTTCTCTAGAGTTAGTAAAATGGATGAATATCAGACGGAAAAGCTTTCCCCACATCCGCAGGTACGACTTGCATTCGGGTTGATAAACTGGAAACCTTTTCCATTCAATCCATCGGAAAATTCCAGGGTAGTTCCTGCCAAGTAAAGGAGACTTTTTCTATCGACAACAATTTTCACTCCTTTGTCCTCGAAAACATGGTCGGTATCGATGATTTGAGCATCAAAACCCAAATCATACATCAATCCAGAACAGCCTCCACCTTTCACAGAAACCCGAATATTTTCATTTTCTGTACGGCCTTCTTCTCTTTTTAATTCAAGAATTCGATCCTTTGCTTTATCTGAAACGATGATCATAGCTTTTATACTTTACCTTTGATAGTACTTTCGAACGATGGGAAAACATGCACTTTCCCAAAAAGATTCAGTTACAAAGATACAAATTATGAACTTTCGGAAAATCGAACACATCGGAATTGCCGTAGCGGATTTGGAAAAATCTAATCTACTTTTCAAAAAACTGCTTGGTAAAGAACACTTTAAGACCGAATTGGTGGATGGAGAGGGAGTGGAAACCAGCTTTTTTCAGGTGGGAGGAACCAAGGTGGAATTGCTTCAGGCTACCCGTCCTGACAGCCCGATAGCCAAGTATTTGGAGAAAAAGTCAGAGGGAGTTCATCACATCGCCTTTGACGTAGAAGACATCTATGCTGAAGTGGCCCGGCTCAATGGGGAAGGCTTTGAAATCCTGAATGAAACTCCCAAAGAAGGCGCCGACAATAAATTAGTGGTATTTTTGCATCCTCGAAGTACTAATGGGGTGCTGGTGGAGCTATGCCAGGAAAAGAAATAGACAGTCTTAGTTGGCAGAAATTCTGAAAGTCAGAAAGATGAATTCAGAAGTCTGAAAAGGAGGCAAAAGAGTTAGAAAAAATCTGCGAAAATCTGTGTCTTTTTCTGTGCAAATCTGCGGGAAATAAAAGGTAAAATAAATCGTAAATCCGAATGTCGAATAAGAGAACAGAAATTAGTGAATTGGGCGAATTTGGCCTGATTGATCATTTGAATCAGCGAGTAAAAATCAAAAACACCTCCAGCCTCAAAGGGATAGGAGACGATGCAGCGGTGATAGATGCAGTAGATCATGTTAAGGTCGTTTCGACAGACTTACTTTTGGAAGGAGTTCATTTTGACTTGGCCTATGCCCCCCTTCCCCATGTTGGTTTCAAGGCGGTAGCTGTAAATGTCTCCGACATTGCAGCGATGAATGCCATTCCCAAGCAAATCACGGTAAGCATTGCGCTATCCAACCGCTTTTCGGTAGAAGCAGTAGATGCCTTGTATTCCGGGATCAATGCCGCATGCGAACATTATGGAGTGGATTTGGTGGGCGGTGATACGACTGCTTCCCGAAGTGGCTTGGTCATTTCCGTTACCGTGATTGGCGAAGCCAAAAAGGAGGAACTCAGCTATCGTTCAGGTGCTCAAGTCAATGATATTCTTTGCGTGACGGGAGATTTGGGAGCGGCTTTGGTAGGCTTACAGATTCTGGAAAGAGAAAAACAGGTCTTCCTTTCCAATCCTGACATGAAACCTGAATTGGAAAAATACACTATCGTAACAGGCCGACAGCTCAAGCCAGATGCAAGAATGGACATCATTCATGAATTGAGAGAACTGGGTGTTGTACCTACCTCCATGATGGATATTTCGGACGGCTTAGCTTCTGAGATTTTCCATATCTGCAAAGCTTCCGGAGTGGGTGCCACTATCTATGAAGATAAGCTTCCTATTGACAAGCAGACCTTTGATACCGCAGTAGAACTAAATCTGGATCCGATTACCTGCGTATTGAATGGTGGTGAAGATTACGAATTGCTTTTCACGATCGATCAAAAAGACTTTGCGAAGCTGGAAAAGCATCCGGATATCCACTTTATCGGCCATATCACCAAAGCTGAGGAAGGCAAATATTTAGTAACTAAAAGCGGAACGGCTGTTCAGATCAAAGCCCAAGGCTGGAAGCATTTCTGATTTAAGGTAGCCTGTTGATCTCCAAATAATTGGAGGCACGAATGCTATCATTTCGATCGTAGAGGTAATTCCACCGGGTCATGTAGTCATCAGCGGAGAGAAATTCATCTTTTCTTTCCGCCAATTTTTTCATTAGCAATTTTTCCATCTGCCCCTGAAGTTCTTGGTATTCGGGTTTCCCTGCAAGATTATTCATTTGGTAGGGATCTGTTTCATTGTCATACAAAAGCCAAGGGCCCTTTAAATCTTTTGCGTAAGTGTATCTTTCGGTTCTGATTCCTCGGTATTCTCTACCCCCATTTCCAAATCTCCACTCATGAAAAGGTACCGGAAGCATAATTAAGGCCCCATCCGAAGAAATATCTTTTCCTGAAAGTAATTCCTCTGAAAAATCCCTACCCTCCACCGATTCAGGAATTTTTACGCCACTCAAACCAAGAAGAGTAGGCAAAAGATCCGGAGTTCCAATTGGATTTTTGATTCTTCGGGAGCGATTTGCCAATTTTTCAGGATACCGGATAAGCATGGGGACTTTGATGGATTCATCCCAGGGTCTTTGCTTTTTTAAGACGCCTTTGGACATAAGCATATCCCCATGCTCGGAAGTGAATAAAATCAAGGTTTGATCCGAAATCCCCAAACTATCCAAAGATCGAATCAGCTTGCCAAAAGCATAGTCGATTGCTGTGGCATGAGCATAATAACCCGCCAAAACCCTTCTTGCACTATCCTGAAACTCCTCTGGCACATTAGGCCGGAGCTGGAGTTTGGAAGCATCATATAATTTCTGAAACTCCTCAGGGGCCGAAAAATAGGGATCATGAGGGGGGCCGTAAGAAAGCATCAAGACAAAGGGATTCTTCTTGTTTTTGGAGATAAAACTGATCGCACTGTCCGTTTGGGGAAAGACATCATAGCCCGGCCAAGTATGTTTTTCATCCTTTTCATCAAAATAGAAGCTGTTATTATAGTTGTGGGTCACTTCCCGAACCTTCCAATAATCCCAGCCTTGCCTGCGATCTGCTGGCACAGGTTTGTCCCGGCCACTAAAAGGCTCCTCTCCTCTTTGATGCCCATTCAGATGCCATTTGCCAATGTACCCAGTCTGATATCCTTCCACTTTTAAAATCTCAGCCAAGGTCAGAGCTTCATTGGGGAGCGGTTTATCATTGTAAAAAATCCCATGGGTCAAAGGATACTGCCCGGTAAGAAAACTCGCCCGCCAAGGCGCACAAACCGGAAGTGTGGCCACTGCATTTTCAAAATTCAGGCTTTGGCTGGCAAATCGATCCAAATTGGGAGTGATAATTTGCTTTTGCCCTTCATAGCCCATTTCCTGAGCACGCCATTGGTCGGCTAGGACGATGATTAGATTTGGAGAGTCTCTCTTGTCTGAAAGGATATAATTTGATCCTTGAATCAGAAGAAAGGATAGGAAGAAGAAGTAGGGAAGGTTCATATGCCAGTAGGAGGTTAAAAAAATCGAAAAAAAACATATTGACCATCCTGCACTATCATTTGCCTCAAATAAGGTATAAACAACTCAATTTCCTGCATTTATTGGATTTATAATAAATAAAGGAAAAAAGATAACAATTTCTTTACTTTTTAATTTGTGATATTAATGAGTAGATTAATTCTTTAAATTTTATGTTTAACCAAATCTTATTTGTATGCACAAAAAAACTACTGTCCTTAAATTCGGGGACTTTTCTTGGAAGGGCTTGCTATCTGCGGGCCTTGTTTTAGGCATCTTTGCCAGTTGTACTGAAGAGACTGTAGCTCCGGCCGTCATTCAGGATGTAGATCAGCAAGTAGAAAAATTAACACTTTGGAAACCTGAATCCGGCTCGTTCAACATTATAGCAAAGTACGATGACGACTCCGCCCCTATGGTCAACGACCGAAGAGCAACCACTGCCGGTGGTCCTGACCGGGGTAGATTTAACATCACGCTGAAATTTCTCACTCCGGTGACGGAAAGGCAGTTTCAGGTATTTGATGATGCTGCGGGAAGATGGGAAAGTATCATCATAGGAGATGTTCCTTCAATTACCGGAACTTTACCCTCAGCCTTTCTTGGTGTTCCTCCAGTGGCTGACAACGAAACTATTGATGATTTAATAATTGAAGTAGCTCTATTTGACATCGATGGTCCTGGCGGAACACTAGGAGCTGCCGGTCCCAGATTTGTCAGAAATGTTGACAACCTTCCAGTGACAGGGGTTATGTTTTTTGATACCTCCGATTTGGCCTTCTTGGATTTTTTCGACCTCTTTGAAGAGGTAATTGTCCATGAAATGGGACATGTTTTGGGAGTAGGAACACTTTGGAATGTTCCTGGAGCACGAGAATTGAGAAAATTCAATCCCGAAGGATTCCCTTATTTCGATGGAAAAATGGCGAATACCTTCTGGAATTCCGAAGGAGGTTTGGATTTCTTACCTATCGAGGATGAATTCGGACAGGGAACTCGTTTTAGCCACTGGGATGAAGCCATCCTTGGCAATGAATTGATGACCGGGTTTTTAAATCTTGGCCCAAATCCTTTAAGTCGCATTACCGCAGGGTCGGTGAGAGACTTAGGCTATGTCAGTGCCAGCAGAGGCGAACGCTATGATTTGCCAAGAGGAACACCAGGAATCACTGCCAGAACATCAGGAGAAGGTATCAATATCGCAGAAGGAGAGATCCTTCTAGCTCCGATAGGAGTGGTATCCAACGAGCAATAACAGAATAAAATTCATAGAAAAGTCCCAAATTTGAATTTGGGACTTTTTTTATACCCTGTTTTTTGAGTCAATCACAATGGTCACCGGGCCATCATTAATCAGGCTGACTTTCATATCGGCGCCAAATTCCCCCGTACCGATTTTTCTTCCAAGATCGGTTTCGAGAGCCCCAATCATTTTTTCATACATAGGTATAGCAAAATCTGGCTTGGCAGCTTTAATGTAAGAAGGCCGATTTCCTTTTTTGGTACTGGCATGAAGGGTAAACTGGGAGATCAGCAAAATCTCTCCATTGACATCCAAAAGACTTCGATTCATCACTTCGTTCTCATCAGGGAAAATCCGGAGATTGACAATTTTTTTGGAAAGCCAATCAATGTCCTCTTGGGAATCGGCATCTTCTATTCCCAAAAGCACCATCAGACCCAAGCCAATCTCTGCTTTAATTTTTCCTTCAATTTTTACTGAGGATTCACTGACTCTTTGGATGACTGCTATCATTGGCTAAGGTCTTGCATTTGGCCGGAAGTAATGATTTCAACCGGGTTTGAGGATGTAGAAAGGGCTGTTTTCACCATAGCTTTGGCTACCTGATAGTCATAAATCGGACGGATATTTTTGGCCAATTTCAACCAAACCAAGGGTTTCATCAAAACCGAAGCTACTTGTTCACCTAGTCGAAACTCAGACCGATTTCCCAATAATAAGGACGGCCGAAAAAGACCTAAAAAGGCAAACTGAAAGGCTCTCAGATCTTCTTCCGTTTCTCCTTTTACCTTATTGTAGAAAATTGAAGAAGTGGCATCTGCACCCATTGCCGAAACATAAAGAAATCTGGAAGCTCCCAGCTTTTTGGCCCATGCAGCAAAACCGATTACCAAATCATGGTCTATAGCATAAAATTTTTCTTTTGAACCGGCCACTTTTATAGTTGTTCCCAAGCTTGAAAAAGCATGAATCTCCGCTGATTTTGCCTTTATGGCATCAATTAATCCATTGTAAGCTCCTCCAAGAGATTCGGCACGAACTTTCTCGTCCCAGTCCCAGGAAGAAAGAGAAAAAAGATCACCTTCTATCTGGACGAGCTTTTCGTGTTTCAAAGCCATTTTTCTCCGACCTACGCTAAGAATAAAATCATATTGACTGCTTTTCATCAGCTGATGAAGGAGCTGCATTCCTACCAGTCCGGATGTGCCGGACATTAGAGCAATTTTCATAAAACCAAAGTATTTGTGATCAAAGGAAGAAGCTCAGCTTCCAGCTCCTGATTTTTATTTCTTGCATACCAAAGATGCAAAGTTTCCGAAAACTCCTTGTAGCTCATCCCTTTGGAGTCCCGCTTATACTCCAAGACCAATTCATGAGCACTTGCCGGCCTTGGCCCCCAAGTAAACAGCTCACAACTCAAGTCTGCAGTCATTCCGACCACTTTGGGAATAGATCGTGTACCATTGGTCAAGTACTCGTCCATCACCTCGGGATGCTCATCTCTGAGAATAAACTTGACTTGGATTCTTGGATTATATTCAGCCAATTTGACCAAATAGGGAATATTTTGGGCAGCATCTCCACACCAAGCTTCAGTGATGACCAGCCAAAGTTGATCTTCTTGAATTGCCTCCACGGTTTCTTTGAGCAAGGGAGAAACCTTAGCTGTTTTGTCCCAGCGATTCATTCGCTGCACATTCATCCGGGTGTAGTCCAGGTAGGCTTCAGAATGATTGTGCCCTGTGGTTTTATTTTCTGCCAAAAGTTGGTCAATAAGAATTCGGTATTCCTGATAGCTCATTGCATGATGAATCAGGTCCCGGGTGATTGAACCCAAATGCTGCTCCATAAAATCTGTATTTGGTTTATTTCCTAAGCCAAACAGGGGAAATTACAATTGGGTTCTTTCCCAATCCAAAAAACTATCCACTTCATCCTTGATTTTCGCAAAAACGGCCATGACGACTGATAAATCATCCGCAAATCCAAAAAATCCAAGGAAATCAGGAATCAAATCAATCGGAGATAAAAAATAAACCAAGGCTAAAATGATCAATCCAAGAGTGGAAAAAGCGACTCGATGCTCACCCTTGAAATGAGCCTTAACCATACGGACCAAAATCGAAATCGGCTCAATCAGTTTCCTTACTTTGGGATTATCCCCTAGCTTGGCCAGCTTCTCTTTGACACCATGGAGAAGTTCCACTACCTTCTGTTCCTGCCGGGCAATGGCCTCCACCTGCTTGCCAAAAAGACTTTTGGCACGGTCAAGAATACTTGAGGATTGGTCAGAAAATTTAGCCATGGGATTAGAAATATAATTGAATTTCTGATTTGACCTGTTTCAAAGCATAGCCTATAGCATCATTTTTCTTATCCAAAGATTGGGTGAAAATAGCTTTCGCCAGTTCCATTCCCGAGGCCTCAGGTCCCAATTCCTGACGGCTCATATTCAGTAAAGTGATCACATCCTCCACAGCTCTTCTTACGGCTTCCCAGGTCTCCTCAGTGAAGTACACCTGCTGACTCAGATTATGATTGAACTCTTCCCGGACTTCGGAAAGCAACATCGGATGCAGCTCTGCAGCGGTAAATTGGGAAGGATTAGACCTTCTTACCAGATTGTTGGGAGAAATCCGCTCCAAAAGCAAACATAGACGCTCTGCAGCCTGTAATCGAATAGGCAAAACCACTTGTGTATTTTGGGTTTTGAGGTCCACCAGCATTTTTTCTCTTTCTTTGGAAAGAAAGGACATCACCACCAGATACATACCGTATAGTACGGCTCCAGCAGGAAGGATGATTTTTAACAGTTCTAAAAGAAAATCCATGGGTTAAGTTTTGATGCTCGAATATGCGCAATTCTGATTGCTCAAAAAACCGGCCCAAAGGGTATTTTTGCTAAAATTTCTGAACCAAAAATCCTAAAAACAGATTTCTCAAGCATGCTTATCCCTATTCAGATCACTTCCAAAGCAGAGGCCGAAATCAAACATATCATGCAGCACAAAAACATACCCGCGGAGTATTTTCTTCGAGTGGGAGTAAAAGGTGGTGGATGTGGTGGGATGTCCTATGCTTTGGGATTTGACAAACCCAAGCCTGAAGATCAGCAGTTTGAGATCAGCGGGATTCCCGTCCTTATAGAGAAAAAGCACTACATGTTTTTGATGGGAATGCAAATTGATTTTTTTGAAGGCGAGGAAGCGCGGGGCTTTACATTTGTAAATCCGGACATTCCCAAGCGTCACGATCAATGATTTTTTGTACCTTTTGTTCAAAACCAGCAAATGAACATGAGGGCACTATCCATTCTTTTCCTATTTCTGACAATCAGTCCCTTCACCACTGCTCAAGTCAGGAGTCTTGAACCAAATCAAACTCCCGGGAAAGGTACTGTTGAAGACTTCAGCTGGATGGTTGGCTATTGGAGCGGTCCCGGGCTGGGTGGTGAATGTGAAGAGGTTTGGATGCCAGCAGTGGACGGTCATATGATTGGCACATTTCGGTTTTGGGAAAATGGAAAGTTGATTTTTTCGGAGTTTATGAACCTTATCCAAGAGGGGGAAAGCGTAAGCATGAAGCTCAAACATTTTGGTGCTGACCTTACAGGTTGGGAGGAAAAAGAGGAGTGGACGACTTTTGAACTGATCGAGCTGGGTGATCAGAAAGCTTGGCTTAATGGCATGACCATAGAGAGAAAAGGAGATCAGCTGATTTTCCAAGTTAATATTTCAGACGAGGGAGCACCTCAAATTGAAACTTTTACTTATTCCAAAAAAGCACTTTAAAAATCCTCAAATCCCGGTTTTACATTGTCCCAAAACTCATCCAGCGCGATGATTCTGGGCTTCAAAAAAGAAATAATCTTTGGCCAATCTTCCCGATTGGTCACCTGAACTCCGGTCAGGACTTTTTCGATTTTGGAAACTGGCTGACCATATTCGTTGAGCTCATGGAGCTTCCAATCCCATTCTTCACCAAGACTTCCATTTAAGAGGTTTTTCAGCTCTTTGAACTGATCAAAAAACAACTCCTGCAGTTCAGGATCCGAATGACCTAATTCAATCCCGATCGAGGCAAATCCCTGCTCAGCTCGCATTCGAAAATAGACATCCTTGATCCCGGTTTTATAGTTTGGCCAGTTGATTTTCCTACCCTGCGCATTGGGAACGGGCTTCATGTACTGCCCAAATGCAATCCAGAACTCAGTTCGGATTTTGGATAGCTCAGCTCTTGAAAACATGGAATTCAGGCAAAATCTTCAGGAAAGCAAACGGTCACGGCAGAATACTGAACTATTCCGCCCAGTGCTGGATGATGCTTTTTCAGGGTTAATTTGACGCTTTTTACTTTGGGATAAGTCTCCAAAATATCGGAAACAATCCGATGACCTAAGTGCTCGAGCAGTTTTACCTTCACATCCATTCTGGCTTTGATCAACTGGTACAGCTTGGCATAGTCCACGGTGTCCTTCAGGCTGTCATGGAGCATCGCATCTTTAAAGTCAGTCTCCAACTCCAAATCCAAAGTGAATCGATTTCCCAAAATAGATTCCTCCGGATAGGCTCCGTGATAGGCATGAAACTCAATCCCTTCCAGTGCTACTTTCCCCATCAGTCAAACTGGTCAAAAAATGAGCCTGAAGATTTCTTTGGATCTTCTTTAGTCAAAGAGGGTTCCTCTGCTTCTTTTTTAGGCACTTCCAAGAGAACTTCCTCCTCAGGGACCTCTTCTTCCAGAGATTTGGCTTCTACCTCTATTTCCAATTCTTCGGCAATTTCTTCCTCGACCACATTCTCCTCGATGGGCTCCTCCTCTACCGGAAGCTCACCCTGCTCTTCCAAGTCATGCTGCAATGCTTCGACAGATTTTTGGGTATCCTCATCCAAGCGGGCTTCAGACATATCTTCCTCAAATTGATCCTCAGGCTCATCTTCTTTGTGTGGTACAGCCACAGCAGGTGCAAGGTTAGCGATGTTTGCCATGGTGAAATGACTGGATCTGCTGAGTTCTTCCACGGCTCTTTGGTAGGCCTTGGCATCGATTCGGAAAAAGTTTGCATCAGAAAGCTCAATCTGGTTCAGTGCATCCTGCGAGAGCCTTTTTAGGCTTTTCACCAATGCCTCTCGCTGCTCCAAAAGTCCGTCATAGCTTCTCACCAAGCTTTGCATACTTTCCCGGATTTCTTTGATGGTCTCTTTGGCTTTGACTTCGGCAGCAGAAGTGATGACACGTGAATGCTCATCAGCCTGAGCTTTTACATTTTGTGCATATTGCTGAGCCTCTCTTGCAGTTTGTTCGGCAATCTGATTGGCTTCTCCTATGATCTGATCCGCCGCCTCGGTCGCCTCAGTGATGATACTCGCCCCGGTATCCTCGGCAGTTTTTAGCGTTCGAAAAAGTGAATCCTCCACATCCTTCAGCCTTTTGGCTTCCGCTTCTACCTGTTGCAACTTGCTTCTCAGCTCGAGATTTTCATGATTAATCTGCTCCATGGCCACACTCATTTCCTCAAGGAAATCGGTTACCTGTTTTTTCTCAAAACCTCTAAAAGCTGTTTCAAAAGCTTTTTGGCGGATGGCAGTTGGGGATATTTTCATGGGATTCTAGTTATTATTTTGGGGAAGAGGAAAAGATTCCAAATTATATCCAGATGGAAACCTGTTTTTCTCTCCTGATCCTTCATTGGCTTTTACAATATTTCTTCTTCGATTTTCCAAATGGAGATGGTTCTGTCGTCCGACACCGATACGACCTGATCACTGTAGGAATTCCAAAGAATTTTGTTGATCGAGGTACCATGTCCTGCATTTCTGGCTTTATCGATGACTTTCAGTAGCTTATAATTTACCGGATCCCATACTTTGATGGATTTGTCCATAGAGCAGGTGACCAGCCACTTTCCGTCTTCTCTGAAAGATAAATAATTAATGGCAAAAAGGTGGGCTACCACATTTTCGGCCAGACTGTAATCTTGAGAATTCCAAAACTTCAAGTGGGCATCTCGGGCGCCGCTGACGAGTGTGCTTTCATCCGGCGAATAGCCTAAGGCAAAAACAGAGTTGGTATGACCTACCAGATTAGCAATGGGCTCAAAGGAGGCATTCAAATCCAGGATTTTAATGGTATGATCACTGAGTCCAAGTGCCAAATGCTTTTTACCTTGGGCAATAGCCATCACCCGGATGCTTTTGGAGCTAAGCTTGATGTGCTGCTTTACGGCTCTATTCTCTAAGTCAATGATAATCAAGACACCATCCCCAGTACCTACCATGACCAGATTGCCATATACTTTAATGTCAAAGATGGCCTGATCTGTCAGCTTCATACTCCATAATTCCTTGTTTTCGTTCAGATCGATCACATGAATCCCTTCAAAATTGTGTCCGATAAAAAGAAGATTTCGCTCACGATCTACTTCTAATGCGTAGACGGAATTGGGCAGCTTGGCTATCAACTTCCCGTCTTTTGGGCGGTCCATATCCCATTCTACCACCATCCCATCTCCAGCACCGGTATAAAAAAATCGGGGATCACTCCCCTCGGTCAGGGCATAAATACAGTCATTGTGCCCGGTAAGTGTATGTAATTTATTTACTTGGATTTTTGCCATATATTGAACGGAATCACCGTGGAGCCCTGCCGGCGTATGCAAACAAAAATAGAAAAAATTGATTCTCACTCAGCTTTAGCCCTAAAGATTATCGATTCCTATGAAAATCAGCCTTTGGATTTCCTCAGTTTCAGGGAAAAGCTTTCACTGGCCAATATTTCTCATGCGGCCAAGCGCTTGGAGTGGACGACCGCAAGAATGGCTATTTACGAGGCCTTACAGGTCTTGGAAGAGCCTTATCCCGGCTTTTTCAAAGATGAGCATGGCAAATCCCAATCCATGTCCGGTCAAGGATATGTATCCCTCAGCCACACACCGGGCTTGGCTGGAGCTATTTTCCACAAGTCCCAATCCGTAGGAATAGATATGGATCTGATCAGGGAAAAAATACTCAGAATCGGCTTTCGGTTTTTGGACTCCTCCGAATTAGATTTTCTGGAAAAAGACCCAATTCATTATACCATGGCATGGTCGGCAAAGGAATCCATCTTTAAATGTCAAGGAAAAAGAGGAGTATCTTTTAGGGAAAACATCCTATTGGAGCCCTTTTCGGTGTCGGACTCTATCATCCAAGGGAGAATAAGGGGTACGAAGTTTGCAGATCATCATTATTCCGTGCAGGTAAGAAAAATGGACAATA
The DNA here is from genome assembly GCF_036245605.1 of Algoriphagus sp. oki45. Lineage (NCBI taxonomy): Bacteria > Pseudomonadati > Bacteroidota > Cytophagia > Cytophagales > Cyclobacteriaceae > Algoriphagus > Algoriphagus sp. oki45. Next base: position 1,273,836 of record NZ_BTPC01000001.1, read on the forward strand.
TCATCTTGACCTATACGATATGGTAAAATAATGGGTCAAAAGAAAGCAGGACAAAACCTGAGACGCTGATTTGTCTTTCTAAGAATAGACCCAAAACCCATAAAAACTATGAAAAAGCTAATCTCACTTCTTTTCTTTCTCTCAGTTTCTTTTGGAGTAAAATCCCAATCCTACACTCAGCTTACTGCCACAGATGCAGTGACTGGGAAAACGATGGAATTGAGCTCAATGGTTAAGAGCAAAGGCTTAGTCTTGATCTTTCATACCATGGAATGTCCCTTTGCAAAAATGTATGAAGACCGGATCAAAACCCTCAGAGCAAATTTTCAGAATCAAGGGTTTACTTTTGCATTGGTCAATCCGGAAGCAGGAAATACCGAATCCGATTTTCTTCCTCTCAGAAATCATATCAATCAAAGTGGATTAAATATGTCCTACCTAGCCGATTCAGCTAAGGAATGGGCTAAAGCCTTTGGGATTACCAAAATCCCGGAAGTGGTTGTATTGATCCCCAACGCAGAAGGTCCAAAGATTGCATATCGAGGAGCCATAGATAACAATCCCCAAGCTGAATCTGCTGTCACAGAAAGGCATTTGGAACGAGCCCTGAATCAGATTGCAAAAGGGGAATCTCCAGCTGCCAGCCAAGTGAGACCTGTTGGATGTAACTTAAGAACTTATTGATCGCTGAGAATAGCGATCAATTCTTTGATTTCAGCCACTTTGCTTGCTTCTCCCAACTTTTCGAAGGAATGGGCGAGATTTCTTAGAGAGCGAAGTATGATCTCCAAATAAGAACAAGGCTCAAAGAACTCCTCCCTGGGCTCAATTTTCAGATGCTCCAGGTAATTGTAAATATCCTGACGGCTGAAAATCAAGCCTTTGTTGAAGGCGTTGATATAAAAGGTGATGTCTGAGGATTTGTATGTGAGGACAAAGAGATTGGGTAAATTGACTCCATAAACAGGTAAACCTAACTTTTTAGCTACCAGAAGGTAAATCGCACAGAGACTGATCGGATTCCCTTTTTTTGTATCCAAAACGGTGGACAACATGCTGTTTCCCGGAGAATGAAAATTCTTCGTATTGGCCGAAAACCTCAGTGTATTGAACAACACATTGTTGATGATCCGAATCTGATCGTATGGCTGCAGGTCATTTTTGAAAGAAGTCCAGACTTCGAAATAAATCTGATGCATCTCTGCATTGAGTTTTTCAAACTCCAAATCAGGATATTGGTAGGTATTGATGATCCAAAGCCCTGTCAATAAGTCCCGATCTTCCGAATCTTTCCAATCCTGAAGCCTATCCTTGAGGAGAGCAAACTGAAGATCGTGCACCAAATCTTCAATCTCTTTTTGGAGCTCTGGATTGAAGCTTGACTCCCATCGCTGCTCCAAAAAGGGAATTACTCCATAGCCCAATGAAATGATTTTGTCTCTTACGTGATTCTTTACCTCCTGATCCGGATCGTCCAGAAGAGAGACCAAAGCAATCATTTCTGAAGGAGTCAATTCATTCATGCTTTTGTATTTGTACTTAGAAGATAAGAAAAGATCAGGTTTGAATCACTCCTACGTTGAATCTTTCTGTAATCGGAACATGATTTGCAGCCTCTATCCCCATACTGATCGTCTTTCGGGTTTCCCGAGGATCAATTACCCCATCCACCCAAAGTCTAGCCGCAGCGTAGTAAGGGCTCAGCTCTTGGTTGTATTTATTGGTAATTTCTTCCAACAATTGGCTTTCCTCCTCCTCAGAGATGGTTTTTCCTGCTTTTTTCAAGGAAGAAACCTTGATTTGGAGCAAAGTTTTCGCGGCAGAAGCTCCTGACATCACTGCCATTTGGGCGGTAGGCCAGGAGACGATAAGTCGGGGATCATAAGCCTTACCGCACATGGCATAATTTCCCGCTCCATAGGAATTCCCAACCACCAGGGTGAACTTCGGCACCACAGAATTAGCCATGGCATTGACCATTTTAGCTCCATCTTTGATGATTCCGCCATGCTCGGCTTTGGATCCCACCATAAATCCGCTGACATCCTGAATAAAAACCAGAGGGATCTTCCTTTGGTTGCAGTTCATGATAAAACGGGCAGCTTTGTCTGCTGAGTCGGAGTAAATCACCCCTCCCATCTGCATTTCCCCTTTGGCGGTTTTTACTATTTTACGCTGATTGGCAATGATTCCCACAGCCCATCCGTCTATGCGGGCCGTAGCGCAAATCAGGGTCTTTCCATAGTCTTTTTTGTATTCATCCAGCTCTCCTCCATCGACCAAGCCAGCCAAGATTTCCAGCATGTCGTATGGTTTTACCCGGTCTTGAGGGAAAATCTCCAATAATTTCTCAGGCGAGACCGAGGGTTCTTTGGACTCAATTCGATCAAACCCCGCCTTAGGATTGTCACCCAGAGTAGAAAAAATCTGCTTGATGGCATCCAGACACTCCTGATCATTGGCGTATTTATTATCCGTAACTCCAGAGATTTCGCAGTGGGTCGTTGCCCCTCCCAGCGTTTCATTGTCTACATTTTCACCGATAGCAGCCTTCACCAGATAAGATCCTGCCAAGAAAATGGAGCCGGTTTGATCTACGATCAACGCTTCATCCGACATAATGGGCAAATACGCCCCGCCTGCCACGCAGCTGCCCATGATGGCGGCTACCTGCACGATACCCATGGACGACATCTTTGCATTGTTGCGAAACTGTCGCCCAAAGTGTTCCTTGTCCGGGAAAATCTCATTTTGCATGGGAAGAAATACTCCGGCACTATCCACAAGGTAAATGATCGGGAGCCTGTTTTCCATGGCGATTTCCTGTGCTCTAAGGTTCTTTTTGGCAGTCATGGGAAACCAAGCTCCGGCTTTGACGGTGGCATCATTGGCTACGATCACGCACATTCTCCCGCTCACATAGCCTACCCCCGTAACCACTCCTGCAGAGGGACAACCTCCCTCCTCCTCATACATACCATCTGCTGCAAATGCTCCGACTTCCAAAAAATCAGTCTGAGGATCAATCAGGTAATCAATCCGCTCTCTTGCGGTGAGTTTTCCCTTGCTATGTTCAGCTTGAATTCGTTTGGTTCCACCTCCCAGCTTGACTTCATTTAATTTGGACTGTAGCTGATCTAGGAGTTGGTGCATTGTTGGTCTTTTTTCCGTTTGGGACTGCATGGTTTATTTGGGTTTATCTAGTTTGCAAACTCAATAAAATGGAAGAAGTTCACGAGCGAAAGTATTAAAAAAGCCCTTTTCTGAGGGAGAAAAGGGCAATTTTCTTTTTAAACTGATTGAGAATCAATTGACCTCAATCGAATTTTTGTAATCCCGAATAGCACGGAAAATTGCTGAAGCCATGTATTCCTGACCTTGCTTTGACATCAAAAATTGCTCCTCGGAAGAATTGGAAAGGAAACCCAACTCGATCAGCACGCTCGGCATGGACGGGGTCCAAAGCACATAAAATGGTCCCTGCTTCACTCCCCGGCTTTTTCTCCCAACCCGGTCTCTAAACTGGGTCTCCACCTGCTCGGCAAGACTCAGGCTATTTCCTATAAATCCTTTTTGGGTAAGGTTAAAGAGCATATAGGACTCGGGAGAAGTCGGGTCAAAGCCTTCGTACTCTTCTTTATAGTTTTCCTCCAAGAGGATTACTGAGTTTTCTCTTTTTACGATGTCAAAATTAGCCTCAAAGTGCTTGGTACCCATGACAAAAGTCTCGGTACCAAAGGCGGATCTATTAGGAGCAGAATTGGAATGAATGGATACAAAAAGATCCGCCTTGTTGGTATTGGCTATTTCAGGCCGTTTTTTCAAAGTCGGGAAGCTATCGTCTTTTCTTGTGTAAATCACCTCCACATCTGGCATGTTTTCATTGATATACTTCCCCACAAGAAGGGTTACGGCCAGATTAATGTCTTTTTCCCTGGCTTTGGACCCTATATTTCCCGGATCACTTCCACCATGACCTGCATCCAATACGATTTTTTTCATCCGAAATGCGGGCATCATCGTTTCATTAGGAATAAAACCTCCAAATAAAAAGGGAATAGTTATAAGAAAACTTAAGAGAATTTTTTTGTTATTGAACCGTTCCATGAGGGCAATCGAATTAACTTTACGCGAAATTTCAACCAAATTAATCAAAGCGCAAGCCACAGTGTCGGATTTGAGAATCCTTTTTTTAAGCCTTTTCCTCTTTTGGATTTCCACTTTTTCAGCGGAAGCACAACGGCCTACCAATCCTCCTAGGGAAAAGACCCTGATTTTGCCGGACACTCTGACTCCTCCCGCAAGCAATCCTATCATTCCGGATTCTATGCTCATTCAGGCGGATACCTTGACTCGGTTGGATTCGGCAAAAATTATGCCCAGGAGCGATATACAGACCGATATTCTTTATTTCGCTGAGGACAGCATCATCACTGATTTCCGGGAAAATAGAATTTACCTCTATAAAAACGCCTGGTTTGAATACGGAGAAATGCGACTCGACGCCGATCAGATCGTGATCGACTGGGAAACTTCCGAGATCTATGCCTCAGGTGTCACAGACAGCCTGGGCAATGTGACAGGAAATCCTTTTTTCAAGGACAAAGGCACCGTTTACGAGATCCGAAAGGAAATGCGGTACAACTTTAAGACCCAAAAAGCCATCATCAAAGATGTGGTGACCGAACAGCAGGATGGGATTCTTCGGGGAGAAACGATCAAAAAAACAGAAGACGGCAGCATTTACCTAGATCACGGCTATTACACCACCTGTAAGCTCACAGAGCCTCATTGGCACATTTCCTCATCCAAAATCAAGTCCATTTCAGGAAAACAGGTAGTCTCCGGGCCATTCAACTTGTATTTCAATGGGATCCCCACCCCTTTGGGCTTGCCTTTTGGAATCATTCCTGATACCCCTGAGGAGAAGGCCTCCGGAGTGATCTTCCCAAGCTATGGAAAAGAGCAGGTCAGGGGTTTATTTCTAAGGGATTTTGGCTACTACTTTGCCATTAATGATTACATACATGCCCAGATCACCGGAGACATCTACTCCAAGGGCGGTTGGGGCGTGAAATCCCAAGCCAACTATACCAAGCGATACAGATTTTCTGGAGGGTTCAATGTGGATTTTCAGAAATTTGTCAGTCCTGAAACCGAATTGAATCCGGTGGACTACAATACCTTCCGAATCCAATGGAATCACTCGCCTGTCTCAAGAGGAAGTGGGCGATTCTCGGCCTCTGTCAATGCAGGTTCGACCAGCTACTTCAACAACATCGTCAGTCAAAACAACTTCAACAATAACATTACGGCTGACCTGAATTCCAATATTTCCTATTCCAAGCAGTTTGTGGGAACGCCCTTCTCCATGTCTGCTAATTTCAGACATTCACAAAGTGTGCAGACCGGAGAGGTTCGATTGGACTTGCCGACCATTTCAATGAACATGAACCGGCAAAGTCCTTTTAAAAACATCAAATTTGAGCCCCTAAAGACACTCAACGTTGCCTGGAATTTCAACCTGCAAAACACGGTATCCAACCGGATTCAGCAACAGTTTGGTGTAAATAATCCCATCATCGGCGATGGACCTCAGACGATTCCTTTTACAGTTGACAACCTGGGACTGCTTCTGCAAAATGCCAATAATGGAGCAAGGAATACCATTCCCGTTAGTTCCAACTTTACCCTGTTCAATTATTTTACAGGGACAGCTTCCTTCAACTACACAGAACTGTGGTATTTGCAGCGATTGAACTTCTACTATAATCCCTCCACTCAGCGTGTGGATCGAATAGTACAGGACGGATTTAACCGGGTTGGCTTTTTCAATAGCTCATTCGCAATGAACACCAACTTCTACGGGTTTTATAATTTCCGGGGAAAAGGGAAGCTTCAAACTATCCGCCATCATATGGCACCCACGATTTCCTTCAACTATACCCCTGATTTTTCTGACCCTTCATTCGGGTACTATCAAAGGGTGCAGACTGATGCTTCTGGTAGGACTGATCTTTTTTCCAGACATCAAGGATTTATCTTCAGCGGAGCTCCCCGTGGAGAATCCCGTGCCATGAGCTTTGCAGTCCGGAATGTCTTTGAAGGAAAAATAAAAACAGAAACTGACAGCACCGAGGCCAGCACCAAAAAAATCCCACTTTTAGAGTCCCTGAACTTCAATACCGCTTACAACTTTGCGGCAGATTCCTTTCAGCTTGCCCCTTTTCAGGTTTCGGCAAGAACAAGCCTTTTCGAAAGAAAATTATCCGTCAACGTCAACACCACCATAGACCCCTATGCTGTGGGAGAATTTCCCGATTCAAATCAAGAAACTACCTCCTTCAGAAGAATCAATCAATACGCTTGGAAAAATGGGCAGGGAATCGGAACGATCCGAAATGCCTCCCTTAACCTAAACGCCTCCCTTAACCCCAGAGGCGGTCCAGATCCAGGTCAAGTGAGGGATGAAATCACCCAAGACTTCCTCCAGCGAGGAGGAGTAATGGATGAATTTGCCCAACAGGAAATAAACCGGATCGTAGCCGACCCCAGCCAATATATCGACTGGAATATCCCTTGGAACCTGACCATCGGTTATAATCTGGCCTACTCCAAACAGGTGGATAATCGCACTAACATCACTCAAGGGGTCAATGTAAGTGGCGATTTGTCTATCAGTGAGAAGTGGAAAATCAATTTTAACACCAGCTACGACATCCAGGCTAGCGAATTCCGGCAGACCATGATCGGAATCGCAAGGGACCTTCATTGCTGGCAGATGGATGTAAACTGGATTCCTTTTGGCAGGTTTACCTCATACAATATTAATATCCGGGTGAAATCCAGCCTGCTCCAAGACCTGAAAGTATCCAGAAGAAGATCTTTCTTTGATCGCTAAAAAATTTGGGACATAAAAGCTGGGATATCAGATTTCATTTTCCTGTCCTGCGTTAGCTTGGATAATCAATCCGATATCAAAAATCCGATATCCGAAATCCTTAAACTCTCGCTCTGCTGATTGGCATAGTCATGCACCTCGGTCCGCCGAGCCCACGGGACAACTCCGAACTAGGAATTTCTAAGACCTCCACTCCCATGTTTCTGAGGGCTCGATTAGTGTGAATATTCCGATTGTAGCTGATTACTCTTCTTGGGCCGATGGCAAATACATTGGCTCCGTCAAACCACTGCTCCCGCATCGAATAATCCGGATTGCCATCAGCAGTAGCCAGGATCTCCAGATGGGGGATTTCCCGCTCCAGAACCGTCAATAAAGATTCTTTCAAAATTTCGCGCCGAATATTCACTTTATCTCCCTGCATATCTTTGAGGGTATAGAGTGAAGTCTGCAAGACCGAATTCATCGCATCGGGATAAGTCAGGACTAAGTTTTCATCGAGCACAGTAAAGACCGTATCCAAATGCATGAAATTCCGCTTTTTGGGCAGGTGAACTTCATAGACCCGCTTCACTGACCCTTCTGCCAAAAGTGCCTTGGCTGCATGGTAAATGGCTTTTTCGTCCGTTCGCTCCGAATTACCAATAGCCACTGCCTCATGAGAAAGGATAATCACATCTCCCCCCTCTATGCTGGGCGGATTATCATGCCCATTGATTGGATAGAGACAGTTGACATGGTCTTTGAAATCGGGATGATTTTCAAAAATGGTGCGAAGCAAATCCGCTTCCCGCTGTCTTCCCTCCATTTTCATCGAAGAGAAAATAATCCCTCCGGGAGTCAAAGCCATTGGATCCCGCTGAAAATACAGGTTGGGGCAGGGCGGAATTGCGAAAGCATAATCCATCAGTTCACCGGGGTTGAGATTGGGGATTTTCTTTTTCAGTTCATGGATTTTCAATCCTGCTGTCAAAATCCCAGCACATTCGGCCGTACTGTACCGCTCCAAAATATCCTCTGCCAGGTAAGACAAACCCGATCTTTTAAGAGAATCTCTCATCAGTCGGAGTAAAATCTCCCGATCGTACAATACTCGTATCAGCAATTCCCTCAGCTGGTAGACTTGCGCTCCTGTGGACTCTTTGATCAGATTGGAAAAGGCGTCATGTTCTTTTTGAAGGGCTTCTAAATAAGGCACATCTTCAAAGAGTAAAAATTCTTTATTGTAAGGAGTAAGCCGATCGATTTCTTTCCCCGGCCTATGCATCAAGACCGCTCTCAAAGTACCGTATTCAGAATTGATTCTAAGGTTCATTTTTTTATTTTTTAAAAAATTCAATGGATTAATTTCCAAATTAAAAACAAAATGGCAAGTATTTTAAATTATATTCATGATTCAAGGGTATTTTCTTTTTTGGCTTTTCTCCATACATCCCAATTGAAGCCAGTTGGCATTGGATCTTAAGAAAACAGGAACTCATCCAGCATTATTTCGGTATAAAGAAACATAACGATATCAATCACCCATGAACTTCTTCAGCTTAAAATCATTCCTTTCCTCCTTTCTGTTGGTAGCATTTTTACTTACCTCCTGTACTTCCACTGCTCAGATTGGAAAACTCTTGGATAAAGCCGAGCAACTGGCCGGAAATCCAACTACATCTGAGATCAGTTCGGGATTGAAGGAAGCCTTGGAAAAAGGAACAGGAATAAGTGTGGATCGGCTGTCACTGGAAAATGGGTATCTGGGCAATTTGGATGTGAAAATCCTTTTTCCTGAAGAAGCCAAGCAGGCGGAGAGAACGCTAAGAAATCTAGGCTTTGGTTCACTTTGTGATGAGGTGATTACGAGTGTCAACAGGGCCGCAGAGGATGCTGCCCAAGAAGCCAAGCCCATTTTCACTGCAGCTATCAAGCAGATGAGTTTTCAGGATGTACAAAAAATCCTTTTGGGAAGTCAAAATGCAGCAACGCAATACTTCCAAAAGACCACTTCGGATTCACTTTCGACTAAGTTTAGACCTGTTATAGAAAAGAGTCTGGAGAAAGTAAATGCGACGAAGTATTGGGACGACTTGGTGACCCAATACAATAAAGTTCCTCTTGTGAAAAAGATGAATCCGGATCTCACAGCCTACGTCACTCAAAAAGCAATCGATGGCCTTTTTGTAGAGATAGCTAAAGAGGAGCTGAAAATCCGACAAAATGTAGGAGCAAGGACAAGCCCTCTACTGCAAAAGGTGTTTGGGTATGCCGATCGACAGAAGTAAAATAGCTGATTTAGGGCATCCAAAGGCCGTTTTTAAATAAAAATTGATTTTTTTTCGAGACTTCATTACCACTTTCCAGAGCATTTGTCGCCTATAGAGTCACAACCAAAAACTCTATTTGCCATGAATGCTATTTTCAAAAATCAGCGAAAAGTACTTTTTGCCTTTTTGCTTACTTCAGCTCTAGTGGGCTGTGACACGCTTGGAGGAGGGGATGATCCGATAGTCACCTCTCCTGATGCAGAAAGCATCACAGACTATCTCAGAGGGTTGAACTCAGACCCAAATTCACTCCTGAATGTACAAAGTATCCCCGGAGGCTCTCAGCGCACAGAAATCAGCAACCGGGTAAATTCCTCCCCTATTCCGGGCGGAAATCTGGAATGCAGAACAATCAAATATGACCTCAAAAACAACTTTGAGGATATCGCAATCCTCAGACCTACGAATGGGATTATCTATCCGGGAGCCTTGGTGATTGCAGATAAGGCTACTTTGGGAGGCCTTCCCACTCCTGCTGGAGTGGATCGGGCACCGATGACGCTGAGGATAGATCTACCCGGAATGGGACAAAACGGAAGCTTGAAAGTGGATAAACCCTCCAACTCCAATGTGCAAACCAAAATCGATGAGGCCTTGGAGTGGTGGAATGCCAATGCCTATCAGGAAGGCTATGTAAATGCTGCCAATTCAAGTTACATTGCCCGTACTTCCTACAGCAGCCGGCAAGTAAGTATGGACATCGGCTTAAATGTGGAATGGGCCCGGGGAGATGTGGAAACCCAGTTCAACTTTCAGTCCTCCAACACCGAAAGGGTGGCTATGATGTCCTTCAAGCAGGTCTTTTATTCGGTGACCATGGATCCTCCGACCAGTCCGGGACAAGTATTTGGTCCGGATGCCAGTATCACCGAGATTGAGCAAAAGTTCGGACCGGATACTCCACCAGCTTATGTGCAAGCAGTCAATTACGGCCGCATCATCATGTTTCGGATGATCACTACCACCAGTGCTACCTCCGCAGAATTGGAAGGAGCTTTGAATTATGCCACAGGATTGACCCAAGTCTCAGGAACCCTAGAGGCAAAGTATAAGGCCATCCTAAACACCTCCAACATCACCGTAGTCACGATCGGAGGCAATGCTTCAGTGGCATCAGAGGCAGTCAGCGCCAAAAATTTTGCAGACTTGGAGTACATCATCAAAGGAGAAAATGCGGTCTATTCCAGAAACAATCCGGGTGTACCCATCTCATACAAGCTTCATTATCTGAAAGACAATACCACCGCCAAACTAGGTTACACTACGGAATATGACGTCCAAACCTGCGAGGAAAAGAAACATCCAGCCAGAGAAATCTCCCTGAATAATCGAAGTGGGATTTGCGGAATAGATGTCCGATTTACAATTACCTATAAAGTCATGGTAAATGGAGTCCCTTCCAATAAGGCTATCAGTAGTGGAGAAATTGTGCAGAACAGAAAAGTAGTGAAAGAGGTACCTGCAGGTGCATATGATATCCGATTGACGGTTGAAGTTCAGGATGGTTTCGCCTGGAAATTCCTTGCAGACCGGATTTACAGCAAACCGACTCAAGTATGTTTGGAGACTACTGCCAGAAACCTTTGCACCCAAATCGTACTCAATCAGGTTAATTGCTAGCTCATTGGCCGGGAATTGGACCGCCTAATTCCCGGCTGCTACAAGAGAGGAATAGAAGGAAGCTTTCTCCTGATTTCCTGAGTTTCCAAAAGCGTCAGCCAAAGATGTGTTCAGCTGATTGATCAACTTTTGATTTTCCTCAGGATTTTGACTGGCAGTTTCCAAAGCTTTTTCAAGATATTCTATGGCGGTAGAAAAATCTCCCATCGCTAGCAGGCTTTCTCCGAGAGCTTGTTGGCTTTGGGCGATTTGAATATTACCCTTAGGAAGCAAGTTTTGTCTGATTTCCAAACTTTCTTCAAAGAGCAATCGAGCTTCATTAAAACGTCCCTCATCCATAGCAATTTTCCCCAGATTTTGCCTCGGACTGGCCTTTCGGGGGTCTTTTACAGAAAGCAATTCATCAAAAATTTCGAGATTTATTTCATAAACCTCCCGTGCATTTTTCAAATCTCCCGCCGAGTAATAGGCATTTCCCAAGCTTCCGTTTAGCGCTCCGTAGTAGTAATGGGATTTTCCAAAAATTGAATCAATCACGGCAATGGCTGATTGGTACAATGGAACTGCTTCTTCGGGTTTCCCAAGACCAATATAAGTCCGTCCCAAATTCCCCATACTGGCCACTGTTTCGACATGGAATTTCCCTAGAATAGCTTCCCGCTGTTCCAAAGACTTTTTCACATAGCCCAAAGCCTGCTCGTAATCATTCATGTCCTGATAAAAGCTGCCGAAATAGTTGTAGGCATAGGCTATTTCCAGATGAGGTTCATCAAAAAGCTTCCTTTTCATCTCCAATGATTCGGTCAGATACATTTTTGCAGAATCCATTCGGTCCAACTTTCGGGCTGTAGCTCCTTTCATATGAAGAAGGGTGGCCAATTCCACATTAGGATTAGGGTCAGCCAATTTAGAAAGGCGTAACCCTACCGTCAGTGCTGAATCCGCTCTCGAATAGGTAGCCATTTCGTAATAAGCGGTCCCGAGTTCCAATGAAGCACTTGCCAATAACTCACCCGCATTGATCCCAGCATCTCTGAGTCGATTGATTGCTTTTTCTGAATAAAAAACTGAAGAGTCCGGTTCTCCATACATAAAATGAGAACTAGACATCAATAGCTCATTCCTAGCCAAAGTCTCCTCGGATAAATCATCCAAACTGAGATTGATTCCATAAGCTTCCTCAATAGTCTTTTTTGCTTTTTCGTATTGCCCAAGACTTAAATATGCAGGACCCAGGCGGAGAAGCATATCCGCATAAAGGGAAGGATCGTCCCCCAGGTTTTTTTCAAGATTTTTCAAACCCTCATCCAATAGCTGAACAGCTGTAATGGTATCCGCGCCCCCAATATTCGGGTCTGCCGCCGAAAAAACGTCAGTGATGAGATTAGTAATCTGATTGGCTCGCTTAGCCTCTGCTATTGCAATATTCCTCTGCTCTCTCAGCTGAATTGTGTAGAATAAGCCCATGGAAAGGAGCAGAATTGCGGCGGAACAGGCCACAGCAAGAACTGTCCTGTTTCTCCGAATATATTTCTTGGCTCGGTAAGTCCATGGATTAGGTTGGGCTGCTACAGGATAGCATCGGTCGAAATCATCCAAATCCCGAACCAGCTCATCCACCGATGCATACCGGTCATCCGGATACTTCTGCATGGCTTTACCGCAGATCAAATTCAGGTCTTCGCCGAATGCAACTTGGCCAAAATCCACTGAAAGGACAAAAGACTGATGTTCACTGGCCAAAACTTTGTTTTTCAGTTGATCTGGCTCCTTGAAAAAAGGCTGAAAGGGGTGCTGCTCAGAAAGTAATTCAAACAATACCACTCCCAGCGAATAGATATCCGAAACAGTATTGGGATGATTTCTCTCGATTTGCTCTGGAGAAGCATAAGCCAAGGTAAAACTTCCCTCCTGCTCCTGACTTTCATCCAGCATTTGGGAGACTCCAAAATCCAAAAGCTTGACTTGTCCCTCTTCGTTGACAATGATATTCTGCGGCTTGAGGTCCAAATGTGCGATCAGCGATTGGTGGGCATAGCGTACAGCCTGACAGACCTGCCCAAATAGCCTGAGCCGCTCCTTCAATCCCAAGCTATGCAATTTACAATACTCCAAAAGATTGATCCCCGAGACCCATTCCATGGTAAAGAAAGGCCTTTCATCCGTGGTGAAACCTCCGTCATACAGCCGGGCAATATTAGGGTGATTCAGCTTCGCAAGGATTTGGCGCTCACGTTCAAAAAAACTTCGATAAGCGGGATTGATCAGCAAAGGCTTCATCAGCTTGATAGCCACTACCTGATCAAATTGGCCATCTGCCCTGATTCCTTTGAAAACAGTTCCCATCGCACCCTGCCCAACTACCTCTTGCAACTGAAAAGCGCCGATTCTATCGCCTAAAAGTTCATGGTCGTTTTCCAAAATGGAAAAAACACTTTTTGGACCAGCCTGAAACAGGGGATGCGATTCCATATCTGCCTGAAGGAGGGAGGTCAATTGATCAAAAAGTTCAAGATCTATTTCAGCAACCGCTTTTAGTCGGATTGTACGCTCCTCGGGCGAAAGGACAGTCAATTCATGAAAAAGTACTTCGACCTGATCCCACTTTCCATCTCCTCTTTTCATCCCTTTAGGTTCTTAATTCCTTACTCAGCCATGCTTTGGCAAGACGCCAATCTCTCCTAACCGTATCAATGGACACGCCCATCATTTCGGCGATCTCTTCATGCTTATATCCTCCGAAAAAATGAAATTCCACTACCCGGCTGTGTCGATTATTGAGTGCTTTAAGTCGGTTGAGGGCATCATTTAGCTGAAGTACTTCTTCCGGGGATGTCATCACGGCCTGATTGGCTGCGCCATAGGTCAATTGGATTTGGTCACCTCCACGCTTTTGACGCTTTTTTTGTCGGGCATAATCCACCAAAAACCTTCGCATAACTATAGCGGCTATGGCTAAGAAGTGATTTTTGTCCACATAGCCTTTTTCATGATTATCCATTTTCAGGTAGGCCTCATGTACCAAAGCGGCAGTATCCAACGTGCTTGAATGGTACTCCATCCTTAGCTTTTGCCTTGCCATTCTGGAGAGTTCGTCGTAGCACCTCAAAAATTGGGCTTTCATTGCCGAAAAGTGGGGGTTCATACTCCCCGTCATCGTAACGTCGCGCATCCTTAGAAAATCGGTGAGGTTGAAAATAAAACCAAAACCCATAAAAGCCTAGCTATAAGCCGATTATTTCAAAAATTCAAATTCTTGATTTGAGTTGATCCCCTTTTCATTTGTAGCAAATGAATAGTCATGGCGCCAGAATAGGATTTTTTTCGAAGAAAAAGTAAATCCTTTTCAATGGAGTGTAACAAAAAAAGGCTTTGGTTATCTAAGAAGAAAAAAACAGGATTCTTATTCAAAATACTTTAAACCAACTCGATTATGAAAAACTACCTTTTCCTCGTCCTCTTGACCATTCAGACTGGACTTTTCGCCCAATCTTCCGTTTCTGTGGCCACCTCCGGAACGGGCCAGCCCATTCTTTTTCTTCCGGGATTTGCTACTCCGGGAGAGGTTTGGAATTCCACCGTCCAGAGTCTTCCGGGACACCAGACTCATGTGGTGACCTATGCGGGCTTTGGTGGGGTCGCTCCTGTGGAAATGCCCTGGTACGGCAAGCTGAAATCCGATCTAATCCAGTATATCGAAAGCCAAGAATTGGATAAACTTACCCTAGTCGGGCACAGCATGGGCGGTAATCTGGCTTTGAATTTGGCAGCGCACTTCCCGGATCGAATCCAAAAAGTAGTTATCGTGGATGCCCTTGCCTGCATGAGGGAAGTGATGATGCCCGGAGTACCGGCAGAAGCCTTGGGCTATGAAAGCCCCTACAATAATCAATTGCTTGCAATGGATGAAGCTGCACAAAGCGCCTATTTGGATCAAATGACCCAAAACATGATGACCAAGCCAGAAGACCAAGCACAGGTAAAATCATGGATGACATCAGCTGATCGGAAGACTTTTGTCTATGGATATGTAGATCTGCTTAAATTGGACAGCCGACCGCTTTTGCCTACCATTAAAGTTCCCGTACTTATCCTCGTGGCAGGACAGCCCTTTGGCCCGGGCGCCTTGGAAACGATGAAAAATCAATATTCAACCCTTCCCAATAAAACATTTGCTTTGGCAGCAGACAGCAAGCACTACCTGATGCTCGATCAGCCGGAATGGTTTCATGAACAGCTTAAGACGTTTCTTGCCCAGTGAATCCAAGCCAAAAAACAAACTTTGACTTCCTCTATAAATCCCACTACCCTATGGTGATGCAGCTATGCATGGGGTTTATGAAAGGAGATCAAGATCAGGCCAAAGATCTCACCCAGGAGGTATTCATTCAGGTTTGGAACAATCTGGGTAAGTTTCGTCAGGATGCTACGCCCAAAACCTGGATCTACAGAATCACGGTGAATACTTGCCTGAATTTTCTGAAAAAGCAGAAAAACAAAGATCAAAAACTAGGAGAAATCCTGAGAGACCAAGAAACGACCGAAGAAATCGAATTCACCGAAACTGACCCAAGTAAGATGCTCTTTGAAGCTATGGGTAAACTCTCCGAAATCGACCGACTGGTAACCGGACTTCTTCTCGATGATGTTCCCCAAGAAGAAATTGCAACCATCCTCGGGATAACCGAGGGAAACCTCCGAGTCAAAATCCACCGCATCAAACTCAGACTTAAAAAGTTGATCGATCATGAATGAATTAGGAAATATGCTCAAATCCGGTTGGCAAAAATCCGCAGTCGACCTCCCCACTCCTCCTCCTACCCAAAACCTCATCGATGAGGCAAAACGGCTTAACGGAGAAAGCTTCAAATTCCAGCGAAGCACACTCCTGATTTTAGGCTCAACCTTCTTAATGATGTGCTACTTCCTGCTGTTTTACTTTGGCTTTCGGGAAACACTCAGCCACTTGGGCGTAGGCCTGATGTTGGGATTTTTTATGATTCGAATTTTGCTGGAAGCCTACAGTTTGAATCAGGGAAGAAAGAAAGAAATCACCCAATCGGCGGTAGTGAATCTGGAATCCGAGAGAAAATATCTCCAGCTCCGACTCCGAATTCATGGACCGGGCACCTATCTGACTTTGGGTGCCTATACCTTGGGCTTTATGTTGCTCTTACCCGAGTTTTCAAACTACATTTCTTCTTTTTGGATGGCTGCCATGGTGTGCTCGTACTTCATTCCGGGAATTATCCTGACTTTGGTGATTCGGAAAAATGTGCAAAAGGAAATCCGGGAGCTGAGGAGAGTGGTAGAGCTGAGGGAGATGATTTTGAAATAGAAAGTAGGGGTCAGTTGAAGAGGAGAATTTGGAAAGTCAGAAAAATAAAGTGGGTAGTTAAAATAAATAGAAATACAATTACCTTTGAGTTGTTGGCAATGTTTCCACTTCAATCTCAAATATGAATAAAATCAAGAGTCAACTGCTCGCTTTAGTAGAGGCAACGTTTCTACTTTTTCTGACCTCCTGTGCCACAAACCACGTCCTTTCAAACTTTCAACAGGAGTATTCTACACCTCTTAATTTAGATTATCTCGTACTTGAAACTCAGGTAATTGATCTCAGAAATAATATCTCTAATGGGGAAATGAAAATCCCAATCTTGTCTAGCCCAAATCAATTAATAAGGCATACACCAATCTTAACTAACAATCATCATCAGTTAATAGCCAACACGATAATGGAGAATACAACTGGAAATGGCGTACAATTAAAGGTCAAAGTGAATATTTTGGAGAGCTATAAGGAATTCTCTTCTACATGGAGCACCGAAAAAGAAAAAGGCTTTGCCCGAATTCAAATTGATTTTTTGGATCCTATTTCCGGTAGATTTATTGGCTCTTCGAATGCAACCGGGGAAATTTTCTTTGAGTCGATTGACTCAACACCCCAAAGAATGGAGGAGGTCTATCAATTAAGCCTTAAAGCTGCGACCAGAATGGGCTTAGAATCTATCCAAAAAATGGTAAACAATCCAGGCACTACAAATTAATTATTCCTTTCTCTTTCGTTATCGAAGCAAAAAAGCCCGACTGGAAAAGTCTGGCTTTTTAATATCCAATTGGATCACTCCGTTAAATCCACCGTCAGACTCTCTCCTTCCTTGGTTACTTTGACCAAGCCTTTTTGGGAAAGTCCTTTCATGGACACATCCCATTTTTTACCACTCAGTCCGGATTGGGCTTTGAGGTCTGGTAGTGAAGCAGGGTGATTTTTTCCCAGCAAATCCATGATGACTTTTTCCTCTTCGGTGAGTTCGACGGCTTTTTTCTCCGGTCTCATCTGAGGGAAGAACAAGACTTCCTGAATCGTGGAATTATCCGTCATCAGCATGGTCAATCGGTCAATTCCGATACCCAAACCAGAAGTAGGTGGCATTCCATACTCGAGTGCGCGGAGGAAATCCTCGTCCATGGCCATCGCTTCGTCATCCCCACGAGCGGCTAGTTTCAATTGCTCTTCAAAACGCTCCCGCTGATCAATCGGGTCATTCAACTCGGAATAGGCATTAGCGATTTCTTTTCCGTTGACAAAAAGCTCGAATCGCTCCACCAAGCCTGGCTTGCTTCTGTGCTTTTTCGCCAAAGGCGTCATCTCGATTGGATAATCGGTGATGTAGGTCGGCTGTACAAGGTTAGCCTCTACTTTGGCCCCAAAGATCTCATCGATCAGTTTGCCTTTGCCCATAGAAGCATCCACTTCGATACCTAGGTCAGCACAAACTTTCCGCAAACCTTCCTCATCCATTTCGCTCACATCGACTCCCGCATATTCCTTGATGGAGTCAAACATAGTCAGCCTTCGGTAGGGTCCGGCAAAGTCAATTTCCTTACCCCCGACTTTCACGACGGTCTTTCCGTGGATGGATTCGGTCACTTTTTCCAGTAACTCCTCCACCATCTCCATCATCCAGATGTAATCCTTGTAAGCCACGTAGATCTCCATGGAAGTGAATTCCGGATTGTGAGTTCGGTCCATTCCCTCGTTTCGAAACATTTTCCCAAACTCATACACCCCGTCAAATCCACCTACAATCAGCCTCTTGAGGTAAAGCTCATTGGCAATTCGTAGGAAAAGCGGCATATCCAAGGTATTGTGATGCGTCATGAAAGGTCTGGCAGCTGCGCCACCGTGAACCGCCTGAAGAATCGGCGTCTCCACTTCCAACCATCCGTGATCGTCAAAATAGCGACGCATATTGGAAATGATTTTGGAGCGGGTAACAAAGGTCTTCTTAAACTCAGGATTGACCGTCAAATCCACGTACCGCTGACGATAACGCTGCTCAGGATCGGTAAAGCCATCGTAGACATTTCCTTCCTCGTCTCTTTTTACAACAGGAAGCGGCTTTACTGCCTTGGAAAGAACTTTTAGCTCAGTCACGTGGAGCGAAATCTCTCCCGTCTGTGTGGTAAAAATGTATCCTTTCAGTCCTACAAAATCTCCAATACCCAGCAATTTTTTGAAAACGCTATTGTACAGGGTCTTATCCTCTTCAGGGCAAATATCATCCCGACGAACATAGATCTGAAGGCGGCCTGTGGAATCCTGAATCTCACCAAAGGAGGCAGAACCCATGATTCTGCGACTCATCAATCGTCCCGCGATGGAAATATCCTTATAGTCCGTCTTTCTGTTTTCGTAGTTTCTATGGATGTCTTCCGCAGTTACATTGATGGGAAAAGACTCCGCCGGATAGGGATTGATTCCCAAGGCGTAGAGGTTTTCCCGGTCCTTTCTGCGTTCGAGTTCCTGTTCGCTAAGAAGTTGCATTCTATTTTTTTAATTATTGTCCGATGATTGATGCCCGATGTCAGATGTTTTTTAACCCTACTTGGACGATCAAATCTTATTTACTACTTACTATTTACTACTCACTGATAAATTCCTAACCCCTATTCTTCCTCCTCTTCATTTCCCGCTTCACCAGCTCAAACTCCCGGCTGCTTTGACCTGCGATCGAGGTATTTTCTGCTGCCCGACGGGTGAGGTAAGGCATTACTTTTTCAACCGGACCATAGGGCACATATTTGACCACCCGATATCCCGCTTTAGCCAGATTGAAGGAAATATTGTCACTCATTCCATAGAGTTGGGAGAAAAACACCCGATCCGAAGTCGGATCAACAGCATGCAGATTCATTAATTCAGTCAACTGCAAGGAGCTTTTCTCATTGTGCGTGGCACAAACCAAATGAATTCCATTTTCCACGCTGTATTGAATAGCCGCGTCGTAATCTCTGTCTGTAGCTTCTTTGTTGGGCTGAATCGGATCCTGATAGCCCATTTCTTCCGCTCTTTCCCTTTCCTTTTCCATGTAGGCACCACGGACAGGCTTGGCACCGAATAAATACCCTTTGTCCAAAGCCACTTGATGGGCTTTTTTCAATCGTTCAAGCGAATCATGGCGATACATTTGATAAGTATTGTATACCACACAGCGCTCCCGGTTGTATTTTTCCATGGCCTCGAAAGCCAAGTCATCAATCACATTTTGGAACCAGGACTCCTCAGCATCCACAAGTATTTTCAAACCCAAATCGTGAGCTGCCTTGCAGAGTTTGTCCACTCTTCCTTTCATTTTTGCAAAAGCCTTCTCTTCGCTTGGAGTGAGCTTTTCTCCTGCCTGGATTTTCTCCATGATATGATAATCACCCAAACCAGTCACTTTGAACACCCCAAAAGGCATGTAATCCGTCTTTGCAGACTCGATCAGCGTCTGATGGATCTCTTCACAGGTTCGGTCAAATGACTCCTCATCCCCTTTCCCTTCTACTGACAAATCCAGAATCGCGTGGACGCCATATTTAGCCAACTTACTGGCGGCCTGAATGCTTTCTGCGATCGTTTCCCCTCCGCAGAAGTGCCCAAACATGGTCTTTTTCATGATTCCTTTGACAGGAAGCTTGAGTTTAAAAGCCAAGTTGGCTAGGCCAATCCCCAAGTCGGAGATTAGGTTATTATTCAGCGTCGCAAAAATCAGATACATTTTCCTGAGTTCTGCGTCGGATTTGGAAGCAAAGGCCACTTCCAGATTCTCAAAAGAAATTTTGGGTTTGACGGGCATATCGCTCATTTAAGGCTGCAAAGATATCAAAAAAACCAAAGGCGCTTCCCGTTTGTTCGGGATTTGCCCCAGTGAATCAAGCGAAAAAACAGAATTTTTATTCCAAAGAAACTTTGGCATAAGTACGGTAGTTTTGCAAGCATGAACCCAAGTATGACAAACCTCTTCCCTTTTTCGGAATTAAATTCTGAAAAGCAACCTTTCGTTATCGCTGGCCCCTGCAGTGTGGAAACTCCCGAGCAACTTCACGCCACTGTAGCCCAACTGGTGCAGGAAGGAATCCAGGTCATCCGTGGCGGTGTCTGGAAACCGAGAACTCGGCCGAATGGATTTGAAGGAGTAGGTGCCTTGGCCCTGCCTTGGATCAGCGAGGTGAAAAGGGAGTTTCAGGTCAGATTTGCAGTAGAAGTAGCTTCTGCCGGTCACGTGGAAGAAGCGCTAAAAGCAGGCGTCGATGTACTTTGGATTGGAGCAAGATCCACGGTGAATCCGTTTACCGTTCAGGAAATTGCGGAAAGCCTACGGGGAGTGGATGTTCCTATTTTGGTCAAAAATCCCGTAAATCCTGACTTAGGCCTTTGGCTGGGAGCTTTTGAGCGATTGGAAAGTGTGGGCTTGACTCGCTTGGGTGCTATTCACCGCGGTTTTTCAAATTATCGGGATCAGGTTCATCGAAACTCACCCATGTGGCAAATCCCCATCGAATTCAGGACGCTTCGCCCTGAAATCGCTATGATAAACGATCCGAGTCACATTTCCGGTAAACGATCTTTGGTTCCTGAAATCTCCCAGAAAGCTCTTGATCTCAACTTTGACGGCTTGATGATCGAGTCGCATGCTCAGCCCGATTCAGCCTGGACGGATGCAGCACAGCAGCTTACTCCTAAAGCTCTTGGGGAACTCATCCGAAAACTCAAAACCAGAAAAGTTCATTTTGAGGCACCAGAAACCCTGCACCAACTCGAGGAAATCCGTCACCAAATCGATGAGGCGGATCGGGAGATTCTAGAGGCATTTGCTCGAAGAATGCACTTGGTAGAAAAAATCGGCGATTACAAAAAGCTAAACAATGTGGCGGCCTTTCAGCGGGAACGCTGGCAGGAAGTGTTTGAATCCAGGCCGGAATGGGGCAAAAAATTGGGTTTGAATCCGGAAGCGGTCGAAGAGATTTATCGAATCATCCATCAGGAGTCGATTCGAAGGCAGACGGAGATTTTGGATGCTTGAAATGAAGTATCAAGTACCAAGATGAAAGTATCAAGAATCCAGAGGAGGAGTCCAGTAATTATCCTATCACTAGAAAATAAGATCAAATAGGAAATATCGATATAAAAATTTTCGCTGAAACAATTATCAATTTATTATTCTGAAATAAATTGTTAAATCAGAATATATTTTCGAAAAAGACTAATAAAACCCAGCTAATTGAAATATTTGCAAACTTCCATCCTTTTCTATTGAAAGTCTTCAACGATTTCTTCAAAAAATAATTTTGGATTTAAAAAATCCCCTTTTACATTTACGACATGTTAATCACAGCAGCGATCTATTTTACTTTCTTTTACTTTTACTTTCGAAGTCAAAATCGAATCGGAGCTGTGTATTGTCTAGCCAAAAACTAAAAGAAAATAAAAACACAAAAGCCCGGTTCGAAAGACCCGGGCTTTTTTCATTTAAAACGCTCAAGCCGTATGAAGCCACACAAACAAATCAAAGACTGGGGATTGGGATTGACCACTCCACTCATCATCGCAGGACCATGCTCCGCCGAGACACCAGAGCAGATCGAGCAGATCTGCAAAGAAATGAAGGAAGAAAATATGGTTCCCCAGCTCTTCCGAGCGGGAATTTGGAAACCAAGAACCCGGCCGGGATCTTTCGAAGGAGTAGGCGAAGAAGGCCTGAAGTGGATGGAGATTGTGCGCCACCAACTCAATATCCCTATTACCACAGAGGTAGGGAATGCCGCTCACGTAGAATCAGCACTAAAGCACAAAGTTGATGTGCTTTGGATTGGAGCACGAACTACGGTGAATCCTTTTGCAGTCCAAGAGATCGCAGAAGCCTTGAGAGGAGTGGATATTCCGGTGATGATCAAAAACCCAATGAATCCGGATTTGGAACTTTGGATGGGGGCATTGGAGAGAATGTACGCAGTAGGAATTGACAAACTTGCTGCGATTCACCGAGGCTTCTCCGACGCATACGACAAGCGCTACAGAAACAAGCCTAACTGGTCCATGCCTATTCACCTCAAAAGAGAATGGACCGGAATGGAAGTCATCAACGACCCATCCCACATCGTAGGCCGAAGAGACGGTCTCCTGGAAGTGGCTCAGAGCGCAATGAACTTCGGTTTGGACGGGCTGATGATCGAGACTCACCACAACCCGGATAAGGCTTGGTCCGATGCCAAGCAGCAGGTGACTCCGAAGAGACTGAAAGAAATAATCCTTTCCATCGACTTCAAAACTCCTTTGGAAAACATGAAGCCGGATGAGCGTCTTCAGGACCTTCGTCGCGCAGTGGATCATTTGGATGATCAGCTTTTGGATATTCTTCAAGAAAGATTTGCCGTAATCGATCAGATCGGTAATCACAAGCGAGAACACCATTTGACAGTTTTTCAATCTGACCGATGGAAAGAAGTAATGGAATCCCGAACTCAAAAAGGTGTGAAAAAACACCTCAGCGAGAAGTTTATGAAAGAACTGCTTTACTGTATTCACGAAGAATCCGTGAAGCGTCAGGAAAAACAACTACGTGAGGCCGAACCGGTTAAAAAATAAATCTGCTCTCAAACTCAGGAAGGCCGTCTCGTTTGGGACCGCTTTCCTAACTTAGTCCTTTCACCAAACCGGTCAATCCGTGGAATCCGTCATTTTCTCAGCTGATAGTAAGCAGTCCCTTTCGGAGATTTTATCCGAGCTTTCCTACTCCAGATTGGTGGTGCTGACAGACTTAAACACGCAAAGACATTGCCTGCCGATCATTCAGGAAATTCTCCCAAAAGACACGGTTTTCATCTCTGTTTCACCTGGAGAAATCCATAAAAATCTGGACACCTGTTCCATGATTTGGAACCGAATGACTGAGGAAGCCTTGGACAGAAAAGCCTTGATGATCAATCTTGGCGGTGGTGTGATAGGCGATATGGGCGGTTTTTGCGCCAGTATCTACAAAAGAGGAATCCGATTTATCAACTGCCCCACTACGCTGCTCTCTCAAGTAGATGCCAGTGTGGGAGGAAAATTAGGAATCGATTTCAACGGGCTGAAAAACCATCTCGGCGTATTCAACGAACCTGAAACGGTCGTCATCGCCCCTGAATTCCTAAAGACTTTGCCTCAAGCCGAACTTCGATCCGGCTATGCGGAAATCATCAAACACGGGTTGATTCGGGATAAAGCCTATTTCAAGAGACTTCAAGCCCAGAACTGGGAAAACCAAGATTGGGAAAGTCTGATCCGCCATTCGGTGGGAATTAAAAAAGCCGTCGTGGAATCAGATCCAAAAGAAAACGGCCTTCGCAAAATCCTCAACTTCGGACATACCATCGGGCATGCCTTCGAGTCCTATTTTTTGGACACCAAAAACCATCTTCTTCACGGGGAAGCCATCGCAATAGGCATGATCGCTGAGGGATTTCTTTCCTTCGAAAAAGTTGGATTCAGCTTTGAAGAGTTCGAAGAAATGAGCCGTTTTCTGCTTCAAGTGTATGGAAAAGTTGATTTTTCCCTTCACGAACTCGACCCAATTCTCGATCTCTGTACCCAAGACAAGAAAAACGAGGGTTCGATTATCCTTTTTTCCCTTCTCGAATCCATTGGCAATTGTACCTACAACATTCCAGTGACCCGGGAAGAAATCAAAAATGCCATTCTGTATTACCACCAACTCCAAGCGGCTACCGCCTAGACTATTCCAACCATGCAACTCCTTCGCCTTGCCCAAAAAAGCGAATTCGATTCCATACGAATACCTCTTCCTTCTTCCAAAAGTGAATCCAACCGCGCCTTGGTGATCGATGCCCTGACTTTGGGAAAAAACGAAATCACCAACCTCGCCGAAGCTCGTGACACACAGACCATGATCCGTTTGTTGGAAACCAGTCCTCCGGTTTTTGATGTTTTGGATGCTGGGACGACCATGCGCTTTTTGACCGCCTATGCCACAGTGACCAACCAGAAAAAGGTAATGACCGGTACTGCCCGCATGTGCGAGCGACCAATAGGAATACTGGTAAATGCGCTGAGGTCCATCGGAGCGGAGATTCATTATTTGAACAACGAAGGTTACCCGCCTATGGCCATTCACGGACTTCCTGAGCAGACCACCGACAAGGTGAAAATCCGTGGAGATGTGTCCAGTCAGTACATCTCGGCGATGCTCATGATAGCGCCGATCTTACCGATGGGTTTGGAGATTGAGCTGGAAGGGAAGGTCGGAAGTCGCACCTATATCGAGATGACCTTGGAGCTGATGGCTCAATTTGGCATCAGCTACATTTGGGAAGGAAACAGAATCCAAGTTCCACATCAATCTTATACCCCTACCCGATTTGCGGTGGAAAGCGACTGGTCGGGCGCGAGCTATTGGTTTAGCCTCTTGGCCTGTGCGGATTCGGGAGAGCTATTTTTAGAAGGGCTGAAAGAAAATAGTCTTCAAGGCGATTCTGCCATTTTAGATATCATGGATCATTTGGGTGTAAAATCCACCTTCCAAACTAGAGGTGTACTTCTCCAAAAGCAAGCTGTA
Source organism: Algoriphagus sp. oki45 (assembly GCF_036245605.1). Taxonomy (NCBI): domain Bacteria; kingdom Pseudomonadati; phylum Bacteroidota; class Cytophagia; order Cytophagales; family Cyclobacteriaceae; genus Algoriphagus; species Algoriphagus sp. oki45. Next base: position 1,298,552 of record NZ_BTPC01000001.1, read on the forward strand.
AAAGGCTTGAAAAACTGGGATTTCACCCATTGTCCCGACCTTGCCCAGACAGTGGCAGTGACCTGCGCGATCTTGGGACAAAATGCCATTTTTACCGGTCTAGAGAGTCTGAGAATCAAGGAAACCGACCGGATCTACGCCTTGCAGCAGGAATTGGCCAAGTTTAACGCAGAACTGAAGGAAATCGAGCCCGAGGTTTTTCAGGTCATCCCATCGGTCACCATGCCACATCAAGTGCAAATCCACACCTACGATGACCATCGCATGGCAATGGCATTTATGCCGCTTTTGACTAAAACAGAAGTACTGATCGAAGAGCCAGATGTGGTCAATAAGTCTTACCCCAGCTTTTGGAAGCATGTTGCATTGACAGGTGTACAATCTGAAATCCTGAGCGAAGCATGAGTCTAAAAATTGCAATTCAGGGAGTTCCCGGTTCCTTCCATCATCAAGTTGCCTTGAAAAATTTTGGTACTGAAACCGAAATTTTGACCTTCAATACTTTTGAGCCAGTAGCCAAGTCCGTGGCAGAGGGGCAGGCTGATTTTGGGGTTATGGCCATCGAAAACTCGATTGCCGGTGCCATTTTACCCAATTACGACCTCATCGATCGATACGGGCTCTTTATCCGGGATGAATACTACCTGCCTATTGCCCATCAGCTGATGGCTTTGCCAGGTCAAACCATCGAAGAAATCAGAGAAGTTCGTTCTCACCCCATGGCTTTGCTTCAGTGTAAGGCGTTTTTGGCAAAATATCCGCATATCCAGCAATTTGACGATGTGGATACTGCCTCTGTAGCCAAGCGGATTTCAGAGGAAAAATTAATCGGTGTTGCCGCTATTGCCAGCGAAATCGCAGCAGAAATCTATGGATTGGAGATTTTGGCCAAAGACATTCAGACAGTGAAGGACAATTTCACTCGCTTTATCCTTTTGCAAAAGGAAAACATCCAATCCAAAATACTTCCAAACAAAGCTTCGATGAAAATAACCATCCGAAACGAAGCGGGAGGATTGGCCAAATTGCTCACCATGGTTGCGGAGAAAGGTCTAAATCTGAGCAAAATCCAGTCAATCCCTGTTATGGAAAAGCCATGGGAATATGCCTTTTTCATCGATGCAGAGTTTGGGGACTACAATCAGTTTCGGGAAGCAATGAATCTGGTAGTCAAAGATTTTGGTGACTTGAAAATTTTTGGAGAATACAGAAGCAGGAAAGGATGAAGGGATTCGCAAACAGAATCAACAGTGTCGAAGAGTACTACTTTTCGGCCAAACTCAGAGAAGTAAACCAGCTCATTGCACAGGGGAAACCTGTCATCAATTTGGGAATTGGTTCACCTGATCTAGCTCCTGATCGCAGTGTGATTGAGGCACTCAAAGCCACTGCCGAAAACGGCCAAGCCCACGGCTACCAAAGCTATCAGGGCATTCCCGAATTACGGATTGCGATGGCTTCGTTTTATCACCGCGAGTTTGGAGTTGAACTAGTTCCCAACAAAGAAATCCTGCCCTTAATGGGCTCCAAAGAAGGAATCATGCACATCAGCATGGCCTTTCTAAATCCCGGAGATCAAGTCTTGATCCCCAACCCAGGCTATCCCACCTACACCTCGGTAACTCGGATGTTGGAAGCCGAACCTATCTTTTACTCCTTGGATTTGGAGCAAAAAGGAAGACCCAATCTGGAGGAGCTAGCGCAAAAAGACCTCTCTAAGGTCAAACTCATGTGGATCAATTATCCCCACATGCCAACGGGGGCTGCTGGTTCAATGGAAATCCTGACTGATTTGGTGGCTTTTGCCCAAAAGCATGAAATCATCCTCGTCAATGACAATCCTTATAGCCATATCCTGAATCCACAGCCTTTGAGTGTTTTGAGTATTCCGGGAGGAAAAGACGTCGCCTTGGAACTCAACTCCCTCAGCAAAACCTTCAACATGCCCGGTTGGCGAGTGGGCATGCTCTGTGGTCGGGAAGACTTTGTTGAAGCCGTGCTCAAGGTCAAGTCCAACATGGATTCAGGCATGTTTCTCGGCCTTCAAAAAGGCGCCATTGCAGCCCTTTCTTTAGGCAAAAACTGGTTTACCGACCAAAATGAAATCTACACCAATCGCAGAAAGCTAGTTTGGAAACTGGCTGATCTTCTTGGCCTCAGTTACGATACCAAAGGCACCGGCCTTTTTGTTTGGTGCAAAGTTGAGGGGGAAAAATCCCCCGAGGAACTTGTCGATTGGCTCCTTTACGAAAAAAACATCTTTATCACTCCAGGAAAAATCTTCGGTTCAGAAGGAAATGAGTACGTGCGCTTCTCCCTTTGCATGCCCGAATTCAAAATCTTGGAAGCTATCAACCGTATCAAACCTTAACCCTGTTATGCAAAAAATACACATCATCGGACTAGGACTATTAGGAGGTTCTTTTGGTCTCGGCGCTCGTCAGAAATTCCCTGAAATCAAAATCACCGGTCACGATACCAACCCACAAAACCTGAAGGATGCCTTGACTTTAGGGATCATCACCGAAGCTAAAGAAACTCCGGACGCGGATACTGACTTGGTGATTTTGGCTACTCCTGCGGACACTCTGGGTGACCTGTTGCTACAGACATTGGATCAGGTGGGGGAAAACACGCTCGTTTTTGACGTAGGTTCAACCAAAGCAAAGCTCTGCGCCATGATGGCCAATCATCCGAAAAGAAAGCAATATCTAGCTGCTCACCCGATAGCAGGTACAGAGTATTCGGGTCCCAAGGCCGCTTTTGCCGATCTTCTAAACCGCAAAGTCAATATCATCTGTGAATTGGAAAAAACGGATTTGCATCTGAAGGAAAAGGCTTATGCACTTTTTGATGCACTTAACCTGAAGCTGAGATTTATGGATCCAGAGGAGCATGACCGTCACTTGGCATTCGTCTCTCACCTTTCTCACGCATCCTCTTTCATGCTGGGTCAGACGGTCTTGCAGCGAATGCAGGATGATAAGAATATCTTTGATATGGCAGGATCTGGATTTGCCTCCACCGTACGTTTGGCCAAATCTAGCCCTGCGATGTGGGCTCCGATTTTTTCCGAAAACAAGGAAAATGTATTGGCCGCTTTGGATGGATATATCCAAAACCTGACTGATTTCAGAAACAAAATTGCTTCGGACGATAAGCAGGCATTATTTGACGAAATGGCCGAGATCAACAAAATTCGGGATATTTTGGATTTGGGAAAATAGACGATTTCGGATTTCGGATTTCGGAAAAAGAACCTCAGAGTTATTTCCTATTACTTTGAGGTTTTTTGATTTTTTCTCGTAGTATTTATCGTGGAGACTACGATGGCTAGCAATTCATTGCATTCTTTCCAAAGTGGTTCTATTATTTCCTGACTTGCCAGACCAGAATCAGAAATCAGTTCCAGCCAATATAGAGTTTCGTCGGATTCCTCTTCTACTATACCTAATTTGGAAAGAAATTCAGCAGTAGACCTACCTCGTAATGCCGATCTGTAATTCGCACCCATAGAAGTAGATGACCTTATGATTTGATTCCTGATTATAAAAGTCGCATTCTTCTTGGGAAGGGTGTCACAAAGTTGAATAACACTTAAGGCAAATTTCTTGAAACGAATTTTCAATTGCTCTTTCACGGGGATTTGATTTTAAGATCATAGATTTGAAAAAAAGAGTATTTAATTTATTGAAAATCAATCACTTAAAAAAAGTAAATCTGCTTGGAGCAGTACCTAAATCCGAAATCCCATTTCCGAAATTGTGAAACCTATGAAACCCAGCCTAACTTTCCTACTTCTCCTGCTTTCTACTGTTATTTTTGCACAAGACAATTGGTCCATTGTCCACCCTGAAAATGAAGCAACACCAAGACACGAAAACTCCTTCTTAGAATGCGATGGAAAGCTTTATTCCCTGGGAGGCCGAGGGGAAAGACCCGTGGAAGAATACGATCCCAAAACCAATACCTGGACCAAACTGGCCGAAGCACCCATGGAAATCCACCATTTCCAAGCCATCAGCTATGAAGGCGAAATCTGGGTGGTCGGGGCACTTACAGGTGGCTATCCTCATGAAACCCCCATTCCTAACATTCTGATTTTCAATCCTAAAACAAAAACTTGGAGAAATGGGCCTGCACTTCCAAAGGACCGAATGAGAGGTTCAGCAGGTGTATTTGTTCGCGAAAACAAAATCTATATGGTCTGCGGAATTCAGGACGGCCATTTTGATGGTTTTGTGCGCTGCTTTGATGAATTGGATCCAAAGACTGGGACCTGGAAATCGCTTCCAAGTGCACCTCGAGCCCGTGATCATGTCAGCGCTGCCTTGGTTCGAGACCGGCTTTACCTCGCAGGTGGAAGAACATCCTATGCTAAGATTGGGAAGGTACTGGAGTTAACCAATAATGAAATCGACTACTATGATTTCAACACCAATTCTTGGACCACGATCGAAACTGAAATTCCAACCCCTCGAGCTGGCAATTCAAACCTTGGAATAGGACCTTATTTGGTCATTCTAAACGGTGAAAGTCAAGCTCAGACTCCCGCCCATGCTGAAGTGGAAGTTCTCGATACCCGTACGCACACCTGGAGCAAACTTCCAAATCTGAATCAAGGCAGACACGGCACAGGCGCAGCATTTTTAGATGGAAAAATATGGGTTCAGGCAGGATCGGCTAATCGTGGCGGAGGCCCAGAAATCAGCACTTTGGAATATTTGGAGTGGAATTTGAGATAAACAAGTCTTAAAAACTCTAAAATTCAGCCGTATTTCACTTAAATGGAGCGGCTTTTGAATTGGAAAAAGGCAAACTAATATTCATATGAAACATCTTCTCACACTTTCTCTTTTCCTTGGACTTACTTCAATCATCTTTGCGCAGCAGATGACCCAGCAAGTGCCACTCATCGAGGTAGAAGGATATGCAGAACGAAAAATCGCTCCTGATGAGGCGGTTTTTACCATCAGTCTGGAAGAAAAATCTCTGCGTGTCAACGATGCGGTAACTATGCTGAATAAAAAAGCTCAGATTTTAGCTGACGGTTTGAAAAAGGCTAAAATCAAAAACTATCAATTGATCGCTGACAACTACTCTGTGGATGTAAACCGGATTTATCGAAGTGGATCTTCAAGAGACAGCGGTTACGTCGCGCGTCAGACTCTTCGGATCATCACTACTCCGGTCAATGAGGACTTGCACAAAATCTCCGATGCTATCCAATCCTCAGGGGACATGAGCTATAATTTCCACTTTGGCATTGCTGAAAGTACACGAAAGTCTTTGGAAAACACCCTGTTGGCAGAAGCACTAAAGGATGCTGAAAGCAGGGCTTTACTAATTGGAAGTACTTTAAAACTTCAAGGAATGCGGGTTTTCTATGTAGGCATGGAGCCCAACTATTCTCCCCAGCCTCGATACGACATGAATGTAAGAGTCATGGCTGATGCATCTCCAGCTCCGGAAATGGTAATCAATCCCGATCAGCAGACTATCAGCAAACGAGTTTTTGTCAAATACACTTACTAAACTAAAAGCCGCGATTGCGGCTTTTTTTTGATTCTATTCAAAGAAGGACTTGGAGAAAATGAACTTGGATGGAGGGGGGCTTTTGCCTATTTTACCCAAAATATCATCCATGAAAAAGCTCATTCTTCTTCCTGTTTTTGGAATTTTCTTTACCCTCTCCGCCCAGACTCCTGACCAATCTCAACTCGAAACACTCACAGAGGCCAATTGGCAAAGAGGCATCCAACTCCTCAACGAACTGGTTTCGATTCCCAATGACGCCTATTATCCTGAGCAGATCGAACCCAATATCCAATGGTGTGAACAAGCTTTTGCCAGCAGAGGATGGACCTCGGAGCGTTTGGATACAGGAGGGATTCCTTTGCTTTTAGCAGAGAAAAAAAGAGATAATGCATCCAAGACGGCTCTTTTCTACTTCCATATCGATGGGCAGGCCGTAGATCGAAGCAAGTGGAATCAGGATGATCCCTATACACCTACTTTAAAGGAGCAAAAAGCAGACGGAAGCTGGGAAATTATTCCTATGGATCGGCTTCAGGCTGAATACAATCCGGATTGGAGGATTTATGGAAGATCTACTTCTGATGACAAAGGGCCTTTCGCCATGTTCCTTACCGCATGGGATGCGATGATTGAACAAGGCCTAACTTCGGATTACAACATTAAAATCATTTTGGATTTTGAAGAAGAGCAAGGCTCACCCCGACTTCCGGCAGCTGTAGTCCAATACAAAGAAAAACTGAAAGCTGACCTGATGCTGATCATGGATGGGCCGAGACACACTTCCAATCTGCCCACGCTTAGCTACGGCGCCAGAGGCATTTCGGAATTGTTTCTCACCACTTATGGTCCAAAACTACCCCAACACAGTGGCCACTATGGCAACTATGCCCCAAACCCGGCCTTGTTGATGAGCCAACTTCTTGCTTCCATGAAAGATGCTGAGGGACGGGTGGTCATTCCCGGATTTTATGATGGAATTAATCTTACTGACACTGAGAAAGCAATCCTTCAGGCTGTTCCGGATGATGAGATTGCAATCAAAAAGCGACTGGGCTTGGGAAGAACCGACAAAGTCGGAAAGACTTATCAGGAAAGCATCCAATATCCCTCTCTCAATATTCGTGGGATGCGATCAGCTTGGGTAGGACCGGAAGCCAGAACCATTGTACCTGACCTAGCTGTTGCAGAATTGGATATGAGATTGGTGCCTGAGTCGGATCCTGTGAGACTTTTTGGCCTGATCAAAGAACATATCCGAAATCAGGGTTTCCATATTGTGGAAAAAGACCCCACTGACGAGGAGCGAATGAGCCATCCAAAAATTGTGAAAGTAAATACATCCATTTCCTATCAGGCTTTCCGGACTCCTATGGATTCTCCGACAGGAGCATGGTTGAGAAAGGCAATGTCCAGGGCCTTTGGGAAAGAACCGGTACAAATCCGGATTTCGGGTGGTTCTATTCCGATATCACCCTTTGTGGATGCTTTGGGTATTCCTGCTGTGACCATCCCTACCGTGAATGCTGATAACAACCAGCATAGTCCAAATGAAAATATCCGATTGGGGAATTATAAGGAGGGAATTTTGACAATCCTCAGTGTTTTAACTGAGCCAATCTATTAAGTCGGAAAGCAATCCATAGTTTTCATTCTATGGGCTTCTCTCTTGATAGCGTTAATCTTCTTTTTCCTGCCTTTCACTATGAATGACGAGCCGCAGGGTTTCATAGTCATATTGGCCATTAAAATGCTCATAGTACTCCTTTAGCCCATTATATTTTCCCGCCACAGCCCGAATTTCTGCTATGATCGATGGGTCCACTAAATCCCCCAACGGGATCAAGCCTTGTCGTACCCCATGAGCTAGATGGCCAAAGATGGTGGTTAAAGCAAAACCCCGTTCCTCGGCGATTTCCTCAGGTTTTTTCCCTTCCAGATACAGGCGAATACTCCAGGACTTGGTGTCTTCTTTCTTTTCTTTTGGCTCTGAAGGAAGAGATGGTTTGGGATTTTTTGCTCTTTTCCGACCAGTTTTTGTTTTACTTGGAAGAAGAAGCTTGGGATTTTCCATTCTTAGCTTACTCAGCATCTCCTTACGCATTTTCCCTACTTCATAATCAAAATCACCGATTTTTCCAGTGGTCTCTCCATGCAGGATATGCTGAATCAACTTTCCTACACTGGAAATTTGAATGTATTTTTTCAGCAGGTCCAATTCCAGTTCACTCAGGTCATTTTGATAGCTTTTGATCCTGCTGAGAGCTTCGGTTTTCAATTCCTGAAGAAGAATGGTTTCAATGGGTTTTCTCAGAAAATTCTGATAATAAGCCATGCCCTTTTCCAAGCGAAGTTGAAGCTTTTCTTTATCCTTTTGCTGCAAAAGCTGGATCAATTGCATGCGGAACTTTCGGGTATTTTCCAGCTCTTTTTCCAAATGGGCGAATATCTCGGGAATGGCTTTTTGCATTTCCAGATCTTCAAACTCCATCGAACTGTCGTGCTCTTTGGCAAATAATCGGATGGCCTGCAATAAGCTTTCAAATTCAAAAGTCTGTTCGATTAATTCCTGAAGATAATTTCCCTGACGCTGACGAAGGAGTTGAGTAAGGTCTTGCTGCAGGTCGGTAGATTTGACAAAATCCACCACCTTGGGATCCGTATAGATAACATCTTCCCTGATTCGGGTACCCAAAACCAAGCCATCCAAGCTCCTCAATCGACTCAAGGCCACATACACCTGCCCCGGAGCAAATGCTTGGCCCACATCGATGATTGCACGGTCAAAGGTCAGGCCCTGACTCTTGTGCACGGTCACTGCCCAAGCGAGTTTGATGGGATATTGTGAAAAAGTCCCGATCACCTCTTCTTCCAGCTCCTTAGTTTCGGGGTGTATTTGGTACTTTTTGTTTTCCCAGAGCTCTTTTTTAAGAATATATTCCTCTCCACTTCCATCCATTTCCACTGCAATCTGATCCTCTTCCAGGCTGAGGACTGTGGCTAGCTTTCCATTGAAATAGGAAGAAAGCCCGGAAGTGTCATTTTTGATAAACATCACCCTAGCTCCGACTTTCAGCTCAATCTCCTTTGGCAAGGGAAATAGATTTTCGGGGAAATCTCTTTCCACCTCAGCTTGGTAGAAAAAGGATTCTTCTTTCAAAAAATTCAATTCCCTCCGATTGATTTCATCTGCCTTGTAATTGTGAGTGGTCAGGGTAATGCAATCCTTCAATTGCCGTATTTCTTCCGGGCTTTTGTAGTGGGAATTCAGCAGACGGATATCCTCTAGGGTAGGTCTGTTGTCCCTAAGATGGTTGAGCGCACGAATGAATGTTTCATCCTGCTGGCGAAAAATGCGGTCCAGTTCCAGGTAAACCATCCCGGCACCTTTGAGACATCTAGCCTCAAAGAAATGCATAGATGTATAAAACTGCTTCAATACGGCCCACTCCTCCTCTTTCACCACCGGTGGCAACTGATGCAAATCACCGATAAAAAGCACCTGAACCCCTCCAAAAGGGACATTGAACCTTCTTCGTACACTACGCATCCGGTAGTCGATGGCATCCAAAATATCTGCTCGGAGCATACTCACCTCATCGATTACCAATAGATCGATGGATTTCAACACATCGCGACGGAGTTGATTGAGCGGGTGCCTTCGGGCCAAAGTCAAATGGGAAACAAAACCAAAGCGGTCGGTATAGTTACCCTCCGGCTCTCTCACCGGCAAAAAAGAGCCAAAAGGCAACAGAAACTGGGAATGAATCGTGACACCTCCTGCATTAAGCGCAGCAATTCCTGTCGGGGCGACGACAACGAATTTCTTATGGGTTTTGACTGCAAGTTCCCTTAGAAATGTTGTTTTTCCGGTACCTGCCTTCCCGGTCAAAAAAAGATGAGCTCCCGTGGTATTGACAAAACGCTCAGCTAGGTCAAGCCTGTCTGTAGAAAAATTTTCCATTTAACTAAATTACTAAACCGGATTTAAACTCAAGGAAAAAATATAAATCAATTCTCCTTTGCTTCTAAAAGTTTCCTTGCTACTCCACCCGGGACGATTTTCATCATACCCTCTTTTGTACTTTGCCAAATAAGAAAAAAAGGGCCTCGGGTCTTATTCCTAGCTATTGAATAGGATGGAGTCAGATACTTTTTATCACCGGGAAGATTGGACTGATTCAAAGCGAGGTTTGCCAAGGTAGAGGAAATGATATTCTTTTTTTCTCCTTTTTTATTGAACAATTCAACTTTCAAATCCTGGTAGTCAAAAATCATATCAACCTTGGCTTGGGTTTCAGATGCATGAATCACCATTTTCAGCCGATGCATCTGTCCAGAAGTGATATCTCCGTTCATGATAGGTTTAAGTGTGGAGTTTAGCGTAGTCATATCAAAATTGGACAAGGTCACATCCAAGTAGAATTCTTCTCGCTCATAGGGGACCCTCAAGTTAAAATCCAGTTTGCCTTCCCCCTTAACTTCTCCGAGTATTTTAGCTTCAAATTGACCAAAACTATTTTGAAATTCCGGTATGGAGGTCAGGTTGATGAAGTGTCCATTCAGTTTGGTCCAGTGAATTTGCCAGGATTCTCCTTTTTGTGGCACATTTTCACTATAAGAAATATGCCCATTGTTAAGCTCAAGCGTATCCAACTTTAAAGGGAAATCCAAACGCTGAATCATCCCCTGAAACATAGGCTTGATTTCGGCGGGAGGCCGAGGTTTAGCTTTATTTCGAAAATCAATCAGATCAAGTCCGGCAACTAGAAGCTTATCCGCCCTAATGTCCAGATCTGAATAAAAATTGGTATTGGCTTCGATACCAAAAAACACAAGGGAATCAACTTTGACATTCACCAAGTCTCTTTGAAAATCCATCTCCTTAGAAACAGATTCTAGGTTTTTCTCATATTCAAACAAGATATTTTCAAATTTGACCTTATTAGTCTTCGAGTCAAAGTAAGCTTTTCCCAAATGAAAATTTTGATCTGTTTTGAGCCCGTAAAAAAGGGAATCCATATTGATCTGAAGTTCATCAAACTGAAATGGAATCAACTGCTTAACCAAAACTGAATCAGTTGCCAAGCCTTTGACAGAAATGGAAAGATTTCTCAAAAATCCTATTTCTTTATCCCCTTCTTTCAGTGAGGCAGAAGCTCTTTCCAAGTTAAAATTCCGGATTTCTCCTCTGGCCAAAAGGTCACCGAAAAGATCCTGAAGTGAATTGGCAGAGTGATACTGATTAAGGCTATCCGGGATATGGTGCACAATGAAATCAGGCTGGATAAACTCCAGCTTTTCGATGATTCCAATTTTCTGAAAAACCAATTTCATCAGATCAACATTGAAAAGCATAGCTTCCCGCATGCTCCCCTCGATATAGGAGGTGGGCAACTCTTTTGCCGGATAGATGGAGATATTTTCAAGCTTGATTTTTTTCCCAAAAAGATCTAAGTCCGCTCTTTCAAAATTGAGATCATATTTTCTTTCCGGATTGGAATTAATGATAGAAGCTAAGTTGGAATTTACCCAAGTTTCAGCATAGAAGCCCACCCCTACAAGAGCGAGGGCAATGAGAAGGAAAATAAAAATTAAAATTTTGGCTGCCTTATTCATCTCAACCTTTTGTTAATCAATTAATTAAAAATTCAGCTCTTTTCTGGCTCATTTCATATGGATCGATCTCATGATAGCTAATATCCTTAGGATTGAAGAGAAATTTCGAATGTGGTTCAAAAAATTTTCTATCTGTAAAAAAACTTGTCGGGATGGAATACATTTTGATACATTTGGGTATGAAGCAATTTTTCTTTCTTCTCTTATTGATGGGTTTAACCATTCAACTCAGCAAGGCTCAAGAGATCAAAATCCTCACTTACAATATCTATCATGGGGAAAACCCTAACAAACAGGGAGACAGTACTTTTCATTTGATTTCTGATTTCCTCATTCTAAATCAACCAGAAGTAGTAGCCCTCCAGGAGGTGGATAGTATGACCTTGAGGTCAGAAAGAATTTATAATAGAAAGCTGGATTTCATGCTTCAACTTGCCCGTGAGACGGGATACAAAGGGTACTTTGGTAAAGCGATGGATTTTGAAGAAGGAGGTTATGGGGAAGGTCTTTTGGTCAAAAAAGGATCTGCTTATCATACAATTCCATTACCTAATCCGGCCGGCGGTGAGCCCCGTGCAATAGCTTGGGTGAAAGCAGAGTTGAAAACATTGGAAGAGTTTTATTTTGGTGGAACCCATCTCTGTCACGAATTTCCAGAAAACAGAATTGCTCAACTGGATTCTATCCTTTCCTATGCGGAAACATTGGATAAACCTGCCATTTGGGTCGGCGATCTAAATTTCACCCCAGATTCTGAGGAATACAAAAGCATTCCATCCCATTGGAAAGAGGCTGGAAGAGAAGCTGGAAACGAACAAGCTACCTACGGGACAGGTGAGGAAGCAGTGCGAATCGATTACATCTGGTATGACTCCAGGAAGTTTGAGCTGGTAGACTACAAAGTTTTGGGCCAAGTGACACACTCGGACCATTATCCGGTTTGGGCAGTACTCAGGATGAGAAAAGAAGAATGAAAAAACTTATCCTGCCATTATTCGGATTGCTGATTGCTTTTGGACTTTATGCCAAAATGAATGAGCCTATCTGGATAAGCCTCTTCAATGGTAAAGACCTTGAGGACTGGACAATCAAGATCCGAACCCATGACATTGGGGAAAATTTCGCCAATACTTTTCGGGTAGAAGACGGCCTACTAAAGGTCCGATACGATGGATATTCCAGTTTTGACCAGCAATACGGTCATATTTTTTTCAATACCCCCTTTTCTTATTATCTGCTAAAAGTGGAATACCGCTTTGTGGGAGATCAATGTCCCGGAGGAGAAGGCTGGGCAATACGAAACAGCGGGGCTATGCTACACAGCCAAGATCCCAGAACCATGTTGAAAGATCAGGATTTTCCGATTTCGATAGAGGGCCAGTTTCTTGGAGGTAACGGAAAGGATAAAAGAAGCACCTGTAATCTTTGTACTCCGGGAACCCATGTAGTCATGACCGATTCGCTTTTTACCCCTCACTGCATCAATTCCCAATCCGAAACCTATCACGGAGATCAATGGGTGACTGCTCACTTTATCGTATTGGGGGCAGAAGAGGTACATCATTTGGTCGGAAAAGACACCGTCATCAGCTACTATAGCCCTCAGATCGGAGGAGGAAATGTAGCTCCAGTGGATTCATATGTAAAGATTGATGGTAAACTTTTGGAATCAGGATATATCAGTCTCCAAAGTGAAAGCCATCCTATTGATTTTCGAAAAGTAGCCTTGGTAGATTTGTCTTCGGCGAAAAATGACCGGAAGAAACTGGAAGAAGTAGTCAAAAAGGCATTAAAGTAAAAAGGAGGCCATGGCCTCCTTTTTTTAAACCCTCACCTGAGTAGTGCCTCCCCCCTCAAGCGTAATGGGTACCGGCTTATTGGTCTTCCAATTTCCTCCGGTAAAATCAGGGACATCGATAGAATTGGAACGATTGGCTACAGACCATTCGCTCAATGGCGTAATGCAGCTCCAAAGCGCCGCATCATATACATCCTGGTCCAGAGGAAGTCCGTTTCTCAGACAGTCAATCAATCTCCAATCCATCATAAAATCCATCCCTCCGTGGCCACCGATCTGTTTGGCCAATTCCCCCACTTTCTGCACGATCTCCGGAGTATATTTTGCCTGCAATTCCTTCATCTCTTCCTCCTTCATCCAGCTATGCCCCTTGGATACTTTTTGTTCGGGGTATTTTTGAGCATATCCCTCAGTTCCGCTCACCACATGAAGTCGGGAATAAGGACGGGGAGAAGTCACGTCATGCTGGATCATGATGGTTTTTCCATGTTTGGTCTTTACCATAGTCGTATTCATATTTCCCCTATAGTTTTTTGCAGCGTAGGAGTTCCAAAATGGATCCTGCTCAGCTAACTCAACGGCTTTTTTCTTCATCTGAAAATCATCTGATGACAAAGAGGTCAAATAATCCATCTGATCACCTCGATTGATATTGAGAATCTGGCAAATAGGACCCAGGCCATGGGTTGGATACAGATTTCCGTTTCTGAAGTTTTCTTCCAGTCTCCACATCCCCTGATATCCTTTTTCCTTGTCAAAATTCAACCAAAGCAAATCATGGATGTAGGCACCCTCCACATGGACTACATCTCCGAAAAAGCCCTCTCTAGCCATCTTCAATGTCATCAATTCAAAAAAATCATAGCAGCAGTTTTCCAGTTGCATGCAGTGCTTCTTGGTGCGCTCAGAGGTCTCCACCAGCTGCCAGCACTCTTCCAGCGTCCTAGCTGCAGGCACTTCTACCGCAGCATGCTTTCCAGACTCCATCGCAAAAACAGCCATGGGCACATGCCATTCCCAAGGAGTAGCGATATAAATCAAATCCAAATCAGGCCTTTCGCACATTTTCTTCCAAGCAAAGGCACTACCTGAATACAAGTCCGGATTATGAGGGGTGTTTTCCAGAGATTTTTTGGCTTTTTCTGCCCGCTCAGGCAGCAAATCACAAAGTGCCTTGATTTCCACCCCTTCTATTTTGCTAAGCCTATCCACTGCTCCGGGGCCCCTCATTCCAAGACCAACAATTCCGACACGGACAGTTTCTATTTTTGGTGCGGCATAGCCACACATATTGAAAGTCTGAATTCTTGAACTTCCATACCTTGCTTCCAATGGCAGCATGTTCATAGATTCTGCAAGAGCCCCACCGGCACCAAAAAGTCCAAGTCCAGTGATACCTGCTGATTTCAGAAATTCTCTTCTTTTATTCATAAGATTTAGGGTCGATTGTCTGGTCTATTTACTAAAATTTTTAAAGAAGATCACATCCGAAAATAAAAAAACCGGAAACATGCGTTTCCGGTCTTTCCCTCAATTTGAAAGCACTATCAATTATCTATAACCTATGTAACCTTTTTCTTTGCACAAGTATTGATTCCCAAAATGGGATAAAGAGGGCAGAAACTCACCAAGCTGGTCAACACGAAAACCCCTGCAACCACCAAGGCAATAACTCCTAAGCTTCCCTCAAGAATTCCAGTAAAATACAGAATGACCAATGCAACAGCTGCGATCAGCCGGATGGTCTTGTCAGTTACTCCCATGTTCTTTTGCATATCTCTAGTCGTTTAAAAATCACATGGGTAAATCTAGAACCCTCAAAAAACAAATACGATGACAAAAGTCACATAAGGAGGTGATATTCACCTACCAGAAAAATAGGCTTTCATCACCTTTTCGGCTTGTTTGCCTTGAGGTGTAAAATCCGGCTCTCTTTGGTGCCTTTGCGGGTACCATTTCCAGAAAAATACGCCTGCCAACCAATCCTTTTCCCAGACTGTCTGAAAAAATGCTTCGTAGCATAGCGCCTGAACCTCCTCCGAAAATTCGGTTTCCCGACGTTCATTCGGCCATACCCAAGGTTGGATGGCAGCATCGACGGTGTTGCAATAGCCGATCTCGGTGAAAATTACAGGCTTTTTAAAGCGACGAACCAAAGTCTCTACTTTTGGAAGATGTTTTTGCCAAGAGGCCTTCAATTCAGAAAGGGAGGGATCATGACCTTTGGCAAGGGGGAAATAGGCTTGGACACCAATGTAATCCAGCGCATCCCAAAATTTGACTTGCTCGAATTCGGTGAAATTGGCGGCATACGTCAATTTTCCGGAATACACTTTTCGGATTTCAGCTATGATGGCTCTCCATTCCTTTTCTCTGGTAGAAGTCTTTTCCAACTCTGTCCCGACACAGAGCATGGGCATTTTTAATTCCTCTGCCAATCGGGCATATTCGAGAATAAAGGCTTGATAGTTCGCAAACCAGCTTTTCCAGTCCTCCTCAGATTGCATCTCGATGTCTCCTACCCAACCTTCTCGCACCCAAAGGTGCGGCTTCATCATATTCATCATCCCGAATCGGGATGTGGAGTCCATGGTGGCCTTTATTCCCATCGGAGTCTCTCCCCACCAGCGGCGCTCATTGCTCATATCCCAGCGGATCTCCGGAGAGTTCTTCTCGGATTGCCAACCAAAAGGAGTTTGCGAAAGGGCATTGGCTCCGGTTGAAGACAGCGCCTCTACTTCTCCGCCAGCAAGCGGCTGCCTGCTACCTACCCAGCAGACCCCCTTCCACTTTTCCTCTGTCTCGATCAATTGCTCTTGAGGGAAAACCCACCAAACCAAGGCTATGAAAAAAACAAAGCCCACCGAACTGAAGAGGTATTTTGCATAAGTGGGCTTGGTCATGGGTTAGTTTTTTGGAAGTGCTTCAACTAGGATATTTTCCAGATTGATCTCAGAAAGTTTTTCCAATTTACCGGAAATATACAAGTCCTGCATATTTTCGACTGGGGTATTTTTATCTTCCGGCTTGAGATTCAGATAGTTTTGGAAGCGAATCCCTCCCACTTCCATTACGCCGCTGACTTCCCGCATTCTCACTCCACCTCCATCGGTATGATAGCTGTAGGCCATAAAATCCATCAGGTGATCTTCCTTTCCAAACCAATACAAAAACTCATCTTCAAAATGCTCTCCTCCTCCCTCTGGCACAAAAGTCACTTTGATCAGATTGTAAGCCTTTCCATTGAGTTCCGTTTCTCCTAGATGGGTTTTGACCGCTGCAGGATCGTTGAGCCCATAGGGAAGGAAGGCAAAATAAGCCACGGAGTTGACCGATCGGGAAAAAGCCCCAATTCGCTCTTCGGTCAAAGTGTCGATCTTGGTGCCATTGACGGTTCGGACAAAACCTGAATTATTCAGCACATCCCGAACTACTCCGGTAGAATCTTTAAACTCCCGGATATATTCAAAAGCGGAGGGCGTCTTGAAAATAGTGTAATGAATATCCCTAAAATCAAAGTCGATCTTGACCTCTTCGTACCTATTGCCTCCATGCGCTTCGATGGCGGTATCCACGATTTTTTCGGCTTCAGTTCGCTGCTTACAAGCAAAGACCGATATAAGTAACACTGAGAAAAGAAGGAGTTGGGTGAATTTCATAGTCTTAAAGATAAGGGGAAATACGATGGAAATAGTGTTGAAATACATGGAGATAAAACTCGCTCCGCTCGGAGAAATACCCTTCGGGAAATATTTCCATTTATTTCAACCTCTGAAAGAGGTTTTATTTCTAATGTATTTCTACTGTTTTTCAATCTGATACTCGGAATACTTGTACTCTGCGCGGAGAAATAGCCTTTGGCCTTTTTCATCGACTCTCCAACTTTCTCTTTTTCCGTGAAGTTTCAATCCACCGACATTTTCTTCCGAAAGGTCATAGACCAGACTTCGGTGGTCTTTGAGTTGAACCTCATTACCTACCATGAGAAAAGTAGCCGGATCAAAAAAGTACCACCAAATGTCCGAATCAGGCCCATAATCCACCCGAATTGCCTCCACTTCCGAACCATTTTCCAAGGTCTTTTTTCCTTCATAAATCAGCTTCCCACCTTCGTCCATCAATTTCCAAGGCTGTGCGACGGTGTAAAAAGCTGCATCAAAATCTTTCTTTTTGGCGGCCAAAAAATCCTCGTTTTGCACCTCATTCTCTCCCATTCGATAGCGTATCTTGGCCCCATCCCAACTGATCATATGCTCAATACTATCCTTTTCCCACGAGATTTTTCCTTCGAAAAAGGGCTTAAACCGAAACTCATGCCATTGGTCGAGTTCGGACTCCACGTTGCCGTTTTCGTCCAAAAGACGGGTCCATTTCCGGAATTTAAGTTGGGTGATATTCTCCCAAGCTTCTTGACCCCCATGTGCTTCAATGGATTTGTTCAACAGGTCTTGGGCTTGCTGCTCAGGGCTTTTGGTACAGGCAAACTGAGCGAGAAAACTGAGTAAGATAAGAAGTCGAAGAAGTGGTTTCATAAAGCGAAATTAGAGATTCTGGTCAATTGTAAATTCATTTAGAGATGGTCTTAGATGACATGATTTTTTTACCAGATCGAAAATTGATTTGTCTACTCTAACAAAAGGAGTGTTTTTTGCCACATAGGCACATAAGACTCACATAGGTCCTTTATTTGAGCATATCATCTATGTTTTCTATGTGACTATGTGGTTTTGATTTTTTTGAAAAGTAATCCAAATAGATCCCCAGAAATACCAGGCCATACTCCAGAATCAGAAAAAGGGACTGCTCCTTGAAATCAGCATTTCCATAAGCCTGATAGGAAAAAATCGCTCCAAAGCTCCAAAGCAAAAAGGTCATTTTGCCCCGAATCACACTCAATCCCAAGGCCGGCAGGATATACCAAGGATGCACCACAGGCTGTAGGATGAGGTAAACCAAGTAAATCAACACTATCAAATCGACAAGTTCGATGATAGTTTTTGGCTGCCTTTTCCATGAAAAAAACCCGATAAAAATGATAGTACTAAGACTGAGAATTTTCGTCAAAAAAGCGATCGTATTATATCCCTCAATCCAATACCCCACTTCACGAAGCAAGTAATAGATCGATGCGTTAAACTCAAATTTGCCCTGATAAAGTTGAATGCTTTTCAGAAAGTTGATCCAAGATGCATCTATCAAAAGCGGGGTGAAACTGATTAGGGTAGCGAGTCCAATTCCAACCCAAAACCGGACCGAGTTTCTCGATTTTTTAAAAGCTAAAAATGCCGGACCCAGCATCAGAGGAAGGAGCTTCATTCCTATGGCTAAACCCCAAAAACCGCCGGAAAGACCCGATTTACCTTTTTGAATTCCCCAAATCGAGGCCAAAAGAAATAGCAACACCAAGCCCTCAAAATGGAGATTTCCGGAGATCTCAAAAATTACCAAAGGATTAAACCAATACCAGAATATCCGCTTGATCGGAAGCTGAAAAGCTATCAATAACTTCCAAAGCAGTACAAAAACCCCAATTTCACCCAAAAGCAAAATCAGGCGGAGAGTCAAATAGCCATTCGAAACAGATCCCATTGAAGCTTTTGCTCCCAAGCAGAAAATCGCCTGATTGAGAGGTGGATAGACGGAATAGTAATCTGGGGAATTCAGATTATCGAAAAGTTGATTGAGATAAGAATTGTCGAGATCATCATTTCCCTCTTGCCATTCCCGTGGTGTTTGATCGTAAGGATTCTGGCCGATTTTTAGCATTTCCCCATCCCAAAGAAATCGAACAAAATCATCTGACCACTGTGGAACAAATGGAAATACAGCCAATCGAAGCAGCAGTCCTGCGAATAACACGTTGATTAAGCTGTTCTTTTCCCCTGCTAAAAAAAACAGCCCCAACATCCCCGCAAAAGCCAATGAAAACAGCAAAAAAGTCAAGCCAAACGCTTCTCTCGGCAGCTGCGCAAGGAAAAACAAGATTCCCCCCATTACGAAAACAAGCCCGTATTTTAGGCTACTTTTTGCTGCCGGATTCAAAGCCCCAAATCCTTACGAAGTGGCTCAAAGACCTTTTCATTCTTATTCCAATAATCCATAAGCTGCATCTGTCTTCTTACTGCCTTAGTCACTTCCTGCTGCCCGTTGGCTTTGGTCCAAGTTTCGGTAAATTCCAAAATCTCATAAGGAAAAAAGTCCTGATAGCTAATGGTCACTTTTCTTCCCAGTTGTGAATACATTACCTCGATTTCAGACTGATTGGAACCCAAGTCTTTTTTAGAAATAGTGGCCTGTTCAGCTTTTAAAGGAATGTGGGCGAATCGTTGAAAAATCAAGCTTGGAATTAGGGACCTATTTCCCATAGGAACGAGATCAGGATTTAACCGGATCAGATTGAAAAGTTCTTCTTCAGGCAGTCCGTTGATCTTTACTTCGGTGTCTCCTTCTTCCTCAAAGTAAGAAAACAGCTTTGTATTGTATTTTCCACTTTTATAATTCAGCTGCGTAAAGGACTGTCCACACCATTCGGTTACCGAGGCCGTCAATTTGGGCGAAGGAACTTCCTCATACACCGGAGTGAATACCGAAAGCATGGTATGATAGGGATAGACGCCAGTCAGAAACTCCCGAGTCATGTTCAGTTTCATCACTTTTTGAGCATCAGAGGGGCGATCTTGGGGATTATCCATTTTCACCTGCTTGGTTCTGGAAAAATCTTCGGTTACAAAAATCATCACCGCTTTGCCCGGACGAACCTCTCCGTAGCGACTTTGCTGCAAGTCAAAGACATTGATTTCCGCTTTTCCCTGATACCAATACTTGGCGAATTGCTCTTCTTCGACTCCTTCACGACCGGAGGAGCTGCATGCTGCAAAAACAGTGAGTATCATCCAAGATAAAATCAGGTTTAGACCATTATTCGTCTTTGGTTTCAAATTGCTTAATGAGTAGCTCGATTTCATCTTTGAGTTTAGGCAAGTTTTTAATGGAAATTCCCCAAATGGTTTCTGAAGAAACAGAGTCATAACCATGAATGATTCTATTTCTAGTATCCACAATTTTCCTTGAATTAGAAATCTCGATTTCAGGATATGCTTTAAGGATTTGACTGACTGCCTCGCCGATGATCTCAATATTTCGCTCAACCGCCTTCTGGGTTTTGAGATCCTTTTTAAACTCAAAGTAATCTCTGGGCATTGGCAAAAAATCAAAAATTTGGTCTATGCCTATCTTTATATCCAACAACCTACTCAAGATCTTATCCTTCATAGATCATCTTCTTGGAACGCTCGATTTCCTTTTTGATCACAGGATTCAAATCCGATCTCTCTTCCAACAAATCCACCGGTCTTCCAAGGATTTCTTCCAGTCCGAATTTTAGGTTGAAATATTTTTCGGTGTAATCCAGTGGATCATTCTCGTATAAATCCACAATCAAATCCACATCACTTTCCTGCCCAAATCGATCAGTCAAAACCGATCCAAACGCATATAGGGACTTTACTCCCTGAGATTTACAAAGCTTTTGGATTGCCGGAAGGAAAGTTGAAAGATTTTGCATGGCTTGGATCTGTTGAGTTTTACCAATAACGAAATATCGTAAAAATAATCTTATACCCCGCTCCAATCACACCTTTGACTGTGCCGCTTACTTTGGACACACCGATGCGTTTGCGATAGTTGACCGGCACTTCAGTGTAGCGCAGACCGGCTTTGTGGGCTTTGATCTGCATCTCGATGGTCCAGCCGAAGTTTTGATCGACCATATTTAAATCCAAAAGCTTTCTCCAAACAATTGCCCGAAAAGGCCCCAAATCAGAGAATTTTGCCCCTTGCATATACTTCATCATCGTCGTCGCCAGCCAGTTGCCAAAGACCTGAGGAAAAGTCATGGAACCGCTTTCCCGTTGTCCCAAAGCTCTTGAGCCGATGACCATGTCGGCCTTTTCATCCAAAATCGGTTGTACCAATTCCCTCATTTCCTCCGGATAGTCACTGTAGTCTCCGTCCAAAAAGACCACGATATCGGGTTGGATTTCCTGCTTTTTGATCCAATCCATGGCAGTCAGGCAAGCTTTTCCATAGCCTTTTTGGGGTTCAAAGACGACTTTGGCCCCTGCTGTTTCTGCGGCTTGTTGGGTTTGATCGGTAGAATTATTATTGGCCACGACGATGTGGCGGACAAACTTTGGAATCTCGGCAATGACTTTGGGGATGGACTTTTCCTCGTTGTACGCAGGAATGATGACGTCAATTATCGGCGGGTGATTCATGGAAAATATTAGTGACCGAGGCCGAAGGATTTAAAGGAGGAGACAAACACAATGGTGTATCCAAAGGCGAGCATGGCATGAAACGGAAGGAAAAGGAAATTTCCCTCACGAAAAGCCAATCCCACCATTACCCAAAACACCAAGGCCAATACCCCTTCAAACCAGGTGGTGAATGGCATGCGATGCAAATTGTATCGATTGGAACTAAGCGTAACTTTTCCGGATTCGAGATTGAATTTTGGAGTTCGGATAAAGGGGGATTTTTTTCCGGTCAGACCTTCCCAAACCGCTTGTGCATTGTGTAAGGCCAAACCCATGGACACGGAAAGGAACAGCGGCAATTGCCAAATCACTCCGAAAAAAGACGACAGAAATGACTTTCTGGCAATAAAATACGAGGCCAGATAGACTCCAGCGATCAGTACAAATCCAATCAAGAAAATCCCCGAAAGCCTTACCATCCACTCGGGAATTAGTCCCTGCACTCCTGCCCACCACACGCCAATGCTACTCAGACTGGTCAGCAAGACCGCAATGAAAATCGTGGAATTGAATAAATGGGCAAAGGAATGAAACTTGATCCGAAAAGGTAATTTTTCCTGACTCACCTTTCCTGCATGCTTTACGGCACATTCGGCCCCACCTTTTGTCCAGCGGAATTGCTGGGATTTGATGGCCGACATGATTGGTGGGAGTTCAGCAGGAGATTCGATCTCGGGTCGATAGACAAACTGCCAACCCTTTCGTTGGGCTCGATAGCTCAAGTCCAAATCTTCGGTCAAGGTATCATCGTGCCAGTTGCCTGCGTCGAGGATGCAGCTCTTCCGCCAGATTCCTCCCGTGCCATTGAAATTGATAAAAGCCCCTTGACGGTTTCGCCCCATCTGCTCGATAAAGAAATGCGCATCCAAGGCAAAGGCCTGCAACCGGGTCAGGAGAGAATAGTCTCGGTTCAAATGCGTCCATCGAGTCTGAACCATCCCGATTTTTTCCGAGGAGAAAAAAGGAATCGTTTTCATCAAAAAGTCCGGATCGGGTACAAAGTCTGCATCGAAAATGGCAATGAATTCTCCCGAAGCTTTTTCCAATCCTTCACGAAGTGCCCCGGCTTTGAAGCCTTTTCGATTCATTCGGTGCAGGTAGCGGAAGTTGATTTCAGGGTATTCTTTCAGTTTGGCTTGGATCAAATGCACCGTCTGATCTGTACTATCGTCGAGAATCTGGATTTCCAGCAATTCCTTGGGGTAATTCAACTTTGCGGCAGCATCGATCAGGCGCTCGACGACATAGAGTTCGTTGTAAACCGGAAGTTGTACAGTCACTTTTGGCCAGATGGAAGGCGTTACCTGAGGTGTGGAAGCCCATTCTTTTCGGGCTTTCAGAAAATGAAACAACAAATGTCCCTGCGCCAAACTGTAAATCAGGATAAACAGCATTCCCAAGAAATACAGCCCGCAAAGAAAATAGAGGATAATCATTTAGGCATTGAGCTTGATGGAATCGTTGCCAATAATAATAGGCAAATCGATAATTCGGTTCTCTTCCGGCCCGTTTTCCAACTTCAACACCCCACGAGGACACACAGCCGAGCACACGCCACATCCAACACAGGAGGAGCGAACGATGTTTTGGCCTTTTTGGGCATATGCGCGAACATCAATCCCCATTTCGCAATAGGTCGAGCAATTGCCGCAGGAAATACACTGACCGCCATTGGTGGTGATTCGGAAACGCGACTTGAAGCGCTGAACAATCCCGAGATACGCTGCCAAAGGACAGCCAAATCGGCACCAAACCCGATTTCCCATAAAGGGATAAAATCCCGTCCCCACTACTCCTGCAAAGGCAGAACCGATCGCAAAACCATAAAACGAATGGAGCTGATTGGTCACATTGCCCAAAAAGCTAAAGCCGGAAAAGTAGTTGACGATCGTTACCAAAGTCATCACCACTGCCAAAACCAATACGCTGTGAATAATCCATCGCTCGTATTTCCATGCTTTTAGTGACTTATCAGAAAGTTGACGAAAAGGGTCTCCAACTGTCTCCGCCAGACCTCCACAACCACACACCCAAGAGCAATACCATCTTTTTCCAAAGAAATAGGTAAATACCGGTACCCCTACGATAATCAGCATAATCCCCCAAATCAGCATAAACATTCCCATGCCTCCACCGGAGAGAAAGGTCGAAATCTGGTAATCGTAGAAGAAATCGTAATCGAGCGGCCAAATATTTTTGAAATCGAAATAAGGCTGATTTAAAAGGACGAGGATTTCGGGAATCAGAAAGGCAAAAGCTGATTGAAAAAACATCACCGAAGCCGTGCGAAGTTGCTGGTATTTATTACCCCTGTATTTCCGGAACATTCGCACTCCCATCACCAAAATAGCCAGCGTATACACCAAGCCGTACAAAAACCACTGGCTAGCAGGACCGCCTGATAGCATTCTGGAAACCGGCTCCACCATCCAAACCAAGTTGACCAAATAGGCTGGAAACCAGTAGAGCAAGATGTAAAACAGAATCAGATAGCCTCCGGTGATCATCCCAAGCCAACCCCGATTTTTGAGTTTGGAGTGGAAAATTCCATTGTTTTTGATTCCTGCGGGTTCCTCCGCATATTGACGGAAGTTGAATAAATAGCCACCCAATACAGCCAAGCCGATGGATAAACCCAGCCAAAGCCAAGGATTATCTCTGACTGGACTGCTTGCGGCAGCCTTTGACAAAGCAAACCCATAATCATCCCAAATGACCTGATCCCAAAGTTGCTCGGCTTTCAAGTTGTCATTGTAGGTATTGAAGTTTTCTCCAAAAGCAGATAGAAAGGAGAAGTTAGAGCCATATTCTTGACCGTACATCGGAGTGAGAATTTCGGCCATTTTTTCCTGATGAATCTCTTTGGTATTGGCCAATACCAAATCCTCGGTGAGGCTGTACGTTCCCAAAAAAGGTATTACCGTAAAGATGGTAATCCCTATCAGAAAAAGTCCCAAACCTATTTTTTCGATCATCTTCATACGCTAGCTCCGAATAGTTTTTGGATAAATGATTTTTTGGCAGGTTGAAATTTTCCACCGAATTGCGTTTTGAAGGCTTTTTGAATTTCCATGTAGTAGGGAGCAAAAAACTCCGGATCGAAGTTGGCTTTGTCGAGTTTGGAAATCACTTTTTCTCCAGACCACTTTTCCCGGATGGCCTCATCGAAGAACTCATGTCGGAGCCGAAAGCCAAAATTATTCACTCCAAGAATTTGATGAGCTGAATTCATCAGCATGCGGAAACTAATTTTTCCTGAAGCATGCTCCCAGTAGAAACTTTTGAGCTTCGAATCGTCCCATTTTGGTGGGACCGTGCCATAGGTTTGGTATTCGATATCCAGGAATTTGGCCGAGTTGAACCAGATTCCAGGTTGGTAGGGAACAGGTTTTTTGCAAAGGTTGTGAGCCAAGGTTTCGCCATGCATTCGTCCGGTGTACCATACTTGCTCGATGTTTCTTCGGTCTGCAGCTGGCGGATTTTCAAATTCCGCACAGTCACCGATGGCATAAACATCGGGGATATTGGTTTGAAAGAAAGCATCCACTTTCACTCCTCGATTCACCTTCAATTCTGTATTTCTGAGGAAATCCACATTCGGACTCACTCCTGCAGTCAATCCCACAAACTCGCAGGAAATCTCATCTCCCAATGAGGTGACAACTGCCCGAACTCGGCCTTTGGAATCAGATAATATCTCCTTCAACTCGGTCTCCAAACGCAAATCGATATGATGCTCATGGATATGTCTTCCGACCAATTCGGACTCTTCTTTGGGTAAAACATTGTCCCAAAAGCCTTTCTCCCGAACCAAAAAAGTAACCGGTATCTTCTTGTAGGCCAGCATTTCGGCCATCTCGATTCCAATCAAACCTCCTCCAACAATTACAGCTCTCTGCACTTCAGGCCCGGTGTTTTTTTCCATCAATTCCAAATCCTGCTTGGAATACAGCCCCTGCACTCCCTGCAAATCCTGACCCGGCCAGCCAAACTTATTCGGCTTGGATCCTGTAGCTAGGACCAAAGAATCGTAATCGAGCGAATTACCAGTTGAAAAAATGAGTTTTTTTGAAGAAAAATCTACCTCAGTGACCCATTGATGAATGAGTTCAATTCGGTTTTTTTCCCAAAACCAGCTTTCGTAGGGCTGGGTGTGCTCAAACTTCATGTGTCCCATAAAGACATACATCAGAGCTGTTCTGGAGAAAAAGTAAGGGCTTTCTCCGGAAATGACCGATATCCGGACCTGATCATCCTTTTTTCTTAGATGCCTGGCACAGGTAATTCCCGCGATTCCATTTCCCAGAATCACAATGTGTCGATTTGCCATGATGGACTTTTTTGGAAAGATAAAGAAAATTGACCCCTACTCGTTGAGATTCCAATTGTAATCCATGTAGGAAATCTTGGCTTTGGAATTCAGCTTGACTTTGGAATACTTGTTAAGAAAATCAATCAGACTGCCATTTTTGGTGAAATCACCTGAAAACCAAGAAAAAATGGAAGACACCTCAGCCTGATTGGTAGATATCTTGTTTTTGGTGGGGTCATTCACAAATGCTACGGCTACTTTTTGAAGCTGACTTTCAAGTTTATCCGCCACAAAGGCCTCATTCAATAAGGGAGGGCAGGAAATAGAAGCACAGTTGATGGCAAAATGAATTCGGGGTTCTTCAAATTCCTTTCTTAAAATCGAATGCTCAATCTCATCCAAGCTGCTATCTACCCCTCCGATTTTGAAAAATTTATAGTGCCAAACATCCTTGATCAAAGGGATTTTCAGTTTAGGCCCAAGGTCACGAATACTTTCAACCGGATAATTATCCACAATCAATTTGACTGTAAATGCATTGTAAGCATTGATCCAATATACCATCTGCTCATTCTTGGACCAGGTTTTTCGGTCGGGAGCTTGCGAGGAGATCATGGCCAGATATTTCTCCAGTTTGGCCTTTTCCCTGATGAACCCTTTGTAATCGACCATCCCATTAGGTTTGACATGGCTTTGAAGAAGTTCATTCCAAATCTGATGACTAGGTGGCTGAGTCCCTGCCATGCCTAAGGTAGACTGGCCGCAGGAAAAGGAGACGATCGTGAGGAAAAGAAGAAGAAATCGAGAAGCTAAGATTTTCATGATTTTGATTTTGTCTGAATTAGTTGTCCTAATCGGTTTATCCAATTTCGTCTGAGTAATTTGATGAAATGGTTTCACGGATTGGAAGCTTTTATTCAGAAGATACGAAGTGAAATCACCCAAGGATGAAGCAAGAAGATCAAATGTCTGGACAAAGACAGAAAACCTGTCAATACACTTTCTGGCCTTTATTCAGCCAGATACTCCAGGTTTTGGAATACGTATGGACCCGGTCAGTTGGCTTGCCATTGCTTACGATGGGATTTTCTTCATTTACCCAGTGAAAGATTCCACCATATAAATTATAAACATCAGAAAATCCCTGATTTTGAAGTTTTTTGCCTATATCCTGTGACCTCGCACCCACGCTACAATAGACAATCACAGGCTTGTTTTTGTCCACATTTTTGAGATTTTCAAGGGAAAAAGTTTCATATCCTACCCAGATTGCCCCTGGAAGATGACTGACTTGATATTCTTCCCATTCCCGGGTATCTAAAACCTGATATTGATTCAGGTCTTTAATTTCCTCAGGATGGATTAGGGGAAAATCCTTTTCATAAATGCCTGAAAGCAAAGTTTTATAAGCCAATGATTGACTGTTTCCAAAAACCGGAAGGAACAACAACCACAGCAGAGCCAGGGTAGGGCGAATAAAGAAAAGTTGGAATATCTGAATCATAGGAGAAAAACTCCTTTTTTTCAATCAGGGTTCTTTTTAGGCATAAAAATCAGAAAGCCGAGCTAGACCTCTTTTATCAAGAATAATGATCTTTTTTCCGTCCAATTCAATCAATTTGTCTTTTTTGAATTCGGAAAGTAAGCGAATCACTGACTCGGTCGCAGTGCCTACAATACCCGCAATTTCTTCCCTGCTGAGGATTAAGTCTATTTTTTGACTACCTCCCCCTTCTACCCCATATGAATCAGCCAATTGCAACAGCACAAAAGCAAGGCGCTCCCGAATACTTTTTTGAGTAGCATCGGTGAGTTTCGCTTCCATTTCACCCAATTCGTGGCTGATCGCTTTAGTCACCTTTTTGAAAAATTCAGTGTTTTTGGTCAATGTGGCCAGAAAGGCATTTTTTGGAACGAAGCAGATTTTAGCATCCTCGATTATCATGGCCGAATTGGTATAATTTTCCTCTCCTAAGAGCGCTGCATAGCCAAGAAAATCCCCCTTTTTGGCCAGATGGATAATCTGCTCTTTTCCGTTGGAGGCAGTTTTATAGATTTTCACCACCCCTGAATTAATGCAAAATATCCCAAGAGGGTTAGTTCCTTCGTAATAAAGGATCTGTCCTTTTCGATGGGAGATCAGGTTTTTGTGATCAGAAATCGTACAAAGATGCTGCTCTGGTAAGTCTGAAAAAAGCGAATGCTTTCTGCTTGCACAGAGCTCACAGGGGGTATTATGGGAATGAGAACTCATTTTTAATTTGCGCTAGGTATACTAGATGGAAGTTAGAGAAAACATGATAAAAATCATAATTTGAAATAAAAAATTAAGGAGACTTTGGGATGGTGCTTTTCTGAAGAAACTCTCTTTTTTTTTCATCGAAGGACATGCAAATATGTTGAATCCCGTTCGAAAGAATAATATGAGGACAATTTAATGGTTTATTATAAGTAAGCGCTTGAATTAGGGTATTTTGATTGATTTTTACTGTTGGCGCCTTACACTCCACCAAAAGGTAAGTAGCTCCTTTTCTGTCAAAAACCACCAAGTCCGTCCTCTTGGATAATTGATTGTATTTTAGGCCTTTTTCCAAAGAAAAAAGACCTTTTGGATAACCCAAACCCTCAATCAGGTAATTGATCCAGTGCTGTCTCACCCACTCCTCAGGCGTCAATACCAAGTATTTTTTTCTTAACGAATCCAAAATCAACAGCTTACCATTATCTTCTTTGATTTTGGTTGGGAAGGGAGGGAGGTTGAGATCAGGAAACTGAATTCCGACAGGATCAATCATGACCCAAATATGCTGGATTTTTAGATTTTCGCAGCCTAAGGATTAGTCAAAATTCAAGTAAGGGGCTATTTTATCTACCCATTCTTTTTTAAAGATTCTGATCTTTAAGAGATCCTCAGCATTCTGAAAGTCCCCATGTTGATTTCGGTATGCAACAATGACTTTGGCCTCCGAATAGGATATGTAGGGGTGCTTGGAAAGATCTGCAGCCTCTGCTTGATTTATAGGAATCTTTGTCCGGATTCCAGGATCAAATTCAAAATATTCCCATACTTCCTCTGCAGTTTCTGCCTTCATTCCATATACCTCCATCAGCTGAGTTTTTGCGACAAAACCTCCTAAATTTTCCCGGTATTTGATGATTCTTCCAGCCGTAGCGGGCCCAATACCGGGGACTATTTGCAGGGTAATCGAGTCTGCTTCAGAAAAAGGGATCCTGTTGATCCGCTCTATTTGACTTGTTTTGAAATCCTTTTTAACAGTATCCTGAGGATTAAATCCCGGAAGAGGAGATGAAACCACCAGAAAGCCCGCTTTTTCAAGACTATCCGCGGCCTGAAGATACTCTGCATACCTATCGGACTCTCGCTGATCCTTTACCCAGCGTATAAATGCAGGCAAAAAGCTAAGCAGGAATAATAATGGTACTACCAAAAGAAAACCTACAGTTTCCTTCCTTGAAAATCCAAAATAGGTTTTGAACCAAAATTCGAGTTTCCTTTTCATTCAAAAAATCAAAAAACATTTCATCGAATAATTTAGGAAGAAAGAAAAATGGAGTCAATACCTTGAAAGAAATTTGAGGAAAACGGAGAATATTATTTAGACAAATTCTAAATTAATTTTCGTTCCTGTAAATTAAACCTTTCACGGCCCTATCTCTGTTATTTTTGCATTGCAAGAAATTGTAGGCATGCCAAACAAATTTAAAGCGATCAGTTTATCCCACAAAACCGCTCCTGTCCAAATAAGAGAACATATTTCTTTGACAGAGGAGGAAATCAGAAGAATACTTCAAAAAGCGAAGGATTTTTTCAGTTTGAGTGATGCACTGATATTGTCTACCTGCAACAGGACAGAGGTATATTACGGGCATGAACTGGACCTCAGCACAGAGATAATCAAGCTGATTGGATTAGAAAAGGGGGTAACTGATGTAGTCAATTACCTCAATTACTTTGAAGTGCTCAACGAAGACACTCAGGCAATTGAGCATCTATTTAGAGTAAGTATGGGGCTGGAGGCACAGGTGATCGGCGATATTCAGATCTCCAATCAAGTGAAAAGAGCTTATCAAGCTGCCGCAGACTTGGATATGGCAGGTCCTTTCCTTCATCGCCTGATGCATACCATCTTCTTCACCAACAAAAGAGTGGTTCAAGAGACCGCCTTCAGAGATGGTGCTGCTTCTCTCTCCTATGCTACTGTCGAATTAATCGAAAGCTTAACGGTAAATACCTTTGAGCCAAGAATCTTGTTAATCGGAGTAGGTGAAATCGGAGAAGATGTCGCCAAAAACATGGTGCATCTTCCCCAAGCCAAGGTTAAAATCACCAACAGGACCTACAGCAAGGCAGAGGAAATAGCCGCGCCTTTGGGATTTGAAGTGGTTCCTTTCGAGCATGCATTAGAAGCTATGAAAGAAGCTGATGTCATCGTCAGTTCCATCATGAAAAATGATCCCTTTATCACCAAGGAAATGGTAAAGAGCTTTGATATTCAAAGCTATAAGTTATTTATAGATCTTTCTGTACCCAGAAGTATTGAAACTACAGTTGAGGATGTACCTGGCGCGATTCTATATAATGTGGACAACATTAGAAGTAAAACTTCCGCTGCCTTGGACAAACGTCTTGGAGCAATCCCTGCAGTAGAAGCCATCATTAAGGAAAGCATCGCTGAGTTTTTCAACTGGAAAAAAGAAATGATGGTATCCCCTACCATTAACAAACTCAAGCAAAGTCTTGAGCAGATCAGACAGGAGGAAATCAGCAGATATCTTAAGAATGTGGACCCAAAAGAACATGTCCTCATCGAAAAGATTACAAAAAGTATGATGCAAAAAATCATCAAAATCCCGGTAATCCAGCTTAAAGCGGCATGTCAAAGAGATCAGGCAGAAGAAATGATTGAAATTCTCACCGACTTGTTCGATTTGGAAAAAATCACCACTGAAAAATAATTTTCATTTATCCCTAAAGAAATGGCCAAAGGTAATTTGCAGATCCTTTGGCCTTTTTATCTTTGGACCCATTTGAATACTCCCTAATCCATGAAAAACAGGCAATTGGCTTTTCTATTCTTTACCCTTTCCTTAGGATTATATTCTTACCATTCCTATAGTCAAACTTGGGAGGTATACGATCTTCAGGGAAATTTGAAAAGCCGGGCCGTCTATGAGGAGGTTTATGTCTTTTCGGAGAACGTTAGAATCGGAAAAAAAGAAAATCAACTTTTCTTATTGGCCAAAGATCTCAAACCTATTGTGCCCCTGGAAGGAGCGGAAGTGTATCAATACCTTAGCCCGTGGATTTTGGTAAAGGGGACTAATGGGATAGGAGCCTACCATGAATATGGACAGAAAGTACTCTCTGCCGAATATGATGAAATACTCACCTATTCCATTCGGCTGCTAGCCAGAAAAGGAAATGAATATTTTGTATTTGAAAAAGGAAGTGGAAAAACCACCCCAATAGGTTCTTTCGATAATGCTCGATTAAGTCATTTGGGTGTGGTTATAGCCCAAAAAAACGGAAAATATTTTCTACCCCAATCCAAAGACCCTGAGAGACCCTACGACTTGCTGGAAGAAAATGAAGGACGATACCTTTTAGCGAAAGAGGAATCTGGATTTGGTATTATCAATGAGCAAGGGGATTATGTTTTGCCCCCAACCCTAGAGCAGCTTGAATATACCCGAAACAACCATTTCTACGGGTTCAATGACAATCAATATCTGCTAATAAAAGGAGATGATATCAAAGCGGATGTCACCTACAATTCTTTCCACAAAATCACCAAATCAGGGCATTTGATGCTGGAATACATTCATGGCAAGCTGAGGAGAATCATGAAAGAAGATGGGATTCTTTTGGATGCGGTTGGAATGGAAGAGGTGGTTTGGATCAGTGGAGAAAATTACTTTGTTCGATTTAGAGAGCAAAAAAGTGGTCTTTACTCTCCAAAAGGATGGCAAGTAAACCCACAATCGGATGCTGAATGGATTGGTGAAGGCAAAGAGGGTCTTTTCCCTGCTAAAAAAGGTGGGAAATTTGGATTTATCAACTCTTCAGGTACTTGGGTGATTTCACCTGATTTCGAGGAAGTCGGATCTTTTGCCGGAAACTTTGCTCCCTACAGACAAGGAGCCCAATGGGGATTGATCAATAAATCAGGAGATCTCCAAGGATTGGCGGAATGGAAAGAAATAAAAAAGACTATTGACGGTAAGACAGTAGTGAGTTCGGATGAAGGATTTTACCTAATTAATGAAAAAGGGGAAAAGTTGAATTCTTCCCCTTTTGACCAAATCTGCAGGTTAAAAGAAGGCTATTTTTTGGTTGAGAAAAATGGAAAAAGGGGAGTCCTGAACAAAGACGGTGCAGAGATTTTTCAGAATGAATACAGCTTTCTTCAAGCAGAGGAAAATGACTTTTTCCTCCTTTCAAAGGATGGAAAAGTTGGAGCTTTCCGTTCCTCGGGTGATGTTATTTTTCCTATTGACTATCAGCAAATTATTCCTGATTGGAGTAATCAGGAAATTCTGGTTAAAGAGTCTTATACTCCTGTAATATTGATCCCTGAACCCACAGAGGGGAAACGAAAAAAGGGAGCTTAAACGCTCCCTTTTTTTATTTTTTCTCATTTTTTCCTGACCCGGAATCTTTCGAATCTTTATCCGAACTCGCAATGGAATCACGCATAGTCGTATCTGCCTTGATATTTTCCATTCTGTAATAGTCCATGACTCCAAGGCTTCCATTTCGGAAGGCCTCAGCAAGCGCTTTTGGAACTTCTGCTTCAGCTTCGATTACTTTTGCTCTCATCTCCACAGATTTGGCCTTCATTTCCTGCTCCAAGGCCACGGCCATTGCTCTTCTTTCCTCTGCTTTGGCTTCAGCTACTTTTAAGTCTGCTGATGCCTGATCGATCTGAAGTTTTGCTCCGATGTTTGTTCCCACATCAATATCAGCAATATCAATCGAAAGAATCTCGAATGCAGTACCTGCATCCAAACCCCGCTGCAGAACCAATTTTGAAATCTTATCCGGGTTCTCCAAAACTGTTTTATGATTCACAGAAGAACCAATGGAAGTCACAATACCCTCTCCTACCCGTGCAAGGATAGTCTCTTCACCAGCCCCACCGACTAGTTGGGCGATGTTTGCTCTAACAGTTACTCTGGCCTTTGCGATCAACTGAATCCCATCCGCAGCTACAGCAGCTACGCTTGGGGTATTGATCACCTTTGGATTTACAGAAATCTGAACTGCTTCAAACACATCTCTACCAGCCAGATCAATGGCCGTAGCTTGTTTGAAAGATAGATTGATATTGGCTTTGTCAGCAGAGATCAATGCTCTAATCACATTGGGCACATTTCCTCCAGCGAGGTAGTGGGTTTCCAATTCGTTGGTGGTCAGGGCCAAACCAGCCTTGGTAGCTGTGATTAGAGAATTAACGATCACACTTGGCGGCACTTTTCGGATTCTCATTCCGATTAATTCTCCGATACCTACCCGGACATTTGCAAACTGGGCGGTGATCCAAAGATTGACCGGAACAAAATAAAGGAAGATAAACAGTAGGGTGATTCCGGCTAAAGCGGCTACCAAAATGAAAATTGAACTTGATGGATCCATATTATTTGACGATAATTTTATTGGTTTCTACTTTGATTATTTCCACATCTTTTCCGGCTTCAAGAAAACCGGATTCTGATTTTACCTCGAACATTTGATCACCAAAAAGCGCCTTCCCAATAGGCTTGATGTCCGAAACTGCTTTTCCTTTCATTCCTACCTCCAAACCTTCTGTTCTGCCATCAAACGCCCCTCCGGTGATTGAGGATTTCAATGAAAATTTATTCCAAACTCCGGAACTGAATCCATACCACACTGCAGCTAAATTGGCAATGGCAGCTATGGATGTCACCCAAATGGCTGTCTCGTATCCAAATTCCGCAAAAGCATAAATTACTCCAGCGATACTGACAGCAAAGCCCAAAATTCCCACTACGGTAGTGCCGGGGATAAAAAGAACCTCGACAAGTAAGAGGATCAAACCTATGATCAAAAGGCTGGATAAGATGAGTATTTCCATAGTATGGTTTAGGAATTCCTAAAAATACAAGAATCCGATCGAAAGGAAAGCAGGAAATAAAAAAACCCGGGAGACCCGGGTATTTATTTTAATAAGCTTTGGCAAAATACACCCGCCCTTCGGAAGGCTTACCTGAAAACACACAAGTTCCCTGCTCTTCTTTCCTATCCAGAGGGATACATCGAATTGTAGCTTTGGTCAATTCTTTAATCTTATCTTCAGTCTCTGAGGTCCCATCCCAATGAGCAGACACAAAACCTCCCTTTTGGTCAAGAACCTGCTGAAACTCCTCCCAAGAATTTACTTCGGTGGTCATTTCATTTCTGAAGGAATGAGCCTTTTGATAGATAGAGGTTTGGATCTCATCCAAAAGAGAAGAGATTTTCTCTTCTACAGGCATTTCAGAGAGCTGGAAGGTCTCTTTGGTCAAGGTGTCTCTTCTGGCAATTTCGATGGTTCCATTTTCCAAATCTCTCGGTCCCATAGCAATTCTTACGGGTACTCCCTTCAGCTCATATTCGGCAAATTTCCAGCCGGGTTTATGCGTATCCCGGTCATCAAATTTTACTGAAATCCCCTTAGATCTCAAGGCAGCCATAATTTCCTTCGCTTTGAAGGAGATCGCTTCCAATTCAGCTTCACCCCGATAAATTGGCACAATAACCACTTGGTTAGGTGCAAGCTTTGGCGGCAAAACCAACCCATTGTCATCCGAATGAGCCATGATTAAGGCCCCCATTAATCGGGTGCTGACTCCCCAGGATGTTCCCCAAACATAATCCAAGCCCCCTTCTTTAGTGGCAAACTTGACATCAAAGGCCTTGGCAAAATTTTGTCCTAAAAAGTGCGAAGTCCCTGCCTGAAGAGCTTTTCCATCCTGCATCATAGCTTCTATGCATAAGGTATCATCGGCACCGGCAAAACGTTCATTTTCGGTTTTTCGTCCCCTGATTACCGGCAAGGCCATAAACTCTTCCGCAAATTGGGCATATACTTGCATCATTTGAAGAGTTTCTGCCTTGGCTTCTTCTGCAGTGGCATGAGCTGTATGGCCTTCCTGCCATAGGAATTCTGCAGTTCTCAAAAACAATCGGGTTCTCATCTCCCACCGGACCACATTGGCCCATTGATTAATCAAAAGAGGTAAATCACGGTAGGATTGAATCCAATTTTTATACGTACTCCAAATTACTGTTTCGGAAGTAGGCCTCACGATCAACTCTTCTTCTAGTTTGGCCTCTGGATCAACGATTACTCCTGACCCATCTTCGGCATTTTTGAGGCGATAATGAGTCACCACTGCACATTCCTTGGCAAACCCCTCCACGTGTGAGGCTTCTTTGCTGAGATAAGATTTGGGAATAAATAATGGAAAATACGCATTGGTATGTCCTGTCTCCTTAAACATTCGGTCCAATTCTGCCTGCATTTTTTCCCAAATGGAAAATCCATAGGGTTTGATGACCATGCATCCTCGGACAGCCGAATTTTCGGCAAGGTCTGCTCTTTTTACCAATTCATTATACCAGAGTGAATAATCTTCACTTCTCTTGGGTAATCCTTTGCTCATTAGCTTTTGGGGAATATTAAAATGTGCTTAATTTTGCTTAATTAGGGCTGGCAAATATAAACCAAAAAGTAAAACCTCGGTCCAGTCAGTTCGTATAAGAAAGTAACAATCGACTTCAAAAATGAAGAAATTACCCATCATATCAGCTTCTCTACTGCTTGGTGCACTTTCAATCAGTTCGTGTAGCACCAACAAAATGGCAATGAATGGCGCCAATGACAATCTTTATTTCATGGCATCTGACGTCAAAATCGCCACTCAATATGCAGTAGAAAACAATAATCCAAAAACTTTCCAATCACTGGAAAATGAAAACTCTTTAACTGAAGAGAATTTCAGCGCCCGAAACGTTAATCCAGAGTACATTTCCCGCTATCAAGCAACTAGTGAAGCGGAAGAATCTGGAATTGTCTATTTCGATGAAGGTGGCTCGGAGCAAGTTGCTCAAGGAAATATCAATGCTTATGATAATTTCTATTCCGCCAATGGAAATCAAAATGGAAATTCCCCTAACATCAATTTTAATTTTGGTCTAGGATTCGGCTCTATGTTTAGTCCGTGGGGAATGGGTTTTTACGACCCATTCTGGGGACCAGGTTGGGGTTGGAGACCCGGATTTAGTCTAAGCTTCGGTTTTGGCTGGGGCAATCCATGGATGGGCATGGGATGGGGTAACCCTTGGATGATGGGATGGGGCAACCCTTGGATGATGGGATGGGGAGCTCCAGGCTTTGGCTGGGGATATCCAATGTATGGTTGGGGAGCACCCATCTATGCAGGCCGACCTATTTATGTTTTGCCTGGAGGTGAGTATGGAGGCAGAAGAGTGGTTTATGGGGCACGTCCTACAAGAGGCGCAGGAATTACAAATGCTGGACTAGCTTCGAGTCAAGCTGGTGTAGTACCAAATACAGCAAGAGCTCAAGCAAGACGAGCTGCCACCACCGCTGGAACATCACCGAGAAGAATCTCCGCAAGTGAAAACTCAAGAGTTGCGAGTAGAGAATTTGGAACATCTCAAAATGACTATTATAATTCTGGAAGAAGCCGAACAGGCACAGTGAGAAATGTCAATTCACCTGCTGTGGACCGAGCAATCAATACCAGAAGTTCTGTACCTTCTGCAAGACCATCATCTGCATATGACAGAGGAACAAACTCCAGAGGTGCAACATATCCTGCTGGTCGCTATGCAACATCTCCTAGTAGATCTTCCAGCCCTGAATACAATAGATCAACAAATCCATCTTATAACAATTCAGGAAGGCCAAGTTACAACAGATCAACCAGCCCTAGCTACAATAGATCAACCAGCCCTAGCTACAATAGATCAGGAATGCCAAGTAGATCTAATTCTGGAGGGTACAGTTCACCAAGCAGAAGTTCGGGAAGCAGTAGTTTTAGTGCGCCAAGCAGAAGTTCTGGTGGTAGCAGTTTCAGTGCTCCTAGTCGAAGTTCTGGTGGGTCCGTAGGAGGTAGCTCCGGTGGATCCAGAGGAGGAAGGGGAAATTAATTCCCCTTTTTTTTATCCAAAATTTTCTCTCAGCCCGTTTATTTGAATAGATCAAATGGTATTGCCAATGAGAATTTCAATTAGTATTTTATTGTTTTTGGTTTTAAGCACTTCTATTGTAAATGCTCAAAGTGGGTATTTTGAAGATGCATTTAGATTCAGTAGAGTAGTCCCATCAGGTTCTGCAAGAATTTTGGGAGTTGGTGGTACTCAATGGTCCCTTGGTGGAGATGTCTCAAATATTGCAGGAAATCCTGCGGGGCTTGGATTTTTTCGTTCATCGGAAATCAGTCTAAGCTTAGGATATTCAGATTGGGGGGTCCAAACACAATATCTCGGTCAATCCCGAGAATATAATACTTCGAATTTTTCCCTTCCGAATATCAGCTACGTTGGCGCTAGCCCCAAAGGCCCCATGGAAACCAGAGCTTTCAAGGGAGGGGCATGGGCAATGAGCTTTCAACGAATCGCTAATTTCAATACCGAATTTGGGTACTTCTCCGATATCCCAGGACAAAGTTCAATCATCGACTTTTATCTACAGGATTCATTTGGGATACCTGAAAGTCAAATTGAAAACTTTGGCCTGACTGGACTCGCTTATCAAACCTATCAAATCAATCCAATTGCATTTGATCCTGACGGGAATCCCATTCCAAATCCCAACGTTTATGATTCTTTTGTATTAGGGCTACCCTTTCAAGATGAAAATATTCGCAGAGAAGGAAGTGCTAATCAAATGACATTCGGCTATGGTGCCAACTTCAAACACAAGCTTTTTTTGGGAGGTAGTGTCGGGATTCGCACCCTCAACTTTTCCTCGTTCAAAATCTATAACGAGGAGTTTGTAGACGAACCATTAGCTACTTCTTCATTGCAGGAAAATTTATTCATCAATGGTGCAGGTGTCAACTTAAATCTTGGGGTCATCTATAAGCCCATGGATAACCTAAATCTTGGTTTTGTTTTCCAAACACCTACTTGGTATGGGCTAAATGAAGAATATGAAGCTGCTGTTTTCACCGATTACAATAACTACTACTACGAACCAGAGGATATAACTTTAGGCCAACAGGATGCCTTCTCGGATTTAGTAATCAGCAATTATGGACTGAATACACCTCTTAAAATTGGTGGTGGAGCAACATTTTTCTTTGGAAAGAAGGGGTTTATTTCTGCTGATGTGGATTGGGTAGACTACAGCACAGCCAGAATAAACTCCAGGGATTTTGATGAGGGGCCGGATAATCAAGTCATCCGAGATATTTATGCAAGTACAATAAATTATCGAGTTGGTGGAGAAATCTGGCTGAATATGTTCCGGATCAGAGGAGGATATTCTTATTTGGGTGATCCCTACTCCAATTCACCGGGTTTTGATCAAAGCACTCAAATAATCAGTGGAGGAGTAGGAATCAGAACTGGAGCTTTCACTCTAGACCTGACCATTTTAAATCAGCAATACGACCAACTCTATCGAAGCTACCAAGTCTTGGATGAAGATGGATTCAACTTTGGTCCATTGACAGAAATCAGAAACTCAATCACCTCTGGCGTATTGACAGTAGGATTCAACTTTTAAGTTGATTGATCAATTCATACATCAAATACTCAGCGGAAAAGTCTTCTCCGCTGAGTTTTATTTTGGCCTGATTGTAAAAGTACTCCCTTTGAGCGAGAAGACTCTTGAGCTTTAGAGTAATCTCTCCACTATCCAAGCCTTCAAACATAGGGCGATTCTGAATCTTACTTGAATAGAGTCGTTGGGAAATCACATCCAAAGGCACATCCAAGTACACGGATATCCCTTTGGAATTAATTAAATCCATATTGTCGTTGAAACAGGGAGCACCTCCTCCAGTAGAGAGGACAATAGACTGTTCAGATTTCAAAATATCTTCCAAAACCTCTGATTCCCATTCCCGAAATTTCCCCTCTCCATATAGGGAAAAAATCATGGGGATTTTCATCTGATGTTTTTGTTCGATCAGTCCATCTGAATCAAAATAAGGAAAGTTGAGTTCCTTGGCCAGTTGCTTTCCAAAAGTAGATTTACCTGCCCCCGGCAGCCCAATCAGCACTACTTTCAGAACCTTGCTCATAGAAAAAAATCAAGAACCTCTGTTGGTTCAGGGGTATTGTTATGATGGTATTTCTTCATTACAACTCCGTCCTTGAGGATCATGATCCCAGGGTTTGCCCTCATGATAGTCTTAACAACGGTTGCGTCGGCCTGAAGTCCCACTATGCTCCAATTTTGGGTATTGATTACCTGATCAATCTCCTCTTGAGTAGCTGCAGCCAATAAGACAACATCCACGGGTGCATTTGCCATAGAGCGAACTAGCAAGTCCATTTCCTTCAGGCTACTTTGATCCATTTTGGAAATATTACTGCTCAGAATAAGTACCTTATTCCCTGCAAAAAGGAATTCGGTTTGATCCCCTTCTTCATTCCAAGCAGCAAAATCGGAGATTTTGGGCAAGGCTTCAGGGTTTTTTAATACCATTTCGACAAACTCATACCCTTCTTCACTGGGATATTGGTCAAATTTGAAAATCTCCCCTCCTTTTTTCATCACATAGGTATACTGCAAAGCCGATGATGGCTGCATATTCTGTGGAATATTTACTCCCTCTTTATAAGCCCTAAAATCGATAAATGGAAGATTTTGGATAGCATATATTGCTAAGCCTATAGACCCAACCAAAACTATCACAGAACTGATTTTTGCCCATTTCGGAGATTCTTCAGGGAGATCTTCTCTGAAAAAAAATAAAAATGAAATCATAATAAGTAAAACCACGTCCTTGTAGAAAGACTCCCAAGGGGTAAGCTTTATCGCATCTCCAAAGCAACCGCAATCGGTAACTTTATTGAAATAAGCCGAGAAGAATGTAAGGAAAGTAAAAAACAGAATCATGGCCCCGATAGCATATACTGTCTGCTTGAGTTTTACTCCCAATATCAACATCACACCGAGAACAACCTCTGAAACGACCAATACTACGGCAATGGGAAGGGCATAGGGCTTAAACAGGTAGAAAAATGAAGCAATATCATTTGAAAAAACATCAAAATACTCCTCCAATTTGATCGCAGTACCTACTGGATCATTGACTTTGATCAGCCCAGAGAAGATAAAAAGCCCACCTACCAATAGTCTAAGGAGCCAAAGTATGCCTTGCTTGTTCATCCAGTTTAATTCTTCAATTGATTAAAATTTGTTTTATGGTAACCAGTAATGCACTTCAAGAAGAAGTAGGTTGGTGATATCCAAGCTTGATCAGGCAAAAGACCGCATAATTGATCATGTCCTGATAATTTGCCTCTATACCCTCAGACACGACTGTTTTGCCTTGGTTGTCTTCTATTTGCTTTACCCGGTAGAGTTTCATCAAGATAATGTCTGTCATGGAGCTTACCCGCATATCTCTCCAGGCTTCTCCATAATCGTGATTTTTATTTTCCAGAAGCCCCTTGGTAGCCTTCACCCAATGATCATACACCGGTTCAAGTTCTGCATAAGGAATCTCCAGTCTTTCCTCCTTCTGAAGAGAAATCTGCATCAAAGCTATCAGACAATAATTGATAATACCAACAAACTCATCCTCCAAGGGGTCATTGACCATTTGAGTGCCTTTCTCCTGAATGGACCGAATTCTTTGTGCCTTAATAAATATTTGATCAGTAATAGAGGCTAGCCTCAAGATTCTCCAGGCTGTCCCATAATCCAGGGTTTTCTTCCTGAAGAGCTCTTTACATCGATGGATTACTTGGCTATATTCGTTGCTGGTTTTAGTCTCCAAAATCTTTTAATTTAATGCTACCGGGAAATCCTCCTTATTTGACCGAAGATAAATTATTTCTCCAAAAATATACATTACAAATCAAGGGAAGGCTTTTGTCTTTAAAAAAGCCCATAGTAATGGGAATTTTGAACCTTACCCCAGATTCATTTTTTGAAGGAAGCCGGGTTAAAATCAGTAAAGAGCAAGTCCTGACCAAAGCCAGTCAAATGGTAAATGAAGGAGCCGATATTTTGGACTTAGGAGGCTATAGCACCAGACCAGGAGCAGTGGATATTTCTGTAAGTGAAGAAATCGACCGAGTGGTCCCCCCTATTGAATGGATCAAAGAAGCTTACCCAGAAATGCTGATTTCCTTGGACACTTTTAGAAGTCAAGTAGCAAAAAAAGGAATTGAGGCTGGTGCTGATTTGATCAATGATGTCTCTGCAGGAAACATCGACCCCGAAATTCTACCAGTGGTAGCCGAATCTGGACTTCCTTATATCGCCATGCATATGCGAGGCACTCCGCAGACAATGAAAGGTTTGTCGGATTATTCCGATCTTATTCCGGAAATTTTGTACTATTTTGCTGAAAAAGTAGATCTTTTTAAAAAACTTGGCATCAAAGATGTAATCTTAGACCCAGGATTTGGATTTGCCAAAACCGCCGAACAAGGTTTTCATTTGCTGAAAAATTGGACCCTATTTCGTTCTTTGGGTTTACCTGTATTGGCAGGGATTTCAAGAAAATCAATGATTTACAAAACATTGGATGTGACTGCCTCTGAGGCTTTAAACGGCACAACAGCACTTCACATGGTAGCCCTTCAACAAGGAGTGAACATCCTGAGAGTACATGACGTTAAAGAAGCAAAGGAAACAATTAAACTATACGAAAAACTATACCCTTGAGTATTCTTTTTAAAATCGGATTTTTAGATATCTCCATCGTCAATATGATCGATATTGCGTTGGTAGCTGCCCTATTATATCAAATCTACAAGCTGCTCAAAGGAAGTGTTGCCATTAAAATCTTTTTAGGCTTCCTCTCCATCTACTTGATCTACCTTCTGGTAAGGGCGGTAAGAATGGAACTCCTTTCCTCCATTTTGGGTCAATTCATGGGTGTGGGTGTTATAGCTGCCATCATCATATTTGCCCCTGAAATACGAAAATTCCTTCTTTTGGTCGGAAGATCCTCCTTTCTGTCCAATGACAACATCTGGAGAGACATTCTTTTCTTTTGGAGAAAAAAGGAAAACTCAGCATTCAATATTTCTCCTATTATCGATGCATCCAAAACCTTGGCAGGAAGCAATACAGGAGCTCTGATGGTTATCTCAAGCAGTTCGGAACTTAAGTTTTATGCTGAATCTGGAGATATTCTGGACGCAGAACTTTCAAAAAGATTGTTGATTTCAATTTTCAATAAATACAGTCCCCTCCATGATGGTGCAGTGATTATTCACAATGGTCGCATCAAAGCAGCCCGATGCATTCTTCCGGTGACTGAGCGAGAAGTACCCGCACAATTTGGATTAAGGCACCGGGCTGGAATTGGGATGTCGGAAGCGACTGATGCGCTGATTTTGGTCATTTCTGAAGAAACTGGACAAGTCTCCATGATGAAAAATGGAAAAGTGCTTCACAACCTTTCCTTCCAGGAAGTCAGGGAAATCCTCAATGATTATCTCAACAATGAAGACTTGGACGACCGATTTGAAAGTCTGTCAGAGTATGATCTCAGCAAAAAGAAAAAGCTGGCCATGACAAGCAAATCATAAAGCAAAAGGCCGGAATTAATCCCGGCCTTTTGTGTATCTGTAATTTGACTTACTTGATCACTCCTAGCTCTTTTCCCACCTCGATAAATGCTGCTATTGCCTGATCGAGATGATGTCTTTCATGGCCGGCAGAAATCTGAACTCGGATTCGAGCCTGGCCTTTTGGAACTACTGGGTAGTAAAAACCGATCACGTAAATCCCTTTTTCCAGAAGCTTCTCAGCCATCTTTTGAGAAAGCACTGCGTCATATAGCATGACTGGCACGATTGGGTGTGTTCCAGGTTTGATATCAAATCCGGCGGCATTCATCTTTTCTCTGAAGTACGCTGTATTGGACTCCAGCTTATCCCGAAGCTCCGTAGTCTCTGACAATAAATCCAAAACCGCAATAGAAGCTCCCGTAATAGAAGGCGCCAAGGTGTTGGAAAACAAATAGGGTCTAGAACGCTGACGTAGCAACTCAATGATTTCTTTTCTTCCTGAAGTAAATCCTCCGGAAGCTCCACCAAGGGCTTTTCCCAAGGTGCCGGTGATTATGTCAATTTTACCCATCACCTCACAATGCTCGTGAACCCCACGGCCAGTCTTACCCATAAATCCAGTAGAGTGGCATTCATCAGACATCACCAAAGCCTCATATTTCTCAGCTAATTCGACGATTTTGTCCAGCTGAGCTATCGTGCCATCCATGGAAAATACTCCGTC
Organism: Algoriphagus sp. oki45; assembly: GCF_036245605.1. NCBI lineage: Bacteria > Pseudomonadati > Bacteroidota > Cytophagia > Cytophagales > Cyclobacteriaceae > Algoriphagus > Algoriphagus sp. oki45. The sequence goes on from NZ_BTPC01000001.1 coordinate 1,341,617, forward strand.
GGTTACGATGATTTTTTGCTTTGCACCAGCAGACACAGCGTCCTGAAGCTGTTTTTCCAAATCAGCCATATTGTTATGCTCATAGCGATACCGCATGGCTTTGCACAATCTTACCCCGTCGATAATGGAAGCATGGTTGAGTGCATCTGAAATAATCGCGTCTTCTGGACCCAAAAGTGGTTCAAATACTCCTCCATTGGCATCAAATGCGGCGGCATAAAGAATGGTATCTTCCGTGCCAAGGAATTCGGAAATCTTCTTTTCCAATTCCTTGTGAATATCCTGAGTACCGCAAATAAATCGCACAGAAGACATTCCAAAACCGTGAGAGTCAATAGCTGCTTTTGCCGCTTCGATTACTTTGGGATGAGAGGAAAGCCCCAAGTAATTATTGGCGCAAAAATTCAAAACTTTTTGACCACCTGCGATGGTAATCTCGGCTGATTGAGGGGAAGTGATAATTCGCTCTCGTTTAAAAAGACCCGCATCTTGAATGGATTGTAACTCTTGTTCTAATTTGGGTTTAAACTGATCGTACATAAGTTGGAAGTTATAGTATGTGTTTGGTTTCCGTTGGTCAAAATTCCCTGCTGAGACTTGAATTTTTCAATTCAGGGAAGGGTTTTTTGCTACTTTTGCGCTAGCAAACCCAAATATAAACAAAAACCCTCAAGGCCACTTTTAGGGTTTTTCGAATGACCTTTCTATGGAAAAAATCTTGGTTATCGGAGCTGCTGGGCAGCTAGGTTCGGAACTCACCCGCTCTCTTGCAGATCAATTTGGAGGCGATCAAGTAATCGCCACTGACCTTAGAGACTCGGCAAAATCAGAGTTTGATTATTGTCGTTTTGAAGTTCTCGATGTCTTGAACAAAGAAGGCGTTCGCGATCTGATTAAGGAAGAAAAAGTCACTCAGATCTATCATCTGGCAGCAGTCCTCTCCGCCACGGGGGAAAAAAACCCGCATTTTGCATGGCACCTGAATATGGACAGCCTTCTTTCTGTTCTTGAACTAGCCAAAGACCTCAAGCTGGATAAAATTTATTGGCCCTCCTCCATTGCTGTTTTTGGTCCCAATACCCCAAAAGTCAATACTCCCCAATATTGTGTGAAAGAACCCAACACTGTTTATGGTATCAGCAAACAAGCTGGGGAAAGATGGTGTGAATACTACTTTGAAAAATATGGAGTGGATGTTCGGAGCTTGAGATATCCTGGATTAATCGGTTACAAATCTCTTCCCGGAGGTGGAACAACCGACTATGCGGTAGATATTTATCACAAGGCCTTGGCTGGAGAAAAATTCGACTGTTTCCTCAGGGAGGACAGTTACCTTCCGATGATGTATATGCCCGATGCGATCAAGGCCACACTTGACCTGATGAATGCCCCACGGGAATCCGTTAAAATCCGCTCCAGCTACAATCTCGCGGGGATGAGTTTTTCTCCCAAAGAAATCTTCGAAAGCATCAAAAAGCACATACCTGACTTCCAAATCAAATACAATCCCGACTTCCGTCAGGCCATCGCAGACTCTTGGCCGGACAGCATCGACGACAGTCGTGCAAGAGAGGATTGGGGATGGAAACCGGATTACAACTTAGATGCAATGACGGAGGATATATTAAGGAATCTTCCGGACTATTTCCCTGTCAAATAAATCATTTAAAAGCCTGAATTATTCAGGCTTTTCTTTTGCCTATTCGTTTCAAAATTCTTTCGCTTCCTTCAGGATTTGTTTATTTTTCTTTTTTAATAAAGAAATGAAACGAGAAAAATGGGCATTTATCCTCACTTTGGTAATAGGCTTTGCCTTGGTATATTTTTTCTGGACAGGAGACGAAAAGGTTGATTTTAGCACCGAGATCAAACCCATTCTCAACAAACACTGTATTTCCTGTCATGGAGGAGTCCAGAAAAATGGTGGTTTCAGTGTCCTCTTTGAGGAAGAGGCCTTTGCACCCACTGAATCTGGGCATCCGGCCATAATTCCCGGCGATGCCAATGGTAGCGAGCTGATCAAGCGTTTGACCCATTCCGACCCGGAGCTCCGAATGCCTTACCAGCGTACCCAACTCAGCAAAAAAGAAATTGAATTACTGAAAGAATGGATCGATCAAGGGGCCAAATGGGGAAAACATTGGGCCTATGAGCCGGTCAAAGAACCCAAGCTTCCAGCAAATCCTATTGCAGCCAGTTTGGCTGGAAATGAAAACAACTCGCTTGCTCCCATAGACTTTTTTGTCCAGAAAAAACTGTCAAATCTGGGGTTTAGTCCATCCCCATCCGAAAATCCCATGAGACTCCTTCGCCGAGTGGCCTTGGACATTACGGGCTTACCCCCTTCGGAATCTTTGGTCCGGGACTTTTCCTCCGGCAAAATCAGCTACGAGCAAGCAGTGGACCAGTTGCTGTCCTTAGAAGCCTATGGAGAAAAATGGGCGACTTGGTGGCTGGACCTCGCCCGCTATGCAGACACCAAAGGCTACGAACGGGACGTCTCCCGCACCTTTTGGCCCTATCGGGATTGGGTGATTCGAGCCTTCAATGATGACAAACCTTTCGATGAATTTACTGTCGAGCAGCTGGCAGGCGACCTCTTGCCCAATCCTACCCAAGATCAACTGACCGCGACGGCATTTCATCGAAACACCATGAACAATGACGAAGGCGGAACGGAGGACGAGGAATTCAGGGTTGCCGCTGTCTTGGATCGGGTGAGTACGACCTTTGAAGTCTGGCAAAGCACCACCATGGCTTGCGTGCAGTGCCATAGCCATCCCTATGATCCGATCAAGCATGAGGAGTTTTTTGAGTCCATGGCCTTCTTTAACAATACCCGAGACGAAGACACCCACGACGAGGAACCCCGATTGCGGTTTTATGAAGCGGAGGATCTGGCGAAAGTGGATCAGATTGTAGCTTGGGTGGGTGAAAATGAAGGAAAAACTGCTGCCAAGCAGCGGGCCGACTTTTTGAAATTCTACGAACCCAAATACGCCGCTCACTTAGCCACAGACTTCCAAAAATCTGAGCTGATCGACACCAAGTGGCTTGGCCTATGGCCGGGAGGCTCTGCCGTCTATAAAAACATCGACACCCAAGGTTCTAACCAACTCCTGCTCGATTACTGGTCTGGAGTGGATGGCACCAAAATGACCATCAGAAAAGACGGCCCCGAAGGAGAAATTCTCGCCAGCGTTGTAATTAACAAAACCAAAGGAGAGGTCGTGAAGGAAATCCCCTTCAAGCCTGTGCAAGAGGAAGTAAACCTCTACATCGAAGCTCAAAATCCAAACGCAAAACCTCAGCAAAATACTTCCTCTATAGTGTGGTTTGCTTTTGTCCCTAGCTTAAAAGGAAAAGAAAAACCGGGATTCTCAGCTGTAAAAAAATCCTGGGAAGAGCTGCTTCATTTCCGTGGAACGCGCCTTCCCATCTTGATCGAAAATCCGGACTATATGGCCCGACCGACATTTGTCTTTGAGCGAGGCAACTGGATGGTACCTGGAGAAAAAGTAAGTCCAAAAGCTCCGAGAGAGTTGGGCACCTGGAAAAGCGAATGGCCGTCCAACCGCTTGGGTTTTGCTTATTGGCTCACCGCTCCGGATAATCCCCTGACATCCCGTGCGCTTGTCAACCGTGTTTGGGATCAGCTATTCGGCAGAGGGTTGGTCTCGACCCTAGAGGACATGGGCACCCAATCTGATCCGCCTTCCCATCCCGAGCTACTGGATTACTTGGCTTGGAAAACAGTAAATGACTACGACTGGTGCATCAAATCACTTATTCGGGAGATTGTCACTTCATCTACCTATCAGCAATCCTCGGTAATCAGCTCAGAGGCTTTCCAAAAAGATCCCAAAAACCAATGGTATGCCCGAGGGCCTCGATACCGGCTTTCTGCCGAGCAAATCCGCGATCAGGCCCTTGCCACAAGCGGACTATTGAGTCGAAAAATGTATGGAAAGCCCGTGATGCCTACCCAGCCGGAGGGCATTTGGCAGACGGTCTACAATGGGGAGTCTTGGAAAGAAAGTGAGGGCGAAGACAAGTACCGCAGAAGTGTGTACACCTTCCTGAAGCGCACCAGCCCCTACCCTTCCTTTATCACCTTTGATGCGGGAAGCCGTGAAGTCTGTCTGAGTAAGCGACTGGTCACCAATACACCACTACAGGCTTTGGTTACTTTGAATGATCCCGTATTTCTTGATGCTGCCAAAGCACTGAGTCAAAAAGTCTGGGAGGAATCGGGGAAAAACCCCGAAATGGCCATCCAAACCATTTACCGAAACCTAATGCTTTTGCCGATCTCAGAAAGCAAAAAAGCGACCATGCTCCAACTCTTCCGATCAGCCAAATCAAGCTTTGATCAAGATCCAAAAGCTCTAGGTGAATTTTTCTCGGAAGCAGATTCCGGTTTGGCAGCCTTGGCCGTAGCCACCAATGCAATGATGAATTTAGACGAATTTTTAACTAAGCCCTGATCCGATGAACGTGGAAAAGCTACTGAACGAATTGGTCAACCAAAAACTGCAGACGCAGACAAGAAGGCATTTTCTCCTCGACTGCGTGAGCAAAATGGGCGGGCTTGCTTTGGCACCATTGCTTTTTGGCTGTGACTTGGAAAAAAATGGAACCCTGAAAACAGGCCTTCAGCTCAGCGATCGGGATTTGAATCCCTTGTCTCCCCTTCCTCCGCCATTTTTGGGCAAGGCCAAATCCATCATTTACCTCCACATGGCGGGGGCGCCTTCGCAGTTGGAGTTGTTTGACTTCAAACCCGAACTGGCCAAATACCACGATCAGGACTGTCCGGAGAGCTTGTTGGAAGGACGCAAGTTTGCCTTTATTCGCGGTGTGCCAAAGATGCTAGGCCCGCAAGCCAAATTTTCCCAACACGGGGAAAGCGGAGCTTGGATTTCGGATTACTTACCTCATTTCTCCAAAGTTGCCGATGAAGTGGCTTTTCTAAAGGCGATGCACACCGACCAGTTTAATCACGGACCGGCACAGCTATTTATGCAGACGGGTTCACCGAGATTAGGAAGACCGAGTTTGGGTAGTTGGGTGACTTATGGATTGGGTACAGAAAACCAGAATCTTCCGGGATTTGTCGTCTTGACTTCCGGTGGAAAAACGCCTGACGCAGGAAAAAGCGTTTGGGGTTCAGGATTTTTGCCCTCTGTCTACCAAGGAGTACAGTGCCGCTCCAAAGGCGATCCGGTGCTTTACCTCGAGGATCCAAGCGGCATGTCCCGTGATCTCAAAAAGCAGGTCATCTCCGTGATAAATCAGTCCAATCAGGAAGATTTTGAAAACTTCGGAGACCCAGAGATTCTTGCACGCATCAATCAATACGAGATGGCCTATCGGATGCAGATCGAAGTGCCCGAGGTAATGAACATCAACGACGAACCTGAGCATATCCATCAGCTCTACGGCACTCAGCCTGGTGAGGAATCCTTCGCCAACAATTGCCTTTTGGCAAGAAAACTGGTGGAAAAGGGTGTCCGCGTAGTCCAACTCTACGATTGGGGTTGGGATACTCACGGCACCGATCACGACGGTTCCGTCGACATGGGTTTGCGTAACAAGTGCCGCACTATCGACAGGCCGATGACCGCCTTGCTGCTGGACTTGAAGCAGCGGGGACTTTTGGAAGAAACCTTGGTTGTCTGGGGAGGGGAATTTGGGCGCACACCGATGCAGGAAAACCGGGAAGGCAAGAAAATGGGTTTCCTAGGACGGGATCACCATGTGGATGCTTTTACGATGTGGATGGCTGGAGGCGGGGTCAAAAAAGGCGCGAGCTACGGCATTACAGATGACTTCGGCTTTGCAGGGGTAGACGAGCGCACCTCCGTGCATGACCTGCATGCTACCATTTTACACTTGATGGGTTTTGACCACGAGAAGTTTACTTATGAGTTTCAGGGCAGGCCCTTCCGACTGACCGATGTTCATGGCGAATTAATCCGATCTGTCATTGCCTGATATGCTGAGTTTCTTTTTGCCGCTTTTAGGTCGATTTCATCCTATCTTGGTTCACTTGCCCATTGGGATTTTGGTATTTGCGGTGATTTTGATTTTTCTTTCGAAAAAGCAAGACAAAACCTTTCTGCCCGCCATTCAGCTAGCCTTTTTGCTGGGTTCGATCGGAGGAGTATTGGCCTGTATTTCAGGATTTCTCCAATACCAATTCGAAGGCTTTTCATTGGACACGGTTCAGTTTCACCTGATTTTTGGGATTCTGACTACGGCTGCGGGATTTTTCTTTTATCGAAAAAGCAAAAAAACAAACGACCCCAGCACGCTGAAATGGAGCTCTACAGCACTGATTGGAGCTCTCTTATTTACTGGCCACTTGGGAGGAACGATCACCCATGGGGAAGGCTATTTCACCGAAGTGATGCCCGAAGATCTCCAATCCCTTTTTGGAGGAGTGGCTTCCTCAGCAGCTCCATTGACCTTGCCTGAGCATGGTTGGGAGGAATTGGCCTACTATGAGGAGGTGGTACAGCCAATCTTAAATTCCAATTGCCAAAGCTGCCACAATCCCCGAAACAAGAAAGGGGGACTGGATCTAAGTAGCAAAGAAGCCCTACTGAAAGGTGGAGAGAATGGGCCCGTGATTGATTTCCACCAGTTTTTTAAAAGTAATCTTATCGCAAGGATGGAACTTCCCCGGGACCACGAAGACCACATGCCGCCTAGGGAAAAGCGACAACCCAAAAAAGAGGAACTTCAGCTGCTTCGCCTTTGGCTGGAAAATGAGGCTTCTTTTGACCTTAAACTAGGAGCTGCAAAACCGGAAATGAAAATATTGGAACCCTTTTTCCAACGGGAAGAAATCGCTTTTTACCCTACTATAAACCTTCCTTCCGTGGCTGAAGACAGCTTGTCTAAACTTCGAAAAAAAGGGTTCTACGTGGAGCCAATTGCCCAGGGCAGTCCTCTACTCAAAGTGAGTTGCATAAATTTTCCGGATTTTAAAGATTCGGATTGGCACAATCTGGAAATGATTGCCCAATGGATTGCCTATTTGGACTTAAGTGGAACCCAACTCAGTGATTCTATACTGGAAGAGATAGCTGATGCTCCCTACTTGACTGTATTGAAACTAAATCGTACCCCTATTCAAGGAATATATTTAGAACAGCTTTCGAAATTACCCCATTTAAAACTGATCTATCTGAATGAAACCAATGTAACTTTAAGCAACACTTTATCTTTAGCGAGCAGTAAATCCATTCAGAAGGTTTTTGCTTACAATACCTCTATAGCAAATGAAATAGAGGCCGATTCGAAATCCCGATTGCCTTTTGCTTTAGAAGTATATCAATTTGACCTTCCTATGATGGCAACCGACACCATTGTTTATTAACAATTATTGGTGTTAAAACTATAAATTTCAGGGAATACAGTACTGGACTGATTGGAAAGCACCTACCGATTCACCTTGGAGATCGCCTCCAATATGTTCGATGAATTAGTTTTTTTGAGAATATTTGATCGATGTCTTTCAATAGTTCTCGCCGAAAGAGAAAGTCTGTCAGCGATTTCTTTCATCGGTAAACCTTTTTCGGAAAGCAACAAGACTTCCTTTTCTCTTGAAGTAAATTGACCGAAAGATTTAGAAGGATATATTTTATAATCCAAGTTATATTCACTTATCTTTTGCCCAACAATTTCCACCAAAAAAGCATGTGTAGGGGAGTTTTTCCCACGAAAAAGCAACAGATCTAAACTTTTAACTGGTGAGATAGGAACTTCTTTCAAAAGAACAGTATGTGTAAGTTGTTTGAAAAATCTTGACAATTCTATTTCTGCGCTTTTTATGGAAGAAAAGTCAATCATTTCTGAGAATGGTGAATTCAGCTTGCCATTTGAAATTGCTAAATGTTCAAGAAAAACATCATTCGCTAAAGAGATGTAATTTTTCTTAATCAAGGCCATAGGCCGATAAGAAAGCTTTATCCAACGCTGAAAATCCTCACTTTCAAACCAATCAAAAGTTTTTTTTCTTTCAATCAGATTTCGGATTTTGGCCTCGATGGATTCAAAATTATAAGGATAAAAAAACAAGTTGTCAAATCCCATTTCAAGATAAACCATCAACTGATCCTTTCTGATTTCCCGAGGGACCAAAAGAAAGAAACAAACTCCTCTGTCACTCATTTTTGACTTCAGGGCAAAAAAAAGATCAAGGATAGGATTCTTCTCAGATATGAACTTAAACAGGACCAAATCCACTGATCCTGAATCGATTTTTTCAAAAGACTCGACCAAATCAGAGGTAACGGTAACGTCAGCTCCTAACTGATTTAAAAATGGAGGAATCTTATCCTCCGCATCAAAAGCAGAACATATGAATAAGCACCTCAGCATATCAGATTATGATCCATTACCTGTTCTAAATGTCCAAGTGGGACTATTGGCTACATTTCTGCCTTCAAATTTGGCCAACACATACCAGTAATATGTGGTGTTAGGCTTCAAATTGGAAGCAATTACCTCAGTTGTGGTAAGATTTTGCCCGATTATTTCCTGATCCGTACTATTGGATTCAAATAAAAAGACCGTGTAGGTAAGTAGCCGATCAGCCTGACTTTGGTCTGTTCTCCAGGCTAAGGTCAAAGCTAGACTTTGGTTGACAGCACCGTTGCCGGGGACTGGATCAAAAAGCACCACACTTCCGACATCGTCTTCATCCTTGCTAAGGAAAAAAGTCAGGTTTGTGTTTTCGTTTTCGAAAACAGCGATACTAACCGTGCCGGTAAGAAAATCCTCCTTTCTGGCAGTAATAATCACGTCTCCTTCTTGAACTTTTTCCAGTTGAAAACTTCCATTCTCATCAGTAAGAACAGCTGTACTGGGTGGTGTAGTGGTAATTTGTACCCCGGAGAGTGCTGAATAATCATTTCCGTCCACTACTATACCAGATATTGAACCAAATTTCTCAACATCAAATTTTTCTTCCTCGCAAGAAGACACAGCTAGTGCCAAAAAAAAGATTACAACTAAATTAAATCTATTCATTGCTTGATTGATTGCCTAAATAAAATTTTAAACCTATCCCAAATCCCCAAATCAAATCATTAAATGCCCCTGCATTAACTTCATCAAATGAGTCATAAAACATTTGATTGAGAAAACCGTCCACAACTAGGGCAGTTTTATTGGATACCATAAATTCGACTCCTCCATTGTATCTGACGTAGGGTAGCCAACTTCTACCTGATAGGCCAACACCTTCTCTTTGCAGGTCAAAATAGGAGCCTCCTGAAACCCCCAAATACGGGGAAATTTTCCCATCCGGATTTCCAATGTAAGTCAGCCCGACATCTGCAAAGGCATCAGAAGACCTGAAAATATCCGTGACTTCTATTTGCTGAAAGCCAAGACCACCTTTCAGAAATAATGATTTGGTAAATCCAAAACCAAATTCTCCTCGGAATCCTGGTGTAAATGGGCTTGAGGAATAGTCTCCCTCATAGGTTTGGAGAGTTCCCAGTCCACCAATGAAAAACTTGGATCTTAGGTTGGAATCATACATTCTTCCGATGTAATCGGTCTGAATATTTTCCTTTTTTTCTTCATTATAATCTGCGATGACCTTCTGAGTAACTTCCGTAGTATCCTTGAAATTCCAAAGTTGGTCTTCAACCCCTTCGATTATCATGCTGTAAACTGCTTTCTCAACTGCCTCAGTTATGGCCATTTCTGTAGGCTCACTATAAGTATATCCAGTCTCAGCCTCCAAAAGACGCTTAAACTTCACATACCTGAAAAATCCGGCAGATACTTCCTGAGAGAGTATAGACTTGGTAGTATAAATGGTCTTTAGGATTTTACCATTGTTAGTAGACACCGCACGGAGATAAATACTAACCCTGTCTTCACGGTACCTTGCAGAAGCATCCGCACCAAAATACCTCACCCCTGCACCTCCCGTATAAATGTTTGTCTCATAGGAAATAATTCCTCCTTCCAGTAATACCCCTGCGAACAATAAGGGAGGCAAAAGAATATCAGTTGTCCCTTCATACTGCTCTCTACTTGATCTGATAATCTTTCGTTCATTAAGCAGGTTGCTGATGTTTTCCCGCTCTATGGGGATAAACCATCCGGACTCCTCTAGAGCGCGGATCAAAATATTGGTAGCTCCCTGTGTCACAGCTGTGGACCAGCTAGCACCTACATTTGACTCCTTGTATTGACCAGTTTGATCCCTGAACTTATACACAGCAACATAAATGGGATCTTGTGGAGGCGGAAGCTCCAACAATTCGCTTTTCATTGGCGTCTCAGGACCTAGCTGAGCATTTCTTTGCTGAAATGGCTGGTAATAATAGGGAGAGCATGCTCCCACCAATAAAAAGATAGTTACTACTAATATAAATTGGAATATCCTGGTAGATAATAATATTTTCCTAGTCATCTTTCCAGATTAAAAGAATGGGACTTCAATGGTAGAGGTGGCTCCCGTGACATTATCTACTATAGTCACAACCAGTCCAGAACCCGAATTCCGAATATCAATTTGGTAATCTCCCAAATTATAGGTTCCTGATTCTAAAGACTCCTCTCCAAATTGCCTCTCCAAAATCTCCCGGGAGAGTCTGCTGAGAATCTGACGATTTAGGCTTTCTGAAAAATCATTTAATGGATCTCTCCCTAGGCCAAATTGATCTCTTGAGGCAGTTCTTGGATCCTCGAAAGTGTCTTGGGCTTGTGCAGAGCTCAGCATCCATTGGTAATTGAATGTATTACCACCAAAAGCTGGATTCCTTGGAGTGTATACAAAACGCTGGGCGAGAACTTCGGCAGTTCCGACCAATAGAAAGCACATTAGTGATAGAAGAATAACTTTTTTCATAACTCAATATTAAAATATTCCAGAACCTCTTCGCTCTTCACCATCCAATTCACGGACTAGTTGCTCATACTGCACCAAATATTGCTGGGTAATTCCAATAGACTGAAGAGCTAACTCCTCAATGTAATCTACCCTTGGCTGGAGAAAAGCCTGGAAAACCAAGATTTCATTGATTGAAATTTCGATTGTCGTTTGATTTAGTCTAAAGGGCCTTTCGACTATAAATATAGAATAATTTTTAGCATCAGGAGGAGCTACCCAATCTCTAAAGAAAAGATCATAAAAATCTCTCCCTCCTTTTGTTTTGGTATCATCGATCAGTAGACCATCAATTTCAAGAACTACATCGGAGGATTTCTTGACCGAATTTTGGTTTTTGACTTCTTCAACCAAGCTTTTCAAAAATTCAGGGGTATTGGACTTGGTGACTTGAGTAGTGTCTGACTTCTGACTTTCAGAAGTAGATTGAACTTGACCTCGAACTAATGTGGAGGTGAAAATAAAAAAACAGGTAATTAGTAATCGGAAACCAACTTTTGACACTTCCATACATCTCTAAACTGGAGTCAATAAAAAAAAATCTATCCAATTAACCAATAACTATCTTCTCATCGGAAAGTTGAAAGCCGAAGTTGAAATATTCAAACTCATTCCTGCCCCGTTTGCTCCAGGATTCTGGGTAACGGAAATAGGACCGCTAAATGGATCGATAATTGCCTCTAGGGTATGTTGATTACCTACTTGTCTTACTTCAGCAACTTGGAGTCCTGAGGAAACAAATCCATTTCCCAATAAGGCAATATCGATTCTATTCCCATTTCCTACTTGAACTAAGTCCGCTGATCTTCCTGATAAACCGCTGTACTCTAGGTAAGCATTTACCACGTTCCCTCTTCCTTCCTGAAGAGAGTTGATTGAAATATTCCGTCCTATAGCCCATAGGCTAGCTTCATTAAAAGAACCCAATTGCCTGAGATTCGTCTGATTTTGAGATCCTAATTGCTCTACATATCCCATATTCCGGGACCCTTCCTGTGAAATGGAAAGTGCATTTTGACCTTGTTGAAAGGCTCTGGAATCATTGTTGTTTCCTATTTGGCGCACAAGGGCTTCATTACCGGATAGTTCACCCGAAGCGGATATGATTTGGTTGCTCACTAACCTAAGATCCCTTTCACTTTCTAACTCTTGCCCCATAAGGCCAAAAGAAAGAAATGAAAAAAACAAAAAGACAAAAAACAAACAATTGGGTTTCATGGCTGTAAGATTAAAATTTAATTCTGCGAAATAGTAGCAGAGTTTCTGTTACCCATCTGTAACGTTTGGGCATTGTTCCCGGTTCCAAACTGAGAAATTCCAGAGAAGTTTCTACGACCATCTTGAAAAATAGAAGCAAAGTTATCCATTCCGTTTTGCTCCATTTCTGCAAGATTGCGATTACCAAATTGCTCTGTCTCTCCTACGTTGAAATCCCCGAATACATCCTGATAGGATTCATTTCTTCTTCCCTCTTGAGTGGTAAAATGACTATTATCATTCCCATCTTGAAGGAGAAGAGCATAATTGCCAATCCCTTCCTGAACAATACCCGGATTTGCGAGTGCGGATTGTCCTGCAAAGTTTCGATTTCCTAGCTGAATGACATCAGCTTCATTCTCCTCCCCAAGTTGAAAGGTACCTACTTTATTCCGATTGCCAGTCTGAAGAATATTAACAAAATTCTCATCTCCAAACTGAGCGGATCGAGCGGCGTTTCTGTTTCCATTTTGAACTTGAAACGCTTCATTGCTGTAGCTACCTAGGACAACAGATGCCGTAAATGATGACTGAGCCTGCGGCTGAGGACCTCCTGAATTGCCACCGGAACCACCTGCCTGCAAAATCCGAGCTCGATTTCCATTGCCATTCTGCTCTTGATAGCCGTAGTTGTTTCCAAACTCAAGCTGAATAATGGTCGCCCGGTTATTGTTACCAGTTTGGTTTTGCTCTGCCAGATTACCTACAGTAAAACTCTGAACAAATTCAGAACCGACTTGCCTTACCACCGCTCTGTTATTATCTCCCGTCTGTGTTTGGTAAGACTCATTGAACTCTCCACGCTGAACCAAAATCACGGTATTCTCATCACCAGTAGAATTAGCCTCAGATAAATTCTGAAAACCAGTCTGAGTCTGAGATGATGAATTTTGATTTCCTGTTTGGGTGGAAATAGCTGTATTCTCCTGAGCTTGGGAATGAATACCCAACAATGCAGAGAATAAAACAAGAATTAACTTTCTCATAAAAAGAATCAGCCGGCATTACCCGGCTGATTGATTTAATTTATAACTAATTAGTTTTGAACTACAGTGGACATGTTGCCATTGCCAGTCACAATTTGAAGAGAAGAGTTTCCAAAACCTGTTTGGGAAAGAGAAGTTATATTGTTATTGCCCAGGATATCAACTATACCAAGATTTGTATTTCCTAATTGACCAATAGAAGATACGTTTCCATTACCGCTTTGAAGAACTAATAGTGAGTTTTCATCTCCTTCTTGAGTGATTGCAATGGCCTCATTGTCATTACCAGTTTGAACAATCGTAGCATTGTTTGAATCTCCTCTTTGCCAAGTCTTGGCATCGTTTCGGTTTCCATCTTGCAAGATCTGAGCAAAATTATTTCTTGCTCCTAATTGATCCACTTCGGCTCTATTATCATTTCCGATTTGATCAATAAAGAGTAAATGACCGGATGAAGATTGACGACCTAAAGCCCAGTTACGATTTCCTGCCTGATCTACAAACCCCTCATTTCCTCCATTGAAGGTGGTGAGCTTAGCTTGATTTTCCTTTCCATCTTGTACAATTTCATGATAACTACCAGCAGTTCCAGCGGAAAATCCTTGTCTTTGCTCTATCAAAGCGTTATTGTCCGCACCAATCTGAAGCATAAAGGCTTCTGCATTGTTGGATTGAATACCGCCTCCTCCAAAGCCTCCTTGCTTAACTTCACCCATATTTCTATTTCCATCCTGAGTAAGGGCAGAAATGTTGTCGTTTCCAAATTGGGTTACTGTCGCATTGTTGTCATTTCCAATTTGATTAGTTGTTGAAGTGTTGTTTTGACCAGTTGGAGTTTGGCCGAAAGATACTGATGCAGCAAAAGCAAAAGCACCAAAGAATAAAATTGATTTTTTCATGGTTTTTTGAAGTTTAATTGATTAAATAAATAGTTTAAAATTGGTTTCTGATTTCTTGCTAATGAAATGGGTAAATAAAATTCCCTTATGATTATTAAAAGCTAACTGAAATATCATATACTTTATTTCGCTTTTCAATACATTAAATTTGCATTTCGAAACAAATCTAATCTTTGAAAATAGTTATCGCAATAGGTAATTTCCTCCTTATTTAAAATTTAATATTGGGTGTTTTCACCCAATAAATTATCATTTACTGTTGTATGCCTTGGAATAAAGGGATTATGGACCCTTTTGTATTGAATCGGAAACATTACCTCAAAAAAAAATCCCATAGATGACATCTATGAGATTATAATATCTGATTTCCTATCTACTAGGGATTCTAGGAAAAAAGAAAGAAAACTGGGGAAAACTCCAGTAATTTGAGATTAAAGAAATCAGAGAAATGAAGGATTTACCCCAAAAGGTTTTGGAATTTTTCCTGATCAAATCCTACAAGCAATTTCCCATCTTCAGAAAGGATCACAGGTCGCTTGATCATGCTTGAATTTTCTACCAAAATCAGTAAGGCTGTTTCTTCATTTTCCAAATCAGCTTTCTGCGCCTCATCCATCTTCCGATAAGTAGTCCCCTGCTTATTGACTAAGGTGGCTAAGTTGGTTTTTTCTAAAAAGGATTTTAGAAGATCAGTCGTGGGCTTTTGCTTTTTGTAATCGATAAACTCAAAAGACACTCCTTTTTCGTCCAGAAAATCGAGGGCCTTCTTCATCGTATTGCAGTTTTTGATACCGTATACTTTTACAGACATTTCAATCAATTTTTATCCTAAAACTTCAATCAAACTTTCTTTATGGGCAGATAGAATCTTCTCTATCAATTCATCAGTCAGAGCTGTGGAAAGGAACAGACTTTCAAATTGGCTTGGAGCCAGATAAATCCCCCTTTTCAACATGGCCTGAAAATATCTTCCAAAGAGTGCAGTGTCGGACTTTTTAGCTGACTCAAAGTCCACTACCGGGGAATCTGTAAAAAACAGAGAATACATACTTCCGATATGATTCACTGTGTAATTCAGATTAAGCTCAAGATTGATTTTCACAATACCCTCTGCTATACGCTTCCCGATTTGGTTTAAGGAGGCATAGACTTCAGGATGAGTATCCAAATGCCTTAGCATTGCTAATCCTGCCGCCATAGCAATTGGATTTCCTGACAAAGTACCAGCCTGATAAACCGGTCCTGCAGGAGATACGAATTCCATGATTTCTTTTTTTCCTCCGTAGGCACCTACTGGCATTCCTCCACCGATGATTTTTCCCAGTGTAGTCATATCAGGAGTCACCCCAAATAGCTCCTGAGCACCGCCTTTGGCAAGACGAAAACCGGTCATCACTTCGTCAAAAATCAAAACTATCCCCTCGCGGGTACAGATTTTTCTAAGCCCCTCCAAATATCCGGGCAAAGGCAAAGTAAGCCCCATATTACCCGGTACTGGCTCGAGAATCAAAGCTGCGATCTCCCCTTTATTGGCAGCTACCAAAGTTTCAATTGCTTGAAGATCATTGTAAGGGGCAAGCAAGGTATCCTTGGCTGTACCGGCCGTCACTCCCGGAGAGTCCGGATTTCCCATAGTAATCGCACCAGAACCGGCGGAGATCAAAAAGGAATCTCCGTGTCCATGGTAATGCCCTTCCATCTTGATGAATTTATCTCTTCCGGTATAGCCTCTAGCGACACGGATAGCAGACATAGTAGCTTCTGTGCCGGAATTGACCATTCGGACTTTCTCTACCGATGGCACCATATTTACTATCAACTCTGCAATCTCTACCTCTCTGGCAGTAGGGGCACCAAAAGAGGTTCCGTTTTCCATCGCTTGGATTACCGCCTCCCGAACCATGGGATGATTATGGCCCAAAATCATCGGACCCCAACTGTTGATCAGCTCGATGTAGGCATTATTATCCTCATCATAGATGAAGGCTCCATCGGCTCTTTTGATGAAAATCGGATCACCTCCCACTGCTCGGAATGCACGAACAGGGGAATTAACCCCTCCGGGAATGAAATTTTGGGCATGGGCAAAAAGCCGCTTGCTTTCAGAAATCTGCATGGTTTAGTTTAATGGAATAAGCTCCCCATTTTCCAATTTCAGGATTGGGGAGAATTGATTGGAATTGTGGTTTTGAAAATTAAATCCAAAGGTGAGTTTGCCAGGTTGAAAGCTTTGAGAATCTAGACTATTCCTCAGGCCTTGACCTTTCCCATGATTTGTGTGGATCCAATAGATCAGTTCCCTGCCTAGAATGGCATTTAGGCTGGGGAAAATCAGATTTCTTTCATAGAAACGATCCCGAAAGGTATTCATGGACTCGCTTCCAAAGGTTGGTGTATTGTTGGAGATGAAATAGAAATTCGGAAACTCGATCATCTCAAAATTGGCGAAATTGAAGGAAAGCCAAGAGTCCATTACTAAAGTAGGAACAGAAATAGTTACCGATTCGAAAAGTGCGAAAACAGGCTGTGCAATTGCCGGATCATCTCCCAACAAAATCACCTGATCTGCTCGGAGAATTGAATCACCTCTTCCCTGGATACCCAAATCATTGAAAAACCCTACCACATTTCGGAGATCCACCTCTTGGTAATTAACCAATTCATATCCTTCTCGAGAAAGTCTATCCCTAAGCAAGGAAGCAAGGGCCTGATCCCGTGAAGCAGAACTATGACCGATAGCTACTCTTTTACCCCAGTTTTCTTTTTTCATTGCTGAGATAATACCCTCTGAAAGCGATTGGACAGAGGGTCGAAACAAATAACTATACTTCAATTGCTCAAAACGTTCTCCCAGATTGGATAGGGGATGGATAAAGGGGATTTTTTCCGCTTCTGCATATTGACTTACCAAATCAGTCTCATCCGGATAGATAGGCCCGATTATTACATCCGCATTTTCTAAAGCAGGATCTTTCAGCAGATTTCCGATATACTTCAAATCCCGCTTCGAGTCAAAAGTCTGAATTTGCACTTGGACTCCCTCCGACTTCAACTGATTTACTCCGGAAAGAATCCCCTGATACAATTCAAAAATAAAGTCTGTGGATGAGATATTGGAAATCGTCGTATTTCCGGAGGTAAATGGCAAAATGACCACTAGGTCCAAGACTTCATCCTGCTTTGTACCCACATTTGGATTACTTTCTCCTATCACTTTCAAAGCCTCCCGCTCTCCTGCGGTCATGATTTCTTTTTGCTGGAGGACAAAGGCCATGGCAGCCGTATATCCAGAATTAGATTTGAATTCCTGTAGGTTGGTCACCAAAAAGGTAGGAGAAGCCTTTACCAGATAATCAAAAACAGCATTCTGAGCTTTGGACATCACTGCTTCGCTTTTGATCTGCTGCACCATTCTCAAGCCATCCAAAGTCTGCCCATTTTGGAAATAACCCAAAGCCAAAAGATATTTCATTTCATCCGACTTATTCCAATTTCTGGAATAAACCGGCCTGAGTACTTCAATTGCCTGAGCTGGCTGATTGACTTTCAGATAGGCTTCTGCACTGTGGAAAGCCGCATAATTGGCCAAGTTCCCATATTTTTCCGGATCTAAATATTCCTTGAACCCATTGATGGAAGCCCAATAATCCCCGCTGGAAAGAGCCGACTTGGCCTTTTGATAATTCTCGGGAATGCCTTGAGAAAAACCGATTTGGATCACAAAAAATAAGAGTAGAAAGGAAAGGTATTTCTGCATTGGTTCTGAACTAAAGGATGAATTTTCAGGAATTCCAAATTTAAGGCATTATTTCCAATCCCAAAGACCGGACCGAACTGCCTCTGAAAGGAAAAACCCGGGGAGTAGCCCTCGGGTTTTAACTTTTTTTATTTATTCCCACTCGATCGTCGCCGGTGGTTTGGAAGAAATGTCATAAACCACTCGGTTGACGCCTTTCACCCGGTTAATGATTTCATTGGACATTTTGCCCAAGAAGTCATACGGCAAATGAATCCAGTCTGCTGTCATACCATCCACAGAACCAACCGCCCGTAAAGCCACCACTCGCTCATAGGTCCGCTCGTCACCCATCACCCCGACAGATTGGATAGGCAGTAAGATCGCTCCTGCCTGCCACACCTGATCGTAAAGGCCATGGTTTTTCAGTCCTTGGATGAAAATATAATCTACTTCCTGAAGGGTTTTCACTTTTTCTTCGGTGATATCTCCCAAAATTCGGATGGCCAAGCCCGGTCCCGGGAAGGGGTGACGGCCGATGATAGTCTCTGGAATTTCCAAAGCCCGACCCACTTCACGTACCTCGTCTTTGAAAAGTGTATTTAGTGGCTCGACCACGGATAATTTCATAAAATCAGGCAGTCCGCCCACATTGTGGTGAGACTTGATCGTGGCAGAAGGTCCTTTGACAGAAACAGACTCGATCACATCGGGATAGATGGTTCCTTGGCCCAGCCATTTTACGCCTTCAATTTTGTGAGCTTCGTCGTCAAACACTTCGATAAAAACTCTTCCGATCGCCTTTCTTTTGGCTTCTGGATCAGTCAATCCAGCTAAGGCATCATAAAAACGCTGCTTAGCATCCACGCCGATCACATTCAGCCCCATGTGCTTGTAGGAATCCAGCACTTCCTCAAATTCATTTTTGCGAAGCAGTCCATTATCTACAAACACGCAGGTCAACTGATCACGGATAGCCCGATGAATCAAAGTGGCAGCCACAGAGGAATCCACGCCTCCGGATAGACCCATTACGACTTTATCCGAACCGATTTTTGCCTTGAGTTCGGCAACAGTAGCATCGATAAAGGTATCTGAAGTCCAATCCTGAGCACAACCACAAATGCCAACTACGAAATTTCGGAGAAGATTTTTCCCCTCCAACGAGTGCGTTACTTCCGGGTGAAACTGGATCCCATAGGTTTTTTCACCTTCGACTTTGAACGCAGCTACCCGCACAGAAGAAGTACTGGCGATCACTTCAAAACCCGCCGGAAGCTCCTTGATGGTATCTCCATGAGACATCCATACCTGGGAGCCATGTGTCATTTCCTTGAGGAGATCGTGGTGAAGATCGATATGATCGAGATTGGCACGGCCATATTCTCGAATAGTCGACGGAAGCACTTCTCCCCCATACTTGCTGGCTAAAAGTTGCGCACCATAGCAAACACCCAATACAGGCAGTTTTCCTCGGAAAGCATCCGTATTTACATCGGGAGCGCCTTCGTCTCTTACAGAGCAAGGGGAACCTGAAAGGATGATTCCCTTGATGTCAGGGGTGATTTCGGGGACTTTATTGTAAGGGTGGATTTCGCAATAAACGTTGAGTTCTCGGACTCTTCTTGCAATCAGCTGGGTGTATTGAGATCCAAAGTCTAGGATCAGGATTTGTTCTGCCATGCGCAAAGGTAAGCAGGGCAAGCCGCTTACTAAAATTCGGCAAAGAAAATTTGGGGAAGGATTTGAAAATTGAAAGATAGGAGAAATGAAAAATTATCTCGATCATCAATTTAACTATTATTTAGTTAAAAGAATTAAAACCTTCTTTTTGATTAATAAATTCTTTCGGATGTTTGACTTACTAACTTTTAACGAAAATCATCATGAAAACAAATCAACTTCTCTTCCTGATTCTTATCCTAACTCTTTTTCAATTTAGTTTGTATGGGCAAGATCGGCCCAAGATGCAATATTCCATCGGTGCAGGGAGCTCTCACGATGGCAACAATGCGCTCTATGGATTGAACTTCAGCAATGAGTTCAACTACAGATTAGGCAAAAGGACTTCGCTAAACGCTGGACTTCTTTTTTATCAGTCTGTCGGAAGTTTTGAAAAAAACGAATTTGCCCTTGGTCAGAAAAACCGAGATCACTCTTCTGGCTTTTTCATAACTCCTTCTTTAAAATACGCTATCATCCAAAGGCCCTCCGGATTCAATCTTTCACTTTCGCTTGGCCCAACGCTACAGTTGGGAGGTGAAGGATACATTTCCAATATCAACTTTTTCAATCCTGAGGCTGGACCTCAATGGGCCAGTTTTACCAATAGCTATCAGCGAATAGGAATCTTTGCAGAAATAGAAGCAGAATGGAAGACGAAAAACCCAAATATCAAGAATGCAGCCAGTATTTCTGCTACTGGTTTCGAAAGCGGACTACGTTGGTATGTCCACACTACCTACAAAATCCGCTTTGGGATAGGAAAAAAGTAATGCTTACTTCGAAAAAACAAAAGCCTCTTTTGGATTTTCCAGTAAAAGCTGATTCCAGTCCTTATCCGTAAATCCTTTTTCTGTGAGGATCGGAATCAGCTTTTCAAAAATATTGGTAAACGGCTGAAAATCTCCTCCACCTGGTTTGGCTGGATCATACCACCCCGCATCATGGGAAATCAGAATATTTCCTAGAATTCTATTTTCCTTGGCAAAAAGAAGTCGCTCCACGTGGGGATCAATTGCCCATCCGATTCCATCCAGACTGATCCAAACTCCCATTTCGGCTGCTTTTTTATAGTTTGCAAAATCGGGTTCATTCTGGGCATGCACCCAAACGAATTCAGAAGGCTCCACTCCCATTTCCTGAAGAATCCGGACTTCTTGAATGGCGGTATTCCAAGTTCCGGTATGAGAGGCGATAGTCAAACCGGTGTTTAGGTGGGTGATGGCTGCGGCTCGCACGAGCTTTTGATCGATTGCTGAAAGTGTATTCGCTTCGTTCACTGAAATCTTGATAAAACCCGGTTTGATCCCCGTTCCCTCAATTCCATTTTCAAATTCGGCTATCCATCGCTTAGCAAGTTGCTCAGCTGTTTCTGTTTGGACAAAGTCGGGAAGGTATTTCCCTCCCACAGCTCCATAAAATCCGGTATTGGTCAGAATCTGAATTCCAGACTTTTCGCTGAGGGCTTTCAGCAGCAAGGGATCCTTGGCCAAATAGCTTGGGGTACAATCCAAGATGGTGCGGACTCCATGCTTTTTCACCTCCATCAGGTAAGGAAGCACTTTGGATGTCACCGAATCTCGATTCCAGCGATCTGAATTGATCGAATCTGCCCCGATAAAGTCCACCAGCATGTGTTCATGAATCAGTGTCAAGCCCATCGAATCGATAGCAATCGGTCCGGTGACAGTATTTGTGTAATCGTTAAGAGTATTTGAAGGAGGATTTTGACAGGAAGCTAAAAATATGCTTAGGAAAATGAACGTCAAGAAGTTGGACATAGTGATTGATTTAGTATAGAAAGCTGGAAGTTATTGCTTAGACCCTCAATTTTCCAATTTTGAAATCTTTCAATTTTCCAATCCTTCCCACATTTCCCTTCTTCTATCACTTGTACCGCCCTAAAAGGAGCGCTGACACAGATCCGGGAATCTTTCCAAATAATCCCAACATCGGTCATCTGACATCCAGCACCGGACACTCTACTCTACTCTACTCTATTCCACTTCCTCTGCCCCAAAAAGTGTCTGAAGCTCAACCGCATCGATGCCTTTTTCTCCCTGAAGAAAACGCCCAAAGGAAGCCGTGCTGCCATGCGTAAGATAGACTTTTTCCGCCCCGGTAGCTGAAATAGCAGAAATCAAGCCCTCCCAATCCGCATGGTCCGAAAGCACAAATCCCCGATCTGCTGCTCTCCTCCTTCGTGTACCCCGTACAGCCATCCAACCGGAGCAGATTCCCGTGCGGTATGGAGAAAACTTCCGCATCCACGGAGTGCTCATAGCTGAGGGAGGAGCAATAATCAAAGCTCCCTTGAATCGATTCTTGGGGATATCCTGAGTCACTTTAGGTACATCCCAGAGCGGAACCCCATTGGCAATTAGGGCTTGGTTAGTATTCCAAATTGCACCGTGTACGAAAACTTCACCGATTTCCCGATTGAGATTCTGAAGGATGCGCTGGGCTTTGCCCAAAGAGTAGGCAAAAAGCACCGAATTTCGACCTTCAGAGGCATTTTCTTTCCACCAAGAGTTGATCTGAGTGAAGATTTCTGCCTGAGATTCCCATTTGTAAATCGGTAGCCCAAAAGTACACTCGGAAACAAACTCGTGGCATCTGACAGGTTCGAATGGGGTAGAAAGTCCGTCATTTTCGACTTTGTAGTCACCGCTGACCACAGCGACTTTTCCCTGATATTCCAGTCTGACCTGGGCCGAACCCGGAATATGCCCAGCAGGATGAAGACTGATTTTCAAACCGTTAATGTCGAGCTGCTCTCGATAATCCAGCGTATGAAGACTGATTTCAGCTCCGAGACGAAGCTTCATCACCTCTGCCGAATCGCGGTGAGCCAAGTAATGCTTCATCCCCCATCGGGCATGATCCGAATGTGCATGGGTGATGACTGCCCGATCTACAGGCCTCCAAGGGTCGATAAAAACGTTTGCAGGAGGACAAAAAAGCCCGGAATCGGTGAGTTCTAGAAGTTGCAATTTCAATTGTTTGATTTCGGATTTTGGATTTTACGGAATATGACTATTCGGGACGCTACACGTATTTAGGAATTTGAACTTATTTCAAAGAATTAAATCCTCCTAGCCCCCTTTAGAAGGGGAAATTTGCCAAAATCTAGCAGCAAACCTTTAAATCCTTTGGCTAAGTGCAAAAATGAGGATACACATATTACGGAAAAATTGGGAATCTAAATTCAACCCCAGACTAGACCGGATAAAATTCAGAATTCAACAGGCTTTTCTTGAGGCTTTGGAAAAGTCAACCTACCTAATTTTTCGCCGATATGGTACTCATCCAACCCAGTTACCGTAACGGTATCAAGCACATTCAGGTCCAATGATCCATCTTTGCGAAGCCCTTTTTCCTCCACATAGACATGATCTATACTCCCGATCAGCAAAACAGTCTGATTGACTTTAAGAGTCTGGGTTTCCACTAAGGTACAGCCCAACTGCACGGGACTTCCCTGAACATAGGGCGCATCAAACCCTTTTTTATATTCCTCCATCAATCCCGTTCCTTCAAACTCACTTCCTTCCCAGTTGGCGGCTGTCCAGTGCGCTTTTTGGTAAAAAGACGGGGTGACATGATTTAAAGTGAAGCATTTAGAAGCCAAGATATTTTCAAGGGTATCGCGCTTGACTGTGTGTGGTCTAAAAAGTATGCCCAACAAGGGCGGGGCTGCACCGATATGAAATACCTGAGAAAAGGGTGCTACGTTAGTCACTCCCTTTTCATTTTTTGTTCCGATGAGATTTAAGCTTTTGTACCCCGAGAGGCAATTGATCAGATTCCTTCTGTAAAAGGAATCCAAATCCATAATTGCTTCAGTGGAAAAATATCGGGTCATTTGACAATAGCCTCTTCTATGCTGTCGCAATACTTGATATCCAGCTGATCGATGATGTTATCCGGATAGTTTTGCAGAATCTGGTCTTTAGCTATTTGCACCATTTTTTCAAACCATTTTTCAGCTGGAAGGATTTTTCGGTGAGTTTTTAGGCCAAATTCCAGCATGTCTTTTTTCCAATGGATAAAGTACCACTCCATGGTAGGCTGGTGAAAGGCCCGAAGGGATCTTTTGTCAAAAATGAACTTTTCGAAATTTCCGGCTTTGACGATTTCACCGATTTGAAGGAAAATGGACTGAAAATCTTCGATTGGGATATAATCAGCCAGGAGCTCACAGATGACAATTTTCTTTTCAGCGCTGACCGATACCCTCGCGTAGCGTTCCTCAAAGGCTATCTCGAAGTTCTGAATTTCGGAAAGGTTTAGAGTTGGATTCATGGCTTTGGTTGAGGGATTTGGTTAAAACACAGTTTTTCTAGGCTGAGATTGGGAAATTTTGACCTCATCTTGGAATTCCGAGAGACGATTCTCCAAATTTGAGGCATAGGCTAAGGTGGTCCGCATCATATCTTGCTGGGACTGGATCTGTTCTTTGAGACGGCAAAGTTCTTTATTGACTTCTGCCAGCCTCATTTCATACTCTTGCTTTAGCCTCTCTTTCTCCAATTGGGCCTTCCTCAATTCTTCCTTAAACAATAGGAATGATTCAGGTGGTGTCTTCATATTCACAGCTCGTTCTTCTCGGGACCGTACCCGATAATGAGACAATTTTCAGGGTAAAATTGTTTAAAGATTATTTCAAATTGGACATTCCTCCATCGATATGCAGGATTTGACCTGTCATCCAAGAAGACTGAGGTGACAGTAAGAACACCGTAGCGGAAGCGATGTCCTCGGGAGTCCCGATCCTGCCCAATGGATGGCGCTTATCTGATGCTTCTTTTTTCTCCGGAGTGGAAAGCAAGGCTGAAGCCAAAGGAGTTTCTGTAAGAGATGGAGCAATGGCATTGACTCTGATTTTAGAGGGTGCCCACTCCGCCGCCAAAGATCTCGTCAATCCTTCTACCGCGCCTTTTGCGGAAGAAATACCGGCATGGAAGCCCATTCCTGTCTGTACGGCTACTGTGCTGTACAAAACCACCGATGGTGAATCCGACTTTTTCAAGCCCTTCATGCAAGCCTGCAATACTCTAACCGCTCCGAAAAAATTGATTTCCATTTCTTTCTTGAAGTCTTCTATCGATATTCGATGGAATGGTTTTAAGTTAATTGTCCCTGGACAATAGACCACTCCGTCTACTTTCTCAGGTAATCCTGGGATCTCTGAAAAGTCCCTGCCGATGTCCAATGCCGTAGTGCCTTCTCCGCTTTTTGAGTATAGAAACAGATTTGCGCCCTGCTCACTGAGAGCTGCAGCCACTGCTTTTCCTATCCCAGAATTCCCTCCGATCACTACTATATTTTTATCCTTCATTTCGTTTTTTGTTTTATCATAAAATCAATAAAAAGGGCTTTTGTTTGCATTACTAACAAAAAAAGCCGGGATTTTATGCCCGGCTTCCTGTTGGTCTAGTTTGCTCTTCAATTTACTTCTCTAAAGCGATATACTTTAAGAATTCATTGCGGCTTTGTTCATCGTGTTTGAATTTACCGGAAAAGAAAGAAGTCACTGTGGAACTGTTGGTATCATTGACTCCACGGCTACTGACGCACATATGATAAGCATCCATAATCACCGCTACGTCCTGTGTGCCCAACACCTCAACTAATTCATTTCCGATTTGCATGGTCAGCCTTTCCTGAACCTGAGGTCTCTTGGAAAAGTACTGCACAATTCGGTTGATCTTGGATAATCCGATCACGCTTCCATTGGATATGTAGGCCACGTGAGCTTTCCCATAAATCGGCACAAAATGATGTTCACAGTGAGAGTGGAAGGTGATATCTTTCTCCACCAGCATCTCATTGTACTTGTACTTGTTTTCAAAAAGCTTGGCTGCCGGTTTGTTTTTCGGATTAAGGCCGGAAAAG
Source organism: Algoriphagus sp. oki45 (assembly GCF_036245605.1). Classification (NCBI taxonomy): domain Bacteria; kingdom Pseudomonadati; phylum Bacteroidota; class Cytophagia; order Cytophagales; family Cyclobacteriaceae; genus Algoriphagus; species Algoriphagus sp. oki45. Next base: position 1,367,036 of record NZ_BTPC01000001.1, read on the forward strand.
ACCTCCTTCACATACATTTTGGCGACTCGGTGCGGCGTACCTTTCAGACTGTCGTCTGTCAAATCCAGCCCCATGATGTTCATGATTTCCCGAAAATGCTTTTCGATCAATTCTACCTTGAGATCATCGTCCATTTCGAAAGCATCTTCTCTCAATGGTGTCTCAAAAGAAGTTCCTACATGCTCTTCACCAATTTCCTCAAAGGAAGCGCGGGCAATATCAATTCCCATCGTATTCAACAAAGTTTCTTTCTGTTTCATAAAGTCGAATGATTAGTTCGAATCGCCGATCAATTTTTTCCCTCAAAATATTCCAAATAACCACTGCAATGTTTTCAGCAGATGGATTGAGATTTCTGAATTCATCGGTATCCAGGTTTAAGTTTTTGTGGTCAAATTTATTTAATACATGCTCTTTGATTAGATCGCTGAGCACCTTCATGTCATATACGTAGCCGGTTTCAGGATCGATTTCCCCTTTCAGCTGAACTATTAAATCATAGTTGTGTCCATGAAAATTGGGATTATTGCATTTGCCGAAAACCTGCTGATTTTTCTCATCTGTCCAAGATGGATTGTAGAGTCTGTGCGCAGCGTTGAAATGCTCTTTTCGGAATACGGATACTTTCATTGAAGGTAAAAACAGGGCAATTCCAATTTTTGTTTAACGATTTTAATTTTTTATTAAACAACATCAGCAATTACCTGCATATCAAAGGATTATTTTTTTCTGGAAGGCAAAAGTAGAGATATAAACTTCCAGAGCCAAGCTCAACTTTTTCCTACACCAAAGCTAAAACGGCAAGTGTCTTGAAATTGGTTCCCTTTTGGGAATGTACTGACAAAATGAACTTGGCTAATATTCTGGCAAAGTATTTGATTTTCTGGGCAATGACTTACCTTTAAGCTATCACCCCAAAAACAAATCTTATGTCCGCCTTCCAGGGAATTCTGTTGCCTCTTATCTGGATTTTCACCACTACCCCACCCATACCCCCCTCACCTATCCCCAATTCCTTTGAGGAAAAAAGCAAAAGCGAAATCATTTGGGATCATTTATATGACAACTATGAGAACATTCCTTCAGTGGAAGCCTTGGATTTTGCTTTGGATGGATACGAAAACCTGGAAAACACATTGGAAAAGCAGGTTTTAACCCTTATAGACTTTTCGCTTCCTTCTACTGAAAAAAGACTTTGGGTTATTGACCTTGCTAAGGAAAAAATCTTACTCAATACGGTGGTGGCTCATGGAAGAAACTCAGGAATGCTGATGGCTGAGAAATTCTCCAACCGGCCAGAGTCCTACCAAAGCAGCCTTGGCTTTTACAAAACCGGAGAAACGTACTTTGGCAAACATGGTTATTCTTTGAGACTGGATGGCTTGGAAAAAGGGGTAAATGATCAAGCGAGAAATCGTGCCATTGTCATCCATGGAGCCGACTACGCCCGAGAAGAAGTCGCCAAAATGTCAGGCCGGCTTGGCAGAAGCCTGGGATGCCCTGCTGTGCCTTCGGAACTTTCCAAGGAAGTAATTGACCTGATCAAAGATGGATCTCTCCTCTTTATTTTCGCAGATCAGGAGGACTATCTTAGCCAATCAGAATACATTCAGGACTGATCTATTTTTTGAGCAGAGCCAACACCTCTGCATCCCGATTATAAATATCCTGTCGGAAATGTGGCTGTCCTTTGGAATCAGCCCAAAACGTAAGGTAAAGTAAGACCACTGGAATTTTCCTTGGAAGATTCACAATCTGCTCCCTGTCCCGATGCATTGCCGCATCGATTTTTTCTGGAGTCCAAGAAGGATCATCTCTCAGCAAAAGCTGGGCAAAAGCGGCTGGATTCTGAAGTCGGATACAACCATGACTCATAGCCCGGTCTTCCCTTTCAAATAAGGAGCGAGCCGGAGTATCGTGAATGTATACACTGTAGGAGTTGGGAAACATAAATTTCACCAATCCCAAAGAATTGCTTCCACCGGGCTTTTGGCGGATGAGATAAGGAAAGGATTTGGAAGACCAATCGATCGAACTCGGATTTACTGATTTTCCCGTAGTGGTGATCACCTCCATGTTTTTGTTTTGGAGGTAATTTGAATTTTTTCTTACCGCAGGAATAATTTCATTCTTGGTGATGGAATAAGGAATATTCCAATAGGGGCTGAATACTATATAACTCATTTCGGCCCTGAAAATGGGAGATTCATGATATCGCTTCCCCACGATCACCCGTGTAGAGAAGAGCGTATCCAGATTATTCATATAGTCCAACTGAAAATTGGCAATATTGACCACGATCAGCTCGATATTTTGAACCGTATCCGGTAGCCAACGCAGCCTTTCCATATTTACCCTTGCCTTATCAATTAGGGCAGAAGGAGATGCATTGAGGGCGATCACGGTATTTTTGCCGATAATCCCGTCTGGCTCCATTCCGTGTTTTTCCTGAAAACGAACCACACCATCAAACATCAAGGAATCGTAAGTTTTGGGATCAATAGGCGGGTCTGAATCCAGATATCCCCAAAATTGCAACCTCTGCCTCAAATAAGGGATAGAAGAATGCGCATCTCCCACTTTGATGGATTTATCCAATTTCAAGGTTTTCCAATCGAGCGAGTCTTCTTTGGATTTTTGCTCAAGGGACCGGATTACTTCTCTACTCTTTTTGTATATCGTGAACTTAGGATAAAGAGCCTGAAGATTTCTTCGGATTTCATTTTCATCAACCGCTTTTTTCAACAAAGCAAAATGATCAACCCGACTTCCCTTTCTTTCAATCTCCCATTCTCCTTTTAATTGTGAAGGGTCAATCTTCCCGACTTCCAAGTCCTCAGAAAGCTGGAAAAAAGCATTGGTCAAAAGCAAATCAAGAGCTGCCAAATCTCCAGGTTCGTTGGTCTTTTTAGACTCTTTATTTGTTTCAAAAGTCTTAAAATAGGCCTCGATCCAGTTCAACTCATAATCCTCCGGATCCAGTCCATCATACTTGGATTCTTTGATTTCATGCCTCATTTCGTAGGCCAATTCCAAAAGCACCCCGTTTTGGGTCCAAACCTCCTCAAAATTTCTGTCCACATAAAAGGAGTGAATCAGAGAACTGGTTTTTAGCTCTCTGCCGGAAATGAGCAGCTGATCTCCGGGTGTTTCATATTCCAAAATCGATCGAATTTGATCTTTTGTGGATACGGCAGGTTCCTGCAAGGCCAGAACTGAAGAAGCTAAAAACGAAAATAAAAGAGTGAGGACTGGGTTTTTCATTCTTCTTAATTATTCAATGGAAAAATCCTGATACTTTCTTCCCAGCTCCCAGGATTCCTTGAGCATCTTTAGGAAGTCGCCCATTCTATGAAGCGGAATTAGATTAGGTCCATCACTAAGTGCTTTGGCAGGCTCAGGGTGAGTCTCTATAAAAAATCCATCAATCCCAGTCGCTGCCGCTGCCCGGGCAAGAAATGGCGCAAACTCCCGCTGACCTCCACTGCTTCCTCCCTGCCCTCCGGGCTGCTGAACCGAATGCGTGATGTCGAAAACCACCGGGGCAAATTGTCTCATAATCGGCAGGCCTCTCATATCCACCACCAAATTGTGATATCCCAGAGAAAAACCCCGCTCTGTTAGGCAGACATTTTCATTGCCCGTGGATCTTACTTTTTTCACTGCAAACTGCATGTCTTCCGGCGCCATAAATTGGCCTCGTTTGATTTTCACTGCTTTTCCTGTGTTTCCGGCAGCAAGCAAAAGATCGGTCTGTCGGCATAAAAAGGCAGGAATTTGCAAAACATCCACCACCTCGGCTACTTCAGCTGCCTGGTAGGATTCATGGATATCCGTCACCAAAGGCACATCCAACTCCTTTCCTACCCGCTGAAGAACTTCAAGAGACTTGTCCATTCCAATACTTCTAAACGAGCCCGAAGAGGTGCGATTGGCTTTGTCAAAGGAAGCTTTAAAAACATAAGAAAAACCATTCTCCTCAGCCCAGTCTTTCACTTTACTTCCGATTTCCAGACAAATATCCAAACTCTCCACCGCACATGGACCGGCAAAAAGCACAGGTTTGTCAGAGCCTAATACGACTCCTTCTCGGATATGCATGGGTTGTGTATTTCTTTTCATGAGTCCTGTTGGGATAAAGTTTCAATTAATGGAGCCAATTGACCGCGGGTATGGAGGAGAATATCTCCAACTTCTCTGAAGACCCCTTTGCCTCCTCCAAGAGGAGACACATAATCCACCGCCTCCTTAACATAGGGCAGGGCATCTTGGGGTGCTATGGAAAAGCCAACTTGAGTCAAAATAGGCAAATCAATCAGATCATCTCCAATGTAAGCCACTTCTTTGAGCTCAATTTCCATTGTTTCCAGAATTTCTCGGAGCTTTTTTGCTTTGTCTTTTACACCATGGTAATGAAAATCAAATCGAAGCTCCTCGCATCGATTTTCTACCACTTGAGACTGTCTGCCAGTTATTGCCCCGACAAGAATCTTGGATTTGCGAAGATGCTGTACGATCAGTCCATCCTTAACATTGTACTTTTTGTATTCCGTACCAAAGTCATCGTAGATAATGCCCCCATCGGTGAGCACTCCATCCACATCGGTGATCAGCACCTTGATCGGATAGGCTTTTTCCCATACCGACTCAGGGATATGAGCGAAGTAAGCCTGAATTATTTTTTCTGTTTCCATTGAATTGAATAAAGGTCCAATCTGCGCTGCTCTAGATTCCGTACACTTCCTGCCTTTCTTTGCTTAGTCAACAAATCCAAGTCTACGTCAGCCACAATAGTGGTTTCAGCATTTTCAGAAGCCTGAGCGACTATGGCATCATGAGGAAAAGAGAAATCCGAAGGAGAGAAAATCGCAGATTGGGAATATTGAATATCCATATTTTCTACTTTGGGAAGGTTACCAACCGAGCCGGTGATAGCCACATAACACTCATTCTCGATGGCCCGTGCTTTTGCACAGGTATTTACCCTTAGGAAAGCATTTTTGGTGTCTGTCCAGAAAGGAACAAAGAGAATATCCATCTCTTGCTCGGCGAGGATTCTTCCCAACTCGGGGAATTCCACATCATAGCAGATCAAAATTCCGATTCGACCTGCATCAGTATCAAATACATTAATTCCATTTCCTCCCTGAAGACCCCAATAGGCAGCTTCATCCGGAGTGATATGCAGTTTGTATTGCTTATCCTGAGTCCCGTCTCTCCGGCAGAGGTAGCTCACATTGCGAAGCTTTTTGCCATCATATTCCGGCATGGAGCCTGCGATGATGTTCACATTGTAAGAAACCGCCAAATCACTCATTCTGGACACAATCTCATCCGTGTAATCCGCGAGATTCCGGATAGCTTCGGAAGCATCCATGTCGTTGAATTCGGCCAACATCGGAGCATTGAAGAACTCCGGCAATAGACAAAAATCAGATTTGTATCCAGAAACGGTGTCTACAAAGAACTCCACCTGCTGCATCAGATCGTCCACATTGGAAAACCTTCTCATTTTCCACTGCACGAGTCCAAGGCGCACGATAGATTTCTTGTTTCCAATGAGTTTTTCCTCCTTTTCATAATAGATATTGATCCATTCGAGCAAAGTAGCATAGGCTCGAGAGTCCGTGTCCTCAGGAAGATATTTGGTGATTACTTTTCGGACGTGAAATTCATTGGCCAGCTGAAAAGAAAGTACAGGGTCAAAAATCTCTCGGTTTTTTACCAAATCAATGTATTTCCTTGGAGTCATTTCATCGGCATATTTCGAGTATCCGGGAATACGCCCTCCTGCGATGATGGATCTGAGGTTTAGGTTTTCACAGAGCTCCTTTCGGGCATCGTAGAGTCGTCTTCCCAGTCGCATTCCTCGGTAGTCAGAATGCACAAAAACGTCCGTACCATACAAAGTATCCCCTTCATCATCGTGGGTGTCAAATTTTCCAAAACCAGTAATCTGATCGTAGGTATGATTATCCCCAAACTTGGCGTAGTCCACGATAATACTCAATGCGGCAGCGATGACTTTGCCGTTATCCTCAATACAAATTTGCCCCTCAGGAAAGGCCTTGATTTGGTTTTTGAGCTCTTGTTTGGTCCAGGCACCTCCTTGATTTCGATAGATAGAAACCATGATTTCCCGGATATCTTCATAGTCGGAGAGCTTAATATTCCTTAGCTTAAGTCGGTGCTCTAATTCTTCTCTTTGCTTACTCATAGGCCAAAATTACAAGAATTCAGACAATTATTTTAAATCACCGAGGTTACCTAAGCCATTTCAAAACAATATTTTGCATTTACCAGCCTAGAAAAAGAATTCTGGTTTATTGCCCAAAGTTTGGATAGTTTTACCCAACTAAATTAAAGTTTATTCCCCTTTACTTAGCGAAAATACATGGATCAGACGCAGGACTTTTGGCAATGGTTGGAGAACATAATCAATCAGAATATTTTCAGTCTAGGAGAGACTAAATTGACCATCGGGTTAATTCTGACTTTGATCGTTTCATTTACTGTGCTTTTTGTTGGCGCAGAATGGATAAGAAAACTCATTGTCAAAAAAATCCTGCACAAAAGAGAAATCGAAGTTGGCACCAAGGAATCCATAGGAACCATCGTCAAATATGTCATCATCTTAGCGGGGATTTTTTCCATACTCCAGACCAATGGGATTGATTTGAGCGCATTTGGAGTTTTGGCAGGGGCAATCGGTGTAGGTATTGGTTTTGGTTTGCAAAACATCACCAACAACTTCATCTCCGGCTTGATTATCCTTCTGGAGCAGCCGATTAAGGTCGGGGACCGCATCGAAGTCGGAGATGTCAATGGGGATGTGATATCCATTTCAGGAAGGTCCACCACCATTCTGACCAATGATAATATAAGTATAATTGTGCCTAACAGCCAGTTTATCGACAGTCAGGTAATCAATTGGTCGCACAATGAGCGCAGAGTGAGATTTAATTATCCAGTAGGTGTTTCCTACAAAGAAAACCCTGAAAAAGTAAAGAAAATCCTTTTGGAGATTGCCGCATCTAACCCTGGTGTGTTAAAATATCCCGAGACGGATGTTCTTTTTGAAAGCTACGGAGACAGCAGCTTGAATTTCAACCTCCGAGTATGGACATCCGAATATGTAAACAAACCCTTGGTGCTGAAGAGCCAGCTTTATTACGAGATTTTCAAAAGGTTTGGGGAGGAAAAAGTCGAAATACCTTATCCTCAAAGAGATCTTCACCTTAGGTCTGGATTTGAAAAATTGGATAATTAATCTATTTTTCCTGATCTTTCCCGGAACAAGCGGATGGGGTAAGGGCTTAGCATGAAAAAGTTTCTATTTGTTTTTTTCTTGGCATTGGGAATAAGCACTGCTTATTCACAAAGTTTTTATCGATACCGCTTTGAAGAACCATGGTCAATTTCAGCCGGTATTGGTCCTACACAGTATTTCGGGGAGCTATACTCCTTTTGGAAGTACAACGAAGGCGTGCAACCAGACTGGAATGCAAGCTTTTCAATAAATTATATTTTCGGAACCCATCTCAAGGCTCGGGGAGAATTTACCTATTACAAAATGTCTGGATCCGACCCTCCTTCCGATCCCAGAGCATTTCGATTTCCAAGAAACCTTCATTTCAGAGCCACCAATTGGGAAGTAGCCGGTATTGTAGAATATTACTGGCACCCAATCAAGCTGAACAACATCACCAGGCACCTCTGGAACCCCTATATTTTCTTTGGTGTAGGAATGTCTACGAACAATCCACAGGCTGAACTTAATGGAACTTGGGTGGATTTGAGACCCTTGCAACTCGAAAACAATCCCTACGAAAAATATATCATAGTTTTCCCCATGGGGCTCGGATTCAAATACAAACTCAATGTCTACATGGATCTTAAAGTAGAAGGTAATTACCGGTTTACCTTGACTGATTATATGGACGACATTTCTGCCTACAACGTGAGTGAATTCTACTTGGACCTAGTCAATGACTACGTCACCGGTGAAAATCCGGACAGACTGAGGCTAGCTATTCGCAATCCCCAATTTATGCTGGACAATGGGGAGCCGGATGTGCAGGCAATCCTGAATAATCGCGGAAGAATCCGAAGAGGCTCGGGTCTTACTCATCGATACGATGGATACATGACCCTAAATGTGGGAGTGGAAATATTCCTGTCAAGAGATATTTGGGATAACTGGATCTTCCGTGACAGAATTTACGAGAAGAGATTCCGATTCTGGTAATCAATTGCCTCCTCTTCTATAGCAAGGAAGGAGAAGAAGCAAATAACTATGGAAAGTCAATCTGCAGATTTCTGGCTGTTTCTGGCCGGACTTGCCCTTTTTCTTCTGGGCATGTCTCAGATGGAGCATGGGTTTCGGGAAATGGCCGGGCCTACTTTCCGAAGATTCCTTCAAGGCTTTACCAACAAACCCTGGAAAGGAATCATAGCTGGAACAGTTACCACTGCGATTTTGCAGAGCAGCTCCTTGGTGACCTTGATGGTTTTGGCCTTTCTGGGCGCTGGATTGATCAATTTGGGCTCGGCGATTTCCGTCATCTTAGGAGCAAACCTCGGCACCACCATGACCGCGTGGATTGTAGCCTTACTGGGATTCAAAATATCGGTTTCCGCATTTGCCTACCCCTTTATTGGTATCGGAACACTGACTTACCTGACATTTTCCAAAAGACCGATCCTATCCTTTTTGGGATTGATTGTTTTGGGCTTTGGCATGCTCTTTTTTGGTTTGGATTTGATGAAAACAGCCATAGAGGATCTATCTGAGCGGGTAGATTTTTCCCAACTTGCTAATTATGGGAATTGGGTCTTTCTCCTTACAGGCATCATCCTTACAGCGCTTATCCAGTCCAGTTCGGCTACCTTGGTGATTCTACTCAGTGCTATCCATGCCGGGGTAATTGGGATTGAAGCAGGTGCTGCGGTAATCATCGGAGCCAATATCGGGACCACAGTGACCATCAGCTTGGGCGCTTTTAGAGGCAAGCCCGATAAAAAGCGACTGGCAATCAGCCATATTGTCTTCAATCTGACCACAAGCTTGATCTTTTTACCCTTTGTGAATCCCTGCATTCACCTGATCCAGTCCCTATTGCCGGATTCGGGGGAGTTGATCCAACTGGTTTTTTTCAATACCTTCTTTAATGCCACAGGAATCCTGATTTTTTATCCGTTTTTACCCAAACTGGAAAAATGGCTGATGAAAAACTTCCAGGCAACTGAGGAAAACTCTCCCACAAAATACATCCAAAAAGCCGATCCGGAAATCCCCCAAGTGGCACTGGAGGCACTGCGAAAAGAGAATCTGGAGTTATGGGAAAAGGTGCAGGACTTTATCCTTCTCATCGTCAAAGGCACAAGAAGTTCAGATGGACAGAAGGAGTCGATTTGGGCAAGGCTCATCCGGGAGTCCAGGCACCTTGATGTGAAGTATGCCCATCTGAAAGAAATCGAAGAAGAAATCACCCGATTCAACCTGCAGCTGCAAAAGAAAATACAGGATGATGAGTCGGCAAGCCTCTATGCGTCCTATACTTTGACCACAAGGTTGCTGATCTATGCAGCCAAAAATTTCAAGGATATTCTCCACAATTTGAAGGAATTGGAAAATTCGGAAGATCCTGTAGCCGAATTTGTACTGAAGGAAGTCAGGACCAAAGTGACTCATATTTTTAGCCAAGTGAATGAAGCCTTGGAAAAAGAAGATGCACTCAAGGCGATCGAAGCACAGTTTCACGGACTGAAAAAGTGGCAAAAACAGCTCACTGAAAAAGTCTATGAACAGATGGAAAAAAAATCACCCGAGGTTCAGATTTCCACATTGATCCATATCGAAGAGCAGGTATTTCAGGGATTAAAAAACATAGGTGCTGCAGTCGTACATATGCAGCACCCAATCAGCCAAGTCCTGGACTTCCAAACTCAAGAAAACGGGAATGGCTACTAGCCAGCCTTAATGCTGAGCACTCCCGCGGGAGATTTAAATATTACTGTCTCCGTAGTGCCGATCACATAGGAAGAACTGCCTTTTCGGTTGGAAGAGACCAAGACTACCAAATTGATTCCTTGATCTTCGCAAAAAGCCACAATTCCCTCATCAGCATCTTGGTGATTGAATACATGCCGATGAATGACAAACTGCTCATGACCTCTGGCAAACTCCGCCATCTCCCGGTCAGAATCGGTAGAATTAGTGAAATGCTCCGGCGTGTTCACATGCAAAAGATGTACGGAACTTTTGAATGCTTTTGCCAAAGGCAGGAATTGGCTGAAAGCTTCTTTGGAAGAAGCATCAAAAGCTGTGGCAAAGGCAATTTTTCGGAAAGCATTCCCATCCAAAGCTTCCTTGACGGCTAAAACTGGGCAATTGGCATTTCTCAGCACTTTCTGAAGATTTGAACCGATAAATTTCCCTTCCTGATATCCTTTGCCATAGGCACCGATGATAATCATGTCCGCTTTGTTTTTATCCGCTACACGGACTATTTGCTCGTGGGGTACGCCAATTTTCACCACCGGCTCGATCAAAGCCTTGGCGGGTGCAACGGTTCGGATATATTCCGGAAGGACATCGATCGCCTCCTGCCTCTCCTGAACCAAATCAGGATACTTATTTTTTGCCTCCTCGCTGAGCAAATCCCAGTCCACCTCCGAAGGAATCACCGTCACGCAGAGGATTCGGGCATCCATCTTCGTACTGATTCTCTGAGCAGTTTTCAGGGCTGCAAGCGAGTAAACTGAAAAATCGAAAGGAACTACTAGCGTTTTCATGGTTAGTTGGGATTGGTTCGTTCCTTAAAGTTGGACTTCATTCGGGAAAAATCCTTTGCCATAAATCAGGGCAAAAACTGATAAAAATTAGCTTTTCAACAAGGGGGCAAAAACTTTAAGGCAACCGTGTATTAAAAAATAAACCCTATTTTAGACCTCGATCTATTTCTAATCCCATGAACTCAAAAACACTAACCCTAGCCGGAATCGTCTTCTTTTTTGCCTTTTTATCATTTCCACTGCTTGCCCAGACTCCTGAGGAGAAACTCAAAGCACTGGGACTGGAACTCCCAGAAGTCAGTCAGCCCATGGCCAACTATGTGAAATGGAAACAAGTGGGAAATTTGCTTTTTTTGGCAGGAAATGGCCCGGATGTATATGGCAAAGTCGGTGCTGACCTGACTCCCGAGCAGGGCTACGAAGCTGCCAGGCTCACCGGACTGGAGATCATCGCCGTACTGAAAGCTGCCACGGGAGACCTGAGCCGCATCAAGCAGTTTGTGAAAGTATTGGGCATGGTCAATTCGGCACCTGACTTCACGGGTCATCCCCGGGTCATCAATGGCTTCTCGGACTTGATGGTGGAAGTCTTCGGGGAAAAAGGCAAGCATGCCCGATCTGCAGTAGGAGTAGCGGCTTTGCCCAATAATATTGCGGTGGAGATTGAGGTGATTGTGGAGCTGGAGGAAAACTAGGAATGATCAATTTTCAAACTCAATGAACAAATTCATGAGTCAAATGGACTCCAAACTGAAGAATTGAAAATTATTCAGTTTCCATCGATGATTGGTCATTTGACTTTGCCCATTGGCCAATGCTTATTGCACATTGCTCATTGGTCATTGCTCATTGGTCATTGGTCATTGATCATTGATCATTGAAAATTGGTCATTGCCCCGAAATCGCCAACCTGTACCTCCACACTTCCCGAATCTGTTCTACCTCCACTTCGAAAGGAACATAGATTGGATTGGCTGAGCAAAGCAGTAATTTTTGCTCGCTGCTGATCTTGTTGTAAACAATCTTGAAAGTCACCCCATCCTGTTCGGTGACAATCACGTAGCGTTCTCCATCTTTGATCGCCATCCAGTCATCCACATATTCGCAGACAATCCAAGCTCCATCAGGAATCGGCAGCATGGAGTCTCCATCCACTTGGAAAACCCGATGTTTTTTGTCCATTGGTAGAAATGGCAAGGAGAATCTCGGCAATTCGGAGATAAACTCCGGATCGGCAAATCCAGCCAAGTAGCTGGCCTTGGCCCGTTGGGAGACCACTTCGATCAGTTCGCGACCCTCAGCATCCACCGTAGTAGAGAGAATCCGCAACTTTCGCCCTCGGAGAAACTGATCGGTCTCCAGAAGCTCGCGGAGTTTGTATTCGGAGTAAGAAGTCAAATCCTCTCTAAGCAAGATATCGATAGAAACGCCGAGTTGATCGGAGATTTTCACCAACGTATCCAAAGGAGGATTGATATTGAGTTCATAGCCTGCCAGTTTGGAGCGGGAGATTCCTACAGCCTCAGAAAATGTTTCCTGAGTGAAGCCTTTCTTTTTTCGGAGGAATTTGAGGTTAGAATTGATGATCATAAGGAATTTGAAACACTGTGGAAATATGATTGAAATAAGCCCCGCAAGCGGGGCGAAATAGAGGGATAAAGCATGATTACTTTCCAATTTGAGGTAAAAAATACGGTAGAAACACCTTTAAAATAAACCTCGCAAGCGAGGTGAAACATAAGGTTAATCATCTCTTCTGGTCTGGCTTTTAGCAGCATAAGTAGATTTAATCATGTTGTTTAATTTGACTTGAATATCAGGTCTCAACCGATTGAATGATTCGTATTCTTCGTCGGATACAATACCCCGTTCAAAACCCAAATCAATCCAATGCTCCACTCCTTCGGATAAGGAAGCTCTGGATATATAATAGAACCTGATTTTCTCTAAGTAGTGATATCTAGCATATCCCTCGGCAATATTTGCTCCTACCGAATCCACTGCCTCAAGCATCTGATCTCCCCATACTTTACGCTGCTGATAAGTCAGTCGCTGATAAATTTCCCAAGCTATCGCTGAAAGCTTCCTGGCTAATCGATAGACTTCCAAATCCGAAAGCGGGATAAAATTCCTCTTGGGTTCCATAACTTAATCATTTAGAAAAAAATCTGATAATCAATTTGATATCTCCTGTATTTCATCGAGCGTAGCGAGATCATTTCTACTGAATTTCACAACTTGTATTTCCATTTTATTTCGTCGAGCGCAGCGAGACCTGTTTCCATAGTATTTCGCTAAACCCATTTCACGAAGCGCAGCGGAGTGTATTTCCATTTTATTTCATCAAGCGAAGCGAGGTACTATTTCACGAAGTGTATTTCCATTGTATTTCAAGAACCCTATTTCATCGACCGTGGGGAGATTTATTTCTACTCTATTTCCACGTATATCCTCCAGATATGACATCTTCCGCCACTTCCTTAACTCAAATTTATCCTTTTTGATTAAATTATAAACATTAAAATGTCAATAAAATTAACAAAAAGCCATGGAAGGGAAGCGAAGCATTGTGCATATGGATTTGGACACGTTTTTTGTGTCGGTGGAGCGGCTTTTTGACAGCCGGCTCCTTGGTAAACCTATCCTGATCGGAGGGTCGAGTGACCGGGGAGTCGTGGCTTCCTGCAGCTACGAGGCACGCAAGTTTGGCGTGCACTCGGCCATGCCCATGCGGACCGCGAGGCAACTCTGTCCCGAGGCAGTGATCGTGCGGGGGGATTTTGAGAAATACAGCCAAAAATCCCACGAAGTCACAGAGATCATCAAGGAATCTGTGCCGCTTTTCGAAAAGTCCTCCATCGATGAGTTTTACATCGACCTCACAGGCATGGATCGCTTCTTTGGCTGCTTCAAGCTCGCCCACGAACTCCGGCAGCGCATCATCCGCGAGAGCGGACTGAATATCTCCATGGGCCTATCGGAAAACAAAACCGTCTCCAAAGTCGCCACCGGCGAGGCCAAGCCCAACAACGAGAAGCAAATACCAATCGGCGAGGAAAAGCCCTTTCTCGCTCCCCTATCCGTGCGAAAAATCCCCATGATCGGAGAAAAAACCTCCCAAACACTCTACAGCATGGGCGTCAAAAAAGTCCATACCCTGCAGCAGATGCCTGCCCAGCTCTTGGAGGCTACGTTTGGGAAAAACGGTAAAATGATCTGGGAAAAGGCCAACGGCATCGATCGCTCCCCAGTGGTCCCCTACTCTGAGGCCAAGTCGATCTCCTCCGAAAACACCTTCGAAGAGGACACCATCGACATCAAGCTACTCGAAGCCACGATGATCGCCATGTGCGAGCAGCTCGCCTCCAAGCTGCGGCAAAAAGGGCAACTCACCGCCTGTGTGAGCGTGAAAATCCGCTACTCGGACTTTGAGACGCATACCATGCAGCAGCGCATCCCCTACACCTCGGCGGACCATACGCTATTGCCCGTGGTAAAAGCCCTTTTCAAAAAACTCTACAGTCGCCGTCTCCTTATCCGACTGATCGGGGTGCGCTTCAGCAGCCTGGTCTATGGAAATTACCAGATCAAACTCTTCGAAGACAGCCAAGAGCAGATCAACCTCTATCAGGCCCTCGACAAGCTGAACGTGAAATACGGCGACAAAACCGTCTGCCGGGCCGTGGCCATGGGCGTGGGAAGGAGAAGGTTTAATCCATTTAATGGAATGGAGGTGTGAGGAAGGTTGCCTCTAATTCCGAGGCAACCTATACAAACCTTAAGGCTTAAAACCTTAAATTAAAAACAATAAAGATCAGAATATTTAACACGTACTGGATAATGATTTTCGATTTGAAACTGTTATTCAGTTCAAAAAAGGAAGACGGACTTAAGGATCGCCTAAACTGAATTGTAATGAAAACCAAATTAAATCCAATCAAGAGGCCGAGAGCATGTTCAGCGTATTTAAATTCAGGGGAAATCCTGAAAAGAACACCCGATATTATGTAACCAATTAAAGTCAAAACGGAAACCCTAGCTAAGGCTTTTTTCAGCTTATTTATATCCATATTCCTATTTTAAACAATCATAAAAGTCCCAAACCATCAAACCCAAACGGAACCACCTTCTCGGGTACTTGACCCTTGAGCGGATAGCGATAGACTTCAAAAGATTTTTTGCCTTTCCTCCCTTCGTAGAGGTAGCCATTGTCGATCACCATGGGAAAAAAGTAAAGATTTAACAGCGGACGGAGCTCATCCCTTTCTGTAAGTTGATGGAGTGTATATGTGCGCTCACCTTCGGGCAGTCCCGATTCCCAAGAGATAAAATATACTTCACCCATCACATGGTCAAAGTACATCTTCATCTCCTTGTTGTCATTGGAGATTGCTACACGGCTTCGCCGGATATTTCCATCTTTTTCCAGACGAAGAAGTGTTTTATGGGTCGATACCCAAACGTACGAAACGCCATTTTTATAAGCATAATGATCAAATAAGCTCTCATCAGACTTACCGATCATGCTACCATAAGGCTGAAAAATAACAGTGGTATCTTCTTCAGATAGTGAGCCATAGTCAAAAGGTGGATTTTTCTTGTAATCATACCCTTCATGGTACCCATTGGGATTTATGAAGCGCTTCTTCGGGCGATCAATCAGGTAAATTTGAGTTCCTACCATCTCATCATTCTTTACATAATCCGTCCCTATCATAGTATCAGGGTTCAAAAAAACATTGGCAGTATTTATACCATGCCTTCCGGGTCTATAAAATTCAAAGGCCTCGAGTACATTCAATGTTTCATCTTTTACCTTAATCATAATGGCGTCACCAATATCAATGGGACTGAAAATTGAGTCATTCACCTTCACAAAAGACTGCGCCGCATCAACCTTCATCTCATCCACGATCAAATTGGATTTGTCCAGTAGGTACATCTGTCGCTTCATCGGCTTATCATTGCTCGCATAGATGAGCACTTTGTATTCATCTCCCATCGGAAGGTAGGAGGTCAGGACGCAGTTCTCACAGGCATAGACCAACTCTGGCTTGGTCTCCTGTCCATAGAGATGAAAAACAGTAAACTGACTAATCCAAAATAAACTGAGCAGAGTTTTGCGGAGAAAGTGATACATAGCGATACTCTTTTTGTGACACATCAATACTAATCGGACTAAATGCGTTCAAATCATAGCGGTTGGAAAGGTTCTGCTCATCCACGATGATCTGAAGGTTTTCTTTGGGCAATAGTTGATTGACTTTAGCCAGTCGGTCTTTGGGCACTACACCTCCAGATAGAATCACAGTGAGTACTTTTCCCGTTTCTGCCAATTCTTCCAAAATCTGATCCACGCAAAGTCCACAGCTGTCCAAAGGCAAAAGCAGCACTTCCTTCGTTTTCACCTCCACTTGGAGTTTATTCAGATACTCCTCAAACTCCTCCTGATAGGGGTAGTATTCCATTCCGTCTTGATCACAAGAAACCGAAAAAATGGAAAGGACTGCTAAACTACTTATCCGTAAGGCGAAAAACACCCAATACCATTTGGTCCTCATGATCACGCTGATTATCATAAATGATTAAACCTTCCTCACTTACAAATGAAAACATCGGATTAAACCTCACCGCATCCAATGCATATTCCCCTACGGGATTCAGGTCACTATCCAAAACAAACACCTTCCAATCCGCATCGTAGGCCGTTTTTTTCTCTCCGTCTGCCTTACGGAGTTCTTGTTTTTCCTTGGCAAAGCGATAGTACACCTTCCTGTAAGGATCATAGACCATCTGCTGAAGCCACGCCGTGCTGATGTAATGATTGACAAACTCCTGCATGGCAGCATCCCGATCAATGCCTTCATTTTCGAATCTTTCCCAATCCGGATACTGATGGTAATGTACCGTATCCGAACCCAACCGGTATTCATACACACCGGGGTCTGCCGGAAAAGTCACCAAAAAAGAGCCCTTGGCTGCGGCAGTAAGACTTGGTTCCCTTAGAATATCAAAGTACCTATCCTGCTTGTACCGATCCGGATAAGCCCCAAATTCATGTTTGACTTGATTCCTTACCGGATCATAAACCACAAATTTATTTCGGTTGTAATAGATTTTGGACTTCACATCCAAGTCAGGGTAAACCGGAAGTATCCAAACTGAGTCTGAAAAAAGAGGCCATTGTCCCAAGTAGGAATAGGAAACGGGGTACATCTCTAGTCCTTGTGTATCCTTCAGATTGGTCCGAATAGTATTTTGCAAGGCTCCATTTCTATTCAAAACATCAATTTTCCTACTACGATCCTGAATCGTAATAATACTGTCCTCAGTAAAAAAGTGGAAAATATCCAAGTCGGCACTTACCGACCCCGGACCATCCTCTTCAAAAAAAAGATGACCGATAGAAAGTGAATCTTCCAATGGGATAAAATCCAAGGACAAATTTTGTCTGTTCATTCCAATAAGCCAATCCTTACCCTCCTTTTCCAGGATCTGGAAATAATCATAAAAGGGAAGGGATATAGAATCAATCTCAATTACTTTGGAATGAGAATACACCAACGTTTTCTCATCTTGACTGGCATGATTGATCGGAACAAACGTGGAGTCCCGGACCGGATCGCACGAAGCAATCGTGATTAGAAACAAAAAAAGCGAAAGGTTACGTTTCATTCTGTTTTCAAGTTGGAAAAGGAAGGCTGCCTTATCAAAGCAGCCTAACAATTGTTAATCAAGTTTCTCGGCAATAGTTACTACTGCTACAACCGCGCCGGCTACCTTACCCGCAGTTCCAGCGATTTCACCTAGATCTTTCCAAAAACAAACTTTTTTTCCTGGGCAAGTTTTCCCACTTTGCTTACACTTCTCAGCTTGACTTACCGCGCAGAATTCCTTTTCATAGGACCCTGAAGAGGAAAAAGCAGGCTGAATGGAAAATACACTTGCGGTCAAGAATACACCGCTTACGAGAGTTAAAATTGATTTTTTCACGATAAAATAAGTTTAAAATTGTTTGAATTGTTTCCGATCCCTATTCGGACAAAGGGGCTACTCTTGGATTTTTTAAGTCGTTTTTCGCTTGCACATCCCCGACTTTAGTGGGCTGCCAACCCTTACTTAGCTTCTTTTTGAAACTAAAATATGGTGTGTGTGTGTGTGTAAGTCAAGGGGCAAAATCGAAAAATCACTAAAACTTTAATAAACAGCACTAATGCATAAATGAATGTCTAGTTTTCATAAATCAATTCTTAGTCGATAATCTAAAAAAACACTCAGCAAAAGGAAATCTATACCATTGACCGAAAGATTACCCTTGTATACTTTTCTCCTCCTTTTCAGAAACGGAAGAAAAAAACTATTTGGGATGCTGAGAAAAGCGGTCAATAAGCAGTCGCAGTAGGCAGCGTGTAAATCAGGAGGATGAAGTCAGAAAGCTGAATTTGAATAGTTTATCAAAAAGGCGATAGCTTTATTTCCACTCAAGAATGTATCTTTATAGCAATGCCAGAAATATCGAGATTTTACGGAATTATCATTCGAATGTATTTTCAGGATCATAATCCTCCGCATTTCCATGCGGAATATCAGGGTATGAAAGCCGAATACGATATCAAAACATTAGAAGTATTAGCAGGGAATCTACCAAACCGTGCTCACGTTTTGGTATTGGAGTGGGCATCTCTTCATCGGGATAGGCTTCTAGAAAATTGGAGAAAATCTCAGATTCCAGCACCACTTGAACGAATTGAACCTTTAGACTAAAAAGATGAATGAAGTAATAGAAATTCAAGCCTTAAAGGACCATCATATATGGTTAAGATTTAAAGATGGGGAAGAGAAAACTGTTAATCTCCGGCCTTTTTTAGGCAAGGGCTTTACCGCGGAACTATTGGACCAATCCAAATTTGAAAAGGTATTTATCGAGCCGGGAGGGGGAATCGCATGGGAAAATGGCTATGACTTTTGCCCTAATTTTTTGAAGGAATTGAAATCTGAGCCAAAAGAATTGGTCTGATCAAGGTGCAGATAATCTGAAAGCCGAAATAAGAAAAAAAGCCCAAGAAGAGCAATCTCTCGATCGCAACCGAAAATAAACATATAATTTTTCGATTACGATCGAGAATAATCACATTTCGTCCTCCACTAGAATCTTTGAAGTCTTGTCTTTGGACAGGTTCATTGCACCGGATTGGGAAGGAAGGGTCACTTCGGACCTGTTGATCACCTGTCCACTGATGCCTCCGAGGTAAAGTTGAAGATCAGCCTTGCTTTGATCAAGAACAAGGTTCAGGGATTCGATACCCTCTACTTGAAGCTTTGATTCATTTTTCCCCCAATCAAAAAGCTTTAAACTTCCGTGACTTTTTCGTGATACTCTTCGGGCAATTTTGACTCAAATCAAAACCGATAAAACCATGAAAAAAGTACTGTTTATCTTTTACATCGCCTTTTTAGGCTTGGTATCCTGCTCAGATGACAAAGAAAAAGACCCGGTAGTCATCGATCCCACCCGCCCAACCGGAGCACTGAATATTCTCAGGTCCGGAAGTTTTACCGATCAAAACGGAGCTGGATCAAGAGGAATGGCCGGATTGGGTACCGATACTCAAGGCAAGGAATTCCTGAGATTTGACGGGGCATTTAACACGGCTTTGGCGACTGGAACGGTCACAGTCTTCCTGTCCACTTCCATGGAATTTATGGCGGACCCCGCCAACGGAAATCCCAACTTGCTTCCCCTGGGTCCGGTGCGCAATGCAGGCGAAAACTTCTTTGCCATTCCTACCGGCGCTTCTACTGCCAAGTACACCCATGTGATCCTTTGGTGCGGCTCGGTCGGGGTTCCATTTGGCTTTGCCCCACTCAATTAAGCCATGAGTATTCAAAAAAACAGCCTATTCCGATCCTTTTGGATTGGAGTAGGTTTTACCTTGATTTCTGCCCTTTCGTATGGGCAAAGCGGTTGGACAAAGGAAAAGGGAGAAGGCTTTTACCAGTTGAGCTTCAATCGTTTTAGTTCATCGGATTATTACACGCTGGATGGGGAACTGCTGAACACAAATGCTTTTACCCAGAATTCCTTGGTTTTCTACGGTGAATATGGAGTGACTGACCGATTTACGCTGATCGCCAATCTGCCTCTACAGGTGTGGAATGGATTCAGCACTACTGAGACGGTGAATGGACTGGGAGATTTGCGATTGGAATTCAAGCATGCCATTCTCAAGAAATACCTGCCTTTGGCCATCTCTGTAGCTCCTGAGATTCCCATCGGGAGAGCCAACAACTTTGCCCAAAGTACACAAAACGACTTCGAATCGATCAACCTTCCTTCCGGTGACGGGGAGTTCAATGTATGGACTACGCTCTCTACTTCCTTTGCCCTGCCCAATGCACCATTTTATGGAAGCATTTTCGGTTCGTACAACTACCGGACGCAGTACGAGGACATCAGCTTTTCGGATCAGATTGCTCTAGGCGTAGAATTAGGCTATCAGATTGCTGGCAAAGTCTGGGTCAATGGCCGACTTCAAGGGCTTTCCTCCGTGGATGATGTGCGGGTGGTCACGGATTTTGTCCGGGGAGACGGCACCGAATTCACCAGCTACAGCTTTGGTGCATCGGTACCGGTCTACAAAAACTTCCACCTTTCTCTCAACTATCGGAATTATGCAGATTTCCTCTTTTCGAGGAAAAACCTCTATTCGGCAGGCACCTTTTCCCTGGGAGTCTTTTATCAATCCAAAAGAAAAACAAATGAATAACTCTTGCCATCATACCCTTCCCAAACAGTTTCCTTCTCTTCTGAAATTCGGAAAAGGGGAACGCATCCTGATCCAAGACGAACTATTCGGTGGGTATTTCCTGATCAAATCCGGTTTGGTCAAGACAGTCCGGAACCAAAAAAAAGGAACCTCCAGATTGCTTTCTATCAAAAATCAGGGGGAGTTTTTGGGAGAATTCTATGAAGAAGAAGGGTGTCAAAAATCCTCCTACTCCGCCTATGCCCTGGAGGACAATACCTGGATAGAAATGATCAGCTGGGAGGAAGATCCTTCACACAAGCTTGACCGGATTCTCAGAACGCTCCAAGAGGAAATATTTTCTGCCCGGAAACGACTCGAACGCATGCTCTACATCGGCGCCGAGGAGCGGATCATCCAAGTCATCAAAGATTTGGGGTATCGCTTGGGGAAAAAGTTTGGAGATGAAACGCTCCTCAAGCTTCCCCTGACCCATGAAGAGATAGCCATGCTCACCGATACCAGCAGACAGACCGTAACCATGGTCCTATCCAGTCTGAAGTCACAAAATAAAATCAACTACAGCCGGGGCCGGATTCTCTTTCGGAATTTGGACAGCCTTTAAATCTAAACTATCAACAAACTATCTATACCATGAAAACCTACGCTTTAATTACAGGATTGCTTCTTTCCTTCATTTTGATCTCCTGCGGAAGTGAGTCCTCAGGAGACAACGACCCCTCGATTCCAGACAATACTCAGGAAGTAAGCGGAACTGTTCAAGTGATCAGAGGAGGCAACCTTACTGCTCAAAGCTCTACCAATACCCGGGGGATGGTGGATATCGTCAAGGATCAGCAAAACAAGTATTTTGTCCGACTGTCAGACACCTTTACCACCAAGTTCAGCACAGGTACGGTGACCGTCTACCTTTCGACAGGCCAAACCTTGAACCTTAATTCTCAAGGATCATTTCAGTTGATTTCCATTGTAGGAAAAGCTGGAGAGCATTTTTTCGCACTTCCAGGCAAACCTGACGACAAATTTACCCACGGAATCATCTGGTGCGGAGCAGCTGGAATTCCCTTTGGATTCGCTCCTTTGAACTAGTTCTCAGATAAGATTTGGTTCAAAAAAAAGAAGCCGTTAAATAAATCGTTTTTTTGTCAGCTTGATCCTTCGACTTTGTTACCTATGACGGATTGTTATTAAAGGCCGGAAATTTAGTCAGTCCGAGCGGAGTCGAGGACCTTTCGACTCCGCTCAAGGTGACAAGGATACTACTCAAAGCGAATGACCAGTCATTTTCTTTTTGAATGTTCGAAGAATATTTAAGACTTAAGGAAATATACTTAGCTTTTGAAACAGCCCCTTTTTTATGCCTCATTTTTTCAGATAGTCAAGGAAAAGAAACATTAATCCTAAATCACTAAGAAACCTTAAACAGGAAGTACAAACTCAAACTCGGTATAGGTCTTTGAGTCAGAACTGATTCCGATCTTGGCATCGTGAATCTCCAGGATTTTCTTCACGATGGCCAGTCCAAGTCCGGAACCTTCGATGCCTTTGGAATCCTTTTCTACCTTGTAGTACCGATCAAAAATCGATTCCAAATCCTCCTTGGGAATTCCCTCTCCTGAGTTTTTCACCCGAACTTTGACACCTCCCGGCACAGCGCAAGCTTCCAGCTCAATCTCCCCGTGTTCGGGTGTGTATTTCACGGCATTGTCTAAGAGGTTTTGAATCACCCGGTCCAAGAGGTAAAGGTCTGCATGCACCGGCGGAAGCTGTGGGCAAATAGTGGAGGAGATTTCGATGTCCTTTGCTTTGGCCAATAACTCATATTTCAGGCTGGAATCGTAGAGCAATTCCTGGATTTTCAGCTTTTCCTTCCTTACCTGCATTTGGCCGGATTCCAGCTTGGACAAGTCAAACAGGTCTGTGACCAGCTTGGTGAGCTTATCCACCGAATTGAGGATGATTTTGTAGTATTTTCTTTTCTCCTCAGTGGTCAGCTTCTCATCCCTGATCTGCAAAGTCTCCACATAGCCATTGATAATGGCTAGGGGATTGCGAAGGTCGTGGGACACATTGGCGATTAGCTCTCTACGCAACGAATCCACATTCTTCAGCTCATCGATATTCTTCAAAATGGTATCTGCCATGGAATTGAAGGTTTTGCCCAAAAGGGCCAAGTCAGATTGGGAGTCGGACTCGGGAACCCGAGCGAGGAGATTGCCTTCTTTGAATTCTTCGACGGCTACCACCACTTTCTTCAAATGCCTCGTCAGCCAAGCAATCAATACCAATCCGATCAAAAGCCCAACAATCAGTGTGATCAGGATCGAATTGAAAGTCAAACCCAGCCAATAGGAACCCAACAAGTCTTCGCTGATGGCATCAAACTTTTCGCTTTCCAAGGTGATGTAGACATAGCCGAGCAAGCGGTCATTTTCATAGACAGGAGCTGCCGAAAAAACAGAAGTGGAGCCCGGATTTCGGGGATCATCCCCCAAAATAAACTCGCTTCCCTCCTGCTCCACAAACTTGCGAACAGGATTAATATCCACGGATTTGAGCTTGACCAATTGGTCCAAAACTACATAGGAAAGAATTTCGCCCTCGGGATTGAGCAGGTAGACCTCAATGCCGGGATTGACAGCCATCATGGAATGCATGATAATCCCCAAGGCTTCTTCATCCACTTTCCCATCCTGAAAAGGATTCACCTCTTTGATCAAATAGGAGGCAACTTCAGCATTGAGCTTTTGGGTGGTCTCCTGAAAATAGCGTTGGGCGTTTTTGGCAGTAATAAAAATATATGAAGTCCCCACCAGCAGCAATACAATTATGAAGGAAAGGGATATTCTCCAATAAAGACTTTTCATACTAGATTCAGGTTAGAGTTCGTCGTTGAAGCGATAGCCTACGCCCCAAGTAGTGAGAATATAGGTGGGATTGTTGGGGTCAGATTCGATTTTGGAGCGAAGACGGTTGATATGAGCGTTGACCGTATGCTCGTATCCGCTAAAGTCATATCCCCAAATCAGCTCCAGCAACTGAGCCCGGGAATAGCTTCTCCCTGGACTTTTGGCCATGAGATGGAGGAGGTCAAATTCTTTTGGGGTCAATTCCACTCTTTTTCCCTCAAATTGCACCTTCCTCTTTTCGATATCAATCTCCAGATTGCCGTAGCTAATCCAGGTCTTTTCCTTTTTCAGTGCCAAAAGATGTAGTTCCTGTCTTCTCAGTATGGCTTTTACCCGGGCAAGGAATTCCCGGATCTTAAAAGGCTTGGTTAGGTAATCATCTGCTCCGGATTCGAGGCCGATGACTTTGTCGATTTCTTCGGTTTTCGCAGTGAGCATCAGGATTGGGGTGAAAATTTCCAAGGCCCGAAGTCGCTGGCAAATCTGGATTCCATTCATTTCAGGAAGCATTACATCGAGGACAATCAAGTCCAAATCCTGCTTACTGGCACGCTCGAAGCCTCTCCCCCCATGATCGCAAATCTCCACTTCATACCCTTCATCCTGAAGGTGAAGCTGGAGAAGCTGATTGATGTTTGGGTCATCTTCTACTACCAAAATCTTCTTCATAGTCAAGTCAATAGAATGGAAAAGTACAAGCTAAACCTCACGAAAGTATCACAAGGGTGTAAGTTTTCGGTTTTTGTAATCCAAATTATGGGATACTCTCCCTCACCTCGGTCTGTGTCCTCACAGACCGAAATCAACTATTCCAATTCAAAATCGATCCATGTAATGGGTTAGAAAACCAAACTCATCCCTGAACCAAACAAATCCAATCCCCTCTGCCTATGCCTGCTAATCCGCTGGCGGGTTCCTACAAAACAAAATCAACCATTTTACTTCTAGCCACCTCGGTCTGTGAGGAACCAGACCATGGTCGAAGATTTCCAAATGCAAAAAATAAAGCAAAATCGACGCTTAATCTCCGCTTGCGCGCAAAAAATAAGTAGGTCTTGTATTGGCAACGGGACTCGATTAGCTTTTCCCTAAAACCTCACGCATGAAAACGTACACTCCTTCCCATCAAGTCGCCTTTAACCTACACTCTTTCAGTGGAGTCGTGGAAGAATCCGGAAAAAACATGGAGACTAAGGTATCGGGAGGCGGTGGCGGAGGAGCTACCTATCAGGGTACGGGTGGCACTGCACCCGTGACAATCACCTCAAGAACGATCATTCATGACCAACTTTTCCTGATCAACAAAGAAGGAAAGGAAAAATCCTTCCAACTTCAGGACTTTCATTTGGCAGCCAGAAAAGGAAATCAACTGACCGTATTTTGGGGAATCAAATCCGGAGACTCCACCGGATATTATTTTGCAGTGAAAAATCACAGTACCGAGGAGGAATTTTATCGGGAAGACTTGTTGAGAAAATACTTTATCAAATGGTGGATGCAATTAGGTCTGATGCTGGTATCCGGGATATTCCTGATAGCCGGACTTTTGGGAGGTGCTGGGATTATTTTTACTCTTCTTGGAGGTGGTGGTGGGTTTTGGGCTTGGAAAAGATGGAATACGGCTGAAAATGAGATCAATGCCTTAAAATCAGATATTGCAGCTTTTGAACCGGATTAAGGAAGTTTGACAGCAATCGGGTAAATTCATGGCAAAACTCAAAATCCAATGAAAACCCTATTCACTGTTTTTTTTCTCTTTTGGCTTTCTTCAACATTTGCCCAATCCCCTTCCACCCGGGAAATGGATCGGATCAACTGGATGGAGTTTGCGGTATTTGTCCCGGAAAAAATCAATACTGTCCTCCTCCCGACCGGCACACTCGAGCCTCATGGCGTGATCAATAATGGGGCTGACAATACCGCTCCTTTTGCCATGGCACAGGCTATCGCAGAAGATTTGAATGCGATGATCGCACCCACACTGAACTATGGAATTACCGGCAGTATGGCTGCTTATCCAGGAGCATTTCAAATTACCGAGGAAGCGTATGCCCCTTTTATTCGGGATATTTTGAAGGGCTTGGCCAAAAACCAGTTTAAAAACATCATTATTCTCAATGGCCACGGCGGAGGACAAACCGCCGTTTTGCAGAGAGTGGCCGCTGAAGTTGCCAATGAATTGGGTGTCCGCACACTGGTCATCAACTGGTGGTCCTTTGCATCTGATGTGACCTTGGAAGTATTTAAGGAAGACGGCGGACATGCAGGATTGAATGAAACGGCTTATATCCAAGCCATTGACCCCACGCTCGTTCACGAGGAGCGCTACAATGCCGATCAAGCCACCGCCTACCCCAAACCCAATACTTGGTCGGCGGTTCCTTTCCCCTCCTCCATCGGCTTGTATCAGGAAGGTCAGGGCTATCCCAATTTTGATGAAAAGCAGGCCAAAGAATACTTCGAAAAAGTCAATGCCAAGGTAGCTGGACTGATTAGGGAGACAATTCGGAAATGGGATTTGGCAGGGCTCTAGGGTTCAGCGTTCATTTGTTCAGAGTTCAATGTTCTGCGTTCCGAATTTTACAACTTTGAACATCGAACTTTGGACTGTTTGTAACGAAATCGCTTTTTTTTCTTCACCCTAGGTCTGTGTCCTCACAGACCGAAACCTTCCTAATCAATTATGACCTACCACTCCGACCATACCTTCCAAAACCTAAATCCTTCTGGATTTAAAATCGGAGAATACGATTCTTGCACGTTTACTGCTTGCAACTTTTCCAATTTGAACTTTCATGGATCAAGCTTCGAAAATTGCACCTTCAAGGATTGTGACCTGAGCAATGCCAAGGTTTCCGGTGTATCTTTTCAAAAAGTCCGATTCGAGCGATGCAAAATACTCGGGGTACATTTCAACACGGCCAATCCGTTTTTGATGGAGTTTACCTTTGACCACTGTCAGCTGGACTACTGCAACTTCTTTAATCTCAAACTAAAAAAATCCCGCTTCACCCACAGCCGCCTGCTCGAGGTGGACTTTTCCCAAGCCGAGCTTCAGGAAGCGAGTTTTCAGGGTTCAGACCTTAGCGGAGCCGTCTTCGACCGAAGTAATCTGGAAAAGGCCGACTTCCGCGAAGCTATCCACTACCAAATCGATCCCGAGATCAACAAGGTCAAAGGAGCGAGATTTGACTTGGAAGGCTTGCCGGGATTGTTGGGGAAGTGGGGAATCAAGGTTCAATGATCAAATTCAATATTCAATTTTCAAACTCAATGGACAATGTTCAATGACCAAGGGTTTTGAGACTTGAAAATTGGTTATTGATCATTGGTAATTGATCATTGAGAAGAAGATCTTTATATCAATTTCTTAATTTTAAAAGCCTTCGCAAATAAGCATTTTCTAGTACCTCTACAAGGGGTCCAAGAAATCTCTCTTACCAAAACATAACCTTCTGGTATCGGCTGACAATCACAGATAGTCATTTCATTTGGCCCTATTTTTCTGCAAACATATATATCATATAAAGCCCCTTTATATCTAATTCGATTTTGAACTATTTGAACAATCACATACCCTTCAGGAACTCATGGAGTTCCTGAAGTTCTGATTGCCTCTGCACCAGTTTTCTCAATCTCCATTTGATAACCATCAGGACAAAGGCTCCAAGTCCTAACATTTTTTACATAATACCCAAAAGGAACATATCCAAAACAAATGAATTCAGCCATATTTATGTGGTTGTTAAAAACAATATGATCATCTTATTACATTCAATGGCCGGATTATTACTTGGTTTTTAGCCTCATTTGAAAATATACTAACAAAATCAATTTGCCGCATAGAGTTATCAAATATCAAACTCGATCCATCAAAAAACGATATTTCAGCTCGTTTAAATAAAGGTGAATCGTTTGGATCTAAATCAAAAACTACATCCTGTCCTACAAATAAATCTAAGTATTCAGTTTTCTCATCCTTTTTAACTTTACAAGGATAGCTTACATCAAAAGTAACGTCTGCAGCATAATATCCTCCACCTCCGTAGGGTCTATTTTGGCTTTTTGCTTGAACGTTTAAGACAAAACCTCTTTCATCAACAGATCCTACGCTTGCACCTCCCCCATACCTATTTGCTCTTTCGTTGATCTTTATTGTATTTGTTAAAATTCTCCCTTGAACCTCATTATTACAGCTTTCTAAAAATTTTCTTGGAGCATTAACAGAACAGGAATTTCCCTCGGACCTTCTACGTGGCGAACTCGATCCTGTTGTAACTTGACAAATAGTAGATGTAAATCCCCTCTCAATATTGTCAACCAGCTTATCTGTCTGATATACAACAGCCACCTTACCAAGATTTCTAGGCAATAATTTTACCGAAATCGGCAGTTCCTTCACTTTTCTTGAGCAAAAAAATCCATCTTTATATCCAAGGCTAAGTGTGGTAGGAAAATTTAAAACTGAAAGTTTTTCGCTATCATCTAACCCCAGATAAAAGTCAATAATTGATGCTTTGGGAATTGAAAATGTTAACTCAGTTGAAGATTGAATTGTCGGATTAATTAATTTTTCACTTATAACTAACCCTGTCTCCTTATCATCCAAATTATAACCAGTAAGCTTTATTTCAACCTTTTCAGACCAATCCACTATAAAAAATGGAAGGTCAACACTAGTTATTCTTGGTTCGTTCTTGGTAAATGGCAAATCAGATATGATTTGACCTGCATTATTAGAGACTCTTTCAATCCCATCCAAGCCATTTACAATAGCAGATTCAAATTCGCTTTCTAATAGAAGTATATTCTCCAAAGTTCGAAATTGCTGTTCTGTTATTTTAGAATCTATATCTCCAACGGTCTCCAATATATTATGCCTTAAATCCGAAATAATGGATTTTATTTGTGCAGCTGAATTGTTAATAGTTTTGTTGACTGCAAATTCAACTGTAGAGGTTGCATCATCGATTGAAGAATTAACTGCATCTAGAGCCAAGATCGCAGAACCTGCGGTCATTGGCGATAACACAGCTTCTGTACCACATCCAGAAGACTGGATAATGATTAAAAATGGGATTAAGAAGAGCAATTTTTTCATGACTATATTGTTTTTATTTTAAACTTATCGATTAAGAAAATAAAGATAAAATTAATCCCTGAGGCAGCGGCAGGATAACCCAAGTGTCCAGTTGTAGTGGGTCAGGGCGATATTCAAACCCGCTCCTTCCAAGTCCCGACTCCAAGCAGTACTAGAACCATTTGGAGAAGAGCTCCACCAGAATCCCCTAGACCCCAGAGCGTTGAAAGCTCCATAGGGACCCCGGTTCCCACCTGGAAGACCTGTGAAACCAGATTCATTAGTTGCCCCCGTGTTTGGGGCATCCCAGCCCGTGACCGATTTCATCTTCCCTGCGGCTGCAAAAGGTCCACCTAGATAATTGGTTAAAGTGGTCCATTCCGCATCGGTGGGAATATGCCAGCCCGGAGGGCAGAGCGTTCCCGTCCTTACCGAATACCAATTGTACAGCTTACCATAGGTGTCATTATAGCTGGGATCATTATTATAATAGGCCCAAGCAGGCTGACCAGTGGGGTTTCCACTATTCCAGATTGCTGCCCAGGCCTGTTGAGATGCCACTTGAGGGATATTACCAGCATAGCGCAGGTTCTCCGCAAACCATACTTGATTACCGATTTTCACGGTTTTATACACATTCCCGTCCCGGGGATCGGTGAAGGTGCCGTATTCGGGGCCTTCTACGATGGTATGTTCGATCTTACAGCCCAAGGCATCTGATACGGTAACCACATGTGTTCCAGGAGGGAGGGTTTGGGTTTTAGCAGTTGCACCATTGCTCCAGGTATAGGAGAAAGGAGGAAGTCCGTCCAAAGCTTCGATGGTGTAGGTATTGTCCGTGTTCAGCACATCGATTTTGAGCGTGCAAGGGATATCAATTTTCGCCTCGCTTTCGCAGCCGCTCTGATCTTTGATTTTCACTACCATCTCACCAAAGGTAGAAGCGAGAATCTCTGTCGTCTTATCCGCTTCCTTTTGTCCTGCGGGATAAATAAATGTAAATGGCCCATAACCGGTGGCAGTGGCCGTCACCTTGTTTTTATCCCTGAGTTCCAAAGTAAGACTGCATCCCTCATTAACCACCGCTGCATCCAAGGTCTTTTCGAGTTGACCAAAAGCGGCATGAGAATATATTAGATTGAAGTCAAACTCCTGCGCATCCGTTTCTGCCGTATTAAAGGTCAGAAGCAGCTTTCCATTTTCTTTGGTGGCTGAACCTGTTACTTTATCGTTGGTGATTCCTGAGATAGACAGGTGATTGCTGTGTACCTGAAGAAGCTCTGTCGTAAATCCTTCAATTTTTGAAAGGTCGATGGGCTGATAGGTTAATTCAATCGGGGATTCATCTTTTATCGTTTTCCAAACACCAAAAAGCAAATTATACTTCTCCCCAAATTCTTTAAGAAAGGGAATATTAGAGTTTAAATCTTCCTTGTAGAAGCTCCTATAGGTTCTAGTTACCATCAGCTCACTGGTTTCCCCATTTTTGAAAATATAATTTGCCTTAAAATTTAAATTAATATCCTCACCTTCGACTAGCTTTACAGCCTTCTCAAACTTATCTATAATGAATAACATTATCTGCTCGTGGTATTTAATAAAAAGCACTAAACCTATTCCGGCACCAATAGCAGCTCCCCTAGGACCACCAAATTTACCTCCTATGACTACGCCAAGGCCTGCAGACAATAGTGCTCCTAACTTATTGGCTCCAATTGCAATTACAATTTGTCTGACTGTATTTTCAGTGTTTTCTTCTACATTAAAAATACTAGAGTTAGAAATCCGAGCATCTGGAAAGCTATTTTGAAGCCCCACAAGAGTGTTCGAAAGGTTTCGCCATACCGCCTCATTAGCTTGAAGAAAAAAAGCCATATCAGCTAGATCGGATGGGCTTAAAGCTGCTGCTTTCGAGAACTGCTGTTCAACATACGATTTAAGAGAATGAATATCTTTTTCCAACTCCTCTTTCGAAACTCCTTCAAGCAATTCCATAGATCTTTCCAATGCAGCTAATTGTTCCTCGGACTCTTGTTTATAGTTAGCCAACATCGTCTCCGGTGATTCCTTTAAGTCATGCGGGTTTACTTTAAAGGAAATGTTTACCGGTTTGTTATTTTCCTTGAAAATCAGCTTATAATCACCCTGATTGAGCTTCGGCACCATAAAAATCAGCGTATTGTCCTGGATGATCAGGGGGATTTTCACTCCATCGAGCGTAGTGCCTTCCTGCTGACCATCAGCAAAAGTCCCCTCACCCAAATCCAAGGTGACAATCTCGAAAATCGAAAATTCTGTGGGTTGGGTTGAGTCCAAGGAAATTGGATCGCCCTCTTGGATAGTAGTACTTTCATCATCAATTTCTTGACACGAAGAAGCAATTAAAAAAATTAGAATACCGAGGCTAATAAGTTTTTTCATAATGATTGAAAGACGTTATGTCAAAATTGAATGCACAGTTAAATTTTACATAACATAATCTAGTTTCCGGCGACTTTCACCTAGTAAATGGCGGAATCAATTTTCAAATTCAATGATCAATTTCCAAACTCAATAATCAATCTTCAAGGATTTATAAAATGATCAATACGTGTATCCACGATTTTCCCGTAGCCAAATGTACGTGCATTGATGCGGATACACATAATTGGTAAAATGGAATGATCTAATTGTCCTTTAATAAATGAGTCCTTTCTAGAATTTACCAAATTCAACGGCAAGAAAGGGTTCAACTCTAATACTTTTCGCATTCGTTCACGCTGATCGAAGGTGAAACTGTTTCTCATTCCACCTAAAAAAAGAAAGTCTACAGGTAGAACTTTTTTTCCACTACAATCCAAAGCAAACGCACTTGAAGGTTCTGAACCAAAAATAGGATCCTGTGTATCTAAACAATAATCAATATTAGGATTACAAACAGGATTATTTCGATTTTCTGAATGAAATAATCCAAGGAAATGCCCCATTTCATGCGCAAATAAATACACATCCCAAGGATGCTTTATCCCATCTTCTCCTATTACCATCATATAAGGGTAATTCAGTTGGTAACCTTCACTATATGTTGGAAGACCTACTAAACTACCACCAGTAAGCGGAGGAAAATTAGCAAAACCAGCAGCAGCTCCATTAATTTCTGAAACAAATACATTAATATATTTGGCTGGATCCCATAACTCTTCAAAGTAAAATTTATTTTCCTCTAAGGTAATTGGCCAAGAAACTTTATTTCTTTTGGAAATTCTATGAATCCCGGGTTCGGTTAAAGATTGACCATTAGGACCTGTTTCTGCTAAATAAAATTCAATATTAACAGGTACAGAACTTGGACTTCGTTTAACCTCATATTCCTTGTACAACCCGATTGATGAAAATTTATTTGAAAAAGCATCATTAAGATGTTGAATTTTTGTTTTCACTTGATCTACACCAATTTCACTAGAACTTTCAAGAACATGAAATATAATCGGCATTCTTACAACCGGATAATCTTTATCCTTTCGTGAAATGATTTTTAATAAATTACTTTTTTTTCCATAGGACTCTACATAAACAGAAAGTTCTCCAGATTCTGTTATCAAAACTTCACGAAACTGATTTTGCGGGATTTCATTTATAAATAATTCAGCTTTTACCGGAAATCCTTCCCCATCATTTCCAATAATTTTAAAATCGAAATCGTAAAGCGCAAGATTTTGAACAGCATAAATATTATTTGTACTATCAGAAAAATATAATTCTATAGACTTAATAAATTTAAAAGGATCGACAATAAACACCTTTCTTAAATTACTTTTTATTCCACCTGATTTCACAAAAAATTCCACATCTCCATCTGGCATATAAGTATAATTAAAGTCTGAAGTTTTAGTGTTGTTTACATAAAAATCATAAAATTCATTATTATTTGTTATATCAATTCTTGAGTTATCGATCAAAATTGCCTCTACTAAAAACAGTTCAGAAAAAACATCACTTTCTTCATATTTTATAAGCCTATCAGGATTCTTTAAATAACTTAGATTTAACCCGCGAATTGCTTCTTGAAGTTTAAGAACAACAATATTTACGGCATTACTTTTTAAGCCTTCAGCTTTAGGGAAACTTACATAGAGTTCATTTTTAGAACTTTCAGATAAATCTATTTGGAATTTATCAACCTCTACACCATTTAAATACAAGTCATAAGATAGAAGTTGATCAATATCTAGAACTCTACCCTTTGAGTAAAACTTTACTTCATATGAAACATCTTTGATCAATTTTGACTCAATCAAAATAGTATCTTTCACTATTAATTCAACCTGATCTATACTTTCTATCAGCAGGGAGGCATCATTATTACTTTCTTCTATACAAGAACACAACAATAAAAAAACAGGTAGCACAGACAATAATTGATATTTCATAACCCTACAATTAAAGAAATTCTATTAATATAATTCTGTTGATTAATATCTGAAACAAAGTCTGAAAGTGGTTGATAAACCCTTAAAACAAACAACTTTCTATTTACAGAAATTCCAAATCCAGCAAGTATTCCATATTGCACAGGATCTTTCCCTTCAATGCTAAAATCAATGAAATTGGAATTTACTTGATGGTTTTCACTAGTCGAAAATAAATAATTAAAATATCCACCCAATTCAAGCGTGGGCTTAACCCTTCCCCCAACTTGCAAAACAATTGGCAATACGTCTACACCAAAACCATGGGTTTGAAATTCACTAAGTATTTGGACGTCCTCATTTTCAAATCGATTTTCAAATTGCTGAAATAAATAATAAGGCTCTACCCGAATCTTATTGTAGTCTGTAATCTTCCAATCTAAACGAAAACCAAAACTTCCTCCAAACTTTGCATTTTCCGATACTTCAAATAAACCAGATTTGTCAAAGCTCAGAAAAGATGCACTGCCCCCAATCCGAACTCCAAAGTCAAAATTCCTTTCTTTTTGATTTATATTATTTGAATCCAATTCTTGGGCAAAAACTAAAATCGATAGGCTCATAAAACAAACTACAAATAAGACCTTTCCCATGATTTAATCCTTGATACATCTTATACAGGCAGCAACATCTTTCGAGGAGCCTCCATTAGTGACCATTCTTGTAGAATTATTAAAAAACCTGATCAAGAAAGCGGAGTTAAGATCCATTTCAGTAGAAGACCAAAAAAAGGCTTGCTTTCCTTGAGTGGAAATAAAACTACCATCAAGTTCAAGGAAACCAGCGGCAAAAGCTGAAAACCCTGTGGAATTAGTGGCTCCTACATTGGGTTCAGCCCACCTCTTTATACTTTTCAAGTATCCTCCAGCGAAATCTGAACCTCCCAGGAATTCAGATAAAGTTCTCCATTCATCGATACTAGGTAAATGCCAACCTATCGGGCAAACTGTTTTAGATAATTCCCACCGATAAAGACGGCCCCCCAATACACAGTTTTGAGGGTCATTATCATAACAAAAACTTTCAGAAGTCTTGTATTTTAGATTCTCTGCAAACCAAGTTTGATCACCAATCTTAATAATTTTATAGACATTCCCATCTCGTGGATCAGTAAATGTTTCAAAATCATATACCATTTGTGCTTCAATAGTCTCTTCAATGGTTCCAAAGCTGGAATGAGTATAAGCAAGGGTAAAATTAAATCCAAAAGTCTCTTTTGTTAAGGTATTAAAATTTGCAAAAAATCTCCCATCATTATTTATTCTTGAGTTGGATACAAAGGAGTTTTGAGTTGATTCGATAGATAAATAATCACTATAAACTCTCATTTTTTTTGATTTAAAAGAAGTCCCATTAGATAAATCTTGAGGCTCATAACTCAATCCCGCGGTAGAATAGTTAGCCTTAAAGTCATTCCAATACTGAATCAACCCTCTATATCCCAAAACAAAATCGCGTACAAATTGAATAGATGACGTTGCGTCATCTTGATACAAGGTTCGATAGGCCCTCAATATTTGAAGCTCTTGAGGAACTCCGCTTTTGAACTGCAAAGATGGTCCTCCTTCAATTTCCAGATCTTCCCCGTACGGTATCCAAACTTCAGAGGACGCTTGTTCCAGACTTGTCATAAAACGGATAAATCTGAGAATAGCTGTTCCATTTAAAACTCTATCAGGATTGTAGGTTCCTACTGTTTTCGGAAGATTTCTTACTTGCTTATATTCCTCCATTCCCGCAAGGATTTTTTCTCTAATTTCTAATAACACTCCGATCAGAGTTTCAGATTGCATTTCCACATTTATAACAGCGGTATTACTCATTCTCCCGTTCAATAAAAATGGTTCCAGTTGATCTAATAATTGAGAGTCAAAAACCAATAAATCACTATTGGATTGAAAGAAAAACGCTACATCTATTTTATTTTCTTCAGACAGTTGATTTATAGTTGACAATTCACCTTCCAATGCCGTTTTTATTCTAAGTAAATCCTGTCTTAAATTTTCAACCTCAGAACTTTCAAGCTGATTGACAAAAGAATTAATCGCGTCTAGCTGATCTTGAGATTCCTGTTGATAATTCGCCAGCATAGTCTCTGGAGATTCTTTCAAATCATGTGGTTTCACTTTAAAAGGAATGTTAAATGGCTTGTTATTTTCTTTAAAAACCAGCTTATACTCACCCTGATTGAGCTTCGGCACCATAAAAATCAGCGTATTGTCCTGGATGATCAGAGGGATTTTCACTCCATCGAGCGTAGTGCCTTCCTGCTGACCATCAGCAAAATTCCCCTCACCCAAATCCAAGGTGGCAATCTCGAAAATCGAAAATTCTGTGGGTTGGGTTGAGTCCAAGGCAATCGGCTCGCCTTCTTGGATAGTAGTACCTTCATCATCAATTTCTTGACACGAAGAAGCAATTATAAAAATTAGAATACCGAGGCTAATAAGTTTTTTCATAATGATTGAAAGACGTTATGTCAAAATTGAATACACAGTTAAATTTTACATAACATAATCTAGATTCCGGCGACTTTCACCTAGTAAATGGCGGAGTCAATTATCAAACTCAATGATCATCCCGATACATCGGGACAATTTCCAAGGAGTTCCAACCTTTGGATATAGACCATTGGTAAATGATCATTGACCATTGTTCATTGCACATTGTTAATTGCCCATTGGTAATTGGTCATTGTCCATTGTTCATTGAAAATTTTAAAAGGCCCACCACAAAAAACACATACTGAATCATATTGAAAACTACCCGGATTCTCCAGAGCCCTTCGGCATATTCAGTAAAGGTTAGCATATCGATAAAGAAGCAAGAGAAAGAATAGAAAAAGATCCCGGACAAAATCCAAAACCAGGGCTCTTTCATAATCTCTTCCTTTTGCTCCGCTATTCGCAAAAGAGCAAAGGCCATCAAAAAGGAACTTAAGACTAAAATGCCTGAATACACAAAGGAAGAAAATGGGCGAATAGGCTCTTCAATGCCATATCTATTGAAAGCATCAAACAAAAAGACCAAGCTGGTTATGATCCATAGCACTTTTCTCCAAAATTGACCTCTGTTTGTTTGATAAAACTCATAGGCTAGCCAGATAAAAAATAAAGCCTCAAACCAGAGGTATAGAAACTGACCATAGGAGGCAGCTCGATTAAGCCAAAAATATTCCTGATTTGCATAAGAAGCCCAGCCCAATCCATCAACCACAGCCCCGAACAATAGAAATACAAAAAACAGGCGAAGCTTTCGATCGCCTGTTTTCCATCTCAATCCCGACAAAACCAACGGAATCCAAATGGCAAGGGTAGATATTTCCTGTATAGGAATTTGATTCAGCATGTATTAAAAAGTGTCGGGTGGCGGAGGCCAGGATTTTTGAAGGAGGTAGGGTTCTGTAGTTTTATTGGCCCGCCTAGGATTTTTGAGCACCTTAATATTATTTCCGTGGTCATCTGCTGGGACCAAGAAAATCCTCATTTGAGAAGGGTTTTCATTTTCATCCAAGCCAATGTAATATCTGAGATAGGTTGGTGATTCATTTTCAGGCCCCAGTAAATTTTCAAAAAAATCAACGTTATAATCCTTTGCCTCAAAGTATCCATGGCCATATTTGTTCAGTTGCCAAAATTCTTCCTCAGACAAGAATCTATATACTTTTCTTAGCACATCTCCTTTGTCTTCAGTAGCAGTTTGTCCATTGGGTTTTCCATCCCTATCGTTCAAAATGGAACGACCATCATGTTGGTTAAAATTTTTTCCATTTACATCCAAAGGCAGTAATAGTTTTTCTTGAAAGGGAGAAAGGCCTCGAGCAATTATGGGGTCTGCCTTGGGATAAATAAACTCATACTTTGGTTCTGCAGCTAAAAAAAGTACATCCTTACCTCGTCCTTGGAAATTTCCATAACAAAACCAAAACATCACTCCAGAGAAGTGCGCTTGTTTTCTCCAAAGATTGAAATAAGAAGCCTCGAATACTCCCGTAACATTATCCTTAATTTTGTTTGATTTCTGATTTCTTCTGAGTTCGTCCAAGTAATTGGAACCTTCCACATAATTGATCTCTGCTGATTTTCTATTTCCTGTTTCCATTTTTCATATTTTAATTAACCCGGAAAAAATACCTCCGGAAAATTGCTTAATCACCCCAATAAGTTTTCCTTGGTCCGGTAGGATTGTAGATTCCTTTTCCTTTTTAAAAGGCTCTTCAAAATTCTACTATCCCCTTTCCCAAGAAAACCAAAATCAGATTTCGGTGAATCTGAACTAGTCAATGGTCAATTTTCAAACTCAATGACCAATTTTCAAACTCAATTTTCAAGTGGATTAATATGATCAATGACCAATTTTCAAACTCAATTTTCAAGTGGTTAAACCCGTCACCCCTTGTTCATTGATCATTGGTAATTGTCCATTGGTAATTGATCATTGCCCCAGGCTTTTCCTTGCACTGGTAATGATTCTCCCGAAAATCGCACAAAGCTCCTCTGCCTCAACCAACAGCCCGTCTCTCTTCTCAGGATCTCCAAGCTCAGAATACCTGAGAATTTTTAGCGTTGATCTGGATTCTTTTAACTCCTTTAAAATAATCCCATTTTTGTGTATAAAGTCCTTTTTACTTTCAGCTCCTTGAGCTTCACCATAATTCAAACAGGCCCCACAGGCAGACCGAATCAATTGACCTTTGAGGTGGTTTTCAGCAAAGGAATTACCCAGCGTATTGCAGAATTTAATGCACTCCCCCGCAAAACGCACCAATCGTTCCTCTAAATCATACCGCTTTTCCAACTCTATTTATCAGTTTTAATTTGTTGACTTCTATTCCTTGCCCATTGTCCCGATTCTCGGGATGACCATCGGTAATTGTTCATTGGCCATTACTCATTGAAAATTGATCGTTGGTAATTGGTCATTGTTCCGTTTGACCCCCCGCCCCCCTGAAGGGGGAGAACACTATTCAGAGTCATTTGAAAATCGCCCACTGCCCATTGTCCCGATTCTCGGGACGGTAATTGAAAATTGATCATTGGTAATTGGTAATTGGTCATTGTCCATTGCTCATTGCCCATTGCTCATTTAAAACGACCGCACCCTCTCCAAAAACTCCTCTTTCCGCCGCCTCGATACATCCACCACACTGCCGTCACTCAGCTTCACCTGTCCGCCTTCGCCTTTCAGGTATTCGGTCACTTCTTCCAGATTGATCAGGTGGGAATTGTGCACACGGTAAAACCCATACGGCTCCAAAATAGTCTCCACTTCCTTCAGTGTCTTGGAAACCAACACCTTCTGCTTTCCTTTCAGGAAAAAGGTCGTATAGGTATTGTCCGACTCACAGCGGGTAATTTCACGGATCTCGACAAACTGAAGGCCAGTCATGGTTGGCAAGGCCATTTTGGATCGTTCCCTAGGCAATTGCAGATTTTGAATAAGCTGCTGCACGGGTTTGGTTTGATCGCTTTTCCGATCCAAAAACCGTCTCACCGCATCTTCCACTTCCTTTTTATCCAAAGGCTTGAGCAAATAATCCACCGCAGCCAAGCGAAAAGCCTGAATAGCAAATTCCTGATGGGATGTAGTAAAAATGAGGTCAAAATCAACCTTTCCCAAACTGACCAACCAATCAAAAGAGGTTCCACCCGGCAACATCACATCGCAGAAAACCAGATTTGGATTATGGTCCTTACAAAGCCGGTCAGCCTGAGCCAGATCAGCTGCTTCACCGACGATCTCCAGTTCGGGGAAAACGGAAAGCAATGGTTTCAAATCTTCCCTGGCCCTTGTTTCATCTTCGATGATAACAACTCGATATACCTTCTTCATTCTACTTCAAATGGAATTTTCAATAAAACTCTTCTGCCCCCTCCCTCTATATCCTTGATTTCAAAATCCGCCTCCAATCCTCTTAACTCACGAAGGGTGGTAAATCGCTCAGTCATCAAATTGATCCCAAGACTGCTCTTTTTGACGAATTTGCTTAGGTCATACTCTGGCTTTTCAATCCTACCTGCTCCTTTATCTATTATTTGGCAAGAAATAGCCTCCCCTCCATTTCTTTTAAAACCCATCCTGATTTCTCCATCTTGACTCAGCCCATGCCAAACGGCATTCTCCAAAAAAGGCTGAATCAACATTGGAGGGATGTAGGTTTGTGAAGGTAAAATCCCATCCTCCACCTCAAATTCAAAGCTGAAGGCCTGATTGACACGAAGCTGCTCCAATTCCAAATACAAACGATTCGCTTCCAATTCCTCCTCCAGGCTCACCCAATTTTTGGAGGAGCTTTCCAAAACATAGCGAATCAGTTTAGAGAATTTGATCAGGTACTCACTGGCTTGTTTGGGTTCCTGGGATTGGATGAAATGATGGATGGAATTGAGGCAATTGAAAATAAAATGGGGATTGATTTGAGCTCGAAGTGCTTTCAATTCTCCTTCGGCACGGCTCAACTTTAATTCGGTCTCCCTCTTACGGGAATCAGCCTCTCTTCTTGATCGATAAATAACAAAAATGATAAAGGCAAAGGCTAAAACCACCGGAAACAAGCCTAATAACAAAACAATACCTATGTCGGCTTGATTTCCTGAATCGGGCAAGTTCTTTACGCTCGAAAGGTCATCTTGAAGAGCTAACCGAAAAAGAAATAGCATGAAAAATCGATTGGTGGTTCTATACACCTAATATATTGATTTTGAATCACCTTAGATTACCAACCAAAAAATTATATGAGTTTTTTCATAAAAATTATGCTATTCCAATACAATGAAGTGTCAATGGAACCGGACAAGAATTCATTTTCAATGATCAATTTTATACTCAATGACCAATTTTCAAGGGCTAGACTCCTTAATCCTTGGTCATTGTCCCGATGCTCGGAATGAACATTGTTTGTTGATCATTGAAAATTGAGCATTGGTAATTTCACCTCTTCATATACCCCTCTCTCACCGCCTTAAACTCCGAGCCTTCTTTCCAGTTGGGCCATTGGTCGGAGTTGGCCAAGCTTTTTCCTACGTTGTAGAGGACTTGGACATCGTCTACGGCACCATCCAGATTCCAGCGGCTGGTGTCGTATTCATCGGAAGGCTTGTGGTAGTACACCGCCACGTATTCATCCTGAAGGGATTTGCCGTATTCCTTTCCTTTTTCCACATGGTCGATTCCTGTACCGAAATACAAGGCGGGTATTCCGATCTTGGCAAAGTTGAAGTGGTCGGAACGGAAGTAGTAGCCCGCCACGGGATTGGGTTCGGGCGCACTGTAGCGGCCCAATTTCTCCAGTTCCACATTGAGCAGATCTTCCATTTCGGATTGTCCAGAACCGATGATGGACACGTCTTTCATTTTGCCATAAGGATTGATCCCGTCCATATTGATATTGGCGACGGTTTTTTCTTTGGGATAAATCGGGTTTTCGGCATAATAGGCCGAACCCCAAAGTCCCTGTTCCTCTGCAGTCACTGCCAGGAATATCACAGAACGGTCAGGTTTTTGGTCGGTTGTAAAGGCCTTGGCCAAGGCTAAAAGGGCTGCAGTTCCGGAAGCGTTATCCAAGGCTCCATTGTAAATGCTGTCCCCTGTTTCGTCGGGTTTTCCAATACCAAAATGATCCCAATGCGCGGAGTAAATGATGTATTCCTCAGGTTTAGTCTTTCCGGTGAGTTTGGCCACTACGTTTTGGGAAACATTGTATTCGGCCTCCACCACAATGGATGCGGAAAGATTGACTCCCAAAGACATGCCCTCAAAACCTGGCTTTCTGGACTCTGCCAAAAGTTCAGAGTCATTTTTTCCAGCCAATTCAAAAAGTTTCTTGGCGGAAGGCAAAGTCAACCAACCCTCAAATCCCAGTTTGTAATTTTCCTTTCCCCGATCATCCAAATACAAAATCGGCTGATGGTGCTTACCTTGAACCACATTGAAACCATAACCAGCAGGGATGGTATTGTGTACGATCAGGCAGCCCAAAGCTCCCTGACGAGCAGCTTCTTCATACTTGTAAGTCCAGCGACCGTAGTAGGTCATGGTATTTCCCTTGAAAAAGGAGGCGTCTTCGGTACCGAAACCCGGATCATTGACCAGTACAACCACGATTTTACCTTTGACATCCAGGCCGGCATAGTCGTTCCAACCATATTCAGGGGCCACGATTCCGAAACCAGCAAATACCACCTCAGCATCGGAAATTTCTACCAGGGAATCCGTCTTTTGAGTCCAAATCACAAAGTCCTCAAAGCCTTTGAGAGAAACCGTGGAACTGGAATTTTTGAGCTCCATCGTTTCGGCAGACTTGCTGATAATTGAAACCATGGGCACATCTTGGTAATAGGAATCTCCGTTTCCGGGCTCTAAGCCCAGATTTTTGAATTCGGTTTCCAAAAAAGCCGTGGTAATTTTCTCCCCTTCGGTAAAGGGTCTTCGTCCCTGAAATTCATCCGAAGCGAGTTGGATCAGGTTGGGTTCGAAATCAGAAACCTGAAATTGATAGTGGGTTTCTTCTTTGGAGCAGGCGACTAAAGCAACAACAGCAATAACGGCGATGGGAAGGATTCTTTTCATATTTTCAAAGGAGGTGGTATCAAATGGGGCTAGGAAGCCAATTTATTTTTGGCCTTATGAATATCAAGTTATTCATTTTTACGGGTTAATAAATCAACTTCTTTTTGAACTAAAACTGGAAAGCAACAAATAAATCCTCTAAATTTCATTTATGGAGGAAGATATCCGATGGCATCAAAGGCTTAGTCACTATTCTAAAGCACTCACTCAATTGGAGCAGGCTGTAGCCCTTTCCAAAAAGAGGGAATTGAGTTCTTTAGAAGAACAAGGATTGATTCAAGCCTTTGAGTTTACCCATGAATTGGCTTGGAATGTCTTGAAGGATTACTTTGTCCATCAGGGCAATTCAAGCATTACTGGCTCAAGGGATGCAACTAGAGAGGCCTTCAGAAGAGGTCTTTTCGAGGATGGTGAAAGCTGGATGGAGATGATCAAAAGCAGAAATCAATCTTCCCATACCTATAATGAGGAAGTTGCGGCGGAAATCTCAGCCCAAATCAAGATGGTTTACTTTGGCTTATTGAAAGATCTGGAGAGCAAACTCTCCAAACTCCAAATACAGGATCATGGATAAATTCGGACTTTCTGAAAAGGTGATTCAAAAAATCCAGGCCATTTTCCAACAACATCCCCATGTGGAAAAGGTGATTGTTTATGGTTCCAGGGCTAAAGGAAATTTCCGACCCAACTCCGATATCGACTTGGTGATTCAAGGAGAAAAGGTAGACTTTTCAGAATTACTTCAAATTGAAAATGAATTGGATGATTTGCTGCTCCCTTACCAAATTGACCTTTCTGCCTTGCATTTTATCCAATCCAGTCCAGACCTACTTTCACACATCGGCAGAGTTGGGAAGACTTTTTTCAAGAAAAACACAATGAAGGTAGAAACCTAAAATTCAAAGCTCCCTTATCCGAATATTTCTGAAAAGCACTCCCTGGCCCTCGCTTTGCAAACCGATATAGCCTGACTTCAATGGAGTCCCATCCACTTTGACCGCCGGATCAAACCGATTGGCTACTCCTCCGCCAATCTGAGGAAAACTGTAAGTCAAAACAGTATCCCCATTGACCAAGTGATGAACAATCGAGTCTTCGTAGACAATCAATTCGGCCTTCACCCATTCATCCCATTGGAAAGTAGGAGAACTGGAAATAATGCAATGCCGCTCATCAATTTTTCCTTCGAAAACCACATCTGTTCCCGGGCTGCACATATTTCCAGTAGGCCGGGATTCTCCTTCCTTTTCCTCTGCCAGCATTTGATATTCGACGGAGATCGGCCAATCCTGCTCCTTCAAAATCGTTTCTGGAGCCTGGGAATGAAACATCACCCCTGAATTACGGAAAGTGTAGCTAGGCGCCGATTCCAGAAACTGCTCGGTAAACCGATACTCCCAAACCAGGTGAAATCGGGAAAAAGGCTTTTTATAGAACAAGTGTCCAAATCGATCTTCAAAATCTCCATATCCGTCATAATTCACTGCAATCGCTCCCTCTTCTATACGGAAGGTGTTGGCGTAATTGTCCCCAACTTCGTGATGATGGATTTTTGGAGTCCAGCCTGTGAGATCCTTTCCGTTGAAAAGAGTTTGCCATTCTGAGTCTGTGGATTCAGTGGTGATTTGTTCCTTTTCAGCTTTTTGGCAGGAGAAAAAGAAGAGGATGGCGATAAATAAAATGTGGGTTTTCATGGCTTGTAAGTAAAGTGGTCTGTGAGGACACAGACCACGGAGATTGGAAATGGCCTTCGATTTCGAGACTCCCGTCTCTCAAGTGCTCAGGCTGACAACGAAACGATTTATTAGTTAGCCTTATGGAATTTATGCGGGCTAGAAAAGGTAAATCGAAATTCTAGGGATCAAAAATCAGAAAGGTCTTGGGTTCCAATTTTCAGCCTTCTGACTTCATCTTTCAGCTTTCTTAATGTTTCCAATCGTAGCTATCGACCTGCTCCAAGCAAGCCACCAAAAGCGAAATCGAATCGGCAATATCCTTTTTATGCGCCATCTCTATCACCTGATGCAAATGACGGGTTGGGATGGAAATGGCTCCGGCAATCGCTCCCTGCTTACCCATCCGCTGCACTCCGGCAGTATCCGTGCCTCCTGCCGTCAGGATTTCCGGTTGCCAAGTGATGGTTTCCTTGTCAGCTATTTGCTTCATAAACTCCACCATGCGGTAGTCGCAGATCGTCATAGCATCCATGATTTTAATGGCGGTTCCTTTACCCAATTCGGTAACTTTCTCATGGGCCTGAGCCCCGGGAACATCAAAGGCAATGGTCGTATCCAAGGCAATTCCAAAATCAGGATTGATGCTGTGAGCAGCTACATTGGCACCCCGAATCCCTACTTCTTCCTGAACGGTAAA
Source organism: Algoriphagus sp. oki45 (assembly GCF_036245605.1). Classification (NCBI taxonomy): domain Bacteria; kingdom Pseudomonadati; phylum Bacteroidota; class Cytophagia; order Cytophagales; family Cyclobacteriaceae; genus Algoriphagus; species Algoriphagus sp. oki45. The sequence continues at coordinate 1,410,978 of NZ_BTPC01000001.1, forward strand.
CGTGGCGTAGACATCGTAGGCTGGATTTTCAAGCTTTTTCAAAGCCTCAATTAGAATAAAAACCGCTACCCGGTTATCGATGGATTTGCAGTTGACACAGTCCCCCATCTCGATCAGTTCCCGATCCCGGGTCACCGGGTCTCCTATGGAAATGTATTTTTCCACTTCCTCTTTAGGCATTCCCAAGTCAATAAAAAAGTCGGTGGTTTTGGGAAGCTTGTTGCGCTCCTCCTGACTCATCACATGGATAGGCTTACTGCCCATCACTCCTACCAAGTCTTTTTTCCCATGGACAATCACCCGCTGCGCAGTCAAGGTCTTGGGATCGAATCCACCCAAGGTGTGAAATCTCAAAAAGCCCTGCTCATCAATATGGGTGACGATAAAGCCGATCTCATCCAAGTGGGCAGCGACCATTACCCGCTTTCCGTCCGGGTTTCTCTTGCCTTTTTTGATGGCAATGACATTGCCCAGATTATCGGTTTTGACTTCGTCGGCTAGAGGTGTTACTAACTCAATTACCAAATCACGAACTCGTTTTTCAAAGCCCGGAGCTCCGGCGATTTCACAGATTTGCTTAAGAAGGGGGACGTTTATTTCCATAAAGTTTTAAGGCATTTTTTTCAATCCTGAAATTAAGTCAATTGATCTAAATGCCTAACCCCATCCAACAAAAAAGCCCCTGAATCTGTGGATCCAAGGGCTTTTCAAATTTCAAATCTTAAATCTCAAATCAATAGGCTCTGACCGCTTTGCCCTCCATGTAGTTGGCAAAGGCGCGGTTTACTACCCGCATACCGCCTGTGGTCGGATAATCTCCGGTAAAGTACCAGTCTCCCAAGTGATTGGGAATGCATCTATGCAGGTTATCTACTGTTTGGAAAATCACTTTTACTTCCGCCCGAATCTCCGGCGTAGTCACGATTTCGGCTACTTTATCTGAGATTTCCTCGTCGGTAAAGTTGCTGTAAACTCCCTTGACAAAGTTTTCCAATGAATTGGGATTGGCCACACATTGCTCGTACACTTCATCCAGCACATTCTCCATCTTTCGCTCTTTGATCAGGGCTATCGCCGCACGGAAAGCAATGAATTCCTTCATTCGGGACATGTCAATTCCATAGCAATCCGGGTATCGGATTTGAGGAGCGGAAGATACAATCACTATCCGCTTGGGATTCAGCTTGTCCAAGGTGGTCAGAATGCTTTTCTCCAGGGTAGTCCCACGGACAATGCTGTCATCAATCACTACCAGCGTATCTACTCCCGGACGGATCACCTCATAGGTCGTATCATACACACTTGCCACCATGCTGTCCCGATCCTCATCGTTGGTGATAAAGGTCCTGAGCTTGACATCCTTGCTGACCAACTTTTCCACTCGTGGCCGGAAGCTGAGCAACTCGTCCAAGTCTCCCACATGCGGCTTTCCGTCGAGCAGGACTTCTTTTCTTTTGGTCACCAAGTACTCATCCAATCCTTCAATCATCCCCAAAAAGGCGGTTTCTGCGGTATTTGGAATATAAGAGAAGACTGTATTCTTCAGATCAAAGTCAATGGCCTTCAGAATTTGCGGGATCAGGGCCTTACCCAAATTCTTTCTTTCCTGATAGATATTCGGGTCTGTTCCTCTGGAGAAATAGATTCGCTCAAAGGAGCAGGATTTCTTTTCTCTTGCCGGCAAAATTTCCTCCTCGGCATATGAACCATCCTTATTGATCACAATGGCATGTCCGGGTTGAATTTCCTTGATGGCTTTGAAATCAATATTGAAAGCGGATTTGATCGCAGGCTTCTCAGAGGCAATCACCACCACCTCGTCATCTGCGTAGTAGAAGGCCGGACGGATTCCTGAAGGATCTCGTACCACGAAGGAGGACCCGTTTCCGATCATTCCAGCCATGGCATATCCACCGTCAAAATCCCTACAGGATCTTCTCAGAATTCTTGCCACATCCAATTCATCTTCAATGATATGGGTGAGCTGCTCGTTGGTGTATTGATGCTTGTACTTGTCAAAAATCCGCTGATTCTCCTCATCCAAAAAGTGACCAATTTTTTCCATCACGGTGACGGTATCCGTTTTTTCTTTGGGATGCTGACCCAATTGAACGAGTCGGTTAAAAAGCTCCTCGTTGTTTGTCATGTTGAAGTTGCCTGCCATGACGAGGTTTCGGCTTCTCCAGTTGTTTTGCTTGAGGAAAGGATGGCAAGTTTCGATGCTGTTTTCCCCGTGGGTTCCGTAGCGGAGGTGTCCCAGCCAAACTTCCCCTGAGAAGGCGATGTTTTCCTTGAGCCATTCCCCGTCACTCAGGGCATCGTGACCACCGATCTTTTTCGCCTTTTTGTACTTTTTTCCGATTTTATCAAAAATATCATTGACTGCAGAAGGCTCAATGGATCGGTACCGGCTGATGTAGCGGGTCCCCGGTTTGGTGTTGATTTTAATGTTGGCGACTCCTGCGCCGTCTTGTCCCCGGTTGATCTGCTTTTGCATCAGGACATAGAGTCGGTTGGCTGCAAAAGACGCCGTCCCGTATTTGTCGATGTAATATTGGGTTGGCTTGCGAAGGCGAATCATAGCGATACCGCATTCATGTTTGATGGCGTCACTCATCTGGAAGGGGGAAAGTTATATTGGAGCTTCAAATTTAATGCTTTTTTAAAAGAATATTTGGAATAAAAGTTCCAAATCCTTCTCATAAAATAGAAAATTCGGAAGGGAAATGAAAGCTTAGCCCAGATAAATCTGCCTGAAAATCAGAAGTTTTAGAATCGGAGCAAGGTATAGCCCTGTGGCACATAGGTTGTGATGGCAGTCATGGCAGAATGAGAAACCCTTACTCCCGGCCAAAGATCCGCTGTCTTTAGATTTCTGGCCACCAAAGACTGCCCACAGACCATGATATCAGCACCTGCTTCCTTGAGTGCTTCATACACGGGGAGGTTGGGATTGTTGACTTCATTTCGTTTGGAGTAATTTTCATCATTCAGCAAGGTAAAAACCGCTCCACCGTGGACGACTACTTTCACTTTCAATCGCTCTTTGGGCACACCTGCAAGGCCATGTAGATTCATCATTCGGGCAATATTGTCAACCCATCGGGAAATTTCCTTAGGATCATCAGCAGCACCGGTTAGGTCAATGATCACTTTGTACTCCAAGCTTGGGTCAGGTCGCTCAGAGGCATCCGGAATTTCGTAAATGCCTCCATACCCTTTCACAATCGGGAATTGGGGAGTCTGGGCGAAAAGATTTGGAAGTGCCAAAAAACAGGCAAACAGGATAGATAGAAGTATTTTTTTCATAATCGAATGTTGAGAGGCAAAAAGTAGCGAAAATAAAACGCTTCCAAAATCCGCTAATCAAAAATTAAATGAGTTCTTCCCGATTTCCATCACCTAATCAAAGCTAACCTACTCCTCACTATTTTAAAAAACCCGATTATCTGCAATCCTTCAAGTCACCGAATTTTATATGGTTTCACCTCGACTTCGCTCGGTGACCTTTGGTTTTCTCCCCTCCCGTCAAAAACTCCGAACTCGGAGGCCGAGCGAAGTCGAGGCCATTTTGATCTACTGGTACCATTGCGGATAATCATATTAAAAAAATCAACTTTTCATGAAAAGAACATGCCTTGAGACTTTTAAAAAAACTAGTCAAATTTAAATTATATTGCTTATGAAAGCTTTGATTGTTAAGACTATATCATTTTAAACTTTAATTACACCATGACTTTACGAAAATTTAATTTAAAGATTGATGGACTTTTTGAAGCATCCGGAGAAATCGACCTGAGTGAAAGCATGCTTCAACTTCTTGCTTCAAAACTGGAACTTAAAACACCAGAAAAACCTGAGCCAAAACCAGAACCAGCCCCTGACCCAACGCCTATTCTTGCGGCCAGCTTGGTGACTAGTACATTCCAAAAACCCAAGGATTTCACGAATATTCAAGACTTGGGTGTTTCCCCTATAGATTCCCAGGTAGTCGGGCTGAGCTTTAGAGGCTGCTTTTATCCGGGACAAGCAGAACCTTCGGGAGACGGATATTGGGTGACTTATGATCAATCCGTCAAAATCATAAAAATCAAAAATGGAGTCAAATCCGTGGAACCTGCAATAAGCTACATTGGCCAACCCGATTTTTTGACCAAAGACCTTTCCAAAACCAATCTTTTCATCCCGGAAGGTACCTTCATCCTCTACCAAGCCAATGGGGTCAATCCGCTATGGTACCAGCAATTTGCCATGCTTTTCGGCTCAGGAACTTTAATCGGAATCAAAAATGACTCTAAGCCCGGTTTCAATAATATTGTTAGCAAAGTTTATGGAATAAAACTGATCAATATTCTCATTGACAATGTGCCGTCCTTCAGCCGGGATCAGATTTTTGAACAAGTGTCTTTTCAGTTTGCACCACTTGAAAAAAGCAGAAATCCAATCACTTTGGACCATTTGGATGCTTCCCTTGAGGTCAAGGATCTACAAATCCAATCGGATGCCAATTTGAGAGCTGGTATTTTTATTGAAAAAGCCAAAAAAGTCGAGGTTGACGGTGCTAAAATAGAGGCCGCTTACGCAGATAATGGCATTAGAATAAGTCAGGTTTTGGACCATTGCGTTATCAAAAACGTGACAACCGGAAAAGGATTTAATACAGGTATACAAGCTTCTTCCAATAGAAGGTCCATTTCAAGAGGTCTAGAACTAATTGATAATCAAATTATTGATGTCATCGAAGAAGCTTTGGGATACGATTCCTATGCCAATAATCTAGGTCTTGTACCGGTAATCAGTAGATCCTATGTCACCAAAGCTCACAAGCAGGGGCAAGGTTACCTAGTCGAGTTGGATAGTCTTTGGTTTATCGAGCAGCAAGCAGGAGGAGGTTTTGGAGAAAAAAGAGTGGATGCTGCTTTCGTGGGGGACCCCACCAAACTCCTTCTTGTGGTAGAAAGTGGTCCATTTGAATACTTTTACTCCGAAATAGATGAATTTGAAGTCTTTAACTCAGGTCAATCTCTTAAGCTTTTCCTGAATAACAAAGAATTGGACCTCTCTTCAGGAACAGAAATAGCCTTGGTTTCCGGCTTTTACCGATGTAAAATCTCAGGTTCGAGAATAAAAGGGCGTGAAAACAATCAAGGCAAGCCAGGGCATGGACTGAGTCTATGGGGAGGAGGTTTCGATAATTTGATCAGTGACAATGTAGTGACTGGAGGAAACAGCGGCCTTAATCTCGTGGGATTGGGTGCTTTTGGTGTCAATGGGTATTTCTGCCACTCCATTGGAAATAAGATCATCAACAACGAATTTAACGGATGTGAGATAGCATTTCACATCAAGACGGAATACAGCCACAAATACGGTTTTGGTCAGGTCTTCTCGGACAACAAAACCTTAGGCGGCACTTTCCTGATCAATAAGCAACGCAATTTCACCATGAAGGGAAATGTCTTGAAGGGAAACAGAGGATTGATTGAGGACGTTTCGGGCGTTTTTGAAGGAGGCAGATTGGTGGACACGGTGATCGAAATAAAAAACTGTCCCAATCTGAAAATTGGCCAAATAGAAATGGTGGGAAATTCCAAGATTATCCAAATTTGATATCCACCAAATACACCCATTTCTCACTAGAAACTTCTGCTTATTTGCAAAGCGTAACTCCTGAATAAAAAAAATGCCTTTACATCAAGTAAAGGCATTTGGAGTGCGCATGAGAAGATTCGAACTTCCACACCCGAACGGGCACCACCCCCTCAAAGTGGCGTGTCTACCAGTTTCACCACATGCGCGTTTTGGGGTCTGCAAAAGTAGAAAGCTCCCCTATTCCATGCAACAGCAAGCTGAGCTTTTCTTGACTTTTTTTCAGATTTAGCCAAAAACCTTCTTTTCGGCGGATTGAAGGGTATTGTAAAGCAAAGCCGCAATGGTCATTGGCCCCACTCCTCCTGGCACCGGTGTTATTGCTGAGGCTAAAGGAGCGACTTCGTCAAACTTCACATCTCCAATCAGGCGGAAGCCGGATTTCTTTCTGGCATCCTCAATTCGGTGGATTCCCACGTCAATCACCACTGCGCCCGGCTTCACCATGTCTGCGGTCACAAACTCGGGCTTTCCAATGGCCACAATCAAAATATCTGCAGTCTTGGTAATCTCAGCCAGATTCTTGGTACGGCTATGCGTTAAGGTCACCGTGGCATTTCCTGGATAGCCGTTTCTTGCCATCAAAATACTCATCGGGCTACCCACGATGTGGCTTCGGCCGATCACCACACAGTGTTTGCCTGAGGTTTCGATATTGTATCGCTTCAACAATTCTACAATCCCGTAAGGAGTTGCAGCCACATATGCTGGCCAGTTCAAGGTCATTCGGCCCACATTGGCAGGAGTGAATCCATCCACATCTTTTTCCGGCTTGATTTTATTGGTCACCTTATCTACAGAGATATGTTTGGGAAGAGGAAGCTGCACAATCAATCCATCGATATCGGGATTGGTGTTGATGTCCTCCACTACCTGAAGCAACTCTTCCTCTGAAACAGTATCTTCTAAGCGAACCAAAGTGGATTTGAAACCCACTTCCTCGCAGGCCTTTACTTTCGCTCCTACGTAGGTTTGACTTGCTCCATCGCTTCCTACGAGAACAGCAGCCAAATGAGGAGTTTTTCCGCCTTCGGATTTGATTTCTGAGACGCGGGAGGCGATTTCGTTTTTAATATCTTGGGAGGTTTTTTTACCGTCTATAAGGATCATTTTTGTTTATGGATGGTTAAGTGATAATTACGATTTACGATGTACGATTTACGACATCCTTAATAGTTCAATTCTTTGTTTAAGCAGTAAACCTTAAATTCAAGATTGCAAGGAGATCATTAAATTCATCTGAAATCTTTCAATAAATAAAGGCTGAAAATCTTACTTCTCAATATCCTCTTGAGGTTTTGATGCTTGCAACCACTATAGAAAGTATTTCATCTGCCTCTTGCTCTAAGCGTTTTAATTCTGGAACTAAAGTTACTTCAGATTGAACTTCAAATATAAACTCAAGAAAGAATTGACTTTCATCTGCTTCTTCCTCCACAATTTTCAACTTATTGATAAAATCAGCTCTTGATTTTGCCCGACAAGCAGCACGATAATTGGCTGCCACAGAAGTAGATGATCGGATCAATTGGCCTGCGATACTATTAAATTCTCTTGTTTGAGGAAGCCTTTGACACAATCTCCATACATCGATCGCGAGTTGCTTGGTCTTTCGTTGCATTTGAAATTTATCCATGGCTATAACATTATTGCTTCCCCACTTAACTAAATTTCATCAAAGTTCATCCACTTCACAACCAAAAAACCGCTAAAATTCAGTCATTTGGCATGATTAATTGAAAGGGATTGGATTGGAAATAAGGATTGAAGTTCCTGTATGAGTCGTAAATCGTCATTCGTAAATCGTAAATAACCACTTATCTAATATCGAACAGAACACAATCCCAAATCACTTAATCCAACTTAAGAACCGCCATAAACGCCTCCTGAGGCACCTCGACGTTGCCGACTTGTCTCATTCGTTTTTTACCTTTCTTCTGCTTTTCGAGGAGTTTTCTTTTTCGGGAAATATCACCACCGTAACACTTCGCCAACACGTTTTTACGAAGGGCTTTGATGGTTTCTCTTGCAATGATTTTCTGCCCTATCGCTGCCTGAATCGCAATCTCAAACATCTGTCTTGGCACCAATTCCCGGAGCTTTTCGCAGAGTCTCTTACCCCATTCGTAGGCTTTGTCTCGGTGAACGACAGCAGAAAGCGCATCCACAGGCTCGCCGTTGAGCATGATATCCAGACGCACCATGTTGGATTGCTGGAAGCCTTTCAGTTCATAATCCAAAGAAGCATATCCTCTGGAAATGGTCTTGAGCTTATCGAAGAAATCGAAAACGATCTCTGCCAAAGGCATGTCAAACTGCAATTCAACCCGATCAGCGGTCAGGTACACCTGATTTTTGATCTGACCCCGCTTCTCCATACACAGCTGTATCACCGGCCCGACATATTCGGCAGCCGTGATGATCGAGGCCTTTACAAAAGGCTCCTCGATATGATCCATCTTGGTAGGATCAGGCATATCGCTCGGGGCATTGATCAGCTGAACGGAGCCATTGGTCATGATGGCACGGAACTGCACCGATGGCACCGTGGTGATCACCGTCATGTCAAACTCCCGCTCCAATCGCTCCTGCACAATTTCCATGTGGAGCATGCCTAAGAATCCGCAACGGAAACCAAAGCCCAAAGCGGCAGAGGTTTCAGGTTCCCAAACCAGGGAAGCATCATTCAATTGAAGCTTTTCCATGGAAGCTCTCAGTTCCTCAAACTCGGTGGTATCTACCGGGTAAATCCCCGCAAAAACCATCGGCTTTACGTTTTCGAAACCCTTGATCGCATCTTTACATGGGTTTTTCACATGGGTAATCGTATCCCCCACTTTGACCTCTTTCGCCACTTTAATTCCGGAAATAAGGTATCCTACATTTCCGGCACTCATGGTTTGCTGAGGAATCTGATTGATCCCCAAAATGCCTATTTCGTCGGCGTAGTATTCTTTGCCGGTATTTACGAATTTGATCTTGTCTCCTTTATTGATGGTTCCGTTGAAGATTCGGAAGATTACTTCCACTCCACGGAAGGAGTTGAACTGAGAGTCAAAAATCATCGCTTGAAGTGGGGCTTCCGGATCACCTTTTGGAGCTGGAATCCGCTCGACAACTGCATTCAAGATATCTTCAATCCCGATCCCCTCTTTGCCGGAGGCCAAAATGATATCCTCACGATCGCAACCGATCAGATCGATTACTTCATCGGCACGTCCTTCAGGGTCAGCTCCGGGAAGGTCGATTTTGTTCAAAACAGGAATGATCTCCAAGTCATGGCCCAAGGCCAAGTACAAATTGGAAATGGTCTGAGCTTCGATTCCCTGAGAAGCATCCACAATCAGCAAAGCCCCTTCACAGGCAGCAATGGATCGGGAAACTTCGTACGAAAAATCCACGTGTCCGGGAGTATCTATCAAGTTGAAGGTGTATTCCTCCCCCTTGTACGTGTACTTCATCTGTATGGCGTGGGACTTGATGGTAATGCCCCTCTCCCGCTCCAGATCCATATCGTCCAACACTTGATTCTGCATTTCCCGCTCCGAAATGGTATTGGTAAACTGCAACAATCTATCCGCCAATGTACTCTTCCCATGATCAATATGGGCGATGATACAGAAATTTCTAATGTTTTTCATAAGCTCTTCGTGGCGCAAAAGTAGGAAAAAAGAGGGTTTTATTGACAGGGAATTTGAAATAGGCTTTCATCAGGTTTACACTTTGTTGAATACAATGGAAATACTGTAGAAATACCATGGAAACACATTTTGCTTCGCAAAATGAAATACGCCAACCACCCGATAATCTGAATCGAAATACACTTGAAATAACTTTTGCTTCGCAAATGAAATACGCCTTCGGCGATATAATATCCCCACAAACTCTATTTCACCTGGCCCAGCGAGGTTTATTTCTACTGTATTACCACCATCTCAGTATCCCACTTTTGCTTTATTTCGATCTTAAACCACCTGTTTATTCAAAAAGTTAAGCAGCTGACTTCCTAAATAATAGGGCAGGTTAAACAATGTAAATGGTGTTCCCTTGACTGTTTTGGCTTGTTCGATTTTGAAATGACCTCCATAAAATCTTACTGCATAAGGATGGCCACAACGGTCCATAAATTGATGCAACGAACGAAGACTCCCTGTACTTCCTGACTTTACTTCTATGGGAATCAGGTATTTTTTGAACGGAAAAACCAGGTCCACCTCAGAACTAGTGTCCTTTTCCTGTCTTACCCAAAAATGACTTTGGAAGTTAAAATCTTCAAAAATGGACTCAATCTCCTGTGCCACGAGGTGCTGAATGATTCTCCCCTTATGGACTTCATCCAAATCTTTGACTTGAATTAATTCAACCTGAATTCCCATAGCATGATTCCAAATACCCGTATCTAGGAATTGTAGCCTCGGGCGCTTCTTATAGTCAACTATCAACGGAATTGAAACACTTGTAGTAGGGTAAATCAATCGTATCACTCGTGCCAAATCCAAAGCCCTCAGCGCCTCACCTACTTCTCTGCTTCTGTAATTGGAATTACCAAAACCTTCAAACTTAATTCGATCCAACTCAAATGGAGCAGTTTGGATCACATGGCGAATTATTCGCTTCTCGGATTCATTTCGGGCATATTTTTCAACATCGTCTTTGTATGCCTGCCAAAGCTTTTGGTACTCAGTGGAAAGATTAGCCAAATTTGAATTTGAAGCATAGCGAAATACCAGAGCAGGCATCCCCCCAAGCAAAGCATATTCGTGAAAATGCCTTTTCAAAATCTCATGGGCATATTCTTGAACAGGAACTTGCTTTAAAGCATCCAATGCCTGGGGTTGTCCCATAGCAGACAGGTATTCTTCAAAGTTCAATGGATGGAGGTAAAGGTAATCCACTCTTCCCACAGGAAAGCTGGGAACTTTTGCTAAAGCAAACTCCAGAAGTGAACCGGCGGCAATCACAAATAAGTCCGGCTGATCTTCCAAAAAGTAGCGGAGTTGGGCAATCGCTTTTGGGCTTTCCTGAATTTCATCGATGAAAAGGAGTGTAGAGCCTTTTTCTAACTGAATATTTTTCTGAAGAAAAATTGCATTCAAAATTTGCTCCGTTGTGTCCAATTCAAACAATCTTGCCTCTTGTTGACGCTCCAGGTTCACTTCGATAAAGTTTGAAAACTCCTTTCCAAACTCTCTTATCAAAGTAGTCTTACCTACTTGCCGAGCACCTCTCAGAATTAAAGGCTTTCGATTAGCCGAGGCCTTCCATAACCGCAATTTTACCAAAGCCTTTCTTTCAATCATTTGATGAATTGTAATAAAGAGGAGGTAAAATTAAAATTTCTTTGTAATAAAGAGGAGGTAATTATATCTAACTTTTGTAACAAAGAGGAGGTAACTCTTCTAAAAGCTTGTAACAAAGAGATACACCAATTCAAAAATCATTGCAAAAAAGGAAAAACCTGCCCTATTCTTCCTCGCGAAGCGAGGTTTGTTTCTACTGTATTTCTATTGTATTTCCACTCTTCCCTACCTTTGCCTCCTCATCAACCCATTTCCCATGCAATCTGTTGCCGAAAAGAAAAAGTCTCAAAACATAGGAGAATACCTGATCTACATGTACCAAATGGAGGATTTGATCCGGTCGTTTCAAGGAAATATGGAAGAAATCCGACAGTATGTAGTGGCTCACTATCCGGTTGGGGAAAAGGAAAAAGAAGAGATCACCGCCTGGTTTGAGGGGCTAGCCGGGAAAATGAAAAAAGAGGCAATTCTCGAAAAAGGCCATCTCAGCGAACTCAATCAACTGGTGGATCAGCTCCTGAAACTCCACTACCGATTAGTGAAAACCGATAAATCCTATTTCGAAACCTACCATCAAGCCAAGCCTCATATCTTGGAATCCATCTTGGCTGCCAACGGGGAAAATCCCGGTAACGAAATCCAAATATGCCTCAACGGGGTCTATGGCCTGCTTCTTTGTCGATTATTGGGAAAGAAGATTTCTGAGGAGCAACTCAAAGCTGCCGAAAGTTTTGGAGAGGTGTTAAGCTTTTTGAATCTGGCTTATCAGCAGGATATGGTGGAGCGGAATTGAAGGATTCCTTAATCCAATTTTGGAAAGAGATCTACCAGATAATGGTCAAAATAGTAGTCTTTCCGCCTCTCTTTGAAAGTAAACTCCCTGAAATAGCACTTTCCTCCTACAAAGCCGAGAGGCTGATGATCAGAAGTCGTCAATTTTGAAAAAGAGTTAGTTTGATCATCCAGACTATAAATGTTGTACTCATTGCCTGAATCAAGCACAGCAAAGAACCGACTCCAAACCCGATCATAAAAAGCAAACCAAGCTTGGCCGCTTTTTTTCAGGTCCGGGAAAGTATATCCCTGCATTTGGTTGGTTTCGGCATTGTATCTTACAAATCTATTTTTCAGAGGAAGATTAAATAAAAAGCCTTCTTTCGTTTGGACGACATTGTAGAGGAAATGGGTATAGGTACTTTGAGTTTCAGGATCTTTTTTTCTATCCCAATACCGATTCTTAGTCACCTCGGAATGTTTGGAATCTTCATAGAGTGCAAATTTTCCTGTACTCCAATTGTAAACCCAATAGTCCGCATCGGTAATCCACTTTTTCATCTCGGCACGATATCCAAGTGTAAATCCGTCCAAATGGACCAGTTCATATCCCTTGAAATATTTTTCGGAAATATCCGGTTTAGACCTAGGGAGAGTTTGCGACAGAATTTGAATTCTCTCATTTTTTACTTCAAACTTTGTGCTGCCGAAATTATGCAGCACAATCGCCTCATGGTCACCTGTCTGAATAAGCCCTTGAATGGAAATGAAATTCTTAGAACTGGAATTATATCCTTCCAAAAAAAGGGAATTGATACTCAGACTATCCTTGATTAGCCTTTGTCGATTGAGCAAAACCAAATCTTTTGGAATGTCATTTTCATACCGATAGCCAATGATTTCATCTTGATTTAGCCAGAAAAGCTTAATCAGAACCACGTTATCATTTCCATAAAAAAGATTGCCCAAAGAAAGCTCGATAGGCTTCTGGAAATTCTGAGCCATTGTTTTGAAATCAGAAGTACTCAAGCTTAAGCTAACCAGGAGGATAAAAAACGATTTTGTCCACATAGATTTAATGGAATTTAATCAACTATAAAATAGTCGGAAAGCGAAAATAGATCATCGCTTGTTAATTGGGAAGTTTTGGAAAGGAAGCCTTGATTAAATCCCGTCTGATACATGAAGTAATTTGAACTATATTCTGATGGAAGTTCCTTGACGGACTCCAAATCTAAATTTTGGTCAAAAATGAGCGCGTAAAGCTTTTTGTATTTGCAGATTTCGTCTCCTCCTTTGACACATTCCAAAAACATCCTGACGAACTTATTTTTACTTTTTACATAAAAGAAGCTTCCGAAGTACGAGTTACTTTTGTGATAATTAATTACTCCCTCGGTATCATAATCATCCATCATATACTCTAAAGGTTTCCCCAAGTCCAATTCAGAAATTGAACTACACTTTTGATCCAAGAGCGTTCCATTCAAATCATAGATATAAAGGTTGGGATCGAGAGGATAGCTAATTATCACTCGTTCATTGGCCACTTCCATCACGGGATGACTTAGATAAAAAGGCAATAAATGATTTTGATCCGATCCATACACTCCGGGATAATTCCCATAAAGGCCTTTGAACTCTTTTTCAACTAAGCTATACTCGCCAAAAGTCGGGAAGTTTTTCTTTTCCTGAACAAAATACCATAAGTCTAACTGCTTCAGAGGGAAAACAATGCTATTCCTGTCAGGGAGAAACACGAATGTCTTTCCATATCCAAAATAAAAAGAGAAATTGGAAAAGCCCTCTTGAGGCATTTCCCAGAGATTTTCCCGGTAGAGATTATAGGAATCCAAAATTTCTCCATTTCCAGAAATCAAAAATATAACAGGTACCAACTGATCACTAATTAAAATACTATCCGGTGAAATCACATGAATCCCTGAGGGATACTCGATAAAATTGGGGTCCAAATCCACCTTTCCTACAAATTTTTTTTCGTTGGTGTTCAGGATGAAGAGCTTATTTTTTGGCTTCTCTGCAAGAATGTAGGCCAAGGTGTCCTGAAAAAGGAAAAAATCAATCGGAGAACCACCAAAGTCTTCCGGAGCTAGGGCAGATATTTCAAGCGGGGAGTCTTGTTTAAAGATTTGACTCTGAAAATCACAGCCTTCTTCCCCTTTTGAGGATAAATCGCACGCATTGGAAAGACTCCCTATAAAAACAATAATTAAAATACTCTTTTTCATTATAAATATTATGAACATTAAGAAGCGCCAGGCAAACTGACTGGCGCGTTCAATTTGTTATTGATTCCCTGGAGGACGGGTATCACCAACTTTACAATCATTATTCCACCAATGAGTCATGCACTCTGCACCTCCATTTGATAAACTTACCCAATGCCCTTGCTTCAAAAATGGCCCAGCTTGGATTTCATTCGTTTGGCTCCCGCTGGCGACAAAAATCAAACCAAGCGCAATCCCAGCTAAAATTAATTTTTTCATGTTAATTGTGTTTAAATAATGAAATAAGATAACTACGAGTCGAATCAAAAAAAAAAAAAAACAATGTCAATATTTAGGCAGATAAATTTTATAATTAATTGATAATCAAGTCATTATTCTAATATTTTTTTGAGGGGCAAATTAAATTTTAGAATCTGAGCTCTTATTAAACTAAAAATTGGAAATTCCCTTAGTTATCTGTTACTTCAATTATGGCCTTGGACGTTCACTTTTACCAAAAAAATACAACTGAACTATTTTCGGAACTTAAATCCCAAAACCTAGGCCTATCCTCCTCCGAATCCCAAAAAAGACTGGAAGAATTCGGTCCCAATGCCCTCCAAGAGAAAAAGAAAAAACCGGCTTGGCTCCTCTTTTTGGGCCAATTCAAGGACTTTATGATCCTGATTTTGGCAGCGGCAGCTATCATCTCAGGCATTGTAGGAGACCTGACCGATACCATCATCATCCTAGTCATTATTGTACTTAATGCCGTATTGGGATTTGTCCAGGAATACCGGGCCGAAAAGGCCATGGACTCCCTCAAAAAACTGACTGAAACGCAGACCAAGGTCTTTCGGGATGGTCAACTCGCTGCAGTGCCTTCCCGGGATTTGGTGCCCGGTGATGTAGTCGCCTTGGAAGCGGGAAATATGGTCCCGGCTGATCTTCGCCTTATCGAGACCTTTTCCCTGAAAGTCGACGAATCCTCCCTTACCGGAGAATCCGTCCCCATCGACAAGCAAACAGGGGTATTGGAAGGAGAAAACCTCAATCCCGGAGATCAGCTAAACATGGCCTTTAAGGGCACTCTGGTCACCAATGGACGGGCTACCGGACTGGTGGTGGCCACAGGAATGAAAACCCAAATCGGAAAAATCGCCAGCATGCTTCAGGAAAACCCACCCCTGACTCCCCTGCAGCAGCGCATGCAGCGATTTGGAAAGTTGATTTCAGTCATCATTTTGGGGATCTGTGCCGCTCTTTTCATTGCGGGAATCGCAAGAGGTGAGGAGATTTTTCCTGTGCTTTTGCTGTCCGTGAGTTTGGCGGTGGCGGCCATTCCAGAGGCTTTGCCCGCTCTGATTACCATTGCCCTTTCGTTGGGTGCAGGACGGTTGGCCAAAAAGAAAGCCTTGATCCGAAAGCTTCCCGCAGTGGAAAGTTTGGGTTCGGTCACCTATATCTGCACCGACAAGACCGGCACGCTGACCCAAAACAAAATGACGGTTACGGAAGTGGATGCTTTTCATCACACTCCGATTTCCGCCGAGTATTCCAACCTCCAACTCGGCTTGGGACTCTGTCACGATGTCCATTTGGACAAAAAAGGCCGGCCGGAAGGGGAATCCACCGAGGTGGCTTTGGTGGAGCGAATGCTGCAGGAGCTCACAAAGGAACAGTACCAAAGTCTAATCCAAAGCTTCCCCCGAATCGGAGAAGTACCTTTTGACTCTTCCCGCAAGCGAATGAGCACTTTTCATCAGGCCGGTGAGCAGATTTTGATGCTGTGCAAAGGAGCTCCGGAGGCGATTTCTTCGATTTTGAAGAAAAAAGAGCAAAGCCTCCAACTCCAGGAAAGTGCTGAAACTTGGGCAAAAAAGGGCGAGCGGGTTTTGGCTTTCGCAGGAAAAATCTTGGATCGTCTTCCCGATGAGTCCGAGTGGATCAATTTGGAATCTGAACTGGACTATTATGGAAAAGTGGGGATGATCGATCCACCCCGTGAAGAAGTGAAAACGGCTATTTCCGAATGCAGGACCGCCGGAATTCATCCTGTGATGATCACCGGAGATCATCCGGCCACTGCCCAGGCGATTGCAAAAGCAGTGGGAATCTGGAAAAAGGGAGACGGCGTCATCACCGGGGCTGAACTGGGAAATTTGTCCGACGAGGACTTTGCCAATCAGGTGGAAAATGTGAGCGTTTACGCCCGGGTGGCGCCAGAGCAAAAGCTCCGGATCGTAAAAGCACTTCAGCAAAAAGGACATTTTGCCGCCATGACCGGAGATGGAGTGAACGACGCCCCTTCCCTCAAAGCCGCCAATATCGGGGTAGCCATGGGAATTGCAGGGACGGACGTGAGCAAGGAAGCCGCTCACCTGATATTGCTGGATGACAACTTCTCCACCATCGTCCGGGCAGTGAAAGAGGGACGCAGAATCTACGACAACATCGTCAAATTCATCAAGTACATCATGACTTGCAATGGAGCGGAAATCTGGACCATCGGGCTGGCTCCTTTTCTCGGTTTTCCCAATCCACTTTTGCCTATCCATATCCTTTGGATCAATCTGGTCACGGATGGATTACCGGCTTTGGCTCTAGCCAGTGAGCGGTCCGAAAAGGACATTATGAAGCAGCCTCCCCGACCTCCCAAGCAAAGTCTCTTTGCCAACGGAGTTGGCTATCATATCGTCTGGGTAGGGATGCTAATGGCTGGAGTGACTCTCTTTACCCAATACTGGGCAATCCGGCAGGGTTGGCACTGGCAGACCATGGTCTTTTCAGTCTTGGCTTTTTCCCAACTCGGGCATGTAATGGCGGTACGGAGTGACCGAACGCTGCTTTTTCAGCAGGGTTTTCTGAGTAATAAGCCCTTGCTTCTCGCGGTAGGATCCACTTTTCTTTTGCAAATGGGGGTGATTTATCTTCCTTTTTTGAATCCGATCTTCCGAACTGAGCCTTTGGATCTACAGGAATTGCTATTCTCCTTCGGTATGGCCTTAATTGTTTTTCATGCGGTGGAGTTGGAGAAAATTATTAGAAAGAAAATTTTGAAACACTAATTCCATTTAGTTTAGGCATAAATGAAAAGAAGAACCTTTCTCAAAGCCGGATTAGGTGTCGGTGCCGCTATTGGATTGGGAGGCCTGTATACTTGGCAAATCGAACCCTTTTGGTTGGAATTTGTCCAGGTGGACATGCCGATTAAAAACCTTCCCCAAGAGCATATCGGCAAAACCCTGATGCAGATCAGCGATATCCACGTCGGCAACCGCTTTCCCCATCAGCATCTCTTGGATTCTTTTGAAAAAGCCAAATCCTTGCATCCCGATTGGGTAGTCTACACAGGGGATTACACGCACTTTGAAAATGAAGAGCAATACTCCCAACTTCAAAAAGTGATCAAATCAGCCGTGAAAGGCAGATTAGGTACTTTTGGCGTTTTGGGAAATCATGACTACGGGCATGGATGGTCTATGCAGGAAGTGTCCGATACTACCACAGAAATCCTGGAAAAATCCGGAATTCAGGTACTCCGTGACCAAAAAACCGAATCCGAAGGCTTGATTATTTATGGGTTTGAGGATTTATGGGGACTGAATTTTGGCCCTGAAAATCTGATGGCTTCCCTAGACCCTAGCCAAGCCAATCTTGTCCTTTGCCATAATCCGGATGCCTGTGATTTACCCATATGGAATGGCTATCAGGGATGGATACTCTCAGGCCATACTCATGGGGGTCAAGTAAAGCCCCCTTTTCTTCCTGCCCCTATCCTACCGGTAAAGAACAGAAAATACAACCAAGGAAAAATCGAGGTAGACTCGGACCGAACCCTTTACATCAACCGGGCCTTGGGCCATCTGGTCCCCATCCGATTCAATGTCCGTCCCGAAATCACCCTCTTCACCCTTAGACAGGCCTAAGGCAAGAATTTCATTTTCTCCTTCCCACAAACTCCTTATCTTCCCCTCCCAGCCCTCAAAATCTAACCCCCAACCTATGACCTCAACCGGCCAAACGGAAGAAAAATCAGAAAAATTACCCCGTAATCTCGGGCTTTGGGGTGTCTGGATGCTGGTGGTCAATGGCTTGATTGGGGCGGGTATCTTTGGACTTCCAAGCGGTGCCTACGCCCTAGCCGGGGAATACAGCGTCTTTGTCTACATCTTTTGTGCCCTGCTTATGCTTCCCGTGATTTTATCCTTTGCGGAGGTCGGGAGCTATTTCCGGGGTACAGGAGGACCGATCCGCTATGGAAAAGAGGCCTTCGGTTCTTTCATCGGCTTTCAGGGAGGCTGGCTGTATTACCTGGCCCGTTTGATTTCCTTTTCTGCCAATACCGTCTTACTCACGGACAGCATTGCTTACTTTTTCCCTATCGCGGACTCCGGTACGGGAAGGTTGATTTCCTTGGCTTTGACCTGCTTATTCTTGGCTGGAATCAATATTTTGGGTTCCATGGAATCCATCCGCTCCATGACCCTTTTCACCATCATCAAGTTTGGAGTGCTTATAGGGTTGGTGATCGGAGGATTTTCCAGTTTGGGACTGGAGGTCATTCCCACTCTCGATGCTCCGCTTCCCTCGGGTTCCGATTTGGGAAAAGCCGCCTTGCTTCTCATTTATGCCTTTGTGGGTTTTGAGGGAGCCGTTGTGCCTGCCGGAGAAGCCAAGCGCCCCGAGCGGGATATGCCTTTGGGCCTACTGCTTGGATTGGGCGTGGTGGCTTTGATTTATATTTTGGTGCAATTGGTCGCTCAGGCCGCCGTGCCCAATCTGGCTGAATCCACCGCTCCCCTACTCGATGCCTCCTCCCAACTCTTCGGACAAACCGGCGCTGTGATTCTGATGGTCGGCGTGGCCACTTCGGTCTTGGCCAATTTGGTCAGTTCCATGTTTTCAGCCACTCGAGTGACTTATGCCTTGGCATTGGAAAACTCCCTTCCCCGCTGGTTTGGGGAAGTTCACTCCCGCTTTTTGACTCCGGCCAACTCGGTGATCTTTTTCGGAATTGCCGCCTTTGCACTCAGTGCTATGGGTTCTTTCCGCTTTTTGGCGGCCATGACCGTGCTTTCCCGGCTTTTCCTCTTTATCATGACCTGTGCGGCCGTACCCAAGCTGCGACCAAGATTCCGATCCGCAGGAAGGTTTATTCTCTGGGGCGGTTATTTGGTTCCCGTTTTGGGGATTTTGGCCTGCCTATGGCTGATGCTGCAGGTGAGTTTTACCTCGGTTTGGCTGACCGCTATTTTGGTGGGAATTGGGACTGGGCTTTATTGGTTGGGAAAAAGAGCAGCTTGATTTGGGATTTCGGATTTCGGATTTCGGATTTTGGATCAAGAAACGATACATTTCCAAAAGGTAGCATTTCATTCAAATCAAGAACACAAACTTTTTCTAAATATCCATTTCCCATAAAAGCAAACTCTTGAAAACGGTGGATGAAGTTCCTCTGCCCCTCGTAAATCGTAATTCGTAAATCATAAATCGTAAAATTCCTACTTTTAACCCATGCCAACTCCTCAGCTCGCCATCCGAACCGTCATTTTTAGCCTTTTGGGCAATGTGGCTTTGGCTGTCATCAAGTTTCTAGCCGGGATTTTTGGCAATTCCTATGCCTTGATCGCCGATGCCATCGAGTCCACTGTGGATATCTTTTCCTCCCTGCTGGTTCTGCTCGGGATGCGATATGCCAACCGGCCCGCAGATGAAAACCATCCCTACGGACACGGAAAGATCGAGCCTTTGGTCACCTTTTTGGTGGTGGGATTTCTAATCTTCTCAGCCATCACCATTGCCACACAGTCGATCGAAAACATCCAAACTCCCCACGAACTCCCGGAAAGCTGGACGCTCCTGGTCTTGGGAGCGATCATCATCTGGAAGGAGATTTCCTATCAGGTCGTCCTGAGAAGAAGCAAAAAGCTGAAAAGCTCGGCCTTGAAAGCCGAGGCCTGGCATCATCGCTCCGATGCCATCACCTCTGTGGCGGCATTTGTGGGGATATCCATCGCCCTGTTTGGAGGACCGGGCTTTGAGGTGGCCGACGACTATGCCGCCCTGATTGCCTGTGGGTTTATCCTGTACAACTGCTACGGAATCTTCCGCCCCGCCTTGGGAGAAGTGATGGATGAAAACAACCACGAGGAACTGATTGCCGAGATTCGGGAAGTTTCTCTGACTGTGCCGGGGGTAAAAGGAACCGAAAAATGCTTTATCCGCAAGGCCGGGATGAAATACCATGTGGACCTGCATGCCACGGTAGACGGAAGGCAAACCGTACGCGAAGGCCACGATATCGCCCACTTGCTGAAGGATACTCTGCGCCGGGAAATCCCCCAACTCGGGCATGTACTGATCCATATCGAGCCGAGCTAAAAAGAAATTCGGAAGACAATTGGGATATTTTTTTGAGGGGATTTGGAGAAAAAGCCGTCCAAACTAATCTTGAAAGAGATTTTTAGGGAAAAGGCCCAACTCGGCGATTTTTGGCTTCTCAAGATCCGAAAACCCAAGACCTTGGAAATCTGAAAACGGGAAATAATTGAAAAATACCCGCAACTTACTGCGTAAGGCATCCAAATAGGCATGCCTTGCGCAATAAGTTGCGAAAACACAAACGTTACTGGCAACCCTGTAAGACAACTAAAAGAATGGCAACCTACAGTTAAAATGGCAACAAGAATTTGGATAAATGAAATAAAATTTAGCGACGATACAACCCTTCAATTTGAAAAGGATGACATAGTTGTTTTCGTTGGCCCAAATAATGCTGGAAAAAGTGCTTCTTTAAAAGAAGCAGCAACACTGATTAAGGCTAAAACAAATAGAGGAAAAGTCTTGAAAGATATTTCAATAGGAAAAGAAGGAGATGAAACAGAATTATTTGAATTATTGAATAAGGCAGCATCAAAAAACTTTGACAATCCTAGTCAAATACTTTACAAAGGTTTTGGTTTTACTATTTGGGAGCAGACAGCAAAAAATAATTTTTCTAATCATACAAAAGGAGTCGGAGAACTTTCTTCACTCTTTATGAATAGTCTAACTACTGAAGATAGGATAAGGGCTGCAAACCCAGCTAATAATATAAAACTTACAACTGAAGCAATGCAGCATCCAATTCACTATCTTCAAAAGGATGACCAACTTGAAAAAAGATTTAGTGATTATTTCAGACAAGCATTTGGCACGGATTTAATAGTTCATAGAAATGCAGGCAGTGAGGTTCCACTCTATATTGGAGAAAAACCAATTCCTAAAACAGGAGAGGACAGAGTATCCTCTTCTTATTTAATTGAATTAGAGAAACTTGACTTACTGCATGAACAAGGCGATGGTATGCGAAGCTTTGTCGGGGTTCTCTTGAATGCGTTTATTTCTAACCATTCTATTTTATTTATTGATGAACCAGAAGCTTTTTTGCACCCACCTCAAGCTAGACTTTTGGGTAAAATGCTTGCAAAGGATTTACCGTCTGCAAGGCAATTATTTTTAGCAACACATAGTGAAGATTTTTTGAAAGGGTTACTAGATGCTAATAATAGTAATTTAAGAATTATCCGTATTCAACGAGACGGTTCAATTAATAAGGTTAGCTCATTAACAAGTTCAGACATTGATAGTATTTGGAACGATTCACTTTTAAGGCATTCAAATGTATTAGACGGATTGTTCCATTCGAAAGTAGTTATCTGTGAAAGTGATTCAGATTGCAGGTTTTTTTCAGCTGTATTATCTGCTCAATTTGACAACACTGCTTCAATTGGTCCTGATATTTTATTCATTCATTGTGGAGGCAAACACAGAATACCAACAGCCATAAAAGCTTTAACAAAGCTCAATGTTCCAATTAAAGTTGTTTCCGACTTTGATGTGCTAAATGACATAAATCCTATAAAGGAGATTTTTGAAGATTTAGGTGGCATTTGGTCTGATATAGAAAGTGATTGGAAGATTGTTAAAAAGGAAATCGAACAAAAGCGACCTGAATTTTTAACTGTTGACATTAAGAGAGAAATCGAGGCTACATTTAAAAGTACAACAGAAAGGATATTCCCAAAAGAGAAAATAAATGAAATTCAGCGAGCATTAAAGAAGGCATCGGCTTGGTCAGAAGCAAAAGAGGTTGGTAAATCCTATATTCCTAGTGGAAATGCTACTAAAGCCTTTGAGCGATTACAAGTAAAGCTCAAAGAAAAAGGGTTTCTAATTTTAGAAGTCGGAGAATTAGAAAGTTTTGTAAAAAGCGTAGGTAATCACGGGCCTAAATGGGTTAGTGAAGTTTTGACAAAGGATTTAAAGACTGACATTGAACTTGAACAAGCGAGACAATTTGTATCACAATTCATTTGAAAAATAAGGACAAAAGAAATGGAAGCCAGTAACAGCTTATATAATTTATGGCGGATAAAGTGGCAAATTTTAGTTTTGTACTTTTATATTTGTTTTTTGCAAACCGACAATAAAGGCCTCCGAAAACCGCCAAAAGTCATATACGCGAAACGTTAGCCACAATTATGACAGACAAACACTAAAACTCTTTAAAACATAAAAAATATGAAGGTATTTATTAGTTGGTCAGGAGACCGAAGTAAACGAGTAGCAGAACTGCTTGACAATTGGATTCAATGTGTAATTCAAGCCGTTAATCCTTGGATGTCCTCAAAGGATATTGATAGAGGCGCATTATGGTTTACGGAAATAACAGACCAATTGGCGAATACAAGTATTGGTATAGTATGCTTAACAAAAGAAAATAAGAACAAGCCATGGATATTATTTGAATCCGGAGCATTAGCAAAAGGATTATCCTCAAACCGAGTTTGTACTTTTTTAATTGATTTAGCACCAACAGATTTAGAAAATCCACTAGCCCAATTCAATCACACATTCCCAACCCGTGATAGCGTTTGGGAACTTGTAAGAACAATTAATTTATCTCTTAAAGAACATGCTCTAAAAGAATCAATTTTATTAAAAGTATTTGAAACGTATTGGGCGCAGTTTGAGACTGATTTTCAAGATATTTTGACAAACACCCCAGAAACTGAGGTCGTAACAAAACGTAAAGATAACGACATAATGTTGGATGTTTTGTCGACTGTCCGGCAACTTGACAAGCGTCTTCGTAATATTGAATCAACTAACGAAAGACAAATTATTTTTACAGAAAATGAAATTTTAAGAAGAGAGCCTGATAGAATGAGTTTGAGTGAATTAAGGGTACAAATACAAAATTTACTTGAACAAGAACTACCTGAAGAAATTATTATGAGTATCCTTTCTGAAAAAGGAGCTGTTCCTCGCACCATAATTAGACGTGAAATTGAACGTGGTAAAACATTTCACGAAAGCAAAAAAGAAAAATAACTGAGGCTAATCGAGTAGAAAGCCCCCACTGGAAGTAGAAAAGCCCAGACTTCGCAAAGCGGCAAAAAAGTTATTGGTAATATTTTAAGAGAATTAATTACATTAAATAAAATCACAAAAAACAAACATCATGAAAAAAATAACATTATTAGCAATTGTACTGACTTGCTCATTTTGGTCTTGCAAACCGACAGAAATCTTACCAGGCTTCAAATTATATGACGCTCCGAATGCTGTTGACAAACCTGGTAGAATTTACCGCTTAAGTAATGACAATAAAACAGACTATTTGGTTGAATACTTACCGATTAATCCACAGTCTTCTAGTATTGTTATTCCTGAAAAGGAAAAAACGAAAACAATGAAAATTGGAACTATGTTATCTTTTATTTCAAACAATTCTGTGGTAAATGCGAATGGGGAATTAAATTCAAATAAAGTTTCAAATTTTAACTTCAAATTAAAGGATGCACAAATTTATAAAATAAGTGATGCTGATTTGAGGCCACATTATGCAGAAATGAAAAAAAGAATTACGGATGACATTAAATTATTCGGATTGCAAAGCCCCAGGTACTTCATCGTTAGAGAATCTGTTACCGCAACAGAAATTTTTATTCAGACAACAAAAGATGTAAAGAATGATGCTAGTCTAAAAGCTGAAATAGATAGAATTATAGGTGCAGATGCTAATATAAATTGGACCAGCGGTCGCAAGGATGAAATAAAAGTGACTTTGAAAGATGGTTTATTTGTTTTCTATAAACCTGAAGAAATCAGTTTGCAAACAAGTGCAGCAGGAGATGTTGAAATTTCGATTAAACCTGCTAAGCCAGTAGATATTGAAAAACTGCAAATTGGCACAAAATAAACATGAAATATTTTGTGCTAATTTTGGCCATTACATCTTTATCTGCTTGTATTTCTACCAAGCCTCAAGAAGGTTCTAATGAAGCTACGTTAGAAAAACTTGATAGCATTAACAGTTGGTATAATCGCCTTGTTTTAAAGCAGCTTGGACCGATTTATATTTTTCAAACAGAACCCTACAATAAAGACGAAAGAATAATTCATGGGAATCTTTTTGATTACTATTTGGTTGAAGAAGGGGAAGAACAAGGAAGTTTTAGTTCAGATTTTATAAATTGGAATTTCTATATTGCTAAAGATTATTTAGATCAAAAAAATCTTAGCTATACAAAAATATATCTTCAGATTCCAATTAAAAAAGAGGGATTTACTCATAACCTTTCTTCCAATGCGGCAAAGCAAGGGTCTATTATAAGTAAACTAACAAGACAAGAATTTTTCTTTGACAATTCAATTGCAAGTTTAGTCGATTCAAAAAGATATAATCCCAACTTTACTATTTCTGAGTTACCTAAAGAACTAACCATGCTTATTAAAGAAAGGTTTGAAAAAGTGAAAACCTTTTTACCAGAGAATTATAGGTCAAAAATTATTCACTCAAAATTGATAATATCAGAGCCTTCTGCAGATTTTGACGCATCAAAATTATTCTTAAATAATTTTGATGGCAATGTAAAAATCTCCTCAGTTCTCGTACGAGCGATTTTAGTTAAAGCTATTACGCAAGAAGCTTTGTTACTACTTGATTATGCAGGAAGTGAC
Organism: Algoriphagus sp. oki45; assembly: GCF_036245605.1. Taxonomy (NCBI): domain Bacteria; kingdom Pseudomonadati; phylum Bacteroidota; class Cytophagia; order Cytophagales; family Cyclobacteriaceae; genus Algoriphagus; species Algoriphagus sp. oki45. The sequence continues at coordinate 1,435,939 of NZ_BTPC01000001.1, forward strand.
TTTAAACTTGACATACCTGTTCAACTTTTGAATATCCCACAATTGCAAGCTAGAAATCAATCAGGGATTGACGATTTAATTGCCTTATTTTATCCACAACAGCCGAGTAGGGAAAGTACAAGAAAAAGATTTGCAAGGGTTCAAAAGCCCAAAATTGAAACCGCCTATAATAACATCATTGCTACAATTAATTCCACACTTGATTTCTTATTTCTTCACGAGTTTAGCCATATTTATCTTGGTCCAAATATGATAGATGAGTTTAGGGCAGACTGTTATGCCTATTCACCTTTAAAAAGACAAAACTCCAAAATTGACTATGGAGTATTTAGAGAGTTAATGGTTACAGCAATCCAAAATAAAGGCGGACATTATTGGATATCTAATGAAGATTCTTTAAAACTCCAAGAAATTGTTGACAGGTATGACAGAGTAAAAAAAATTGATTCTTTAGTAAACAATGAAGTGCTTACAATAGACCTACAATGCGACAAGCTAGACTATTAAATATTACTACCCCCTCTGGGAGTAGTAAAGCTTGATTTGGTAGGTGACCGTTTGAAATCCCCCACTGGGAGTAGTAAAGTCAGTCAGGACTAAGCGTATCCCGGCTGTACGGGAGCAACTACGCCTTCATATCATTAAGAATTTGCAATTCGCTCAACCCTAAAATCTCATCCGGGAGTAGTAAAGCCAAATAGAACTTGGCGTAGTACCCCAAAAAACAAATACGGCAAAGGACTTATAGACTGATCGGGAATTGAGGGTTTATTTTGGATCAAGAATTCAGCATAGCCATTCGAACTGATGAATCTGATATCCTTCCCAACTCTTTCCGGAAAATACCTGCTGCTAGTATTGTTGACCTTTGCGCCGATTTCTAAGCGGATTTTTGCTCAGGAAATCATCCCGGAGGTCATCATTGGCCATCAGCTATGGATGGGAGAAAACCTGAATGTCCACACCTTCCGAAACGGAGACTCCATCCCTCAAGCCCGATCCTACCAAGAATGGGCTCAAGCTGCCCGAAAAAGACAACCTGCTTGGTGCTATTTTGAAAACAAGGAAGAAAATGGCGCCTCCTACGGCAAGCTCTACAACTACTTTGCGGTTTCCGATCCCCGAGGACTCGCTCCTGAGGGTTGGCGAATCCCCTCTCAGGCAGATTGGCTGGATTTGATGGTCAGCTTGGGAGGAAAGGACGTGGCAGGAAAATTCCTAAAGCAAGAGTTCGGCTGGAACGATCAGGGCAACGGAACCAATTCCAGTGGCTTTTCGGCTATGCCGGGGGGATTTCGGGAGCTTTCCCTACTCAAACTAAACGAAGGCTTTGTGGCAGGAGGAAATTTCGGCTATTGGTGGAGCAGTACCGCGGATACCCGCACCGAGTCGGTCTGGATCGTAAGTCTGAGCTTTAAAGATGATCGCCTGTTTTCCAGCTTTGAGAGTTCATTCTCGGATGGATATTCGGTTCGGTGTGTAAAGGATTAGAGGAGATTTCCGGCTTTTTTGATTTTTCTTGTGACTAGGCGTATCCGGGACTAGGCGTAGTTTGTAACTACGCCTTTCTATTATTAAGAATTTGTAATACTCCCAGCTAGGATTAGTATATCCAATTAGGACAAGATGTATCCCGACAGTTGTACGGGATACGCTCAGCCCCTAATCGACCCCCTCTGAATAGGGTTTACCAATAATATTGGGGACAGGGTTTTCTACTCCTTAATCCGCCCAAACACCAAGCCCAAAAACCTTGTTTTCACTTTTTAAATAATCAGGCTGCGTATGGAAACGGATTTATTTAGAATTACCTTTTTTGGAATCCTCATCTATTCCGTATATGTCGCTACCACGATTTGGATTCTTGTAAAAAAGGAATTCAAATGGATAAGTGTGGTCTTTCCAATCATCGCATTGACTGAAGGGCTTTTTATCGATTGGCGTTGGAATCAGCTACAGAATTTTGACGGTGTATATCAAATAGTCTTAGGAGGATTACCGAGTTTTTTGATAGCAATCGGGTTTCCTTTCATTGGATTTTACTTACATCATTTCTTACCCAGTAAAGTCAGGCTTTATCTCAGAAATACCGATTTATTCCCTTTTTCATCAGAGAGATTGAAGGAGGCTGATTTCCAAAAATATTTTACCCGTGGTTTTATCTACAGCTTTTCCACTTTAATCCTGCATGAACTATCCCAGACACTTCATATTTCCAGTAGAAACACTTTTGATCTGATCGATATTGTATTCATTCTAATTGGCTCAGTATTGAGTGTGGTTGTGTATAGGATTTTTAAAATCGCTTACAATACGAACTCCGACTAAAGCATTGTCCCTAGCTACTTTCAAAAATCCCCTTCTCAAACACTCCCTCAAGGGAATAGGTTATCCAAGCAATTAAGTCCTGTCCATGATCCCAACCGATAATTTCCAGAAAGTGGAAGTCACTTCCTCCTCCGAATTGCGCACTTGGCTGGAGCAAAATCACCAACAAAAGGAATCGGTTTGGTTGGTCACTTATCTGAAGGCTGTTCCCGAAAAGTACCTCTCCCGAGAAGCTGTTCTGGATGAGTTGATCTGCTTTGGCTGGATCGATGGGATTCGTAGGAAGCTGGACGATCGACGGACCATGCAGCTGATTTCTCCCCGGAGAGTGCAGCATTGGGCACAAACCTACAAAGATCGGGCGGCCAAGTTGATCGCTGAGGGCAGGATGCACGAAGCCGGCTTTGGTTCTATTGACTATTCGAAGCAAGTCGGTCTTTGGGATTTTATGGACGATGTGGATCGGCTGGAGGTGCCGAGGGATCTGCAGGATGGATTAGACCAAATCCCCGGAGCAAGTGATTTTTTCCATGGGATCAATGATTCGAGCAAGCGATTTGTGCTCCGTTGGCTCAAGCTCGCCAAGACCGAAAAGACCAGAAAGGCAAGAATTCAACAGCTTGCCGAGTTGTCTGGGCGAGGAGAGAAATTGAAAGGGAGTTGAGGATTTTTACCGTTTGGCCTAACCGGGGCAAAGGCACCTTAATATCCTAAACTTCCTCAATGGTTTAAAAATGATTTTACCTTCTCCGTTTCGCTGGCGATCGGCATCCTTTTCCAAATCGAAAATTCTACGCCAGCGAGGGGTGATTTTGGGGTTGAACCTTTATCCAAGGGTTGAACCCTTGTCTGATATAGGACGCTCCGTTGGAGCTAGTTCTCCCTGAGTTTACCGAAAGGTCGAAGCATCGGTCTAGGACTAGGCGTAGTTTGCAACTACGCCTTTCTATACCTACAAATTTGTAATTTGCTTCAATTAGAAAATTTCATTCATGGGAGAAGCTTACCAAATAAGAGATCAGGAAATGCCCTATTTCCTCACTTTTCAGGTAGTGGGCTGGGCTGATGTTTTTACCAGAAAAGAATATCGTGATTTGATTTTGGAGAACCTTTCTTTTTGCAGATCAGACAAGGGATTGTCCTTATATGGTTATGTGGTTATGTGATCATGAGCAATCATATTCATTTGGTTGTTCAACAAAGAGACGGTAAGCTTTCGGATTGGATAAGGGATTTCAAAAAGTTTACAAGCAAAAAGTTATTAAAATTGATTTTAGAAAATCCTCAAGAAAGCAGGAGAGAATGGTTAAGGATGATTTTTGAGTATCATGCTAAATTTAATAAGCGATCAGGCGATTTGCAGTTTTGGACACATGACAATCATGCTATTGAATTATCTCACCCCGAAATGATTGAAAGTAGGATGACCTACATTCATCAGAATCCAGTAAGGGCAGGTTGGGTTGAAAAGGCCGAAGATCACCTGTATTCCAGTGCCAGAAATTATGCCGGACTAAATGGATTGATTGAAGTGGATTACTGGTGATTTAAACTTTTTTCCCAATTAAAAATTGGTGAGGATAGAAGAGCGTAGTTGCAAACTACGCTCAGTTCCAGACATCGGACACTTGTGCTGAGCTTGGTTGCACCCTTGGCTGAAATAAAACGCTCCGTTGGAGCTTGTTCTACTTCGGACATCGGACTTCAGTCATCGGTCTTTAATCAACTGTCTTCAATCCTTCACCACAAAACACTGCTTTGCAATCTCCAACTCTTCATTGGTAGGTATCACCAGAATTTGAACGGCTGAAGTCTCGCTTTGGATAGCGCGAGGGCCGGAATTGGGTAGTTTGTTCTTTTCTGAATCCAGCCTAATGCCCATAAAATCCATCTTTCCGCAGACCAAGGTTCGGGTGAGCTGGTCATTTTCTCCCACTCCTCCGGTAAAAACAATCGCATCCAGTCCATTCATCGCGGCTGCAAAGGAACCGATATATTTTTTGATCCGATAGGCATACAACTGATAGGCTAAGATGGCTTCGGGTTGCCCCTGATGATACAGCTTGCCGATATCCCGCATATCGCTGTAGCCCGTCAGTCCCAGCATGCCACTCTTCTTGTTGAGCAAAGTATTGACCTCATCAAGGGTATAGCCCAGTTCATTGACCAGGTAAAAAATCACGGATTGATCGATATCCCCGGCACGAGTGCCCATAATCAGCCCATTCATCGGACCCAAACCCATGCTGGTATCCACGCATTTCCCATCCTGAATCGCCGCCATGCTGCAGCCGTTTCCAAGGTGAATGGTAATGAGTTTGCTTGACTTTTTCCCCAAGAGCTCCATCGCCCTTTCCGACACATACTTGTGGCTCGTCCCATGAAATCCATAGGCCCGAATCCCTTCTTTTTCATACAATTCATTGGGAATGGCCATGCGAAAGGCCACAGCGGGCATACTTTGATGGAAAGCCGTGTCAAACACGGCAATCTGTCTGGCCTGAGGAAAGATCGTTTCCGCCACTTCGATTCCCAGGTAGTTGGCCGGATTGTGCAAGGGAGCCAAAGGGAAAAGGGACTTGATTTTGGCCTTGATCTCGGGGGTAATCACCTGAGTCGAAGCAAACTTTTCTCCCCCATGCACCACCCGATGGCCTACCACTTCCACCTCCGAAGGATCGGAAATCACGCCTACTTCCTTATCGGTCAGGAGTTGGGCTACGTTTTGAAGCCCCACCGAATGATTGGGAACTGGTATTTCCAGTACTTTTTTCACTTCTCCTTGTGCCATAAAGGACTTATGCTCCACTTTGGAGCCATCCAGCCCGATCCGATCCACCAAACCGGAACACAAGACCTTTGCCTCGGGCATGGAAAAGAGTTGGTACTTGATCGAGCTTGAGCCGGAATTGATGACGAAGATGTTCATTTTTTGAAAGAGGGAAGACGGAAGACCGGAGACAGAAGACCGGAGACGGAAGATTTTGCAGAATTATCAATTTTCAATTTTCAAGCTCAATTATCAATTGAACTTCCCTTGAAAATTGGTAATTGGTTTTTGATAATTGCTCATTGCTCATTGCTCTTGCGCTTGTATCGCCGTAATCACCACAGTATTGAACACATCCACCACGGTACAGCCACGGCTTAGATCATTGACAGGCTTATTCAAGCCCTGCAGCATCGGGCCGATGGCGATGGCACCCGTTTCCCGCTGCACGGCTTTGTAGGTATTGTTTCCGGTATTCAGATCGGGAAAAATCAGCACACTCGCCTGACCGGCCACCTCGGAATTGGGCAGCTTTTGCCTGCCTACCACAGGATCCACAGCCGCGTCGTATTGGATCGGTCCTTCGATTTTCAGATCCGGTCTTCTGAGTTTGACCAAGTCGGTCGCTTTTCGGACTTTTTCCACTTCTTCTCCTTCTCCTGAGGTCCCGGAGGAATAGGAAAGCATGGCGATTTTGGGTTCTATACCAAACATCACCGCTGATTCTGCGGAGGAAATGGCAATGTCTGCCAATTGCTCGGAAGTCGGATTGGGTACGACTGCACAGTCTCCAAATACCGAAACCCGATTGGGCAGACACATGAAAAAGACCGAGGATACCGTATTCACTCCCGGCTTGGTCTTCACAAACTGCAATGCAGGGCGGATGGTATGCTGGGTGGTATGCACAGCACCGGAAACCATACCGTCTGCATCTCCCCGGAAGACCATCATAGTCCCAAAATAAGACACATCCTGCATCAGATCCCGAGCCATCTCCAGCGTGATTCCTTTGTTTTTCCTCAGTTCGAAAAGGGTCTGAGCATAGGTCTCGTACCGATCAGAAGCTAGAGGGCTTTCAATCTCGATGGAATTCAGGTCCAACGACAAATTGAGCCTTTTGATCCCCAATTCGATGGACTCCCGATTGCCCAAAAGGGTCAATTTGACCACACCCTGCTTGATCAACTGATCTGCTGCCATTAGGATGCGGTCGTCCTCGCCTTCCGGCAAGACAATATGCTTGATGGAGGATTTGGCCCGCTTGACCAACTGGTATTGGAACATTCTCGGTGTAAGCACCTCCGAATGGAAACCAATCAGCTTTTCGGTAAGCGCCTTTTCATCTATGGCATCTTCGAAAAGCCGAATGGCAATGGCGATTTTTTCCTTGTCCTCGGCAGCAATTCTTGCCTTGATATTACTCACCTCGGTGACCACTTCGAAGGTGGCTTCTTCCACTTGTAGAATAGGCACCACTGTCTCCAGACCTTCGATCAACTGCACAATGGAATCCTCGGGAAGCATGCCTCCGGAAAGAATCAGCCCGGAAATTTTCCCGAAATTCTTGGAAATATTGGCCTGCAAAGCTCCAATGATGATATCTCCCCGATCGCCCGGAGTGATCACCAGCGTATTGTTTTCCACCCGCTGAAGGAAATTTCTCAGCTGCATGGCACCCACGATGGTATGGTCCACCCGGTTGGTCAGGAGCTTTTCACCCAAAATCACCTTGGCACCCATGGAATCCCTGATTTCCTCCATGGTAGGATTGCTCAGCTCCATATGGGAAGGAATGGTGCTGATCAGAATATCTCTGGACAAAACCTCCTGTAATCGGGCTTTTATCTCTTCTTCTTTTCCGCGTTCTACTTTATTGGCTACCAAAGTCAGCACCTGCACCCCTTCGGCAAGGAAGGAATTGACCGTGGCGATGGCCTGCTCGACGATCTGCATCACAGTCTTGTGGGCACAGTTGACGATGATTACCGCGGGAATCCCCAGGTTTTTGGCTACCGATACATTCCCGTCAAACTCCAGATTGGTCGCGATCCCTGCAAAATCTGTCCCTTCCACCACGACAAAGTCCGAGCTTTCCCTGATACGCTGGAATTTATCGATTATGGTATCGATCAGGGCTGCTTCATTCTTTCGGTTGATTTCTTTAAATGCCCTTTCGATGGTAAAAGCAAACATGTCCTCGTAGGGCAATGCCAGATTAAAATGCTGCTTGATCAGCTCGAGTCGCCGATCCCGATGATCCTTCTGAACGGTGATGATGGGCTTGAAATAGGCGATTTTGTCGGTTTTGGAAGCCAAAAGATTAACCAAGCCCAGGGCAAAGATGGATTTTCCTGAAAATGGCTCCGTGGTAGTAAGGTAAACTGCGTTGGTCATGATAAAAGCTGATTGGGAACTCTATGCTTACAAAAGTCCGGAAAACTTCCCCCGAAAAGACTGATCAAAGTCAGTTTCCGAAAGGAAAAATATCCGAATTAATTCCGAAAAGACTGCAAATTTCCAAGCCCTAGTTGCAGGGTTTCCTGCTTCTTTCCATTTTAGCCAAAGATGAATCAAGCACCCCCTCACCTATCCCGCCAACTCGGGCTTTTGGGCTTGGCAGCCACAGGAATCTGCTCCATGATCGGGGCATCAATCTATGTGGTGCCTTTTATGATCCAGCGCAATGTCCCGGGAATCGGCCCCTACGTTCTTCCTGCTTTCCTGTTTGCTGCCATTCCGGCGGTGTTTGCCGCCTTGGCCTACACCATTTTGGCTTCAGCCATGCCCCGGGCGGGAGGATCTTACCTTTACGCCAGTCGGGCAATCCATCCCTATTTTGGATTTGCGGCTAGCTTTTCCCAGTGGTTTGGACTCTCCATCGTGATCGGAGTGATTGCCTATGTGGTAGTTCCCTTTTTCAGGGATGTGGCTCAAGCTTTGGAATGGACCGATGTGGCAGATTTTCTGGAAATAGGCAGCGTAAGGGTATTACTCTCTCTTGCTTTACTTTGGGCCTTTGTGGGCATCAATATTTTGGGGGTGAAGTTTTATGAAAAAACCTTGATTCCGCTGATGTTGCTCATGTTTGGGCTGGGTGGGGTTGTGATTATCTGCGGTTTACTTTACAATCAAGGAGATTTTCTTTTGGCCCTTCAGGAAAAAGACCAGCAAACCCAAGAACTCTATTCCGGTAACTTCGATTGGAAAACCTTCCTCTCGGCAGCAGCCCTGCTTTTCTCCAGCTTTATCGGCTTTGATGCCATTGCTCAGGCGGGAGGAGAAGCGAAAAATCCGGAGAAAAACCTTCCCCGAGCGATTGGATTGGCCATTTTTGGGGTAGGCTTATTCTATTTTGCCTTTACTTATGCCGTGTACCACACCGTGCCTTGGCAGTTTGTGGCTGAAGAATCGCTGAAAAAAGACCTGACAGCAGCTGGATTGCTGAGCTATGTTTTACCATCCAGTTTGGGGGTTTTGATCCTTCTGGGAGCTGCTATTGCGCTTCTGAATGACCTTCCGGCTATGATCCTTTCCGTTTCCCGATTGGTTTTCTCCTGGGCTGAGGACGGGATTTTCCCATCCCGGCTTTCCAGAGTTCATCCGAAATACCAAAGTCCCTATTTGGCGATTTTGCTCAGTGGGATGGTTTCTACTTTGGGGATTTTGGGGAGTCATTTTGCAGGGGATTTCTTTCTGGGGATCGACATCATGGTCACTTCCATGCTGGTCAATTTCCTCCTAATGTGCCTTTCTTTGCTGCTTTTCCCTAAAGTAAATCCCACCCTGTACAAGCGGATTATCGTGTTGAAAAGCCAATTCCTTCAGCGTTTGGTGGGTTTTGCCGGGGTAATTTTCCTGAGCGGGTTTTTGATCATCCACGTGACGAAAGATTTGCAAAGTCCGCTCTCGGAATGGTATTTTCACTCCACCTGGATTTGGCTGCTCGTGATGGGGCTGGCCTCCCTTTATTTTATTTTCCGATGGAAAACCAAATTCTCCCAAAATCCAGCACTCAAAAATCAATTCTCTCAATTACCTCCTGAATAAGATGTCAATTTCAACAACAATCCAACTCGCTCCCGGACTGACGATTTCCCGAGCTTTAATCGGCCTCTGGCAGATTGCCGATATGGAGCGGGATGGCAAAAAAGTAGACCCCATACCAGCCGCCCAAGCCATGAAATCCTATGTGGATGAAGGTTTTCATACCTTTGACATGGCAGACCATTACGGTTCGGCAGAGGAGATTTCGGGAGTTTTCCGGAAAACTTACGGACAAGATTTGGCCCAACATTTCACCAAATGGGTGCCTTCTCCGGGCAATCTGACCAAAGCCCAAGTTCGCGAGGCGGTCCAGACTGCCCTCTCCCGCATGCAAACCGAGCGAATCGACTTGATGCAATTCCATGCTTGGCAATATGCACACCCCAGCTGGCTGGATGCCTTATTTTGGTTGCAGGAACTGAAAGAAGAAGGGCTGATCGGACACTTGGGCTTGACTAATTTCGATAGCGCCCATCTCAATATGGTTCTCCATTCCGGCATAGAGATCGTTTCCAATCAGGTTTGCTATTCTCTTTTGGATCAAAGAGCCACTGGTGAAATGACGGAGCTTTGCCAAAGGCATGGGGTCAAGCTCCTGGCATTTGGAACTTTGGCGGGAGGATTTCTTTCTGAAAAATGGCTGGAAAAACCTGAACCTCAGCTGAATGACGCGCTGACTTGGTCACAGATGAAGTACAAGCGCTACATTGACGCAGCAGGAGGTTGGGAGAAGTTTCAAAACCTGCTCCGAGTACTCCAACCCATTGCCCAAAACCATGGAGTCAGCATTTCTACCTTGGCAAGTCATTTTATCATGACCCGCCCTGCAGTTGGTGGAGTAATTATCGGCGCAAGGCTGGGGCAAAGTCAACATCTGGAAGAAAACCGGCAACTGTTCTCTTTTTCCCTAAGTGAAAAAGAGGAGGCTTCTATCCAAAATGCCTTATCCGAACCCCATAAAATCCCCGGTGACTGTGGAGATGAGTACCGAAAACCACCTTTTCTGACTGCATCTGGAGACTTGAGTCATCATCTGGACAGTTTTCCAGCCCCCTACCCCACCAAAGCAGGTTCGGATGGAAGGACCAAAGCCCTTAGCGGAACGATCTGGGAGGATATCGCAGGATTCAGTCGGGCCATACGAAAAGGAAACCGGATTTTAGTGTCCGGCACCACCGCTACGCATGGTTCCAAAGTGATCGGCGGAACTGATCCCGCTTCGCAAACCCATTTCATTTTGGACAAAATCGAAGGAGCTATCCTCTCTCTCGGAGGAAAAATGGAAGATGTGGTCCGCACCCGGATTTTTATCCGAAATGTGGATCAATGGGAACCGATTTCACGAGCTCATGGCAAGCGCTTTGGAGAAATCCAACCTGCCAATACCATGGTCAGGGCAGATTTGATCGGAGATGAGTATTTGGTAGAAATTGAGGCGGAAGCTGTCGTAGAATAAGCGAAAGTTCGGGATTTTACCGACAAAATACCCTAACTAGCAGCAAAGCATTTCCTTTCCTCAAGATGAAAAAAATCCACACCCAAACCTTCAAAACTCCCTTTGGGGACCTGATTCTTGGGGCTTTCGAAAATCAGCTTTGCCTCTGTGATTGGAAGTACAGGAAAATGCGAAAATCCATTGATTCACGGATTCAAGCCGGGCTGAATGCAGAATTCATCGAGGAGGACTCCCCGGTTTTTTCCCAGACCAAACTTCAGCTTCAGGAATACTTTGATGGCAAAAGGAAAATCTTTGACCTGCCTCTCCTGCTGGTTGGAACCCCTTTCCAAAAACAAGTTTGGCAGGCCCTGCTTGAGATTCCTTTTGGACAAACCGCCTCCTATCTGGAACTCAGTCAGCAGCTTGGCAATCCTGATGCCATTAGGGCAGTAGCCTCCGCCAATGGAGCCAATGCCATTTCCATCATTATCCCCTGTCATCGTATCATCGGTTCGGACGGGAGCTTGGTCGGCTACGCCGGAGGGCTTGAGGCCAAGAAAAAACTGCTGCTTTTGGAAGGAGTAAAAGCAAGCTCAGCCAAAAACCAAATCCCGCTGTTTTAGCTCAGAAGTATCCAACGCTTCTTCTTTTTTGCTATCTTTTTTGTGGTTTCAACGATTAACCTAAAAATGACATCTATGAAAAATCTTCTTTTCTTCCTCTTTATTCTAGTTTTGGGTACGGGTACCCTTCAAGCTCAGGAAAAAATTGACCTAACCGGCACTTGGGTGGTGGATGTGAATACGGATATGGGCAGTGGCACCCCGACTTTTGTATTGAAACAGACGGGGGAAAACATTACCGGAACCTACACCGGAAGCCTAGGAGATGCCCCGGTCACAGGAACACTCAAGGGTGATGTACTTCACTTGGAGTTTGCTATCCAAGGCAATAAAATCACCTACGACGGCACGGCGACCGCACAGGAAATCAAGGGCTCGGTGGACTTGGCAGGTATGGCCACGGGATCATTTCTGGGAAAAAGAAAATAACTCCATAGTCACAAAATCAAGATCCGATGAGATATTTAATAATTCTTTGCCTGAGTTTAGGAAGTCATTTGGCTTTTGCTCAATCTCAGGCTGAAGTCCTCACAGCCGTAGAAAGAATGCGTCAGGCCATGCTGGCTGAGGATGCCGAAACTCTTGCAGAACTCACCTCAAAAGACCTGAGTTACGGCCACTCAGCCGGGACAATAGAAAATCAGGAACAATTTCTCGCTGAATTCGCCTCCAAAAATGTGGACTACCAGCGCTGGGATATGACAGGGCTGGAAGTCCGGTTTTATGGCAAAGAACTAGCCATTGTGAGACATGAAGTGATTGGGGAAATTCTATCCAATGGAAACCTAAACACGCTAAATCTGGGACTGATGATGGTGTGGGTCATAGAGGATGGAAAATGGAAGCTCCTGGCCCGACAATCCTTTCGAAAGCCTTAAAATGTAGAATCCCGGAAAGCTGTCGCCATCCGGGATCTTTTCTTGAGCTGATATGCTTAGAATTTTCGATCAATGCCAGGCATTTCTACCCCACTTCCCTCCCCAGACGAAATAGCCTAAGGTAAAGCCAAAGTATTGATTGGTAGCCTCCCCGACGATATCTCCGTCAAAGTTTTGCAGGTCGCTTTTTGGAACAAAGTTGTATTCCAATCCCAACCGGAACTTACCCAATTCTACCCCTGCCCGAACCATAGGAGCCCAGGCAAAGGAAGCTCTCAGTTCCTGGAGCTCTTCCCAATCCGAGTTATTGCCTTCTATATCCAGGTTGCTGATCGTGTAGTACCCAAATCCACCCCCTACGTAAGGAGCAATTCGGGAATTCCCCTTGTTGAAATAATAGTTGGCCGTAGCCGAAAAAGAGAAATTGGCGCTGAGCTCTCCCTCGTAATCATCAGGAATCTCATAGTAGGTGACGTCTTTGACCATACCTACTGCCGCAAATCGCATCCCTAAGGCCAGGTTGTTTTTCACCAAAATCTGGGGCTCCAAATTGACCAAAGCTCCGATTCCACCTCCACCTGGAGCAGCAGCACCTAAATCCATTTGAAACCGAAAAGAATCCGCCCTTTGGGCAAAAGCCAATTGCACAGAAGCAAAGAAGGCTACAAGAATGAATATTTTTTTCATCGTATTTGATTTTTGGGACAGCCGACCAGCCCATTTAGAGGACTGATCTGACTGTCTCTGGTTTAGTTTTCAGGTAAAGGACAATCGGAAAGGATTTTACCCCTACGCTTGGGTGAAAAAAAATTCGAAATGAAGGAAATTCATAAAGAGAGAGCTTTTCTACTGATCAGAAAAAACGGAAACCGGCCCTAAACCCCATCCAAAGTTGGGATGCTAGGCCTCTTCCTACATTTTCAGATTCATAAAAAATAGAGGGATCGGTGTAGGAAAAAAGCTCTGGGTGGCCGGAAAATCCGGTATCATACCGCCTCCAATTAAGAGTAGGTCCGGCAAAAAGCCCAAAGTTCTTCTGGAGTTGAAACTCAATTCCTGCATAAGCTTTGGAAACCAGATTCAGGGCCTGGACAGAGCCATTGGATATTTGGTCTGCACTTAGTTCCAGATTCAAGAAAGAATTTTTCCCCAGCATAGGAGACGTGCCAATCCCATACCCAAAAGACCAGGTAGGTGTATCCAAACTCTCGGGTCTGAATCCTGCCTGAAGCATGGAATAAAATCTCCTGGTTCCCGAGCGAAAAGCCAAATTCAAGGGCAACATCTCATTTGCACCAAATTCCAAAGTTCGGTAGCCATTTCTCACCCAATTGATCAAACCCAAAGAGACTCCCGAGAGGCTGTCTGCCACGTTGACCAACCCGAGTTGCAAACCGGAAACCTTTCTCCCCCGATTCAGAAAAGCACTCATCTGCACTCCTTGGACATCCTGATGGGCGTAATTAATAAATCCGGCTGCCTGCACTCCCTGAAGCGATTCTGTAGTCAAATTGATCAAGCCAGCTCCTTGAAAAGCCTTGACTGAATCCAAACCCATATTTACCAATCCTGACAACTGAATTCCCCGGGTCTGACCTCCCACTTGATTGTAAAGCCCCGCAAGCTGAACCCAACTGACCTCACCCCGATCGATATTGAAAACCCCTCCCAGTTCTGCCACTCGGGTTCCTCCAGAATAGCCTCCGATTAGATTGAATGAAAAATCATTGACAACAGCCCCGGAGATTTTCTTGTTGCTGCCGACAAATGGAACCAAAGTAAACTGAACTTTGCGACTGAGCGTGGAGTCCAAATTTTGGGAATTCCGAACCCCTTTGGAGTCTTTTGTCCAAAACCAAACCTCCTTGGCTGACTCTGATACGCTTTTCCCCAATTTCTGCCAATCAATTTCCTCGGCCTTCAGCCGGATTTTTTGAAAAGCAGATTTCCGCTCCATCAATAAGGTGTCGGAGTAATTCTTCTTGTTCACAATCAGCTGAAAGTTTTCCTCCGCAGGATTTTTCACTTCCAGCTCGAAATACCCAAACTGATCCGTAGTGGAAGACTTTAGTGTGATCGGGTCATAAATAGTGGCATTTCGGATTCCCTGCCCTTTTTCATCGACCACATAGCCACTGATGACCACTTCCTCTTTTTTTGGTTTTGGGGTAAGGATGACATAATTCCCCTTGGTCTTGAACTGCACCTCCCCACTGAAAACAGTCTCCAAAACCTCCCGAAGGGGGCGATCTTCAAAATTTCCCGAGAAATTCCGCTTGACCTCTAGGACAGATGGACTGTAAGAAAACCTGCAAGCCGCTTCCTGTTCCAGCTTTTTCAATACTGACTCTACCGGCTCCTGATCAAAGGACACCGTCAGCTTCTTTTCCAAAAAGGGAACTTCCTGAGCCTGACTTGCAAAAGAAACCAGCCAAGCTGCCAAAAGAACAAACAGCAAGCGACTGAAGCCACAAAAACAACTATTGACAGCCTTCACCTCGAATAAGAATTTGATCTGATTCATTCACCACCTCGAGAGACAAGGTTTCGGAGATGATCCCAAGGATGGTCTCCAAATCCTCATTTTCGAAGGTGACAGTCAGCCTGCAATCAGATAAGTTGGGAGCCAATAGAATCGTTTTCCCAAAGCCGGCAGACAAATCTTCCACCACTTGCTCCAAGGAACTTTCATTGAAAAAGAATTGCCTGCTTCGGAATGCTGCCACATTCGGATTGGCTGATTCCTTGGTGAATTTTTGGGTCTTTTTGTCAAAAACCCCTTTTTCACCGGCACTCAAGTCGATTCCTTCCTGGTCCGTGAGGAAAAATCTCACTTCTCCTTCCTGTACGGAAACCTCCACGGTCTCAGCATCGGCATATCCCCTGACGTGGAACACAGTACCTATATCCAAAATTCTCAATTCACCCACTTCCACCAACCACTTAACTTTTTTGGTATCGGGGATAGATACCAGCGCCTCCCCTTCCAGTTGGATCAATCCCGTCTTTTTTCGCTCATTGTAATCTACCTTCACTTCTGTCCCCTGCTTCAGAGCCAATTCCGTCTGATCGGGCAGGATTTCGGTAAGATTTTCTCTTTCACTTACGAAAGTAAATTCCTGGGAAGGAAGATTCTGGTAAAACACATAGGCCAAGGCGAATACCAAAATCAAGCCTGCTGCAACCCCCCAAGGGAAAATCAAAGAGCGGGTTCTTCCAGGATCCCTGCTAATTTTTTTCCTCACTTTTTCCCAAGCTGCATCTACATCCAGGGAGGTCTCCTCAGAAAGCTGGGCTTTTTCGAAGATTACCTGCGCATCATCCAGGTATTTTTGGTTTTCCGGAGAAATCCCAGCCCAATCCATCAGCTTAACCACCTCGCTGTCTGTGGCTTCCCCGACCAGATATTTACTGATCAGCTCCTCTATGACTTGCTCTGGGAAATTCATGGTTCTAAAAATCGGTTCATCAGTAGTGCAATCAGGGGTAAGTAGTCCTTGAGATATTCACGCATCAACCTTAGAGCTTTACCCATCTGATTTTCAACGGTCTTGATAGAAATGCTCAACTGATCGGCAATTTCCTGGTACTTAAGCTCTTCAAACCGGCTCATCGTGAAAATCAGTCGGCATTGCTCGGGAAGCTTTTCGATGGCCTGATGAATTTTCCTTTCCAATTCACCTTCCAAAGCCAGATGATCTGCAGGAGAGGAAAAGGATTCATCCATGGCCAGCTGTTTGGCCTGATAAGCTTGCTTGACCCGCTCATGTTTGAGTTCGTTCAGGCAGGAGTTGCGTACCGCCCGATAGAGATAAGCCTTGAGGGAAGAGTCGATATGGATTTCTGCTTTTTTCTCCCAAATACCTATAAATGCAGCCTGAACCACCTCCTCTGCCCAATCGGGGTCCTTGAGATAAGTGCCTGCAAATCGGCATAAAGAAGGGTAATGAGTTCTGAACAGCATCTCGAAAGCAGGGATTTGGCCTGACTGAATCTGAAAAAAAACCTCCTTGTCCGTGATTTGCATGGGTTCAAAAAACAATCCCTGCAAGATAGGCTTTTTGGTTTCTTTTTTGGAGAAAAGACAATCGAGGGAGGCCTTACCCCTATTTGGAAAAAGACTTTTTTACAGCATGGCAAAAAAAAAGGGGGAAAATCCCCCCTTTGTTTAATTCCATCCCCCACCCAAGGCCCGGTACAGCTGCACGTGGGACTGCAGTCGGGAAGCTTTGAGTTCGGCCAGTTCGATGGCAGATTCCAAAGCTCGACTCTGCGCATTGATTACCTCCAGATAGTTGGCATAGCCTACAGAAAACAGGGTATTGGAGTTTTCCACGGAGCGCTCCAATACTGATACCTCATATTGCTTCAGCTTGAGTTGATTGTCATAGGTTTGAATCTGATTGACCAGATCGAGGACTTCCAGATAGGCGTTGAGGGTACGTTTTTCGTATTCGAGCAGGGCAATCTGCTGATCGGTTTTTGCCAGTTCAAATTCGGTTTTGATCACTCTTCGGTTGAAAATGGGTGCGGTCAAACCTGCTCCAAACTGGTATACAGTAGATGCCGGGCTGAAGAAGAGTTTGGAAAACTCAAAAGCATTGAATCCCGCCATACCAAACAGGGTGATAGAAGGATAGAAAGCTGCCTTGGCAGCATTCACATCAAACTTGGTCGCCTGTAGGCTAAATTCGGCTTCCCGGACATCTGGTCTGTATTGCAAAAGCTGGGCAGGCAATCCTACTTCCAGTATTCTCGGCCGCTCCACTGCGCTGTCCAGCTCGATCCGCTCAAGAGGAATATCAATAGAACCCACCAGGCGGGTCATTTCGTATTCGGCGGACTGCTGCTCTCGGAGTTTGGCTTCCAGCTGGGACTTGGAGTTGAGCACCAAGGCTTCGAATTGATCGATAGCAAGCTGATTGGCTCGGCCACCTTCCTTAAGCTCCACAATCAGCTGAAGCGCCAGTTCCTGTAGGCGGATATTTTCATTGAGAATACCGATCTCGGCATCCAGAGCCAGCAGCTGATAATAAGTAGAAGCTACTTCGGAAATCAACCAGGTTTGGACGCTTCTGGAAAACTCCTCAGAGGCCAGGTAGCGGGCAGCCGCTGCCTTTTTGCGATTTCTCAGCTTTCCCCATACATCGATTTCCCATTCAAAATTGGCCCCGATTATGAAATCCTTGTAGGGATCAGGAATCAGCTGATCCTCGGTCAGATCTTCAGAGAGATTGGTATCGAAATTACCCACCCCGTCCATGGTGAAGTCACCAAACTTGCGCTGGGCTGCTCCTGCTCTTCCGGAGATTTCCGGCAGGAGGCCTGCCTTGGCCCTCATCATCGATGCTCGGGCTGCTTTGATCCGCTGCAGGGTGATGAGATTATCCTGATTGTTGGCCAGAGCGCTGCCAATCAATCCTCTTAGTCGGGGATCGGCAAAGTAATTTTGCCAGGCGATTTGTGCTAAGGTGGCAGTAGAATCTGCTTCTTCCTCAGAAAATTGATTTGGTAACTGAAGATCAGATTCAGGATGAGTTACATTCAATGATTTGCAACCTGAGAATGCCAGCAATCCCAGGAAGCTCAAAATCAATAACTTTTTCATGCGTGTACTTCTTGGCTTTGGGTGGTGATTTGGAGTCTTTTGGCTTTCTTTTCCTTGAGTCGGGTATCGATGGTCTCAAAGACCACATACAATCCCGGAATCAGAAAGACTCCTACCAAGGTGCCGATCAGCATACCTCCTGCTGCAGCAGTACCGATGGTTCGGTTTCCGATCGCACCTGCACCGGAGGCTAAGGTCAGGGGAATCAAGCCACAGATGAAGGCAAATGAAGTCATCAAGATCGGACGGAGACGCTCCACTCCTCCATTGATTGCACTTTGCAAAATGGATAATCCTTTGGCCCGGTTTTGAATGGCGATTTCAATAATCAGGATGGCATTTTTTCCCAGCAAACCGATCAACATCACCAAGGAAACCTGAGCATAGATGTCATTTTGTAAGCCTACCAAGTTGAGAAAGAAGTAGGAACCAAAGATCCCCGCTGGAAGGGAAAGAATCACCGGCAAAGGCAACATATAGCTCTCGTATTGGGCAGAAAGCAACAAATACACAAATACCAAACAGATCAGGAAGATGTACACCGCCTGATTTCCTGATGCTATCTGCTCCCGGGTGATTCCCGACCAATCGATATCAAACCCTCTGGGCAAAGTCTCCAAGGCTACTTCTTCTACTGCTTTGATAGCATCCCCGGAGGAAAAGCCCGGAGCAGCATCCCCGGAGATCAAAGCGGAGTTGAACATATTGTATCTTGTCAGCTGCTCAGGACCGTACACCCGCTCCAAACTGACGAAGTTGGAATAAGGCACCATTTCGCCTTCTTTGTTTTTGGCATACATGTCCAAAAGCGATTCGGGAGAGGTCCGATATTCAGGAGAGGCTTGAATCATCACCTTATACATCTGTCCATACCGGATGAAGTTCGAAGCGTAATAGGAGCCGATATAGCTCTGCAAAGTCTCCATGGCGTTGTCCACCGATACGCCCAGTTTGGCGGCCTTGTCATGATCCACAGTCAGTAAAAACTGAGGGAACGTGGGGTCAAAGTTGGTAAATGCTCCGAAGATTTCCGGACGTTCATTTAGCGCTGCGATAAACTCCTCATTGACCAAGGCCATGTTATCCAAAGTACCCCCTGACTTGTCCTGTAGCCGAAGTTCAAAACCAGAAGCATTTCCAAAGCCCGGCACGGGAGGAGGCGCCAAAAACTGAATATCTGCCCCTTTGATATGGGAAGTTCGTTCTGTGTAATCGGCAATCAGCTCATTGACATTTTTCTCCCGATCACCCCAAGAAGCGAGGTTGATCATCCCCATCCCGTAGGAGGCTCCGGCTGTTTCAGTAAGAAGGGAATATCCCGCCAAGGTGGAGACGGTCTCTACCTCTTCCAAGGGAAGCATGGCTGCCTGCACCTGATCCATAATTTCGGAAGTTCGGTCCACGGTGGCTCCCGGAGGAGTGGTCACGTTGACATAAATCATTCCCTGATCCTCGTTTGGAATAAAACCTGTCGGAGTGATAACCAACATGCCATAAGTAAGCACGAAAAACAAAAGCAACGAACCGTAAGTGACCACTTTTCTGTTGGCAATTCCTTTTACCACGGTGGCATATTTCCCTGCCAAAGCCTCATAGCGGGCATTGAAGCCATTGAAAAACTTCTGCAACCAGCTTTCTTTTCCTTCCCCGGCATGATGCATGGGTTTGAGCATCATGGCACAAAGAGCAGGTGAAAGGGTCAAGGCATTGATCCCCGAAATGACAATAGCAATAGCCAAGGTCAGGGAAAACTGTCGATAGAAAATTCCCACAGGACCGGACAGGAAACTCACCGGGATAAACACCGCGGACATCACAAGAGTAATTGCTACGATAGCACCTCCGATTTCTTTCATCGCAGCAATCGTCGCATCGAAGGCGTTGATTTTGAGGTCATGCATTTTCACATGGACAGCTTCCACCACCACGATGGCATTGTCCACTACAATCCCAATCGCCAAAACCAGTGCGAATAGGGTCAGCAAATTGATGGAAAAGCCAAAAAGCTGCATGAAGAAAAGCGTTCCAACCAAGGATACCGGCACTGCGATCGCCGGAATAAGGGTAGATCGGAAATCCTGGAGAAATATGAAAACCACAATGAAAACTAGCAGAAAAGCCTCCACTAGGGTTTTCAATACTTCGAAAATTGAGGCATCCAAGAATCGACTGACGTCATAAGACACATTGAAGGTCATTCCCGGCGGGAAGGAGGAACCCTGCAGCTCGGTCATTTTGGCCTTGATATTGGAAATCACATCTCTTGCATTGGAGCCGGGCCGCTGCTTGATCATGATAGAGGCGGAAGGTTTTCCATCGGTCATCGACACCATAGAGTATTCCAAGGCATCAAACTGAATATCGGCTATGTCCTTGAGCTTAAGCAAAGACCCGTCAGGAAGGGCTTTCAGGGTGATGTTTTCATAATCAGACTCTAAATTGAATTTTCCGGTGTACTTTAAGACGTACTGCAATGCTTGAGGGTCACGATCAGACGAAATCCCTGATTTTCCTGGGGCAGCCTCTACGTTTTGGGCACGGATGGCTTCAGTTACATCCTGAGGAGAAAGGTCGTAGGCAGCCAATCGGTCCGGCTTCAGCCAAACCCGCATTGCATAATCTTTCATCCCCATAATCTCAGCCCTGCCCACTCCATCAATTCGCTTGAGTTCGGGAAGGATATTGATATCGGCAAAGTTGTAGACAAACTTCTCGTCCTGAGTGGTATCCGAAGTAGTCAGATTGAGGTAGAGCAGCATGGAGTTGACCTCCTTTTCAGTTTGCACACCAGCTCGGATTACCTCTTCGGGTAGTTCATCAAGGACGGTGGCGACTCGGTTTTGGACGTTTACCGCAGCCTGATCGGGGTCTGTGCCTACTTTGAACACAATATTGATCAGGGTAATCCCGTCATTGGTATTGACTGAAGTGATGTATTCCATCCCGGGTACCCCATTGATGGCCCGCTCAAGTGGAGTGGCTACAGCTTTTGCCAACACCTCTGCATTGGCGCCGGTATACCTCGCAGTTACAGTCACTGCAGGTGGTACAATATCCGGAAATTGGGTAATGGGCAGGGAAGTCAGCGCCAAGATACCCAAGAGTGTGATAAACACAGAGATGACCGTGGAGAGTATCGGCCTCCTGATAAATAGCTCAAACATGTCGTGGAGAATTTAGCTTCAGATCAACGGGCACTCAACAGATTTTGGTAAGCGTCAGCAGCTGCTATTGCCTCTGGGACTACTTTGGAACCGTCTTTGACCTGCTGAATTCCTTCGAATACTATCCGATCCCCCGGCTCAAATCCATCGGCGATGTAATAAATATCGTATCGCTGAATCGGCTTGAAGCTTCTCACCTTCACCGTATTTTCCTTGTCTACCACATAGACATAAGTAAAATCCTGGATCTCAAAAGTTGATTTTTGAGGGATCAGGAAGACATCTTCCATTTTGGAAAGCATCTCAATCTTTCCGGAAGCTCCATGCTTGAGAAGGTTGTCCGGATTGGGAAAACGAACCCGGAAGCCAATCGAGCCAGTTCCTGATTCGATATCCCCTTCTGTGGTTTCAAGCTTTCCTTTTTCAGGATACTTCTCCCCATCAGACAAAATCAAGGTCAATTGCTCTGAAAAAGTATCCACATTTCCACTTTCGATCTTGCTCCTCATAAAGTTGAGGTACTCGTTTTCGTTCACTTTGTAATAGGCAAAAACAGAAGAAACGTCCGTTATTGAGGTAAGAAGATCGTTTTCAGTGACCAAACTTCCGATTTTGTGAGGTATCCGGTCTACAATTCCGTCAAAGGGAGCTTTCACTGTGGTATAAGAAAGTCCCGTCTGTGCTGCCTTGAGTAATGACTCCGCCTCAGCAATCTGAGAATCAGCCACGGCCTTTTTGGATTTGGCAAGCTCCAACTCAGAGGTAGAAATGATCTTTTTGTCGACCAAAATCTGCAAGCGCTCCATCTCTACTTTTGCAGCAGTTTGTTCTGCTTTGGCACGGGCCAAACCTGCCCGGGCGGAGTTGACCATTTCATTGTACTCAGCCGAGGAAAGCTGGAAGAGCTTTTGGCCTTTGGAGACAAACTGCCCCTCGTCTACAAAGATTTGATCCACAAAGCCTTCCACTTTTGAGCGGACTTCGACAAACTGAACCGCCTGAATATCGGCAATGTACGTCTGTGGTACTTCCACAGCTCGTGGCTGCAGCTCCAGAACCGGAACGCTGACGGCCTCAGTTTCTTTGTTATTTTTTGAATTTCCCTCCGTACAGGAGATAATCATTCCAGATCCCAAGACTAAAAACGAAACTATTAGCAAGGAAGAACTGGCAAATGTTTTCATGGCAGAAAACACTGATATTTTTTCAGTTTTCATGGAGTTAAGAATAGAAGATGAAGCCTAACTTCCGATCGGAAGCAGGAAAAAGGGTCAGGCAAAAAAGACCAAATCAGGGCGCATTGACCTGAATGGCAAACTCAATAAATAGCCTGAAATAGCGATGCAAATAAATTTCCGAGTAGGATTTGGCAATCCTGCAGGTCAAAAACAGTAATCCTTGAACAGGGGAAATATCTTCCCCTCGTTCATTTTTTATGCGTTGGGAAGAGGATTGGGAGGCGCGGACCCGGGCTTCGGTAGGCGCGTAGTCTGAGAAGTCAAATTCGAATACATTGAATGCCTCAACCCCACTAAAAGAATAAGTGCTCTGCAAGGGTTTGACTGAAGCATAATCCCTAACAGAGTAAACACCTAAAAACAGCAAGAAAACAATTAAACCGAGTATCTTTTTCATGGTTCAGTTAAGCAGGCTGTAATCAATGATAGATTTTAGGTAATCAAATCCTTATACAAAACAAGGAATAAACCAGCCATTGTTTCAATAAGTTTCAAATAATCCATTGTCATTTTTTATTTAAATGGTAAAAAAGATTGATCATTTGGCCATTGACTTTCCCATTCTCTTCCAAAATCACAAGAGATTGGGTTTGATTTTGAAAAAATCACAATAACTCTTCAGAAGACTTTTCTATTCCACTTCCCCTGATCGGGTGTGCTCTTCAAACCGCTTGGAAAATCCCAGATCCTCCGTTTTCATCCACACATCCCAAAAAGTGAAGTAGAGACCATAGTTGCAGCGGTATTTCAAATGGTGCTGATCATGATGGGTAGCACCCACCATCCATCGAAACAGGAGATTTCGCTGAGCCCCCTCTGGATACACTTCAATTCCGGAGTGATTGATAACTGCAGTGATCGACATGGTAAGAAGTAGGGCAATCAAAACAAAAAAGTGCATCGGCAATACCAAGATCAAGATCGGAAGGAAAATTGCCTGTAGTCCAGCCTCAATGGGATGAAAAGAAAAGGAAGTAAATGAACTGGTGTAAAGGCTATTGTGGTGGATGTGGTGAAAATGCCTGAGCACCTTAGGCTGATGCATCCACCGGTGCAGCCAATAATAATAAGTCTCATGAATGAACAAAGCCAAGAAATAGGAAGCCGGAATCCAAATCAAATCCCACCAGCTCAACCGGGTGTACAACTGAGTAAGACCGGATTGCCACAAAATAAGCAATACCACTCCTGCAAAAGCGAAAATCAATCCTCCCAAAAAGGAATACCAGATTTCTTTCTTCACTTGTGGCAGACGGACCTGCTGATGTAGCCTTCGATAGGGCATAGTATCTCCCAACTTCTTATAAACCCACTCGTGATAAACCCAAGCCAAGGCCAAATACCTCAGAAAAATTCCAGCAAAAAGAATGGAAAAAATCAAAAGGAAATTTCCCGGTGCTTTATAATCAGTGGCTAATAACCAATCGAGATTGAAATCCATTTCCTTTAGCTATGAGAACTCAAAATTAGCAATTTACCTCACAGCCAACCTTGCAGCCTGGAGGGATATTTGACCATCGATCCTGAAATAAGAAGTCCAGACTGAAAAAAATCAATCTGGACTACATGGAGAACAACTCCCGCAGAAATCAAAAATATGATCTCCTTTAACCTTATAAATGATTTATTGGGCAGGACGGGTGAAAAACATCCGGGTAATGAAAATCCCCTGACCGTCTTCAGCCCCCCCATCACTTTCCACTCCACTCGTCACAAACTTCAGGTCCCATCCTTCTGCCATCAATTCCATGATTCGCGCCCCGATCATGGCATCGTTGCTGGCAATGTTTTGAAAGTTGATTCCTCCGATAGAAAAGAAGTTGAGCAATTTGGTCTCGTCAAATTCATCTACTTTGATATCCTGACGCCTAACTGACCCCTGATTGGATTTGGTTCCGTTTGTTCTTGAGGTCCGATAATCTTCAGTATTGATTTCAGTCATATTTTCGATCATCCGGCTACGCCCGATTCCTGCCGGGACGATGGATTCGACCACAGTGACGACTTTCCACTCGGGAATATCCTGAGCCTTAGCCAACTGAAGGCAGGTAAAAACAGCTAAGATTGAGAAAATTGCTTTTTTCATAGAATTAGATTGAAGTGTTTGAGTTTTTTATTGGAAAGAACGAAAAAGGGAATAAGATTATTCTTCGTGAAAGTAACCTACTTTTCTGTTTAGTCCCTAAATCAATTTTGGAGAAATCTCCAGAAACATTACCCCTCAAAAAAATATATCACCAGCATCCGGGCTTTTTCTTTTCCCACATTGATCGGGTTATGCTCCAACTTCCCGTCAAAAAGCATAGAATCGCCCTCGTTCAATAAAATCTCATGGTCACGAAAGACATACTGTACCTGACCAGAAAGCAAATACTTGTATTCAAATGCATCCGTCTGCACAAACTCTCGGGTTGCTCCCGGATGGATCTCCAAAAGAACAATATCTACGGTGGAAGAATTGATTTTTTTGGTAAAAATCCTGAAATACTCATACCCCTCAGCAGTTTCCTTCTCAAATCGACTATACTCTTCCTTTCGTTTGATTAAAATTTTACCGTCTTTTCCATAGCCGTCCAAATCATTGAAAAAATCATCCAATCCTACCTCCAATGCTCTGATTATTTGGATAAGTACCAAAAGAGAAGGGATGGTCCTACTGTTTTCGATTTGAGAAATAAGCCCTTTGGTAACCCCGGCCTTGTCGGCAACATCCTGAAGGGTATAGTTTTTCTCCTTTCTGATACTTTTCAGTTTGTTGCTGATTTGGGCTATTACTTCCTGTTCCATGTCTTGCTGATTGCCGAGATAATCTATCTCTTCAAAGAAACGGAAAATAATTCACCAAGAAAGCCTTTTCTCAACTCATCTTGCGTGAAATTACCAAGGCTATAAATGCGGAAATTTTTGATTTAGGAATAAGCTACAACTCCTCCACCACCTCTTCTCCCAACCCAAACGAGAGAGTCATTCCAGCTCCACCTAATCCATTGACTACTGTAACATACCCGTCCACCCGATGGACAAATTCTGTGTCTCCATTGGTCATTTTGGGATAGATTCCATGCCAGGCTGAGTCGATTCTCCAATCTTTAAACTGGGCAAAGCTTTTCAAAAAATCCAAAATCATTTCGTTGACCTCTGACCTGTCAAATGGAGAAAGTTCCAATCCATACTCATGACTGTCCCCGATCGTCAATTCCCCGATTCCATTTTGGGAAACCATCACATGGATCCCCCACTGGATCAGATCAGGATATTTTTTCTCGTAGACTTTCCTCAATTCTTCCAAAGAAGGAGCTACCTGAAAGCCTTTGTAGTGAATGAAACTCAAACCTGCACACAGGGGCGGTCCAATTCTCCAGTTTTCAGGTTGCTTAACCAACCGCATCATCTGCAGCTTGCATTTAGTGATGGATGCGGATTGAAAAAGCTCCGGGTATAGCGTCTCAAAATCAGCGCCTGAGCAGACAAAAATCCGGTCGCCTGACCAATTTTTCTGTCCTGAAAAAGCCGTATTTCCCTCAATTCTGTTCACCGCCCTTCCCCAGACAAATTCTACCCCGGGGAGGGTTTCCAAATAGTTTGCAGTTTGAAAAATAGCCTCGCGGGGATCAACAATCACTTCTTCTTTTGTCCACAAAGCTCCTTTCAATCCGCGAGTTACCGCAGCCGGACTTTTGGACAGAACTTGTTCAGGAGTAAAAACCTCCGCGGATTTTAATCCCTGCATCGCCTCAGTATATTCCTCCACTACCTGCATTTCCAAATCCGTGTAGGCTAGGTGAAAAGCCCCCGTTTTTTCAGCAAAAAAACCGGCTTTCTGACTCATCTCCAGCCATAACTCCCTAGATCTCATCGCCCTGTCAAAGGTGACTCCCTGAGCCTGTCCGACTGGCCAAACCATCCCGAAATTTCTGACGGACGCACCCTGGGCCCGTGGATGCCTTTCGATGACTGTGACAGACCAACCTTTGGCCTGCAAGGCTCGGGTGAGGGAAAGACCGACTATTCCGGCACCGATTACAATAGCTTTTTGATTAGGCATGGGGAAAGGAAATTTGATAAGAAGGAGTACCCTTTTGCTTTTTGAGTTTTTTCTGAAAATAAATGAAAGATCCAGCCATCAAGACCAAAGAGAGACACATGAAAAGTAAAAGGGTTGAGATATAGAAATTCAGCCAGCTCAAGTTTTCAAAACCACCAAACTGCTTGATTACCATCACCAGGCTACTTCCCAGATACCCAAAACTATCGACTAGGTACATCAAAAAGCCCACATTGCCGGCATAGCGAAAAGTGGCAATCATCCGGTCAAAAAGTAAACTATTGAATGGGATATAAGCCATATACACTCCAGCACCTACCAAAACCATCCAAAGAAAAGGAGAAACCAACTGGAGCTGCAATCCCAAAGTGGAGAGAATAGCCAAAGCAAATCCTGAAAGAATAATCCAGTGATTGAGGAAGAAGGCTTTTTTGTTACTTCTTACCAATACCAGGCAAGACATCAGAGTCAAAAGAAAAAGGGTAATTGGAATTTCAGTTTGGGTCAAAAGTTCGGGAGCAACCGATACATTCATTCCCTGCCAGATTTCCACTACGAAATTATCACGGAGATCCCGGAGTCCGGTAAGCATCATGTAGACTAAAATCAACAGGATAATCCCCGGGCGAAATTCCCTGAATATTTTTTTTCTACCCTGCCTGTCCATTGGAGGTCTGGGACTTCTCATTTGGACGTCCTCAGCTCGCGGAGAAGGGGTGTGGTTGAGTAAAAACACAGCTCCCAAAAGCAAAGGAAAAAACAGAGCTCCCGTAGCGAAAGGCATCCAAAATGGATCTATTCCCCAGTTTTGCATCAAAAAAGTACCCACGGACTTGACCAAGCCGGAAGAAAAAACAAAGCTAGCTGCCAGCATACTTCCCATCATTTCGGTGAATCTCCTGCCCTCCATATAGTGAAAAACAATCCCCCAAATCAAGCCTAAGGGGAATCCATTGAGGACAAAACAGAAAATGTTCAAAGGTGCAGGCAGCAAGGCAAATCCCAATAAAGCCAACCAAGAAACAGAAATCAATCCGACGATAAGCCATGCCCTACCTTGGTCTTTGAGCTCGGAAATCATTTTGATCCCGTAAAACTTACTGACCATATAGCCTAATGTTTGGGCCAGAATCAACCAGACTTTCAAGTCCAAACCCAAAAAAACCTCTCCTTCAAATGTAGCCGAGGCAAAAGGCTTGCGAAAAGCGTACATGCTGCTGTATACCAAAAAACCGGTCAACGCTGTGAACACACTCAATCCAAAGGAAGAAATACGCTCCAGTCTCCTAGATAAAGCAGGAATCCGATACATTTTAATCCTGATGTGTCAGTTCATAGGCTTTCACCAACTCCAGTACTTCACTCAAACTGGCAACCAAATGAGTGGGATGGTGTGGAATCAGCTCCTCTTTCGAAAAAACCCCGGAAGTAATTCCGATACTCATCAGACAGCCGGCATTGTGACCTTCATTGATATCTACTTCCGTATCTCCAATTTTGATTACAGACTTAGGGTCTGAGACGCCCAGTTCCTTCATGATTTTCTGGATCATAAAAGGAAATGGCCTACCCTGCTCTACTTCGTCAC
Organism: Algoriphagus sp. oki45; assembly: GCF_036245605.1. Classification (NCBI taxonomy): domain Bacteria; kingdom Pseudomonadati; phylum Bacteroidota; class Cytophagia; order Cytophagales; family Cyclobacteriaceae; genus Algoriphagus; species Algoriphagus sp. oki45. The sequence continues at coordinate 1,463,666 of NZ_BTPC01000001.1, forward strand.
TGGCAGCACTTGCATTGATCAGTCTTCCATCATCCCAACCGACCCTTTTTAAAATCAGATCGGTGATATCCCGGCTAAATCCGGTATCCAATGCCACCAAAATCCCCATTTGATGGAGTTCCTCAAAAACTCTCTCCGCATCCTTCACAGGTCGCACCGAAGGATCTTCCGCGTAAAATTCCAACATCCCCTGAACAAAGGAATCATGAATTTCTGATATCAATTCTTCCGTGATGTTTGCAGGATTAGACTCGTGGATTTCAAGAAGATCACGAATTGCCTGAGGCTTGGAATAGCCCATCTTTTCATTGGCCTCCTGAAGACTTACTGAAGGGTATCCGTGCTGATTGAGTGCCCGCTGGAAGGATTTGGCCACACTATTTTCGTCGTGAATAGTAGTGCCTGCCATGTCAAATACGGCCAATTTTATTTTGGTCATGTGAAGATATTTTCTTGCTTGCAGCTAAAAAAAGAGGGATCAAAAAAGCTTAATCCCCTTTTCCTTTAAATGCAAAACCAATTCAATTACTGTTTAGTAAAAATAAACAACGCTAAGTCTTTCACTTACAAAAAAACGGTTATGGTTTTGTTAAACCTATGTTAAAAACCCATCAGAGCTCAGGATAAAGAATAAAATAAGCCTCTATATATCTGAAAGGAAGCTTTCAATTTCTCAAAAACTTAATCTCGGGCATTTTTCAAAAATACAGAAATCAGCGATTTTAGTATTTGTAAACTTAAGATCATGGAATCTCCCCCAAAAAGCCTCAAAGAAAAACTGGATTTGATATTTGGACTATATGAAAAGTTCGGCAAGGAAGATTACATCGGAGAGCCTGTCTCCCAAATCGAGCACATGTGCCAGTCTGCTCAACTTGCAGAGATACAGGGATACGATGAGGAAGTAATTCTTGCTGCCTTTTTTCATGATATTGGGCATCTATTTGCCCACCTCGACAGCACCCAATCTATGGGAGGATTCGGCGCCAAAAGACACGAACAAATCGGTGCCGGATACCTTCGAATATTGGGCTTTCCTGAAAAAATTGCCAAACTGGTCGAGAACCATGTTCAGGCCAAAAGATATCTTACCTACAAGTATCCGGAGTATTTTGAAAAACTATCCGAGGCCAGTAGACAAACCTTAGTCTTTCAAGGCGGCCCCATGGACGATTTAGAAGCGGAGAAATTTGAGAAGGATCCGCTTTTTGAAGCCTCATTGAAAATGAGGACTTGGGACGAAGAAGCCAAACTGGAATATGTCCCTCTCCCCGATTTGAAAAAATACCGGGAAATGGCTAAACGAGTATTAAAAAATAATCATCCTTTAGTTTAAAAGGAAATTACTTTTCCCTCACAAAACGATCCAAAACCTCTCCTCCTAATCCGATTGCTTCCCATTCCAGTCTTTGATCACTGAGTTCCAAGATCCCGAAATGGTGTTTTTTGATCAGTTGGTCCATTTCTGGCTTTGGAGAAATTCTCCCTTGAGGTTCCAATCCCCCTCCCGCTCCTCCGACCACCAAGAAGGTCACCGAATGCCCTGAAAAAGTCGCGGACAAACGCTCGTAATCATGGGTATGCCCGGCGATTACCAAGTCGATAAGCCCCTGATGAAAAAAGGGCTCCAGCAGCTCCCGGATACTTTGCTCTCCTTGATAGCCGGGCCATCCCTGAGAAAATGGAGGCTGATGAAGCGCAATTATTTTCCAAGCTGATTTTTTCCATTCATCAGAATTAAGAGTCGATTCCAAGAAGTTCCGTTGAATAGTCCCTTCGGGGATGCTTACAGGAAAAAACTGATTCGGATCCAAGGTCAAAAGAGCCACCGGGCCAAGAAAATTCAAACCGAAAGTGGACTTTTCTTCCAAGAAAAGGTGATCCAGCATCTGCTTGGGATTCAGATCTTCGTAGTAGCCATCGTAATCATGATTCCCGGGAACGGGTATTTGCACCGTTTTCATCAAAGAAACTGCATTCAAAAAACGAACATAAGCCAGTTCTTCAGACCCATTATTCACCAAATCCCCAGCGCCCAGACTGAAATCCGGCTTCAACTCTGAAATTTGCCTGCTGATATGCTCAAAGGTTTTCCAGCCTCCCTGTGAATCTCCCCACACTGCAAACCGCAAATTCTCTTTTTGCTCAGGTATAGAAAAACTGAATTTTCCCTGATAGGCATCTTCTTGGAAAAGATCAAATTCGATGGATTTTTCATCGACTTCCCAAGCGAAAATTCCATTTTCAGAACTTATCACTTTTTCCTCCCCATTAGTCATCAGCAATCTTGCTTCTCCTGATTTTTCACTAACCCACTTGATAAAATAAGAACCCCTATCTCCTAAAATAAGAACTGGGGCACTGAAAAGGATAGGGTAATGATCCAAAATTGCGACTCCTTTCTCTCTGACTTTTCGTTTTAGGCCTTGATCCTGAATCTTCGATATTTTGGCGGAAAGAAGCAAAGAGTCTCTTCTTGATTGGGCTTCAGCTTTCCAATGATCAAAATCCCTCTTGCTCGCCCAAGTCACTTTTCTCAAACCTCCGGCCATGGCATTGTTGATCACCCGGATGAGTATTTGCTTCCTGCCATTTTGGAAGACAGGGAAATACTCCCCATCTGAGCTTCTTGGCACTCTTTTTCCATTGATCCAAACCTGAGCCCCATCGTCTGCATCTATCCAAAGAACCCCCTCTTCCAGAAAAGTTTCCGTCCTATACCAAAAGGAATGATTGGGAAAAGTAAGCCGATGAGGTAAGGTAATCCGTGAAGATGAGTCGAAAACAGGCAAATCTCGATGAATACCCGGAAGCGAATCCTTACCCAGATATTCCCATCCTGAATCCAGAGCTTGGATCAATCCGGTATATTCAAATGTCAAGGCAAAAGCCTGAGCTAGGGATGGATCGGAAAAAAATACCTCTCCGAAAGTCGTAGAGGCAGTGTTTTGGGCTTTAGCATCAAAGCAAAAAAGCCCTAAGCAATAAATCAGGCAAATAAGTTTTTTCATCTGATCATTTCCTTGATAGCAGGAGCAGCTTTTTGATCCGGGTATTCCAAGCCCAATAATTGGAACACAGTCCTGGCGACCATGGCTGACTGCCATTGCCCTTGGACCATCATTTCACCCGAAGCAGGGGTATCCGGACCAATAGCCATCATCCAGATTTCTCCGGCATCATGGACCGAAGCCCCGTGGCTTTTCCAGCTGGTCTTGGTTGTACCTCTACCATGGTCAGTAGTGATGATAAGCGTTGTTTTGTCCTTGTATTGAGGATCGGATTGGATTGTTTCCCAGATTTCTCGGATGTAAGCATCAGTCTGCCGAGCTGACCAGATGTATTGATCGTATTTTCCACCATGAGCCCAATCGTCTGTTTCTCCATAGGCGATGTAGATTACCTTGGGCTTGTGCTTTTTGATCCCTTCCAAGGCAAAATGATGGGTAAAGGGATCTAGTCTCACCCCACCCCACGGACCACGGATCTCCTGCTGCATTCGATTGACTGTCTTTTCCACCTCTGTAAGATCATCCCCTTCAGCAAGATCAAAACCTGCATTGACGGGTATTCCACTTCTTTCTTTATTGATGATGAAGGGAAAAACATCCCAACTACCAAAAGACATTACTTTTCCTTTGTATTCGGGCATTCTGTTGAGGTATTCGAGAAAGGTAACATTGGGATTATTGATCTTGGAATTGGAATTGATCCGCTCATCATCCGCAAATCCGCTTAGCACTTCGTTGTAACCCGGATAGGAAAACCACATTTTATTCTGGTTGTCCACTTGATTGCCATAGGCACGATTTCCATACAATTGGCCCTGAGAAGCGATGGTAGTCCAAAAGAAAGGAAAAAGCATTTTCCTTCGTTGGGTGGGATCGGGGTGCCAATAGTCTGCTAAGAGAGATCCTGCAGACTCGATCATTCCCGTGTCATCGATCATCAGGGAATCGGCTCCTTTGAAAAGCTCCTGCCATCGTAGGCCATCGAAGGTGATGAGGACAATGTTTTCCGTTTTGGTGGTTTTCTGGGCAAAAACCAATCCCATAGAAACGCACAAAAGGGAAAGGGAAAGAATAATTTTTTTCATAGTTTATCTTGTAAGGATAAAGCTATCGGCAAGATGCCGATAGCTGAAGGATTGAATCAAAGTAGTTAAGATTTTCGTTATTTCACATCCCACCATACCCGAGTGGTGATCTCATCTTCTCCTTGCCGGGCTATGGCTGCCTGATATTGATCTCCGTTCAAAGCCTGCACACTCGAGGGATACATATATCGGACAGGCACTGTATTGATAAATGCTGCGGGCCCCGGAACAATCTCAGGATAACCTGTTCGTCTCCAATCGTACCAGCCTTCCATACCAGTGAAGAAAAGAGCCAGCCACTTTTGAGTCCCGATCTTGGAAAGCTTCTCTTCTACTGATCCGGTATAGGCCACTTCAGGCTGCTCAAAGTAGCTTGGTTCCAAGACAAGTCTTTCGGCGATCTGAGGAAGATTGATCAATTGATATCTTGATCTGAAATAATCTACAGATGCGTTGATTCCATTCAAGTAAAATTCCTCTGCTGTACCCGTAGTGATAAATCCCTTCTCTCTGGCCTCTGCCAAAATAAACTGCAACTCAGCATAGCTCATCAGCATGGCCTGAGCTCCGATAGGATTTGCCAAGGAAGTACAGGCTGAGCAGGACCAGAGAAGACCAACTCTGGAGATAAAATTAGACCCACCTTGAGCCGGATCACCTGAGGGAGAATATTGCAAAGCTTCCTCGTCGCCCAACCCATTGGGTACTCCCTGATAGTCCTCCAGATCCCCGACAATACCTGCTCCAGAATTGGTTGTAGGCTGGGCATAGGCAAAGATTCTGGGGTCATTCAGGTCCTTAAGCACATTTTCCATCTTTTCGCTCAATCGGTACTCATCAAAAGAACCGGACCGGGTGGTGTATAAAGGATGCTGATTGGGCACGTCCTGTAAGTATTGCAAGGCAGCCTGATCCCCTTCCCCTTCAAATATCGGTGACTGGGAGGGATTGTTCAGTATGGCTTGCATGGCTGCTGATGGATCCTGTCGGTCAGAGAGTCGCATCAAAATTCGAAGACGGAGTGAATTGGCGAATTTTTTCCATTTGCTCAGGTTTCCATTGTAAAGGATATCTCCGTTTACCTGTTCGGTAGTGGTCCCAATCAGATTATTTGCTTCTTCTAATTCAGACAAAATGCCTGCATAGATATCCTGCTGTGCGTCAAACTTGGGATAATTCACGTCCGATTTGGCCTGAATCGCTTCGGAATACGGAAGATCCCCGTAAGCATCGGTCATGAAGGAAAAAAGATTGGCACGGATGATTTTTGCCACAGCTACATAATTCTGCTGATTGGCCTCTCCGGAAATGAGAATTACATTATTAAGATCTCTGAGAGAATTGTAGAAGGTACTGTATGGATTGCCCTGAGGCCCCCAATTGTACCGGTCCTCGTTAGTAAACTGAATCTTGGCAGTCTGCTGCATGACCACATTTCCATAACCCCAGGCTCGGCCGGCGATTTCATTGGTGGTAGACCGTAGAATATTGGGCAAAAGCAGATCTGAAGATACCGTTTCCGGGCTGTTGGGATTCATATTGATTTCCTCAAAATCCTGGTCGCAAGCACTGATGCCAAAGATGGCGGTCAAGACAAAGACTGTAAAGTAATTTTTATAGCGTTTCATAGTTTCTTTCTTTTCTACTGGTGAAGGAATTAAAATTTCAGGTTAATGTTAAACCCGATATTTCTTGTGGATGGAAAGGCCATATCTTCCACACCGGGGATGAGTGTACCCCCACCCATGGATAGGGTCTCAGGGTCAAAATGGGGATTTTCTGTCCATAGTGCCAGATTTCTACCCACAAGTGAAATCTTCAAATCCTGAATCGGCAGCTTGCCCAACACCCTTCTTGGAATGGTATATCCTATGGTCACTTCTCTAAGCTTCAGGAAAGTAGCATCGTACTTGGCGGCCTCCACGTTGTTTCGCTCATAGTATCTATTGTGCCAGTTTCGTGAGGTGATTTTTACTGTATTGGGAGAAAACGTCCCATCCGCATTTTGAACTACCCCTTCACTGATTATGCCATTACCTTCCACATTGAGATCATATCCGTTTTCTCGACCGAATAAAGTCTCCTCCAACTGTCCTGAGGTAGAACCAATCGTCTTGGTACGGGACACTACAATCCCTCCATATCTGAAATCAAACAGAAATCCGACAGCAAGGCCTTTATAACTAAAGGTGTTTTGCAATCCCAGCATCCAATCGGGATTATAGTTACCCTGAAGCTTCAATTCAGGATCTCTCAGCGGGGTACCGGTTGAGTTGTGGATAATCTGTCCAAAGAATGGTGAATTGGGATCTTCTACTCTGGCAAAACCCACTCCGTAAATATTCCCCATTCTTTCACCTACCCTAGCCTGGATATTGGCTCCGTTACGACCTGTCAAGGTGTAGGTATCAAGACCTTCAGTCAACTCCAAAACATAACCCCGGGTTCTGGTGAAGTTGGCCATAAAGTCCCAGTTGAATCCGGAAGGTGATTGTACAGGACGTCCACTGAGGACTACTTCAATTCCTTTGTTTTGGATCTCACCTGCATTGATGATTCGGGAAGCATAGCCTGTGGCGATATCCAGTTCAATTGGGATGATCTGATTTCTGGTTCTGTTATCAAAATAAGTGAAATCCAAGCCCAATCGTCCATCAAAAAACCTAACATCCAATCCAGTCTCAAAGGACGCAGTCCGCTCCGGTTTCAGATTGGCATTGGAAAGCCGGTTAGACTCTGACTTAGCCTGAATAGATCCCCAAGCCACTGCAGGATTAAACACATTGGTAAGTGCATAGGGATCGGTGTCGTTTCCTACTTCTGCATAGGCAGCCCTTATTTTCATAAAGGAAAATAGACTGGGAAGCTCGACCATATCAGAAATGACAGCACTCAGGGTCGCCGATGGATAGAAATAGCTATTGTTGTCTGCAGGCAATGTACTGGACCAGTCATTTCGTCCTGTCACATCCAAAAAGAGGATGTTCTTGAATCCTATCTGACCAAACCCATAAAGGGAATTAATTCTTTTTTCAGATGTAAATTGATTTACCTGAAGGTTGACTGCAGTATTGGTAAAATTATATATACCCGGAATTAAAAGCTGGGGAGCTACTGTCTGGACATAACGGTTTTCCTGTCTCATGGCATTACCCCCCAAGGCTACACTATAAGACCAAACTGGCTTGGTAGTCTCGGAATAAGTGAGGAGAAAGTCAGAGTTTTGCTCATTGAAGAACACGTCATCTTCACGATAATTCCCTCTTGGAAAACGCTGCGTACTGAACGCTCTTTTTCTGTCTCTGAGCTCATTGTACGTATCCAAACCGGTTCTCAGCATTAAGCTAAGCTTAGGCGTAAACTGATAGGTCAGGGACACATTCCCAAAAATCCGGTCCTTACTTTGCCCATTGGTGTTTTCGTAGACATTGAAGTAGGGATTGTCGTGATAGTTGTAGTTGTAGTTGAATTGCTGCCTTCCCTCAAGTCCGGGCATCCAGTAATCTCTCAGGTTGCGGGTATTGATCTGACGACCGTACCAAATCCACAGATACATCAGGTTTTCCGTTCCGTAGGAAATATTGGGTCTGTTCCCTGAGTTGGTTCTTTGATAATTGACAATGGAATTTACCTTTAGCTTATCCGTCACATTGATCCCTCCGTTCAGCGCAAAGGTATTTCTCTTTAGATCCGTATTGGGGACAATGCCCTTTTGGTCCAGATTGGTGAAAGAAAGGCGAATATTGGATTTGTCATTTGCACCTTCTATAGAAACATTGTTGGCAAGCGTCAACCCGGTTTCAAAAAAATCATTGATATTATCAGGCTGAGATACCCAAGGAGTAGGAGTAATCGTACTTCCAGCCGGTGCATTCAAATCCCCTCCCCTAAACCCGGGAACAGATCTTGGGGAATCAAATTGAGGAATAAGCAATCCCGTATCCATCTGAGGACCCCAGCTTTCGTCTACCCCGTCGGCAATACCAGCACCTGCACCATTGACAAATTCAAACTGCCCATTATTGCCCTGTCCGTATTTATCCTGCCAATCAGGCAAAATCAACACCTTATCAAAGGTAGTATTTGAGTTGATCTGGACTCCAAGTCCTTTCTTGCCTTTGCCAGACTTCGTCGTGATCAAAATTGCCCCGTTGGCAGCTCTAGAGCCATACAAAGCGGCGGCAGCAGGCCCCTTCAGAACGGTCATGGATTCGATATCATCCGGATTGATCTCTCCGGCGGCATTCCCGTAATCTACTTCTTGGTTACCAGATCCGGAAGACCCAACGATGTTGTTGGAAATCGGCACTCCATCCACCACAAACAAGGGCTGATTGGCATTGATATTCAGAGAAGATTCCCCTCGAATGACCACTCGAGAAGACCCGCCCAAGCCCGCAGAACTATTGGTAATCTGCACACCGGCTACCCTTCCGCTGAGGGAATTGATCACATTGGTCTCCCTAGCCTCTGTAAACCGGTCCCCATCCACTGCCTGTACCGAATACCCGAGTGCTTTGGTTTCTCTTTCTACTCCCAAAGCAGTCACTACCACCTCATTCAATGCCACTCCTTCAGTAAGGACTACATTGATTACTGAAGAACTACCGATGGTCACTTCGACTGCTTCGAAGCCTACAAATGAAAAAACAAGCGTTTCTCCGCTTGCCGCTTGGATGGAATAGCTGCCATCCACATCTGTTACTGTTCCCCGTGTGGTGCTTTTTACCAGTACGGTAGCCCCGGGTAGAGGCTGATTGTTTGCGTCACTTACCTTTCCAGAGACCAACTGCTGTTGTGCCAAGGAAAGATGGAGGATGAACAACATGCCAAATGTCAACATCCCTGTCCAAATGCTTTTTCGAGCAATCATTTTTTGTAGAAGTTTTTGATAGAGTAAGGATTAAAAATTTACCAAAGCTAAACTTCTACTATTCCCCAGAGATTAAACCGGAATTATCAAAACGTAAATTAACTTTCTGTTAAAGCCTAGAAAAAGAAAAAAATTAAAGCAAATAAGCTGTTTTAACTGATTTATTTCTTAACACTCCAAAGAGTTGTTTATTTTTTGTTATTCATTCATTAAGAAAAAAGGTATATAAATATTAAACATTTGAAAATAATATGGATCCACTCCCTCCTACATCAAATTAAACCCACCCTTCACCAAAATCTTGGTCTCCGGAGTCATGCCCTGCACTGGCTGAATAGAAATCATCCCCTGATTTGGGGCTCCTGGACTGACCTCGATCTGCTCCAATTCATAGCCTTCCTCTGTTTTGGACTTTTGGATGAGTATAAAATATTTCCCATCTACCTCGGTGATTGCCTCCTCGGGAAGGCTCCATCCGTTTTCAGTGTCCAAGTTAATCCTTGCCTGTACAAACATCCCTGGAATCAAATTTTTCCCCAAAGACTCATCCACCAAATCCGCATGTACATTGATCTGACGCTGCTCATTTACAGTTTGCCCCACCACATGAATTTCTGCTTCGTAGACTTGATCTGTCTGATCAGGAAGAGAAAAAACCAGCTTTTGACCTATGTAGACTGAGGCTGCATCCTTTTCAAAAAGTACCAATTCGATATGCAGGTGATCTTTGTTCAGCAGGCTAATGGCTTTCCCCGAAGCAGGCAAAAACTGACCGGGAACCACATGCACCTCCTCCACAAAACCATTGATCGGAGAGACCACAGGCACCTTGGAGCGAATGGTTTCCGGGGTCAGTTGATCGGCTGATATCCGTATCAAGCTCAGTTGCTTTTTCAGTCCCTGGCTCTTGGCTAAAGCTCCCCGGTAATCTGCCTCCGCTTTCAGCAGATTTTTTTGCGCAGAAATCTGCTCTGCAAAAAGCGTCTTCTGTCGCTCATACTCTGCTTTCAGGTAGTCCAGCTGACTGGAGGTCTCCAGATAATCCTGCTGTAGGCGGACAAAATCCGGATTTTCAAGATTGAACAGGACCTGCCCTTGACGGACGGCCTGCCCTTCGATCAAAGTCAAGTCGCTTACATACCCGCCAAAGTAGGCTGAGATTTCCTGCATGCCTTCCACCGGAATCTTTACAGTTCCTTGCACCGTAAGCTGTGAAGAAAAGTCTCCCGTCTTGATGCTCCCCCATTCCATTTCCATGGTGGAAAATTGGGTATTGGAAAGGAAAATCAACTCCTTGGATTCCTTTACTTCCGTGACTTGGATTCCTTCATCCTGAGATGATTCTTTTTCCCCACAGCTGAAAAGCATACTGACGCCAAGAGCCGGCAGTAGAAAAAAACGTGGTGTGATTGGTAGCGATTTCATCAGTTGTTGAGGTAAATGAGTTCTAATTGATTGAGTTGAAAGTCCAGCTTAGCCTGGAGGTATTGCAAAGTGATCATCCGTGAATTTTCGATCAGCTGAACGTATTGAAGGAAGTCTATTTCACCTTCTTTGAAAGATCGGATAGCCTGCTCTCTCAACTGTTGAGAAAGGATTTTTCCCTCGGATTCGTAGTAGGCGATCACTTGCTCATTTTGAGCCAAAAGAGTTTCTATTCGTTCATAATTGGTCTGCAGCTTTTGGCTGTAGGCTTCCGATTCGAGCAGAATTTGCTCCTGCTCATACTTTCCTGCTTTGATTTTTGCACTTTGGCTTCCAAAAAAAAGCGGAATCCCTACACCGGCCTGAAAGCCGGGATAAACCCTCGCATCCGGTCCCGGATTGGTCCCGCGAAACACATCCAATTGAAACTCCGGAAGGAGAGTTCTTCGCTCGGCTTTGGTCTGACTTTCGGCCTGAAGATACGCCGCCTGATAAAGGAGTGTAGATGGATGATTTTCCCAATCCATCGGTTCAGGAAGGGAAATCGGAGAATTATCCAGCTCAAAATCACTGTCAATATTCAACAGCTGTCTGATTTGGCCTTTGGCAATATCGAAGTTCCGGACCGCTTCCTCTTTTTTCAGGGCGATTTCCCTCTGCTTGCTTTCGGCAGTCAATTTCTCCAGCAAGTTACTTTCTCCTGTCTCCAACCTACGGGAGGCAGCTCGGGCAAACTCCCCATACAGACTATCCAAGAATGAATAATTTCGGGTCAGTTCCTCCCAATAAAGTGCCGTGACAAAAGCTTGGCTTACTTGTTTCTTGAGCTGCATAGTGCTTAACTGAAATCGGGCAGACTCCTGTAGCTCTGCTGCCTGAAGTACCTGCTTCTGTGCGGAATAAACGGATGGAAAAGCAATGCTTTGTCTCAGTCCCCAAACCCTGTTGTAAATTCCGTTTTCGGCAATGTCGTTTTCATCCTGAGCGTAATACAGCTCCGTTTTACCCAGGTTCCAACCCGACTTACTCCTAGCAGCAGCTGACTCCAGCCCTTTTTGTGCGGCTAGGATACCTAAGTTTTGTTCTTCGGCAAGTTGAAGAGCCTGATCCAAGCTAAGCTTTTCTTTTTCAGTCTGAGAAAAAGCGGGTAGAGTAAGAAATAAAGCCAAAATGAGGAACGCCGACCCTTTTTTGGGACCTTGGGTTTCCTCTTTTGGGCGATTGAAAATGATGTACAATACAGGAAGCACGATCAATGTAAGCAAGGTGGCAGAGATCAATCCGCCTACCACCACGGTGGCCAAAGGCCTCTGAACCTCTGCCCCGGCAGAAGAAGAAATGGCCATGGGCAAAAATCCCAAAGCAGCGGCAGAAGCAGTCAACAGAACCGGGCGAAGGCGTTCCTTTGCCCCTTGAATGACCATCTCCTGAAAGGAAGTGAATTGGTATTTCATGGATTTGAAATGTTCGATCATGACGATTCCGTTGAGCACGGCTATTCCAAACAAGGCGATAAAGCCCACACCTGCCGAAATACTGAATGGCATATCGCGCAACCACAGAAGTACTACTCCTCCTATTGCTGAGAAAGGAATGGCGGTAAAAATCATGATAGCATCCCTAGAAGAGGAGAAGGCAAAATACAGCAGGATAAAAATCAAAATCATTGCAATGGGAACCGCAATGAGTAATCTGAAGCGGGCCTGCTGAAGATTTTCAAACTGTCCTCCGTAGTCCACCCGATATCCTTCCGGGATATCGATTTTGGCTACGATCGCCTGAATATCATCCACCACAGACTGCAGATCCCTGTTTCGCACATTCACTCCGATGACTATTCTTCGCTGAGTATTGTCCCGAGAAATCTTCGCAGGACCTTTGGTATAGGTGATGGTCGCCAGTTCATTGAGAGGTACACTTCCTCCAGTGGGTAACTGGATGGAGGCATTTTCCAGATGAAAAATGTCCTTTCGGAAGGGCTCAGCGAATCGTACCACCAAGTCAAATTGCTTTTCCCCCTCAAAGACCGTCCCGGCACTTGACCCAGCGAAGCCCATGGTCACCACCTGATTGAGGTCTTCCACATTGAGCCCATATTTGGCGATTTTGCTCCGGTCATATTCGATTTTCATCTGAGGAAGACCATCCACTTTCTCCAATATAATGTCCGCAGCACCCTCAACTCCCTGAATGGAGGCTTCTATCTTCTCAGCCGTTTCCAAAAGCACATCCAAATCCTCCCCAAATACCTTGATGGCCAAATCAGCCCTCACTCCAGTGATCAATTCATTGAAGCGCATTTCGATAGGCTGGGTAAATTCAAAATCCAGTCCCGGAATGGCGGTAAGCGCCTCCTTAAACTTCTCTGCCAACTCGTCCTTGGTCTCAACTGTGGTCCATTCTGAAGGAGGATGAAGAGTCACGATCACATCACTCTCTTCCATGGACATGGGGTCGGTGGGGATTTCGGCTGCTCCGATACGCGTCACTACCTGATTGACTTCGGGAAACTGAAGCAGGATTTTCTCCATCTTGGTGATGGTCCTCACGGTATTGGAAAGGGTGGTCCCAGTCTTCAAGACAGGCTGTATCACAAAATCCCCCTCATCCAAAGTGGGCACAAACTCAGCCCCCATGGTAGAAAAGAGAAGAATCGCTCCAGTCAAAATCCCCGCAGCTCCAATCAGCACAACGCGTGTATTACGGATCGCCCATTGAAGGGAAGGTTCATAGATTCGATTCAGAAAACCGATCAATCGTACTGAGATATTTTTTGGTCCGGGAGGGTCGGATTTAAGAAAAATAGAGGAAACAACGGGCACATAAGTCAGCCCCAAAATCATCGCTCCAACCAATGCGAAGCTAAAAACCTCTGCCATGGGGCGGAACATTTTCCCTTCTACTCCGGAAAGGGAAAGAATAGGAATGAATACGATGATGATGATAATCTGACCAAAAATGGCCGAATGCATCATTTTTGAAGCTCCGGTAAAAGCGATCTTGTCTTTTTCTCCCTGCTTTTCGGCCTTGGATAATCCCTGAAATACCGAGGAAGATTTGGAAAACTGATAGGCGATATACTCCACGATAATCACCGCCCCGTCAATAATAATCCCAAAGTCTATCGCTCCCAAACTCATCAGGTTGGCATCTACTCCGAAAATATACATCATCGACAAAGCGAAAAGTAGGCTCAAAGGAATCACAGAAGCCACAACCAAGCCTGAACGGAAATTTCCCAATAGCAAAACCACGACAAAGACTACGATCAAACACCCGAGAATGAGATTTTCGGCAATAGTGAAGGTAGTCCTTCCGATCAAATCCGAGCGATCCAGAAAGCCGTTGATTACAATTCCTTCCGGCAGGGTGTTTTCCATTTTGGCAATGCGTTCCTTGACCCGGTCTATGGTCCTTTTCCCGTCTGCCCCTTTGAGCATCATCACCTGCCCAAGGACTTTTTCTCCCTGTCCGTTGGCAGTGATTGCTCCGAAGCGATTAGCATGACCAAAACCGACTTGGGCAATATCCCGGATATAAACAGGCGTACCTCCTCTCACCTCCACGACGATATTCCGGATATCTTCCAGATTGGCAACTAGCCCTTCTCCCCGGATAAAAAAGCTTTCATTGGTCTTTTCGATATAGCTCCCCCCTGCAATGGAATTGTTTTTGGCCAAAACCTCATAAACAGCTGCCAAATTGATATCCATAGCTTTCAATCTCTCCGGATTGATAGCTACTTCGTATTGCTTGAGAAATCCTCCCCAAGTATTGATCTCCACCACGCCTTCGATTCCGGCGAGCTGCCTACGGACTACCCAATCTTGAATTGTCCTTAAATCAGTGATAGAATATCTGTCTTCATAGCCAGGCTTGACGTCGATGATATATTGATAAATCTCCCCCAATCCGGTAGAAATCGGCCCCATAAATGGAGTCCCAAATCCCTGTGGAATCCTCTCCTGAGCCATAATCAAGCGCTCGGATATCAGCTGCCGAGGGAGGTAGGTTCCCATATCTTCCTCGAAAACGATGGTCACCACCGAAAGTCCAAACTTGGATACCGAACGAATCTCCTTGACTCCGGGAAGATTGGCCATTTCCAGTTCTACGGGATAGGTCAGGTATTTTTCCACATCCTCCGTGGCAAGATTTCTGGAAGTAGTAATGACTTGAACCTGATTGTTGGTGACATCAGGGACCGCACCGATGGAAAGTCTCGACAGGGAAAAAATCCCAAATCCTATCCAAAAAGCAGTAAAAAGGAAAATCAGGAGCTTATTGTGGATACTCCATTGGATAATACGGTCAAGCATGAGCTGGATTATTTTACCCAAAGGTCAATATCCAGCATTAGCACTGTCTTAGGCTATTCTTAAGATTTGCTTAAGATTGGGGAAAGTCCAGGCGGAAAACGCTCCCACTTCCGGGATTGCTTTGGACAGAAAGCTGAATTCCTGATTCCTGGGCAAGTTTTTTGACAATAGCCAATCCTAAGCCTGAACCGGGAATCCCTTCATCCACAGCCTTCTTTTCTCTGAAAAAAGGATCAAAAATCTGCTCCAGATTCTCCTGATCGATTCCCTTTCCAGAATCGACCACTTCAATAAACGCCCCTTGCTCAGACTTCCCGGTTCGAAGGATCACAGGGAAGGTTTTTTCAGAGTATTTAATTGCATTCTGCAGCAGGTTGTCCAGAATCATTTGGAGGGTCTTTTCATTGGCTTTGATATAGATGGGCACACTTACCAGGGATTGAAAGCTCACTTCCCTTTGCTGGTCTTTGGCAGTCTGATCAGCCAATTCCTCCAAAAAAGTGATCAATTCCAACTCCTCTTTCACTAAATTTTTCGAGCTCTCTACCCTAGCCAAAGCCAAGAGCTGATCAATCAGCGCACTCATTCGGTCAATGGTCCCTAGAGCTGTTTGGATTTTTTGCTCATATTCATCTGGTGTTCTGGACTTCCGAATTAACACTTCCAAAGTACCTCGAAGCACAGAAAGGGGGGTTCTTAGCTCATGGGAGGCATCCGAGGTGAATTGCTTTTCTCTTTTCAGTGACTGTTCCAGCCTTCCCAAAAGTTCATTGATCGAGCGGGTGAGTTGTCCGATTTCATCATTCAATTCGGGCTCAGAGATCCGTTCATTCAGATTTTTTTGAGTGATCTGATTGGTTTTGGAAATGATCTGCTGGATTGGCTCTATACTTTTCCCGGCCAGATATCGCATGGTGAGAAACAGAGAAACCAAAATCATGGGATAAAAAATGAGCAACACATTCCTCAGATTGTTCAGGAGCTCCCGGGCATCCTGAAAGGACTTGGCCAAGAGGAGGTAGCCTTCAGGCTTCCCATCATTATAAAGTGTAATCTGCCGCTGACGGACTTCCTGTGCCCCCAGCTTCTGAGTCCAGGCTTCATTTTTTCTGGATTTTTCGGGGGAAAAACTCAGATGGTTTTCTCTCAGATTGGGAGATCGGTCCATTGATTCCCCTTCCAAATCCACAATTTCGATAAATATCGGATTGAGCTGAATCTGACTGTGCTCTATCTCTTCCCACTCATCTTTATGGAGAAATCGGATTTCTCCTTGGACCAAAAAGATCTGATCCTGATGCTTCTCCGTCTCAAGCTGCAATTCCCGGTCGATATTTTGGATCACAGTGATTCGAGCTACTCCATAGATCAGGGCAAAAACCACCAAAATGATCAGGGCTGTGACCCAAGTGAGTCTCCAGGCAATCCGTTCTTTGTAGGCTGTTTTCATGCGTCCTTGGCCATATACCCCACTCCCCGGATCGTCTGAATCCAATCCTCTTCCTTACCGATATCCAGCTTCTTTCGAAGAGAATTGATAAATACGTCAATCACACCGGTATTGTAATCAAAATGAATATCCCAAACACTCTCGATGATTCGGGTCCGACGGCAAACCTTGTTTTTGTTGCGAATGAGGTATTCCAAAAGAGCAAATTCCTTTTGGGTCAGCTGAATTTCTTTTTCATCCCTAAGGACCAAATGCCTGTCGGGAAATAAGCTGATCGGCCCGAGAGTGAGTTTTTCGTCCGAAGGACTTTTTCCACGTAGCTGAACCCGAATTCGCATGAGCAGCTCCTCGAAATGAAAGGGTTTTTTGATGTAATCATTGGCCCCGCTTTGCAAGCCAAAGATGGTCTCATCCAAGGTGTCTTTGGCTGTTAGAAAGATGATCGGGGTGTCCGGAAAATCCTTTCTGAATATCCGAGTCAATTCTATCCCGCTGATCCCCGGAAGCATCCAATCCAGGAGAAGCAAGTCATATTCCCCGGAAAGAGCCAATTCCAAGCCAGACTTTCCATTGTCGGCTGTATCTACGGCAAAACTTTCCTCCTCCAGGCCCTGCTTGAGAAAGTTGGATATTCCGGGTTCGTCTTCTACTACTAGGATTCGCATCGCTTAGGCAATATCCTATCTATCGGGGAGGGAAAGAAAAAAGAAGGCTTAATTTTTTCTTAAAAAAAAGACTCCCCGATTGGAGAGTCTGAATCTTAGACGGCTTCAGCCATTCTTGGCTCTTTTATTTTCTTGGCCGACTTTTTCTTTCGCTTGTTCCACCAAATTAGGGTGCCTGTTATCGGCAGAGAAGTAGCAACCAAGCAAGCCAAAAACCACAAGAACTTGGTAAACTGACCAAAAATCTCTCCGGTATGCAAGGCCTTTACCGAGCGTCCGATTTGCTGACGGACTGGCAAATCCCCAAAAAGGTTGATTTCTTTAACCTCAAGATTCGCCGGATTCAACTTCAGTTGATCTGCCCCGGACCGGGCAAAGAAACCCGTTCTGTATTTGCTGATTTGAATGTCATCGCCGGGTTTTTCAGGCAGGCTGATTCGAATATTTCCCTGATAGTCCAGGGAAGCATTCCCTGCCAAAACTACCTCGTCCAAAGAGATGGTGCCCAAAGCAGCCATTTCAACCGGCTCCTCAACTTCCTTTTTGACTTCGGAGGATTCATTACTTTTTGGCGCCTGATAGGTATCCCAAGTCTTTTGCCAGCCTTCGCGGTACCACTGATAAGACCAGAAGGGTCCGGTCACAGCCATCAAAAAAAGGAAGATCAAAGAGTAAAAAGCCAAGGTATTGTGCAAGTCATGGTTAACCCGCTTCCAATTACCTGACCATTTGATTTTAAGTCCCTGATTCCAGTTTTTCACCTTTTGGGGAAACCAGATTACGATTCCCGTCAAGACACCCAAAAGAAAAAGTAGGGTCGCCACTCCATTGATGAATCGACCCAAGTCCCGATTGCCCATGCTCTCCAAAATGGGACTTTCTACCCGATCCAAAAGCAACCATCGATGCAGGGAAAACATATAGCCCATAAACTCCTCGGTAGCGGTCTTTTCAGAATTATCCGCCAAAATGGAAGCAGTGTATGGGTTCACGAAGTAAGAAACGGCTCTCTCCTCTCCTTGCTTTTTGGCACTGATCTGCACCGTTCGATTCTCTCCGGAATAGACCTGAACCCCAGTAACTTCCGCATTCAATTCTGCTTCAACCCGAGCTCGAAGTTCATCCAAACTTAGCTTTGAACCCTCAGCTTCTACAAAATAGCGTTCCGAATCAAAAAATTCACGGATTTCTGTATTGTACACATAGATGGTACCGCTGAGACAAACTGCAATCACAATCAGTCCACAGGTCAAGCCTGCGTAGAGATGAATATCATTGAAAACCTTCCGGATGGACTTCCACATGGAGTACTTATTTTTATTTGGAACAAATCTAAAGAGATGAATCTTTATTTAGAATTAATCCATAGAAAAATTGTGGAAATATTTTTTTGAACGGTAGGCAAGTGAGCAAAAAACAAAAAGTGTCTTTACCTTGAGCGCCAAATCTGGTCATCTCCCCATGAAAAATCTTTCCTTTCTCTTTCTATTTTGCCTGTCAGCACTGCTTATCGCCTGTGACCCCAAACCCTCCGAGCCCAATCCCCGATTGGAGCAGCCCGAGGAGTTTAAGCAGCTATTGGATGCACATGGAGAATGGGAAAAGTGGATCAATGCCAAGGCTTTTTCCTACGCCATGATTCATGAGACCAATCTGGCTTGGGAAAATCACTACATCGATTTGGTAGAAAGAAAAGTAAGAATTGATGCAGATACTTGGCAAATCGGCAATGACGGGGAAAAAGTATGGATCAGCCCCAATCGTCAGGCTTTTCAGGGCCGATCCGTGCGCTTCTACCACAACCTGTACTTTTACTTTTTCTCAATCCCCTACATATTCACAGACCCGGGAGTTACCGTAAAAAAGACCGAAAACAAACTGCTAAACGGTATTTCCTATCCTGCTTTTGAGGTGAGCTTCGAAGCAAATGTAGGAGACAGTCCGGACGATAAATACTTTATGCTAGTAGACCCCGAAACTAGCCGCTTGGCTTGGGTGCTGTACAAGGTTACCTTTTTTGACAAAAACAATTCATCCATGAATGCCCTCAAATACGAGGACTACCGGGATGCAGGCGGCTTGGTTTTCCCGAGATTGATGACAGGCTATGAATATGAAAATGATTCTACGAAGAAGATTCGCTATCAAGTGAGTTTTGCGGATGTGTTTTTGGTAGACAAGGCTATGGACGATGAGCTTTTTGCCATGCCGGAGAAAAATGCTGTCGTAGCCAACTGATCACTTGGGGCGATGAAGTAGCTTGATATCCACCCGAGCCTTGAGTTGGGATTTTCCATTTCCCGCGAAGGTTCCCTGTACGGGTAAGGTCCGCTGAGGGTCAGGATGTGAGGCTAATGGAATATAATGATGGTCCGTAAGCAAACCCAAACTTGGGTCTAAGCCTACCCATCCCGCGCCGGGTAAAAATACCTCCAGCCAGCCATGAAGCTCATGCCCTGCTTCCAACTCCGGATTGAAAGCATAGCCGCTGACAAAGCGAGTAGCCAATCCCATTTCCCGAAGCATTTCCATTTCCATCAAGGCAAGATCACGGCACGAACCTGTCCTTTCAGCATAGGTAAAAGTCGGTTCCCAGATATCCTCTTCTTCCCTGACCTGATGTTTCCAGTTTTGGTAAATGGCCTGAGTCAGTCTGACCAAAAAATCGACCAGTCCTTTGGATTGGCTTCTAATCCCTTGGATAAATTCAGTGAAGTGCAAATCTTCTGTGGAAGAAAGAAAAGGAATGAGGAAGGCTGTTTTTTCCTCATAGGAAAACTGAAAGAGCGGATCGGTCCAGCCTCTCTCTTCAAATGGCCTGTCCAAAATAAATCCGAAAGGATTGAAATCCCGAAGCTTGAAAATCCATTCGGAATGAATCTCCATCTGCTCAGTCTGGGCCGAAAACCAACACTGACTGTACCAATTACCCGCTAGGTCCTGACGGAAGTTCTGTCCGTCTGGATTGGGTAAAACATCAAACTTCTGATGCTCAATCCTGAAATAGGGTCGGTGCTGCGGTTGGAGATAGAGCTTGTGAATCCCCAGCATGACTGGGGAGGAATAGGTGTATCGGGTATGATGCCAGACCTGAATCAGCATGTTCAGGTATTTTCAAGAATCTGTTCGAAATCCTCAAAAGCGCTGCTGAGCACTTGGGAAGGCAATTCTTCAATGGCTTTTTTCAGTCGATTATTCCAAAAAGCAGAGATATGCTCCAGTTCTCTTTGCTCGAATCTCTTTTCCTTGGTGAAATATTCGTCATTTTTCAGGACCACGGTATCGATCGGAAAGTCCACATCATTGGCTGAAATCCTGGTAGCATCAAAGGCCAAAAAGGCGCATTTGAGGGCATAATCCAGAGAATCCTCATAATGAAAAGATCTCTTGAGCACCGGATGCCCAAAGCCGGAATTTCCGATAATCACAAATGGGGTCCCTTTACGGATTTCGATCCAGTTGCCTTGAGGATAAAGCAGATATAGCTTGGGCTCGGGATCATCTTCCAACTGCCCACCAATGATGGAAAACAGGTTAAACTGAAGCCCTGACTCTTCGAGATTGGCCTTATCTTCTTTGGCAACTATTTTCACCTGATTGCCAAACTCGTTGACCGCCTGATACAACTTTGAAAAGGAATCATCCTGATGGGCGATCACTTCAGAGAAGTAGGTGATGGCCTTGTCCCGCACTGAGCGCAGCCCTGAGGTCATGATGAAAAAGGAATGCTTGCGCTTATTGACCGTGTAGACTTTTTTGGAGGTAGTAGTCTCACTGCCGGAAGTAATCCGGGTATCCGATAGGCCCACGAGGCCATGTTTGGTTTTTATTCCTAGACAAAAGGTCATCCGTATGATCAGGGGTTTTCGGTGTAATTCACTTTCAGCTGAAAGAAATTTTCCGAGATGAGGTCCGAAATATGGTTAATTTTTAACTGGAGTCCATCCAAATATTCATGAAGTCCCACAGAAATTATATCATCGACCTCTGAGTATTCCAGACGGGACTTCATTTCTCCAATGGCTTTTTCTGCGGAATTTTTGAATCCATCCCCGGAATTATCCGAGATGCAATGCAAAAACCTCTCGGCTTCCTTAAGGCAATAGTAAATCGACCTGGGAAAGTATTTGTTCAGCACCAGAAACTCAACCACACCAGATGGATCTATGTTCCCGTACAACCTTCGATAGGTATTAAATCCAGTCACAGACTTCAGCAAGGCGGTCCAATGCAGAAAATCCAGTGGAGTACCTACCTCATTGGGTGAAGGCAAAAGGATATGATACTTCACATCCAAAATCCGCGAAGTCTTGTCGGCCCGCTCCAGCATTTGCCCGAGCTGGCGAAAATACCAGCCTTCGGTACGGGCTACAGTGGCATCAGCCAATCCGTAGATTAGAAGGATTTGGTTTTTCACCGATTCAAAAAACTTCCTCGGATCTTCCTTTTTCCAAACCTTCTTTTCATAGCCTTCAGTCAGCATGTAATACAGCTCATTGGCCTTTTCCCAAGTTTCCTTGCTGAGATTTTCCCGGATGATACGGGCATTTTCTCTGGCTTTGGTCACTGCAGAAAGCATGGAATTGGGATTGTCCGGATCAAAGGCCAGGAAATACATCACCTGATGCCGCTCAAAATCCTTATGCTTGGACAAATACACATCCAAATCTCCCGTGGCAGCTACCAAAGGCTGCCATTGCTCCTTCAGGTCCATGGGCAGGTCCTGCATGAGATTGAAATTCACATCGATAAATCGGGCATAGTTTTCTGCTCTTTCCAGATATCTTCCCAGCCAGTAAATGTGGCTTGCTACGCGGCTTAACATATTATTTCTTGATTATTTGTACAAAACCCAGGTGTCCTTACTTCCCCCACCCTGCGAACTGTTGACCACAAGTGACCCTTTCTTGAGCGCCACTCGGGTCAGTGCTCCAGGGATTACTTCGATTTCTTCCCCGTACAAAATGTAAGGTCTCAAATCCACATGCCGACCTTCGATCCCCTCCTCGGTCAGACAAGGAACCGTAGATAGTGATAATGTAGGCTGTGCGATGTAATGCTTGGGATCATTCTCAATCAGTTTTCTGAATTTTTCATGCTCTTCTTTGGTGGCTTTGGGACCGATGAGCATACCGTAGCCTCCGGCAGCATTGGTTTCTTTGACCACCAGGCTTTCGATATTTTCCAAAACATATTTCCTGTCTTCCTCTTCGCGACAAAGGTAGGTGGGCACATTGTTTAGAATTGGCTCTTCGTCGAGATAGTATTTGATGATTCGGGGGACATAGGCATAGACAGCCTTATCGTCCGCCACACCGGTACCCGGAGCATTGGCCATGGCGATATTTCCTGCTTTGTAAGCTTCGAAAATTCCCGGAATCCCCAGCATGGACTCGGGATTGAAGGTCAAAGGATCGATAAAAGAATCGTCAATCCTTCGATATATCACATCAATCTGCTGCAAGCCCCTTGTGGTTTGCATATACACTTTTTTATCCTTGACGATCAGGTCCACCCCATTGACCAGCTCCACTCCCATCTGAAGAGCAAGGTAGGAATGCTCAAAATAGGCCGAATTGTAAATACCCGGTGTCAAAACCCCGACCACGGGCTTGGGTTTGTCAGAGAGGAATTGAAGCATCTTCAAAAGCTTAGTCGGGTAATTGGAAACTGGCATGACACCTTCATCATTGAAAAGTTGCGGATAGGCCCGCTTTATAATTTCCCGGCTTTCCAGCATATAGGATACTCCGGATGGACATCTGAGATTGTCCTCCAAAATGTAATATTCTCCGTCCTTGTCTTTGACCAAGTCCGTACCGGTGATATGGCACCAGATACCCTTGGGAGGGGTAAGCCCGATGCAGGGCTTGAGGTAATCTTTGGACCCCAAAATCAAATCCGAAGGCACTACTCCGTCTTTCAGGATTTTTTGCTCATTGTACACGTCCTGAAGGAACAGATTCAAGGCATGCACTCGCTGCTTGAGTCCGGCTTCCAATTTTCTCCACTCCGAATTGGGAATAATCCGGGGAATGATATCCAAGTGCAGGATTTTTTCCAAACCTTGATTGTCATGGTAGACATTGAAGGTCATCCCCATGGCCTTTTGGGTTTTGTTGGCCGAAAACTGAAGCTGATGCATCTTTTTGGATGAAGTCTTTCCAAGAAATTGCTGAAATTCTATGTAGTGGTCTCTGATCTGCCCGGACGCATCAAACATCTCATCGTAGTGCTCTCCGCTGTGATATCCTTCTGTTTTCATGCTGATAAAAATTTACCTTAAGTTAAAAAAGAAACCGGGAAATCAAATTTTTTCAAAAAACTCTCAATTTTTCAGAAGATTTAGCACCGTTTCGGGCTTTTTGTTTTCTTTTCTTCAGTAAAATTGAGCGAAAAAGATCTCAGATCATTTAAGAATCAATATTCCATATTGATCCAGAGACTTCTTTATACTTGGCTAAAACCATCTGTTTGATCTACCTTTAACTATGCCAAAAAGAATCATTGCTTTAGGAAATACTGCTTGGGCACAGAAAGTGACCCTTTGGAGAAAGGTGAAAGACACCCTCTTTATTGGGATTGGGGTAGTCATGGCAAGTATTGGTTTGAAAGGCTTTCTCCTTCCCAATAATTTTTTTGACGGAGGAGCGATGGGAATGTCCCTTTTGCTGGAGATTGTGACCCCTTTGGATCTCTCTCCTCTAATTGTCCTGGTCAACTTGCCCTTTATTTACCTTGGCTATAAGCAATTAAATCTCCGTTTCGCGATCAAAAGTACCTTGGCCATTTTGGCATTGGCCCTTCTGGTTCATTACATCGAGCTACCTGTAATTACTGCTGACAAACTGTTGATTGCCGTTTTCGGAGGGTTCTTTTTGGGAAGTGGGATTGGTTTTGCCATCCGGGGAGGGGCGGTGATCGACGGTACGGAAGTATTGGCCATACAGGTTTCGAGAAAGTCCAGCCTGACCGTCGGTGACTTTATCACGGTTTTCAATGTCTGCCTCTTTATCGTCGCGGCCATCTTGGTCAACCTCGAGACAGCGATGTACTCCATGCTTACCTACTTTTCTGCTTCCCGTACGGTGGATTTCCTAATCAACGGGGTGGAAGAGTACATCGGGGTGATGATTATCTCCGAATTCAATGAGGACATCAAGGCAAAAATTACCTATGACTTAGGACGTGGAGTGACGGCTTTCAAGGCTGACGGGGGATTTGGAGAAAAGGCCAAAAATCCGGATCGAAACGTGTTATTCTGTGTTGTCACCCGGCTGGAAGTAACCCGGGTATTGACCGAAATCGAAAAAATAGACCCCAAAGCTTTTGTGATTCAATATCCAATTAAGGATACTAAGGGGGGAATGATTAAAAAAAGGCCGCTGCATTGATTGGAAGAGTCAAGATTTCAGACGCTAGAAGCAAGACCCTAGAAGTCCAAAATCTTGGAAGTTGTTGATTGCCTCTACAACGTTTGTTTTTCAGCCTCCTTATTCCCTAACTCGTTCAAAAGTCATCAAGGTGGGGCCCAGTCCACCGCCCTTTACGACAAAGCGTAACTTCAATTCGGATTCACTCAAAGAGGAAATAAAGAATTTGATGGGGTTTACTTTACCGGATTCAAACACAATTAGTGTGTCTGATTTCACTAAAAACCTCCCCTTTTTTTCTGATACAGAAAAATCAGGCCCCGCATTGGTGAAAAAGACAGAATCTTTGTGAAAAGAGTAAACTGTATTTTCCAAGACAAACTCCATTCCCTGGATAGCATCCAGTTTTTTATCCTCGCTCAATTCTTCAAATGCTCTGCTCCTTATCAGTGAATCGAAACCTGAAAAATCCTTAAGCTTCCATGTGCCTTCCAAAGAACTCAGAGCTAAGGCAGGAATTAGAAGAAAAAGAAATTGAATTATACTCATAGTATCAAAGTTTCAGTCAAAAGACTTATGGGTCTACTTTTCTATATTTCAATAAACTCCTAGCCACCAAACTTTCGTCAAGGACCTTTCGGAGGTTCATTTCATTTTCTGATATATGGTCAATAATAAACTTATGGCTTTTTATCTTTCCGGATTCAAGAATGACTATGGTATCTTCTTTCAGTAGCCATCTTCCATTTTTGTGCTTTACGATTCCTCCCGGACCAGCGTCTGTAAAAAAGACAGAGTCTTTTTTGAAGTCATAAAAAGTACTGTCTAAGACAAATTGAAAGACTTTTGCCATTTCATTTTGCTGTTCTTCTGTGCCCATTTTGAAGGCTTCTAAAGTCATAATATTCAAAAACACCTCATCCCCTTCCAACTTCCATTTACCATAGATGAGATTTTTATCAACCCCTACAATTGAGATAAAAAGAAATAAAAAAAGGAATAAGTGCTGTATCATACCATTCAATTAATTTAATTTTCACTTTCTGACCTTGTATAAACATCCTTACTCCTTGCTATAATCCCATCCGGGAAGACCATCCTTTTTTCCAATTCATTGGACTCATTTATTTTTACCAAATAGGTATAAGTAAATATTTTATCGTAGTCGAAGATTTTCAAAGTATCACCGATGACCACCCACTTTCCTTTTTTGTGGACAAGCACTTTTTCTCTTGGATTTACATCCACCCAATAGACTGTATCTTTTCTAAATTCAATGACGGCATTCTTTAGGTACAATTCATTGATTTCAAGTATTTCATCCTGCTTTTCTTTGGGAGTGGCTTGAAATGCAGATGAATTAATCATGTTGAAATTTGCCTCAGCAAATTTCAAATCCCACTTTCCCAACAAAAGAATAGGATCAATCAAAAAGAAAAGAAATACAGAAAATCTTAGCATGAACTGGAAGGAATTAAGCCCCTATAAATTACAGAAGAGTACTACCTTGAAAATTTACATCTCATTCATTAAACTAAATATCAATATAGGTTTAGGAGAAATAAATTCAAACGATTGACTAATTTTATAAATTAATTTCAAAATAGCAACCCATTTCATCACAATCAATTTTGTAAGTTATTTGTAAAGGCTTGGACTGGGAATTGTAGATTAATCCAGATTCGACAATAATTTTTCTAAGATCAAAAAGATACTGCTGCTTTGGTTTAGGACGCAAGATTCTAGAGATGAGACACTGTGAAGTCCAACAAAAAAAGCCATTGGATTCCTACCAATGGCTTTCCTCTTTAAATAGTCTCTTTATACTAATATCTTGATACTAGATACTTAAATCTTGATTCTCAAGAAATCGTGGATCCACTCGATGTTCCCTCGTGTGGCACCAGCAGCTTCAGCTTCCCGTCTTTATCCTCGGCCATCAGAATCATCCCCTCAGAGTCAATGCCCATCATTTTTCTGGGAGCCAAGTTGATCAACATGGTCACCTGTTTACCCACCAAAAACTCCGGTGCAAAATGCTCCGCTACTCCGCTCAAAACGGTTCTATGACCCAATCCGGTATCTACCTTGAGCTTCAGCAATTTCTTGGATTTGGGCATGGGTTCGGCCTCCAATACGGTGACAACTCTCATGTCCAACTTGGCAAAATCATCGTAAGAAATTATCTCCTTCATTGGAGTAACTGGGGCATTGGCAGCTTCATTCATCTTTTTGGCGTCTAGTAATTTTTGTACTTGTTTTTCTACAGTCTCGTCTTCGATCTTTTCAAATAAAAGGCCCATGGGACCCAAGGCTCGGTTGGCTCGAATCAATTCTCCATTTCCTGCCTCAGACCAGTTGCCTTTTTCGATTCCAAAAAGATCAAACAGCTTTTTGGCCGTAAATGGCAGGAAAGGTTCGGATACTACGGCCAAGTTCGCAGCAATATTGAGTGCGATATTTAGAATGGTTTTGGTTCGTGATTCGTCGGTTTTGATTTCCTTCCAAGGTTCGGTATCCGCGAGGTATTTGTTCCCCATTCGGGCCAAATCCATCACCAAACTCAAGGCTTCCCGGAACCGGTATCGCTCGATGGATGCTTCGATTTTGGCAGGAAACTCCGCCAACTCCTTCAGGACTTCCTGATCGATTCCTCTCAGTTCACCTCGCTCCGGTACGATTCCCTGGAAAAACTTCTGGTTCAGGACCACGGCCCGATTCACAAAGTTTCCATAGATCGCAACCAATTCACTGTTGTTTCTTCCCTGAAAATCCTTCCAGGTAAAGTCATTATCCTTGGTCTCAGGCGCATTGGCGGTCAAGACATATCGAAGAACATCTTGCCTGCCCGGAAACTCTTCCAGATACTCATGCAGCCAAACGGCCCAATTCCGGGAGGTAGAGATCTTGTCCCCCTCCAAATTCAAAAACTCGTTGGCCGGCACATTATCCGGCAGCACATAGCCTCCGTGCGTCTTCAGAATCGCAGGAAAAATGATGCAGTGAAATACAATGTTGTCCTTGCCGATAAAATGCACCAGCTTGGTATCCTGATCTTTCCAGTAAGGTTCCCAATCGATTCCTTTCTCAGCTGCCCATTCTTTGGTGGAAGAAATATATCCGATCGGCGCATCAAACCACACATACAGTACCTTTCCTTCAGCATCCTGTAGAGGCACTTTGATCCCCCAGTCCAAATCCCGGGTCATAGAGCGGGCCTGAAGGCCATCTCCTGCTTCCAGCCAGGATCTACATTGGCCTAAGACATTGTTTTTCCAATCCTCTCCGTGCTCTTCGAGAATCCATTTTTTGAGGAAACTCTGATACCTCGCCAAGTCCAAAAACCAATGTTTGGTTTCTTTCAGGACTGGAGTTCTTCCGCTGAGTTTGGAACGTGGATTAATCAGATCGGTGGGAGAAAGGGAAGTTCCGCACTTTTCGCACTGATCTCCATAGGCGTGTTCATTACCGCACTTGGGACAAGTACCCTCAATGTATCGATCTGCCAAAAACTGCTTGGCCTCCTCGTCGTAGTATTGCTCGGTGGTCTGCTCAAGAAACTCCCCCTTTTGGTACAAATCCATGAAAAACTCCTGAGAAGTCTCGTGGTGGACTTGGGCAGAAGTTCGGGAATAATGATCGAAGCTGATTCCGAAGTCCTGGAAGGCCTTTTTCATCATCCCATGGTAATGGTCTACCACTTCCTGAGGAGTTTTGCCTTCCTTTTGGGCCTTGATCGTGATGGCCACCCCGTGCTCATCCGAACCGCAGATGTAGGCTACATCCCGACCTTGGGAACGCAAATAGCGCACATAGATATCCGAAGGCACATAGCAACCGGCCAAATGACCGATATGAAGAGGTCCGTTGGCATAGGGCAAAGCTGAGGTGATGGTGTATCTTTTGAATTGTTTATTGCTCATGGGTGAAATAGATGGAAGACAGAAGACTGAAGACCGGAGCGGACTAGGCTAAGCCCTCTAAAATCGAGGTCAAAGATAGGAAAATCAGATGAAGGAGGGCTCAGGCATTTTGAAATTCACTCCGGGCTTCTTCTGTCAAAATCCCATTGTAAATGATGCTGATGGCTTGATCATAGATATCCGAAGGGGGAATTTTGATTCCTTTTTGCATGGCTTCCGGAAACTGGGAGTAAAATTTGGGATCCAAAAGACTCTGTACAGCCGCAGCATAGAGCAAAACCACCAAGCTGATATTGATCCTTGAATTGACCAGACCTTGGGCGATTCCCTGTTCAATCAATTTGGCAAATCGAAGGTAAGCGGACTCATTAATATAGGAAGTCAAGTCTTCCCAAATCTCAGGAGCAAACTCCCTCAAATCCTCAAACAACTCAGGATTGATTGGGGCCAAATGCGTAGCTACCACGGTGAGGGATGACTTTAGCTTCAGAGGAAAAGAAATGTACCTGTTGTCCAAGATGGCTTCTACCTTGGCAGTAAGCTTGGTTTTCAGGATTTCAAAAGAAGCGGAAAGCAACTCCAATTTGCCATCGTAGTATTTATAGAGGGTCTTTTTACTCATACCCAATTCTGCTGCTATATCATCCATAGTGGTGTGCCGATAGCCTTTTTGCAAAAAAAGGTGATAGGCAGCATCCAGAATTTTACCCTCAACCGAGCTCTTTTTACTCATTTCCTAAAATTTAAGAATTTCAATGCTTTGACTTCCCTTAGCATCGGAGTGCGAATTACGACAAATTTATTTACGAAGTACGAATTACGATACTTCGACAAGCCCTGTACAGGATTACGACATCAACAGGATCTTCAACCCTTATCTCCCTACTTTAGACTCCAGTCTCTCCTCTCTACTCCTCGGTCTTCTAATACTTCTGTCCTTCCGTCTTCGGTCTCCATACTTTGCAACCTTACAACTTTTCCACTTTCCAACTTTACAACTTTCCCCCTTCCAACTTCTCAACTTCCACCAATCCTTTTACTTTTACCCTTCTTAAGTTTTTACTCATGACTCACGCAGAAGCTGCACATCGGATTGCCCAACTCACCCAGGAAATCAACCACCACAATCACCTGTACTATCAGGAAAGCAGGATCGAAATCTCAGACTTTGAATTCGATCAATTGCTTGAGGAGTTGGTTCGATTGGAAACCCAATTTCCGGATCTTCTGAAGTCCGACAGTCCCAGTCAGCGGGTTGGAGGCACGATCACCAAGGAATTCCAGACTGTGGAGCATGAATACAAGATGCTTTCTCTGGGAAACAGCTACTCGATTGAAGAACTTCAAGCCTTTGACGAACGGGTGGCAAAAGGCCTGGGAAACAGGAATTACGAATATTTCTGCGAAATGAAATTTGATGGAGTAGCCATCTCCTTGGTCTATGAAAACGGAACCCTTGTCAGAGCTGTGACTCGTGGAGATGGCACCAAAGGTGATGATGTGACCGCCAATGTGAGAACCATCCGAAACATCCCTCTCTCCATCAAAGAGGCAAATGTCCCTGCCAAATTTGAAGTGAGAGGAGAGATTTTTTTACCTCTCAAGGAATTTGAAAAAATCAATGCCGAGCGGGAAGCCAAAGGCGAAGCCTTGCTGGCTAATCCCCGAAATGCAGCTTCCGGAACCCTCAAAATGCAGGATAGCGGGGTGGTAGCCAAGCGCAGGTTAAATTGCTATTTCTATCAGCTTTTGGGAGAAAATATTGGAGTTTCGAGACATGACGAAGCCATCCACTTGATCGAAAGCTGGGGATTCAATGTCTCCCCTACTTACAAAAAAGCCAAGGACATCGATCAGGTTTTGGACTACATCGAGGAGTGGAGAGAAAAGCGTTTTTCACTCCCACTCGATACCGATGGGGTGGTACTGAAAATCAACGACTACGAGCAACGGGAGGAGTTGGGATTTACCGCCAAAAATCCCCGTTGGGCAATCGCTTATAAATACAAGGCTGAGAGCGCCGAGACGGAATTGCTTTCCATCACCTATCAGGTCGGCAGAACAGGAGCGATTACCCCTGTAGCCAATCTGGCACCGGTGCAGCTAGCCGGCACCACGGTCAAGCGGGCTTCCCTCCACAATGCCAATGAAATTCTTCGCTTGGGCATTCATGAGCGGGACTTTGTCTTTGTGGAAAAAGGAGGAGAAATCATCCCAAAAATCACAGGTGTAAATACCTCCAGAAGGAAGGCAGGAGCTCGGCCAATCCACTATATCGAGCATTGCCCGGAATGTGGCACTGAATTGATCAGAAAAGAAGGAGAAGCCAAGCATTACTGCCCCAACTCCCAAACTTGCCCTCCACAGGTTTTGGGGAAAATCGAGCATTTCGTCAGCAAGAGAGCCATGGACATCGACTCCATGGGGACCGAGCGAATCCGCGCCCTGATTGATCAGGGCTTTATCCGGAGCTATGCGGACATCTATGATTTGGAGCAAAAGCAAAATGAGCTTCTCGGACTCGAAATGAGTCAGGATCAATACGAGCGTGAGGCTACCGGACTGCTTTATATTTCTTTGGAAAAGGCCCTCTTCGCCCTGACAGAAGGCATTTCTTTCAAACAGATTCAGGATTTTCTGGCTGAAACAGCCCACCTCACACTCAGGGAACAGCTCAGAGGATTCCAAGGTCAGATTCGGGCTTGGAAGAAAAAAGTCCCATCCAATGTCGGCATGATCGACTATCTGCTTCAGAATCTGGACCAGCATTCCGAACTGATGAAAGTAGAAGACTACGTACCGGTTGCAGTGGTTTTGGAAATCTTTTTGGGAAGACGAGTTTCCTTTGATCAGATTCTGGAAGCGAGCAAAAAGCACGGTACCGTGCATATGATTCTGCTGGAACTGGACTTGGATTTGCCTTCTGAGATTCAGGAACGAATCAAAAAACTGAAGGCCAACACCTTTCAGGAAGGCGTCATTTCCAACATGATGGAAGGGATTTTCAAGTCCAAGGAACAGCCTTTTGAAAAAGTGCTTTTTGCCTTGGGCATCCGCAATATCGGGGAAAACACAGCCGTGCTACTCGCGAGGCATTTTGGAAGCATCGAAAAATTGCAGGAAGCAAGTGACGAGCAATTACTGGAGATCAATGGCATAGGAGAAACTTTGGTGACCAGCATCCGAGAGTTTTTTGCGCAGCAGGAAAACTTGGACCATATCTCCAGACTGAAAGCCAATGGACTGAAATTCGAGATCGAACAGCGGGAGGAGAAAGTACTTGGAAATGCCTTGGCCGGGAAGCGGATTTTGGCTTCGGGCAAGCTGCAAAACTTCAAGCGGGACGAGATCGTGGACTTTGTTCTGGCACACGGAGGGCAATACATTTCCTCCGTTTCCAAAAACCTGGACTTCATTATAGAGGGAGAAGAAATGGGCCCAAGCAAAAAAGAAAAAGCCCAAAAGCTAGGAATTCCGCTCATTTCAGAGGAGGAATTTTTGAAGATGGTAGAGGGGTAAATGCTATTTCGAAAAGATATAGCATTCTTCAAAATCCAGCTTTAAACGCACTAAACCTGTTTTTTTCTTTGAGCGGGGAGTAAAACCCGCCTAAGGCTGTATCTTTGCAGCCTGAAACCATCCCGTTGACATGAACGCATTTAAAGGTACCGGAGTGGCCCTAGTCACCCCTTTCTTAGACGATTATTCGATTGACTTCGAAAGTCTCCAAAGGCTCATAGACCATGTGATCTCCGGAGGAGTGGATTATTTGGTGGTTTTGGGCACTACAGGAGAAGCGGCGACCTTGACTTCTTCTGAAAAAAAGGAAGTACTCAAAGCCTGTCTAAAATACAATCAGGGAAGAGTACCTGTCATGCTGGGTATTGGCGGCAACAACACCCATGCCGTGGTCAATGAGATCAAAAACACGGATTTCTACGGGATTGCAGGCTTACTCTCCGTGAGTCCCTACTACAACAAACCTACGCAGGAAGGAATTATTGCCCACTATACCGCCATCGCAAATGCTTCTCCGGTGCCTGTTATGCTTTATAATATTCCCGGCAGGACCATGTCCAATATGAGTGCTGAGACTACTTTGGCACTTTCCCACCATCCCAATATCATAGGCATGAAAGAGGCAAGCGGTAATCTGGAACAGTGCATGCAGATAGCCTCCCAAATGCCTAAGGACTTCCTTTTACTTTCAGGTGATGATCTGTTGACCAAGGCAATTCAAAGCATTGGAGGAAGCGGAGTAATCTCCGTCTTGGCCAATGCCCTCCCGCAAACCTTCAAGCAACTAACCCATGGAACTGAGGAAGAAGCTCTAAAAGCTGCTTTTTCTCTCCTTAAAATCAACAGCTTGATGTATCAGGAAGGAAATCCAGTGGGGATCAAAAACCTGCTTTTGCATCAGGGAATCATCCAAAGTGATCAAGTTAGGCTTCCGATGCTGAGAGCGAGCTTGGAACTGAGCAATAAGATCAAGCAAGTCTTTCCAAAATAATCTAAAATGAGTCATCTGTCTGTTTCTCAACTGACTGAGCAGATTCGGTACACCCTTGAATCTTCTTTGGAGCCCCTGTATTGGGTGATTGGGGAGCTGGCAGATTTCAGACAGGCACCCCAAGGGCACGTCTATTTTGAATTGGTCGAAAAGCAAGGCAATCAGATTCAGGCAAAGATTCGTGCCAATCTCTGGCAGTTTACCTACCGAACTGTAGCAGCCAAGTTTGAATCTGCTACGGGCACTTCTCTGAAAAACGGGATGAAAGTCCTCGCTCAGGTGGCGGTTACCTACCATCCGGTCTATGGATTAAGCATCAATGTCAAGGACATTGACCCTTCCTTTTCACTGGGAGAAAGAGCGAGGCTTAGGCAGGAAACCATCGACCGACTGACAAGGGAAGGTTTGCTCCGACTCAACGGAAGGTTTGAATTGCCTGCTGTAGTGCAAAGGATCGCGATTATTTCCAGTCCTACGGCAGCAGGATACGGAGATTTCATTAATCAGATCCAGCCCAACCCCTACGGATACCACATTTATCACCGCCTTTTTCCCTCGCAGATGCAGGGCAATGAGGCAGTAAACAGCTTGGTTCAGGCGCTAAACAGAGTAAAAGAGGAGTCAGAAAAACTGGATTTGGATGCGGTGATTATAATCCGGGGTGGTGGTGCCCAATTGGATTTGGATTGCTTTGATGAATATCGGCTGACAGTGGAAATCGCCAATTTTCCATTGCCTGTATTCACAGGAATAGGCCATGAGCGGGATGAAACTGTCGCCGATTTGGTTGCCCATACCCGCTTGAAAACTCCTACCGCAGTAGCTGAATTTGTGCTTTCTGGTTTTAGGGAGTTTGAGGAAAATTTGGGGATACTGCTTCAGCGCCTTGACCGGGCTACAAGAATTACACTTCGTGAGGAAGAAAACAAGATTCATCAATACAGTCTTCGAACTAAGTCACTGGCTGGGAATCGGCTGATTTTGGAATCCCAAAAAGTTCAAACCCTAAACAATCGAATCACCCAAGCGGGAAAAAACCTCTGCAAAATCCAATCCTTGTCTCTGGATAATCTGGAAAAAACACTGAGAAAAGCATCCGGCACTTTTCTTCAGTCCCAAAACGAAAATTTGTCAAAGATCGAGCTCCAACTCCGTCAACTCGATCCTCAATCCATACTAAAAAGAGGCTATACCCGTTCAGAATCGATGGGAAAGCCTATTCACCTCAGCACCCCCGAACTGGGAGCAGAAATGATTACCTACTCCCTTCAGCATAAAATAAAAAGTACCATCACCGAAATCGAGACCAAAAATGACTGAGACCAGCTATACCCAAGCCATGCAGCGACTGGAAATGATTCTTTCCCAACTGGAAGAAGGAAATAAAACCGTTGATGAGCTGTCAGATTTAGTGAAAGAAGCCACATCTTTGGTGAAAATTTGCAGAGAAAAACTGCGCACCACGGAAGCCGATATCCAAAAAGCCTTTGATGGAGAATAGTATTTTATCCATCTGATAAAACCCGCTTTGGCACATTTGTTGAACCTGAGCGAAAATCCAAACCAACACATTATCAGTCTATTACTTTATGTACTCTTTCTATCGATTGATCCTCCTTATTTTTATGCTCGGTGTCTCGAGCCTGACCTTTGCCCAAAGCTTTTATAAAGAAAGAATTTCCAGAGACAATATTTTGACCGTTGGGCTAGGTCCTTCTTTTGCCTATTTGGACAACGGTGGACAATACAGAAGTTTCAACTTTGCTATCAAACCGGCTATTTCTGTGGCTTTGACAAAAAAAATGGCCCAGAATATAGAGCTGAGAACCACCGCAGGAGTTCAATGGATCAGCAGTGGGGGAAATCCAAGTACTGCAGTGACAGATGCCTGGTTTTTTTCAAACTCTTCCTACACTGCCAAAGGACCTGCTTACTTTTTTGACATCATGCCCAGCTTTTATCTGATTCCCTTTACCAATCATATGCACCGTACGCAATTTAACCTTTACGGAGGGGTGGGATTGGGAATCATGCAGGTTAACACCAAGCAAACCAAGTCATTCAGCCCAGAAGAAACTCCTATTTCCAGCAATATCACTACAGGCTATGTCCCTGTACGGGCAGGCTTGAGCTACCGAATCGGTCCCTACTCTGATATTGCCGGCGAAGGCACCATGCTTTGGACTTTTTCGGATAATCTGGATGGAAATGTAGGATTTAACCGCTTCGGAGACCACTTGTTCCAGGCACAAATAGTATTCAGAAGATACTTTGTACCCAGAAGCCAGGATTAATCAATCGATTAAACTTTCTGTGATTCGATGACTTGGAGAAATTTGCGGGGAATGCTGATCAGCATATTCTGGTATATCCCAGGGATACGGATCATGAAGTAATCTTTGTTGCCCTTTTCGATACATTCTCCGATCATATCCTGAAGAGGACCACCCAAGACTTTGACTTTTTCTCCCGGCTCGATCTCCGAGCCATCTGTTTCTACCGCTACACCTGTGGTGACTACCCGCTGAATCAGTTCTATTTCCTCCTCCCGGACGGTGGCATGTTGCCCGGAAAAGTGAACGAACTTAACCGCTCCGGGTACTTGAAGGCATTCCCAAAGTTGGTTTCTGGAAGTTTTTACAAAGACATACCCATTAAAAAGTGCACGTTGTACTTTCTTTTTTCGGTCAGACCATTGGCGAAGCTCCTCTACGATAGGCAGGTACACTTCCCAGCCTCGCTCTCTTAATCGATCAGCCACTTTTTTCTCTGAACGTGACGCTGTATACATCACATACCATTTCATATCCTGCATCGCTCTCAGTTCTATTTGGGATTTCAAAATTACAAAATCCATACCGAATGCAGGGCTAAAAAAGCAAAAACCCCCGGAACATCATTCCGGAGGTTTTATCAAAAAAAACCACCAACCTTAATCAATCATGCCTTGACTTTGCGCAACCTCATTGTGAGTTTGTCTGCCAGCAAATACATGACTGGTACGATCACTAACGTAATGAGGGTAGCAAAGGTTAACCCAAATATTACTGTCCAAGCCATGGGTCCCCAGAATGCCGCGTTGTCACCTCCTACATAGAACTGAGGATCAAAATCACTCAAAAGGGTACTGAAATTGATATTCATACCGATAGCCAAAGGAATCAAACCCAATACAGTCGTAATCGCTGTCAATAACACCGGACGCAGACGGGTTTTTCCGGATTCGATGATACTTCCCAAAAGGTCTTCATAATCCAGATACTCATTGGGAAGAATTCCTTTTTCTTCTCTTTTTCTGCTACGGACCAGATTGGTATAATCAATCAAAACGATGGCATTATTTACAACGACCCCGGCGAGGGAAATGATCCCGATACCGGTCATGATTACTACAAAGTCCATATTGAAAATGACCAAGCCGAGGAATACCCCGATCGTACTGAAAAGCACAGAAGTCATAATGATAAATGGACTGATGACCGAATTGAACTGAGCTACGATAATCAGGAAAATCAAAGAAACCGCAATAGCTAAGGCTCTCAGAAGGAATGCTTGGGATTTAGCTTGTTCTTCCTGTTCTCCGGTGAATTTCACGGTGATTCCGTCAGGAACTTCAAAATTCTCCATCAAGACTTTTATCTGGGAATTGATTTCAGTTGGATTATAGCCATCGAGCACATTGGAAAACATGGTGATTGCTTTTTCCAGATCCTTTCTCTTTACAGAACCATACGTAGAACTGTATTTGAAATCTGCCACGGCAGAAATCGGAACTTCCCGCTTTTCTCCAAACTTGTCCCTGAATCCGATTTTCTTATTTACCAAAGTGTTGATATCATACCGATAATCCTCATCCAGACGCAACTGGATCGGATAATCGTCCTCCCCTTCCTTGTACTTGGAAACTTCCAGACCGAAAAGGGAAGTACGAAGCTCTGTGGCAATGGTAGAAGTGGACAGGCCAAATCTTCTGGCCTTTTCCCGATCTACCTGCACGATCAATTCTGGGCTGCCTGTGGAAAGGTCAGTTTTCAATTCTTCCAAGCCAGGGATATTATTGGATTCCAAGTATTCCTTGGTTTTTTCCACGTATGCAATCAATTGCTCGTAGTCCTCTCCAACAAACTCTATATTCACTGCTTTTCCAACCGGAGGACCATTTCTCTGCTTGTCCACGGTGATCAATACGCCGGGATATTTTTCCACCAGATCCCGGATCACTTCCATGGCTCCGTTGGTGTCGATTCCCTGACGGTCGATGTAATCCACAAATCCAATCGTAATCTTGGCTTTATGGGGAGTCGCTTGCTGACTTGGTCCTTCTGAAGGATCGCCTGTTCCTTCTCCAATTTGAGAAATGACCGATTCTATGATGTCATTGTATGGCTCTAGAGCCACCATCATTTCATCTTCCATTTTATCCACAAAGTCATTGGTATATTCGATATCCGTCCCTATAGGAAACTCCACGAATACATTGACCAGTTGAGGCTGGTTGTCAGGAAAAAAGAGGATCTTTGGCGATCTAATTCCCAAAAGAACCAAGGAAAGGATCAATAGTCCAAAGGTACCGCCGAATACCATGTAAGGCTTTTTGCCATGCAGCGCGTAGCTCAAGGTGGACTCGTAGGCATTTTCCAATTTGACCAAAAAGACGGTCTGGAACCATCGGATTGCCCCACGGAGCACATACACATTAAATAGAGTAAGCAATGCTGCAACCATAGCCAAAGAACCCAAGGCTGTGACACCCAAAAGGTAGAAAATCGCTGCCACGACCACGAAGATCAAAGCCACAACCACGAACTTTTTCTTTGGCTTATCCTTAGTCACATCCTCTACCTTCATAAAGAGTGAAGTCATCACAGGGTTGATTACCAATGCCACAAACAAAGAAGAGGACAATACAATGATCAGAGTGATTGGCAGATATTTCATGAATTCCCCAACCAAGTCATCCCAAAAAGCCAATGGGAGAAATGCAGCCAAAGTAGTAGCGGTTGAAGTAATAATCGGCCAGGCTACTTCACCTACTCCTTCTTTTGCAGCACGCATTATCGGCTTACCTTCCTGCATCAGTCTATAGATATTTTCCACGACCACGATTCCATTGTCAACGAGCATACCCAAGGCCAGAATCAGGGAAAACAGCACCATCAGATTAAGCGTGATTCCAAATGCATTCAGAATCAGGAAGGAAATAAACATGGAAAGCGGAATCGCGGAACCCACAAAGAGGGAGTTTCGGAAGCCCATAAAAAACATCAAAACCAAAACCACCAAAATAATCCCGAAGATGATAGAGTTTTCCAAATCACTCACTTGAGTTCGGGTCTGCTTACTCTGATCGTTTGTAATGGTGATTTCCAAGTCCCTTGGGAATCGGTTTTTCTGGGTGGTTTGGATGATTTCTTTGATTTTATCCGCAGCATCGAGGAGGTTTTCCCCGCTTCTTTTGGTCACATTGATGGTGACTACCGGAAGGTTTTTGCTACGGGCATAGGTCGTCCTATCCTTGAAAGTATCCTTTACCTCGGCCACATCACGGAGATAGACGATCTTTTGCTGGTCCGTTTTAACGATTATGTCTAGCAGATCCATTGGGTCAGAGAATTCCCCATCCACTCTTACCGTCCGCTCAAAATCCCCGTTTCGGATGTTTCCTCCCGAAATGGTGATATTTTCCGCCTGAATTGCCCCGGAGATATCTCCGAAGCTTACACCTACTGCCTCCATTTTATAAGGATCCACATTGATTTGGATTTCCCTTTCGATCGTCCCTGCCAGGTCAGCTTTGGAGATTTCCGGAAGCTTTTCGATCGCATCCTCCAAATATTCCCCAAACTTCTTGAGCTCCTGCTCAGAGTAAGGTCCAGAGATGTTCACATTCATAATCGGGAAATCCGAGGTGTTGATTTCCAATACATTGGGATCCTGATCCAGGTCTGTAGGCAATTCACTCTTGGACTTGTCCACCGCATCCTTTACATCCTGAATGGCCTTGGAGATTTCTACTCCTGGGTTAAATTCGACTACTATGGATGAGAAATCCTGCACCGAAGTGGATCGGATGTCCTTCACATTGTTGAGGGACTTCAGTTCTTTTTCGATAGGTCTGGTGATCAGGTTCTCCATATCGACAGGCGAGTTGCCGGGATAGGGAGTACCTACATATACCGTCGGGATTACGATCTCGGGAAAACTCTCCTTGGGCATGGTCCTATAAGCCCCTAGTCCCAATACGGTGATGATCAAGGTCAAAATCACCACGGAAGTGGCATTGTCCACACTGAAGCTGGACAGGCCAAATTCCCGGATAGTGTTGGGTTTTTTAATATCTGTCATGGCTTAAAGTTGGGCAATGTTCACACTAAAGTTATCTCCTACTTCACGGAACCCTTTGTCTACCAAAGTCTCCGTGCCGGAAAGGCCCTCTACAATCTCTGTTTCGGTTTCGAAGCTCAATCCTCTTTTTACATATCGTTTTTTAGCCGTCTCATTTTCAACAATAAAGACATAATCACCTCTGTTGTCAGACAAAATCAAATGAGAAGGTACAATCACCGAATCCTCGTTTTTATAGTCCTGGATTTTTAAAACCGCAATCATATTAGGCTTCAAATCAGCCATGTTGGGCAAAAAGACCTCCACTTTGAAAGTCCTGTTGTTCGGATTGATGATGGCTCCTACTGCCGACACCTTGGTCGTCAGGTTTTTCTTCAATGAAGGAAACGAAACTTCCACAGAATCTCCTTTTGCCAAAACTCCGACATAGGATTCGGACACATCTGATTCGATAAACAAATCACTGTCTCCAACAAATTGAAACATCGGCACTCCAGGCTGTACCAACTCTCCCAATCTCACCTGAACGGATTCAATGGTACCGCTAAACGGTGCTCTTACATATGCCTTTTCCAATTGGGTTTTGAGAGAAGCCAAACTTTTTTCCAATCCTTCCTTTCTGTTTTTTGCTTCCAAGTATTGGATTTCCGTACCGATCTTCTGCTCCCAAAGTCTTGCCTGCTTTTCAAAGATAGTCTTGGCCAATTCCAGAGAATTTTCCATTTCGGCGATGTTCCTTTCAATGGCCTCGGAGTCAATTATGGCTAAAATCTGCCCTCTATTGACTCTCATTCCTTCGATAGCCGGAACCTCCATCACCCGACCTGCAGTCTCGGCACTGATGCTCACGTTCTTTTTGGAAAGAACAGAACCGGTCACCTCCACAAAATGGGTAAACTCACCCTTTCGGGCCGCAGCTGTGGTGATCAGGATGGACTTTTTGTTTTGCTCCGCATATTCCGGATCCAAATCGGAAATCTCCGCTTCAAGTGCCTTGATTTCGGTATTGATCTTAGCCAAGTCTCCCTTGAGAGACTCCAGTTTTTCTTTTTTGGCTGTCAAGTCATCCTGCGCGCAGGATACGGTCAGCATAAGTGCTGCAGCCAAGCTTAAAAGTTGTGGAAAGTATTTCATAAGATTTGAGAAGTTTTGGAAAAGGAAAGTGTTGGTTTAGTTAGTCAAATCGGCCTTCAATAGGCCCAGGGCTTTTTCAAGATTTACTTTGGAAATCAATCCGTCATAAAGGGCGGACAGGTAATTGAACTCTGCTTCAATCAAGTCTGAATCGGCCTGCACCACCTCAAGATTGGAACCTACGCCTTCCTGATACTTGATTCGGGCGATATCGTAGACTTCTTGGGCCAGCTTCAGGTTTTCCGTTTGAACCTGAAGAATATTCAGATCATTTTTCAGATTGACTTTAGCTGTGAAAATTTCATTTTTGAAACTTTCATTGAGGAAAAACCGCTGGTTTTCCAGCTGATTGATCTGCACTCTATTTTTCTGAATCCGGGCAGACTTGGACAATCCGTCAAAAATCGGGATGTTCATACTCACCCCTATAAGAGAGCTCCCAAACCAGTTGTTTCCGTCAAAGACAGTCCCAAACTCGTTGCCGGCACCGTTTCTTCTGATATTGCCCACGAAATCAATGGTGGGCATGTACTGCACAGTGTTGTTTTTTAGGTCGAGTTGGGTGAGTTCGAGTTGGGTATTTAGCTGATCCAGTTCCACGCGGTTGGTACCTTCTTCAGCCAATAGTTGGATCAGTTGATCTTCCGGATTTAGATCTCTGAGGTTTTCAGAGACATAAATTTCCATTTCCATCGGCAAGCCCATCTGAAGCTTAAGAAGCTCCTTACTGACTTGCCAGGAAGTCTTGGCCCGCTCGAGTTGGGTAAAGGTGTTGTTTCTTTGGACCTGAATTCGGGACACATCGATCTTTTCTGCAAACCCAGCCTCGTTCAGAGCTTGGGTTTCTTTCAGCAGGGAGTCGATTCTGGACAGGTTTGCTTCCGCGAGGCTGATTCTCACTTCATTGACCAAAACTCCAAAGTAGGCCTTCTTCACATTTTCGATGACATCATTTTCTGTTTTGTCCAGGTCGTATTCCGTCAACTGCTTCAAAGTCTGTGCGGCACGAAGCCCCACAAAGAAGGATCCGTCAAAGATCATTTGAGAGAAATTGACCCCCAATCCAGAGGAATAACTCACTCCAAATCGGGCGGGAATCACATCACTGGGATTGGAAGGATCACCAAAAGGAGGCTGGTTTGGTAGAAACACTACCGGAATCCTTGGGTTGTAATCCAGATTAAAGGATCCATTGATTTGGGGGAGACCCTGAGCCGTGGTTTCCTTTACTGTAGCCTTAGAAATGAGCGTTTCCAGTCGGGCGTTTTTGGTATTCACATTGTTTTCGATAGCATAAAGAATGGCATCATTTAGCGTCAGTTCTGCTATCTCCTGTGCCTTCAGTCCTTGAAGACTGAGAAAAAAGCTCAGAAAAACAAAAAGGTACTTTTTCATAGGTAGGTTTGTTTTCAATTTTCAATTGCTTTTTGGGATGTGTAGGCTTCGCGCCCTTTTTCAGTGAATATCCCGTGTAGAAAATGATCCATCAGCACCAGTTGCTCCTCCACAAAATTGTACTCGGGGTTGGCAAAATTTGCCGGATCAAAAGCTGAATTAATTTGATCCAGTCGGGCCTTTGCCAAAATCGCTGTATCTATCTCCTCTCGGAAATAGCCCAGTTTTTTGCCCTTTTCCATCACATTAATCAGGTCGGTCTTGATCGTCTGTAATTTGAACTCTTCAAACATTTTCCAAGCCTCAGGGAAGTATTTCTGGATCTCCATAATGACCATGGGATTCATTGAAGACAGACGCTCCCGCATGATATGGGACATTTTGACCAGGTGGTCAATGACCCCGTCTTCCTGCTCTAGGATGTAAATCATCTTTTGCCTGTCCTCTTCAAGAATATTTCTAAAGACCTCTCGCACCAAATCCTTTTTATCCAAAAACTCTTGATAAATGGTCTTTTTTGAAATCCCGGCCATTCTGGCCAATTCCTCCATGGTAACGGTCCTCACCCCATAGCGGGAAAACTGATCCCTAGCTATTTCCAATATTTTTCTCCGTGTCTCCAAATGCTTTAGAATTTGAGTGCAAAACTATGGAAACTTTCAGTTGGTTCAAGGTTTCTAAAGTTTTTTTTAAAAATTTTTCACTTATTACTAAGTAAAAACCGAACTAACATGGAATTAATTTATATAAAAATAAATTTTTACCAAATTTTATTTCTTTTTAAATTCTAACACATCTTACATACATCGTGTATTCCTTACCTTTGAAATAAAATTTTTCTTCCTTGGACTATTTCAAACACAACTTGGGAAACCTAGCCTACCGGGTAATCGGAGAGGGTGATGAAGTGATTTTGTTGTTTCATGGATTTGGGCAGACTCATAAGGACATGCTTCCTCTTGAGCAGATCCGAAAAGAAAATCAGCAATTTATCTTCATCGATGCTTTTTATCATGGAAGAAGCACCTGGAAAGATTCCGGAGAGCCGATGAACAGGAAAAATTGGTTGGAATTGATTGGTGGTTTACAAAACCATTTGAACTTCACGGATTTCCACCTGATAGGTTACAGCATGGGAGGAAAAATATGCCTGATTACTTACGAACT
The DNA here is from genome assembly GCF_036245605.1 of Algoriphagus sp. oki45. Lineage (NCBI taxonomy): Bacteria > Pseudomonadati > Bacteroidota > Cytophagia > Cytophagales > Cyclobacteriaceae > Algoriphagus > Algoriphagus sp. oki45. The sequence continues at coordinate 1,506,341 of NZ_BTPC01000001.1, forward strand.
TTTTCCTGAAAACGTCCTTAGCCTGACTCTGCTGGCCCCAGACGGGGTCAAAACCGGCCTTTGGTACAGCATGAGCAATTATCCGGACTCTTTTCATCCCTTAATGAAACAGGTAGTCTTCAAGCCCAAAGGCTTATTTAAGATCATGGAAGGCCTTGGTTCTGTGGGATTGATTCAATCCAGCCTGAAAAAATTTTTCCAAACCCAAATGGACACCAGATCCAAGCGGGCCCAAATGTATTTCACATGGAAAATCTCTGGAGGCCTCCAACCCCGACTTGGGAAAATCATCCAATCAGCCAGAAGACGCAAAACTCCGGTTTGTCTTTTCTTGGGCGAGTTTGACCAAATGATCACAGCGGAAAACCTGAAAAAATTCAGTGCCAAAATCCCTCAAATAAAGACTATCATCCTACCTGTAGGCCATGGAGGCTTGATTGAGGCCACTGCGGACTACCTTTTGGAACAATTGAAAAGAAAATAAACTCTCCTTTATTTACGATTTACGAGGTACGATTTACGACATCTACAGGAACCTCAACCCTAGTTTCCCCAATTCAAACTCCTGTCTACGATCTTCGGTCTTCCGTCTTCCAGCTCATTTATTTACGAAGTACGAATTACGATTTACGAGATTAAATTGGACTACAGCCACTTTTGCATATAGCACTTCTCCTGCTTCCCGACTTCCCTGCTTTTTATTTGCCTATTTACCCCCCTAGCCCCCCTAGAGGGGGGAGTTACCCAATTAGGCATACAAACTTCACTTTAAACTTCTTGCCTCCCTTCATCGGACTTCGGTCATCTTACATCGGACAATACTTTCCAACTTTCCCACCTTATCACTTTTCAACTTTCCCCCTCAATTCCTTACCTTTGCGACTTACCAGCCCAAGGACATGATTTTCTTCTTTGAATCCCCTCAGAAACTCATCTACGGAGTTCAAGTATCTCACCCTCTCAGCACTGAAGACCTTTCAAAACTCACCTGGCTTTTTGGCGAAGCCCGACAGATTCCGGGTGAAAAAGTATCCGGAAAATACTCCGGTCCACGAAAGGAAATGATCACCCCCTGGTCCACCAATGCCGTGGAAATCACAGTCAACATGGGAATCCAAGGCATTCAGCGCATCGAGGAATTCTTTCCCATGGCTGAAGGAGACCAAATCGATCCTATGCTTCAAAAGGCCTATGACGGTCTCGATCAGGAAATATTTGACATTCACCTGAAGCCCGAACCCATCAAACCGGTCACTGACATTGCAGCCTACAACAAGTCCGAAGGCCTGGCGCTAAGTCAGGAAGAGGTGGATTATCTGGAAAATGTCTCTAAGCAATTGGGTAGGCCACTGACCGATTCGGAAGTTTTCGGCTTTTCACAGGTCAACTCCGAGCACTGCCGTCACAAGATTTTCAATGGCTCCTTTGTGATTGATGGAGAAGAAAAGCCAATGACACTTTTCCAACTGATCAAGGAAACCTCCAAAAAGCATCCAAACCGGATCGCTTCGGCATATAAAGACAATGTGGCCTTTATCCAAGGCCCAAAAATTCAGCAGTTCGCCCCAAAAACTCAGCATCAGGCTGACTTTTTTGAAACCCGGGACATCGATTCGGTAATTTCCCTAAAAGCAGAAACACATAACTTCCCAACTACTGTCGAACCTTTCAACGGGGCAGCAACAGGCTCAGGGGGAGAAATCCGGGATCGTTTGGCAGGGGGAACCGCATCCATTCCTTTGGCTGGAACGGCTGTTTATATGACTTCCTATGCCCGGTCGGAGAAAGGCCGAAGCTGGGAAAAAGACCTGCCCGAAAGACCTTGGCTATACCAAACCCCCATGGATATCCTGATCAAAGCTTCCAACGGAGCCTCCGATTTTGGAAATAAATTTGGACAGCCGCTGATTGCAGGGTCCTTGCTCACTTTTGAGCATGAGGAGGGAGAAAAGCATCATGGATTTGACAAAGTGATCATGCTAGCCGGAGGTGTGGGCTTTACGAATGCCAACTACACCAAAAAGGGCGAACCGGGAACCGGAGATCAAATCGTAATCATGGGCGGGGACAATTACCGAATCGGGATGGGTGGCTCGGCCGTGTCTTCCCTGAATACTGGGGAAGTCTCCAGTGCACTGGAGCTCAACGCCGTTCAACGATCCAATCCCGAAATGCAAAAGCGGGTGTCCAACGTGATTCGCGCCATGGCCGAAAGCGAAAACAACCCGATCATCTCCATCCACGACCACGGAGCGGGTGGACATTTGAACTGTCTTTCCGAATTAGTAGAAAGTACCGGTGGCACCATCCATATCGATAAGCTACCTGTAGGCGACCCTACCCTTTCTGCCAAAGAAATCATCGGTAACGAGTCCCAGGAACGAATGGGCTTGGTGGTCGGCAAAAAAGACATTGACCAGTTGAAGCAACTTTCCGAGCGAGAACGCGCCCCATTCTATGTGGTGGGCGAGACGACCGGAGACATGCACTTTAAGTTTGAAAATCAAAAAACCGGAGAAAAACCGGTGGATTGGGACTTGGCGTACATGTTTGGCTCTTCTCCCAAGACCGTCTTGGAAGACCAAAGTGGATTGGCTCCCAAATTCTCCGAACCTGAATTTGCCCCCAATAAGCTGAAAGAATACATTCAGGAAGTCCTTCAGCTTGAAGCTGTAGCTTGCAAGGACTGGCTGACCAATAAGGTGGACCGCTCCGTAACCGGACGGGTGGCTACCCAACAGACCGTAGGAGAAATCCAAGTTCCTTTGAATGATGTTGGTGTGATGGCCTTGGACTTTACAGGAGAAAAAGGAATCGCCACCTCCATCGGCCATGCTCCCGTTGCAGCTTTGGCCAATCCTGAAGCCGGTTCTCGATTAGCGATCGCCGAAGCCCTGACCAACCTGGTTTTCGCACCGATTGCAGATGGATTGAAGGGAGTTTCCCTTTCCGCTAACTGGATGTGGCCTGCCAAAAACAAAGGAGAAAACGACCGCTTGTATCGGGCAGTAAAAGCCTGTTCCGACTTTGCGATAGCACTTGGAGTCAATATTCCTACCGGAAAGGATTCCCTTTCCATGACCCAAAAATATCCTGACGGAAAAGTGGTTTACTCTCCGGGTACGGTGATTATCTCTACCGTCGGGGAATGTACCGATGTAAAAAAGACTGCGAAAGCTGCCCTTTTGCCTCAGGCAGGCACCAAAGTTTTGTATCTGGACTTTTCCAAAGATGCAGCCAAACTAGCCGGATCTTCTTTGTACCAAATCCTCAACAAGGTGGGGCAGGAAACTCCGGACGTCACCGATGCAGCCTATTTTGCAAAAGCCTTTGAAACTGTCCAGCAATTGATCGAAAAAGGTCTGGTGCTGGCAGGACATGATATTTCCTCAGGTGGCATTTTGACCGCCTTGCTGGAAATGTGCTTCCCAAGCAAACAAGTCGGTCTTGCTGTGAAAGAAAGCCGTTTGGCAGAGAGCAATGTAATCAAGGCCCTTTTCTCCGAGAATCCGGGAATACTCCTTCAAGTTAACAATGACCATGCTGCTGAGGAAGTTCTTTCTGCAGCTGACCTCGACTTTGTGGAACTGGCCGAAGTGACTTTGGACGGAAAAGTAAGCCTGGAAAGCGAAACCTTGGAAGTGGCACCTTTGAGAGATTTGTGGTTTAAGTCTTCCTTCCTACTTGACAGAAAGCAAAGCGGAGAGAAACTGGCCAAAGACCGCTTCGACAACTACAAGAATCAAGTCCTCAGCTATGAGTTTGCTCAAAATTGGAGCGGAAGCTTTTCCAAGCTGGGGCTGAATCCGAACCGCACCGAAAAAGGAAAAGCAAAGGCTGCCATCATACGTGAAAAAGGAGTGAACGGGGACCGGGAGATGGCCTATGCGCTTTGGTTGGCTGGATTTGAAGTGAAAGATATTCACATGACCGACCTGATCTCCGGAAGAGAAGACCTGAGCGATGTGCAGATGATTGTCTTTGTAGGCGGATTCTCCAACTCTGACGTGTTGGGTTCTGCCAAAGGCTGGGCTGGTGCTTTCTTGTACAATCCTAAGGCAAAACAAGCTCTGGACAACTTCTATGCAAGACCGGATACCCTTTCCCTAGGCGTTTGTAATGGTTGCCAGCTGATGATTGAGTTGGGCCTGGTCACTCCTGACCACGATCAAAAACCGAAAATGCTCCACAATGCCAGCCATAAGTTTGAGTCTTGCTTTGTGAATGTGACTGTGCCTCAAAACAACTCCGTGATGTTGGGTAGCCTAAGCGGTCAGCGACTAGGCGTTTGGGTTGCACATGGAGAGGGTAAATTCTCCCTGCCAAAAGGAGAAAGCGCATACAACTTCGCTATGAAATACAGCTATGCTGCTTATCCAGGCAATCCAAACGGTTCCGACTTTGCGACAGCGGGTATCGCTTCCGAGGACGGACGTCACCTAGCTATCATGCCACACATCGAGCGAAGCCTGAAGCCGTGGAACTGGGCGCATTATCCTAGCGATAGAAATGACGACTTCACTCCTTGGATGGAGGCGTTTGTGAATGCGAGGAAGTGGGTTGAAAGCCATCAATAAACTTCGACATTCATGATTCAATGTTCAATATTCGGTCTTGGTAGATTGGAAAATTGAAAGATTGAAACATTTGAAAATTGGCGATTAAGCTTTGGTTCAAACTTCAAATCAATAACTCACCCTCAGGGATAACTCGAAATCATTCTAGAACTAAGCGGAGCTGCAAACTCCGCTTTTTTATTTTTTGGAATTTGAAAACTCATTTCTCCAATGCTTCAATCCACTTTTTCAAGCAAACGATTCCGCAGGAATTGACTGAGCTAAGGACTCTATTTTGGTCACATTTGCTAACTTGTTTGAAGGAATCAACACTAAACCCAAGCCTATGAAATCAACCGTTTTCACTCTTTTGCTTGTCCTTTCCCTTATAGTTTGTCATGCACAGGACACCAAACCCGGCCCCCAACCTCCACCAGAAACAGGAGAAACTTTCAAGGTGGGAATAGCAGGCTACACCTTCGTCCGATTCGATCTCGACAAAACTTTAGAAACCCTGAAAGCCTTGGACGTGCACTACCTCTGTATCAAGGATTTTCACTTGCCGATGAACAGCACCGATGCAGAGATTGCGGCATTTCATGAAAAACTGAAGGCTCATGACGTCATTGGGTATGCAGTGGGTCCGATCTATATGAGGTCAGAAGCAGATGTCGACAAGTCCTTTGACTACGCCAAACGAGTGGGCGTCAAACTGATTGTGGGAGTTCCCAATGTGGAATTGCTTCCTTATGTGGAGAAAAAAGTAAAGGAATACGATTTCAAATTTGCCATTCACCTGCACGGACCGGATATCAAAATCTACCAAGATGCCGACGAAGTCTGGAACCACACCAAAAATCTCGATCCCCGAATGGGAATGTGCTTGGATATCGGACATGACACCCGAAATGGCAAAGACCCTGTTGCGGACATGGAAAAATACCATACACGGGTTTTTGATATGCATATCAAAGACGTGACAGGACCGATCAAACAAGGCTATTCCATCGAAGTAGGCCGAGGGATTATCAACTTTCCGGCCATGGTCAGCATGATCCGAAAAGTGGGCTACACCGGCGTTTGCAGTCTAGAGCACGAGCGAAATATGGACAATCCCTTTATGGGAATTGCGGAGTCACTCGGCTATTTCCGGGGAGTGATTGAGACGACTAAGGAATAAGGCTTCCTCATCATTTTTAGGCTGAAATCTGAAGTCTGATAGGGTATTCGGGATTGCAAATAGCAAAGGGCAATAGCACAATTCAGGAGACCTGTCCGTCCTCCAGGCGGGCTTGCGCTAGGTACTGGTTAGCCTTTTATCAAGTCATTATTCTCATCAAAACCTTCCTATTGACAACGTGTGCGGTGGGCTGATTTGGCAGCGGGGTGCGCGAGAGCCTTGAGGGTGTAGAAGCTTGGCCAAATCTTGACCTTTTGGTTCTTTTGGGTCAAGCCAAAAGAACCAAAAGGTCAAGATTTCTGATTTGTAAAAAGGCCAGTAGAAAAAACACTTAAATCAACAATTTACTAGCCTATACATCCTCGTTTGTTTTTTATTCGTCACTTTTTGAAAGCCAAAAGTACCTAAATGCGTTGGTCTAGGCCTAGCTAGATTTACTGATTGCAAATCCTGAGACAAGAGATTCGAGATTGCAAATCTCGAATAGCGGTTCCCCAAACCTCATTTAGGTAATTTCGATCAGACATTAAATGTGTTAATCTATATTTTGGCAAGTTAAGGAAATAGCACATGTATGTGATTAGGCATACACTGTACTAGTGCCACATCTAGAGAGGTTGATGGAATAATATAAATTGGAATTAATTACAAATCCCAAGAAAGCGCCCCCGCATTATTTTTAGTTAGGTCAGTTTGCCCAACCCGGTACATGTATGAGGAATAATTCATGTTATCTTTACCCGATTCACCATTTTGCCATTCATCTGCAGCAAGCCATCTAGCAAGGAAATAGCTCTTTGCACATGCTTTGTCACCTAGAACCGTATTGCCAATACTACACTTATCCCAATCTTTAGGGAATAGTTCCGATGCTGCGGATGCTGCAATTAAAGATTGCATAACCGTACGGGAAGATTCAGTATTGGAAGCCTGCAAGGATTTGGTAAATGATTTGTTCCCTGAATGCCATTCACTTGCAAATTTATTAAACTGGTTAGGATAAAAATTTACGTAGCGTGGACCACAGGTAGTTTTTGCACCAATACTCAACCAAGTTTGGTTAAAACTACGTCCATAACAATTCATTTGATAAACCATTCGGATCGGCAACTCATTAAGTCCTGTTTTTTCCTTTGAAACTGCATCCGCCAATTCCCCCGGGGTAAGAACAAGGTTATTCCCGAAAAAAATCATGTCGGTATTACCATGAGCGAAGATATAAACGTCAATGTAATACCCATTTTGGGCTAATTCTATCAACTGCCCCAGGAATACGGCTTTATTGGGCTTTTTTAAAACAGTAGGTGATGTTTGCCCCACCGATTTAAAGTCCTCCTTTAACAAAACACTTTTACTATACCCATCTATACAATGCTGCAGGTTTACCTGGGCATTTTGTACCAAGGTATAAAAGTCACTATCATCAAAGTAAAACAATGCTATCGATGCGCTTTTCGTTGGTGCTTTTTTGTCTCGAGAAGGAACATTCTTAACAATTTTCTCCTTTGGAATTATTGCCTTTACCTCAGGTTTCTTTTCAATTTTCTTCTTCATAAAATTCTGATTTTGATACATTTACAGAATAATTTTAATATTTTTTCAGCTACTTTCAAAACCTTACAGGGTAATTTTTCATATCGAAAAGCAGATGAATTCGAAAGAGTTCAGTCTTTTTCCTTGGTACTTTTGAAGGCCAAAAAGACTTGGCCCCGGTCTTTGTTTCCATCCAGAAGGATTTCAAGAAAAAGGAAGTATCCCTTTTGGTTTAACCAAACTCAATTTGGAATTCAATTGCGGTGGGCTAACGCAGAAGCAGGGTGTGGGATGGCCTTGCCAGAAGCAAAAGCCGTAAAAACGATAAAAAGAATATCATGAGCACAAGTCAGGAGACCTGTCCGTCCTCCAGGCGGGCTTGCGCTAGGTACTGGTTAGCCTTTTATCAAGTCATTATTCTTTTCAAAACCTTCCAATTGACAACGTGTGCGGTGGGCTGATTTGGCAGCGGGGTTCGCAAGAGCCTTAAGGGGGTGGAAGCTTGGCCAAATCTTGACCTTTTGGTTCTTTTGCGTCAAGGCAAAAGAACAGAAAAAGAAAGATTTCCTATTTGTAAAAAGGCCAGAAGAAAAACACTTAAATCAACTATTTACTAGCCTATACATCCTCGTTTGTTTTTTATTCGTCACTTTTTGAAAGCCAAAAGTACCTAAATGCGTTGGTCTAGGCCTAGCTAGATTTACGGATTGCAAATCCTGAGAAAAGTGATTCGAGAATGCAAATCTCGAATAGCGGGGAACTCTGACAACATTCTATCATAAATCCCTGAAAATCAATTGAAAGTCTGATTTGGACATCATCGGTCATCGGTCATCGGACTTCCTACTCAAAATTCAAGGAAACTTTGTCAACTTTCAGAATAGGGTACAATCAGTTAAAACTAATTCACTATTTTACATCCATGAACCGCAGACCATTTTTACAAAAACTCGCCCTGGCGAGTACTTCACTGATGACCATGCCTTTTATTACCTATGGGAAAATGGACTTCCCCAAAGCCACCCGACTCAAATTTATCACCGCCTCGGATGGGCACTGGGGCCAACCCAATACCGACTTTGAAGGAAGTCACCGAGCCCTTATTGAAGCCATCCATCGGGAAAAGGAGGTGGACTTTGTGGTTTTCAACGGAGATCTGATTCACGACGAAGCCAGCCTGCTTCCCGGAGTGAAAAAGGTCTACAACCAACTCCAAGTACCTTACTATGTCTGCCGGGGCAATCATGACCGGGTCAGCGAAGGAGACTTTATGCGGATCATGGGACAGACGACCAACTTCTCCTTCATCACCAAAGACTCAGGCATTCTCCTCCTCGACTGCTCCAATGAAAAGGGAGAGTATCTCTGTGCCGATCTGGAATTTGCAGGGCTGATCTTGGAAGAATACGCGAAACTTCCCCATGTCTTTGTTTTTGTGCATATCTCCCAAAACGACTGGACCCGGCACGGGGTAGACTGCAAACCTTTTCTGGACTTGGTGACATCCTATTCGAATGTCAGGGCCACCTTCCATGGACATGACCACGACGTGGATGGGCAGATGCTCTATAAGAAAAAGCCCTTCTTTTGGTCCGGTCACTTCGGAGGCAGCTGGGGCAACCCCTTCCCCTCCTACCGGGTCTGCGAGGTGGGTGAAGACGGCAAAGTAATCAGCTATCTGAAGACCGTAAAGGACGGGACGATCCTTAACGGGCATAATCTTTAAGAATCAGTATTCTCTGGAAGAAGATTTGGCAATAGCTGGTTTTTTATAAATGAATTCCTCCTTCCTTCCTAACCCAATCAAAAAACCAGTAACTTAAAAAGAAATCGAAGTGAACCTTCTTTTTGAATGGATAGCCAGAATTCGGGAAGGGGAAAATCAAAACATAGAAACCATGAAGCATTCATTTTTAGCGATTATTTTTTTGATCGCCGCAGTCAGTTGCCAACCGGGGAAAAAAGAAGATTCAGCAAGTGTAGATCAAATCGGAGCGAATTTAGAGCCGGTAAGCTCAGCTTCTGAATTTTTCAATGAAAACGGAAGGATTGTCACCCCAGAGAGCTATCCCAGAGACGAAACATCCCGGCAAATCCTTATGGGACAAAGTATGGGAGGGATAAATACCTTTATGCACAGAAGACAACTTACCCCTACAGATGATCAACCGGTGGTCAGAATGAATCGGGATACCTACTATTCCATGGCTGTGGTGGATGTCTCAAAAGGAGCAAGCGTTGTGATGCCAGAAATCCCCAAGGGAAAATACATTTCCGTACAGCCCGTCACAGAAGACCATCGGATTCAGGCCATGAAGTATGGTTCAGGATCTTTTGATTTATCCACACACACAGGCACACATTTGTACTTGATTGTACGCTTGGATGGTACTTTTTCTGAGGAAGAGGCTAAAGCCATTCAGGATCAAATGCTCATTCAGGCGCAATCCGTTAATTTATTTAAAACCCAACCTGTCAACCAAGAATCATTTAATCGAGTGGAATTGGAGTTAAAATCCAAAATGCCGGCGATTCTGGAGCGGGATGGGATTTACGGAATGCGGGGAATGTTTACCGACCCCAACGATGCATCGGTCAAGGATTTTACCGAGGAAAAGTATCAGGTGGGAGCTGCCGTGGGATGGGGCGGTGCGCAGATGAGCGATAATATCTATGAGTCCTCCGGCAATTTCTCAACCGATAGCTGCTATCAGCTTACATTTGAAGATCCGGGGAATGCCGGATTTTGGTCCATCACGGTTTATGATGAAAGGGGCTTTATGTTCAACGATCTGGCCAATTACAGTTCCAATACCGCAAAAGCAAATCAAGACGGAACCTATACGGTAAGCTTTGGATGTGGTGCTAATGCACCCAACAATCTGGAAATCGACAATCCTTCAGGCGTATTTAATTTTACCGTGCGTCACTACCGCCCATCCGAACGAGTATATAAAGAAGGCTATCGACTTGTGCCCTTGGTCAAGACCGTTTCGGGAAAGTAAAAATCAGGATCCGAAGTGGAGAGATAAGTCCCCTCCAGAAGTAGAACGCTAGTCTAAGCGGAGTCCCGACAGCTGTACGGGAGCAACTCCGCTTTTCTATTTTTAAGAATTTGTAATTACAGAATTAACCTATCTATTTACTAGCTCAGAGGCCTTAATACCTTAAATTCGCCCTCTTCTGACAGCAAAGCACCTGAAGGCTTTATGCCTCCAAAGACTAAAATTAAAAAAGAGGCGTATTAAAAATCTCCATTTTTTCCCTTAAAAGCGGTTACGGCAGGTCTACCCTCTTCGACATAAGACACCAAATATCATTTTCAACTTAATCGAATGGTTACCATGAAAAACTTCAAACTTATCAAACAGAATATCCCAACCCAGCCATTCCTGGATCAAATAGATTCCATTGCGAATGCTTGGGCCGGATCCACTGGTCGACAAGACAAAATTATGGTTCAACGTGAGGCACTTGCTATTCCTTTAAGAGGTCTGAGAAAATCGGCTATCGGAGGTAGAAAGCGTCGGGATGTACACGAAAGCCGATGGACTACAGCCAGCAAACAAAACTCTTTGTTTGTGCAATTTCTAAAGGACTTTGCGAAGGAAAGAAATGAAATTCTGGGAAGGGCAAAAATTGTTTGTTTGCCTGCCGGAAAACAAGTGTACCCCCATATCGATCGAGGTGAATACTATCGTGTTCGAAACCGCTATCATTTAGTCTTAAGATCCAGTCTCGGGTCATGGATGAAAACAGGAGATGAAGAGGTACGAATGCGTGAGGGCGAACTTTGGTGGTTTGATAACAATGAGGTCCACGAAGCCCGCAATGACGGAGATCAGGATCGAATTCATGTGATTTTTGATATGTTACCAGCCGAACTGGAGCATGAAATTTTTAAAGCCAATCCTGCTGCTTCAAAAGGTGTTTTGGCCAATTGATCAATTCCATTGAGTATTGCTCCCTCCTCTTGGAATGGAGCAATTACCTAAGCGGAGTCCTCTGTAGCATCGGGAGTGGCTCCGCTTTTCTATTCTTAAGAATTTGCTATTTTTAAACTTTCCCCATCCTTGATGGATCAAAATGACTTACTTTTCCAAGCCCCTTTTTTGCCCGCTCTATATCTCATAAATTAAGCCAACTCCATTGCTATGATACCCAAACCCCACCTTCTGATCATCTGCGGGAAAAACAAAAGACGAAGCAGAACAGGAGAATTTATTTTTAAAAATGATCCACGATTTCATATTCGCTCGGCAGGGCTAAGTCCGAAAAGTGACAGGAAAATTTCTGAGGCGGACTTGAATTGGGCAGATTTGGTCCTTGTAATGGAAAGTGAGCATAGAGCCAAAATCCGTGATCTGTATCGGCATTTGGATCTACCGGTCATCGAAGTGCTCCATATTCCGGATGAGTATGACTTTATGGACGAAGAACTTGTGGATCTCCTAACGGAAAGAATCAACCAATCTCTACAAGCAAGATTCGGAATTTAACCTACCTGGGCTGGGTCTAATTTGCCGAAGTATCCCTATATTCCAGTACAAGAAATTTTCGGAATTCAAGGAATGGCTTGTACTACTTTTTGGGATCGATTTTACTTGCCGATTCCAAAGGATATGGAAATGAACAACTTGACGTATAGCTGTTGTACCTAAGCGTCCCTTTGCCTGGCTGACCAGTCTTTGGGTTCAAATTCCTTCAAACCCCATAGCCTTGGCTCTGGGGCTTCATTAAAACCACTACTTATGAAGTATTTCCTCTATGCAGGTATTTTAGGATTTTCATTTTGGTTAGTTTCTGAGGTAATGGAAATGATTGAGGGTTACACCCCTACAGTTTACTACCTGACTGCTGGGTACCATTTTTTAGCAGGAATTGGGATTTGGGGTCTCCATAAAGCTCAATCCCCCGGTAAAAACCCCCTGAGCCAACTTGGAGCTTTACTAGCCTTGATAGCCTATCTAGGCCTAACTTTTTTCCCAATTCAGGTGATGAATTCCGGAATGAGTATTCCTGAGTTTTTGGAAGCAAAACCATTATATAAAGTCCCCGGAGCAGTTTGGTTTGTTGGAATGATCCTGTTTGGGATATCGGTTCGCAATACCCGATTTTTTCCTTCTTGGACTCCCCTAGTATTTATTTCGGGGACACTTCTATTTACAGCAGGCCCATTGCTAGGCTTGCCAACACTCCTGGTCAATTGTACCAATAGTCTATTTGCAATCACCGTGATCTATATGTGTCTATTTGGCTTGAAGCAAGTAAGTATCGGCAAGTAGTCTTATTTAGGAAGTTTTTGACTTCCTCTTTATCACCATACCCCACTCAAAAGGTCAATTTTCATCAGTAAAACCAAAAAAATGAAATTCAAATTTTTATACCCCTTTCTTGTCACAGTCTTGATGGTTTCATGTAATCAAGAAAATGACCCCTCGGATTTTGATAAATTTTCAGGCAGGTGGTCACTAGCTCTTGTCGAAGTTCAAATGGATTCGAGTTCCATTTGGGTGCCTAGACAGGGCGACTACAAAAACAGAAAAGGCTTTATCATCTATGATGGCCAAGGCGGAATGGGCGTCCATCACGTGACTGAAAACTACGAAAACTATGTACTCGAAGGTACGGGAGGGCTAGATAGCCTGACAAAGGAAGATTTGAGGCATCTGGCTAACAATTTTGTGTATTTCGGGAAGTATCAAGTGATCGACTCCCTTCAAACCATCGAACATCATATTGAATCCGCCAATTTTCTAAATCTCTGGGGCACAGTCGCTAAAAGAAAATATGTGTTTTCGGGAGACACCCTGATTCTTTCTCCCATTACGGACAGGTATCCCAAGACTCGGCTCAAATGGGTACGCCTTAGGGACATCCAATAAAAACCACTCAACAATAGAGCCTTAACTTAAGTCGGACCCATAATACTAATTCCAAATCATGAACTGCTTGAAATTGTCTATCCTTGCCTTGATTCTTTACAGCTGTAGCCAAAAGGCTGATAATTCCAGCCATTTATCCAATTCAATAATTGCTGAGCCCTTGGCAATAAGCGGAAAGGACAGCCTAGAGATCAAAAAAATAATCAGCATCCAAACTACAAATGGAAATTTCGAAGAGCGGGAAAAGGTCTGGGCGGAAGATGGACGATGGCTTCAGGCATTTGGACGGGTTTTCTACGGAAGAGACACTATCATCAGCTTTATCAAGGTGCTGCACTCCAATCCGGGATATGCAGAATCCACTGCAAACCAATACAGCGATCCGGAAATCAAATTTTTAAGACCCGATGTGGTGGTCGTTCATCAATACCATGAACGGGAAGGACAAGTCATCAATGGTGAAGTAACGCCAACCCGGAGGATCAATACGACTTATATCATCACCAAAGAAAATGGGACATGGCTGCTTAGGGATAAGGTAACCATGGATGAAAGGCCCAGAACCCAGAACTAAGCATCAAAAGAAACTTTGGTCACAGGTTCTACATCGGCTTTTTGTCCAATATTCGGCTATTTTTGGTTTCACTTAGCGGCATCCTTGCAATAAAGATTTTCTCCTTCTTCGCATGCTAATTGCACATCGCCTATTGAGAACTTAATAATTTTTCGACCTATTTAGGACTACCTGCTCCTGAACTTGAAACAAATGGAAATTGCCGTAAAAAACATCATCAACTACTTTGTCAAAAAACCAGCTAGGCTTTTTCTGGTAGACAGCATCGGTGCAGCCTTGACCGCATTTTTATTATTTTTTGTATTACGACAATTCCAGGATCATTTTGGAATGCCGACCCGGGTTTTGATCTATTTATCTTTAATCGGCCTGATTTTCTGTCTATATTCATTGACTTGTTTCCTCTTGCTCAAAGGGTATTGGACCCCATTTTTAATGCTAATTGCATTAGGCAACCTATCGTATTGTGTTTTGACCCTAGTATGCATATATACTTATATTGAAGAGCTGACCAAGTTGGGCGAGATATATTTTTTGCTGGAAATAGCTACCGTACTTGCAATCGTATTTGTGGAATTTCGAGTGGCAGCTGCCTTAAAAAATGATAAAAAGATTTCTTCTGGATAGAAAATGGGGATTCCGGAGCAATAGGTCGAGCTCAGAAAAAAAAGTGCCTTTCTAAGCAGTATCTACCTTTTTTTGAGCTTGCTATCCTTCTACTAAAAGGAGTCGAATTCCTCCTTTTGGCAACATGGATTCAGCCATTGGGAGCATGTCGCAATTCCTTTCCACCTTTGCCTGGATAAAAAACTTAGAGTAAAGTCCTCCCCAAAGAAAGCAGAACCAAACCCGTCCACATCCAAGCCCTCCAGCGATTGACCCGGAGAAGTTTTGGCAGATGGCCCTCCACTGTTTCATCTCGATCGATAGCTTCGTGTATGGGAATGGCAATGAAAAAGGTATTGATCCAAATCCCTCCCAAAATCAATCCATCCACCAGAAAAACAAGCGGGTCAAACAGGAGCTGCAGAGCGATCACTCCCGTCTGAATAAACATCAAAGGACCTACGAAGTAAAGGATTTTACCTGTATAGATCCGGTGCCAATAGTTTAGCCTTTCTTTATCGATATACAGAAATGAGGGATAAATGATGACTTGCACCAACCAAACCAAAATAAAAAGCCCGGAGTCTACCGAAAGACGAATCCAATCCATGATTATCTATTTTGGTTCACCGGAGCTGCCACTGCGTCTCAGTATGTACTCGCTTGAGGATCAGGAAAAAAGGAATCCACCAAATCAGGTCATTGGTGTAGAGGGTGTAGCTGAATTCAAGCGGAATTTCCTTCAGGACCAGGTAATTGAACAAGAACCCTAGAGGACCGAATATCTTTCCCAAAAAACCCACTGCCACAATGGGCCAATGCTTGAGCGGATTGTAGCTGGCCCACCAATAGCCCAAGCCATAGACACCGACAATCATTCCCGTCCCTTGCCAAATGGTAGGGTGCTGCAAAGGCTCCATTCGTGTCCATTCGAAAAAGGTGTGAGGCCAAATCACCACCCAAGCTCCCCAGAGAATATTGTAAACTGCTGCCAATTTGAGGCAGGTAGACATCCATTCAGGATAATTTTTTTCCATGTTCTAAGGACAATCTCCAAGACAAAAAGTTTGAAATTGTGTGAAAACTTTTGTCTGAGTACATTAAACTATACCATAACACTTAGCCCATAGCGATGTCCAAGGCAAAAGGAGTAGATTTTGTATTAAACAAGACTTTCTTGACTAAGGAAAAACAGCAGCTAAAGGGAGTTCAAACTGCAAAAAAACTGAAAAAATACCCTATATCCGGTATTTCAGAAGTGCCAGAATTACCTTTTATTATAGCCTTCAAACTAAATACTTTACCCTCATGGAAGAAAATCTATCCTCCCCTATTGAAGAAAACAACACCATTACACTCGAGCGACCTGCTTTGGGATTCCTTATGGAAACTGCCCGATGGGGCAAACTACTGGCTATCCTTGGATTTATTGGACTGGGGCTATTGGTATTAATGGGATTTTTTTACGGCGCATTAATTTCCGCAATGGTAGGCGATGAGTTAGGCAATATACCAGCAAGCTTTTCTTGGATCATGGGATTCGCTTATTTATTGATTGCCCTACTGTTTTTCTTTCCGGTCCTGTACCTCTATCGTTTTTCCGTAAAGACTCAAAGTTCCGTCCGCTCAAAGAATACTGTCGAACTGACACAGGCCTTTTCCAACCTGAAGTCTGTGTTTAAGTTTTTCGGAATATACACGATTGTAATTCTGGCAATCTATGGCTTAGTCTTTTTAGGAGTACTGATGGGTGCTGCTTTTATGAGTTAAAGGGAACACCGTAGGTAAAAAATAAACAAGAAATCGTGCCTCCAGACAATTAAGGTGATCTTTATTGATTTCTCCCTTCAAAAATATATTTATACAGAAGAGAAAATCGATTATCGATTTTCGTAATTTTTGTAAAGATAACTCTGTCCAATAACATGAAAGTGAGCCTATGTTTTTTCGCAACCTTTTTGATTTCCCACCTTTGTTTTTCCCAGGAATATTTAGACGGATATTATCTGCTTCATGGTCAAGACACTATTTACAGTAAAATCAAAGTTGGAGGTAAAAAGATATCCTCTGGATATTACTTCTTGGTGATTCCTGGACAGGAGCCAGGTAGCAAGGATATCGTCTATGCCGTAAAAGAAAAAAAAGTGGCTGGTTATGGGATTTACTATATGGGCAAATGGGAAGATTACAGGTATGTAAAAGTTGAAAATTCCAATGACCAAGGCTTTTATCGTCAAATCGAGTATGGGCCCAATTATTTGCTATACGTTCTTATGGTCAGCACAAATGTAAATGGGATTGTTACCACATTACCTCAATATGCCCTTTTTAAGCCAGAAGGAGAATTTGTTGTTCTGACTACCAATGTTCTTGGCAACTGGAAGAAAAACCTGAAGAAAATTCTTCAAGACAATCCTGAAGCACTCGCACAAGTAGATCAGGTAGGAAGAAATGAAATACCTGAATTTATAGAAAAATTAAACCGAGGGGATTAATTCTTGACTGGGAAATATTCGCTAATTCTCAGTAGGATCTCCATTTCAATCCTAAAATTGTTCCTGATTGTCTCCCAGCTTGGATTGCCATTAATCCCAAAGAGATGAGAAATCACCCCGTTTTTAAGCAAAATGATTAATTCAAGTTCAATTTAATTTTTAATTGCCTTAATCTATGGCACCATTTTAATCTCCATTTTATCCAATTAAACTTTTTGGTTAAAAATCAGACTATTCATAAAAGGAAATACTACCCCTTCTCTTATTCTATCTTTTTGATCCTCCAAGTCATCTGCATTGTAGGCGTTTGGACAACTGCCTCATCGCCTACTTCTTTTTTCAAAAGGGCTTGGGCCATGGGCGAATCGATGGAAATATAATCCCTGCGATCAATAATTTCCTCCCCTCCCACAATCCGGATTCGGAGCTTTTGTCCCTTGGTATTCTCGACCTCTACCCAGGAACCAAACATCACTTTCCCCTCCTGATAAGGGGTATAAGGAATTACTTTGAGGTTATCGATGCATTTGCGCAAGTAGTGGATCCTTCGGTCGATTTCCCGGAGGCGTTTTTTGTTATAGGTATAATCAGCGTTTTCTGAGCGATCACCCAAGCTTGCTGCCCAAGCTACTTTTTGGGTGGTCTCCGGACGCTCTATTTTCCACAGGTGATCCAGTTCGGCCTTAAGCTTTTCCAAGCCTTCCGGTGTAATCCACAGTGTTTTCATGGGGTAAAATTGAAGAATCGAAAGTTAGATGACAATGTATTTGGAAGTAGAAAGTTCAACTAAAATCAATTCACTTTTTGGACTCCTTTTTTTATTACAATTATATGCAAATACACTCCTAAAAATACCAGTTAATGAAGTCAAAATATTGAGTTGTGCTATTCAAAATTTGAAGTAGAAATCTGCTCAAAACCTAAGTTATTCATCATTTTAAGCAGATAAAGTGGGGGTTTGATCAATGTTTCTTTTGTTGATTTTCCAAAAAAAATGATTAGGTTTATCTACCAAACATTTTATAAATATTCAACAATCAAGGACTAATTTTCAAGTGAATTAAAACACGGAAAATAGTTAAACAAAGTTTGATTGTTGATATAAAAAAATTTTAAATAAACATGCAGGTTAATTCATTATCAGCTGAAATAAATGAAGCTGAGATTGTCAGGTACTACGAAAACTGTCAGGTAGACTATGAGCTTCTTTGGAAATTAGATAGGATAATGTGCATGCACTACGGTTATTGGGACGAAAGTACGACCTCCCTTAGTCACGCACTCCTCAACATGAATAAGCAACTAGCTGAATTCGGCAGCTTGAAAAAGGGTCAAAGGGTATTGGATGCGGGATGTGGTGTAGGTGGATCCTCGTTTTTTATTGCCAAAACCTACGGATCCCAAACGGAGGGTATCACCTTGAGCGATAAGCAGGTGGAAGCCTGTAAATCCAATGCATTGAAACAGGGGTTACAGGACTCCTGCAATTTCAGCAAACAAAACTACCTGAGTACTGAATTTCCCGACAACAGTTTTGATGTGGTTTGGGGAATGGAGAGTGTTTGTTATGCATGGGATAAAAAGGATTTTTTGAAGGAAGCGTACCGTGTGTTAAAGCCTGGAGGGACTTTGGTAGTAGCCGATTTTTTCAGCAATCCTTTAAGCCCCAATTCCAAAGAAGCTGAATTGATGAAAAAATGGACAGATACTTGGGCGATTAAGGCCTATGCGGGAATAGAGGAATTTTGGGAGAAAATGGAGGACACTGGTTTTGTCCAACGACAAAGAAAAGATGTCACACCAAGTGTAGTGAAAAGCATCAAACGTCTTTACTACATGTTTTTCCCTGGCCTAGTGAGCACCTACCTTTTGCAGTTGTTAGGCTTAAGAAACAAAACCCAAACTGCCAATACCTGGAGTACCTATTACCAATACAAAGCCTACCAGAAAAACCTGTGGCGGTATTACTTTTTTACAGCAACCAAACCGATATGATATGAGCAATTACAAGGCCGACAAATTTTCAGATGAAGAGTTTGAAACCTGGCGCTACAAAATGGACGACAGGGCAGATGCTGTGGCAAAAGAATTGATTGACTCGCATCACCATTACCATATCTATCGAGCTCTAAGTAAAATTAACACGCTAGAGGATCCCATTGATATCCGAATTTTTCATAATCCACCCAAGCCGGGGGAAGAGCCCAAAATCTATTCAAAGGAAGATATTGCCGAACATGAAAGACTGGCTACCATTCTCAATGATTATTTCAATGATCTTAGCCTGATGCCTACCCCGGAGGAGCAGGAGGTGATAATCAAAGGCAGCTTGATTTTCAATGATTCTCCTTCAGAATGCATCATCGCGCTGGCCGTGCGATCTTTGCTGAAGCAGTACGCTGCCTATAAAGCCACCAATGTCCTGGTTGCTACACAATTGCTTACAGGCTATCCCCATCGCCGTATTTTGGAAACCATGCAATTTGTGATAGATGTCATGGATATCAATGGTTTCAAACCGACTGGTAGAGCTGTCCGATCCATTCAAAAATTAAGATTGGTTCATGCCCTTATCCGAGCCAGAATATTAGCAAAGCAGAAAGATCCAGGCCGAAATGACCTAAGCATCTCCATGATATGGGAAGAGGAATGGGGCCTACCCATCAATCAGCAAGATATGATCTTTGCCGTTCACACGTTCAGCGTGGAAGTGCTTGACGGATTGATTGCCGCAAAAGAAGATGTTTCCGATGAAACCATTGAATCTTACTATCTAGCCTGGCATTATATCGGAAGAGCTTTGGGAGTTTTAGATCCAATAAACCCCACTACCTATTCTCAGGGAAAGGCTCTGCAGGAAAGAATTTACAGTAAGCAGTTTGTGAAAGACAATCCCAACGGGCCAGCTCTTGCCAAGCCTCTCATGAAATTCATGGAAGAGGTATTGCCATTTCACCCAAGTGACCGAGATATTCTTGCTATTGTCAAGATTTACAACGACGAGAAAGATTATGAACCGGTGTTCAAAGAAATCCTAGGGTTGGATCTTAACAAATCAAGCATAGTATTCGGCTGGCTAATGCGAACCATAGATTCCTTTTGGCATACCTTAATCAAGCTTTTGCACCGAATATTCCCCTTAAAAAAGGAAGAATTTGACAAAATGCTTGCTATGAAAAGTCATTCCATGATTCAGCGAATTGTCCAAATGAAAATAACCTGGACATCAACAGCATTCCAGGTGGCAGACGGGTTCGGTCAAGAGGCCGCAAGGGACAATGAAGAGAAAAAAAGAGACTTGAAGAGTAAAAGGTAAGAGTGCTATCCAAATGAAACAAAAAGAAAAGTTACTCTGGAAAAATGAGCATTCTCTCATTTACTGGCAACCTGCGGAGGGCGGGAGAGGGATAATTAGAAAAGTAATGCGGCCAGGGACCCACGATCCAGAGTCAATTTTTAGGTTCCGGAATGAATTTGCCTTCTCAAGCGATACCTCCCTTGAAGGAATTCGTCACGCCTTAAGGATGGAAAACTATGACCAAAACCTTTCCATCGTTTTTGAAGATATTGAAGGAGTATCCTTGGCAGAAGAATTTGTAAAAAAGCGTCAACCACTGGAGAAAATCCTCCGGCTTTTCATTGACCTATCCGACATTTTAGGTGGATTACATAACAAGGGAATTATACACAAGGATATCAATCCAAGTAATATTCTATGGTCCAAAAAAAAAGAAAAACCCGTTATCATAGATTTTGGAATAGCCACACGAATTGATTTTTTGGCGAGTAATCTGGGAAATCCTGACAGAATAAAAGGAACCCTGGCTTATATCTCTCCCGAGCAAACGGGGAGGGTAAACAGAAGAGTAGATAATCGAAGTGACCTCTACTCTCTCGGTGTTACGCTTTACCAAGTCCTTACAGGCAAGCTGCCTTTTGAGAGTGATGATTCCTTAGAATTAGTTCATTACCATATTGCCAAATCAATACCTTTGGTGCACAGGATCAATCCTGAATTACCCGAGGTACTCTCTTTTATTGTAGAAAAATTGATGGCAAAAAATGCTGATGACCGATATCAGACCGCATTTGGGCTAAAAGCGGATCTGTTGGTTTGTCTGGAGGAATGGAACCTAAACAAAACCATTGCTTCCTTTCACCCCGGTCAGGAAGATTTTTCAGGTAAATTCAAAATGCCTCAAAGGCTATATGGCCGGGAAGAAGAAATAAAGATGCTGCTTAACTCCTTTGAGCGGGTCAGTCATGGCAGTACAGAATTGTTTTTGGTAGCAGGCTACTCGGGTGTGGGGAAATCTTCCCTAGTCAGCGAGTTGTATAAACCTATCACAGCTCAAAGGGGCAATTTTATCTCCGGTAAATTTGACCAATATCAAAAAAACATCCCCTACCTAGCCATCTCCCAGGCTTTCGACGGGCTGTGCAACATTTTGCTAACTGAGGATGCCGAAACGGTGTCAACCTGGGAAAGAACAATAAAAGAAGCAGTCGGAGACAACGGGGCAGTATTGGTGGACATCATTCCTGCCTTGGAGAAAATCATCGGAAAGCAACCTCCGGTGCCTAAGCTCGATAGTCAAGAATCTTTGAACAGATTCAACCTTGTATTCCTGCACTTTGTGCATGCATTATCCTCTGCAAATCATCCTTTGGTTTTGTTTCTTGATGATTTGCAGTGGGCTGATACAGGCAGTCTCAATTTGATAAAGCTGTTGGTTACGGATGTTCAAAATCAATATTTATTGGTATTGGGAGCATACCGTAACAACGAAATCCTACCAGGTCATCCGCTTACCACCTTACTCAATGATTTGGAGAATGAAAAGGCAGTTGTTCATACTATTTCTTTATCCTCCCTGAAGGAAGAAAACATTAAGCAAATCATCGCCAACTCCCTCGACAGCCAAAATAACGAACTAGATGAATTAACTTCAATTGTATATTCCAAGACAAAAGGGAATGCGTTTTTTACCCTTGAATTTTTAAAAGCCTTACATCAGCAAGAGTTAATTAAATATGATTTTGCCACTAAGAAATGGCAGGTAGATATTCAAACCATACGTGGAAAGAATGTTTCTGACAATGTGGTAGATCTGCTGGTGAAAAATCTGAACAAACTACCCGAAGATACTATCCGCACATTGACCACCGCATCATGCATCGGGGGTCTATTTGATATGGATATTTTGGCTCACCTGTTAGAGAAGCCAGAAACCGAAATTATTGAAAGCCTCTGGCCTGCATTAAAAGATGAATTGATTAACCCTACCAACGACAAATTTCAATTCATCAATGTATTGGACCCCTCCGAATACAGTGGAAAAGAGGTACAATTTAGCTTTGCGCATGACAGGATTCAGCAAGCCGCATATTGCCTGATTGATACCGATGAAGCAGAAAAAATACACCTGCAAATCAGCCGGTATTTAGTAGCACGTGATGGAGAAAGTGATGATTTTAATTTTTCTTTGGTCGTACACTACAACGAAGGACTGAAGCACATAAGCGACCTAGATGAAAGAATTTTAGTAGCCAAACTCAACCTCCGTGCTGCTTCACAAGCACGTGATAGTAGTGCCTATGCTTCTGCCCGTTCATTTTCTGATGTAGCCCTTGGCATTTTTACATCCGATTTATGGAAGAGCGAATATTCATTTGCCTTTAAACTACATACCGTAGCTGCAGATATCGCTTACCTTTCAGGAGATTTCGATACCTCCGAATCACTTTTGGACATTGCTTTAAAGGAAGCTCAATCTTCTTCAGACAAAGCTGAGGTATATTTTTTACTGATGCAGAGTCAAAGTAACAGCACCCGATACTATGAGGCTATTGAATCGGCTAGGCAAGGCTTGAAATTGCTGGATTTTGACTTTCCGGAAAAAGAGGATTGCCCACCACAAATCCCATTAGAAATGGGTAAAGCCATAGGATGGTTTGCCTCCCATGGGGTTGACAAGGTATTTGAGCAACCTGACATGACAGATCCCCGGATGCTTTCTGTCATGAAAATTCTAGACAACCTTTCACCTCCCACTTATGTGACAGGGGAAGTGAATATGTGGATCTTACACGTATTGTATAAGGTAAATCTCACCCTGGAGTATGGCCTCACCCCACAGGGAGGTTATGCATTTAGCGAACTGGGACTGATATTTTTCATACTTAACAATTATGAATACGCCTATCCTTCTGCTAAAATGAGTATGCGTATTGTAGAAAAATTCGCTTCTCAAAGTCCAAGACATCTTAGTCGTGCCGGTCACTTATTTACCAATTACAATACCCCTTGGGTAAAGCATATCAAGGAAACCTTCAAACTCAATTCTGAATATTATCAGCGCAGTCTTGAATCAGGAGAATTGATTTTTGCGGGTTATACGAGTTTCCATCCCTTCTATTCGGCTTATTATCACGGCAAGGATCCCTTGCATTCACTAATGCAAAAGTTGCCTGATGCAAAAGCCTATACAGGCAAGATAAAGCACGATCTAGCTCACGACTCTTTACGGGCCTTAGATCTTTGCATTTCCAATCAGATGGACTATACTTCCGACGATGATGATTTTGATACTAAAGATGATAGTGAATCCAAACTGATTACTTATTGCCAAGAGGTAAAAGATGGATATGGTATGACCATGTTCTATCTTCTGAAAGCGCATACGCATTACTTGCACGGCAATATGCAAAAAGCTAAAGAGGCACTTCAGGTGGTTGAAGGTCTTACCGCAGTATTATCAGGCAATGCGAGTACCAGTAGTCTATTTAACATGTTGCAATCCTTGATTGCGCTTGACGATATTCAGAAAGGGAACGGAGACAGGGCAACTCTGGAAGCAAAAGTCGAAGCCAATCAGAAGCAAATGGCTATTTGGGCGGAGCATAACGAGGCCAATTTTCAGCATAAATATTTATTGATTGAGGCAGAAAGAAAGCGTGTTGTCAACGAGTTCAGCCGCGAGGCACTAGAACTCTTCGGTAAGGCAGCAAAAAGTGCAGAGTTTTATGAATTCAACAGGGAATTGGCCATAATTCATCTGAGAAACGCAGATTACTGGATGGCACTCGATCAACCGATGTATGCTCAGTCCCATATGCAGAAAGCGCTCTACTTGTTACATTCACTCGATTATAAACGACTGGCAAAAAAGCTGGACAATAGCCAGCCTGAATTAATAGGACCGGGTGGATTACATGGCAAAGGTGCAACTGAAAAATCCACCCATTCAAACACATTTGATGGCACCTTAGACCTTCGCTTTCTTGACCTCAACAGTGTGGTAAAGGCCTCCAATGCACTTTCGGAAGAAATTGTGATGGATAGTTTTATCGATAAAATGCTGCAAATCGTCATTGAAAACGCAGGAGCGCAGAGAGCCTTGCTGGTTTTGCCAAAGAACAGTGGTTGGGAAATTACGGCAGAACTTAATCTGAACGATAAGGAGGCAAAACTTGTACAGGATGGAGACCTGGGAAAAGGACTTGATATCCAAAGAGGAATTATCAATTATGTATTGCGGACCAATACTGAAGTGGTGAGCTCTACTGAAACCGCAAAACAGCTTTTTGACCGGGATGAGGGGAAAGCAAAGTCCCGTCCCGCAAGCTTTTTTTGCCTACCGATTCAATATAAAGGAAGCACAAAAGCAATCTTATATGCCGAGCATTTAGAGACTACCGATGCTTTTACACAAGAAAGATTATCTCTAATTAAGGTACTATCCAGCCAGATGGCAGTATCTCTGGAAAATGCCAGGCTTTATCAAAATCAATCTGAATTAAATATCGCCTACCAGCGATTTGTGCCACATCATTTTATTCGAATGTTAGGACATAACAGCATTTTGGATGTCCGCCTGGGCGATAGTACAGATGCAGAGGTAACGATTCTGTTTTGCGATATCCGCTCTTATACTTCCCTATCTGAGTACCTTTCTCCCGCTGATTGCTTTTCGTTAATCAACTCCTACCTATCCTTTGTAGGACCAATTATTAATGACAACAATGGGTTTATCAACCATTATTTAGGTGATGGATTTATTGCATTATTTAAAAATGGAGCTAAAGACGCCCTCCTTGCTGCCGAACAGATTATTTCACAATTGAGTCAATTCAATAATAAAAGGACCAAGAAAAATCAGGAAGCTATAAACCTCGGCATCGGTATTCATTCAGGGAAAGTGATGATGGGAATCATCGGTGATGCAGAAAGACATGATGCCAATGTCCTGTCTGATGCCGTGAATATTTCCTCAAGATTAGAAGGGCTGACCAAAGTGTATGGTTCACAGATCATAATAAGTGATGTCATTCATAAAGAAATATTGAATAATGACGCTTTTCACACAAGATTTCTTGGGAGAGTTAAACTCAAAGGCAAAGAAGAAAACATCAATGTGTACGAATTATTCAATCAGGATCAGGAAAATATCAAACAGGCAAAGCTTGAGACTGCTTCCTTGTATGATAAAGCTCTGAATGCCTACTTCAAAAAGGACTTTAGCACTGCTATCGGTTTGTTTAGTGAAGTCTTGAAAATCAATAAACAGGATTTGGTCACAGGCATGTACCTCCAAAAATCAGCTAAATTTCTAGCTAACGGAGTGCCTGAAAATTGGAATGGAGTGGAGCAAATGGTAGACAAATAAAACCAAAAAATTGATCTAGATTTCTCCTTAATCTATTACTTGGAAACCTGAGAATAAGCTAATTATTCACATTTTCGATTCGAAATAATCATTGGTCATTGTTGACCGTTTTATTTCACTTCAGCCAAATATTCTCTAAGACTTTTAAATGTTTCGTAAGGCCCCTCAGCCAGAGATAAGTTCATGAGCCAAGCAGGAATAGACCCTCCCGGATCGATCAATATACTGTGCTTGATTTCTATTTGGTTATCATTTACCACCTGAATGTGCCAATGCGCTTCACTAAGAGGAACTCGAACAAATCCATCCCGGGGAGGAATAAAATCGGGTCTACCGATAGCGGAGAAATGGTATTCATAGGGTTTGCTTCCCTGTGACATTTTCACCTGTAGGATCAAATCCCTGTTAGAAACCGGCCAGGGTGTTTGAAGCTCCGCGCGATAGATAAATTCCTCTGACGAAATCCTTTTCAACATTTCTGTTTTCCGGATTTTGTACTGCCATTTGTGGAAGTTATCCAGATCAAAAAGAGCCTCCGAAAGTGCTTCAATAGTGGTTGAAACCGTAAAACTGGACTGGATGGAATTGATCTTGGTATCCTCCATCTTACAGGTGTAAACCTCAATCCCATCGGAGGATTTTCTGAGATCACAATCTTGCTGTGCCATTACTGGGTTACAGAAAATTAGCCTGAAAAGAAGAATCGTAATTATTGATCTCAATGATTGTTACTTTCACCGTGTTTCCTTCCCCAAAATAGGGATAAAAAGTCAAGCAAAAACAGTACTTAAGGTGCGGCGTTTGAAGATAAGGCTGTGTCGGTGTTAAAATATGTTTTCTTTAATCTTGATCGTCAACTTTCTGTTGGTTTCCGGCATCATAGTATAGGTGTACCAAAATTGACTTAAAATGAACCGAAAAGAATTTGTCAGCACTTGCCTTCGCATGGGAATCGGACTTCCTCTCCTTTCCCCTGTTTTGGCTTTTTTGGAAAAAAATGAAAAAGGACAGACTCGCTTTCCCAAGCCGGCAGGGAAAATCCTGATTGTCGGAGCTGGAGCAGCAGGCATGGCCGCAGGCTACCTCCTTCATTCTCTTGGATACGATTTTACGATCCTGGAAGCAGGTAATGAGATTGGAGGCAGAATCAAAAAAAACCCGGATTTTGTGGATTTTCCTATTGATTTGGGTGCAGAGTGGATTCATACCCATCCTCGAGTTTTATCTGAAATTCTCCGACAGGAGGAATTCAAAGATCAGTTTGGCACCATAGACTACAGCCCCCAAACTATCCAAACCTGGAAAAACGAAAACCTTCACTCAAGAAATTACCTGAAAGCATTTTATGGAGAGTGGAAATTCAAGCGTAGTACCTGGTTTGATTTTTTTGAGAAAAACGTATTTCCTCCGATCCAAGACCGAATCGTTTTTGGTAAAGCGGTACAGGAAATTGATTATTCTGGAGAGTCGGTGAATATAAAGACGGAAACCGGAGAGACGTTTTCTGCTGACCAAGTACTGATCACCTCTTCGATCAAAGTCCTGCAATCAGGAATGATCCGATTTTCACCTGAAATGCCTGAAGAAAAAACCTCATCCCTGCAAAAAATCTATATGGGAGAAGGAATCAAGGTGTTTATATCCTTCAGGGAATGCTTCTACCCGGATTTCCTGATGTTTGGACCTGTTTTAAAAGCCATATCGGATGAAAACAAATTTTATTACAATGCCTCTTTCGGAAAGGACTCCGATCACCATGTGTTAGGGCTATTGGCGATCAATGAAAAAGCCCTGCCTTATATAAATGCGGGTTCTGATACTGAACTGATCCGGATAATCTTGGAAGAATTGGACTCCATATTTGGAGGAAAAGCAAGTCAGAATTACCTAAAACATATTTCACAAAACTGGTCTGCCGAGCCTTACATCCAAGGTGCCTATTCCTACACTTATGATGGTTCGAAAAGGAAAATTATCGAAGCCATTTCTCGACCGATTGCCGGAAAATTGGCCTTTGCGGGAGAAGCTTTATCTCTAGACAACAACTCCATGGTGCATGGAGCCTGTGAGTCAGGCTTTGCTGCGGTAAAGGCACTTATCGGTTCTTCCTAAGGAGGGTAAGCCAATTCGGTAATAAAAAAAGGCCCGTTTCCGGGCCCTTTTTATAATTCAAACTTATTCAACTTCAACTTAAAACCGATCAAGGTTCATCACTTTATTCCAAGCTTTAACGAAGTCTTTGACAAATTTTTCCTTGGAATCTTCGCATGCATACACTTCTGCATAAGCTCTGAGTTCAGAATTGGAACCAAAGATCAAATCTGCACGTGTTCCTGTCCATTTTGGCTCACCGGTTTTTCTGTCACTTCCTACAAATACATTCTGCTTGTCAGAAGTAGCTCTCCAAGTGGTGCTCATGTCCAGAATATTGACAAAGAAATCATTGGTCAATTTGCCCGGAGTAGCTGTAAGCACGCCGTGCTTTCCACCATCCCAGTTGGTACCCAATACTCTCATACCTCCTAGTAAAACAGTCATTTCTGGAGCTGTCAGGGTAAGAAGTTGAGCTTTGTCGATCAAGGCTTCCTCAGCTTTCACACTGGATTCAGCACTCATGTAGTTGCGGAATCCATCTGCCCAAGGCTTCAACCACTCGAAAGAATCCACTTCAGTATCTTCCTGAGCAGCATCAGTTCTTCCCGGTGTAAATGGAACAGCCACGTCAAATCCGGCATCTTTGGCAGCCTTTTCCACAGCAGCCACTCCGCCGAGAACGATCAAGTCTGCCATCGAGATTTTCTTGCCTCCGTCAGCAGTACTGTTGAACTCTTCCTGAATGCTTTCCAACACACCTAGGACTTTATTCAATTGAGTCGGATTATTCACTTCCCAATTCTTCTGAGGTTCCAGTCGGAGTCGGCCACCATTGGCTCCACCTCGGAAGTCAGAACCTCGGAAGGTAGAAGCAGAAGCCCAAGCAGTAGATACCAATTCAGACACTGTCAAGCCTGAAGCAAGAATATTAGCTTTCAAACCAGCGATATCTTTCTCATCAGCCAATGGATGATTCACGGCAGGAATAGGGTCTTGCCAGATCAAGTCTTCAGCAGGAACTTCTGGACCGAGATATCTGGACTTTGGCCCCATGTCACGGTGAGTTAGTTTAAACCAAGCTCTTGCAAAAGCATCGGCAAACTCATCCGGATTTTCGTAGAATCTTCTGGATACTTTTTCGTATTCCGGATCAAATCTCAAGGATAAGTCTGTGGTCAGCATAAACGGCTTGTGGAACTTGCCTGGAATGTGAGCATCAGGAATGATTGCCTCCGAATTTTTAGCAACCCACTGATGTGCTCCTGCTGGGCTTTTGGTCAGTTCCCACTCGTATTCGAAGAGGAACTTGAAGTAGTCATGTCCCCACTTGGCAGGAGTAGAAGTCCAAGCACCTTCAATACCAGAGGTGATCGTATCTTCTGCATTACCTTTGCCATAACTGCTGTTCCATCCGGTACTCATTTCCTCAATGGATGCACCTGCAGGCTCAGCACTTACGTATTTTCCTGGATCTGCGGCACCGTGAGTTTTCCCAAAAGTGTGTCCACCTGCAATCAGAGCCACGGTTTCATAGTCGTTCATTGCCATTCGGCCAAAAGTCTCACGGATTGCATGAGCTGCCAATAGCGGGTCAGGAACGTTGTTTGGACCTTCTGGATTGACATAGATCAAACCCATTTCAGTAGCTCCTAGTGGATTTTCCAAAGCTTCAGGGCTTCTGTGAGCCTTCCATTCTTTTTCTGATCCCCAGTAAACATCCTTTTCAGATTCCCAAACATCCTTTCGGCCACCGGCAAATCCAAAGGTCTCAAAGCCCATGGATTCCAAAGCCACATTTCCGGTAAGGATCATCAAGTCTGCCCAAGAAATCTTCTTTCCGTATTTCTGTTTTACTGGCCAAAGTAGAAGACGAGCCTTGTCCAGGTTGGCGTTGTCTGGCCAAGAGTTCAAAGGAGCAAAGCGAAGGGTACCTGTACCGGCACCACCACGTCCATCCTGAACTCGGTATGTACCCGCACTGTGCCAAGCCATTCTAATCATGAATGGGCCATAGTGTCCATAGTCTGCAGGCCACCAATCCTGAGAAGTGGTCAACACTTTCTCGATATCAGCTTTCACTTCCTTGAGATCCAAAGTCTGGAATTCTTTAGCATAGTCAAATCCCTCATCCATTGGGTCGGAAAGAGAAGAATGCTGTCTAAGAATGTTGACATTCAATTGGTTGGGCCACCAATCTACATTTTGCTGACCTTTACCTGCAGCTGCAGTCATGGTCCCATTGTGGAAAGGACATTTAGAGATGTCTCCTCCGTTGTTGTGATGTGTATCCATAGTATAAATTGATTTAGTAATTACTTAGATGACGAAATTAATCAAAACAATCTGTATTTAATTTTTTTTTCGATAGATAAAAACTATGACTCTTTATTCCATTCTGTGCCCCATAAGTCCAGAATGAGCCAATACACCAAATGGAGGGGTATTTTTTATGGAAATCAATTAGATAAAATGAATCAACCCTCAAAAGATTGACAAAAATCAGCTCTCAAGAAACTAACGCCCCAAGAGATCCTTTGTTTGGAGTGTGGGTTAAGGAATGAAAAGGCAAAGAGTTGAATTTACCTGGTAATCAGATGTAGAGAATCCAAAAGAAAACAAACACACCAAAACCCATTCCGACAATAAACACACTGTATGCCCTATTGAGTAAGCGGTATTTTCTACTCAAAATTTTCCCCTGATAATAGAGAGAAACAGACATTTGGTCCATGATATCCTTTTTCCCCTCGAGGACTTGATGGGTCTTTTCCAGGTAGTCCTCCAAATTGTAATATTCAGTGGTACCAAAAAACAGCACACTGAATGAGGGTTTATCTCCGGGATTTTTGGGTTTTCCCAAAATTTTTGGCTTAGCTACCTGCACTGCCAAGATGGTGGAGGTAATAATTATTCCCAGAAAAATCAGAATAGGAAGGAGGATTAAGGGGTTTTCCACTTCTACTTGGGAAGAGATCGACCCATAACTGACCAAGGCAATCATGGAGGAAAGCACTAAGGCATTTATACTAATTATAATATTTGCTTTGTTATCAGCGATTTGAAGCAGGTTACTGGAATTTTGGAAAGCTACCCGATAGAAGGTTTGCCTTTCTCTTCCTGCTTTATCTTTAGGTTCTTTGTGAAAGAAATTGGTTTCCATAGGCATTGATTGATTTGAAGATAAGCAAAAAATCAATTTCGGCTTAGTCCACTCTTTTTTTCTTCAAATAACTTTGAGACATCGAAATATCAAAGACCAGCCATCTTGAAAATGAATTCTCTCTTTGGAAAAGCTTCTGTCCATTTCCTGCTTTTTATTCATATTTGACTAATATTTCAGATTATGAACAACAACGATATCCTCCGAACCCTACGCTATACTTTTGACCTTAATGATTTTGTCATGATTGACATTTTTTCAAACGGGGGGCTCGAGGTAAACCGCACTCAAGTCAGTGATTGGCTCAAAAAAGAAGATGACCCAGAATTCAAATCTCTTTATGATGTAGATTTAGCTGCTTTTCTCAATGGGTTTATTGTTTTGAAAAGAGGAAAGAAAGACGACCAGCCACTTCCAAGTCCGGAGAAAAAACTGAACAACAATTTGGTTTTAAGGAAGCTTAAAATAGCCCTGAATCTGAGGGATGAAGATATGCTGGAGATTTTTGGACTGCGTGGATTCCGTATCAGCAAGCATGAAATCAGTGCTTTTTTCAGAAGTCCATCCCAGCATCAATACCGGGTCTGCAAAGACCAAATATTGAGAAACTTTCTCATGGGCCTCCAGCTAAAATTCAGACCCGAAGCAAAGTAGCAAGCCGAACAATTTCGTAGCCGATTGTCCCAATTTATGGCAATTCGGAATCTTTTTCCTGCTTCTTAATGTCATTTATCCTAAATTAAAGCTTAACCTGAAAAATAAAACCCATGGATAAGTTAAGAAAAGAAGACATCCCTCAAGAGGCATTTGACCTCTACGATTACTATTGCCACAACAAGCTGGACCGAAGAACTTTCGTAGAAAAGCTCTCTGCCTACGCAGTAGGAGGCATCACAGTCACGGCACTCATGAGTTCTATGATGCCGGACTACATCAATACCCGAACCGTAGAACCTACTGACGAAAGGCTGCAAAGTTCAGATTACGTCATGTACGACTCACCAAAAGGTGGAGGACAAATCAAGGGATTGCTGTCCAAGCCTGCAGGCAAAGGAAAATTTCCCGGGATAGTCGTAGTTCATGAAAATCGGGGCCTCAACCCATATATCGAAGATGTGGGAAGAAGATGCGCAGTGGATGGATTTATCTCAATTGCTCCGGATGCATTGACTCCATTGGGTGGTTACCCTGGCAATGACGATGAAGGGAGAACATTGCAATCCCAACGTAATCGAGATGAGATGCTGGAAGACTTCATCGCAGCCTACGAGTATTTGAAAAACAATCCTGACTGTGACGGAAACGTGGGCGTTGTTGGATTTTGTTTCGGAGGTTGGATTTCGAATATGATGGCTGTACGAATCCCAAGTTTGAAGGCTGCGGTGCCTTTTTATGGAGGACAGCCCGCCACTGAAGATGTTCCTAAAATCCAAGCACCACTTCTTGTGATTTATGCCGAACTGGACAACCGCGTGAATGCCGGTTGGGAAGCCTATGAGGCTGCTCTCAAAACCAATGGAAAGAAATACGAGATGATTAACTACCCCGGGGTAAATCATGGGTTTCACAACAATACGACTCCCCGGTATGATGAAAACGCCGCCAAACAGGCTTGGGATAAAACCATCGCCTTTTTCAAGGCCAATCTGAAATAAAAAATTGTCCCGAATCACTTAAGGTAATTCGGGACTGCTTTTTCCAAAGTTCCTAAATAACGGACTGCTACCAAGTAGTATGCTTCAATTTCGGGAAGGCTCTTACCACATCACTCAAACTTATTTGGCCAACCAATCGGCCCTCTTTCAGCACAGGGAATCTCCTGATCTGATAATCCAAAAACTTTTGTGCAGCATCAAAAAGAGTAATATCAGGACTGAGCGTCATAACATCTCTGGTCATTAGATCTTTCACTTTGGCCGGAAACCGGATGGTATTGGTATATTTTCCTTTGATGATTTCTCTCAGACAATCTACCTCTGAGATGATACCAACCAAAGCACCGGATTCATCCACCACAGGTGCACCGGAAATTTTTCTCTTCGTCAAAATTTCCATGACCTGATCTATTGTGTCCTCTAGCCTGAAAGTGACCAAATTGGTACTCATGTGATCTTTGACTAAAATAGGCTGTGTGGGCTTCTTTGGCTCTGCCAATCTCACCCCTTGAAAACTCTTTACCATGGAAAATTATTTTTTGTGAAAGACTAATAAGATACTGAATTTCAGTAAAAAATGAAATTAAAATGGTCGAAAATTTAAAAGAAAAAAATTTTATTAAATAAATTTTGTAAAAATTCAAAATTAAATTTTGATGCTAAGAAGGATAATTGCACTTGGGAAATTATTATCTTCTAATCTTCCAAAGGTTTGAGGAGCTAAATCAGAAGCTCTTTTTAGGGATTTAGCTGATTTCTCAACACTACAAAAGGCTTCCAATTTCCTTTAGGAGCTTGGTAGAGCTGATTGAAATCAAAAGCCCCAACTACCAGATCCTGATCTCCATCCCCGTCCAAGTCTCCTTGAGTCAAAGTCAGCCAATGCATATCAGGCGATTGAGCTAAAACAAAAGGCTGAAAACCCATTTTTTCCTGATGGAAAAAGACCAAATCCTGTCGGGGCTTTTGCTTCGCATCAGGAAAAAAAGCAATCACAAAAAGGTCCATTTTCCCGTCTTGATCAAAATCCCCTACTTCCAATCCGCTTGCCCCGTTTAAAGGGTAAAACCAAGTTTCTTCAAATTCTCCTTTCCCATTATTCTTAAAAATCCTGACACCATGGTAATTCTTGAGAATTTGGGATTGGTCTGCATTGTCTCCATTCACCAAAACAAGATCCTTGAGCCCATCTCCATCCATATCTATCCAACGGAAATCACTCGATCCAAAAGCTGGGTGGAATTCCAAAAGCCTTTTTTCACGGAAAGATCCCTGACCCTGATTTTCAAATAAAAGCACAGACTCTTTGGCCTGTGTCATCAAGACCAACAGATCCAAATCCCCGTCACCATCCCAATCTGTGGATATGGAGCGCCTAGCACCCGGGTCTTTTTTAAGAATCACCTCTTGATGCCCTTCTGGCTGACTGAGATAAAGGGAAAACTTACCGAGGTGATTCCCAAAGTGGCAAACCGCATAGTCCTCTCTCCCATCCCCATTCCAATCGTCGATTGAAATATGAACCGGCCGAATCAGCTGATCGAAAACAGGAGTAGCTTTCCAAGATGCCCCTTGTCTGGAAAAATCTGACCAGTTTCCCAAGGAATCATTCGCCGGGTCCATTAGCCCCATACTCAGCAGCTGGAAGTTGGAAGAATCCTTCCAGCGGATCTCCACCGGTGCCACGGCGGTAGGAATGGAATCTACCTGTGAAAATCCTTGAGAAGAATTCAGTTCAAACAAAGCACGGAAGCGATGCCCCAACCACAAATTTCCCGTTTCGGGATGGATTTGCAGCATGGTCACCAAACTGGGACGAATGAAGTCAAACTCGGGAATCTCCAGCTTAAACCCGGGAACCCCCAATTTGGGTTCTCCCTTCTCAGCTTGAGGGAGCGGGGCCTCAGGAGCAGACTGAAGGTAAAATTCTTCAATTTTGACCCAATTCTCCCTTGAAATCATTGGCTGATTGGAATAAATCCCTTCCGGCACTCCCTCATCCTGAGGCAATGGAGTACCAAAGTCTTCCTCCAAATACAAGCCCAATCGCTTTCGCATATCGGGAAGTACCCGAGCCCAAGTTTTTTGGTCCAAGATCTCAGGATCGGGCATCAAATGACAGCTCCCGCAATAGCCTTTGGCCAACTGCTCCCCGGAAAGATTCAGATCACTTTGGGCAAGTTCATAAAGCGAAGGAGGAGGCTGCTTTCGCTCTCCGATCTGACCACAGGCTGAAAACAATACCAAGACACCTACTACCCAACTTCTCTTCATGATTTACAAAACTGCTTGAAATTCCTTGACCAATTCAGGATTTACTCCCCATTGCTTGCCATATTCCAAAGGAGCGGAGGAAAAAGAAAGGTCGGGGGAAAGGTGAGCGTTACCAGTAGCTTGCTCAAGCTTACAGGAGGCATGCACTTCCTTGAGGAAGCCGGATGCCCGAAGCGGGGAGACGTGTTCCGGCTTGGTGCCTCCGCCAGGTAAAATTATGATTCGCTCCCCAGCCTGCTTCAACAAGGACAAAACAACCTCAAGGCCCTCATTTAGTGTGTTTTTGCCTCCAGAAGTTAAAATCCTCTGAAAGCCTAGGGCAACAGTTTTCTCCAGAGAATCTGTCAAATCCAAAGAAGCATCAAATGCCCGATGAAAAGTACAGGGCTTCCCATTGGCAGCTCGAAGAAGCATTTCGCAGGCAGATTCATTGACTCTCCCCTGCTCATCCAAGACCCCAAAAACAAATCCATCTGCACCCAAATCTCCCAAAAGCTGAATATCCTGCTTCATGACCAACAATTCCTTCTGAGAATAGACGAAATCACCGCCTCTGGGACGAATCATGACAAAAACAGGAATATCCACCTCACTTTTGACGAAGCGAAGCATTCCTGCGCTGGGAGTTTCTCCTCCCTCAGGAAAATTGGAACACAACTCCAACCGATCAATCCCTTTTTGCGCTGCTTCAAGCGCTCCATGGAGATTAAATACAGGAGCTTCTAGTAGGATTTTGTTCATGATGAATAATAGCTTGCCGCGTCAATCAATACATTTCCGGACTCTGTCGCACGGGCATAGTTGAAACCTGGACGAATCGCATAAGCACCCACCTCTCCGTATTTATTGATAGCTAAAAAACCGGCCTGAATGTCATCCCCCTCCTTATTTTTTGCCACAAGACGCC
The DNA here is from genome assembly GCF_036245605.1 of Algoriphagus sp. oki45. Classification (NCBI taxonomy): domain Bacteria; kingdom Pseudomonadati; phylum Bacteroidota; class Cytophagia; order Cytophagales; family Cyclobacteriaceae; genus Algoriphagus; species Algoriphagus sp. oki45. The sequence continues at coordinate 1,541,929 of NZ_BTPC01000001.1, forward strand.
TCACAGCTTCTTCGCAAGCTTCTTGGGGAGTTCTTCCTTGGCGCATCAATTCCACAATCAAAAAGCTGCCACAAACCCGTATGATGGTTTCTCCCAATCCGGTGGCCGTAGCTGCACCGACTTCATCATCCACATACAGTCCCGCTCCGATGATGGGACTGTCCCCTACCCGTCCGTGCATCTTATAAGCAAGGCCACTCGTGGTACAACTCCCTGCTAACTTGCCTTCTGCATCGATTCCGATCATCCCGATGGTATCGTGATTTTCGATGTTGATGATTGGCTTATACTGGCTGGTCTTTTTCCATTCTTCGTAAGCCGCTTTGGCTTTGGGGCTTAGTTCTTCTTTTTCCAAAGGAAAGCCCTGAGCAATGGCAAATTGCCTTGCGCCTTCCCCTGCAAGCATCACGTGAGGGGTCTTTTCCATCACCGCACGGGCAAGAGAGATCGGATGTTTGATTTGTCTGACAAAGGCCACCGAGCCACAGGAACCGTCACCTGTCATGATCGAAGCATCCAGCGTGGTAATTCCCTCTCGATCCGGTAGCCCCTGAAGGCCCACGGTAAGATTTTCCATATCCAGCTCGGTATTTCTCACTCCGGCCTCCACGGCATCGAGAATACTCCCTCCCTCCTTCAGCTTTGCCCATGCATCGGCATTGGCTGGAATCCCGTGATTCCAGGTGGAAAGTATAAGGGGTTTTTCACCGGAACTTGGACTTTTCTCGACCGTCTGGGCGCAGGCCGAAGCTACTCCAGGTAAAAAAAGAGCCGAACCCATAAGGCTTTGCTTGATAAACTTTCTTCTTTGGGACATGAATCTTATTTTAGAAATCAGCTTTCAAATTATCATTTTTGAAAGAAAGATTTCCTTCCTTTTCCACAAATCCCAAAATAAGTATGAGACCCTATCTACTCAAAGAAGCCAATTGGAAAGACCTTCAGCACGTTCGCTACGAAATGGCCGTGCTTCCTTGGGGAGCTACAGAAGCCCACAACTTTCATATGCCCTATGGAACTGACGTCTATGAAGCAGACGCAATTGGAGCAGAGAGTGGAAGAAAGGCCTGGGAACAAGGGGCAAAGGTGGTCATTTTACCGACCATCCCATTTGGGGTAAATACGGGTCAGGCAGACATCTACCTCGACATGAATATTTACCCAAGTACGCAGCTGATTATTTTAAAGGATATTTTGGAAACGCTAAACCGTCAGGGTATCAAAAAATTCCTGATCCTCAACAGCCATGGAGGTAATAACTTTCAGCCCATGCTGAGGGAATTAGGATTGCAGTTTCCGGAGATGATGCTGTTTACCTGCAATTGGTTTCAGGCCTTGGACAAAAGCCAATACTTTGAGGAATCCGGTGACCATGCCGATGAATTGGAGACGGCATTGATTCAGTATCTTCACCCCGAATTAGTGCTTCCTTTGAATGAAGCTGGCGACGGGGCAGAAAAAAAATCAGTTATCCGGGGAGTTAGGGAAAAATGGGCTTGGGCTGAAAGAAAATGGTCCCAAGTAACGGCAGACACTGGTATAGGAAACCCAAAAAAGGCTACACCTGAAAAAGGAAAACGCTACTTTGACGATGTCACCGACAAAGTAGCGGACTTGATTTTGGATATCTGTTCGGCAAGGCTAGGTGAGCTTTACCGTTAAGAACCTAAATCCTCAAGTTCAGCTGCCTCACGAAAGCGGAGGATTAGGGGTTTGATTTTTGAGATCTAATGGTCAAAAATAGTTGGTGAAAAGCCTCCTAATATTCTGATATTTAATTAATTACAAAGACCTTATTGAAACCGATTTCAATAAGGTTTTTTTGTTTCATGAAAACTTCAAAAAAAGCGTTGTTGGGCCTGTGGGTTTCTTGACTCAATCAAGTGGGGAAAGCAGGCTGGCAAGCAGCGGTATAAGTGTAAAAATTGCGGCATTCTTTTCACGGGTTCGAACCCTTCTGTAGCCAGAAGCAACCAGTTTGTTTGGTTCAAAAAGTGGATAGTCGGGAAACGTACTTTTGAACAGTTGGTTGTTGAAACTGGGTTGAGCAAAAGCACGATTCAGCGACTTTTCAGAGGCTATCTGAAAGAACCGCCGATGCTGAGTGTCTACCCTTCCGAGCGGGTGAATTTACTCATTGACGGCACGTATTTTAGTAGGGATTTATGCTTGATTTTGTACCGGGACAACACGATCAAGTTCACCCAGCTCTATCGGTTCAGCGATGGAGAACGATACGAAGAGCTCAAAGAAGACCTGGAAAATCTACTGCTTCTTGGAGTCCAGATCGAGTCAATTACCTGTGATGGACATCGCGCATTGCTCAGAGCAATCCGCAAAGTTTGTCCCCAAGTCACCCTTCAGCGATGTGTGATCCATGTGCAGCGAATGTGTAGAATATGGCTTTCCAGCCGTCCAAAGAGTATTCCCGGTCAGGAACTTCGGAAAATTGTCTCTACCCTACATCTGATCAAGTCCAAACAGGAACTCAGTTATTGGCTGCTCGAACTGGCTAACTGGGATCATCGACACCATGAGTTTGTCCATGAAAAAACGGTCAATCCCATTACGGGAAAGTTTTGGTATAAACACAAACTGTTGAGACGTTCCTTCTCGGTTTTGAAAAGCGCCTTGCCCAACCTTTTTGCCTACCTGGACAACCCCAGAATCCCAAAATCCACCAATGGGCTGGAGTCATTTTTCGGACATTTAAAAACCAATTTGAATATCCACCGAGGTCTTTCAACCGGAAACAGAAAAAGCTTTCTGAGGTGGTATCTGTACTTCAAAAACTCCGGAAGAAAAAGGTTTTCTTAGCCATAGAACAAGAAGAATGAAGCATGAAAAAAGGGCTCCGAAAAACGAAGCCCCTTCATTCCACTTGGCAGATTCTATTGCTGGTAAGTTGCTCCTCAGCAGAGCTTACGTCCTCTTCAAACCTGCGCGGCATGTTATGAAATTTTTCGATCAAAGTCACCAACTATTTTTGACCACATTACCATTTTTGAAAAACGAGTAGTTTTCCGCGGTTCTGTGCTGCTGCGAAAAGAGGTTGACCATTTGCCCCTTGAAGCCTGACTAGGCCCTTAGCATCTCCCGGCACTACAAAGCCGCTTTCCCTGGAATTGACAGGAGTAAATCCTCCTTTTCCATTTCCCAAAAGCACCAGTCCCAAAGAAGCATCCAATCTCCCGATGAATATCTCATTTCCATAGTCATTTCCGGTAAGAAGGATGTCTATGTTTCCATCTCCGTTCACATCGGAGGTGGCTATTCCGTACACAGGTGCAAATTGGGCTAAGGTTGGCAACTCATGGACTTGGAATTTCCCTCCTCCAAGATTCTCCACCCAAACGGAACGATCATAATTACCTGTTAGGATTAATGCATCTTTTTTCTCCTCCTCTGTGAAAAGAGTAGTTTCGGTGGTCAAAGCAAAATACTTGTATCGCTCAAATTTTCTTCTGAAAAGGGTGCTCTGTCCATTTAGGTCATCCCAAAAATGGCTGGGGAAGGAATTATACCCTCCACCGATTTTGTCTTTGTAATAAGAAAAGACCACCGGATCCACACTGCCATTGGAATCAAAGTCTTTGGCATAAATCCTCACGGGTCGCTCGGAAGAAGGATGATGATGATTATTTGCACCGAGGTTACCTGTTACCCAGTCCATGTCTCCGTCCCCGTCCAGGTCTGCAGTCTGAATCGAATTCCACCAGCCCAGGTGATTTTCCAAACCTGTATCCGAAAGCTTCTGAAAGTTTCCTCCTGAATTCTTGAAAACCGTAATCGCCATCAGTTCTCCAACTACAACCAAATCGACCTGCCCATCCCCATCCACATCGGTCCAGGCAGCATCCGTGATCATCCCCAAATTCTGAATTTCCGGAATTCTCTCTTTGGTCACATCCACCAAAGTCCCGCCCTGATTATGGAGCAAATAGCTTTGTTCAGGATAAGGAAACTGGGCTACTGGAGTTCTTCCCCCTACAAAAAGATCGACAAACCCATCCCCATCAAAATCCGCTCCTTTTACGGTGCTTCCATTCCCTTTGATTCCGGAGAAGTTTTTGTCTAAGATAAAATTCCCTCGTCCGTCATTGAGGAGAAGCCTGTCCTCATAGTAGACCGACCCGGGAGCAAATTCGGCACTTCCACTGACCAAATACAAGTCCAAATCCCCGTCATTTTCTACATCAAAAGCGAAAATAGCCGCTTCCTCGTACATCATATCCTCACCGGATAGAAGGGGGTTTTCAGTAAATGTTCCGGAAGAATTTTGCGAATACCATAGAGGAGCAAATCCTGAGGAAGACCCAATCACCAAATCCTCCAATCCATCTCCGTTCAGGTCCCCAACTGCCATAGCTGGTCCATATTGCGAAAGCTTGTGAGGAAGAGTTCTCTGAATGTTGAAGTCAATTTTATCCTCTTCTTGATGGATAAGGCTAATTCCGAGCTCATCGGAAACCTCCTCGAAGACTGGATTTCCTTCACCCCAATCCATTATTGCGAAGGAGTTTTTTCCATTTGCGGCATCTTGATAGCTGATTTCCAAAACTTGATTGGCATCTATTGAGGATAGCTTTGACTCTTTTCCATCTAGCCAAATCACTCGTACTTCCTCAACCGAATTTGCACCTCCCAACCCGAAATGAAGAATATTTTCCACAGAGGACATATACCCACGGGCTACTTGAGCTTCTTGAAAAAGTCGAAGGGAATCGTTTACTGAGACCAAAATCTTGGCCCCCAAACCATCCGGGTTGGAAGCAGGTCCTTTGAGCTTTATTCTAAGAAAGCTGGAAGCAGGACTCCTTTCTTTCAGGGTATTTTCAAAAACAAAGGCAGGGTCATTGATATTATTGACCACGTAATCCAAGTCCCCATCCAAGTCGAGATCGGCAAAAACCGCCCCGTTGGAAAATGAAGGAGTATTTAACCCCCATTCTTCACCGCTGTCTTCAAAAGTTAAATTACCCAGGTTACGGTATGAGTAATTGGGGATTTTCACAATGGGAATGGAATCCAAAAGCTGTCTTACTGTGGCGATACTCCCCACATCAGCCCGATAATTGGCAAAGTCCTTATCTGTGATATCTCTTGGAAACCCATTGGTAATCAATAAATCCCGGAATCCGTCATTATCCACATCTACAAAAAGTGGGGCCCAGGACCAATCCGTCTGATAGACGCCTGCCATCAATCCGATTTCACTCATGGGCAAATCTGCCCCATTGTTCAAATGAAGCATGTTCCGGACATATTGGTATTCGTAACCCCATTGTTCGTTATTGATATAGGTCTGATATACATTCTTACCGATAGTAGTTTTCTTTCGGTAATTGTCCTCTCCCAACATGTCTATGGTAATCAGGTCAGGAAAGCCGTCATTGTTGAAATCAGAAATATCCGAACCCATGGAAAACTGGCTTTGGTGGCGCAATCGGTCTTTGGTCTGATTGGAAAAAGACCCATTCCGATTATTGATGTAAAGAATGTCATTGGTGATGTAATCGTTGCTGATATGGATATCAGGCCAGCCATCATTGTTCATATCCGCGATGGCAATCCCCAATCCAAAACCCTCGATGGTAATTCCTGCTTCAAGCGTGACATTAGTAAATGTTCCATCTCCATTGTTTCTGTAAAAGGCGTCGTTGTTGACGGCAGAACCATCGGTTACCTTTTCTTTAAAATTGGTAGGTTTAGCAGTGACTTGTTCGTTATTGAGTACATAGAGATCCAAATCTCCATCCAAATCATAATCCAAAAAGGCAGCCCCCATTCCATTACCTGGATCGGCAATACCATAGGTTTCTGCCATTTCAAAGAAGGTGACTTCCCCCTTTTCATTTTTTCCCTGATTGACAAAAAGAAGATTATTTCTTTCTCCGGGCCCTTTTTTCATGGCAGCTGATACATAGAGGTCGGGCCACCCATCCGTATTGATATCTACCACGGTGACTCCTGTGCACCATTTTTCGAAAGCCATGATCCCGGCACTTTCTGAAATGTCTTCAAACTGAAGTTCGCCTTTATTCAAATAAAGTCGATTGGGAACCTGATTCCCGGTAAAAAACAAGTCTGGCAAACCATCCCGGTCAAAATCCGCTACAGCGACTCCTCCCCCGTTGAAAATATATTCGTCGGTCAGAATATTGAAGCTATCCGACTCCGTGATTAGGTTATTGAAGGTAATTCCTGTTTCATCAGAGGGCTTTAAGACAAAGAGTTTAGCCTCTTTTTTACAGGAAAAAAACAGGATTGAAAGGAATAGAATTGAGAAAGGATAATAGGACTTCATGAATTTAATAGGGTGCTTTGGGAATTGAAAAATACCCATTTCCCAAGTGGAAATGAAGAATATGAGAAATAAATGGGCAAAAAAAAGAGGGCTTTTGGCCCTCTCTTTCTATTAATTAATCCAAGTGATTAAAAACCTGGGTTCTGAGTCAAAATATCAGCACCAACCAAGTCGATTTGATCCTGAGGGATCGGAACCCACTTGTATTTTTCTGTATATCTAGCACCACCCAAAGCAGCTGGAAGCTTCGCACCATCATATGGGAAGTAGAGGTTGTTCAACTCTGCATCAGCAGTTCCCCATCTTTGAAGATCATAGAATCTGTGACCTTCCATACCCAATTCTAGCAATCTTTCCATTCTTACCGCTTCTCTGGCAACGCTAGCATCTGTCCATGGAGAATCATAAGTTTTGATATCATAGTTGGCAGCCATGGTGCTATCTTCTCTCATCAATTTGGAATTGATCGCTCTTGTTCTAACTCGGTTGACATAGGTTCTTGCAGTTTCCAAGTTACCCAACTCAACTTCAGCTTCAGCAGCTAGAAGAAGAATATCTGCAAATCGGATGATCATGAAATTGATACCTGTGTATCCAGGAGTCCAAGAGGAGTTGTCCTGGAAAGAACCTTGTTCTGATCTAGCGTAGACATACTTTCTTGGTGAATAAGGACCTGCGTTAGGCTGATTTCTGATCCAAGCTTGACCAGGATGATCTTGCCAATCCAAATATGGAATTCCTCTTCGTCCTACAGTGTGATCCAATCTTGGGTCAAGTGGACCAGAATCTGGAGTGAAAGCCTCACCGGAAGCAACACCCATATCATTCTTCACTTCGTTTGCAGCACTATTGTAAGACTTATCCAAAAGAGGTAAGCCATCCTTAGTTCTGAAAGCATTTACAAAAGTAAATGTAGGTTGGAAGAATCCGCAGCAGTTACCAGGACCCGCAGGGCCGGTATTGTATGGAAAGTTCAAATCAAATTCAGGGTTTGCATTTTGAACTGCTCCTGTATTAGCTGCAGACTGATAAGCCCATACAGACTCTTCATGATTGTCGTTAGCTGCACGGAAAGCATCGTCATAGTAGGGTACCAAATCATACTTCAAACCATTTGAAGTAACTCCATTGGCAATCACATCATCAAACAAAGCCTTTGCACGGCTGTATTCTTTGGTATACATGAATACTTTGCCCAAATAAGCTTTTGCTGCCCATTGATTCACTCTACCTACTTGAGGTTGAGTAACAGGAAGGTTAGCAATTGCATATTCCAAGTCAGCAATGATGAAAGGCCATAGGTCCTTATCGTTTTTCACTTCTTCCAAACCTGATCCATAATCTACAGTCTCATCCACATAGGGAGTTCTGTTGTAGTCACGTGCCAATTCGAAATAGAAGTGTGCTCTGAGGAATCTTGCCTGAGAACTCAATCTAATTACGTCATTATCAGTTACATCCGCTTGACGGCTTTCCAATAAACGTAGTACGTTGTTTGCTCGTGCAATCCCTTCATAACAAACATTGTATTTGTCCCCCATATTACCCCCAGCAGCATCGTTTTCAAATCGCTGAATTGGATTTATGGTGGCAAAATCTCCAGGGTCGGTACCTTTGTTAGCCTCTCCCCCTCTAATACTCCCCCAAACCCAGTTGGAAGGAGACCCTAATCTGTTTCCGCGGCCATTTACCTGAGAATAGGCTGCGATCAATGACGCATCCAATCCTGCCAAAGAAGTTAACTGTGCTTCAGACAGCTGACCAACTGGCGGAACTTCCAGGAAATCTTCGCTACAACTCACTGCTACCATCATCGCTGTGGATGCTAGTAGGGCGCCGATTTTTAATTTGAAATTGTTCATTTTGTTAATCTATTATATTGTCTATAACTCGATTCTTGTTAAGTAGTTTGGTTTAGAAACTTAAATTTAAACCAAATGTCCAACCTCTGGTTACTGGGTAGTTTCCTACGTCGATACCAAAGGTCAAATCCGCATCACCACCTACTGCTGGATCCAAACCTTCATATCCGGTGATAGTAAACAGGTTGTTTACAGAAGCAAATACTCTTGCTCTTTCCATCTTCAACTTCTGAAGCAAACTTGCAGGTGCAGAATATCCTAATGTCAAGTTCTGCATTCTCAAGTATGAACCATCTTCCACATAAAAAGAGTTGGCCACGTTTGAAGTAGAGAAGTTTGCAGTTCTTTCGACAACTGGAATTTCAGCATTCAAATTCTCAGGAGTCCAAGCATTTTTCAAGCGCTCAGAAATAGCAGCACCTTCGAAAGTCTGGAAGAAGTCAGTAAACCAACGGGACTGATTCCAAATTTCGTTTCCAATTGAAGTATACAAGTAAGCAGATAGATCAAAGCCTTTGTAACCCAAAGTGAAAGTCAAACCTCCTGTAAAGTCAGGAACAGGATTACCCAAGAACACACGGTCATTTGGAGTAATCACACCATCACCATCCACATCTTCAAACTTAAATCGACCTGGAGCAGCACCGTCTTGGGTTGCATGTGAATTTACATCCTCTTGATTTCTAAACAATCCCAAAACATTAAATCCAAAGAAAGAAGACAATGGCTGTCCTACTGCATTTCTTATAGGTTGAATACCTCGGTAAGAAGGGTTAACAGTCGTAATGAAGTCTAGTCCAGGAGAGAGAGAAACGATTTCGTTCTTCAAAGTAGAACCAGTCAATGTCAACTCATAAGTCAAATCAGAAGTGAAGTTACCTCTGGTGGTTACCAAAAGGTCCAAACCTCTATTTAACATTTCACCAATATTCACCGCTGGAGGTGCAGCATTGCTACCCGCAGTCAAAGGAATTGGAACGGTAAAGAGCAAGTCTTTTGTATCTTTCTTCCACCAGTCAAAAATCACATCCAATCGACCGTTGAAGAAAGTACCGTCAAAACCAATGTTTTGAGTTACGGCAGTTTCCCACTGAGCGTTAGGGTTACCGATTCGAGATCTTCTGAAACCGATAACTGCACTAGAATTGGTACCTCCAATATCGTAGGAAGATGCGTTGATATTTCCGGCAAACAAAGAGAACTGGTTATTTGGATCCACGTTGTTAGAGTTACCCATTTGACCCCAGCCACCTCGAATTTTCAAATCATCAATCCAAGTAGCTCCTTGAAGGAAGGACTCGGAAGAAATTCTCCAAGCTGCAGAGAAGGCAGGGAATACACCGTATCTAGCATTCTCTCCAAATCGGGAAGAACCATCACGTCGAACCACCGCACTGAACAGGTATTTGTCGTTGTAGGTATACTTTACTTGTCCGAAGTAAGAGTTGAAATTCACTCCTTTGAATTGATTGGAGTTTACCTGACGGGTACTTACAGGCAAGTTGGAGATGGTAATGAAGTCAGGATCCTGAGAGAATGGATTTTGACCTACTGCATTCATGTTTCTACCTGCTCCTGTATTCAATGCTTCCTGACCTAACAACACATCAAATGCATGCTTGTCAAATTTCTTTTTCCAAGCCAACGTGTTGGTGAAAGTCCAAGCAAAAGAGAATCCGGCAAATTCATTATAACCGAAAGCTGAGTTGTTTTCAGAGTTTTCATACTGCAAACGAGTATACCCTACACCGTAGAAGTTGTCATACTGACCACCAATAGAGGTTCTAAAGGTCAAGTCATCGATAATGTCCCACTCACCATAAAGGTTACCAAAGGCATTGGCATTAAAGCTTCTATTGTTAAGAAGACCTTCTCTGTTTGCAACAGGGTTTCTTGGGTTGTTAAAACCTCTTGAGGCTGTACCTGCATATCCGCCAAACTCGTCATAGATAGGGATAATGGAAGGCATACGGAAGGCCTGAAGGATATCGTTTTCGTCATCAGATACACCTCGACCACCGGTTCCCCCTTGCTGACCCAAAACCTGACGGTAAGTAGCTTGGAAGTTTTGACCAATTCTGATTCTGTTGGTCACATCGAATTCTGAGTTGGCTCTTAAGGAATATCTTCTAAAGTCATTTCCAATCATGATACCTGCCTGCTCCTGAAGACCTACACCAACAAAGAATCGGGAAGTCTCACCGCCTCCATTGAAGCCCAAGGAATGTCTGTGAAGAGGTGCATTTCTTGTCAAAGCAGCATACCAGTCGGTACCTTCTCCGGTCATCGCTCTAGTCAACTGACGTACTGTACCGCGGGTAGGATCGATATTGTACCATTCTCTTTGCTGATCAATTTGAGCTTGAGAGAGTGGACCTGGCTGACCAGAAGCAACTCCCAGTGCTCCTGTTACAGGATCCTGGGTGATTAAGCTCAGATAATATGGCATTACTGGAGATGTTCCTGTACCAAATTGAGGGTGACCATACCGAGGAGCTCTATTCTGCAATCTTGCGGTGTTTGTTTCTGCCAACCAAGTGTAGGTAGCATAATCCTGAGGATTCATCATATCCAATCCAGTACCTGGATCAGTTACACCATACATACCGTTATAATCCACCCGAAGCTTTTTGTTTCTAGCTCCTTTTTTAGTGGTGTAAACGATAACGCCGTTTGCAGCACGAGCACCGTAGATAGAGGCTGCAGCCGCATCTTTCAATACAGTTGTAGATTCGATATCATCCGGATTCAAGAAGTCAGTAGAACCTGTAGGAAGACCGTCCACAATGTACAAAGGTTCGTTACCACCGAAGGCACCGAAACCACGAACACGAATAATGGAAGAAGTACCTGGCTGACCATTGGTAATTACGGTCACACCGGATACACGACCTTGGAGAGTTTGTTCCACGTTACCAGTAGGGATTACCTGAAGATCTCTAGGATCGACAGTGGCAATCGCACCGGTTGTTTCTCTTCTGGAGTCAATGGAGTAACCCGTTACCACCAATTCGGTAAGGGTTCTTTCATCAGGTTGCATGCTTACATCAATTACACTTCTCGCGCCGACTACTTGTTCGACAGCAGCGTAACCGATAAAAGAAAAGACCAAAGTCGCTTGGTCATTTGGCACATTGAGGAAATATTTCCCGTCAATGTCTGTGGCAGTACCGGTAGTAGTACCTTTCACCAGGATGGAAACCCCCGGCAAACCTACTCCGTACTCGTCAAGAACCGTACCCGTGACTGTTTTTTGTGCCATGACGGCACCAGCGGATAGGACTAAGAGCATGAGACACACACTTAGGATTTTGTAAACTTTTTTCATATACGTAGATAGATTGGGTAACAAGATTAATCTCAAAAACTTGTTTGTTTATTGTTTGTGCAATCGTTTGCGATTATTCTTAAAATAATAGCAATAGATAACTGTCTGAATTTTAGACTTCTATTGCGACTATACCTGGTCTGGGTAGGACCTGCGAATTAAATAACCTGTAGGTTTGAGTGCATCGGACGATGCTAGGCGAGAGTAGGAATTGCTAGGTAATAAGGATCATAGGCAGAGTAATTTTGGGTTAAATGTTAATTCTTAATCGTCAATGTTAAATAATCTAAAACAAATTTCAAATCCAAAACCCTAATAATTATTCGGAAAAGGCGTTTTTTTCTTTACTAAAAAGTTCAAAATCAAAATAAAACCAAAATATTCCCCTGAAAAACAAGGCTTTGATTATAATTTCTACCAAAATGAATCCCTGAAGCTTGAAAAGCAGAATTTTCTTTCTTTTCCTAGTGGGAGTTAAAAACGGAAAAAAACTCCTGAGTTTCTCTCAATTCCTGAAAAACAGGGTCCTGAAAAGCTTTTTCGGCCAATTGACGATTGGACTCTACCGCCCGCTTCAAATGGATCAAGGCAATCTCTGCCTGTCCAGATCCTGCTGCTATCATGGCTAGTCCATAATAGCCGTATCCAAAAGTTCTTCCCAAAATCACCGATTCTTCAAAAGCCGCATTGGCTTCGGCATAATCCTCAATCAGATAATAAGCCAAGCCTTTATTGAAATAGTCTTTTGGATCATTGAATTCATAATCAAATCGGAGCGTTGCCAGCTTATAATCTCCTCTCAAAATATCCAAAGCGCCACGCAGGGCTTCATTTTTCTGAATCAGATCTTTATTCTGAACCCCTACAGATGCATCAGAAAGCTTTTTGTATGCCTCCCAATAGCTCCCTTTTAATGCTAATATCTGACCTTGATTATGAAGGGCATAGGGATTTGCCTCTACGCGATAAGCCTGGACCAGCAATCGGTCTGCTTCATCCCACAGAATTTCTTTAGAGCCATAGTCCAAAGTACGCTGTGCCTGACGCATCCGAACTACCGCCATATTATTGTAAGGTAAAGGGGAATGGAAATACTCAGTCATCTTGGAATAGATGACTGCTTTTTCATCCAGACTATTGGTTGCCTCAGCTGCCTGAATCCATTCTTCAAAGCTCAACAGAGAACCTGAAGTGGTATTTTTCAAGGCTTCATTCAGCTTTCTGGTTTGTTCCATGTCCAGTCCCTTTCGAGGTTTGGACACTACCTCAATCTTTACTGCCCTAAGCTTGGGAAACAAGTCTTTTTGCACCTGAGAAAAGCCGGGAATTTTTATCAATCGCTCGTATTGATCCTGAAAAGGTTCTCGGTTCAGCAGCACAGCATACATTTCGTCCTTTCTCTGAGTAGAAATCCCTTCATAATCCCTTAAAAGTAATCTGAGATCAAACCAATCGCTCCATCGGGAATCTACCCTGATCAATGAATCAGGAAAAGCCGAAAGACGGGTTGCAAGATCTTTCTTAAAAGCCTCCGCCCTACTCATTCCTAATTGACTGGACTTGCCCTCAGCAGACTCTGGGGATTGCAATCCTGTAATTTTCAGGGACTGCACCAAAGGATTCCTCTGAAGAAAGTCATCCAGTCCCTTTATCGAAGATTGATAGGCACTATTTTTTTTGATTTGAGCCTGTCCGGGATCAAAATAAAAGACAAACTCTTCCCTTGACACAGCATCCTTGTCGGCCTGTCCCGAAAGCATGTAAGCCCCTACCTCAGGAATAGGTTCGTCAGAATAGACCTCCCCCAATTTGACCATCAATTGAGGAGCCAAGACGCCCTTGGTCAAGGTCTTTCTCTCCAATACTTCCTCTCCGGAACGCTTTTGTTGGACAAACTGCAACTCCAAACTTGCACCCAACATCCAGTCCTCGAAGAGAATGGAATAAGATTTCTCAAAACGAAAAGCTGTCCCCTCTCTTGTTAAAGGAATATCTCCTAAGCCTAAGTTTCTTGACTGAGCCAAAAAATTAAGCCTAAGTTTGCTATTGCGAATAGCCATTATTGATTCTATGGGAATCGTACCCATCACCTCAAATCGAAGGGAGTCACCCTCTAATTTTAATTTGTAAGGATTGACCTGGGCATTACTCAGATACTTGCTTTCAGGCATAGTTCTTGCCAAGGATTCGTCGCAATAGGCTGAATGCCAAAGAAAAATTGCAAAGAATGAAAACATTCTTACATAAAGTTTACTTATTGGAAAGACAAGCATTTGTTCTATTTTTGACCGACTAAACCACCGCAAATCATGGAAAAATTAAAACTATTCTTCGAAGAAAGAGCTTTCGGTGTATGTTCCCGACTCGGCGAGAAGCTCAATTTTCCCATTGACAGTATTCGTTTATTTTTCATTTACTCTTCATTTGTCACCTTAGGCTCACCGGTAATCGTCTATGTCTCGATGGCCATGATGATGAAAATCAGAAAATATTTCCGCAAGATGAACAATCCTGTGCTTTTCGACTAAAGATCTGAAAAGGTCTTTTTCTTCAAGACAAAAAAGTGCCAAAAGACAAAGCGCACTGGACCAGACCGGAAAATCTCCCGGTCTTTTTGATTTTTGGGGCTGGATGGATATAGAGATCTTGTTTTGAAAAAATCGGAATATCCATTGAAAATCGCCTTCGACGCCTCTGTTTTTCCTTGCAGATAAAACTGGATTGAAGAGAGGGTCTCCAAAATGCTTTTCAGAAAAAACAGCATCCAAAACCTGATTTTGGATTCATTTTTATAAAGCATGCTCAAACTGTTTCGGATATTCAAGTATAGTTTTTTGGGATTGGAACGAGAAAGAGTAGCCCCACCCTGATGATAGACTCTCACCCCACCATGATATCCTATTTTCCTTCCCGCCTTTCTAAGTCTCCAGCAGAGATCAATCTCCTCCATATGTGCAAAAAAATGAGCGTCAAATCCTTGCTGCGCAAAAAAATCCTCAGCCCGAATAACCATACAGGCACCTGATGCCCAATCCACTTGGATTGAATCGTCATATTGCCCCCGGTCCGTTTCCAGCACATCCCAAATCCTCCCCCGGCAGTAAGGATATCCCAAACTATCCAAAAATCCTCCACCAGCACCCGCATAATCAAATCGCTCCCGGTCGGACCAAGAAAGAATTTTGGGTTGAACACAGGAGTACTCTGGATTCCTTTCCAGCCAGGATAACAGGTCCTGGTCCCAGTTCGGAGTCACTTCCACATCCGAATTGAGCAAAATTAGGTATTCATATTGTCCCTTTATCGACTCGAGTCCCCAATTGTACCCTCCGGCAAACCCGAAATTCGAAGTAAGTCGGATGAGTTTTACCAGAGGAAACTCATGCTCAAGAAAGGAAAGAGAAGAATCCGTGCTGCTATTATCAATTACCCAAATATCCGATTGGCTATGAGCCAATACAGAGGGAAGGAAAGTAGGCAAAACCTTTTCTCCATTGTAATTGAGAATAACAACCGCGGATTTTTTCATAAAGAGGGAAAGTTTGCTCCAGGTTTATTCGGAGCCTTATTCCAGTTGCAAAAAACTTTTCTTGCTTAACCAAACATGCTTCCAAAGTCCATCCCGGGAATATTGGGAAGCATACCTTGAGTGGCAGCTTTCATTTCTTCTTTGATTTTCACCTCAATGGCTTCCATGGCCTTGTTGGTAGCGGCTACAATCAAGTCACTGAGCATCTCCTTGTCATTTGGACTGAGCAGAGATTCATCCATTTCTATGGTCAGGACTTTGCGCTCCCCATTCACCCACACTTTGACCATTCCGGCACCTGCTTCTCCTTCTGCACGCAGATGAACCAACTTGGCCTGAGCCTCTTTTATTTTTGCCTGGGCTTCTTTGACTTTGCCCATTATACCCATAAGATCAAACATATCACTTAATTTTTTTTCAAATATATCTTTTTCAATAAGCAGAAATTACCGCAGTGAATAATAGAATATTCTATTTTCATACATAAAATCAGAATTTTATTCTAAAAAATTACCTTTTATATCAATCATAAGAATATTTAAGCAAACTTTTAGATGAATTATTCTGTAAAACAAAAAGTAACCTAACCTCTTCGACCATGAAAACCATTACCAGGATTGAAAAAGAAGCAATCCGCGATTTAACCTTTTCGAAAAGAGAAGTTCTTTCCTCTCCGGACCTGCGAAAACAGAGAGAGGCAGCTCTTCATCGTTCCCAGACCCTAGGCAATCTATTGCAAACCAAAGTCTATCTGACTTTTGAAAGCGCAGATGGCACCGCCTACCAGGTTCACACGACCGTTTGGGCAGTAGGGGCTGACTTTGTTGTCCTAAAAGAAGGGATTTATTTGCCTGTTTCCGCAATTCTTGAAGTGGATTAAACCAAGGTCTGCAATGCCTCATCAATCGTGAAAGCTTGCTGATCTCCAGTCTTTAAGTTTTTCACAGCCAAGGTATTCGAACTGATTTCTGCATCTCCGCAAATCCCCACAAAGGGGATTTCTTTTTTGGAGGCATATTCCAGTTGCTTTTTTAGCTTGGAGGGGTCAGGATAGATTTCCGCTTTGATTCCTGCTGCTCTGAACTTACCCAAAATGGACAGAGCATAGTCAAAGCCCTTCTGATCAAAATAGGCTAAAAGCAGCCGAGTCCCTTGTAGACTTTCTTCAGGAAATAGCCCCAATTCGTCCAAAACATCGTAAATCCGATCTACCCCGAAGGAAAACCCAACACCGGACACCCCCGGTAGGCCGAAAACACCAGTAAGGTCGTCGTATCTTCCTCCCCCACTTACCGAGCCTATAGAAACACCGTGTACTTTCACCTCAAAAATAGCCCCTGTGTAATACGAAAGCCCTCTTGCCAACAAAACATCAAAATCCACATGGGAAAGGTCTTCACCCATCTGCTTCAATACCCCTATTGCTTCCTCTATTTCCTGAATCCCTTTAAGGCCAGTTTCTGAGCTTTTTAGAAATTTACGCAGAAAATCCAGCTTTTCCGCCAGCCCGTCTTCCAAATTAACCAAGGGTACAAGCTTCTGAACCGATTCCGCTCCAAATCCCCTCTGGGACAATTCCTCCTTCACTTTTTCCCAACCTATTTTGTCCAGCTTGTCAATTGCTACACAAAGAGGCCCTTCTTTTCCTGCTTCCCCTATAGCTTCAGCGATACCTGTGAGAATCTTTCGGTTGTTGAGCTTGATGCTGTAGGATTTGAGCCCCAACTTAGCGAAGACTCTTCGGATCATCAGGATAATCTCTGCCTCGCAGACCAAACTGTCCGTACCTACCACATCCGCATCACACTGATAAAACTCTCTGTAGCGGCCCTTTTGTGGCCTATCTGCCCTCCAAACCGGCTGGATTTGATAGCGCTTGAAGGGAAAAACCAATTCATTGCGATTCATGACCACATAGCGGGCAAAAGGAACCGTCAGATCATAGCGAAGTCCTTTTTCAGAAACTTTAGGGAGAATGGCAGAGCTTCCGTTTTTCAGGTCTTCCTCGGTGACATCCTTGGCAAAATCCCCGGAATTAAGGATTTTGAATAAAAGCTGATCGCCCTCATCCCCGTACTTTCCGGTAAGGGTGGACAGATTTTCCATAGCAGGAGTTTCGATCTGTTGATAGCCAAACAGCTGAAAAGTCTCTTTAATGGTATCCAGAATGAAGTTTCTTCGACCCATTTGAAGGGTTCCAAAGTCTCGCGTTCCTTTGGGAAGGGAGGGCTTTTGCATGTCTTTTTTGGTGATTTAGGCCCAAATTTACCCAAAAATCCCCAAAAGGCCGGAGCATCCTGGATTTTCTCAAAGAATAATTTGCCGGATTTTTAGGCATAAAAGAATTGTCTTCCTATCTTTGCGCCTCATTTCGAATCCAAAAACTTAAACATATACGGCCATGGGTGTAACTACTCTAAAAAGAAAATTGAGAAGAAAAAGACAGGGGCAGAACGCTCGCGTGATCAAAATCAAGCAGTTGAGTGCGAAGCCTGTGATCAAAAACGTGGACATCGAAGAGCTTAAGGCTTCTTTCTCCAAGTAATTTCTTCCTTTGAGAAGATAAAAAGCGGCTCCACAGCCGCTTTTTTTATTTTAAACCCTCCCTCTTTTTCCCAACTCCACCACTTTTAGATTGGTGATTTTCCCCTGGTCCAGGTCAAAAAGCAGCATAGTTCTCGTCTGATGAAATCCCTGCTGCCCTATGGCTCCCGGGTTCATGTAGAGGCAATTGAGCTCCCGGTCGAATTCTACTTTGCAAATATGGGAATGCCCGCAGATTAATACTTGGGCCTTGGACTCCCTGATTCGGATTTTCACTCCTTTTGCATACCGAGGCGGCTTCCCTCCGATATGCGTCATCAATACTTTGACTCCCTCCAGCGTAAATTCATTCCACTCCGGAAAGCGTTCCTGAACCTCCTGATCATCGATATTTCCAAAAACCCCTCTCACAGGAATTCCTTTGGGCAGGCTATCGATCACTTGAAGATCACCAACATCCCCCGCATGCCATATCTCGTCTACATTTTGAAGATATTCAAGCGTTTTGTGATCAATGTAACTGTGCGAGTCAGAAATCAAGCCGATCTTTTGGGGCATTTTGAGTAGATTTAAGGTCAAGTGTAATTCAAAATTCTGTTTTTTCTTTGTTTAGAAAAGTAGAAGCTTTGAACAAACCCAAAATCACCCCAAAAGACATTTCCTATTTAAGATTAACCAAGCAAAAAGTTATAAAACCAATATTACTATGAAAACGAAATTTATTTTCCCCGCCTTATTCTTATTTCTTCTGGTCTTCTCTGCTTCTGCACAGACAGCCCTTCAGGACTCTATTCAGGTGATTTCCATAGAAAAATTCGAAAAAATGTCCGCAAAAAAGAAGGCCAGAATTGTAGATGTCCGAACACCCGAAGAGGTATCCGAAGGTCACCTTGAGGGCGCCTTGAACATCAATTTCCTAGGTGAAACCTTCGCTGAGGAGATTGACAAACTCGACAAAAAGAAAACCTATCTCTTGTATTGCCGTTCGGGAAGCCGTACCCGTAAAGCTGCTGACTTGATGCAAAATGCGGGATTTAAACATGTGTATATGCTTGAGGGCGGAATTACCGCCTGGAAAGAAGCAGGCAAACCCATCGAAAAATGAATTTGATCAAATCAGTTAACCCTTTTACCAACCAACTTTTAAAAGAATTTGTACCCCTTAGTCAGGAAGAAGCCAAAGAACGTGTAGTTCAGGCCCAAGAGTCTTTTAAGGCATGGAGGCAAACCTCATTGTCAGAGAGGGCTGTTTTGATGAAAAAAGCAGGAGAACAACTCCGAAGTGAAAAAGAACACTATGCCCGTCTGATTTCCCTGGAAATGGGAAAAGTAATCCGAGAATCCCTAGCGGAAATTGAAAAATGCGCATGGGTTTGCGACTATTATGCGGAGCATGCAGAAGATTTTCTGCAGGATGAACCTATAGCCCTTCCTGATGGGAAAAAGGCCAAAGTTATTCATCAGCCTTTAGGGGTCATCCTTGCGGTGATGCCCTGGAACTTTCCTTTTTGGCAAGTATTCCGATTTGCTGCCCCTACCCTGATGGCAGGCAATGCCGGAGTCCTGAAGCATGCCTCAAATGTACCGCAATGCGCTTTGGCTATTCAGGAGGTGTTTGAAAAGGCCGGCTTTCCCAAAGGCCTTTTTCAATCTCTTCTGATTAGTTCGGATGTCACACTTGACCTTATCCAAGAGCCTCAAATTCGCGCGGTTTCCCTCACAGGAAGCGAACCTGCAGGACGGGCAATTGCTGCGGCTGCTGGCAAGGGGCTGAAGAAGACCTTGCTAGAGTTGGGAGGCAGTGATCCTTTTATAGTTTTTGCGGACGCAGATATCGATCAAGCTGTGGAAACTGCTGTCAAAGCCCGGATGATCAATTTTGGGCAGAGTTGCATAGCTGCCAAGCGATTTTTGATCGAGCATTCCGTCTATACTCAGTTTGTAGAGGGATTCCAAGAGCGTTTGAGCCAACTCAAAGAAGGTGATCCACTGGACGAGAATTCGGATTATGCTTGCATGGCAAGGCCTGATTTGGCTATGGAGCTATTCGAACAGGTAAAAAAGACTCGACTTCTCGGAGGAACAATTCCTTTTGGTGGAGAAAAACCGGAGCAGGGATCTCCATTTTTCAAACCCACCCTAATCACTGATATCCCAAAAAACTCCCCTGCGTTTCTGGAGGAGATGTTTGGACCTGTGGCTTCCTTCTTTTCCTTTGAAAGTGAAGAAGAAGCAGCACAGATCGCCAATGCAACAGATTTTGGACTCGGTTCGTCCGTTTGGACCAAGGATTCCGATCGTGCCGAGCGAATGAGCCGGTCCATAGAAAGCGGAGCGGTATTCATCAACTCCATGGTAGCCAGTCATCCTTGGCTTCCCTTTGGGGGAATCAAAAACTCCGGCTACGGCAGAGAGCTAAGCCGTCAGGGTATTCTTGAATTTGTCAATACCAAGACCGTCTATCTGGGGTAAAATCCACCTGGACAAAGAAACGGGCAACTTTTGCAAATGCCCGATTCCTTCCTATTTTTACGAGCCAAAATTTTGTCTTTAAATCATGAGAGAAATACAATTCAGGGAAGCTTTGAGAGAGGCGATGTCCGAAGAAATGAGACGTGATAAGAACGTTTTTTTAATGGGTGAAGAGGTGGCCGAATACAACGGCGCCTACAAGGTATCCCAAGGAATGCTCGATGAGTTCGGACCTGACCGAATTTATGACACCCCAATTTCCGAATTGGGCTTTGCCGGCTTGGGAGTAGGTGCTGCGATGAACGGCCTGAAGCCCATCATTGAGTTCATGACATTCAATTTCTCTTTGGTAGCTATAGATCAGATCATCAATTCAGCAGCCAAGATGTATTCTATGTCCGGAGGAGCCTATTCAGTACCTGTGGTTTTCCGTGGTCCTACAGGAAATGCCGGACAGCTCGGAGCTACTCACTCTTCTAACTTTGAGAATTGGTTTGCAAATACTCCAGGACTGAAAGTGATCGTTCCTTCCAACCCTTACGATGCGAAAGGCTTGCTCAAAGCCGCAATCCGTGATCCGGATCCGGTTATCTTTATGGAATCCGAGTTGATGTATTCCGACAAAGGTGAAGTACCTGAGTCAGAATATCTTCTTCCCATCGGAGTAGCTGATGTAAAGAGAAAAGGAAAGGATGTCACACTAATTTCCTTAGGAAAAATGATGAAAGTAGCTCTCGAAGCGGCCGAGGAAATGGCCAAAGAGGGCATCGAGTGCGATGTGATCGACTTGAGAACGGTACGCCCCATCGATTATGCAACCTGCGTGGAATCATTGAAAAAGACCAACAGAGCTGTTATCGTGGAAGAGGCAAATCCAATTGCTGCCATTTCTTCTGAATTGACTTACCATTTCCAGAGATATGCCTTTGATTATCTTGATTCTCCAGTCATTCGGGTCAATTCTATGGATATCCCATTGAGTTACTCTCCAACCTATATCGACGCGACTCTTCCCAATGTGAAAAGAACCGTGGAAGCGATCAACAAGGTCCTCTACAGATCCTAAAAATGAAGAAGCCCGGTTGACCGGGCTTTTTCATTTATGCTTCTTTTAAAATCAAAATCAGATTAGGGTTATTCGGAATAGATTCTAAAGGTGCTTTTTATTTGCTCGCAGTTTTGGTTTCTAAAACCGGGGAAAAATCAACTTTTTGACCTACTTCGTACTTCCCTTTGTGATCCAATTTCCAGGTGGGTCTGGCATTGATATTCCCTGGATTGACAGGAATAATTTTATAACCTACCATCCCATTAAATTTTTCCTCATTGGGTACATAGATCTCAGAAACTACCCAAATGGTTGGCTCTTGCGGAATGATCAGTTTTTTCTCAGGAGTACAGGAAAAAGTCAGTAAGGAAAAGAAGGTCAGGACAAGTAGCTGAAAAAGAGAAACATAAGAATCATTCAATTTCTTCAATTTGATGGATGAATTCATTTGTAGATTTCTTTTTAGGTTAAGGGCTTAGGATTTCGCTCGCCATTCGGAAAACTTTTCAAAACGAACATAGGGTGATGCGATTAATTTGGATTTCCTCCTCTACACTTACCAATTTTCATACCATCAATTCAGATAAGTCTACAATTTGGATGACAAATGAAAAAATTGAGGAGAAAATGAGCTGGTTTTGATAATGAATGGGACCTGAGTTATGAGAATATCAGTTTAAATCTTCTTGTTCCTCATCGGATATAACAAAAAAACCAAGCTTACGAAGCCTGGCATTTTTGTTACCCAATCTATCTATCATTTGTGGGAAAAAACCGGAATGGTCAGTTCCGGGTTTTAATGCGGTAGTCTGATCTAGTTGGATTTAATAGGAGAAAAAACCTCCCATTATTCTTGATCTTTGGATTCAGGAGGAAACCCTCTTTTTAGCTCAGAAGGTCCCTTGAATCTGATTTATTTATCTGTTTCTCACCGGAGCTCCTCCTCCATTTTCCATACCTCCATCACCTCCTCCGTCTTTGAGGTCATCGTTGTTGATGGACTTTCTTCGTCTTGGTCTTTGATCCATGCTGAGCTTTCCGATTCTGTAGTTGAAGTTGATCTTGAAGTTCATGTTTCGGATCGCATTCGTGCTGTTTTGAATGATGGTCGGAGTGATGATTTCGTTTCGGAAGACAAATTCCTTAGCGAGGAAGTTTTCAGCACCGAAGCCAATAGAACCTCTTTTCTCGTTGAATTGCTTATTGAAGCTCAGTCCATAGACTGCGAAGCCTCCCGAGGTACCTTGAAGCTCTACTCTCCTGCCTCTGGCGAAAGAGAACAGTTGTACTTGCCAGTTCTTAGGTAAAGTGTAATTACCAAACAACCTACCAGAGATCACAAAACCTTCATTTTGCGCTGCAAACTGAGGATCGGTGAGTCCATTATCCAACATGGCGTAGTACAAGTCACCTCCCCCGTTCAGAGAGAATTTATTATTGATGTTGATGTTGAAGAAAATGTTTGTACCGACAGCTTGCTCCTGACCTACGTTTTCGTAGGTGGTGAAGATGATTCCGTCGTTTTGAGTGGTTCGGATGGGTTGGATAGAACCTGTCGTATTTCTAAAGAACCCTGTGAAGTTGATCGTTGTGTTCTTGATAAAGGTACTATAGCCCAATTCATAATTGTCGGTCAATTCCGGCTCCAACTCAGGATTACCTTGAGTGATCAGCTGTGGGTTGACTGCTTCAATGTTCGGATTAAGGAATCGAAGAGAAGGTCTTTGAATTCTTCTGTTATACGCAGCCTTAATCATGTTTCCATTTTTCAGCTTTCGGCTGGCGTTGATGCTGGGCACCAAAGTACCATAAGAAGGAATCTCTGCTTCAAATTCCGTTTTGAAATCCGCATTGATCATCGTGTATTCGTAGCGAAGACCGGTTTTCAGGGTATAGTTTTTCAATAAAGGGAAGGTGTAAGACAAATACCCAGCTGTTACATTTTGATCGTAGCTAAATTCATTGCTCAGACTAGGATCTTCCAGCTGCACAAACTCTCCCTCGGCACCCTGAGCTGCGAAGTAAGAGAAGTCCGAATAGGCTTTTCTCAGGATATTCTTAGCTCCGTATTCCAAAATTTGATTTCCTTTTTGATCCAAAGGAGTGACGTAATCAATCTGCACGGTAAACTCCTCGTTTTTGCTTGGGTTTACGTTTCTCAATCTGGACAAGACATCCGTTTGATTTTCTTCAAAAAGGGTATTGGTAAAAGAGTTTTCCCGATCGTTTACAGAGTATAGCGTCAAAAAGCTCAATTCTCTCCCTTTTTTCTCGTAAGTTCTGGTATAGTTTAAGCTTACATCTACAGAATTGGAGTTGTCAAGCGAATTCGTAGCTCTCAATTGTTCTCCTCTGAGTACATCGTCCAGGAAATTCTGAGTAAGGAAGTCATTTTGCCAATTTTTAGAATTTCTCACTCCGAAATTGACCGTACCAGTGATGAAGTTGTATTGATCGATCTCGTAATCCACACCGAAATTATATCGTCCAAAAAGATCTCTTCTTTCCGTCTCTGCGGATTGAAGGGTTTTAGATACTGTTCCGTCCTGATTGTTTGTGATCTGCTGATTGTCAAATCCCCCAAGGATATTGTATCCAGATCTGCCAAATCCTCCAAGTGAGAAGCCAAACTTTCCTGTTCTCGCACTCCCCTGAAGACCCAAATTGGATCCTCTCAAACCGAAGCCGGAGTTGATATTGAGGGTGAGTCCTTGAAGATTATTCTTTTTGGTCACGATATTGATGACACCGGAGGTACCTTCCGCGTCAAATCGAGCCGAAGGAGAGGTGATCACTTCAACTGCTTTGATTTCGTCTGCAGGAATCTGACGAAGCGCATCCGCGATAGATGAAGCAGCGATCGCCGAAGGCCTGTTGTCGATCAGAACCAAAATATTGGAGCTACCTCTCATGGACACATTTCCGTCCAAATCCACAGAGAGCATTGGAACCCTTCTCAATACGTCAGTGGCATCCCCACCGGCAGTTGTTCGGTCGTTTTCGGCTTTATAGATAGTTCGGTCCACTCTTTCTTCGATCAATTCACGCTGACCTTGAACGGTCACTTCTTCCAAAGCGACCCCTTCGTCACTCATTCCGATTTCTCCCAAATTTATTTCAGAGTTTAGGGAGTTGATGTTGACCACCCTTTTGGCAGTTTCATATCCGAGGAAAGTAACCTGAAGCTCATATTCCCCTAGGTCATACCCGGTAATGTAAAATACGCCATCTCCATCAGCCACTGCGCCGGAAGTACTGACGTCGGTTCCGATTTTATATAAAGCTGCGGTTGCGTAGCCTACGGGTTCTCCGGATTTGAGATCCTTTGCCACCCCGATAATTCTTCCGGCTGTTTTCTTTTCCGGATTGTCCTGAGCAAGGGATTGTCCCGCTCCCAGGATCAAAAATGCAAGTACTAGATTGAGTAGTTTATTCATGGTTTTGTTTTCAAACAAGGTATTCGCCTATTAGTACCCCAAAGGTCGAGGCAATGTTCAGGCTGGAAAAATGTAATAGACCGCCCTGCCCCTTTTATCGACAAACCCAACCTATAAGGGGATGAAACGCCACCTTTTCAGAAAAGGAGGCTTAATCCCAAAAAATTGGAGTTTCATGGGGAGAAAGGGTAGTTTGGTAGATTTGATTTGAGGGAGAAATAGAAATTACCTTAGTTTGGATACTGAAAATCAACTCAATGCCAAATCTGATTCCCAATAAAAACCTCTCCCTACTAGTCCACTTGCTAGGATGGATTATGCTGGTGGTAGTTCTTCTGCTGCTTTCTCCGCTTTCTTGGAGAATGGGGGAAATCCAGCTTCCCTATCAATTCTGGATGAAGCAGGTCTTTCTTGTCGGAATCCTGATCACAATTTTTTACTCCAACTCTTCAATCCTAGTTCCAAAGATTCTACTTAAAGGAAAAAACTACCTCTATCTTCTGATGGTCCTTTTGGGAGCCGTGTTGTTTTATGGACTGATCGTCTATTTCGAGCAGTTCATCGGCTATGGAAAAGCCATGCATATGGTTTTTAATCCTGACAAACCTTATGACCCGTCAAGAAGATGGCTCCCGGGAGATGTTTTTCAGCTTTTACTCTTCGTTATTTCAATAGGCTTGAGTACATCAGTTGCTCTGGTTACAAAATATCAAAAAGACGAGGCGCTAAGAAGAGAAATGGACCGACAGCGGATCAATACCGAACTATCCTACCTCAAGGCACAGATCAACCCCCACTTTTTCTTCAATACCCTAAATAATATTTATGCCCTGACCAATCTGGAAGTAAGTAAGGCTCAGGAGGCCCTGCTCAAACTCTCCCGGATGATGCGCTATGTACTTTACGAAAATCAAAAAAACGAAACGCTACTCTCCAAAGAGTTGAATTTTATCCAGGATTACATCGAACTGATGAAAATGAGGCTTTCTTCCAAAGTGAGCCTGAACATTCAGATCGACGAGCCCAAGGACGACCTGATCATCGCTCCCATGCTGCTGCTTCCCTTTCTGGAAAACTGCTTCAAGCACGGCATCAGCTCTCAAAAGGAAAGCGAAATCGTGGTCAAAGTGGAAATCATGGGCAAAACCCTCTTTTTTGAAACACGAAACCAAATCTTTCCCGTCAATCCGGATAGCCCCGAAGCGCATGAAAATGGCATCGGACTGACCAATACCCAGCGGAGATTAAGCCTGATCTATCCCGAAAAACATCGGCTGAAATTTGGCAAAGACGAAGCAAAACAGGAGTATTGGGTAAATCTGACCATCGACTTGTCATGAAGATCAAATGCATAGCTGTAGATGACGAACCCCTGGCACTCAGTCTGCTAACCAAATTCATCAAGCAGACCTCCTTTTTGGATCTGATCGGAGAGTTTTCCAACGGAATAGAAGCTTTGGGATTTGTCAACCAAAATGAAGTTCAACTGATCTTTATGGATATTCAGATGCCGGATCTCTCGGGAATGGAGCTGGCGAGAATCCTGGATGGAAAAAAGAATTCCGACAAAACCCGAATCATTTTTTGCACGGCCTACCATCAGTTTGCCATCGAGGGCTACAAGGTTGAGGCGCTGGACTACCTGCTCAAACCCTATAGCTATGAGGACTTTCTGGCAGCGGCTACCAAGGCCTATCAATACTTCGAAAAAGTAAAACAAAACTCAGAATTCCAGCCTAGAAAGGAATCCGAGGCGCAGCCGGAATATATTTTTCTCAAAGTGGAATACCAGCTGGTCAAAGTGATGCTGAAGGATATTACGCACGTGGAAGCCTACAAAGACTATGTCAAGGTTCATCTGAAGTCAAAGCCCAATCCGCTTCTTTCCCTGACCAGTATGAAAAATATGGAGGAGCTACTTCCTTCGGATAAGTTTATGCGGGTGCATCGCTCGCATATCATAGCATTGGACCACATTGACTCTATTGCCAAAAACACAGTAATTATCGGGAATCATCAAATCTCAGTGGGGGATAATTACAAGGAGCCCTTTTTGGAGTTTCTCAGTCGTTGGATCAGCTAAGGGCCGAGATCAAGGACTTCCGGTTGAATATTCTTTGTGATTAGGTGCTTTGTTTCCAATACCAAACAGAAAAAGTGAGAAGTATTATTCCAAAGCGAAGTGGACAGTGGGCCGTGGTCCGTGTTCTATTCTTTTTTCACAAAACCCAAGACATCCTTGTATCCCTTGCTCCAAGTCCAAAAATACTGAGTAATCATGGGAATATGCTTGGTTTTGGGGTAAAAGGAGTAGGTCAAGTCCGTGCCTTTTTCTTCCGCTTCCTTTATAAACCGCTCCACTGTCAATCGAATCCCGGGATAGGTTTTTTCTCCTTCCATAAGCAGTAAAGGAATCTCTTTTCCACCCAGGAAGTAAATCGGAGAATATTCCTTCCACACCTCAGGCTTGTCCGTAAAAGCATCGTAGTTGTCTTCCGCATTGTATTTTTCCTTTCGCTCAGTCAGAAACCAATACCAATCCAATCCCGCCGGGTCGTTCAGAATAGCACCCTTCAAAGGATTTTGGATACCCAATTCTTGCCAAGGTTCTTCCTTGATGGCGACCAGAGCAGCCAAATGACCTCCTGCCGAATGACCCGAAACGTAAATTTGATCGGGGTCACCACCATAATTGGCAATATTTTCCTGCACCCATTGGACAGACCTTGCGCTGGCCTTCTCCATGGCAGGAACCAGATAATCCGGTGCCAAAGGATAATCGATGATTACCGTGACCACTCCTCTTCGGGCAAGTCGACTTCCCATAAAATCATAGATTTCCTTCCTTCCCTTATTCCAGCTTCCTCCATGAATAAAGATCAACACGGGAGCATTTTGGGCTTTTTTGGGAGCAAAAATATTGAGCTGCTTTTCAGGCAGATCGGATGAAGACTCTAGATAAGTCAGGTCCTTGGTCCGGGTGATGGATTTGAAAGCGCAGCTGGTAAAAAGTGTAAAAACGAGGAGGATCGGTATAAGAGATTTCATTGGTGGATATGTAAGACAAAAAAGCAGAAAAGGCAGGATATTGTTTTGGTGAATTAAAAGGAATAGCTTAAAAACTGAATTAAAGCAGGACTAACTACTCAAATTTATTTCTATTTTTCAGACCGTAATAGATCAATTACAGCCTGTTTAAATCTATAATTGCTCACAGATTTCTCAGATTTGCACAGATAATATACTGGACTACAAGCTTCAACTTGAACACTGAACCCTGCTCCCGATAGTTAGCAGGACTGCAAACTGCCTACTGCCTACCGAAAAGCCGGTTCCTGCTGACTCAGCCCCTCACTAAATCCCTCAAACTTTCCGAAAGTGGGTTTTTACCAGAATTGAAAGCTCTGGACCGGACTTTTTTTATAAGGAATAAATAAAAGAGCGAAGAAATATTGAAGAAATTGAATTACTTTACTTTACCATAAGATCAATAAATTTAAAATAATTTCGAACCTTACTGTCATTTCCTTGTTCGAAAACAGCTATACAAGATAAATTCCCATTTTTAATATGGCCCAATTTTGGATAAAATTCATGCTGGTTAATATAATCTATTTCAATATTATTAAAGATTTGAACATTATCTTTATTTACAACTCTTCTTAAAGCATATATTATTTGCCTATCCTTAATATTTTCGCTTTTTACTACAATAATCTGATTTGAAGGATTTTTTCTGATAAACTCGGCCAATTGATCTATCAAATAATCAAAACAATTAAAACAGGAAGAACTTGGCAAAATAAATAAAAAGCCAGTTGCTTTTTCCGAAAACACTTTTTCAAAGGATAAAAAGAAGTCCTCATCATAAAACCTATCGGAAACTATTTCTGATAGTATATCTACACTTTTACTAGAAAAATTATCAGAATCAACTTTTTCAGAACAAGAAAAAAAGATTAAAAACACTGCAAAAAACCTATTTTTCATGAAATATTAAAATTAGGGGGTTATCACTTTCATTTAATTGAGCGAATTCATCTAATTCGGAAAGAAATCCACTTTCTAGTGGAAGAGAAATATATCCAATTCCTTCACCGAGTGATCCGATCCTCATTTCCTCCTCAAAGTCAACGAAAAATTCACTACCATTTAAGTTAAACTTAATTCGGCCTCCTGAAACAAGACTCTTATCATCTTTATTGTAAATTGACAAATAAGGTTTGCCTGAATTAAAAAAACGAAATGTGAGAAACGATTTACTTTGAAAAACATTACCTATATTAAAAGATTTGTTTGTTGAATTAATATAGGTAAATACATCCACAATGGTAGAAAACCCTCTATTGATCAAATCCTCATTTAATACTTTTTTGTCCTGAAAATCAATATAGTATTCGATAGTAGGCACACCATATTTATTGATAGAATAAATTGTATCATTAAAAGAATTAACAAAGTTAAATTCGTTTTGATTTAATATTGAAAAGTAATCATCTCTATTTATGTGCAAGTATTTAGATTTTTCTATTTCAAACGGAAGAAAAGAGTTTTCCAAAGAATACCCAATGGCCAAGTTTTCACCTGAAAAATTAATCAAAGCTCTCGGCTTATCTATAGACATCATGTACCCAGGTGTACCCAATAAACGGTCATCACTTTTTTCTATACCAAAAAGAGGAAAACCTAATTTATAATTTATCTCAAAATCAAAATCATAATCAAATTGAAGTAAATTCCTTTGATTAGAATCATATACCCAAATTCGATTTTGATCCGGCATTAAAACAACATCCGTTAAATTTATAAAACCATCAGGCCCATCCTTACCTTTTTCAATCTTAGAAATGAATTTTCCAGTTTTATCAAACTTAAAAATTGCACCACTACCCTTTAAAAATAAATATTCATCTATTAAAACTTTATGTACAAAGTCAATAATTGATGAATCATTCGTCTCTAATGCAATAATTTCAGTGATTTCAAAATAATTATCAAAATCGATTACATCATCAGCCTTAGGCAAATTTTGTGAAATTGTAGTATAGGTAAGGACCTCTTTTTGTACTTTAGGCTTACAAAAAACAAGAAAAACTACGGGGATAAATATAAAGTTGTTAAATCTCATGGATTTCGTTTAAAAGAGTTTTTATTTTATTTCAGAAGTACAAGCTGTCTCAGATGCAAGTATGAGACAGCTTGTTGCTTGTAAACCTAACATCTAGCCGCAGGGCAGTAGTCGCTATTGGTATCAGCGCAACAATAAAGGGTACCAGATGCATTACTCATCAATGGCCCACAAGGAGGACAGGGTTCTGTCCCGTCCCCTCCAACAGAAGCTTGAGCAAATGAAGTAGTCATTAAAGACCCTAAAACCGATTCCTGATTGGTGGAACCGGACAAGTCAATTCCCAGAATTCCTACGAATCCAAGGCACAATACAATTGATAAAATTTTCAACTTTTTCATAGTAGTTACTAGTTAATTGTTAGAAATAATTAAAAGAATGGTTGATTTTAAAAAATCAGTTCCACACTTCCAAATCACTTAGGATCAGAAACTTCCGATTCTTGGAATAATACAATCTGAAAAACGGATTTTTTCGGAATATTCTTTTGAATTCTTAGGTCTCCCCCCCCCCCATATTCCTTAGTTTATTTTGCAATAGTTTAAACTAACAAAATAACCAATCGAATATCAACTATTTTTGAATTATTTTCAATTCTTGGCAAAATCAAACGATAAATTTAATACCACTTGTTAAGGAACTGGGCGGAGTCCCTAGCCTCAAAAAAATGAAACTTCTGATTCCTGTATTGAGAATAGCTGAAACATGGGCCTTCTGCCTAAAAAAATTGCTCACAGACTACACAGATTTGCACAGATTATTGAAAGGACTACAAGCTTCTCACTACCAACTGAATTCAACAATACTGCCTACTGAACACTGCAAACTGCCTACTAGACAGCCCGTTCCTGCTGACTCAGCCCTTCACTAAATCCCTAAGACTTCCCGAAAGCAGGTTATCTCCCTGAGCCAATAGGTCGGGCGTACCCACCTCCACCAGTTTACCCTGATCCAAAATCATCACTTCGTCAGCAAGCAGGGCAGGTCGGATGCGGTGTGTGACTACCAAAACAGGAATCTCTTTCTTCACCTTCAGGATCAAGTCTAGCATTTTCTGCTCAGTTATCCGATCCATGGCTCCGGTGAATTCATCCAGAAAAAGTGCCTTAGGACGTTTGATCAAAGCCCTGGCAATGCCTACCAGCTGCTTTTGGCCTCCCGATAGATTTACTCCTTCTTCTCCCACCTGAGTAAAATAGCCCTGTGGCATCCGCTCGAAAAACTCATGCAATCCCAACTCCTGACATCGTCGAACCACCTGTTCAAAACAAGCCGGATTGGGATCCAAGCTGAGGTTAAACCCCAGACTCCCGTTGAAAATCTTAATCTCCTGAGGCACATATCCCACCTGTTCACGCCAGTTGTTTTTAGAAATAGCTTTCATGGACCTATCCTCATTGATCAGGATAGATCCCGATTCGGGGGGATAAAAACCCATCAAAACTTGCAAGAGTGTACTTTTACCACCCCCTGATTCGCCCAACAGCACGCTCAATTTCCCTTGCTTCAGTTCAAAAGTTAGCCCGTCAAAGAGTAGTTTTCTACCTGCAAAGCGGAAACTCAAGTTCTCCACCTGAATCCGGGTTACCGTCTCAGGAATCTCCTCCCCGTCTTCTACCTGCTCCTTGTTTACCTGTACAAATTCATAAAGTCTATCCCCTGCGATCGTTGCCTCCTGAATTTGAAGATTGGCAAGGGCCAGTTTGTTCACTGCCGGAACCAGCATTCCCAGCATTCCGCTGATTGCCACCAAGACTCCCAACTCTAGTTGATTTTGTGCCACCAAATAGCAGCAAGTGCCCAAAACAGAAACCAAAAACACCACACCCGCCAGTTGGGATACCAAGCCCAAGCGATTGTTGACCTGTCCTAAGGCAAAAGCTTCATCCTGAAATCGTCGGTAGGCACTTTGATTAGCTTTCAAAAACAGCCCCTCTTTGGATTCTCCCTTGACGGCTCCTATGCCAGTGAGCGTATCGATGAAATCCGATTCCGAACCCGAATAACTCATCATCACTGCTTTCTGACCCTTTTGAATCGGCCTGTGGTATCGGTAAACCAGAAGAAAATAAACGGGGAGAAAAACAGCAACCCAACATCCAATCTCCCAAGAGTACAGGAAAATCGAAACCGTGCACACGATGACCACAAAGGAGTCCACCATCAGTTCTGTGGTCAAGACCGACACCGCCCGCTGAATGCGGCGGGAATCATTCATCCGGGAGGTGATATCCCCGACTTTTCTGGAATCAAAAAACACCTTGGGCAATCCCAGCAATTGCTCAAAAAATCCGCTGATCAGTCGGAGATTCAATTCTTTGCTTTGACGCACCAAAATGGAAGCACGCAGGTAGCTGAGCACCGATCTTCCGATCAAGAGGACAAAAAGCAGTACCAGACCCAGAGCCAGCTTTTGCCAGGCCTGATTGGGCAGAAACTCATCGATGAGTTTTTGGGAAAATACCGCTACCGCCAGCCCCAAGATCGTGGTGACCAAACCAAGAAAACCCGAAATCAACAAAATCGGTAAATCCGGACGGACCAGATCCAGAATCCATTTCCGCTTTTTCTGACGGCTACTTTCCGAGGTCTCAAATTCGAAACCGGGGCGGATCAAAATCAACGTACTGCTTTGCCAGATCTCCAAAAGCTCCACCTCCGTAATCCAGCGAGCTCCCAAAGCCGGATCCATCAGCTGATACTGCTCACCTTTTTTACCATAGCAAACCACAAAGTGGCTAAACTTCTGATCGATCACAACATGAAGAATGACAGGAAACTCCAGCTCATCCAGGTACCTGATCTCCTTTACCCGAAAAGCGTCACCTTCCAGACCCAGCTGCCGGGCTGCCTCCACCAAACCCAATACCGTCGTGCCCTGAATGGCTGTGCCGCTCAAGTGACGCAGGTACTCTATCGACCGCTCGCCTCCAAAACACCGAATCACCGAAGCCAAGCAGGCCACTCCACAGTCAGAACTCGCCTGCTGCAAGATCACAGGAATCTTATCTGGAGCGATCATGGGCCTTTTGGATGGAAAGGGTCAAGTCTGACATCGATACCGCACCCAAGGTATAGTCCAACAGATTCCCCTCGGCATCATAGACAAAGGTAGCGGGGACTCCAGTCAATCGAAAGGCAGAGGCCAGTCTAAAAAGGGTGTCAGAATAAAAGCGGTGCGTATCCAAACTATCAAGGCTATAGTGTGCCGCAAAATTTTTAACTTCCTCCACCGATTCAGAGGAAACCCATAAAAATCGGGGCAGCGTGTCCGCTTTAAAAGTTCTTTCAATCAACTCCGCCTCAGACTGACAGATCGGGCAGGTGGAATTGAAGTAGATTAGGACAGAAGGGACAGAATCACCTTCGGTTTTCAAATTTACAGAATCACCATCTGTTGAAGTCAACATGATTGAAGGAATAGAACTGTAGGTTGATTGCAATTCCTGCTTTGTGGTATACCTAGAGAAACCAATCCAAGCACCAATCATGATCAATCCAGCTAGCAGAAAAGGGAAAACATATTTTATCTGCATAGCACTAGCTGTTTCCTAAGGAAATAAACATGACAAAAACAACCCAGCAAAAAAGAAAGCTTACATAATAACCCATTACAATTCTCAGAATAGTAGTATCCACCCGAGCAACTGCATATTTTTCAGCCTCCATTGACCAGCTAATTTTGCTTCAAAAACAAACTTATGAAAAGAGCGAGTCAACAAGAAATGGAGGCGATGGTAGCTTCCTTCAAATCCAGTGGTCTGACCCAACGTGACTTTTGTCTGCGGGAGAATATCAAGCTGCCCACCTTCTCCTACTGGTACCGAAAAGTAGGAGCTGGAGCTACGGCTGTCTCATCCGGTTTCACTGAAGTGAGCCCTTCTTTGCCTTCTGGCGATCTTGAGGTAGTCTATCCCAATGGTGTAAGGATTCGGGGGATCCAGGATCTGTCACTACTTGAGCTACTGGTCAAGCTGTAAGATGTTTGCCTTAGGATCTTCGCACCGGTTCTTTCTTTTCGGCGGGGCGGTGGACATGCGCAAAGGCTTTGACGGGCTTTGCGGTCTGGTCCGCAATTCACTGGACCGGGATCCGCTGTCCGGGGAAGTGTACATCTTCCTGAACCGCAGCCGAACCCTGGTCAAGCTGCTCCACTGGGAAGCCGGCGGACTGGTGATCTACTACAAGCGGCTGGAAAAAGGTACCTTCCGGCCACCCGAGGGAATGGAGGCTGGCGGCAAACTCCCCTGGAGTTCACTGGTGCTGATGGTCGAGGGCATCAGGATTCTGGAATCCCGTCAGCTTCCCAGATTTACCCGACCCTGAGGATTTTTTTCAGGATTTTTACTCCTTTTTTATCGACCGGGGTTCAGGTTTTGGGGAAGGGAACAGGCTCTGAGGATACCGTGGCAGTATTTTATGAGTTAAGACAATAATCATTCTCGGGGGACTGTTTATCCACAGGTGGTGTGGGAAACTAATGCTTTGACCGCTTCTTTCGGGGTGTTATTTTCGGTGCATGAACAAACCCCTAGACCAGCTCTCCACTGCCGAACTCATCGCCCTACTGGGCGAGCGGGATCAGCGCATCGAAAAGCTGGAGGGGATTCTTGCCAAGTTTCAAAAGATGCTCTTCGGTCAGAAGCGGGAGCGCTTTGAGTCCCCTGACCAGCTGAGTCTGCCTTTTGAAACCACAGCCGAAGTACAGCAGGTCCTACAGGAAGAACTCACCCAAAAGGTGGAGTATGTCCGCAGGAAATCCGGCGCTGTACATCCCGGCAGGACAAAACTGCCCGAACACCTCCCCGTGGAAGAGATCGAGTTGTATCCTGAAGGCAATCTGGAAGAGATGACCTGCATCGGCAAAGAAATCACTGAAGAACTGGACTACGTGCCGGCCAAGTTTATCATCCGCCGCTACATCCGTTATAAGTATGTATCCAAAGCCCAGGATGATAAATCCCCGATAGTCATCGCAGCACTCCCTTCCCGCCTGATTGACAAAAGCATCGTGGGAACAGGTTTGCTCGCTTCCATCCTGACAGATAAATACGTAGATCACCTCCCGCTATACCGACAGCTCCAACGCTTCAAACGGGAAAACATCCCAATCGCCTCCTCCACACTGGACGGCTGGGTGAGACAGGGGCTCGAGCGGCTGGAAATCCTTTACGGCTGGTTGGTAAAAGACACCTGCGGGAAAGGATACCTCCAGGCGGACGAAACCACCATCAAAGTACTGGACAGCACCAAAAAGAAAGACACCCATCTGGGCTACTACTGGGTTTACCATAACCCTGTGGACGGCACCGTATTGTTTGATTACCAGAAAGGCCGTAATCAAGAGGCTCCCCAAAAGATACTGGAAGGGTTTAAAGGATACCTGCAGACCGACGGCTATATTGGCTATGACCCGTATGCCGCATTACCGGGTGTCACCCACCTCTGCTGCTGGGCACATGCACGGAGAAAATTCTTTGAGGCCCAGGAAAATGACAGGGCAAGGGCAGAACTGGCACTGGTCTTTATCGGGAAACTCTATGAGATCGAGGCCCATTGCAGGGAAAAGAAGCTGACTCCAAAAGACAGAAAAGCTTACCGGCTGGACAAGGCCCTGCCTGTTTTAGATGCCTTTTCCAAATGGCTGACCGAAAACTATGCCCAGACACTTCCAAAAAGTGCCATCGGTATGGCCATGGCCTATACCATGAGACTATGGAAAGAGCTGTCAAACTATCTCCTGGACGGGGTACTCGAAATCGACAACAATACCGTGGAGAACAGGATCAGACCTGTAGCCCTGGGAAGGAAAAACTACCTGTTCGCAGGATCACATGAGGCAGCACAGCGAGCAGCAATGATCTACTCCTTTTTTGCCATGTGTAAAACCGAAGAAGTCAACCCTCAGCACTGGCTCAAGTACCTCTTCGACAATGTCATGGACACCAACATCCAGAAAATACACGAACTCCTGCCCAAAAATTATAAACAATCTCTAGCAAAAAATCACACTACATAAAGACGCAGTTGCCCGGGTGGATACGAATAGTATCGAAACGTTGATTTAAATAATAGCTCCAGACAAAGGTTAATAAAAGCCAATACACAAATTCGTAAAGATTAAAAATTACGACTAAATACTTAAAATTTGAATCAGAATTTAAATAAGAACTAAAAGACAAATCAAATTTTGATAATCCCGAAATACCAAACATTTCAAAGGCAACGGGAATGCAAAAAATAGAATCACAAATCAATACAATAAAAAATAAATCTAGAAAGTTTATTTTATGGTGATTCATCCAAGCGCCCAAGAATAGAATTGATGTAATAAAAATAAACTGTAAAAACTTAAATATTATGGTTAAAAGTGAAAAAATAAGTCCATTTATATTTAAATCAAACAAATTTAAATAATTATATGAATTCTCTAAGTTAGAATACGTCAATTCAAAAAATATAATGACAACAAAGACTAAAAGGGCAGGAGTAAAAATTCTATTTTTCACTTATTTTTAAATAATAACTAGTCAAAACAGCATTTCCCGTAACCAAGGTATCTCCACTGAAGTAAAAAAAATCTGATGTAACACCTAAAAACCTACCATTTGAATCAAAAGCCTTATATTCTATATTTTTATTAACAATTGACCATTTTATTTTAGGATAGTCCATAATTGACATATCTGCATCTTCCACTTGATTTCGAACAATTCGAAAATCTAAAATAAAATCCCCATTTTTTTTATAAGCATATGTATACTTTTCACCAATAGACTCATCAAATCGGGGTTTTCCATCTTTTTCTGACTTAATCATCACCCAAACTCCAATTATCCTCTCCCTTTCCTTTTGTGATTGTAGTTTATTCTCCAATTCTGAGGTAAAGAAAAAAAAGACCATCTTAATTATTAATATTAAATTGAATTGCATAGGTTATATCATTTGAATCCAAAAAATCAGGTTGGTCGTGACCAACCTGAACCATTTTAAGCCATTGCACAATCAAATAGCTTCGCTTGTGCTAAAACCCACGCGGCCCAGTTGTGCGGCGTCGGGTCATCACTCCACTTATCCCAAGCAAGGGCAGCGTATGCAGCCTCATCGAAGCAAGTACCAAAGGAGCCCCCCACCAGATTTTCCATCTGGTCATTTGTTAATTTTTCCATAGTTGTTACTAGTTAATTGTTAGAAATAATTAAAAGAATGGTTGATTTTAAAAAATCAGTTCCAAACTTCCAAATACCTAACCATCAGATCATTGCAATTCTTAGAAAAGTACAAGCTGAAAAACGGATTTTTTCGGAATATTCTTCTGAATTCTTAGTTTCACCCCCCCCCCATATTCCTTAGTTTATTTTCCAATACCTTAAACTAGCAAAATAATCAATCGAATTTCAACTATTTTTTAATTATTTTCAATTCTTGGAAAAATCAAACGATAAATTTAATACCCCTTGTTAAGGAACTGGGCGGAGTCCCTAGCCGCAAAAAAATGAAACTTCTGATTCTTGTCTTGAGAATAGCCGAAACATGGGCCTTCTGCCTTAAAAAATCGCTCACAGATTACACAGACTTGCACAGACTATTGAAAGGACTACAAGCTTCTCACTGCCAACTAAATTCAACAACACTGCAAACTGAACACTGCAAACTGCCTACTAGACAGCCGGTTCCTGCTGACTCAAGCAGTGAAAACTGCCCAAACCCCAGATGATATCTGTACTGTCGATACCGATCACACGCCTACCCGGAAAGCAATCTGTAAGGATATCCAGAGCTTTCTGATCGTTTTTATCCCGAAAAGTCGGCACTACGACCACTTCATTCCCAATGTAGAAATTAGCATAGGAAGCAGGAAGCCGCTGATCTTCCCAGATCACGGGACTAGGCATAGGGAGCTCCACGATATTCAGTTGCTTGCCATTTTCAAGCCTCATTTTCTTAAGGAGCTCAAGATTTTCAGCCAGGATATGGTGATTCTCATCGACTTTGTTTTCCTCCACTACCGTCACCACGGTATCCTCATTCACAAAGCGGGTGATGTCGTCGATATGCCCATCCGTATCATCCCCGATGATGCCATCTCCAACCCAGAGGATATGCTTTACCCCATAGTAATCACAGAGGTACTTTTCGATTTGGGCTTGGTTGAGGTGAGGATTGCGGTTTTCATTGAGCAAGCAGGCCGTTGAGGTCAAGAGCGTTCCTTTTCCGTTAAATTCCACCGAACCCCCTTCCATGACGATTCCAGGTTTGAAATAGGGAATACCCAAGTGCGCCGCAATGCGAATCGGAATCTGATTATCCAGATCGTGAGGAGGATATTTTTCCCCCCAAGCGTTGTAATCCCACTTCACGAGCACCTTCTTGATTTCCGCATTAGGATTGATCAAAAAGGCGGGGCCATGATCCCGGCACCAGGCATCATTGGTTGGAAAGAAATGAAACTGGACTTTGCTCAGATCCGCACCTGCTTTTTCCAGATGTGCCAAAGCAAATTCTTTCATGGCTACATCTGCCACATTGATATTCACCTTTTGGCCTTTGGCTACTTCGGTGATAAACTGGGAATAGGGTGCAAAAATCGTCTCGATTTTTCCCGGCCAGCTTGCCTCTTTGTGGGGCCAACTAAGCCACATGGATTCCTGAGGAGCGAATTCAGCCGGGAAATAATAGCCCAATTCAGCCGGAGTCACTGCTCCGCTTTTGGCCAAGTCAAACAAATCTGCCATCGCTTAGTCTTCGTCTAGGAAACGCTTGGTGATCGGATCGTAGGAATCGATTCTTCGATCCCGGAGGAAAGGCCAATGGGTTCTATATCTGTCCGAACCCGTCAAATCCAATTCTTCCACGTGAACTTCCTCTTCCAAATGCGGGGCCTTGTAAGTCACCCGACCAAAGGCATTGGACACGAAAGAACCTCCCCAAAACTGCATGGGCCCTTCGATTCCGGTTCGATTCACGGAAACTACAGGGATTCCATTAGCGACTGAATGGGAGCGTTGAATCGTCTGCCAAGCGTTATATTGATCCTCGTTGGTCTGCTCGTCCTGATGTAGGGCCCAGCCGATGGCAGTGGGATACACCAAAAAGTCGGCTCCTTTCAAAGCAGTGATTCGGGCTGCCTCAGGATACCACTGATCCCAGCAGATCAGCACGCCGATTTTGCCAAATTTGGTAGGGAACACCTTGTAACCCAAGTCTCCTGGAGTAAAATAAAACTTCTCAAAATACCCCGGGTCGTCAGGAATATGCATTTTTCGGTATTTACCGAGGTAAGTTCCGTCTGCATCAAGAACTGCAGTGGTATTATGGTAAAGTCCTTCCGCACGTTTTTCAAACAGTGAAGCCACGATGACCACGCCAAGCTCTTTGGCTAGGGCTCCGAGTGTCTCAGTTGATGGACCGGGGATGGCTTCCGCCAAAAGGAAATTATCATAATCCTCCACATCGCAGAAGTAGAGCGATCTAAAAAGTTCTTGCAAGACCACGACCTGAGCGCCTTTTTGGGCAGCGGTGCGAACTCCTGCGAGGGTTTTCTCCATGTTTTCGGCCACATTCCCAGAGCAACTGAGCTGGACCAGACCTACTTTGACGGTTTTGTTTGCCACGGCTAAAAGATTTTTTGATTCGGGGCAAAGATACCTTGGAAGGGGGGGAATGGCAAATGAAGTTTGGAGGGAGCTGAAAGGTTTGGTCGGTCAGTTGTAAAAAATGAGTGGTAAGTGGTGAAATGATCAATTATCAAATTCAATGATCAATTTTCAAATTGAGGAAGTGTAACGGGTTTAAATGCCGTAAAACTTGTACCGTCCAAATGGTTCCTGATTTTGCCAAAGGATGCAAATTGCTTACTTCTTGGATCGAACTTAAAATTGGATTTTTTTTCAGAATTACCCTTTGAAGATATTGATTCTGAAAGTGGCTTTAAAATCATATACCTTCAGAGAAGGATCATTTTGCTTGAAAAACTTGCCGGTCATCGTCCCTTCTATGATTCGGTTTGCTTCGTCAAATTTAGTGATCTGCATGCTCAGTGGAAGGTCTGCAGGTTTGGGGCTGATTTCAGGTCCAATGTACCGGGACAAGTATTGGCTTCCGTTCACTTCCAAACTATTGGTAAAAATGGAAGGGTAAGACCCTACTTTGAGGCTTTGGGGCATGAAAACTATCATGTTGACGCAATCTCTTCCTTCTCCTGTGCCGCATTTATTTCCATACTGCATCGATATAGAGTAATCGAAAAAATTGTAAATCAGCACATTAAGCCCCGGAGTATTATCGGTGATTCGTTCAAATCCAGTTCCGGGGATTAGGTTTTCCTCCAAAATTTCAGATCGATACTTCGTTCCGTCTAGGGTAAACTCCATGTATAAAGCTTTCTTCTCTTCTACTACAGGGTCAGGTTCTTCCGTTTCGGAACAACCCAGAAGAAGAGGGATAAAAGGCAAAATAAGCAATAGTAAATAAGTGGTGGTACCTAGGAGTTTTTTCATGTTTTTCTTAAAAATTTTGATCAGATGTACTATTAAGAAAAGCGCTGAAAAATACCCTATATCGGGTATTTTTTTAGTGTTTTAATTATTGGATAATTGGGATAATATACCCCTACCCAGCTATGACACTAAGTGAACAATTAGTCTTCTGCAAAAAATGCCATAACAGAAGATTCGATGCCAATCAAGGCCTGGTTTGCTCCCTGACCAGTGCAAAACCCAATTTCCAAAACCTGTGAAACCTTTCATCTGGACGAAAGAATGCAGGCGGAATTATTAGAAAGCTCAGAAGAAATCACAACTGAAATTCCCGCCAATATTCCCCAACAGAAGTACCAAGCGCTTCTCCAGGAACAAAATCTCTCTTTAGCCATCACCGGGGGGATTTTGGTAGGATTGCTTGGAGCAGTTCTCTGGGCGGCAATTACCGTAGCTACAGGGTGGCAGATCGGTTATATGGCACTCGCTATCGGAGCGGGGGTTGGTTTTTCCATGCGCTATCTGGGCAAGGGAATCGAGCAGGTATTCGGAATTTCCGGTGCAGCAATCGCTGTTTTCAGCTGCGTGATTGGTAACTTTTGGAGTGTTTTGGCTTTCATCGCCGATGCAGAAGGGTTGACCTATTTGGACACATTGCTTTACTTTGACTATAGCTACACCTTGGAACTTTTGGCCGAAACTGCCCAATTCATGGATTTGGTTTTCTATGCCATCGCAGGGTACGAGGGGTACAAATTCGCCTTCCGCCAATTTACTGGAAGTGAATTGGCAAGCTTGGCGAAATAAAAGATGATTTTCTGAAAAATTCCTGTACAATTTCTCAATTTTTGACCATGAAAGACCCTCAGGCCATTTTCGATTACTACTTAGAAAAAATCCAAGAGAAAGACTTCGATCTGGCTGAAGTAAGGAAAACACTGGAGGGGGAAAACTTTCCAGAGGAGGAAATTCGACCCCTAATCAAGCGACTGGACAATGAACTGCAGCGGCAGGCATTTTCAAAAATCAATCAATCCAATCGGGTCAATTTGATGGGATTGGGATTGTTTCTCATAGCCTTGGGCTTGGTGGTCACCTTGGGCACCTTCCTGGGGCTAATCCCTTCCGGCAATTCCTTTATTCTGGCATACGGACCGATTTTTGGAGGACTTGGGATCACTGTTTCCGCCTAATTGAGTAAAAAGAGAAATGGAATAGCACGAGGGAAATTTGAAAATCGGAAAAGGTGAATCGAACACTTTTCAAAAAGTGTAGATTTTGATTGGCTTTCAAAAATCCATGATCGCTTTCAAATCTCCCTAAGCTCCAATGCTTTTTCCAACCTGAGCTTTTCGAGCTTCTCAAAAAATCGGGGATTTTCCAAGGCATGGAATTGATCCAAGAAAATCAAGGAATTTTTTTCCTAAACCGGTTTCTGAAACATCCATGTGAGCTCAAAGAGAGATTTACACCTTGATGAATGTTCAAAATCTTTTCTTTCCTACAGGCGTTCATTAACTTAGAATTGACTATCAAAAACTAACATGTCAACCACACTCAAATCCTCCATCCATCAGCTTGTAGATGAAATCGAAAATGTACAACTGCTGGAAACGATTAGGGATTTTCTTGCCTCAAGAAAAAACTCTGAACCTGGTCAACTTTGGGCAGAACTGCCTGAAGAAAAGAAACAGGAAATTTTATCGGCCTTAGAAGAATCGGAGGATGAATCAACCTTGATTACAAGGGAGGATTTTTTGAAAAGAGAAAAATGAAAATCCTCGTAAGCAAACGAGCCAACAATGACTTTCAACGGATCCTAGATTACCTAGAATATAAGTGGGGTAGTGCTTCTGTAGAAAAGTTCAAAATCTTAACCGATGACTTTTTGGATATTTTGGAGAGCTTTCCTGAAATCGGCTCTATGGAATTCCCAGAAAAAAATATTTTAGGTTTTCAACTAACCCCACAAACTCGTGTTTTCTATATAATCAAAAAAACTCACATCTTGATTTTAGCATTCTTTGATGTCCGCCAAAACCCAAAGAGAAAGAACTTTTCATTAAGAAGCTCAAAAATCCATCACCG
The DNA here is from genome assembly GCF_036245605.1 of Algoriphagus sp. oki45. Classification (NCBI taxonomy): domain Bacteria; kingdom Pseudomonadati; phylum Bacteroidota; class Cytophagia; order Cytophagales; family Cyclobacteriaceae; genus Algoriphagus; species Algoriphagus sp. oki45. The sequence continues at coordinate 1,584,150 of NZ_BTPC01000001.1, forward strand.
CGCCTAACTTCTCCCTCAGTTCCAAAGCTTTTTCAGTACGAAGTATTCCAAGTTTTTCTCAATTCAACTTTTAGTCCGCGACAAAGATTTATCAGAAAAAATCAAGCTACCCCCTCATCGATCAGCTGATCAAATTCCGCATTCACTTCCATGGACGAATCTCTTACCAGTTGACAAGCTTTTGCGAATGCTTTGGCCAACTTCTTCCGCTTATGATAGAGATTGTAAAAATCAATGGCCTCATTGAGGTACCTATTTCTTGGAATTCCCTTTTCCTTGAGAATATCCTCTGTTTCCTCAAAAATCGCTTTTTCGAGACTTTCTGTTAATCGCTTCATGAATTGAATTTAACCCTTCGATTTCAATTGTGAATATTCTTATTTGAATTCACTTAACGAGCTCAAACTTGAAAATTGGAGATCGTAATCCCCAAAAAGACGTATTTTCAGGGATCACAATCCCCAAAAATTCATTTTTCTTAGAGAACAGAACAATTAAGATCCTCCAAAATTTTATTGAGAGCATTTTCCTCAGGTTGAAAAAATTTAATCTATCTGTACACCTGTGCCGAAACTTTGCCAAACTCCCTATAAATCCTACTTTTAACTCAACCTAAACCCATTAACCTATGAAAAGACTCTTTCTCGTGACGCTCCTGTTTTGCTTGGGAGCATTTTCCACTTTTGCTCAAAAAGGCACCAAGGAACGAATCAAAGTGCACAGCAAAGCCCTAGAAGGCAATTTGATCGGAGATCCGGCTGACCGGGACGTCACCATTTATCTTCCTCCCTCCTACGCTACCAATCCCGACAAGCGCTTCCCGGTGCTTTACATGCTCCATGGATTTACAGACACCGATTCCCAATGGTTTGGCTGGGAAAAGCACTGGATCAACTTACAAGACGTGATCGAGCAGTCTTTAGCCGAAGGCCTTTCCAAAGAAATGATCGTGGTCATGCCCAATGCTTATAACCGCTTCAAAGGCAGTATGTATGCGAGTTCCGTCACGATCGGAGATTGGGAAACCTTCGTCACCCAAGAACTCGTCAGCTACATCGATGCCAACTACCGCAGCATCCCGACCAAGGAAAGTCGGGGGTTAGCCGGCCACTCCATGGGAGGCTATGGCACTTTGCGGCTGGGAATGAAATATCCGGACGTTTACTCGGCAATTTACGCACTCAGTCCCTGCTGTATGGATGGTGAAGCCTCCACCAATCCGGAATTAATGAAAAAGTTAGAGACCTTAACTCCTGATCAACTTCAAGAAACCTCCTTCTTTGAAATTGCAGCTTTGGCAACTTCAGCAGCGTTTGCCCCGAATCCCAAAAACCCACCTTTGTATTTGGACCTTCCAGCAAAAGATGGAGCTCCTCGGCAAGATGTAATCAACAAAATCATCGCCAACCGCACGCTCAACTTTGTGGATCAATACATCCTTAACCTGAAAAAACTCAAAGCCATTGCCATTGATGCGGGACTCCAGGACAGAGGGATTAGTGAGGCGACCAAAAGCCTACATGAAGTATTCGAATCTTATCAGATCAAACACTTCTACGAAAGCTATGAAGGCGATCACCTCAACCGAATAGCTGAGCGGATTCATACCAAAGCGCTTCCTTTCTTTTCTGAAAATCTGAAATTCTAAATCAGAATAACCCCATATTTCTTTAGGCCTCAATCTATGCATCCTAGATTGAGGCCTTTTTCATTTGATTTTTACCAAGAGAAAAATTATCGCTTGTCGCTTCCAATGGTATTTTCTATTTTCACATTTTGAGACAATAGAAATTTACACTATGAAAAAAATCCTAATCCTTATGCTTAGTGCCCTGCTCATTCAGGCGGAAGCATTCCCGCAAGAAGCCCTATTTAGAGACCAAAACATCATCTCTCCGGAAGTCCACGAGGACAATTCGGTCACCTTCCGAGTTTTCGCCCCCAATGCCAAGGAGGTCCAAGTGACCGGAGATTTTCTTCCTACGGTGAAAATACATTCCCCGATGGGTCAGATAGACGGACCCAGTAAAGCCGCTTTGACAAAAGATGAAAATGGCGTTTGGTCAATGAAGACTGCCCCTCTAGGTCCCGAGCTATACAATTACTCCTTCATCGTAGATGGATTCACGACCACCGACCCAAACAATCCCTTCCTGATCCGGGATGTGGCTTCAGCTTTTAACATATTCATCGTCGGAGGAGGCCACGCAGAGCTGTTCAAGGTAAATGATATCCCTCACGGTTCGGTGACCAGGAGATGGTATGATTCTCCGGGCTTGGGCATGGACCGTAGGATCACCATTTACACTCCTCCGGGCTACGAGCAATCAAGTGAAAGCTATCCGGTACTATATCTTTTGCATGGTGCTGGAGGAGACGAGGAAGCTTGGATCAACCTTGGGAGAACTGCCCAAATCATGGACAATCTCATCGCTGAGGGTAAAGCCAAGCCCATGATCGTGGTCATGCCAAACGGCAATGTGATCCAAGACGGTGCTCCGGGAGAAGGGAGCAGAAACATGTACAAGCCTCAGTTTATGATCCCGAAAACCATGGATGGAACCTATGAAGGTGCTTTTGAGGATATCATCAAGTTCGTAGAAAGCAACTATAGGGTGAAGGCTGACAAGGCCAACCGCGCCATTGCAGGCCTATCCATGGGTGGATATCATACACTTCATATTTCCAGATATTATCCGAATACGTTTGATTACATGGGACTTTTCTCGGCCGCCATCATGCCTAGAGAAGATGCCACCGGAAAGGTGTACAGCAATTTTGATGAGACCCTAAAAGCCCAAATGGATAATGGCTATAAACTCTATTGGATTGCTATCGGGAAAACCGACTTCCTCTATGATGCCAATCAGCAATACATTGCAAAGCTAGACTCCATGAAAATGCCTTACGAGTATGTGGAAAGCGAAGGCGGCCACATCTGGAGAAACTGGCGATTGTATCTTAGTCAATTTGCCCCGAGATTGTTTCAATAACAAAAAAATGAGGCTGTCTCATAAATCGTTTCGTTGTCAGCCTGAGCACCTGAGAGACGGGAGTCTTGAAGTCGAAGGCCATTTCCAGCTTTCCGGACGACATTTCGACTTCGCTCAATGTGACAAACTTCACTTTTGAGACAGCCTCTTTTTGTTTAATCTACAGGAACTGCCCCAGGAGGAAGCTTTTGCACGATCCGAAACTGCCCCTTGGTTACTTTTACTTCTTGCCCGTCTTTTGTTTTGAAAGTTCCCGCAAACTGTCCTTCGACTGTACCTATAAACAGGCTGAAAGTCCCATTCATAAAGCTATACCTAGTTTGCTTCCCTTCAAATTTGTTGATTTTGACGGTGCAGGAAGAACCTGGAATACGCTCCGATTCCAAAAATCCATATTCATGCGCCGAATACGCATAATGCTTTACATTGCCTTTTTTTACAAAAGCGGTCATGAATAGGTTATTCCCGTTGGTTCCATTCCCAGGGCCCAAATCATGTCCGGCTTCATAGGTACCCACTCCCAGAGGAATCCAATAAAACCCTCCAAAATTGAAGTCATTGGAGGGTCCCCAAAAATTCACCGAAATGGATTTGTCCACATTCAGGGTATTGAGGATCTCTGCATAGTTTTTTACCTCCACCCCATCGATCTCCATCGAATAGCTGCTTTCGTCCCCAGTCAGGGTAAATGGAAAATTCAAATCATTGGTAGCCTGCTGAGGATCATCCGGATCCACATCCTCCCCATCTGTACACGATACAAATAGCCCCGCGAAAAGCGCAAGAATCATCCCTTTAAACAATAAATTTTTCATGTTAAGTTAAATTTTGACTTTCCCAAAATTCAGTCTAATCCAAAGAAATCGCCATACGACAAACGCCCTATAATGGTCCAGGGAGTGGAGTCCTAAAAAAATCCTAAAAATCTTCAGTTGAGATAGGTGAAATGGAAATTTCTATTTTACTTTGTATTTCAAAGTACTTTTAAAATGAATAAAGCAGAACGAGAATTAGCCGAAATCAAAGCCATGATGGAGCGGAGCACCCGCTTTCTTTCCCTCAGCGGCTTATCCGGAGTCCTAGCCGGAATCTACGCCTTGATCGGTGCCGGCATGGTCACTTACTGGATTTATGGTGTAGAAACCAGCCTTTTCGAAGGAATCGACGTTCTTACCACTCGGGAGATTCTTAACCGGACTTTGGTAACAGCTTTAATCGTTTTGGCTTTAGCTTTGATCTCTGCCTACATTTTAAGCCAAAAGAAAAGTCAAAAAAGCGCTTCCAAATTTTGGACTGCTTCCAGCCGGAGATTCCTTTCTGCGCTCTTTGTCCCGGTGATTTCGGGAGGGCTATTTTCCTTCGCCCTGCTTCATGAAGGATTCTTCCATTTGATTCCAGCCGCCACCTTGGTTTTTTATGGCCTGGGGTTGATCAATGCTGCTCAATTCACCTTGAACGAAATCAAAAATCTAGGCTACGGACAGCTGATTTTGGGGCTAATAGCCGCATTTCATCCTGCAGTCGGGCTGATTTGCTGGGCACTTGGATTTGGCGTCCTCCACGTGATCTATGGCTCCATGATGTATTACAAATACGAGCGATAAGGTGAAGGGAAATTACGATAAGGCTTTTGAAAATGTGGTCCGGCTACGCGTCATGTCCATCCTCATGGTGAATGCCCAGTTTGACTTCAATTCCTTCAAGGAGCTACTCGATGTGACCGATGGCAATCTGGCTTCCCACCTGAGGAACCTGGAAAACCAAGGCTATATCCAAGTGGAAAAAACCTTTGTCGGACGCAAGCCCCAAACCAATTATTCGGCCACAGCAGCCGGAAAAATCGCCTTTCAAGAACACCTCGATTTCCTTGAAAATTTGATTAAAGAAAACAAAACCTAAAAAATTTATCAATCCACTTTGAAAATCAAAGTACTTTCCAAATATAGAAATCATGAAAAACTCGCTCAAATACCTCTTGGGAATCGACCCTAATTCCTTGATTCTCCCCGCCATTCTAGGTGCTCTAGTTCCTACTTCTCTCCTGACGTTTCTGATTTTGGCAAATACAGCCAATTACTCCTTATGGATGATCCTCCCACTTTTGATTATTCCCACAGGGGGTGCTGCTGGAGGGATTTTCTTTTATCTCATGGGCTTCCATTGGTTTCCCAAGGGCAATCAAAAACTGATCGCCATAATCGTAAGTATTCTCGTCTACTTCGTGATCGTCTGGCTGAGTTCTGTGATTACGTTCAATTTCACCGGACACTGGAATTAAAAAATTAAATTCAACAAACCTCAACCCACATGAAAGACCTCATTCGCTCCCACTTGGCTGAGCCAGCCGAACTGGAAAAACTCTACCGGAAAAACAAATCCGAGTTTAAATCCGCTTTTAATTCCATTTATCCCGACATCCAAAAGGAGCCCTTGGCCGAATTTTGGAATTCCCGCCTCAACTATGAATCCGAATCGGTGGGTTGGGGAAAGTCAAGCGATTGGATCTTTATTTTGACAGCCACCGCAATCGCCTACCTGATCGCCAAGTTGCCGACCATTTTCGGTTGGGATGAGGAGTTTTTCTTCCCGAGAAATCTGGGCTTTATCGTCTTTCCTTTCGTATCCGCTTATTTTGCCCGGAAGCAAAAGCTGAGTTTGAAATCACTGGCATTACCCGTGGCTTTAATGACACTAGCTTGGATTTACATCAACCTCCTTCCTGACAATAACCAAAGTGATACCCTGACTCTGGCCTGTATTCATTTGCCTTTGCTGCTTTGGGGAATATTGGGCTATGTTTTCGGCGGGGCTAAACCCAAAAATCACGAGGCTAGATTGGCTTACCTGAATTTCAATGGTGACGCGGTGATCATGGGAGCCGTATTGGGACTATCCGGTTTGATTTTATCCGGAATCACCATAGGCTTATTTTCTCTGATCGGACTTCAAATCGAAAAGTTTTATTTCGAATACATCGGCTTATTCGGCTTGGTCGCCGCTCCTTTAGTCGCCACCCACCTGACACAAACCAATCCTCAACTAGTGAACAAGGTCCCTCCTATCGTGGCTAAGATTTTCAGTCCTTTGGTTTTGGTTATGCTGGTGATTTACCTCGGGGCCATTGTCTACTCAGGAAAAGACCCTTACAACGACCGGGAATTTCTTATGCTTTTCAATATGCTTTTGATAGGCGTAATGGCATTGATATTCTTCTCGGTAGCTGAATCGTCCGATGAAGAAAATTCCAAACTTTTCAAATGGGTATTGACGCTGCTTTCCCTAGTCACCATTCTTGTGAACATGGTCGCACTTTCAGCTATCGTTTTCCGGATTTCTGAATGGGGAATTACTCCAAATCGATTGGCAGTATTGGGCATCAATATTTTAATGCTTGTTCATTTACTTCTTGTTAGTAGAGATTTGCTCAAAGCAGCAACAAAAGGATCTCCAGTGCACCAAGTGGGCAATACAGTGGTGACCTACTTACCAATTTATCTGGTTTGGACCATGATCATTGTGTTTTTGTTCCCTTGGCTCTTCGGGTTTGAGTAGACTATCAAATCCCGAAAAAACAACCCTCTGGCATAAAAAAACACGGCTTGTTTTGCGGTAAATAAATTTTATCAAAAAAAATAGTTGATTTGAATACGATTCGTATTTTCGCTTCAAATTCAACTCACACCAATCCATGAAGAAAACTCCCTTTTTCCCCTTTCTTTTCCTCTTTATCCTGATCGGATCGATTCCGGCCTTTTCCCAAATCAAAGCCGTCACCGAAAACGGAGACACCATTTATGTCTACAACGACGGCACTTGGAGCTACGAACTCCGAGAGTTCTCCGGCCAGCAGGGAATGATGGATTTTCTTAATGAACCTATCGATGTCGAGACCCTCAGCTCTTCCTTTACCACCCCTTCCACCTCCAAGGACAAGGTGAAAAATGCCCGGGATCAGTTTCAGATTTTATTCAACTCGGAAGAGTGGAGACGGGTACCTCCTGCCACGCTGAATGATGAGGCAGAATTTGCCTTCGAAGCAAAATTCTCCGACGTATGGAGTGTGGTCATCTCTGAGGAAACGCCAATCGAAAAAGAGACGCTCTTCAAAATCGCCCGCAAAACCATGGAAGACAATACCGGCGCCAAGCCGGAAATCATCAGCCTGACCCAATTCAAGGTCAATGACCAAGATATCCTGAGAGGAGTGATGAGGGCAAGTTTCTCAGGAATTACCTTTGTTTTTGACACCTATTACTTTTCTGATGAGCGGGGTTCGGTACAGTTTACCACCTGGTCCAGTGAGGCGGTTTGGAAAAAGAACGAGGAGAAAATTCAGGACCTGCTTAAAGGTTTCGAAGTGATAGGAGTAGAGTAATTAGCAGGATTTCCCAGTAAAATCAAAAAAGGATAAGAAACATGAATCATATCCTTTTCTTTTTTGAACAAATCCTTATTTAATGGCTCAAGTCTTACTTTTCAAACACAATCGCCTCCGGATTTGCCCCCAATTTTTCCAGGCTCTTGCTGACCGCTTTGATCATGGGCTCTGGTCCGCAGACATAGAATTCCTGAGAGAAGTCCGTCACATTCTTTTTCAAAAAATCCTGATCCACTCGACCGTGGATATGTCCGCTTTTCTCTTCTTGATCCAAAAGGGATATAAAATCATCTCCCAGGATATCCCGAAACCAATCTTCCAAAATCACATCTTTGGAGGTTTTGTTGGCAAAAAACAGGCAGTTACCTTTTAGTATGCCTTTTTCCAACAGATCTCTGAAAATGGCGATGAAAGGAGTAATCCCCGCTCCACCGGCAATGAATGTTCCTTGACCCTTGTACTGAATGGCACCCCAAGATTCATCCACGATCAACTCATCTCCGACCTGAAGACTGTCTATCTTTTTGGTCACCCCGTCATGGTCGTGATAGGATTTGATTACAAATTCCAGATGATCGTCCAGAGGTAGCGAAGTGAAGGTAAAAGGCCGTTTTTCCTCCCGATACCCTTCCTGATTGATGGCCACTTCACAGGCTTGGCCCGGTGTAAAAGAGTAATCCTTTGGTTTTTCTACTTTGATGCGTTTGACATCATGAGTGAGGGACTCAATGGCAAGAATTTTTACAAGGTCTGACATAAAAATGAAGGTTTAGTACATAAATAAAAGCCGCTCAGAGGCAGATTGTTTGATTGATATACCCTATCATTCATTTGCAACCGCTTTTCCCTGCCTCCTGCCCCACAGCCTAAAATAGGTTTGGGATTGAGAAGAATTGGGTAACTTCCGAGCTCAAAACCCTGAACTTACCCTCAGGGAAAACTTACCCTTCAAACACTTAAACCCTATGAGAAAAACAGCTTACAGCCTGATTTTTGCCACATCCCTGACTATGGGAATGCTTTCCTGCGGACAAAAAACAGAAGAAACCACCGAAACCGAAGAAATGACAGAAACTCCTACCCGATTTGGAGGATTGGCCCTTTACACCGTGAGAGATGCTATGGGGCAGGACCCCAAAGCTACCCTTAAGGCCGTAGCTGATGCAGGCTATGCCTACGTGGAAGCAGCCGGCTATGCCGATGGTAAATTTTATGGAATGGAACCTGCTGCATTCAAATCCTATTTGGACTCCCTGGGCCTGCAGCCAAAAAGCACTCATATGGGTGGAGTGACTTTGGACAATGCTGAGGAGCAAATTGCCGCTTCCAAAGCTGCAGGATTTGAGTATTTCGTGATTCCTGTGCCCCCAATGGGCATGTTTACCTTTGGCCCGGAAGGATTGGGTATGAAAGGAACTAAGGAAGAGCTTGTGAGTATCTTGACCACTATCGGAGAAAAATGCTCTGCAGCCGGATTGAAGCTTTTGTATCACAATCACGACTTCGAATTCAAGCTCGATGAAGACGGAAGCACCATCACGGACTATATCCTCCAAAACACCGACCCTGCCCATGTCAACTATCAGATGGACCTATTTTGGGTAACCAAAGCAGGAGCGGATCCTTTGGCATACTTCGAAAAATATCCGGGAAGATTCAAGGCTTGGCACGTCAAGGACATGAATGATGCGGGTGAGTTTGCTCCGGTTGGTACAGGAAATATTGACTTTGCCCGGATTTTGGCAGAAAAAGACAAATCAGGCATGGTTTACTACCTCGTGGAGCAGGACAATACCTTTGATCTTAATCCCATGGAAGCCATCCAAATCAGCCATAGAGGCTTGGAAAAGTATGGTTTTCAATAGTCTTTTTTAAAAAAAATAGGAAAAGCCAGTGCTTAACACTGGCTTTTTTTTTGCCCCAATTTGATTTTTTCACTTCTCTGCAATCGCCCATAACCAAAAAATAGAGCCTTTTATCCTAAAAACAGGCCCAATTTCCATGGATTAGGCTTTATATTTGACCTTTCTCAAAAAATCTCCATTCCGGAGATTCCAATAATCCTTTACATGCAAGATATTATCAGTACCCTCAACGGTCTCATTTGGAGCAATGCTTTGATTTTGCTCTGCTTGGGTGCCGGCATCTATTTTTCTATCGTTACCAAGTTTGTACAGATTCGCTATTTCCGGGAAATGATCAAGCTTCTTTTCGGAGGAAAATCCTCCAATCAGGGCGTATCTTCCTTTCAGGCTTTCGCTTTGGCTTTGTCGGGCAGGATCGGAACCGGAAACATCGCAGGAGTAGCCACGGCTATCGCCATGGGAGGTCCCGGAGCGATCTTTTGGATGTGGATCATTGCTTTTTTGGGTTCGGCTTCGGCTTACATTGAAGCAACCTTGGGACAGATTTACAAAGAAGTCAAGGACGGGCAGTACCGGGGAGGTCCTGCCTTTTACATTGAAAAAGGATTGGGAGTCAAATGGTATGCAATGGTATTTGCCGTGGTAACCATCATCAGTATGTCCCTTTTGCTGCCTGGTGTGCAAAGCAACAGTATCGCACTGAGTATGGACAATGCCTTTCAGGTACCCGTGGAAATCACAGGAGGTGTGGTCGTAGTATTTTTAGGCTTGATCATTTTCGGAGGCATCAAGCGTATTGGCAAAGTAGCCGAACTCGTAGTTCCATTTATGGCCTTTGGCTACATTTTGATTGCTGTGATCATCATGGTGCTGAACTTCCAGGAAATCCCCGGCGTGATCAGCCTGATCGTACGATCGGCATTTAATTTGGAATCGGCCTATTCCGGGATTTTTGGCTTAGCCATCGCTTGGGGGATCAAAAGGGGGATTTATTCCAATGAAGCCGGACAAGGTACCGCACCTCATGCAGCAGCGGCAGCTGAGGTAAGCCATCCCGCCAAGCAGGGTTTGGTACAGGCTTTTTCGGTCTATATCGACACCCTCTTTGTCTGTTCAGCCACAGCCTTTATGATTTTGTTTACCGGACAGTACAACATCCTTAATCCCGAAGGAGGATTTATCGAGGAAAACCTACCCGGAATCAGCTTTGGTCCTGAGTTTACCCAAATGGCCATTGCCACCCACTTCCCCACAGTCGGAGCGGGATTTGTGGCTATTGCATTGATGTTTTTTGCCTTCACCACCATCATGGCCTACTACTACATTGCAGAAACCAACTTGAGTTATTTGCAAAAAGGCAGCAAGAAAAAATGGCCGGTTTATGCCCTGAGAGCTTTGATTTTGGTGGCAACTTTTTATGGTTCGGTCAGAACCGCCGAAGTAGCCTGGACCTTGGGTGATATTGGGGTCGGCCTGATGGCTTGGCTGAATATTGTGGCCATTTTGCTGCTGAGAAAACCTGCCCTAAATGCCCTGAAAGACTACAAAAAGCAAAAGGATGCCGGAAAAGATCCGGTCTATGATTTCAAGGATGTGGATTGAAGAGAGGGAAGTGGGAAGACGGAAGACAGGAGCGGGAAGTCGGATGTCCGATGTCCGATGAAGGGAGCGAGAAGTAGAAGTTTAAAGTGAAAAGTTTAAAGTAAGGCATGAGTGCTTAATTGGTCCAATCCCCCCTATAGGGGGGCTAGGGGGGTTAAATGAAGTTGGAAAGAGATTGAAAAATTAGACAGATGTCCGGTGTCCGATGACCGATGATTGGAGCCGGAAGCGGGAAGATCGAAGCCAAGAGGTTGTAAGGTGGTAAAGTTGAAAAGTTTTAAAGCTGTATTCTCCAATCGATGTCTGAGGATCCTTTGAATGTCGTAATCCTGTACTGAGCTTGTCGAAGTATCGTAAATCGTACCTCGTAAATAAATGAGCGGGAAGACGGAAGCGGGAAGATCGAAGTTTAGAGTGAGGAAATCAGGGTTGAGGTTCCTGTTGATGTCGTAAATCGTAATTCGTAATTTCAAAAGGATTCTGGTTATCTTTTATCTTCCAAAAAATAACCTGCCATGCTCTTTCCTTCCCTGCTTTTTGCTTTCCTGAGTGTTTTTTCCCCTGATTCTTCAAAAGAAGAAAAACCCAATATCGTCCTGATCTTGGCGGATGATTTGGGTTGGTCGGATATCGGCTGCTATGGCAGTGAGGTGGAAACTCCCAATCTGGACTGGTTGGCTGAAAACGGGGTTCGATTCACCCAAATGTACAATACCGCGAAATGCAACCCCTCCCGGGCAGCATTGATGACCGGACTCTATGCCCAGCAGGTCGGCTACGAAGCCACCTATCAGCAGCCGCTGATCAATGGGATTACCCTCGGCGAACTGTTGAAATCCACCGGTTACCGTACGCTTTGGTCGGGAAAGCATCACGGTTTTGACCATCCCATGGACCGGGGGTTTGATCGGTATTTTGGATTGAAAGAGGGAGCATCCAACCATTTCAATCCCGGCCTTCGTCGGGAAGGAGAAGCCCAACCTGCTCAAAAACGCCCGGATCGACCTTTCTACGAGGATCGGACACTTTTTCAGCCTTTCACTCCGCCACTGGACTACTATTCCACAGATTACTTCACCCGATACCCACTCCAATGGCTTGAAGAGTACAAAAACGAAAGCAATCCCTTTTTTCTCTACCTCGCCTACACCGCACCCCATGACCCCCTGATGGCTTGGCCGGAGGACATCGAAAAGTACAAAGGCAAGTACGACCAAGGTTATGAGGCAATTCGCCAAAAGCGCTTCGAAAAGCAGAAGAAACTGGGGCTGATCAGGGAAGATTTCCCTTTAACTGAGTCCACCCACGTCCCTTGGACTAGTCTTTCAGATTCCCTGAAAAGAATCGAAGCCCGGAAAATGGAAGTTTATGCCGCCATGATCGACCGCATGGATCAGAAAATCGGGGAAGTCATCCAAAAGCTCCGTCAGCTCGGCAAGCTGGACAATACGGTCTTTATCTTCCTATCAGACAATGGAGCCTCCGCCGAAATGGTCAATATTCCCGGGGATGGCAACATCGGCACTGTAGGCCATTGGACTTCCCTCGGGGAAGACTGGGCCAATGTGGGCAATACCCCCCTCCGCTTTTACAAAAACTACTCTTTCGAAGGGGGCATCCGCACTCCTCTGATCATTAGCTGGCCCAAAGGCTTGGCTGCCAAAGGAAGCTTCACTGACTTTCCTGCCCATCTAATCGACATCCTCCCTACCCTTGCCGATCTCTCCGGTGCCAATTACCCTAAAGAACTGGATGGAAAGCCGGTTCTTCCTTTTCCGGGTCAAAGTCTTTTGCCTGCTATCCGGGGAGAAAAAGAAGAAAGAGAAAAGCCCATTTTCTGGGCATGGTCCGTAGGCAGGGCTGTTAGACAGGGTAACTGGAAGGCGGTCGCCCATGGCAAAGATGCCCCTTGGGAACTCTACGATCTGTCCAAAGACCCGCATGAAACCCAAAATCTAGCTGCAAATCATCCCGAAAAAGTCCAGGAGCTAAAGGGCCTTTTCCAAGTCTGGAAGGAAGTCAGCGCTCAGCAAAAAGCCTCCGGTCAACTTTCTTGGACTAATTCCCAACAATGAAGGACAATCTGACCCTGATCATCGTTGTGGGGATTTTGGCTCTGCATTTCCTCCTTGGAATCGGTTGGCTGCTGTATAAAATGGCAGGTCCCAAATCGGAAAACAAAAACCCCAAACCCGAAAAATAATCTTCCCAAAATGAAGTTTGTGTAAACTTCCTCCAAGATGTCCCGGAAAAAAGGCGACTTGCTTATCTTTCCCCTACAAATCCAAATTAACCCATTATGCTTCGCATTTTTCTTTGCTTTATGGCTATGACCATCCTTTCTCTTTCCTCTCTTGCTCAGGATACCTTCCACTCCAATCCCGTGATCGCGCATCGGGGAGCTTGGAAAAAGAACAACCTACCCCAAAACTCCATCGCCTCCCTTCGGGAAGCGATTCGCTTGGGATGCATGGGGACGGAGTTTGACGTCTGGATGACCAAGGACGAGGTACTTGTGGTAAATCACGACCATGACTTTATGGGAATGGACATCGAGGAAAGCACCTATGCCGAGCTATTGACCCAAAAGCTCCCCAACGGTGAAAAAATCCCCACTCTGGAAGAATACCTTCGCGAAGGCATTAAGCAAACCGGTACCCGCCTGATCTTGGAATTCAAACCCTCCCGACTGGGCGTAGAGAGAAGTGAGCGCGTGGGAGAGCTCAGCGTCCTGATGGTAAAGAAACTGGGAGCAGAAAAATGGGTGGATTACATCACCTTCAGCTACGAGGGAGGAAAAAAGGCCATCACCACCGACCCCCAAGCCAATGTGGCCTATCTTACCGGAGATAAGTCTCCCGCAACCTTGAAAGAGGATGGATTTTTTGGTTTTGATTACAATATCCGACTGGTCAAGCTCCGAGCCGACTGGATTACCGAAGCTCAGGAACTCGGACTCACTACCAATGCCTGGACTGTCAATGATCCCGATGACATGACTTGGCTGCTCGACCGAAAGGTGGACTTTATCACCACCGACGAGCCCGAAGTGCTTTTTGAACTGCTCAAGCAGAGAAAATAAGCCAAAGGCCGATTCAGGATTTCAGGCGCAGCACTTTTTCCTCATCCCAATGCAGGTAGACCCGATCTCCGGCAGTGAATCTCCGCTGTGGATCATCTACCTCCCATAGCAATCCGCTGTCCTTAAGCCGGACAAAGAGGGAATTGTAGTGCACCAAAAAGCGCTGATCGACCACATGACCGAGCAGTCCCCCTTTGGTTCTCAGCTTGACATCTGCGGGACGCAGGTAGGTATGGTCTACACCAGGAAGGGGATTGATGGCAGAAAAAAGCCGAGCCACATAGCGCGTCTTGGGATGCTCGCAAAGGCTTTGGGAATTGCCCCGCTGCACCAGTTTGCCTTTTTGAAGGATTAGCACCGAGTCCGTCAGGCGGAGTGCATCGTCCAACTCATGAGTCACAAAGATCACCGTCGTACCCATTTCCTGCAGCAATTCCTTCAGTTCCTGGAGAATTTTTCGCTTTTGGATCGCATCGAGATGGGAAAATGGCTCGTCGAGAAGCAATACCTCCGGCTCCACAGCCAAGGCTTGCGCTATAGCGACCTTTTGCTGCTGCCCACCGCTGAGTTGACGGGGCAAACGCTGCCGATAAGCTTCCAAGTCCAACTCCCTCAGCAGGCGATCCAGTTGCTTTTTTCTGTAAGCCGGATCAAAAAGCAGGAGGGGACGGAGGATATTTTCCTCCACCGTAGAGTTGGGGAAAAGCTGGTAATCCTGATGAATCAGCTTGATTTCGTCGTAGCCGGGCACCAGTTTTTCGGCGGGATTTTCGATTTTTTGTCCATTGAGCAGTACTTCCCCGGAGCTTTGGGTCATCAGTCCGGAGGCGATGCGGAGCAGGGTACTTTTTCCCGAACCGCTCTCTCCCACGATGGCGATCATCTCCCCTTTTTCCAATTCCAGAGAAAAGTCATGCAGGGCGGTTTGGGTTTCGTAGGATTTGCTGAGGTGGCGGAGGGAGAAGTAGGACATGGGTGGTTTTCTTCGATATTCGATATTCAACATTCGATATTCGGCATTTATTCAAGGATTGAAAAATTGGAAGATTGGAAAATTGAAATATTGACCTCGACAGAAACCCTTTCTTCCAAGCTGAATTGAATATTTCTTTCTGTGCCATTCTGTGAAATCTGTGAGCAATAAACAATCTGGAAAAATTGAAAATTTTGGAGCTTGGGACTTTACTTCAAACTTCTTACTTCTGCATTCAGACTTTTAAAATGGCTCACGGAAGACACAGATTTTCACAGATTTGGATTTTTAAGACCCCAAAATTCTAATTAAAGTCCTGCTAGGTGAAGATTAGGAACGGAGAAAGGAGTGGTATTGAAAAATTGGAAGATTCGAAGACTGGGTCCAACAGAATTTCCTCCTCCCAAAGTAAATTGAATATTCCTTTCTGTGTCATTCTGTAAAATCTGTGAGAAATAAACAATCTGGATAAATTGAAAATTTTTGAGCCCTAGACTTTACTTCAAATTTCTTACTTCAGCTTTCGGACTTTTAAAATGGCTCACGGATGACACAGATTTTCACAGATTTGGATTTCCCTCAGAAATTATACTTCAAAACTCTATACCGTGCTTCTAAATACCCAATTCTGTCTTTTTTATAACGAATCCAAATGAAACGCCGATTAGTGGGATCAAATAAAGACTGTCCATGACACAACAATAATTTTCCTAACGACCTGGAAAAAGGATAAAATCCTAAATTAACATCAACTGAGATCTTCGTACAGAAGTAGTCGATTTTTTCGACATATGGAAAATCACCCTAAAAAGTATTGCAGAGATATGGAATTGTTCCTTTCTTGAGCAAAGAAAAAGAAAGAAATAAGGCATTTCATACCGAAATCAGATGTATTAAGGTTAAATGAAGTGCTAGGGAAACGAAAAAGATCCCTACTCCCATTCATAAATTTTTTAGAAAGGTGCTTCCCTATGATGACAAAAAATATTTGGAGAAATGATTGACAAAAAAATCGCTCAACTTATTGGAAAAGCCATAAGAGAGGGGAAATATCTGAGTATTACTTACCAAAACCTAAAAGGGGAAATTAATCCATTTTGGATAAACATTCTTGACATCTACACTAATGGTAAACTGAAAGTGGACATGTTCAACGTGACAAAAGATGCCCCTCTCAAAAATGCCGAAATCTATATTTCATCCATAAAAACTGCCGAAATTCTAAAGTTTTCTCACAGTGACATTTCTGAGGATTTTATAAAAAAACTGGATGAAAATGAAAGCTTTCAATTTTTTGAACCTGAATTGAGTGACAACAATATTTTGAATTATTACTTGGCATGCTATCGGGCCAACAAAGACCCTTTTCTATTCAAAGCCCATTTAATTCAAGGAGTGGACTTAACAGAATTGGAAAAGGAAAACCCATACCCATTAAGCGAAGATCAGCTCAAGCAGATTATTAAAGATGTTTACCATAATGAATACCGCAAGTACCATGAATATGAACTCGCTATTTGCGAACTGTCTATTGACTTACCTTCAAAGGGCAAATTTGTAATTGCCTATAGAATACTAACACTAGACCCTGTAAACAGGAAACTCCAAATAGGAACCAAAACACGATTCAATCCGCATTTTTACATCAAGGAGGTAAAGCATTCTTTGGCATTTTATACCGATTTGAGCCCCGAGGATTTTGAAGAGGTTTATCATAAAAACAGATATGAAGCAGAAGAATTATTGAAAGCCAACTTCAATACTGGAGAATTGATCAATACCAGGCCCGAGGTGGTTGTTTTGGGATATTCCCAAATTGATATTTCGGGAATATATGAAGGTATCCAATCCGAATTCAGGAAAAAAGAGGCCATGATTCCATTGAAGGCATTTTTTCAAAACTTATCCTCCCTAGACAGAAAAAACAGGAAAGAGCCCCACCTAGTACTATATGATCAGAATATAAACATTGATCAGATTCAGACTATCTATAATGCACTGAAATATCCGATCACCTATGTGCAAGGACCACCCGGCACAGGCAAAACACAAACTATCCTGAACATTATTGTGAATTGCCTTACCAATGGAAAGACACTTTTGATTTCGTCAAATAACAATGTGCCAATCGATGGGATAAAAGAAAAATTGTATTTGGGGAAATACAGAAACAAAGAAATCCTGCTCCCCGTGCTGAGATTGGGAAACAATGAAATGGTAAAGCAGGCTCTTAAATTGATAAAAGAGCGCTACGATTTTGAAACCAAGGATCTACCCAAAGAGCAACTGTTGTTTAATCTCAAAGAAAGGTCAAAAGAAAAAAACCAAAGACTGCTTGAGAAAATAAAAAATCATGAAATCCGGATTGAACAGATTCAAAATCTTGAGTTTGTAAACAACTTATTATCAAAAGGTTGGAACTATTTACTGGAAAAAGAAAAACAGACCATTGAGGGGAAAATTAAGCAGTTGCCAGAAACGGATAACGAGGATCTGTCCGATTTATACGAAGTGATCAAGGACAATCACCAACTCCTTCAATTTTTTTACTTCGAATCCTTAAGGTATGTGAAACGCCTAAAGACTAAAGATTACTCCGAACTCATCGAAATCCTTGAAATTGAAGAATCAGATAATCAGGTAAAAGAGTTTAACAAATGGATTGCCGATGATGAAAATCTCGATAAACTCACCAAAGTATTTCCCATTATTCTTACCACCAATATATCGAGTCGCAAACTTGGCCAAAAATTTAAGTTTGATTTGCTTGTAGTGGATGAAGCCGGGCAGTGTGATATCTCAACTAGTCTGATTCCAATCTCCAAATGCAAGAATTTGGTCCTCATTGGGGACACCAATCAGCTGAAACCCATCGTGGTCTTCGAAGAAAGCACAAATCAAAAATTGATGCATCAGTTTAATATTGATGAAGCCTATGATTATTTCACCAATTCCATCCTCTCTGTCTTCAAAAGGATTGATAACATATCCAGAGATATTCTGCTGAGCTACCATTACCGATGCGGAAAAAAAATCATCGATTATTCCAACATGCGGTTCTATGAGGGTAAGTTGAATCTCTCCAAGATAAAAATCAATGGTGAACTGAAGCTGATTGATGTCAATAATGTAAACCAACCCAAAAGAAATGCATCGATAGAGGAAGCCGAGGAGATTGTGAAGTATATTACTGACAATGATCTGAGGGACGTTTTTATTATCACCCCTTTCCGAAATCAGGAAGCCCTTATAAACCAATTTTTGGGGATGGCAAAAGCTGACAACAGGATTGCTGAATCAGTCAGCTGTGGGACTATTCATAAAATCCAAGGGCAGGAAAACAAAACCATTGTCATTTCCACCTCCATATCCAAAAACACCAGTCCAAGGACTTACGACTGGATAAAAAACAACAGTCAGCTGATTAATGTTGGGGTGACCAGGGCTCAGGAAAATCTGATTGTTGTGGCTGATAAGAAAGCAATAGACATCTTTTCCAGAAAGGATGACGACCTATATGCCCTTGTTGATTATGTTCAAAAAAACGGCAATACCCAAATCCAACAAAGCACAGCAAACCGATTCACGATTGGGTTTTCCAATGATTCAAAATTTGAGGATGAGTTTTACAAGACCATCAGCCACTATTGCTCAATTGAAGGAAGCCGGTTTGAAAGAAATGTGAAAGTTTTGGATGTTTTTCCAGGAGAAATCCACAACCCAGTATTCAAAGAGAAAGAATTTGATGGAGTGATTTATCAAGGCAGGACTCCAAAAGTAATCTTTGAAATCAATGGTGCTGAGCACTACCTGAACAAAAAAAGCATCAATTCCGACCTTTCAAAAATGAAATTGCTGCGGGACAAAGGTATACCTCATATCACCATCCCCAATGCCTATGTGAAGCATTACGAATTTATTCGAGAACTGATGAATAAGATTAAAGGAGGGGTTTACCAGAAAACACTATTTGAAGAATATGAAACCTTCACCTGAAAACAGGGAAATCGATCAATACCTAGTGAAGCTGGCTTTATTCGGAAAAAAATAGGTTCGCTCAAATCACCTTTGTCCAATTTACGGGCTCAGCAGGCATATTTTTAAAGGCTCACGGATAACACAGATTTTCACAGATTGGATTTTTCAGACCCAAAAATTCCACTTAAATATCTGCTAGATAAGGATTAGCAACTGGGAAAGAAGTGGGATTGAAAAATTGAAAGATTCGAAGATTGGGTCCAACAGAATTTCCTCCTCCCAAAGTGAATTGAATATTTCTTTCTGTGCCATTCTGTGAAATCAGTGAGCAATAAACGATCTGGAAAAATTGAAAATTTTGGAGATTGGGACTTTACTTCAAACTTCTTACTTCAGCTTTCAGACTTTTTAAATGGCTCACGGAAGACACAGATTTTCACAGATAAAGCTATTGCCAAGTTTCAGCTTTCTGACTCTCGTGCTGAGCTAGTGGTCCCTGAGTTTGCCGAAGGGTCGAAGCATCAGACTTCTTACTTCAATCACTCCTTACCACTCACTGTTTACTATTTTCCAACACCTACAAACTCTCACGCAACTTCCTGGGCAAAGAATCCCTCACCAAGTCATAACTATGCTTGGTCAACTCCAGGATCAACGTATCCGGAACATTTCCCAGCACGGAGACCGAATTCCAGAGCTTTTTATTCATATGGTAGCCGGGAGTGATGCCTTCGTACTGTTCCCGAAGCTCGATGGCCCGCTCGGGGTCGCACTTTAGATTCACAAAATCCCAGACTTCCAGATCGGCAATGGCAAAGATCTTCCCTCCCACCCGAAAGCAGAGCGTATTCGCATCAAAAGGCGTGTCTTCCGATACTCCCGGAAGCGCCAAGCAAAAATCACGGAAATAAGATAAAGTCATTTGGAAGGCTGAAGGATAGAGAAGAAATCTAGGGAAAAAAGAGAAATATTCCCTTTAGAAGTACAATATAGGCTGTGGACAAAGCGTAGCCCTGCTGAAACCGAACCTACACTACAAGCCTCCAAAATTTACACGGCCCCAATCAAATCACTTCTGGCTTCAAGATTTCCTTCAGCAAAACGCCAAGTGATAGTTTGGTATTCAAAAGCAACTTCTTCGAGCTGGGTGAGCTCCGTCAGGGTAGGATTTGCGAGCTGCTGTCGGATGGCCGAAATTCTGGCATTTTCAAGTTCTATGCTGTAGAACAGAGAGACACTTCCATCCTCTCCAGTAGCATAGCTTTCGATTTTGACTCGTTTGAATCTGTCATTGGTATTCCAGCAGTCATAAATCAGGACACTTGCTTTGTCTATAGCCTTGGTGATTATTAGGGGTCCATGTTGATTTTTACCTCTTGCCCTTCTTCCAGTGACAGGAGTGGCCGAAGTGACTACATGTGTGGTAGAGAAAACAGAAATCAGGTTTTCGAATCCAGATTGGGTCACCGATCCTTCTATGGTGCCGTGACGATTACTTTCAAGTGTGAGGAAAAGCTGCTGTGACATGATTAGGAGGTTAAAGTTAAAAATTGGTTCGAGTTTTAAAGTAATACTTAAGGAGCTGATTTTCAAATCAATCCTCAATCAACCATTGGAAAACTTGAAAAAAAGGGCCTTTCCCCCTTTCAAGGTATCTCTAACCTACCGGGGGTTTCCTAAAAAGAATTTGAGCCGAATTCACCAGCCATTTCACCTTGTCTGTCTGTTTACCTCAGCACAAAGGCCTTACTTCGCAAACAAAGGCGGATGCTTTTCTTCAAAGTCCGTCGCCTGCTGATAGGCTCGGGCTAGGGCCAAAATACTTCCCTCGTCATACAGGTTTCCCAAAAGCGTAAAACTGGTGGGCCTGCCCTTTTTGTCAAAGCCATTGGGCACACTGAGCGCAGGATGTCCGGTCAGGTTGGTGATCAGGAGCTGTCTGCCCCGGTTGGAGGGAGCGATGATGACCTCATATTCTTTGAAAAGCGCATGAATGGCCTCGATCAGCAAGCTGCGTTGCCGGTTGGCCTGAAGGTATTCCACTGCAGGGATAAACCGGGACTGCCTTAGGGAATTGGCGCGTGAGGCTTCGTCCTGCCCGGTCAGCAAATCCACCTCACCACTTCGTACCAAGTCGTCAAAGAAAGCACCTGCCTCCGCTCGGAGGATGATGTCAAAGACCGCATAGGGAAAGTTGGCCGGCAATTCAATCGGAGTAGGCTCCACGCCCATCGTTTTCAATACTTCCAAGGTAGCTTTGAGGTTGGCCCCAGACTCTGTCGTGTCGGATTCGATGTCTTTATTCAGGTAAGCCACTTTCAGTTGAGCAGGTGATTTGCTCACCCGATTGAAGGGGGCCTCATTTGTACTCGGGTCCTGGGGATCTTTGCCATAGAGCAGGCTGAAGATCAGTTCGCAATCCTCGGCAGAGCGGGCAAGCGGGCCGATTTTGTCCATGGACCAGCTGAGGCTCATGGCGCCCTGTCGGCTGATTCGGCCGTAGGTGGGTCGAAGTCCAGTAATGCCTGATCGAGAGGCGGGTGCCGTGATGGAACCGAGGGTCTCGGTGCCAATTGCAAAGGCCACTAACCCTGCGGAGGTGGCTGCACCGGAACCGGCAGAGGAACCACTGGCACCTTGGGTAAGGTCCCATGGATTTTTGGTTTTGCCACCAAACCAGACATCCCCACGTGCCAGTTCACCTGAAACGAGTTTGCCCAGCAGCACGGCTCCCTCCTCTTCCAATCGTCTGACCACATACGCGGTGGCATCAATTACTTGGGTGGAATAGGGCGCAGCTCCCCAGGTGGTTGGATATCCAGGTACAGCCAAGAGGTCCTTTACGCCGTAGGGAATCCCATGCAGGATGCCTCGGTAATTACCCGAGGCGAGCTCCTGATCAGCCCGTTGCGCTTGTTTGATGGCGAGGTCTTCCGTCAGCGTGATGACACTTTGGAGTTGGCTGTCGTAGCGCTTGATCCGATCCAGGTAGAGCCGGGTCAGGGCCTCAGAAGTGATTTTGCGGTTTTTGATCAGCGAAGCCAGCTGTGGAATGGTGTAAAAAGCGACCTCCTGAAGATCAGCAGGCAGACTTACCTCATCAGGAATCTGGAAAGGGGGATTGTCTTTTTTCTCAGGAAATTGAAATCCCATGGGTCGTGGATCAAACTGGACTGCAGGTAGGGTCTCGAAAGGAACAGGATAGGCACGAAGGCTGTCATACCCCGATTTATTCTCTTTGAGGTAGTTGTATACCACGTCAATTCGCTCCTTGTTAAAGTCCAGACCGATCAGCTTTTGACTGTGTCGGATGTCTTTTTTGGTAAAGCCAGATTGGTTGGTTTTGCAGGAATGTAAACCAACAGCGATAGCGAGCAGCGCGAAGAAAACGAATTGTTTCACAGGTGGTGGAGTTGATCAAGAAAAGAGAAAATACCAAAAACGGGTTGGATGAGTAAGATAATGGAAAATCAAAAAATGCAGCAAGGCAATCGTGCTGACCGGAAAAATGGAAAGGCAAGAGAGTGGCTAATCTGATTAAATAGGAACCCGAAATATCTGAATTCCCCTCTGAGAGTAGTAAAGCCGATTAGGACCAGGTGGAATTTGTAATTCCTCAAACATCCTCTCCCTTTATGCCAGTATAAAAGCCATTTAGGACTAAGCGGAGTTCTCCCTAGAGCACGGCAATCCATACTTTGAAGACTTTTTGTCCTGAGTATCAATCAAAAGTCCGATATTGATAGAACCGAAATAAACATTTTGTTTTTTATCCCCACCGAACCAGCACGTATGACCCGATTTCTTTGCTCTTTTGCTTTGGTTTTCTTTCTCTTCGCCTGCCAATCCCACCAAAACGTATTGAAAGACGCCAGCACTTACTCCAACTTCCGGGGATTTATCCCCATCGATCCCATAGAATATCACGATGAGATTCTCCTGTCCCGAGATGGGGATCTCTATACCAAAGACATCAAGCTGATGAGCAGCGATGAGATTTTCCAGTTTCTTAATAATGAAACAGTTCTCGTCAGCATAGGTCAGGTCAATGCAGAAGGGGGAATTTCCTACCTCCCGGTGACAGTTTCGACGAAAAACTCGAGCTACAAAGTGACGATGGACTATATGAAATTTGCTACCCTGGCTGAGGTGAGACCGGATGGTTCCTTTATCGGATTTCGACGCGTGGGTGTGGGATTGCGGCTGATCACCTTGCTGACCGCCAATGAATCCGGGATCAATATCGGGGACCTTTCTTCCATCGGTTTGGCGGCCAAGCAGGGCTCGATCAAGGGAACCATGATGATCGAGGTGGTGGGAATCAAATCCCGGGAAGTGACCACCTTGCTCCCTCTCCCTTCGGAAATCAATCAGACCACCATCCAAAACGCCATGCAGGCCCTAGCCACGATCAAATCCAAAATCTACGATGAGGACACCGAGCTTTACCCTCAGGTGATGGCCATCAAGCCCGACAGTACTTCCCGAAGAAGGCAACCCTTGGCCGAGCTACCCGAAAATCCGAATACCCAGCCCGGGAGATTACCCAATACCGGAGATGGATCCTTGACTGGCTCTCCCAACCCTGAAACCCTCCCTCAGCCTACGGTCGATCCCAGCAGTACTTACGACAATGATATTCTGCTTCAAATCGGAGGAAGTAAGGGCACGGCAAGCAAGTACCAGACGGCAAAAAATCTGGAAAGAACCGCATTCGAGTTTTTGTTTGACCGGAAAATCGACCGGGTGATCGAGACTCTCGAAGCTGCGGAAAGGGCCTATCCCGGCTTTCACAGCGTGTACGATATCAATCGGATGCTCAAAGCCGAGCGGGAAAGTCTCCAAGATCCGGACTCACCCAAGTGGAAAGAGGTGTATTCCCGAATTTTGAAAGAATACCCTTGGAGGCTATCGGATGAGATCATTGAAAGGCTTCAGGAGGAAGTAGATGGGTGAAAGGGCTAAGGATAGAAATGGGAAAGACATCCCCTTTGGGAGTAGAACCATATTTAGGACTAGGTGGAATTTGTAATTCCACCCCCAACTGATTATTCATAACAGCTTCAATATGTTTGGCAAATTTGAGCTTGATTCGAATAGTAAGTTAAATTCTGCATTCCGATTCTTTAAAGCTGCTTAAGGTGTATTTTTAATAAGTTTTATCAAAGCAGTCTTAAGTGCAAAGAAAAGGTATTAAATGAACCGATTATTCTCAATCGAAGAAATCAGCAAACGCTTCGACACCTCTGGGAGTCGTCCTTTGCTTGTGCACGCTTCCGATTTGGAATACTATATCTGCAAGTACCCTTTTTATCCGAAAGACCCAAAATTACTGAATGAATACTTAGCCTTTCATTTTGCCCGAATTTGGGATATTCGAATTCCTGATTTGGGAATAGTTCAGGTTCAAAGAGACCACTTACCCCCTGAAATGCTAGGAATGCAATTGAGCTATCTCTCTATAGAAAATCCGCTTGTTGGTTTAAAGCAAGTAGAAGATGTCATGGAATTAATTGATTCGGCATCTGAAGGCATTTCAGACTCGATGCTTAAAAAGTATAGCAAATTGGAGTTCTTGAAAATTGCGCTATTTGACCTATGGCTATCAAATGAGGACCGCAATTGTGGAAACATGAATTTGCTGGTCAATTTCCAAGATGATGTGATTGCTCCCATCGCAATTGATCATGAGAAAATTTTCAATTCAGGTTCTCCTTTTGGCCAGATTTATGCATTAAGCTATGAAGAGACTTTGTTTTATTCCAGATTATTTCATTGCTTGTTTCGAAGCCGGAGAAAAAATAATTTGGATATATTTAATCAAATTGGTGCATCTTTGCAGCCCTATGTCTCTAGATGTCAGCAAGAATTGAAGACCATTCTTGACGGAATTCCAAGAGAATGGGGCTTTGATTCAGATGAAATTTATGAAGCTTTATCCAATGGGCTTTTTTCTCCCGAATGGATAGAGGAAGTAGCAAGAACCTACCAGGAGTATCTTTCATTTATGACCCAAAAACCATGAAAAGCTTTTATTCTATCGTCTATTCTCCAATCTCCGCTGTTTCGCAAGAGCGGATTAATTTGGGGTTGCTTATGATTGGCAGCCAAGGGGAAGGCATTTTTCGATTTTCACATGAAAAGCTCCATTCTGTGAAAAGTCTTTTTTCAGAGGAAGGGCTTAAGCTTTTAAAGTCCACATTATCCTCCTTTGAGAATAAGTTTGACCAAAGCTCAAATGATTACCTCTCCAAAACAGCGATCAGTACTGAGCTTTTGAACTATTTCTCTTATTACACCAATAACTTGATTTCATTCACAGCTCCTAAATTGATTGAAGTTGATTTGAATGAACAGGTATTTACTAATCTTTTTGAAAAGTGGGTTTATAAAGGACCAAGAGAAAACCTAAAACAAGAAATTACTTCATATATCAAAAGAGTTAAGCATAACTTAATTCCCCGGGTCAAGTCTAGAGTAAATGTTGATTATCGATTAGAGGCCGAACAATATGATTTTTTGGTGTTTAATTTCAATGTAGATATGATTGGAAAAAACGATCGTCCTGTTCTAACTCAGTTTGTTGATTTTAACGCTAGCCAACAGACCTTGAAAAACAAAATCACCGAGTTTGTTAGCATTATTAAGCCTCTTGAGATTTTTGAAAATCGAAAAGGTAAATTCTTCTTGGTTGGAGAAGAACCATCCCCTAATATGCCTCACCAACACCTTATTTGGGAGCATTTACAAGAATCAACTTGGATAAAAAATGATATTCTAGAATTAGTTCTTCCGAACGAAATAGACAAAATCGAGGACTATTTAGAGGTGCATAATGTTAGGCCATATGTAGAGAATACTTAAACCTCATCAAGTAGAGAACCATAATTAAGACTAGGTGGAATTTGCAATTCCACCTTATTTTTTAATAGAATTTGTAATTCCTCAAAAATCTTCTCCCCGACAGCCATCCCTGACCTATGATCTTTGAGGAGGATTTTTGGCTGCATCCCTTGTTTTCAAATATTTGCTTAGATTGGATTTCTTAATTCCGGGAAATGAAGTGTAAAAACTGCGGAGAATCAGTAAAAGGAAATTTTTGTACTCATTGCGGCCAAAGCACTCGTGTCGGCAAAATCAACCTTCCAAATTTTTTTCAGGAGCTATCCGCCTCCGTTTTTCAGATTGAAAGGGGATTGTTTTTTACCATCTGGGAGGTATTGATCCGACCTGGGACCACCCTGAGAAATTTCATTCAGGGCAAACGGAAAAATTATTTCAAACCCTTTGCCTTTCTATTGACCCTCTCGACTATTTATATCCTGCTTGCGGAAGTGACCGATCTGGACACCTGGTTTGATGCATTTTATACAGGCTGGATGGCTGGAGCATCCGATACCCAGCAGGATAGCAATGCCCAGAAAGTCTTAGGATGGTTTGTGATCAATTATCGATTTTCCACGCTGGCCCTTTTACCGGTTTTTTCCCTGGCCTCTTATCTTTCTTTCCGGAAGTTTGGGTACAACTACCTGGAGCATGTGGTCATCAACTGTTACATTTCCGGAATGCAGGCTTTGATCTATGCAGTTTGTACTTTAGGGGAAGCCTTGCTTAGAAATGAAGTCGTGGAAAGTGCTTCCTTTTTTATTTCAATGGGGTTCAACATTTGGGCCTTTTGGGACCTTTTCATGCAAGCCAAGCCTTTTTCGAGAGTCCTACGCACTATCCTGACCTATTTCCTCAACCTGCTATTTGGAATCCTTTTGCTTTTTGCCGCCATGGCATTGACCAAACTGGCCTAATCAGGTTTTTGACCATAAATCATAGCATCACTTCCTGAAAACCCGATAAAACCTCCACCCTTTTGAGCCCTTTATATCTGAAAATAGTAGAAGTAAAAACAAACCGGGAAATCCCCTTTGAACTGCTGGACTTGGCTGATCCCTCACGGGCGATGATCGAGGAATACCTGAAAACAGGAACCTGCTATCTGGCCAAAGTCGAGTCCCAAGTGATCGGGGCTTTGGTACTTGATCCATTGGGTTCGGATAGGATGGAAATCAAAAACATAGCCGTAGCCGAAAGCGAGCAGGGAAAAGGCTATGGAAAGGCCCTCTTGGCCCATGCTGAAAAGATAGCCCGAGAATCCGGCGTGAAAAAATTGATTATCGGCACAGGCAACTCCAGTCTAAACCAACTGGCGCTCTATCAGAAAGCAGGCTTTGAGATCGTTGGTATCGAAAAGGACTTTTTTACACAAAATTATCCTGAACCCATTTTCGAAAACGGGATTTCCTGCAAGCATAAGATTATCCTGGAGAAGACGATGTGAAAAATGCCCAAATAAAATCTTGTTACTCTCTATTCTTCCGAACTAGGATCAGGTAAAAAATTCATTGATCTTTAGCTTTACGATCAAAAGCCTATGGATATCGCTTCTTTAAAAACCCTACTTTGGAACCAGTTCGGGGCGAGTATCGATATGCTGATTCAGGCGATTGATGACAGTCCGGATGGATATTTCCAGCAAAATCCAAGGTTTTTTTACATCGCTTTCCACAGTGCAATTTTTTTGGATTACTATCTTACCATTCCACCGGAGGACTTTTCCCCACTTCTTTCTCTCACTCAAAAAAGTCCCGAAAACCGACCCAAAGAGGCAATTGATGACTGCATTCCAGACCGAATCTATTCAAAAAAAGAACTGCTCGCCTACCTTCGTCAAAGCCGTGCAAAGGCTCAAACTTTGATCGACTCGCTCACCGAAGAAAAGCTAAAGCTTCGATTTACCGAAGGTGAGGAAGAAGGGGATATGGATTACCCGCTTTTGGAAATCCTACTTTACAACCTACGCCATACCCAGCACCATACAGCTCAACTCAACCTGCTGATCCGTCAGGACATGGACTTGCATTTGAAGTGGTCCTTCCGTGTGGGAGACTTAGAATAAATAAGGATTATGATTCAGGATCAAATCTTTTAGAAGTCTATGTGTTATTTCTCATTTTTGGTACAAACCTATTTATCTTCATCCCACCCACTCACAAAACTGCATGCAAAGTAAAATCAGATACGACTTTTCGGCTCAGGTATGGATATCTCCCGGGATGGGAGGATGGGTATTTGTTTCCCTGCCAAAGGAACTGGCCCAGGAAATCCGGCAACACCTAGGGAGTCTGGAAGAAGGCTGGGGCCGGATGAAAGCTACTGCCCAAATCGGAGATGTATACTGGGATACAGCCATCTGGTTTGATAAAAAACACGACACCTACCTACTCCCCCTAAAAGCTGAAATCCGAAAGAAAGCCCGGGTAAATTTGGGAGAGACCATCAGCCTGAGTATTCTTCTTTGAGAAAGAAAAGAATTTACGAGGTACGATTTACGAAGTACAAGGTATGAGGTACGATTTACGATTTACGACATCAAAAGGAACCTCAACGCTAATTTCCCCGCTTTAAACTTCGATCTTCCCACTTCCGGCTCCAATCATCGGTCATCGGACTTCCGTCTTCGGTCTTCCCGCTTCCAGCTTCCAGCTTTTTTATTTACGAGGTACGAATTACGATTTACGACATCAACATGAACTTCAACCCTTATTTCCTCACTCTAAACTTCGATCTTCTCGCTTCCGGCTCCCTTCATCGGTCATCGGCCATCGGACTTCCGTCTTCGATCTTCGTTCTCCCGTCTCCCCTTTTCCACCTTCAACTTACCCCCTCCCCATTCCGAAACGCTACCGGAGTCAGACCGGTTTTGTTTTTGAACAGCTTGGTGAAATGCTGAGGATAGGCAAATCCTAATTGATAGGCGATTTTAGATACGGGTTCCTCCGTACCCAAAAGGTAGTTTTTGGCCTGCTCAATCAGGTGAAAATGGATGTGCTCTTGCGCATTTTTCCCGGTTTCCTTTTTCAGGAGATCACTCAGGTATTGGGGAGAAAGGTGCAATTGCTCTCCGAGGTATTTGACGCTGGGCAGACCTTGGTCCAAGTGTTTTTCTTCTTCAAAGTAGGCATTTAGCTCCCGCTCAAACCGGTCGATCAGACCTTGATTTAACTGAGTCCGAACCAGAAACTGTCGATCATAGTATCTCAGGCAATAATCCAGAAGCAGCTCCAGAGTAGAAACGATCAGCTTTTGGCTGTAACGGTCGAGGTTGAGGCTCAGTTCGGAATCGATCTTGCGGGCCAAATCAGTTAATGCCTGCTTTTCCGCCTCTGAAACGTGCAAGGACTCGTAGGTCTCGTAGTCAAAAAAACCATAGCGATGGATATTTTTTCCCAAATCCGACATGCGGATCAGGTCCGGATGAAAAAGGAGCAACCAACCCTCTGATGGCACTTCTGATACAGGGGAGGTGACGGTCACGACCTGCCCAGCTTTGAAAAAAGCCAAAGCACCTTCCCGGAAGTCAAAGGAATTCCGTCCATATCCCACCTCGCAATCAGTTCCGGGTTTTAACCAAATCTGGTAGAGATCTATGCGCACCTTGGTTCCCACCTCCACCTCTGCATGGAAGTCCTTTGCAGGCACAAAAGAAATCAGCGGATGCTTAGGAGCCGGAAGCTTCAAAAAGCGATGTGCATCGGTGACAGTCTTGAGAATCAGCATTTTTATTGATTTTGGGCTATTTCATTGATCTCGGTATTGCCCAGATGGGTTTTTGGAAAACCTTTGCCCATGACAGAAAGCATCGCTTGGCCAATGCGAATGGTGGTGGTGATGGACTTGGATTTTTTCATCAGGGGAAAAAAGGGGCGCAGGATTTTGTAGGCGGTATTGTACCAAGGGACTTTGGCCTGAACTCCCTTTTCTGGGATTATCACTCCCGGACGAAAAGCATAAGCCTCCCGAAAACCCTTTTTCAATACATAGTTCTCTGTTTTGCCTTTGACCCTGGCCCACATCATACTTCCCTTTTCGGAAGAATCAGTACCAGCACCAGAGACATAAATGAAGCAGGCCTGAGGACTTTGCTTAAAAATCAAATCCACAAAAGCCTTGACCGGATCAAAAGTCAGGGAAGTATATTTAGCTTCATCCATACCCACAGCGGATACTCCCATGCAATAAAATACCGCATCGAGCTGAGGGATTTCTGCTACTTTTTCCGAGATCTTGGTGAGATCAGAAAGCAGAATTTCTTTGATTTTTGGATGGGAAAAACCGACTGAAGATCGGCTCACCAAGATGACCTGACTCACCACAGGGCTGTCAAGACATTCCAAGAGCACGCCTTTGCCCACCATTCCGGTAGCTCCTGTGATCAATACGGTTCGGGAAGTTTTCATAAGATTCAGAGTGCATTGAAGGAATCTACCATGGTTTCTTCCAAGCTTCGGTAGGAAATACCCAGTTCCCGGATGCTTTTGGAATTGTCGGCTCTCCAGATATGTCCGATGTTGTTTTGGATAAACTTTCTGGTAATCGACTTATTGATCAAAGGCCCCACGAGCATAAGTAACCACTTGGGCAGAGCTTTTTGTGGGATGGGGTGATTTTTCCCAAAGTGGCGATAGAGAATTTGGGCCATTTCCAGCATCGAAGTATTGGACCCGTTAATGATATTCCTTCCATGGGCTTGTTTTCTCATCCCTGCTTCCAAATGGGCAACAGCCAAGTCACGAACATCCACAACCCCGATTGCCAAATTGGGAACACCCATCTTCATGGTTCCATCGGTCATCTGCCGGAGAATATGGATACTTTCCGAAGTGGAATACTTGGGATTCAGTGAGGGCCCCATGACAAAAGAAGGATTGACCACTACCAAATCCCATTGATTTTGACCTTGGACGAGATTCCAAGCCTCTTTCTCAGCGAGTGTTTTGGAATAGGAATAGGGCTGATGATTCAAGGAGGCCGTTGTGTTCCAGATTTCCTCGGTAAGGATTCCTTTGGGCGTTTTCGCCACCTCAGAAGCATCGGTATAGATCGCTGCACAGCTGCTGGTCAAGACCACCCGCTTCACACTGGACGTTTTTGATGCTTGGAGGAGGACGTTTCGGGTACCATTTACAGCAGGATCGATCAGTTCCTTCTGAGGATCGGAGTAGTTGGATGTGAAAGGTGAAGCTGTGTGATAAACCAAGGCACAATCCTGCATGGCCTCTGCGAAACTCCCCTCTTCCAGTAAGTCTGCCTTGAAAAGCTTAAGAGTTCCCGGAGAAGCTGCGGCCAAATCCGAAAGGTGCTGCGTTTTGTTCGTGTCCTTGGGATTTCTGACCGTAGCGTGCACGGTAAATCCCCGCTCTAAAAGTTCTTTGACAATCCATCCTGCTACATAACCGGTAGCTCCGGTCACCATAACCGGCTGACTCTTATCGATCCATTCCATTTGCTTTTTGTTTTTGTTGGGACAAAGCTCCTTCAAAATACAGAGAAGCATTTATACGGAAACCGGAAACGCTAATACATTTCCCAGAAAATATAGATTCCTTATCTCACTTTCCTGGATACTAGGAGAATTTGGGATACTTCCCTCTTCCAGTTCTTTTATTTACGAAGTACGATTTACGATTTACGACATCTACACAACCTCAACCCTAATTTCCCTACTTTAAACTTCCCTCTCCTCTCTTCGGTCTTCCCGGATACCTCTCCAAGCATCGGTCATCCGACATCTGACATCGGACCAATTTTTCAATATTCCAATCTTTCAATTTTTCAATCTCCTTCCAGCTCTGTCAATACGCCGTCCAGCCTCCGTCTGCTACCAAAACCTCTCCGTTGACAAAAGAGGAGTCTTCGGATGCGAGAAACAACGCAATTCGGGCTATTTCATCGGATTCCCCCATTCGAGGCATGGAACCTGCCCCACTGCTGCAAAGCGCCGCTCCTTCCTCATCGGGCTGGGCATTTTTCATGATATTGGTATTCACACCTCCTGGGGCGATCACATTGCATCGGACACCTTTTTTGGCGTAGGTAAATCCAATGTTTTTGCTCATTCCGATAAGGGCGTGCTTAGAAGTGGTGTAGGTCACCCCTGCCCTTCCTCCCATCACTCCGCCGATAGAGGCAATGTTGATTATCACCCCTTTTCTTTGCTTGAGCATTTGGTATATTGCCTCCCGAGAAGCATAAAATGGCCCATTCACATTGACTGCCAATACTTTTTGCCAAAGTTGGTCGCTTACCCGCTCCAAGGGAGTGAAATCATCCATAATGCCGGCATTGTTGACCAAGATATCCAACGAGCCGAATTCGATCACTGCGGCATGGATCAGCTTTTTCACCTGATCCTCGTCGGAGACATCACATTTCAATCCAATGGCATGCCCGCCCTGATGACGGATTGATTCGGCTACCATTTCTGCATCAGTCGAATTCATATCGGAGACAATCACTTTTGCTCCTTCCTGAGCAAAAAGTTCGGCCATGGCCTTACCCATTCCCGAAGCTGCTCCGGTAATGACGGCGATTTTATTTTCCAGCTTTTTCATATGCTTTAGGTTAAATTTTGGATTCGGCTTGAATCATATTTTCGATTCCTTTCAGCAAGGCATCGGGATTAAAGGAAATACTGTCTATGCCCTCGGAAATCAGAAATTGGGCAAAGGCCGGGTTATCACTCGGTGCCTGACCACAGAGGCCAATTTTCTTTCCGGCTGCTTTTGCCTTTTGAATTACTTCAGCAATCATCCACTTCACGGCAAGGTTGTTTTCATCAAACAACTCGCTCAAGACTTCCGAATCCCGATCGACGCCAAGGGTGAGTTGGGTGAGGTCATTGGAGCCAATGGAAAAACCGTCGAAGATTTGGGCAAACTCTTTGGCCAAGATGACATTGGAAGGAATTTCGGCCATGACGTAGATCTCCAAGCCGTTTTTCCCTTGCTCCAAACCCAACTTTTTCATCCTAGCGATGACTTTCTTCCCCTCTTCAGGAGTACGGCAAAATGGAATCATCACCTTTAGATTTTCCAAGCCCATATCTTCCCTTACCCGCTTGACCGCTTGGCACTCGAGGGCAAAGCCTTCCCGGTACCTTTCGTGATCGTATCGAGAGGCTCCCCGAAAGCCCAGCATGGGGTTTTCCTCCTCAACTTCAAATTGGCTTCCTCCCAAAAGGTGAGCGTATTCGTTGGTTTTGAAATCACTCATCCGCAAAATCACATCCTTGGGATAGAAGGCCGCGGCAATCGTCCCCACTGCCTGAGCCAACCTGTCCACGAAGTATTCCTTCTTGTCTGAATACCCATGGCAAAGGGCTTCGATTTGGGCTTTTTCTTCCTTATCCTCCAGCTGATCAAAATGCACCAAAGCCATGGGGTGCACTTGAATGCTTCCATTGACTACAAACTCCATCCGCATCAAGCCAACGCCTTGATTGGGAAAAAAGGAAAGATTGAATGCCTTCTCGGGATCGGCAAGAATAAACATAGGCTGGGTTTTCGGGAGTTGAAGTCCTCGGAAATTGTGTTCCTGGGTTTTCCATTTCAGCTTTCCTTCATAGACTTTCCCCATTTTTCCTGAGGAATTGTCCACGGTCACCACATCCCCGTCTTTTAGCTCCTCTAAAGCCCCTTCAGCCCCGACAATCGCCAATGCTCCGACTTCCCGAGCCACGATGGCGGCATGGCTGGTTCGACCACCTTTAGTGGTAATGATAGCACCGGCCTTTTTCATCACCGGGTCCCAATCGGGATTGGTAATCTCGGTGAGAAGAATATCCCCTTTTTCCAGTAAATCCGCCTCGGCAGGAGAATGGAGGATTTTGATTTTCCCTGCCGTGATTCCACTTCCAATGGCATAGCCGGTACTGCTCAATTTGCCTTTTTCTGTAAGGGAATATTCCTTCAGTACATAGGGATCCTTTTCCGCATGAACCGTTTCCGGTCGGGCTTGCACGATAAAAAGCTCTCCGGAACTCCCATCCTTTGCCCATTCGATATCCATGGGCATTTTGTAATGCTTTTCGATCTGCACTGCCCACTTGCCGAGGGTCTCTATTTCCTTATCCGAAAGCACAAAGGCTTCCTGTTTCTCTTTTGGGGTGTCCAAATTGAGAACTCCTCCCCCTTTTTGGTAGATCATGGTCTTGGTTTTGGAGCCGATTTTTTTTGAAAGGATGGATTTTTTCCCTTTTTCCAAGGAAGGCTTGAATACCAAATACTCATCGGGAATCACCGCTCCCTGCACAATATTTTCTCCCAAACCCCAGCATCCAGTGATCAAAACAGCATCGGCAAAGCCCGATTCAGGATCTATGGAAAAAGTCACCCCACTGCAGGCCAAGTCCGCTCTCACCATCAATTGCACACCCACAGAGAGTGCGATTTCGTGTTTGTCAAAACCCTTGTCGTGCCGATACTTGATCGCCCGGGCATTGTATAGCGAGGCAAAGCAAGACCGGACCGTTTCCACCAGCTTTTCCTTTCCTCGGATATTCAAAAATGACTCATGCAATCCGGCAAAACTCGCCCCGGGAAGGTCCTCGGCGGTGGCACTGCTTCGGACAGCCACCTCTATTTTCCTTCCGTTTACTTCGCAAAGTTGCTGATAGGCTTTTTCAATTTGCTGAGTCAATTCTTTGGGAAAAGATCCGGAGAGAATAAGTTTTTTGATCGAGGAGGAGATGGCATTGAGGTTGGAAAATTCCTTTAAGTCCAACTGCTTCAAGTGCTTCTGAATGGATTCTCCGATTTCGTTGTGTTGGATAAAAAACCGGAAGGCATCCGCCGTGACTGCAAAGCCATCCGGAATATTGATTTTCAGGGGAATCAGCTTTTGGAGCATCTCTCCAAGGGAAGCATTTTTGCCCCCTACTCGGCCCACATCCTCTATTCCGATTTCCCGAAAGGAAAGAATCAAGTCTGACATGGCATTTTGGGTTTAGAATCTGACCTAACTTACCGGATTCCTCCCGGAAGATTCCTGATAAAAGTCAGACCAAAAAGTGAATCTTTTGGAAAGTGTCTGTAGCGAATGCCTTTTCCTCATCGTTCCAAAGAAAAATCGGTACTTTTCCTATCCTTCCAAATCCCATGCTTATGAAACGCCAAATCAACTATTTTCTAAGCCTTTGTGCTCTGGTCCTGATCCTGGCTTCTTGTCAGGATGAAGTAACTTCGACCTATACATATCGGACCATGCTTCCAGTCTATCTCGAGATGAGCGATGTGAGGGCGAGAATCATTGCTCCCGAGCCTCCACAAGCTCTGGAAAATCCTGGCAAGATCTACATCTACGGGGATTATCTGCTGGTGAATGAGCCTACGAAAGGCATTCACATCCTGGACAACACCAATCCTGCCAACCCGATCAACCTGAACTTTATCCCAATCGAGGGCAATATCGACTTGGCTGTCAATGACGAAATGCTCTATGCAGACAACTACGCGGATTTGTTGGTTTTTGACCTGAGCAATCTGGGGAACATCCGATTGGTGAAGCGGGTGGAAGACGTGTTCCTCAGCCAATACGTTCACGAGACAGGACAAATCATCACTTTTAAGGATACGGTGATTACCACGGATGCTCCTTATTTCACAGGAAGGCCGGAATGGGGCTGGTTGGTGAGTTCGGATATGGGATTCCGGGCCAATTTTTCAGCCGCTTCGCAAAGCTATGGGACAGGTGGATCTTTGGCCCGATTCACCCTGATGAGTGGGCACTTGTACGCAGTGGATGAATATACGCTTCGGGTTTTTGACGTAGAAGATCCCAAAGACCCCCAATTCATCAAGCCCATCGATTTGGGATGGGGAATTGAGACGATTTTCCCCTTTCAGGAAAAACTCTTTATCGGCTCCAATCGAGGGATGCATATTTACGATGCCTCTACGCCCAGCTCTCCCACCCGCATGTCGGTCTTTGAGCATGTTATGGCCTGTGACCCGGTGGTAGTCAATGAAGAACATGCCTTTGTCACGCTACGAACCGGCAATACTTGCTGGAATGGAGTTAATGAACTGCAGGTGGTCGACATCACTAATCCATACAATCCCACTCTGAAAAAGGCCTACCCTATGCAAAATCCGCATGGATTGGGATTGGCTGGCGATTATCTCTATCTGGCAGAAGGTAATCACGGACTGAAAAGCTTTGACGTAAGCGATGTGATGAATATCGATCAAAACCAGCTGGAATTCCTCCGTGACATGAAATCCGTAGATCTGATTCCAGGACCAAAATCCCTGATAGTGATCGGACCGGATGGGGTCTGCCAGTTTGACTACTCCCAACCTAATCGTCTCCGAAAGCTCAGCTGTATTCAAGTCTCCAACCCTATTGTGATTAATTGATTGGACTATGAAGCTTCGGATTTTTTGTCTGATTATTTGCTTTTTCTTCTCCTGGGTCAGCAGTTTGGCTCAGGAGAAAATCTATTTTACCCAAAACGAGATCGGTTTACTCTTCGGAAAAGGAGAGGAGCAGTGGGATGGGAGTTCGGAGCGCCGTGTAGATTTCACACTTCAAACTTTTCACGGAGCCTGGATAGGAAAAAAGCAGGTCATCGGCTTTTCTGCTGGGTTGGATCAGTATGATGACATTTCCTTGATTCCTTTGGCAATGGGCTGGAGAGGTTTTCTGGGGAAAAGCGGACGACCTCAATTTTTTGGAGGATTGGATTTGGGAGCGAGTACGGCACTTTTGGAGAAAAAAGTAAGAACCGAGTGGCAGGAAAGCTGGTACGAAGGGGGAGCGATGGTCAGCCCTTCTTTAGGTGTCCGATTTCCTTCTAAGCAGGGGCAATCCTCCCTGAGCTTTACCTTGGCATACAAGCGGCAAGAGCTGACCTATTTCGAAGGCGCACTGAATGGAGGAGGAATCATTTTTCCTAATAACATCGGCGATATTCCAGATGGATTCAATTCAATCTTTCGAAGGGAAACCATCTTTCACAGCTTAGTATTCCGGGCTGGATTGATGTTTTGATAAAATAGAGTTATTTACAAAAACCGCTTGATCGTCCAGACAATCAGGGCAAAAAGGAAGATCAAAATGGAAATTTTGTTGATGCCATGCATCATTCTTAGGTTGAAGTTGGAGGGCTTGTTGGGGTCTGGCTTTTGAAATACCCGCACGAAGTAGTTACCTACCTCTCCCAACTTGAAAAACTCCTGCACTTTATTTTTCTCGGCCATGATAGTTAATTTCTTTATTTACGATTTACGAATTTCGATTTATGAGGCTTTCAGGAACTTCAATCTCTGATCTAGGTAGCAAACTTTACCACTTTACAACCTTCCAACTTCCTAACTCCCCGACTCCCCAACTTCGGTCTCCTGTCTTCTGTCTTCGGTCTCCTGTCTTCTGTCTTCGGTCTCCCGTCTTCAAATCGCCTCCGGCTCATTCCACATCCCGTCTTCCCGGATGATTTCGATCAGTTCATCCACAGCTTTTTCGGATGGAACGGATCGCTTTACCACCTCTTTTCCTTTGTAGAGTGTGATTTTTCCTTTGCCCGAACCCACATATCCGTAGTCAGCATCAGCCATTTCCCCTGGTCCGTTGACGATGCATCCCATGATTCCGATTTTGACGCCTTTAAGGTGGTCAGTTCGCTTTCGGATCATCGCTGTAGTCTCCTGAAGGTCAAAGAGTGTCCGTCCACAGGATGGGCAGGAAATGTATTCGGTCTTGGACATTCGGGTTCTCGCTGCCTGAAGTACTCCAAAGCTCACCGAATTGTGCAACTTGATCTGATCCAAAACTTCCTGTCGGGTATGTTCTCCTTCTTTTTCCAAAGAAATCAAAATCCCATCACCCAATCCGTCTACCAGCAATCCGCCCACATCAGTTGCAGAATAAAGCATGGTCATGTCTGCTGTCTGATCGGGATAGCTCACTTTCACAACCACTGGAATATCCGAACCCGCTTCGATCAAAGAAACAAATGCTCTTCTCAAAGCAGGCATACTGTGCGTATTGGCTGTTTTTAGGATCAGGACGGTGTCTTTTCTTCCCTGAATTGCACAGATGGTTTCAGCAATTTCTGTATCCAAGACTTCCAAGAAGTTGATTTCCGAATGGAAAACCTCTGCCTTTTGAAATTCTGACAAGCTAAAAAGTGGAAACTTATTGACCTGATCCGGAGCCTTTTCCCAGACTAAGTAATTCTGGATTTCCTTCATGCCGTTGGGCAGCATGAAAGGAATCGGATTGGAACCAGAATAGACAAAATCACATCCCAAGTCGTTCATTTTCCACTTGTCCAGTTCAGGCAAATAGAAATGACCTACAGCCTTCATTTCCCGATTTGTGATATTTTTCACTTTGGAAATATCCGTAATCACCCGGGGTACATTATGTCCACCGAAGTTGTATATCTCGGCTACCTGCCGCTTGTTGTGCTCAAAAGGAGTAATCGGATAATTGACTACTTCCGGAATGGAAGCATGTCCAGTTCGTCCAGTATAGCGATCGATCAGGGCTTTGGCTACAGGGGCTTCAAACTCAGGATCTTCGGTAAGTGAGACTCTCACCGTATCTCCCAACCCGTCTTCGAGGAGAGTTCCGATACCAACGGCTGATTTGATTCTACCGTCTTCCGCTTCTCCTGCCTCGGTTACACCCAAGTGGAGAGGATAGGGTTTGAAGCCTCCTTCGTTGAGCTTTTGGACCAAAAGCCGATAGGCCTGCACCATCACCTGAGTATTGGACGACTTCATAGAAATGACGATATCGTGGAATTTCTCATCCTCACAAATTCGCAAAAACTCCAAAGCAGATTCCACCATTCCGATCGGGGTATCTCCATATCGGCTCATGATCCTGTCAGAAAGTGAACCGTGATTGGTTCCGATCCGCATAGCTGTTCCGTTTTCCTTGCAAATTTTTACCAAAGGCAGAAACCGCTCGCGAATCCGCTCCAATTCCTCTGCATAGGAAGCATCCGTGTAGTCGATGACTTCAAATTTCTTTTTATCCGCATAGTTCCCAGGATTGATTCTCACCTTTTCCACAATTCTGGCAGCGAGTTCGGCTGCGTTGGGAGTAAAGTGAATATCTGCCACCAAAGGCGTCTGGTAGCCTCTTTTTCGGAGTTCTGTTTTGATATTCTTCAGATTCTCCGCCTCCTTGATAGAAGGAGCAGTGATCCGGATCAGCTCACATCCTGAGTCGATCATGCGGATGCATTGCTCTACAGAACCGAGGGTATCCATGGTGTCTACCGTGGTCATGGACTGCACCACGATATGATTGTCTCCGCCGATGATCACATCGCCTACTCTTACGGGGATGGTTTTTCGGCGGGAATACTGCGTGAGGTTGTCACAATAAAGGGAATCAAGGCTTTTGATGAGGGATTCCATAGCTTATATATCTCCTAGTTGGGGTCGGATTATTACTTCTTCAACAACGGTTCGGGGCGAAAGGTTATAAGCCGCCCAAACACTCTCTGCAATGTCTTCTGCGGGAATAAATCGCTCTACGGGCAAATCCACTCCTGCCCAGCTTTCAGTGAGGGTAGCTCCGGGCAAAATGGAGGTGACTTTGATCTGATGGGGTTTCAATTCTTCTCTCAGGCACTTGGTCATGCCGAGCATGGCCCATTTGGATACGGCATAGCTTCCTCCATTAGGGTAAGCTGTAAGCCCAGCGATGGAGCCCATGCTGAAGATGTGCCCGGATTTCCGTTGAATCATATCCTGCACCAAGGCCCGAATCAAATGATATGCAGAAAACAAATTGGTCTGCATCATCAGCTCAAAATTGCCGGCAGGCTCATCGTGAACTGCTCCAGGTAAAAATACCCCGGTGTTATTGACCAACGCATCAGGGATGGAAAAGGCCTTAGCTGCCTCAGCAAAACTTCTTACTTCATCTGCACGAGAAAGATCCGCCTTTTTGGCAAAAACACGAACTCCGGGATATTCGGATTCAATTGAGGCTTTGAGACGCTCCAAATCCTGCTCGTTTCTTGCGCAAGTCAGGATATTAAAACCCTCCTTGGCGAATCGCTCGATGATTGCCTTTCCTATTCCTTTTGTTCCGCCTGTGACCAGGATGCTTTTGCCCATTTGTTTAGCAGTTTAATAGTTAGTATGACAACTAACCAGCGCCAGCAAAGTTACATTTTTTTTCACGCGATTAAGAAATCGAAAAAGCAGGGATGTAGGGGAAGGGAACTCTCGCTTATATTGAGAAGAAGATTGACTCTCAAAAAAGAGCCGAGACCTGCATTCTTCCGATATGGACCACCCGATCGAGCCCTTCCGAATTTCTTCCCTCATAGACCAGATTGAGTTGAAGCCCCTCACCGATTTTGTGTAGCCAATTGAGTGACCAGGTTACATTGGTGCCCACAGTCAGAGCCTGCAGCATTTCATAGCCTACAGGGGAGTTGACCTCGCCGTTGTAGTCGATTTGGACGAGCTTTAGATTTCCTGTAAGTGTCGTTTTTATGGCTTTTGCATAGCGAATATCCATCCCCGTCTGATGAATCAGAGACTTCTCCTGAAACTCCACATTTTGCACATTTTCCTTTTCTGTAAAGGAATAAAAACCGGTAATCCTAAAGTAAGGGGTGGGTTGCCAAGCCAGTTCAGGACCAAAGGAATACTGATCCAAGGTATAATTTCTGTTGTCAAGAAAATCCGAAGCGGAAATCCGATTCCCCACACTTCCCAAAAGCCGGAGCGTAGTTTGGGAGTTGAAATTGTAGCGGGTGTTCAGTTTCCATTCCTGCTGAATCTGATCCTCAAAGCCTCCCGTCAACAGCTGCTTCAACTGGGAGTCAAAAAGAGAAAGGTCAAATCCGTATTTGGCTGAGGCCCGATTGAAGAAAAAACTGGTTCGAATCACCTGCCGAAGCGAAAGAATCTGATCTCTACTCAAGCTCCCCAAAAAAGGATTTACCCAACTCCAGAAGTCATCAGAAGTGACTTTCTTTTCCACACTGAGGCTGGATGTATTTGAGAACTTTTGGAGAAAAGACTTCACTCCCCCCGCCCCTTTCCAAGAATCCGGAAGTCTGGCCTGAATCCGGTAATTGAGCAAGGTGGTATATGCCTGGACAAAGGTATCCGTAGGCACAAAGACTTTGATATACAGCTTTTCTTCCGGATTGATGGCGAGGTAAAACTCATTCAACTGCTGAATCCCGTCCCCATTATCATCCCTCCAGGTGTGGGTTCCATCCCCATTAGGTGCAGGAAGGTAGACGTATTCCCGCTGCAGTTCCCGACCATTTCCGATGGCATAGCTTATTTCATTTCGGATGAGATTTTTTCCTATCCCACCCGAGTAGTCCACCTTACTTAGCAAAGTCAACTCATTGGGTAGCTCCCTTTGCAAATATCGGATATCCCGGTAGGTGAATGTCCCGCTGAGGTTGTGACTTTTCCACTGCTTACGCAAAGAGAAATTGGAGGTAAAGGCCTCCGTATCATCCTGTAGAATTCCTCCAGTGGGTAGTCGGTCTGTTCTCCAGGCCGCATCGGCGAGGAATGTGAGTTTGAGCGAGTCATTGCTTTGCAGAAACACCCTATGCTCCTTGAAGTTCATCGCAGTACCTATGATGGAATCTCTTTTGGAGTCGGTCACCTGATTGCGGTCCAAGGAAAACTGATAACCCGGCACGAAGATTTTGGATTTATAGCTCACATTGCCCAAATACCGAATCCAGTCATTGGTGAGGGTATCTTTGGTAGAATTGAGCTGAAAAAACTCCTGCTGAATTCGGAATCTTTTTCCCAATTCGGCTTTCCAGTTGGCTGCTTGCTGATAACCGGTCAGTTGATCTTCCCGGTTTCTCAGATTGATTCGATAGCTAAGTTCATTGAGCGCGTCTTTTTGCAAGGCAAGCTGAGTGAAAAAGAGACGCTCTGCCGCTGCTTCCCTGAGTTCGGCTGGATCCAAACCCCAATCCCGATCAAATTCGATGTATCTAAATCGATCAATGAAATTGAAATTGGTGGAGTTGTATTCCAGCTCGGTTTGGCCCTTGAAGCGGTAGCCTTTGAGAATTCCAACTTCCCGATTTTCGGATTGAAGACCGACTTTCCATCCCAAGCCCTGATTGTCCTGATCGTCAAGTTCTGAAAACAGGTTTTTGTCCAATGAGGAAAGTGCAACTTCAGTATAGACTTTTTCATAAGAACCTAATTTAATCCTTGTACCCGCGGTAGTCATTCTTCGGGCATCCGGGGCAGGGAGTTGAGTCAAAATGGTGTAATTCCCCTGAGCTTGTCCATTTACCCGGGGAACATACTCATAGACCACCCCATTGGCCAGTTGGGTGCTTTTCCGATAATCTCCTTGGCCTTGACTCACCTGTGAAAAGGAGACCTGAAAATGGGCCAAGGCAGGATCTGTGGAATAGCGATAAAATGTAAAAGGATTGCCAAGTGCATCTGTTTCGGTCACTTTTTCATACAAAATCCGGGTAGGGTCAAAGCCCACAGAATCGATGCGGGGAATCACCGCATTTTGGGTTTGATCCCCGACAGATGCCAAAAGGGCCTGCTCCTCCGGAGAAAACTCGGTGAAAAGGGGCCGGTTTCGGTTGTCTTTTTCCTGATAGAAATTGACATAAAAGTCCACCTTCCCATTGGTTTGAAGATGATTGGCTCCCAAAATGGACCGGGTATAGTTTCTCTCAGCAAACTCAAAATCCACCCTCACTCGGGAATATTGGGTGATCAAAACTTTCGGAGTAAAGGTAATCTCAGCTTGATTGTAGTCGATCACATAGTCTGCATTGAATCCCCGCTGCAGAAGACGTCCATCCAAAAATACTCGCTCTGAATTGGCCATGATGACCACAAAGCGTTCTCCATTAGGTCCATTGAGGCGATAAGGCCCCAATACTCCTTCCAAAATCGGAACCTGAATCGAAGCAAACTTCCCTTTGGCCACCGAAGCAAAACCTTCCGTACTCGCTTCCCAACCTCCTTTGACCTTGTATTTGGTGGTAAG
Source organism: Algoriphagus sp. oki45 (assembly GCF_036245605.1). Taxonomy (NCBI): domain Bacteria; kingdom Pseudomonadati; phylum Bacteroidota; class Cytophagia; order Cytophagales; family Cyclobacteriaceae; genus Algoriphagus; species Algoriphagus sp. oki45. Next base: position 1,626,892 of record NZ_BTPC01000001.1, read on the forward strand.
TTGGAGCCCCTGCACGTTTTTGTAATAGCGGAGAAAATCCGATTGCCTTTGCTGCAGCACCACATCCCCTGCCGAAAGTCTGAACTGATCATTGTACAACTCCACCAGCACATTGTCGAAATCCTGAATCTGCTGTGAATTTCCCTCAGGTTGAAATGGGACATTCTGATCGGTGATACTTGCCCTGATTTTCAAGTTTTCGCCGATATCCCCATCCAGCTGGAGATTCAAAGCCGAGTTGACAAAGACATTTTGGGTATTGCCAAAAGACACCCCACGGGTGAGACTTCCGGTTTTGTAGAGATTGGTGCTGGGAAAAAGCTCCTCGCGAATGTCAAAATCGGGAACCGCTTGCACCCTGTTGTCTTTAAAAAGTGCCATAGAATCGTAATTGGCCAGCAGTGTCCTTCGGGCAAAGGTTTGCTCCAGTGGAATGGGTAAAGTCTGATAGCAAACCTGAAGAGAATCAGGTCTTGCCGTCTCTTCTCCTTCCAACAGAAGGCTTTGGCTTTCGGGTCGGAAAGTAAAGGGATAAGACTTACCGGAAGCATCCAAAACCCGAATGGTATTTTCCAAAACAGGCAAGGAGTCCAGCCTAACCGGGGTTTTCAACTCTTCTGAAGAAAACCAACGGCACTTTTCCTGAGCCTGGCTAAATCCAGCCAGTAAAAGAAAACCTATCAGGAAAATCAACCGCATGCTTATCCAAAACTATTTCTTGAAGGTAATAAAAACCTCAAATTACTGGATAAGAGGAAAGGTGAGGTAAAAGGTGGTCCCTTTACCCTCTTGTGTCTCAAACCAGATCTTTCCTCCTGCAGTCTCTACCCCACTCTTGGCTATAGCCAGGCCCAGCCCCGATCCAGTGGTCTTGGTACTGAAATTAGGTATGAAAATCTTATCTCTCAATTCAGGAGGAATTCCTTTGCCATTATCAGAAATTTCCAGAAAAACTGCCTGCTCAGTCATCCAAAGCCATACCCGAATGTGGGGAGATTTCCCGGGTTCTACGGCCTGAATCCCATTGATAATCAAATTGGCGATGACCCGACCGAAGAGTTTATCGTCTCCCATGATTGGGATCTCATCAGCATAGGAATCATCCTGAAAGTCCAGCTGAACTCGCTTGTCATTTTGAAACAGCTCCAGAACTTTCAGCACCACAGCCTTGTAATTCATTCGCTCATTTTTGGGAAGAGGCATTTTTGCAAAAGTGGAAAAAGAAGAGGCGATCCCACTCAGTGCATCCACCTGATGGATCAGTGTCTCGAGGGATTTGCGCAACTTTTCTTTATCCTCCAATTTGCCTTCATGCTCCAGTCGGATCAGATGCTGAAGCGTCAGCTTCATCGGGGTGAGGGGATTTTTGATCTCATGAGCCACCTGCTTGGCCATTTCTCTCCAGGCAGATTCCTTTTCGGAAGAGGCAAGGACTTTTTTACTGGCTTCTAGTTTAAATAGCATATTGTTGTATTCCTTTACCAGCAGGCCGATCTCATCCTTGGCCGCCCAATACATGGGTTCGTTGTTTTCCAGATTTGTAGTCTTGAGTTTTTGCGTAAGGATCTTAAAGGGCAAAGTCAAATTGCGGGAAACAAAGCCGGATACTACCAAGAAAAGGATAAAGATGACTACAAAGGCGTTGAAAATATTGCTCAAGACATCCGAAATGAGGGAATTGAGCTCTGTCTCCGATTCGAAATAGGGAATAGCCAAAATTCCTGAGATCGAAGCGTCCACTTGAGAAGGGATTCCCAGATAAACCGTCTGATAGTTCAGGTTACCTATTTTTTCCTGAATCAAAAGTTCGACCTGATTCTTTTCAATGATTCCGGCCATGGCAGCAGGATTGATCAGGGGAGACAGAATTTTCTTATCAAAAATGTTGGGCCGGTTGGTGAATTCCAGCATTCCATCAGGTGTATAGAGATGAATATCACTTGCCAAAGTATTCGCTAAGGCATTGATCTCTTCATTGAGCAAATCCCGGTCTATACTTTCGGGATTTTGATTATTGAGCATGCTCCCCAAATTGACCCGAATGAGATTGGCCTTTTCCAGATATTGCCGATTGAGATCATCCCTGTAGCTCCCTGTAAGCAAACCTATGGTGATGATGGAAATGATGATAATAGGAAAAAAGAAGGCAAAATTGAGGTAGAGCTGCAGCTTGGTAGAGTAGTTGAATTCAAAGTTCCTGTAGCCTTTGAATAGCGTATTCAAAAGAATAGCCAAGAAGGTTAAAAACACAAAAGCGACGAAAAACAGGGAGATATTTCCAAAAAAATGAGCTGCAGAAGGAGTCGGAGAAGATATCACCAAAACCTCATCCCCATTGCGGATACCCAAATGATGAAACCCACTTTGAATTACTCCTGAAGTAAACAGCTGATCCCTCTGGAGATTAGGCAGAAAAGTCTCTTGTGAATAGTTGAATACTCCAACGCTCCTAAGCAATTCCCCATCCCGAAAGACTGCGTATGGGTAGGAAAGAGGCTCTAGCTTATCCGCATATTTCTTATCAAGGAGCAATTTGGGATAGACACTACCCGGCTGCACTCTCAGCTGATTCAGTTCAAAAAATATGGTACCCAAAAGATTATTTTCCCTCACTATGGGAACAAATCCTACCATCTTATTTGCTCCGGTCTCTTTGCCCCGAATAAAATACAGATCTCTTACTCCTGTGGCATAGTCACTTTTGACAAATTGCTGCTGAAGCGTGGGAAGTTCGACCCTTTCCAAAGGACCGAGGATTTGCTGTCCTGATGGAGAAAATATCCGGATAACTACTTCAAACTGATCAAAATAATTATCGAGGTAAATTTTCCGAAGTTTGGTTTCTACAGGGTCCTTAGAAAGGAGCGGATCAGCTAGACGGTTCTGAATAAACAGATCGTTTTTCAGTCGGCTAAAAATATCCGACATAAAAAACTCCGTCATCACATCATTTTCAATCAGGTTTTGGGTAGCAAAGCGAGTTTTTGATTGAACCAGGCTTTCTCTTCCCGTTTGAAAAGTACTGATACCCACAATCCCTGCAATGATCAAACTGGCATAGAAAAAGGTCAAAAAAGTATCCAAACCCAAACGGAAAACATTTTTGTAAAGCTCAAATCGGACTACTGTGAAAATAAAAACCAGGTGTAAAACCCAAGCCATACTCCACCAAAAAGAAAACCAAAACATCAAACCCAAAATGGGAAGTCCCAAAACCAAAAGGAGTCTGTTACTCGGTACTGGCTGAATAATCAGACTTCCTAAAATCCGAAAAAGGGTAAGAACTAACAGGGTGTAAATCCCCGCCCATAAAAAGAGAATGAGGAAACTGATTGCCTTGAATCCGTCGAAAGTAGGGATGGAACGTATATCCAAAACCCATTGAGAGTTAAATATCAAATCCCGAGGAAGAAACCAAAGGATTAGAAAAAAAAGGGAACCAAGACCAAAAGCCAGAAGATACAGCAAGAAGAAAGGATATCTTTCAGCTAATTTTTGGACTTTTTGAAGGGTATTTGCACTGGCTAGTTCATGGATCACCAACCCAAAAAGAAATACTATACCAATAGTATTTACCATTAGGTCACCCAAGCTGGGATTGAACCAAGAAGAAGCATAATAGATGGAATTAAAGAGCTCAGTTTCGAAAAAAGCCCCTGGAAAATCCGTCCACAACATCAAAATTCGAACAGCCAAAAAGAGGATCAAACCATAACCTATAGTCTGCCATCTTTGTCCTTTTTTCCATTTCTTTCTCAGAAAGTCAAAACTGACCAAAACGTAGAGTAAGGAAATGGAACAAATAAAAATAACTAAGGCGGTATTGGAGACGCGAGTCACCGGCACATAGCCTAAGAGGAAATTGATCCCGAATAGTTCTTTTCCTGCTGCATTTTGAATCTGATAAGCTCCGTCTGCTGGATTGGGAAAAAGTTGAAATCGCTCATTTCCAAACAACTCGGGAGATGGGCCAGTTTGGAGATAATCGTTTTGAATTGATCCAGGCCATATCAAACGGTAGGCATGGACCATAAAATAATCCGTGCTTCCCCGTTTGATTTTTCTGGTTTTTAGAAAAAAGGTCCCGAAAGGATCTTCATGCAGGATATATTCTTTGGTAACGTCTAATGCAGAAAAATCCAACCTCACCGTAAAATCCGACCAAAACATCAGGTTTTTTTCCTGATCCAAAAGAAAAAATGGATGCAAATGAGAGGGACTGCTGATCATCGAAAAGGTAACCGGATCTTCCGGTCTCACGTCCATCAACACCCGGATAAAATCCTCGTCAAACTCCCTTTCGATTTTTTGAATCTTGGATTCGATCAGCCTGAGATATTTTTCCTCATCGCTTTTTTGAAAGACAAAAAAATTGAGAATTAAAACGATCAAGACGGCAAGGATGCCAAACAAGATCAGAAGACGACGGGTAGATGGACTCATTTAGCCTAAAAATAAAAAAGCAAAGTCTGGTATCAAACTTTGCCTTTACCTTCATCGAAGGGATAATTTAGCTTTTTTCTTTTTGGCGGATCTATACCATAGAAATCCGATAATGGCAGCCATCAAATACGGCATTACAAATAAATACAAAATCCCGTTGTTCAGCCCGGCACCGATGGAAGTGTCACCATTGCTTACGTTATTCTCAACTGAAGCCCGGCACATTGCGCACTGGGCCCAAGAGGAAACCTGAAGGCCAAAAAACAAGATCAATGCTAGGAAATACTTCAACTTCATCATTTTATTGATTTGAATTGAGATAATCAATGGGTGTAATAGGGAGAGATCATCAGATATACGATCACCCCTGTCACTGATACGTAAAACCAGATCGGAAAGGCGAATTTAACCAATTTTCGGTGCTTTTCCCTCTGATCCGTATACCCATAGTAATAGGCAAATAGAATAGGAAACAGGGCAATGGCTGCAAAGAGGATATGCGTAATCAACAGGAAATAATAGATTGGCCTGATAATCCCTTCCCCTCCAAAGCTGGTACTTTCTGCCGCACTGTGATAAACCACATAAGACACCAGGAAGATTGCTCCTAGTGTAAATGCTACGGTCATAGTAGCCCCGTGGTAGGCAAACTTCTTCTGCTTTGCAAAAATCAAAGCCACAACCAAAGCTACGGAAGCCGCTGTATTAATCACTGCATTCAGATGAGGCAAGAAATATACCCAATCTCCCAGGGCAGTAATTTTGGTAGGCATAAAGAGCAGCACGGCTACTGCCAAAGGAATTGCAACGGATATCCCAATTATCCAACCCTTAACATTTTTCTCGTTTGCCAATGAGTTATTTTCAATTTTTGCCATGCAATAAAACTTTTGTTTCTAACATCAATAGATCTACAGCTTCGCGGTCTGTACCGCTATAGTATCCACGGATACGCCCCATATCATCAATCAGGACAAATTTATCGCTGTGGACAAAATCATCAGGTACTCCATTTCCATCCAAGGTGGGTAAAACGAATCCGCACTTGGCCAGCTGATACGTCTCCTCTTTTGGACCGGATAGAAAGTGCCATTTACCGGGTATAGCATTATGTCTTTCTGCATACTCTTTTAGAATCTCAGGAGTATCGTACTCTGGGTCTATACTGATAGACATTATCTGAACCTTTGGCTCGTCTCTAAACATGTCATTGACCCGCTCCATTTCCTTAGACATAAGAGGACAAATACTTGGACAGGAAGTAAAAAAGAAATCGACGATTGTGATTTTCCCTTCCATTTCAGCCCTTCCTAGGGATTCCCCATTTTGATTCAAAAAGGAAAATTCCGGTATAAAATGCTGACCTGAATCCGTAGATGGACATTCCTGAAAAGGATTTTCCACTCCATTTTCGAAATAAATTGGAAGATCGTATTCATTTTTCCCAAATCCTCTCAGGAAAAGAAAGATCAACAAGGGAATAAGCAGTATGCAGACCAAAACCATGCCCTGCAGCAATCTCAAACTTCTCATACTAGTGGATTAACAAAAAAGAAGGTTGAAGTGATTCACTCCAACCCTCTTTTTTTGGAAATTTTTTACGGATTACCAACGCATCATGAAGATGTCCGAACCTTCCTTGGCCAAGGCAATCAGAAGCCAAACCAAGAAGATCAAAGGAACGATGATGGAATAGAACAAAGGCTTCACTTCGTCTCCCAAGTGCATAAATTCCATCATGATGTACTTGGCTTTCCAAATAGTCAGAATAATGAAAAGGGCATACAAAAGAATACCTCTATCCATAGTAAATGCCATAATAAATTCAGCGACAGTGATGGCCAAAAGAATTCCGGCAGTTTTCCAGATTTTCTTGATTTTCTCTTCATTTCTAGGTTCTACCTGAAGAGTGGATTTAGTGTCTTGGATTTCCATATTTCGAGAATTTTAAAAGGCTTAGATCAAATAGAACAAGGTAAACACGAATACCCAAACCAGGTCAACGAAGTGCCAGTAAAGGCCGATTTTCTCAATCATTTCATAATGACCTCTCTTGTCATACACTCCCACAGCAGCCTGATAGAAAGCCAAGAAAAGGAGCACCACACCGATGGTCACGTGGAAACCATGGAAACCGGTAATGAAGAAGAACAATTGAGCAAAAGCAGGAGGACCATACTCATTGACAACCAAGTTGGCTCCAAATACAGTCTCGGTCACATTTTGGTTCAAAGAATTGATGTAGGTCAGGACTGAACCTCCGTCTGTACCATGGATGAAGTGTGACCATTCCCAAGCCTGACAGCCTAAGAAAGTGATACCACCTAACATAGTCCAAAGCATCCATTTAACTACATCATTTCGATCATTTCTATGACCTGCTTCTACAGCCAATACCATGGTCACAGAAGAGGAAATCAGAATGAAAGTCATGATACCCACAAATACCAATGGGGCATGAAAACCGTGTAGGAAAGGAACGGCTTCAAAAACCAATTCCGGAACAGGCCAGTATTCATTTGAACCGACGAAAGTTTCGGCAGGTCCGGCGTAGGCAGGATAGCTGACTCGGATAGCCAGATAGCTGATCAAAAAAGCAGCGAAAGTGAAAATGTCGGAAAGCAGGAAAAACCACATCATAAGTTTTCCATAGCTAGCCTTAAGGGGCTCATTTCCTCCTCCCCAAACGCCTCTCTTCGAGCTTACTCCAATAGCAGTAGAATGCGCAGACATAAGTTATCTATTTGTACTAGGTTAAATTAATGATTCAATAATAAGAACATGAAAAGATACAGCCAAAGCCCCCCGAGAAAATGCCAGTAAGTCGTGGCCATTTCCATCGTATTCATCGCTTGAGAATGTACCTTCAATCTAAAGGTCGAAATTAGCACAATAATCAGAAATATTAAACCGCTGATCAGGTGCAAGGCATGCATTCCTGTGATTACATATAAAAACGAGCCCGCAGGATTGCCCACAAAAAAGACTTCTCGGTCTACCAATGCTACCCAACTGTACCACTGCCCTACCAAAAAACCAATTCCTAAGAGGACAGTCAAAACCATTCCGGTTCGCAGGTTGGCAAAATTATCTTTCTTGGCAGAGAAATAAGCCCACTGTAGGGTAATTGAACTGAAAATTACGATTCCTGACGTAATCCAAAATACTTCAGGGAGATCATATTCCAGCCAGTTACCTTCGGCTTGCCTCACAATGTAGGCGCTAGTCCACGCTGCGAAAAGCATAACTACAGTAACCATAAACAACCAAAGAGCAAACTTTTTAGGATGCATGCTGATTGGCTGCTCGACCATATCTACGTATTTCAATTCTCTCTCCATCACTTAAGGCATCTTATCCAACAAATACGCTATCTGCACAATGGGCAGGTAGAGAAATGATCCAAACATAATTTTCAAAGCAGACTTTCGACTGCAATCTCTCATCAGGGAGAAAGTTTGAGCCAAAAACAGCACTCCACAAATTGTAGCAACAATTCCAGAATTGATCCCTGTAAGACCGAAATAAGAAGGAAGTAAACCTAGAGGAAGAAGGAACAGCGTATAGATCATAATCTGGATAGCTGTATTCAAATCCTGACCTCCACCACTGGGCAAAAGTTTAAAACCTGCTCTTTTGTAATCTTCATCAGACACCCAAGCAATAGCCCAAAAGTGAGGGAATTGCCAAATAAACTGAATCCCAAAGATGATCAACGCTTCATGGGAAATAGCTCCTGTGGCTGCAGTCCATCCCAACAAGGGAGGCATTGCTCCAGGGATAGCACCTACAAAGACAGCAATTGGTCCAACTCGCTTCAGAGGGGTGTAGGCAAAAACGTAAAGGACCATGCTCAAAATCCCCAACCAAGTGGTCAAGGGATTAGTGAATGCCCAAAGCAGTCCCACTCCAACCAGCGCTACAATAACTGTAAACCAATACGCTTCTTGAAGAGAAATGATATTTAGAGGCAAGGGACGGTTTTGAGTTCTTTTCATCAACCGATCCAAATCGCGCTCCATGATTTCATTGGCAGCGCCTGAAGCTCCTGAAATCAAAAATCCTCCCAAGGCTAAACCCAAAAATCCGGTCCAGCCAAAACCTGTTCCCCGATCGCCAAGGATATATCCAAAGACTGCGGAAAAGGTCACCAATGCAGATAATCTGATTTTAATCAAATCTGCATAGGCTTTTGCCCTTACCAAAAGGAAGCTTACTATAGAATGGTCAGTTGCATTAACTGTCCTCATTTTTCCTATTAATTTAACTTAAACTGAACTTGGTCTTTTAATTGAAGAATCAAAATAAATTGTATCCCCAGTATTAAAGACCCCAAGACTAAATGAAGTGGCTGAAGAAAAGCTGGAATGCCGAAGTAGGCCATACCCATACCGGTTGCAATTTCCAAAAGCAAAACCAGCATCAAGACTTGACTCCAAACCTGCACTTTAGACTTTCGGACTGCGTATCTAAAAGCCCAAAAGAAGTAAAGGATATGTACAGCAAGAAGAATCAGGGAGAAAGAACGGTGGATTATAAACTTGAGTCCAATTTGATCAATCCACTCTTCTCTCATCAAATTTCCGAGAGCGAAGGAAATTCGGTCAATCTCCTCACGAACCTGAGTTCCCAATACTACCTGAATCAGCATCAGGATGGCTCCAATGATTAAAATCCATCTCACTTTTCCAGGAATCTCAGCTCGGATACCGTGATCCAGCTGTAATCTTTCCGAGCGATGATTGATGTACAACAACACACCTACCAGCCCAAGAGCAAGCAGCATGTGAATAGTAATCATCCAAGCCAGCAAATTGGTAGAAACCACAATAGAACCAATCCAGCCAGTGAACATTACCAAAATCAAGGCGACAAAGGCAAGGATTGGAATCATTTTATCAATCTTCCAGAGCTTAAGAGACTTCCAAAGCGTAAGAATGATCAATAATCCAATTACAACACCAATCAGACGGTTGATATATTCTATCCAAGTTTTGGTAGCATTGAATTCCTCTTCTACCAAAATTGATTTGTCATTGGCAATCTCACGAGCCGTTTTTTCAAATCCTAATTTTTCAAGCGTAGCTACAAACCGTTCGTTTTTAGCCAATCTCTGTTTGAGATAAATTTCCTGATAATTTTTTGGGAGCTGATCCACATGTGTAGGTGGAATCACGCTCCCAAAACATTTCGGCCAATCGGGACATCCCATTCCGGAGCCTGTGCTCCTGACGATCCCACCAACCAGTATGAGGAAATAAACAGCTGCCACCGTCAAGAAAGATGTCCGGCGGAAGCTGTTTATCAGTTTATCAGTGTTTGTTTTCATTAGCGACCAATACCTCAGACTCCTCCTTCATAATCTCCTCTTCCAACTTCACCAACTCTTGCTCATGAGGCAGGTTGGATTCTGGAGTTTGTGAGAATGGAACAGTCTGTGGAATGAAGTCTTCAGCAGCACCCGGCTTAGAGTAATCATAAGGCCATCTGTAAACAGTAGGGATTTCTCCAGGCCAGTTACCATGCCCTGGGTTGATAGGCGTAGTCCATTCCAAGGTAGTAGATCTCCAAGGATTAAGAGTAGCTTTTCTACCTCTGTACATGCTGTAGAAGAAGTTGAACAGGAAAATAAACTGCGCTGCAAATGTGATGATAGCAGCAACAGACACAAACATGTTCAGATCTGTATACATGTTGGTGAATTCAAAGTTAGTCCAAGAGTAATATCTTCTAGGGAAACCGGCAATCCCGATGTAGTGCATGGGGAAGAATACCATGTACACACCTACGAACGTCAACCAGAAGTGTACATATCCTAGTCTCGCATCCATCATTCTTCCAAACATCTTAGGGAACCAATGGTATACACCAGCCAGCAATCCAAAGAAGGAGGCTGAACCCATTACCAAGTGGAAGTGCGCCACTACGAAATAGGTATCATGAAGCTGAATATCGATAGCAGAGTTACCTAGGAAAATACCAGTCAAACCACCGGAGATAAAGAAGGAAACCAAGCCGATAGAAAACAACATTGCAGGAGTAAAGATCAAGTTACCTCTCCAAAGTGTAGTCAGGTAGTTGAATACCTTTACTGCTGAAGGAACCGCAATGATCAAAGTGAGGAACATGAAAATCGAACCCAAGAACGGATTCATCCCTGAAACGAACATGTGGTGAGCCCAAACGATGAAGGAAAGAATGGTAATTCCCAACATGGAAATGATCATCGCCTTGTAACCAAAGATTGGCTTTCTGGAGTTTGTGGCAATCACTTCGGAAGTAATACCCAAAGCTGGCAAAAGAACGATGTAAACTTCAGGGTGGCCCAAGAACCAGAATAAGTGCTGGTACAATACAGGACTACCTCCTGTGTTAGGTAAAGCTTCACCACCGATATAGATATCGGAGAGGTAGAAGGAAGTACCAAAGCTTCTGTCAAAGACCAAAAGCAGGGCTGCAGCAAACAATACAGGGAAAGACAATAAACCAATTACAGCAGTAAGGAAGAATGCCCAAATGGTCAATGGAAGTCTTGAGAAAGACATTCCTTTTGTTCTCAAGTTAATTACTGTAGTTATATAATTGATACCTCCAAGAAGAGAGGAAGCGATAAAGAAAGTCATCGCAATCAACCACAATGTCATACCCAATCCAGAACCTGGAATAGCTTGTTCCAGAGCTGATAGTGGAGGATAAACTACCCAACCACCTCCTGCAGGACCAGTCTTGATAAATAGGGAAATAAACATGATCACACTGGAAAGGAAGAAGAACCAGTAAGAAAGCATGTTCATGAATCCCGATGCCATATCTCTGGCACCAATTTGTAGAGGAATCAGGAAGTTAGAAAAGGTACCACTAAGCCCGGCAGTCAATACAAAGAACACCATAATAGTGCCGTGCATGGTTACCAAAGCCAGATAAAAAGTAGGATCTAATTTTCCTGTTTCGTCAATCCAACCTCCCAAAAGTGGTCGTAACCACTCAAGATTCATTTCTGGAAATCCCAATTGCAACCTAAAAAGGATGGAAAGGAATCCGCCAATAATCGCCCAAAAGATACCGGTGACCAAGAATTGCTTCCCGATCATCTTGTGATCTTGGGTGAAAATATATTTTGTTATAAAATTATCATGATGCTCGTGATCGTGATGATCGTGTGCATGTACATCATGATTTGCTACAGATGCTGTTGCCATAACCTATAATTTTATTTTTTACTTTCGCTCAACTGAATATCTGCCAATTCTTTCATTTCAGCAGGAAGACTTTCCGCAAGGGAAGGGTTTTGCTGAATAAAAGATTTCTGTTCCGCCAACCACTTCTGGTAAGCTTCTGGCTCTACTACCTCAATCACCTTCTTCATAGAGAAGTGCCCACGCCCACAGATTTCTGTACAAGCGATTTCATACTCAAATTCCGGATTATTCAATTCGGCTCTCATTTCTTCGGTTGTCTTGGTAGGGACAAACCAGAAACGAGTAGGCATTCCAGGAACAGCATCCATTTTCAATCTCATATGAGGTGCGAATACGGAATGTAAAACATCACGCGCTCTGATTTTGAAAAGAACAGGTTCACCTTTTGGAATAACTACTTTGGGAGAAGGGAAATCATCGATCGCATTTTTATCGGTGAAATCCACCCCATGCGAATTGGAAGCTGTGATCAACCGATAATCGTAATCTCCTAATACATTGTCTTTACCAGGATATCTCACGTCCCATGCAAACTGATATCCCATTATTTCTACTACATGGGCATTTTCAGGTGCAGGAGCTGTGATATCAGACCAAGCCATCCAACCGGTCAATACCAAGCCGGCAAGTACGACACCCGGTACTGCAGTCCAAATGACTTCCAGTTTGTTGTTATCAGGATAGAAAGTAGCTTTTCTGTTTTCCTTGTACTGGTATTTGTAAGGGAAAATGAAAAGCAAAATGTGTGTAATCAGGAAGACTATACCGGTTACAGCCATAGTCACCCAGAAAAGCCGGTCTGTGACTACCCCATGTTCAGAAGCGATTGGCAACTGATAGTTGTCAAACTCTTTAATGGAATACCAAAACATGAGAATGCCTGTTCCCAGTAAGAATAACACGAAAAGAATCGCATTAATCTTGTTACTTCCGGATGCTACTTTTTTATCCGAGCCTTTTACAACCGATACCAAGGTTTGAATTCTGTAAACCATCCAGATGATGGATAACAGCAACAAAACCCCTACTCCAATCAGAAATCCGTACATACCTTATTTTTTTCGGATAGTTAATTAAATGTGATGATGATAGCTTTCTTCAAGCATTGGATGATTTTTCGCAATCAGGTTCTTTTTCGCCAAACCACTCAGTACAACCAACGCCACCGCGGAACCATAAACCAAGAACATTCCTACTTCCATCAGACCAATACCTCCATTGTGTCCTAAAGTACCAGGCTGAACCATCAGGAAGAAATCAATCCAGTGCCCAACCAAAAGAATGGTACAAACCAACTTGAGGAATACTCCGTGTCTCTTGGAATCTCTTGTCATTAAAACTAGGAAAGGAAGCACAAAGTTTAGTGCAATGTTCACAAAAATAAATCCTCCGTAAACGTCACTCTGTAATCTCTCCAAGAAATAAACAGATTCCTCTGGAATGTTTGCATAGTAGATCAAAAGGAACTGAGAGAACCATAAGTAAGTCCAGAAGATAGAAAAACCAAAGACAAACTTACCGAGATCATGCACGTGGTTTTCATTAACCATCTCAAGATATCCTCTGCCTTTCAAGAATATGGTCAGTAAAGTGATTGCTGAAAGCCCTGAAACAAACCAAGAAGCAAACACATACCAACCAAAGAGAGTAGAGAACCAGTGTGTATCAATAGACATCACCCAATCCCAAGCAGAAACAGAAGAAGAAACAGCAAAGAAGACCAAGAAGTAAGCAGACCAGCTCCTCATTTTAAACCAATGGGAAGTACCTCCCAATTGGTCTTCCTGATCAGATATTTTCTTGAACTTATTAAAAAAGAAAACCCAGAATGCAAAGAAGATGACCATTCTCAGCACGTAGAATACCGGGAATGTTCCTTTTTCCATTGGCCAATAGAAGAAAGCACCTTTACCATCGATAATCTTATCGTATTGGGGATCATTTTTATCAAACAGATAAGAATGAGTCCAGTGGAAAAGATCATGATTTGCAATAAAGAAGGTGGCAATCATCAATAGGGCAGCATATGGCAACCAGTTGCCAAAGGAAAGCATAACCCTCAATAAAGGAGTGGACCATCCAGCCTGTGCGGCAAATTGAATTGCAAAGAAGAATACACCGACAATAGCAATTCCTGTGAAGAAGACATTGTTAATCCAAAGGTTAGCATAAAGTCTCTCATACCAATGGAAAGCATGTCCACCAGCTTCACCTGCCTCCTCATGATGACCACCTGTCATTGCCAGGACGATACCAATGCCGAGAATTACCGCACCGATAATCAAAACAGTCATGATAGACTTTTTGGTAGCAGCGTTAAAGTCAAAACGCTGATCTAAATTGTAATGTTGTTCGCCGTGATGAGCCATGATTAGTTAGCTGGGGTTACTTGTGCTTCCTCAGTAGTGGCTGCAGCTTCTGCTACAGGCTGACCTTGGATAACTTGTTTAACATAGTGAACAATTTTCCATCTGCTTTCTACGGGAATTTGAGAACCGTGAGCTCCCATTCTTCCCTTACCTTTGGTGATGACATGGAAAATATGACCTTCAGGAAGTCCTACATAGGCTCCACCTTTTAAATTGGCAACACCGCCGATAACTTCACCGGCTTTTCCATCCCCTTCACCACCTTTGCCATGACAGGCATTGCAGTACTGAAGATACAGCGCTTCACCTTGAGCCAATACTTGTTCTGAAGAAGGCACCGGATTTTTAACCAATGCAGCCTGCTCCAACTCAAATGTTTTTAAACGGTAAGGCAAATAACCTTGCTTGTTTCTAGGCACCGTATTTTCAACAGGTTCTCTCATATTCATTCCATGAGGATTATTGATGTTGGAGTTGTAAAACTCCCCTTTTCCATCCTCACGAGTGGAAAGCCAAGTTCCTTGAGATTCATCCTGAATCTGTGTCAAAGGCTCATAGGCTACGGAATGATACATCTGAGGAGAATACTCCAATCCCGGGCTTTCCCCACCTGCTTTACAGGCAGAAAACAGAGCTGCTACCAGAACCGAACCCGTCAGCGTTAATGCGTTTGCAATTTTCATATATCCGGAATTCTTATTCGAAACTTTTTTCATTTACTTCAGAAGCACCCGAAGACTTCAAGATCTCCTTAATCTTTGCCAGGTCCATTGAACCGTTATTGGCAATATCTACAGCCATGATGTGCTTGTCATCAGTGCTTCTTTCATCGAAGATTCTAGGCTGAGCCCAAGGCTTCAAATTTGAGCTAACCATGAATACACCAACCATTCCAAAGGCTGCAAGCAATACGGTCATTTCAAATGTAACTGGAATGAAATCAGGGAAAGCGGCATAATCTTTACCCCCGATAATCATCGGCCAGTCAAATTTCATCATATAAAACTGCATGGTCAAAGCCAAACTGGTTCCTAACATTCCAAACAAGAACGCAGCGATCGGAAGTCGGCTTCTTTTGTAGCCCAATACATGTTCCAAACCGTGAACAGGATAGGGAGAATATACTTCATGAATTTTAACCCCGCTACCTCTGACTTTCTCTACTGCATGGAGCAATACGTCCTCATCGTCGTAAACTCCCAAAACAAAGTGTGTATCTCTTTCCATGATTATTTTTCAACTTTTTCAGATGAAGACTTCAAGACAGATTTTACTTCGGCCATATTGATTACCGGGAAAAACTTCGCAAAAAGGAAGAAAAGGGTAAAGAACAAACCGAAAGTGAATAAGTAAACTCCCACATCAGCCCAAGTAGGATAGAACATCGCCCATGAAGAAGGCAAGAAATCTCTATGCAATGAGGTAACGATAATTACAAATCGTTCAAACCACATTCCGATGTTTACCACAAGAGATAGTAGGAAAGTAGCTACAATAGATGTTCTGATTTTCTTGAACCAGAATAGCTGAGGAGAAATCACATTACAAGTCATCATGGACCAGTATGCCCACCAGTATGGACCAGTAGCACGGTTGATGAAGGCATATTGCTCAGCCTCAACACCGGAATACCAAGCAATGAAAAACTCGGTGATATAAGCGATACCTACGATCGAGCCGGTGATGATAATTACAATATTCATCAACTCGATGTGTCCAATGGTGATGTAGTCTTCCAGTTTGAAAACTTTTCTGGTGATGATCATCAGCGTCAACACCATCGCAAAACCAGAGAAGATCGCCCCTGCCACAAAGTAAGGAGGGAAGATCGTGGTATGCCATCCGGGGATTACAGAGGTGGCAAAGTCAAAAGATACAATGGTGTGAACCGAAAGTACCAATGGTGTTGCCAAACCAGCAAGAATCAAGGAAACTGACTCATATCTCATCCAAGTTTTTGCGGCTCCGTCCCATCCAAAAGATAGGGCACCGTAGATGGTTTTTCTTAAACCTGTAGCTCTGTCACGGATAGTTGCAAAATCAGGAATCAAACCAATGTACCAGAAAACCAGAGAAACAGAGAAATAAGTTGAGATCGCAAATACGTCCCAAAGAAGCGGGGAATTAAAGTTTACCCAGAGTGAGCCAAAAGTATTTGGCAACGGAAGCGCCCAATATGCACCCAACCATGGACGACCCATGTGGATGATCGGAAACTGAGCAGCACAAATAACGGCAAAGATGGTCATCGCTTCGGCAGCTCTGTTAATGGATGTTCTCCACTTCTGTCTAAACAACAACAATACCGCAGAAATAAGGGTACCAGCGTGACCGATACCGACCCACCACACGAAGTTGGTGATGTCCCAAGCCCAACCTACTGTTTTGTTTAGACCCCACATACCGATCCCTTCCCAGAGAGTAGCTACAAGGGCAATTGCTCCAAGTGCCAATACTCCAGCTGCTGTTAAAAAAGCCAGGAACCAAAGCAAGGAAGGCTTTCCTTCTACCTGACGTGAAATATCATGTGTCACGTCATGGTAGGTTTTACCTCCAGTAACTAACGGTTGGCGTACGGATGAAGTAACCTGCATAGTTTAATTAATTATGATTACGCTTCGTTTTTCTCTTTATTTCTGATTTTGGTAAAGTACCAAACGTTAGGGCTAACGTTGATCTCTTCCAACACATGGTACGCTCGCTCTTCTCCAACTTCTTTCAAAGCAGAGGTTGAATTCTCCTCGATTTTTAGAAGCTGGGAAACTCGGCTGTTTGGATCATTCATATCTCCGAATACCAAAGCATCAGTAGGACAAGCCACAGCACAAGCCACATTGATCTCTCCATCCTGTACTTTCCTCTTCTCACGCTTGGCAGTAAGCTTACCAGCTTGGATTCTCTGCACACACATGGAGCATTTTTCCATCACGCCACGCACCCGAACAGTAACGTCAGGGTTAAGGACCATTTTACCCAAATCATCATTCTGAGCAATGTTCACCCCAGCGAAGTCTTTGTTGTCATGGTATTTGAACCAGTTGAATCGACGTACCTTATATGGACAGTTGTTTGCACAATATCGGGTACCGATACATCTGTTGTAAGTCATTTGGTTAAGACCCTCAGAAGAGTGAGTCGTAGCAGCCACAGGACATACTGTCTCGCAAGGAGCGTTGTTACACTGCTGACACATCATCGGCTGGAAGGTTACCTCCGGATTCTCGGCAGCCACTTCCATCCCTCTCAAATCATCAGCTGGAGCGTCTGAAGAGTAGTACCGATCAATCCTGATCCAAGCCATCTCTCTTCTATTAAGCACCTCTTGCTTTCCGACTACAGCCACGTTGTTTTCAACTTGGCAAGCGACAGTACAAGCACCGCAACCGATACAAGAGTTCATGTCGATAGCCAATCCCCAGTGGTGCTGGCTATACTGATGTCCTTTCCAAAGAGAAATCTTCGAAGGCTTGACAAATTCACCGTCTTTATAGATTTCCGGCTTATATCTTCCTGCTGACGCATCCTGCTTGTAATCAGCCAATGTAGCCTCCTGAATGACGTTTTCACGTCCCATGAAAGTCTGATGCGTCTGTGTTCTAGCAATTTTATAAGAATCACCTGTGACAGCTACCTCTACTCCAGTGGTGATATCAAAGTTGACAAAACCTTTAGAAGCATCAAGCAAATCGTAAGCGTTCACCCCTACTCCGTCAGCCACTCTACCGGCTTTGGTTCTTCCGTAGCCCAAGGCCAATCCGAAAGTACCATTAGCCTGACCTGGCTGGATCAAAATAGGAACGATCAAAGTCTTTCCGTTTACAGTGATTTGTGCCTTTTTGGTGTTTTCCTCTACCATGGTTACTCCGTTTTCAGAAGCCCATGCCTGAGATACAGTCAAATAGTTGTCCCAGGTAGCTTTGGTGATCGGATCAGGCATTTCCTGAAGCCAAGGGTTGTTGGCAAAAGCACCATTTCCAATACCCACTTTAGAGTAAACAACCAATTCAGCACCTGCATTGTCTGCTTTATAAGCTTTAGCAACCTCAGCAGCAGCAGCTGCAACGTCACCAGTAACGGAAACAGCAGGAGCTGTTCTGTTCAAAGCAAGTACACCATTATATAGTGAAGTATCCCAGAATTCTTGGAAATCACCGCCTGTCTCCACTTGGGTGAAAACAGAAGATTCCCAGTTGGTTCTTAGGAAATCATAATAATTGCTGTTTGAACCGGCCCAAGTCAGGAATGAATCCTGAGCCTGACGGGTATTGAAAAGTGGAGAAATAGTTGGCTGTGCCAAAGAAAAATGACCCAGCTTAGGTTCATAATCATTCCAAGACTCCAGGAAGTGATGATCTGGAGCTACAATCTGAACCAAAGAAGAAGTCTCATCTAGAGTTCCGTTTGTAGCGATGCTGACCTTTGCTTTAGAAATACCCTCAGCGATTTCAGCACCTCTTGCGTGGTCGTAAACTGGGTTACAGTTGTAGAATACAACTCCTCCGACTCTGCCAGCTTTCAATTCTGTAACAAATTGATTCATTTTGGCATCATCTCCTTTTCTGAAATGAGCAGGAGTTGAGAAATCCACGGTGGCACCTGTATTTCCAAGAAGTTCATTGATCGCATGGATCACTACCTGAACATTTGGATCATTAGACCCTGACACTACCAAAGAAGCTCCTTTTGAAGCCAAAAGATCATTGGCAGCTTTGTCCAAGTGAGCAATTTGTACTTTTGGAGCAGAAACTGCAGGTGCTCCTGTTTTTGAAGCAATTGCATTGTATAAAGCCAAAACAGCTAATCCAGATTGAGAAGCCTTGATCGGCGTACGGTAATCTGCATTGGCACCGGTCAAAGAAAGATTGGATTCAAACTGATAATGTCTGGACATTTCAGGCTTTTCCTTGGTGATCTTTCTTGTTTTTGCGTAAGCTGAAGCAAATTCGATCGGAGAAATCCAAGTACCTAGAAAATCAGCACCAAAGGATACGATGGTTTCTGCTTTGTCAAAATGATAGGAAGGAAGAACTGCAGAACCATAATAGGTTTCGGAGGCCTTTGTGATTCCATAGTTGGAAATGGGGTCATACATGAT
Source organism: Algoriphagus sp. oki45 (assembly GCF_036245605.1). NCBI lineage: Bacteria > Pseudomonadati > Bacteroidota > Cytophagia > Cytophagales > Cyclobacteriaceae > Algoriphagus > Algoriphagus sp. oki45. Next base: position 1,645,998 of record NZ_BTPC01000001.1, read on the forward strand.
GACTTCCGCCCCGCCAAAGCTATCAGAGAATAAGCGAAGCGCTTCCAATGTAGAAGGTGATAGGATGGTGTTGGCTACGATCTTCACAGTCCCCGCCGAAGCCAGTTTGGATCTAACCTCTCCGTCCACTGTAGCCCAGTCAGACTTCTGTCCTCCAAGCATTGGATCAGTAATTCGCTGCTTATCATAAAGAGAAAGCACAGAACCTTCCACGATTGCGTTTACTTTTCCTTTATTTATAGGAGAAAGCTCGTTTCCATCGATTTTGATCGGACGCCCTTCTCGTGTCTTCACCACTACAGCGGCATAATCACCACCGGAAGCAAAGGTTGAAGCATAGTAGTTAGGAATAGATGGATTGATATCCACCGGCTTATTGACATAAGGAATAGCCTTTCTTACTGGCGCCTCGCAAGCCGCCAAAGAAGCAGCTGCCAAGCTGAATCCCATCATTTTCAGAAAATCTCTTCGGGAGGCACTTCCTTCCTCGGACAAACTGGATGGTAATTCAGGAAATTCCCTGTCTGCGTTCTTCACAAACTCCGGATCGTTGCTGAGTTGCTCGAGCCCTTTCCAGTAGGTTTTTTTATTTTCCTTCATTTTTATTTCTAGGAATGAATTAGCTAAAAGGATAAGGAATAATTAATAGTGGCACTTCGCACACTCCAAACCTCCGATGTCTTTTACTTTCAAAGCATCTTTGGAGTCTGAGTGAAGTTGAACCAGCTTTTCGTAGTAGACATTGCCTTCGGTTGCAATCTCAGTCTGTCTATGGCAATCAATACACCAACCCATAGTCAATGAGCTGTGCTGAGCTACCACTTCCATTTCCTGAATAGGACCATGGCAAGTTTGACACTCGATACCGCCTACAGCTACGTGCTGAGAGTGGTTGAAGTAGGCCAAGTCGGGAAGGTTGTGAACTCTCACCCATTCAATTGGCTGATTATTATCCACTGCATTGTATATCTTTTGGATTTCAGGGGAAATCCCCTCTTTTCCTCCTACATTCTGGATGTGCATGTGACAGTTCATACAAATGTTGGCAGAAGGAATATTCGCAGACTTACCGATTTCCACCCCTGTATGGCAATACTGACAGGCGATCTCATATTGTCCTGCATGAAGAGCGTGGGAGAAGGCGATCGGCTGCGCCGGAGCATAACCTTGCTGAACACCCACACTATAAAGTCCGTCAATGGCAGTTTTGGCAACCAAGGCCACAACCAAGGCGGTAACTATGATAATGAAGGCATCTGATTTAAACACTTTTCCAAAATCAGCTTTTTGAGAAATAAACTCTTTATCATCCTCTTCTAAGCCTTGCTTATTCAAATATTTGGTCAAAACCGAGATGATTAAGCCCAACACAACCAAAATCAACAACAAGACCAGGACTAGTACTCCAAGGATCAAAGTCAAATATTCACTCGGGATTCCTCCTCCGGCACCTCCCGCAGCAGCACCATCTGTGGCAGCAGCAGCGGCAGCAGGATCTACTTTGTCACCATACTCAATGTAGGACAACAAATTGTTCAGGTCATCCTCAGACAAAAATTCATGAGATGGCATCACAGTATTGTTGTACTCTTTGTACAGATTACTGTAATAGGAATTTCCTGATGCAATGACTGCCTGGGAATTTTTGATAAAGCTCTTTACCACTTCAATGGGTTGGCGTTCGGAAGAACCTCTAAGAGCTGGTCCAGTGTATTTCTGATCCAGCTTGTGGCATTGCTTACAGTTGGCATTAAATACAGTCTTACCTGCTGAAATTGCCTCTTCGCTGTCTACTACCGATGGATCGGCTGCGTAGGACGAAGCTCCGATCAGTAAGAAAAACAGCACTGCCAGCATTTGGAAACTTAATCGAATCCCTACTAACGAGCGGTTGGATAACATATAATAGCTAATTAAATAGTTTTTAACGGTCTCAATAACCCCTGCAAAGGTAGTATCGGACGCTAATTTTTCAAATATGAAATCCAGATGCCAAAAAGTAGCCTCATTTCATTTAGAATGGCTTTATTTTACTGATTTACAGCTTATTGCAACTTTATTTCAAGGGTAATAATAATTTAGAATCAATATAAATAATAGGATTTTTGCTTCAAAAACGTACAGGGCTGAAAATCAACCGAATTGCATAAAATCAACTTTGGGTATCAATAAAAAATCTTCGTCTTTCAACTTTAATCCCAAGAAAATAAAAAGTCAGCTCTTTGCCACTGAAAAGATAATCTTTACATTTGCATTCCTAAAACAAAGGGTCGCGTGGCCGAGTGGCTAGGCAGAGGTCTGCAAAACCTTGTACAGCGGTTCGAATCCGCTCGCGACCTCAACAAAAAAGCATCTTGATATCCAGGATGCTTTTCTTTTTTGGAGGCAGTTTTATTGAGAAGATGTGATTTTTTAAAAAATCAGAAAGTATACCCAAGCCCAACCTGCAATCCCAATTCCTGAAAGATGAATTCTCTAATTCCCGGATTTTCAAAGGGAGCTACTCCATGCCTCTTGTAATTGGATTGAAGACTGAAAAACCAATTTGCCACAGGAATCCTAGCTCCTAAACCTAAGAGGTAACCCAAACCACTTTGGTCAGAAAAGTTGTTTCCCTCAGACAGCTGAAAATCCAATAAAGGCCCAACGGCCAGATAGAAAACCTTCCCTAAAATAAACTCACCGTACACCGGAACAGAAAGCATGCTAAAATCCGGATTGTGAGCCACCAAAAAGCCAGGACCTGTCGTAATGCAATTTGGACAATTGAAACTAAAATCGACAGTTCCATAAGTATAGCTTAGACCAGTACTGAGCCTGAATTTTGATCCCAAATCTTTGGAGAGAATCAACCCAAAACTACTGACCTGATCCATACTGGGAGAGCTAACCCCAACCAATTCAGTTTTTCGGGAAAGCCCCGATCCGGATTTCCCATAATAGCCCTGTACAGAAAGTCCAGACTGTGCATTTGCACCAAAGAAAATGATCGAAAAGAGAAAGAAAAAGGCTGTTTTTTTCATGAGTCCACTAGGTGTCTTTTATCTTTTACGATCCGAAAACCCGTTTCGCTACAACCAAAAAAAACGCCGACTCTTCAGCCGGCGTTTTGTATTTAACTCAGGGGATCAAGAATTACTTCTTGCCCTCCATTTTCTCTTTCAATTCTGCCAAAGCATCCAGGTCACCCAAAGTAGACTTTTCTGCTGGTGCAGGCATATCTACAGATTCGTTACCTTTTTTCTTTGGAGCAGCAGCCTTCTTAGCAGCCTTTGCTTCTTCTCTGAAAGTAGCGGTATGAGAAAGTACAATTCTCTTGTCATCCTTGGAGAATTCGGTCACTCGGAAGTCCAAAGCTTCACCAACTTCTACCTGAGAACCGTCTTCTTTTTCCAGATTTTTCACTGTTGCAAATCCTTCCAATCCGTAAGGTAGTTCAAGAACCGCACCTTTGTCATTTTTGGAAACTACAGTACACTTGTGTACAGAACCTACCGGAAATACAGTCTCGAAGGTATCCCAAGGATTCTCTTCCAACTGCTTGTGACCTAGAGCCAATCTTCTGTTTTCAACGTCAAGTTCTAGAACTGCTACATCCAACTCGTCACCTACTTTAACAAACTCAGATGGGTGCTTGATTTTCTTAGTCCAAGAGAGATCAGATACGTGAACCAAACCGTCGATTCCTTCTTCCAATTCAAGGAAGAGACCGAAGTTGGTCAGGTTTCTTACTACACCTTTGTGCTTGGTACCTACCGCATATTTGGTAGACATGTCACCCTTAGTCCAAGGATCTTCAGTCAATTGCTTGATGCCAAGAGACATCTTTCTTTCGTCTTTGTCCAAGGTCAAAACAACCGCTTCGATTTCGTCACCTACTTTCACGAAGTCAGCCGGGTTTCTCAAGTGCTGAGACCAGCTCATTTCGGATACGTGGATCAAACCTTCTACTCCAGGAGCCAATTCCAAGAATGCTCCGTAATCAGCCACATTCACGATTTTACCCTGTACTCTGGAACCGATCTCCAAGTTGGCAGCCAAGGAATCCCAAGGATGAGCAGTCAACTGCTTCATGCCCAAAGAAATTCTCTTCTTGTCGTCATCGAAGTCCAATACAACGATCTGAACTTTCTGATCCAACTGCAATACTTCTTCCGGATGGTTGATACGACCCCAAGAGATGTCGGTAATGTGAAGCAATCCGTCCACGCCACCCAAATCGATGAATACACCGAAGTTGGTCATGTTCTTGATCACCCCTTCCAATACCTGACCTTTTTCCAGGTTGTTGAGGATTTCTGCTTTTTGCTTCTCGAGATCCTTCTCGATGAGGACTTTGTGAGAAACGACTACGTTATCATTGGCGTGGTTGATCTTCACCACTTTCACTTCCATCTTCTTACCTACATAGATATCGAAATCTCTGATAGGCTTCACGTCGATCTGAGAACCTGGCAAGAAGGCTTCTACACCGTAGATATCTACGATCAAACCACCCTTGGTTCTTCTCTTCACCAGACCTTCGATCACGCTGTCGTGCTCAAGAGCGCTCTCGATGTCCTGCCAAGCTTTGACGATTTTTGCTTTTTTACGGGAAAGGATCAACTGACCCAAGGCGTTTTCCTGCTCTTCGATGAATACTTCCACTTCATCGCCTGGCTTGATGCCGGCTACATCACGGAATTCGGAAAGAGGCACCAATCCATCGGACTTGAAGCCGATATTGATGATCACATCCTTGTCGTTTACTCCTACTACCACCCCTTTGATCACCTCTTTTTCGGTGATTTCATTGAGGGTTCCTTCGTACATCGCGGCCATTTGCTCGCGTTGCTCTTTGGAATAGCCTTCTCCGAAGCCTTTGGTCTCGAAGTTTTCCCAGTTAAATTCTTTTGAACTAGACATATTAAATTGACTCTGATTGGCCTCAGCCGTCGAGTCATCCGGCTGAAGTTTTTTGGTTAGGAATCAACGCTTTGCACACACAAAACGAGCCGTTCACCCGAACGGACTGCAAAGGTACTGATTTTCTTTTATTTCAAGTCAGTGAAGCATAAAAATGAATGTAGGTCTTTGGAGAAGTATTCTCCATCCGTTGTAAATTTTCCTCATTCCCTCTAAACTTGAACCACCAAACAAAAAAAGTCCCGCAAAAGCGGGACCTGCAAGCAAAGAGTTAAAGGATAATTTACGAACCCAAAAATAACGATATTTCCGGATGATCAAGTTCTTTCAGTGGATTTATACCCTGTATTCTGCCTTGGTATTTATCCTCCTCATGCTGCTGTTCGGATTATTCATTGTCCTGCCGATTCTTGTACACTCGAGGGGAGACCGGATTTCTTTTGTTTTTATTCGACTTTGGGCCGGGATTTGGGCATTTTTGTCAGGGATTCGGTTTGAAGTAGAAGGCAAAAAGCGGATAGACAGAAGCAAGCCATACATCTATATTTTCAATCACCGTTCTTTTATCGATGCTCCTGTTATCCCCATGGCCATCCCTCAGGAATTGAGAGCTTTGGGCAAAAAAGAACTGTCCAAAATTCCCTTTTTTGGTTGGGTGGTAGGCAAATTGGCCATTTGGGTAGATCGAAGCTCGGTAGAATCCAGACGGGCAAGCTTGGAAAAGTTGATCAGCATATTGGAAAATGGAATCTCAGTGGTCGTAGCCCCGGAAGGAACCCGAAATGACTCCGGAGAAACTCTGCTACCTTTCCAAAAAGGCGCGTTCCGATTGGCCATTGACACCCAAATCCCCATCCTTCCCATGGCGGTGATCGGAGCAGACCGAATCATGAAGCGGGGATCGATTTTACTCCGACCGGGAAAAGTCAGGATCTACTTTTCTGACCCTATTTTTCCTCCCCAACCTTCAGAAACAGCCGTGAATGAGTTTACCGAAAAGTGTCGAAATCGGCTGGAAGCTATGCATCTGACTCATGAGTAGGCCCTGAATCAGCCAAAGCCTCTGCGGTCAGCTTCTCAAAAACTGCATATACCGCAAAATAGCTTACCGGCAAGGTGATCAAAACTCCAACCACAAAAAACAGCAGCCCCAGGATATTGATCCCAATCAAAACGAGGATAAACCCGAAAAACTTCCACCAATTTCTGGTAATCAGCTTTCGGCTAAGCTCCAGAGAATTCCAAAAATCCATGCCTGAAAACAGGGCGAAAGGAATCCCAAAGGTAAATGCCACGCCCAAATAAATCCCGGGTAGAATCAAGGCAATTATTCCCAAAAAGGTCAAGATACCGGAAACCAGAGAAGTCACTATAAGAATTCCCCAATAGGAAAAGCCATTGAAATAGTCGGGCAATTGAACCTCCAAACCTCTACTCAGCTGATTGGCCACCAAAAAGAACCCTCCCGTCAAAGGCGGGGAGATCAGGATGCTGATGAAAAGGCTATAATCTTGAAGGAAAACGGAGGAACCCGCCGAAATCCCCAAAATGAGCAAGGAATACAAAAAAGTAAGCGCGGGCTGGATTTTGAAAAGTTCCCAACCCTTGCTCAATGCCTCCTGAATACTGAATTCAGGATACTGCTGAAATAATTTTTGGATCTGAGCTTGAGTCATCATTTTTAAAACTCTTTCTATAAACTGATGGAAATTTCAGAGTTCCGATATCCGGAATATCAGATTCTTGATTTTAGACTTTGGTGCTTTTGACAATCAGTCCAATGAAGAATGTGCTTCTCAGGAAAATTTAAAAATCCTTCAATCTTGGAATTTTCCAGTCCGATCATTTCGTGAAGGCTTCCAGAATATCGTGCTTAGTAATGATGTGGATGTTGTCCAAAGTATCCCTCACCAATACCGCCTTTTCTTTTTCGACCATGGAGGATAGCACATCCAAGGTCGAATCCAAAGCCACAAATTTCATTGAACCCTCCATCACATCGGCTACTTGGCCATCTTTCAGACTTGGATTATCAATGATTTTGGAGAGCAACTTATTATCAGTAAGGCATCCTACCACCTCGTCATTTTCCATGACTGGGATCTGAGAAACACTTTTCCCATTCATCAGAGCAATAGCCTCTTTGACTGAGTCTGACTTTTTCACTGCAAGTAAGGAATAGCTTCTATTGCGCTGGGCGATGATATCCCGGGCAGTAGCGTAGGTTTTGTCCTCCAGAAAACCATGATTTCGCATCCATTCGTCATTGTACACTTTGCCCAAATAGCGGGTACCGTGATCCGGCAAAATGATCACCATCCGATCACCTTCTTTAAGGTTTTCTTTGGCCCACTCTAAGGCTCCGTGCACCGCCGACCCACAGGACCAGCCCACAAAGAGTCCCTCTTCCCGAGCAAGACGACGAGTCATTACCGCAGCGTCTTTGTCAGTTACTTTTACAAAGTGGTCAATCAAGCTGAAATCCACATTTTTTGGCAAAATATCCTCTCCGATCCCTTCGGTCAAGTAAGGGTAAATCTCCTTTTCATCGAAGATGCCCGTTTCCTTATATTTTTTGAAAACAGAACCATAGGTATCAATTCCCACGGTCACAATGTTTGGATTCTGCTCTTTGAGGTATTTGGCTGTACCGCACATGGAGCCTCCTGTACCTACGCCTGCTGCATAGTGGGTGATTGTTCCTTCGGTATCCTTCCAAATCTCAGGCCCGGTAGTCTCATAATGAGCAGCGGCATTGGATAGATTGTCGTACTGATTGGGGTAAAAAGAATTGGGGATGTCCCGGTTAAGCTTTCTGGCTACAGAATAATAGGAACGGGGATCGTCAGGAGTCACATTGGTAGGACAAACCACCACTTCTGCGCCGACTGCCTTAAGGATGTCGATTTTCTCTTTGGACTGCTTATCCGCCATAGTGAAAATACACTTATAGCCTTTGGCCACAGCTGCCAAGGCCAAACCCATCCCTGTATTTCCAGAGGTTCCTTCGATGATCGTACCCCCCGGCTTCAGGATTCCTGCCTTTTCTGCATCCTCCAACATCTTGATTGCCATTCTATCCTTCATGGAGTTGCCCGGATTGAAGTATTCTACCTTCACCAGGACTTCTCCTTTGATGTCTTTTGCAAGCTTGTTTAGACGGATCATCGGGGTATTTCCGATGGTTTCGATGATGGAGTTGTAAATCATAGTCAGTTACATTTGGATGATCAAAATTACAGGAATTTTCCAGCCTTAGGAAAAAAGACGGGATTCTGACCAAATAATATTTTGTTAAGTCGAAGTGGATTTCAGCTAATCGACTTTACAGTTCCTTAAACTCCAATCGCTTGAGAATGTCCATGGTCACATGGACCAAAATCGCAGCGATAAAGGAAAATCCGATAACCAAGGTCAACAAGCCATAGACAAACTGATCAGTAACTGCAAAGATGATAATGGCAAGGATCCCGGACGGCGCCAAGCCAAAGAGCAAGATCCCTCCAATCATCAAAGGCTTAATCAGAAATCGATCCCAACTTTCTTCCAAGCCCACCTGAGGAATGAGGTTGATTCCCAATCCGATCAGATAAGAAAAGATCATCCCTAAAGGAAAAATCAGAATCAATCCCAAACTGATTTTAGCCAGAAATACTGAGGGTATAATGAGTAAAAGAGAAAAGATCACGGTCTGCAGAAGATCGAGCTTGATCATATTCCAGAATTTGGACGACCAGCTTGCAGGAATCAGGATAAACCAAGGCTTTTTCAGATCGCCGATATTTGCCCGGCCAATGCCTGCCAGGAAATAAAAGAGAATCATGAAAAAGAGGTAGAAATAAAAGACCTTGTGGGAAAACCAGTCGAATCGGGACAATCCTGCAAAAAGAATCCCCAAGGCGGCCATTCCGAGTGTGTTCACCCCGATCAAAGGATGAAAATCCTGTCGGCTGCTATGCACATAATTTCTCCAATAAAAGGCTTTGGCCCCAATTCCGAATTCAGGTAATGCCAGCTGCTTTTTTGAATTGAGGCTGTAAGTATCCTCGGTCACCTCCTTTTTTCCCCGAGCCTTTTCAAGCTTATCCTCATTGCTTTTGGTTGCCTCGAGCACATCCTCATAGTAATACCCCGAATGGCGGATTACCAGTTTCACCACCGTGAAGTAGGTCAGTCCATATAAGGCCACAAATCCGGATGCCAAAATCCAATTTTGATGCTGCAGGTAGCCAAAGATGCCTTTGCTCCATCCTACCAGAGGAAAGAAATCAAACCAAGGCGAAGCTATCCAGGCAAACATCCCTTGCCAGAACTTTTCCGCCTGTAATCCGGGTATCAAGATCATCGCTGCCAGCAAGACACCTACACCTACGATTCCACCCTGGATATAATCCATTATGCCGTATTTGGTGTGAAGTGTGTAAACCAAAAATCGGATCGGGAAGATCATGAAAAAGAAGAGGGCGAAGCCAAGTAAAAGAAAAACCACATTGTCCCAGCTGAAATTAAACAACCCGGCCATTTGACTTCCTCCATAGGCCAAGAATATCAGAGATCCGCCTAAAGAAGGAAGAATCGATCTGCCCATGTAGTACAATAGAAGATTTTCAGGTTTGACAGGAGCTGTAAAAAGGAGATTTACATCGGCCATTTTGAAAAAACTTACATTCTTTTTGGTAGCCCGATACAACTGAAAAAGCAAAAATGCCAAAGCCAATAGGGTAAGCCCGCCAATCATGTTTTGAAGACCATAGTCCACCTCTCCCAAGGCATCTAAATTCTCTCCGGATAGAGACTCTTCAGCTCGGTCTTTCATCCGCTGGGAATAGATAAAAAAGAAATACCCTACCATGACTGCATAGGGAATCAGTCTCAAGGGGTTTTTCAGGATCAGCAACAGGTTATTTTTTACTATCCAAAAATCCTTGCGGAGCAAAAGTCTAACTTCATTCATCCTTGGTCAATTCTAGAAACAGATCCTCCAAACTCAAGCCTTCTCCACCCTCAGCAGCTTGATAGCGAAGATTTTCGATAGTATCGTTACCGATGATTTGTCCGTTTTTCATGATCATCACCCGATCTGCAATACTTTCTACACTGTCGATCAAATGAGTGGATACCAAAATTGTCTTTCCCGCTTCTTTCAGATTTCTAAAGACCTGCTTGGTGTTTTTGATTGCTTTGGGATCCAAGCCGATCATCGGTTCGTCAAAAAACAACAATTGGGGATCGGGCAGAAGGGCACAGCAGATCGACACTTTTTGCCGCATGCCTTTAGAGAGATCCCTACCCAGTTTTTTCTGCTTATCGTCCAGTTCGTATAGCTCCAAAAGCTTCTGGGCACGAGACTTCCAATCTTTTACTCCGTACGCCTGAGCCACAAACTGCATGTGTTCATAGACCGTCAGAAGATCATAGACGTAGGGAGTTTCGGGTATGTAGCTGAAAAAGCGCTTGGCCTCCACGCTCAGATGATCATGTCCACCAATGGTGATTTCCCCGGAGGTTTTGCGAAGCAAGCCCACAATACATTTCATTGTGGTACTTTTTCCAGCCCCGTTGGGACCTAAAAGCCCTACAACTTCTCCCCCATCCAAGTTGAAGGAAATATCGTCAACAGCATTTTGCTTGCCGTACTTTTTAATCAGATTGGTAACTGTCAGCATTGGAGCTTAATTTTTCGAAAAATGAATAGATCCCGGCTTTTTCCCAAACCGGTCCCTGACCAATGACCAGATTTCATTACCAATGAGGAAAAATGCGGACTTTTGATTCAACTCCACTATTTTTAGAAATGTTGTGGACACCACTCATTCTTTTATTCAATGACAAACCTTATCTAAAATGAAAAAACTGATTATCGCCATTTTTATGTTGGCATGCGTGCAGGAAGTTGCTGCCCAGAGAGCCGGAGGATTCCGGTTTCAGATGGATTTGGGTGCTGCTATCCCAAAGGACGGGGGTATTGGAGCCTTAGTGAATCTGGAACCCCAGATTTTGGTCAAAAGCAATTTGGGTTTTGGGATTAGATTCGGAATAGCCGGCCTTGCAAAGGAAGTAGTCTATTTCAATGACCCTGAAGCTTATGAAGGAGAAGTAGGAGGCAATGCATCCATTGTGGGCACGCTCAATTACTATTTTAACAAAGGAAACTCCCGGGTTGCACCTTACATCGGAGCAGGTTTTGGATACTACGGATTCAGCAACTTAGAAGTGGATTCGAATGATGTCCCAGAAGAAGTAGGGGACTTGGAAGCAGAATTTGCTTGGGCACCGATGCTCAGGGCAGGTGTGGAATTGGGAAAATTCCGTTTGGGAGCAGAATATAATTTTGTACCGAGCAGTGATTTACAAAACATTAGCGGAGTCGCTATAGGCACTGCAGTCAACGAGTATTTTGGCTTTACCCTAGGGTTCTTTGTCGGAGGCGGAAAGTGGGGGAAATAATTTAGAAATTGAGATTTTGGATATCTTCCTTTGACCATCGATTAGGTTAAACACAAAAAAAGGATGAGGTCGGGGCCTCATCCTTTTTTTTATCTCATTTATTTATTTCTAGATCTTGATACCTGATACTTGATACAAAAAAATCAAGCTTTGGCCCCAGCCAAAAGGTAAAGCACAGCCATCCTTACTGCCACTCCGTTTTCTACCTGTTCCAAGATGATGGATTGGGCTGAATCAGCCGCATCCGAGCTCAATTCCACCCCTCGATTGATCGGTCCCGGGTGCATCAGGACGATTTCTTTATTCAGTGAATTGAGCATCTTTTTATTGATCCCATAGTAGAGGGAATACTCTCTGAGGCTAGGGAAATACTTAATCTGCTGACGCTCCAATTGAATTCTGAGCACATTGGCTACATCACACCATTCCAAGGCTTTTCGTACATCCAATTCTACTTTTACCCCCAAACTGGATATGTATTTTGGAAGCAATGTAATCGGTCCGCAGACCATCACTTCCGCACCCAGCTTTTTAAGGCAAAAGATATTGGAAAGGGCTACTCTGGAGTGAAGGATATCCCCGATGATGGCAATCTTTTTTCCTGCCAAGTCTCCTATTTTTTCCCTCATAGAAAAAGCATCCAACAGGGCTTGAGTAGGATGCTCATGGGTGCCATCTCCAGCGTTGACGATATTTGCTTTGACATTTCTGGAGAGGAAATGAGGCGCTCCGGGGCTGGCATGGCGCATCACGACCATATCCACTTTCATGGAAAGTATATTGTTTACTGTGTCCACCAAAGTCTCTCCTTTTTTCACCGAGGAGTTGGAAGAAGAAAAGTTGACCACATCTGCGCTGAGCCGCTTCTCTGCCAGCTCGAAGGAGAGCCGAGTACGAGTGGAGTTTTCGAAAAAGATATTGGCGATGGTGATGTCGCGAAGTGAAGGGACTTTTTTGATCGGTCTATTGATGACCTCTTTGAAATTAGCTGCTGTTTCCAGAATCAGCTGAATGTCTGATTCGGTGATATCTTTGATTCCAAGCAGATTTCGGGTGCTGATTTGCGACATAGTTAGGGGTTGACTTTCTCTGTGATCCAAACGGCGTCCTGTTCCGGTCCTTGTCCTGCCCACTCGACGACCACATATTGGCTGTCCAGTGTGTTGACATTGACTCCACAATAGTCAGGGAGAATGGGATAGTCCCGGGTATATTTTCGGTCCACAAGGACCATCAACTCTACTTTTTGGGGTCGGCCAAAAGCAATCATGGCATCCATGGCAGCTCTTACACTTCGGGCTTTGTACAGCACATCGTCGATAAGGATGACTTTTTTACCTTCTACCAAAAAATCTATTTTCGTCTCATTGGCTTTGAGGGGAAAATCTCTTCTGCGGAAATCATCCCGATGAAAAGTAGCATCCAGATACCCTGATGGCACACGGATTCCTGAAATCTCCTGAAGCTGAGCGACTACCTTATCCATCAGCAAAGTACCTCTGGGCTGGAGCCCCAAAATCACCGTGTTTTCGAAATCGTCGTGATTTTCGATAAGTTGGAAACAGAATCGCTTGAGGATGATGGCAATCTGCTGCTGATCGAGTACGAGGCGCTTTTGCATGGGTAGGATTTGGGCGTAAATATAGAAAATAAAACTAGTCCCCTTCCTCCTCAGGCTGATACAAATCACCGTCAATGACGAATTTGCTCAAAAAGAAAACCTCTTTGACTTCCTCCAATCCTTCCTCATTTTGGTACCGGATAGACTGCATACCAGAGAGCAAAAAATACTGGTCATACCAATGGACTAGACGTAAAGTTTCCAGATCCGTTCTTCGTATTCTTTGATTTTCATCAGGCAGTTCAATCTCAAAAAACATCCGCTCAAACTTCTTCTCCCCATTCCGGAAAAAACTGGCAATGATTTGATCATTTTCAGCATATACATGATATAAATCCTCTCCTACATAGGCAATCTCTCCAAAAGGACCGGGATAGAATGTGGCAAAGTCTCCATAAGTAGCGGAATTGTCCCATATGACACGCCCATCTTTAGACACTTTGATAAAATGAGAGGACACATATTGATATTCGGTCTGAATGTATACGGGAGTTAGCCCACCAACTGAACTCGGATTAGTCAAATTAGGAGGCGTGTAGGCCATTCGATTTTCCTGATTGTAGCGAAATTCGCTGAAAGGTCCTGTAGTACTGGTTCTTGAACCACCCCGCGAGGTCACAATATTTACCTGATCAAAGTACACCAAAAAAGCATCTTCTGTCTCCTTCACTTCCCGGATAGTGTAGGTATTTCTGATCGGAGGTATCTTTCCTCTTTCCAGATCTTTGAGTACCTGTTGATCCTTTTTTTCCTTTTGTTTTTCCTTCAGGTAATTGAAAAAGTTAGGGAAATCCTCCAGCCCGTAGAGCTTGAAATTGTACTCCCCAAACTCATTGATCTCCATGATAAACATACCCTGATAATTGCCTCTGGCGTTTAGTCCATAGGACCCGATCATCACCTGCTGGTAATTCTGATCTGCCAAAAGCAATCCTCCGAGAATTTCCTGTCCCGGATCACCGAATTGATCTACTTTCACCTCCCGGTAGAGATTCCCCAAAAGATCAAAGGTCAACACCAGCAACTCACGATTTCGGAATTGCCCTTTTCTATTGACGACCACCTCAATGGATTCCAGTTCGGGCATTTTCCTTACCTGTAGCACTTGGGTGTTGTTTCCATAGATTCCCTGCACAGTGTGGAGACTTTTATCGACCAAATCCAAAATCTGCAGTACCGGACGATTTTCGGAAGTCCCCAGAAAAACTGCTTTTTTATCCTGAACCAAAAACTCCACCAAGTCAGAAGGCAGCAAGTTGTCGGCTGAGAATTCAAGACCTTGATTGGTCTTTAAATCCACTTCCAATACATATTTGGTGGAATTGCTGGTGGAACCCTTGGCAAACAGCACATACAAACGATCTCCGTCTGTATCGTATCCGATCATGTCAAAATTGGTCCTTACAGCCAATTCGACCAATCCCTTGGAATTTAGATCCTTGTCTGACAAGAAAAATTGAAAGACCCTTTCACCGGAAAAGTTTTTGGTGACCATGGTCCGAAAGGATACCAAGCCCAAATCTGTCCTCATGGTCTCAAAAGTTGGGTCAAATGCCTCACCTTTGATCTCAAACCGGGACAAAAACTTAATCTGCCCGATGGCTTGAACTTGAATCAGTAGTAAAAAAAGAAGGAACCAGTATTTCTTCATTGTCATAGAAAGCGTTTCTCTAAACTAGTTGCAAAAGGATTTGGGAAAATTTCCCGGTGAATAAACCTTTTTTGAACTCAGGATTTTTTAGCACTCATTTTCAATATCAAATCAAACTCCGGTTTGGTTACTGACATGACTGATAATCTAGACTGCTTGAGCATCAGCATTTCAGAGAGTCGATCCTCCGCTTTGATCGCGGATAGGCTTACCGGATTTTGGAAGGGGGTTTTAGCCTTCAGGTTTACTGCGACCCAATCTCCATCCTTAGGATCGGGGAAAGCCTCCTCAGAAACCTCAGCCACGCCAACCACAGCCTTGTCTTTTCCACTGTGGTAAAAAAGCACCTGATCCCCTTTTTTCATTTCCTTAAGAAAATTCCTTGCCTGATAATTTCTCACCCCATCCCAGACATCTTCTCCTTTTTTCTCAAAATCTGTCCAAGAATAGGACGTTGGCTCTGATTTGACCATCCAGTAGTTCATCGTGTCTTTTATTAATGAGTTATGGGTACTTGGGTTAATGGTTAATAATTTGTTATGTTTTAGATTTCAAAACACTTCTTTCATCCACGGAAGACCTTTGATTTACAAATTTCGACGTATTCAGGAACTTAAATCAAAAGTTGCTTCGAAGAACCTTGTAACTTTCTGACCTCAGCACCAACCTTTCTTCATCGGTCATCCGACATCGGACAATTCTCAAACTCTAAACCAACTCTCAAAGGATAAGTTAAGCTTTCGGACTTTAAATTGAAACAAATATTGAAGACCTTTGTCCATTAAGCCTAACGAAAACCCAAACGTTTTGGATCATAAAACTATCCTGAAAAAGCTCAAGCTGTCCATTCAGCTCATGGAGCTTCACGACGAGAACCCCTTCAAAATCCGAAGCTACCAAAGCGCCCTGAATTCCTTAGAGCGAGGAGATCAGGACTTGATGGAAATTGCTGACGCTGACCTATCAAAAATCCCCGGCGTGGGAAAAAGCATCCAGGAAGCCATCCTTAGCCTCAAAGCTTCCGAATCCTTTCCTGCCCTGGATGAACTCCTGACAAAAACACCCCAAGGCATCTTGGAAATACTGCAGATCAAAGGGTTGGGACCCAAAAAAGTAAAAACCCTCTGGGAAGAACTCGGAATCACCTCCACGCACGAACTCATGGAGGCATGCCAAAGTAATAAGGTAGCCCAGATCAAGGGATTCGGAGAAAAGACTCAGGAAAGCATCATCCAAAATCTGGAATTTAAGGCTTCGAATGCAGGAAAATGGCTCTATGCAGATATTGAAGAGGCGATTTTGGCCTTGGAGGATGAGCTCAAAAAACTGAGTGGTCAAGTTTCTTTTGAAACGGTAGGTGAATTTGCCAGAAAAATGGAAATCATCTCCGGTGCGGAGTTTTTGGTAGGCAATCAAGCAGACAAGAAAAGCTTGAAAAACTGGGATCGGATCGATTGGGAATGGACTCAGAGCAGTCCGACTACCTGGCAGGGAAAGCTGAAAGACCTAGATCTGAAAGTCACCTTGTATTTCTCCAGCGAGGAAGATTTTCTCTGGAAAAAAATGGCGCATAATGCTTCCAAAGCTCATTTGCTTTCTCCGGTATCCGAATCAGAAAACATCGGGGAACGCTTGATGAAAAAGGACTTCAGCTCAGAGGAGGAGTTTTTCTCCAAAAACGGCCTTCAATTTATCCCGGTGGAAATGAGAGAGGGATTTGGTGAAGTCACCCGTGCCAAGGAAAACGCAATTCCAAACCTTTTGGAAGAAAGTGATCTGAAAGGCATCCTGCACAATCACTCCACTTACTCCGACGGAAAGCACAGCTTGAGGCAAATGGCCGAATACTGCAAATCCTTGGGCTATGAATATTTGGGCATTTCAGACCATAGTCGCACAGCCAGCTATGCAGGTGGACTTGAAATTGAAAAGGTCCTGAAACAGCATCAGGAGATCGACGAACTGAATAAGGAACTTGCTCCTTTCAAAATTTTCAAGGGAATAGAGAGCGATATCCTAGGTGACGGAAGTCTAGACTATCCGGACGAGGTATTGGCTAGCTTTGACTTTATTGTTTCCTCTGTGCATTCTATTCTCAATATGGATGTAAAAAGAGCGACCGAACGCCTGCTCAAGGCCATCAATAATCCTAACACTACTATCCTCGGACATCCCACGGGCCGACTTCTCCTGAGAAGAGGAGGCTATCCCATAGACCATCAAGTCATCATTGATGCCTGCGCAGAGCGCGGAGTGGTGATCGAGATCAATGCTAATCCCTGGAGATTGGACCTGGATTGGCGCTGGGTGAATTATGCCATGGAAAAAGGAGTCAAACTCTCCATCAATCCCGATGCCCATGAAATGGAGGGCTACGCCGACATGAAATATGGGGTCTTGGTGGGAAGAAAAGGTGGCCTGACCAAAGAAATGACGCTCAATGCACTCAGTCGGGAAGAAATTGCTGCTTACTTTGCGAAGCGAAAAGCAAAAATTCAGTAGGCAGTCTCAGATTATATTAAGTTGTTAGTAATGAATGGTAATCTGATTACCAAAAATAAAATTCAGCTTTTGATTCTCGATTCTCGTCTCTTGCCTCTTGCTTTTTGCCTCTTATTCTTGATACTAAACTCTAGCTACTAGATACTGAAAAATGAAATGGTCTAATCTTCCCGAACCCGTACTCCTGCAGCGTTCCTTTATTTTTGGACTCACCGGGATCATTTTGGGAACCCTCTCCCTAATCAATACCCAATTTGGCTTATTGGATGCTCCGATGGGCCCGCTAAACGGAGTCAGCCTTTTGCTCCAGTTTTTTGGATTAAGCCTTGCAGTGATGGTGCTTCGAAAGAGGAAACTTCCCCAGGAATTCAAGGAAAAATCCCAGATCATGATTTTGGTTTTAGGAGTAGCCCTACTATTTTTTGTCCTTTCCCTGTAAAAAACCTTCCGAAAAGAAACCCTGAAAGCAACTGACTTTCAGGGTTTTTATTTTTATCCTCAAAAAATTTAACTTTTTTTAGTCTTCCAGCGCAACCCATTTTCAGGCATCTGCATCTACCCTATTGAAAGCCAACCGGAATGTTTAACAGATCCAATTTTTCTACAGAAGAAGGACTAATCAAAGGATGCCTCAAGGGAGACAGAGCTGCCCAGAGACATCTGTACGATACCTACTCGGGAAAATTCCTGGCCATCTGCATGCGGTACCTCAAGGACCGCGAACATGCCGAAGACGTGATGATCGAGAGCTTTATGAAAATCTTCGAAAAACTGCCCCAATTCCAATCCAAGGGAAGTTTCGAAGGATGGATGAAGCGGATTGTAGTCACTCAGGCTTTGATGAAGCTCCGAAGCAACCGACACCTGATGATGGAAGTGAATATGGAGGACGAGCATTACCTGCAATCTCCTCATTACGAGTTGACCCATTTGGAAGCTGCCGAGTTGATGGAATTGGTCCAAAGCCTTCCTGTAGGCTATCGGACTGTATTTAACCTATATGCGATCGAGGGATACTCCCATCAGGAAATAGGAGACCTGCTCGGAATCACTGAGAGCACATCCAAGTCCCAACTGAACCGGGCGAGAAACTCGCTCAAAGAAAAAATTGCCAGTCTTTCACCCAAAATCAAGACAAATCATGGCTAAGACAAATGAACAATTCGACCGGGTGTTTAGAGAAAAACTCGATACCCACCAGGAAAAGCCCAGTGCCTTGGCTTGGGAGAGGCTGGAAAGCCAGCTCCCCAAAAAGTCAGAAAAAGGCTGGGGTTTCTTTATAGGCATAGCCGCATCCATGACCATTCTTCTGACGGTCGGTTACTTGCTTTGGCCCAAAGAAGGAGGAATAAGCGAAGATAATCTACTTGCCGAACAGGCAACTGAGCAAGTAGAAACTTCCCCTGAAGCCAACTCAAATGGCACCACTGAAGAAGTAATCCAAAGCGAAGAAAAAGAGGAATTGCCGGAAGAAAAATCAATCCAAACTCCTACTCCCAAAAAGCAGGAAAAAGTTCAAAACCGTACTGAAACCCAACCTCAACGGGAATTGATCGCTGATTCGTCTACAAAACCGGCAGAGGAAAACAAAAAAACAGAGCTAGAACTCATCCCGGTACCGGAATTGAAAGCTGAGGAATTGATTGAACTGCCCAAGCCTGAGCTCAAAGCAGTGGAAATCCCTCAAACGCTCGTAGCAGAAGCAACAAAACCAGCCGAGGAGGAACAGCTCTATCGAGTAAGCATCTATTCCAATGGAATCAAAAAAGGAGAAACCCCTGACAAGAACCTGATTACCGAACTCGGCAAAACTGTGGGTCAGGTAGAAGATCTTCTGGGTAAAGTAGATGATGGCTTGATTTCCCTTCAGGATGCCAAAAACAACCTATTTACTGCGAAAAACACCAAGAGAGAAGTCTCTGACGAAAAACCATAAAAACTAAACCAACTCATTTCTAAAAGTCAATCGTATGAAAAAGTATCTGCTGTTATTTTGCCTGATGGCCTTGGTTCAGGTGGCGTTTGCCTCTACAGACCCTATAGACTATCCCCTCACCGAGACCCGTGTCATGAAAGACAGTGTGGTCATCGAATTCGGTAAATCCGGAAAAGTAGTCATCATGGTGGAGTCCAAAGAGGACTTTGAAAAACTCAAATTGATGAACATCAATCAGATCATCAGCGAGCTGGATCTGGAAGAAAACAAGCAGACCGGAGAACTGACTATCGTAGAAATCCGGAAGAAAGACGGCAGCGTCAAGGAGGTAGTCAAAGTCTACGAGGACGGATTGGAGACGGAAGTCAATGTAGCCGGCGTCAGAGTATATGTAGACGAAAGCGGCGAAAATACCCGGGTCAAAGTAGAAACCGGTGGCCGGAAAAAATCAGATCCCCCCTTCCGCTCTTACTTCAACGTGGACTTAGGGATCAATAATTACCTCGAGGACGGATCATTTCCCACTTCCGACAAGCCCTACGCCGTGAAAGGCTGGGGAAGCTGGCAAGTGGGGCTCAATTGGATGGCCTCTCAGCGAATCTCCAAAGGCTTCCACTGGAACTTCGGAATAGGTTTCCAGTGGTACAACTTCAAATTTGAAAACCGGGATTTCCAGGCAGTGCGAGGAGAAGATATGATCGAATTTGCCCAGAGAACAGACGTGGATGGTTTCAAAAGCAAGATTTCCGCTTCCTATCTCACTGCCATGACTTTGCTTGAGCTGGATTTTGGAAAAATGAATGACAGCAAGCGAGGACTCAGCCTGGCAGTAGGTCCCTATGTGGGCTACCGACTGGGAGGTCAATCCAAATACGTATATGAAGAATTGGGCGGTTCTGGCCGCAAGAAGGATAAAGAAGCTACCGGTCTTTACCTTGAAAACCTACGGTATGGTCTAAGAGGTGAATTAGGAGTAGGTAGAATAAAATTTTTTACCACCTATGACCTCAACGAGCTTTTCCAAGAGGGTAAGGGCCCGGCCCTCAATCCCATCACCTTCGGAATTGTATTTTAATCCGGTCGGGGAGCACTACTCCCCTGCCTTTTCATTTGCCAACTAAACCAACTATGAAAAAATCACTTTTAATTTTCTCTTTTCTACTCCCCATTTCTTTGGCTTTTTCACAGGAAAAAACGGCCATGGAGGGAGAAAAAACCAAGGTTTACACCATGCTTGGAAAAAGCTGGATGGTCACCAAATATTCGGACGGCACCAAGATGTACGAATGGGAAATCAGTGAAGAGGACTACCAGAATCATAGAAAGAATAAGCCATCCCGCTTCGAAACCAACTTTGTAGAACCTGAATTGGGAATCAATCTTTGGCCTATTGACCAAGGAGCTCCGGAGGTCAAGCCTTGGGGCAGCTGGTATTTTGCGATGAATTCTACCGGAACCTGGAAGCCCGGTAAAAACTTCAGACTAAAATCCGCCCTTGGGGTAAGCTGGTACAATTTCAAATTTGAAGACAGCGATATCATTGCCGTGAAAACTCCCGATGGTTTGGAATTCCAGGAATTTGACGGCGGAGTAGGTACCAAGTCCAAGATATCCGCCTCCTTCGTCAATCTGACCTTGGTTCCAAGTATTCAGACTAACGACGGAAACCTCCGCTTCGGTGTAGGAGGATATGCAGGATTACGGATTGGAGGCAGAGGGAAGTTTGTCTACGACGATGCAGAAGGAGATCAGACCAAGCTATTTGAAAAATCCAACATGTATGTCGACAACTTCCGATATGGCCTTCGCTCAGAAATTGGCGTAGGGGACGTCACCCTTTTCTTCAACTATGACCTAAACGATCTCTTCCAGCCCGGAAGAGGGCCGGAACTTCAAGCTATGAGTTTTGGAATTTTGCTTACAGACTAGACTTTAAACAAATAAAAAGATGAAAAATACCTATTCAAAACTGACCTTGACGCTTTTACTTGCGCTAGTTTCTACCTGGACTTTTGCCCAAAATGTATTGGTGGACACCAAAAAATCCTATCCAGGAATCACCCGGATCGAAGTAGAAAGCGGCTGGCTCAATGTCACCTACGACGGAGGGGCCAGCTCCACAGTGGATGTGGAAGCCTATCTGGAGTCCAATGATACCGATCAGGACATCGTCTTTGTGACTGTGGGAGATGTACTGAAAATCACCCATACAAGAAAGCAGAGAAACTATAGCTGGAACACCCGAAACAAAGGCTATATCACCATTACCGGTCCCAAGGCAATGGCCTTGGATATCAAGGGGAGTTCAGGAAATGTCTCAGTCTCCCAAGTGAAGAGCGAAAGAACCAATCTTAGATTAACCTCAGGAAATCTGAAAGCCAATCAAATTGAAGGAGATCTGTTAGTAAAGGCTACCTCAGGAAACCTGACCGTAGATGGGGTAAAAGGAAATGTAGAAAGCGGACTGACTTCAGGAAACGGTAACTTTTACAACGTAGACGGGGATTTGAACTATCAATCCACAAGCGGATCATTGGATGCTAAAAATATAGGTGGAGAAGTCAACGTGGGACTGACCTCCGGAAACGCTAAAATCGAAAATGCCGGGAAATTGGGCAGCTTGCAGTTTACTTCAGGAACCATGCGGGCCACCGGTGCAGGACTGGGTGAAAACACCCGTTTTCAGGGCAGCTCGGGCAACTTCCGGATTCAGACCAATTCCAACCTGAAAGATTTCAATTTTTCCCTAAAGTCTTCTTCCGGTAATCTAAAAGTGGGAAGCATCAGCTCCGGAAAAACGCTGGAAATAGACAACGGCTCCTCCACTTGGATCCGGGGAAATATCACTTCAGGAAATATTTCCATCGAAAATTAAGAAAAAGCCAATCTTAATTTATTCAGGCCGGGAAGCTGCGCGAATCAGCTCCCGGTCTTCTTTTTTCAGCTTCATTAGTCTGGCCATTCTATCCGGACTGGGTTTGGCCAAAGAAAAGAATACCAACGCCAAAGCAAAAAGAATGGTGTGAAGGGGATTTCCTCCGAAAAGCAAGCCCACACTGGTACAAATAGAAACCAAGAACAAAAACAAAAACCGCTGTTCGGTGGCCTTGGAGTAGATTTTTACTTTTGCCAACAAATCTTCTTCAGAAAAAGTCGTCTTGATTTTGCTGTGAAAGACAAGGTACTGCCCGATCAGAAGAGTAGCCGAAAAGGCAATCAAAAAACCGTTCAAGAATCCTCCCAAAGGAGGAAGATCCTTGTTGATACTCCCAGAAGTATGATAGAGATACACCAATCCAAAGACTGGAAGTGCAATCATCAAAACAATCAGGGTAAACCTCTCGGTGCGCTTGTAGACTTTTCGAATGGGGTCGATTTCCAAAACAGTGAGCTTATTCGATGGTCACTTGAATGTCTTCAGTAAGCGGTCTGGAAACGCAGCAAAGGATATATCCTGCTTCTTTTTCCTTATCACTCAATCCTGCATCCTCATCCATCTTCACTTGACCACTCAGCAATCTTCCCCTACAGGCTGTACAAAGTCCACTTTGGCAGCTGTAAGGCATATTCAAACCGGATTCCAAACCGGATTCCAAAATCGTCTTGCCTGGATTCACAGTCACCACATGCTCCTCTCCGTCCAATTGGATTCGTACGTCCCGGGTCAAAACCCCATGATTAATACCTTTGAGGGCATCTTCATGGGCTTGGTGAGCTGCAGCGGAAAAGAAACTTTCCCGGTGAACCCTGCTTTTTTCCACGTCCAACTTTTCCAAAACTTCCTCTGCTGTATCCATGATCCCGTCAGGTCCGCATAGGAAGTACACCTCCTCATAGCGCTTTTCAAACTCTGCTTTTGCAAACAATTCTCTCAAAAGATCTCCGGAAAGTCTCCCTTTGAGACCGGTCCAGCTTTCGGATGGCTGGCTCAGATTATGAATGATTTTCAACCGGTCTGAATTGGCCTTTTCCAACAAATCCAGTTGCCTTTTGAAAATGATTTGCTCCTCATTTCGGCTGCAATAGATCAGCGTAATGACCGACTGAGGCTCATTTACCAAAACAGATTTCAGGATTCCCATCAAAGGAGTAATCCCGCTTCCTCCGGCAATGAGGAAAAAGTGACGTCGGTTTTGAGAGTGAAAATCCGTGGTAAAATTCCCAAGAGGCTTGAGTACATTGATGGTTTTGCCGGGGAAAACTTTTTCATTCAGATAGTTGGAAAAAAGCCCTCCGGGAACTCGCTTAACCGAAATTCCGGGGAAAGGATCCACAAAAGGAGAAGTACATAGGGAGTAAGAACGACGCTGTTCTTTTCCCTCAAAATCCATCACCAAAGTCAAAAATTGACCGGGTTTGTAATCGAGATAGGGTTCGGGTTGTTCAAAATAGATGGTAACCGTATCTGAAGTTTCTTTGACTACCTCCCGCACTTTGAGAGGCAAGTAAGGGCTGACTTTGACCTCTTCTTTCTTTTTCTTGAAGAAATTGAACATCTGAATTTTATGAATTGGCTGCAAAAATAATTTCCCAAGCCGGAAAACCGGCAATCCTTGGGATATTTTCCCTCAATAACCCCAAAACAAAAAGGTAAGTTTGGACAAAAAGGAGAATTATGTCTGCAGACAGAAGATTTTTTGGTCAAAGACTTAACTTTGCCCTTCCCGAAAATCGGGTCAAGCTCCTTTTTGATTCAAATCCTCACCCATGGAATTCAATGCCCTCACCGCAATATCTTCAGTAGACGGCCGATATGCTGGCAAAACTGCCCCGCTTCGTGCTTTTTTCTCTGAATTTGCTCTGATCAAATACCGCGTTCATGTAGAAGTCGAATATTTCATCGCCCTCTGCCAGCTGCCCCTCCCCCAGCTGGAAGCTTTTGATCATAGCCTTTTCCCCCAACTCCGAGGCTGGGTCAAAAACTTTTCTCTGGAAGATGCTGAATGGGTGAAAAATACCGAGCGTACCACCAATCACGACGTGAAGGCTGTGGAATATTTTCTTAAGGAAAAATTCGATCAGTTGGGTTTGGATGCATACAAGGAGTTTATTCATTTCGGGCTTACTTCTCAGGACATCAACAACACGGCCACTCCCCTGATGCTCAAGTTGGGTATGCAAGAAGTGATTTTACCTCTTTTACAGGAGGTCATCGAAAAGCTGAGCGATCTGGCAGAAGAGTGGAAAGACATCCCAATGCTTGCAAAAACACACGGGCAGCCGGCCTCCCCTACGCGCTTGGGCAAGGAAATACAAGTCTTTGTCGTTCGCCTGAAAAATCAATTGGAGCTCCTTGAGCAAGTACCCTACTCGGCAAAATTTGGAGGAGCTACCGGAAATATGAATGCGCATCAGGTAGCCTATCCTGAGCTGGACTGGAATGAATTTGCCTTCACTTTCGTGGAAAACTTCTTGGGACTCGAGCGATCTTTCCCAACAACCCAAATCGAACACTACGACAATTTGGCTGCACTTTTTGATGGCTTGAAGCGAATCAATACCATCCTTTTGGACCTCTCCAAGGATGTTTGGCAGTACGTGGCCATGAACTACTTCAAGCAAAAAATCAAGGCCGGAGAGGTGGGTTCCTCTGCCATGCCACACAAGGTCAATCCCATTGACTTCGAAAATGCGGAAGGCAATCTGGGCATCGCCAATGCCCTTTTGGAGCATTTGGCAGCCAAACTTCCGATTTCAAGATTGCAGCGGGATCTTACAGACAGTACGGTTTTGCGGGTGATTGGAGTTCCTTTGGCACACATGCTGATTTCTCTGGAATCACTCCAAAAAGGGCTGGGCAAACTCGAACTCAATCGGGCAGCTATCGATGCCGATTTGGAAGAAAACTGGGCTGTGGTGGCCGAAGCCATTCAGACCATCCTACGAAGAGAGGCCTTCCCAAAACCCTACGAGGCACTCCGGGACTTGACCCGAACCAACACAAAAATCACCCAGGAATCCATTTCCACTTTTGTGAACGGCTTGCCAATTTCAGAGGAATTAAAAGCCGAATTAAAGGCTATTACTCCATTTAATTACACGGGGATTTGAGGGCGGTTTGCAGTTTGCTGTAAGCAGTGGTCGGTAAATCGTAAATGGTGAGTGGTTAGTGGTAAGTAGTGGTTTTTTCTCGGTTAGATGTTCATTGTAAAAAGTCCAATTTGATAGGATTTGAACTTATTAGATCTTGTGCTGAATTAGTTCCAAGCATCAGGCTTTAAATTTTCCCACAGATTTCCACGGATTAAAATCACAGATTTTCACAGATGATTTGCTCAGGTCAATTTTTAGCCTTCTGACTTTAAATACGGCTCACAGATGTCACAGATTCCCACAGATGATTTGTTCTGGTCGAGTTTCAGCCTTCTGATTTTAAGACCATTTTCTACTAAATACTCACAATTTACAAACAACTCCTACTGGCAACTGCAAACTGCTAACTACACACTGTCTACAGATTTCTCGGTAAAAAAATCTCTGCCATCATGCATCTTGCAGAGCCACCGCCCAACTTTTCTATGGTAGGAATGGAAGGACTGATGATCGTCGTGTATTTTTCAATTTGCTGGATTTGGCCCACATTCAAGGAATCATAAGCTGTCTGTGACATCACGGTAAACTTTTCCCCGCCGGAATTGCTGACCTCCAGCATATTCCCGGCAAAGTGGAACTTCTGCTTGGCCGTAATGGGAATTACCTTTTTCCCTGCCTTGGTCAAAGACTCTTGCACCAGCTGCTTTTCGCTGGCTTTGGGTATGCTGTCGAGGCAGACCACAGCCAAATCAGTACCGATGTGCATCATGACATTTGTGTGGTAAATGGGACTGACTTGTCCTCCGATTTCCTGAACCGAATCAAATCCTACCACTTGGTAGCCCAAAAGCTTGGCTACATAATCCAAAGGAACCCGATGAGTACGCTGAGAATAGCAGGCATAAATAGTCTTGGAATCGTGATCGATGACCATGCTGCCAGTCCCTTCCATGTACTGCTCACTTTCCTCAAAAAAGCTCAAATCCAAAATCTCACCAACCCCATAGCCCAAATTAATTAGCTGCTCAATGATGTCTTTTCTTCGCTCGAGACGACGATTGGGGGAATACATGGGGTAAAGGATCAGTTTGCCGTCGGGATGGGTGCTAAACCAGTTGTTTGGAAATACGGCATCGGTTTTTATCGGGGTCTCAGAGTCTTCGATCACAATCACCTCCACTCCCTGATCTCTTAGCAAAGCCACAAAGCCATCAAACTCCTTCCGGGCCAATTCCCGGATTTCATCCGCAGACCTTTGATCTTTCTGCTGGTAAAAGTTGTTTTCCGCCGTCTCGGGATTGAATCCAAAGTTGGCCGGGCGGACCATCAAGATTACAGAACTGGTTTGCATGATTTAGTCTTTTGAAGGGTATCGGTAAAGAAAGGGCTGAATATTGAATCGCTTTTCACTGACGGTGAAATAGGATTTTCCGCTGGGAGAAAAGCCAATCGCCTCGCCTTGCGGTTCCGGCACATAAGGTAAGCGAACAGGCATTCGGGAGAGGGCATCGGTCAGGCTTTCTCCCTTTTTTCTCTCCCAATAGTAGACGGCAAAGTAATTTTTGATCAGAATACGGGTTCCATCAGCTGAGATATCTCCCGCTACGGCACTGCTGAATGGCAATTTGATCAACTCCTCCAATACCGACTTTTTCTTGGAGAAAGCATCCTTAGGAACCCTGTAAAGCGTGTTTTTCTCATCCCTTTTGGAGAGGATGTAGATTTCTCCGGTCCAAGGGTCGACCATCAAGGTTTCGGCATCTTTGGCCCCGTCGGGATAGTTGAGGACGGCCACTTCGGGTTGGACTTCTAAGGAGGATGTTACCTTTTCGGGTTCGGAAAAGCGATAGAGTCTAATCTCGGGATAGATTCCTGCATTATCCCCTATTTCTCCGACATAGACGTAGCTTTTGCCTTTTGGACCAGGGCCCACTGCGATATCCTCCCAATCCCGGTTTGGGGTATCGAGTAAGTTGATTTTTCCCAGACTTTTCCCCAAGGAATCCATCAAAAAGACCACCGACTCCCCTCCGCTGTCCACGTGGAGATAGAGTAGATTGGGTTGAATACGGGAAAAAGCAAGTCCACTGACTTCCTCCAAAGCCGGATCATTGATCTCCTTGATCCGCTCACCGGGAAGGTAAAGACTATCCATGGGTATTTCCTGAGCCTGTAATGGAAATTGGAGAAGAACAAATGCCGCATAGACAAGAAGGAGATTTTTCATGGCCTAAAAGTACCAATTTGAAATTGGGTTTGTATGAAGAAATAGCCAACTTTAAGCAAACCATCGCTTAATATCATGGATCCATTATTGAAAAAAATGAACTTTAAGGCTGGAATGAAGGCCCAAATCTGGAATGCTCCGGAGGAATTAGCCAGTCTGATCCAAACCTGGAAAAAAGATGGATTTCTAGTTGAAAACGAAGAAAAAGCTGATTTCTTACTGGCCTTTGTTTACAGTAAAGAGGATATAGACCAGTATTTTGAAGCCATGCATGCGCTTTCTCCCGAGGATGAAGCACTATGGGTGGCTTACCCTAAGGGAACTTCCAAAAAGTATAAGGTAAAAATCAACCGGGATTCGGGCTGGACCAAAGCAGGTGAGCTAGACTATGAAGCTGTAAGACAAATCGCCATCAATGAGGACTGGTCGGCGCTGAGATTTCGAAAATTGAAATACATCAAGACCCTAACGAGAAAGTTTAGCGCGAAGAAACAGTGAGCAGATTGCAGTTGACAGTCTTCAGTAGGCAGTCTTTAGAACACTTGCCTCTTTGTCAATAATTCCAATTGCCTACCGCATACTGTTTACTGCAAACCGCCTGTTGTTTACTGAAAGCTAGACTTTAAACGGCAATTCATACTTCCGCTCGCCGGTCAATTTGTACAAAGCATTGGCCAAGGCAGGGATATAGGGCGGAACGGGAGGCTCACCTACTCCGGTTGGCTTCTCCATACTGGGCACAATGTGTACTTCTATCTTTTTCGGAGCCTGTGGCATACGGATGATCTGGTAGGTATCAAAGTTGTTTTGCTGCACCTTTCCATTTTCAAAAGTGATGGCTGAAGTCATTGCCAAACTGGTGGCAAATTGAGCTCCACCTTCAAACTGGGACTTGATTCGGTCGGTATTGACTCCGATCCCACAATCCACGGCATAGTGCACCTCCGGGATGATTAATTTCCCTTCTGCATCTTTTTCTACCCTCACTACACAAGCCACATAGGTCAAAAAGCTCTTATGAGCCGCAAAACCCACTGCTTTTCCATCAGCCAGGTTTTGTTTCCAATTTGATTTTTCCGCTACCGTTTGGATTACTTTTTTCATCCGAGCAGTATCCCAAGGAAAGTCCTCTATCTTTTCCCCATAATTCCCATAATCGCCCACCATTTCAGCAGTAAAATCAAGATGCCTATCCTCACCGAGCATCTGAATGGCCTGATCTACAGGATCTACTCCCCGGGTTTCGGCTATTTCATCCAGCATCGTACAAATAGCAAAAGCATGGTGAATATTGCTGACTGACCTCAACCAACCCACCCGGGTATGTGCAGTAGTTTCATGGGCCTCCACACGGATATTAGGCACATTGTAAGGGAAGTCACGGCAGCCCAAATCCAATTCCCCATCAGAAGGAGGAGCAGGCGTATTGGAAGCTCCGATAGCAGGAAAAACGGTATGGTGATTCCACCCCGACAAATTTCCTTCTTTGTCCAACGTCGCTACAACTCGCTGGGCACTGTGAGAATGGTAAAAATCATGGTGTAGGTCACATTCCCGGGTCCACTGAACCCGCACCGGAACCCCGGCTGCTTTGGATAGAATCGCGGCTTCTGCCACAAAATCAGGCTTGGACTTTCTTCCAAACCCCCCACCCAATAAGGTCACATTCATTTTTACTTTGGCTACATCGATTCCCAAAGCCCCTGCTACCGCTCCTCTTGCCCATTGAGGATGCTGAGTTGGGGCCCAGACTTCCACTGACCCATCGGCTTTCACATCCGCTATTGCTGCGGGTGGCTCCACAGTCGAATGAGCATAAAATGGTGCCAAATAAGTCCGCTCGATTACTTTGCCTGAGGAAGATCTGGCTTTGGCAAAATCTCCTCGTTCTCGCTTAACCATTCCTTTGCCAGCGGTACTTTTCAGCATTTCCTGCAATTGACTGGAAGAATTGAAGGATTGATTTGGTCCCAAATCCCAGTCAATCTCCAAAGCCTTACTCCCTTGGATAGCGGCCCATGTATTTTCCGCCAAGACAGCCACTCCTTCCAAGGGCTTATCCAAGCCTGCCGGTAATCCGGGACCTTCAATTTTTATCACCTGCTTCACTCCTGGAATGGCCAAAGCTTTTTCATCCTTGTAGGAAATCACTTTCGCTCCGACCACCGGGCTACGCTGAACGACTGCGATCAGCATATTCGGTAGATTGACATCCGCACCAAATACCGCTTTGCCAGTTGCAATTGCCTTGGCATCATAGATCGCTACATCTTTCCCCACCAATTTGTAGCTGGAAAACTCCTTGAAGGTAAGTTCCTCCTGCTTAGGCAGCTCCATCGTCTTGATTTGCTCCACCAAGTCTCCAAAAGGAATTTTCTTGCTCCCCCCCTTTAGAATCACATGGCTAGCTTCGGTATCACATTCATCCGGTGATACGCCCCATTCTTTGGAAGCAGCCTGTACGAGCATGTGCCTTACTGTGGCACCAAACTTTTTCATGGGCTCATAGAACATCCTTACAGAAAAGGAGCCGTCCGTATTTTGATTGCCATAGATATCTTCATCTCCCACTGCCTGTACGATCTTCACCTTGCTCCAATCGGCACCCAACTCATCGGCAACGATCATAGGCAGGGAAGTTCGAATCCCTGTCCCCATCTCCGAGCGGTGGGCCACGATGGTGACCAGGTTATCCGAACTGAGGGTGACAAAGACATTGGGAGCGAAACTGATGATTTCCCCCTTGGGTCCACTGCACTGGAAGTTCACTCCCAAGACAAAACCTCCTGCTGCAAGAGAGCCTATCTTCAGAAAATCCCTTCTGGATGCTCTGAATATCTCACTTCGATCTTTTGCGCTGAACGAATCTGAGTCATTGGTTTTCTGTTTTTTCAAAAATGGCAAATTGGGCATCATAGCTTGAGTGATTTAGGGGAGATTAGAGAGACTGGGAGGCGGTGATGATGGCATCCTTGATTCGATTATAGGTGCCGCAGCGACAGAGATTACCCTGCATGGCTGCCTCAATTTCCATTTCGGAAGGGTTTGGATTTTTGGACAGCAAAGCCGCCGCGTTCATAATTTGCCCGGATTGGCAATATCCGCATTGGGGCACCACATGCTCGACCCAGGCAGTTTGAAGGGGATGATCTCCATCTTCAGAAAGTCCCTCTATGGTCGTGATTTTTCCTTCTCCCACCTGGGAAATCGGGAGACTGCAGGATCGTACGGCCTCTCCGTCTAAGTGAATGGTACAAGCTCCGCAAAGTGCCTGTCCGCAGCCAAACTTGGTACCTTTCATATCCAACAAATCCCGAATCACCCAAAGCAGGGGCATATCTGCAGGAGCTGTGACCGTCTGCATTTTTCCGTTGATTGAAATCGAATAGTTTTCCATAGGGAATGGTTTTTTCTGAGTTAGCAAGGTATAAGTTAGGGAAAAGTATCGAGATCGGAATTTTGGCCTGGGATTAATATCGGTATCCCCTTTTTTGAACTATGGAATTTGGGTAAAGGTCAAAGGGTTTAGGACAGCAATAGATTGGCATAGCTCCATAAAAGTCCTAGGAATCATTTGCCAGCACTGATACTATTCAGAAAATGGAAAAATTAAGTCCCTGAAAAAGAAAAGGAAAAAGGGCAAACGAATAAAGAATGAATAATTTTTCCATTCACAGTTTGGAAAAAATGGATCATGCCTCTACATTTGCAACACGTTTTCGGAAAGCGAAAGCAAACAACAAAATATTCCTCCTTAGCTCAGCTGGTTAGAGCACATGACTGTTAATCATGGGGTCCTTGGTTCGAGCCCAAGAGGGGGAGCTGAAGCCACTCAGAAATGGGTGGCTTTTTTTGATTTTTTTATTCCGATGAAAAATGATTGTAAAAACAATCTAAATCTTTAATTTCCATGAGCTATTAGAAATCTTGGAAACCTCTACTTACAATATCGCCCGAATTCAACATCTGATTTCCCTATACAGATTGGAGAAGGAAGAGTTTTTGGACTTAGTCAGTGAGGGATTAAAAAACAAGCTTCAATGGGAGGATATTTTCAAAGAGGAAATTCAAATCAATCATCTGAAAAGAATCGATAAGATTTTTAGTAAGGGACTTTCTTATTATTTAGATCCTGCTCCTCCTGTTCAATCCAAAGAATCCAGTATTTTTTTTAGGAAGGAAAAGTTTGGAACTGACCTAAACCTGGCCACCAAAAAGATTGTCAACCAGTTTGAAGAGTTGAAGCTTTCTCTTTCAGGACTTGCTAAACTTTCAGATTTAAAAATAGAGAGATCCTTACCTATTTATAATATAAATCAGGAATCTAAAGCAGTGGCTGAGGAAGTTCGCAAAGCTCTTCTTCCCAATTACAAAAAAGACCCCAAGAAATTCTTGGAAGCTATGATCAGCAAATTTGCTGAGGCAAATATTCTGGTTTTTGAATTTGTAGAACATCCCTCTCTAAAGCAAAAAGTCAATATTGATGGCTTCTACCTTCAGCCAAATGTCATTGTGCTTCGAAGAAATCAAGATTATTTCAAACGGGAAATTTTTACGCTGGCACATGAACTGGGACACTACCTACTCAATCAGGAAGAAGTCGAGTCTATGGATTACGATCACTTGGCTACAGGATCTATTTCCAAAATTGAGACTTGGTGCAATACCTTTGCTTTTGCTTTTCTGGCAGGGGAAAAACTGAATGAACTAGATCAACTGCCGGAGATTGGAAAGTCTAACGACTATTCTTTCGAAGAAATCAAATCTATCTCCGATGCTACACATCTGAGCTTCACGGCTATACTTACCTATCTCGTCCGAAAGGGCAAAATGAGCGGCGCCATCTATGGACGAATGAGAAAAGAGCAGGAAGATACCATTCAGGCAAAGAAGGATCTTGAAAAAAAGAAAAGAGAACTGGAAAAGGAAATGGGCAAACCCAGCATGGGAACCCAAGCAAAGCCCATCCAATCCCCTTTGTTCGTTTCTGCCATTCAGACCGCATTTTTTGATGGAGTGATCAATGAATACGAACTCTGTAAAACGCTTCACCTCAAACCCGAGCAACTCGAAAAGTTCCCGAGATGAGGGCCCTTATCGATACCAGTTCTTTGGTGAGTTTGGTTAATATACTATTGGTTAATCAGCTGTTACATTAAAATCTTTCCATTGGTTGTCCTCAACAGAAAATTGTTGCCAAAGATTATAATTGTATTTCTTGCTCCCATCCAAAGAAGAGTAGTCAATTGAAATTATTCTTTTTAGTTGATTTTCTTTCCCTTGGCCTTTTGAGAATATTTTTTGAAAGTCTGCTTGCCCTATCGAAAAACTCCATTCTGAACCAGAATCAGGAAACCTCACAAAGTTTTTTTCATTAAAAGAAAATAGTGTCTGATTTTCTAATTCAATCCTAATTCTGAATTCAACAATCTTACTTGGAGCATTCGAAACTCTAAAACCAACGTGTTCGGGAGAGGGTATCAAAATCCCAGTTCTTTGATCGATGTACCCGTAAGATAAAGCCCAAACAAATGGTCTGGTACTTTTTATATAATCTCTTCTATTCCAATAAAGTGAAATTAAGGAAGTAATTAGTGCAATAAGCGCAATGATTGTAGGTGCCCATTCCTCATACCAGGGAGTAACTGGAAAATTTTCAACGAATACCTTTAATTGATCTTTCATTAATCGGTATGAGGTTAAATAATCAAGCTATTGAAAACTTTAATAAAAAATAAACTATCCTCTCTTCCTTAACTCTTTTCCTCTGCTTTATCCCTCAATAACTGACTTATATCAATAGGAGGCAATAAATACCCTCCCATAGGACCAAGGTTGGTGATCTGATAGATGATGTTTCTAAGGTTATTGATCATCATGTTCAAAGTGGAAAACTGACTTAGATTATTTCTTAAGTTCTCTTCCACTTTTTCGGGATTTTGGATTCGAAAAGTTCCTCCTCCTTCGACCATCAGCTTATATCCAGGAAAAGGCTTCTTCTTGGCAAAATTCACCTCTATTTTAGTGAAAAGCTGGAATTCACCTTCAACCTCTGTTTTGCCTATCCCAAAATCAATATCCACCGGATAGGATTGAAAAAGATCCGGCACATTCACCTCGTCCTCTTCCGGAACTATAAATTCATAGTGGGACTCCAATAGCTTGAAATCCAATAATTGTAAGGGAGAAAATTTTGCTTTCATCCTGCCATAGCGTATTCATCCTCTCCGGCTTGGCTGACTGCCATGACGAGTTGAGGATTGGTGACTTGTTCTTTTAATTTTAAATATTCTTGAGTCTTTGACCAGCGCTTATGGTAGTCAATTAGCTCTTCCTGTACTTTTGCTTGGAAGAGTTCTTCGCTCATAATCTTAAAATCTAAATCCAACTCAAGAGACATTTTTGCCAGAGTATTCCAATTGGGTTTTCGATCGCCACGAAACAGCTGAGTGATAAAGGCAGCTGAGGTACCTATTTTTTCAGCCAATTGCTTTTTGGAAATTTTTTCCATTTCCATCTTGCGATCTACCAAGCCCAAAAACTGCAAAGCCAATACATCTGCCAATGAGGCGACGCGGTCTTCATAGGAACTCTCATTGAATAAGTCTTCCCATTCTTTTTTGATAGAATCTGTCATGGTTTGGGTTTTAAGTCGTACTCGTACTTGGATACTCTTCTGATAATTGCTTTTTCCGTAGATGTCAGCTTTTGGGATTTCTTCTTCTCTAGCAATTCTATCCCAATGATGACAAATCGCTCCGTGTCGCCATCAGCAAACTGCTGGCAGTATATTCTAGGATTTTTCTTCCCTTTAAACAGTTTAATAGCGGTAACCTTTTCACAACCTTTTTCAAAATCCTCCTTATCGTACAAATCCCTAGGAGCGTGGTGGTTCAAAATCATTTCTACGGCTGTTTTAAACTTCTTCAAGTTTGCTGGATCCGATTTCAAAAACGCCATTATTTCCCCGGAGTTTTCTTTATCCAGGTAAAGGGCCTTTTTTCCATCTTTTGAAACTTGTACCAGTTTAGCCTTTCTTTTCACGTCAAAATTAAGCAATAGGTTAATTTAATCAAACCATTTATCAAAAAACTACTCCTTTTTGTAGGATTCCCTTCCCTCCGCCACCATCCCCAATTCCTCTTCCACCCTGTCTTCCGCCTCAGCTACACTAATCTGCCCATTCATCAGCATCGGCAATAGCCAGTCTCGTAGCGTGGAAAGTTGTTGGTTTTGTTTTTTGTTTGCGAGGATTTTCTCGAATAAGCCCAAAGCCTTTTCATTGTAGGCCTCGATAAGATTGTCAGGGGGAATCGGGAGTTTTGTGAATTTAAAATCATTGGTTACCAATGCATTGAAAATAGAACCGCTGGCTTTGGCCTTGATGTAATTTACTAACTCAGCTATGTGTTGAAAAACGAATGGATATCCCAATTCTCGTTTTCCAAAGAGGGCATAACATGACTGATTCATAGCAATTGGTTCTGAAGCGATATTGATTTTTCCTACACTACCTCTAGCTGTTATAAAAATAGTCCCCTTCTTAAAAAGCTTGCTACTGCAATTCTCGAGGCCTTTTTCAGTTATTTTTTCTTTCGTAATAATTGAGAAAATAGATTCTTCATAATCCGCAGGAGTATAAAAACAGTACTCTCCATTCCAATATTCCAGAACATTTGTTTTCGGGGTTCCTCCACCGTAGAAATCTGCAATTTCCATGATGTTTCCACTTCTCCACCCCTCCGGAATCTCTCGTTTCAACTCCTCATTCCAGACCATTTTGCCACCGGAGCTTTTATACCCTTCGACTCCGCTCAGGCTGACAACGGGAAATTCAAACTGCACAAACCAATATTCATACACCAACTTCGCCATCGCCTCCAGTTCCGCATTCATGCGGTTGTTTAGCTCGATCTTGGCATCCAAGTCGGATAGGACTTTGGCGATTTTTTGTTGGGTTTCTAATTCAGGTAATCTTAATGGAATATTATCCATCAAGGAGGTATTCAAAGATGGCATTGTCGCCCCAACTGAAATGTTGAGCATCATTTCTTTGAAAGTTCTTTGTCTGAAGTAAAAGCTTATGAACTTAGGATCGGCTTTCATTTTATCGACCCTTACTCTAATACACCTTCCGGAGAAAAGCCATCCGTCCTCAGATTTGCTTACATAGGTATTCCGATCTACAGAACCTACCCGGCTAAAAACGATATCACCTTCTTTTAGTAAGTATTTGCTCAATCTGACTTTATCCGTGTCAGAGACTAAAGGAAGATTTTGATGCGAAAAACCTGTTTCTCCAAGGTGTTCGACTGTTACTATGGGGGTTCCAATTTCTACATAATCACTTTCATGAAGTTGACTACCAAACGGTCCCGTTTGCGAAATTGCGATATCCTTGAGTTTTAAATTAATCATTCTTATTGGTCTCCCTTCTTCGTCTTCGCTATCAACTTATCAAAATCCGACTGATAGGTTTGGTCTTGGATGACCCGAAACTTGTCAAATTCGCCCTCGGCTTTGAGCTTGGCTTCCAGCATGCTGACTTTTCCCTTGTCCCGCAGAATAGGATAGCTGGAAAGCTCCAAGAAGCTGTCCAGAAACTTGGCCCACTGCTGCATGGAGAAGGCCCTTCCCCGTTGGGCATTGTTTTCTGCCAAGTCCAGGTAGGCAGACACGATCCGGTTCAGTTCCTGAATATGCTGATGGGCAAGGTAGTTTTTGGCGATGGATACATCGCTTTTTTGGATTTTGCCATCGGGGGCGTCTTTCCAGGTCTTCAAGCCCATGTAGAGTTTGGAGGCATCTGCCTCGGTGTAGATGATCTCAGCGGCCGTTTTGCCGGTGATCGCCCAGTGCAGCTTGTTTTGTACCATACCAAAGAATTCCTTGGTTTGTGGACTCTGCGGGTCATAGTCTGTACTCAGCGCATAGAGGTCGGTTATCTTTTGGTAAAACCTGCGTTCACTCGCCCGAATCTCCCGGATGCGCTCCAGGAGTTCGTCAAAATAATCCTGCCCAAAGTGCTTACCCTGCTTCATCCGCTCATCATCCATCACAAAGCCCTTGATGATAAATTCATTAAGCGTTTGAGTCGCCCACTTTCGAAAGTCCGTGGCTTGCATCGAGTTGACCCGATAGCCTACGGCTAGAATGGCTTCGAGTCGGTAGAAATTGGTGGAGTAAGTTTTTCCGTCTTCGGCAGTATGTGCAATTTTTGCACATACTGAGTCCTTATTCAGTTCTTCGCTTTTGAAGATGTTAGCCAAATGTTTGGTGATCACGGATCTTTCCACATCAAACAGTTCCGCCATGGTCTTTTGCGTCAGCCAAAAGGTCCCGTTCTGAAAATAGACGGAGACATTGACAGATTGGTCAGCATTCTGGAAAAGTAAAATATCTCTTGGTTTCATGGCTGAGCAATCAATTCATTTTCAACCGTTTCAAATTCCCCAAGATCTCGTTATCCAAGGATTTTCCCTCGGCAAACATCCCGACTAAGCGCTCCTCAAAGCCGTTAAGCTTGCTCTGAAACTCCTCGGCCGTAATGTCCACATAGTCGATCTTGACTTCGAAGTATTGCCCGGCGCTAAAGCTGAAGTTTTTCTCGGCGATCTGTGATTTACTGACCACCACGGAAAGGTCCTCGACGGCTTCCTGATGATTGAAAGTTTCGATAATGCGGCTTTCTTCCTCCCGGGTGAGGACGGTGCGCTGGTTTTTGCCCTCTTTCACGGTTTGCCCCAGTTTGGAGGCATCCATCAGTACGATATGCTCGGAGTCGGCCATCTTGTCGAGGAAGAGCACGGAGACGTTGGTGCCCGTACTGGCGAAGATATTGCTCGGCATACTCACTACGCCCCGCAGCCAGCCTTGCTTGATGAGTTTTTCGCGGATGCTTTTCTCGATCCCGCTTTGCGCGGTGATAAATCCCGTCGGCACCACGATCGCCGCCCTTCCGCTTTCGCTCAGGCTGTGCATGATGTGCTGGATAAAGAGCAGGTAGATCGCCATGGATTCCTTCTTGGCCTTGGGTACCTTTGGAATCCCCGCAAAAAAGCGGTCCTTGAAGCTGTCCTTTTCCAGATCGTCCCGGAAATCCGAGAAATCCAGCTTAAAGGGCGGATTGGAGACGATAAAGTCAAACTTCTGACTCAAGTAGTAGGGCTGCGCGATGGTATTGGTCTTGATGATATTGGGGATGCTGTGGGTCAGTCCGTTGAGCACCAGGTTGAGACGCAGCATGGTGCTGGACTTTTGGGAAATGTCCTCGGAATAGATGCTGCAATTCTGCTCCCCGATCTGATGGGCCAGGCTCATGAGCAAGGTGCCCGAACCCGCACTCGGATCGTAGCAGCGCACGCCTTTGACAGGTTCGGGAACCAAGATCGCCGCCATAATGCGGGCTACGGTGTGGGGCGTGTAGTATTCGGCGTATTTGCCTCCGCTGTCGCTGTTATAGTCCTTGATCAGGTACTCAAAAATGGTCGCGAAGAAGTCGTATTTCTCCTCAAACATCTCCTCAAAGCTGAACTCAAAGAGCTTGTTGATCAGCGCCCGGCAAAAGGCATCCCGCTGGGAAGAGTCGGAAATGTACTGACTCAGCTCATCAAACAACTTGTCCTTGGCACCGGAAAAGGACTTGATGGAGAAGATATCGGCATTTTCTACCGAAATATCCCGAAGGGTATCGTCAAAGGTTTTCGCAAAATCCCCTTGATTCTGATTGTTGTAGAGGTGAGAGATCAGCTGATGAGACTGCAATCGGGGAATATTGGCATCCAGAGAATTGACCAAAAACAAGTAGTCTTCCTCTGGCATATTTAGCAGTGCGCCGGAAAAGTCTTCCTCGTTTGCCAGTTCTGGCATGGCTTTTTTCACCTCATAGCGAAACTTGTCATTCAGAAATTTGTAAAGGAAAACTTGAGTAATGATTTTAAACTCATTCCCGTCATTGCCCAGGCCATAGTTGGCGCAGACACTTTTCAGGTTATCAATGAGTTCCTTGGTTTTGGTAATGAAATTTAAATCTTGGGTCATCGTATGGATGAGGATTGGTACTGTTGCATATATTCACTGACGATCAATTGATTGATTCCCTCCGTGGTGGGATAATCAATTCTCATCTTTTGTTCATTTTTAAACTCCTTGATCACGAGCTGCATCATAAAGCGTTTGAAAAAAGTCTCGTTCCTCAGGATATCCTCGCTGTTCTGAATGGATTCATCAGCCTGGGACTTGACTTTCAGTAGAGCAACTTGCAATTGGAGCTGCTTCTGGGTCAGGGTTCCTTTTTCCAGCAAGCGCTTGTGGACTCGGGCAAATTTCTCATCCTGACTGTATTTCGACTTGATATTGCTGTTTTGGCGGTTGAGTTCCTTGGCTCTTTCATGGATTTTGCGAAGCAAAGGCATGTTTTCAGCCAAGTCTTCCTGACTAACCTCACTCAGATTCTTCTTTTTGAAAATTCGCTCCAGCTCTTCCCGCAAACTTACAAAAGCAGGATCCTGTTGGTCAAAATTATCCCGCAAAGTTTCCCGGGTTTTTCTTAGCATGTCCTTGAACTCATCCGCTAAGACCAATTCACTCTCGGATACCTTGATAAACTGGAAGACAATATCTTCCAGAGCTGTATTGATGATGTTGACGGAATCATCCTCTTTACCCAAGCTTTCGACATAGTTGATATTATCCAGGCGGTTTTGAGCCTCAATCAGCAATCGATTCCAAACTTCAAAATCAGCCTCCCCATCCAAGGCTTCATAGCCATTAATCGCGATCAAGTTTTTCAGCTCTTTGGCCGTTCTCAGGGCTTTGACCAATCGGATCAAAAGTCCTTTATCTGTGACCTGTGCAATCTGCTGGGAGAACAACTCTCGATTTTCGGTGTCAAACTGAAAGAGGACCTCTTTGATCTCTTCAATCTCCTGAGCGATTTCCTCAGGGGATTTGAAAAGATTGGAGTAAAGCTTCATCTCATCACCCAATTGCTCCTGGAGCTCTTCAAAGTAGAGTTTATTGGTCCGGTTAAAAGCTTTGGAGATATCCGCAAAGTCAACCACATACCCGTATTTATACTTTTTGTAAGGCCGATTGACCCGAGTCAAAGTTTGGAGAAGGTTATGATCTTGAATCACCCGAGCTAAGTACAGCTTCTTCAGTCGCTTGGCATCAAATCCCGTTAGGAGCATATTGTAGACAAAAAGGAGGTCAATATTTCCTTTTTTGTAGACTTTCACCAAATCCTTTCGGATTCCCTTGTCATTCTCATCGTGAAGGATCAAAGCTGCTTTGAGAATCGGAATTTCATGGGCTGCATACTTTTCCTTGGGTTCAGCAGCCAGCAATGCGCCGGCATCCGTTTCCTGTTTCCCATATTTAGCTTCAAAAAGACGAAAAAGCTCTTTGGCCTGGTCTGAGGAATCACAAACCACCATCCCTCCCAAGCTGGCATCCTGTTGATCTTTTCTGAACTGAATCAAATCCTCCAAGATGTAATCCAAAAGCGGTTCAGCGAATTTGGGATGGGCATAAATCTTGGATTTGGAAACCAACCCTTGCTTGACTTTTATCGCATCCATCAGCTCCTTCATCTCCATTTTGAACTTCCCTTCAATCTCCTCCCGAATCAATCGGAGCGTGTATCCATCAGCGATGGACATGTTGTAATAGTATTTGTGGATGTAGTTGCCAAAGAGGGTTTTGGAATCGTAATCTCCGGCTACTTCTCTAAGCAAAGGTGTGCCTGTAAGAGCAATTTTAATCGCCTTCCGATCCGAATTGATCAGATTGGCGAGATAGTTTCCTTTGGGATTGTAACTTCTATGGGCTTCATCCAAGAAAAATACCCGTTGAATATTGATATCATAGTCCAAATTGGCAATTACCGTTGCGTCTTGACTGAATTTTTGGATATTGACCACTGTGATTTCAGGAAGGCCAGAATCGTTGTGAATAGCCCCTAGAACCTGTAAATCCTCCACAAATTCCTGTCGGGAGTTAACTTGTTTTACTTTCAATCCCCGATTGCTAAACTCGGTAGAAGCCTGAATCAACAAATCCAAGCGATCCACCACAAAGTAAAACTTGGGAACGATCTGTTGCTTTTGGAAGTAATCCGTGAGATGCTTTACGTTGAAAAAAGCTAAAGCAGTTTTCCCTGAACCTTGTGTGTGCCAGATGATTCCTTTGGTCCGTCCTTCAGCCAATTTTTGAGCAATCGCCAAAGTGGCAAAAAGCTGTGGATAGCGCATGATGTGCTTTTCTAGACCAGTTTCTTCCTCCACATACGCCAATGCATATTTTAGAATAAATGACAAGCGCTCTCGGCTAAAAAGTGAGGTTAAAATTCTATGCGTTGGGGTAAACTCGGATTTGTTGGTGATAAACTCAGGACTATGCTTGATAACCATCAGGTTGGTATCCTTTAGAATTGCGTTTTCTTGCTCTTCAGAAATGGTCTTCAGGCCCTGTTTTACAGGATATTCCGGATCTTCCCGGAAGTAATTAAAATGCAATTCTTTATAGGATGAGGTTGCATAAAAAGCTCCAAAAACAGGGTCTACAATTCCATCTTCATACTCCATATTGTTGGAGAAAACCATCATTTGGGTGATGTTGGCAAATCTGCGAAAGTGCTTTTTTCGGAATCGCTCATTGATTCTTTTCCGCTCTGCAATGATCCCCTCGCGATTGTGAGGCTTTTTCACTTCAATAAAAGCCAAGGGCATTCCATTGATCAAAACTGTAATATCTGGGCGAAACTCTTCATCACCATTTTTGCAAGTAAGTTCGGTGGTAACATGGAAAGAGTTATTGGAGAAGTTCTGAAAATCGATCAACTTAACCCCAGAATTGGAAGTCAAACGCTCAAAAAACTTCCTGCCTAAATCCTCAAAATCCAATTCCAGAGTAATCTCCTCCAGAATTCTTTTGATTTCTGGCTCTTTGAGCCGAGGATTTATTTTCTGAATACTTTGGATAAAAATCTCCTCAAAAATATTGGTCTCTTCTTTACGATTTTGTTGATGTTGAGGAATATAGGTAAACCCCAACCGGATCAGATGTAAAATAGCCGGGATTTTTACCCTTGAGTCTTCGTTAAAAGCCATGAAAAGTCTGAAAAATTTTCTTTCAATATGGGGAATTTGGCAGATTGAGACAATTAATTTTTTATTTGAACTTTAGT
The DNA here is from genome assembly GCF_036245605.1 of Algoriphagus sp. oki45. NCBI lineage: Bacteria > Pseudomonadati > Bacteroidota > Cytophagia > Cytophagales > Cyclobacteriaceae > Algoriphagus > Algoriphagus sp. oki45. The sequence continues at coordinate 1,687,508 of NZ_BTPC01000001.1, forward strand.
TTTTTTGATCAAAAGTTATCTTGGTTTTATTGAGAAGCACTAATAATTAAAAGAAAAAATCTGTCATAACGGTAGAATTAAACTTATATCCGCTTTCTCCACCTAGCTCCCTTTCCCCCAAAACCCTTATTTTTATTCTCTAATCCATCTCCCATCCTTCTGCCATGAAAAAATCACTTAGGTATATCCTTACGCTCGTCGTCACCTTTTTCGCTATTGAATCCAATTTCGCACAAACCCTGCTGGAAAAAGAAACCATTTCAGACCTCAACAAAACACCCAACTACGCCTGCGGAGTCAAAGACGAAGATGGGCTGATGAGCGCCCTGTCCCTGTTTGATACCTTCGAAGAAAATGGGGTTCAATTCGAGAATTTTGAAATCGTGGTCAAAGGACCCATTGTAAAAAAGCTAGTAAAAGGCTCGGAACTCGAAAAAGCATTTGAAAAATACCAAGGCAAAATCCGCGTGAGTATTTGCAGTGTGGCGATGAAGCGGCAGGGAGTTACCAAAGACCAGCTTTTTGCAGGATTGGAGACAGTAGAGACCTATACCATCCGGATTTTACAGCTGCAGGCTTTGGGCTATAATTCGATTTTGTATTGAGAGAAAGGCTTTAAGTGTTAAAAACCGGATAATCACCCTTCCTAAAATAAGTTGACAGATTGAGGGCAAAGTCCTACCTGAGAATATATTTTCCTGTTTTAAACCAAAAACACCTCCCGGCTAGTTTAGCGTTGGGTTTAGCCCTTCAGCAGTTGATTTTTCATCTTCAACCTTCTTCAAAGCCTTTCCCAACTCCTCCACCAAAGCCTCAGAAAGCAAAAAAGACCCCAATAGTTGCTCCAAAAGCGAATTATCAGGAACTAACTGCCTTAGCTGGGAATTAGCGGCCTGGCATGCGGAGCTTTGCTCCAGCCTACTGAGACAAGCCGTCTTTAGGATCAACTCCCAAAGGACGCTTTGCCCCTGAATCTTCTCCGCCCAATACAGGGCATCGGTGTATTCTTTTTTGTGAAAATGATAAAAACTCAATCCTGCATTGAACCACCAGGGGTAGTAAGGATTGATCTGAATAGACTCACAAAGAAGACCATACCCTCTTTCAAACTCTCCTGCAGCAATCAGGCAAAAGCCCAAACCTCCCGCTACCCCAGTGGCCTTGTAGCTGAGCCTTTCCCATTCTTCGACGACTTGGAGGCATTCTTTCTTTTTCCGCTGAAAGAGATAAGCCAAACCCAAAGTCTGATACCCATGCTGTGTCAGCCTGTCCAGACTCAGCGCCTTTTGTCCGCATCGGATACCCTCTTGGAGAGGATCTGCCTTTCCTGTGTCAAACCCATAAAAATACCCCGCTACGTAAGTTTCCCCCAAAATCGCCCAGCCCAAAGCGTAATTGGGGTCAAAGCTGACGGTATTTTTCATGATCTCGAGTCCTTTTTGTAAAGTGGCTTCGTTGACATCGTTGAGAAGGTAATAGTACCAATAGACCGCATCGTAAACTTTAATATCGACCGCATGCCGGATCGGATTGGCCTTTGCTGCTTCCCTAAAAATGATCCCATGCGTGCCTCCGATTTGGTTGACGACATGGCGCACGATATCGTCTTGAAGCGCAAATCCGCCCAATTCGGACTTTTCGCGTTCATACACATCGGACCAGATTAGCTTTTGGGAGCTACTTTGGATGAGCTGTACCCGGATTCGCACCCGGTCATTTTTTGACTGAATACTCCCTGTGACCAAAAAGGTGGCATCGAGAAGTTTGCCTGCATTTTTCAAGTCAATTTCTTGGGAAGCCATCCTTCGGGAAGAAAAGTAAGAAATCACCGAAAGCTCACTGAACATCCCCAAATCACTGCAAATCTGGTCACAAAGCCCATCCGCAAAGGCTCTGAGGCTATCATCCTCCGAATCCTGAAATGGCAACACTGCCAGCGTAGGTCTACTGATGGATGGCTTATTTTCCGATGAAAACGCGCTTTCTTTTTCCTTCAGAGAAAAAACCGGAACATATGTGCCTTTGGGAATGGAAATCAAAACCGAGTCTTCCATCCCCGGACCCGAATAGTATTCTTCCAAACCCTTTCTCAATCTTCCTGCATGGATTCGCACTGAAGCGTCCCCTTGCGGGTCATAGCCTACTTCTTTTCCCAACACTTCCGTACCGATGGTGTACTCCTTGAGGTCTTTTGATCTTCCTGCCAAAGTCTCCTCCGTGACAAACCTTAAAAATCCGGAAAGAATCTGTGAATTCTTAAATACCGGGAAGTCCAAAATCCGCTTAAGCTGGTCAAAAATATCAGAATCGGTAAAAGAAGAAAGCAAACTCATTCAACGGTTAATTAACTGGAATGACTGGTAGCTAAAGCTACAAAATAATAGTTTTACCGACCCGCAAAAAGATTTAGGTCGGATTTATATCCCGCATTTCCCTTTCCTATGAAGAAAAGTACCCTAGCTCTAGCTCTTTTTTTTCTGAGTATTGCCTTTGCGCAAGCTCAAATCGACAAGGAATCTCTTTCCCTTGAAATCTCCAGAGCAGAAGAGGAAAACAGAAACCAACTCAAAGAATATATCTGGAAGAGAAGATCGGATGTCTTCATCGAAAGCCAGCTGAAACTGACCACAATTACTGAATTCAGCTTTGATCCTCAGGGAAAATTGGTCACCAAAATCATTGAAGCAAAAACCACAGTGGAAAAAAAACCGGGACTGAGAGGAAAAGCTCAGGCAAGTGCTGCCGAAGACAAAATCGAATACATCCAAAAGGCGCTTGCTCTGTCGATGGACTATGCGATGATGAGTAAGGGTGAACTTTTGGACTTCTTTGATAAAGCTACCGTCACAGAAAAAGAAGGCTTCATAGAGGCGGTTGCCACAGGAGTTCGCATCCCGGGAGATCGCTTGCTCGTGCGGATTGATCCCGAAACCCTCCTTTTCACCTACAAAGAATTCAACAGCCTATTGGGTAATGATCGGGTGGAAGGCACGCTGAGCTACAGCTACTTCAGCAATGGAACCAGCCATTTGGAATCGACCAGCCTGAATTTGCCTGCTCAAAAAATGACCATAGAATCCGCCAATCAGGACTACACCATCCGAGTCCAATAATTACCTAGACCGATAAAAGGAAGGAAAAGGATTTATTGGTACCTTTTATTACCATGGTTTGAAAATCAACCAAAGAACCTCTTCCAAGCTAAAAAAGCACCTATGAGAAAAATATTCTTCCTACTCCTACTTGCAGCAGCCTGCGGAAATCCCAGTCCAGAAGAAACACCAAGCCCCAAGCCAAATATTCTGATTTTGGTAGCCGATGATTTGGGATTCAGCGATATCGCCCCTTTTGGAGGGAATATTCACACCCCAACCCTGGAGCGCCTGAGCCAAGAGGGCATGCTGTTTTCAAACTTTTATATCCTGCCTACCTGCTCTCCGAGCCGCTCCGCACTCCTTACAGGAAATGACAATCACGTGACCGGAATCGGAGTCATGAGCGAAGTTCGCTATCCTGCTTTGGAAGGCTTACCAGGATATACCGGTCATCTCAACGATCAGGTGGTGACTTTACCCGAAATCCTATTGGAAAACGGCTATCATACTTACATGGCAGGAAAATGGCACTTGGGAGACGAAGAGGATCAGATTCCCTCAGCCAGAGGCTTCGAGGAATCCTTTGCCCTGCTGCAGGGAGGAGGAAGCCACTATGCAGACCAAAATCCCCTTTCTCCACCCCAGGTGATGGATTACCGGGTAAACGGGTTGAAAATCCAGAATCTCCCGGCAGATTTCTATTCCACTAGAAACTATACAGACACCCTGATTCACTATATCGACAAGCACAAAGGGGACGGGAAGCCTTTCTTTATGTATGCAGCATATACGGCTCCACATGATCCACTTCATGCCCCAAAAGAATACATTGACAAATACCGGGGAAAGTTTGATTCCGGATGGGATTCTCTGCGGATTGAACGCCTTGAAAATCTTAAGGCACTTGGAATCATTCCTCAGGAAGTCAATTCCTTTGCACCGAGTGGTATCCCGGCCTGGACATCCTTGACCCCAGAGCAGCAGGCCGCTTTGGCTAAGGATATGGAAGTCTACGCAGCCATGGTCGAGTATCTGGATATGAGTATCGGCCGAATCATCGATTACCTGAAAATGGAAGGTATGTACGATAACACTCTGATCGTCTTTCTCTCAGACAATGGGGCAAACGGGGTAATGGCCACCACCTACCCGGGCAATGGAGACGGAGTTTATCTCGGAGGATTTGACAATTCACTGGAAAATCGTGGCCTTCCCAACTCCTTCATCGAAATGGGACCGGGATGGGCCCAAGCTTCTTCTTCTCCATTCCGACTGTTCAAAAGTTTTGCTTCAGAAGGAGGTATTCGCGCTCCTTTGATTGTGAAAATGCCTAACAACCAGTCTGAAAAAGGCATTTGGAACAAAAGCTTTTACCACGTAACCGACCTGATGCCCACTTTCCTGGAGCTGGCAGAAGCAAGCTATCCTCAGGAATTTAAAGGAAAAGCCGTAAGGCAGCCGATCGGTAAGTCCATGCTTCCGGTTTTGAGCGGGAAGGCACAGGAAATTCACGCTTCTGAAGAGGGAATGGGCTGGGAACTGTTTGAAAGAAAAGCCTATATCCAAGGCAAGTGGAAGGTACTGAGACTTCCTCCTCCTTTTGGTCCTGGAGAATGGCAGCTCTTTGAATTGGAAACCGATCCGGGAGAGACCACAGATCTTTCTACACAGTTTCCTGAAATTAAGGAAAAACTGATCCAAAGCTGGCAGGACTATGCCCGGAAAAATGATGTATTTGATCACAAAGGACATTACGACAGCCTGTTCAGCAGAAGTTTGGAAAGCCACTAATCAGCAAAGGACATTCGTATGACCAAAGCTTATCAATGGACCGTTTTAGTCATTTCGCTGACTATGTTTGTGAATTTTTTATTCACAGCAGGAATGGGAGTCTATAAAACGGTCCATGCTTTTTCCATTTTTTGGACAGGTGGACCTCAAGCCAAACCTGGCTTGGAAATCATCGAATCACTGGACTTGTTTTTGGTGGCTCTGGTATTTCTGATTTTGGCCTTGGGTTTCATGAAGCTTTTCTACCCGGAGTTTAGCTTTCTGAAAAGAATCCACCTATCCTGGCTGGTCATTCAGGATTTCTACCAGCTCAAACAGCTCACTTGGAATGCGATCCTGCTTACGCTTTTGATCACCTTTTGCACTCAGGTCTTGAAGTCCAACGGCGTGCTGGATTGGCCCATGCTGATTATTCCGGGAGCCGTGTTTCTCTTTTCGCTCAGTTCCAAAATGCTGAAGCACTGAGTTCAACTGAGGAAAAGATTCGATTCAAAGAATCCTTATTCAATCCATCATATCCATGGATTATCCTTCTTCTTTCGCAGGTTAAATTGTACTCAGGAATCAACAGCTTTTAAAAAACTGCTTGGTCGCCAGCTTTTGCTCGATTTCTTTGGCTGTTTTGGTGATGGATAAGCCTCCAAGATTCGTGCAGCGAAGGGTATTGGGAATGCTCTTCCCCACTACATACATCGTCTCGATTACCTCATCCAAGGGTATCAAATGGTCATAATCTGCTAAAGCCATATTGGCGCAGGATAGGGAATTGGAAGCAGCCATCACGTTTCTGTTGAGGCAGGGAGCCTCTACCCGGTTGCCGATCGGATCACAGATCATTCCCAGTGAACTCTGCAAAGCCATAGATGCTGCGGATAAACTTTGATGGAGATTGCCTCCACCCAAATAAACTAATGCCGCAGCGGCCATGGTCGCCCCAGAACCGCACTCTGCCTGACATCCGCCAACCTCGGCGGCAAAAGTGGAATGGGCCGCTATAAACACTCCGATCAATCCAGCGATCATTAAGGCCTTGAGCGTTTCTTCTTCAGAAAGTCCCAAAGAATCCGCCACGCCCAACACTGCCCCAGGCATTGCCCCACAGGAACCTGCAGTGGGTGCTGCCACAATCACTCCCATGGAACTTTTGACTTCCATGATCGCCGAGACATACATGATGATTCGATTCAGCACATCCCCGTCCATGAGTTTTTTCTGCTCCATCAGGGATTTGAATTTGACGGATTGGGGGCCCAAAATCCTGTCCTCGAAGTGAGTGCCCCTAAGTCCGGTTTCCACTGCATTTTTGAGGATTTTGCGGATTTCATCCATTTTCGCCAACACCTCATCTTCGGAAATATTTCCCCGCTGACTCTCGTAGCGCACAGCCAACTCCCACAAGGATAAGTTTTTGTCGGCATTGTACGCCAGCATTTCCTCCACTGTGATGAAAGGAACTTTGGTGTTTTTGGAAGAAAGAACGGGTAAAACAGGGCGGATCTCTTTGATTGTTTTTACTCCCTCGATTTGGGAAAGCTCCTCTTTCAGAATCGAATCCAGAGGAGCTTGGGCAGTCAGCAGGACCATGGAGGAAGTCCCATCAAGCACTTCCAAACTGTCCCAATCCCCAGCCTGATTCAGGTAGTCCAATACCTGATTGGGAAGATCGGTATAGACCAAAGTCATATATCGGTCTCCTGCCAGGGAAACCTTGGCTCCATCGATCTCGACCACTTCGATCATACCTCCACCAGTGGAAATGGCCACTACTTTATGGGATTCCCAAGGATTGGAAAGGGTGATTTGGTAAGCATTGGGATGCTTGTTTTCCAATTCTATGATTCGAATAGTGTAAGAAATCCCAGCTCCCTTAAGATGCATTTCTGAATCTACCAGACGCTCATCGTGCGCCTCCCAACCCAAAAACCCTCCAAAAAGCCCCATATCCGATCCCTGATCTTTGTGAGTGGTGGCCAAAGAGCCTTCGGGATCAAAGTCGATTTCAATATAAGATATCCTCCCTCCCATCAAATCATGACAAATCCGTGCGATCCGGAGAGATGCCGCACAGTGAGAACTAGAAGGTCCGCGCATCACAGGACCGACTACATCATTGAAAATACTGGGATAATTCATGGCTTGAGAGCAAAGGTGGTCCCTTGAATTTAGGAAAAAGGAGTTAAAAAACAGTGCTAAAAACTTTACACCAATTTTTCAAAAAGACATAACTTACCCATCAAATCGCCCCAATCCATGATTCGATCTCTTTTTGTATTCTTCTTTTTTTGTCCAATTCTACTCTCTGCCCAAACCGTTTGCTCCTTGGAAAGCCGGCAACTTTTGGACAAAGAACTGGAGAATCTCGCGAGTGAAACCACCAAAAACCAGTCAATTCAGGAATGGGTGGTAGAAATCGGGAAGGATTTTTTGGGAACCCCCTATGTGGAAAAAACACTGGAAATCCCCGGTCCGGAGCAGTTGGTCATCAACCTGCAGGGAGTGGATTGCACTACTTTTCTTGAGGCAGTGGTGACCTTGGCAAGAATGACTGAAATGCAGGATTTGAGCTTTGAGCAATTCGAGAAAGAACTAGAGAAACTCCGCTACCGATCCGGAAAGAATGAAGGCTATCCGAGCAGACTTCACTATTTCACCGAGTGGATCGTAGCCAACCAGAAAAAAGGAATCATTCAGGATATAACAGCCGAAATCGGAGGCAGCCCCTACCCCAACAGTCCTTCCTTTATGTCGGAAAATCCCCAGTTTTACCCCCAACTCAGCGAACCTGCAAACCTTGCCAAAATTCGCGAAGCGGAGACTCAGATCAGTCAATATGCTTACTCTTTTGTCCCAAAAGAAAAAATCCAATCCCTAGAAAAAGGAATTCAATCCGGTGATTTGATTGCAATCACCACCCCCATGGCCAATCTGGATGTGGTGCATGTTGGCTTTGCTGTCTGGCAAAATGGCCGGGTGCATCTGCTTCATGCCAGTTCCAAAAACAAAGAAGTAGAGATTTCCGCTCTACCTCTCCATGATTACTTGGCCGGCAATAAAGGACAATCGGGGATAATGGTTGCCAGACTTACCGGAAACTAGAAAACTTATTTTTCGAGAAGTCTCTTCAGGTTTTCCAGCCCAACGGTGAAATCATCCCCGATCATTTGCTCCATTCCCATCAGTGGAATCATCAGATTCATTGGATAGGCCATATTCCCTTCAAATCCCCAAGCCACTTCGGTCTGGTTAGGTCCCAAAGAGCTGAAGGTCATATAGGCTTTATCTTTTGCCTCAAAAGGTTCAAAAAACCTTAATTCGTAATCAATTCGCTTCATTTCCTGAATTGCGATAATTTCCTGCTCTCCATGTCCCACATCGGGGTTTTGGCTTTTCCAGCCCGAAACAAATCCTACAGTTCCATCTTCTCCTTCGTAGTAGTGCTCCATCTCAGGGTCCATTAGCTGCCACTTGCTGTATTGGTCCTGATTTTTCAGATTTTTGGTGAAGGCATAAACCTCCTCTATGGGGCGGCGAATGGTTACTTTTTCTAAGACGGTGTACTGATTGGGGACAAATAGTCCATACAGCAAAAGGCTGGCAATGGCCAAAACCAGAACTAATCCGGCGATTTTCAGGATTTTCATAGGGTGGGTTTTTTAAGTGCTAAGGAATTTAAAAAGAAAAAAAGGGAAGTCCCAACTTACCCGAAAGCGAGTGAGACTTCCCGAGGGGAAGGGTGATTAGCAACTTCTCGTCCTCTTTTACTGTCTTAAAATGTCTTTTGCACTCGGAATGTGAGGTAATGAAAGCGGTATCCTGTACCTGAAGAGGCCGCAACATCACTGAATTGACCTCTCAAACCCAAATCGAATCCTGAAACTCTATAATTGAATTCAACCTGTCCTCTGAAGGTGGAGTCCCAAGGCTGATCTTCTATTTTTTGCAATCCTGCTGCCACCTGTAGCTGAAGAGCCAACTTTGAGATCAGAGGCATTGGTGTACTGTAGTCCAAAAACAACTCGGTACTCAAAAAACGATCAGGAGCGAAGTATAGTGTGGTTTCGGAATCACTGTAGGTCAATCCTGAGAAATTCAAACCTGTCTTCAAGGTCGGCTCGGTACGTAAAACCCGATATAGAGACCCGAAAAACTGCATTCTTGTATTCTGATCATTAAGCGCTCCAAAGCTTCCTTGAGAGAAAATTCCAGTTCTACCATCCAGCATCACGTGAGCCATGTATCCTACATCCTGACTTCTGATATTTTTTCCCAAAAGATCAGCTGTAAAATTGAGAATATCTGACTGATAGAACAGGCCCACCATTCTCCGGTCATTGGGCTGATAGACTGTCTCCATCCTACTGGTCAATCCTCTGTAGGAATCCCCAGCCTGAGGAGCGATTTGCTGCAAGGTCAATTCTCCTTTGGACTCAAGAGCAGCACTCCACCTGTAGCCTATTTTTCCAGAGATAAAGGATGATTTGGTAGTCTGCCCTTCAGGAGATGAAACCTGACTTGCACCTGCCCTGAATCCAACCTGTATAGGCTGATCTTTTTCATTCTGCCAGAAAATAGACTGCTCAAGTCGGGAGTTACCTCCGATATCTTCAAAGAATCCCAGTTGAAGTCCTGCAGTCTGCAAGCTGGCTTGCTCTAGAAGCCCTTCTATTCGGGCACGCTGAGACTCACTCAGTTCGGCTCCCTTTGCTTCAACCAAGGCTTTTGCCTCTTCCCATCTTCTCTTTCCAATCAATACCTCCCCGTACTCCAGAATGTAATGGGAAACCGGGAAGACGTTGACCAAAGTATCGTAATAAGCCAAGCCGGAACGATAATCACCTGAGCTGGTAGCCAATCTTGCCTTCATCACCAAGTATTGATCCTGCTTCAAAACCTCCTTATTAGCATCCAAAAAATCCGATGCTGCACTTGTTTTGGTGTTCCAAAGCATGGCATTGAAGTGATTGACGATAGCTCCCTGATGAAGGGAATCTTGAGCCCAGGCTTCCTGAGCTACCTGGAGTGCCTTGGAAGGTTTTTTACCCATGAATAGGGCGTAGGACTTATTGATCCGAACTACAGTCAGTTCATAGTTTAGCGGTAAAAGGGCGTCATACGTCTCCACTGCTCGATCAAACTCCTTGTTTTGAAGGCAAAGGTCACCTTTGAACAAAAGGATTTGGGCATCATCGGGATTGGCAGAAAGAATCTTGTCCAACTCCAAGATTGCATCAGAAAATCTTTCCTCAGCTCTCAGCTTGGAAGCCTGCTGTATAATCGCCTCCCTTTGTGCAGGATCCATGGTATTGGCAGCCTGCATAGCCATAGTTCCGGGTACTGCTGAAAAAATAAATAGAAGAACACCCAACACTTTACTCTTAGGATTAATATATTTCTTCAAATAAGTGAGACTATGGATATAGAGATCAATAAGTTTGTTGCCGTGGGTATAGGTCAACCCGCTCTTAGAATGAATCTGAGCGGAGAGGCTAAAGGAGCTGCTACCGAAACCCTGAGGAGCCATCTGAGTGAAATTCTTGGCAGCGATTTTAGCACGGTTTACTTGGATGTCACCGCCTTGACGGATAATGACCTGGGATTCATCAACGAGGTCATTCACTTCAATTACACTTTGGCTGAAAAGGGAAAGAGATTGATTCTTCTTTACAGAAAGGGATCTGATTTCGAAAATTGGATCAATACTTCCGGTATCGATAAGTTTATCGAACTCGCAGTCACTCCCTGAGAAAACTTTTCGGAACACCCAGAAAGCCAAAGAAGAGAAAATAAGCCCATAGAGTCCTGCACCTACACACATCATAAAACCATCCCAAAAAGAAATAAACTCAGGGAAGAAATAGATCCTCGTAAAGACCGCCAATGAAGCTCCTACCAAAAGCAATGTCCAAAAAGGGAAATTGCTCTTTTCGAAAGCTACTTTAGGATAAACCGGCAACTTGATCATCTCCCGGATCACCCATACCAATCCCAAAAGGCTAAAGCCCAGTTGAAGTACATGATAAAGAGGCATGGAGGTGATTCCTAAGTGAATCATGTCGGACAAGAAAGAAAGGCGGCTTACAAGTCCTCCGTCATGATGAGTAATGGAGTCCAGGATCAAATGAGAAGCAAGACCAATAGCAATAGAAATAAGAACAATCCAAATTCTGCTTGCCTTTTTCCAATCCGTGTTTGCCAGCGCTGCAAAGGAAATTCTTTGCTGAATAAATGCCGGGCTAAACTGAAATAAGGTGGTTTTGATCAAACCTTGAAACAAGAAGAAACAAAGCAAAGCCACCGGTAAATCGAAAAGGAAAATACCTGCTGCTTTATGCCCGATATTCTCATCCAACCTCAATTTGAAATAGAATTCCAAATCAGGAACGATACTACCAAACACCAAAGCGGATACCGATAAGTTTTCAGACCGTTTGATAAATGGAACTATTGCTGCAGGATGAGAAAAGGTAAAAGGCATGGCTATTTTAGACTGTGTGGATTTTCTGGAAATTTTCTATGATATCAGCTAAGGCTTGCTCGGTAGCATTTGCCTTGAGCAAATACTCTGCAGAGCCAAATTCAATCGCACTGATGGCGACTTCCAGATCTTCCAAGGCAGTGCAGAATACTACCTCGATTCCTGGATAGTATGCTTTTACTTGCTGTAGTACATCAAGCCCGTTGGCATTACCCATCTGATAGTCCAGGAAAATCAGTCCGGGATTGAGGTGAATATGGTCTAGACAAGCTTCCCCGCTCTCGAAAGTAGAAATCTTGCTGAAGCCTAATCCCTCCAATAGTTGTTGGAGAATCGCAGTCCAAAATGGATCGTCGTCTACGATAAAGGCTCTCATGTTTTTTAAATCTCTCATGGTATGGTTTAAAGTTTATTTGTTCTTTTTCAGATGAGCCTTTTCTTTTTCCTTTTTTGCCGGATTAGAATTACTCAGCTCTGAAACATCTATTTCCATTTAGGTGCCAAAACAAAAAAGTGCCCCAGAATCCACCTGAGGCACTTTTTGAATTTTGAAATTCCAGTTATTGGAAACTTTTTCCGTTTTCTGGAAAAAGAAATTGACTACTATCTCCCAAAATCATCCTGAAGTCGAACGATATCCTCTTCATCCGAAGGGTGAGAAGCATCGGTATGCTGCCAGATTTCAGCAACCACACCCCAGTCTTCCTTTCCGATCAGACGATGCCGCTCTCCTTGTTGCAGCTTGATCTTATCCCCTTCTTTCAGATGTTTGATTTCTGATTCCTCATCCGTTAGACTGGTAGCCACTGCCACTTCCCCATCAATACATCTCCAGATTTCAGCTCTGCGAAAATGATATTGCCAGCTAAGTCTTTTTTCCGGGGCTACGAGCAATATTTTGGGACTGAGTTTTTCAGAAATTTTTAAAGCTTCGAAATCCTCTTCCTGGAAAAACTGCTTGGCAAAAGCTGGGGCTTGACTTTCCTCTATCACTAAAAATCCTCCCCAAGGCCGATTTCGGTCTTCCTTAATTACCCGGAATCCCAGCTTATCCATCAATTTTTCTGCATGGGCAAATACTTCTTCTTTTTGTCTCATGTTATTTTTCTTTTAGGTCTTGCAATACTTCATTCAGAATCTCCTCCATATGCATGATGATGAATTTCATCCGGGGAGAATCCTTCTGTCCTTCTATTTCTTTTTCGAGCTCTGATACCTCCTCCGAGATTTCCGATATTCTCATCATTTTGATTGAGGGTTTGATCCTGTGGGCAATTCTTTTGACTTGAGTAAAATCCCCGTTTTCAAAACTTACCTTCAACTGCTCCATACCTTCCTTAGCATTGGTTTGGAAGAGTTCCAGCATTTTGGATACAAAATCTTCATTACCCTTCGCTATTGCCTCCAGCTCATCCAAGCTGTAGAGTTTTCCTTTTGGTTTTGTATCTATTTTTGGTTTGACGCTTTCCTTAGCATCCAGATCAAAGATTGACCCCAGCACCCTCAAGAGATCTTTTTCCTGGAAAGGCTTTGCCAAAAAACCGTCCATTCCTTTTTTGGTATACTTTTCTTCATCACCTTTCATGGCAAAGGCTGTCAAAGCGATGATTGGTACAGTCTTTTTGAGTTCTTCCCGGATAATTTGAGTGGCTTTGACCCCATCCATAATGGGCATTTGGATATCCATAAGGATAAGATCAAAGTCTTTCTCCCTGCAAATGCCCACTGCTTCCTGCCCGTGATTTGCTGTAGTGAGCTCCATTTCGAATTGATCCAAAACTGTCGTGGCTACCAGCCTGTTGAATTCATTATCGTCTACTATCAAGATTCGTTTACCTTTGAGCTTTTCCAAATCCACGGTCAATTGGGATTCCGTTGGTATATCCTTCTCGCTTCCCTTCTGGAAGGTAAACTTAACGGTGACCTGAGTGCCAATCCCCTTTTTGGATTTGATATCAAACTCTCCCCCCATCAAATCGACCAGTTCTTTGGTAATACTCAGTCCTAGGCCTGTTCCCCCGTATTTCCTGGTGATTGTGGAGTCTTCCTGAGAGAATTTCTCAATATTTCCTTTAATAAAGGAGGTATCCATTCCTATTCCTGTATCAGATACCTGAATAGCAACTACCTGTGAATCAAACCGGTCTTCCAGCACCTTGCAAGAGATTTGTACTTTGCCTTTTTCGGTGAATTTGACCGCATTGGAAATCAAATTCAACAAAATCTGATTGATCCGATAAGGGTCTCCAATCAAAATCGGATTAAGGCTTGAATCGCAGGAGGAAATATCTAAGTTCAGGCCCTTCTCCTCGGCTTTTGAATTCATCATCTGAATTACCTTGCTGAGAATTTCTCTAGGATCAAAACCGATAGATTCCAAGGTCATTTTGCCAGCTTCCAGCTTCGAAAGATCCAAGATATCCTTAATGATCACCGTCAGGTGATTGGCAGAACTATTAATGGTAGACAAAAAGACCTTTTGCTTTTCATCCAGCTTAGTTTTGGCCATTTGCTCACTCATCCCAACGATGGCATTCATCGGAGTCCGGATTTCATGGCTCATATTGGCAAAAAATATCTCCTTGGCACGCTTGGACTTTTCGGCTTCTTCCCGCTGTCGGATCAGCTCCTCTTCAAGCCTCTTTTGTTCGGTAATATCCAGATGAATACCGATCGATCCAATCAGCTCATTCTTGTCATTATAGTTTGGAGCTCCGCTGATATACCACCAGCGGGCTTCCCCACCTGGCCTATGATATTTTAGTTCATAAGAATCAGAAATCCCTTCAATTCGGCTTTTGGATCTTTTCAGCAGTTTTTCTTTTGAGTCTTCATCCAGAAGCAGATCAGTGGCCTTGGATCCGACGAGATTTTCCAAAGAATAGCCTGACATTTCGCAGAAAGTATTGTTCGCATGCAGTACCTTCTCATTCAAATCCACCTCTAAAAGCCCCAAGTTCATGTTTGAAATAATGTTTCTGAACTTTTCTTCCTGATGAAAAAGGCGGGTTTCTGATTGCTTTCGCATCTGCACGTTGATCAGCATTTGGGCAAAAACAAAAAGCAGTTCGATTTCTTTTTGGGAATATGAATGTTTTTGATTGACTGAATCGAAGCCTACAAAACCCAAGAGTTCTTTTCGATACATCATAGGAATGGCAATGAGACTTTGTATCCCCTGAGGCTCTAAGATCTCTTTTAACTCTCCCAAGCCCTGCTGATCCAATACCGACACATCTTCCACCGAAAACGGTTCTCCTTTTTCGTGAGCTTCTACCCATTGGGGAAGGGCCTCCAAGGGCACATTTTGCGTGTTTTCCTTTTCCTCGGAAATTCCATGCTGCACCCACTCATAGGTACAGGAGCAGGTATTGGCTCCCAAATCATACTTGAAAATATAAGCCCGGTCCGCCCCCACAAATTCACCTATTCTTCTGAGGGAGTTCTGAATCTGCTGATCCACCTCATCTAGGTCCATATTGATATAGGTCGAGGATAGCTCAATCAGAATATTTTTAAGCTCTTCCTGGGCTTCAAGCAACTCCTCGGTTTTTTTCTTTTCGGTAATGTCGACCAAGATTCCATTCATCCGAATAGGAACCCCGTCTTCATAGATCAGCTTGCCTTTATTCTGGACCCATTTTATCTGCCCATCCGGGGTTTGAATCCTATATTTTTTCTCGTATTCTGATTTTTCAACTACTTCCGAAATGATTTCATTAAACACCGGAAGGTCTTCCTTATAGACTATTTTTCCCCACCAGGAATTATCCTTCATCAAGGTGTCCATATCCAATCCAAAAAGTTCTTCTGCTGATGGGGTAAAGAAAATACCGTTGAGGTCAGGATAGGTTACAGACCAAATCACATCCTTGAGTTCATTGAGCACACTTCCCAGCTTTTTGTTTACGCTGATCAGTTCTTGCTGGGCATTTTTCTGCTCTGTGATATCGGAGTGAGTGCCGATGATTTTCAGGGGTTTTCCTGATTCGTCCTTCTCGATGACGATCCCCCTATCTTTTACCCACTTAATGGTGCCATCCTGAGATTTAATCCGGTATTCGAGCTGATGGGAAGAGATCAGGCCATTCCGGTACTTCTGGTCATTTTCTCTCAATAATGGCAGATCCTCTTCCAAAACGGACTCGAACCAAAGTTTGGCAAGGTCGGTAGTGTTATCAAATTTAAATCCGAGAAAGTTGTTCTTCTTGTTTGAAAAAACTGTCTTCTCAGTGATGAAATCATGCTCCCAAACATTGTCTCCTGAGAACTCCAGTACTTTTCGGAACGTGTCCTCGAAGTCCTTGATCTTCTTATTTGAAGCCTTAGCTGCTGTTATGTTTTCAATTTGAGAGAAAAAGTGAAGAAATCTTCCTCTTGAATCCAAAATGGGTTGGCCATTGATCCGAGCGTCAAAGAAAGTGCCATCCTTGCGGTACATTTTCCCCTCTAGCTTGAAACTTTCCTTACGAAAATAGGCCTGTATCATGACCTCTATTTTGTCCTTTTCCGACATGGGCCCTTTTCCAATCTCTATAGGTGTCTTTCCTATCACCTCGGAATTGGCATAGCCTGTCTCCTTCAAAAATCCTTTATTGACATAGGTGATCCTTCCCTCCGAATCTGTGAAAAGCACCCCATCTGAACTGGCACTAGCTATATATGCAAACTTTTCAAGTTCTTGCTTTTGCCTATTGATCGTCTGAACGAGCTCTTTAAGATCATCAGTCACCAATTCCTGATTTTTGATCAAATGCAAGAGATCGATCAAAGGATCCAGTGGAGCAAAGTCTGAAATAGCGAGATCATTTTCTGCGACCTCTTCTATATTTGAAAACCACGGTGTACCTAAGAAAATCAAAAAGCCTTGGTCCTTGAAATAATCAAATTGTCCTCTGAAAAGGGCATTTTTTCCAACCTTTGCTTTAAATAGAAATGTATGATCCAAGGATTGGGTCAAGTCTTCCAAATCAAAGCCCTGGAGTTTTGGTCTCTCAAATTGGAAAATATCTTTAAAAATTTGGCCTCTGATATCGCCCAACATTTTTTCCAAACTGGGACCTATAAAAAGAATTTTCCCTAACTCATCAAACCCAAAATGAAAAGGGAACGTCCGGTTCATTTGGTTTTGACTGATGGAAATATGATTTGCCTTTGTTTTCACCAGCTTACTTTAAATGCTTCATGCTCCCTTCCGGTGCTTTTTCCAAAAATATGTTCTATTTCTACCGGCGTCTCATACATTTTGCCGATTCCGGACAACAGGCCCTTCATGAATCCCACCAGACCTTCTCTTTTGGAAAAGTAGTGGACAATCAGGCTTTTTTCAGCTTCTTCCTCGATTTTGAATTCAGGCGAGGTGAGTTTAGGATAGATCATCATAATCCGGTCATGAAAAGCCGGTAAGTTGGTCAAAAACTCCTTCATCGTACTTCCTCCTGCTTTCATAAGTCCGCCATATTTTTGAAGACTAGTCTTTAAAATCCACCACTCCCCAAACGAAAATAAGACCTCATCAACACTCACCCCCAACTCCTCAGAAGCTGCAATGGCTAGTTTATACGTGACTGAATCATCATAGGGCTCCGTACTGATGAAGTAATCGATATCTATCTGACTTCTTTCTTTGATGGTATTCCACTTTTCTTCACCATAGTTGGTGGTGATCAGGTCCTGAATGGCTTTATTGACTAGTCCGTACATGATGTTAACGCTTTATCTTTATATATTGAAAAATCGGGCCATTCCAAAAACCCTCCCCTAGAGTCTGTATTTCGACTTTTTCAACTAAATCAATACTGGTTTTTTCCAAAAACTGGAAAAAATTCCAACTTTAAGACTATCCGGTCTTGACTTCGCCCTCCTGAATCATTTTGTAAATCGTGCTTTTGCCGATGTCCAAAACTTTGGCTGTTTCCAATACGTCCCCCTGATATTTATTTAGATAATGCTGAACAATATCGCAGGTATGCTGCCGAAGTGTCTTCTGTTCCAAAAAGAGTGTTTTCTCCTTCTGAGTACTGAAGAAACTCAAGTCCTTAGCATCGATTGTCCCTTCATCAGCCATGACTGCAGCCAGCTCTACTACTGCTTTCAGCTCCCGGATATTTCCCGGAAAGGGATATTGGAGGAGTTTGTTTTTAGCCTCCTGAGAGAAGGAAATCGAGGACATTTTATTGGACTTGGCAAAGTCATCTGCAAAATGCTTTGCAAGAATCAAGACATCTGTTCCTCTATCTCTCAATGGAGGCAGTTCGATCGGTAAACCCATGACACGGAAAAACAAGTCCTCCCTGAAATTTCCGGCTTTGACTTCCTCTGCGAGATTTTTGTGTGTGGCCGTGATGATTCGCACATCTAGCTTGACCTGTTCATTTCCTCCCACTCGGGTCAATTCCCTTTCTTGCAAAACCCGAAGAAGCTTGGACTGTAGATTAAGATCCATTTCGGCGATTTCATCCAAAAAGATGGTACCGCCCACCGCCTCTTCAAACTTTCCGATTTTTCTGGAAACAGCTCCGGTAAAGGCCCCTTTCTCATATCCGAAAAGCTCACTTTCGATCAGATCTTTGGGAATAGCAGCCATATTGACCGCAACAAAGCTTTTCTTCTTCCGCTCGCTATTGTAATGAATGGCTTTTGCTACAACCTCTTTTCCAGTCCCTGTCTCACCAGTAATGGACACATTGATATTCGTCTTGATTGCCTTTTCGATCAAGCCAAATACTTTGGTCAGTGCAGAACTCTTTCCGATAATAGTTTTTTCGAAGGAAAACTTCTGCCCCAGCTCTTCCTTGAGCACTTCCACTTCCTTCTTTAGAGATTGGTTTTCACGGATCTTGATGACCGAATTCCAAAGCAAGTCTTTCGTAGCTTCATCCTTGACTAGGTAATCACTTACTCCGGCCTTTAGCAATCCCACCGCCACCGAGATATCTTCCTGAGAACTGATTACCACCACCGGTATTGCAGGATCAAAGGCATTGATTTTTTGAAACAATTTGTCCCCCGAAATATCAGGTAAGGAAAAATCAACGGTCACCATGTCCGGTTTCTCATGAAGCCGAGACAGACATTCTTTACCCGTTTCGAAAAGCTTGACTTCATAATCAGGATTCAAACTCAGGTGATATTGAAGAATCTGCCCGTACCAAGGATCATCCTCAACTATGAATATTTTGAACTGTGCCATAGCTATCTTTTGATTCTACGGAAGATAGGAAATCTATTTAAATCCTGTTCATAAAATGGAATTTTTTCCAATATCTGGAAAATAATTTTTTCTTAAAATTTGCAAACAATTGATTTTCAATAATTTAAAAATTTGGAAATGCTTTTGAATAAAAGTTGGCACACCGAAATCGAAACAGTCATGATCACAACCGAAACCAAAAACGCTCTTCAACTCAATCAGCTATTGAAAGATGCTTTGAAGTACCAGCCGGAGATTCAGCATCAATACGCCATCGTAGTTCCTTGCTACAATGAAGAGCAGCGTTTTGCTTACCAGCAGTTTAAATCCTTCGCTCTTGCACATCCAGAGGTTCTACTTTGCCTTGTCAATGACGGAAGCAAAGACAGAACGCTGGCGGTATTGAGAGGTTTACAAACAGAATCTCCATCCAATGTCTGCGTGCTGAATATGGCAAAAAACGGAGGAAAGGCAGAGGCGGTGCGATATGGAATGCTGTTCGTTCATAAAAATTTCGATTCCAAGCTGATTGGATTTCTGGATGCAGATCTGGCTACCGTACCGGAAGAATGGCTTCAAATGGCCAAGTTCAAAGAAGCTCATCCAAAATTCGGTGCTGTAGTCGGAAGTAGGATCCAGCGATTGGGTGCAGCCATCAACCGAGACGATAGCCGTTCATTTGCCAGCAAGATGATCAAGAAAATCATCAAGACCATATTGAAAGCAAACTTTCAGGACACCCAATGCGGGGCAAAAATATTTCAGAGAAATCTGGTTCCCTTCCTCTTCAAGACTCCTTTCCAGACCCCTTGGCTGTTTGATGTGGAGATTTTTCTGAGACTTCAGGAAAAATTCGGTAAGACCACACTTCAGCGCGGAGTATTGGAGTACCCTCTTTTGCAATGGACCGAAGTTGGTGATTCTAGACTGAAGCTCAAAGACACCATCAGAATCCCTCTTCAGCTTCTGGGCCTATATTATCAGTACCATGTCAAATCAAAGCCACAAAAAATTTACACCAGCAAAACCAAAAAAATCTCAGTTCAATCCATTTGATCCATCAATCTTAAAAAAATACACCCATGAAAAATCAAAATCATTACGTCGCAATAATGGCCGGAGGAGTAGGAAGCAGATTCTGGCCCATGAGTAAGTCCAGCTATCCAAAGCAATTTTTGGACATTTTGAATACCGGACGAACGCTGATTCAGTCAACCTACGATCGATTCGCTGATTTCATTCCAGAAGAAAACATCTATGTGGTCACTTCCAGAGAATACATGGAAATCGTGAAGCAGCAGCTTCCAAACCTGCCCGCAGAAAACATCCTGGGCGAACCGGAAAGAAAGAATACCGCAGCCTGCGTGGCCTACATTTCTTTCAAATTGAAAAAGATGAATCCAAAGGCAAATCTGATTGTAGCTCCGAGTGACCATTTGATCGGAGACTTGGATTTGTTTGAGGAAACCTGCCTGAAAGCTCTGGACTACACCGAATCTCACGAGGCTTTTGTCACCTTGGGAATTCAGCCCAATCACCCCAATACTGGATATGGCTATATCCAAAAAAGCCTAGAGAGTAAGCAGGAAGGAATTTTTCAGGTAAAGAGATTTACAGAAAAGCCAGATCGGGAAACAGCAAAAAAATTCTTAAAGTCAGGAGATTATTTCTGGAATTCGGGAATTTTCATCTGGAGAGCAGAGGAAATTGTCCATGCATTCTGGGAGCACGTGAAGCATATCTACGATTTATTTGAAGAAGCTCTTCCGGCTTTGAATACTCCAGAAGAGGATGCAGCCATCGAGAAGGCCTATGCAGAATGCAGATCGATCTCTATTGACTATGCCGTGATGGAAAAAGCAGAGAACGTGTTTGTGATTCCTTCCTATTTTCAGTGGAATGACTTAGGGACTTGGAATAGTGCCTGGGAAAACTTCTCCAAAGATGAATCCCTCAATGCATCCAATAGCAAAAGCACCATCCTAGTGGATAGTAAGGGCTGCTTAGTTCATAGCAACGAAGATAAACTCATGGTAATCGGAGGTCTGGAGGATCTTATCGTGGTCAATACTCGGGAGGCTTTGTTGATCTGCAAAAAAGAGAACGAGCAGCAAATCAAAGAATATGTTGCCCGAGTGAAAGAAGTCAAAGGAGAACTTTATATTTAAAGAAATCCAGCTTCTCTAATTTGAAAAATCAGGAAACGATGCTATGGGAAGATTTTATAGGGAAAAGGCTGCTCTTGGTAGCCCTTTCCCTTGGTTTATTGACCCATGGCATCATTGTTTATTTCACACTGCCCCAGACCTACGATGCCTTCGTGCATATCTTTTTTGCGGATCATTATTCCCGATTTTGGTTTGAGCCCTGGGAATACCGTTGGTACACGGGATTTCTCACGATCAGCTACCCCCCGCTTGTTCATCAAGCCGTAGCCCTTCTCGGCAAGCTTTTCCCATTCAAAGTTGCCTTCGCCATTTATGCCATCATCGTCTATGAGGCATTAATTATTGGAGTCTACCGATTTACCAAAATGTTTTATGACAAGAGAACAGCTGGGGTTGCCGCCATACTTGCTGTAATTCTGAGCTCATTGGTAGAGACCCTTCATGTCTACGGACAAGTCCCCACTCTGACAGGCTTGGCTCTTCTGCTCAACTCGATTCCTTTTCTTTACCAATACCTGAAAAGTTCAGATTCGAGGTATTTGGTCCTTTCTCTGTCATTTATTGCTGTAGTGGTCAGTTCTCATCATGTCACTGCGATATTTGGGATGGTCTTTTTCATCGCACCTGCCATGCTGATGGCCTTAGTCGATTGGAAGGAAGACTTGGCCGAAGAGAGTCTATTCAAAAAATTTGTTCCCCGGCTTTTAATGGCTGCTTGGGAAAAGAAAGTTGAAATCTTACTCTTCGGCATCATTGCAATTATTTTGGCCGTGGGATTGATTTTCCCTTATTGGTATTGGAGTAAAACTGACCCGATCAGTCAAGTATCTATTCCCCATGGTTCACGGGATAATTTTTTGGAAGTGACCAGCTCAGGACTGGTATTTTATATCATCCCTCTGCTGTTGATCTTGGCTCTACTGCCAGCCATTACCTTTTTGATTACCCGCCATAAAAGACACTTGGGCTGGGCGGTTTCTTTTTTCCTATGCCTGCTATTCGGTAGCGGAGGCACTACCCCACTTCCCAAGCTGATGCTGGGGGAAAATGCCTTCAATATCCTGACCTTAGACAGATTTGGATTTTGGGCTTCGATCATTGCCATCCCTTACATCAGTCACTTTCTGGTATCCTTCCTGTCAGGTCCGATCCGACAATATTGGATAGGCAGGTTTGGAGAAACTTCCCACTTCCTACTTTCCGGATTGAGTGGCTTCTCTTACCTGCTCTTTATCATTTACATTTTTCATTTAGCCAGTTTTCGCCCTCTGCAGCCAAGAGAAGTGAAAATCGAACCCATTCTCAATTTCCTAAACCGGGACGATCACATGCGTTGGCGCTACCTGACTTTGGGTTTTGGAGATCAGATGGCCTGGCTTAGTGCCAATACATTGGCAGCTACCATCGATGGAAATTACCACTCAGCCAGAAGGCTTCCTGAAATGACTTCCCGAGCAGTGGAGCGACTGGAAAATGCCAAATATCTTTTTGAAGAAGGCATGGCCAGCTTGACAGATTTCCTGACCGATTCAGAAAAATACCAGCTGAAGTATGTATTCAGCAATGATCAATACTACGACCCGCTTTTGTTTTATACGGGTTGGAATCGAACTATCCGCTTGGAAAATGGAATCATGGTATGGGAAAAAGGAAACATATCTACAATCCAGCCTATTCAACCCAAAGACATTCACCCCATCCTGAAAAAGGCCTGGGGAATCCTACCCTTCACCACAGTGGCAGTAGCTCTTTTGCTGACCTTCCTTTACCTCTTTCATTTCAAAAAATCTCAGACTGAAATGATTTCTCCTGAGATAGTGGAGCGATACCCTAAGCCGGTGATTTTCCTCTCCGCTTGGATGCCTTTTTTGATTTTCTCCGGCTTTTTGACCTATCTAATCTATGAAATGCTGCTTGTCGATCAGCGAAAAGACCCGGAATCAACCATCTATGCCTTCTACGATCATTTGGACTTTCAGCGATTTGAGGAAGCTTTTTCCTATTTCAAATCCGGTCCGGATTATAGTCTGGATCAATATTTATTGGAAAAATCGGTGAAGGACGGAGGACTCCTTCCCTCCTATGCCAAACTCAACCAACTGGAAATAGACACTTTGGAGCTAGGCGAGGACCGAATCAAATACCAAGTCAATACCACCTGGAGAACCTCCTTGGGGCCGAGGTATTTGGAGGAGGAATTTGTGCTGGAGAAGAACGGGAGTCACTGGTTCATCCTTCCTCCCAAACTGGAATTGGAAATTCCTAAAAATCAGGTGATTTCCTATGATTACACCCTGTTTAAGAAAATGGGTAAAAGGGTCATTTCCGCTTTTCCGACTGTAAAAGACGATCGTATCAAAAAGCCCTTTGCGGCATTTTTTCAAGCCAATCTGGTAGAAAGAGACGGATTGACTTCTATCACCGGAGAACTTATCAACGCAGACAACAACCCCATCACCCTTGCACTTAAAGCTGAAGTAACTTTTAAAAACGATAGTCTGGCGATCTTTTATCCAGAGCGAAAAATGCATTACAACCTTGCCCCAAAAGCCACGACATTTTTCGAAATTCCCTTGGCTAAGGATTCCACCCAAGTATATCCTATCCAAAGCATTACGCTGAAAGCAGAAACGGACGTGACTGAAAGAGGCTATATCCGGGGAATCCGGACAGGATTTGAAATCAAAGAAGAAAACCCCAATTCCTACCTACTCGAAATAGAAATGGAAAATCCGCTGACTACCGAGATCACTATTCCGGGGGTATTGATTGCTGAGCGGGATAGTCTGGGAAGAATCATCCAAGTGGAATTGGAAACACACCCTCGGTCGATCCGCAGTGGATTGGGCACAAGCTTCCGAGTGGACCTGGAGAAAAAGGCCCTAGAGAGTGTGGTAGTAGAGGATATCCCGATTTTCCTCCAGATCAATGGGCAGGAGCGAAGCCTCGTCCTCAAAAGCTGGAATACTGAACAAAAAATACAGCTTTTGCCTCACTGCTTTATATCACCTGAAATCTATCTGCAATGAAAAAGACCCTATCCCTACTCATGATGGTTTGGTTTTTTTCCTGCCAATCGCCCGAAGTCAATCAGCCTACTTGGATCAATCCTATTCAAGAATGGAGGGAATCGGATGGAATATTGAAGTTTAAAGTTCAGCCCGGAGACTGGTCAGTCCTCATTCAGACGAGTTCTCAGCCTATCTTGGCAGATTATCAAGTAGAAGAAGGCGAACTGAGGATTGCCTATCCCAAAAACCGTTCTTTTGTAGTAGGACAGGCTTATATCGTTTTGGAATTGGAAGAAAAATCCTTTGCTTTTCCGGTAATCCTCAATCCCGAACTCGGAAATGGGAAATTGGAAGACATTCGCAGCCCAAAAACCCTGAACACGGACAGCAGTCTTGTGCAGCAGCAAATGCGCTATTCCTTTGGGAAAGGGGGTAACCTTGTTCCTTTGGAAAGTGGGGAGCTTTTCGAAGAGAGGTATATTAGTCAGAGCGATAAAGTCGGAACTTTTGCTGGGGAGTCTGATACCCAACTATCCAGCTTTTACATCACTGCCGGTACACCCGAGTCCATCCCGATGACCATTCAGTTTGATGAAATTCAAAACGAATTCACCGTCCTGGCAGGCCCCTTGAGGGACGCCTTTCAGAATCAGATTTCCAATGGAACCTTACTCACTTTTACCATTCGGAATTCCGGTAAAACCTGGATTATCGAAGAAGTGGCAAGAGAGGGATTTGTAAGAGTTCGTTGTTCGGCAGAGCGCTTTGAAGGGGCTAGTGTTCACGCAAATGTGGCCCAGGTTTTTTCTGAAACTTTAATCCTCAAGAAGCCATGACACGATACATTTTTATCTCCTTTTTTGTGCTCGTCGGCATCTTGTTGTTTTCCTTGGCAAGCTTGCAAAAAGTCAAACCCGAACCACCCTATTTCCTTCGATTTGATGAGAGGGCATTTAATCATCAGACTCAAATGAACCTGAGAGTGGAATCCAGTGTGGAGCCCACCGATGATCAGTTGAGAACTCTGGAAAAAGATCTAGTAGCGATTTGGGCGCACCTGAACTACATCTATGAAAGCAATGATCTCAAACCCGGAAAGGACAGATTTACCGAACGGTTTTATCAAAGCCTGTCGGAAGCCTATCCCGGTCAGCTTTCTGGAGCGGTCAAAAGACAAGACATCAGCCACCTGGTGATAATTAAGAATTGGTCCCGCGATGGATTGGCTTGTCAGCTAATCGATTCTTCAGCAGTAATTCAGTACCACCTCCCCTCGGGAGACAGCATTCAAACTCAGGCCTCAATCGCCATGGCCCTGTATTTTCAGGGAGACAATTGGCGCTTGGATGCCTTAAAAATCATCAATGAAAAACCATTAAATCCTTAACATATGAAACTGGCCTTCATCACCCCATATCCACCAAGTCAAGTGACCCTGAACGAGTACGGATACCACCTGACCCGAAGTTTTTTGGGAAAGAAAGGAATCGATAAAATTTACATTCTGACCAATCATCTCGAGGATGACGCTCAATACTCTCGATATGCAGAAGAAGGTTTGGACATCATTCCTTGCTGGAAATTTGACAATTGGTTTACCGTACTGCATCTGCGGAAAAAGCTCAAAGAGCTGAAACCGGATGCAGTGGTTCTGAACCTTCAATTCATGACCTTCGGAGCAGGTAAAATCCCTGCTGCCTTGGGACTTTTGACTCCTTGGATGTGCAAGCTTTTGGGAATCCCTTCTGTGGTCATCCTACACAATATCACCGAAACGGTTAAATTGGATACGATCGGCATGGCCGACAGCAAGTTTAAAGGACAACTTTTCCTTTGGATTGGGGAGCAACTGACCAAGTTCATCCTGAAAGCCGACTTGGTCGGAGTGACCATCTCCCAATATGTGACCATACTCAAGGAGAAATACAAGGCGAAAAATGTGGTTTTACTTCCCCACGGCAACTTTGAACTTCCCGAAAGAAACTACCTCCCAGATGAACCCAAAGAGATCAATTTGATGGCTTTTGGGAAATTTGGAACCTATAAAAAGGCGGAGGTAATGATCGATGCCATGGAGATTCTTCAGAAAAAGTATCCCAATCTGAAATTCAAGTCTACCGTAGCAGGCACAGACAATCCCAATGTCAAAGGCTACATCGATGGATTGAAGAAAAAGTACGCACATCTTCCCAATGTGGAGTATACCGGTTACATCCCCGAGGAAATGGTATCCAAAATCTTCTGGGACAGCACCTTTGTCATTTTCCCTTATACCACCACTACTGGAAGCTCAGGAATCCTACATCAGGCAGGAAGCTACGGCAGAGCCTGTATCCTTCCAAAAATTGATGACCTGGAGCGAGTAGTGGAAGAAGAAGGATACGGCGGAGCTTACTTTGAAACAGAAAATGCAGAAAGCTTGGCCAAGGCAGTTAGCAGTCTGATCGATAATCCGGAAGAACGAAAGAAAATTGAAGATCAAAACTTCAAAGCTGCAAAGGGCCTACCTATGAACGAGCTGGCCCAATGGTACCTGAGTCATATTCAAAAGCTCTTGCCTAAAACATCATGAATTTATCTTTGAGCAAAGGAATTGAGGCATTTCTTCAGTTCTTTTACCCTATCTTCAAAAAATGGCTAGCCTACGATGTCTACGCCTACCTGGCTGTTGGCGCCCTCAATACCGCACTGAATATTTTCCTCTTTGCTGTATTGTATGAATTTATACTTCCCAAAAGTGGGTTGGATGTGGGAGACTACAATGTGGCTTCTTATACCTTGGCTTTGATCATTTCATTTTTTGCCACAATCCCTACGGGATTTTGGCTGAGCAAAAACTTTGCTTTTAAAACTGTGGATACGGGCAGAAAAAAAACCGGAAAGCAGTTTTTCAAATACATTCTGGTGGTTTCTCAAGGCTTGGGGAGCGATTATCTCATTCTTAAGGGCTTGATCGTTTTTTTTAATGCCCAACCCACAGTGGCAAAAATTGTATCTACAGTAATTGTCCTTACTGTCAATTTTCTTCTGCAAAAATACTTCACATTTAAAAAGTAATTATTCCATATTTTGGAAAATAATCTCGCTATTTCCTGAAAATGGAATTACAAAAATTTTCAATCATTTGATTTTCAATACTTTAAAAAACAGGATCATCTTTTGACATTTTTGGCATAGCTAGAAAGATCAATTATGAAAAATCACCTGATCAAACCTTTACTATTTGCAGTTAAGTGGATAATCCTTGTTATCATTTCGCATTCAACTTTAGCCCAGGAAGTCGATAATAAGCGATGTCCTCAGATTTACAAAAGAAACAATGGCAACGGACAAAGAATAACCGAGTTTGCTTTAAATATCAGTCCTGTAAGTAGCTATTTTTTAAATGCGCTAACCAAAAACTATGAAGGGACATTCACCTTTGGTTGGGGAGGTCAGATTCTTTTTCCTCCTGTGGTCACCAAAAGCTGGATCACAGATACAAGCGGGGCTACAAGGCTGGATTGGACATTTGGGAACAATGACACAGGAAGCCCCTTCAATCCTCCCGGAATTCCCAATTCCAATCAAGTATCCTATAACTTCCACAATAGTAATCTACCCACTGCCGGGGTAATTACCATCGAATTTTCCGATCCTCAAGATAATCTACCGTTATGTATCTGCTCGTATCCACTGACCAATGGAACAGCCACAGATGTGCAATTGATTGGAGAAGAGAATCTCCGAGTGAGCTCCGGAAATGACGGTGGATTGGAAAGTAAAAGTTTGGGAACTGCCGTAGTCGAGCAGATCTTTTCACAATACCAAAACGGAAATGTGGCCTTGAACTACCAAAGACAACCCAGCCTTAAAAACTATCAAATTGCTAGAACCCAAGGATTCACACTGGATTCTTTTATTCCCAATGAAGACCAATTAGGTGAAGAATTCACAGGATATATTACCAGCCCGACTGAGCTTCTGGACATCACCAATGCCGAGGAAGTGGTGTCAGTGGATTACCTCAAGGAGGGAAATAATTTTGCCACTCTCTTTGCCACTGCAACTTCCGGAGTCATTTACGAGCATTCCAAGTACGTTTGTGACCGTCTCAAAGGATCTGAAGTGCTGGCTATTGACAGTCTCCAAGTTGGAAACTATAAACTCATCCGAAGCTTATTAAACCCACCTTCAGGTCTAAACGAATACGCAATTTCTTTTTCTGTTGGATTCAATCAAAATGGTACGGAATTCCACCTTCAATCTGCCTGGTTGCTGGAGGATTATCAGCCAGAAGAGAAGTTTTTCAACTTTCAGCTTTGGAGTGCTGATGCAAAAGTCCTTCAGCGCATGGTGGAAGCCGTAATAGATTCATTTGAATCCAAAGGGACTATATTCCAAACCGTGGCGAAAACTCAGCCCGGAATTTTCGTCAGCAAATCGGTGAGGAAATCCAATGATCCGAGCAAGGTGGAATTGACTATTTGGAATCGAACTCACCAATCCTCTGTCCAGTTGATCTCCACTTCCAAAAGGAATGAAAGCTCAAATGAAATGCTGACAGAGACAAAAGAGGTGGCATTGACTCCCATGGGAATTCAGAAAATCGAATGGGATGCTCAGGACTATGCAGAGTCTTCTCTGGAATTACTCTCCTCGACCAAGCAGGATTACATTTATGAAAGTGATGGTCTTTGGGCTTCATTTGTTCCATCAGGGGGTCAGGTTAGGGTTTTTGATATTCAGAATCAAAATGAACTTCAAGCCAAAGAAGGAACCTATCCCATCTGGAGAAATGTACAGTTTGAATCTAGCGGTTCAGATTATGCCACCGTTTATAAAACAGTCAAAGGTGGCGGAGCTACTGCCGACTTAAGTTCTTTTAATTACCTAAACTTTGAAGCCTCCGGAACTGGAAGTTTGACTATTCGGCTCATTAAAAAGTCAGTCCAAAATTTTGAAGATCACTATTCCTACACCATAGCCCTCAGTCCAAACTCCAGAACCTACAGCCTGCCGCTTTCTTCTTTTCAATCCCCAAAAATGAATACTCCTGTACAGTTGAATGATTTGGTTATTTTGTCTTTCACTGTAGAAAGTAAAGATAAACTTCAGGTACAGCTTAAATCAATCAATTTTGCAAGAGAAAAAGAATTGGTCAACACCAATCCCCTCCAGCTTCAGGCCTACCCCAATCCAGTTTCTTCCCAAACGACTTTGGTTTTTGAATCCGCCATCGGTGGACCTATGGATCTGGGATTGTTCAGTATTGACTCAGGCAGATTGATTCAAAATCAAACCATTGAAACAAAAGCAGGATCGAATTCAACTTTATTAACTCTTAGTCCAGATGTAAAAAAAGGAATTTACATCCTTCGCCTATCTTCAAACAGAGAGTTGCTGACCACCAAACTACTGGTTCAATAAAAAATTTGAGCTGACTATCCAAAGTCTTAAAAGTGTCGGAAAGAAGAAAAGGCAAGTTCATTCTCCATAATTGAAGAAAATCAGATTATTGGGTTACATTGTATTTCAGACCTTGTAAGAAATACATTTTTAATCCCTTTGCTTTTCGCTGTACTAATCTATGCCTGACGCCTCTTTTCTGTCTCAAAAAGGATCAAAAGCTGCACAAAACCCCATCCGGGTAGATTTAAAAATCTACTCCGAAGCGATGGAAAACCTGTATCATCCCCAAACAAATCCCTCAGGCACACTTCCGATGAACATCGCAGAAAACCAGCTTTGCTGGGAAATACTTCGTGAACGAATTCAAAAAGTGACTCGGGAAAAGGATATCCCCGATTGGGTGGCCAACTATACCGATTCCAACGGAGCCCCATCTTTTAGGAAGGCCACAGCAGGGTTTTTGAGCAAATTTCTTTTCCATTGCCCAGTAGATCCAGACAGTCTTGCACTCTCTGTGGGTGCTACTTCGGTGATTGAAATGACCAGTTTCCTATTGGCTAATCCCGGAGATACAGCCGTCATTCCTGCTCCAAGTTATCCAGTTTACACTGGGGATATTGGCAACTTACCGGGAGTACTACGCTATGATTTGCAACTTCCCGGAGAATTCAATGAAAGCGAATATGACTTTGAAATCAGTCTATTGGATCAGGCAAAGACCGAAATCGAAGATAAGGGCAGTCGGTTTCGGATGTTAATATTGACTTCTCCTGACAATCCTACCGGAAAAATCTATCGGGAAGATCATCTCAGAAAAATTGCCTCATGGTGCATATACCATCAAATCCATCTCGTGGTCAACGAAATCTATGGACTTTCTCAGATTGACATCACTCATCCCGACTTGCAAGCGGACTACCCCAACCCAACCCCATTCGTTTCTTTTGGCAAGCTGATGCAGGAATTTCAAAGTCCATTCCTCCATTTTTGGTATTCCTTTTCCAAGGACTTCGGCATTTCCGGCTTTAGGATAGGCTTACTTCACTCGCACAATACAGCGCTGATTCAAGGGTATCAAAATGCTGGTGCAGGTCACTCCATTTCCAATTACACCCAATGGGTCATGCAGGAAGTTTTGGATGACCATACTTTTTTGGCCTCTTATTTCAAGAAATTCCAAAAACTGCTCACCCATTCCTATATCACCTTTACACAGGGCTTAAAAAGTCTTGCCATCCCATTCAACCCCTCAAGAGGCAGCCTTTTTGTATGGTTGGATTTATCAGAGTTTTTGGATGAAAAGAGTGAATCAGGAGAGGAAATACTTTGGCTGGACATATATAAAAAAACCTCTGTGTTGCTGACCCCTTCTAAGGGATTTGGACATCAGCAGCGGGGTTGGTTTCGCGCTGTCATTACCAGTATCAGTCCCTCAGAAATGGAAGTAGCCTTGAAGCGATTGGAAACCTTTGTGGAGAAGAGAAGAAAAGTAAAAATCTAAAGCAAAACTCATTCGTGCCTCTGCCCTTCCATTACTCTAAAAACATGGAGAAAAGCCGGGAAAACGGCATCTATAGATTCTCCTGCCCCAGAGGTAGAACCCGGAACTGCCAAAATCAGGGTGTTCCCAATCTGCCCGGCTAGAGATCGGGATAGCATGGCAAAAGGCGTACGCTGCTGACCATAGTTTCGGATAGCTTCTTCAATTCCGGGAATTCTTCGGTCCAAAATTTCCTCCAAAGCATCCGGAGTGACATCCCGTGGAGAAAGACCTGTGCCCCCGGTGAAAACCAAAAGATGAATGCCTGATTTTTCTGCTTCCTTGGCGAGTTTTTGAATTTGGACCCTGTCATCGGGTATGACGATCTTATCCCTGACTTCTACTCCATGATCGGTTAATTTTTCCCGAATCACTTCCCCAGCCCGATCTTCCCCTTTGCCAGCGGAGATCGTATCCGAACACACCACAATCCGGGCTGAAATTGTCTGATTTGGAATTGGGGTTCGATCAGATTTTCCGCCTTTCTTTTCTACCAGTTTGATCTGTTCGATGCTTACCCCCTTATCGATGGGCTTGAGCATATCATACATAGTCAATGCCACCACTGAGGCCGCATGCATGGCTTCGACCTCCACGCCTGTCTTGTAAATGGTATGGATTTCTACCAAAACCTTGACTTCCATTTCCCCCACCTCATAGCTTACTGAAGTGAATTCGATCGGTAAGGGGTGGCAATCGGGAATCATGTCTGCAGTCCGCTTGGTTGCTGGAGGATTACAAAACTTATCCCGATCATTTCAACTTCCAATTTTGGAGCGCAGATGGAAAGCTCTTGCAATCGCTGATCCTGGATCTTTTGAATAATCTAAAATTCCAAGGAACCATAAACCAGGTTACTCAAGTCTCTGTTCCCCAGATTTTGATCACCAAAGGTCACAGAAATCCAAACGAACCCGGTAAAGTCACCCTAAAAATCCTCAATCAATCAGAGGCAAATGAAGCCAGCCTAAGCTATGAAGCCAAGGTTTCAGAGACCTCCAATGAGATCATCAACCAACAACTTACTTTCCCCTTACCTTCCAAAGGCTTGCATACTTTCACTCTGGACTTGAAAGATTACGCCGAGGCTGCCGTCTTTTTAGGAAATAAAAACCAAACCACAGACTATGTCTTTGACAGTGATGGGTTATGGAACTATTACCTGCCAGAAGGATCCAGCCTGAATGATTTTACGGTATCCAATGGCACCACCGAAGACTCTACGGCCAATTATCCACTTTTGAGAAAAGTGGATCTGTCAGCCCAAACTTCCACCTATGGCACCATTTACAGGACGATTCGAGGCGGTGGAATTCCTGCTGATTTATCCGGATATGAGTACTTGAGCTTTTCTGCCAAAGGTTCTGGTGAGCTTGCGATTCGATTGATTAAAAAGTCTGTGGACAAATACGAAGATCACTACACGCTCACTGTACCACTTACAGGACAAGAGTCCCAAGTTCAAGTAGCTCTCAAGGATTTTGAGTCCACCGGCATCAACCAAAGCTTGGACCCTTCTGATCTGGTTATGATCTCTTTCACCAATGAGGGATTTTCAAATTCCGGTCTTATGGAATTGGCTTTGGACAAGGTCAGGTTCACCAATCAAAAAGAAATCACTGCACCTGCGAAGGCAGAAGCTTTTGTCTATCCAAACCCTTTTGTCGGGAAAACCAATGTCATCTTAAAAACCCGAACCGGTGGAGATATGGTTTTGGGAGTTTATAATCTAGCTACCGGAAACCTGGTTTATGAAGAAACCATCTCTACCGTTCCGGGAGAAAACCAAAAAGAATTGATCCTAGACCAAGCCGTGAAAGATGGATTTTACATTCTCAAAATCGGTTCTTTGACAGAATCTGTGACTGCAAAACTCTGGGTGCAATAAGAATCTATTTCTCCATCCCTTCACTAGGGATCCTAGTTAGGGACCTCAGGAGTTATCCTTCGAACTTTAACTCTATCAGAAATCCCTTTTTCTAAAAACCCGGGTGGCAAGATAATTTGGAACAAGCATCCATATCACCAAGGCAAATGTGGCAATTAAAATGCCTGATCCACTGGAAAAGAACTGTTGGAAAAAAGCCCCTGTATAACCCATCAAGGCCGAAATATCCAACTGCATCAGCATGAGTATTCTTCCCAAGTCAACAGGATTTAGCATGACCAGTGCCAAGGTGGCTTTTTCTAATGGATAATCGGCAAAGCTGTAAATGATGTACAAGACCAAGCCGTCATAGACCAAGGAAAAGTAAATCCACAGCGCCAGACTTATTCCGATGGCTTTGGCCTTGTCCCTAGTGAGTACGCTTGCCAAAAATGCAAATCCTGCAAAGACTGAGCTTAACACGACTCCAACAACCAGCAGCGTCAGCAAACTGCTATCAGCACCCCAAAGCATCATAGGAAGTCCAAATCCCAGTAAAATAGATAAACTCAGCATAATCACTACGGCCAGGAGTTGGCTGAGAAACACGTGAATCCGCTTTACCGGCTGAGCCAGCATCAATTCGATAAACTCCAGATTATTGTAAAAATGGGTGGTGGCAAAGACCGCAGCAATCAGCGGGATAAACAGGATCATGATATTCATCAGGCTGAGCGAAACCTTGCTCAGATCATCCGAAACCTGGTAAATCGAAATCGCCACTAATGCCAAAAACACCGTGTAGATGATCGCAAAGCGGGATTTCAGAATATCGTAAAGCGCGTATTTGAGTAGCTTAAACATGGCTCAGAATTGGTTTACTTGACTTTTTTTTTAGGGTCCACTGCATCAGTTTGGCGATGGCAGGGGAAAACTTGCTCTCTCCGGTGATTTCTTTGAGTTCTTCGATGGTATCTGAGAAAAAAACCTCTCCCTCGTAGATGTAAATGGCCCGATTGGTCAGCTCCTCGAGATCGCTCAGAATATGAGAAGTGATCAGGATCAACTTTCCTTGCTCCCGCTCTTTTTTAATCTTGGCTTTTAGCACCTCCACCGCAATCGGGTCGAGTCCGGCCGTGGGCTCATCCAAAATCAGAATATCGGGATTGAATAAGAAAGCCAAAGCGGCGGAGACTTTTTGTCGAGTACCTCCGGAGAGTGTTCCCAGCGCTTTGTCTTTCATCTGCTCCAGTCCAAAAGCCTCCACCAATTCCAAATCATAGGTTTTGATCTCCGGACGCATGTCTTTCATCATGGAAAAAAGCTGCCCGATCTTCATATTAGCCGGATAGTGTCCGATCTGAGGCATATAGCCGATCTGTTTGCGATAGCTCACGTCACCTTTGATAGATTGGCTGGCGACGGTGATGTCTCCACTATCGGGGATCACCATGCCCAGGATGGTTTTGATCAGGGTGGTTTTTCCTGAGCCGTTAGGCCCCATGAGGGCGTAACTGTTTCCAAGCTCAAACTCCAAGTTGAATTCCTTCAGAACTTGCAGCTTGCCAAACTTTTTGGATATGTTTTTAACCGAAATCATAAGGTCGCATTTTAGGTGAGTGATCGATCATTTCGTCCGGAGTCATAGTGGGCAGAATTTTTTCCATCCTGTCCAAAAGCGTCACCATAAAGCTTCGCCATAGCATCACTGATGCTGGGATTTTTTCGACGATCACACTGTATAGATTGATGGGACGATAAGGCACATCCCCGATTTTATCTTTGTTGAGGTCATAGCCTTCGTACTTATCCCAATAGTTTTCTTTGAGCTCGTTGAGCACGGTATTGCCATTGGTGCTGATGTCAAAGGTATTGCCGGCAAAATTATTGGCCTGAAATAGGTTCTGATCACAGCTCGCCATAAGCTTCAGCGCCCATCCGTTTTCTTTGAAGTTGTTGTCCTTGAAATCGATCCGGCTGCTGCCCTCCATGTAGATACCGACCGTGTTTTTTTGAAAGGTATTTCCGATGACTTTGCTATCTGAGATGTCCTTAAGCAGGATGCCGTAAGCGCTGCTGCCCCAGTTTTCTTCGAAACGGTTTTCCTGCATGGTCACGTTTTTGGTGTACATGACTGCTACACCGGCCCCGTTTCTTTTGAAGGTATTTCTCAGATAAGTATTGTCATGGGAAAACATAAAGTGCAAGCCATAGCGCATATTTCCTTGGATGAAGTTTTCCTTAGCCAGGGAATTAGTAACAAACTCCAGGTAAATCCCGTCCCGATGGCCTGAAACCTCGTTTTTCTCAATCAGGTTGTCCTTGCATTTCCACAGGTGAATGCCGTTACCCACCTCAAATTCCCGGGTAGCTGAAGCTTTGACTTTATTATTTCGAATCGTAAGGTTGGACGAATTGGAAAAGTGAAGACCAAAAAAAGTATCCTCCAGGATATTATCTTCCACAGTACAGTTTTTGGAATCGAAGAATTTGATTGCGGCCGAATCGTCCATGTTTGACTTTCCGGTTCGGATAAATTTCAGTCCCCGAACCAATACATTTTCAGCTGCAATGAGGAAAATGTTGCCCTTGTTTTCCCCATCCATCACCGGGTAGTTTTCTCCGATCAGACTCAGGGGCTTGCGGATCGTGACCGCTGATGCTTGATACGTTCCTGGAGAAAAAAGCAAGGTATCACCGGCAGCAGCCCGATCTACCGCAGCTTGGATGGATTGGCCAGGCTTGAGAACGATCTTGGCCCCTTCCGCGGAAAATCCGCTGAAGGACAAGAAGATGAATAATAGGATCAGTCGGTTCATGACTTTCGATTTCAGACCTTACTTAAACTGAGTGGTGAGTTCGCCCCAAGCGAGGTACACACCGCCATTTTTGGACTTGAATTCTTCCAAAAGACCAAATTCGGGGAAAGCCACGACATTGGAAGCCATGGGGGTTTTAAACTCGGGAGACTTGAGGTAATGGGCAAAATTGGCATCGATGAGCGTGCCGGGATTGAGGTAGTCCATGACCAAGACATGCTTAAAAGTCTGGCTTTTCCCTTCCTCGGAATCCATGTACCCCATTAGGCAATTGACATCATCGAAGATGAAAATCTTGCCTTTGTCAGTAACCAGTTCGGCTCCAAACTTGGGATCCATCAGGGTCATTTTGCAGTGGTGGCAGGCGTCTTGTCCGAGGACAATAGGTCTCGGTTCGGAGCTGCAGGCTGCCAATATCAGCAGAGAGATCAGTGCAATCCATAATCGGTTCATAGCAAAGGGGGTTAATTAAAGGTCGTTAGGTCAGGTTTTGGGTTTTATTTTCCTTTCCAATCGAGGAAAACAGCAAGCATCAATAGGCCTACTCCACCCATAAGTATCCAGCTGCCGGTATCCGGACCGGAGTAAGCCAGAAAGTTTAAGAGTTGTTTGTATCCAATCAGCGGAGGCTGGTAAACCATACCTTCCACTTTGATGGCAGCCTTGGGGTCTAGCTCATGCCCGTATTCATAGCCCCAGCGGTACATATCCACCAGAATGGCGATACCAAATAAGGTCAAGAGTCCGAGAAAGGAATAGAGTGACCACCTTTTCCCAAGCAGGAAAAAAATAACACCCAATCCGATAATCGCTCCCATGACATACTTGAGGTAGGTGAATTCTGGAAACATCTCCACTCCGATATGCTTCATGCCGATGTAGTGGTTGACTCCATTGATCTGATCCACATTACCACTGAGGTGGTCGATCCAGATTTTCATATTCAGTCCTTCCGGATACTGAGGTGCCCATAGACTGATCTGCCAAAGCGGAGTGAAATAGGCCGGAATCAAGGTCAGCACAGCGACTAAAATGAGAATTCGGTTGGTATTGCTGAGGGATTTCATGACTAAGGGGGAGAAATAGAGGCTGTTTTTTGTGGCCGAGTTGTCAGCCTGAGCGGAGTCGAGGGCAATCGTACCAAGTACAACCACATTTCGACTTCGCTCAATGTGACAACGGGTTTCGTAACCGCCTCTAGAGTTAATTTTTATTCAGAGACTCCGGTTGAGTACTTCAGGGGGACATTAGCTCCCTTAGGAGAAACTCTCAAGTAGCCCTGCATCTCCTGGTGAAGTGCCGAACAGAAGTCGGTACAATAGAATGGGAACACTCCGACTCGGTCAGGAACCCACTTCAGGGTAGCAGTCTCACCCGGCATGATCAACAGCTCGGCGGTATTGGCGCCTTTTATCGCAAATCCATGCGGTACATCCCAGTCCTGCTCGAGATTGGTCACGTGGAAGTAAACTTCATCCCCCACATTGACCCCTTCGATATTGTCAGGTCTGAAGTTGGATCGGATAGAAGTCATGTACACGTGTACTTGATTGCCTTTTTTCTCCACTCGGGCGTCATTGATTCCTTTGAGTGCGTAAGGGCTGTGGTTTTTCTCGATCGGATAGAATTTCACCTGACGGTCTTTGATCAGAGAAGCTGGGAAAGACTCTGCATAGTGCGGTTCACCGATGGTCGGGAAGTCCAAAAGCAGCTGCATTTTATCTCCGGAGATATCGTATAGCTGTGCGGAGTGAGCGAGTTCAGGCCCGGTAGGCAGGTATCGGTCTTTGGTGATTTTATTGTATGCGACGAGGTATTTTCCGTGTGGCTTGCCGGTAGGTCCACCGGGAATGCTCAAGTGACCCACAGAATAATAAGTAGGAGCTCTATCGAGTACTTGGAGTGTTTCGATATTCCACTTCACGATTTCGGAAGACACAAACATGGACGTGTAGGCATTTCCCTTGCCGTCAAATTCAGTGTGCAATGGTCCCAAGCCTGGCTTTTCGACCTCTCCGTGCAGTACTGACTCGTACTTCAGCACGGGCATTCCGTTGATATCACCTTCGAAATCCTTGTTTTCAATCGCAGCTAGCATTTTGGTGAAGGAGAATACCGGAATAATCGCAGCCAATTTTCCTGAACCAATAATGTATTCTCCCGTCGGGTCGGTATCGGTACCATGAGGAGATTTAGGACATGGAATGAAATAGACAATATCCTTGAGAATGGCCGGATCCAAGGTCAACACTTCTTCCTTGATGGTAGAAGTAGCCGAGTGGGTTTCTTCATCCCATTTGTTATGGGCATATTTTACTTTTTTCTTGGCCCCCTGACCTGCTTTCACATATTCTTCAGCCTTTTTCCAGTTGACCGCCATGATGAAGTCCTTGTCCTTTTGCGAAGCATTCACTTCCAAAAGCGTGTGGGCCATCTCGGTATTGTAGGTGGAGAAAAAGAACCAGCCGTGGGATTTGTTTTTTCCGGCACGGGCCAAGTCAAAGTTGAACGGAGGAGCTTCGATCTGGAAAGAAAGATCCATATCTCCGGTCTCCTGATTTACTCCAATAAAGGAGATGTATCCTTTAAAATTGTCTTTGTAAGAATCAATAGATACGTCCTGATCATCCCCTACAGGCACAGAGAAACGGGTTCCTGCCACTACATACTCGGTATTTTGAGTGATGAACGGTGAGGAGTGGTTACCAGCCGAATTGGGAATCTCTATGATTTCTACAGTCTTAAAGGTGTTCAGATCCACTCGTGCGATACGGGGAGTGTTGTTGGCATTGCCAAAAGCCCAGCGAGCGTCATGTTCCGCATTAGTCGTAGAGATCGCGATGTGGTGCAAGTCATCCCAAGGCACGAAACCATTGGAGGTATTCAGCATCGGTTTGGATTGCTCGGAATATCCCCAGCCGTTTTCCGGGTGGACGGAGAAAACGGGGAGAATTTTCAAAACCCGACCGGAAGGAAGTCCCACGACGGACATTTGACCGTTGAAACCGCCCGAGACGATATTGTAAAACTCGTCATGCTCTCCCGGTGCCACATAGACTTTGGAGGCAGAATCGCCCGTGATGGCACTTTGGGCACCTTTGGGCTTACATCCTGGTGCTACCGCCGCCGCTAGAAGCCCTGCAGCAAGTAGCCATTTGTGTGTTTTCATTTGGATTATAGTTTAACTGGGTTATTTCACGGCCGCATCGCGCTGACCGCTCTTTTCTTCATCATTTACTCTCATGTATTCCAAAATACCCCTGGCATCATCCAGAGAAATATTTTGATTGGGCATTCGGGTAAGGCACTCTTCGAGAAGCTTTTGAGCTTCAGGATCTTGATCCAGCATCACATCCACATTGGTAATCATATTCATGATCCACTCTGGACGTCGACGATTGGTGACCCCTTGGAATCCCGGGCCCACCAAACGCTTGTCATTCAGCTGGTGACAGGCGGTACACTTCATGTCCACGATAGCTTTGCCTTTATCAGCCAAAGCAGGATCGATGCCTGTACCCAGATCCACATTTTTCACTTCCCCGATTCCTTTGGGATCAGCTGCAGGTGCCGCAGCTTCTTCGGCAGGTGCCGAAGTACCGGTAGAGGAAGATTGTGATTCACTTCCTCCACCGCATGAGGTCAGGAGCATCGCTACGATGCCCATGGACCAGATCATCGCTTTTTTCATAGTTTGGGATTTGGTTTGATTTGTAATTGAGGGAAATTCTATAAAGGGATTGGGACTGGAAACGGTCTCAAATAGACTGAGGAGAGCGATTAAGAGCCCCAAAGGGAACAGAGCAGCTAGTATAAATAGCGCTGTATGATACCAAGACCAATAGCCCAGTGCAAGCCAGACCATCGTCCCCTGACCAAAGAG
This sequence comes from Algoriphagus sp. oki45, assembly GCF_036245605.1. Lineage (NCBI taxonomy): Bacteria > Pseudomonadati > Bacteroidota > Cytophagia > Cytophagales > Cyclobacteriaceae > Algoriphagus > Algoriphagus sp. oki45. The sequence continues at coordinate 1,726,740 of NZ_BTPC01000001.1, forward strand.
CAAAAGCTCCGTACCCACAAAACCCAGCGCCACAAGTACCCAACCGATTTTGGACAGTGGACTCAGCGGTAAACGACCCTCAGCCATCGCTAATCCTGCCAAGCCGAAAGTCATTGCTCCCAGCAGAACCAGATGGAGAAATCCGATCACAAACATTCGGATCGTGTAAGAAATGACCGCAACCGCAGGCACCACCAACAGCAACTGAAGAATAGCTTTAGCGATCAGACTAACCATAGCCAAGTAGATCATCCCTCGGACAAATCGGGTCAGCTCGAGGTGAGGAAGGGCTTTCCAGATTTTGCGAAGCACCATGAAATAGGCTACCGCCTGAAGTACTACTGCCACCGAATTGATCCAAAATGACATCGGAGAAGGCGCAGCCCAAGTGACCACCAAAGCATAAGTAAGCAGGATAGATCCGAGCAAGACCATTTCTTGATTACCAGAAAATAAGATCTTAATACCTCTTTTTTCTGCAAAAAAAACGATCAAACCGAGCGTGCCGAGTACAAACCAAGCATTGAGCTGGAAGTGCAAAAACCACTGAATGGTCATGAAATACATTTCATGCATTCTTCCCAAAGTGGCCGTCACAGGCCCCAAAGCCCATAGGCCTAAGGTTGAGATCAGATACCCGATCAGAGACCATCGAATCAGCCGAATTCCAGTGGTGTTTTCTTTTTGCCCAAGGGTCTTCCAAAGCTTGAAGATGAATGCATAAGAAAGGAGCACAAACAAGGTGGAAAAGGAAATACTCACTACTCCATAGCCCTGCACTGGGAAGGAGAACAACATTCCGAGTAGGGAAACCAGCAAGGCGATGAATAGCCACCCGTATTTTTTCCCAAAGTTTTGTTTTCCTTCCAGCTCAAATATCATGGTTCCGATCAGCATCATAAATCCCCATCCCAAGAGGGCTATATGAGAATGGGTATGGAGAATATGACGGTATTCGAGAACAGGGATTTCCACGATGTGAAATGCTCTCATGGTCACCCCGAAAAGCGCAGCGATCAGGAAAAATCCTACCGCCCATCGGTTCCAGATGCGAATAAAGAGCTCGTTTGGTTTTGAAATCCTCATGATATTCGAACTAAAAGGATGTTATAATTTAAGAATTTAATTCTGAATAAAGCACCATAGCTTTTGGAAACAACACATTGTTTTCCAAGTGGATATGGGTATGTAAATCCTGCTCAAACTCCTGCAGCATAGAAAATGCTACCCGGTAAGTTTGACAGGCATCCGCTGGCGCAGTATAACCCTGTGTCAAGGAGTCAATTCTTCGAAAACGCTCCCCTTCCGTGTCATGCTCTTCCTCCATCATGGATATCGGGTTTTCGATATGTCCAAAATGTGGCTTTGAAAGCGGGAAGCTGTTGGTTTTGGCCTCTTCCATCGCTTTGATGTAAGGGAAGAGCACAAATTCCTCCTTTCTCATATGGATGGTTAGCGCATCTGCGGCTTCGAAAAACTCTTGGCGGATGAGTGTTAATTCCGGATGACGGTCTCCGTGAACCCGCTCAATTTTTTCCACATAAAACTTCAATGCCGGAATAGTCTCCTCCACATACTTATGGTGAACACCCACGATATGATCGATCAATTGACTGAGGGACATTTCCTGATAGGGACTTTGGTCGGCCACTTGCATGATAGTTTCCAGTTTTTCGACTACTTCATCTACATTCAGGCCCCGCGTACTACAGGCATCTGAGAGTTTGATTCCGCCTTTGCAGCAGAAGTCAATCCCATACTCCGTGAAAACTTTTGCAGTTCGGAAGTTTTCCGCTACGATTTTGCCTACTTTTTTCTCTTCGATAGTTGCCATTTTGCTTGGAAATTAAGGGATTTAATTATCTTTTAATTAGGTGTTTTTATGTCTTTAAGAAACTGATTCCGGTATTTATGCCCAATGCCATATCCTGAAGTGTGGTGGTCATCATCATACCGGTCAGGTGATCCCGGATAGCTTTGAATTTGTGATGGACTGCACAGGGGTGCTTCTCCGAGCACTCTTGAAGGCCAAGTGCGCAGCCTGTAAAAATGGAGTCGCCATCAATCACCTGTACGATGCGATAAAGGGGAGTTTTACGACCCTCTTCGCTGATTTCAAAGCCTCCATTAGGCCCTTTGATCGACAAAAGCAGATTTTCTCTGACCAGAGTCTGGAGAATTTTGGCAGTAAATGCTTCCGGGGAGTTGGTCGCAAAAGCAATGTCCTTGAGACCTGCACGCTCCTGACCTTCCGGCAGTGTGGCCAGGAAAACCATAGAGTTGATGGCGTATTTACAGGCTTTGGAAAACATCTCGTGCTGAATTGTTATCCCAAATGTATATGAATTTTAATAAAGGATAAAAATATCCTGTAATATTTTTTAAAAAAATTCCACCCTGCCACCGTGTTGCCATCATCTCCCAATTCGAGTTGGCATCAGAATTACATCCTCTAGCAAACGATGGGATATTGTGGTAACTTTGCTTACCTTAAAATCAATATGAAAACTCATCAACTTCCATCTTCCCACTTTTCGCCCGTAGAAGGTTCTTTCATGAACTGGGTTAAGAGGATGGTAGTGTGTCACAGTAGGGCTTTTATCACTTTTCCCTCCGTATTCTAAACGGAGGGCTAAATCACGCTCCAAATTTTCCAGCAGGTAACCGCAGTGGTGTGGCTACCTATACCTTTCAAAAATTACTACTGATGAAACCTATTCTGACAAACTCAGACTATAAAACTATCCATTCCCTACTCCAAAATCTTCCTTCCCGTCTGAAAGGAAAAGAAGTAAGTCTTCTCCAAAAAGAGATCAAATCTGCCGAAATCATTTCTGATGAAGCAATTTCAGAAGACATCATCCAACTCAACTCCCGATTTGAGGTGCTGGAACTCCTGAGTGGTAAATTCATGAACCTGCAGCTTGTGTTGCCTCATCAAGCAGACCTCAAGCAAAACAGAATCTCCATTCTCAGTCCGCTCGGGGTGGCACTGATCGGCTTCAGGCAAGGCATGACTGTGGAATGGACTCTTCCAGGTGGACTGAAAAAGCTACAAATCATCCGGGTTGAAAAACCACTCAGATCGACCTCTGCCACCGAAACAATCCTGAAATGAAATGGACTTACCAAATACGCGGAAAAGCCAAGATCTCCCTGCTTTTGACAGGGCTGATCTGTCTGATTTTGGTCAACAACCTCAGCGAGCGGTCCCAATCCCGTGAACTACAGAAGGTTCTTGATTCGATGTATCAGGATAGATTGATCGCCGAGAGCTACATTTTGCAGCTCTCGGACGAACTTCATTCGATTGGACTGATTTTGGAAAGCGGTTCTGATTTTCAAGAATCCCTTCTTTATTCGCATTGGCAGAAAATCGAACAAATCAACCTTAACTATCTGGAGACCCAACTCACCAAAGAAGAAAAAATTCATTTTGACCGATTTGAAAAAATGACTTGGGCCATTTTCCAGGGGATCCCGGAAAGGAAGAATAGTCAAGCAACCCTACAGGAAGCCCTGACTGAACTGAAAATCCTTTCCGAAATCCAAGTCAAAGAAGCTCAAAATCTAATCAGTAGATCGGGCCAAATCTTCTCCTCCGATGCTGCACACTCTCAACTCGAAATCGCCCTCTTAGTTGTAATGGTGCTGATAGTTCAGGCGATTTTGTTTGCTTCCAAGACGCTAAGCGTAGTCCCCAAGGCACCGCCACAGTTGAATTAAGCTAAATCTTAGTCGGAAGACACCGGACTAATCGGTTGAATTTTTTTCCGTTTTTGAAATTTATCCTTTAATCGATCGATAGATTCATAGACCATTGGCACGAGATAAACTGTCAAAATCAAGGAAGAAATCAATCCACCGATGATCACCCACGCGAGACCATTTTTCCACTCGCTCCCAGTACCACTAGCAAGAGCTATAGGCAGCATTCCGATCGCCATTGATAGGGTAGTCATTAGAATGGGACGCATCCTCCCTTTCCCGGCCTCAATCAGCGCTTCCCGGGTCTGAATTCCTTTTTCCTTCAGCTGATTGGCAAAATCCACGATCAATATTGCATTTTTGGCCACCAAGCCCATCAGCATAATCAACCCCAAAAGAGCAAATAAACTCAGGTTATTCATCGTCAGGTTGAGTGCCAGCATCGCTCCTATGACTGCCACCGGGATAGAAAACAAGACCACAAACGGATACACAAAGCTGTCATACAACGCGACCATGATCAGGTAGATCAGCAAAAACGAAATCAACAAAACCTGTCCCAAAGCACCAAAACTGTCATTTTGCCGCTTGATATCTGAACCCCATACCAGGCTGATTCCTTCGGGAAGTGGATGCTCTTTAAGATATGCCACCACCTGATCCGCTACCGTGCCAGAAGGTCTTCCCAAGGCATCGGCAGTCAAAGTCACCGCAGGCTGTCGGTCTTTTCTTTCCAAAAGCGAAGGAGAGTCTGCCTGAACCACATCCGCCACCTGCGAAAGCACAATCGGCATTCCTTTAGAATTAATCAACTGGAAGTTTTTGACATCCTCGTACGACTGCCTGTTGAAATTATCCAACTGAATTCGTACGGGATATTCGGTACCTGATTCGGTTAGGGTCGCGTCTTCATTGCCTGCAAAAGCATTGCGGAGTGTCAAGCCTAACATGGCATTGGACAAACCCAATCGCTGCAATTTGTCCGAATCGGGGATAACCTGATACTCGGGACTTCCCTCTTCAACCGATAATTTGACGTAATCCGCTCCGGGGATATTCTCCAGCACCAAGGCCAAATCCTTCGCCACCTGCATTACTTGCTCCTGATCGGGTCCGCTGAGCGTCATTTCAATCGGGGCCGAACGGGGAACAAGCCCCAAAGCAGTCATCGAGAAACTGATTCCGGGAAAAGTCCGCTTGAGTTCTTCCCGGACTTCTTTCATGAATTTTTCGGTAGTAAGCCCCCCAATTTCCTTTTTGTCCAAAAGCTGAACGGTCAATTCTGACTTATAAGGCAATCCCACACCCAAACTACCAATGCCGGTAGTGGGACCTGCCACATTGCTAAAAAGCGTGGAGACTTCAGGCAGTTGCAAAAGAAACTGCTCGACTTGAAGCGTGCGGAGGTTATTTTCTTTGACACTTGTGGATTTATCGTATTCCAAATAGAGTCTGAACTTGCCCTGATCTCCGGTGGCAATCAGTTCCTTACCGATAATCCCCTGCTTCATCATGACACCAGTGATCACGAAAAGCAGAATGACTATACCGGTGAAAGCCAACTTATGATTTAGCACCCAAGTCAACTGTCGGCCATACCAAGCAATAAACCGGTCCAACTGATGCTCAAAGCCAATCAAAAATCGGTTAAAAGCATTAGTAGGACTCAGATCCTCAGCCTTGCCAATACGGGAAGCCATCCAGGGTGTTAGCGTAAACCCAACCAGCAAACTGGTCATGGTCGAGGTAATCACCACTACCGAAAACTGCTTGAGCATATCGGCTACAAAAACCTGAAGGAACAGGATCGGTAAGAAAACCACTACGTCCACGAGTGTGATGGACAGCGCTGAAAAGCCAATTTCCATCCGACCATCCATAGCCGCCGACTTCTTGTCTTTTCCCATATCCAAATGGCGCTGAATATTCTCCAAAACCACCGTCGCATCATCCACCAAAATCCCGATAATCAGAGACATAGCAAGCAAAGTCATCAGATTGAGCGTATAGCCCAAAAGCCACATCACCGCAAAAGCGGTCACCAAGGAAGTGGGAATAGCGACCAATACGATCAGGGAATTTCTGAAGCTTCGCAAAAAGAGGAGCATGACCAAAGCCACCAAGATCACTGCTAAAACCAAGTCAAAAACCACAGCATTTACTGCAGCGATGGTATTGTCGGTGCTGTCATCAGCGATGACAAAAGACACACCTGCTGACTCATATTGTGTTTCGATTTGGGAAAGTTTGTCCCGGACAGCTTTCGAAACATCCACTGCATTGGCATCTCCTTGCTTTTTGAGCAAAAGACCGATTCCTTCCTTGCCGTTGAATCGGCTGACCGAAGTGATTTCCTTGGTACCATCTTTGACCACCGCCAAATCCCGAACATAGATCGGAGAACCCGGCATGGGCATCGCGACTTGAACCTGCTCGATTTCTTCCAAATCACTGAACTTGCCACTCAGACGTACCGCATTTTGAATCTGATCTGTCTGCACATTTCCGGCAGGCACATCCAAGCCCGCTCGATTGATCGCTTCCACCACTTGAGGAAGGGAAATCTGGTAGTACCGCAACTTTTCAGGATTCACTTTGACCTGAATCTCCCGCTGCTCTCCTCCGAGCACGGTGATTTCTGCGACTCCTTTTAATTGCTGAATCTGAGGGATAAAATCATCCACCATTTTCTGATAAAACACCTTGGATTCCAAGTCGCTGGTAGAAGTGATGGACATGATCGGAAGATCATTGGGCGAAACCTTGGTCATCACCGGAGAAAGCACATCCTCCGGCAGGTCCTTGGAAATATTGTCCATGTAGCGCTGCGCATCCTGCATGGCCTGATCGAGATCGACTCCATAATTCATGTTGGCAATCACGACTGAAGCATTGGGCATGGACTTGGTGACCAGATAATCTACGCCCTCTAAGTTGGATAGTGCGTCCTCGATTTTCTCTGACACTGAAGACTGGACCTCATCGGGCGAAGCACCGGGATAGCCCGTCTTGATGACCAACACCGGCTGATTGAAATCCGGCATCAGTTCATAGGACAGATTGGTAAAGCCAATGTATCCCAAGAGGACAAATAAACTGAACATTACGATGATCAGCGAGGGCCGATTGATGGATATGGAGGTAATGTTCATCGCTCAGAAGAAAAATTGGGTTCCACATTTGCTCCTTCAAATACATTGACCAAGCCACCGACAATGACCACATCACCGGGTTTGATTCCGCTTTTCAAAAGGAGTTGATCACCCACTCGCTTCGCGATTTGGATAGCTCGGAGTTTGGCTTTTCCATCCTGAATCACATAGACCTGAGGCTCAAATTCGGAACCCACCAAAGCCGAAGAAGGAATAATCAATCCTCCTGAATTTTCTCCGTTTTTCACCACAACCTCACCAAACATCCCTGCTTTCACAGCTTGATCCGGAGTATTTTCAAAGGTCAACTCTACCGGAAAGCTGTTGCCAATGGATCCTCTACTTCCCACCAAAGTCACTTGTGCGGGGATTTCCTTAGAAAGTGAATTAATCGTGACAAGCTGCGAGCTGCCTGACTGGAAATAATTCAGGCCGCTTTCAGGAATCTGAACTGTCAACTTTACCCGACTGAGATCTGTCACCTGAATCAAAGGCTTTCCAGGCGCAGCAAAATCTCCGGCCTCGGTCATTTTAGCGGTGACGATTCCCCCAAAAGGAGCTCGGATCGATGATTTGGCGATTTGTTCTTTTAAGGTGGCCAGTTGGACTTCCAATCCTGCCAAGGCTAGCTCTGTTTTTTCGAGCTGAATCCCCTGAATAGCTTCATTTTCGACCAATATCCGATACCGCTTGAGATCCGCTTCGAGACCGCCTTTTTGCACCTCGGCTGCCTTGAGCTGCAGCTGAAGTAAAGCCACATCCTGCTGCACCAGTACCTGATTAGCCGCTACTTTCTGACCGACTTCCACAGCCACTCGGGTCACTTTTCCCTGTACTTCGGCACTGATTTTACTTTCGCGGATCGGCTCAATCACCCCGGAAAAGCCCCGCTGATTATCCAGCTGACCTTCGGACACTTTTACCGCAAAAACGGGAACGGTTTGTTCTTTGTCATAGACATAGACCCGCTCTTGGGTGGTTTTCTTGTTGGATACCAGCCGGACCGCTACAATTGCGAAGAGGGCCAATGGGATGATATAAATGAGTATCTTTTTCATTGTTCAATCAATTGAGTAGAGTAGCAGATGATTTTTTGAGTTCGAGGGTGGCTCTGAGGTACTCGACCATCGCATCGAGATGGGCTTGTTGAGCAGATCGAAGGGATTGATCGGCAAGAAGAATATCGGTCAAGGTGGCTAATCCTTCCTGCTGCAAAAGGATGGACTTATCGTAAATGGACTGAGCTAGTCCGATCTGATACTGGGTCGTTTCGATTTGCTTTTTAGCAGTAGCCTGCAGTCGCAATGCAGCTTCATATTGCACTCGAGTCTGATCGGCTATCAGGGATTTCTGAAGGCTGGCATTGGTGAGTTCGAGTTCCTTTTGGCGGATTTTCTTGGAAGTGACTGTCCCGTTGAAAATTGGAAAACTCACCTGTGCTCCCAGAAAACTCTGTGGATAGAAATCCAAAAAGGACTCCGGCTCTCCACGGTATCCAAAGCCTGTGGTGCCATAGTTGGCAACTAAGTTTATACTGGGAATCCGGGAATTTTTGATGGCTTTGAGTTCTTGTCCGAGCATTTTCTCTCGCACTTCCTGAATCCGAAGGTCTGAGGTCAGCCCTGGATTGGGAATTTCGGATTCCTCGATTTGAATCGTTGACACCACTTCGATGGATTGATCTAGCGGCAGACCGATGACCAACTTGAGCTGCTGAAGGATCGTCACATATTGACTTTGAAGCTGGAAAATCTGGGATTCCAGCTGCTGATTTTGAAGGATCACTTTGTCCAAATCGGTTCGGCTGGAAAGCTTCTGTTCATAAAGCAAACGCACATTCCTCTCAAGCTTTTGCCCATTGACTTGATTGTCTTGGAGAAAAGTCAGCTTATTTTTCACGATCTGTGCATTGAAGTAGAGGTTGGATACTTCCAGATAAATCTGCTCTTCGGTTCTGACCTGCTGCCACTTGCTCAACTCTTGAAAAGATTCCGAAACCTGAATTCCAGCCATCAACTGCGGATCGTAGATGGGCATGCGAAGATTGAGATTGCCCATGATGGTATGCGGCACGCCAAACTGCACGGCACGAAACACTCCCTCAGGTCCACCAAAAGCAGCTTGGGGAAGAATCTGATAGGGAAGTTGCGTGAAATATTTATAGTCAGCACTCGCCATGATTTTGGGCAGCCACTGACTCTTGGATTCCTGATTTTTCAACTCAGCAGAAGAACTCTGATTAACAGCCATTTGCAACGTCTTATTGTATTGCATCGCCGAATCGATACTCTGCCGAAGAGTCCATTCCTGTGCTTTGATCTCTCCTATCAAAAGGAAGAGAAATAGATAAAGGAAGATTTGTTTGTGAGTATTTACTAACATTTAGAGTTAAATTTTTTTAGTTCTTAATCACGGTTAAAATTGATTCGATAAGTTGGGTGCCCGATGCATTCAAGTCAAAGCTGAATCCGGATACTCTCCATTTGAACATTTGAAGGCGAAATGCCCCCAACACCAAATGCACCAATTGCTCTGCAGAAACATCCGACTTGAAAGTCCCATTACTTTGACCATCCGTAATCAAAGGCAGCAAAAACGCCATTTTGGTCTGCATCAAAGCCAAAATGGCCTGATTGATTTGGTCACTTTCTTCCCAAAGCCCATCCGAAAACACAGCAACAACAAAGTGGGGATTTCGGGTAAAAAAGGAAAACTGACTGAAAAAAATAGCTTTGAACCGCTCTTCTACTCCCAGATTAGCACTAAGGGCAGAAAGCCGACCATGCATATTCTCCCGGAGATATTCCAGCATAGCTAGCGTGATGGCTTCCTTGCTCGGAAAATGCCGATAAATCGCTGCCTCAGAAAATCCCATTTCCAATGCAAGTTTCTTGGTTGTAAGTCCTCCGATACCTGATTCGGTCAGGATTTTACCCGCCGCATCGATGATTTCTTTTTGCCGCTCGGAGATCATTTTTTGGTTAGTTAGTGTTTACTAACAAAAATAAAAACAAAAATAACCGATGCAAAATTTTGGAGAATTAATTTTCCAGCTTATTCGCTTTTTCTGAGATCTCCCGGATCACCTGATCTAATTCCAATGCAGAGGAATCCAATAAACCTAGGTATTGGTTCAATTCGTCGAGATCCACAATCCCGTCTTTGATCAGCTGGACAATCGCCATCAGACGCGCCAGTGGCGCACGCACGATGTGAGATTGCGTCCAAGCGATGTCCTTGAGGATTTTGTTTTGGGCCTCCACTTTTTCCAAATAGCGCACGGTAGTGGTCACGTCGTTGGCCAGTACGAGCTGAGCTAACTTCCCTTCAAACTCGATGGGAATCGAAAAAATCTCAACAATCATCTGCTCCCCTGATTTCTTTTGGTGAATGAATTTTTCTTTGGAAACGGTAAAATTGCCCGGATTTTTCTCCAAAAACTCCTTCATCGTGCCCACTTGATCTTCCGGTCGAAAATCAAAAATCGATATTCCGACAAACTCATCCCGATCATAGCCATAATTGGTCAGCGCGGCCTCATTGACATCAAGCATCCGGAGGGTATCCAAATCAAAAACCCACATAGGCAAGGGGCTAAAATGAAATAGATCGCTGTATTTCTTTTCGGAGGCTTTGATTTTTTCGAAAGACTGAAAAATCTTCTCCTGGGCCTCTTTTTGCTCGGTAATATCCGTGCGGACGGCTAGGAAGCGATACACATTTCCAAACTTATCCTTCAGCGGAAATATGGTAGTAAACACCCAATAATGCGACCCGTCCTTTCTGCGGTTTTTCAGTTCCCCTTTCCACTCTTTTCCGGCTTTGATGGTATTCCACATCGTTTGATAAAACTCCTTTGGGTGATATCCAGAGCGGTTGACCCGAGTATGGGAGCCGATCAGTTCTTCTTTGGAATAGCCCGAGAGCTCGACTGTACTTTGATTGGCATCCAGAATTATCCCATCCAAGTCCGTCAAAATAATATTGGTGCTTTGATCTAATGCTTTTCGAAATTCACTGAGGCGCTGATAGGAAGATTTCAGACGATTTTTAAGAATCACCTCGTGATTGACATCCCGGATCGAACCGATCATTCGGACCACCTCACCTTGGGAGTTGCGAACTGCATAGCCCATTTCCAAGACATAGAAGTAGCGTCTTCGATGATTTTTGATACGATATTGAGCTACCCACTGACTTTTGGACGGATCATTCAGGAATTTTTCCAGACTGGCACTGATGCGGGGAAGATCCTCAGGATATAACCAGCTTTCCCAATCTTTGATAGAAAAAATATGGCCCTCGTGGTCATTGTGACCTAAAATCCGGTCAAAACTCCCTCCCCAGAAAAGTGCGTCATTTTCCAAATCCCAGTCGTAAATCGCTTCATTGGTCGCCTTATTGACCAGCTCATAGCGGGCGTTGGCCAAGGACATTTCTACTTCCAGTTTCTTTTTGGCTGTGATATCGGTAGCGATTCCCACGATCCCAAAAATACTTCCATCCTCTTCCGTCATAGGGACCAACCGGGTAAGAAACCAGCGCTGTTCATGACCCGATCCCACAGACCATTCGTATTGGACATTTTCCCCTTTGAATGCCTTTTGGTTGGGAATCTGATGAACTGAAGCGGCGTCAGGTCCAAAGATATCGGCGGCTGTTTTTCCAAGGAAAAATTCCTCGGTAAGGCCGGTTTTCTCCAGACTTTTCCCAAAAATCCCTGTGTGCCTAAACTCCGGATCAAGAGTAAAAATAAGATCATCCATACTGGAGACCAGCTTTTGGAAGCGTTCGTCAGATCTCAGCAGCTGCTTTCTGGCACGCATCTGATCGGTAAAATCCAGGAAAACAGCCTCCCATACTTTTCGTTTTTTAGTACTCCTCAGTGTCCACCAGGTCTGAAAAACCCGGAGATTGCAGTGTGTGGCAAGATTGATCTCGGCAAAAAAAGTAGCCCTGTCCAAAGTGTCAGCCTGCAGTTTTTCTTTTAACATGTCAGCATCTTCATCCTTCAACTGAGACCAAAAAACGTGGGCGTCATACACCGTATCACTGTAAAGCGAAAAGTATTTGGGAACTTTATTTCCATAGAAGGACACTTTTTCCTCACCTTCATTTTGGGAGGTATATCGAATCACGAAGCCAGGCAGAAACTCAGACACGGATTCAAAAATTCTGGACTTCTCATGCACATCCGTGATATCCTGAACCGTCCCATAGAGCTTGGTAATCAGTCCATCGGCCTGTCGAAGGGCCTTTCCCGTGGATCTGATCCATCGGTGATTCCCCTTGGCATCCAGTATTTCAAATTCACTATCGAAAGCCTTCCCCTGAACCAGACAAGCTGAAAAACTATCGAAAATCTGCTTTTTGGAATTACCAAAGGAATACATCTGCTTGGCTTCATCGAGTGTCAACTGATCTTTGAACCTGAGTCCATGGATGGATTTGGCCACATCATCCAATTCAAGTATGGATTTAGTCACATCATACTCCCAATTCCCCACATGGGTAGAGGCAAATCTGGTCGGTAAATCCTCCTTCGCATCGATCGTTTTGATCGGAGTCACTGTCCAGATCAGCTGGTCCTCGGATTCGACTTTTTCAGAATGGAGCTTCACGGTCATCACCTTGGATTCATCCACTCTGACTTGGGTGACGATGGATTTCTTTGAAAACTCCTCTTTGAAAAACCCTTCCCCAAACCACTCCACATTGAGAAAAAAGGTACTGAAATCCATCCCCAAGATATCCTTTCCGAATAATTCCCCGGCAGCTCTATTGGCATGCAGGACTCCAAATCTGGAGTCCGTGAGAAGAACTCCGATTTCGAGCTGATTAAATAGAGGGCTCCAATGGAAATTCATATTAATGATTCAGGGAAGGATATCAGCTTGCAATTGACTAACAAACCCTCAGTTTATCAAAAAAAATCGGGTGGAAAAATCAAATGGCGTTTTGAATTGTAAATAAACTTCTTCTATTTTCGGACTTATTACTCTTAAATAGATTAAAGTGTCCGAAAGATTCCATCTCACACTCGTGAAAAAATCTTTTATCGGCATTCAAAAAAAACAATTGATTATCACTTGAAAGCCCTCTCCCAAGTCGGAAAATACGGTCTTCGTGCCTTGCTTTACCTGGTAGCCTATCCACCGGAAAATCAGTATCTGAGCATCCGACAGATCTCGGATGATTTGGGTCTGTCCTTTCACTTCGTCACCAAAATCTTCCGTGAACTCACCGAAAGGGGCATTCTCACCTCCTACAGAGGACCTTCCGGAGGAATTGCCTTGGCAAAACCTGCCGAGGAAATCATGCTGATCGACGTGATCAAGGCTCTAGAAGGAGACGATTACTTTGACAAATGCCTGATCGGATTGCCCCACTGTGGCTCAGCTAAGCCCTGCCCTGTGCATGATTTTTGGAAAGAGGTGAAAACGAAACTCCAACATAACTTCTCCGAAACCAGCCTGGCTCTTTTGGGTGAAAAAATCCGAACCCAAGAAGTCCGCTTGGATGAATGAAATTTTTTTATCTTAATTAAGAATAAATAGTCTTAAATATGAAATAACCCTTTACCCACCCATCCATGAAGACAGAACCCAGCTTCCTAACCTACCTGATGAAGCCCAAAAACTGGTGGCTTCCCTTTCTCCTGATCTTCACCGTGAGTATCAGCGGCTTGATTTTCATTGGCTATCAGACCTACAATGAAGCCCCTCCGATCCCGGATTATGTGGATTCAAGAGGAAATGTGGTCATCTCGAAGGCAGACATTTTGGCCGGACAGGAGGTTTTTCATCGCTATGCACTGATGGAATACGGAAGCATGTTTGGTGACGGGGCTCTGCGTGGACCAGACTTTACCGCCCAAACGCTGCACGAAATGGCCGAGTCCATGAAAAAGTTTTACAAGGTGCAATCTCCAATCGAGCCAAATCCGGTTGCCCAAGCGGGTATCGAAGAACTGGTCAAGCAGGAAATCAAAGAAAACCGGTACCGGGAGGAAGACAATCAAGCTGTATTGAGTGATGCTCAAACTTTTGCAGCCAATGAAATCAATACCTTTTATCAGCGGGTTTTTCGGGATCCGGAATTTCATGAAGCCTTCAAGCCTTCCGGCTATCTGACGGACCCCAAGGAAATCGAGCAACTGAGCAAGTTTTTCTATTGGGGTGCTTGGGTGTGCAGCGTATCCCGACCAGGAGAAACGTACAGCTACACCCACAACTGGCCCTTTGACCCTGAGGCAGGCAACACCCCAACCGCTTCCACCATGCTTTGGAGTATCTTGGGATTATTTGGCTTAGTGCTTGGATTGGGAGCCGTGATGTACTACTACGGGCAGTTTGAGCAGCTGACGGAAGAATACTATGCCAAAGGTGCCTCGGAAATGGTAACAGAGGAGAAAGTGAGAACTTTCCGACCCACACCGACCCAGCGGGCCACCTTTAAGTTTTTCTATGTCGCCATTCTGTTGTTTTTGATCCAAGTATTGGCTGGAGTGCTCACTGTGCATGATTTTGTGGGGTTCACATCTTTCTTTGGATTTGATCTTCAGGCGTTGATTCCGGTGACGATTTCCCGCAGCTGGCATGTTCAGGTTTCCCTGTATTGGATTTCAGCTTGTTGGGTAGGAATATCATTTTTTATACTTCCTCTCTTGGCCAAAGGCGAGCCCAAAGGTCAACTCCGGCTGATCAATTTGCTTTTCGCCATCTTCTTTGTTTTGGTTGCCGGATCGGTAATCGGAATTTACATGGGCCCGATGGGAATGCTGGGCAACCTCTCCAGATGGTTGGGTCACCAAGGTTGGGAATTTGTGGAGCTGGGAAGACTGTATCAATACATGCTTTTGGCGGTTTTTGCCTTATGGGCCGTGATTGTCTATCGGGGACTAAAAGGCGTGATGGCCAAAGCCAAGCCCTGGGAACTGCCCAATTGGCTGGTCTATGCGGTTGTGTGCATTTTAATTTTGCTGGTATCCGGTTTCGTGGCCAGTCCAGAGACCAACTTTGTGGTGGCCGATTTTTGGAGATGGATGGTGGTGCATATGTGGGTGGAAGCCTTCTTTGAGGTGTTCACCACGATCATCGTCGGCTACATGATGGTGATGATGGGCTTGGTCAATCGGCAGGCGGTGACCAAAGTCGTTTATCTTGCTGCGTTGCTGTTTTTGGGTTCGGGATTGCTGGGGATTTCACACAATTTCTACTGGAATGCCAAGCCTATAGGCACTTTGGCTTTGGGTTCGGTCTTTTCCACACTTCAGGTCGTACCTTTGATTTTGCTCACCTTGGAAGCTTGGAGAATGCAGCGAATGCCCCAGCTTTTGGCCAATAAAAACAATCAAACTGGTCGCTCTTCGCTTTTTGCCATGCCCGGTGTATTTCTCTACCTCCTCGGGGTCAATTTCTGGAATTTCTTCGGGGCAGGAGTTTTTGGACTGATCATCAATCTGCCCATCGCTAACTACTACGAGCACGGCACCTATCTCACCGTCAATCACGGGCACGCAGCCTTGATGGGCGTGTATGGGAATTTATCCATTGCGGCAATCTTATTTGCCCTCCGCTACCTGACCAAGTCCGATACGTGGAATCCCCGCTTGGTCAAAGTTTCCTTCTGGTCGATCAATCTGGGCTTGGTGTTTATGGTCGTGCTCGACCTCTTCCCAGCCGGATTGCATCAGCTCTTTACGGTGATGGATCAAGGGTATTGGTTTGCCCGATCCCAGGAATTCATCCAAAGCACCCCTTTCCAAACCATGACTTGGCTGAGAATTGTTGGTGGTTCCATTTTCCTCCTTGGAGGCGTTTTGCCTCTTACCTGGATGGTTCTGAAAAGCGCCAGAAACCTAAAACCTGATCAACCCTTTGTTCTCAACCGCTTCCATCAGGAGCGAAAAGAAGTAGAAGTTTATTAATTCCAACTACCCTTAAACTATGCACGACCCTACGCATGACTATGCCGTCAACCTTGAGTGGAATCACGGACGGATCGGACAGCTGAGCAGTCCCGAACTCGAAAACCTCATCGAATGTGCCACTCCACCGGAATTTCCCCATGGAGTACCGGGCATTTGGTCCCCAGAGCACCTGTTTACCGCTGCAGTCAGCTCCTGCTTGATGACCACCTTTCTCTCCGTGGCTGACCATTCCAATCTGAAATTTGAAAAATTCACCTGCAAGGCCACTGGAACACTGGCCAAGCAAGATGGAAAATGGATGATGACTGAGGTGCATCTCTTCCCCGAACTCACGCTCAGCCCGGGAGAAAAAGAAGAGCGGGGCCTAAAAGTGTTGGAAAAAGCCGAAAAAGCCTGCCTGATCTCCCATTCGGTCAAATCAGAAATCAAAATGACACCGACTATTCTTCAACTCGAACTTCATTAATTCCAATCAGTAGCAAAGGTCAAAAAGGGCGGATCTCTTGGGTCCGTCTTTTTTCTTGCTAAAATAGGAATTGGAAACAGTGCTTAACTTACCTTAGAACATGGCAAAACCCACACCCCTCAAACGCCACCCTGCTCTCCATCACCTCAGCCACGATCACCATCACGGGCTTCTACTTTGCTGGAAAATCCGGCAGGGATTCAAACTGGAAGTTGAACCCGACCGAATGAAGACCTATTGCGAATGGTTTTGGGGAAATCACCTACAGGCCCATTTCGAAGAGGAGGAGAAACTGATTTTCCCCATTCTGCCTGAGGATAACCCGCTTGTCAAGCAAGCCCTGAGTGAGCATAAGCGCCTAAGACGGCTCTTTTCCGATTGGAAAAATGTCGAAAAAACCCTCAGGCAAATTGAAGAGGAACTGGAAAGACACATCCGATTTGAAGAGCGGATTCTATTTACCGACATTCAGGAAAAAGCCACTTCCACTCAACTGGAAGCTATCGCAGCCCAGGAAGTGCGGGAAAAATTTGTGGAGAATGGGGAAGATCCTTTTTGGGTAATTGCCACTTAAAGCCTCTTCCAAAACCAGATTTTATCTGAATAGCTCAGCTCCCGGATGTTCACATCATAGTAGGAATAGAGACGGTTTTTCGACAGGTTATTGATCAATACCGAGGAGAGAAAAAGTGTCAAAGCACCTGTCATCAATGGGTTGATCATATAGAGATACCCCATTTGTCTGACTTCCACTGACCCGATATTGGCGATCAGCGCAGTGGCTCCCCAGGATGAAGGGATTTGGTTATTTCTTAGCCAAAATAATCAAGGAAACAGCCAAAGGAGGAGAAATCCTAATGGATTCAGTTCTCCAAAAGAGTATTTACACACTTCCGAAGATCAATTTTTCGGACTGGGCTGCTTACCAATTAGTCATACCAAAAGGTAACACTGAACTGGCTCTAAAACTTGGTTAGTGTTCTTTTCCCAGATAAATGCTTCACTCTTTGGATTTCTGTCTATAGTCGAGCCAAAGTAGTGTAAAAACAGCTTTAATAATCCGCAATTTGGGCTTCACTTCGAAAACTCAATTCCTCCACACCCCCACC
The DNA here is from genome assembly GCF_036245605.1 of Algoriphagus sp. oki45. Classification (NCBI taxonomy): domain Bacteria; kingdom Pseudomonadati; phylum Bacteroidota; class Cytophagia; order Cytophagales; family Cyclobacteriaceae; genus Algoriphagus; species Algoriphagus sp. oki45. Next base: position 1,744,107 of record NZ_BTPC01000001.1, read on the forward strand.
CCGCTTTTTAATCCTGGCTTTTTGCTCTCACCCAAATCGCCAAGAGTCTGCTTATCTCCCCGAAAAGGCTGCAAGTAATAGCTTCCGAAATAGCCTTTCCCCCTTAGCCAGGTGTTCATGGCATCAAGGTCGGATGTCCTCAATTGCTCCGAATGAACTGTAGTCCGAACCTCAAAGGGAACGGAAGAAGAGACCATGATTTCCAATGTTTTCTCGAAAGCCAAAAACAAATCAGAGCGGGTAACTTCCCAATACTTTTCCGGTAAAGATTTAAAATCAAGGGCCACATAGTCCAGCAAATCTTCGGTAATTAACTGCCCAATTACCTCAGGCCGGCTACCGTTGGTGTCGATTTTCACCTCAAACCCCATCTTTTTCACCTCCCTGACAAATGGAATCAACTGAGGATGCATCGTGCATTCGCCTCCGCTGAATACCACCCCATCCAGCAAGTGCCGGCGGCTTTGCAGAAATTCCCTGACATGAGCCCAACTCAGCTTGCCTTTGCCAAGGACGATCTCGGGATTGTAGCAGTAGCTACAGCGCATGTTGCAGCCGGCAAACCAAAGGATGCAAGCTGTGCGATCCGGAAAATCCAGCATTGTAAAAGGGGAGATACTGAAGACAGGTCTCCCCTTTTCCAGGCTATTCGACGAAATGGGTGCGCTGCTTGTGTTCACCTTTTTTTCCTATGTTAAAACTCTCCACGGGACGGTGGTAGCCCATCACGCGGGTGTACACGAGACATTTTGTGCGCTTTTCTTCAAGCTGATCGAGGAGCGCTTTGGTTTGGATCGGTTCAGTGCTTGTCTGCATAGTTTATTGGTTTTTGGTTAAGTGAATTGAGTAGAGCTTCATCGCAATGCGGGCAGTATTCATGTTCGCCGTTGAGGTATCCATGTACCGGGCAAATACTGAATACCGGAGTGACGGTGATGTAAGGCAACTTGAAGTTGGAAAGCACCTTCTTCACCAGTCGGCGACAAGCCTCAGGCGAAGAGATTTTTTCCCTCATGTACAGGTGCAGCACGGTACCTCCGGTGTACTTGCATTGGAGTTCGTCCTGTAGCAACAGGGCCTCAAAAGGATCGTCGGTATAGTCCACCGGGATTTGGGAGCTGTTGGTGTAATAAATGTTTTCCCCCATTCCAGCCTGGATGATTTCGGGGAAGCGCTTCTTATCCTCTTTCGCAAATCGGTAAGTGGTACCTTCTGCCGGAGTAGCCTCGAGATTATAAAGGTTGCCGGTTTCTTCCTGGAATTCTTTCATGCGATTTCGAATGTATTCAAGGAGCTCAGCGGCAAAATTTTGTCCGAAGTAGCCGGTGATATCTTCTTTTCCCTGGGAATAATTCAGAATCATTTCATTCAAACCATTCACTCCAATGGTCGAAAAATGATTTCGGAAATGCTTCAGATATCGTTGAGTGTAAGGATAGAGCCCACGGTCGTACATTTCTTGGATGAAAACCCGCTTTTTTTCCAAAGTGGATTTGGAAATCTGCATCAGGTAGTCCAATCGCTCATAAAGTCCAGCCTTATTTCCGGAGTATAAATAACCCAAGCGTGCCATATTGATCGTCACCACCCCGATACTTCCGGTCATCTCGGCACTTCCAAAGAGCCCATTTCCACGCTTCAGCAACTCCCGCAAATCGAGTTGAAGGCGACAGCACATCGACCGAACCGCATTGGGCTTGTAGGCATTGGGGTTTTCTATCTTTTGACCATTCTCATCCACCGTATATTGACTGCCTATGAAATTTTGAAAATAAGAAGAGCCTATTTTGGCCGTATTTTCAAACAGCAAATCCGTATTGGGTCCATACCAGTCAAAGTCTTCAGTGATATTGACCGTAGGAATGGGGAAAGTGAAAGGCTGCCCATTCGCATCTCCTTGGGTCATAATCCTGTAGTAAGCCTTGTTGATCAGCTCCATTTCGGGTTGGAAATGCTTGTAAGTAAGTTCTTCCAGGGAATTCACTCCCCGCTTTCTTGCCTTTTCCATCAACAAATCAGAATCGATTCCCTGGAATAGATGCAGGTCACTCTTGGTCGGCATCTGGTCTTTCAGATCCTCGGGAACTACCCAGTCCAGTGTCACATTGGTGAAAGGCGATTGACCCCATCTCGCAGGAACATTGAGATTATAGACAAAAGAACGAATGGCTTTCTCGATCTCCTTATAATTGAGCTGGTCCTTGAATACATAGGGTGCCAAATAGGTATCAAATGAACTGAACGCCTGTGCTCCTGCCCATTCACTTTGGAGGATCCCCAGAAAATTAGCCATTTGCCCCAGGGCTTCACGAAAATGTGCCGGTGGACGGCTTTCAACCCGACCCCGGACTCCATTAAATCCTTCATTGAGTAAGCCCCTCAAGCTCCAGCCTGCACAATAGCCCGTCAAGCAGTCCAGATCATGAATATGTATGTCCCCATTGCGATGAGCATAGCCTTCCTCCTTATTGTAAACCTTGTCCAACCAATAGTTGGCGATGATCTTTCCGGCCACATTATTGACCAAGCCGGCATTGGAGTAGGAAGTATTAGCGTTAGCATTGATCCGCCAGTCAGTCTGCTGGATATATTCTTCGATTGTCTGGGTACTGTCCACATAGGTGGTGTCCTCGTTGAGTCCAGCCACATGTTCACGCTGGAGTTTTCGGGTATGACGGTAGAGCATAAAGGACCGCATGACCTGAAAGTAACCCGTCTGAAAAAGCTCCTTTTCGATCAAATCCTGAATCTCTTCAACCGCCCAGGTGGTCTTGGAAGCCAAACTGCCGAGTATTCGATCAAAAACTACCGAATCATAGACTTCTGATACACTATGAAAGCCTTTTTTCAGGGCATCTTCAATTTTAAAGGAGGCAAAGGGCTCATATTCTCCATTTCTTTTGATTACATATTGTTCCATATTTCATCTTATTAAGGGATTATTTTATCCTTTAATATTGAATAAAAAGCGAGCCAACTGAAAAAAATCTGAACTAATATTCCTTAGGTTCCGGAATGATATTTATCATGGATTTTTTACCGGAACAAGATGTCCTCAATTCATTGTCAAAAAAATAAATTGGGCAGTCCAAGAACTTGAGTAATCAACTAGCCAAAAAAGCGCTCCTAAATATTCAAATATGGCTTTTTTTCAAAAAAAATCACCTAACATTTTGAAGGCGATTGAATTCAAAACGATTGTCATCTACAGAATTTAACATTATTTCTCCAGAGGAATCCATCCATCCCTAAGTCTAGGAAGCAAAATATCTCCCAAATAGAGAAAAAAATAATAGAGGATATCTTTATCTTTTAATAATTGATTTGTAGTTTTGTTTAAGAATCCGGGACGTCGTCCCTTTTCTTAACCTCAATAAGAGGACAATAATATCCTTTATTATATGAAAAACATCGCAGAACTACCCATAAGCGAAATAGTCTCAAGGGATTACAGAGCTGCTCTGGTATTCCGGACTTTCGGAATAGATTTTTGTTGCAAAGGAGATCAGACAATTCAGGAGGCATGCACTCAAAAAAAGGCAGACCCTCACCTTTTGTTTGAAAAACTTATCGAAGCATTCACCAAACCTGCTGAGGACCACTTCGATTATAAGAGTTGGCCTTTAACCCTATTGGCGAACTATATTGAAAATAAGCATCACCCCATGCTCCGGGAACGGATTCCACTGATCCGGAAATTCCTGAAGCGAGTCGTCAAAGTTCACGGCGCCCATGAACCTCAGCTCAAAAAAATCAAAGCCCTTTTTGAAGATTCCACCGAAGATTTAAAAAGACATTTAGAACAGGAGGAACTGATAGTTTTTCCGTTCATCCGCAAGATTTGCACAGACGGAGAGAGGAAAAAACTGCTATTGAGCCCCAATTTCCAGAAAATAAGAGAATTGATCTACCAATTAATGGAGGATCATGCTCAAGAAGGCGCGTGTTTGGAAGAGATCCGGAGACTTTCAAATGATTACAATCCTCCCTCTTATGCCTGCAACACCTACAAAGTAGCCTTTGCATTACTTCAGGAATTTGATGTAAATCTTCAGAAGCATATGCACTTGGAGCATAATATTTTATTCCCCGAAGCCATTTCCTTAAAGCCTGACCAGAGCATAAACTGATTGAAAGAAATGATTCCCTCCTCATTCAAGGCCTTCTACCTGCTCCCCTTTATTCTTTTGGGTTTGGTGGCCGGGATATCCGGAGGCTGGATCAGGCTTGGCTACCCGGCCATCCCCCTTGCCGAAGCCGCAAGTCAACACGGATTGATTATGACGGGTGGATTCTTGGGAACTTTGATTTCTCTGGAGCGGGCCATGGTCATGGCAAAAAAGACATGGCTCTTGATTCCTTTCCTTAGCGGGATTTCAGTTTTCGCTTTTCTCCTTGGTCTCTCTGATGTCGGTTTGCTCCTATTGACCACAGGGTCTCTCGGGCTAAGCTTGATTATGCACCTGCAAACCCTGAAGCACCCAAAATTCCACTCCGCGTTGCTGTATGGAGGCGCTGTCTCCTGGTTTATCGGCAATTTTCTTTCATGGCAGACCGGATTGATTGCGGCGGGAAGTACTTGGTGGATTGGCTTCCTCCTGTTTACTATTGTGGGTGAACGGCTTGAATTAAGTCAGTTTTTACCGGTCCCGTCCTGGTCACAAAACGCCCTAAAATCCCTCCTTGCCCTATTCACGGTGGGCTTGATCGTTCCCTTTCACACTTGGGGCAATGAGATTATGGGCATTTCAGCCCTATTGATTGCTGCATGGTTGTTGGTTTTTGACATGGCAAAGGTGGCCTCACGCAAAGCTGCCCAATTCCGCTATATCGGGATTGGATTGCAGGTTGGGTACTTATGGCTGGGGATTCATGGCTTGATTGTAATGGGAATGGAAAATCAGGCCTTATACTACGACTTGATGCTTCACACCTTCTTTTTGGGATTTACTTTTTCCATGATTTGGGCACATGCTCCGATTATTTTCCCCACAATTTTTGGGATCCGGGAGACCCCTTATCATCCGGTTCTTTGGATCACTTGGATCGGTTTTCAGCTTAGTCTTTTGGGAAGGATTGTGGCGAGTATCCTCGGTGAATATGAGCTGCGCAAAATATTGGGAGTAGCGAATGGGTACTTGATTTTGATTCAGTTTTTGCTGATGGCAGGAATAATTCTTTGGAAGATGAACCAGAACAAAAAAGTTAAGCCCGGGCGTAACCGAAGTCACGCGAAGGAACTCGAAAACAAAACATTTTTGCATACCCGTGTCTAAAACTTGGCTACATATTGCCCTGATTGTACTCATCCTGCTCAATGGAATGGGATACACGCTGATTCAAGTTCAGTTTTATTTGGACAGAGAGCAAATCACCGCACTTTTTTGTGTCAACAAAGACAAGCCACAACTCGAATGTGACGGAAAGTGCGAACTCTCCAAGCGGCTCTCTGAGGCCAAAGACCAAAACGAAAGTGATGCCCAAATCACCTTGGAAGAACTAAACCTGATCTTTTTGACAAAAAGTAGGGAGATAGGTTTGGACTTAATCCCCGAGGCAAATCATCAAATCGCGCATACTCCAAGGCATCAAATGCTTCACTCTTTGAATTTAGGAATGAATTTTTTCCATCCCCCTCAGCGCTGATTTTTTCTTCAGAAAAGAATCGGGAATCTCTCGATTCAGGACAAAGTCCCTTTTGATTTCCTAAATCCATTATCATGAAAAAGCTCATTTCGCCAGCTGCAAGGATGATTTTTGCCCTTGCCCTGGCACTTCATACCCTCATACCTGCCTTTGCTCAGGAAAAACAATCCCTCCGCATCCTTGATCAAACCACCCTCGAAGGAGTCCCCGGAGTCACTTACCGCTATGGCTTCCAAAAGGGAATTTCAGATGAAAGCGGCACCATTTACTTATTGACTGATAAAGAGAGCTGGCTTTACCTCAGCCATCTCAGCTATGGCAGTTGGATGCTTGATCCTTTGGAAGTAGCTCAAGCCCTTCAAAAAGGAAGCATTTCTCAGAAAGAACAGCTTTACGGTCTTCAGCCTGTATCGGTGATTGCTCTGAAAATGACCGAAGAGAAAGACAAGAGAATTCTCATTTCCGATCAGGAGCGGCTTCACCATGACGCCGGGGCTATTCTCGGTTTGGATCCGGTAGTCTCCGGGATACGCAAAAGCAGCAGCTTTGCCTTTGATCCGGTCATGCGAGGATTCAAATACGATCAGCTCAATATCGTGGTCAATGGCCTCCAATCTGCCAATGCTGCCTGCCCTAACCGCATGGATCCACCTACTTCCCAAGTGGCCCTGAATCGGATCCAAGAAGTAGAAATTCTCAAAGGGCCCCATGCCTTACGCTACGGAATTGGCCTGGGAGGCACGATCAACTACATCCAGGAAGCCCCTGATTTCACCTCCATTCCGGGAATCTACGGAAGGGTTTCTTCCCTGTTTGAAACCAATGGAGATGTATGGAGAAATGATGCCCGAGTGGGTTTCGCGGGAGCGAAGTATGACATCGGCGTGTTGGGAAGCTATTCCACAGGAAATGATTACCTGGATGGTGACGGAAATCCAGTCCCTGCCAATTTCAAGAGAGGAATTTTGGGAGTATATGCGGATTTACAAGCGACTTCAAAGGACTTGCTCCAAGTATCGGTCAATAGAAACTTTGCCCGGGATGTGGATTTCCCTTCTCTTGGAATGGACTTGCGCACTGATGACACCTGGATGGGAAGTCTAATGCACACCCGGACTTTTTCCGGCAAACCTCTTGCCCAGTGGACCAACTCCGTGTATTTCACCCGAGTGGATCACCTGATGGACAATCTGCTGCGCGAACCACGCATGATGGACGCCTCCACCCCTGCCATCACACAAAACTGGGGATTCAGAAGTGAAGGAGAATGGAAGTTCTCTCAAGGAAAACTTTTTGCCGGTGTAGATTTCAAAGAGGAATCAGCCGACGGTACCCGAACCCGTGCCATTACCATGGGGCCGATGAAAGGAAAAGTATTTTACGATAACCTGTGGCAAGATTCACAGATCCGAAAAACCGGACTTTTCGCTAATTACCTGATTCCTGTAGGAGGAACTGTCTTCAGTGCTTCCGGTCGTTTAGAAGTGAATCAGGCGGTTGCAAATAATCCTGCTGAGGAGTTCACCCAAATCCATAGCGAGACAGAAAACTCCCAACTCAATCCCGGAATCAGCATCGGCGCACAGCGAGATTTGGGAAAAGCATTTAGCCTGGGAATCTGGGCAGCAAGCGTCCGAAGAAGCGGAAGCCTTTTAGAGCGATACATCAACTACCTGGCTGTGGGTATGGATCCTTGGGAACTTGTAGGCGACCCTCAGATCAAACCTGAAACCAACAATGAACTGGATGTGGTCTTAGGCTATGGCCGTGAAAAAATCTCCTTGGAACTAACCCTTTTCGGATCCTATATGACCGACTACATTTCCTCTGTAAAAACAGATCTGAAGCCTCGATTGGCGACCAGTCCCGGTGTAAGACAGTATGTGAATGTGGATGAAGCTATGAAGACCGGGTTTGAGTTCAATTTCAAGCAAAAGCTAAGCGGAAGTTTCAATCATTCTCTTGGTGTGGCCTATACCTATGGAAAAGACTTGATTTTGGACGCTCCACTTCCTGAGATTGCGCCATTGGATCTTCGATATGGAGTAAGAGGTCATTTCTTTGAAAGAAAACTTCAGGCAGGACTTAACCTGAGGCATGTATTAGCACAGGAGCGAGTTTCGGAGGCCTTTGGGGAAGGCACAACTCCCGGCTTTAGCCTCCTGGACCTAGACTTGAGCTTTCCTCTGAGCAGCATGGTATTGGTTAAAGCCGGAGCACAAAACCTCTTCAATGAGACCTACTACGAGCACCTTTCCAGGCCCATACGAGCCGGAAACATCCCAATGTACGCCCCGGGTAGAAACTTTTTCGTGATGGTCAGCTTGAAGTTTCCTTAAGTAAAAATCCAACCTGCCAGGATTTAAAACCCTGGCAGGCTTTAAGCCATATTAATCATGTCTAGCCCCTTCCATCACCTTGAAAATGTGAAGAATGGAAGGAAAAACTGCATCCATGGATTCTGAAGCTCCTTTGGTCGAACCAGGAAGTCCCAATACCAAAGTGTCTCCGATCAATCCTGCCACGGAGCGGGATAGCATGGCATAAGGCGTACGTTGCTGTCCATAATTTCGAATAGCCTCTTCAATCCCGGGTATTCTTCTTTCTATTATTTCCTCCAAGGCCTCGGGCGTAATATCTCTTGGTGATAAGCCTGTCCCTCCTGAAAAAATCACCATATCCATTTGATCACTTACCTGCTGAGAACAAAGCTGTTGGATTTGGTCTTTTTCATCAGGTATGATTTGGTAAACAAGAACTTGAACTCCGACTTTTTCCAGTTTTTCTTTGATCACCAACCCGGCGGAATCTACCTTTTTCCCTGCCGAAATCGAGTCCGAACATACAACCACAGCAGCTCGAAGGGACTGCTCCAGATCTTTTTTGCGATCGGACTTCCCTCCTCTTTTTTCAACCAGCTTGATTTGCTCAATAGTCACTCCTTTGTCTATAGGCTTGAGCATATCGTACATAGTCAGGGCTACCACAGAGGCTGCATGCATCGCTTCTACCTCCACACCGGTCTTGTAGATGGTATGAATTTCGACAAAAACGGTTACTTCAATAGCTCCTACTTCATAGCTAACGGAAGTAAACTCCACCGGTAAAGGATGGCAATCGGGAATCATATCTGCGGTCCTTTTGGCAGCAAAAAGGCCCGCAACACGTGCACACTCGAGCACGTCGCCCTTAGGGACAGTTCGGTTTTGAATGGCTTGGATGGTTTCAGGATGACTTACTTTGACGATCGCCTGGGCCACTGCTTTCCGTAGGGTGTTACTTTTATGCGTGATGTCGACCATTTAATTCGTACTTAAACTCCGGGAAGATAGCATATCCTGAATAAAATCCTTCAAATGCTCTATTTCCACATGGTCCATCAGCACGATTTTATACCATTGATTGGTCTCATCGTGGGTTTGTGGGACAAGGTTATACTTATGAGCCAATGATTCCGGCACACATTCGGAGCGAATGGTGACAATATTCATCTCCTGTTCCCGAAAATAGATTACCCCCAACTGATCCAATTGCTTGCAAAGCCAGTTGGTCCGCATTTTGATCACAGATATCTTTTCAAACCACTTATGAGGACCATAGGTAGTCAAAATCACCCAAACTGCCACCGCATTGGCACCCGATCGACTTCCACAAAGGGTCAAGTCCATCCCTTGAACATATTTTGCTTCTGAAGTGAGTACATTTTCGATCAGTTCTTTTCGGCAGACAAAAATACCTGTACCATAGGGTGCCTGAAGCATTTTATGCGCATCAATAGTGATTGAAGAAATATCCGGATTGGTGAAGTTGATTTGGTTTTCGAAGTCTCCAAAAGGATAGACAAAACCTCCATAGGCTCCATCGATATGCATACGGAAAGGGAGGTGAAATTCGTGAAGGACAACTGTGAATACTTTGGGATCATCCACGGAGCCAAACATGGTAGTCCCCATATTGGCGACAACGATAAAGTACTTTTTACCTTTCTGAAGGCTTGCTTTCACCGCCTCTCTCACAGCCTTTGGGCTTACTTCTCTGGTATCCGGATCTACTGAGACTTTTTCCCAGTCGATCATCAGAAGATTGGCAGCCTTGGGGATGGAGTAATGGGTATCTTCGGAAGCAAGAATGACAATTTCATCCAACATGGCTCCCTTATTTTTCAAAAATTCGTTTCGATAAATCCACAGTGCCTGTGCATTGGCCTCAGTGCCTCCCGGAGAAATATACCCGTCAAACTCCCCTTCTCCGATTTTGAACAGGTCCACAGCAATCATGTTCAGGACCTCCCGCTCTATCGCTTGAGTACCTTTGAATGCATATTCGGAAGTCCCAAAGGTATGGCAACCGATATGGTTGGGGTTGGCGATGTATGTACTCAATACGGGCATTTCCCGAAGGAAAAGAGACTCATTTGTAAATACCTTTTCATCCAATCGAGAGGCAGGATAGCCCAAGTTAGCATCTTTAGAAAAATCCACATTGACTTTTAAGGCTTGCTGGACTCGATTGAGCCGCTCCTCTGGAGAGAGTTTTCTCCAGAACTTCATTTGAATTTCCATATCACAATATATTAGTTTTTTTCTTCAGGGAAATCGGAAAAAGTCCGGACTTCTTCCAGGGTGTTTACATTGGTAAATTCGAGATGAGGATCGGTAGAAATAGTCGCCAAATCGACCACCTGATGGGTTTGCCCCTCAATAAATCCTTGCACCTTGTACTCCTGCCGCTCCAGACTGGACAAGACCTGTGGCAGAAGGCTGACAGGATAAATCCCCGGAAAAGGATAAAGGCTCCCGGAAATCATGCCGATAACTATTCCCGTGCACTCCTTTGAGAGGAGTTTATTAATCGTGCCAGTCTGAATCAGCGGGGAATCACAGGAAAAGATAATGGCATGGGAGCATCTACAGTAGGTCAACGCTGTGTAAATTCCACCCAGGGGTCCACAGTTTGGGATCAAATCCGGAATCACAGGTACCCCCATGTCAGCATATCCTGGATGATGTCCGATAATATGCTGTGAAAGGCCCAGAGGAGCTGTGGCCTCTAGGACATGCTGGATCATGGGTTTGCCCTTTAGCTCCACAAGGCCTTTTTCCTGACCCATCCGGGTACTTTTGCCTCCGGCAAGAATAAAAACCGCTAGATCGCGCTGGCTACTCATATGATCAGTGATGGTCGATTTTGTCAGAAATCTCCGGTGCGTGTTTTTTCAGGATAGATTTCACCACTTTGGACATCCATACATAGCACAGAATGGACAGTGCCAGAATAAACATCCAGCTGCTCGTCCAGAGTCCAGTGCCCTCTAGCAGATAGCCAAACAAAATGGGGCAAAAGAAACCTCCCAGACCACCGATTACCCCTACCATACCACCGACTACGCCCACTTCGTTGGGGAAATAGTCTGGAATGAACTTATAAACGGAGGCTTTGCCTATACCCCACACGATCCCAAGAATCAATGTCAAAATGGCAAATACCCACATATTGGCTTCGAAATTGATCCGAGTCACACCTTTTACGAGGAGCTGCTTTTTCTCCACTACGTCGCCTGCTTTCACCACGGGTTCTTGCCAAGAGGTTTTTTGAGGCAATATGGGCTTCTTGTCCGATTCTAGCTCAGTTGAGGCTGGTTTTCCGCTGAAATCATAGGTTTTGCCGCTCTCCATGATGAGTTGGTTTGCCCGAACTTCGGCCACCACTCCCTTTTGCACAGCGTTGATTCCTTTGCCGGGAGAGAAGATTTCCATCTTGGGGATCATCAGGAGGGCTGCGATGGCGATGGACCAGGCAAAAACTCCAAACATCACTCTCCTTGCACCAAACTTGTCACTCATCCAGCCTCCCAAGGCGCGGACCACTCCGGATGGCAAGCTAAAGAGCGATGCGAAAAGACCGGCAATCACGAGGGTGGTGCCGTAGACATTGGTAAAATAAGGCACGAGCCACTGGGATAAGGCCACAAAACATCCAAACACAAGGAAATAGTATAGCCCAAATCTCCACACCCGAATATTGCCAAGTGGCTGGAGCGTCTGAGCCATGGTACGGGTGGAAGTGGCGGGTTTTTTATTTTGCGCCAGCAAAGCAAATAGAATAGCTATGCCCACCAAGACGGCTGCATAAATCGTCGGCAATGTGGTCCACGCCGAAGGATTTTGCCCATTGTCAGTAAAGTAATTTAGTGCTGTGGGAGCAAGCAGGGTGGTGATAGCTGCCCCGGCATTACCTGCTCCAAAAATACCCAAAGCTCTGCCTTGCCAATGTTTGGGATACCAAACCGAGGTGTATCCTATACCCACGGCAAAGCCGGCACCGGCCAGACCAAACCCAAAGCTCATCAGTGCATACCAGCTAAAGGAATCCGTGAAATTCAGCAGATACATGGGGATGGCGGTGAAAAGCAGCAGCCCTACAAAAATCCATTTACCTCCATACTTGTCCGTCAAAATACCCAGCGGGAGCCGCATGATGGATCCCGTGAGAATGGGGATACCGAGTAGCCAGCCGATTTCGACTTGGCTCCAGTTGAATATGCCATTGTCTACCAAGTAAGTCACCATGACCCCATTGAAGGTCCAGGCGGCAAAACACAAGGTGAAGGCTAGGGTATTGAGGAAAAGGACGCGGTGGGCGCCTGCAGGGATGCGCTCATTCATAGGATGCGGGGAGGAGTAGCGGGTGGGTTAACTCTTTTTCTTTCGGGCATCCGGCAGATAGCGCAGGAGCCAGAAGGAGGCGATCGCAAAGGTGATGGATCCCAGTGCCGTAGTAATCGCGAAGTTGAGGTTCTCTTGCAGGGCATTGTTTAGTGCTCCAAAGAGGAACCAGATCTGGATCGTGACAAAGAGAATCTGGAGCAGGATAATTCCTGTCATCAGTGTGCTGGTCTTATTGGGGTGTGCCTGGTTTTGGGATTGTCTGAAATCGCTCATAGCTCAGGGGTTTAGACTTGTTGGGCTTTGACTAGTACCATGCCGTCGCGAAGTACCACTTCGAGTTGGGGTAGTGGACGTGGTGGTGGACCCTGGATCACGTCGCCAGTACGTGGGTTGAAATAGCCCTTATGGCAGGGGCACACGATCTGTCCTAGGTCGTGGCGGTATTTCACCGCACAGGAGAGGTGGGTGCACTTCTGCTCAAAGGCTCGCCATTCGCCCTCACCCAAGTTGATGAGCAGGTAAGGAATGGTCTTGGATCCCTCGATCTCAAACATATAGGACTCCCCCACGGGCACATCAGACTCCAGGCAGATGGGGTGCTCTCCCACGAGTGGCTGATCTGGAAAAGCCAGAGACTTCACCACGATGGCCGTGCTTCCCACCGCAAGTGCACCAGAGAGTAAGGTGAGAAATTTGGCAAACTCTCTCCGAGACACATGTGTGGCTTCCTTTTGCTCAATGGGGAAATCCTGCTTCCATTTTGGAATTTCTTGATTTGGGTTTTTAGACATGACGCAAACTGATTTTAAGGATGAATCCGCAATTCTGTGCTGCCTTTGGGCATCATGATATTGACTTTGGTATTGACTTGTTCTTCTCCAAACATGAATTTGTTTACCGGAGTACTATTGGGACGTAGCTTTTCGATTTCCTCCCGGGTGCCGTAGAAGAGCGCCTGACTAGGGCATACCGTAGCACACATGGGCTTTTTGCCGGCGCTGGTGCGATCGTAGCACATGTTACATTTCATCATGAGCTCGGCCTTTTCTTCTTTTTTGGGTACCCCAAATGGGCAGGCCAGCACACAGTTGGAGCAGCCTATACATCGGGAGGTATTTGCCGTGTGGACCACACCAAAGTCATCCTTGGTGATGGCATCGGCCGGGCAGACATTGGCACACACGGGATCTTCGCAATGCATGCAGACCTGCACGGTCGTTTGGACAGAGGCGGCTCGCTCCACATAGTGAATGTGGATCATGCTTTCCTGCCCGTTGGTCTCACACTCAGCACAGGCCATTTCGCAAGCATGGCAGCCGATACAGCGCTGCATGTCTATGAAAAATTCCATCTGCTGATTGTATTGAGGGTTTTGCATGGTTAAAGGGCTGTTAGGTTAAAAACTTTGATAGGCTGTTTCTTTGATTTGGACAGAGGCCATTTTTCCTGTTGGAATAAGCTGACAGGCACATACTTTGAATTCTGGAATTTTACTGATTGGATCCAAGGTTCCGATAGTCAGTTGATTTGCAGAATGTTTGCCTCCCCAGTGATAAGGGATAAAGACAGTATCTTCCCGGATAGTTTCTACAATCTGGGCTGGGAAGGTCGCCTCTCCTCGACGGGTTTTTACGATTACCTGATCTCCATCTTTGATCCCGTACTGATATGCTAGCTTGGGATGAATTTCCAATAGCGGTTCCGGATATTGATCCAAAAGCTTACCGATTCGGCGGGTCTGAGTACCGCTTAGGTATTGAGATACCACTCTACCGGTGGTCATCACGACAGGATACTCCTTATCCACCACTTCTGCAGGGTCCCGATAGGATACCGGGTTGAAGTGTGCTTTTCCGTCTGGTGTTTTAAATTTGCGGTCCTCCCAAAGTCTAGGCGTACCGGGATGATCTTCTGAAGGACATGGCCAGAACACTCCCATATTCTTCTCAATTTTTTCATAAGTAATCCCGAAGTAATCGGCAGTACCTCCTTTGGAAGCTACCCGAAGTTCATTGAAAACATCCTCAGCCTTGTCATAGGCGAATTTGTCCCCAACTCCCAGTCTCTGTGCCAATTCGATCAGGATTTCGCTGTCTTTTCGGGCTTCTCCGGGAGGAGTGATCGCTTGGTTGATTTTTACCACCCGACCTTCAGCGGTAGTCACAGTTCCCTCTTCCTCTTCGTGTAGCGAGCCAGGGAGAATCAAGTCTGCATGCCTTGCAGTTTCATTGAGGAAAAAGTCAATGGCTACATAGTATTCCAGTTTTTCCAGAGCTTCCCGGACGAAGTTGTTATTGGGCAGGGAAACCAAGGGGTTGAAACAAATTGTGATTAATCCTTTGATTTCACCACGATGGATGGCTTCGATGATTTCATAGGCTGAAAGTCCTTTACCCGGCAATTCTTTTTCATCGATACCCCATACATCCGCAATGTATTGGCGATGTTCTGGATTGGTAATATCCCGATTGCCGGGCAGCTGGTCACACTTGTGGCCATGCTCGCGACCTCCTTGCCCATTTCCTTGGCCTGTGATCGTTCCATAGCCACAATAGGGCTTTCCGATTCGGCCGGTCGCTAAGACTAAATTGATACAGCTGAGGACATTGTCCACGCCTTTTGTATGATGTTCTATGCCTCTGGCATGTAGCAGAAAGCTCGTTTTTGCTTTGCCCCACCATTCTGCTGCTTGCTGGATCTTAGCGGCCTCAATTCCGGTTTTTTCCTCAGCCCAGGCCAAATCATAATCTTTGACAGCATCGATGGATTCCTGAAATCCGGAAGTGTGCTGGTCAATAAATTCGTGATCCAACCAATCATTGTCGACCAAGATCTTAAGCATAGCTCCGAAAAGTGCAGAATCTCCGCCCGGCCTTACCGGAAGGTGCAAGTCGGCTGTTCTGGCTATCGGGGTCACCCGTGGATCAACCACAATGAGTTTGGCCCCGTTGTCTCGAGCCTGCCAAATGTAGTGTGTCAGCGTAGGAAAAGTCTCAGACACATTCGTACCTGCTATGATGATTACTTCTGCATGCTTCAAGTCAGCCCAGGAATTGGAGATTCTATCCAATCCAAAGGCTTTTTTATTTCCCGCACCGGCACTTACCATGCAAAGTCTTCCATTGTAATCGAGGTTTTTGGTCTTCAAGGCAACCCTGGCAAATTTCCCGACCATGTAGCTTTTTTCATTGGTCAGCGACACCCCGGACAGCATCGCAAAAGCATCACGTCCATGGCTGTTCTGAATGCGCTGAATTTCGCTGACAGTTTTGCTCATGGCATCTTCCCAGGAGGTTTTTTCAAAACCTTTCCCTTCGACTCTCTTATAGGGATGCAAGATTCGATCTGGGTGATTGTTTTGAAGGTAGCGTTGAACGCCCTTTGGGCACAATCGCCCTTCATTGAACGGAAATTCCATCCAAGGTTCAAACCCAGCCACTTTATTATCTTTGACTTTCAACTGAATGCCACACTGCATCCCACAGAAGCAGCAATGGGTTTTAACCAACTTATCGGGCTCATGAACTCCCTGGAAACCTTCCTTAGGAGTGTAGGCTTTGTGAGGGCCGAATTGATCAATGATAGAATCTACTGAAGTAGGTAATTTTGCCATGGTCTGATATTTTTATCCGAAGAAAGCTCCGGCATTTTTTCTTGCTTCAAAATGTGCTTTAGCCAAAGCGGCTCTTTTACCTTCGGGACTTAAGTCCAGATGATTGCTTCCATCCTTGAGTGTAAAATCAAAGCCAAGCTCTTTGGTGACTTGCTTTAGGTCATTGACATGCAGTTGAGTAGCAAATTCCTCATGGGTATGCGGACATACAGCCATGCCGTGTTTTTTGCCTTCATGCCGATAAAGGTTGGCTCCTAATTGAGCCAATCGTTGGAAAATGTGGAAAAACTTCCCGAATGGAATCCAAACCAAAAACAGAATCACCGTGACCGCATGAGTCACAGCCATAAACTGATAGGTTTTCCCTTGCAGAAACGTGTAATCATAAGAAATGCCTAAGCCAGTAATGGATATCGCAATCAGCAGCACCAAGGGAAGCCAATCCCCTTCAAATGTCTGTGTCGCAATCAATCCTCCGTCCGTCAAACGACGCTTCATCATCATCACCGCACCTATTGTCACCAAAAGTGAGCACCACACCAGAGCATGAAATGCCATGAATGCGATGAAGGAGCCCAACTCAAATGATCCGGCTTCAAATCCAAAGACCTTGGCGTAATAAATTGTATCATTACCCGGCTTGAACTCAAAATGAATCCATCCCAAAGTCAGCGGAATTGTCACTGCAAAAGCAATCAGGCAGCCCGTAGCCAATAAAAAGTGACCTATCCATCGGGTTCTGCTTCGGTGATAAATAAACCTTTGAAAGAGAATATTTTGAAAAAAGAGCTTGACACTTCTCAAGAGGTAAAAGGGGAAATCCCTACTGAATAGAAATTGCATACTCCTTTTCCAATAAAGCCTTGTAGGAGGCCGCTGCAACCATACCGAATACCGATAGGCAATTCCAAAAACCGCAAAGACAGTCCCCAAGAGGTAAGCTATAAGGGCGGCATCGAAGTTTTGAAGATTTCTGGACCCCAAGAAAACCAACATTACTACCGCCAAGGCAGCAATGATCGCTTTAATCAAGGCTATTTTGTTAAGGGTTTGAAGTAGTCTAAGCATATAGATGCAGGTTTAACAAGGTCTTTCAGCACCTTTTCTGTTGTAGAAATACCAATTGATTCCTGTGGCCAAAACCAGGAAAACAGCCAAAATCTCAAAGAATCCCGTTGCGCTTCCAGTCGAAACCATGAAACCACTGATCGCTAAGGAAAATATAAAAGGTCCATAGGCTCCGATTGCGGCTGTCCATCCAATCACCCCAGAAGCATGCACCGGGTTATGCTTGAAAATCACCGGAAATTGCTTGAAAGTAGAAGCATTACCGATGCCCGTAAAAAAGAACAGCACCAACATAACCAGTATAAACATATCGAGCTGCTGTATTCCACTTGGTTCTAATAAGTTAAGGAAAATAATCACAAGAGTACAACCTAAAAGGCCTAAACCTGAAATTGTAGTCAAAACTGCTCCTCCAATTTTATCGGCAATAAAACCAAATCCCACGCGCGCTGCAGATCCAATCAACGGACCATAAAAAGCATATTTCAAAGGATCCAAGGAGGGGTCAAAGGGCCCATAAACGGACTTCAAAAGCAGAGGGAATGCAGCTGACAATCCTGCAAAGGTCCCGAAGGTCATAAAATAAATTACAGTGCAATACCAGGTATGCTTGTCTTTAAATATGTCTAGTTGATCTTTAAAAGTGGATTTTATAGGAATACTTCGTAATAATAGCCAACAAAGAATCCCAATTAGAATCAGAAGTGGCGCATACCACAAGGAAGCACTTTGAAGGAAGATTTCACTTTGAACCACTTCGCCAGCAGCAGTCTTTTTAGTAAAAATCTGCGGAGCTCCATAGAATCCTATTCCCAGCATAATAGGGGTCATGAACTGTGCAAGACTTACCCCAAAATTCCCAATCCCAGCCTGAATACCCAAGGCAGCGCCTTTCAAGCGAGAAGGGAAAAACATATTGGTCGAAGGCATAAAAGAGGAAAAGTCCCCTCCTCCAAAGCCCGCTGTTAGCGCTAATACCGCAAAAACCCAAAAAGGAGTGTTGGGATCCATAACCGCAAAGCCAAACCCAATGACCGGAATCAGCTTGATAAATGTCGCAATCGTGATCACATGCCGGGTTCCAAAAATGGGAATCAAAAACGTGTGCACGATCCTTAAGGTACCCGCAGCCAAACCTGGCAATGCCGCCAACCAGAAAAGCTGATTGGATGTGAAATTGAATCCGATTCCATCTAATCTTGTCACTATTGCACTGACCATAAACCAAGTTGCAAAAGAAAGCACTAATGAAATCGTTGTAATAGTCAGGGTTCGCCAAGCTATTTTTTTCCCTTGATCATTCCAAAAGATGTCATTTTCAGGTTCCCAGGTCGTAAGCCAAGTTTTCATAGGGTCATTGTTTTATTTTCAATCTGCTCCCGGGACTCCGGGATTTAGGAAGTCACACCACATTACCTCCTTATTTCACCCCTCCGTTTGGTTCGATTCCAAGGGATCTCAATTAGGATAGCTGCTCCGAAGGTAGAAGGTGTTTTTTCCCAATCACATGATAAAAATCAGTTAATAAAATAATTCCTGTAAGCTTTTTTCTACTCGAATACCGGTATAAAATCCCATAAATTAGGATTTAATTATCTTGTTATAATTATCATTTAGGTCGTAAAAGGATTTTTTTTGAAATTTGAAAAAATAATAAAGGATTTATTTGTCTTTTATTAATATGGAATATACATTTGACCTATGATTCACTAAATCCAAAGCATTCATCTTTCAAAAAGACCCAAATCCTTACCTCCCTTCACTATGAAAAAGTTGCTTTATCTCCCCTCTTTGCTTCTGGCCCTGGCCGCCTGGTCTTGTGGCGGTCAGGCCAAAGATAGCACAACTTCTACCGCTGAATCAGCTCCGGGTCCCGGACAATCCGCTGTTTTGGACGATGTCTCTAACCCAAATGTGGTCCAAGTAGCCGTTGGCTCAGCTGATCACAGTACCCTTGTGGCGGCATTGAAAGCCGCAGACTACGTGGATGCCTTGACCAATGTGGGTCCATTTACAGTATTTGCGCCGACCAACACCGCCTTTGATGCATTACCGGCTGGTACTCTGGATGATCTGGTCAAACCAGAGAATCAACGTAAACTCCGAGACATCCTCGAATACCATGTTTTGCTGGGAGTTTACAAACCCGATGATTTTGTAAATGGCAGGAACCTCGGAACAGCAGATGGCCGATCAGTCACCGTCACTGTTGCCGAAGATGGCACGGTGACCATTAATGGAGCAAAAATCGTCGGCACTGTTTCCGCCTCCAACGGAATCATTCATGTCATTGACCAAGTCCTTCTTCCAAAATAAGCTTTAGGTTTCAAGATTTTGTTATGGTTTTTCTTGAAAAGGCCGGAGTTATGTGACTTCCGGCTTTTTTCCTTTAAAATGTGAAAGGTATATTTCGGACAAAATTATCCAAGATGTTCTCCCAAGCTGCTAAGTACGCGATCAAGTCAGTGATTTATATCTGGACTCAAAGCCTTGAAGACAAAAAGGTTAGCGCAAAGGAAATTGGCCAAAAAATAGGCGCTCCAGAGGCATTCACTGCCAAAATCCTACAGAATCTCACCAAGGCCAAAATTGTGGGTTCCATCAAAGGCCCTAATGGGGGCTTTTTCGCAGATGAATCCTATGCAAATTTCAACTTGAAAGATGTCGTCAAAATCGTGGATGGAGATCACCTTTTCGCAGGTTGTAGCTTAGGTCTTCAAAAATGCTCCGAGAAAAACCCATGCCCACTACACTTCGAAGTGGTAAAGGTCCGACGAGACATCGATATCATGCTCACTTCCAAAAGCCTCAAGCACCTCGCTGTAGAAGTCATCAAAGGCCAAACCCATTTGTCAGAGATCCTCTAAATCCTTTTCTTCAGGAATCTTAAAAGCCAAAATATACGGGGTCAATTCACCTAAGAAATAGCATTTCAAGAGTTAACCCTTTCAAAAAAAAACCAGTGAGGTTTTCACTGGTTTTTTTCTATGTCCTTTAATCTTTTCTTCGCTGGCTTTTGATCTCCTCCGCTTTTTCCTTGCTGATTCCCCAGACTTTTCCTTCCAAGGCATCATCGAGCAGGCGATCGATATACCCATCGCTGATCTCATTGCTGTCTTTGTATTTCACCCGAAGTTCTTCCAAACGCCTGTGAAGGTCTGCCTTAATTTCTGCATAGGCAGGGTCATCATAGACATTTTTTAATTCCTTGGGATCTTTCACCCGATCAATTAGCTCCCAATAATCCTGAATGAAATAATAATGAATCAGCTTATACTCCTTCGTCACAATGGCATAATGCCGGTTGACCATATGCTCGGCAGGAAACTCGTAATAGTGATAATACACCGCATCCCGAGTCCATTGTTCTGGTTTTCCGGTAAGAAGGGGAATCATGCTTTCTCCCTGCATATCAATTGGAGCTGGAATCCCCGCAGCCTCCAAAAAGGTCTGCGCGAAATCAAGATTTTGGACTAACGCATCCGAGCGAGAACCTGGCGCGGTTTTTCCCGGCCAAGCGACCAACAAAGGGGTTTTGAACGATTCGTCATAGACGAATCGCTTGTCATACCAGCCGTGTTCTCCTAGATAAAATCCTTGATCTGAGGTGTATACAATGATCGTGTTTTCCATCAAATTATTGGCCTCCAAATAATCCAGCAGGCGACCTACATTTTCATCCACGGCTTTGATTGTACCCAAGTAGTCCTGCATGTAACGCTGATATTTCCAGCGCATGAGATCTTCCTTAGACATGGTGGGATATCTTTGTTTAAAATCCTCACTGATGGGATCGTAATATTTCCGGAAGTTTGCTGCCTGAGCCGGGGTAAACCGATTCATCTGCCCTATTAACCGACTGGTATCATAGCCACCCACATCGGCAATTCCCAATTCTTTCAAAATCTCAGGACGTAGCTTATTATCCCCTGACCAACCCATGTGGGTAAGGATATTCATCTCCGCTTCTGCTGCTGCAGGTCGGCTGGAATAGTCATCAAATAATGTTTTCGGCTCAGGAAAAGTCTTTTTGGTAAACTCCTCCATGTGGCGCTCTGCCATCAGCCAAGGCCGATGGGGAGACTTATGCAAATACATCAGTAGGAAAGGTTCATCTGGATTTCTTTCCTTTTCCAGCCAATCCAAAGTCATGTCGGTCACGATATCCGTTACATACCCTTCTACCTTGATATTCCCTTCGTTTTTGGTGATAAAATCGGGATTGTAATAGGAGCCCTGTCCAGGCAAAATCTTGAATTGATCAAAGCCCTTGGGATTGTTGCCAAAGTGAAGCTTTCCAAACATGGCTGTCTGATAGCCTGCCTGTTGCATCAATTGGGGAAAAGTGACATTGGTGGTATCGAAGGGGAAATGATTGTCGATTTTCCCGTTGAGATGTGAGTGCTTTCCGGTCAGAATGGTGGCTCGAGAAGGTGCACAAATTGAATTGGTAACGGAAGCCTGTGTGAAAAGCATGCCCATCTTGGCAATCCGGTCGATATTGGGGGTTTCGATCAAGGTATTGTCATAGGCCGAGATGGCCTGATAGGCATGATCATCCGACATGATGAAGATGATATTCGGCCGGTCTGATTTAGCTTCTTCCTTTGGAGTACAGGATGCAAAACCAACAAGGAACGCTCCGGCAAGCCATACTTTCAAGACATTTTTCATAGGCTATTCTAGTGGCTCAATTGCCCTTTTCCTTTTTTCGGTCTTCAAAAATCTTGTTCAAAAGCTCGGTGTTTTTTCCACCGGCATAGGACTTGTTTTCCTCCATATAATCCAAGTATTCCTGAAGGTACCGCTGTGAAATCTGGGAATTGTCCCCATACTTCTCTCTCAATCCATCCAGCCGCGTGTGAAGATTCTGGCGGATTTCGGCATATGCAGGGTCATCGTAGACATTGTTGAGCTCCTGAGGATCCTTGATTCGGTCGATCAGTTCCCATTCGTCGGTATCAAAATAGTAATGCACCAGCTTGTATTCCTTGGTCACGATCGCGTAGTGCCGCTTGACCATATGCACCGATGGGTATTCGTAATAGTGATAATAGACTGCATCCCGAGTCCATTTATCTGTCTGTCCTGTCAAAAGTGGAATCAGGCTTTCTCCCTGCATATCGCTCGGGGCTTGGATTCCGGCAGCCTCCAAAAAGGTCTGGGCAAAATCCAGATTTTGAACCATTTCGTTGGACTTGGATCCAGGAGCCACTTTTCCCGGCCAGGCAACCAAAAGCGGGGTTTTGAAGCTTTCATCGTAAATAAACCGCTTGTCAAACCAGCCATGTTCACCTAGATAAAAACCCTGATCTGAAGTATAAACGATGATTGTATTTTCCATCAGGCCATTGGCTTCCAAGTAATCCAAAACCCTTCCTACATTTTCATCCACAGCCTTGATCGTACCCAGGTAATCTTGCATGTAGCGCTGATACCTCCATTTCATCTTTTCCTCCTCAGTCATCGTCGGATAGCGCTTTTTGAAGTCCTCATTGATCGGCCAATAGTATTGATCCCAAACAGCCCTTTGGGCTGGATTAAGTCTTCCTACCTCTCCTTCGAAGGCCGCTTTGCCCCAATTGGAAGTCTCTTCTATGCCCAACTCATCCATGACACTTGGATAGATTTTGGAATCTCCAGCCCAATGCATGTCCTTCAAAAGGTTCATTTCTGCTTCGTGAGCAGCTCTTCCCCGACCGGAATAATCGTCAAATAAAGTAGCAGGCTCGGGAAATGAACGCGTGGTGAATTCAGCCAAATGTCGCTCAGCAGGAAGCCATTCCCGGTGAGGGGCTTTGTGCAGGTAGAAAAGTAAAAAAGGATCTTCGGCCTTTCGCTCATTTTGAAGCCAATCCAAAGTCATCTCCGTGATGATATCTGTCACATAGCCCTCCACTTGGATGTTTCCTTCGTTTTTGGTGATAAAGTCTGGGTTGTAATATTTCCCTTGACCGGGCAGGATCTTAAACTGATCAAAGCCTTTGGGATTGTTGCCAAAGTGCAACTTCCCAAACATGGCGGTCTGATAGCCGGCTTCCTGAAAAAGTTGAGGGAAGGTCACATTGGTGGTGTCAAAAGGAAAGTGATTGTCCACTTTGCCATTCAAATGAGAATGCTTTCCTGTAAGAATCGTAGCCCGACTGGGAGCACAAATCGAATTGGTCACCGTGGCATTGGTGAAAAGCATCCCCATTTTTGCGATCCGGTCAATATTTGGGGTCTCGATCAGATGATTGCTATAGGCCGAAATAGCCTGATAAGCATGATCATCCGACATGATGAAAATGATATTGGGACGTTCGGCTGGCTTTTCTTCCTGCTTGCAACTCCAAAAGGACACAATCAGCAGGGTGATAGGAATTATTTGAAAAACTCTCTTCATAAACTTTATCTTAAGCTGGTATAGCTAAAGTAAAAAAGATCTCTGTACCCAAGCCTCCATCCAAAGAATAATTGACGAAAACAAAAAAACCGTCCTCCTGATGAGAACGGCTTTAGTCAATCTATCTATTTACCTTAAAATTTCAATCCAAGCGTCAGGTAGAAGGTTCTTCCGTCCGCAGGCATGATTCCGGGGCCCGGATATCCTCCAGCTCTTCTTGTGAAATAGCGTTCGTCGGTTAGGTTGTTTACTCCTGCTTTCAACGAGTGCTGCTTCCAGACATTCCAGCTTGCCGACAGGTCCTGAACTTGGTAAGCAGGAATCAGGCCTACTGTGGCCGCAGCATTGGGTTCTACCGTGTTGGAAGCATCGGAGAAAGTCTCACTGATATCGCTCATTTGCCAAGTCACGGAAAACTTACCATTCCTATAAGTAGCTCCAAATCGGTTGATGTTTCTTGGGGCGTTTTCCACCTCATTTCCGGCTAAATTCCGTTCAGCAATCTCTCCGTTGCTCACCGAGGTGACTACAAAATCCTTGTAGGTAGCATTGATGACGGCCACGGAGGCAAAAAGGTGCAAATACCCATATCTGGAACTTCCCACGAATGCAGTAATCGGATCAAACTCCACATAGCCTTCAAAACCTTGACTCACCGATCTACCCAAATTGGTTCGGAAGTTGAAAATACTTCCATCAGCATTTGCCTGAGCAAGGGTACCGATTCGGTTGTCATAGTTCAGGAAGAAATAGCTGAGGTCAAAGTTGAGGTAAGAAGCGACTTTGCCTCGATAGCCAAAGTCAAAGTTGTACCCACGGGCATCCTGCAGATTGGGATCGATCACATCCGTAGTGGCCGGAGGAGTCAAATCAGAGATCAACACCGGGCGGTAAGCTTGAGAGAAATTGGTGTAAAATTCCGTGGTTTTGCCCACATGGTACTCTGCCCCCAGACCCAACAGTGCAAACGTACGTGTCCTAGTCTGAGGAGTAAGCAGTTGCGGATTGCCATTGCTTACATTCAGTTGTCCTTCCATATTGGACTGGATATTTTCCAATCGGATTCCGGCGGTGAAAAGTAGTTTTTCATTGAACCGAAGTACATTTTCAGCAAAGGCAGCCAAGTTAATATTGGTAAAGTCAAGATTTCTTCTGAAGTCTCCATCTGCCACAGAAAAGTCCATTTCGGAGCCCGTTGTGCCCGTACCCAATTGCTTTCTGTCAATGGCGCCATTGAAGTAGCGTAATCCGCTCATTAAGGTTTGTTCTTGACCAAATAGCTGGTAATTGTGCTGCAGTCTTAACTCAGTGCCGTAAGTAGTGTAGAAATCACGGTCTACCTGCCTATTTCCCAAATCATCCTCTTGGTTGATAGGTCTCATGAAGCCCACTGAATTTCTTTCGGCAAAGGTTCCAAAAGCTTTCCAGCTCAGCTTGGTATTGGGTGAAACCAAATATTCGGCAGAAAGTGACGGGATGAACCAAGGAGTATTAAACCAATTTCTGCTTCTTGAGCTTTGTTGAGAATTCTCTCCAAATTGAGCATCAGTTAGCCCCCCCGGCTGTTGGGTTTCCGTGGTCATATAGGTCATTTCATACCCGAGCTTAAGTCGATTGCTAGCGGCATAGTTGACCTCAACATGTGCATGATCGGTATTGAAAAATCCGTTTTCTCTCCAGCCTTTCCCTCTTCTTTTCTGATAGTAAGCGGTATAGTTCCACTTTCCTTCAGTACCCCCCACATAGTTGAAGGAACTGAAAAGGCCATTGCTACCTACTGTGTTGATAGACTCGGCAGTGAATCGGGTAGATTTGTCCGGCTTTCTCAGGACAAAGTTCATCAATCCGCCAAACTGCGGACCGTACTGCAAAGATGAGGCTCCACGGATGATCTGAATCTCCTCCACCACTTCCATAGGAGGTGTGAAATACGCCTCAGGATAGCCCATGGGATCAGGAGTAATGTCATACCCGTTCATTCGAACGTTGAATTCCCAAGAGCGATTGGGACTGAGGCCTCTGGAAGCTACGCCGAGTTGGATCCCGGAACCGTCATTTTCCCAAATAGAAATACCAGGAGTACGCCCGAAAATCTGTCGGCTGTTGTTCATCGCCAAATTGGCATCGATTTCAGCAAGCTTGATAACCTCGTTTTTCTTTCCGGCATTGATCTGAAAATCGCTGACTTCGGGCATATTCCCCTGTCCCAAAATTCCGCGGCTTGCTGAAATGCTGAATTCGGAAAGAAGGTATTCCTCTTCTGTCAGGGTGATATCCAGATTTTTGGTTTCTTTTTCTCCAATGGAAAAAGATCTCTCCTGAGATTCAAAACCCACCAGACTTACCACCAAGTCGTACTTTCCAGCGGGAAAATCCTTGATCTCAAAATTTCCCTGCAAGTCGGTTTGTACTCCTCTCACGGTTCCTTTCAACAAAACAGACGCACCTGACACAGGGGTCCCTTGGGGATCAATGATTTTACCTTCTACTTTATTTTTCTGGGCCATTGCAGCCGAAGAAAGAAAGAAAACGAAGAACAACACTCCGTAAATCGAACGCATAACTTTATTTAATTAGATTTATTTTAAATAACAATACAAACGTACAACAGGGAAGAATTGGATTCAATACTTATCTGGAAAAAATCTAAATAAAAATAATTAAGGTCAAAAAGTGGAGTTTTAGGAGATTTTGTCTGAACGGCAGGGAGAATAAAAAGAAATCATTTTACTTGCCCTTTCTCAATAGGATTTTAGCATGAAATGGATTTTGGCCAAATTTCTTTTGATTATTTCGGTTTCGGCTTTTTCTCAAAGCAAAAAACCAAATATTCTATTGATTGTCTCGGATGATCTGACCACCACGGCTTTGGGAGCCTATGGCAACTCAATAGTAAAAACTCCAGCCATTGATCAGCTGGCCAAAGAGGGGTTCCTGTTCGAAAACACGTATTCCCAATATCCTGTCTGTGGACCCTCCCGGGCTTCCTTTATGTTTGGATACTATCCTACCGCCACCCAAACCTACGGCTACGTCAGTGGGAGGGAACAAGTCGGCCCCTCCAAAAAGTCTATGGCTCAAGTTTTCAAAGAAAAGGGCTACTACACTGCCCGAGTAAGTAAAATCTTCCATATGGGGGTACCAATCGATATCGAAAACGGAAGCGATGGGGCCGACGACCCGGATTCATGGACCGATCGATTTAACTCACAAGGACCTGAATGGAAATCTGAAGGCTTGGCCGAATTGGTCCAAAACAATCCGGACGGCAGCATCGAGCGAAAAGGAGGCAATGTGATGACCATTGTCCAATCCCTAGGGGGAGATTTAGCCCAATCCGACGGCAAAACGGTCGAAAAAACCATCGAATTGATCCAAAAACATAAGGACAGGCCATTTTTCATAGCGGTAGGCTTGGTCAGACCCCATGTGCCTTTTGTGGCTCCCAAGGAATATTTTGAACCTTATCCTTGGGAAAAAATCGTTCCTCCCCCTTTCATTGCAGGTGATTGGGATGATATCCCCGAGAAAGGAATCAACTATGTCACCACCCAAAACGGGGAAATGAGCTACGCCCAGAAGCAGAAAGCCATCGCAGCCTACTATGCCTCGGTCAGTTTTATGGATGCTCAGGTGGGGAAAATCTTGGCAGCATTGAAGGAAGAAGGTTTGGAAGAAAACACTATCGTAATTTTCACCTCCGATCATGGCTTCCATTTGGGAGAGCATGACTTTTGGATGAAAGTATCCCTGAAAGAGGAATCTGTAAAAGTCCCATTGATCATTCGGGCCCCTGGAATTACTCCCGGAAGATCTTCGGCTTTTGCCGAATTGGTAGACCTCTATCCCACCCTTCTGGCACTCTCGGAATTGGAAAGCCCGCAGCAATTGCAGGGAAAAAGTCTGTTGCCGATTTTGCAAGGCAAAAAAGAAGCTGTCCGTGATTTTGCCTTTTCTGTCACTCAGGGAGGAGATACTTATCTCATCCGCACAGATCGTTGGGCCTATATTCAGTATGGAAAGGAGGGAGAAAACGGGCTGGAACTATTTGATATGTACCAAGACCCAGGACAATTTACCAACTTGGCATCCCTGGACAGCTTTCAAGCTGTAGTGAAGGAAATGCAAAGATTATTAACCCAAAAAATCGCTGAGGTCCAACAAAATGACTTAGGCAAAACCTATTGATAATGAAAAGACTCTTGATCGTACTTCTTCTTGCTTACCAATTAGGCTGCCAGGAGAAAACTCCACCTCAAAAGCCCAACGTTCTTTTCCTCTTTGCAGACGATCAGCGCGCAGATGCATTGGGAATTTCAGGGAACACCTATATCCAAACACCGACTTTGGACCAATTGGCAAAGGAGGGCAGCCGATTTACCAATGCCTATGTCATGGGAGGAAATCACGGAGCCATCTGCATGGCAAGCCGGGCTATGTTGCTCAGTGGACAAAGTCTCTTCCGGGTTTACGATCGGTTAAACGGAGTGGAAACAATGACCATGGACTTTGCGAAAGCAGGTTACACCACCTTCGGCACTGGAAAATGGCACAATGAAAAAGAAGCCTTCGAGGCGAGTTTTCAGCAGGCTAAAAACGTCTACCTCGGTGGCATGGCCAATCATTACGACATTCCTCTTCGGGAATATGGTCCTGACGGAAAATTGGGAGAGCCAGCCAGAAAAGGGTATTCTACCGAGGTTTTTGCCCAAACGGCCATTGACTTTCTCAACTCACAAAAGAACGCCAGCAATCCCTTTTTCTGCTATGTGGCTTTCACTGTCCCCCACGACCCCTATTCTCCCGAACTTGGGCTAATCGGAAAATATCCGGACGGAACCATTCCCCTTCCCAAAAACTACCAGCCTTTTCACCCTTTCCAGTTTGATGATTTGACAGTCCGGGATGAAAATCTGACGGGATGGCCCAGAAAACCGGAAGTGATCCAGATGATTCTTTCGGATTACTATGCTTTAGTCACCCATTTGGATTCCCAAATCGCCAAAATCATCCAAACTCTCAAAGAAAACGGCCAATATGACAACACGATCATCGTCTATACCGCAGATAATGGCATTGCCGTAGGAAGTCATGGTCTGCTGGGAAAGCAGAGTCTCTACGAGCACAGCATGAAAGTCCCACTAATCCTCAAAGGTCCGGGAATCCCTGAGGGGAAAGAGTTTGATGCATTTGCCTACATCCATGACCTCTATCCTACTTTGGCGGAACTGGCAGGACTTCCCAAGCGGGAGGATGTGGATGGAAAAAGCCTCGCGAAGGTGCTTTCCGGAGAGGAAAAGCAAGTTAGAGAGTCCCTATTTACTGCATACCGCAATACTGTCCGAGCTGTCCGTGACCAAAAATGGAAGCTAATCCGCTATCCCGAGCGGGATTTCACCCAGCTTTTTGATTTGGAAAATGACCCGGAAGAAATGAACAACCTGGCGGAAGACCCCCGATTTGATTCCGAAAAAGAAAAACTGATGGAATTGCTAAAAGCCTCACAAAAGGAGTTTGGAGATACGATATCTTTTACCTCTTCTGTGCTTAAGCCTATGGCCTACAATCCCGACACCCTAAAAAGAAAACCTGATCAATGGCAACCGGAGTACATACTGAAGAGGTATTTTGGAGAAAATTGATAGATTTCAGACAATAAGCCCCAAAACCCAAAATACCCAACCCGTGTACCGAATTGCCCTTTCTTTTTATTTCTTTTTCATTTTCAAGTCTTTGTTCGCCCAGGAAACCCTGGTATTCGAAGCAGGACAAGAAGGCCATGCCATCTACCGGATTCCTGCGATTGTTTCCCTCCCCGATGGAGACTTGCTGGCTTTTGCCGAAGGACGTGTAAACGGTAGCGATGACTTCGGAGATGTGAATCTTGTGATGAAAAAGAGTCATGACGGAGGGCATACCTGGTCTCCTTTGAAGACTTTGGTAGACTACGATAGCCTGCAGGCAGGAAACCCCGCACCGGTGGTGGATCTTCAGGACCCGGAACATCCACAGGGCGTGATTTTCCTTTTTTACAACACCGGAAACAATCATGAATACGATGTGCGGATCAAAAAAGGAGTCCGGGAGGTTTGGTTGATCAAATCCTATGACTTGGGAAAAACTTGGACCGAGCCTGAAAACATCACTGTGCAGGTTCATCGACCTGATTTTCCGGAATTCAATACCGAATACACCTTTTCAGAAGACTGGAGACACTATGCGAATACTCCCGGCCATGCATTTCAATTCCAAAATGGCCCTCACAAAGGACGGATTTATGTAGCCGCCAATCACTCTCAAGGTGGACCAAAAGAGGATTGGTCGGATTACCAAGCCCATGGATTTTTCACCGATGATCGAGGAAAAACCTATGGGATTTCTGAATCCTTGGATTTTGGCGGTTCCAATGAATCCATAGCTGCGGAACTCTCGGATGGAAGAATGATTCTGAGTTCGAGAAACCAAAAAGGGGATATCCGACAGCGCATTTTGGCTTATTCCTCGGATGGGGGCCAAACTTGGGAGGAACAGTATTTTGAGGAGCAACTGCCCGATCCGGTTTGTCAGGGATCTATTTTGGATTTGGGAGAAAAAGAAGGAAAGACCATCCTCGCCCACTCCAATAATGCTGACGAAAAAGACCGAAACTACCTTACCATCAAAATCAGCTATGACTCCGGAAAAACGTGGGATCATCTGATTCCGGTGGACTTCACTTCAGACGCTTCCAAACTTCCTTGGACGGCCTATTCAGATTTGGTCCGATTGGATGAAAACACCCTCGGTATTCTTTATGAACGGGATAATTATCGTCAGATCGTCTTTAAACCTATCCAATGGAGAAATTGAAAAAAGCGGCAAAAAAGCCGCTTTTTCATTTTTACAATTTCTTAAGCCCCTTCAATTCCTCCTTGCTTGCCTCGCGGATTCGGATGGCATAGCCTCCTCCCGGTGCGGAATACTCTTTCAACACCGATTTTGAGTTGATGGACACTTTTCTGATTTCATAGGCCTGAGGATTGGTTTTGAAGTGGGCATCAGCCTTATCTGCATAAATCTCCGCCAAATAGGTCTTTTCCGGATCCAAAAAGTCAAACTGGATTTCACCGATTCGTCCATCCAATCCATTGACATTCCCCACAAACCATTCTCCTGTGCCCTTTGCCTTTCTGGCGATAGTCAAATAATAACCCGGTTCGGCTTCCAAATACAGACTCTTTTCCCAATCCAAGGCCACATCCTTGATAAACTGGAAAGCATCCGGGAAGCGATCATAATTCTCAGGAAAGTCTGCCGCCATCTGTAGCGGGGAATACATGGTCACATAAAGCGCCAATTGATTGGCGAGGGTGCTATTGACATGGGAACCGTTGAATACGTCCATCTCAAAAACTCCCGGCGTGTAATCCATCGGTCCGCCGATCTGCCGGGTAAAGGGAAGAATAGTCACGTGATTGGCTTTGTTTCCTCCAAAGGCCTGATATTCCGTTCCTCTTGCCGATTCATTGGCGATGAGATTGGGCCAGGTTCTAGCCACCCCAGTCGGACGAACTGCCTCGTGGGCATTGACCATGATTTGGTATTCGGCCGCTTTTTCGATGGCGTATTGGTAGTGATTGACCAGCCACTGACTGTAGTGGTATTCTCCCCGGGGGAGCATATCTCCTACGTAGCCGCTTTTGACGGCCGGATAACCATAGTCTTTCATCAACTGGTAGGCCTCATCCATGTGCCGTTCGTAGTTGCGAGCCGAGGAAGAAGTCTCGTGGTGCATGATCATTTGCACGCCTTTTTCTTTGGCGTAAGCAGAAATCCCCTTCAGGTCAAAATCCGGATATGGAGTGACAAAATCGAACACGTAGTCTTTGGAATTGCCAAACCAATCCTCCCAGCCTACATTCCAGCCTTCGACCAATACCCCGTCAAAGCCATGCTTGGCGGCGAAGTCGATGTATTTTTTCACATTCTCAGTAGTCGCGCCATGGGTACCATTCGGTGTAGCTTTTGAGTAATCCGTCTCCACCAGTTTGATGGCTTTGTAGTCGTTGGTGTAGGACCAGGAGCTTTTTCCGGTGATCATTTCCCACCAAACCCCGACATATTTCATGGGTTTGATCCAGGAGGTATCTTCGATTTTTGAGGGTTCGTTGAGGTTGTAAGTAATCCGCGAAGCCAAAATATCCCCCGCCTTTTTGCCGACGATGATCGTTCTCCAGGGAGTGTGAGCCGGAGTATAGAGGTATCCTTTGTCTCCGATCGCATCCGGGGTGAGATGGGAAGTAAAAATCATCCGCTCGTCATCCAGCTCCAAGTGCATGGCCGGATAATCGATCAAAGCTGCCTCATGCAAGTTGATGTAAAGTCCATCTGCCGACTTCATCATCAGGGAAGTTTGTACCCCGGTATCGGAAAAAGGCGTCTGAGAAGCATTTGGCGTGATGGCCGTTTTCATCAGGCCACGGATTTCAGATAGCTTGGATTCGGTAAAGTCATATTCTTGCGTGTCGTAATCCCCAGGAACCCAAAAAGCAGTATGATCTCCAGTCATCGCAAACTGGGTCTTTTCCTCGGAAATCACGAAATACCCCATCTTTTCCTGCAAAGGAAACTCATAGCGAAGGCCCAAACCTTCGTCGAATGCCCGGAAACGAATGACCATTTTTCGGCCTGTGGCTGCTTGGATCAATTCCACCATCAGCTCATTGTAGTGGTTTCGGATTTGGCTTTCCTCACCCCACACCGGAGTCCAGGTTTCATCAAAAGTGCCAGTTTCGGTTTGGTTAATTTCGAATCCATTCAAAAGATCAATCTCATCCTCTTTCAAATCAAAGCCTAAGGAACTCGGCAAAACGACCGCTTTTCCTTCCAACTTCAATTCATACATCGGCTCACCTTTTGGTCCCAGGTGAAAGTTCATCTCCAAGGTTTTTCCGGGAGAAAAAAGGACTTGAGCTTGGATTAAATGAAGCCCAAAAAAGACCAAAAACAGGGTTAGGTGGATTCTTTTTAACATAATCAGCTACTTTTTTCAACTACAAATAAAGCTTTTATTCGGTCGAGTTGCTGTCCATTTTTTAATTCATTAGCTTTTAGCAAGTTAAAAATCCAAAAACCTATGCATTCCAAACTGTTGCGCTTTCGTCATTTGGCTTATTCTATTTTGGCGGTTTCTTCCCTCCTTTTTTCCTGTCAAAAACCAACAGAACAACTTGCCGAACCCGAAGTAAAGTCCATGACTTTGCTTAAAGACTACGTACAGGCTCCGGATTCGACCTTTCGCTATGAAATCGTCCACTCCGTGCCCGGGGAAAAGTATGATTACCATGTGCTAAAGATGTACTCACAGCATTGGCTGACCCCCGATATCGTGGACCAAACCGAATGGTGGCATTGGGTGTCTATGGTAATTCCCAAAGACACTCCCTACAGCACAGCCATGCTCTGGATCGGCGGGGGCAGCACCAACTCCAAAATGCCCGAGGAACCCAATGAGTTGATTTTAGCCGCTGCCACAAGTACCAATTCGGTGGTCGCCCAAATCCACAATGTCCCCTTTCAGCCGATCACGTTTGCCAATGACACCTTTGGAGAGCGCTACGAGGACGAGATCATTTCCTATGGATGGAGAAAATTTCTGGACGGCGGGGCCAAAGACGAAGATGCCATCTGGCTGGCCCGATTCCCCATGACCAAGGCTGCCAAGCTTGCCATGGATGCAGTCTCAGAGGTAGTTCAAAAGAATTACCAAAAGCCCATCGACTCCTTTATGGTCGGAGGAGCTTCCAAAAGAGGATGGACCACCTGGACCACCGCTGCTACAGACGATCGGGTGATTGCCATTGCTCCGGTGGTGATCGACTTGCTCAACTTGGTTCCTTCCTTTGAGCACCATTGGAGGAATTACGGTTTTTGGGCTCCTGCTGTGGGAGATTATGTCCGGGAAGGCGTGATGAACTGGGTGGGAACTCCGGAATTTGACCGGATGCTGGAAATCACCGAGCCGTATTCTTTCCGCAAAGACTATGACATGCCCAAGTTGCTGATCAATGCGGCTGGGGATGAGTTTTTTCAGCCGGACAGCTGGAAGTTTTATTGGGATAGCCTGCCGGGAGAAAAGCACATGATGTACGTTCCCAACTTTGGGCACGATGTGGGAGAATCGGACGCCTTGCCCAATCTGATTTCTTTTTACAATTCCATCCTGAAAAAAGCCCAAAGACCGAACTACTCCTGGAAAATCGAGGGAGACCAGATTAAAGTCACTTTTGATCCTGCCAATAAACCCGCTGCAATCAAACTCTGGTCGGCACTAAACCCTATGGCTAGGGATTTCCGGATCGATGTCTTTGGTCCCAATTGGACATCAGAGGACATTGCTGTTCCTGATTTGGGAGAATTGACTGTGAATATGACCACACCGGAATCAGGCTATCGGGGTTACTTCGTGGAATTGACTTATGGAGGCGAAAATCCGCTCAAAGTCACTTCCGGAATTGAGGTCTTACCGAGGACTTATCCTTTTGAGCCCTTTGTCTCACCCACAGCTTCCGGCAATTGATTATAAGAAGTGTTTGGATTTGGATTTTCACCCTGACCAGCCTGACTGCCATGGCCCAACAAGAACCGAATTACGAAGAAAGCAAAGTGCCTGCTTTGGTCCTTCCGGATATTTTTCTGAGCGAAAAAGGAAAATGGATCCGATCTCAAGAAGACTGGGAATCCATTCGCAGACCTGAGATTTTTCGCCTGTTTGAATCGGAAGTTTACGGGCAAATCCCAAAAGAATTTGATTCGATCGAGTTTGATTTGGCTCAAGAAACTCCCAATCCCTATCCCGAAATAGCAGAATTGGAGGAGGTCAATATCACCATAAGCAGGAACGGAAAATCCCATACCATGCGGGTCAATCTATTTATTCCCAAGTCAGGTAAAGGTCCATTTCCGGTAATTCTACTGATTAACTATCTTCCAAAATATCCCGATGGCAAGTTGGTAGATGAGTCTTTTTGGCCGGTAAAAGAACTGATCCAAAGAGGTTTTGCCACCGCTTCCTTCCATGCCGAGACAGTCGCTCCCGACAAAGCCGAGACTTACCAAAACGGCATTATTTCCACCCTATATCCCGAGCAAATCGGTAAGCCGGATGGACTCAAAGCCTTCGGTGCTTGGGGCTGGGCAGCGATGCGCGTTATGGATTATTTTGAGCAACACCCTCAAATTGACAGCAAAAAATCGGTTTTGGTGGGACACTCCCGAACCGGAAAAACCGCCCTTTGGACTTCCGCCAATGATCCCCGATGGGCCATCACCTATGCCAATGAGTCAGGTTGCGGAGGTGCGGCTATTTCCCGAAGGAAGTACGGGGAAACTGTCGAAGCCATCAATCGGCGTTTTCCCTATTGGTTTGCAGACAACTTCCGAAAATACAATGAGCGGGAAGAAGCTCTTCCTTTGGATCAGCACATGCTTCCCGGATTGATTGCTCCGAGGGCAGTTTACTATTCCAGTGCGAGAGAAGATCGCTGGGCGGATCCAAAAGGGGAATATCTGGGACTAAGTCTGGGCAGCCGGGTATTTTCGGAGATTTATGGGAAAAAGGCGGTTTTTGAACAGGAGTTTGAAGCCTTGAGCGGGCCTGTTCACCTTGAATCCGTCGGCTACCATATCCGGGAAGGCAAGCACGACCTGACTTGGGAGGATTGGAGGATCTTTTTGGAGTTTGTTGAAAAGATTTTATGATAGGAATGAGGCGTTCCGGACTCAAGAAATTCAGTTTCTTTTCTTAAAAATCAAAGAAGAAACAAAAAAGCTAATCAAGACCAAGCATGACCCTATTCCAATTCCATAACTCAGTCTCCAAAACCATTTCATAGCCGTTTGGCCTCCCTGAAACACTTCTTTTTCGGAAAATGAAAATGAAAGATTGCCGGCAAGCAGATAAGAAATTGGGACCCAAAGGATCCCGAGAAGGATCAAGAGCTTTAGGACCACTGATAAAATCATGTTGAATCGACTGGTGGGCTGTCTTAATTCTTTAGCGCCCCAATAAACCGAAAAGGGCAATGAGATCATTCCTATCCAGGTTATGAAAGTTCCTAAGGGAATTAGCCCTCCTTTATCCAGAGGATAAACAAGAAGAGGTGAACCTGTAATCAAAAGAAAAATTACGCAACATGTTAAAATCAGGAAAACAAAGAAATAGGTCTTTCTTTTATTCATTATCGGATAACTCAATTACTACTTTTTCATCGCTGGGAATTACATCATAAACTACAAAATCACCCTTTTCATCATTTCCCAAGACCAAATCCAGCTTGTTCTTCCCTTGAGTTCCTTGCACATTTTTCCAATCCGAAGGAATGTAGGTTTTAAGAGTCAAGGGAACCCGATAGACCTGTGGATCCAAAATTGAACTGAGACTGATCGAAATCCTCTCAGCATTGACTTCTGTAGTCACATGAGTGGCTTTCCTCTCTCTGATGTATTGGGTCACATCCCTGAAAGGTGCTATCCATACTTTTTCCTCTTTCTCTTTCAGATAGGAGAAGTATTCGACCAATTCCTGACGGGTTTTGGGTTCCCAACCCAGATTCTCCACACCATGATACACCAAAACCAGC
Organism: Algoriphagus sp. oki45; assembly: GCF_036245605.1. Taxonomy (NCBI): domain Bacteria; kingdom Pseudomonadati; phylum Bacteroidota; class Cytophagia; order Cytophagales; family Cyclobacteriaceae; genus Algoriphagus; species Algoriphagus sp. oki45. The sequence continues at coordinate 1,780,107 of NZ_BTPC01000001.1, forward strand.
CAAGTGTGGTCGTGATTCATGAGCGTGTCAACCCAACTTTTCATCTGGGCTACATCAGTACGGGTAAGCGGTCCTCTTTGCCATTGAACATACTCTTTTTCAGATTGTCCGGGAGTCATTTGGCTGCCCCGGTTGATTTCTTCCAGCCATTCTTCAGGCATGCGATTTCGGAGAGCTGGATATATTGTGTGAGCATATTCCATGACCCTTTCATTTTCTGTTCCGTAGGGCCCTTCCGCTGTGAATACTGACTCAGTACCTATGAATTTCAATAAATCCGCTTTGCTCTGCTCAAGTTCATAAAGCATATTGGCTTCATCCAAAACAGCAAGCCGGGGATGAGTTACCGTATGGGAAGCTATTTCATGACCTTGATCTGAGTAGGACTTGTATTGCGCCCAAGTGGTGGTGTCTTCCACATTGTTGTGAAAAATCACATCATCGGTATCCTGGATGGTTCCTTTCCGGATTTTCTCATAGCCTTCATCAATCAGGGCATAGGCTTGGTCCACCTTTCCTTGTTCAAATAGAGAGCCTACTCTGGCATGATAATCTTCTGCCTCACTTGTACCGGTAAATGCAATCAAGGATGCTCTTTCAAAAAAATTGCTGGAATCAGTTGGGACGTTTGCTGTCTCTCGGATGATTTCTGCAGGATTTCTCCCGATGAATTTTCCCTTGCCTGAACCTTCTACTTTTCCGGTAATGATGTAAAAAGTAGCCAAAAGATCAAGGCTGTCCAATATTGGCTTGGCAATCGTCAGTTGGTTGATAATTCCGTCATCAAAAGTGATGGAAACCGCCCCGGTTTTGTCTCCATACCACTTGGTGATTTCCGTTTTCCCGATTTGAGGATTGGGGGAAGTGCAGGAAACCCAGCAAAGAGCGGTGAGAATACAGGCGAGTAGCGTCTTCATGAAAGAGGGTGATTGGATGAAAAACCAATATCTGAAAAAGAAAAGGAGGGTAAAAACCACCAGTCAAGTTTTAGGAAAATCATGGAGATGAATGCTTAGACTTTTTTCCTGTTTTTAAAAAAATGCCCTGAGGACTTAAAAACGGAGATTATCCGACAACAAACGACTACAATCGAATACAACTGCTTAACTACCGACTAGTCCCTGGATCTCTCTCCAATTTTGACCCATCAGTTTTCCTCTGGCGAAAACGCAAAACAAATCTTTCACATCTAACTATTCAACATCATGAACGCGCTAAGAAACAAAGTTCAACTCATCGGTCGCTTGGGTGACAAAGTCGAAATCAAAACCTTGGAATCCGGAAAAATCGTAGGCCGGGTAAGCATCGCTACTCAAGAGGTCTATCGGAATACTCAGGGAGAAAAAATCACGGATACCACCTGGACCAATCTGGTGGTCTGGGGAAAGCAAGCTGAAACTTTGGAGAAATACACGGACAAAGGCTCAGAAGTAGCCATCGAAGGCAAACTCTCCAACCGTGCCTACACTGACAAAAACGGGAACAAAAAGTACATCTCCGAGGTGGTCATTTCGGACTTTCTTCTACTGGGAGGAAAAGAAAAGCAAGATTAAAAAGAGGATCAACCCATTGACCAAGCTAAACCGTGGACGCGAATAGTAATCCAAAATTCTAAATCTTCAAGAAAAGCTCAGGTCAGAGCCGGACAGTTTTCAAAAAATGTCCGGCTTTTTTGTTAGGTTCAATTCCATTTTGCTACCCAAACTAACCCAAGCCTATGTACTCCCTGATTTCATTTTTCGGACTTTTGAGTCTGCTGGTTTTCGAAGAAAAACCAAAACCTGAAATTCTTGCTTCTGGATTTATTTACGAAACAGCCCCTTTTCCTTCCTGCCATGCTTCAACCTTGTTGGAAACTCCTGATGGGATTTTGGCCGCTTGGTTTGGAGGCACCTATGAGCGGCATCCGGATGTAAATATTTACACCTCCATGCGGAAAAATGGTTCTTGGTCCACTCCACAGGAAGCGGCAGACGGAATTGAAAACAAAGACTTCCGAAATCCAACTTGGAACCCCGTCTTGCACCAAAAAACCAATGGGGAAATTGTCCTTTTCTACAAAGAAGGCCCCAATCCTAGGGAATGGTGGGGACTCTATAAAACCTCCGCGGATGGGGGAAAAACCTGGTCCAAAGCCATCCAAACCCCTTCCGGCTACCTCGGCCCGGTGAAAAACAAATCTGTTGTTCTATCAGACGGCACCTTGTTGCATCCTTCAAGCTTTGAAACCAACGAAATCTGGACTACCCACATGGAATTCACCGATGCAGATCTGAAAAACTGGAAGAAAGTGGAAGTACCTGGCCCATTTCAGGCGATCCAACCCACGATTCTTTTTCATGGAGGGGAAAAACTTCAGGTCCTGACCCGAACCCAAGAAGGAGTCATCGCCACGGCCTTTTCAGAGGATAATGGAAAAAGCTGGACAGCATTAAGCTCCAGCGGCTTGGTTCATAACGGCTCCGGGATCGACGCGGTGACCTTGAAAAACGGATACCATCTGTTGGTTTGTAACCCAATTCCCAAAGGAAGAAATAAATTGAGTCTCTTGGGCTCGACTGATGGCCAAAATTGGGAAGAGCTTTTGGTGCTGGAAGATGAACCCAGCGGAGAATTTTCCTACCCTGCTATCATTCAAGCCAGTGATGGTACAGTGCATATTTCCTACACTTATCAGCGGGAAAAGATCAAGTACGTTCATCTCAACCTTTAATCATTTTTTAGACTATGGAATCCAGCCACACACTTTTCGGGATCATTCCTCCCATGATTACTCCACTCAATCCAGATCTGTCTCTGGATGTGAAACACACGGAAATCCTTGTGGAGCATTTGGTTGAAGGTGGAAATCATGGCTTGTTCATTTTGGGGACAACGGGAGAATTCGCCGGAATAAGCCAGGATGTAAAGAGTGACCTGATCCGCCTGACCTGTAGGAAAGTAGGGGCAAAAATCCCGGTTTTGGTAGGTATTACCGGGTGCTCCTTGGTGGAAAGTTTGGATTTGGCCAGCATTGCCAAAGATTCAGGAGCTGCGGCCCTAGTGGCAGCGCCACCTTTCTACATGAATATCGGGCAGGAAGAACTTCAAGCCTACTACCTGCAATTGGCAGACTCGGTGAATCTTCCCCTGATGCTGTACAATATGCCTTCCCACACCAAAATCAGCATTGCCATTGAAACAGTGGGAGTGCTGGCTTCTCATCCCAATATCATCGGAATCAAGGACAGCAGTGGGGATTTGGGCAATTTTCAGGAACTGTGCAAAAAATTTGAGGATATGCCTGAGTTTCGAATTTTTGTAGGCCCGGAGGAAATTCTTTCTTCCACCCTGAAAATGGGCGGACACGGAGGAGTCACCGGAGGCGCCAATCTTTTTCCCAAACTGTATGTCCAAGCTTTTGAAGCCTTTCAGCAGGGAGACGAATCACGCTTGGGCCAACTCCAAGAAACCATCCTTTTTCTCAGCGAAAAACTCTATCAAAATGCCAGCTATAAATCCAGCTATTTGAAAGGACTAAAAGCCGCCATGAGTTTCGAAGGCCTATGCAAGGGGATTTTGGCACCTCCCCTGACTGCCTATTCTGAAGAGGAAAAGGCTTTGCTCAAAGAAAATTTTCTCGAGGTCAAAAACCGGGTAAGTCGAGTTTTAAACCCATCTTAAGTCTCGAAACAAATCCTTATGCCTGTTTTTGACCTTTTGGTTTTTTTCGTTTACCTCCTCGCCATCGTAGGTTTTGGGGTTTCTTTTTCCTTCAAAAAAAGATCTTCTTTAGATTTTACCACCGGAGGTGGAAGGCTCCCTGCTTGGGCAATCGGCATGTCGATTTTCGCCACCTTTGTCAGCAGCATCAGCTTTCTAGCCTTGCCTGGAAATGCCTATTCCGGCAATTGGAATGGATTTGTATTTAGCCTTTCGATTCCTTTGGCAGCTTGGATTGCCGTCCGGTATTTTGTTCCCCTTTACCGAAAACTGGGAAGCGAATCCGCCTATTTCTACCTTGAAGATCGCTTTGGCCCTTGGGCCAGAATCTATGCCTCAGCCTGCTACCTTCTCACCCAGCTCGCCCGAATGGGAGCCATCCTGTATCTTTTGGCTTTGGCTGCGCAGGCATTGTTGGGATGGAGTATCCCGACGATTATTCTGATTACGGGAATCAGTGTGATTGTCTATTCCATGTTTGGAGGAATCGAGGCGGTCGTCTGGACAGACGCTGTGCAGGGAATTGTGCTGATTGGAGGTGCTTTGGCATGTCTAGGGGTGATCTTTTGGGAAATTCCCGGAGGAAGTTCGGAAGTGTTTCGTATAGCCGAGGAATCGGAAAAGTTCAGTTTGGGGAGTTTTGAACTGGATTTCACCACCTCTACCTTCTGGATGATTTTGGTGTATGGACTATTTATCAACCTGCAAAATTTCGGAATTGATCAGAGTTATGTGCAGCGCTATCTCACAGCCAAAACCGAGCAGGAAGCCAAGAAGTCCACTTGGCTGGGAAGTTTGCTCTATGTGCCGGTTTCCTTTGTTTTCTTCCTGATTGGTACGGCCCTTTTTGCATTCTATCAAGCGCAACCGGAACTTTTGCCCAAAGGAATAGCCGGAGACAAGGTTTTCCCACACTTTATCGTAAACCAACTGCCTGTAGGAATCACTGGGCTGTTGATTGCCTCCATTTTTGCAGCGGGGATGAGTACAATCTCGACCAGTGTGAACAGTTCTGCCACGGTGATTTTGTCTGATCATTTCAAAAAGTACATCCATCCCAAGCCTTCAGAAAAGACTTCTCTTTTGGTCTTGAGGCTTGCTTCCTTGGGGATGGGAGTACTCAGCATTTTGGTGGGTTTTGCGTTCAATGGCGTGGAGAGTGCCTTGGATGCCTGGTGGGCTTTGGCTTCTATCTTTAGCGGAGGGATTCTAGGACTTTTTCTCTTGGGTCTTTTGTCCAAAGCTCAAAAACCACAAGCCTTGATTGCTGTGATTTTAGGCGTTTTGGTGATTGCCTGGATGAGTCTTTCTGCGGTTTGGGTGAAAAACGGCTTTCCCGAAACCATCGCCAATCCGCTTCACACGAATATGACCATCGTGGTGGGTACCCTGACGATTTTTTTGGTAGGCTTCGGCTTGGGAATGCTCCGCACCAAAAACTAATCCTACGACATTTTTCTCCAAAATTCTCCTTGTTCTTGATCTGAGGAGTTACTTTTTGTTTACATTATAAACAAATAAATGTTAAAATAATTAACATTTAAATACTCCTCTGGATTTGTAATCCGAGGTTCTATCCTACGATTTGTCATTCCTAATGCGCAAACCTTCAGGTCTCAAAAGCCTCAAAGGTTTTACCCAATCATAATTCAAACATGTTTATCAACTGCCATTCTCACTTCAGCTTCAAATACGGGACGATGTCTGTGGAAGCGCTGATCGCTGAGGCGAAGGGCAAACGACTCGACACCCTCGCCCTGACAGACATCAACTGCACCGCCGGGGTTTTCCCCTTCATCCGGGAAGCCCAAAAATCCGGCATCCACCCTGTCATCGGCATCGACTTCCGCAATGGTGTCCAGCAGCAATACATCGGCTTGGCTCGGAATCAGGAGGGTTTTTTCGAGCTAAACAAGCACCTCTCCGAACACTTGGTCCACAAGCGGGAATTCAAAGCACGGGCTCCCAAGTTTGAAAACAGCTTTGTGATCTATCCTTTTTCGGAAAAGACTTTTCCCCTGCGGGAAAATGAATACATCGGCATACATCCTGCCCAACTCAACAAGCTGCTGACCTCGCCGTGGTTTCGCAGAAAGGAAAAACTCGTGCTGCTCCAACCGGCTACCTTCAGCTCCAAGCTGGAATTCAACGCCCACCGCCTTTTGCGCAGCATGGATCTGAATACCTTGCTGAGTAAGCTCCCCCTGGAAGAGCAGGCGGATCAAACCGACCGGCTTTACTCCTACGCCGATCTGATTGCCCGCTGCGAAAATCACAGCTATCTGCTCGTCAATGCCCAAAAGCTCCTGGAGCAATGCCAGTTTTCCTTCTATTTCCAAGCCGTGAAAAACCGACGGGATATTCTGGGTTCGGACTGGGAAGATTTTGATTTTCTCCGACAGGAAACTTACAAAGGTGCTCTGCATCGCTATCCGGATTTTTCTCCAGAAATTTCCAAACGCATCGACAAGGAGCTCGAGCTCATCCAGCAAAAGGGCTTTGTCTCCTACTTCCTGATCAACTACGACATCATCACCTTTGCGCAGCAGCGCAACTTCTACCACGTCGGTCGGGGATCGGGTGCCAACAGTATTGTGGCCTATTGTCTGGGCATCACGGACGTGGATCCGATCGAGTTGGACTTGTATTTTGAGCGCTTTATCAATCTCTATCGGGAAAATCCCCCTGACTTCGATATTGACTTTAGCTGGACCGACCGGGATGAGGTGACGGATTATATTTTCCGCAAATACAATGGAAAGAAAGAAGAGTATGTAGCCCTTTTGGGTTCGTACAGCACTTTTCAGTACAACTCCATGCTCAGGGAACTCGGAAAGGTCTTTGGTCTGCCCAAAACCGACATCGAGTCACTGATCCACCATGCCGATAAGGAAGGCTATGAACCCGATCAGTTTGGCAAGCTGATTATCAAGTACTCACAGGTGCTGCACGACATGCCTTCCCACCTGACGATTCATGCCTGTGGGATTCTGATTTCCCACAAACCCATTCACTACTACACGGCTACAGACATGCCTCCGAAAGGCTTTCCGCTTGCGCACATCGACATGCACATTGCCGAGGACATCGGATTGCACAAGTTTGACATCCTAAGTCAGCGGGGACTCGGTCACATCAAATCTTCTTTGGAAATCATCTACCAAAACCAAGGGGTAAAAGTAGATATCCGGGAAGTAGAAAAATTCAAAAAGGATCCCAAAATCAAAGAGCATTTGCGCACCGGGCACACCATCGGTGCCTTCTATGTGGAGTCGCCGGCCATGCGGATGCTTTTGGCAAAGATGAAAGCCGACACTTATCTGGAGCTCGTCGCAGCCAGCTCCATCATCCGTCCGGGAGTGGCCCGATCCGGAATGATGCGGGAATACATCCTGCGACACATCAGCGAAGAGCGGAGAAAGCAAGCGCATCCGGTCATGTGGGACATCATGCCAGAGACCTACGGGATCATGGTCTATCAGGAGGATGTGATCAAGGTCGCCCACTATTTTGCAGGGCTGAGCTTGGCCGAGGCCGATGTACTGAGACGAGGCATGAGCGGAAAGTCGAGGTCCAAGGATGAATTCCAGCGGGTAAAGGATAAGTTCTTTGAAAACTGTAAAAAGCTGGGACGGGAGGATCAAGTCGCCAAAGAAGTCTGGCATCAGATCGAGAGCTTCGCAGGCTATTCCTTTGCCAAGGGACATTCGGCTTCCTTTGCGGTGGAGAGCTATCAGAGCCTCTACCTGAAGGCCTACTTCCCACTGGAATTTATGGTCGGAGTGATCAATAATTTCGGGGGTTTTTATCATACCGAGTTCTATGTCCACGAACTCCGGATGAACGGAGCCGACATCCAGGCTCCTCATCTGAACGAGAGTGAATACCTGACCCGAATCGCTGGAAAGACCGTTTTCCTGGGCTTTATCCATATGAAATATCTGGAGAAAGCCACGGTGGAAAAGCTGCTTTCCGAGCGGAGAGTAAATGGACCTTTTCTGGGTTTGGCGGACTTTGTGTCCCGGGTGGAAATCGGCCTGGAGCAGCTGCTGATTCTGATCCGGATGACTTGCTTCCGGTTTACAGGAAAGACCAAACAGGAACTCCTCTGGGAGGCACATTTTCTCCAAAACAAGCGTACCACCCTAGCCCATACCAATGAGCTATTCCGAACCGGAGAGATCAGCTTTGGCAAAAAACCGCCAGAAGTGCCTGATCTGGACGAGACCGATATCCGGCAGGAGATTTTGGATCAGATCGATATTCTGGAATTCCCTCTCGACTCCCCTTTTCACCTGGTCAAAGACCAAACTATCCAAGGCATCAAAGCCCGGGAAATGACCCAGTATTTAGGAAAAAATGTAATGATATTAGGCTACCTCGTCACGGTCAAATATACCCGAACAGTCAAAGGAGATGTAATGAACTTCGGTACCTTTTTAGATCGGGATGGAGACTGGATCGACACGGTACACTTCCCTCCCGTGGTCAAAAAGTATCCTTTCAAAGGCCGGGCAATCTATAGGATCGAGGGGAAAGTAGTGGAAGAGTTCGGCTTCTACTCCATCGAAGTGGATAAATTGGAGCGGATGGCATATTGGAATGCCGGAGAAGACTGAGCGTCAAGAAAGGCTCCAGTGAGCTTTTTGGATAAGGGCAAGATTGAAGGGAGGAGTTTTTTTAATCTCGAAATCAGGAAGACGCTATGTGGTGTGATAAAAAGTAATCCAAGGTCATAGGAAAATCTCTGTTTGTACTAATCCACTTAGATAAATAAAAGGTTGAGAAGAAGAATCAATTTCGGACAAATTACGTTATCTTAATGGACAAATTACCGATAAATACCATGGCAAAGAAACTATCTAAAGTAAGCGAGCCGGCGGTAGCCCTTTACCAAAAAGCAAAAATGAGCGTAGGAGACATTCTAAGAATAGATTTAGCTGACTTGAACGAGCCGCTCTCCCGATTGGACACATTTCGAAGTGGCCTGGGTAAGAGTGCCTTTGAAAGCTTCAAAGCACTTTCAGGACTAGACTATGAGACCTTGGCAGACGCTTTGGGAGTCTCTGCCAAGACCCTGCAGCGCAAGGAAGTATTTGACACAGGTCAGTCCGAAAAGCTCTATCAGCTGGCTGAGCTGTATGCTATTGGGATCAATTATTTCGGAAGGGAGGGATTCTGTCGCTGGATGGAGCGACCACTTTTTACCCTCGGTAATCGCATTCCCCTGGATCTAATCGACGTATCCGAAGGGATATCACTTCTCAAGACAGAGATCCTAAGACTTCAGCACGGAATTGCAGTCTGAGTAATGAAGGCCTATCGAATCGCACTGACTCCATTTTGTGATGCAAGTGGAGAAGGAGCCAAACTGTACGGAGGAAGATGGAATCTCCAAGGAACACCAGCGATTTATACAGGAGCAAGCATCTCTGCCTGTTTACTGGAAAGGCTTACCATAGACTCTGAAATCCTATCCTCAGAGCGGTATTTGCTCTATTCTGTCATGGAATTTGAAATTCCCGACCATCTTATTTTTTATCCAGGTGAAACTGAACTGCCCAGAGAATGGAATAAGATCCCTGCAGCCAAACCTTCAATGGAGTACGGCACAAATCTACTCAACTCTGGAATCACCTGTTTTGGAGTGCCTTCGGTAGTCGACCCTAGCTCCTTAAACTTTGTAATCAATCCTAATCCGAAGGATTTTCACTTGATACAATCAAAAACCTATCCTTTGACACTTGACAAAAGAATTCTGCGGTAAGCCTTGAGAAGACTCTCTCTTCTCCTATTATTTGGTTTTTTTAGGTTTTGACTTATTTTCATCAAAAATCCACACCTGCATGAAAATCCTCCAAACCGCCATTATTCTGATTTTCACCCTACTGGTTGTTCCTGTTTTCACCTATTTCTTCGGAATCCCACTGGGAGAGAAAGAGTGGGAAGTCCTAAAAGTGCTGATGTATATCTGTGGGTGCTCCATTACTTATTGCTTTTTGGTTGGGGAACTGACCAACAACAACAGCCAAGTAGACAAATACTGGAGTATCCTGCCGATAATCTATGCTTGGGTGATGGCCTACTATGGGGATTTCAGCCCCAGAATGATTTTGATGGCCTCTTTGGTCACTGCCTGGGGAGTCAGACTTACCTACAATTTTGCCCGAAAAGGAGCTTATCGATGGAAGTTTTGGGAAGGTGAGGAAGACTACCGGTGGGAAATTTTGAGGAAAAAACCGGAATTCCAGCCCCGTTGGAAATGGACTCTTTTCAACTTGTTCTTCATTTCTGGCTACCAGAATATACTCATCCTTCTCTTTACTCTCCCTATGCTGGTTACTTTGCAATTTGATGGGGCAGCTCTCGGTATTTGGGATTTGATCGTGGCTTCTGGAGTACTCTTTTTTCTAGTCCTTGAAACTATCGCAGATGAACAGCACTGGAACTATCAAAGTGAAAAATGGAGATTAATCCGGGAAGAAAAGCTGCTTCATGGAGACTTTGCTAAGGGCTTTTTAGACAAAGGTCTTTGGGCAATTTCCCGTCATCCCAATTACCTTGGAGAGCAGGGAATCTGGGTCTGCTTTTACTTCTTTTCAGTAGCAGTTTCCGGTCTTTGGATCAACTGGTCCATTGTGGGAGCGATGTTGTTATTGATCCTGTTTCAAGGGAGCTCCAACTTCAGCGAAGAAATAAGTGCCTCCAAGTATCCGGAATACAAAAACTACCAAAAGAGAGTGCCTCGGTTTATTCCAAAAGTTAGGCCTGAAGGCGTTGGAAAACCTGCCCCCTCCTCCTGAGATGGGTTAGACTTGGTCGGGCAGGGATCTTTGAGAGCTTATTTTCAAAGGACCTTATGATGTCCAAAGGGGATTGGATTTGATAATTATCTTCCTCGTCCAAGATCACTCCTAATCGGGTCTCCAACTCAAACAAAATACCTTCTACATAAAATCGATCAACAGCAATCTCGGAATAAAACTTTCTCCTCTTTTGACTTCCAATAGTAGGAATACCGAATTCCTGAAATACGGAAAGAATGATTTTTGAGAGATTCATCTTGGTTTTCATAGTAGTAAGTGTTGGGGATATGTGTTTATATTTTTTAAAAATCACCTAGAAAATCAGACACTTTTTTCATCGATTATTCACCATACTCACTTTTTGTCTTTAGAAATACGACTGAAACAATTGATTTGGATTGAAGCAGGGAAAGGAAAAAATAAGAGGTAAAAGTTTAAAGATTGGTTCAGATTCAAATTGAAAAAGGATAAATAAAAATTGCTATAATCACCTTTCCTTTGCCCACTTTAAATTGGCCAATTCCCAAAGAAAGACGGATCAGAAAAAGCCAAAAACGAATTTGATTTTTGCATTTTTTGCAAATTCAATCTCATTAGGAAAAAAAAGAGTGAGCCAAAGATTTCCAATGGGCATCCCAAATTGGCCTAGGAATTAAGCATTTATGACCTCAATAAACAGCCCTTTTCCTAAAAAGAGTAGCTCCCATCCAAATTCCTACAAGAGCTGACTATTCTATCCTTGAAAAGTTTGTCCGATTTCAGCATCCCAAAAAACTCGGACACGAAAGATTTCATCGCTTTCAAATCTGCGGAAGTATACAGGTCTTGATATTGGTCAATCAAGCCCATCAACTCGGACTCTCTGTCCAGGAAATGCTGCCTTACATATTGAAACAAAGATTCATCCCTGCAAAATCCCCTGTAAAGCCTTTCTGTCACTTTGCTAATGGGTACCGCTGAATTAACCTGTGCATAGGGAGGATTGACCAAACCGCACATATCAAAATCATAGGCAAGTGGATAAATCGTCTTTTGACCTACGATCATTACTTTTTGATTATGCTGATACAGTCCTGACCAATCTGTATTGCCGATCATCATCTGAAAAAAATCGTGGATGACTGTAGCTGTATCCTCCATGATATTCGGCGGGATTTTTTTATCGGAAATCTCAGCATCAAAGCGCTGGGCAACATCGTCGTCATCCTCAATCACAAAGCCCAATAGTTCTTCCTGCTCCCCTTTTTTATCGTCGAGGTTGGTAAATTTCATTTTGACCAATCGAGTTCTGAAATAATAATCAGTGACCAATTCATACATCTTGTAAGCCAAGTATTCCTTTCCTACATAGTTGCCGGAATTTTTACCTTTTGAACAGGGCAAAACGAGTTTCAACTTTCTAGTTCCCTGAAAAATTGAACCTTTGGCATCATCTTTTGCCATTCGGATGCGGGTGGGAGGATAGTAGCAGTTTTCCAGGCGGAAATTTCCCCGGGTTCTGATCTCAAATGGATAATTTTCAAATGTGCCATTTTCGTATACGGCGATATCTTGAGTTATAAAAGTGGAATCATTGGTTTCTGATCTCAGCCTTTTGATGGAAGTAGACATCTCCAGTTCTAAGGCTTCTTCAGTGTCAAAAAGCCGCTTTTCCTCTTGTGCAAAAACAGGATTGAAAGAAAAAGAAAAAAGGAAAATTGAGAATAAAGTCTGGAAAGCTCGGTGTATTTGCATGGGTTGATAAAGTTCGATCACCTTTAAAAGTTAGGAATTTTATCCCTTTTTTCCACCATGAATGAAATCTGAAAGGCCTTCCCTGCGAAGGAAATCTTAATTCTTAGAAGAAGCAGCCAACCTTGCCTCCCAAATCCTCATAAAAAGCATATGAGCCATCCTTCGGGCGTGTTCTTTGGCATAGTCTGCATTTTCCCCTTCGAAATATCGATCAACGGTAGCAAACCACAACTCAAGCCAATTTCCAAAGTGGACTTGGTCAATCTTGTGATTTACTTCCGCATCCACTTCCCGATGTACTTTTGTTGGATTGAATTTACCACGGCCAGGCCCAGTCTGAAGCAGAATCATTTCCCAGAAATCTGACAGATGAATCAAATGGTGATCCCAATCCTCGACGATTTGATTGAAAATCGGTCCTAACAGTTCATGCTCACGAACTTTATCGTAAAACCTTCTTACCAAAAAATCAACTTCCTTTCGGGATTGGATAGGGATTCTGTTCATTTCAGGATAGGTTGTAGCACTTCTAATTTCCCGTCGATATCTACCGGAATCGGCAGGCCTAAAATTTCGCAAATCAGGGGATACACATGAATATTATCAAAGGAATCAATGGTCAATCCCGATTTGATCTGAGGTCCCTTGGCATAGAAGATTGCATGCATTTCTTTTGCTTTAGGGTCAAAACCGTGCTCCCCTCGTGCAGTAGAACCATCCATCCGCATCCTTCTCGCGACCACACTGAGATAACCTTGATCATTGGCAAGGTAATAGCCCAAGTCGGCCAAAATGATCAAATCCCCTATGCGATCGGCATGAGTAGATAAGTCGCCATAGTACTCCAAATCAGCCGGATCGACGATTTTGAATTGGCCTTTTTTTGTCAAAAGCTGTTGTTTGACGGCTACTTTTTCTCCTGGATTTTGAAGGTACACATGCGCCAAAGCCCCGCTATTGACGATTCGGGCTTCGATTCCTTCCACCAGCTTATCCAGCAAAATTCGATTTTCCAAAGTCACATCAACCATTCCATGATCTGACACAATGATGATATTAACCTCTTGATCCAAGCTTTTTACCCCTTCAAAAAGCGCCCCGAGTTCGGCATCCAGCTTATTCAATCGGGCTCCAATTTGCTCTTCGTTACTTGGTCCATACCGATGCCCGATATCATCCATATCGGAAAAATACATGGTAATCATCCTCGGCCGAATAGAATCCGGCATCTGAAGCCATTCAAAGGCTTTGGAAATACGGGTCAGATTATTCACCCGCCCGTCGTAATCGTAATAGTAACTAGGCCTGACTCCTTGGATAGCTGCCTCTGAACCTACAAAGAAGTAGCTTGCGGCTTTGATCCCGTTTTGCTCCGCAAGCACCCAAAGCGGAGTGCCTCCATACCAAGATCCATCCGTCACTAATTCCCTCTTGCCGATTGCGTAGACCTCATCTTTTTCCGGATCGTAAAAGGTGTTGTCCACGATTCCGTGCCGCTCTGGACGCATGCCGGTGGCGATGGTGTAGTGGTTCGGGAAAGTTTTGGAGGGAAAGGAAGAGATCATGGATTGGGCCTGAGTCCCTTCCGAGATAAATCTGGAGATATTCTCCGGCTTGAATCGCTCCACATAATCGTATCTAAATCCGTCCAGAGAAATGAGAATTACTGTGGGTTCTTTTTTCTGAGACCAGGAAAGGGAAACCATTCCCATAAAAGCCATGCAAAAAAGAGCTAACTTTTTCATTGATATTTTTTTCGAAATTATTTCAAACACGCGATTCCCAAAATTCTTTTTTGAATTAGCAATAACCCAAAAACCTTCATCCAGGAGAAATTATTGAAGGAGCCCCTGATAATAGGCTGCCCGCTCGGCATTGCCCAAGGAGGTATTGAGCAAATACAAGTTGCGGATGACTGCCTGATTAGATCCATATTTCAAAGCATCTTCCAACACTACCAAGGCTTCTCTCTCCTTCCTTTGGACCAGCAAGGCTGTACCCAAATTCATTCGGGCTACAAATGGATCTTCTGGGTTGGAGTTTACTGCAGCGCGGAAGTACCGTTCCGCTTCGGCATACCTTTTTTCCTTGAAAAATGCGATTATTCCCAAATTGGTAAGCACTACATGGTTATTTGGATCTACTTGATAGGCCTTTAAAAATTCCTTTTTTGCCTCCACGGTATCCCGGGTTTCGATCAGGGCTTTACCAAAAGCGGCATAGTAGGATGGATATTTTTCCGATCCTCCGAAGGTCTCAAAATCCCCGGCAATCTTCCGGTAGTTTTGAATGGCGGAGGGATAATCCTGTCGCTGAAAAGCATCATTGCCAGCCTTTAATGCAAAGAGGAACGCCGTTTCTTTCACATTAATAGTCGAATCCTGCATCAATTCTCCGGCTTTTTCCACCATGCCCAAATCCGTGTATAGATAGGCAAGCAATCGGTTAATTTCAGGATCAGCTTTTTGAGCTTTGGCTTTCTCCAAGGCGGCTATAGCCTCGGCCTTTTGGCCCAATTGCATGTAAGTATTCCCGAGATTTTTGTAGGTGGCATACAAGTCGGGCCTTTCTGCCTCCAGAGCCTTGAGGTAAAGTTCTTTCGCTTTTTCATAGTTTCCTTTACCGTATTCAAAAAAAGCCAGCTTAAACCATCCGTAGTGGATTTTGGGTGCCTTGGTAATACTGGTTTGAAGCACCTCCTCCGCCCGGGTAGAATCTCCATATCCAAGAAGAGCCTCGGCCAAGGTGGCATAGTATTGCGGCACTGGATTGATCGGACCCAAAATCTCAAAACCTCGGTCATAGTGACCTATCGCTTTTTCAAAATACGGTTTGGCGGAATCGGGACTGGTCTTTTCGATCTCTTTTCCTTTCAACCGGAGCTCCTCTGCATACATAATGTGCGTTCTCCAGCTTTTTGGAGCATCCTCTACACCGGAGGCCGAGAGAGTCATGTTGTTTTCCCACACTTGAGACCGATCGATGGTTTTCCAGGAAAAGGCCAGACAAACCGGCACTAATACGGTTAAGGCAAGTGTAAAATCCTTTGCTTGCCATTTCTTTTTCCCCAGTTCGTACAATCCATACACTACCAAAAAGGAAAAGGCCAGAGATGGAGTAAACATAAAACGCTCTCCTAAATTGGATCCGATGATCAAAGAGGGAATCAAATTGGCGAAAATTGAAAAAGAGGTGAAGTAAAAGAGTATACCAAAGCTATACAGACTCCTCTCCTTGAACCCTGTATAGGCCACATAGCCCAAGCCTACAAAAACAGCCATACTCAACCATACCAAAGGATTTGCAAAAGTCTGGACCTCTATCTGACTGAACGAATAGTCCCAAGAAAGAGGATGAGGGAAAAACAAAAGTTTAATGTACTGAAGGTAGATATAAAAATTGGTGGATATCCAGTCCAAACCGCTCGCTGAGTACATCACTGAATTGACAATGCTGCCATATACACTTTCAGAGGCGGAATCCAGATATACCGCCCGAATTCCCATATACACTGCCAAAGGGATCAGAAAAGGCAAAACTACCCGAAAGGATTGATTCAGATTATTCTTTAAGAAAAACCAGGAAATCAATCCCACCAATGCAACAAGGGGAATACTTTCCTCCTTGGATAGGAGAGAAAGGAAAAACAGCCCTAAAATCAAAATCCATTTTCCGATAGCCGGTTTCCCTGAGTTTTTTACCCAAATCAGGATCGAAGAAAAGGCAAATACACCCGATAGCAAGGTGTCGCGGCTTTTGACAGAGGCTACCACCTCCGTATGAATGGGGTGAGCGGCATAAACCAACAAAATCAAAAGGGGGACCCAGTTAGGCAGATTTCTCTTTTGGGCCAAATCACTCAATAAAAATCCTATCAAGAGCAGCAGAATGAAGTACAGAAGGATATTGAAGATGTGTCCATTCTGTGCATCAAACTCTCCAAAAATCTGGTGCTCTATGGCAAATGTAAGCAGGGTCAGAGGTCGATAAATACTGGTATTGGAAGGGTTGATTTGAATGAAGTTCATGGATCCGTACTGGAACAATTCCGTCCAGTTTTCCAATCCTTTGATCGTGACCCGGTTGAAATAGGCATAAATACCATCATCCCCGGAATAGCCGAATGTAGCCGTCTGGAAGTACAATAAAGCTCCAAAAATGGAAATCAAAAGGATCCAAACCGAAGTATTAACTTTCATAGATTTTCCGAAAAGCCCCAGAAAAATAGAGAATCCATTTCAAAATTGACCAAATATTTGACGAAATGGCTTGATAAATACCTACCAATCTATCCTCATGAGGTAATCCGTCTGAATCTCATCTCCAAAAGGAAAAGGATGGCTTCCGAAGATTCGGAGGCCATTTTTTTCGTAAAACCGGATCGCTCGGGGATTATGCTCCCACACGCCTAGCCAGAGGTATTTTTTCCGGTTTTGCTTCGCAAAGTCAATGGCCGTATCAAGTAGCCTTTTCCCCAATCCACTTCCCAAGTGCTCTTCCAGCACATACAACCGGGCAATTTCCAGACTTTCTGGATCATGAATATCCGCCTGTGCAGGTACCTGATTGACTTTGGTGTACCCGATGATTTCCCCCTTGTATTCAGCCACAAAAAAGGTAGAAGCAGGGTTGGCCAGCTCCTTTTCAAATTGATTTAACGTAAAAGCTTCAGCAAGATAGGCTTCTACATTTTCAGGCTTATTTCCGGCGGTAAATGCCTGCAAAAAGGCCGTTCGGGCCATGTGGAGCAAGTCAGCTAGATCTGAAGGAATTGCTTTTCGGATGGAAATCATGGTGGCAAGCAGCAAATTTTTTGAAAAAAATAATATACATCAGTTTCTTATGTATATAAGGTTTTGATATATTCGAATCAAACTTAACATCATGTCAAGCAACGCGCTGGTCAAAGGTAGCCTTCAAACCATTATCCTCAAGCTGCTGGAGGAAAATGAAAAGATGTATGGCTACGAAATCACACAAAAAGTAAAGGAACTAACAGCCGGGGAGATCAAAATCACCGAAGGTGCCCTCTACCCTGCCTTGCACAAGCTCGAAGCCGAGGGACTCCTCACCACCGAAATCCAGCAAGTGGACAATCGGGTGCGGAAATACTACAGCCTGACCAAGGACGGGAAAAAAGAAGTGAGCTCCAAGCTCGCCGAGCTTCAGGCTTTTGTCGAAAATATGCAGCGGATTATCAATCCGGGATTGAAGCCGGAATTTTCACTCTAAAATTTAAAAACATGAAAAATTTACTGGAAAGGATAACCCTAAACCCAGAGGTAGTCCACGGAAAGCCTGCCATAAGAGGAACCAGAATATTGGTAAGTTCCATTTTGGAATACTTGGCAGGAGGAGATAGCGTTGAGGATATTTTGGAAGAATTCAAAGAATTGACCAAAGAGGATATTTTGGCATGTTTAGCTTATGCTTCAAAGGCTATCAATCATCAGGAGTTTAAGATTTCTGCGGCATGAGGTTTCTTTTGGATGCAAATATCCCCCCCTCATTAGCAGAAGAACTTGGAGGACATGAGGTCTTCACTTCCCAATCTCTACCCGAAGGAAATGCATCCAAGGATTCCGAAATCATAAAGTTTACCCTAGATCATGATGCAATTTTGGTCTCAAAAGACTTCGATTTCTACCATTCTTTTCTCCAAGGCAGAAAGCCCAGAAAACTGATTCTGGTCAAGTTGGGAAATATGAAAATCAGAGAATTGAGATCCTATTTCAGAAAAAATCTGCCAAAAATTATTGAGCTGTTTGTAACAACATCGATGATCATTCTTACACCTGAGGAAATTTTAACATTTGACTGATGAGAAAGCTTTCCGAACAAGAACTCAAACTTGTCCAATTGGCCATATCCGAAAAGGGGATAAACTCTGCCGAACTTTTGATGGAAGTATATGATCACTTTTTAAGCCATTTGGAAAGCTTCCCCGAAGAGCAATTTGAAGTTCAATTGAATTCGCTGAACTTAAAATGGTCCAGGGGGTATTGTGCAAAGCTTCAAGACAACCTCAAGAAAAATTTGAATAAAACGGTAAGGAAAATCCAGTGGAATCTGATCAACAGTTATTTTTCTTGGCCAAAGTTTTTCATCACCCTATTACTAATCGGCGGAATCACTCTATTGATCAATCTTCTCACCAGTAAATTACAATTGGCTATCCTTTTCTCAGTACCTCTGATTTACCTAACAGGGTTTCTGGCTATGGTTTTGTTTAGGACTCATCAAAAGCTAAAGCCCATTAAATCCACATTCAAGGATTCTGGTCTCAAAATTAACTCGCTTTACAGTTCGTATTTTATCACGTACCTGACTTTGCCTTTTCATTTTTACAATATCTGCCTCAATGTTCCTAGAGTACTCAAATTGGATCAATTAGTCTCTGATGAATTGGTGAATTATCTATCCATTGGCTTTTGCTTTTTCATTTATATTCATGCTATTACAGTCTATGAAGCCTGGAAAATCAAATCCAAAACTGCTTTGATATGAGAACACTTTCATCTAGTCAATTGGATAGAATCCGGAGAAAAATCAGCTCGAGCCAAGTCTACTACACCGATATCCGGGCCGAGCTGACTGACCATATCGCATGCAAAATCGAAACGGAAATCAAGGATGAAGAAGAATTTGAAAACTTATTTCAAAAATCCTTGGCGGAGATCAATCCCGGTAAGTTTCAGCGAAATCTTTTGATTCAGGCGCACTTCAGTTCCTTGAAAGAGTTTTTGGGCAATTTGGGCAACCTGAGAATTATGGTCAAAACCGTCGGGATGACTTTAATTATCGGCTCCTTTATCAATGTATTTTCAACTTACACCCCTGAAACTGCCGAGAAAGCACTCAAAACTGCCTTCTTGATTGCCTGTTATGGAGGATTCATTTTAGGACTCTGGAAAAACAAATACCTCAGCAATTCCCGGGTATTGACTTCGGCAAATGTCTTATTCCTGATCGCCTCCCTTTCCCAGTTCTTTCTCCGACTGGAGTGGCTGGCATGGACAGGGGCTTCCCATCAACAGCTACTTTTTTTTATGACTGCCTGCTTTTCCTTTATCCTTTGTTCAGGCTATGCCAACTTATTCCGCCAATTCCACAAAATCCAGTGGAAATGAAGCTTACCCCTGATCAAATCAATAAACTCAAAAAACTCATTTCCTTCAAAGGCTATGAGGAAATCGACGTGCAATACGAAATACTCGATCATGTGGCCTGTCGGATCGAAGTGCTGATGGACGAAAATCCCAAGTTGACTTTGGAGGATGCTTTCCAAAAAACCCACGCCGAATTCGGGATTTTTGGCTTTGCCGACTTGGCAGATTCCTATCGGGAAAGCATCCGAAAGAAGTTTTGGAGCCGATATTGGGCGAATTTGAGAAGCTTAGTGACTTCCTATCGGGTCTTCTATCTTTTCCTCTTGGGATGGACTTTTCACTGGATCAGCCAAAACTATATGTTCTTTGGAGAGCGTCTCACCGCACCGGGTTGGGCGGTGATTGGGCTGATGATCTCAGTGGTCCTTTTCTTGATTTACTTTCATCGTGTAGGGAAGAATTTCAAAAACTACGCGACTTTCAAGCATGGGCTGAGTTTCTTTGGTGGGTTTAATTTGATCATCCATATTTCTATTCAGGGAATGCGGTTTTTGATGGGCCCCGAGATCCCCATGGAATTGAGCTTTCAAGGAATTATGGCTTGGATTACTATAGCTGCTTTGCTTATAGCTTGGGTTTCGCTTTTTCTTTTACCAAAAATCATCCAGGAAGCCTCCATGGAAACCCAGCGACTAAAAGCGATCTACGAAGCCTGAATTTTCCTCTTCCTATTTCCCCAAAAAATCACCAGAGCCGCCGTACCAAACATAATCAGGCTGTAAATCGCAGAAGGGATGGTCATGATCGAATTGACAATCAAGGTGGCTGCGATGGTGATTCCCAAAGTACCATTCTGAATTCCTGACTCTACAGCGATGGTGAGACATTGTCGGAAATTCAACCCCGCCATCTTCGCAATTCCATATCCCAAAGCTAAAGTAGCTATGTTCAAAGCTAAAGAAGCTGGTCCGGCTTCGATAAAAAACTGAACCAGATTGTCCTTTTCCTTCAAAATAGCTGCGATGATGATAATCACAAAAAACACGGCAGAAATCTTCCGAAAGGGAGCATCCCAACGCCTTGCCAGTTCAGGAGCTTTTTTCAACACCAACATTCCAATCGCCACAGGAATAATGGTGATCGCTAAAACCGCCACCACCGTCCCCAAAATCTCCAGCTTTAACTCTTCTCCCCCCGGGATAAAGTAGCCAATTGAAAAATTGACGATAAATGGAATGGTCACAACGGTAATCAAGGAAGAAAAGGCAGTCAAGGTGATCGAGAGTGCAGAATCCCCTTTGGCCAAATGAGTAATCAGATTAGACGTAGCACCGCCGGGACAGGCCGCCAAAATCATCAATCCTACTGCCAACTCCGGGGACAGATCAAATGCCCGCGCAAGCAAAAAAGCAACTGCCGGCAACAAAATAATCTGATTGAATAATCCCAGAGAAACTGCCTTAGGGTAAATCAAAATCCGCTTAAAATCAGCCGGAGTAAGGCTTAACCCCATGCCAAACATGATCACTGCCAAGGATAAGGGCAAAAACAATTCTGTAAGCAAGCTGGATTCCATGGTATTTTGGGTTTTTGGTTATTGGTAATTGAGTTATTGGCTATCAGGAATTTTCAACATCATCAATTCCATGAAAATTGAAAATTGCTCATTGGAAATTGATAATTCTTGTGCCTTATGTCTTGATACTAGATACTGGATACTTCAAAGCATCCCCGCCACCGCAAAACCAACATACGTTCCGAGCGCATTTCCCAAACTCCCCACCAGCACCCCGGGAATCAATAAATCGGGCCGATTCAGACTCTCTGCAGCAGCCAAAGCTGTAGTATTTCCTCCCACATTGGCCTGAGAAGCTACTGCCAGCACATCCCAATCTATCTTCAGCAAGGCTCCTATCCCAAACAAAACCACCCCATGGATCAATACCAAAAGCCCAACAAATAGCATCAGCGTTCCCGCCAATTCTCCCGTTTCTGCTAAAGCTCCAAAATCACAGAGGGTACCAATCACTGCAAGGAAAATCAGAATAAAGAAGAAGCCCAGGGTTTGCTTTCCATAAAGCTGTTGCACAGATGGAAATTGAGCCAGAATCAAGGCCAAGGTGGTGAGGAAGATGATTTCCGGAACTTGGGGAAACCATCCCACCAATACTTTGCTGATCGCCATGCCCAGCAATCCCAAAGCCAAAATCGAAGCCAAAGAAGAAATGGAAACGTATTCGATGGACTGGATTTTCTCTCCGCTTTGGGCAGAAGCGAGTTTCTTTCTTGGGAAAAGCTTTTGCAAATACTTGGGCAAAATCAAGGTGGCAATAATCCAGGGCGTTCCGATCAGATTATCCACCACGGTGGTGGCTGCAAACAGATTCCCTGCTTCATTAACCTTGTAATGTAGCGCTACCGCATTGAAATTGATCGATCCGCCGATATAGGTTCCTGTAAACATACCCGCTACTGCCGGAGCAAGTTCCCCGATTTTCACCTCTGGATTGACCAAAAACCAGGAAGCAAGAACTCCGACCACAGTCGCTGCCGAACCTAATAAAAACATGCCCAAAAGTGGTAATCCGGCATTTTTCAAACTTTTCAAATCCACTTCCAACAAGGCGATAAAAATCCCAAGGGGTGCCAAATAGATGAAAACCCCATCATACACCGGACTTCCTTCCATGGCACTCGGAATCACACCCAAGTTGGAGAGTAAGGCACAGATCAAGATGACCCAAATCGGGGTTCCGACGGTTTTTCCCCAAGAAAATCGGGTTAGCCATTGGGCAAAAAAAACAGCTATGCAGAGTGTACCTGCAATAAAGATTGGCTCTTGGGTGAAGGACATGAGGGAAAATAGAAAAAATATCAGAAAGGATTTGGCAAAATATCCTAAGCACCAAAAAAACTATGGACCGTATCGATAATAAAGCTCACTTCCTCCTTTTTTAAATAGGGATTCAATGGCAAGGAAAGCCCTTGGCTAGCTAGATTTCTTGCATTTCGAAAATCTCCTTTTATCTGATAAGGCTTCATATCCGGCAAAATCATCGGATAGTGAATAGCTGTCCCAATTCCTTTCTCCGCCAGATAGAACTTCAGCTTATCCCTTCTTTCGGTTTGGATCACAAAAAGGTGAGCATTATGATCCTCCGCTAAAATCCCATCCGGTAAAGTCAGTTCGGGAATTCCACTAAACGCTTCCAGATATCGCTTAGCTATCGCTTTTCTCTTTTCCTGATTTTTTTCAAAATCTTCCAACATGACATTCAGAAAAGCGGCCTGCAGCGTATCGATTCGGCTGTTTTTTCCTACCAACTCGTGCCGATCTCGGATAGGCTGCCCGTGATTGAGCAGGAGTCTGATTTTTGTTGCCAAATACCCATCTTGAGTCAGGCACATACCAGCTTCACCCAGAGCGCTAAGATTTTTGGTCGGATAAAAACTCAGGCAGCCTACATCTCCCCAGGTTCCGGCTGATTTTTCGTTTTGAAAAGCCCCAAAAGCTTGAGCCGCATCTTCAATCACAAAAAGTTGACGGGATTTGGCTTTTTCCATCAATGGCTTCATGTCCACCATTTTTCCATATAGGTGAACCGGAAGGATAGCTTTGGTTTTTGGAGTGATAGCATTTGGCCAGTCTACTGAAATCAAACCTTGCTCATCCGTATCCACAAAAACTGGTTTTGCCCCTACCAGAATCACCGATTCGGCGGTAGACACCCAAGTCATCGCAGGTACAATGACCTCATCTCCTGGGCCGATTCCCAAAGCCCGAAGAGCCAATTCCAAAGCATCGGTCCCATTGGCGCAGGGAATGGAATGCCTGGAATTTAAAAAGCTCGAAACTGATTCTTCCAAGATCTGAACTTCCTTCCCTCCTGAAAAAATCCCAGCCTCCATCACCTCTGAAAATCGCGATTTTAACCGTGACTTTAAGGTTTCATCCATTCGGCCTAGATCAAGAAACGGTATTTTCATCCAAAATTTGAGCTAAATCAAAGGTGAGGGATCTTCGGGAAAAACGATCCAGATCGGCGCCATCTTTATTTGCTTTTCCAGAATCCATCAGCTCCCTCAAAGCCACCTGAATACCCACAAAATCATCATGCCGAACAACTTTCCCGGCTTTTCCTTCCTGAATAATCTGAGCCGAATCCCCATTTGGGTCTCCCAAAGCCAATATGGGAACACGGGTTGCCAAGTATTCAAATAGCTTCCCGGGGATATTTCCCTGGGCATTTTTAGTATCCGTGAGGATCAGGACTAGAGCATCTGCTTGCGCATAAAAACCAAAAACTTCCGCATGGGTGACATAACCTGGAAAACTGACCCGATCTACCAACCAAGCATCCTGGGCTACAAACTCCCGAACTTGCTCTGACACCTTCCCCACAAAAGTCAGGCTGACGGCTTCTCCGGTTTCAGCAAACTCTTCCTTGAATGCTTTGAGCAGGGGAGTCGGATTCCGGATCGAGTCTATCACCCCTGAATAAACCAAATGAAGATTTCCAGCTTGTTTTTCTTTTGGAGAAAAGCCATCCGGAATGTCCGAAGGGTCAAATCCATTAGTCAGCAGGTGAACTTTCCTTTTGGCCAATTTTTCCAAATCCATTTGAAAAGTGGTAGAAATGGTCAATACCGCATCCGCTTCCTTCAAAACAGTTTCCTCCAAGAGTTGATGCTTTTTCCTTACTCTCGATGTCATCGGCAGCGTGTCCAAAAACTCCCAATGCGACCAAGGATCCCGAAAATCAGCAATCCAAGGCAGGCCTGTCTTTCGCTTGAGGTCTCTCCCGATCAGATGCATGCTGTGAGGGGGACCGGTGGTAATGATGGCCTGAAACTGCCCACTCTGAGCTAAATCAGTCAAAAACTTCACCGAAGGCTTCACCCAAAACACCCTAGGGTCGGGCACCAACAAATTGGCCCTTGCCCAAATGGCGATTTTTTCCAAAACCCCTCTCTCCTTCTGCTCCAGAAGTCTTCCGGGATGGGTTTTGGACTTTCTTTTCACTTTGGAAAAAAGCTGATAAGGCTCCCAAATGGGAAACTTGATTACCTCAAGGTGATAGGGAATTTCCTTTTCTAGACTATGATCCTGCAAGTCAAAATCGGGGTTTTCCGGGGTGAAAATCACAGGCTCCCATCCGGCCTCGGGAAGATACTTGGCAAACTTCAACCAACGCTGCACTCCCGAGCCACCGCTTGGCGGCCAGTAATACGTGATGATGAGAACGCGTCGGGACATGGATGATTTGAAATTTGAGATTTGAAATTAGAAAATCCTTGCAAAAGAAAGGGCTGCCTTATTTAGAAAAGCAGCCCAACATCAAATTTCAAATCTCAAATTTATAATTTACTCCCCTTGCGCCAGGGAATAACCTCTCACTCCGTCAAAGGTGTACAGGTGCTCAGTCTTGATAAAATCAAAGCCCATATCCTTGATCTGCCGGAGCAAATCCAGTACATCCCAATGCGAGATTGGAGATCCATCAGCAGTTTTGAATCGGCATCTCCAGTGGTCGGTACAGAAGGTTTCCTTTAGTCCTTCGGGGAAAACCTTCACCCCACGGTTGGTAATCAAATGGAGTTGTAGCCCGTTGGCATTGGCTTGTCGGAGTCTATCTCCGATTACATTCGGGTCTCTTCCTTCCTCATCCCAATCGATAAAGACATCGACACCGGTGAGTTCTTTTTTGGCTTTGGTTTTTGGGGTCAACTTAATATTCATCGGCTCGGTATCCTCCTTAGAGAAGGTCACAGGAGACATTTTTGCCGGCTCTTGTCCTAGTCTATCGATGATCGCCTGAGCAAATTCCTGAGTTCCCACTTTCTTGGAAGACAATCCTTCCTGATAGATATCTCCAGTGTGGATACCGTCTTCCAAAGTCTTCATCCAAGCATTGGCTACTTTCTCAGCAATATCCGGCTGTCCGATGTGAACAAGCATCATGATGGCACCATTGAGTAGGCCGGATGGGTTTGCCATGTCTTTACCAGCAATGTCCGGTGCGGAACCGTGGATGGCTTCAAACATCGCCACTTCTTCTCCCACGTTGGCCGAGCCTCCAAGTCCTACGGAACCTGTCACCTGAGCCGCCACGTCGGAAATTATGTCTCCATATAGGTTAAGGGTCACAATCACGTCAAAAATCTCCGGTCTTTCCGCGATAAGAGCTGTTCCGATATCGATGATTTTATGATCGGTCTGGATTTCCGGATATTCCTTGGCCACCTCGTCAAACTTCTTGTGGAAGTGTCCGTCGGCCAATTTCATAATATTGTCCTTGGTCATGCAAGTCACCTTCTTTCGGCCGTATTTCTTGGCATATTCAAAAGCATACCGGATGATTTTTTCCGATCCAGGCTCGGAGATCAGTTTCAAAGTCTGATAGACCTCCTGAGTTTGTCTGTGCTCGATCCCTGCGTAGAGGTCTTCCTCGTTTTCCCGGATGATAACCAGGTCAGTTTTCGGGAAGTGAGTTTTTACAAATGGAGAATAAGCCTTGCAAGGTCTCACGTTTGCATACAGACCAAAAGATTTACGGGTAGTCACATTCAGGGACTTGAATCCCCCACCCTGAGGGGTTGTGATAGGAGATTTGAGGAAGACCTTAGTCTCTCTAAGTGACTCGATAGCCCTAGGCTCCATCCCGGAACTGATCCCTTTCAAGTAGACTTTTTCACCTATTTCAATGACATCGTATTCCAGCTGCGCACCGGCCGCTTCTAGGATCGCCAGGGTGGCTTTCATGATTTCAGGGCCGATTCCATCACCATAGGCAACCGTAATTTTTCTTTTGGAGGACATAGAAGTTGTTGTTTAGTTTTGGATTAACTGCCGCAAAAGTAAGGAAAAATGCATGAAGCAGGCCTTCCGATTCCATGAATATCCTTTATCCAATGCATAAAACTCCAAAAGCTTTCCAGTTATCGCCTAGTTGTTTTTGGATAAATATTTCCCTTCGATTTGGCATTGAATCCCCTGACTGTATATTTGTTTTCCAACATCCCCTATTTCAATGGCAGATTTTGTAAACATCCTGACCGAAGAAAAAAACGGAGTCCTCTACCTCACCATCAATAGAGAAGACAAACTCAACGCACTCAACTACGCTACCCTCGAGGAAATCAAGAGCATCTTTGAAGAAGTAGCTGATAATAAATCCATCAAAGCAGTAATCATCACCGGTGCTGGTGAAAAAGCTTTTGTGGCGGGTGCGGATATCCGTGAAATCGCCGACCTAAACGAAGTCAACGCCCGGAAGTTTGCCGAAAATGGTCAGGAAATCTTTGCCATGATTGAAAACTGCCACAAACCAGTTGTGGCCGTAACCAACGGTTTCGCTCTGGGAGGTGGTTGCGAATTGGCCATGGCCTGCCACATACGTGTAGCCTCTGCCAACGCAAAATTTGGACAGCCTGAAGTCAATCTGGGAATCATTCCCGGATACGGAGGCACTCAGAGACTGACACACCTGATAGGAAGGGGAAAAGCAAACGAACTCATGATGACTGGAGACATGGTGGATGCCAATGAAGCCCTTCGACTAGGTCTAGTCAACCATGTCCTGCCCACTAAAGCAGAAGCCATGGCCAAAGCAGAAGATATTGTCGGAAAAATCATGAGCAAGGCCCCTTTGGCTATTGGCATTATAGTGGATTGTGTCAATGCTGCATTCCTCCCCGAAGAAAACGGCTACCAAACCGAAGCCAACAGCTTTGCAAGATGTGTCAAATCAGGCGACTACAAAGAAGGCACCTCTGCTTTTTTGGAAAAAAGAAAGCCCGTTTTCAAAGGGGAGTAAGCTCCTAGCTTCCCCATGAGCAATTTAAAACAACTTGCCGGACAGACCGCAGTCTACGGCCTGAGCAGCATTCTCGGCCGATCCATTAATTTTTTGCTGATCATCGTCTACACAGGTTATCTCAGCAAAGCCGACTTGGGTGCTTTCACTGGGATCTATGCACTGATTGGTTTTTTGAATATTGTCTTTACTTACGGTATGGAGACCTCTTTTTTTAGGTTTTCTACCGGCAAAAATCTTGATCCGCAGCAGGTTTATGCCAACACCCAATCCCTGCTCGTGACCAGTTCGGTGCTGATGGGCTCAGGTTTGTTTCTATTGGCACCGTGGATTGCGGAGATTATGGACTATCCCGGACAGTCCTATTTATTCAGATGGACTGCCTTGATTTTGACTTTTGATGCAGTTTTGGCTATTCCTTTTGCAAAACTGAGGTTAGAGAACAAGGCTTTGGTTTTTGCTGGTAGCAAACTCCTGAATATTCTGCTCAATGTCCTACTCAATCTACTTTTGATCATTTGGATGCCCAACTGGATCCAAAACGGCCTGTTACCGGGTGGATTTCTTGGCTATAGGATGGATTGGGGAGTAGAGTATATTTTCTTAGCCAACTTGATAGCCAATGGACTGATCATTCCTTTCGTTTGGTGGCAAGCAGGATTTTTTCGTTTTTCCATGGACAAAAAAATTCTCTTCCCGATGTGGAAGTATTCCCTGCCCCTTTTATTTATGGGGCTTGCAGGAGTGACAAACGAACTGGTTTCCAGACTTTTATTTGAATACACCATTCCAGACAAGTTTTACTCAGGGTTAAATCCCCGGGAAGCAGGGGGCGTATTTGGTGCCACATTCAGACTGGCTATTTTGATGAATCTGGTGATTCAAGCTTTCAAATATGCCGCTGAACCTTTCTTTTTCAGACAATCCTCAGACAAAAACTCCCCCCAGCTCTACGCCCGGGTGATGCATGCGTTTATTCTGTTTTGTACGCTTTTGATGATTGCCATTTCGGTCAATCTGAACTGGATCGGGCCCCTTTTCATCAAGGGCGAAGGATATGCTGAAGCGTTTGTTATCGTCCCCATGCTGCTATTTGGTTATTTGCTTTTGGGTGTCTATTTCAATCTTTCGATTTGGTTTAAGCTGACTGACCACACCCAGTACAGCTTTTGGATTACTGCCTTGGGTGCGGTGGTGAGTATTGTGGTGATTTTGGTGGCCGTTCCCAAGCTCGGCTACTTGGGTGGCGCGATGAGCACCCTGGCTTGCTACACAGTGATGACCATAATCTGTTATTACTTTGGTCAAAAATATTTCCCCATTCCTTACCAAACTGCAAAAGGGATTCTCTATTTGCTGACGGCGTTTGGCTTGAGTTACTTGGGTTTATCCCTTCCTTTTGAAAATTTTTGGTTGGGGTTCCTTGCTAAAAACAGTCTCATACTGCTCTTTTTGGGATTGGTCCTCTACTTGGAAAAAAGCGAACTTTCCAAGCTGACCAATTCGTTTAAAAGAAGTTGAACTGCATCTGTCAGTTAGTCCAAAAACTTCCATTCTATTTCATAAAAGGCATTATGTTTGTGCTGAGATGCTGCATTACAGACCGCACGTGAGAATTACCCCCAGTATACTTCTTGGTTTTTTCTTTTTTCTTGGCATTTCCGTGGGATTTGCTCAAGAGAAAATTTCCAAAAAAGAAGCCAAACGACTCGAAAACCAAACCAAAGGAAGCCGCTACTTCATTGAAGGAGAAAAAGCCCTCGTTTTGGGAGATTTGGAGCGCTCTTTTTTCTACTTGCAAAAAGCATTGGAATTTTCTCCCGACGAACCAGCCATTCATTACAAGATTGCAGAAGTATTGGTCAGGTCCGAGCAGGCTGAAAAAGCACTACCCTATGCCAATCGGGCGGTGGAGACAGATCCAGAAAACAAGTATTATGCCCTCCTTGTGGCGGAGATTTACACCCAACTCAAGCAGCCGCTCAAAGCCGCTGAAATCCTGGATAGACTCACCTCCGATTCCGAAAAAAATCAGCAATACAATCTCGATCTCGCTTCGATTTACTTACAAGCAGGTGAATTTGACAAGGCTTTGGTGGTATTGGATCGAGCAGAGGAATACTACGGAGTCCGGGAGCCTTTCACTATGCAAAAGCAAAGGATCTATCTGAGAAAAAATGACCTTGCCCAGGCTTTGGCAGAGGGAGAAAAACTCATCGATGCCTACCCGGGAAATCCTACCTACGTCCTCAATCAGGTAGAAATCTTGTACAACAACGGACGATTGGATCAAGCGCTCACCTTGGTCGAGGAAGAAATGGAGAAATTCCCCAATCAACCCGAACTTAGAATGGCTGCCTACACGCTACTCAAGGAAAAAGGGCAGCAAGGAAAGGCTCAGGTGTACCTGATTTCTGCTTTTGCCAATCCTGACTTGGATCCTGAGGTCAAAGCCAAGACTTTTGTCTCCATTCTTTCCGAAATGCAGACCAGCCAAAGAGATTCTCTGCTAGATCAGATGGAGAGCCTGATGCTAGACCTCCACCCGCAGGAAGCCATGGTATTGGAAGCAGCAGGTGAACGAAAGAAAAGGCAGGGAAACATGGAAGAGGCTGTGGAATTGTATAAAAGATCCCTCCAATCCAATCCAAAAAATGCCAGCCTCCTAGAGCAGGTCATTCTGAATTCGTTTGGGGAAAATGCTGATTTCGCCAAGCTGGAAACCTTCACGGTCATGGCTACGGATGAATTCCCTGAAGCAGCGGAGTTTTGGTTTTATGATGGGGTAGTGAAGTCTGCCAGAAAGAAAGACTCTTTGGCCGTCAACTCACTCAACAAAGCAATCGGACTCAATCAAGGGAGGAATTCTCAACTGGACCAAGTGGCTTTCGGATCTTTGGGCAATAGTCTTTTTAATTTAGGAAAAAAAGATTCGGCATTCCACTACTTCGATCGAGCGCTCCTACTCAACCCCAATGACGAACAAGTATTGAACAACCTTGCCTATTTCCTTTCCCTCGAAAAAAAGGACCTGGAAAAAGCCGTCGTTATGTCCGGGAAAGTGGTCGAAAGATTTCCGGACAATTCCACTTACCTCGATACACATGCCTGGGTTTTATTTCAGATGGGAAATTATCAGGAGGCGTTGACGTTTATGGAAAAGGCAATTGCAAACGAATCCGACCCAAGCGGAGTACTGTTGGAGCATTACGGAGATATTTTGTTTCATCTTGGCAAAGTTTCTGAGGCTTTAAGCTGGTGGAAGAAAGCCTCGGAAAGTGACGAAGCTTCTGAACTCATTTCAAAAAAAATTAGCGACAGGAAATATTATGAATAGATTTTTTGCATTCTCCCTTTTGATTTTCTTGGTGCTGTCTGCCGGTTGCGCTAAGAAAGTAGTCCTTTATGAAGGAGATCAGGGCATGACTGACTTCACTCCCCGTAATGCAGACTATGACTACCTAAATGCCAAAGCCAAAATTGTCATCGAGGAAGAGTCTGGAAAAATCACACGAGGGACTCTTAGCCTAAGGGCAAAGAAAGACAGTGTCCTCTGGTTTACCATGTCTCCGGGCATGGGCATGGAAGCCATCCGAGGATTTTTCACTCAAGAGAAAATACAGATTCGGGATCGGATAGGACGTGACGATGTCAACCTGACCTATCAGGAGTTTGAGCGATTGTATGGACTCAAACTCTCGCTGGAAATATTCCAAAATGTACTTTGGGCAAATATTCCCCATCCGGTAGACTATCAGGATCGATTGGTCAGAATTGGAAAAAAGTTTGAACTGACTCAGGTAAGAGATGGGGTACGGTATTTTACCAAAGTGGAAACTTCTACAGCAAAGGTGGCCGAACTCACCTCCAATTCCTTGGATGACCGAGGTTCTTTCCTGGCTAGCTTCCCCAAGTTTATGGATGTCAATTCTCAACCCTTCCCTGCTGAAGCTCTTTTCAAACTCATGTACCAACTGCCGGAAGGAAGTCAAAATACGATCATCCATGTGGAATGGACCAGCATAGAGCCTACATCCGCTCCATTAAGTTTTCCATTTAGGTTTTGATTGATATGACGTCTTTTTTCCGGTTTTTTTTAGTCATGCTGTTGGTTTTTGGCCTGGGTAAAGACGCATTTCCTCAGACCAAAAAATCAAGAGAAGATCTCGAACGGGAAAAAGCCGAAGTGCAGGCACGACTCCGGGAGTTTGATGCAATCCTCAAGCAAACCACCGCCACCAAAAGGACCTCTATTGGCGAACTGAATGCGATCACCCAACAATTCCAGACCCAAAGCCGGTTGGTCACTACTTTGGACAGGGAAGTTCGTCTGATCAATCAGGAAATCCAGGAAACCGAGCGAAAAATCGAGATGCAGGAAAAGCAGCTCAAAGAATTGAAGGCAGAGTATGCCCGAATGATTTACAACTCTTCCAAGCTCAATCGAGGACTTTCCATTGTGGCTTTTGTGTTCAGTTCGGCCAATTTCAATCAGCTCTACATGCGCTTAAAATACCTCAAACAATACAGTGACAGCCGAAAACAGCAAGCAGAGCAGATAGTCAAGCTTACCGAGCAGCTGGCCGAACAGCGGGTCCTACTCGATGAAAGAAAAGCCGAAAAAGAGGTAGTCTTGGCCGAGGAAAAAAACGAGCGAGAAAAACTCGAAAACCTGAGAAAAAACCAACAATCGGTGGTCAATACCCTTTCCCGAAAAGAACGAGATATCCAGAAACAAATTACAGCAACCAAGAAACAGCAGGAACAACTCAACCGAATGATCAAAGCGGCTATTGAGGAAGAAATCCGATTGGCTGAGGCTGCTGCTAGAAAAGAAAACAGCACCACGACCAAAAAAGCGGGAACTTCCATGCCTATGACTCCTGAGGCAGCAGCGCTTTCCAGCTCGTTCGCTGGTAACCGGGGAAAACTCCCTTGGCCCGTGGAGACAGGCTTTATTACCCAACGCTATGGAACTTACCCTCACCCAACCTTGAAAGGAATCACCCTGGATAGTGACGGAATTGATATTCGTACCCAACCCAACTCCAACGTAAGAGCTGTATTTGACGGGGTGGTCACAAAAATTACCACCATTCCGGGCTATGGGAATACCCTGATCATCAAGCATGGAGAGTATTTTACCATGTACAGCCGTCTGAAAACCATCACCGTAAAATCAGGACAGGAAGTCAAAGCCAAAGACATCATCGGACAGGTTGCAACCAATGCTGAAGGTCAGGCAGAAGTTCACTTCCAGACTTGGAAAGGTCTACAAATCATGGACCCTGCAACATGGATTACGTCCAGATAGGTTAAAAAATCGTAGCTTCATAAAAAAGATGCACCTCTATAGCCGGGAACTTTGGCTATGCGGGGGACAGTTGTATCTTTGTTATCTTATATATCCTTAAACACACACCATCATGCTTACATTAGGTTTCATTCAAAACATGGGCGGAGGTTCTTTGATTCTCATCATCCTCGTTATCCTTCTGCTCTTTGGTGCTAAAAGGATCCCTGAATTGGCCCGAGGATTGGGTCGTGGCATCAGAGAATTCAAAGATGCTACCAAAGAAATTCAGAACGATCTTGAAGATGGGCTGAAAGACAAAAAGAAATAATTTCTAAAGCCAATTCACATTGGAAAAATTCGATTCCTTCGACGATATCAAAAAATCGCTCGAAAAGAAAGAGGCTGATTGCAAGTCAATTGTATCGTATTATTTAAAAAACATTCAGACGAAGGCGCATCTCAACGCCTTCGTCGAAGTTTATGCCCAATCCGCTCTCCAGCAAGCCGAGCAAATTGACGAAAAACTCGCCAAAGGCAAAGCCGGAAAACTCGCAGGTATGGTCATCGGAATCAAAGATGTCCTTAATTTTTCGGGCCATGAGTCCAACGCCTCCTCGAATATCCTAAGGGGTTACGTCTCCCAATACACCACCACCGCTGTACAGCGACTGATCAATGAAGATGCTATCATTATCGGACGACTCAATTGTGATGAATTCGGTATGGGTAGCTCCAATGAGAATTCAGCTCACGGAAAAGTCCTCAATGCCTTGGATGAAAGTCGGGTACCTGGAGGTTCATCCGGAGGTTCGGCTGTAGCCGTGCAGGCCAATCTCTGTACGGTTTCTTTGGGAACGGATACCGGAGGTTCAGTGAGACAGCCCGCGGCATTTACAGGGGTCATTGGTATGAAGCCCACTTATTCGAGAGTTTCACGTTGGGGATTGATTGCCTATGCTTCATCCTTTGATACGATTGGAGTTTTCTCCAAAACAGTAAAAGACAATGCTTTGGTGATGGAAGTGATGGCTGGGCATGATGAATTTGACAGCACTTCCTCCCGGAAACCAGTTCATCATTACAGTGAATTACTTCACTTTGAAAAAAAAGTAAAAGTTGCCTATTTCACTGAAACTCTAGAATCTTCTGCACTGCAACCTGAAATCAAATCTCAAACCGAGGCGATTTTGGAAAAACTGAAAGCTGAAGGACATGAAGTAGAGGAGGTTCATTTCCCCCTTTTGAAATACACGCTTCCGACTTACTATATTTTGACCACAGCGGAAGCAAGCTCCAATCTTTCCAGATTTGACGGAGTAAAATACGGCTATCGGTCTCCCAATGCCCATAACCTGGAGTCCATGTACAAGCTGACCCGAAGTGAAGGATTTGGAGAGGAAGTGAAGCGGAGAATCATGCTGGGAACATTCGTACTCTCGGCAAGTTATTATGATGCCTATTTCACTAAAGCTCAACGGGTAAGAAGAATAATCAAAGACTTCACCGAGAATCTTTTGGATGATTTTGATTATCTTATCATGCCGACTACGCCAACTACAGCGTTTAAGTTTGGAGAGCACAGTGGAGACCCGGTCGCCATGTACTTGGAAGACCTATTCACTGTTCAGGCCTCGGTATCAGGAGTACCGGCAATTTCCCTTCCTAACGGAAAAGACCAAAATGGCATGCCGATTGGTCTGCAAGTAATTGCCAATTCCTTCAAGGAAGCCGAATTGTACGCTTTTAGTAACTATTTGACAGAATTAACAACCTAAAGTAAACCTTATGAAAATGACTTGGCATAGAACCATCCTCAGCTCACTGGCAGTATGTTTGATTCCCATGACCGAAGTCTTTTCTCAGGAAGAACCCCTGGAGGCGGCTTCCGCTCTCAACGAAGAGATTCTCCCCAACTATCACTACGAATATATTCCGGATTTCACCTATGAAGAAGTAGAGCAAAGGATCAAATCCATGAAAACGGAAATGCCTTTTGAGCTCAATGATCGGATTTTTTCCTTCATCCAATACTTCACCGTCAGAAATAGAGAGTACACCAAAATGGTTTTGGCAAGAAAGGATAAGTTTTTCCCCCTCTTCGAGTCAACCATGAAGAAGCACGAGATGCCAGTGGAAATCCAATACCTCTCCATCATCGAATCGGGACTGGATCCTCAGATTCGATCCAGAGTGGGTGCAATGGGACTTTGGCAGTTTATGCCGGCTACAGGAAGGATGTATGGCATGTATGTCAACTCCGATGTGGATGACCGCATGGACCCTGAAATGAGCACTGATGCAGCGGCTAAATATTTGAAGTCACTTTATCGAATGTTTGGAAATTGGGAAGTTGCTTTGGCAGCTTACAATTGTGGCCCGGGAAATGTCCGAAAAGCTATCCGCCGTTCTGGAGGAAAAACCACCTTCTGGGGAATATACAATTACCTCCCGAGAGAGACCCGTGGGTATGTCCCACAGTTTCAGGCAATGCTTTACATTCTCAACCACTTAGAAGAACATAATTTCAATCTGGAAGAACCTACCTATCCGATCGAATACGAGAAGATCAGATTCGAAAGAGCATTCCGAATGGAAAAACTGGCTGAACTCACTGACATCTGCCTGAAAGATCTGGAAGAACTCAACCCCAGCATCAAAAACCGAAACATACCTGAGTCCAATAGATCCATGGCTATCCGAATCCCAAAAAACAAATCCCTGTTTTTGAAGCAGAATCTGGCTTGGATCGGAGATTCACTGGGCAATGCGCCTACAATGCTTCTTGCTTCCCAGATGGTGCCAGTGGAAGAAGCCGCTACTTCAGTAAATAGAGAGGCAATTACCTATCGGGTAAGGTCAGGTGATGTTTTGGGAAAAATCGCCTCCAATCATGGGGTCACGGTGACCCAACTTAAAGATTGGAACAATCTCAATTCCAATCTGATCCGTGTAGGACAAACCCTGAGAATTTATTCTGGCAATTCCTCTTCAAGCACTTTAGCTGACAATTCTTCTTCCGGCACCAAAACATACACCGTACGTCCGGGAGATTCGCTTTGGATTATTTCCAAGAAGCACTCACTGAGCGTGGAGCAAATCAAAAGACTAAACAACCTCAATTCCAACAACATCAAACCCGGGCAAAAGCTGATTATTGGTTAATTATTGTTACTGATTTTCAAACAGATTCACTAATTCCTATTTTCAGAGATATTTAATTGATCAGGGTTCTAAATATTCCGATATGAAACGATTTACCTATATCCTTCTAATTTTTTCAGCCTTCACTCTATTCTCTTGCGGAGAGGGTAAGGAAGGCTTTGGCGGGGGAAAACCTAAAGCCAAAGGCTCCATCGGTGAGATTGTATTGGCTATAGATTCCGCTAAATGGGCAGGGCCTGTCGGAGAGGAGTTGAGAGGTATTTTTGAATCAGACCTGCCGGGGATGCTTCGATCTGAACCCATGTTTAAAGTGCATCGGGTAGATCCTAGAGGGATGACTCGGATGCTGAAGATGTTTACCAATTTGGTCTATGTGACCACCTTCGATGACAAAAGCGGGGGAAGCCAAGTAATCAACGCTCAATTTTCCAAGGAATCCAAAGAAAAAGCTGCAGCTGACCCAGGTCTGTATTCCTTGAGAATGGAGGATGAATATGCCATCGGTCAGGAAGTATTGTATTTATTTGGCAACAATGAAGAGGAACTGATTGCCAACCTTCGAAAAAATAAGGACCGTCTACAGAATCTTTTCGAAGTAAGGGAAAGAGGTAGATTGGAAAAGGCTTTGCTGGCAAGAAAAAACTCAGCAGCTCAGCATGAAGCCAGAAACAACTTGGGAATTCAGATTCAGCCTCCCGTCTCTTACCAAATTGCCAAAAGTGAACCGGGTTTTCTCTGGCTGAGACAGCCTTCGCCAACAGAAAAAAGACCGGACATTAGCCTGTTTTTTTACGAGACCAATTATACCTCCGAGGAGCAGACTTTTCCAGAAAACATCGTGGCACTCAGAGACTCCATTACCAAAACAAGGATTTTTGGAGACCCTGAAAATCCCAATTCTTACTTGGTGACGGAAAAACAAATTCCTCCGGCATTCAGAAACCTAGTGATAAATGATAATTTTACCGTCGAAATCAGGGGGACCTGGAAAACCAACAACATCAGTATGGGCGGTACTTATCTCGGCTATCTCATGGTAGATGAGGCCAAAGGTAAGCTGTATTACATGGAGGGATTTGTCTATTATCCCAACGAAATCCACAGGGATGCATTGAGAGAAATCCAAACCATCCTCCTAAATACGGATGTAAGCTGGATGGAAAACCAGGGAGCCTAAACCCAGTCTAACCCACCATTTATGTCCATCAAAATCCGAAAGCAGGATGCCTTGAATTATCATAGCCAAGGCTCCCCCGGAAAGATTGAAGTAATCCCCACCAAACCCGTATCCAGTCAGCTCGATTTGGCTTTGGCCTATTCCCCAGGAGTGGCTGAGCCCTGTAAGGAAATCGCCGAAGACGAGGAGAAAATCTACAAATACACGGCCAAGGGAAACTTGGTTGCAGTAATTTCAAACGGCACAGCAGTCCTGGGTCTTGGAAACATCGGCCCTTCGGCATCCAAGCCTGTCATGGAGGGAAAAGGGGTTCTTTTTAAGAAGTTTGCAGGCATTGATGTTTTTGATCTAGAAATCAACGAAACAGACCCCAAAAAACTCATTCAGATCATCCGTTCTCTCGAGCCCACTTTTGGCGGTATCAACTTAGAGGATATCAAGGCACCTGAGTGCTTTGAAATCGAGCAGACCCTAAAGCAGGAAATGAATATTCCTGTGATGCATGACGATCAACATGGTACTGCCATTATCTCCGGAGCTGCATTGGTCAATGCTTTGGAACTGGTCGGTAAAAAAATTGAGGATATCCGCTTGGTAGTCAGTGGGGCAGGTGCAGCAGCCATTTCCTGCCTGAGATTTTACATCAGTTTGGGAATCCAAAAAGATAATGTCATTGTCTGCGATAAGGACGGGGTAATTCGGACCGACCGCGAAGGATTACTGGACATTCATAGAGAATTTGCTACTGATAAGAATATCTACACTATCGCAGAGGCTCTTCCTGGTGCGGATGTTTTCTTGGGCCTTTCTGCCGGAAATATCATTTCTCCTGAAATGATCAAAACCATGGCGCCCAACCCTATTGTTTTTGCCTTAGCCAACCCCGATCCGGAAATTGACTATGATACAGCTATTGCAGCAAGAGAAGATGTGATCATGGCTACAGGTCGTTCAGATCATCCCAATCAAGTGAATAATGTACTGGGTTTCCCATACATTTTCAGAGGTGCTCTTGACGTAAGAGCTACCGTCATTAATGAGGAAATGAAGCTGGCAGCAGCCCAGGCGATTGCCAAGCTGGCCAAAGAACCTGTACCTGAGACGGTAAATAAAGCTTACGGAGATAACAGTCTTTCCTTTGGAAAGCTTTACCTAATCCCCAAGCCTGTAGATCCTCGATTGATTACCACTATCGCTCCTGCTGTGGCCAAAGCTGCCATAGATTCAGGAGTGGCTAAAAAAATCATCACAGATTGGGAAGGATACGAGCTGGAGCTACAAAAACGAATCGGTATCGATCAGCGCCTGATGCAGGTGGTCATTGGCCGTGCCAAAAAAGATCCCAAGCGGGTGGTATTCGGTGAAGCCGACAATCTTAAGATTCTGAAGGCAGCTCAACTGATTCGTGACGAAAAAATCGCCGTGCCTATTCTTTTGGGAAATAGGGAAAAAATCCTGTCTCTGATAGATGACAATTCTTTGGACTTGGCGACAGCCACGATAATTGACCCTATCACAGAAACTGAAAAGCTTCAGGAATTTGGGGATTTTCTCTACGAAAAAAGAAAGCGGAAGGGCATGACCCTACACGATGCGCACCGTCTGGTGCGGGAGAGAAACTATTTTGGAGCGATGATGGTGGAAAAAGGAGATGCGGATGCATTCATCTCAGGTCTCACTAGAGATTATCCTAAGACCATCCTTCCTTCCCTTCATGCAATCGGGGTGAAGCCAGGCGTAAACCGGGTAGCCGGGATGTACATCATGAATACGCCAAAGGGTCCTTATTTCTTTTCAGACGCCACAGTCAATGTCAACCCAACAGCAGAGGAATTGGTGGACATTATAGGTCTCACAGCCAATGCGGTGAAGTTTTTCAATATGGTACCAAGAATAGCTTTGCTTTCCTATTCCAACTTTGGATCTGCCCAAGGCGAAACGGCAACCAAAATGGCGAAAGCTACGGCACTGGCGAAAGTAAAATATCCAGACTTGATTATCGAAGGAGAAATGCAGGCTAATGTGGCGCTTAATCAGGACATTCAGCGGGAGATTTATCCTTTCTCGGTATTGGCTAATCAGCCGGTAAACACGCTGATTTTCCCTGATCTTTCTTCATCGAATATTGCCTACAAACTTCTTGCAGAACTGGGCAATGCAGAAGCTATCGGTCCTATTCTCTTGGGAATGAATAAGCCCGTACACATTCTACAGCTAGGAAGTTCCATTCGTGAAATCGTCAATATGGTGGCCATTGCCGTAGTGGATGCCCAATCGTCCGGAAACATCCTATGATTGCCTATTTGAGTGGTCGCCTAGTATTCAAAGATCCAACTTATGTCATTTTGGACGTGGGAGGAGTAGGATATCAGGTAAAAATTTCCCTTCAGACCTACAGTCGAATCAAAGATGAGGAGCAGCTCAAGCTCCTCACTTTCCTGCACATCAAAGAGGATGCACATACCCTTTATGGATTTAAGGAAGAGCGCGAGAAAAGTCTTTTTCTACTTCTATTATCAATCAATGGCGTCGGTCCAAACACCGCATTGATGATTTTATCGTCCCTGAGTTCTGAAGAAATCGAAGTGGCAATAGCTTCGAATGACGTTGGTACAATTCAGGCAGTCAAAGGAATCGGGGCAAAGACTGCGCAGAGAATCATTCTAGAGCTCAAAGACAAGGTGGGTAAATCCTCCGGTTCCGAATCCACAGCACCGCTTGGCTTCCTTCATTCTGGCAATAAAGTCCGAGAGGAGGCGTTACAAGCATTGATTACTTTGGGCTTCCCCAAGGCAGTCGCAGAGAAAAATATCACACAGGTGCTGAAAAAAACAAACGGAGAAATTTCCTTAGAAGATTTAATTAAAGCATCTTTAAAGACACCTTAATTTGAATCTGGATTGAACTTTAAGGACTTACTGACTTTTTGCAGGAGGAAGCCTCGAAGCTTGATACCTGTTGGATTGATCCTGCTGATTTGCCTGTTAAATCTATCCCCAGCACGTGCACAAGAGACAGGAGAACGAGACAGTATCCAAGCCCGAATAGATTCCCTCAATTTCAGAAGACTAGCTCCCTCCTTTTTGCTTTGGCAAAATCTGAGGACCAATCCCCTTTTCCCCTATTCCAATCCCTTTCTGAGGCAGAGATCGCCTTTTTTGCCCGTCTCACCGGTGGACCAAAACGTGGAAGTGAGGATGGATTCTACCTTGAGATATAACATCCAAGACCAGGTGGACAGCACCCGTATCGGCAATGAACAGGAATACAGTTTTGATGAATTTTCAAAAATTCAGGAATATCGGGTACGGCAAGATTACTGGAGGTCCCGGGCGCGGGGAATGGACGGAGAAAGTGCTGTGGAAGGCAGAAACTTGATTCCTCCGCTGACTGTCAGCCCTTCTTTTGACCGGATTTTTGGTGGAGATCAGATCAGCATCGTTCCCACGGGGTATGTCAATTTGGATTTTGGGGCCATTTTCCGAAGAGTAGATAACCCCACCTTGCCGATTAGGCAGCAACAAAACGGGGGCTTCAACTTCCAGCAGCAGATTCAAATGGCAGTGAATGGCAGCTTGGGAGAAAAAATGAAAATCGCTGCCAACTTTGATTCCAACAATTCCTTCGATTTTCAAAACCAGCTAAAAGTGGAGTACGATGGATTTGATGAAGACATCATTCAATCCATCGAAATTGGCAATGTGAGTATGCCGGTACAAAACCGGTTGATTCAGGGCGCTCAGAACCTTTTCGGTGTAAAAACCCAAATGCGCTTTGGAAAATTAAATGTGACCGCAGTTGCATCCACCCAAAGAGGACGAAGGGATAATCTAGTCATTGATGCGAATGGTCAAGGAAGAGCCTTTGACATCCAAGCCTCCAAGTATGATGAAAACAGACACTTTTTCCTTTCTCACTTCTTCAGAGACAATTACGAACGATGGCTGAGAGGACTGCCGCAGGTACTTTCCGGAGTGAACGTGACCCGTATTGAAGTCTATATTATGAACCGGGCAACCAACACGGAAACACTGAGAAATTTTGCGGCATTCTTGGATTTGGGTGAAGGTCGGGTTATTTACAATCCTTCAAACCCATCCATCGGCAACGGAGATCCCAATGCACCTGCGGGAAACGGAGCCAACCTTCTTTATTCGAATATTTCTACTAACCCAAGTTACCGGCCTTTTGATACAGGGGCGAGAGCTATGGAGTCAGATTTGGGGCTGAGAAAAGGAGTTGACTTTGAGCAAATCAACGGAGCTAGAAAATTAGCACCAACAGAATATTTCTTCAATCCCCAACTTGGCTATTTGTCCCTTTTCAGGAGGCTTCAAAATGACGAAGTATTGGCTGTTTCCTACGAATACACGTATAACGGACAGGTATATAAAGTCGGTGAACTGACTGAAGATTATCAGGTCAGGGCTGAGGATGAGCTGATTTTCCTCAAACTCCTCAGACCGGCAAGAATAAACACCCGAATTCCGACTTGGGACCTGATGATGAAAAACGTCTACAGTCTCAATGCAAGTCAAATTCTCCGTGATGGATTCCAGCTTCAAATAATCTACAGAGATGACCGTACGGGGCTGGATAATCCATCCTTATTGGAAGGGGCCAATGTCAAAGATGTTCCTCTCATTCGACTGACTGGACTTGACAATCTCAATCCACAGAACGATCCCGCACCGGACGGGAATTTTGACTTTGTGGAGGGGTTGACAATGATTTCCAACAGGGGCCTACTTATTTTTCCTGTATTGGAACCATTCGGTTCTAATTTGGAAAGAAGATTCAATCCTGAAGAAATCGTACTCAAGGACAAATATGTCTACGACACACTCTATCGAACGACCCAAGCCGATGCAGAACTCGTCACCAGACTGAATAAATATTTCATCAAAGGCCGACTTACCGCAGGTTCGGCAAGTGAAATCCAACTTCCTGGGTTAAACATCGCGCCGGGCTCGGTGATTGTCCAAGCTGGAAATATTCCGCTCACTGAAGGAGTAGATTTTACGGTTGACTACAATGTCGGCCGTTTGGTCATCATCAATGACGCAATTCTCCAATCCGGAAAGCAGATCAATGTGAGTTTTGAAAAAGCCGATTTGGTCTCTTTTCAAACCAGAAGCCTACTTGGTACAAGGTTGGACTACTTGGCCAGTAAAAAATTGAATATAGGGGGTACTTTTCTCTACCTTAACGAAAGACCAAATGTGACCCGGATTGCCACGGGAAATGAGACGCTGAGAAACAGCCTTTGGGGATTGGATGTGAACTTCAATGATGAGTCAAGATTCCTGACCAAGCTGGCAGATGCATTACCTTTCACTGATACCAAAGAAAAGTCTTTGGTCCAGTTCAATGCGGAATTTGCCCACCTTATTCCAGGCTCATCCAACAGAGTAGATGGGGACGTGGCTTCGTATATTGATGATTTTGAAGCTGCTGTTACCCCATTCTTCTTAGGAGCTCAGGCTAATCAAACCTGGAAACTGGGGGCTACACCTGTGACTCCAGACAACAAATTTGACCTCAGCAATCAGGCAGGAGACAACCTTGGGAATACTTACCGAAGAGCTAGATTGGCTTGGTACAACATTGACAATATCTTCTACCGCGAGAGTGGTCCTGGAGTACCTACCAACTTGAGTGCAGAAGACAGAAGAAACCACTATGTAAGACGCGTGGTCCCTCAGGAAATCTTCCCCAATCAGGACAGAGAGGTAATCATCGTGCCCCAGCCTCTATTTGAATTGGCCTATTTCCCACAGGAGCGAGGAATTTACAACTACAACCCAAACCTGACTCCGCAGGGCTTTTTACCCAATCCAAGGCAAAACTACGGGGCAGTCACTAGGGCAATTACCACAGAAGTGGATTTTGACAGGACCAACATAGAATACATCGAATTCTGGCTGATGGACCCGTTTATTTCCGGTGAAAACGGACGTGTTTTGGATGGAGTGCTCAACCAAAACAACACTACTGGGGGTAAGCTTTTCCTCAATTTGGGAGACATTTCCGAAGACGTCATGAAAGATGGGCGACATGCTTTCGAAAACGGATTACCGGCCGATGGGGACCCTGCTGAAACAGGAGAAAACGAGTGGGGAAGAATCACCAGAGAGCAGTTTTTGATTCCTGCCTTTGACAATTCGGAGGCATCCAGAATCAATCAGGATGTGGGCTTGGATGGCTTAAAAAATGAGGATGAAGCGGACTTTTTCAGAAATCGCTTCCTAGACAGACTGAATGTCACTTCAGAAGCGCTAAGTAGAATCACTCAGGATGTCTCTGCGGATGCTTTTCAGTATTATCTCGATCAGCAATTTGATGACAACAACATCAAGATTCTGGAGCGATACAAAAAGTTTAACGGGCTAGAAGGAAATACTCCTGTGTCTGCTGACCCGAGTCTGCCTTATACCCCTTCCGGAACCAACTCTCCTGATAATGAAGATCTAAATACGGACAACACCATCAATGAACTCGAGAACTACTACGAGTATGAAATTGACCTTAGACCAGGCCAGCTTAATGTAGGTCAAAACTACATCGTGGACCAGATCACCGCGAATGTGAATGGAGACGAAGTCAATTGGTACCTTTTTAGGATTCCAGTCAGGCAGCCTGACCGAGTTCAGGGAGACATTACCGGATTTAAATCTATCCGCTGGATAAGAACTTATTTGACCGATTTTGAGCAGCCAGTAGTACTTAGAATGGCTGAATTCCGAATGGTGGGAAGCCAGTGGAGGGTTTTTCAAGAGTCCTTGTTTGAGCGGGGTTTCTTCGAAATTCCCGAACCGGACCTTTCCAACGTGGTAGTCGATGTGGTCAACATCGAGCAAAACTCCCAAGGAAGTGATAAGTCAAGCCCTTATGTACTTCCTCCAGGAATTATCCGGGACCGGGATAATACATCCACGGTAGAAAGAAGACTCAACGAGCAATCTCTCCGGGTATGCGTAGAGGATCTGGCTCCAAAAGATGCCCGTGCAGTATTCAAAAACTTAACGATTGATTTGGTCCAGTACGAAAGGATCAAAATGTTCTTCCATGCCAACAGCGAAGATGCGCAAGATGGAGAAGTGACCGCCTTCTTGAGATTGGGAACAGATTACACGGACAATTATTATGAGATTGAGGTTCCTTTGACTATTTCTCCTTTGGGAAGCAATGATCCCACCTTGGTTTGGCCAAAAGAAAACGAAATAGACATTGCCATTCAGGAAATAGTGGGAGTCAAGGTAGAGCGGGACAATACGCAATCGCCACTTACTCTTCCTTTTTCACAAACTATCAGGCAGTATAAAGTGACGGTAGTCGGAAGGCCAGAGCTCAGCCTTGTTCAGGGAATGATGATCGGCGTAAGGAACCCCGGCACAGGAATCGGCTCATCTAAATCCATCTGTATATGGGCAAACGAACTTCGGGTGACTGGGTTCACGAAAAACAATGGTTGGGCGGCCAATGCCTTCCTCAATACCAAAATTGCTGATGTAGCGGTCGTTTCTGCTTCTATCCGTCACAATTCCATAGGATTTGGTGGACTG
Organism: Algoriphagus sp. oki45; assembly: GCF_036245605.1. Classification (NCBI taxonomy): domain Bacteria; kingdom Pseudomonadati; phylum Bacteroidota; class Cytophagia; order Cytophagales; family Cyclobacteriaceae; genus Algoriphagus; species Algoriphagus sp. oki45. The sequence goes on from NZ_BTPC01000001.1 coordinate 1,824,475, forward strand.
GAAACCCGGCTGTCACAAAGAACCCGATCTGCTACCACTCAGTATGACATTTCTACCAATGTAGAGGTGGACAAACTTTTGCCGCAAGGTTTGGGACTTAGTATTCCCATGTATTTTTCTATCGAAAACTCCTCCACTCGACCAGAATATGATCCTTTGAATCCCGATGTTCCTTTTGAGGTGGCTTTGGGAAAATTTGAAACAGACGCACAGCGAAGAGCCTATCGGGATATAGCTTTGGACCAGCTCAACAGGAAAAACCTCAGCTTCAACAATATCCGGAAAATCAAAAAGAATCCGGATGCTCCCAACCGCATCTATGACCTTTCCAATTTTGCATTTTCCTATGCCGTAGGTACAGTTACTCAGACCAATGCACAAATCCAAGGGTACACATTCAAAACCAATCGGGGAAATTTAACCTACAGTTTTCAGCCCAAGGAATGGGTAATCGCTCCTTTCAAGAAATCGGAAGGGATGAAATCCCCTTATTTGAAATTGATCAAGGACTTTAGTCTTAACCTATCTCCTACCCTTCTTTTAGCTCGACTTGACGTTGACCGTCGCTTTATGAGGTCCCAGTACAGAAATGATCAATTGGGTACGGCAGGAGTGGATCCTCTTTTCCAAAAATCATTCTTCATGAACCGTTCCTTCAATGTAAACTGGGATCTTTCAAACAGTCTGAGAGTTGATTTTGCCTCAAGGGCTATGGCTGTGGTGGATGAACCGGAGGGTGACTTGGATACGGAGGCAAAAATAGATTCCGTTCGATCCAACTTCTGGAGATTTGGCCGAACTACCAATTACAATCATACTGCAACAGTCAACTACTCCATTCCCCTTAACAAACTGCCAATCACAGATTGGGTTCAGGCGGAATACCGCTACCTGACTTCCTATACCTGGCAAACAGGGGCCATAGGTCAGCGGGACACTTTGGGTAACGTCATCCAGAATACCCGAGACCAAAGCATTACCGGCAAATTGGATTTCCTCAAGCTTTATAACAAAAACAAAAGTCTGGCTGCCCTTAACGCCCCCAAGCGACCGAGTATTCCGGGCAGAAATACGGTGGCGGCCGAGGACACGATTGGCACACCATTCAGCAATAAGTTGCTGAAGTTTCTGATGATGCTTAAAGAGGTGACATTTAACTATGGAGTGGTGGAAGGGACCTTTCTGCCGGGATATATGCCTAATACCGGCCTTTTGGGAATGGATCGAGCTTGGGATAACCCGGGCTGGGCTTTTGTCTTTGGTAGCCAAAATCCGAATATCCGCTTTGACCTATCCGAAAACGGAAACATGGCCCCAAGCGCGGAACTTACCCAACCTTTCAGACAAAATCGGGCTACCAATCTCCGACTGACCGGATTGGCCGAACCATTCCCGGATTTTAGGATTACCCTAGCCGCCTCAAAACGTGAAATCGGAGATTATCAGGAGATTTTCAGGAATTCATTGGACAACCCGGGAGATTTCCAATCACTCAGCCCCAACCGCCTAGGTTCTTACAGTATCACGACGATAATGATCGGGACCACTTTCTCCAGAGATGATGCCCAAAATGTGTCTCCGCTTTTTACCGATTTTGAGAATTATCGGTCCATCATCAAATCCAGACTGGATGGAGCAAATCCTGAACAAGGGGAATATGGAATAAATGGACAAGATGTAATGATTCCAGCGTTTTTGGCAGCATATAGAGGGCAAGACCCCAATACTACCAATTTGAATCCTTTTCCTAAAACTCCACTACCCAACTGGAGGCTGGACTATCGAGGCCTATCAAGATTAAAAGGGCTTAGCGATATATTCTCCAGCATCAATATTACTCATGGCTATTCTTCCACGTACGATGTGAGTAATTTTTCGAATTCCCTCCAATACCAAAGAGGATTAGAATTATTCAATTCCCTCCAGCAGATTCAAAATCCAAGTATTCTGAATGATGATGGATTGTTTATTCCTATTTATGTCCTCAATCAAGTGGTGCTTTCGGAACGCTTTGAACCCTTCATCGGTGTGGACTTGCTGACCAAAGATCGATTCAATATCAACATCAATTATAACAAGGAAAGAAATCTTGGGTTGAATTTCTCCAATTCACAAATCACAGAACAAAGGACAGCCGACTTTGGACTGACACTGGCCTACACGAAGGCAGGGGTGAAAATTCCATTTAAAATTCAGGGAAGCCAGAAAGTATTGAAAAACGACCTGCAATTTAGGCTAGACTCCAGAGTCGGAGACACCCGGACAGTCCAGCGAAAAATCGGTGAATCCAATACGGTTACCAATGGAAACTTGAATATTCAGTTCAGACCCACCATCGGTTATGTGATCAATCAAAATCTGAATTTGACCATTTATTTTGAACGGACGATCAATGACCCAAGAGTCACTACCGTGTATCGAAGGACCTCCACGGCCTTTGGTGGACAATTGAGATTTAATTTGTCACAATAGATTTCAATCTGTCCCGAATCCTTTTAATTTTGACGCTCTGTAAATTAAAAAACTATGAATTTTCCTGAGGAATTAAAGTACACCAAAGACCACGAGTGGGTAAAAATTGAAGGGGATATTGCAACCATCGGAATCACCGACTTTGCCCAAAGGGAATTGGGTGACATCGTCTATGTGGAAGTAGAAACGATTGGCGATACCATCGAAGCAGGCGAGGTATTCGGCACCGTAGAGGCCGTCAAAACGGTTTCAGACCTGTTTATGCCCGTGACCGGGGAGGTCATTGAATTCAACGAAGAGTTGGAATCTTCTCCTGAATTGGTCAACGAATCTCCCTACGAATCCGGCTGGATGGTCAAAGTGAAAATTTCCGGGGAACTACCCTCTGACTTAATGGATGCAGCAGCTTACGCGGAGCTGATTGGTGAATAAAAAGAACCGTTTGAGATTATTCCTCGCATTGACCTGGCAAATCTTACTACTCTGGGCTATGCTTAGTCCGGGAGACAGATTTCCGGAAGTGGACGTATTCGATCTTCAGGATAAATTGATTCACTGGCTGGTTTTTGTGATTCAAACCTACCTATGGTGTGGAGTAAAGCTTGTAAAAAAGCCTTCCCTCGCTCCCAGTCAGAGAGAAAACATCAACTTTCTGGTATTCGGATTGGCCATGGGAATTGCTCTGGAATATGCTCAGCTATTCATCCCATTTAGATCGTTTGATTATTGGGACATGATTACCAATACTGTGGGCTGTTTTTCAGGTTTTCTTATCTATAGAAAATGGCCTTCCATTAAATTCATTTTGGAATAATCTCTAATTATTCTTACACTTGTTATCACTTTGGAAAAAATTAACCTGTATAAACCAATTAACTCATGGAAGCAAAAAAGACTCCTAAAGCTGACTTGACCAAGAAGGTGGGTATGTTCACCAACCTTGGGCTGGCAGTTTCTGTAGGTCTCACACTTGCTGCCTTCGAATACAAGTCTTTTGACGACAGTGCTCTGAAAGATCTAGGTGCGGTCAATGACAACTTCGAGGAACTGCTCGATGTGCCTATCACAGAACAGCCACCGCCACCACCCCCCCCACCACCAATGGAACAGCCTATCATTGAGGAGATTCCTGATGAGGTAGAAATTGAAGAAAAAATTGAGGTAAACTTTGACGTAGACGTTAAAGAAACTACCGTAATCAAAGAAGTAGTCATCGCTGAAGCTCCAGTAGAAGAAAAAGCTGACGAAATTTTTGACGTGGTAGAAACACAGCCAAATCCTCCAGGAGGCATGTCAGGCTGGAATCAATACCTATCCAAAAATCTGAAATACCCAACTCAAGCACGAAGAATGGGTATCGAAGGTACAGTTATCGTAGTATTCGTAATCAACACCGACGGTTCTATACAGGACGTAGAAGTACTGAGAGGTATCGGCGGAGGTTGTGACGAAGAAGCTGTAAGGGTAGTAAGTGAAGCCCCTAAGTGGGAGCCCGGTAAGCAGCGAGGTCGACCAGTACGTACTCGAATGAGACTACCGATCCGATTTAAACTAAGCTAAAACAAGCAGAGGCTGTCAGCAAAACTGACAGCCTTTTTTCTTAATTATTGTTAGAGGATTAGTTTTTCAATAGAATAAAAATTAATTTTTTAATACACTAAACTCTAACAGCCATGGAAAACAAAAAGAACCCTAGACTTGATCTCAAGAGATGGAATCAAGTCTTTCTTAATTTGGGACTGCTTATTGCGGTCGGCGCTGTTTTGGCGGCCTTCGAATGGAAGGCTTATGAAGAAAAACCCCCGATGAATTTGGAAGATGGGATTACAGATTGGGATATTCTGGATATCCCGATAACCATTCAGGAACCTCCAAGGGCACCTGACCCTGTGGTCATTCCACAGTTCAAACCTACACCAGACGATATTGTCTTGGACGACCTTCCCAATTTTGATCTGAATGTGGACCCCACCACAGAACTTCCTCCAGTCATTTTAGATGACACTCCTCCAACCATAGAAAATGCCGACGAAATCTATGATTTCACTGAAGTGCAAGCCTCTTTCGTAGGAGGTATGCAGGGATGGTATGAATACCTCAAAAAGAACCTAGTCTATCCAAAAATGGAGCAACGGGCAGGACGAGAGGGAACCGTGATTCTCAGCTTTGTAGTGAATATTGACGGAAGTATCGAGGATGTGGTCATAAGGAGATCAGCAGGAGAAGGTTTGGACGAAGCTGCCAAAAGAGTGATTGAAGCTTCTCCCAAATGGGAACCGGGAAGATTCAGAGGAAAAGCTGTCCGCTCAAGAATGACCATCCCTATTCGATTTAAGCTCAATTAAGAGTGAAATAAAACAAACTGGCAAAGTCTGATCTGCAAGGGTCAGACTTTTCTTTTTATATTCCCTAATCCATTGACCAACTCATCTTGATGATATGAAGAATCTTCTTGCTTTCTTACTGGTAATGATTCTTTTCAGCTGCTCTGATAGTCCTGAATTTGACTTAATCATTCTCAATGGCACCATTTACGACGGAACTGGAACCGAACCGACACAAGGAGATATCGGCGTCACCGGAGACCGGATTGTAGAAATCGGGAACCTGAGTAAAAGAAAGGCTACTATTACTATCGATGCCACGGGGCTTGCGGTGAGTCCTGGGTTTATCGACATGCATACCCATTTGGAACCCATCATGCAACTCCCTCAAGCGGAAAGCTTGGTCAGGCAAGGGGTCACCTTTGCCCTTGGCGGTCCAGACGGCGGCGGACCTTGGCCCTTTGGTTCCTATCTTGATTCTTTATCCGAATTCCCTTTAGGATTGAATGTAGGCTATCTGGTGGGGCATAATACTATTCGGGAAGAGGTCATGGGAATGGAAGATAGAATACCCAATCCGGAAGAATTATCCAAAATGGAGTCTATGGTGGAAATTGCCATGGGAGAAGGAGCTTTTGGGATTTCCACAGGATTGAAATACCTGCCAGGCACTTTTTCAGAAGTTGACGAAGTGATCGCTCTTTCAAAAAAAGCGAGCGAGCAGGGTGGAATATATACTTCCCACCTCCGAGAGGAAGGTTTGGGCCTTTTGGAGGCAGTGAGGGAGGCTATTTCTATTTCTAGAGAGGCAAACATCCCAGTGATTCTTACTCATCATAAGGCCATTGGGGTGAAAATGTGGGGAGCCAGCGGCAAAACTTTGGCCGTGGTGGATTCTGCCCGGAATATCGGACTTGATATTCGAATTGACCAGTATCCTTATGCTGCCAGTCATACCGGACTCAGCGTCCTGATCCCAAGTTGGGCTTTGGAAGGAAATCAATTTAAAGAGAGAACAGAGGATCCAGAATTAAGGAAAAAGATAAAAGAGGGTATAGAATTCAACATTCTAAATGACCGGGGTGGAAGCGATTTACGTCGGATTCAGTTTTCAAGAGTATCCTGGAAAAAAGACCTAGAAGGAAAAACCCTACACGATTGGGCTGTCGAATCAGGATTGGAACCTACCGTTTCCAATGGTGCTGAATTGGTCATTGAAGCCCAGCTTAGAGGTGGAACGGGGACTATTTATCATGCGATGGATGAGCAAGATGTAGAAAATATCATGAAGCATCCGATGACCATGATCGGTTCGGATGGGAGACTTAGCCAGCCAGGAGAAGGACACCCACATCCAAGAGCCTACGGGACTTTCCCGAGAGTTCTAGGACTTTACAGCAGGGATAAAGGACTTTTCCCGCTCCAAACTGCCATTTACAAAATGACGGGACTTTCGGCTCAATCTCTCGGATTAAAAAACAGGGGGATTTTGAAGCCTGGAAACATAGCTGACATTACCATATTTAATCCAGAAACGGTCATCGATCAATCCACTTATATCGAGCCTCACCAGTACCCAAAAGGAATTGAATACGTGATTGTAAACGGAATTCCAGTAGTGGAAAACGCAGCAATGACAGGCAAAACGCCAGGAAGGGTAATCCGAAAAACAGAAATTTATTAGAGAACAGGCAAGATCCGGTTAAAGTACATTCAGGCTTTGTTCTTTGATCTTTTCCAGTTCATCCTTCATCAGGATGACATGTTTTTGAATTTCTGCATCATTGGCCTTGGACCCGATGGTATTGATTTCCCTTCCGATTTCCTGACTGATAAAGCCCAGCTTTTTGCCTTGCTGTGCATCTTCATTCATCGTTTTTTGGAAATAATTCAAGTGGGTTTCCAGGCGAACCAGCTCTTCTGTGATGTCGATTTTTTCGAAATAATAGATCAGTTCCTGCTCAAATCGATTGGGATCGAAGGAATTTTCTTCCATCCACTGTGAAAAATGACCTTGAATGCGCTCTTGGATTCTTGCTTTACGGATTGGGTCCTTGATTTTGATCTCCCCCAACTCTCTTCTAATCAACTCAATGTTTTCATTTAGTTTTTCATAAAGCGCTTTTCCTTCATCTGCTCTAAATCCATCACACTTGACCAAGGCTTGCTTCAGTACTTGTTTCACCAAATCCCAATCTTCGTTTTCCTCTCTTTCCTGAGGAATGGAGTTGATCACATTGGGAGATTGAAGTGCCAATTTGAACAGGTCTGAAGGGTTTTCTCCGACTTCAATGGCCAAGGTTTTAAACTCCTGATAGTACGATTTGAAAAGTTCCTTATTGATAGTAACGGGAAGGCTTTCAGCTCCTTTCGGAACAAATTCAATAGACACATTGACCTTCCCTCTATCTAGGTGAGTTTGGACGAGTGTCCTGATTTCCGGCTCCTTGTCCGAAAATTGCCTTGGACTTCTGAGGGAAAGATCCAAAAACTTGGAATTAAGCGAACGAACTTCCACCTGAATGACCACTTGCTCATTCTCCAATCCAGCTACTCCAAAGCCGGTCATTGACTTAATCATGATACTATTGCTTAGAAATTGTAGCCCAAGGTAAAATAAAACTTCAAGTCTTCCCTCTGATAATTGCGAATCGGTTGGGCTACATCAAATTTCACATAGTAATTCAGCAAGACGGTGCGAAGACCTGCACCATAGCTTTGCAGCCAAGGGTTATTGAAGTTGTTAAGGACGATTTCAAATGGTGAACCTTCGGTATTGATCACCTCGGTATTTTGATCATTGACTTTCTGCCAAGGATTGAAATCGTTCCATGCTGAGCCTATATCGTAAAACGCAACCAGCTGAAAATTTCGGATAAAGTTGGAAGTGATATTCCCTCTTGTGAGATAGGAGAATACCGGAAGTCGGAGCTCTGTGGTGAAAGTGAGGACATTTCTGCCCCGGATTTCATCATAATCATACCCACGCAGATCGACAAATTCGGTGAAAAGAAGATTGGAATTTTCTACCCCTGCCGGATTTCTTACCGGAGAAGGCTCCGGCCTATTGGAAGGTGGATTGTAGTACTCATTAAACAGCCAATTGTCCATTCCTCCTACTAGGTAATTCTGAGGATTATTCCCCATAAATGACCCGTAGAATAATCTGGACGCCAAGACAATGTTTTTATGAATTCGTTGGAAGTTGCGGATATCTACGTACAAATTACTGAAAGAGCGATCCCCATGGTTCATTCCCTGGTAGTGAACAAAGCCTACTTTTCCTTTTAAACCTGTGAAGGAATAAAGCCCCAAAGGCTGAGTGCGGTCGTAAACGAATTCCGCTTTGCCACCGACATAATTGACATCAAATCGATTTTGATCAGGATCTTGACCAAATATTAACGAATCAGGATTCAGGTTGAAATATTGGGTCTTGGCCAAGAAAGGAGCCAAATACACTCGTGAATTTATATTCAGCGGATAGCTGACGCCCAGCTCAGTTTTGGTCAGTACATACTTTTGGACTGAAATATCACTTTCATTGGAACGGATGACTCTTCGGTCAAATCTTCCTCTTAAGTCAAAGCGATTCTTCAAATACTCATACTCAAACCAAATATCCCCACCCGAACTGAAGTCCAAAGACTGCATGATTCCTCCCATGAACACATGATTATCCAGGATATCAGTCATTTTCCCATTCAGATTGATTCCAAAGCCCCTAAGGGGATCTACCACAAAATGGGTATTGATATTATTGGTGAAAAACTGAGGTTCCATCTGTCTGGGACCGGAGACCCGCTTGGTCAAATTTTGCTTTCTAAATGCCTCAAGGAGATTGCTTCTGCCGGTGTCGGTTCTGGCAGGAGCTTCTTGTGCATTGACTCTCGACGGTAAGGAATCAAACTGATAATTATCGGTGTTGATTCCTCTCCTATTGTCAAATCGGAGCCGGTCTAGACTTATAGAGGAGGTTCCACTCTTAGTGGTATCTGTTTTGGTATTTTCAGCAGGTACCGGTAAAGATGCCGGTGCTGGAGGGGTTTGCTCCTTTACTTGGTTGGTTCGAGCTTCAAGAAGCCTTCGAGCCGCCAACCGCTCATTTAGTTCTTTTGCCTGAGCCAGCTGAATTCTAGGTGTGCTTGGAGTAAACTGATCGGCCCCGCTGTAGCTTTCCACAAACAATTCCGCAGATTTGCCATCTCGAACTGCATAAGCAATTTTGTTCATCCGGCTGTTTACATCGAATACTTCAATACTTTTCCCATAGGCGGAAATCTGATTGGAGACTTGATTTCCAATGTTGAGCTTCATGAGATTATTAATCCCGCTTAAATCGCTCAGGTAAACCATGGTGTTGTTGTTTACCTTTCTTGGCATCAGATTTTTACTATTGGTATTGGTCAGTTTTGTGAAAACTGTGGTGTCCTTCAATACCTGAACCATGTACAAATTATAGAGATCAGGCAAATCTTTAATATCCGGAGTGGCCGTAAGGACCGAATCAGGAAGTTCAGTGAAGTTTGTAGAGTAAATTATGGTCGAATCATTCAAAAAGGCCGGGGTCAAATCATCAAACAGATCATTGGTCAGTCTTTTACCCTGACCTCGGACATTAAGCGTGTAGATATCAGATCTGCCATTTGAAATAGCAGAAAGAACCATATTTCGTCCGGATTCATTAAAATCCAAACTGGTGATCTGAGTAATATTTCTCAGGAATATTTTATCCTGAGAAGAACCATCAATGGAACGGAGACGCAGCGTTGTGATTCCTCTCTTAAATGAGGCTATGGCAATGTTTGCGGAATCTCTCCAAGCGATAATTGGAGACCCTACATTGGGAGGAAGCTCGTCATAGGAAGCGCCTCCGGTAAAAATCGTCTGCTCCAATCCTGATGACAACTCCCTTACAATGACCTTGAATTTTCCAGAATTATTGATCACGTAAGCAAGATTCAATCCATCAGGACTGAATTTCACATCTGAAATGGCCCCCAGAGTCCTTGAAGAAGTGGAAGCGATGGCAGAGCTGGGATTGACTTCTTTGAATCCAGCGTAAACCGGCTCATTGATTTTCAAGTAGAAGCTTTTCCACTCATCAAAAAACTGCTTCACATTAAGCCCTATAGTATTGGAAATGCTATTTTCTTCATTTCTGTTGATTCTGGAAAGATTCAGAATACTGGAAATGTATCTTCTCCCGTATTTTTCTGCGATATAGTTCCAGATAGATTGACCGACTAAGGCCGCATCTGTACCGGAAAGATTCAAAATTTTAGGATTGGGATTTTCTTTCAGGTAATACCTTAAAAAATCATCCATTTCTCTGCTCCAGCCTTTGGCAAGGAAAAGAGCCACTCCGTCGATATACCATTCTGGGAAATCATTGACCAAATTAGCCTGAAAAGCATCTGAGACAGAGGCTCCATAGAGCATTTCTTTGATAATTACCTTTGTCGTGGCATAAATCAAATCCTCCTTAAACTGATCAACGCGGCCTTTATAGGCAAGTTCGGCGATCAATCGGGTGAATTTAGTCTGCCCGTCAATGGTATATTCCTGAAGATTGAGATCCAGATTACTTTGAAGTCTCTCCTCAGGAGAGTTGTAGATGTATATTTTCGGCTTGGTATAGGCTACGTATCCAATACTTTGGGTGATACGGTCAAACTCTGACTCCAAATACTCGATAGCCATTTTGGCATTGGGGCCACCCCGATCGTAATAATAAACTTCAAAATTATTTGAAGAGTAGAAATACCAATTGATCTCTTTGTGCTGAACCCTGTTTTTACCAAAACGCTCCTGGTCAAATTGTGCCAAGGCTAGCTCTCCTGATCCCAGGAAAAAACATAAAATAAGAAGTCGAAAGACCAGAAATCGCATTCTTAATGATTTGAACCGTTTTAAATATACTTAAAATACCTTTTGATATCCACTTCGGATAGTATTGGTTGATTTTGGAGTAGAAAATCCCTCATCATTCGACTAAAATAGGGAATTAAAGACACTCCTTTAGCCCCAAAACCATTGAATATGTAAACGCCATCTTCCTCAGGATGTTTTCCCAAAAAAGGCTTTCTGTCTTTAGTGGCAGGACGGATGCCTGAGCGGTGATTTTTTACCTCGATGACAGCAGGTTTGACCAGTTTGTGAAGCTTCTCCAAAAGCTCGGTTTTAGCATTCTCTGTAGGACCTTGATCCAAATCATGCCAAGTGTAAGTAGAACCAACACGGAAAAGTCCATCACCCAATGGAACACGAAATACTCCCCGGTTGACAATCCATCCCGGATCAAAATCCTGAAGAACTTCCAGAATTTCTCCCTTTACCGGGGCAAAAGGCAGAAAGCCAAAAAACCTGGAGTTTTTTTCTGCAACTCCCCCACAGTAGATAAGGGCCTTGGCCTGAATGTCTCGATAAACCCATCCCAATTTAGTTTTGACCAAATCCTCTTCCTTGAACCAATCCACTATCAACTTTTGCCCTAAAAAATCAGCAAACCCATCGAGATATACGGGAATGTCCAACCATCCCGATTGCTTCAAAAGAACCCCACCAAAGGAATCTCTCAGTTCGGGAAATTGACTCGAGGTAGGTATTCGCTCCAAAAACAATTCAATCATCGGATCACTCGAATGCCCCATCCACTCATTTTGCTCCTCCACATTCAAGAAAGGGCGATAAATGGGAAATTCATGTAAGAATTCCTTTTGAAGCACTTTTTCTATCTCCTGATAAAAAGGTACAATCTCCGGAAAAAGGTGCTCAGCCATCCAGGATTTGACCATTTTTTTGCCGGTGACAGGATTGTATAATCCAGCGGCAATTCGGCTGCTTTGATTGTTTTTCGGCTGATCGATGACCATGACTTTTTGCCCGGCCTGCAATAGCCTGTAAGCCATGGCACTGCCTGCCAAACCCTGTCCTATGATTAAAAAATCAATTTCCATAGCCAAAAGTAAGTCCATATTTCTTTATTTTGCCGACTTTCAGCGGACTTTTACCATGCTTTCTATTCACTCCTTCACCTTCAATCCTTTCCAAGAAAACACCTATCTTATCCATGATGAAAATGGAGTGGCAGCGCTCATTGATCCGGGTTGTCATGAACCGGGGGAAAAAGCAGAGTTGACCGAGTTTATCGAAAGGCATCAATTAAAACTTGAGCAGCTTTGGAACACACACTGCCACATCGACCATGTGTTGGGTAATGCCTGGGCAAAGCGTAAATGGGGGATTCCGCTTTGGATTCATGAGAAGGAAATCCCCGTGCTCAAATCTGTGGAGGTCTATGCGCCTAATTATGGTTTTCATGGATACGAAGGTGCTACTCCAGATCATTTTCTTCAAGATGGACAGACAATTACCCTTGGAGAGGAGGAGATTAAAGTCCTATTTGTGCCTGGACATTCACCCGGTCATGTGGTTTTTTACCATGAACCCAGCAAACGATGCATTGGCGGAGACACGCTGTTCAGAGGAAGCATAGGGCGAACTGATCTCCCGGGAGGAAATCACTCCCAGCTGCTTTCCAAGATAAAAAGTGAACTCTTCACTCTTCCAGGGGAAACAGTGGTTTTTCCCGGACATGGGCCAGAGACTACCATTCAATTTGAAAAAAGAAACAACCCCTTCGTGGGAGAAAAAGCAATCTATTGATCATTCTGAGACATATCCCCAATTTCATAACCCTGTTGAATCTGCTCACGGGGGTTTTGGGAATTATTGCCGTACTTGATGGTAAAGTAATGCAGGCAGCCACTTTTGTTTTGATAGCGGCTGCATTGGACTTTTTGGATGGATTGCTAGCTCGTCTATTGAAAGTACAGAGCGGAATCGGGAAAGAATTGGATTCCTTGGCAGATGTAGTTTCATTTGGTGTGTTGCCGGGAATCGTTCTCTTCCAGATGACCTTGGGAAATACTTCCTTGGAATGGCTGCCCTATCTCACCTTAATTGTTCCTATGCTTTCGGCCTACCGCTTGGCCAAATTCAATCTAGACACGAGACAAAGTGAGCGGTTTATCGGCCTTCCTACCCCAGCAAATGCACTTTTTATCAGTACTATACCTCACCTAGCTCTTCTTTGGCCAAAGATCGGGCTTTGGCTGACTAGTCCAGTTTCTTTGGTGATTATTGCCTGGGTTTTTTCAATTCTTCTGATCTCAGAGATCCCCCTCATTGCGCTGAAATTTAAGCACTTCAGGTTTTCAGGGAATCAGTTTAGATTTATTTTGGTGGGCTTAAGTATTTTTGCTTTCGCAGTTTTTCAGCTGGCAGGAATCCCGCTGATAATTCTATCATACATTCTATTATCGGTAGTTGAAAATTTAGGGACAAGTGAATGAGATGGAGATGTTCAGTGTGGCTAATGATCCTTTTTTCGCTCAGCTATCAGGGAGCTTGGGCCCAATTTTTTCAAGTTGAAATCAAAGAATCAGGAGTCTATAAACTGACCCGTGAAAAAGCGTTGGCATTGGGATTTGCCGATTTGTCTCAAGTCAGTTTTTTTGGATACCCAGAAATGCTTCCCCAAAAGCTCGATTCAGCTCAGCTTCAACTTCAGGAAATACCATCCTGGCAAACCCAAGACGAACTTTGGGTTTTTCTCCAAGGTCCACATACAATAGATTTAGACTCCACCGGAGAAATACGCTATCAGCATCACCTCTATTCCAATTCTCTAAGCTTTTTGATAGGGAAAAAAATTAATCCTCTACGTATTACAAAAGAAGTTTCACCTGATTCTTCCCTTCCCTCGCCGGAATTTCTTTATCAACTCTATTCGTACAAGGAGGAAAAAACCAATCTTTTGGACTCAGGAAGGGACTGGTATTCGCTTCCAATCCGGCAGGGACAAAGCTTAAATGTCAATTTTGGACTTAGTTCTGATTCATCTGCCCCTTGGCTGGTTCAAGGAAGGACCATGGCTCAGTCTTCAGCAACTTCCTCCATCCGTGTCCTATCAGGGAATACGCTTTTGGAGGAAATTGAATTTTCCCCCATACCAAACACACTTTACGGAATAAAAGGCCGGGATCAGAATTTTTCTTTGAACATTTCACCTGCAGATAACCGAATTTCCCAGCTTCGTTTTACCTATCAGGCTTCCGCGCCAAACTCGTCCGGATATTTGGATTTTGTAGTCATCGGGGTCCCGAGATCTTCGACCGAATGGAAAAACGGAGTTTTTCACAGCGTCACTCCAGTCCTTCTAACCATTCCCAATTCTACTGAAGTATGGGAAATCAGCAATTTTTCCCATCCGATTGCCACCACAGGCAATCAGCTGACCGGTAGAAAATGGGCTGTTTTTTCTCCCAATGAAATCCCAGAATTGGAGCCATCACAAGAACTATTCTTGGATAGAAGAACCCAAGTATCCGGAGCGGAATTACTGATTATCTCTTCCCAAGAGCTGCTGAATTCGGCAAGGAAACTTCAAGCACACAAGCAATCCTTGGGGATTTCGACAGAGGTGGTTCCGTTAGATGAAATCTATAAAGAATTTGGCTATGGAAATCCAGACCTAACTGCGATCCGCAACTTTATAGCATGGGAATACCATCAGGGAAAAGGGCTAAAAAATGTGCTGATACTTGGCAAGGGCACTTTTGATTACAAAGGAATTTTGGGAGGCCGTCCCAATTTGGTCCCCATTTACACCAGCAGAAATAGCCTCAATCCCCTGGCTACCTATAGTTCAGATGATTATCTGGGCTTGATCGAATGGGGACAGGGACAGTGGGAGGAAAGTCGGGACGGGGATGAACAGATGAAAATCGGGTTGGGTAGAATTCCCGCTATTTCATTCACAGAAGCCAACGAAATCGTCGAAAAAATTATCCGATACGAAACAGACCCACTTCCGGGCAAGTGGAAGCATCGAATCAGTTTTTTGGCAGATGACGCCGACAACAACATCCACATGAGAGATGCCGAGGCCCATGTCGGATACTTGGAGGAAAATCATCCGGGATTTTTATCCCAAAAGCTCTATCTCGACCGCTTTGAACAAGTGAATAATTCCGGTAGGCAATACTCTCCTGCCGCAAAAGAAGCGCTGCAAAAGACCCTGGACGAGGGTACTTTACTGCTAAATTTCATTGGGCACGGAAACGAAACCACCCTGACTGCTGAGGAGATTTTTCAAGTCAGTGACCTCCAAAACTGGCCCAAACAGCCCTTTCTACCCATTTGGATGACAGCTACCTGCGAATTTGGCAGACACGACAGCCCCTTCATCCGTTCGGCCGCTGAAGAATTATTGTTTGCTCAAGAGAAAGGAGGAATTGCTCTTTTGACTACAGGAAGACCCGTTTTCAGCAGTGTCAACTTTTCGTTAAACAAGGAATTTATCGAAGAATTGCTTGCCTCAGAAGAGGGGCGATACCAGGATTTGGGCACTATTTTCAAAAACACAAAAAATCAAAGTTTAAACGGTCCTCTGAACAGAAACTTCTCCCTTTTAGGTGATCCAAGTTTGAGACTTCCCCTGCCCGAGCTACAGGTGTCAATAGAAAAAATAAGTCAGCCCGATTCAGAAAACGAGACAGACACCCTGACTGCCTTACAGGAATACGAGCTTTTTGCTCAGGTGGTAGACCCTCTGACTGGGGCGGTTCAGCCCACTTTTCAAGGGGAGTATCAGCTGGAAATCAGGGATAAACCCGTGAGCAAATCCACCCTGGGAGATGAAAACAGCCCCTTCAGTTTTTCGGAGGAAAGTACATTGATCATTCAGGGCAAAGGAAAAGTCGAACGAGGACTCCTTAAAACCAAATTTCTGGTTTCCAAAAATATTGATTTGGAAAAGGGTGACGGAAAAATCAGAATTTGGGCAGTCTCTGAATCCGGCTTAGAGGCTTTTGGAAGTGAAAAAGTAAGCATCGGAGGTATCTCTCCTACTCCGCCTGCTGACTCGGAGGGACCTGAGATTTCCATTTTACCGGGCGGAAAAGCTACCTCTCCCTACTTGTTCAGCTCACCGAGTATTCCGGTTGAAGTAAATTTGGAGGACCCAAGCGGGATAAATATTTCCGATTTAGTGTCAGAGGAATTACTTACTCTTCAGGTAAATGAGGAAGAGCCTGTCTACGTGGGAAGACTATTTGAGGCCGAAGAGGGAGGGTTTTCAAAAGGTAAACTTTCTACCCGAATATCAGGGCTGAAAGAAGGGAAAAATCTAATTCGGGTCAGGGCTTGGGACAACCTTGGCAATGGAAGTGAGTCACAAATCGAGATTCAGGTGGAGGGAAGTCAAGAGCTTCGCATTCTATCCTATCAGGTTTTTCCCAACCCTGCCAGTGAAGTAGCCAATTTTGAATTGTCGCACAACCGACCAGGCCAAAACCTCTTGCTCACTTTAGAAGTTTACAATTTGTTGGGTCAAATACTATTTTCCAAATCTTATCGTTTAGTGAGGGCAGAAGAAAATATCAGGGATTTGTCCTGGTTTTTTTTCCAAAGTCAAACAAAATATCCAGCAAAAGGAACTTATATTTACAAATTAACGCTACAGTCAGAGTCCGATTTTGACTTCGACTCCAAAAGCGGGAAATTAGTTATCAGATGAAAATAAAGGCCATTTTCTACAGGCAGAGCCCCTTTTTCCTTTTCTTTTTCCTAATTGGTTTCTCCACTTTTGGGCAAAATAGTGTGATCATTTCCGGTCAGGATCCCAATCGCAGGGTGATCACCACAGCCGTTCCTTTTCTGAATTTTGCTCCAGATTCCCGTCACTCCGGGATGGGTGATGTAGGTGTGGCAACTTCTCCGGATGCCAATTCCGCCCATTGGAATTCAGGTAAATTGGCTTTCATCAAAGATGATTTGGGATTTTCTTTATCCTACTCTCCTTGGCTGGGTAAGTTGGTGAATGACATGTCCCTCAGCTACCTGACAGGATTCAAACGAATTGATGAAAACTCTGCATTTGGCTTTGACCTTCGATACTTCAATATGGGCGATATCCAGTTGACTGATGGGAGAGGCAATGATGTAGGAGAATTTAATCCTCGCGATATAGCGATTGGAGGCACGTATTCCAGAAAGCTTTCTCAGAATTTCGGATTGGGTATTTCAGCAAGATTCATCTACTCCAATCTTTCCGGAAACATCTCTTCTTCCGGAGGAAATGAAGCCCGAGCCGGAATCGGCGTAGGAGCGGATATTGGATTATATTACCAAAAGCCCACGCTGATCGGATCTAAAGAAGGAACTTGGGCTTGGGGGGTATCCATCACCAATATCGGTCCAAAAATCACCTACAACAGTGCGGAAGACCTAGATTACATTCCGACCAATCTTCGAGTAGGCACTTCCTATGGTATCTTCTTCAATCCTGATAATAAAATCACTTTTTCTCTGGATTTGAATAAACTCATGGTACCTACACCTCCGGTGTACGCAACCAATGAGGACGGAACTTTGGCCACTGATGAAAATGGTGACTTGATTATTGAATCTGGAAAAGATCCTAACCGCCCACTGATTTCAGGAATGTTTGGCTCTTTTGCAGATGCTCCTGGTGGATTTGAGGAGGAAATGAGAGAGTTTACCATCTCTTTCGGAGCAGAGTACGTCTATGCAGAAAAATTCGCACTTCGAACCGGATATTTTTACGAAAATCCAACCAAAGGTGGTAGACGCTATTTCACCATGGGGCTAGGACTGGACATTAACCGAATCGGAATTGACTTTTCCTATCTTGTTCCTCAAGTCCAAAATCATCCTCTCGCAGAGACTCTCCGCTTTACCCTTCTTTATACAATCGCCAATAATTAATGCTGGATCGGACTCAGGCCCCAAAATTCCATTTGCCGGAGGACTTTACACTCAACGATCCTGAAAAGTGGAAAACCCCAACAGGTGTCCCCGTTTTCTATTTCCGCACGCCACTTCTTCAAGCTGTCAAAATTGAAGTCGTATCCAAAAGTGCACGAAAACACCTCCCACTTTCGAAAAACCTTGTTCCTTCCTTCACTCTTCAACTTTTAACTGAAGGCACAAAAGAACTTTCTGAAAATCAAATTTCAGAGTTCTTTGATTTTCATGCCAGTGAAGTCCAGCCTTCTTCTGGGTTTTCCAAAGAAGGAATTAGCCTTTTTACCACCAAAAAGCATCTTAATAACGTCCTCCCTGTGTTTTTGTCTCTATTTACTGAGGCTGATTTCCCTGAAGACAAGTTGAAAAAAAAGAAGTCTTTGAGAAATCTTGGACTCAAACTGGAGAAGGAAAAAACTGCATCCAGAGCCTCCCAGCTTTTCAGATTGGGACTTTTCGGATCCAATCACCCCTATGGACTGGAGATCACCGAGGACCATATTGATGCAGTCTCACGACAAGATCTTTTGGACTATAAGGATCAACTCCTCTGGGATGGAGCTGAAATATTTATCAGTGGAGACTTTTCTCTTTCTGAACAGGAAGAACTCAATCAAAAGCTGGCACGAATTCCTTTCATCCGCCTACCGGAGCAGGATTGGAAAGAAGAAATCCAACAGACCTATTCGCTTGTAGAAGAGCGGCCCCAAGCATTCCAAACCAGCATTCGGATGGGCGCATGGTCTATTCCCAAAAACCACCCGGATTATTTCCCTCTCTCTGTATTCAATACCGTTTTAGGAGGATATTTCGGCTCTCGCTTGATCAAAAACATCCGGGAAGACAAAGGCCATACTTATGGGATTTCCTCCTCATTGGGAGAGATTGATAATTATCCTTATTGGACCATTGCTGCTGATGTCCAAAAACAATACAAGCAGGAGGTAATGGATGAAATCAAAAAAGAGATTGATTTGCTTGCCAGCCAAAAATTGGGATCAGATGAGCTGGAATTGGTCAGAAATTACCTAATTGGACAAATGGTAGGTAGGTTCAGCACATCTTTTGATTGCGTGGACCGGTTTAAAAGCGTTCATTTTTCCGGATTGGATTTTTCTTTTTATCGAAGAAAGATGGAGTTTCTTCGGGAATTTAATGCCGGCGAAATCCTGGAAAAGGGCAACAAGTATTTCACAAAGTGCCCGATTATTGAAATCACTGTAGGCTAGGTCAGCTTCTCGTAAAGCCAGGAAATATCCCACCGCTTTTTTGCCCAAAGACGGTACCATTTGAACCTCAAACCTCGAATACCGATTCTTCCTCCCAATTCAACTAGTTCTCTGGCCGGATCAAAATTGGCTGACCACAGGGCATGTTTGAGCTCATACATGACCCGCTCACCCAAAGCCTTATCCTCTTCAGCAGTCTGATTCATAGCTTCGATTTTCAGGCAGACTTTCACCGTTGTAGGTAGCATTTTGGAATCATAACGCTTGTATTGCCCTTCGGACATGGAAGAAGAATGTTTTCTTTTCAGCACACCGATATGGTCAGAAAAAACCAAGGGATAATTCCGAGCCAATCGAACTTGCACATCAAAATCCTCATAAAAAAGCTCCTCGTCATACCCTCCAATTCGTTTCAAAATTTCAGTATGGAAAACTTGGGTAGGTGAACAGATAAAATTTCTTTTGACCAAGGTCTCATAGATATTGGTCAGGAGGATTTCCTCTTTGAGCTCTCCTGCATGGTTTCTTGGATAAAAAGTGGAAATCTCATTGATCTGATTCAAGATGTAGGCATCTGAGAAGCAAAATGCTGCAAAAGGGGCAGTTTTCAATTCTTGGACACTTTTTGAAATATGATCTGGAAAAAGCACATCATCTCCTGAAAGATCCACGACATATTTACCTTTTGCCTGAATCAGATAATCATTAAAAAGTTGGCAGTAAGGCTTCGTTTTTTCTAGAAAATGAGTGGTCACATACAAATAGGAGGTATTTTGGCTAAGCCAATATTTTATCCTTTCTACTGTCCTATCCGTACTCCCATTGTCTACAATGATCAATTCCTTATAATAATACTCCTGCTCTTTTACGCTTTCCAGAGTCTCTTCTATCCATTTTTCCTGGTTATAAGTGATGCAGATGATAGTTACTAACTCTTCGGCTTCCATGGTCAGATTGTACGACTCCAGGTGATTTTGATACAAATATCGTTGGAAAACCTGGATTTAAAGTGAATCAAATTATGGTTGGGGCCTTCAGGTAAATCAGAAGAACCCAGATCCACCCAATTTACTTTGAGTTCACTGGCCAGGAAAAAAAACTTTGCTAAAATAAGATCACCCAGATTTTTCACTTCAGATTTGGGATTAATAGCTGAAAGAAAATAATAAAGGGAATCTTCGGTAAGCATGACACCCAAGGCATGGGCAATAGCTTGCTTGTTTTTCATAATGGAGATCAAAAAATACCGCTCCGGAAACTCGGAAACCTGCTGTATCAATCTGCTCTCATCAAAGGTAACCGAGAATCCTTTTTGCATATTCCAGCTTCTAATCTCTTCCAAAAATCCAAAATTCTGGATAGGGCCCATTTGCATCTTCAACCCACTTTCTTTGATTTTTGGAGACCACTTTATTTGCTGATCCTGGGCAAATTTTTTGATTTTCTTTTTTCCACTGTAGAATTGTTGACTGACTACTTCCTCTACTTTAAAGCCATTTTTAAACAAGATATAATTGATCAGATCAACCTGCTCCCCATAAGGTTTGGGAGGCTGGACTATTCTCACACTTTGGATGTTTCTTTTCTGTAGATTCTCAATGACCGAAAGCAAAAAACCCTCCAAGGACTTCGAATTGAGCTTCTCTTCGGTCCAAACCCCTCCAAACGGAGCTTTGGGCAAAGAAATTGCTGCTCCGTCCTGAGACAAGGCAAAAGTCACCCCCGCTTTGATTTTATCCTTCTTTATCCATTGAAAGTCCAAAAGCTCAGGGTAATCCGGCAAAGGGGACTGTCTCAGGAAATAGGAATAGGTTCCTTCCAGGGCTGAAGTCACTCGGAGAAAGTACGAGATGTTTACTTCATTAGTGTTTGCTTCCAAAGTCTTTTTTGTCTCTGATATAGTCCGATTCATCATATGCTCTGTCTGCCAAGCCCAATAAGACTGCCCCTGGAGAAAACTCCACTTCAACCCAATTCATTGGGGGAACAAACAAACCTTCTGCTGGGGAGGAAAGGCTAAAATGGCTCACTTCTCCACTAGCACTTTCTACTCTGACTCGCAGTAGACCATTCATAGCTACAAGTAGCTGTGACTCCTGATAGTGAGCATGTTTACCTCTGATTTCGCCTGCAGCTACGCCGCAAATCCAAAAACTCCTCTTGATTCCTTGGGGAAAAAGTGGAGACTCATCCCAATAGTAGATATTACCAGAGGGATTTTCCAGGCCTGGAACAGGCAAAATTCTTGGGATTTGATTGAGGTTGGAATCTTGGGGTGAAACCGGTTGAGTCATAGCTAAAATTAAGACAAAAGGCTTGAAGGAGACATTAGCCAAAGGTTAAATTTATAATTTGCTAAAAAATGAGCTTCCTTTTGCCAGCTTCTCGACTCAGGCAAAATGATGTGTTTCCTTGGTTTGACAACCAGAAAAGACCGAACTAGTGATCCAATAAGGACCTAAAATCTAAATTAAAGAATCGGAATGAGCCAAAATCCAATGGATGATTCGTACCTCACCTTTGCCCGAGAATCAGAAGGGCTTTACAAAGACCGGGGAAGTAAGTTTCATTTTTTTGGATTTCCTGTCCAGTCTGAGGAGGAAATCAAAATCAAACTTTCGGAATTGAAGAAGGTCTACTTCGATGCCAGTCACCATTGCTATGCTTGGATTTTGGGCAAAGAAGGCATCCATTTCAGAGCCAATGATGATGGAGAACCCAATCACTCCGCAGGGGATCCGATTTTGGGACAGATCCGATCTCATAAATTGACCAATGTATTGATAGTAGTGGTGCGGTATTTTGGAGGCACCAAACTTGGTGTGAGCGGACTGATCCAAGCCTACAAAACTTCAGCCCAAATGGCTATAGAATCCAACGAGATAGTCAGCCAGTTTCTTCAGAAGCAGGTCAGATTAAAATTCCCCTATGAAGCGATGAATGAGGTAATGAAAATGGTCAAATCACTGGACCTGAGCATTATCGAGCAAGAAATGCATCTCAACTGTGAAATCGTTCTAAAATTTCGCGCAGGACTGAAAGAAGAGGTGGAAAACAGGGTTTTGGATATGGAATCAGTGGAGCTTCTCAGCGATTGATTAATTCATCCAGAAAACCTTCATCCCTTAATACCTTGTAAATCTCCAAGCAAGCCCAAGCATCAGTAGCGGCATACCGAAGCTGCTTTTCAGTCAATCTTTCAGCTTCCCAATTAGACACCTGTTCGGACTTGGAAATCCTAATCTTCAGCACCATTCCACTGAGATTTCTTACGCCTACATTGTGAAATCCGACTTTTTTCAGCTCGTCATTCAGATCAAAAAAGGAAGCAGGGTGAAAAGAATTGGTCAACTTTCGAAGTGCCTTGATATCATCATGCACCGCAGCCCCTACCTTAATCAGGTTGTCTTTTTCGAGCAGACTTCTTAATTCATTGGGAAAACCGATCGAATTCAGTCTAAAAAGAAAGGCCTGTGTTGCAGTGGACAATTGCAGAAGTGACACATGATTAAACTGTCCTTTTCGGAAGGACGGCTTAGTCTCTGTATCAAACCCAATGATGTCCTGATCTTCAAGGAAATCCACGACCTCTCCCACATCCTCTGGATGATCGATCAAAAATATTTCACCTTCAAACTGCCCCAATGGCAGCTCATTGATTTCTTCTTTGCTAATACTGTAAGGGATCATACCAATTCTTCCTCCGGCTCATAATAGCGGATACCCAGATTAAGATATCCATAAAGAATGGTCATAAATGGGCTTATTATATTGAAAAAGCAATAGGGAGCATAGACCAAAGTCGCCACTCCCAATACGGATGCCTGAGTGGCTCCGCAAGTATTCCAAGGCACTAATACTGAAGTAACCGTTGCCGAATCTTCCAAAGTCCGACTCAGATTCTCAGGTTTCAGCCCTCTTTTTTTATACACATCAGCATACATTCTTCCAGGCACCAGGATCGCCAGGTATTGATCAGAAGTGGTGATATTGAAGAAAAGACAAGTGGCTGCAGTAGAAGCAATGAGCGAGCCTACCCGATGTACTTTTCGGATGATGGACTCCGCCAAAACTTTCAGCATCCCGCTTTCTTCCATAATCCCTCCAAAAACCATCGCACAGATAATCAGCCAGATGGTATTCAGCATTCCCGCCATTCCTCCGGTCACCAGGAGCTCATTCACAATAGCGTTGTCAGTCACCACGCTGATTTCTCCATAGAGGGCCATCATCAGCGCTTTAAAGCTCAGATAGGCGTACGACCCGGATTCATTGGCAATGAGTTGAATGATTTCAGGCTGAAAAATCAAAGCAAACACCCCTCCCAATAAAGCTCCAGTCAAAAGTGCAGGCAAGGCGGGGACTTTTCTGATGATCATCACTAAAACGACCACAGGAACTACAAAAAGCCAAGGAGTAATGTTGAACTTGGCCTGAATCACCGAAGAAATAGTCTTGACATCCTCCACATTCCCCCCGGTCTCATAATTCAGTCCGATAATGATAAATAAGATAAAGGTGATACTGATAGAAGGAATTGTGGTCTTGGCCATGTACCGGATATGGGTAAAAAGATCCGTTCCCGCCATAGCAGGTGCCAAATTGGTCGTATCCGAAAGCGGAGACATCTTATCTCCAAAGTATGCACCTGAGATAATCGCGCCGGCGATGATACCCTCTTCAAAACCCAATGCCTTTCCAATTCCTAGAAGGGCAACCCCTACTGTGGCCACAGTGGTCCAGCTACTTCCGGTAGCGATCGATACCACCGCACTGATAAAGCAGGCCGCAAAGAGGAAAATCACTGGACTTAATACCTGCAAGCCATAATAAATCATAGCAGGCACTATTCCACTTAATAGCCAAGTACCAGCCAAAGCTCCAATCAAAAACAAAATCAGTATACTGCTCATGGCCGAACTGATGCTTTTCACGACTCCGTCTTGAAGCGTCTCCCAAGAATAGCCCAATCTGAATACAGCTACACAAGCGGCTACTGCTGCCGAAAGAACCAAAACGATCTGATTGGAACCGGATAATCCATCTGTCCCAAAAACTTGGATATTAATTACCAAAAGAACAATTAAAAAGGAAAGGGGGATAAGCGCGTCGAGTACTTTTGGGGACTTGGGTAAGCTTTTCATCAACTGAGATTCAGGAAAATTGAGGTTCAATCTAAATAAAAAAAATCAATTACCTGCCCGAAAGAAGCTCCGAAAGCTCTTTTCCTACCTGCCAGCCAATGGCTACCCCCATACCACCTAATCGGACAGCTGCTCCCAATCGATCTCCTACTTTTTGGATCAGAGGAATTTTTTTGGAGCCAAATGCCATAATACCAGTCCATTCCATCTCCCAAGAAAAGGTTTTCCCCGGAAGAATGACCGTTTTGGCGAGGGCATCCAGGTGACTTTTAATCTTTGGGTTAACTTTAAATTCTGTGGATGTTTCTCCTTCAAAATCCAAATTTCTGGCCCCTCCCAGCAGAAGCCGACCGTCGATTTGACGGAAATAAACGTAACCCCTATCCATATGGTAGGCCCCTTTCCATGGGATTTTTCCATCTATAGGTTGGCTCAATAGAATCAATCCCCTACCCGGGTTAATTTCAGATTCAGGCCAGAGTTTTTTGGTAAATGCATTGGTACAAATCCCGACTTTTTGAGCTTGAAATTCAAAAATTCTCGATCTGTCCAGATTTTCTGCCAAAACCAGTCCGGTATCCTTTTGTACTTCAATCACCGCCACTCCGGTGAGGATTTTCACCCCCATTTCCGAGGCCATTTTCCAGAGTGCACCAAGGTATTTGCCGGGATCCAATTCCCCTTCGAATCTATTTTCAACCACCGCCTTAACTGAGGAAGAAAACCCAAGTTTTTTCGTTCTTTTTACCTGAGAAAAAACATCTTTTTTGAAAATGGTCTTGAGGAGGCGATTTACTTTTTCCAGGTCATTTAATGCCTCTTCTGACTTTTCATCCAAAATTTCAAATCCGTGATTTGCTTTATACTCCAAGGTTTTGTCTCCAAAAACCTTCCGGATCTCCTCCAATCCTCGATATCTCCTTTTCACCAACCCTAAAACCTCCTCCTCAGAAAGAGTCTGCAAATCATCCAAGAGCTCCGTTAAGCTGCCAAAGCAAGCAAATCCGGCATTTTTCGTACTTGCTCCTGTGGGAAAAATCTCCTTTTCCAAGACCAAAACCTTGGCTTTGGGGTTTTTCTTCTTGAAATGAATTGCAGTAGAAAGTCCGGTAAAGCCCGAACCGACAACAATCAAATCATGATTCAAAAAGTTTTTTTGCTCCCAATAACTGATCATTTTCAATCGGTTTGATTTAATTTTTTCTTCCAGTTGATTAATTTGACCCAACTTAATCGAAGAAACCCAAAAAGCCATGAGAAAGATCGACTTGCTACTCGAAGAATACGGGGAGAGCCACCAAAACCCAACCAATAAATTGATTCATTGGGTCTGCGTGCCGGCAATATTTTTCAGCGTTGTAGGATTGATTTTCAGCATCCCTGCCGGTTTCCTCCCGTCGGCTTTGTCTTTTCTGGGAAATTTTGCCAATTGGGCCACCGTCGCTCTTTTACTGGTGATGATCTATTACATCTCCCTTTCTGTACCACTTTCTTTGGGCATGTTGTTCTTTTCCGCTCTTTGTTTGGCATTGGCCAATTTTCTAGACATCTCCTTCCCCGGATATCTTTGGTTGATCAGCTTGGCAATATTCGCTATTGCATGGGTCGTCCAGTTTGTTGGACATAAAATAGAAGGCAAGAAACCTTCCTTTTTCAAGGATGTCCAGTTTTTGATGATCGGACCTGCTTGGCTGATGCATTTTATATACAAGAAGATAGGAATCGGCTATTGAATCCATGCACCTCAGGACAAGGTCATTATCCTATTAAATACCCGGGATCATTCCTCTTTTTCAAAGATTTCCACCAGTCTTTGAAGTGCTGCCTGATTCTTTTGGGTATTGATACTCATCAGAATTGATTTCTTTTCTCTGGCTGTCAATCTCCAGTTGAGTGAGGCTCTTTGCATCGTTTCCTGACTTCCTGTAAGTTCTGCAGCCTGAACTTTTTCGGGAGCATATTCAAACTCCACCCGCTCCAAAACAAATGGCATGGACTCCAACATGTAGTTGAACAAAACTTCATTTTGGATGGTCTGCACATTGTCCCAATTAGCATAGATGTTTTTGAGAGGATTAAAAACTTTTTGAAAAATCCGTGGGAGCTCAGTCTCGGGGATTTGTGTGGTTTTTTCAGAATCTCTGATTGTAATCAATATGACGCCTGAGGTATTATTACTTATCCACTCCCTAAATACATACATGAATCGCAAGGCATCCTGAATCCCAAAATTGTCTGAAAGGCCGGTATCCATGGTTTCCATTTGAGGACTGGAAGGCAGTTGAATATTAGGCGTGATAAAGGGGAAAGTCGCGCTCATTCTGAGAGCTGTCAGAAACCGGAGGTTTTGAGGCTGATGATTTTCAAAAAAACGAAGAAAATCAATAGACTGCTTTTTCTCTCCCGGGATGGTTTTGCCTAGTACGGAACTTCCCAAAAAAGACATGGAATGCGGGGAAATCACCAATTTTCTTCCATCATTAGTAATCAATGAAGTGACTGGCAAAAGCGGAATCTCTCCTTCCATTTCTGGTTTCTTGTAGGCTTTGAGCGGTTTGTCCAAAACTCCCCGAGTATTGTCATTGAGTTGCTTTTCAAATGCATAACCTCGATCCTTGAGATAGCTAAATCCCTGATAGCTGAATTTCTGATTCCGTATCAATAGATCATTGACTAAGAGTGTGAAAATAATTGGGTTGAGATTATCGGCAGAGATTTGATCCAGGTACTTTGGATCGGAGAGCAGGACCGAGGAATCTGACAGAGACCTTAAATACAACTCCCGGAAGAAAGCTTCACCAATCACCCCTCCTGAGGCTCCTGTGTAGAGCTTGGTATGTCGCGTGGCTTTCCCTTGGGTGGATTCATGAATGGTCTGAAGGACATGAAAAGTCCAAAGACTTGCTCTTTGCCCTCCTCCACTCGCGGCGGTAATCACCATTTTGGGTAAGGAATCCTTCCCCACTCGTTCTTTCCAATTGTTCAAAATTTGAATAATATTCTGCTTATCCTTTGTCAATGTGTCCGGATGGAGCAGGTCATCCAACCTTTCCACAGTATAGGCTGCAGGAGCTTGTGAATAATCCAAGCCAAACGCTTCGTGAGGCCGATTAAAAAGGGATAAATTGGAAAAGTAATTAGCAAAAAACAGCAAGATTACGACAGTGATTGTAGAATAACCTCGCAGCCAGAAACTAAGTGCTCCCACCAGCATAATCAAGATGGACAAAAGCAAAAGCGAACTCATGGCCGCGGGAAACATAAGGAATTCCTGCTCCTTAAATAAGCCTAAAAAGAGGACGAACAAAATCAGAAACAGTTGAATACTAAGAAGATTGAGATGATTTTGATCGAAAACTCTCAGTAATTGCACTTTTTCAAATCGAGCAATATCTGGCCTAACCTCACGGATTCTAAGTTTATAATCAAGATAAACCTCCACCCGTTCTCTTTTGTCTTTAAGCTCTTTTATTCTGCTTAGCGTACTGGCTCGGGTGAGTTTTACTTTTCGAAGTCTTTTATTCACTGAGCCGGCAAAAAGGATGAAAAAATCTTTATTGGTCAATGCCGAATACCCAAAAATAATAAAATAGGTCACAATACTCCCCGCAGCAAAACCCAGATAATAGTGTAAAACATACCAATCGGAAGGAAGGTCATTGTCCAGCTGAAACGTGATAAACTTGATGGTGTAGAGGAAGTAAAAAAGAAGAGGAATAATGGAGTTGTTGAAACAATAGGTGATAAATGGTTTGGGCACAATCGCCAGAAACCGGAAAAGACTACCATCCATGATGTAAGTAGTCATGTGATAGGCCATGGTAAGAATAGCCAATCCGACCCCCATCAAGAAAAAACTGATCCAGGAAACCTCATGCAAATACTCTGGATCTAAAAAAAGAAATGGAATCCCCAATACCACTCCAAACTGTTCGAGAATAACCCCGGATAAAACAACCCAAATCAGGAGTAGACCAAGGTTTTTCCTAAGATGAAGAAGGAGGAGCTGAACTGGGAAACTTAAGATTAACTTTTGTCGCATGGCATTTTTCGTGCACATAAGTTATAGTTTTTTTACTTCAATCGAGCCTTCGGAAGGAGCTCAAAAAATCAAGTAGTATTATTTTGGTTTCCAATGAATTAGACTTATCCGCTAAAAAATCAAAAAGATTCTCAGAGAAATATCTGGCTGCTTTCAGCTAGAAAAAGTACTTTCGGCAAAGAATTAAAAGGTGGAAAAATGAGAATTTGGTTTTTGTGCAAAGTAAAATACGCAAAGGAAAATGAGGAAGGCTTATTGAAAAGCATTTCCGAGCAATACTTGGTTGATGCAGTCTCATTTACAGAGGCAGAAGCAATTCTATACGATCGCTTAGGATCTCAAATTCGCGGTGATTTTCAAGTTACGGGCATCAGCAAAAGCAATATCGTAGATGTTTTTTACTATGAGGATGCGGATATCTGGCACAAGTGCAAAATCACCTATCTTATCGCTGATGCAGATTCAGGAAAGGAGAAAAAAGTAACCCAATTCATGATAGTCACGGCAGAGGATGTAAAACAGGCCTATGATCGAATCCAGGAAAGCTTAAGCAATATGCTGGTAAGCTTTAGAGTTCCTGATATTACAGAAAGTCCGATAGTAGAAGTCTTCCCCTTCGAAAAAGATGAGGTGGCCGAACAGCTTCCTCCAGGCAATTTCAGACCACTTAATGAAATCGAGCAAGATTAAAAAAGAGGCTGTCTCAAAAGTGAAGTTTGTCACATTGAGCGAAGTCGAAATGTAGTCCGAAAAGCTGGAAATGGCCTTCGACTCCGCTCAGGCTGACAACGAAATGATTTATGAGACAGCCTCTTTTTTTTTATGAAAGATCTGCATTTAGCTGATTATCAATTACAAGTTGAATTAACTCCTCTTGGGAGATATTTGCCCGTTCAGCGGAATCTTTGATATCTTCTCGGCTTACCTGTGCAGCAAAAGTTTTATCCTTAAGTCGCTTTTTCACTCCTTTTATTTCCATGCCCAAATATCCTTCGGGTCTCATCAGGGAGTAAGCATGGATAAATCCACTCAACTCGTCAAAAGCATAGAGCATTTTATCCATCTCGGTAATTGGCTCTACTCCAAAATATCTGGGACCATGAGAGGCGATAGCCCTAATGATCTCAGGGTCAATCTCCCTAGCTTCCAATTCTTCAATGATTTTACGGCAATGTTGATCAGGCCATTGGTCCCAATCTGCATCATGAAGCAAGCCGGCTAAATACCACTTGTATTGAATGGATTCGTTATATCCTTTGGATTGGGCATAAGACTTCATCAAATGTGCAACCTGCTTCATATGAACCTTAAGTTTTTCATTTTTGACCCAATCATCCAGTAAGCTCATTGCATCTTCTATGCTTAGGATTTTACCTTGATTAACCTGATTTCCAAAAATCGAACGATTCAATTGAAGTGAAGTGCTTTCCATTTTAGATGTATTTTTATGCAGTTTGAATAATTATTTTTGCTTTTTGTTTATTTAAATTTACTAATTATTTATCTTTGCTCAATGAATAGTTGGGAATCCATCCAAGTCCTTAGCCAGCTGGCCATCACCTCCGAATATTTTTTGCAGGTGACTTTGGATAAATCTGGCCGGGTTTTATCCTCTGACTCCGGGATAGGCCCTGTACCCAGTTTATTCGATTATAAAGAAAAGCCAATTTATTTTGCGGATTGTTTCATTTCCTCCGAATGGTCAAAATTTGAAAACCAGAGGTTAAAGGCCTGGAAAAGCAGCCACCAATCATTTTTCATTGAACTTCACAAAATCAATCACCCAGAAGAAACTACCACCTTGACAAAATGGGAGTTTTTTTTCATTTCGGAGGATTTTGGGACTTGCCTTGGGATTGGTCATCCTGTAGATCCACTCAAGCCCTACAGCCTGGGCCTTGGTGAATTTATAGATGGCAATTTTGGAAATAATGAACTGGTAGACAGTCTTCTTGAGAATAAGGTGTTAGGATTCTGGAAGTTTGACCTTGGAAATGAAAAAGAGCAAATCAGTCCAGGTCTTGCCCAAATTTTGGGATATGGCGGTGAGGAAATCCACTCAAAAACAAATCTATCCTGGCAAAATCATATTCACACGGATGACTTGAATAAGGTCTCCAAACAACTTCGCGGTCATTTAAAGACAAAAGGAAACCTTCCATTTCGATCAGAATTCAGACTGGTTTCAAAAAATCATCAAGTCACTTGGGTGATTGCTTTCGGCAAAACCACACACTGGACTTCAGATGGCTTTCCAAAGTTGCTTCAAGGACTTTTGATTGACATAACTGAAAAGAAAAAACAGGAAATCTGGCTCCGAGAACATCATTATTTTTTGCGCGATCTGGCATTTCAGCAATCCCATTCCCTAAGAGCCAGAGTAGCAAATATCATGGGAATTTTGGAGATAATCGAGACAGAGAGTCATTCTGAAGAAACCCAAAAGCTACTCAACATCATCAAAACAGAAACAAAAATGCTGGACAATTCCCTGAAAAAGAGCATCAAAGAATCTGTCCAGCAAAACCAAAGTTGGGAAAGAGGAATACAGGGAAAAGGCTAAAGATTCCTGATTTTCCATTTTGCCTTCAAATAGCCCCAAATCACTTTGGGGCTTACTGCTTTTTTCCCCTTGATGCCTCCAGCATATCCCACATAGCCTCGGGTATTTGATCCAGATTATTGAATTCTCCTGCCCCTTTAAGCCATTCACCACCATCAATAGTCATCACTTCTCCGTTGACAAATGAAGAGAAATCAGAAACCAAATAAGCGGCTAAATTGGCCAATTCCTGATGCTCACCCACTCTTCCGACGGGGACTTTTTTAGCAGGATCAAACTTCTTCACCAAGTCTCCCGGTAGGAGCCTACTCCAGGCTCCCTCAGTAGGAAATGGTCCAGGAGCGATTGCATTGGAACGGATACCGTACTTGGCCCATTCTACCGCTAAGGAACGAGTCATGGCCAATACTCCTGCTTTTGCGGCAGCCGATGGTACAACATAGGCCGAACCTGTCCAAGCATATGTAGTGACTATGTTAAGAAAAACTCCGGGCTGTTTTTGGGCTATCCAATCCTTGCCTGCAGTCAGAGTAACTTGCGAAGTACCTTTCAAAACGATATCCAAAACTGTATTGAAGGCATTTACGGAAAGTCGCTCAGTAGGACTGATGAAGTTGCCCGCGGCATTATTAAGCACCACATGAATTTGCCCCAGTTCTGATTTGGCTTTAGCCCACATCTTCTCCACCTGCTGAATATCTCTTACATCGCAGGCAACAGGAATCACACGGCCTCCCTTCTTTTCCATCATTTCTTTGGCGGTATCTTGAAGGACATCCAGTTTCCGGGAAGTGATCACCAAATTGGCTCCCAACTCCAAAAAATACTCTCCCATGGATTTTCCCAAGCCGGTTCCTCCTCCGGTAATCAGGATGTTTTTATCTTTGAGAGCATCGGCTTTTAGCATTCCTTGATTAAAGTTCATCAGTTTGGTAAGATTAGTTTCAGCCAAGATAGGAATCGGGCGCGGTAATTGAAAGAAGTTCAGTCTTCGGATTTGAATATGAAAAAGCTGTTTATTTATTTCTTAATTCTGAGTCTTCTTTTCTCTTGCAATGAAGAAATCAGCAGGGATATCACTACCGATCTTTCGATGGAGGCAGATCAATTTTTCGATTTTTCAACTGCAATCAATGAAGGCGGATATCTGGGGAATTTTTCCTATCCTGACTATTTTAGAACACAAAGTCAATCTTTACCGGGCTGCCCAAAAATTGAAATAGATCAGACTTTGCGCATTGTTACTTTGGATTATGATGCGGTAGATTCCTGTACCCAGGAAAAAACCCTCAAGCGAAAAGGTAAAATAAGATTGGACTTTTCTCAATCCAATACTCAAATCGGCACTTGGTGGATGGAGTACATTGATTATCATTTTGAAAATACCGAAATCAAAGGTAAGCGAGAGTTTAAAGCCCTTACAACCAGTCAAAATCAAGAAAAATTTGAAAATCTAAGATTTAATAGGGATACGGGTCTCTCTTTCGTGGCCAATGGCACCAACACTTATTTTGTATCCCGCTTTTCATTCAGACCTTTTGCAATCAGCTTCGTAGGCAAGATCGAAGGGACCAATCCGGCAGGTAGAAAATTCAGCCAAACCCTGACTAAAGCAAAAGAGGTTTACATCAATTGCTACAGTGAAGGATGGATTCTACCTTTTGAAGGGGAGGAAACCTGGACTGTTGAGCGTGGGCAAGGCAGAGAATTAACTTACCGATTTAACTTTTCCAGTGAGGGTCAGTGCGAGCCTATAGTCAATGCACTGCTTCCTGATGGGAGAAATTTGATTTTGAATCCTTGATTATCCATGATTCTTTTTCCCAGCTTGCAAAGGCTTAAAAAGAAAAAAACCCGGATAACTCCGGGTTTTAATAGTGAGAATACTTCTGATTAGTATCTGTAGTACTCCGGCTTGAAGGGACCTTTTACTTCCACGCCGATATACTGAGCCTGATCTTCAGAAAGCGTGTCCAGTTCTACGCCCAACTTGGCCAGGTGAAGTGCCGCTACTTTCTCGTCCAAGTGCTTTGGAAGCACATAGACTCCCGGCTGATAGTTCTCGTGATTTTTCCATAACTCCAACTGAGCCAAAGTCTGATTGGTGAAGGAATTGGACATCACAAAGGATGGGTGACCGGTGGCACAACCCAGATTAACCAATCTCCCTTCAGCCAAAACAATGATTTCTTTTCCGTCGAGATCATACAAGTCTACTTGAGGCTTGATGACATTCTTGGTCTTGCCATAGTTTTTGTTCAGCCAAGCCATATCGATCTCATTATCAAAGTGGCCGATATTACAAACGATGGCCTTGTCCTTCATCGCTTTGAAATGCTCTCCGGTGATGATGTCCTTGTTTCCCGTTGCAGTCACTACTATATCAGCTTCTTTCACGGCATCAGCCATCTTTTTCACAGCAAAGCCATCCATCGCAGCCTGAAGCGCACAGATTGGGTCGATTTCAGTCACAATCACTCGTGCGCCAGCTCCTCTCAAAGAAGCCGCTGAACCTTTTCCTACGTCTCCATATCCTGCCACGACTGCTACTTTACCTGCCATCATCACGTCAGTAGCTCTACGGATAGCATCTACCAAAGATTCTTTACAACCATACTTATTGTCAAACTTGGATTTGGTCACGGAGTCGTTCACGTTGATGGCTGGCATTGGAAGCGTACCATTTTTCATTCGCTCATACAGTCTGTGAACTCCGGTCGTAGTCTCTTCAGACAAACCTCTGATTCCGGCAACCAACTCGGGATATTGATCCAAAACCATATTGGTCAGGTCTCCTCCGTCATCCAAAATCATATTCAAGGGCTGTTTTTCCTCTCCGAAAAACAAAGTCTGCTCTATACACCAGTCAAATTCTTCTGCGGTTTGGCCCTTCCATGCGTACACCTGAATGCCCGCTGCCGCTATCGCTGCTGCCGCATGGTCTTGTGTGGAAAATATGTTACATGAAGACCAAGTCACCTCTGCACCCAAAGCCACCAATGTTTCGATCAAAACCGCAGTCTGGATCGTCATGTGAAGACATCCTGCGATTCTGGCCCCTTTTAATGGCTGGGATGGACCAAATTCCTCTCTCAAAGCCATAAGGCCCGGCATCTCTGCTTCGGCCAATTTGATTTCTTTTCTTCCCCACTCCGCCAAGGAAATGTCCTTCACTTTGTACTGGATGAATTTCTCAGATTTGATTTCTGACATCGTATTGAATATTAACAGTTAAAAACTTTTTCAGCCGGCAAAGTTACCTCATAAATTCGGCAAACAAAAACCCAATCAATAGTCAGCAAACTGGATTTCTTTCAAATCAAACTCTTCGAAGTCTCCATTTTCATACTCCACGACCAATTTACCCTCCTGACTGATCCCATCAATTTTGGCCTTTATCCGATTTGACCTGATAAAAAAGTAAGCCCACTCACCCAAACGAAACAAATGACTGAGATACTTTTCTTTGATTTCCTTGTGCTTTCCCTTTTTGAGGGCAATGTATCCTTGCTCAAGTTGGGCCATAAGGAGTTTGAACAGTTCCTCAAGATCATATTCACTGCCCGTCAGGGAAGACAAAGAGCAGGCCTTATTCGAGAGGAATTTGACTTGATTGATATTTATCCCTATTCCTACGAGCGCATATTCCCAGCCTTTTTGTCCCAAAATATTTTCAATCAAGATTCCACCCAACTTCCCTCTTTTCGGCGCCACCAGGTCATTGGGCCATTTTATCTGGAGGTCAGGAATGTAATCCTGCAGCACTCTTTGTATAGCATTGGAAACGAACATATTGAGCAAAAACTGCTGAGAAACATCCAGAAAATCAGGCCTTAATACCAAGGTAAATGTAAGGTTCTTTCCCGGCTCCACTTCCCAAACATTTCCTCTTTGCCCCTTTCCTTTACTCTGATGCGAACAGATTACCACAGTCCCTTCTTGAGCTTTGCCTGACCTGACTAACTGCATGGCAGTGTCATTGGTCGAGTGACACTCTGGCAGGAAAAGGACATCTTTCCCCAGAAAAATGGTGTTGGCAAGAATTTTATACATTAATTTTCGGTTCGGCTAAAGGATAGAAGTTAGAAGCCGGTTCAAAATTAAATGAATTATATGACAGCAGAAGGGCTGAGCAAGGTTATCATCAAAGGTATGGAGGAGAAAAAAGCCTCTGATATTTTGGTGATGGATCTAAGAAACATCAAAAATACAGTGACCGATTTTTTTGTGATTTGCTCAGGAAACTCAGACACTCAAGTGGATGCCATCTCCCAATCCATAGAAGAGCAAGTACACAAAGCAGGTGAATCACCAGCTTGGAAAATCGAAGGCAGATCCAACGGTCAATGGGTATTGATGGATTATGTTAATGTAGTGGCCCACATCTTTCTCAAGGATAAACGCGAGTTTTACGGACTAGAGGAGCTTTGGGGTGATGCCAAAACCACCCGCATAAATTAAAATCCGGATGAACTTTCAAATGGTTAATCCGTTTTAGCATAAGTTTATAGAATTACCGAAAAAAGCGATGAGCGAAACCAATAAGAATAAAAATTTTGTACCTAAACCTCCCCAAAAGCCAAATTTTCAGCTCTATCTGATTATTGCTGCAGTTTTGGTATTGCTGGGACTGACATGGATTCAGCAGAGAGGTGTAGTTATAGATATAACGCAGAAAAGATTTGAGGACATGTATCTAGCGGGTGATGTGTCCAAGGTAGTAATCGTCCGAAATATGAAT
The DNA here is from genome assembly GCF_036245605.1 of Algoriphagus sp. oki45. Taxonomy (NCBI): domain Bacteria; kingdom Pseudomonadati; phylum Bacteroidota; class Cytophagia; order Cytophagales; family Cyclobacteriaceae; genus Algoriphagus; species Algoriphagus sp. oki45. The sequence goes on from NZ_BTPC01000001.1 coordinate 1,859,824, forward strand.
CGTGTCGACGTGACTCTGAATCCTTCTGCCCTTCAGAATGCCAAATACAAAACTGAATTAGAGAGTAATTCTACCTTCTTTAATCCTTCCGGACCGCATTATTCTCTAAATGTAACCACACCGGACAAGTTCCAAGAAGACTTCGAGAAACTTCAAGAACGTGTACCTGAAGACCAAAGAATTCCTTTTGAGGTCAAAGTAGAGGAAAACTGGACCAATTGGTTCAGCAGTTTTGGATTCTTGATCCTTTTGTTTGTCTTCTTCTGGTTTATGATGAGAAGAATGGCTGGCCCATCTGGTCCCGGAGGACAAATATTCAACGTAGGAAAATCCCGTGCTCAGCTATTCGATGCTGAGAATAAAGTCAAAATCACCTTTGATAATGTGGCAGGTCTGGATGAGGCCAAGGAGGAAATTCAGGAAATAGTAGAATTCCTTAAAAATCCATCCAAATTCACCAAGCTGGGAGGTAAAATCCCGAAAGGCGCTCTCCTAGTAGGCCCTCCGGGTACCGGTAAAACCTTGCTCGCAAAGGCCGTGGCAGGGGAAGCAGGAGTACCATTCTTTACCCTTTCGGGTTCTGATTTCGTGGAAATGTTCGTGGGTGTGGGCGCTGCCCGTGTCCGCGACCTCTTCAAGCAAGCAAAAGAGAAAGCCCCTTGTATTATCTTCATCGATGAGATAGATGCTATCGGCCGATCTAGAGGAAAAGGTCAAATGCCAGGCTCCAACGACGAACGAGAAAATACGCTCAACTCCCTTTTGGTAGAAATGGACGGTTTCGGAACCGATTCAGGTGTAATTGTACTTGCTGCCACCAACAGACCGGATGTATTGGACAGCGCATTGCTGAGACCGGGACGATTTGACCGACAGATCTCCATCGACAAGCCGGATATCGTAGGCAGAGAGGCTATTTTCAAGGTTCATCTGAAGCCAATCAAAATCTCCGACGATGTGGATGCCAAAAAGCTGGCCGCACAAACCCCCGGATTTGCCGGAGCAGAAATTGCTAACGTATGTAATGAGGCAGCACTTATCGCAGCCCGAAGAAATAAATCTGCTGTAGACATGCAGGACTTCCAAGATGCCGTAGACCGGGTAATTGGAGGTTTGGAGAAGAAAAACAAGATCATTTCTCCTGAAGAAAAGAAGATCGTGGCCTATCATGAAGCAGGACATGCTGTGGCAGGATGGTTTTTGGAGCATGCCGACCCATTGGTGAAGGTATCTATCGTTCCCCGGGGGGTAGCAGCTTTGGGCTATGCCCAGTATCTTCCCAAAGAACAGTTCCTGTACCAAACAGAGCAGCTCATCGATGAGATGTGCATGACTTTGGGCGGCCGAGCAGCGGAGGAGATCGTTTTTGGAAAGATTTCCACAGGAGCCTTAAGTGACTTGGAAAGAATTACCAAAATGGCTTACAGCATTGTTTCCGTGTACGGAATGAACGAAAAGCTAGGCAATATCTCCTTCTACGACAGCAAAAGCGATGGGTACAAGATGACCAAGCCGTACTCTGAAGCTACTGCGGAAATGATCGACCAGGAAGTAAGTAAATTGATTCAATTTGCCTACGAGCGTACCTTGGATTTGCTCAAGGAGCACAGAAATGAATTGGAGACTTTAGCCAATGAGCTTTTGGAGAAGGAAATCCTCTTCCAGTCTGATTTGGAGAAACTGATCGGTAAGCGTCCTTTTGCCAAGGAGACCACTTATCAGGCTTATACAAACAAAAAGGAAGCTCCAAAAGGCCCGGAATTAGTCAGCAAAGAAGAAGAAGGAAAAGAAGAAAGCTCGGATCCACTTACTTCCCAACCCATACCTGAACCTAATCCAGACAATCAGATCAACTGATCCCAAAGCCCCGGATTTTTTCGGGGCTTTTTTAATTTTGCCCTCCCCTAGTATCTTTAGCGCATGCAATCCCAACCCCTGAACTTTCATCTAAGAGGCAAGAAAATCTATTTCGCTTCGGATTTTCATTTGGGTGCTCCTGACCGGGAAACAAGCAGGGCAAGAGAAGCAAAAATCATCCGATGGCTGGAAAGCATCCGAAGGGATGCTGCGGCAATTTTCTTAGTCGGAGATATCTTCGATTTTTGGTTTGAATACCGTGAGGTCATTCCCAAAGGGTTCATTCCTTTTATTTCAAAAATCACCCAACTACGTGAAGAAGGCATTCCAATTCTCTTTTTTACAGGCAATCATGACCTTTGGATGAAGGATTATTTTACACAAGAACTGGGAATACCTGTCTATGCCCATCCCATAGAGCTTTTGGTCGATGGAAAGAAAATCCTTGTCGGTCATGGAGATGGTTTAGGACCTGGAGACCATACTTACAAGTTGCTTAAAAAAGTCTTCACCAATCCAGTGGCTCAGTGGTTGTTTCGCTGGCTTCATCCTGACCTGGGGATTCGTCTGGCCAAAGCCTGGTCTGGACACAGCAGAATTACCAATATCGAAAAAAACGAGAACCATTTCCTTGGAGAGGACGAGTGGCTTTGGGCGTATTGCAAAGATTTGGAGGCCAAAACCCATCATGATCTCTATATTTTTGGCCATCGACATCTACCCTTGGAATTAGAAGTTTCGGACAATTCCACCTATTTTAACTTAGGAGAGTGGGTAAGTCAGTACACTTTCCTAGAGCTCTCCGAATCCGAGCCCCGTCTGAAACACTTTGAAGAATGAATTCCTTCCTTTTGATTCTGATTTCTGTTTTTTCAAACCTTCTTTCAGACCCCAGTCCGAAAGCCCCCCTTTTTACCAACCCATCTGCCGAAATCCCTTTAGAATACCTTGATTTAGTCTCTTTGGATACACGGGACCAGATATTTGCCAGCAATACCTCGGGAGACGTTTATCTTTTTGACAAAAACGGAAAACAACTCAATCTCTACTCCCCGGTAAATCAAGGAAGATTACATCAGTTGGAAGCTTCATGGACAGTCAATATTTTCACCTTTTCGGCCGACCTTCAGGAATACCGAATTATGGATCGATTCCTGAATGAGCTCAGCAATAGACAGTTTTTTTCTACCGGTATAAATTTGCCAAAAGCTGCAACCTTGGGCAATAACAACATCATCTGGGCTTGGGATGAATCCGATTTGTCCCTAAAAAGCCTCAATTACCTACAAAATCAGATCATCCAATCCCAGCCGCTCAATTTGATATTGGAATTGGAAAATCTTACTGTCTCCGAGATCAGAGAATTCAAAAACCGACTCTTCATGAATGTCCCTGAGTCAGGGATTTACATTTTTGACAATCAGGGGAATTTTCTTCAAAAAGTGAATCTGAGGATCGACCAAAGGCTCTGCTTTTATCGGGAAAATCTATTTTGGGTGGAAGGAAACAAGCTTAAAATGTATTCTTTGGGATTGAAGGCCATTTTTGATGTGGGTGTGCTGCCTACAAAAGATGTACAATACCTTCAGATCGGTCAGGAAATCATCACTTTTGTCAAAGAAGACCGGATAGAAATCTATCCACTTCCAGAAGGTCTCAAAATCATATAAAAAAAGCCACAGGCAGGACCTGTGGCTTTGTTGCATATGTTCTCAGCGATCAGTTAATCGCTACAAGCTCAATATCGAAAATCAAATCTTTGCCCGCCAATTCGTGGTTCGCATCCAAGGTGATTTTTTCCTCAGTCACATCCACCACAGTCACGGGCATAGGCTGACCGCCTCCACCCTGCAGGACTAGCTGAAGTCCGATTTCAGGAGTGATATTCGGTGGAACCTGACTTACTGGCACATCGATCATCATATCGTCTCTGCGCTCTCCGTAAGCCTCGGCAGCAGGAATGGTTACAGTTTTTTTATCTCCAATCAGCATCCCATAGACTGCTGCATCAAATCCTTTGATCATATTGCCATCTCCCAAGGTAAATCCAAGGGGTTCTCTGGACACCGAGCTGTCAAATACACTTCCGTCATCGAGTCTTCCAGTATAATGCACTTTTACAGCATCGCCTTTCTTTGCTTGCATGTGTTTTAATTTTAGTGAGTTACAAAGGTAAGGCTAAAAAACCGGACACCCAACCGGACAAAAGTGTACGGAAACAGTATAAATCCGTACACTTTCGGACACTATATCTAGGAAATAAGCCTAAATTGTCCATAAATGCACTTGGCACCATTTTCCCAAGACTAATCCCAAATAAGTAACCATGGAAAATCAGACACTCGGCAAAATCCTGATCATAGACGACAATGAAGACCTACTCTTTGCAGCAAAAATGCTTCTAAAGAAGCATGCCAAGGAAGTGGTGATGGAAAAAGACCCCAGACGGATTCCTTTTTTGATCAGCAACAACAACTTTGATGTGATCCTGCTGGACATGAATTTCCGGGAAGATACCACTTCGGGTAAAGAAGGTTTCTATTGGTTAAATCAGATCAAGGAGATCGATCCCAAAGCTGTCGTTATCCTGATTACTGCTTTTGGAGATGTGGAAATGGCTGTTCAGGCTCTAAAGGAAGGAGCTACGGACTTTATCCTGAAGCCTTGGCAAAATGAAAAGCTTATCGCCACTCTTCATGCGGCAGTAAAACTTAAAGAAAGCTACAATGAGGTAGACAAGCTCCAATCCAAGCAAAAACAACTGCAGACCGATCTGAAAAAGCCCTACACGGACATTATCGGGAGTTCGGCCTCCATGAAAAATATCTTTTCCATCATTGACAAGGTAGCCCAAACCGATGCCAATGTGCTAATCCTCGGGGAAAATGGAACCGGAAAGGAACTGATTGCCCGGGACATCCATGAGCGCTCATTGAGAAAAGATGAGATTTTCGTGGGCGTAGATATGGGTGCGATCACGGAGACACTCTTCGAGTCGGAGCTTTTTGGACACAAGCGTGGAGCCTTTACCGATGCCAAAGACGATCGTGCAGGCCGTTTTGAAATTGCCGACAAAGGGACCCTTTTTCTGGACGAAATCGGAAACCTCTCCATGCCTCTCCAATCCAAATTGCTGACGGTATTACAAAAAAGAGAAGTCACCCGAATTGGAACTAACAAGGCCATCCCGGTAGATATCCGACTGATCTGTGCAACCAATATGCCAGTACATGAGATGGTACAGGATCATACTTTCCGTCAGGATTTGCTCTATCGAATCAATACTGTGGAGATTTTCCTTCCTCCCCTCCGAGAAAGACAGGACGACATCCCAACTTTGGCCAATCACTTCCTAAAGCAATACGGGCAGAAATATCGTAAGAATTTCAGCGGCTTCACTCCATCTGCAATGGAGCTCCTGCAGCGCTACACTTGGCCGGGAAATATCCGGGAACTGCAGCATGCCATCGAGCGGGCCATCATCATGGCCGAAGGTGAGCAACTGGACAGCCGGGATTTCTTTTTCCTTTCTGCCAAACCTGCCTCTGAAAAAGCACCGCTCGTGAACACGCTCAATCTCGACGACATGGAGCGAACCACCATTCAAAAAGCTATTGACAAAAACGGAGGAAATATCTCCAAGGCCGCTAAAGAGCTCGGGCTAACCCGCGCTTCTCTTTACAGAAGACTGGAAAAATATGGATTATAGAGTTGGGTTATTGGGAAGAATTGCCTTGATGGCGGCCTCCTTGTTTCTTTTGGCTTATGGCATCATCGATGACTGGGGAGTCTTTATGATTTCCCTATTCCTGATTCTCGTGGTCTTTCAGTTGATTTTTTTGCTCAGGTATTCCGAGAGCTCTTTCAAAAAAGTCCGGGTTTTTCTGGACAATATCAAGCAGGACAAATATTCTCAACTCTATCCTGTCAAATTTGACGGGACCGAAACCGACGATCTTCATATAGAGTTTAACGCCATCCTGGCCAAGCTCAAGGAAGATCAGGCCGAAAAGGAGGCCAACTACCAGTATTTCCGCTCAGTATTCAAGCACCTGAGTATTGGTTTGATCACTTTTGGGGAAAATGGGGACATCCAAATTCTCAACGTAGCAGCCAAGCGAATCCTGCAGGTCGACGAACTCAAAAACATCTCAGAGATCGAGGGGGTCAACAAAGAACTGCACCTAGCCATCCAAAACCTCCGAACTGGCGGCAGTGAGCTAATCAAAATAGCCCATCCCGACGGGATCATGCAGCTCTCTGTGTATGTCATTGAGCTCCTGATGAGAGGAGAACGATTCAAACTGGTTTCTCTCCAAAACATCCAATCCGAACTCGAAGAAAAGGAAATGGAAGCTTGGCAAAATCTTGTCAAGATTCTTACCCACGAGATCATGAACTCCATCGCTCCGATCTCCTCCCTTGCGGGTACGCTGAAGGGCGAACTGGAATACAAAATCGACCACGATGAGCCTCTACTTCCTGCCGATATGGAAGACTGCATGATGGGCATCAGCACCATCGAAAAGCGAAGTGAGGGATTGATCAGTTTCGTTTCGGATTTCCGGAGCCTGGCCCATATTCCTCCCCCAAAGTTTGGAAGTATCGGGATTTCCAAGCTTTTCGACCAGTTGGAAATCCTCCTCCAAAACCAGCTCGAAGCTCAAGGAATCACGCTAAAGAAGGAACTCAATCCAAAGGAACTGATACTCTTTGGAGATCAAAATCAGATTGAGCAAGTCCTGATCAACCTGCTCCAAAATGCCATTCAAGCGCTGGAGGATGCCGAGGAAAAAACCATTACCCTCAAAGCCTATATCGATGAGGCCGGAAAGATCATTTTGGAAGTCTGCGATACCGGAAAAGGCATCGAAGAAGAAGCCTTAAGCAAAATCTTCATTCCTTTCTTCACCACCAAAAAGAAAGGCTCGGGAATCGGGCTGTCTCTCTCCAAGCAAATTATGCGCCGGCACAAGGGAAATATTCAGGTCCGCTCCACACTGGGTGAAGGGACTACCTTTAAATTGATTTTTAATGGCTAGATATAAAACCTAAATCCCATTTAGACCTGCTCCAATTTTTTTCAGAATTAGAAGCTCTAATTTTCTCCAAGTAGTTTACCTTGCCGATAAAGCCAAATTGAGTTTGTAGTTTTATCAAATTCGGGTTTATATTGAATGACCACCCATAACTCTTCTAATGAATTTATCAAAACTCGCTATCTACTCTCCAAAAGAAATTTACCAATTGATCAAGTATTCTATAGGAAGAAAATTGCTGGGACAGGTGCCCATAGGATTGAGGCATTCGCATACCTTGTTTGACGAACTTTACGCAGAGGGAATCTCACTGACCAAAAAGTCGGACTCGGTGACCTTCAATTATTCTATCAACAACCATCCTCTTACCATCACCCTTTTAAAAAATTCGGCTGATATGATTGCCTTCAAGCAGGTAATCATGGATAAAGAATATGGAGGAGTGGTAGATTTTTTTAAAAAAAATCATCTCCCCTTACGGACCATGATTGATGCTGGCGCAAATGTGGGATTCACAACTATTTTCATGAAATCTCATTTTCCTGATGCAAAGATCATCTGTTTGGAACCTTCAAAAGCTACTTTCGAAAGGCTTCAGCGAAACATCAGGGAAACAGGTTTTAAGGATATTACTACTTTGAATTTGGGACTTTGGGGTAAAAAAACACATTTGAGTGCAGCAGGGGATTTTGAAGCAGGGCTTGACTTAGCTTTTAGATTAGTGGAAACTTCCGATGCCAGCAATGCGCTGTTTGAAGTTACTTCTATTCCTTCCCTGAAGTCGCAATTTGAATTAGATGAAATAGATTTTTTAAAAATTGATATTGAAGGCGGAGAAGTGTCTGTTTTTGGTAAGGAAACAGAATTAAGTTGGCTGAATAATGTCAAGGTGATAGCTATGGAAATCCATGACGAGTTTTTCTGCCGAACGGAAATTGAAAACACGCTTATTTCTTATGGCTTTAAGCTTTCTCATTCAGGAGAATTGACAATTGGAATTAATTTAAATTTATTGCCATGAAAAGAAATATGGCTTTAGCCTACTCCTATTAGGAGAAGATGTATTAGAACGGGATATGTTCAATTATTTTTTGAAATTTAAAATTGCCTTTCTATTCCTTTTTACACCACCAAAAAAAAGGTTCTGTAATCGGCTTATCCCTTTCCAAACAGATTATTCGTAGGCACAAAGGGAATATTCAAGTTCGTTCCGAGCTTGGAAGAGGGACTAACTTCAGGCTAATTTTTAATGGATAAATGAGAATAAGTTGAAATTTTGGCTAATCAATAAATGCTAATTTTTTTTCTATCGACTGACATTCGTCATGTTTACTCAAATGCTTATGGGTTACTTTTGGTCACAAACCTTTAGATTGTGGCACTTCCCCAAAAACTTAAGCGGTTTCTTTTTGAGAAAAGTCTTGTCCCCCCAAAAAAATGGAGACCAGCGGCCACTTTTGTAGTTGCCATCATTTTTGGCTTGGGCATCTTCCTGTTGGATTTCTCCAATGCTTCTTCTTATTTATCGGATGATCCTCAGGCTTGCGTGAACTGCCACATCATGCAGCCCCAATACATTACCTGGACTCATAGCTCCCACCGGGAAGTGGCCAGTTGTAATGATTGCCATGTCCCCCATAACAATGTGGCAAATAAATATTTTTTCAAAGCCAAAGACGGCTTGTACCATGCCTCGGTCTTTACGATGCGTGCAGAACCTCAGGTCATCAGAGCTAGACAACCATCCATAGAAGTCATTCAGGCCAATTGCGTCCGTTGCCACCAAGATCAAGTGACCGATGCAAAAATGGAGGCCTTTGTCCAAGACCATACTGCCAATAGAACAGATAGAACCTGCTGGGAATGCCATCGGGATATCCCTCATGGGAGAGTAAGAAGCCTCTCAGCGGTCGGAGCGCAAATAGAACCTATCAAAGAATACGCTTCACCAGATCTTTCTATCGTACCAAAGTGGCTCAAAGAGTCCATGAATACCCAGCAATCCAACCCCAAGTAATTATGAAAAACTGGATCCTTTTCCTTGTAACCGCCGCTGCCGCCTTTTTACTTGGCCTTTTGGCAGTCAATATTTTTGAACGGAAATCCGAAGCTAAATATGCTTACCAGCCCAAAGTTGAACTGGAAGGGCTGGAGCCCCGTGATTCTGTATGGGGATTGAATTATCCCCGTCAATACCAATCCTACATGAAAACTAGGGACACTACTTTCCATAGCATGTATGGGACTTCGGGTCATAAAGACATGCTGGACTCAGATCCGGAGCTAGTGGTTCTTTGGGCGGGATATGGATTTAGCAAAGATTACAATGCTCCAAAGGGACATGCCTGGGCGGTGGAAGATATCAATAAAACCCTTCGAACCGGCGCACCCATGAAAGCTGGAGAAGGCCCCATGCCCTCCACTTGCTGGACTTGTAAAAGTACCGATGTCCCTAGACTGATGAGTGAAATCGGGGTGGCAAATTACTATAGCCAAAAATGGTCTGATTTCGGATCTCAGATCATAAACCCCATTGGCTGTGCAGATTGCCACAATCCGAAAACCATGAAGTTGACCATTACACGGCCGGCTTTGGTTGAGGCCTTTGAAGCGATGGGAAAAGATATCAACCAAGCCTCCCATCAAGAAATGAGGTCTTTGGTCTGTGCCCAATGCCATGTGGAATATTATTTCGATAAGAAAAAGCCGGGATTGGAAAATGCCCAATACCTTACCTTCCCCTGGAAAGATGGAATGTCAGTCGAAGAAATGGAAGGGTATTATGATGCCATTGAATTTGCAGATTGGGTTCATCCACTGAGTAAAACTCCCATGCTTAAGGCTCAACATCCTGATTACGAAGTGTTCGAAATGGGAGTTCATGCAAAAAGAGGGGTAAGTTGTGCAGATTGTCATATGCCTTACCAGACTGAAGGTGGACAAAAATTTACCAACCATCACATCGGATCTCCTTTGTCCAACGTGGAAAATTCCTGTTTTGTCTGCCATCGGGAAAAAGTGGAAGACCTCGTGACAGATGTCTATGAAAGACAGCGAAAAATCAAAGAAGGAACCACTAAACTTCAGCGATTGATCGCCATGGCCCATATCGAGGCTGCCAAAGCTATAGAATTGGGAGCTTCTGAAGCCCAATTGGCACCAATACAAAAGGGAATCCGTCATGCCCAATGGAGATGGGATTATTCTGTCGCTTCTCATGGTGCGGCATTTCACGCTCCTTTGGAAACTTCCAGAATTGTTACCTCCGCCACCGAAATCATCCAGGAAACGCGCATTGAGCTAAGCCGAGTTTTGGCCTCCTTAGGGTACAACCAACCAGTGCCTATGCCTGATTTCTCAAGTAAAAGTGCCCTGCAAACCTACATTGGTTTAGATATCCCTAAAGAAAAAGCCGCCAAACAAACCTTCTTAGAACAGGTAGTTCCTCAATGGCTTAAGGAAGGAAAAGCCCGGGAAGCCTCTAAAAAAGTAAATACCATCAGTAGCAGATAACCCATTCTCCTATGAAATCCTACAAACTAATCCTTGGATTAGCGGCCATGGTCATGCTAATCCCCTTGAAATCTTTTGCCCAATTTACAGTAGATGGTCAGATTCTGGTTAGAAGTGAATTCAGAAATGGCTACAACAAACCCATCCAAGAAGGCCTGGATCCAGCCGGGTTTATCGCCCATCGAGCCAGATTACAGGCAGCTTACAAATTGGATCGGTTCAATTTCTACATGAGCGTACAGGATGTCCGAACTTGGGGCAGTACATCACAAGCAAATATTTCAGACGATTTCTTATCCGTTCATGAAGCCTGGGGAGAAGTGAATTTTGGAGAAAACTGGAAAATCAAGCTGGGAAGACAGGAACTCAACTACGACAATTTCCGATTCTTAGGGAATTTAGACTGGGCTCTCCAAGCACGATCTCATGATTTTGCCTTAGTGAAATACGAAAAGGACAAAGCCAAACTACACTTTGGAGGGGGATTTAACCAAGACGGTCAAAAACTCAACGGAAACATTTACACCATTCCCAATCAATACCGTGCAGCCCAACTTATCCGGTTTGAGAACAGCCTTGGAAAAGTAGACTACTCCTTACTTTTCTGGAATGAAGGAAGACAATGGACCACCAAAAACAGTAATGGAACCATCACCGATCAGGGAGTCCGATTTCGCCAAACTCTGGGAATTCCCACGTTGAGAACTTCAATTAAAAACACCACCTTGAGCGGATATTTCTACAGCCAGTTTGGAGAAGATGTAGCCGGAAAAAAAGTCTCTGCCTACAATGCCAGTGCACAGGTCAGTCAATTGTTGATCAATCGGGAAGATGGCAAACGCTGGAGAGCTACGCTAGGCTATGAAATCATCTCTGGAAGTGATCCAGGCAGCGAAAAAAACAATTCGTATACCCTGCAGTACGGTACTAATCACCTTTACAACGGATACATGGATTGGTATTTTGTTGGGAATACCTGGGAAAATTCGGTAGGTCTTAAAGATCTTTACCTAAGAAGCAGATACGAATTCAACCCGAAATTCTGGGTACAAACCGATTTCCACAGCTTTTCAGCCCATGCAGAACCAGGCCTTCCTTCCACCTCCTTTTCCTCTGAAAAGGGTCTGGGATCTGAGTTGGATTTTACTTTTGGTTGGATCATTCATGAGGCCGTATCTCTTCAGGGTGGATACAATAGGTATTTCCTTTCTGACACTATGAGAGGTTTACAAGGCGGAAATTTGAAAGACCAACAAAATTGGGCGTACTTAATGGTAGTATTTAGACCCACTTCCAAAGCCAAATTCATTGGGGTTCTTCAGTAAACTATTTCCTTTCTGCTTATCAACTCTTTCATGAAATTCCTTTTTTCCACCAAAGTCAGCTTAATCCTTTTAGTTCTTTTGGCCACTTCGATGGGAGTGGCTACATTTTTAGAAAATGACTATGGAACATTAGTGGCCAGAAACCTAGTCTATGAAGCCTGGTGGTTTGAGTTGGGAATGGGCTGGTTGGCCATTAATTTTCTAGCCCATGTGAAAAAGTATAGACTTCTATCCAAGGAAAAATTCGCAATTGGCCTTTTTCATCTAGCCTTTGTGGTGATCATCTTTGGCGCAGGAGTTACAAGGTATTTCAGTAAAGAAGGAGTAATTCATATTCGGGAAGGTCAGTCTCAAAGCACTTATTATTCGGCTGAAAACTACCTTCAGGTGGCGAATTCAGAGGGAAGTACCCATCTCATCGCCAAAGAATATATTCCTAAGGTCTTCCAGCCAGAGTCGATTCCATTCCAGCTTGCCGGAAAAAAGCTGGTAATCAAAGTTGAAGAATACATCCAAGGGGCCAAACAAGAATTTGGTCCTGGAGAAGAAACGCTGATTGAACTCTCGGTCCTGCAAAATGGAAACCGACAAGATTTAGTCCTTAAAAAAGGCCAAAACCTCCAACTTGGAGAATGGCTGATCAGTACAGCCGCTAATCCAGCAGCAGCCATTCAACTGGTAAAAGTGGATTCACTTTGGCAAATCCAGACCGCATTTCCTCTTCAATTAATGGACATGGCCACGCAGGAAATCGGCGTATTAGATTCATTAACAGCCTCCCCACTTAAACTCCGGACGCTTTACCAATGGGAAGAGGGAGCCATGGTAGTCAGATCTATCCAGGAAAATGTCCAAAAAATTCTTGTTGCCGAACCGGATGAAAAACTCGGCAAAGATCTCTTGGATGGCGTTAAAATTTCAGTTTGGGATGATTCAGAGAACCTTCTTCAAACTGGCTATTTTCATAAGGTAAATCGGAATCCAGAGTGGATCGACTTCTCTCTGGAAGGAAAAACCTATCGATTTACCTATGGACCAAAAGCCGAATCACTTCCTTTCGCACTTTACCTCAACGACTTCCAGCTAGAGCGATACCCGGGATCAAGTAGCCCATCCAGCTATGCGAGTGAGGTCATGGTACAAGATGGAGAAGAAAACCCTTGGCCTTTTCGGATTTTCATGAATAATGTGTTGGATTATCGTGGGTTTCGATTTTACCAATCTTCCTATGACTCAGATGAGCGAGGTACCGTATTGTCCATCAATCAAGACAGACCAGGGACTTACTTGACCTATTTGGGCTATACGCTTTTAAGTTTGGGAATGCTTTGGACTTTATTTGCTCGGGGAAGTCGCTTCCGGATGATCCTTTCAAAGCTGGGTAACCTAAATAGAGCAGCTACTATCCTCCTCCTGTTTTTAGGATTTCAGGCAAATATCTTGGCCCAAGATTCTACCCGGGTTTGGATTGTACCTGAAGAAAAAGCCAAAGCCTATGGCCGTTTGATAGTGCAGGATTTGGATGGAAGGATGAAGCCATTAAATACACTGGCTCAGGAAATTCTAAGGAAAATCTACGGAAAATCTCGGATGGAATTGGACCTCCCTTCTGGAAAATACAAGTTCAATGCCGAGCAGTTTTTATTGGCAGCGCAACTCGATCCGGAATCTTGGACCAAGCTACCTATCCTGAAAGTAGATGAAAAAAAATCCCAAGAAATCTTCGAGACATTAGGCAGAGAACCTTCTCCTTTTCTCAGTTTTTCAGACTTTATCACGGAGGAAGGTGAATATAAATTGGCCCAATTAGTGGAAGAGGTCAACCTATTAAAACCTTCCCAACGATCTGAAGGACATAATGAGGTCCTAAAAGTCGATGAACGTTTCAATATTTTCTATGGGGTTTTGGTTGGAGACTTTTTGAAAATTTATCCCAACCGATTGGATGACAACAACACCTGGTTTACAGGCCAACAGTTTACAGAAGGGTTTGAAGAGGAAGACGGCATTTTTGTCAAAAACATCGGGCCCTTGTATCTGCAATCACTCCTTCAGGGAATTGAAAGCGGGAATTGGAGCCAAGCCGATTCCACCTTGGGGTACATAGACCTTTACCAAAGAAAGGCCGGAGAGGAAGTGTATCCAGATCAATTGGCGATTGATGCGGAAATATTGTACACCAAGCTCAATCTGGGGAACAGGCTTTTCGGTGTTTTTTGGATGCTGGGATTGGTGATGCTGATTCTAGGAATTCTTGGGCTTTTTAAGGAAAACAAAGGGCTAAAAATTACTTGGAAAATTGGAAGTGCTTTGGCTTGGCTAGGATGGATGGTATTTACATTTCATCTGTCCTTACGATGGTTTATTGCCAAACATCCCCCCTGGAGTGACGGATTCGAAATGCTGGTATTTGTAGCTTGGGGAATTTTACTTTTTGGATTGGCTTTCTCCTCAAAGTCCAAATTTACGATTCCTTTGGCCTTGTTATTTTCTGGAACCCTCCTGTTTGTCAGCTTTTTGGATTGGTTAAATCCGGAGATCACCAACTTAATGCCGGTATTGAATTCCTATTGGTTAAAGATCCACGTGGCCATCATCGTCAGTAGCTATGCTCCTTTGGCTTTGTCTGCCATCCTAGGACTCATGAGTCTCTTTTTACTGATCACCAAGCCGTCCCAGCCGACTAGTTCTTGGTGGAGAGCCCAAAAAGAACTGATTGCGGTCAATGAACTTTCTCTGACCATTGGTCTTTTTTTGCTGACAATTGGTACCTTCTTAGGAGGTGTTTGGGCCAATGAAAGCTGGGGAAGATATTGGGCTTGGGATCCCAAAGAAACTTGGGCTTTAATCTCTGTCTTGGTTTACGCAGTCATTCTACACCTCCGACTTATCCCCGCCACCCGCTCCGCTTTGGTGTTTAATCTCGCCAGTCTTTGGGGATTTTCCTCCATTGTCATGACCTCATTTGGGGTAAATTATTACCTCTCCGGACTTCATTCCTATGCCAAAGGAGATCCTGTACCTGTTCCCGATTGGGTTTTTTGGGTGGTTGGAATTTTACTTTTCCTTTCAATTCTTTCTTATTTGAAATTCAAAAAACTTGATTTTGCAGAAAGGCAAAAACTACTTGTTTAACCTTTGGCTTTTACTATGAAAAGGAATCACTAGAGGAGGCTTTGTGGTTTTTTCTATAAATTCAGAAAAAACATCTCTTTTTTCATGAATTTAAAATCGCTTTCGCTCCATCTAAAATCTTGGATCGGCCTTCAACTTAAAAAAGTCAAACCCGGAAAACGCTCCATTAAAGGGGCTTCGATTGGACTTCTGGTGGGTTCTACTTTCTTTTTTACCATTGAGCTTATTGGAATGTCCATCAACTTCAATGACCGATGGATTTTGGTCCTTGGGGTCTTAGTGGTTTTGGCCGCAGTTCTCGCCAGTTATTTATCCAGTTGGTTGATAAAAAAGATCCATGAGATTCCAAAAGCCTACAAAATCACTCTATTTATTGCCCTTCCACTGTTGCTTCAAGTACGGTTTGGTGATTTCAGGATTAGCCTTTTTCTAATCCTAGTTTTGTCACTTTTGGGAGCAGGGTTGACAATTTTTAAACCTGGCCACTTCAAAAAAATGACATCTCCAAAAAAGTCTGCGGCCCTCTTGGGCTTGGTACTGGGACTGGCGGGAATAGGTTCATTTTTCTATTTTTTGGGAATAAGAGGATTGGACATGCCTCCATCGATTAATGCGGCTAGTCTTTCCAAGGAAAAAATCTCTCCTCTTACATTTGACTCTCCAGCTAGTCCGGGAACCTTTGAGGTGGAGTTTTTTACCTATGGCTCTGGAAAAGACAAACGCCGGAAAGAATTTTCGGAGGAAGTGAAATACCAAACGGCATCGGTAGATGGAACCGCATTTCTGGATGAATGGGATGGTCTTTCCGGAAAATACAGGACATTTTCCTGGGGGATTGACTTTCGTGAACTCCCGATTAACGGGAGAGTATGGAAACCTAAGGGGAAAGGTCCTTTTCCTTTGGTCTTGATCGTCCATGGCAATCATCCCATGCAGGACTATTCCGATCCGGGGTATGAATACTTGGGTGAATTATTGGCCTCAAGGGGCTTTATTTTGGTTTCAGTCGACGAAAACTTCTTGAATGGATCCTGGTCAGATATTTTTGGAGGCTTGGAAAAAGAAAATGATGCAAGGGGCTGGATGCTTTTGGAACACCTCAGGCAATGGAAAACCTGGAATGAAGATTCCTCTCATGAACTTTTTGGACAAGTAAACATGGATAGGCTTGCGCTTATCGGACACTCACGGGGAGGCGAGGCGGTCGGTCATGCAGCCATGCTGAATCAGCTGGATTACTACCCGGATGATGCAAGTATACCTTTGGGCTATCATTTTGGCATTCAATCGGTCATCGCCATCGCTCCGGTGGATGGGCAATACAAGCCCGGGGGAAGTCTGACCAAATTTTCGAACGTCAGCTACTTTACCATCCATGGAGCTCAGGATCAGGATGTAGAGTCCTTTGACGGAGCCAAGCAGTTTGAACGAATTACTTTTTCCGATTCAGTTTACCGATTCAAAGCAGGGCTGTATGTCGCCAATGCCAACCACGGGCAGTTTAATTCCAGCTGGGGAGACAATGACATGCTGGCAACTTTTTCCGGTGTACTCAACCGAGGACAATTGATGGATGCCAAAGAGCAGGAAACCATCGCCCAAGTGTATATCTCCGCCTTTTTGGAAGCTACGCTCAACCAAAAGTACGAGTACCTCCCCCTCTTTATGGATTCCAGAAAAGCCCGAAATTGGCTCCCAGAGACAATTTACCTTAATCAATTTGAAGACTCCAGAAGCCGGTATTGGGGCCGATTTGATGAGGATTTTGACGTGTTGACCATTTCTGAAGGAGGAAAGGCAATCGGAAAAAACCTGAGTGTCTGGAAAGAAGGGGAAGTCATGCCCAAATACGGGTTGAAAGGAACCCGGGCAGTTTTCTTAGGTTGGAATTACGAGGACTTTGGAAAGGATAGCTTGGATTGGGACGGGGATCAAAAGCCCTATTTACCGGATTCCATCCGTGCCAGCTATACCTTGACTTTGGGTCCCGAATCTTTCCGTCCCGATTCTAGCTCGGTGTTGATTTTTTCACTGGCTGAATCCAACGAAAGCTCCAATCCAAAAAGCAGTGGAAAGTGGGTAAAAAACAACGATGAAAATCAGGAAGAAGCTGAGCCAAAGGAAGAGTCTGAGCCGGAAGAAAAAGAGGAAGAAAAGCCCTTGACTCCTTTGGATCTTACCTTGGAGTTGGTAGATACCGAAGGAAAGCAAATTTCATTTCTCCTGAGTGAATTTTCTCCCTTGCAGCGCTTAATTCAGTCTCGGGTGATGAAAATCCAGTTTCTGGACAAAAAGGATGAGACGGAAAGCATATTCCAGATATTCCAGTTTGATTTGGAAAAATTGGCTTCTCGAAACCCGGATTTCCAGCTGGAAAAGCTCCATCAAATCCGATTCAGTTTTGACCGATCGGAGCAGGGAGCTGTGATCTTGGATCAGATCGGGTTGATGCCGAAACTTCCAATAAATTCAGAGAATAGTCCTTCACTCTAATTCTTATTCTGAATGAAAAAAGAATACCTCCTGCTGCTATTCTTTATACTCGCCAAGTTTGCGCTGCAATACTTGGCAGTGCATCCGGATTATGATTTGCAGCGGGATGAGTTTCTGCATTTGGATCAGGCCAAGCATTTGGCTTGGGGCTACCTTTCAGTGCCCCCTTTAATCTCCTGGAATTCGGTGCTGATCAATGGGCTGGGAGGCGGGGAGTTTTGGGTGAGGTTTTTTCCTGCATTGTATGGGGTTTTGACTTTGGTTTTGGCTTGGAATCTGGTCAAAAGAATCGGAGGAGGCCTTTTTGCACAAAGCCTATCGGCTATTTTTCTACTTTGCTCTGCGATGATCAGGGTCAATATCCTCTATCAGCCCAATGCAGCTGATATCCTATTTTGGACTTTGGCTTTTTACAGCTTGATTCGATGGGATCAGAATTCAAATCCGAAATGGCTCTACTTGCTTGGTCTGGCATTTGGCCTGGGAATGCTAAACAAATATTCCATTGCTTTTCTAGGATTGGGAATCCTATTCTCGTTGCTTTTGATGAAACCCCGGATTTATAAAATCAAACACCTTTATGGAGGACTGGGGGTGGCTTTTTTGCTTTTTCTCCCAAACCTGATCTGGCAAATCACCCACGGCTTTCCTGTGCTGACCCACATGCGATTGCTTCAGCAATACCAATTGGTCAATAACAGTGCAACAGGCTTTATGGCAGAACAGGCCCTATTCATTTTCCCATCTCTTCTCCTCATCCTACCGGCCCTTATTGGGTTTTTGATTTCGGATTGGGGAAAGCCTTATCGCTGGGTTTTGCTTTCTGCAGGTATGACTTTGGCGATTCTGGCATTCTTTCAGGCCAAAGGGTACTATGCCTTGGGACTTTATCCAAGTCTGTTGGCCCTATCGGCTTTCAGTCTGGAGAAAATGAGTAAAAGCGGATGGATAAGAAAACTCCGGCCAGTTGCTTTGGCCTTGCCCATTATCCTGTTTTTGCCTGCATTCAATTTAATTCATCCCACCGTTGGACCTGAAAAGATCTTAGTTTCTCCTCCAAATTATGCCAAGCTCGGCCTCAATCGCTGGGAAGATGGGAAAGAATATCCCCTTCCTCAGGACTTTGCAGATATGCTAGGCTGGAGTGAATTGGGAAGCTTGGTGGACCAAGCAGTAGACCAAATCAAGAAGCCAGGGCGAGTTTTAGTGCTCTGCGGAAATTATGGGGAAGCAGGAGCGATTAATTTTTATTCCAAAACTCCCGGTTTGGAAGCCTTCACTATGAATGCAGATTACCTGTATTGGTTTGATCTGGAGGAGCCGGTTCGTCACTTGATTTTGGTTCGAGTGGCGGAGGAGCCATTGACTGAGAGAGAAAAGGAGTTTTTCGATTCTTACACCGAGATCGGACGGATTTCTCATTCTTTGGCCCGAGAATCCGGCACCACAGTATATTTACTCCAAGGAGCCAAAGGAGATGTGAATTCAGTTCTTGAAGCAGAAATCCGGGAAGAGAAAAGGGTTTGGGAGGGAGACACTCCTTGACAAAAATCCCATTATTCTCAGGCTTTTTTAGCGGAATGCCTTAGGTTAGTCATCCAGAACCGACTGATTTTTATGAGTAGATTATTCCGAAAATTCAGAAAAGAGATCCTTGCCAAGGGAAAAATCCAAAAATATCTTCTCTATGCTTTAGGCGAAGTATTCCTGTTGGTAATCGGAATTATGATTGCCTTAGCTATCAACAACAATAACCTCAAGCGACAAAATCAGGTCAAGGAACAGGTATACCTGGTAGGATTAAAAGAGGATTTTCAGATCAGTCGGGCAAAACTCCAAGAGCTGATCAAAGTCAACCGAAACAATCTCGAAAGTGCCAAGAAGATCATTCAGGCAGACCCCAAAGACCCAAATATGGATGAAAAGCAGTTTTCCCAATGGGTATTTGAAGCCTTAGCATTTGAGATTTCATTCAGTCCAAACAACTCTCTATTGATAGAAATGGTCAGTTCTGGAAGCCTAAAAGATCTTTCCAACCCGGACTTGAGAAAGGCCTTGACGGATTGGTTGGCCACCTTGGAGGATATCCAGAAACAGGAATTGGAACTGAGCCTTCAGCGGGAAAATGTAGTCAGTATTTTTGATCAAGAAGGCTACAGCATACGCAAAGTCTTTGAAGACGCAGAAGTAACTCAGGCGTTGGAGATTCCAAACGGGGATTTTTCCGGAAGTAATCTGAAGATTTTGGAGTCCGTGTCCTTCGAAAATCGACTCCTGACTTTCATCCTTACTACTCAGGCCACGGAAGAGGCTCACTACCTTCCTCTTTTGGAAAAGCTGGAATCCATTTTGGGATTGATTGAAAAAAACAGTGAGGAATAAAACAGTGGATTTTCACTGGAAATAAGAGACCTGAAAATTCAATTCATTTTTTATTCACTACCCAGTCCTGCTTCTCAAAAGTGGAAAAATCAAATTTTCCCTTTCCTAATTTAGTCCTGATTGCTAAAGGGAAAAAAAGGGAATGATTCATTAGTGAAAATCAATAATTCTAACTCCCCTATTTTTTTCTATGCTCAATCTAATCTAATCAAAAATATCTCTCAGGCGAAATGACATCGGCGAATTAGAACGATTGAAAATACTTTCAATCAAACTTATCACGCCATGAAAAATCGAATTGAAACCTCATCCGCCGACCTTGGAAAATGCTTTTTGAAAGCCAGTCTGATTTTGACCTCTTTCCTTTTCCTTGGATTTTATTTAGAAAACACTACCCTTTCATTTGTCCTCCTTCTTTCAGCAGGCTGGTTGATGTGGACCTTTGTGGAGTATTCCATTCACCGCTTTTTGATGCATGAATTGATCGTCCCGGGAGGCAAATCAGACATCTTAAATCACCAGCACCATCATCAGCATCCACATGAACTCAAGGTAAAACCCATTCATCGGCTGAGTGTACTGATTTTGGGTATTGGAGTATTCATTATCGCATTCAAGCTCCAGAACTCCTTCACCATTTTAGCCGGGTTTATTATCGGATTCTTGATTTACAATTATTTACACTATCTCCTTCATCTTCCGATAGGAAGATATTTCCTGCCAAAAATCCAAAAAGCTCATATCCTACATCATACCCGATATCCTTATTGTGGATATAGCTTCAGTACTATTCTTTGGGACTGGTTATTTGATACCTTACCTCCTAGAGATGCAGAAGTCACAGAAAAAATGAAGGAAAATTTCTTTGGCACCTCTGGATCAATAAGGAAACAACCAAACAGGATAACTTCAGAATTGCAAATCGAACCTTGAAAAATCGATTTTCAAATCTATTATTTTTAAAAAACTATAACTTAACTAAATTCATTTCGTAAATTGAGTTTGACAATCCAACCATCCAGCTATGAAAACCATCGGATGTTTTTTAACCTTGTTTTTGGGAACCCTCGCATGGACTCAAGCTCAGGAAAAAATCGATACACTCAGTAATTCCCAAAAGGACACCATTTTGTACAATTGGAAATTCAACCCTGAATTCAAGACCGATTCCTCTCAGGAAGGAAGGATACTTCTGGACAGTGGATTTACATTTTTGCCCAAAAGCCTTAACCCCGGAGGAACGATCGACTTAACTCCCAACCCTAAATTCAGAGTGGGAATACCTACGTATCAATTACCCGATCCTCAAAGCCGAATGCCTATCAAAACCTTTGACAACTCGGTAAATTATACGATTCTGATCAAGGAATACGACTAAGTCCACTTCGCCCATAAGCACAAAAATGCCCGACTTCGTTATGAAATCGGGCTTTTCTTTTTTTTAACCAGCTTTTTAGGCTCACAGATGGCACAGATTCCCACAGATAAATACCCGAAACCTACTCACTGCAAACTTCCTACCGCTACTTATCCTTCGGCTTATCCCGCTGCATCTCAATCATATCCACTGGAGGCGGGGTATTATCTCCCAGGAGGTGACGGACAAAGTAGTCTCCCATTTTCCAGAAGAAATACTCCGTCATGTCTCCGTAGCCGTGTCTTTGGCCAGGCAAAATCACAAATTCAAACCGCTTACCGGCTTTGATTAGGGCTTCTGCCATTCGGATGGTTCCTGCCGGGTGCACATTGTTGTCCACATCTCCAGTGCTAAGCATCAAGTGACCTTTTAGATTTTTTGCCAAATCCGGGTTTTTCTCGATTTGATAGACAAAAGTCGTGTCTCCTTTCGGAGTGATGAGTTCTTTTACTCCGTGGTGCTTTTCTGACCACCAGCGATTGTAGATGTTGTTTTCATGGTTCCCTGCAGAAGAAACCGCCACTTTGAACACATCCGGGTAAACAAGCATTGCCGCAGTGGACATAAAACCACCTCCAGAATGTCCGTGAATTCCCACGCGGTTGCGGTCAATGAAAGAGTGGCGGTCTGCCAATTGATCTACTGCTGCTTTTTTATCCGCCAAACCATAGTCTCTCAAGTCTCCATAGCCATAGTTGTGATACCACTTGGATCGGGCAGGATGACCTCCACGATTGCCCAAAGTCACTACTACAAATCCAAATTGTGCCATTCGGTCAGTTCTATCCATTCCTCTTCCAAAAGACTTATTCACCGCCTCAGTCTGAGGACCGGGGTAGACATATTGTACCAATGGATATTTTCGGGTTGAGTCGAAGTCAAACGGCTTGTACATCACCCCATACAAATCGGTGATCCCATCGTCTGCTTTAAACTTAAATGGCTCTGGGAATTGATAGCCTGCAGCAAAAAGCTGACTCAAGTCTGCTGTCTCCAAATCCATCACTTTCACTCCATTTCGGTCCATCAGTACAGAAACAGGCGTTGTATTTACTCTGGAATAGTTGCTAACAAAGAAAGACGCATTGTCATTGATCTCGATGCTGTGGTTGAAATCACCAGCATTCAACAAGCTGACATTTCCTCCATCCAAGGATACACTGTACAGGTGCTCGTAGTAGGGGTCTTCTCCTTTTTCTCTTCCATTGGCTACAAAATAGACTCGGCGATTTCGAGCATCTACTCGTGCTATTCCTCCCACATGATAAGGGCCTGAGGTCAATTGTCTTTTCACAGAACCGCTCTTGTCATACAAATAAAGATGACCCCACCCGTCTCTCTCAGACCACCAAACCAGCTCATTTCCCAGGATTTCAATCTTTTCAAAATCGATATAGGTATTGCTTCTTTCCTCGATGACCACTTCTTTTTGACCGGTAGCAAGGTTCCAACGAACCACATCCACCCGCTTCAGGTCTCTACTGGTGATGGCAAAATAGAACTCATCCAGATCTCCCAACCAAGTAGCCGGACGGAAATCATCATCTCTAGTATTGGCAGGAGGTGTAGTTGACCAAAGGCTTACGGTTTGATCCTTGAAAGTGGAAATCGGCAATTTCTTCAGCTCTTTGGAATCAAAGGAAAAATGCAGCAGTTCGGTTTGGGGCTGCTCCTTTTCACCCGGCATTGCGTATTTGTAAGTCTCCAAAGTCGGTCTTGGATCCCGGGTATTGTGGATGACCCAGAGATCTTTCACTTGTCTTTGGTCAGTTCGTGTGAGGATAAACTGCTTGGAATCCGTACTCCAGAGGACCCCCACTCGCTTACGGTCATTTTTCTTCTTTTCTTCCTCCACATTGTCATCTCCACGGCCATCCCAGCCGTATTCGTAGTCTTTTTCCCCATCGGTGGTCAATTGATTTTCCACAAGGGTCGAATCTTTCTCATCCTTTACTGCCTTTAGGAAGTTTTCCTTGTCCATCCAGTAGAGGTTGAAGTTTTTGGCATAAACTACCTTGGATGAATCCGGAGCTATATTGGCCCAGGAAAGCCGCTTAGGGTCTTTTTCGTTTTCAATCTCCGTCAAGGTTTGGGAACCGATATTGAAAAGAAAAGTATGGACTTTCTTCTCCATGGAGTCCTTTGCGTTTTTGTTTTTTTCCTTGATTTCAGCCCAGTCGGACTTCAGGACATCTGCGGTGGACTTTACCTTGAATCGGATGGTATTTTCATCCTCCATCAGTTTCAGGTCATCCAACTTTAGGTGCTGACCATCAAAGGGATCTTTTACTGCTTTGGTGATTTCAGCGGCCAGTTTATCCCGATCAAAAAGCTCTGTTTTGGTTTTGCGGACAGGATCTACCACGTACCAGCGCTTGCCTTCTGTGGTTTCATATTCATACCAAAAGCGGTCGGATTTTTTCATCCAGTGGGGATCTACACTGGTCGAAAAGATCATTTTTCTCAGTTTTTCCGGAGAAAATCGAGCTGCCAGCTCATAATTTCCGGAGTAATTCTCCTCTTGGGCATATCCGGATACTGAAACCAGAATCAAGCCCATCACTAGTATAATTTTCCTCATTTGAGTTTGTTTTTCTTGTTTGCGAAGCTAAAAACCAAGAAAAAAATAGGCATTACCGCTTGTAATATTTTCTGAATTGCCGGACAAAAAGAATCGCACCAACTACTCCACCACTGCTTCCCAATTTCTCAATCCCTTAACCTTTAATTCATTTTTGCCAAAGAATATTCGGAAATCAAAACAAATACTTAACAACCTAAACATATTGGATTGATATGCTCAGTGTAGTTTTGGAAAAACCAAGAATGTGAAAACTCACTTCAAAACCATTGTCATTTCTGACGTCCATCTCGGAACCAAAGGAGCCAAAGCCAAAGAAATCGCCCGCTTTCTCAAACAGTACCAATGCGACAATCTCATCCTCAACGGAGACATTATTGATGGCTGGCAGCTCAAAAAATCAGGCAGCTGGAAACGAAAACACACCCGGTTCTTCAACCGAGTCCTGAAAATGATGGAAAATCATTCTACCCAAGTCTATTACCTCAGGGGAAATCACGATGACTTCCTTGACCAGATTCTACCGCTTCAGATCGGTAATTTGCGTATTCAAACAGACCTGATTTATGAGAGCAATGGCAAGAAATATTTCATCACTCACGGGGATGTTTTTGACAGCATCACTACCCATCTCCGGTGGATAGCCTACCTAGGAGACATGGGGTACACTTTTCTTCTTTGGCTCAACCGAGTAGTCAACCACTACCGGTTCAAGCGGGGATTACCTTATTTTTCCCTTTCCCGCTATGTCAAGTCCAAGGTAAAGTCAGCCGTTTCCTACATCGATCAATACGAAACCGAGTTGGCAAAAATGGCTAGAGCCAAAGGCTGTGACGGAATCATCTGCGGGCATATTCATCAGCCGGAAAACCGGATGATTGACGGCATTCATTACCTCAATTCCGGAGATTGGGTCGAAACTATGAGTGCTTTGGCTGAGGATCACGAGGGCAATTGGCAGTTGATTTATTACAATGAAATCGACTTTAAGCAATTGCAAACAACTGAGCTACCCAAACGCAACGAAGAAGACGACCTGCCTGAAAATGACTTCTTGCCAATGAAAAGGGTAGCTTTTGATAGACCGGGTGAGGATTTGAATCCACCATCATTCAGATTGTAATGAAGTTTCTTTTTATCGTACAGGGCGAAGGCCGCGGGCATATGACTCAGGCGATTGCCTTTGCCCGCATACTTCGTGACCAAGGTCATGAGTTGCTCGGCGTCTTGGTTGGAAAAAGCCATCGTCGCAGCATTCCGGATTTTTTTATCCGGGAGATTCAGGCCTCGATTACCCTGTTGGAAAGTCCCAACTTCGAAGCAGATGGAGCTGAGAAAAAAATCCTGCTGGGAAAAACCATCCGGAAAAACTTAGCAAAAGCTCCTGTTTTTTGGAAAAGCCTCCGGCAAATTGACCGACAAGTCAAAGATCTGAATCCGGACGTGATTTTGAATTTTTACGATCTTTTGGGCGGCCTATATTCCCTCTTGTTCCGACCAAAGGCATCCTATTGGGTGATAGGCCATCAATATCTTTCCGGACATCCTGAATTTATTTTTGCTCCGGAAAGGCGATGGGAGCGCTTCCTTTTTCGATTGAATACACAAGTCACTGCATGGGGTGCCGATGAGGTTTTAGCCCTCTCCTTTTCACCAAAAATCCCAAAGAACAAGATTAGAATCCTGCCTCCGCTTCTGAGAAAAGAAATCAAAGACTTGGTGATCCGGCAAGAGGATTTTTTCCTTGCCTATATGGTCAATCCGGGATATGGAGAAGAGGTGAAAGAATTTGCCGGAAAATATCCTCACCTCAAGATTAAGGCCTATTGGGATAAAAAAGATGCCCAAGAAGTCGAATATCCACTCCCCAATCTTACCTTTCATCGGGTCAACGACCGGACATTTTTGGAAGATATGGCCGCCTGTCGTGGTCTCGTATGTACTGCTGGATTCGAATCTGTTTGCGAAGCCATGTACTTGAAAAAACCCGTGCTAATGATTCCCGTGGCAGGTCAGTATGAACAGGCCTGTAATGCCTTGGATGCTGAAGCCTCCGGAGCAGGTATTGCAGCTCTGTGTTTTGATTTTGCACTTTTGGAAAAGGCAGAAAAAAAGGATGCCGAAGCATCCTTGATGTATCAGGAATGGGTGGATTCCTGGCCTGAACATTTTCGGGAACTGATAAAACAAGCTGGAGAAAGACAGTCAGTTTCTACTAATTCCAATGAAATGCAAGGCAATCCGGCGTTTGGGTGAATTCTTAACACGCCATACTTCGCCTTTCTTCCTCAGTCAAATCTTCTATTTTTTTGTAGGTAGTGATTCCATTCTTTTCTGTTTTAAAAAACGGGAAATTTACCCGTTGTACCTGAGTTCTTTCAATTGGACTAAGGAGAGAAAAACGTGTTCTCAAATCCTGAAAGTCTTTTTCCAGACCCATGATTTCCTGATCAGTCCATTTGGTAAACAGTCGGTTTTCATAGGCTTTGGTCTGATATTCCCCGTAAAGTTTGATATACATTTTCAAGGCCTCACTTTTGTATAATGGAGCATTTACCATCGAAAAGGAAACCGAATTGGGGTCCGAGGATACTTGAGCCATTGCTTTTCCTTTTGATTCTTTTTGGGAGGAAGATTGATCAGGAGGCAAAGGTTTTACCAGTCTCTTTTGCCTGCTGGCAGGTGTCTGATCGTAGGTGGCATTTAATTCTTGGTATAAACTTTCCAACTCTGCCTTCACCTGAGGGGAATCCGCGTTTCCGGCCGACTTAAGATTCTCGTATCTGGCGTTTTTCTGCAAGTAGGCGGTGACAGGATCCGGATATCGGGACAAATCCTTAAATGAAGTCAATTTTCTCTGGGTCACAGTAATCGTATCCTGATTGGTTCGAGGTCGAAACATCTCGGAATTTGGCCCAAAGCTTTCCTCAAAGTACTCCGGTGAATATAAATGAATCTGAAAAGGCTGTGGAAACCGCTCCGAACGCGCATTGGCTTTGACTCCGGATTGAAAAAACCAATCGAAATCCTGAGGCTGGAACTTAGCCAAAATCGAATTATCCACCGTTTTCCCATCAATCCACAGCGCATACTCCGCCTTGTTTTTCCAGGCCTCAAAGGATGCTGCATCAGGACCTTTCTTTTCCACAGGTTTATCTGTAAAAAGTAATCCGATCTTCTCTTTTTCCGAAAGCTCAGCGTATCGCTTTTGGGTGTATTCCATGTCTACACTTTCGATCAGAAAAATCGCATCCCGGAAGTGTCGTTCTCTCGCCGATTCGGAAGAGGAAGTTTCTTTTTGACTTTCCGACTGCATGTATTTTACTCGACGAACCTCATTTTCTCTGAGCAATTCTTGAATATCAGCCAGGTCTCCCATTTTCGACTTGGGGTCGGCAGTCAGATTGACTATGGTTTTTTCACCATCCACATCGGAAAGTTCACGGACGAGCTGTTCTTGATTTGTCGGATTTCCATTCAGTAAAAGCTCCCCATCGGCAGTTAGATGAATCGAAATGGATTTGGGCTCATCGGTTACTTGCACTTCTGCCGATTGCTCAGCAGGGGCGCTTACGGCTATTTTCTCGGCGAAAAGCATCACCACTATCCCAAGAAAGCCGACCAAACTGGCCAATTTCAGGACTTGAATTCCGGGTTTTGAAGTCTTCTTCATCATGGCAAATCGTTTTTTGGTTAAGGGAAAATTCAAACTACTCCCGAGCGCAAATCCTTGCTGACCGGAGATAATGGAAATCAATAAGTATTGGTAATCCCTCACGGGAAAGTGCTTGATCACTTCCTGATCGGCGATAAATTCATGGTTGAGTCGAATGGATTGTAGAGCGAAATGCAAGCCCGGATGAAACCAGAATGGAATCAGCAAAACCTCCAAGAGAAGAATATCCAAACTGTGTTTTTCCCGCACGTGACATTGCTCGTGGAGAAAAACCGCTTCGGGAATCCCTTCATTTTCATAGGTCGATTTGGAAAAAAAGATATATCTCAGAAAGGAAAAGGGAGAAGTCTTGCGATCCAACAAAACCAGCGTCTCCTCCTTGTAAATCACCCGAATATTCCGCCGAATCTGGTCCCGAATGATTCGAATGTTTCGAAGAAAACGAATCAGGAATATCAAAACACCTGAGAAATAAACTGCCCAAGCTATGGCTGTCCAGGGAATTTCAGCTTTGGGGCTGGAGGAGACAGGGGCCATTTCAGTCGAAGTTGGAGTAGTCGGAAAATCTGTGGAATAGCTTTCATCAGAAAAGACAACTTCAGAAACAGGCGGTAAGGGTACCTCTTTTTCTATTTCAAAAGTGATCAGAGGAATAAAAAAAGACCCTAAGACTGCTGCCAAAAGATAGAATCGGTTGAACCGATGAAGTACCTCCTTCTGCAGAAACAAACGGTGAAAAAGCAGCAACAAAAGCAGGCAAAGGACGGATTTGAGCAGATATTCCATTATTTCTTGCGGTGGAGTTGGTCATCAATCAGAGACTTGAGCTCCTCAAGCTGAGCCTCAGTCAGGGGAGTATGCGCTGCAAAAAAGGAAGCAAACTGGGCTGGAGAATCATTGAAAAAATTCTTGATCAGGCCTTGAAGGTGTTTGCCAAAATAAGATTCCTTCGAAACTAGAGGGAAATATAGTCTGGCTTTACCCTCAGTCTGATAGTCCACAAAATTTTTATCCTGCATGCGCTTCAGCAAAGTGGAAACGGTAGTAGCAGCAGGCTTGGGTTCTGGATAGGCATCGATTAGATCTTTCAGAAAAGCCTTTTTCTGCTCCCAGAGATAATTCATTAATTCTTCTTCAGCTTTGGAAAGCATAATTTCTCTTTTTTTTCTACAAATGTAGAAGAGAAAATGAAATCTACAAGTGTAGAAGAAAAAAATCTTTTGTGGTGAAAAATTCTGCCCAAACAGGAAATGCTCAGGAAACCGATTTCCGGGGTGGCTTTTTCCCTTAACCTAAAAACGAAGGCTAATTTCTTCTTAAAGGAGCGAAAAAAAATCAGGTACAAAGTGAACACAGCCCTGCATTTTCGGCTTAAATACCCAGAAATTGATAATTTCGAAACTTGCTCAAGGAGAACCTACATGCCAGCTGAACATATACGATTACAAGAAGATAAGGAACGCAAAAAGCATTGGAAAAAATGGGGGCCTTACCTCACCGAACGCCAATGGGGAACAGTGCGGGAAGATTACAGTCCCGATGGAGCCGCATGGGAAAATGTGACCCATGACGATGCCCGTAGTAAAGCCTACCGATGGGGGGAAGAGGGAATAGCGGGGATTTCAGATCACAAGCAGAAGCTTTGTTTGGCTTGGGCGTTTTGGAATGGAAAAGACCCGTTCATCAAAGAGCGGCTATTCGGTCTGACTGGTAATCAAGGCAACCATGGTGAGGATGTGAAGGAAATCTATTACTACCTCGACTCCACTCCTTCCCATAGCTACATGAAGATGCTGTACAAGTATCCTCAGGCTGAATTTCCCTACAAAAAGCTGATCGATGAAAACCGAAAGGCAGGAAAGCTTAAAACCGAATATGAGCTGATCGACACCGGTATATTTGATGAGGACCGCTACTTTGACATTTTCATCGAATACGCAAAAAATGATGTCGAAGACCTGGTAGCTATAGCCACCATTCATAATCGGGGCCCTGAGGATGCGGAAATATGGGTGATGCCCACCATTTGGTTTAGAAAAACCTGGTTTACCGGACATGAACCCTTCATGCCCAATATCAGCAAACTGAGTGATCACTCGGTCAAGGCCTTTAGCCCCAAATCCGGAAACTACATCTTTTCTTTTTGCGGAAATCAGGAGTTGGCCTTCTGTGACAATGAAACTAACCGGCAGCGTTTGTATGGTATTCCCAACGAGAAAAAACACCCGAAAGACGCGATCAACGATTACTTGATTACCGGAGATCCTGCTTTTTTAAACCCACAAAACAAGGGAACCAAAGCCGCAGCCATTTACAATCTGACTATCCCTGCAGGTGGCCAAAAGCAGGTAAAGATGCGAATGCAGCATCAAATCGAAGAAAACCCTTTGGATTCCTGCGAGCAAACCCTTGACTTGAGAAAAAAAGAAGCAGAAGATTTCTATGGAATGATACAGGATCGGGTTTCAGATCCTGAACACCGAATGATTCAACGACAGGCTTTTGCAGGGTTGATGTGGTCCAAGCAGTTTTACTACTACGATGTCAACCGATGGCTGGAAGGAGACCCGGGACGATATCAGCCCCCAGCACAGAGAAAAAAGGGACGAAACAACCACTGGAGACACCTACAAAACTACGATATCATCTCCATGCCCGATAAGTGGGAGTACCCTTGGTATGCGGCTTGGGATTTGGCCTTTCATTGCATTCCCATTGCAAGAATCGACCCTGAATTTGCCAAAAACCAGCTCTTGCTTCTGCTCAACGAGTGGTATATGCACCCCAACGGACAGATTCCTGCTTATGAGTGGAACTTCTCAGATGTCAACCCTCCTGTCCATGCCTATGCAGTACAGCGAGTCTATCAGATTGACAAAAAGATGAATAACGGCCAAGGGGATCAGGAGTTTTTGGAGCGGGCTATGCACAAGCTGATGCTCAATTTCACTTGGTGGGTCAACCGAAAAGACAGCGAAGGCAATAATATCTTTGAAGGGGGCTTCCTGGGACTGGACAACATTTCCCTGTTTGACCGCAACCATGCCCAATACTATCAAGGAAAACTTGAGCAAGCAGACGGCACGAGCTGGATGGCTATGTTTTCCCTGAATATGCTGAGAATCGCTCTTGATCTCTGCGAATTCAACAAAGTATATCAGTTCAGTGCGACCAAGTTTCTCGAGCATTTCCTGTATATCGCAGGAGCGATGAATAACATTTCCTCCGAACACATCTCCTTATGGGATGATGAGGACAATTTTTTCTATGATGTCTTCCACTATCAGGGAAAAGAGCCCAAAAAGCTTAAAGTAAGGTCGATTGTGGGTCTTATCCCCTTATTTGCTGTCGAGCCCATCCGGGAGGATTTATTCGACAACTTGCCGGAGTTCAAAAAGAGATTGGACTTTTTCCTCAGTGAAAAGCCCAAATTAGCAGCCTTGGTATCGAGCTGGATCCAACCGGGCTACGATAAGCGAAGGCTTTTTTCACTCTTGCGAGGCCATCGGATGAAAAGCGTACTTTACCGAATGCTGGACTCCGACGAATTCCTCAGCGAGTTTGGAATACGATCGCTATCAAAATTCCATGAGAAAAATCCCTACACGATGAAAATCAACGGGGATGTGCTCTCCATCGAATATACCCCGGGAGAATCCACCACCCGAATGTTTGGTGGCAATTCCAACTGGAGAGGGCCCATCTGGTTTCCGATCAATTACCTGATCATCGAGTCGCTGAAGAAGTTTGACTTTTACTATGGGGGAGATTTCTCCATAGAATACCCCACCGGATCGGGTAACTTTCTGACCATTGACCTCATCGCCAAGGAGCTTTCCTATCGATGCATCCGTCTTTTTACCAAAGATCAAAAAGGCAATAGACCTGTATTTGGGGGCAATAAAAAGTTTCAGGAAGATCCGCATTTCAAAGACTACATTCTCTTTTATGAGTATTTTCATGGAGACAGCGGTCGTGGCTTGGGTGCTTCCCATCAGACGGGTTGGACTGCCTTGGTCGCCGAGATGATTCACAAAATCCACAAACCCAGCAAAGTTCACCAAAGTGTCTCCACTACTCCCCTATTTAGAAGCTAATCGACTGGAAGCAGGCTGTGATGAAGTAGGCAGAGGATGTTTGGCAGGCCCTGTGGTAGCCGCTGCGGTGATTCTTCCGGCAGATTACTCCAACCCTTGGATCAATGATTCCAAGAAGCTAAGCAAATCCAACAGGGAAGAACTAATCGAGGAGATCAAGGATAAATCTTTGGCGTGGGCTATCGCTGAGGCAAGTGTAGAGGAAATCGATCAGATCAATATTCTGAATGCCTCTTTTTTGGCCATGAAAAGAGCAGTACTTCAACTATCGGTTCAGCCAGAACATTTACTGATCGATGGGAATCGCTGGAGATCTGACCTGAAGCTTCCCTACACCTGTGTCATCAAGGGGGATGGTAAATTTGCATCCATTGCAGCAGCATCCATCTTGGCGAAAGTGTACCGGGATAAGCTGATGGAAGGGCTAGCGGAGGAGTTTCCTCATTTTGCCTGGGAGAGAAATGCAGGATATCCGACTCAAGCTCACCGGGAGGGAATCGAAAAATTCGGTCCCACGATATGGCATCGCAGAAGCTTTCAGCTGCTCAAGAATCAATTGGATTTGGGAATTTGATTAATATCTGCACCATGACATCAATAAAAAAACCTCCAAAGAATTTCCGGAGGTTTTGGTTTATATAGGGGTGATTGAATTTTCTATTTGATACGTTCAAAGACCAATTTCCCAGATTTGGAAGTGGCGCTGATCGGCAACAGAACCATTTTCTTTGGACTAAACTCAACAATTTTAGCAAGCCGGTCCTCATCTTCATCATGAATGATCAGCATGTTTTCATCCCTGAGTTCGATTTTGGCTTTCTTCTGTACTACCGTCTGATTGACAAAATCAATGTACTTGAGTACATCTTTTTCTTCAAACTGATACACCGTGTTTTCAAGCCTAAACTTGATCCTAGCATCCATATTAGCACGCTGCATCGGAGTAGCATTCTGGTATTCAGGAGAATGGACAATCTTTTCGATCCCTTCAAAATACGTCAGTTGCCAAGTACCTACCAGTTCACTGTACTGAACCTGATTCCAATAAAAGAATAGCGGCAGGAGAAAAGAGGTAATTAGAGAAAGATTCATGCTGGCTAATCGGCAATAATTTTGCCAAATATTTTCTAGCTCATTTCTTTCATCTCACCCACCACTTTGGTAAGGGTCTGCTTGGCATCCCCGAAGAGCATAAGACAGTTGGGATAGCCGAAAAGTTCATTTTCGATCCCCGCATATCCCTTACCCATACTTCGTTTGGATACAATGACCGTTCTTGCCTTATCTGCATTCAGGATGGGCATGCCATAGATCGGACTTTGAGGATTGGTTCTAGCCGCAGGATTCACCACGTCATTAGCTCCTACTACCAGCACAATGTCCGTATTGGCAAAGTCATCATTGATGGATTCCATTTCGATCAGCTTATCATAGCTGATATTTGCCTCAGCTAAAAGCACATTCATGTGCCCCGGCATTCGACCTGCGACCGGGTGGATGGCAAAGCGGAAATCTATGTTTCGCTTTTCACACTGCTCCATGAGCTCTCGCATCACATGCTGCGCTTGTGCCACAGCCATGCCATAGCCGGGAACTACGATCACAGAGGATGCCGAATCAAAGAGCATGGCAGATTCCTCCACACCGATTTCTTTGATGACAATGGATGGGCCATCCTGAGCGCCCGATAAAGCAGTTTGCCCAAAGCCTCCCAAAAGCACATTCATCAGGGAGCGGTTCATGGCTTTGCACATGATTTGGGTCAAAATTATTCCTGAGGCACCGACCAAAGAACCTGCTACGATAAGCACATTGTTATTTAGAATAAATCCCGTCGCACAAGCTGCCATACCAGAGTAGGAATTGAGCAAAGAAATCACCACAGGCATATCTGCACCACCAATCGGAATTACAATCAGCACGCCGACCAGCAAAGCAATGGCCACCAAAATGGTGATGTAAATCGGTTCGATTTGGAAAAGGTAAGTCATCACTGCTACCCCAAGGAAAGTCAGAAGAAGCAAAAGATTCAGCAAATGCTGACCACTAAACGTAATCGGCTGTCCTGAAACTTTCCCGTTCAGCTTCAGCCAGGCCACTACAGAACCGGTAAAGGTGACTCCACCAATCAACACCGAAGCGATAATACTTACAGAATTGACCGTATCGATTTCCACTCCCTGAACCTGAGTTTTGAAAAAATGGTCGGAAAGTGCAACACCTAAGGAAGCCATTCCACCAAACCCGTTGAAAAGGGCCACCATTTCAGGAATTTGAGTCATTTCTACCTTCTTGGCATAATACAAACCGATAGCCCCACCCACGAGCATGCAGGCAAACATCTCCACAAAGCTGAGAATCTCAAGGGTGGTCAGGGTTGCAACTATTGCAATGAGCATACCGACCGCAGAAAGCATATTTCCACGTCTTGCATCCTTGGTTTTACCCAAAAACTTGATC
This sequence comes from Algoriphagus sp. oki45, assembly GCF_036245605.1. NCBI lineage: Bacteria > Pseudomonadati > Bacteroidota > Cytophagia > Cytophagales > Cyclobacteriaceae > Algoriphagus > Algoriphagus sp. oki45. The sequence goes on from NZ_BTPC01000001.1 coordinate 1,893,799, forward strand.
CCCAATACAAAAAGAACCGAGGCGATCAGATAGGCGATTTGGACAATATTGCTCATTTCTTCTTAAACATTTTTAGCATTCGATCTGTGACAGCATACCCTCCGACCACGTTAATTGTTGCCAAAATCAAAGCAAACATGCCCAGCCATTTACTTAAAGTGGTAAATCCCATTTCGCTGGTAGCTATCAGTGCCCCTACAATGGTAATTCCGGAAATCGCGTTGGATCCAGACATGAGGGGTGTATGCAACGTTGGCGGTACTTTGGATATCAATTCGAACCCGAGAAAACTGGCCAAAACCAGCACATAAATCAGGATAATCAATGCTTCTGCATTCATAGCTATTCGGATTTAAAGGTTGAGAATGCTTTTGGTGAATGGATGGACCAACTCTCCATCCTTGGTGATCAAAACCCCCTTGGCAATCTCCTCTTCCGGATCATAAGTAAACCCAGAGGAATTAGCCAAATGAAGTAAAAGAGTACTGATATTGGTAGCGTAGAGCTGACTGGCATTGACAGGAAGCAGAGAAGGTAGATTGGATTCCCCCACCAAAGTCACTCCGTGCTTGACCACGGTTTTATTTTTTTCAGAAAGCTCACAGTTGCCTCCGGACTCCACGGCCATGTCTACAATCACCGAACCGGTCTTCATGGATTTGACCATGTCCTCGGTGACCAAAATAGGCGACTGTTTACCCATCACCAGCGCAGTGGTGATCACCAGATCAGCATCTTTGATTTTTTCACGGATTAGCTGCTGCTGTTTTTCCAAATATTCTGCAGATACTTCCTTGGCATAGCCACCTTCCACCTTTACTCCTTCTACACCTTCTACAGTGAGGAATCTGCCCCCCAAAGACTCTACCTGCTCTTTTGTCTCGGGTCTCACATCGGTACATTCCACGATTGCACCGAGTCTTTTGGCAGTGGCAATAGCCTGCAGACCAGCTACACCAGCCCCAAAAATCAGGACTTTAGCAGGAGTGATGGTGCCTGAAGCAGTCATCATGAGAGGGAAAATCTTACCCAAGTGATTGGCACCCAGCAAAACAGCCTTATACCCAGCCAAGTTGGCCTGAGAAGAAAGCGCGTCCATTTTCTGTGCTCTGGAAATCCTGGGAACGGCGTCCATGGAAAAGGATTGGATTTGTTTTTCATTAAAAGCCTTTACCAAATCCGGAAGCTGATAGGCATAAAGGAAGGAAATGCAGGCCGCCCCCTTGGGCATTTCCGCTACTTCTTCTAGAGTAAAGGCATTGACTTTGAGAAATACATCGGCTAAAAAAACTTCCTTTTTCGGCACTACCTGAGCTCCGGCTGCTTCAAAATCCGCATCCAAAAAGTAGGAGAACTCCCCTGCCCCGGATTCGATGATGACTTTAAATTCCTTTTTGATCAGCAGCTTCACCACATCCGGACTGAGGGCTACCCGCTTCTCAAATTCCTTGGTTTCTTTGAGGACTCCGATTTTCATTTTCGTGGAAGATAATGGGCAATGACCGGCATTACCCCTTTATACAAGGAACGAAAGTAATTGGATAAGTCCTATTTAACCATCCTGCCTGAAAAAAAAGAGGAGTTAATTACGGAATCGATAGAGATAAATGCTGCATGAAATGGAGGCTGCTTTACGGGTACCTTTAATCAAAAAATGCCTCTAAAATCCATTAGGACTACTGCTTTCCATCCGATTAATTCCTATTTTAATCGCTCCATTAGATCTCATCAAACTATTTTCCTATGAAAAACCCAAAATCAAACCCCTCCTCAGGACAATCCCGGAGAGATTTTATCAAAAATGCGGCCATAGCCTCCTCATTTTTCATCGTGCCAAGGCATGTGCTTGGCGGTGTAGGATTCACTGCACCTTCAGATCAACTCAATCTTGCGGCTATTGGTGCTGGAGGAAAAGGCCGAAGCGATATATTGAATGCCTCCGTGAATGGACGAGAGCGCGTTGTGGCACTTTGCGACGTGGACTTTTCGGGGACAGCTAAAGACTCTGTCAAGAGCTTTCCCAATGCAAAGCTTTATGCTGATTACCGAAAAATGCTCGAAGAGCAGAAGGACATAGATGCCGTGACCATCTCCACCCCTGACCATGTGCATGGCCCGGCAGCTAAATTCTGCATGGAGCGTGGCAAGCATGTCTATGTACAAAAGCCCATGACTCACAATATCCGCGAGGCCAGAATGCTCACCCAAATGGCCCGAGACCAAAAGGTAGTCACCCAAATGGGAAATCAGGGAGCCTCCAATCCGCTGATGGAAATGATCCGTGGCTGGATGAATGAGGACAAAATCGGCAAAGTATCCAAAGTACAAATCTGGACCAACCGTCCCGTATGGCCACAGGGAGGACCTTTCCCTAAAGCAGATTCAGGAAGCAAGCCAAGCGAACTCGAGTGGGATCTTTGGCTCGGTCCGGCACCCGAAATTCCGTTTACCCCTAACCTCCACCCATTCAACTGGAGAGGCTGGTGGGATTATGGCACAGGCGCCTTGGGAGACGTGGGATGTCACCTGATGGATATTCCTTTCCGCATGTTGGGCTTGAACTACCCAACTGACGCGGAATGCTCTGTGGGTTCTGTGTATTCCCAAATGTGGACCGCTGACTATAATCCGGAAGGATGCCCTGCCTCTTCTTTCATTACCCTACACTATGGCCCGACGGCAAAAAATCCTGTGCCTCTGGAAATGACCTGGATGGACGGGGGAATCAGGCCTTCTCATCCGGATATCATTCCTCCAGACCATGACTTAGGTGGAGCCAACTCTGCTAATGGTGTGATGATGATCGGTGAAAAAGGAATCATTACTCATAATATCAATGACAGTTCTCCTTTGATGCCCAAGCTGTATCTCTATGATGGCACCCAGGAATTTGGTCCGGACCGAATCGAAGGCACCGAGCCAGAGTATGGACATCAGCGCAAGTGGGTGGATGCCTGCAAAGCTGGATTTGGTTCGGAAGAACACAAGGCCTTGACCTCCTCCTTTGACTATGCGGGACCGATGACTGAGACCGTACTAATGGGTAATCTGGCCATACGAAGCTATATGCTGAGAAGAAAAAATGCACAGGGAAGAGATGAGTTCTTCGGCAGACGCAAGTTGCTTTGGGACGGGGAAAATATGCGAATCACCAACCTGGAAGAAGCCAATCAATTTGTTGGCAGAACCTACAGAAAAGGGTTTGAAGTTTAGTTCAGTTAGCAGGAAGCGGTAAAGAGTTTGCAGAAGTCGAAAGACCGTTTGCAAAGCATAGCGAATAGATGATTTAAATTAAGTTTTGAAACCGTGAGTGGAAATGCTCACGGTTTTTTTGTGAATTTTAAAGACATTTCCTTACAACTTATTTCTTCATGAAAGCCCTCCTTGTAGAATCATTCCAACAAAAACCAAAGATTTCCCTAGTAGCTGACCCGATAACTCCCGAAAATGGAGTAGTGCTGGAAGTCAAAGCCACCGGAATCTGCCGAAGCGACTGGCATGGTTGGATGGGGCATGACTCGGATATTGTACTGCCTCATGTACCCGGACATGAGTTTGCCGGTGTAATTCGGGAAGTAGGAAAGGGAGTGGAAAATTGGAAAATCGGCGATCGGGTTACGGTTCCCTTCGTTTGTGCCTGTGGAACATGTCCTACCTGCCAAAGCGGAAATCAGCAGATCTGTGATGATCAGTTTCAGCCGGGTTTTACCCATTGGGGATCTTTTGCCGAATATGTGGCTGTTTACCGCGCAGAAACCAACCTGATCCGAATCCCTGAATCAGTGAGTTTCGAAGCGGCGGCAAGTTTGGGTTGCCGATTTGCCACTTCCTATCGAGGGATTGTCGCGCAGGGAAAAGTAAGCGGTGGCCAATGGGTAGCTGTTCACGGGTGCGGAGGAGTAGGGCTCTCTGCTATCATGATTGCAGCAGCTTTGGGAGCGCAGGTCATTGCAGTGGATATTTCAGAAGAAAAACTGGCTTTGGCCAAAGAAGCCGGGGCTGGCATACTCCTCAATGCTAAAACAGTATCCGATATTCCCGGGGCCATTCTTGAATTAACCGGCGGTGGTGCCCATGTGTCCATGGATGCCTTGGGTAGTAAAATAACTTGCTTTAATTCCGTCTCTTGCTTGAGAAAAAGAGGGATGCACATTCAAGTCGGCCTGATGGCAGGCTCAGAGACCAACCCTCCCATCCCCATGCATTTGGTCATTGCCAAGGAACTTGAGCTCCTGGGCAGCCATGGCATGCAAGCCCATGCCTACCCGGAAATGATGCAAATGATCCAGTCCGGTAAACTTTCCCCCGAAAAACTCATCGGAAAGCGGATTTCCTTGGATGAAGCAGTGGAAGCCCTGATCTACATGGACACTTTCTCTGAAAATGGGATGACTATGATCAATTCTTTTTGACAAAAAATCAAAATACAAATCCTATGAAATCAAGTACACGCTGGTTCGTCCAATCTGTAGCTGGACTTTTGTTAACAGGCACTGGACTTTGTTTGACCGTGGATGCAGGCTTTGCAAGATTTGCGGGCGAAGAATGGTTTTGGTATGGAACCTTTGCCCTTATTGTATTTCAAGCAGGACTCTGTTTGGTGATAGACGGTGTCCGGTTCCGGAAATAAAGAATTAAGCGAATCTTAAGATGAAGGGCAGAAAAAAGCGAATAAATAGCACGAAATTGGGATTAGAAATGCTCTTTCTATAATAAACCCCAGAAAAAAACCAGAGTCTAATCGCAAACTAACCCTCCCAGCCATGTTCAAAAAAATCACGATCGGATTTCTTGCACTCCTTGTCTTGATTCAGTTTATCCCAGCTGAAAAAAACGAAAGCAATGACACCGAATTCGACATCAGCAAAAGCTACAATATCCCGGATAATGTCGCCACTATTCTAAAGGTTGCCTGCAATGACTGTCATACTAATCTGACACGATACCCTTGGTATTCCCATATCCAACCTGTCAAATACATGCTGGCAGACCATGTGAATGAGGGAAAGGAGCATCTCAACTTTTCCTCTTTTACCCGACTGCCTATAGCAGTACAAAACCACAAGTTTGAAGAGGTAATAGAAATGGTAGAGGAAAAAGAAATGCCGCTGGAATCCTATACCTACTTTGGACTCCATCCGGAAGCTAATCTGAGCGAGGAAGAACGACAGGTCCTGATCGATTGGGCAAAGGAACAAATGGCCTATCTCGCTGCCAATTACCCCGCAGACAGTCTGGTGATGAAACGCAGAACTCCTCCTTCACAGTAATTTAGGAAAAAGCCATCCCGTAAATACTCCCAAAAAGTAAATCACTTTGGGGGAGTATTTTATTTAGGTTTGCACAGAATGGATCCATTCCCTTTAATATTAAATCCGATTTTTCCCCTTTCAAAAGCTTTCATCTTTTCCTACTTTCCGTAATGAACATATTTTCAGATTCAGAAGTCCGTTGGGGAATCATCGGTGTAGGCAACGTTTGTGAAGTGAAGTCCGCCCCAGCCATGAATTTAATCCCGAATAGCCGACTTGTCGCAGTCATGAGACGGGATGAAGCCAAAGTGAAAGACTATGCCTCTCGACACCAAGTCCCCAAATGGTACACAGACGCCCAAGCCCTGGTTTCTGACACGGAGGTGAATGCCATATACATTGCCACTCCTCCCAACGTGCATTTGGAGATGACCCGACTCGCTGCAGCTGCGGGGAAGCCGGTTTATGTGGAGAAACCCATGGCGAGAACCTACTCAGAGTGCCAAGAGATGATCAGGATATGTGAAGATGCAGGTGTCCCGCTCTTTGTCGCCTACTACAGAAGAGCACTTCCCCATTTTGTCAAAATTAAAGAATTGCTTCAAAGCGGCGCCATTGGAGATATCCGCTCCGTTCACATCAACATGAAGCAAGTGCTCCGCCCGGAAATTATCACCCATCTGGAAAACAACTGGAGAGTGGACCCCGAAATTGCCGGAGGAGGCTATTTCTTTGATTTGGCTTCCCATCAGCTGGATTTGATGGATTTCTTTTTTGGAAAAATCACCCATGCCTCCGGTTACTCAGCCAATCAGGGAAAAATCTATCCTGCTGAGGATATTGTGGCGGGAAGTTTTGTCTTCGAATCAGGAGTTTTGGGCACAGGAAACTGGTGCTTTACGGCTTCAAAAGAAGCGGAAATAGACGAAACAATCATCTACGGCAGTGAGGGAATGATTCGCTTCGAGACCTTTGGAAAAGGTGAATTTGAACTATGGCAAAATGGAAAAGGTCCAATCTTGCATCAGTTTGAGCTCCCCAAGCATATCCAGCTTCCGTTGATCAAAGTCATTGTAGGAGAATTGCTCGGAAGAGATTTTTCTCCATCAACCGGAATCTCTGGGGCACGCACCAATTGGGTAATGGACGAGCTGGTTCAACCCAGAGTTTTTTAAAGCATTCCACCCTCTAATTTTTTATACACATATCCACCGATAAAGAGTTTGGAGGCGTACTTCCTGAAACATCAAGTACTCCATTTGAAATTTTTTTAAAAAAAATTGAAAAAAAATTATGGATGACATAATGGCTTCTTTTGGCCTTTTTCCGTTTAGTTTTTTGAAAAACAGAGAAAGCCTTTAGTGATTTTTTATTCAGGCTTAAAAATAGTTAATTAATATTTTTATTTAAGTCAATTAATTTTACTCTTATTTTTTGAATATAAATAAATTTGTAACCAAACCTTCATTTATTTTTTTACGATACACATCATAAATCAAAGCTATATTTTAAAGAAGATTTTAAAAATGGCCTGATTTATGAAATACACCGTGCAACCTAACCAATACAAAAGACATCTACCTAAATAGATCAAAAGCCCCAACCGAGGAAACCAAGTATTCACCTTTAACCACTACTACCATGTTATCTAAACTAATATTCGAACGACTGAGAATTCCGGCACTGAGCTTGGTTCTTTTCACCGGATTGCTATTCGCCTCGGAAAAAGTAAAAGCAGAACATTTCGGGGTAAGTTTTCAGGTATTCTATGATGCACTCACCCCCTATGGAGACTGGGTCAAAGATGCCCGCTACGGGTATATTTGGCTACCTGCTGTCTATGATGACTTTCATCCCTATGGCACCAACGGACACTGGGTTATGACTGAGTTTGGCAATACCTGGGTTTCAGATTACGATTGGGGATGGGCTCCTTTCCACTACGGAAGATGGTATTTTGACGATTACTACCGGTCTTGGGCTTGGATTCCCGGCTACGAGTGGGCTCCTGCCTGGGTCAGCTGGAGATCAGGCGGGGGATATTATGGCTGGGCACCGCTTGGACCAGGAGTATCCATCAATGTGAGAATCAACATCCCTACCAGACATTGGGTATTCATCCCTTCCGCACGGATTTACCATAGAAATGTCTATGGCTACTACGCTCCTTTTGCTCAGCATAGAACTAAGATAAAAATCATCAACCGAACCACCGTCATCAACAATACGGTAGTTTACAACAACTACAACGTCTATGCAGGCCCTTCCCGAAGAGAGGTAGAGCGCATCACAAGGCAGACGGTCCCTGTCTATCAGGTGAGGTCTTCCGAAAACCCAGGCCGAGCTTCCTTGGCGAGAAACGAGGTGAGAATTTACCGACCGGATATCGACTCATCCCGAGGCAGAAGTGTGGAAGCGAGACCTTCTCGGGTGATTGACTCCAATCAAGCCCGATCCTCCCGATCCCGAAGTGCAGTTAATCCCTCCGCCAATCAGCCAAGCCGAGTGGATAACTCAAGAAGTGCAAGTTCTGGAAGAAGTTCCAGCCCTTCGGCGAGACCAAGCGAAGGAAGGTTTGAGGTGAAACCCGCTCCCAGCGAGACCAGATCTCGGGAAGCAGTCAACTCCCGATCTTCTCAGTCAAGCCGAACTGAATCTGTACGGACCCAACCTGCTCCCTCAAGAGAAAGTCAGGTGAGAACCCAGCCTTCTCCTTCCAGAGAAAATCAGGTGAGAACCCAATCCGGAAGATCTTCACAGGTGAGAACCCAACCTCAGCCTTCCTCAAGGGAAAGCGTTCAACAGAGAGGGACTTCTCCAAGTCGAGCTCCGGAAGTAAAGTCCAGCAGGCAGCCCAATCAAAGCCAAGTAAGGACAGCGCCTTCCCGAAGTTCCGATTCCAGAGTGGCTCAGCCTAGCCGAACCCAAAGCAAGCCTGAGGTAAGAGCTACTCCTCCTGCCAGAAAAGCCCCTGAAGTAATCAGCAGAAGCCAAAGCTCAGGAAGCAGCAGAGGAAATAGCCGAGAAAGAAATAATTAAGCCCTTTTGATTACTAAACCAACTCAGCCCAATCGGAAAAACCGGTTGGGCTATTTTCATTTCCCCTAAAAAGAGAAGATATCTGGGCATCCCTATTTGCTTACTGACTAAATCGGTATATTGAGCTAACGTTGTGGTTCACCACGATTTCCAATTGGCTTAAACACTTATGAAAAGAATTACCCTGCTTTTACTGATCCTACTTTTCTCTTCCTCCACTGGAATTTTACTTGCCCAAAACAGCAAAAACCGGGTTGTACCCGGAAAAATGTACAATTCAGGAGAAGAAGTCTACTCTCCAAAGTATGGATTCACAGCGACTATTCCCGCGGGCTGGGTGGGAGTCCTACCCCGGGAGACAGAGGTCTTTTTACTGAATTCTACTACAGGTGTATTTGGGGAAATCTTTGTTTTTGGAAGAGAAAAGATCGATTTAAACGAACTTTCAAGAGTTTGGCAGGAAGGCGTCAATATATCGGAAACCATTAGTCTGAAGGCTGCTGAACCCAAGATTGAAGGAGATATTCTCTTTTCTCAGGTTGAGGCCGCAGGAAATTACGTAGCCCCAAAAAATTACCGGGCCTTTGCTGCCACCCGATGCGGTGAAGCATGTATCACTGTCTTGGCTATCTCTATGGAAGAAAATGCTGAAATGGTCTCCCAATCTGCCCTGGAATTACTCAAAACCGCAACTCTGACCACAGCAAGAGAAGTAGATGTTTATGAAGGTTTTGACTGGAAAGAGTTCCTGTCTGACAAGCTTTTGATCGCATATGAAGGCTTTGTTGGAGGAAAACAACAAACCAAAGTCAATCTGTGCTCAGACGGAGGATTCAATGCCAATATTTCCAAAAAAGGAATCATGAAGGACAGCAATCCAGAGTACAAAGGCACTATGAAAGGGCAATGGAAGGTAGAAAGCGAAGGTTCAAAAGCCACTTTGACCCTGACTTTTGAGAAAAAAGGACTAGCCCCCGTTACTGTAAATCTGGAGTTTATCAATGAAGAACTCTATGCCAATGGAGAGCGGCACTATGCGAGCAAATCGGAAAAGTGCTTTTAACCTGAATTATGTATAATTATTCGTAGAGAGCTTAAAATTGAGTTTGCCGTAGACATTTAAATCTTTATTTCAAGTTTAATACAAGCAAGCAGTCCTTATTTCAACTTTTCAAGCCTCGAGCCCACATCTCGGGGCTTTTTCTTTCCTTCACCTCTTCCCCAATTTTTTCAGGATTTGTCTATCTTAGGTTCCAATCCAACCCAACCTTTTATGAAAAAAATTCTGTTTGGCCTACTTCTCGGCCTCAGCGTTTCCGCTTTCTCCCAAACCTTCGACAAATCCTTACCCATCAAATACCGAAATATCGGCCCTTATCGGGGCGGCCGCTCGGTCACTGCCACCGGGGTAGTCAATGATCCCTTGACATATTATTTCGGAACCACCGGAGGAGGACTCTGGAAAACCAGCGATGCCGGACAGCATTGGGAGAATATCTCTGACGGTTTTTTTACCACAGGTTCAGTTGGAGCAGTGGCTGTCGCAGAGAGTAATCCCAACATCATCTATGTTGGCATGGGCGAACACGCGCCTCGAGGGGTGATGACTTCCTACGGAGACGGTGTCTTCAAATCCATCGATGCCGGAAAAACATGGAAAAAACTCGGTTTGGAAAAAACGCAGCACATTTCCCGAATCCAAATTCACCCGACTAATCCTGACATTGTCTTTGTAGCTGCACAGGGAGCTTTGTATGCACCCAATGAGGATCGAGGCGTCTACAAATCCACAGACGGAGGCGAGACTTGGGAAAAAGTACTTTTTGTGGACAATATGACCGGAACCGTGGAGCTATCCATGGATATGAATTTCCCGGAGATCCTCTACGCTGCCATGTGGGAGCATCAGCGCTTTCCTTGGCAAGTAAAGTCAGGCGGTCCGGGTTCGGGTATGTACAAATCCACCGATTCAGGAAAAACTTGGAAAAAAATAGAAACTGGATTGCCCAAGGAAAAAGGGAAAATGGCCGTATCCGTCTCCCGAGCCAATTCTAGTCGAGTTTATGCGCTGATCGAAAGTGATACCTACAAAGACTTGGGCGGTTTGTTTGTCTCCAATAATGCCGGAGAAAGCTGGACTTTGGTGAATAAAGACAACCGACTCACCCAGCGGGCTTGGTACTACATCGAGGTTTTTGCCGACCCAAATGATGAAAACACGGTTTGGGTACAAAGTGCACCGATGTTGAAGTCCTTTGACGGAGGAAAAAGCTTTGAGGCTATCGACGGAGCCCATGGAGACTATCACGATCTCTGGATTAACCCCAAAAACTCCAAAAATATGATCTTGGCAGACGATGGAGGGGGCTCGATCACATTCAACGGCGGCGAGACCTGGTCCACTCAGAATAATATGCCGACCGCCCAGTTTTATCGGATCAATACGGATAATCAGTTTCCTTATCGAATCTACGCGGGACAGCAGGACAATACTTCCTTGGTGATTTCCAGCATTGCGCTGGGAAGAGGCGGGATTGGAGAGGAACACTGGAACTACTCCGCAGGTGGGGAAAGTGCCTTTTTGGCCTTTGATCCGGATGATCCTCGGTATGTCCTGGGAGGAAGCTATCAGGGAACCATCGAAGTCTTGGATATGCAGACTCAGGGTTCGACCAACATCATGGCTGCACCGATCCAATACCTCGGAATGGATGCCAAGGATATGAAATACCGCTTCAACTGGAATGCGCCGATCATTTGGTCCCAGCACGAGCCAAATACCTTTTACCATGGGGCTCAGGTCCTGTTGAAAACTCAGGATTGGGGACAAACCTGGACGGAGGTCTCTCCGGATTTGACCCGAAATGAAAAGGAGAAGCAAGGCACTCCAGGCGTTCCCTACACCAATGAGGCGGTAGGCGCCGAAAATTACGGTACTTTGGCTTATGTGATGGAAAGCCCACATGAGGCAGGAGTCATCTGGACAGGAAGCGACGACGGATTGGTGCATTTGACCCGTGATAATGGAAAAACCTGGACCAATGTGACCCCGAAAGGTTTGCAGGAATGTTTGGTCAATGCGATTGACGTATCTCCTCATGATCCAGCCACGGCATACATCGCCACCACCCGATACAAATTCAACGACTACACACCTGCGATTTACAAAACCACGGACTACGGAAAGACCTGGACCAATATCTCCAAGGGAATTCCTTACGGAGCCTTTACCCGAGTGGTGAGAGAAGACACGGAGAAAAAAGGACTGCTATATGCCGGCACAGAGCAGGGCATGTACATTTCCTACGATGCGGGTACGAATTGGAAATCTTTCCAGCTTAACCTTCCTGTCACTCCAATCACGGACTTGAAAGTGGCTCACAATGACCTGATTGTAGCGACTTCAGGAAGATCCTTCTGGATCTTGGATGAGCTGAATGTCGTGCGGGAGGTAAAAGAAAAAGTAGAACAAGTCACGCTCTACACCCCTGAAGATGCGCTTTTGGGCAACTGGTACTCCAGTATGAATGGAGGAAATCTGGATGATTTCACCGGAACCCATCCCTTGCAGGGACTAAATCCAGCCAACGGGATGGTGATCCATTATTCCCTTCCAGAGTCTGTAAATGACTCCACAGAAGTGATTTTGGAAGTCTTGGATGCCAAGGGAAATCTGGTCAGAAAGCTGAGTTCCAAGAAAAACCCGGAGGCTAAATCTTGGGCTGGCGGTCCGCTCATGGAGCCTACCCTTTCGAAAAGAAAAGGATTGAATCGATTTGTATATGACCTTCGCTACCCCACCCTTCCGGGAATTCCGGGAGCTTATATCGAGTCCAGCTATCGGGGTCACAAAGCCATCCCCGGCACCTACACGCTACGCTTGACTTCGGATGGAAAAACGTCCGAAGCCCAAGCCGAAATCAAGGATATCCCAGCTTACAACCTGACTCAGGCGGACTACCAAGCTTATCACGCTTGGATGAGCCAACTCGAGGCAGAGGTAACCACCATGCACACGATGGTCAATACGGCCAAGGACTACCAGGACCAACTCGCCGACTTGCTGAAAAAACTGGAAGGAAAAAGCGAGTATGCTGACCTAATATCAGAAGGTGAAACTCTCATAAAGGCACTCCAAGCTTGGGACGAGAATATGATCCAACGAAGATCAACCGCCTACGACGACGTGGAAAACTTCCCGAATAAGTTCACGGCCAACTTTATGTTTATGATGAACCATGGAGAAAGCAGCATTCCCAAGGTCAATGCCGGCACCAAAGCGGAATACACCCGACTAATGGAAGAATGGAAACCGCTAAAAGGCGAAGGCGATCGCCTGCTTCAAACTGCCGTGCCCGCATTTAATAAATTGGCGAGTGAGAAGGGGGTTGGGGTGTTGTTTGTGGAGTAGAAAAAATGCCGGGTGGAGTGAAGAGCTTCACCCAGCATCTAATTGAACCTCATAGATTTTGAAAAACCTAGGCTTAGAGTAATTCTTAATTACCGCTTTCAAGAGAAAGGCTATTTCTAAGTATATTTAAGTGAATTAGTTGCTTATTGAAGCAGACAATTCCCAAATGATTTTTTATATGAGCGATCAAGGAAAAAATACCGATGGATTCATTCCTCAACATGGGGGGTACAAGAATCTTTTCAGCTATCAGAAAGCAGAAATCATCTATGATGCCACTGTGTATTTCACAAATCGTTTTTTTCACCCTTATGATCGTACTGTAGGTCAAATGGTTCAGGCAGCAAGGAGTGGAAAACAAAATATAGCTGAAGGGAGCATGGCTTCGGCAACTTCTAAAGAAACTGAAATTAAGTTAACCAATGTAGCAAGAGCAAGCTTGGAAGAGCTTCAAATAGATTATGAGGATTTTTTGAGAACGAGAAAACTTCCCATTTGGGATAAAAATCATCGGCTAGTAGAAAGGATAAGGGAATTGAATAAAAGCACCCCTACACCTTCATATCAGACTTTTCAAAAAGCCATAGAGCACGATAATCCCGAGATCTGTGCAAACACGATGATCACCTTAATTAAAATCTGCACTTATCTCCTAAGTCAACAAATCAAAAAACTAGAAATCGAGTTTGTCAAAGAAGGTGGATTGAGAGAGCGAATGACTAGAGCAAGAATTGAGGAAAGAAAAAAGAATCGATAGTTTTTTAGGACAAATGGGAAATTTGGAACTCTTGCCCAAGTGTCACAAATGTCCCAAAAAAGCTACAAATCCCCTTAAAAAGTAAGTAAAACATTATTGTATTTAGGAAATTCTATCACTTTCAATTTTTAATCTCTTTACAATCCTTAATATCTAGTTTCTCCCACAATGACCCCCGACTCCCAAACCAACTTCCTTTTCTTAGCTGATTCCCTTCCGAAGAAGTATCCTGAGTTTTATGCGCGATTGGAAAGGGAATTAAAGAAGCATAAAGTTGATTTTGGCTTTTTACCTGGCACCAAAGATGTCTGGGCAGTGGATTACATGCCGATTCAGGTTGGAAAGAAGTTTGTCCAGTTCCGATACGACCCCAGCTATCTTCGATTCAAAAAATATGAAAAGACCAAATCTGATGTCGATTGGATTTGCCAGTCTTTGGGAATCCAAACCCAGAAATCCGAGATCATTTTAGATGGGGGAAATTTGGTGCGCTCTGCCCATCAGGCCTTTGTGACAGATCGGATTTTTGAGGATAATCCCGCTTGGGAGAGAAAAGCACTTTTGACTGAACTCAAAAACCTTTTGGAATTGGATCAGATTTTTCTCATTCCTGCCCAACCCGGGGATTTTACCGGACATGCAGATGGGATGGTTCGATTCGTGGACGAGAAAACCATCTTGGCCAATGATTATTCCAAAGAACCCAAAAAGTTCTACCAGGCCTTCGAAATTGCCCTTCACAACACAGGGCTGGAGGTAATCAAACTCCCCTATCCCATTTATGACAATCCCAATAATTCCTATGCCAACGGGGATTACATCAATTACCTGCAGATGGAAAAGGTAATCTTCGTTCCTAGTTTCGACTTCAAGGAAGATCAAGAGGTAATTCGGATTTTGAAGCAGGCTTTCCCTAAGGACTCCATCATTCCTATCGAATCCAATGAGCTCGCAAAAGATGGAGGCATTCTGAATTGCATCAGTTGGAATATTAATCGATAGACCTTATCGATTTAGCCCAAACCCATACTTGGATGGATTGAAAATTTGCCAAAAACGAAAAAAAATACATTTTTCAAGCATAGAAATAGCTTTTTTAGCATGCATAAAAATTTAGTGACAATGAATTGATTTACAAGCCTATAAGGTAATTTTGTCTTGTTAATTAATTACTTATGAAACGCAATGCACTTCTTCTAATTTTGGTTTCAGGCATGATCTTTTGGTCTTGCAACGATAAGGCAGAAAGTCCAACAGCCAAAGGTGAAATCCCATACCGATTGGATTCTGATCAAAGTGTAATAGGAGCTCGGGTAGATGTGTCTCAGGCTGGGACTATTTTTCCTCTCTTCCAACCGAATCTACCTTCCTCACGAGTTCAGTCCGTGGATTTCAAATTGGAGCTTCTCAGCGAAGTCAAACCACCGGAGTTAGAAGGGCAAAGCCTCCGCGCCGCCAATGTCAGAATTACAGGAAACCTTTTGGCCATTTCTTACAACTTTGAAGGTAGTACCTATTTGGGGGGAATCGACATCGTCAATATCTCCCAGCCCAATTCTCCAAGATTGGTCACTCAAGTCCTCTTTGAGGATGGTTCGGTCAGTGACGCTTACATTGAAGGAGAGCATTTGTACTTCGCTGGAGCCTTGGATATTGACCAAGTAAGTGGATTAAATTCTCCAGCCATCGTAGGGAAAATCCGTTTGAATGAGGCATCAGAAGCTACGGATGAGTATAGCCAAGTAGATTTGCCCAGTTTTGTCGGTACTTACACAGAAAGGGGCTTTGGAAGTTATCTTGCTACTTCTGGCAATAGCGGAGGAGGTCTCACCATTCTTGATGATCAATTCCAACGCATTGGATTTATTGATCTGCCCAATGCACGCTCAGTATCCATCGGGGATACCACCGCAGCGGTACTTCAAGGTGAACCAGGAAGAATAGCAGTTTTGGATGAAAATTTAACCCTGATCAATCAGTTTTCCATAGCAGGAGCAAGCAATCCCGAAGCAAAAGGCCAGGTGGATTATTTCAATTCCTTTTTAGCTGTCGCAGGAGGTCCTGATGGAGTTTTGATCTATAATCCGGTGGAAGGTGACCTGATCACAACTTTGGAAATGAAGCCAATCGATGGCGTTGCTGATTCTGATATTGTAGCCAATGGGCTGGTGGCGGACGGAAACACCCTATTTATGGCCAATGGAGCTTCTGGGCTTTATGTAGCTGATTTGATCGGGAATGAATTAGAAATCCTCGGTACTTTCGATGTAAATGCCTCTGCCAATGGTGTGGCGGTTCAGGACGAATTGGTAATAATTGCAAATGGAACGGCAGGTACCCGAATCCTAAAACTGACCAAGTCTAAGCCCGTTCAGGAAGGGGAAATCTTCGATATTGATTTTGCCACTACATCCCGCGACAAACTGGCAGTAAAAGGATGGGTATTCCAGTCTTTCACCCAAAGTGGAAATGAGCTTCGAGGAGGTAGATATGGTGGGCCTGACAGAAATAATCTGCTCAACCCTGAAGCATCACAGAAAAACCAAATAAAAATTCCTGCAAATCAACTCATTGCAGTAAATGAACTGAAAGTATCGATCCGAAGGGATCAGCCCTATGAAGTCTATGTATGGCTGCAAAAAAAGGATGGAACTTTAGAAAACCTAGGACTTAGTAGACTGGCTGACAACAACACGGTTCAGAATCTCACCTTCGATCTGAAAGGAACCGAAAACTTGGACTATGTCATCTTAGGCGCGGCACCTGCTGCCGGAGGATATGGAAGAGTCTTTATTTCAAAGGTCAGCATGAGTGGCAAATATTGATTGACCCAAATCAAAAAAATAATCCATCCCGCCCTATTGGTAGAAATAAATCTCAACTGGATAGGGCGGGATTTTTTTCTGGTTGCATTTAAAAATTCAATCTTTGGTAGATCTAACCCATTTATATTTCCGCAAAATCAATAATCATTAAGATTTACCATTTCTATCCTCTGACTTTAGGATTAGTAATCATGGAATTGAATAAAACATTTTGCATTTTAAGGGAGACAGTTAAAAATCAATCCTGACTCAAGCCTTGTAATCATGCAGTCAAGTAATGGCAAAATTGCCCTCCTTCTTTTTTTCTTTTCGTTTTTTTCCGTGACCTTTTCCTTTTCTCAGGAAAAAGTAGTCTACAAAACCATAGACACCCTAGAGCTTAGCCTCGAAGTTTACCGCCCAGATGGAAAACCAGATGAAAATGGGTTTCCAGCAATGGTTTTCTTCTTTGGAGGGGGATGGACGGGTGGCAATACCGCTCAGTTTGAGCCCCAAGCAAAGTATTTCTCGGAGCGGGGCATAGTATGTTTTTTGGCCGAATATCAGGTAAGCTCCCGAAATCAAACCACACCTTTTGAATCCCTCATGGACGCCAAGTCAGCGTTGCGGTTTATCCGAAGTCACGCGATGGAATTCCAAATTGATCCCGAAAAAATCATTGCATCGGGAGGTTCAGCGGGAGGTCATTTGGCGGCAGCCACAGCCCTGATCGATGGCTACAATGACCCAACCGATGACTTGAGTATCAGCTGCAAGCCTACTGCATTGGTCCTCTTCAATCCTGTCATCGACAACGGTCCGGGAGGTTATGGCTTTGAGCGGATTGGTGAGGCTTACCCGGACTTTTCTCCACTTCACAACATTCGGCAAGGAGCTCCTCCTACCGTGATTTTCTTAGGCACCGAAGACAACTTGATCCCAGTGGAGACCATGAAGTATTACCAAACCGTCATGGAAAAAGTGGGAAGCCGATGCGAGCTTTTCCTCTACGAAGGGCAGCCTCACGGCTTTTTCAATTACAGGAATTTTGAGTTTTATGAAAAGACCCTTCGAAAGGCCGATGAATTTTTACAGTCCTTAGGATATCTGGATTCAAAATCAGAATTAATCATTCGTTAAAAAGGATTAGTTCTCAATAGGATTTCCAAAAATTGAATTTTAGATTCAGCTATGGGATTAGAACAAGGGATTAAAGAAAAATGGGTTAATGCAGCATACTCTGAATTTGTAAAGGCAGGACCCAAATTCAGTCTGAAAGCCCTTTCAGAGAAAAACAAGCTTCCCAGAGCCTCCCTTTATTATCATTTTGATTCCAAAGAAGCGCTCTTGGAAGAGCTGTTTTCCCTCCATCAGGAAAAAATTAACGACTACATAATCGAACTGGAATCGAAGGTAAAGAATCTGATTCCGGATCTTTATGAGGTCATTTATTCCCACAAAGAAGGGATACTTTTTCACCGCCAACTGCTTTTGCATTCAGAGAAGGAGGATTTCTATTCACTTTACAAAAGCGCAAACGAGCGGGCTTTAACTGTTCTTCTACCTCAAATCAAGAGTCTATTTGCATCCAGCGGTACCGATGAAGAGTTTATCCAATTCTACCATACCCTGACCGATGCGTGGTATATCCGCTTGGATCCCAACCAATTTACCGTGAAAAGCATGATTGATTTGGCAATGGAGATTATGGAAAACACCCTTGGCCTCTTCTCCGGGTCTGTTTCGCCAAAAAATCAATAAGCCAAAACTCTGCGATTTCTTGATTTTAATTTTTGAAAAAAGGAGGTAAATCCTCCAGATTAGACAACCCTGTCCAAGACAATTTCTATTTCAATTCCTATTTTAAAAAAGTGTCAAGAAGCCCGTCCTCTTGCCTGTTTTTTTGTATCAATAACCCAGACCAATGAAAAAGCTTTCTCTCTTCTTCGGACTAGTCGGAATCTTATTTAGCTGCCAACAACCCGCTCCAACTTCTTCAGAAAACTCAATCCCCTATCCCAATGAAGAATGGAAAGGGGTACAGGGAAAAACGCTGGCAGATTCCAAACCTTATTTTATCGGCCCTCCCAAAGCTCCGGAAGGCGCTCCCAACGTTCTGATTATCCTGCTTGATGATGCGGGCTATTCCAATGCCTCTTCTTTTGGCGGGGTCATGCAAACCCCGACTTTTGACCGGATTGGGGATGAAGGGATTAGATACACGCATTTTTCGGTAGCTGCCGTCTGTTCTCCGAGTCGTGGTTCCATTTTGACCGGCTACAATATTCATCAAATTGGAACTGGAATTATTTCCGAGTTTGCCACTGGTTATCCGGGATACAATTCCCAGATCGACTATAGCACCCCTTCCATTGCCAAAATTCTTACTGAAAATGGATATGCCACTTCAGCCTTTGGCAAGTGGCACAACACCCCAATGGAGGAGGCTTCTCCCGCAGGACCTTTTGAAAGCTGGCCCACAGGAATCTGGGGATTTGAATATTTCTGGGGCTTTTTAGGAGGAGAAACCAATCAGTTTCATCCCTTGCTCTATGAAAACACCACCCCTATAGAAACACCCAAAACCAATGCAGACGGCTCTACATTCCACCTTTCTCATGGTTTGGCAGATCAAGCGATCAAGTGGCTGGACAACTGGAAGGGACTGAGAGACAATCCATTCTTTATGTATTATGCCCCGGGAGCGGTACATGCCCCGATTCAGGTCCCTGAAGAATGGAGAGACAAGTACAAAGGGAAATTCGACGAAGGCTGGCATGCTTACCGGCAGGAATTATTGGAAAGGCAAAAGAAACTAGGCTTAGTCCCTGAAAATGCCCAGCTGGTAGAATGGCCAGAAGTAATTCCCGAATGGGACTCTTTCAGTGAGGAAGGAAAGAAATATTTGTCCCGACAAATGGAGGTCAATGCTGCATTTATGGAGCATGTGGACCATCATGTGGGAAGAGTGATAGATCGACTTGAGGAAATGGGAGAACTGGACAATACTCTGGTAATCTATTTGACCGCAGACAATGGTGTCACTGCAGAAGGGACGCCCACAGGAACTTTTTCTGAATTATTGTTCCAGAATGGCTTCCCTCCAATATCCATGGAGCAACAGTTGGAAAAGCTGGAAGAATTTGGAGGAATTGAGGAGTGGGGCGGGCCTCATCTTGCCAATCACTATTCGGTAGGATGGTCCTATGCTTCTTCCACACCCTTCCAATGGACCAAGCAAATCGCCTCACATTTTGGCGGCACTATTGCCGCGACTGCCATTCGCTATCCCAAAGCTATAAAAGCCAAAGGCGAATGGAGAAGGCAATTTCAAAATATCACTGACATCGTTCCCACCATTTTGGAAGTGACCGGAGTGCCTACACCTGACTACGTAAACGGCCAAAAACGAAAAGAATACCCGGGCAAGTCCCTGACTTATGCCTGGAATGATTCGGATGCCAAAACCAACCATCCCACCCAATACTTTGAAATGACCGGTTTTGTAGGACTATACCATGAGGGATGGACCATCTCCGGTAAACCCTACCGGGTACCCTGGACCGTAGATCCTGAAGCCCTAAAGAACTTTGATCCTCTGAATACCGAATGGGAATTGTATAATGTCGATGAAGACCCAATCCAATCAGTGAACTTGGCTGATCAATACCCTGAAAAAGTCAAAGAATTGGAGGAGCTTTTTTGGAAGGAAGCAGAAAAATACGATGTGTTTCCCATTGGCGGCTCCATGGGAAGGTCTCTCCAGCCTGAGTCCAATCCTCAGCGAGCAGCCAAAAAACACTGGGAACTCACTCCCAACGTCTATCGGGTCCCCGAACTTGCCGGTCCGGAGATCAAGTCCACCAATTACGAGATAAACGCCTATATGACTACTACCGCTCAAACGGAAGGAATCATCTACGCCGTAGGGGAGAGATTGGGAGGTCAGGCCCTATTTATCAAAGACGGCAAGCTTAGATACAGCTACTCCACATTAGGGCTTTATTGGCATGACTTCGATGGAAACGTAAAAATTCCAGTTGGTGAAGTCAAAATCACCTTGAAGCACACCATGAAGGAGGCAAGACTTAATGGACCGTCTTTGGTAGAATTCTTCATCAATGACCAAAAAGTAGGAGAAATGGACCTTACCGCAACTGTCTATGCTGCTTTCACAGGACATGAAACCTTCGATATCGGAAGAGACGAAGGCCTACCTGTCAATGAAGAATATGAATCTATGGGCAAATTCAATTTTAACAACGGGATCCTACGCAAGGTGGTGTTTGATATAGAATAAAATATCTGGCATTGAAGTATAGCCTATTGCAGTCATTCAAGCCAAATATCAAACACAAAAGCGAAGCCCTTATCCATGCAGCCCCATCTATGATTCACGGGGTTTCTATCCTAAATCCCAGTCAGACTGAAGAGATAAATTTCAGAAAAACAGGCCCAAACCCCTATTCCCAGCTCAAAAGGCTGGGATTATTTCTTTATTTTTCTCTAAAAATCAACCAACATGGAGCCACTCAAAATTTGGGAAGTCGAAGAGACTGTCATTACCAAGGAAAAGAAGATAAGACGCTTTACTTTCCGCAATCTCCTGCAGAGTTTTCTGGATATTTTTGAACTGGACCAAGGGATAGTCTACACCGTCATCGGTTTGTTTAAATTTCCGGGCAAAATCATCCGGGAACATCTCGATATGGATAGGCTCACCATCACCAATCCTCTTCGGTACTTCTTCTTTGTGGTGGGGGTCAGTGCTTTTCTCACGATCAAGTATGACTTCTGGATCAAGCAAAATATGGCTTTGAACGGGGCAGAATCTGCCAGCATGAGTCCGGAACAGCAGGCTTTCAATCAGCAATTCTCCGAAGTGTACCAGTCTGTCTTTATAGATTACCTTTCCCTTTGGTTTGCAGTGGCCGTGTTTTTTGTTGCTTTGTTTTCCTACCTTTTTTTCAAAAAGTCAGGGCTTACCTATTGGGAACAGTTTATAGCCAATCTCTTTATCTTCAATCAGATGACACTGATTTTCATACCTTTCATTCTGGTATCCGAGCTGTTTGACAATATGAGTTTGTACCTGATCTACCTCCTTCTGGGCTACATTTATGCCATTTGGGCCTACCGAGATCTTTTTGGTCAAAGTTGGGGAATCTCCATAGTCAAGGGGTTTCTGGTTCAGATTTTGGGATCGATCTTGTTTTTTGGAGTATTTTCTATCGGTTTGACCTTGATTTTGGTTTCAAAAATGTAGTTCCCTAACCCATCCCTACTCTAAACCCAAACCTAGTTTATCATGAAAAACCTATTTTTAAGCCTTCTTTTGGTAGCCTTACTAGGATGCCAAAAGGAAGGTTCCCAAACTTCTACTTCAGAGCTTCTTATCGAATCCTTCCAATCCTGGAACGGGGACTCTCTTCCAGCTTATCCCTCGGGCAAGCCGAAGATTTCCATTGTGAAAGTGACCATTCCTCCCCACTCCGAATTGCCCAAACATTATCACCCGGTCATCAACGCAGGCGTTTTGCTCAGCGGTGAACTGACCGTGGTGGACTCGAAAGGAAATACACTAAAAATGAAAGCCGGAGATCCCATCATCGAGCTGGTCAATCAGGTGCATTATGGAAAAAATGAGGGAAATGTGCCCGCCGAAATCGTGGTCTTCTATGCCGGAACGGAGGATACCCAGATTGTAGTTAAGGAATAAGTTTGAAATGGTTCTTATTAAAAATTTTCAGGGATACAACTGTAATTGTTGCTTCTCAAGGCTAAAACCTAAAAGCATCTTCTGTTTTACTCACTAAGAGCCACGTATTTATTTCTATTTTCGTTTAAAAAATAAAATCTTAATTAAAGACAAAAATTCACCATGAGAATATTCTTCACCGGAGGCTCCGGAAAAGCCGGAAAACACGTCATCCCCTACCTGCTTGACCAAGGACACCGAGTTCTCAATGTAGACTTGACTCCTTTGAATCATCCCGGAGTGGACAATCTCACAGCTGACATTACGGATTCAGGACAGATGTTCAATGCTATGAGCATGTATGCGGGATTTGACGAAATGGAGCCGGGAACAGGAGTCCCTAAGTTTGACGCGGTGGTGCACTTTGCCGCAGTGCCACGTATACTGATCAAGCCCGACAATGAAACCTTTCGGGTCAACACCGTCGGGACCTATAATGTGATCGAAGCAGCAGTCAAACTCGGCATCAAAAAGATCATCATTGCTTCTTCGGAAACGACTTATGGGATTTGCTTCTCAGATGGAAAAACCGACCCGGCTTACCTACCTCTTGATGAAGAATACGACGTCAATCCTATGGACAGCTATGGGCTATCCAAAGTAGTCAATGAGCAAACTGCCCAGGCTTTTCAGCGCAGAACGGGAGTGGATATTTATGCCCTTCGGATTGGCAATGTGATCGAGCCCCACGAATACCAGCAACTTTTTCCTTATTACTTCAAGCACCCTGAGGTGAGAAGAAGAAATGCCTTCTGCTACATCGATGCCCGTGATTTGGGGCAAATCGTGGATTTATGCCTGAAAAAGGACGGTTTGGGCTATCAGATCTTCAATGCTGGAAATGACCAAAATGGAGCCATCATTCCAAGCAAGGAACTGGCAGAACGCTTTTTTCCGGGAGTACCGCTTACTCGAGATTTGGAAGAGCATGAAGCCCTTTTCTCCAATCGGAAAATCCGGGAAGTATTGGGATTCAAAGAGCAGCACAATTGGAGAAAATATGTCAAAGGGGAGTAAGTCCTCTTTTTTTTATCTAAATAAATCGGACTTCGACCGATCCCCATTTTTCAGGATTCCTTCTTTGCAAAAATCTTCTAATTTGCTTAAACCTATCCGTCAGCAGATTTACCTAATCTACCTATGCAGTATCGCAGACTTGGCAAAACCGAACTAGAAGTCTCCATTTTAGGCTTTGGTGCCTCCCCAATGGGAAATGTTTTTGATCCCGTGGATGAAAAAGAGGCCATTTCGGCAGTTCATTTGGCTTTAGATCATGGGGTGAATTTCATCGATGTGTCTCCCTTTTATGGGCTGACTTTGGCGGAAAGCAGATTGGGAAAAGCGATCGAAGGAAGGCGCAAAGAGATCATTCTGGCCAGCAAATGCGGAAGGTACGATCTTCAACACTTTGACTTTTCCAGAAAACGTATCCTCCAAAGCATCGATGAATCGCTCACCCGACTGAAAACCGATTACCTGGACTTATTTCAGCTCCATGATATTGAATTTGTAGATAAGCAAATAATTCTGGAGGAAGCGGTCCCTGCTATCCAAGAAGTGGTCAAGTCCGGGAAAGCTCGATTCTGGGGCATCACCGGATTGCCAGTCCGGTATCTTGCCCAGATTGCTCGCGAAACCAATCCCGACACGGTGCTTTCTTGGGCTCATTACAACTTGCTGGAGGATGAGATCAATAATGAATTAGTTCCGCTCGCACAGGAAATGGATTTTGGACTAATGAATGCCGCCCCATTGATGCAGCGCATCCTCTCAGATGCTCCTTTGCCTCCTTGGCACCGCTCTCCGGCAGAAGTAAAGGCCATGCAGCCCGTTTTGTTGGACCTTTGCCAAAGCTTTGGATACAAGCTGAGCCAAGTAGCCCTGCGCTTTGCGATGGATCACCCCCTTATTTCTACCACGATAGTAGGGATGTGTGAAGTCAAAACTGTCCAGGAAAATCTCGAAGCAGTAGATTTAGAAATCCCTTCAGAATTAATAGATCGAATCCTCACGCTTGTCGAGCCGGTCAAAAACCGAATATGGTTTGAAGGAAAGGCGGAGAATAATATTTGAGCAGACAGGAATCGGAGAGAGAGAAGAAAGAGGTTGTAAAGTTGTAAGGTTTTAAAGTTGAAAAGTTAGGCTCCCTTTAGAAGGGTTTGAGATTCTTAAAAATCTCGTAAATCTGAATTCTTAAATCGTAGATCGAAATGAAAGCTCTTTTTCTCACCGAAGTCGGAAAATCAGAAGTTCGGGAAATTACCAAACCGAGCCCAAAAGCGGGAGAAGTACTACTTGAGGTAGGAATGGTGGGGTTTTGCGGAGGAGATCTGAACGGGTTCAAAGGACTTTTCCCCCTACAGGAATATCCCAATATCCTCGGCCATGAGGTCGGTGCAACGATTGTCGAAAAAGGACTTGAAGTTCCAGAGGACCTTTCTATCGGAACTCGGGTTACCCTTTATCCCTACCTCGCCTGTGGCACTTGCATAGCCTGCCGAAAAGGCCGGCCCAATGCCTGCAAAACCAACAAAACCATGGGAGTTCGCCGACCAGGGGCTATGACGCGATACATTACGGCACCTTGGCAGGATGTATTTCCTTCGGAAAAATTGAGCCTGCGAGAACTTGCTTTGGTGGAACCTCTAACTGTAGGCTTTCATGCAGTCAGCCGAGGACGAATAAGCGCTGAAGACCGGGTTGCGGTTTTAGGTTGCGGAATCGTAGGTCTTGGAGCAGTGGCAACTGCGGTCAATCGAGGCGCTCAGGTCATTGCCATTGATCTGGATGAAAGCAAGCTGGAAGTGGCCCGGAAAATCGGGGTAGCTCATACCATAAATCCAAGCTTAGAAAACCTCCACGATCGTCTACAAGAAATCACCCAAGGAGACGGGGCCGATGTAATTATCGAGGCAGTAGGGAGCCCAAATACTTACCGAAGTGCAGTAGAAGAAGTGGCCTTTCTGGGCCGGGTAGTCTGCATCGGCTACGCCAAAGCTCCCGTGGAGTTCAATACCTCCCTTTTTGTCCAAAAGGAAATAGAAATCCTGGGTTCGAGGAACTGTGTGGGCAAAACCGACTTCCCCGAGGTGATCGAATACCTCGAATCCGGCAAATTCCCGGTGGAAGCAGTTATTTCCAAAACCATTTCAATCGAAGAAGGCCCCGCCACCCTCATAGAATGGGCCAGCAATCCTCAAGAGATCATTAAAATCATGCTCAATCTCGAAGACCAATGATCAAATCTGCCGTCACACTCAATCTTATAGAAACCATGTCCATCGGTCCTTGGATCTTTTGGCATAATCTGGAAGAAAGTCTAAAAAAAGCTGCTGAATTGGGTTTTGACGGAGTAGAACTCTTTACCCGATCGGGTTCTGATCTGGATGCCAACCACCTTCAAGACCAGCTCAAGCATTACGGACTCGAACTTGCGGCAGTGGGAACGGGTGCCGGGAAGGTACTTCATGGCCTAACCCTCACCGACCCCGATCCCGAAATCCGGAAAAAAGCGATTGACTATATAGCAGAAATGATCGATTTCGGAGCTCAGTTTGGCGCACCAGCGATCATCGGATCCATGCAGGGAAATATTCCAACAGGACATTCTAAAGAGGATGCCTTAGACTTGTTGGCCGAAGGGCTTTCCCAGTTGGGAAAAATCGCCAAATCGGCTGGGGTAATCTTGATTTATGAACCCTTGAACCGATATGAAAGCAATCTCATCAATACCCTTCATGCAGGGAGTGAGTTTTTGAAGCGAAATCACTTGAGAGCAATTCGCCTTTTGGCTGACCTTTTCCACATGAATATCGAAGAGGACAATAGTGCTCAAAGCATTCTTGATTTTGGTCAATACATAGGGCACGTGCACTTTGCTGATTCCAACCGAAAACCTATGGGTTTTGGGCATACAGACATGGCACCGATTGCCGCAGCGCTCAAGGAAATTAACTGCTCGGGATACATTTCCGCAGAAGCTTTCCCCTACCCCAGTCCAGACGAAGCAGCAAAACAAACGATCAATCAATTCAAAAAATACTTTCGCTAGATATATGGCACAATGACTTCCTAACTTCCATACCTCCTTACCTCCATACTTCCCAACTCCCATTCTCCCCAACTCCCAAACCTCCACACCATGAAACGATATTGCCTAGCCCTTGATCTTATAGACGATCCTGAATCCATCAAAAAATACGAAGCCCATCATGCTCCCGGAGCAGCCTGGCCGAAAGTGACTCAGCATGATATTGACTGTGGAATATTGAATATTGAAATCTTTCGGACCGGCAACCGGATGTTTATGATTTTGGAAACAGTGGATGAGTTTACTTTCGAGAAAAAAGCAGAAATGGATGCCGCAAATCCCATCATTGCCAAGTGGGAGGAATTGATGTGGGGATTTCAGCAACCTTTGCCTTGGTCCAAACCCGGAGAAAAATGGGTACTTATGGACCGGATTTTCAAATCAGGAGAATAAATTTAATTTCCATTTTATCTAAACCCCTGCACCATGCGTTTCCTTTCATTTCTAAGTCTTCTTTTTCTAACCATCGCCTGTAGTCCTTCTTCGCAGGAATCCTCTCATTTGGAAGTTGCAAGTGACTCTACCTTTATTACTCCGTTGGGTAAAACCTATTCTATAGCTCTGCCTTCCGAAAAACTTCAAACCCAATATCGGGAAGCAAAAGCCATCTACGAGTCGAATCCTGAGGATGTGGAAGCCTTGATTTGGTATGGAAGAAGGATTGCCTATTTGGGTCAGTACAATCAGGCCATTCAGATATTTTCTCAGGGAATTGAGAAATTCCCAAGCGAACCCAAGCTTTACCGTCATCGAGGGCACAGGTATATTTCTATCCGGGAGTTTGATGAAGCCATTTCCGACCTGGAAAAAGCAGCAGAATTGATCCAAGGCACTCCCAATGAAATAGAACCGGACGGCATGCCCAATGCCCTGAATATCCCGGTCAGCTCGCTTCACAGCAATATTTACTACCATCTCGGATTGGCTTACTACTTGGTGGGTGACTATGAGAAAGCTTATGAAGCTTACGTGAAATGCCGGGAAAGCGGCAGCCATTATGACAATATTGTCTCCAGTACGCATTGGCTTTACATGATTCAGCAGCGACTCGGCAATCCAGCCAAAGCCGATTCCCTTTTGGCGCCCATTCACGCAGATTCTACCGTGATCGAAAATCAAAGCTATGCAGACCTTTGTCGATTGTACAAAGGTTGGATTCCGGTAGATTCTCTGATTCAGCAAGGCCCGGGAGGCAGCCCCTCCAATGATGCCGTACGCTATGGGGTGGCCAATTGGTACTTGTACAATCAGGATACTGCAAGGGCTAAAGAAATGATGGAAGGCCTATTGGAAACTAACTATTTTGCCTCTTTTGGCTACATCGCTGCTGAACAGGACTGGATTCGATGGTTTCAACCAAAATAGCCAATCATGAACTCTGACGAAAGAATCGCAAAAATGACTTTTTCCTCCGTTTACCCTCATTATTTAGCCAAAGTGGAGAAAAAGGGAAGATCAGAAGAAGAACTTCTTGAAGTCATCACTTGGCTCACCAACTTTTCGAAAGAGAAGATTCAATCATTAATCCATGAAAAAGTCAGCTTTCATGATTTTTTTGATCAGGCAGACCTAAATACCAATGCCCATCTGATCACCGGACTTATTTGTGGATACCGGGTGGAGGAAATCGAAAATCCCTTGACTCAGAAAGTTCGCTACCTGGACAAGTTGGTTGACGAATTGGCCAAAGGCAAAAAGATGGAAAAGATCCTTAGAATCGCATAATACTTCTGAATGAAAGCCAGAAAGGTCACTGTCGTCGGATCAGGAATTATTGGACTTACTTCTGCCATAGCCCTACAAGAGGCAGGTTTTGATGTTCGCCTTTTTGCCAAAGAGAAATTCGATTATACCCTATCCCATAAAGTCGGCGCGGTGTGGTTTCCCTATACTATCGAGCCCAGAAAAAAAGTGGATCGATGGGCAGCAGTCAGCTATGCCCGCTATGAAAAAGAGTCCGAATATGCTGCGGGGGTATCGATGATTTCGTTCTTAAATGCCTACAAAGACCTGAAGGACGAGGAATGGGTTCATCAGTTGCCTGCAGGAACGGTGAGAGAAGCCACATGGGATGAGCTCCCAAAAGGAATGAAAAAAGGGCTGATTGCTGATGTACCCTTGACCGAACCTCCACTTTATCTTCCTTATTTATTTGAGAAATTCCTGAATCTGGGCGGAACCTTTGAATTGAAAACTTTCAACAGCCTGGAAGAAATAGCTTCTCAAGATACCCTGGTAGTGAATTGTACAGGTTTAGGAGCCAAATCGCTTTGTAAAGACGAGGATTTGCATCCCATGCGGGGTCAGATTTTGCGGGCAGAAAAGCTGGATATCCCCTCCTTTGCCGACCCTACGCAAAAAGGTGCACTTTCTTACATCATCGGAAGAAGCGGTGATTCCATTATAGGAGGTACCGATTATGACTACGACTGGAATGAATCCGAAGACCGAAGAGATACCGAATTAATTTTGGAAAGACTCAAAAACTTTGGGATAAAAAACCAACCTGAGATTCTGGAAATCGTGGTAGGCCTACGGCCTAAACGAAGTACCGTCAGATTTGAATTTGACGCTGATTTCCAAAATGTCTTTCACAATTACGGTCATGGCGGAGCTGGATTTACCGTAGCTTGGGGATGCGCCATGGAAGTGGCTGAGACACTAAGCAAGAACTCCCTTTGAAAATTAAGCTCCTTCTACTCAACCCAAAACCAATACAAAAACAAGATTTTAGGCCTATTTTCAAGAATAGGAAATCGGAGGATTGTTGTACTCCAAAACCAGCCAATTAATCCCTCCCAATAAGCTTTTTTCATTAAACCATGACTCAAGTACCGGTAAGCAATCAGGTCAAAAAAATCCTTCCCGTCATCTTGGCTACAGCCATTTTTATGTTGATGCTGGATTCCACCATCTTGAACACCTCCCTTCCAGCCATTGCTTATGACCTTGATGAGTCTCCGCTGAATATGCAAAATGCCATCATCAGCTACGTCCTTACCGTGGCTTTGCTGATGCCCATCAGTGGATTTATGGCGGACCGATTTGGTACCAAGCGGGTTTTTATCGGGGCATTGATGGTCTTTGCTCTCGGGTCTCTCCTCTGCTCATTATCCCAAAACCTCAATCAGCTGGTGCTTTCCCGGGTGATTCAGGGAGTAGGTGGCAGTATGATGACACCTGTGGGCCGACTGGCCCTGATCAAATCCTTTCCCAGAAACGAAGTGGTGCAAGCGATGAATTTTGCCATAGTCCCCGCCCTTATCGGGCCGATTTTGGGACCATTAGTGGGAGGCTATATGGTGGACTATCTGTCTTGGCACTGGATATTTCTGATCAATCTACCCATCGCTGTCCTGGGTATTTTGCTCAGTCTGAAATTTCTGCCTGATTATTATTCTCCTTCATCAGAGTTTGACCTGAGAGGATTTCTGATTTTCGGAGCAGCCACTTTTATCCTTTCCATTTCTCTTGAGCTTTTGGGCGAGTCGGTCCAACTCACCCCCTTACTGATTGGAGTGTTTTTGGGCTTTCTTTTACTCTATTTCTATTATCGCCATGCTAGGCGAGAGGACAACCCGCTCTTTCCACTGGACCTTTTTCAGGTTAGAACCTTCCGGGTTGGTATCCTTGGTAATCTCGCCACCCGATTGGGAATCAGTTCAGTTCCTTTGCTTCTGCCCTTGATGATTCAGATCGCCTACGGAAAGTCAGCCGTGGTATCAGGCTGGATCGTGGCTCCAATGGCCCTGACTGCCATGCTAGGCAAGTCTGTGGTGATCCAAATTCTAAACAAAATCGGTTATCGAAAGACGCTCATGTTCAACACCTTTCTGATCGGCTGCCTAATTTGTTCATTTGCCCTCCCCAGTCTGGAAGCGTCCATCTATTGGCACTTGCCTATCATCGCCATTTTGGGATTTTTCAATTCCATTCAGTTTACCTCGATGAACTCAATCGCAATCGCAGACCTGCGCCCCTATCACACGAGTAGCGGAAACTCCCTGCTTTCGGTCAATCAGCAATTGTCGATTGGATTTGGGGTAGCTTTGGGACTATTGATTCTCAAACTTTTTGAGGGGGATGAAAAGCTTATTCCCATTGAAGTCCATCAAGCTTTCCGCTATACCTTTTTGATCATAGGAAGCTTGACCATCATCTCCGGTCTGGTTTTTAGAAGACTTCATTTCAGAGATGGGGAAAATCTTAAATCCTGAAATAACTTTTTTAAAGCCATTTCCAGATATGCTTACCTATATCTCAATCCCAAACTCCAATATTTTAGAGGCCTCCTCTACAAGAATCCTTTGAGTCTATCCCCTCATTCTCTTCATTTTCCCTACCTTTGCGACTTCTTGATTTCTCACCTTTCCATCTAAAAATGGCTGTCAAAAAAATCCAATCTGCTCTTATTTCAGTCTTTTATAAGGACAACCTCGAACCAATCATCGCCCTACTTAAGCAACATGGAATAAAAATCTACTCTACCGGTGGCACGCAAAAGTTTATCGAAGAACAAGGCGCTGAGGTCATCCCTGTGGAAGAACTCACCTCTTATCCTTCCATTTTCGGAGGAAGAGTAAAGACCCTTCACCCAAAAGTATTCGGAGGCATCCTCTATCGAAGAGAAAATGAGGGCGATGTGGCTCAGGCAGCCGAATTCGACATTCCTGCCATCGATTTGGTCATTGTGGATTTGTACCCATTTGAAGAAACTGTCGCTTCAGGCGCATCAGAAGCAGATATTATTGAGAAAATCGATATCGGTGGAATTTCCCTGATTCGTGCCGCTGCCAAAAACTTCAAGGATGTGATCATCATTGCTTCCAAAAACCAGTACGGAGAATTGGAAGAAAAACTGAAGGCCCAAGATGGAGGCACCACCATCGAAGACAGAAGATACTTTGCCGCTCAGGCTTTCCAAGTGTCATCCCATTACGACACTCATATTTTCAACTACTTCAACCAAAGCGAAGGAATTCCTGCTTTGAAGGTTTCCGAAAACAAGGCAAAGGCCCTTCGTTATGGAGAAAACCCCCATCAGGCGGCTCATTTCTACGGTGACTTGGATAATCTTTTCGATCAGCTCAACGGAAAAGAACTCTCCTACAACAACCTGGTCGACGTAGATGCAGCAGTCAACCTGATTGCTGAATTTGACGGACAAACTGCCTTCGCCATCCTGAAGCATACCAATGCCTGCGGATGTGCCACTGCGGATACGGTGAAGGAAGCCTACCAGAAGGCTTTCGCAGCGGATACCACTTCCGCTTTCGGAGGCGTATTGGTGACCAACCAGACGGTGGACAAAGCGGCTGCTGAAGAAATGCATTCCCTTTTCTTCGAAGTGTTGATTGCACCGGAATTTACCGAAGAGGCCTTGGAAGTATTGAAAGGCAAAAAGAACAGAATCCTACTTCGTCAGAAAATGGCTCTTCCGGGCACCAAAATGATCAAGACTCTCCTGAACGGAGTGATTGAGCAGGACAAGGATTTGGCTACCGAAAGCAAGTCTGATTTCAAAGTGGTGACCAAAGTTGCCCCAAGTGAAAGGGAAATGGACGCATTGGTTTTCGCAGCCAAAGTCTGCAAGCACACTAAGTCCAATACCATTGTATTGAGCAATGATTCCCAGCTTTTCGCATCCGGAGTAGGCCAAACTTCGCGTGTGGATGCTCTCCGTCAAGCGATCATCAAGGCGGGAGAATTCGGCTTTGACCTGAAAGGTGCTGTAATGGCATCCGATGCCTTCTTCCCATTCCCGGATTGTGTGGAGATCGCGCACGAAGCCGGAATCACTGCCGTGGTTCAGCCCGGCGGCTCCATCAAAGACCAAGACAGCATTGACTTCTGTGACGCCCACGGCATGAGTATGGTGATGACCGGAGTGAGACACTTCAAACATTAATTTGAAGTATCAAGTAGCTAGAATTTAGTATCAAGACCTCCGGTTCGAATAGAATCGGAGGTTTTTTGTTTTTTTCTAAACCAATTGATTAAATCCGGATTAATTTGAAAATTCAGATTCTTTTTAATGACATTATTTTAGAAGTAGTATGGGGAAGTACCAAAAACTTTTGATAAGGATTCTTTCAGGAACTTCAGATGCTAATGTTGATTTTGAACAGCTCAGGAGATTATTGATCCTCTTTGGTTTTGCTGAAAGGATCAAAGGAAGCCATCATATTTTCTCCAAAGAAGAGATAGAGGAAATTTTGAATATTCAAGAAATTCAGGCCAAAGCCAAACCCTATCAGGTGAAACAAGTAAGAAACCTTATATTGAAGTATCAATTAAAACTCGAAGAAAATGACAATTGAATCAAAATACGAAATCATCATTTATTGGAGTGAAGCAGACCAGTCATTCATCGCAGAGGTCCCAGAACTAGCTGGTTGCGCAGCTGATGGAAAATCCTATGCTGAGGCGCTAAAAAATGCGGAAACAGTCATTTCTGAATGGCTCGAAACAGCATTAGAATTAGGAAGAACTATCCCAAAACCAAAAGGTAAATTGATGTTTGCTTAATGGTAATTTTAAAATTCATTAAGCACTTATCTTCCAATTAAAAATCTCTTCTTTTTAATCTCTTAAATCAGCTTTGACCTCCGGTTCGATTAGGATCGGAGGTTTTTTGTTTTTTATGATGGGTCATACCCTCTCTCCAAAGGATTAAATGCCAAAGGCATTTTCTGTCTCAGCCCAGAATTCAATTCTGGGTGTAGGTTTTCAAAAGAGTTTTAAGAGTGCCAACGGCACGATCTATATAGATTACAAATCGCCCATTCAGGGCTCAAAATCAAAAATCAAATGTTCAAAGCCCCAAATTGAATTTGGGGCTACTATAAGTTGCGCTTTCAGCGCACTTTCACCAATTAATCCAGCAAGTACTATATAAAGTCCTTATCGTCTCATGGGAATTTGTCACTCTAACTTTTCCAAAGTGCAGAACTTTGGAAAAGTTAACTGCCCCTGACATCCATTTCTTTTCATTTCCCAAGCCAAATCCGCTATTTTGCAACACGAACCTAAAAATCGGTTTTCCGGTTTTAGAGACTTGAA
Source organism: Algoriphagus sp. oki45 (assembly GCF_036245605.1). Lineage (NCBI taxonomy): Bacteria > Pseudomonadati > Bacteroidota > Cytophagia > Cytophagales > Cyclobacteriaceae > Algoriphagus > Algoriphagus sp. oki45. Next base: position 1,926,972 of record NZ_BTPC01000001.1, read on the forward strand.
TCTCGCTTCTAGCATCTCAAAATGAAATCGCATCAACTCAAAGTATACAACACGCTTTCCCGCCAAAAGGAAGAATTTCAACCCATCAACCCGCCTTTTTTGGGCATGTATGTCTGCGGGCCGACTGTTTACGGAGACGCACATTTGGGCCATGGGCGACCTGCAGTCACATTTGACACAGTCAACCGCTACTTAACTCATTTGGGATTCAGAGTTCGCTATGTCCGAAACATTACCGACGTAGGGCACTTGACTGGAGATGCGGACGAAGGAGAAGATAAAATCGCCAAAAAAGCCAAGCTAGAGCAGCTCGAACCCATGGAAGTGGCTCAGCAATACACGGACACGTATCATCGGGACATGGCTTTGCTCAATACCTGGAAACCCAGCATTGAGCCCCGAGCCACAGGCCACATTCCAGAGCAGATAGCTTTGGTAGAAGCGATCCTGAATGAAGGATTGGCCTATGAGGTGAATGGCTCAGTCTATTTCGATGTGTTGAAATACAACAACACCTACAAATACGGCAAGCTATCCGGCAGGGTATTGGACGAATTGATCAGCGGTAGCCGAGACCTTGACGGTCAGGGCGAAAAGCGCAATTCGGTGGATTTTGCCCTTTGGAAAAATGCCGCCCCCGAACACCTGATGAAATGGGAATCTCCCTGGGGAGTAGGATTTCCGGGCTGGCACCTCGAGTGTACAGCGATGAGCAGCAAGTACTTGGGAACCCAGTTTGACATCCACGGAGGTGGCATGGACTTGATGTTTCCACATCACGAATGTGAAATCGCGCAGGGAAACGCTTGCAATCATCGAGACCCAGCCAAATACTGGATGCACAACAACATGATCACCATCAACGGGCAGAAGATGGGCAAATCTTTGGGGAATTTCATCACTCTGCAGGAGCTTTTTACCGGAAACCATAAGCTTCTGGAGCAGGCCTATAGCCCAATGACGATCCGCTATTTCATGCTCACAGCGCATTACCGCTCCACTTTGGACTTTTCCAACGAGGCACTTAAGGCTGCACAAAAAGGCTACAAAAAGATTATCAACGGATTGAGAATTGCCCGCCTTTTGGAATACACGCCAAATCCGGAAATATCTCCTGATCAAGAACAAATCAAGCAGGTCGAAAGCAGCATAACTGCGGCCTACCGGGCCATGGACGATGATTTTAACACCGCTCAGGCTATCGGTCACCTGTTTAATCTGCTGAAAAAGATCAATTCCATTTTCACCGGTCAGCTTTCTTCTGCCGCTTTGGGAGAAGAAGTATTTCGGAAAATGAAAGATACCTTCATCACCTTTGTGGTAGATATTCTGGGGCTGATTGAGGAGAAAAGCGATGTGCAGAATTCCATGCTGAATCTTTTGCTCAAGCTGTATGGGGAAGCAAAAACTGCCCGAGATTACGCCAAAGTGGATGAAATCCGCGCAGGCCTGAAAGAAATGGGATTTGTGGTCAAAGACATGAAAGACAAAATCGACTGGGCATATGAAGAATAATAAGATTTGGCTTTTTGCCCTGTTGATATTGGCCTGGGCTTGTTCAGGCGAAAAAAACACAGAAACGCAGGTTCCCGAAGTGGTTGTCAAGCCCTACCCTGCCTTCAATGCCGATTCTGCTTATGCTTTCGTCCAAAAGCAGGTGGACTTTGGTCCTCGTGTCCCAGGCACTCCGGGACATGCTGCCACCAAGGCCTGGATTATCGCTGAAATGGAATCCTATGGAATGAGTGTTCAGACTCAGGACTTCCAGGTGAAAACCTACGATGGATTGAATTGGAATCTCAGCAATATCATTGCTTCCTACAATCCCAAAGCCACCAAAAGAATCCTTTTGGCAGCCCATTGGGATACACGGAGAATTGCCGATAAGGACACCGAGCGCATCAATGAACCTATAGACGGAGCAAATGACGGGGCCTCCGGAGTAGGTGTGCTGCTGGAAATTGCAAGGACTATTTCCAGCCAGGGATTGAAGCCAGAAGTGGGAATTGATTTTATTTTCTTTGACGGAGAGGATGACGGAGAGCCTGAAATGTCTTCAGGAAGAAATAACTCCCAAGTGTGGTGGTGTCATGGCTCCCAATATTGGTCCAAAAACAAGCATATCCCCAATTATTCTGCCTACTATGGAATATTGGTGGATCTTGTAGGTGCGAAAAATGCACGGTTTTACAGAGAAGGGTATTCCAGACAGTTTGCAGGAGGAATTGTTTCCAAAGTATGGGGTCACGCTTCCCAACTGGGCCATTCTGGCTTTTTTATCCAAAAAGACGCTCCAGAGATCATAGACGATCATTACTTCGTCAATTCACAAGCAGGCATTCCGATGATCGATATTATCGAGTTTTCCCCAGACTTTGGATTTGGCCATTACCATCATACCCATCAGGACAATATGGACCTGATCGACTCACGTACACTAAAGGCTGTCGGTGAAACCGTTTTATTCACAGTTTATCAGGAATAGCGGTTTTTCTAAAAATCTTTGCTTTATTCGTAACTGCAGACGATTGCATTTTTGAGAATTAAGAAGGAAGAAGTATGAAAAAAGGGCATCAGGTCACGATGAAAGAGATCGCCAAAAAATTGGGTGTATCCGTGTCTACCATTTCCAGAGCCCTAAAGGACTCCCCAGAGCTCCATCCGGAAACCAAGCGAAAAATCGTGGAAATGGCCAAGGAGATGAATTACCAGCCAAACCTGCTGGCACAATCTCTCCGGATTTCCCGATCAAAAACCCTTGGAGTCATCGTCCCCGAAATCACTTCTCATTTTTTCGCTTCCTGTATCAGCGGAATTCAAGATCATGCCAATTCTCGGGGTTACAATGTCATCATCTGCCAAAGTAATGAGTCTCTGGATCAGGAAAAAGCCAATATTCGCACCCTGGTATCCAGTCAGGTCGACGGATTGCTCATTTCCCTGAGCCGGGAGACTAATCGGTTTGAGCATTTGTACGACCTCTACAATAGGGAGATCAACTTCGTTCTTTTTGACCGGGTACAGGAAGATATTCCCGTATCCAAGGTTACTTTCAATGATGCAGGAGGAGCATACCAAGTGGTGAAGCACCTTTTGGAAAATGGTTCCCGAAAAATCGTCTATATCTCTGGACCAGAGGACCTTTATATTTCTAAGAAAAGGAAGGAAGGATATCTCAAGGCATTAAAAGAATACGGATTGAAAGAAGATCCGACCTTGATCAAAATCACAGATCTAACGGAGGTTGGAAACATCCAAGTTGCTCGAGAAATCCTAAAGTTGGACCCAAGACCAGATGCGGTATTCTGTATGATTGACCCGGTGGCGGTAGATGTCCTGACCGATTGGAAAGCCCACGGAATCCGAATCCCCGAGGATATTGCCTTGGCAGGCTTTACCAACAATCCCACTTCCGCTGTGGTCGAGCCTCCACTGACCACTGTCTCCCAGCCTGGCTACGAAATGGGGAAACTGGCAGCGACCCATCTTTTGGATCAATTGGACGGAATCGCCTCCGAAGATCCGATTTCGATTATTTTGGAAACCACCTTGGTGCCTAGGAAGTCTTCCCAGCATTTTGAGGTAAAGAAGTAAATCGTTATTAGTTATTGGTAATTAGATATTTCTTTAGGCTTATACCCTGAATACCTCAATAACTATTTTCCCAATAACCTATTCACCAACCAAATGCACCCCCAACTCCTCCCTACTTATCATTCCAACTTTTCAGGTTCACCTTTAATTGCCTTTGCTCCAGGCAGGATCAATTTGATCGGAGAACACACGGATTATCAAGAAGGGTTTGTATTTCCGGCTGCGGTGAAGCAGGGAATTTGGGTGGCAATTCAGAAAAACGATATTCGTTCCTGCCGGCTTATTTCTGCAGACTTCGGACAGGAATTCAGCTTTGATCTGGATTCATTTACCCCAAAAAAAGGCCACTGGGCAAACTATGCTATGGGAATGTGTGCCCTGATGAAGCAGTCTGGCTATGAAGTAAAGGGGTTTGACATGGTTATTGGAGGAAATATTCCGGTAGGATCAGGACTTTCTTCTTCGGCCGCACTTTCGGTAGGAATTGGAACTGCGATATCCGCGCTTTTTGACTTCGATATCCCAAAGAAAAACTTGGCCTTGTATGCCCAAAAATCCGAGCATCTCTATGCAGGTGTGAAATGCGGAATCATGGATCCTTATGCCTCAGCCTTTGGCAGAGAGGGAAAGGCACTTTTGCTGGATTGTCGAAGTAATACTCATCAGGAAATTCCGGTACACCTTGGAAATTATTCTTTGATTTTAGTCAATTCTAAAGTGAAGCATTCCTTGGCAGATTCAGCATACAATAAGCGAAGGGAGGCCTGCGAAGAAAGTGTCCGACTGCTGCAGGCCAATTATCCTGAAATTATAACACTGAGAGATTTAAGTATTTCCGATTTGGGAAAAATTGAAGAAATCCTTCCTAAATCTTTTTTCCCCAAAGCCAAGCATGTCATCACCGAATGTGATCGGGTTCATGAGGCCGCAAAAGCTCTCCAATCTGGAGATTTAATCACATTCGGAAGACTTCTGGATGCATCCCATACCAGCCTGAGCCAAGACTTTGAAGTGAGTTGTCCCGAACTGGATTTTCTGGCTCAAATAGCCACTTCAATGCCTGAAGTCCTAGGATCCCGGATGATGGGAGGAGGATTTGGAGGATGCACGATCAATCTGGTGAGGACGGATTTTTTGGAAAAATTCAAAAGCCATATCCAAATTGGCTATGAAAAAAGATTTTTAAAGTCCCCGGAATTTATTCCAGTAGAAGTTTTTGAGGGAGCAAGGATGCTTTAGTTTGGGATTTCATCGACAAAATCGACCGATTGATCCATTATATCGCTCCTTGTATTTCTTATCAATCAAGCATTTGGACTTTTTTCCTAATTTCCCCAAAAAAATTTCTCAAACCTCATGAATTACCCAAAAAACCTAAGGAGCCTAATCGTGGTGATTATGCTCATTGGATTGGGATTGGTTGCTTGTTCCAAAAAGCGAGAAGGCAATCCAAAAGTCCTGATCTTCAGCAAAACAGCTGGATATTACCATGAATCCATTCCCTCCGGAATTGCTGCCATCCAAAAACTAGGCGCAGAAAATGGATTTGAGGTGGATACCACCAAAAATGCAGCAAACATCAACGAGGAAAACTTAGCTCAATATGCGGCGGTAATCTTCCTCAGCACTACGGCTGATGTTCTGGATCATTTCCAGGAAGCAGATTTTGAACGCTACATCCAATCGGGTGGTGGCTTTGTTGGAATCCACGCAGCTGCCGATACCGAGTACGAATGGGGCTGGTATGGCCGATTGGTAGGAGGGTATTTTGCAGACCATCCTGGCATCAATGATCCACATCCCAATGTTCAGCAGGGAAAAATCTCCAAAACTGGAGAAAAACATCCTTCCGTGGACTTTTTGCCTCAATCCTTCGAAAGAACTGATGAATGGTATAGCTACAAAAACGTCAATCCCAATACCAAAAAGATCTTAATGCTGGATGAGGCTTCCTATCAAGGCGGAATGGATATGGGAGAGCATCCCATTGCCTGGTATCATGAGTTTGACGGAGGAAGAGCTTGGTATACCGGCGGTGGGCATACTCATGAATCCTTTTCTGAAGAAAATTTCCTAAAACACCTTTTGGCGGGAATTCAATATGCTATTGGAGAAAATGAAGAATTAGATTATTCCAAAGCCAAATCCAAAAGAACTCCAGAAGAGAACCGGTTTACCAAGACCACCCTTTCCATTGGAGAGTTTACCGAACCAACGGAAATGACTGTTTTGCCCAACTTGGACATTTTGGTAGCACAAAGAAGAGGGGAAATCCTTCACTACAATAATGCTACTGGAGAACTCAAGGAAGTGGCTAAACTAGATGTCTATTGGAAGGCAGAGGTTCAGGGAGTCAATGCAGAAGAAGGGGTCATGGGTCTTCAGAAAGATCCAAATTACGCTCAAAACAATTGGGTATACGTTTTTTACTCCCCCACAGGAACTGAAGAAATCAACCGTCTTTCCCGATTTAAGTTTGCCAATGGAGCTTGGGACATGGGATCAGAGCAGGAGATTTTGGAATTATATTCCCAAAGAAATATCTGCTGTCATACCGGTGGATCCATCGCCTTTGATGCACAAGGAAATCTCTTCCTTTCCACTGGTGACAACTCCACGCCATTTAATCAGCCAAACACCCCGTATAGACTCAATGGATACGCACCTTTGGATGGTAGAGAGGGAAACAAGCAGTACGATGCCCGAAGAAGTTCAGGAAACTCCAATGACCTGAGAGGAAAAATCATCCGAATCAAAGTCAATGAAGACGGAAGCTACACTATCCCTGAGGGCAATCTTTATCCTCAAGGTACAGAAGGCACTCGTCCGGAGATTTACGTCCAAGGCTTGAGAAATCCTTACCGAATCTCAGTGGACCAAAAGACTGGGTTCCTTTATTGGGGAGAAGTTGGCCCAGATGCCAACAACGACTCACTGGACATCAAAGGTCCAAGAGGATATGACGAAGTCAATCAGGCGAAGAAAGCCGGACATTTCGGTTGGCCATACATCATTGGAAATAATTATACTTATCGCGAGTTCAACTACGAAACCGGCCAAACAGGGCCGGCTTTTGACCCGGCAGGCCCAGTAAACAATTCTCCGCATAATACCGGTCTAAAGCAATTGCCTCCAGTGCATCCTGCTTTCATTTGGTATCCCTATGCCGCTTCTCCAGACTTCCCATCCGTGGGGACAGGCGGAAGAAATGCCATGGCAGGACCAGTTTACTACTCTGAAATGTATCCAGCAGAAACCCGATATCCGGATTATTTCGACGGAAAACTTTTCATCTACGAATGGATCAGAGGCTGGGTAAAAGTGGTGACGATGACCGAGGATGGCAGCTTTGACAAAATGGAGCCATTCATGGCAGGAACCAAGTTTAATGCCCTAATGGATATGGAAATGGGCCCTGATGGGAAAATCTACATTCTGGAATACGGCAATGGATGGTTTTCCAAAAATCCGGATGCAGGTCTTTTCCGAATAGATTATAACGGAGGCAATAGAGCACCGGTGGTTACCAGTCTTTTTGTAGACAAAACTTCAGGGCAAAATCCTCTGACAGTAAACTTTACTGCCAGTGCCTCAGATCCGGAAAGTGATCCCTTGTCCTATACATGGAACCTTGGTAATGGAGAGACTAAAACCACCACAGAACCTACCCTAACCCATACCTACACCAACATCGGCGATTATGAGGTAAGTGTGGCTGCCAATGATCCCGCAGGATTGAAAGGAGAGAGTGTTCCACTGAGTGTCTATGCAGGAAATACTGCTCCTGAGATTCAGATTGTAATTGACGGCAATCAATCCTTCTATTTCCCGGGCAAAAAAGTATCCTACACGGTGACTGCCACTGACCCGGATGAGCCCGGTGCCAACTTGGATATGAGTACTCTGTATGTGTCTGCAGACTACGTGTCAGGAGTTGACATGGCAGAAGCGGACATGGGACACAAAGTGATGAGCGAGGCCATGACAGGGAAGTCTCTGGTGCAATCCTTAACTTGTAAAACTTGTCACAAAGAAAACGAAGCCTCAATAGGCCCCGCATATACAGAGGTAGCCAAAAAATACAGAGAAAGAGACCGAAACTATCTCCTAAACAAAATCAAAAACGGTGGCGGAGGTGTATGGGGTGAAACAGCCATGCCTGCCAATCCGGATTTGAAATCGGCTGATGCCAATGCTTTGGTCACCTACATTCTGTCCTTGAGAAATGAGGCCAAGCCAAGTTTGCCTGCCAAAGGTTCAGTAGACCCAACTTTGAGCAAGCAACCTTCCCCAACAGGAGCCTTGGTAATCTCTGCTACATACACAGATAAAGGTGGAGAAAACATTAAGCCTCTCACCGGAGCCAACTCTGTGATGCTGACCTCGAACTCTCCGAGTTTGGCCTTGGCAGGAGAATATGCCGGCTACAATAAGATGGTATTCAATGGACAAACTCTCCTGACTATTCCAGCTCAGGCCGCATCCTTTGCCATGCCGGCTACTGACTTGACAGGTATTGGTTCCGTCAGTCTCAACATGGCTATCCAAGGTGAAATCAGTAAACCCTTAGCCTTTGAAATCAGACAAGACAGCCCTACCGGACCTGTGGTAGGTCAAGGGGCGGTCAACCCAGGCCCAGGAATGCAGGTTCAGGGTATACCTATGCCAATGCATATGGCAACAATCCAGTTGGCTGACGGACTCGATGGGAAAAAGCACAAGCTCTATTTCCTCAGTGATCCAAAAGGCGCGGATTTGGGTACTGCCATCCTGATTGGAATGACTTTCAACGCCAAGTAAACGAATCAAATAAATGCAAAAAAGCCGTACCGGAATTCCGGTACGGCTTTTTAATATCAAATTTCAATTCTTCAATTACTTCATTGGAGAAAAAGGCAAAGTATTAAAGAATACGGCGTCTACCTTTTCGACAATTTTTCCTGATTCTTCTGAAGCATCACGGGCCTTAATCCACTCTGGGTCAGTTCTGAATCGGTCAAAAGCAGCATTAAATGCCTCTTTGGAATCATGACCAAGCAAATAGATCAATTTCGGCTGAGCTCCGTCCTTTTCTACAGTCAGCCAATAAGGGTAATTCTTTAAACCTTGCTTTTCAAACAAGGCTCTGGTATGATCACGGAATCGGGCTTGAATATTTTCGATTTTTCCGGGAAAGCAGTGGTAAGTCCTCATTTGGAAAATCCCACTTCCGGTAGGAATCGGGGTGTCATTCAGTTCCGGTGCCAAAACCATAAAGGTTTGCTCTATGCTTTTGACCAAAGGTCCATTGACCCGAGATTCTTCATAGGCTTTTTTCCACACCGGATCATTCAAGAAGATTTCCCAGCTCTTTTCTCTTGCCGCCTCATCAGGATAGCCCAAAATATAGGTTAGGGAATTGTCCGTGTTTTCTTCAGGCACGAAATAAACGATATTTTCCATCCCGGCCTTTTCAAAAAGGTGACGGGTATGATCTTCAAACCGCTTGATCAAATCCGGAAGTTTACCGGGGTGAGCAATGTACTTTCTTATCTCGAAGTACTTGGAAGTAGAAGTTTTGGGGAGCTGGGCAAAAGCACCAAAGCAAAGCAAAATGGCCAATGCAGAAAGAATAATTTTTTTCATCAGGTTTAAGGGTTTGGTTTTATTGGAAATTGATTTGAAATACAACGGAAATATTGCCTCCTGCGGAGGTAGAAATACCTTGGAAATACCTCTTGAAATCTATTTCTACCCTTATTTCATCGAGCGAAGCGAGTTGTATTTCTACTGTATTTCTATAGTCTTAAATTTTTTACTTTTTCCAGGCTTTGTACAGGGCTGGACTGAGCACCAAGGCAATAATTGCCAAGCCAAAGGTCTCGCGGTTTTCCTCCATTTCAGGAGTCTTCATGGTCAGGTCTTTCTGGGCCCATTCGTCAGCAATCCAATCTCCCACTCCTCCGGGAAAGAAATAAATAGCTCCCAAAACGGATAAAACAACGACCAGAGTCAATGGAATCTTCGGAAATATCCCTCTAACACCCAGCAAACAAAAGATCATCGCTACTCCATAAATGCTCACCCACACCTCAGGATCGGGGTCGTTAAACTGCCAATAAGCGAAGAGAGCAAACAGGAAAATCCAGGTTCCGAAGAAGTATTTGTTGAATTTCATTGAGATTAGGTTGGGTTGAGACTGTTAAAACTAAGCAATTTCAGACTCAATCTATCCTGCTTGGGATATTTGGTCTGATCTGAATTTAAGCAGAAATTACTGGAGTAAATTAACCCTTTCCAATCCCTCTCCCAAGCTATGCTTCAAATCAAATCTGCGGAAACCCAAGCCGAATTTCAAGGAATACTGGACCTGCAATGGGAAAATCACCTCCACACCGTCACCGAGTCGGAAAAGAAAGAGCAAGGTTTCGTGACGGTAAGACACAGCATGGACCAGATTCAGCTGATGAATTCCATCGCTCCCCACATCATAGCCAAAGATGGAGAGAAAGTGGTGGGGTACATTTTGGCGATGACCAAAGCGAGCAAGGATTTGGTCCCGATTTTGATCCCGATGTTCGCTCAATTTGATCAATTGTACTATCAGGGGAAGAGAGTTTCAGATTTTGAGTACCTAGTCATCGGGCAGATTTGTGTGGGGAAAAGTCATCGGGGGCAGGGTCTTTTTGATCGGATGTATGCAGCCTATCGGGAAGCTTTTTCAGAAACTTATTCTTTTGCCATCACCGAAATTGCGAAAAGCAATACCCGGTCCCTGTCTGCCCACCGTAGAGTGGGCTTTGAGGTTATTCATAAGTTCAAAGACGACTTATTCGATTGGGCTATTGTAGCTTGGGATTGGACCTAAAGGGCAAGGCAGGTCAGAGAAGGATAGTCTCCGATCAAAAGAAAAATATATTCATCCAACTTATAGGGTAATAAGTAAATGATTGGGTAAGGGAACGGGGGCCGGATGGCTCCCGTTTTTTATTTTCTTCAAATAAATCAATAACTTTTATCCATCTATTGGTTTAATATCAAGAAAATGGCGATCACAGAAACTCAGAAGGCCATCATCAAAAAGGTAACACGAAAGTTCCAACCCAAACTAATCGGGATTTTTGGATCTTATGCACGTGGAGAACAAAATGAGGATTCTGACATGGATCTTTTGATCGATTTTGAGGAAAAAATAAACCTTTTGGAACTCATTGGGCTGGAGCAAGAACTATCTGATTTATTGGGAATAAAAGTCGATTTAATCACCCAAAAATCGCTTCATCCTCCGCTAAAGTCACTTATTGAAAAAGACCTAATCAGGATCTTGTAATGAAAAAAGATCCTCGAATCTATCTGGAACATCTTTTATCCAGTATTCGGAAAATCAGGTCTTACACTCAAGACTTTTCAGAGTCTGATTTTCTAAGTTCCCCACTTGTTCAAGATGCAGTCATTCGTAACCTAGAGGTCATCGGAGAAGCTACAAAAAAGCTGTCTGCAGAATTTCGAGGAACTTATCCCAAGATTGAATGGAAGAAGATCGCCGGAATGAGAGACAAACTAATCCACGATTATATCGGAGTGGATCTTTGGGCTGTTTGGGCAGTTGTGGAACAAATCATTCCGGATTTTGAGGAGAAAATTGATTCAATTATTAAAGAATTGAACGGCAAAAATCTGGGCTAATTTTTTTCATCCAAAAACAGATTAAAGACCGGATTCTTAAATCTTGAATCCTTAATTATTCTTTCCAATTCCTCTACCTTTTCCGGATTTTGAGCTGCCAAATCTTTATTTTCTTGTGGATCATCCGCTAAGTTAAACAGCTCGATGGTGGTCTTGGTGGAATCTTTCACCTGATATTTGACCAGCTTCCAACCGTCTTTCAGTACAGCCTGCCTGCCTCCCAATTCATGAAATTCCCAATACAAATGATCATGTTTGGCTTGATTGGAATCTCCCAACATGGACGGCAAAAATGAAATCCCATCAATTCCCTCCGGAGACTTTTCTCCTAAAATATCAGCAAATGTGGGCAACCAATCCCAAAAAGCAGAAACGTGGTCCGATTGGCTTCCGGCTTTTACTTTTGCTGGCCACTTAACGACTAGGGGTACATGGATTCCTCCTTCATACAGATCTCTTTTCAATCCTCGGAAAGGTCCATTGCTATCAAAAAAATCATAATCGGCTCCTCCCTCAAAATGTGCCCCATTATCGGATGTGAAGACGATCAGGGTATTTTCGCTTAGCCCCAATTCCTCCAATTTCCCAACCACTTCTCCCACATACCGATCAATCCGCTCCACCATAGCGGCAAAAGTAGCTCTCGGATAGGGATTGGATTGGTAGCCGGGAATCTTCATCTCCGGGCCATAATCACCTCCGGGAGGAGCTTGGTGGGAAGTTTCATCGCCAAATTTTGCCCGATATTTTTGAAAAATCTCATCCTCGGGAGCCGCCAGTTCCGCATGGGGCATCACGATGGGCATAAAGAGGAAAAAGGGATTTTTGGCATTTTTCTCAATAAAATCCAGCGTTTTCTCCTGAATCAAATCCGGAGCATAGGTGAATTTATTAGTCCAGTCATTCCCAGGAAGATTGATCTGAGTCTGATTTTCCCACAAATACGCGGGATAGTAGCGATGCGCATAGCGCTGACAGTTGTATCCAAAAAACTGGTCAAAGCCCTGATTGCTTGGGTCACCGGATGTGCCGATAAAGCCCAAGCCCCACTTGCCAAAGGCTCCTGTGGCATAGCCGGCTTGCTGAAATACCTTACTCAAAGTCAGAAGAGTATCCGGCATGGGATATTGCCCTTCGGGCTGTACTTCGTAATTACCCCTGACCGGCGTATGCCCGGTATGCAGACCGGTCAACAAGGTGGATCGGGAAGGTGCACAGACTGGGGAACCTGAATAGTGATTGAGAAAAACCATCCCTTCAGTAGCCAAGCGGTCAATGTTGGGAGTTTCGATATATTGCTGACCCAGAAAACCCAAATCTCCATAGCCCAAATCATCGGCAAGGATAAAAATCACGTTGGGGGGCGTTTCTCTGGTTTCTTTTACAGGGCTCTGACAGGAAAAAGACCCTATTACCATCATAATTATCAATAGGCGCATGGACATGGTGTGGATTTTTTCAGAAATTAAGAAAGACAAAACAATAACCCCATCCTGTCCCATAATTTTTATGAAAAAGCTGATTCCGTTTAGCATTTTGCTGATTATAGTGTCTTTTTATCCTGGATTTTCTCAAGAAAAGATACCGGTGATCATTTCGACCGATATCGGTGGAGATGACCCGGATGACCATCAATCCTTGATTCACTTTTTGGTCTATGCAGATCGGTTTGAAACTTTGGCAATCCTCTCCTCCCCTCCCGGAAAAGGACGTCTGAGCGATATGGAAGAAGTATTGAATGCGTATCAGCTGGATTTTCCCAAATTAGAATCCACGGGGTTGGACTATCCCAGTCCGGAACTGCTTCGTAGTGTATCGCTTCAGGGTGAAAAAGAAATACAGTCTTCCGAAAAGCCGGAACGCTTAAGCGAGGGAGCAAAATTTATGGCCGAGCAAATTCTGAACTATGGGAAACCTGTCTACATTCTGGTTTGGGGATCGATGACTGACTTGGCCCAGGCCATCCATTTTTATCCCGAAATCAAGCGGCTGATCCGGGTGTATTCCATTGGATCTTGGAATACCCAGCAGGATCAGAAATCCAGGGATTACCTGTGGAATTACCATCCTGACTTTTGGTGGATCGAAAACAACACCACCTTCAGGGGAATGTATATGGGAGGTATTCAGGATGATCCTTGGGGGAATATTTCCTTTGTGGAGAGGTATGTGAAAGATTTTGGAGCAATGGGTAAGCTGTTTTTTGAAAAAAAGCCAGACATCAAAATGGGCGATACCCCAAGTGTCCTCTACCTGCTTGATGGCAATCTGGAAGACCCTTCGGGGGAAAGTTGGGGAGGTTCATTTATAAAAGATCCTAAAAGACCAGACTATTGGACTGATCGGCCCGATCCCGACTTAGTGGAAAATAATAGGCCCGGCGCAAAGACGGTCAACCGGTTTCGGTCAGCCTATTTGAGGGATTGGAAGGAGCGGATGAAAGTATTAAAGTAAAAAATGGTAAAAAACAGAAATGGGAAGCATTTCTTGACGAAAGCTTCCCATTTAGTGAGTTGAAAACCATAGTCCCCAATTCACTCCAAGCTACAGTTCATGCGGCTATTCCCAGTTGCCCGAGTCAAAACCGAAGGTCTGCAGTCGCTCCGAAGAGCATGTCCCCGTTTTCAGATACCTTGCTGCATTTCTGCGGTTGCCCTTCTCAGACTTTCCCGGAGGAAAGCCCCTTCATGCCCGGTATCCTGAATCTGCCCGACGGCGGATTCTAGGGCCGATCGTGATAGCACTTCTGCGGTGGTCCGTTTCAAACGGCTGCATTTGAGCAACTGTTCCTTTGTGCCCGATGGATTTGCTTTTCACCCGAGGGATTCAAGCCCTGATTAATCCGTGGTTGCACTTCTGGAGTTGCCTCTTTCAATAGGGAAATTGCTTTCCCAATCCTTCATGCCGGAACTCTAAATCCTCCGAAGAGAAACTTAGATTCAGTTCATCGTTTTTGGCACTTCTGCGGTGGTCCGTCTCAGAAATTTACCTTGCGGTAAAATCCCCTTCGCGCCTGATCTCATCCTGTCAAACCACGGTCCGAAATCTTACTTTCGGCCATTTATCTCTCACTTGCTATAATCAAAGTTGCATCAATAAAGCCCTGAAAACAAGCTTTTAACTAAAAACTTTCCCACAAATTTTCCCCGAATAAATTCCTATAAAAACACAGGATATCCACCTATTTTTTTGACTTATGCACATTTTTTGGAATATTTTTTCAAAAAGCTGACGGAGATCAGTATTTTCATTAGATGTCTATTTTCTACCCTTCCTTTTTCAGCTAATTTAAATATGACAAACTCCAATCCAGACCCAAAATGACCCAGCGAAGAACCTTTATCCGACAATCCAGCCTTATCGCAGGAGGCCTTTGGCTTTCCCCTGCACTACTCCAAGCCCGGCAGCGCATTGCATCGAGCGATCAAATCCGAGTCGCCTTGATCGGCGCCAATAACATGGGCTTTGGCATTCTCCGACATCACCTAGCCTTACCTGAGGTGAACTGCGTGGCCATCTGCGATGTGGATCAAAGTGTACTGGACAAGCGACTAAAAGAGGTAGAAGAGGCTACCGGAAAAAGACCCGAACGATACACTGACTTCAGAAAACTGCTGGAAAGAAAAGATTTGGATGCAGTCATCATCGGCACCCCGGACCATTGGCATTGTCTGATTGCAGTGGCTGCCTGCCAATCGGGAAAAGATGTCTACGTCGAAAAACCCATGGCCAACTCCATCGGAGAGTGTGATCTCATGGCCCAGGCAGCAGCTAAACACAATCGAATCATGCAGGTGGGTCAGCAGCAGCGTGCCGGACAAGCATTTGTCGAGTCCCGCGACTTGATCCAAAGCGGCTATCTGGGCAAAATCCGAAAAGTGAACATTTGGTCCAATTTCAACTATGGTCTCGGCAACGAGTTTAAACCTGCCACACCGGTTCCGGATGGGGTGGACTATGACTTTTGGCTGGGACCCGCACCTAAGCGGGACTTCAATCCTAACCGCTTCCATGGGAGTTGGAGACACTTTTGGGATTACGGAGGAGGATTAATGTCGGATTGGGGTGTCCATCTCTTGGATATGGCGATTTGGGTGGAAGAAAATCCAGCGGCACCTTCGACTGTGATGACTTACGCCAGAAATGCCAATAAGGAAAACCGAGACCGAGACACCTTTGACACGATGAATGTCCTGTTTCCCAAAAAAGATTTTCTGATCAATTACGATATGAACGGAGGTCTTCAAAGTGGACCTTATAACAAACCTTATGGGATTGCTTATGTGGGTGAATTGGGCACCTTGGTCGTCAACCGAAGTGGCTATGAAATTTACCCCGAATGGGACGGAACTGCCAATGCCCCAAAATGCGAGGTCAAAAAACTGGAAGGCACCAAAGAATCCCACAACCTCCACGTGGCCAATTTTGTGGAATGCATCAAGACACGGAATCAGCCCAACTGCCCTCCCGAGGCAGGAAGATTGGCTGCTCTACATGCCCACATCCCTAATATTGCGGCTAGAATCGGTGGGGAAACTTTGGTTTGGGATGATGAAAAAAGACAGTTTCTCGGGAATGATGCAGCCAATGCGATGATTTGGCCAGAGTATCGTGAGCCTTGGAAGTTGCCAAAGGTTTAGCCGTCATTGCGAGGGGCCACATAAAGATTTTCTAATAAAATACAGTAAAGCCCCGAAGCAATCTTTTGAAGTAGAGCTCAACATAAAGACTGCTTCGTCGCAGCAAACATCTGAAATAATTGAGGATTTGAATTTGCTCCTCGCAGTGACGTCTATCGTCATTGCGAGGGGCTTTTAGTAGACTTTGAATATCAAAACACAGGGGCAAGCCCCGAAGCAATCTTTGAAGAAAAGTCCACATAAAGACGGCTTCGTCGCAGCAAAATTTGAAAATTATTGAAGGGTTATTTTTGCTCCTCGCAGTGACGTCTATCGTCATTGCGAGGGACTTTTAGTAGACTTTGAATATCAAAACACAGGGGCAAGCCCCGAAGCAATCTTTTGAAGTAGAGTTCCACATAAAGACTGCTTCGTCACAGCAAACATCTGAAACAATGGAGGATTTGAATTTGCTCCTCGCAGTGACGTCTCTTCCCAACTCCCATACTTCCTAACCTCCTTTCCCCCTAACTTCCTACTTCAACTGAATTCGCATCAAATACGCATCAGCAGCCATATAGAGGTAGTTTTCTTCGGCATCAAACGCACAGTTAGCCGTACCATTTTCGGTTAGGATCGTACCCAAATGCTTTCCCTCTGGACTAATCACTAAAACCCCACCAGGTCCAGTAGCAAAGAGAGTACCGCTGGAATGCACCTTAAGTCCATCAGGAAGGCCTTTTCTAGTCTCGCCTTGAAGAGAAGTGGCATCAAAAAGAACTCTTCCCGAAACCACATTTCCTACCTCATCCAAGTCAAAGGCGTAATATCTAGCTTTTTCCGGATCAGATTGAGCGATATACAGCGCCCTTTGGTCGGGACTCAAAGCGATTCCATTGGGTCGGCTGAGTGTATCTACCAATAGATTCACTGTACCGTCGGTATCTAAACGAAATACGCCCTGAAAATCTAATTCTTTCTCGTCCCAAGGATCCATGCCATAAGGAGGATCGGTGAAAAAAAGCTGGCCCTTTGAGTTAAACACTAAGTCATTGGGACTGTTGAATCGCTTACCCTCATACCCTGTCGCCAAGCTTTCAAATTCCGCTTTTGGAGTATCCAGAGTAGAAAGCATTTTCCCCACTTGTCTTTCCCCGTGCTGACACAGCACCAAATTCCCCTGAGGATCCAATGCCAAGCCATTTGCTCCGGGTTCCCGCTTATCTGACCGATCACCCAAATACCCAGAAGGACTTAAATAAAGCGTCAGGCTGTCCTTCTCTGTCCATTTCCAGATGGTATTGGTTGGGACATCGGTGAAAATCAAGGCCTGCTGCTCCTCCAGCCAAAGCGGACCTTCAGCCCATTCAAAGCCGGAAGCCAAGACTTCAATCTTTGCATCCGAACCAATCAAAGAATTGACTGCGGAATCCAGTCGCTCGATGGAACCGGTGGTTTGGAATCCGGGATTTGTTTCTCTCTCATTTTCCACTTTTGGGGAAGAACAGGACAGAAAAATGAAAAAGGCAAGACAGCTTGAAAGAAGTTTCATGGTTTGGGAAGTTTCCCTGAATTTAACCTAATTTGATTCAAACCTAATCCAAAACAGCCTGGTCATGAGAAAATTACTCTTTATCCTTTTGTGGTTTTTTTTGCTTTCTAAGACGGATTTGACTGCGCAAGAGTCTGGCCCAAACATCATTTTTATTCTGACCGATGATTTGGGTTATACCGATTTACCTGCCTATGGAAACCCCTTTCAGGAAGCCCCCAACTTGGATTTCTTGGCAAATAATGGCTTAAAATTCACCGATGCCTATTCCTCCAGCCCAGTTTGCTCTCCTTCCCGGGCGGGTTTCTTGACGGGTATTCATTCTACCCGCTATCACCTGACCAATTTCATCGCGGGCAACCGAAAAGCGGATTCGTTATCGATCGACCCTGCACCTTGGAATCCCCATTTAGCCGGAGAACAAGTGACTTTGGCAGAACTTTTCAAAGAAAAAGGCTACCAAACGGCTATGATTGGGAAGTGGCATTTGGGAAACCAAGAAGATCAGACACCCTGGGCTCAGGGTTTTGATTTCGCTAGAATGATCGGTAAAAATGGTTTGGATTATTACCATTACGGGATTTTTGAAGACAGCTACGAAAAAGTATTCCAAGACACCGGTACGCATTACCTCACCGATAGACTGACGGATTACGCTTTGGATTTTTTGGAAAAAAGGGAGCAGAGTCAACCCTTTTTTCTTTTCCTCAGCTATTCTGCACCTCATGTATTCATAGTACCCAGAGGAGATAAAGTCAGCAAATACCTCCGTAAATACGAGCAGATTGGGGGAAAATACAATCCCTATTACGCAGCCATGATCGAATCAGTAGATGATGGAATCGGGTTGATCATGGAAAAACTGAAAGGCAAAGGGCTGGATAAAAACACGCTAATCCTATTCACATCGGATAACGGCGGAGTAGGTTTACCGGAACTTGGGCCTATTCCGACCAACTTGGATCCTTTGCGGAAATGGAAAGGCCATCCCTATGAAGGCGGGATACGTGTTCCCCTGATTGCCTTTTGGCCGGAAAAAATTGACCCCGGAGTCACTCCTTTTCCTACTACCAACTTGGACTTCGCTCCCACTTTTGGGGAACTGGCCGGACTGACTTCCCAAAAAGCCTGGGATGGTCAATCCCTTTCCCCGATTCTTTTTGGAAACAGAACAGCCTTCAGAGAACACCCCCTTTTTTGGCATTATCCCCACTTTTCCAATCAACTGGGGATGCCTGCAGCAGCGGTCAGAAAGGGAGACTGGAAGCTGATTCTGCACTATGAAAGCCAAAAAGTTGAGCTTTATAATTTGAAGGAGGACTTAGCTGAGTCCAAAGACCTGGCGAGTACGAATCCGGAAAAAACCAAGGAACTCTACACCCTCCTTTATGGATGGCTGATAGAAAGCCAAGCTAACCTTCCCCTTGAAAAATCTACCGGTAAGCCGATTCTGCTAAGGCCTTCTATCTAGGGTATTTTCTAGTGCTTCTATGCCCCAACTTCACAAATTCATTGAAATCTGTGAAGTTGACTTCATGAATTTAGCTAAATTTATGAAGTTGAGTTCATATATTTGGTTAAATTTGTGAAGTTAGACTCATGAATTTAGATCAACCGAACTCATGCAGGTATCCCGAACCATCATTTCTCAAGTTGAAGACCAGCTTTTCAAAGGAAAAGTCCTGATCCTCTATGGTGCAAGAAGGACCGGGAAAACCACTTTGGTGAAACACCTGCTAGGGAAGTTTCCTGAAAAATCGGCTTACATCAACTGTGAACTTCAAGAATACAAAGACGCCCTTTCCACAACTAATTCAGGGCTTTTGGCCGAGTTTATCGGAAATCGGGAGCTGATCATTTTTGATGAAGCACAGCATATTCCAAACATTGGATTGGTATTGAAAGTACTGGTGGACACCTTTCCGCAGGTTCAATTTATAGCGACGGGTTCTTCCAGTTTTGAACTTTCAGGAATGGTCTCCGAGCCGCTGACCGGCAGATCGCGTCAGTTTCTGCTCCTTCCCTTTTCTCTGGAAGAAATCGGACAGTCGCTCAATCCCATTCAGATCAAAGCCAATCTGCCCAACTTCCTGAGATTTGGACTCTATCCTCAGGTGTTCAACAGCATTGGAGATGAAAAAATCGAAGAACTCGCCGAGATCTCTTCCAACTATCTGTACAAAGACCTCTTCCAGTTTGAGCAAATTAAAAAACCGGACTTGCTGTTCAAGCTTTTGGCAGCGATTGCCTTGCAGACCGGAAGCGAGTCTTCTTTGAATGAGCTCGCACAAATCACCGGAACAAATGTGCACACGGTCAAGCGATACTTGGAGCTGCTGGAAAAATCCTTTGTGATCTTCCGACTGAACTCATTCAGCAGAAACCTAAGGAAGGAACTGGCCAAAAGCCAAAAAATCTACTTCTACGATGTGGGAATCCGCAACGCCGTGATCCGCAACTTTAATGAAATGAATCTCAGAACGGATGTGGGAGGACTTTGGGAAAACTTCTGCATCACCGAGCGAATCAAGTTCAACCAAAACCACCGGAAATTTGTCAACATTTACTTTTGGAGAACTTATGACCAAAAGGAGATTGACTACATCGAAGAAAAAGACGGGCACTTGATCTGCTTCGAATTCAAGTATGCAGAAGGAGCTCCCGGCAAGTTCCCGGCAGAATTTTCTGAGACGTATCCGAATTCAAGCTTTAAGGTGATAACACCGGGAAATTTCTATGAGCTTTATAAGAGTTAATTAAATGAGGTTATCTAATAAATCGTTTAGTTGTCAGCCTGACCCTTCGATTTCGAGACTCTCGTATCTCAAGTGCTCAGGGTGACAGGAGTCGAAGGCCATTTCCAGCTTTATGGACGACATTTCGACTTCGCTCAATGTGACAAACTTCACTTTTGAGACAGCCTCATTCGATACGCTAATTAAAGCCTCAACTCCAAAATCTTGGATATTACTTCCCCATCGATGGTCCTGCCTTCTACTTTGATCCGAACCTCCTTCACTCCATAAGGAACCTTGACTTGGGTCTGAAACGATCCTCCTTCTGTTTGGGCAAACGGCTCCCAATACAGGGTAGGTTTTCTTTTCAGGAATTGCTCAGCAGGGGGTTGATTCGGAAATTCGGTGAAATCGGTAAAGCCCGGGATTTCAAAAATTGTAAACCCTTCGGAATTAAATTTCCGATCGGAATCAGGGCCTGATTTGAACCCTTTTTTGGTCTCAATCATGTAAACACCCCCATAGCCCAACATCCCAAAAACTGATTTGCTGATATTGTCATTGTAGACTTTGATCGACTCCACTTCGGCAGGAACTAAAGTGAGGAAAATTTCTCCAGGATCAATACCCGGGAGTTTTTGTCCATTAAGGATAATCAATGGAGGACCTGTTTTCTCACCGAAAGTATAGTTTCCAAACAAGGCCAATTGTCCAAAAACCTGATTCCAATCTGCCATTTTTGATAATTGCTCCTCACCCATTTCCCGGTTGGGAATGCCATACCCATAATTCCGGTCTGCCATGGTCTCCCGCTCCTTAACTTCCTCCTTGACAAACTCTTCCAGCAGAATATAATCTCCCGAGGTGTCCAATAGCTGAATTTCCTGACTCCTCGCTTCGGTTTCGAAATTCAGTTTTGGAAGTAAGGCCGGGAGTCCAAGTTGAGGAAAAGGACTCAGTTCAATCGAACCAAAGGGCCTCAAGCGCTCACTGACCGCAGAAATGGCAATTTGTGCCGTATCACGGAAATAAAGACCTGTCGCCCAAAACCTGCCCATACTATCGGACTGAACTTGTCCATAATCCTCCAGATCTCCACGAACAATGGTGATGGGCTGTGCCAAAGGCCTTCTGCGATTGTCGGGGATAAAATTTCCCCTTACGGATATCCCGTATTCGATGGGAAAGGAAAAGTCATTTGAAAAACCGGCGGGCAAATCCGAATCCAACCAGTCAAGGGCTTTTTCCAGATCATTGTTTTGATCTATAAAAGCCACTTCTTCCCAATCGGTCAAGGAAAGAACAAACTTTGCATCGATGGGATTTTGGAATTCATCTAAAAAACTCAGGTCCAAATCCATCACCCGATAAGAAAGAGAATCAGCAATGGAAAAGGAGGGCTGGACCGTGACTCCCCCGATAATATCTTCTTCCTCCAAACTTTCTGATATGGGCTTGAGACGGGAATCCAAAACCAGCAGCGCCAGCAGAAACTGATCCGATTCAGGGAAATTCCTGCTCCAATTCGTGTAGGCCCGAAGTACATACTCCCCCGCAGGCAAAGAATCTGGAATTTCAAAACCTCCGGAAATCCTACTTTCCTCTAAAGGAAAGATAAAAGACTGATACACCGAATCCTGATCCAACAAATCCACATAAAGTACCCGGCTAAGGGTGTCAGACCAGGCAGGTTCTTGATAGAGCATCTGCCCTCCGATCCATGCTGTTTCACCCGGATAGAAATACGGTTTGTTGGTGGTAAACCAAGCCTTTTCCCGAAGTCTATCCCATTTTTCAATCGGGTTTTGCTGAATTTCAGCCTCCATGGCTGTTACCATAAAGGAAGATTTAGGCTCAAAATCCAAGGGGAGGATTCTCGCCATTCGTTGTCTCCCCATATATCCTGACAAGACCAATTGAGTGGGATTGATCAAGATTCCTTTTCGGTCCACATCGTAAAATCCTTCAGGAGCAAAAATCCAACTGACTGCGTAATACACATTGGTATAATAGTCGTTTTTCCATACTTTGTCCACATGGTGAACTTCCATCCTTCCCGGAAGAAAAATTCGAAATGTCCCATCCCCATTAGGTCGTCTTAAAATGGAGTCTGTGGACATTGGGATAACTGTTTCACCTATTTCTTGGGTCAGATCGTTGGTTCGGATACGATCCAAACGCTCCGGTAGCGCATGATACACCCGAAAGTGTGCGGTATCGGGACTGTTGAGCAGGATCGCCTGATTCAAAAACCGAATGGATTGGTAGTAATTTTCATCCCGAACCTCCTCCCAGGTTTGAGCTAAAGAATCGTTGGCAAGGTTTTCATAAAAAACTTGTCCATAAAATCTTGATCCCGCACGACTAACCCGAAAATCCTGCAGATAATAATCCACCTCATAGCCTAAAGCCTGATTGATGATTTTCAGCGGTTCTTGAGCGCTTGCCTTGACATAATTAGGAGCGCCTTGAACTTTTACTTTTTCAAAGTCCACTACCCAGGGATTGGTAATCTCAATTTTGGGTTTGAAAGGATCATCCGGCAGGGCCAAAAACACTTCCTCAAACCGACGGAATTCCCTTTCCCAATTTTTGTCTCTTTTGGCTTTAAGCTGAATTTCAGTCAGATTGGATTCATTGATGGCCAGCTCAAAGTCAACCTGAATTTCGGATTTCCCACGGGTGGATATCTTTTTCACCTCGGTGATGTATCCTACAAAAGAGGCCACAACTTCAATTTCCTGGGGCAAGTCACTAGAAATCCGAAATCGGCCCTCCTGATCAGTAGCCTTGCCCAAGGTAGTATTGCTGACAAACACATTGGCAAAAGGGAGCGGCAATCCCGAGCCTTTTTCCTTTACTGTGCCTATGATGGTTTGGGAAAAAAGCTTACCCAAAACGAGAAAGAAAAAAATCGATAGGCAAATTCGCATTAGATTATCTTGGGGTTGGAAAAAAATCAATTGTAAGCTTATTACTGAGAAATATTACGTCAATAAGCTTTTGAAGTTTCCAATTTAGGCTTAAAGCCCACTCGCCTGCGCATTCTTTCCTCTTTTGTTTATCAACTTTTCCCTGATTTTTTCCTTTCTGTAAAAAGCCAGCGGATCGGATTCTCCACCACTTTGGATTCTGCCTTCCCGCACCAAAGGCCTTACATCTGTCAAAAACGCTTCTTGTAGCACTTCCTGAGCTCCCACCACATCCCCTTCATTTTGGCATTCAGTCAACTTTTTTCGATCCACCAAAAGAGCCTTGGCATAAGCCTGAGAAATAGCCTCAAGCGCTTGAATCAAATCCTCGAGTGGATCTTTGGTATTGTGACTCGCATCGATCATCCAAGAAATAGAATCCCAAGCTTGAACTCCTTCAGCCGCTCCACCGATCAGTTCGCAAAAGATCAGAAAAAGCTGGTAGGGCTTGATGCTTCCCGTACTCAGATCGTCGTCTCCATATTTGCTGTCATTGAAATGGAATCCTGCCAATAGATTTTGGTGCATCAGGGTAGCCACAATCTGCTCGATATTGGTATTCGGCAGATGATGCCCCAAGTCGACCAATACTTTTGCCCGATCTCCCAATTGACGACAAATCAACGCCGAAGTACCCCAATCGGGAATGACTGTATGGTAAAAATTGGGTTCGTAGGGCTTATATTCTAACAGCAACTTCCAGTCCGACGGCATTCCTGCATAGATTTCCTTCAGGGATTCCGTGGTCCATTGCAGCGCTTTTCTGAAGTGCGCCTGCCCGGGAAAGTTACTTCCATCCGCAAGCCAAACGGTCAGTCCTTTGCTACCCAAACTTTTCCCGATTTCAATTACCTGTAGGTTATGATCCACTGCTTGTGCACGGACAGCTGCATCAGCATTGCTCAGCGAACCCATTTTATAGGAAAGCGGCTGCCCGTAATCCTGAAAGGTATTGCTGTTCATCGCATCGAAGCCGATACCCAAGCTTGCCGCCTTTTGCTTCACCGCCTCCGTATCCTGAGGAATATCCCATGGAATATGCAGGGAAACGGCATCTGTTCGCTTGGTCAGCTTGGCCAAAAGGCCGATATCCTCCAGTTTTTCCTCCAAATTCCTAGGCTCTCCGCCAATAGAAAATCGTCCAAAGCGCGTCCCTCCAGCTCCCAGCGCCCAACTCGGTACTGCGATCTGGAATTGGGTAATCTTGGAAATCAATTCGGATGTATCGATTCCCTTCTCAGTCAATTGCTCAGAAAGTAGGTTGAGTGATTTTTGGTGGAATGAGGTGGACATGGAATTGGGATTGATTTTGGGTTATTGGATTCTCAAGTTGTCTCGTTGTCTAGTTCTCAGGTTGTTGGATGATTCTTGGATTGAAGTTCTAAAATCAGTTCATCACTGGAAAAAAGGTCGTAAAACTAAATTCGTAAATCGTAAATAGAATTATTGTTTGCTTTCTTCCTGCTGTTTATTTATCCAAAAAGGCGCTGTAAGCATCCAAAGCACCATTCCGATTCCCATGGAAAATTTCATCCTATCTAAGGTAGCATCTCCCATGAAATACAGAACAGGAGGGTAAATCGTAAAGATTAAGCCAAGCAAGGAGATAAATTTCAGTACCGTTTTCATGAGGCAAGAGTATTAGTAAGCGGATATTTCATTTTTGAGGCGATGACGAAAATGGCCACTGCCACAAACCAGCCCGGAAGGCCGAGAAAGAAAATTTCTACTCCATAAAGTAGATTTAAGCCCAAACAAAAACCCAGAGTTAACACCCAACTGAGCAAGGCAGGCCAGCTGAAATCTGATTTGGAATTCAATGCCCCTTCAGAACGGAAGCCCATCTTTTGGGAAAAATAAAAATCAGCAAAGATCACGGCTCCCATCGGCATCAAGAGTAAGCCATAGAGCGCCACAAAATCCAACAGCTTCATCACCAAGGCAGGAAAGCACGCTGCCAAACTCGTTATTCCACCCACGATAGCGGTGATTTTCCAAGTAGGAACTTTCGGAAAAATTCCCTGCAAGGCCAATCCTGCACGGTAAATCGTTGGATTAGCAGTAGTCCAGCCGGCAATAATCACACAGACCGCTCCTGCAATTCCCAAAGTTTGGTAGGCAATCTGTCCGGGGGCAAATTCTTGAGAACCGGTATTGGCCTGAAGGAACACGGCATAGAGAATGCCCGAGGCAATCCAGGCTACAAAATGCCCTAAATACACCCCCGCGAATACTGAAAATCCGAAAGTCCAGGATTTGGCGTACCGTAAAATAGTAAGATCAGACATTCCGATATGCATGGCCATATTGCAAAACCAGGCAAAAAAGATGATATGCCAGATGGTGAATCGGGACATCCCCGGAAGTGGAACTCCATTCCAAATTACTTCTTGAGCGATAGAAACCAAACTTTCAGCCGAGCCAACTCCCAACTGCGCTAAACCCACAATTCCTGCTGCAAAGAAAATCAGGATCATCCAAGGGGACATCACGTTGGCGAATTTGGACACTTGATTGTACCCTTGTATAGCCACCAAAGTGATGAATCCTCCCATGAGCAAGACCGTCAGAATCCAACCCGGGGTCCTTGGCAGCCAATCAGAAAGTGTAGGCATTTCCAAATCAAAAGGAATTCCGACAGCAGTAGCCGAAACGGCAATCATTGAGCCTGCCAAAAAACAAAACATCAGCGCATTGACCAGATTATACCATCGTACTACCTGTTTTCCGGCAATTCTTTCCAGCTGATAGTAAAGCGTCAGCCTTTTGGTCGCCGCTATGGGTGCTGTAATCAAGCCCCAACTGAGTACCGCCAGAAGATTTCCGATCAATAGGCCTAAAACCAAGTCTCCGGCGCTGACTCCGTGGGCGACAAACAAGGGTCCAATTACGAATTCCGTCCCAGCGGTATGCTCTCCTGCATACATTCCGAGAAAACTCCGATTCCCTTTTAGCTGGGAATCCGGGATAGGAGTGCGTTCGTATTCGTTGGTTTCCGATACTATTTTTTTAAAAAAAGGATTGGCCATTTGGGTGAAGATTTATTGGAAGAAAATTAAATGGGACTAGTCACCCATCCTGCTGTGTCCGAAGCCGATATTGACTTTAATTTTCTATTCATTTTGTGAAAAAAGCCAATTGAGCTAGATTATAAGAATATTTAGAAAGAAATTCCAAAGAGAATTTTTCCTGTAAAAAATTTCTACCTCTCAAGACACTACAGGATACTTAAAAATCAAGATTCCCTGAAATTCAAATTATAACAAGAAGCCCTCAAACAACCATGAATACACCTATAATGAGTTTCAAGCATGTTAGCTACCTATGGGATGAGTCCAATGCATCTGAGCTTGAAGGCAATGAAGTAGCACTTTTACTCTATCGCTCCAATATTTTGGGGGCAGACCTCAGAATCACCAATTATGGAGGCGGAAATACTTCCTGTAAGACGATTGAACTTGACCCGCTTACCAAAGAACCCGTAGAGGTGATGTGGATCAAAGGTTCAGGTGGAGATATAGGTACACTCACCCGGTCGGGTTTAGCTGGCTTATATGTAGACAAGCTAAGATCGTTGGAAGGAATTTATAGGGGAATTGAATTTGAGGACGAAATGGTGGAGCTGTTCAATCATTGCATTTATGATTTGGCATCCAAGGCACCTTCTATCGATACTCCTCTGCATGGATTTCTTCCGTTTAAGCATATCGATCACCTTCATCCTGATGCCGCTATTGCTATTGCCGCTTCCAAAGATGGTGAGCAAATCACACAGGACATTTGGAAAGGTGCAATTGCCTGGGTTCCTTGGCAGAGACCGGGATTTGATCTAGGTTTAAAGCTCAGGGAGGCTTTGGAAAAAAACCCTGGCATTCGGGGAATTATGCTTGGGGGACATGGGCTGTTTACCTGGGCAGATACTGCTTACGATTGCTACATCAACAGTCTTGAAGTCATTGAAGCTGCTTCCGCCTATCTCGCCGCCAATTATGGAAAGAAAAGACCGGTTTTTGGAGGAGAAAAGGTAGCTTCTCTTTCTCCGGAAAAAAGAAAATCACAGGCTGCACAAATCGCTCCTGTATTGCGAGGCCTAGCTTCCTCTGAAAAGAGAATGGTCGGCACCTTCAACGACAGTGAGACCGTTCTCCAGTTCATCAATAGCCACGACTTGGGGAAATTGGCCCCAATGGGCACTTCATGTCCGGATCACTTTCTGAGAACCAAAATCAGTCCATTGGTTTTGGATTTAGCGGCTGATGCCGATCTCACTGATACGCAGGATTTGAAAGAAAAAATCGGATCGGCATTCCAATCCTATCGGGAAATGTATGCCGACTACTATGAGAAGCACAAGCACCCCAACAGTCCGGCCATGCGGGATCCAAATCCTGTGATCATTCTTTGGCCAGGCGTGGGACTCTTCAGCTATGCAAAAGACAAGCAGACTAGCCGGGTAGCTTCCGAATTTTACATCAACGCGATCAATGTAATGCGGGGGGCCGAGGCTGTATCCGAATATGTTTCCCTACCCCTTCAGGAAGCTTTCGATATCGAATATTGGCTTTTGGAAGAAGCCAAACTTCAACGAATGCCAAAAGAAAAGCCACTTTCCAGAAAGATTGCTTTGATCACAGGAAGTGCTGGAGGGATTGGAAAAGGTATAGCAGAAAAATTCGTGCAGGAAGGTGCCTGTGTGGTCCTGACTGACATCGATCAGGGAAGACTGAATGGAGCCGTGAAGGAGTTTGAAAAGAAATATGGAAAGGATGTGGTCTTAGGCGCCAAACTGGATGTGACTGACTCAAATAGCCTAGCCGATGCGATTCAGGCCACTTGCCTGAAATTTGGAGGCTTGGACATTGTGGTCAACAATGCCGGCATTTCCATCTCCAGAGCCTTTGAGGCACATACCCATGATGACTGGGCCCGACTTAACGATATTTTAGTCATGGGGCAATATCATGTCTCCAAAGTTGGTGTAAAAATCCTGAGAGAACAAGGACTAGGGGGAGACGTGGTGAATGTAGTCAGCAAAAATGCCCTAGTTGCAGGACCGAAAAATGTAGCCTATGGCACTGCAAAAGCCGCTCAGTTGCATATGTCCCGGCTGATGGCCGCAGAACTGGCCGATGACAAAATTCGGGTCAATGTGGTCAATCCGGACGCTGTTATCGAAAACTCCAATATTTGGGAAGGAGGCTGGGCCGAAAATCGCGCCAAAGCCTATGGCATCGAAGTCAAAGACCTTCCTCAATACTATGCCAACCGGACCCTTTTGAAAGAAAGCGTCAAAGTAAGCGATATTGCTGATGCGGCTTTTGCCTTCGTCAGTGGATTGCTAAGCAAATCTACCGGAAACATGCTGAATGTGGACGGTGGTCTTGCTGCGGCTTTCCCAAGATAAGACTGAAAATAGCTTCCTTACCCAACAATACAACCCAAAACCCTATAACCCATGCTACTTGACAAATCCGAAAAAATCGCGGTGGACTCCCGCACTCCAAAGTACCTTCAGGTGGTCAATCTTATCTTGGAGGATATCGAAAAAGGCAAACTGAATGTTGGTGATCGGATTCCTTCGATCAATGAAACCAGTTTTGATTTTCTGCTGAGCAGGGATACGGTAGAGAAAGCATACAATGAACTCCGAGACCGGGGAATCATCACCTCAGTCAGAGGCAAGGGGTTTTACATCTGCTCTACCAATATGAGCACCAAAACCAAGGTTCTTTTGCTCTTCAATAAGCTGAGTTCATACAAAAAGATCATTTATTATTCGATTGTGGATACCCTCTCGGGCAATGCTACTGTGGACCTCCACATCCATCATTACAACAGGAACCTTTTTGAAGACCTGCTGGAGCAAAATCTCGGGAATTACAATTATTACATCCTAGCTCCTCACTTCTTTGATAACCAAGGTCACCCTGAGACAGCTTACGATCTGATCAAGCGAATTCCGAAAGACAAGCTATTGATTATTGACCGGGCAGTGAAGGGTCATGAAAATGAATTTCCGGGAGTGTATCAGGATTTTGCCAAGGATATTTTCGAAGTATTGGAATCTGGGATTTCCCACTTGAGGAAATACAGAAGGCTGATTTTGGTATTTCCAAAAGGAGACCTCTACCCGGTTGAAATCATGGACGGGTTTAAGCGGTTTTGTTTTTTCCATGACTTCAAAAACCTCATCGTAGACGGCGTAGATGACGATGAACCGCTTGATGAGGGAGATTGCCACATTGTTCTTGCAGAGTCAGATTTGGTCAATATTGTAAAGAAATCCAGAGAGCAGCTCTTTAAGCTCGGAAGAGATGTGGGAGTCATTTCGTACAACGATACTCCACTTAAAGAAATCCTCGCCGACGGAATCACTACTATTTCTACAGATTTTCATAGTATGGGAAGGACCATTGCTGAGCAAATTATGGGCAAAGAAGATAGAATTCCTATCAAAAACCCTTTCCGGATGACGCTGAGAAAGTCGCTTTAGATTGAAAGATTTAAAAATTGAAAAATTTGAAAATTCTTCCAATGAGATTTTCCCAAACCTCGTAAATCCTAACTCGTAACTCGTACCTCTAAATGTCCAGAACTCCCGTTACCGCTGTCTTTGATATCGGGAAAACAAATAAAAAATTCTTCCTCTTTGACCAAAATCTAAAGGAAGTATATCATACCTACACCCGCTTGGAAGCCATTCCCGATGAGGATGGCTTCCCCAGCGAGCCTGTACTTCCTCTTCGGGAATGGATGCTGGACACATTCAAAAAGTCCCTTGAATTCTCAGAATTTGAAATCAAAAAACTCAATTTTTCAGGTCATGGCGCCTCTTTCGTTCATGTGGACGATTCTGGCGAGCCGGTCACTCCGCTTTACGATTACCTTAAGCCTTATCCGGAGGACTTATTGTACAGATTCTACCATGAAAACGGAGGGAAAATGGGCTTTTGTCAACAGACTTCCTCTCCTCCTTTGGCCATGCTGAACTCAGGCCTTCAGATCTATTTTTTGAAATATGCCAAGCCTGATCAATTCAAAAAGATCAAACACTGCCTCCATCTGCCCCAATACCTCAGCCTGATTTTCACCGGCCAAATGGTCTCGGATTATACCAGTATCGGGTGTCATACTGGCCTATGGGATTTTGCAAAAATGGACTATCATGTGTGGGTAAGACGGGAAGGAATCGAACCTCTGTTGCCTCCCATCTTACCGGGAAACTCTCTTCTTCAAACAAAATCCGAATTGGGCAGCATTCCCTGCGGGATAGGAGTTCATGACTCCTCAGGAGCACTTTTGCCCTATTTAAATCAGGAGAAAAATCCCTTTGTCCTTCTTTCCACAGGGACTTGGGCCATCAGTATTAATCCATTCAATAAAACTGCACTGACTGAGGCTGAGCTGAATCAGGATTGTCTTCAGTTTTTGAGCATTGCAGGCCAGCCGATCAAAATTTCCCGCCTGTTTATTGGAGAAGAGCACAAACACCAAGTAGAGCAGATGTATGCTTTTTGGGACCTCCCCTTGGGTACTTATAAAAAACTCAAATTCGACAAGGCTATTTTCGAAAAAGTATCCCGAAACACAGGCAAGCGGATCGGCTTTCACTATTTGAAACCCCAAGACTATGGCTTGGAGAAAGCAGACAAGACAGATTGGGACTCTTTTGCCGAATTCACAGAGGCCTATTATACCTTCATTCATGAGCTGACTGATATCCAAGTAGCCTCGCTCAAGCTGGTTTTGGAAGGTGCAGAAGTGAACAGAATCTATGTGGACGGAGGATTCAATGCCAATGACATATTTCTGGAAATGCTTCGAATCAAACTTCCCG
Source organism: Algoriphagus sp. oki45 (assembly GCF_036245605.1). Taxonomy (NCBI): domain Bacteria; kingdom Pseudomonadati; phylum Bacteroidota; class Cytophagia; order Cytophagales; family Cyclobacteriaceae; genus Algoriphagus; species Algoriphagus sp. oki45. The sequence continues at coordinate 1,957,946 of NZ_BTPC01000001.1, forward strand.
GAAAGGAAATCATCCCTAGTGATTTCCCGAATGGATCTGCATTAGGGGCGGCTATGCTCGTGAATATGGATTTTTGACCTTATCTTCTCCATAATGAATCCATCGACTCCCCATATTGGCCTTTTTATCCCTTGCTATGTAGATCAGTTTTATCCCAATGTGGCGATAGCTACTCTGGAACTACTGGAAAAGCTTGGCTGCAAAGTGAGTTACCCATTGGAGCAAACTTGCTGTGGCCAACCTATGGCCAATGCTGGGTATGAGCGGGACACTGTGGGTACAAGCCGGCATTTTCTGGAGATTTTCGGAGGCTTTGACTACATCGTAGCTCCCTCTGGAAGCTGTGTCCTTCATGTGAAGGAGCATTTTCCTCCCATCCCGAGTATGGAAAAAACCCAGAGTGAAGTTCACAACCGAATTTTCGAACTCACTGAATTTCTGACAGACATCCTGAAAGTGGATCAGTTGGAGGGCGCCTTCCCACATAGGGTTGGATACCATGCATCCTGCCATGGTCAGCGGGGTTTAAGATTGGCCTCCAGTTCGGAGATGCATATTTCTCCCTTTAATAAGGCAAAAAAACTTTTGGAAAATCTGAAAGGTTTGGAATGGGTGGAACTCAGTCGAACAGATGAGTGCTGCGGATTCGGAGGTACTTTTTCAGTGACTGAAGAAGCCTTATCCATTCAAATGGGTAAAGACCGACTGGAAGACCATCAGGAAAAGCAAGTAGAAATCCTCACCGGTGGAGATATGTCCTGCATCATGCATTTGCAGGGTATAGCGAGTCGGGAAGGCAATGCGATGAAGTTTATGCATGTGGCAGAAATCTTAAATCAGGCAATCCAATGAGTCATCCTCAAGCAGCAGCGGAATTTCTGAAAAATCAGGCCAAAGCCAAATGGCATGACGAGACCCTGTGGTTTGTTCGGGATAAGCGCGACAGAATCAGTAAGACCATTCCTGAGTGGGAAGACTTGCGCAACCTCGCCTCTGAGATCAAGGATCATACTTTGTCCCGATTGGATTTTTATCTGGAAGAGTTTGAAAAAAATGCGTTAAAAAACGGGATCCAAGTCCATTGGGCCAAGGATGCAGAAGAGCATAATCGGATTGTCTTGGGGATTTTGCAAAAAAAGGACTGCAAAGCCATTGTCAAGAGTAAGTCCATTCTGACGGAGGAATGCCACCTCAACCCTTATTTGGAAACAAATGGAATCGAAGTGGTGGACACGGATTTGGGAGAGCGGATAGTCCAGTTCCTAAATCAACCACCTAGCCATATTGTACTTCCTGCTATTCACCTGAAAAAGGGTGAAATTTCTGAACTCTTCCACGAAAAGCTCCAAACAGAAAAAGGAAATGAAGACCCTACTTATCTGACCCAAGCAGCCAGGATTCACCTTCGTGAGAAATTTCTGAAAGCTAAAGTAGCCATCACGGGAGTCAATTTTGGAGTAGCCGAAACCGGTGAGTTTGTCGTCTGCACCAACGAAGGAAATGCAGACATGGGCGTACATCTGGCGGATGTGCATATTGCATGCATGGGCATCGAAAAGCTAATCCCAAGAAGGTCGGATTTAGGGGTTTTTCTGAGACTTTTAGCCCGATCTGCTACCGGACAGCCTGTCACCAATTATAACTCCCATTTTCGCAGCCCCTCCCCAGGAAAAGAAATTCATTTGGTCTTGGTAGACAATGGACGTACTGCCCAACTAGCACGGGAGAAGTTTCGCAATTCCCTGAAGTGTATCCGGTGTGGAGCCTGCATGAATACCTGCCCCATCTACCGTAGGAGCGGAGGATTTAGCTATGGTAGTACTGTCCCAGGACCGATTGGCTCTATCCTATCACCCGGATTGGACATGAAAAAACACAGCACGCTTCCTTTCGCCTCCACCCTTTGCGGTAGCTGCTCGGATGTCTGCCCGGTCAAAATCAACATCCACGAACAACTCTACGAATGGAGGCAAGAGATCACCAAAACCCATGGGGAATTGGGCAAAAGCCTTTCCATGAAGCTGGCAAGCGGGATTTTTAAAAGTCCTTTGGCTTATAAAATATCCGGCAATCTAATGCGGTCTGCATTGAAAAACTTGCCCAAATCTCTGATTTATCATCCTATCAACAGCTGGGGAAAAGGACGAAATCTCCCCGAAACACCCGAGCTGTCATTCAAAGAGTGGTACAAAAGAAACAGATCATGAGCAGCAGAGAAGCTATATTGAACTCAATCCGCGAAATTCACCGTGATCTGAAGCCTTTGCCAGAAGTGCCGAGTTTTGGAATAAAAAGAGATATGGTTAAGGATTTCACCACCTCATTGATAGGAAACAAGGCCGAAGTGATGGATTCTTCAGCATTTGAATTTTGGCTGAAGAGCTCAGGAATGAATCGGGTTTTTTCGGCCGTCCCGGAATATATAAGCTACTCTAGGGTCACCCTGCCAAAAGATCCTCACGACCTAGAAAATCTGGAATTGGCCATTTTAGAGGGACAATTTGGAGTAGCTGAAAACGGAGCCATTTGGCTGGATGACAACCAATTGCCTCATCGGGCTATGCCATTTATCACGGAGCACTTAGTCTTGATTGTGCCAAAAGGACATTTGGTAGAAAACATGCATCAAGCTTATCAAAAAATAGGAAATACTTCATCAGGATTTGGATTATTTATCGCCGGACCTTCTAAAACCGCAGATATCGAGCAATCGCTAGTTATCGGAGCTCATGGGGCTAAAAGCCTTCGCGTCGTTTTGGTTTGAATTGGTTTTTGGTTGAATTTTCCGGGTTAGGAAGAAGACATTAGCTTCCCCAGCAGTGCTCTCAAAGCCCAAAATCATTTCCAGCTTATCAGCTATTTTTTTGCATAAGGGAAGACCTAGGCCAGTTCCCTTTTCAAGTTGAGTTCCCCGTGAGCTTTTTACTTTAAACTCAAACAATTCATGCGAGACGTGTTCAGGAATCACTTGACCTTCATTTTTCACTTCCCACCTCAAGTCAGTGGAGCTAATCATCAACTTGATTTCAATACTTGCACCTAAAGGAGAGAATTTGATTGCATTGTCCAAAAGATTCTTGAGAATGATTTTAATCTCATTTACCTCCAGCTCCAGAACTTGATCTTCTCCAAAGAAATGATATACAATCTGTTGTTTTTTTCTGGAAGCCTGAATTTCCATCGTGGCCCCAATATCTTTAGTCAGCTCGAATACACTCACCTTTTCTAAAGAAATCTTTCCATCTTCCATTTCGGTCAGGACCCAATTCAAAGTATTATTTAAAACCTTATTGAGATGGAAACTTTGACCCTTGAGATCATCTAGGATAGTCCCCAAATCATCTCTTTCAAAAACTCCCTGATCCACCAACTCCAACGTAGTGCTGAGCGTGCCAACCGGGTTTTTCAGATCATGGGCTAGGAGAGCCAAAAGTTGATTTTTTTTCGTATTGAGTTCCTCGAGTTTTTCCAAAGCCTTGTTTTTTTCCTCTTGGATCTCAATCATCAACCTATTCTGAGTATGGTAATTTTTGATGAATAGGTGAATACCCAAAAATGAAAAGAGTCCAGTCCATAAAAGCGTAATCCAATGGTCCCAGAAAAGATTTTCCAAGCTTTGATAATGAGGAATCACAGTGAACCAGCCATTGATTTCGCCATAGAAGAGTATGCTTAAGGAAGCGAAACCAAAAAGTAGCCAAAACACTTTTTGCCACCCTTCAAAAAGGATGGCAGTGACTACCACGAAAATAAAAAAAGCATACATCGACGGTCCCATGTAGCCTTCATTATGAAAGTAATTGAGGATAATGGTCAAGTATCCAATAAAAACCAAGGCGTGCATGATAGCGGGGTGATAGCCCCACTTTCTCATGGTCAAGTAGCCGATGATGAAAGGAATTGCCAGCACAATTTTGACTGACACAATAAATAAACTTAGCCCTAAAAAATAATCCGACACTCCTAAAAACAGCATAAGAAACCCTGCCAGAAAAGCGAATATCTCAGATATCCGGCTTTGTAGCTGGTATAGATTGCCCGCCTGATCTACCGATCTAAAAAAATTCATAGTCTAAAATCACGGATTTGTGAAGATCAAAACTAAAACTAATTGGTGAACTTCGTATATACCCAAGGCTTGGATTTGTCTTTTTATCAAAAATTCATGAAAAAATAGGATTCATTTTTGGGAATGTAATGCAATCCTGTTTCCCTCAGTATCAAAAAACACCCCCATAAAACCTATTTCGGGTGATATCTGTCTTTTTGGGATCATTACTTCACCACCAGCTTCCTTCACTTTTTCCAATTTCACAGCACAATCTTCACAGGAAAAATAAACTAAAGGACCTGCCTCCCTGCTGGAGTGATAAAAATCTTTGTGATATACCAAACTCCCTCCGGCTCCTCCTTGACTTTCATCCCATGGAAACCAAGCCATTTGGAAATCACCCATGACTTGCTTGCTGAGCTTGCACTCAAATACTTCTTCATAAAATTGGATGGCCCGATCCATATCCTGAACCGGAATTTCAAACCATCCTACGGTGACTGATTTCATGGGGGCAGGGGGTGTTGATTACAGATTATAGATTTTTGGTCATTTAATGAGCGTCTATCGTCCTTCTTCGGTCTTCCATTTATTTATACTCTTGTCAATTTGATGGGATAAGTCTTCCCGGCATTCCATTGGCAGACGTAGATATTCTCATCCTGATCGATGCATACATCGTGGCAATGCTTGAAAACAGGCTCCTTTTGTACCATCAGCTGCAATTGTCCATCTCGATATTCCGGAGCAGTTCCCCCGGGATTGGAGACTACCTGATTGTTTTGGTCAAGAATAGTCACAAAGCCAGAATTATCAGTCTGCTCCAAATACTTCAATCTCGACCAGCAAACTCCTGCATAGAGATTAGTGCCATGGATAACAGGGCGGCATACAAATGCACCGGGAAGGAAAATCGTCTCAATATATTGCCCATCCAGAGTAAATCGCTTGAAAGAGTTGTGACCTCGGGAAGTACATAGCAAGGTGGGTTCCTTTCCTCCTCTGGCATCAACGGCAATTCCATGAGCCGTACTGAACTGTGCATCACCCTGTCCCGGTCCACCGAATTTCCGAATGAACTTCCCGTTTTTATCATACTGCAAAAAGTACTGTGAGCCATACCCATCAGCGATGTAAAGATCCCCATTGGGTCCAATGGCCGTTTCAGTAGGTACCCAGCGCATTTTCTCTTCATAAACACCCTCCTGAATCGGCGAAACCACTTCTGATACTACCTGGCCACCAAGGGTAGTTTTGACCACACGGCCTCCATTATCCACGATCCATAGGTATTCTGCATCCCCTTCATCTACCAAAGAGAGCCCGTGAGCACGATCCAGGCCCAAGGTCCAGGAGTCCAAAAGCTTCCCGCCTTGGTCATAAATCAGGACATTGTTTTTGACTTCGTCAGTCAAGAGAATCATTCGACCTTTCCTGTCCATGACCATTTCATGGCAGTTGACCACAGGATACTTGTCCGGGTCCAGATTACCCCAAGATGGGTCGATTTTGTATTTGAAATCGCCGTGACCAAGTATTTGATCTTGGGCTGCAAAAAGTGAGAAATTGGGTTGAATAGTCATAGCAAGTCCTGCGAGGGAGGTATTTTGGATAAATCTTCTTCGGGAATTCATAAGTGTAGGTAATTCTTTGAATTTAGGGAAAAATTGATTGAAATGGGAAAGGAATCCTGCAGGATAAAATGGTTTTTCCTAGATTAGAGTGACTTAAATCCAAAACCTATGAAATTCAAGTTCTTATTCCTTTTCTTACTAATGATCAGTTCGATGGGGCTCAAAGCCCAAGAAATAGCTCTTCAGTTGTATTCTCTAAGAAATCAAATCCCTTCTGATCCGGCAAAATATCATAAAATGATTGCGGAATGGGGGATTTATGCTGTGGAAGGCGGAGGAGGATACGGAATGTCGGATACCGAATACAAAAAATTACTTGCAGACAATAATCTACGGGTAGTCGGAGTCGGGGCGGATTACAACAAGCTCAAAACCGATCCTCAAGCCATTCTTTCAGAGGCCAAGAAATATGGGGCAAAGTTTGCCACCTGCTATTGGATTCCCCATCCTGATGGCCCAATAAGTATGGAAATGACCAAAGAGGCCGTGGATTTGTTTAACAAAGCAGGAGAGATGTTTGCTAAAGAGGGAGTCACTTTGACTTACCATCCTCACGGCTATGAATTTATGGATGCTGGAGAGGGAGTCCCGATGGATTATCTACTGGAAAATGCAAAGCATTACCAGTTCAATATGGATGTGTATTGGGTGAAAATGGGAGGAGGAGATCCCTTGGCAATCATGCAGGCTTATCCGGGTAAATTCCCTCAGCTCCACCTTAAAGACCGCAAAAAAGGTACTCCCGGGTCTACTGACGGCCACGGAGACGTAGAAACAAATGTAGTCTTGGGTACTGGGGACATTGATATAGCAGGTCTCATTCGCGAGGCGAAAAAGCAGGGAACGGCCTTTTTGGTGATAGAGGACGAAAGCTCACGCTCTGTCGAGCAGATTCCTCAAAGTGTGGCATTCATTAAAAAGCATCTGCAATAAACACCACAAAACCTGCCAGAGTAGGCAGGTTTTTTTATAAGTGGATTAGACAAAAAACTTTCCTTATAGAAATTTGTTCCCATTCAAACCCAAATCCAAAAAAATGAAAAATAACAAACCCTTTTTCCTGGCTTTTGCCCTTTTCATCACCACTTCAATTGCAGCCATGGCCCAGCTTCAGCAGCCTGCATTGAGCCCGGCAGCATCTGTTTCCCAGGTAGTAGGCTTTACCAAAATCAGCATTGATTATTCTTCTCCTGCTGTGAAAGGAAGAAAAATTTTCGGTGAAATCGAAAAATACGGGGTCACTTGGAGAGCAGGAGCTAATGCCCAAACGATCATTGAATTCAGCACAGGAGTAAGTGTGGGAGGCAAAAATCTCAGAGCTGGAAAATACTCCATCTTCATGACTCCAACTGAATCCGGAGACTGGACTGTGCACCTAAACAGCAAAGCAGCTTCTGTTTTTGCTTACATGAAAGATGGCAAAATCGATGAAGAAGCAGTGGCTAAAGATGATGCTGTATCCTTCAAAGCTACTACCGAGAGAGGTGGAAATACCGAAAGACTTCAATACCATATCTCCGCTCATAACAATAAGGTAGCGCACATCACCATGGCTTGGGAAGGGGTGAAAGTTACTTTCCCGGTTGACACCCAAGTCGATCAGAAGATGGAGCAATTCAAATCCCAATTCTGATTTTATCAGATAGAATTCAAAAGAATCCTGCTTTTCGAAAAAAGCAGGATTTTTTTATGAGTCCACTTTTCCGAATTCCTTAAATTCAATTTTCAATTCAGACCAACAAATGACCAGTCCGCTTATTTCAGCCCAAGCTCTTTTGAAGATTATAGACCAACCTGACTTGGTATTGGTAGATGCCCGATACAGTGCTTCTCCAAGACAAACTTTTGAAAACGGCCATCTCAGAAAAGCCAAGTTTATTGACCCGGACAAAGAATTGGCCGATATCAAGGAAGACTTGGCCTTGGGTGGCAGGCATCCTTTGCCCAAGGTGGAGAAATTTTGTAGGGTTTTAGGAGATTTAGGAATCAATCCAAACAATCACGTAGTCATCTATGACGATCAAAAAGGGGCCAATGCATCAGCCCGAATGTGGTGGATGCTGAGGGCTTTGGGGCATGAAAAAGTTCAGGTGCTGGAAGGAGGAATGCAAGCGGCCCTCAAAGCCGGATTTCCAGTAAGCACCCAACCGATACAGCGAATCAATGGAAAACAGTACCCAGGCAAAGAGTGGAAGCTAATGATCGCAACCATGGAGGAGGTTCAGTCAAAAGCTTGGGAAAAGGACCACTTGATCATTGACGTGCGCAGTGAGGAGCGATATAGGGGAGATTTTGAGCCGATCGACTTGGTAGCAGGACATATCCCTGGAGCGGTCAATGTCCCCTTAACTGAAAACATGGATTCGGAGGGAAACTTCCTTTCTCCTGAAGAAATTAGAGAAAAATATCTTCCAATTCTTGAAGAAATCCCCAATGACCATATCATCGTACACTGCGGTTCAGGAGTGTCTGCCTGCCATACTCTTTTGGCTTTAGAGCATGCGGGGCTTGGTATTCCCAAGCTGTATGTGGGTTCCTGGAGTGAGTGGAGTAGAAATGATAAGCCGATAGGTAAAACTCTCAACTTGGACTAAGTGAAGTCAAAACCTGAGAAAAGACCTCAGACTTCATCTGAGGAAAAAGCCAATACCCTGACTCATGGTTTGGGACTGATCTTGGGAATCGTCGGGATAATTTTTCTTTTTAATCAACCCCAAGATGGAAAAACACTAATTGGAACCTTGGCCTTCAGCATTGGAGTGGTGATGGTCTATGGGTTTTCCACTGCTTATCATGCCGCCAAGGATCCCGTCAAAAAATCCCGATTGCAGGTGATGGACCATGTGTCGATTTATTTCCTGATCGCTGGTTCATACACTCCCATGGTTTTGGCCATCCTCCAAACCGACAAAGCCATACTTTTTCTTTCAATTATTTGGGGCTCCGTTTTGGTCGGTACTTTCTTTAAGATCTTTTTTACCGGAAAATTCAAAACCCTTTCTGTAGTCATTTACCTGACTATGGGATGGCTGGCAGTTTTCTTTTTCAATGATTTACTGGAAAAATTGAGCTTCGAAACACTTTTCTGGATTGGACTTGGGGGCCTGAGCTATACGATCGGGGTATTTTTTTATGTGAAAAGTGAGCGGATGTTTTTTCATGCCATTTGGCATGTTTTTGTTTTGGGAGGTACTGCAGCTCATTTTATTGCAGTTTTCCAGCTGATTGGCAGCTGACTTCCCTTAGATTTCTCAAAGAATTAGAATGGAGTTGTTTGCAATTTTCTAAATTCAAAAGGCTCTAATTCCTCCTACAATGGCTTCAACCCCACTTCCTACCCAAAGATTGGTTTCATTGGATGTCTACCGCGGATTGACCATGTTTTTATTGGTGGCAGAAGCGGCCTTGGTTTATGAGGCCTTGATGGAGCTTTTTCCGGAAGGGCATTCACTGCATCCGCTTTTCCTACAATTCACCCATCATGAGTGGAATGGGCTACGATTTTGGGATTTAATTCAGCCCTTTTTCATGTTTATCGTGGGTGTGGCGATGCCTTTTTCCCTGAATAAAAGACTGGCACTTTCGGAAGACCGTAGCAAAGTGACCCTGCATATTTTGAAGCGCTGTTTGATTCTTTTCCTATTTGGAACAGGTCTCCATTGTGTCTATTCGGGGAAAATGGTCTTTGAACTCTGGAATGTGCTGACCCAGCTTTCTTTCACCATTTTAGTTACATATTTCCTCCTGTCCAAAGGCTGGAAAGTCCAGCTTGGAGTTTCCTTGGGACTTTTGGCTTTGACCGAAATCCTGTATCGAGCTTACAATCCCGAGGTTCCTTTTGAGCACGGTACCAATTTTGGCAACTATACAGACCAACTCCTGATGGGCAAAATCAATCGTGGTGGCTGGGTGGCCATTAATGCCATTCCTACTGCTGCACATACCATTTGGGGAGCGATTTGTGGGAATTTGCTTCTTTCTGAAAAGTCTTCCCATGAAAAAATCAAAATCTTTTGCATCGCCGGAATCCTAGGATTGTTGATTGGTTACGGGCTGGATTGGGCAGGAATCACCCCAATTGTCAAGCGAATCAGTACGGTTTCCTTCGTGTTCGCTTCCGGAGGTTGGGCTCTGCTCGCTTTGGCTTTTTTCTATTGGTGGGTTGATGTGAAGAATAAGAGAAAAGGAATTTTCCTTTTTCTGGTCGTTGGAATGAATTCAATTTTCATTTACCTCTTTGCCGAGATTCTGGGCAGATGGATGAATAAAACGGTGGGTATTTTCACCACCGGAGCTTTTGGATGGCTAGGAATCGAGGAACATGGTTTGTTCTTGATTGCCTCTTTTGGGGCTCTTGCTGCCATGTGGGGATTGTGTTATTTTCTGTACAGAAAGGGGATTTTCTTTAGGATTTAGGTCTTTCCAAATCGATGTACTTGGCCAAATAAGAAACCGCATACAGCGGGAAATTGGTCATCCATGATTCCCTTCTGAAATTAGACATCGATGTTCTGACGGGAAAAGTATCCGGAAAATTTTCTGCGACTACCTTCAAGCTTTTGGCTTTTAGGTTTTCTTCTGCCTTCACCTCCAAAGGAATCACTGTTCCTTGATCCTGAAGGATAAAATCGAGCTCAGCCATACCGCGCTCTGCCGACCAATAATAAAGGGTATTTCCCGCGGTGATTAATTCCTGTAGAACAAACTGCTCAGTCAGCGAGCCCCTGAATTCCGTAAAAAGGCGATTCCCCTCCAAAATGGATCGGGCATCCAAATCTACCATGGCTCCCAAAATCCCAACATCCAACAGATAAACCTTGAAAGCTGAAAAATCCTCATACGCCTTCAAAGGCATTTCAGGCTTGCTTACCCGGGAAATTTTATGAATCAGTCCGCAGTCACGAAGCCACTCCATGGCCAGTTCAAAATCTTTAGCACGGGCACCCTGCCTCAACTGACCAAAAATGAATTTCTTATTTTCCTTGGCTAATTGAGCTGGTATAGAGTTCCAAATCATCCGAATCCTCGGAACCACCTCAGTAGGAGCATGTTTGGAAAAATCCTGTTCATATGCCTCCAAAATACGCCTTTGAATAACCCTCACTTCAAAAAAATCCTGCTTTTCGGCATAGGTTTTAACTGCCTCAGGCATTCCTCCGATGAAATAGTAAGTCCTAAGGTGATAAATCAGTTTTTCACGAAATGGAGACAAAAGACCCCAATCCAAGCTAGAAACCAGGCTTGCCAAGGATTTTTCACCAATTGCTTCCAAAAACTCGGAAAAAGAAAGAGGATAGAGATCCAAGAATTCCACCTTTCCAACCGGAAATGAAGTGTTTTGGTGCAAAGCGACTCCAAGTAAAGAACCCGCTGCAATGATGTAATAATCAGTAAACAGCTCCTGAAAATACTTCAGTGAGGTAAACGCATCCGGACATTCTTGAATCTCATCAAATATCAACAAGCAGTTTTTGGCATCTATAGATTTTCCAAGTTGAATCTCCAAACCCTGAATAATTCGGGCCAAATCTAATCCCTGTTCAAACAAAAGCTTAGCTGTACGATTCGTCTCAAAGTTGATGTAGACCAAATCTGAAAAGTAAGTGGAGCCAAACTCTTTCATCAGCCAAGTTTTACCCACCTGTCTAGCGCCTCGGATGATGAGTGGTTTTCTTCCCACAGTATCCTTCCAAGTCAGTAGCTTGTGTAAAAGTTCCCGTTCCATTTTCCTGATTTAAAGCGCAAAGAACGGAGTAATTTACATTTTTTCAAACGAATAAATGTTAGATATAACACTTTTTCAAATGAAAAAATGTAAAACTCAACACTTTTTCAAATGAATAAATGGAAAAACAAGCCCTCCAAGGGGTTAAAACACTTGGAGGGTGGAATACTTACTTTCCAAAATTTCCCGAATCCACATCCTTGATAAACTGGATCACTCCAGGAAAAAAGTGCTCGGGATCATCGTATTGACTCAAATGACTGCCATTGGGGCAAAGTAAAAATCGGCCATTGGATACTTGGGTTGACATCCATTCCATATGCTTGGGATCCATGGTGTCATGAGAAGCTCCAACCACCAAGGTAGGGACAGTGATGTTTTTCAGCTGATCCTTCACATCCCATCCTTCCAAGCTCGCTCCCGGAGTAATGCCAAATTCGCTATAGCCTTGCATGTAGACATATACATTGGGATTGACTTGCTCAAGAGCCTGATTGATTTCTGCCGGCCACTGATCTATAGGCATGCGAAGTACATGCAGAGGATAATGATGCTCCATCAGGAGTTCCATATACCTGGGATTTTCGAAGTCCATATTCTTTTCAATTTCCATCAGTTCGGCAAAAACAGCGGGAGGCATTTGAGGTCCGAGGACTTCTTTAGCATATTTTTCATACTCATCCAGGCTGGCCATCATATTGCAAATGATCAGTCCTTTGAGATTTTCCTGATGCTTAAATGCGTACTCCATCGATAGCATTCCACCCCAAGACTGACCAAGCAGGTAAAAGTTATCCTTGTTAAGACCCAATGCTTGCCGTACCTGCTCCACCTCATCCACAAATCGCTCAATCGTCCAAAGGGTAGAATCCTCCGGCTGTTCGGAATGGGCCGAACCCAACTGATCATACCAGATAAATTCAATACCTTCCTGAGGAAAATGATCCTTGAAATTGGCGTACTGCAAATGCGACATCCCTGGTCCTCCATGAAGAAGCAAGACTTTCATCGTTGGATTGTCTCCAATCTTTTTGGTAAAAACCTTGAATTCTCCTTTTGGGGTTTGAATTGGGATCATTTCCACTCCATCCTCAAGAGCTAGCTCAGTAGATTCACCCTGAATTTCATCAGTTTGAGTTTGGGATTGGCAGGAGAATAAAGCCACTACCAAGGCTAGATACAAGAAACCATATTTTCTCATGTTGAATAATTTATTTGGTTGATTCCAAGTTAGCCGAAAGGAAGCTGGAATTCAAATTTTCCGAATCAACCCAATTTCCTTGAATAAAAAGAGCCCAAACTTTTCAGTTTGAGCCCTTTCAGATTTTAAAATTCAGCCTTCATCCTTTCACACTTTCTCCACCCAATCTACCCCGGTGTCTTTCCAAGCCCGATCACGAGCAGAGTCCAATACGGCTTCGCAGACTTTCTGAGTTTCAAAAGCATCTCTAAAGGTCGGATGACAAGGCTCTCCAGACTGCAAACTGTAGAAAAAGTCCGCCACCTGATGGATAAAGGAATGCTCGTAGCCAATGGAAGTCCCAGGAATCCACCAGCGATGCATGTAGGGGTGATCTCCATCCGTGATGTGAATGGACCTCCAGCCCCGAACTTTTCCTTCGTCACTGTGATCAAAGTATTCCAATCGGTTCATGTCATGCAAATCCCACCGGATGGAAGCATGCTCCCCGTTGATTTCCAAAGTGTAAAGCGCCTTATGTCCTCGGGCGTAGCGGGTAGCTTCAAAAAGTCCCAAGGAGCCATTATCGAAATGGCAATGGAAAATACATGCATCATCGATCCCCACGGCTTGTTTTTTACCCGTTCCTTGATGAACTCGTTCTTTGACGAATGTTTCGGTGACAGCAGAGACGTCTTTGATTCCTCCATTGATCCACATGGCGGTATCGATGCAATGGGCCAGCAAATCACCTGTTACGCCGGAACCAGCCGCATCCACATCCAATCTCCACAGGGCGTCTCCTCCCTGAGGAAGATCAGGATTGATCGTCCAATCTTGAAGGAAGTTGGCTCGGTAGTGGAAAATCTTACCCAGCTTGCCAGAAGCTACAATGTTTTTAGCCAAAGTCACGGCCGGAATTCTGCGGTAATTGTACCAAACGGTATTTTGAACGCCTGCTTCTTCCACCGCTTTGACCATGCCTTCTGCCTCAGCTACCGTTCTAGCCAGCGGCTTTTCGCAAAGGATCATTTTACCGGCTTTGGCAGCGGCAATGGCGATTTCCGCATGAGTGTCGTTCGGAGTACAAATGTCTACCGCATCGATATCGTCCCGTTCAATGATTTTTTTCCAGTCCGTCTCATAGGAGGCATAGCCCCATCGCTCCATGAAAGCTTTAGCGTTAGCTTCTCTTCTGGAACAGCAGGCCTGCAAGACGGGCACATATTCGTATTCGGGGAAAAAGTCTGCCAAACGCTTATAGCCATTTGTATGAATTCGGCCCATCAGCCCTGTACCGATCAGGCCTACTCGAATTTGTTTTTTATTGCTCATGATAATTGAATTTGAAATTTGATGAATTTGAAATTTGAGATGAATTGAAATCGATACGCGAGAATTTCAAATCTCGAATATCAAATTCCCAATTAACCCTTCCAGCCATGTGCTTCTCGGACTTTGACCAATGCGGCCAGGATGTCATTCCATGTCTGCTGTTTTTCCATCACTGAATTTGGGAACATGCATCCATCCCAGCAAATATGCTGAAAGGCCTTTGTCAGGTTGCCATTCTCATCCCGAAGCCAGTATCCCGCATCGTGAGCGATATCCAGAACTCCATTTGGATCAGTTGCTTGGCAGTGGCGCCCAGTCTTGTCATGGGAACCAGATCCAAAAACGGAGCCATCGTTTTGGGCGACATGGAAATCGATCGTCCAAGGACGAAGTGTATCTGTCACCACTTTCAAGGCGGCTTTGACCGCATCCCTATCCTTAATATCCGCATTGGTAGGAAGGATCCTATGCTCTGGCGCATTGTATCCCATGGTGTATAGGAAGGTATGCGACATGTCTGCCTGGAATCCAATATTCGGTCGGTCTACCATCTCCAATAGCTCCACCATATGCTTCCAACTGTGCATGGCACCCCAGCAGATTTCACCCTCAGCAGCCAGTCTCTCTCCAAATCCAGCCGCTACGTCACAGGCCTCGCGGAATGTCTCCGCAATCAGTTTGGTATTTCCCACCGGATCTTTGGCCCAATCAGAAACCCCTGCAGCTGAATCAATCCGGACTATCCCATAATGGCGCACGCCCAAATCCTTGAGCTTTTGGCCAAATTCACAGGACTTGCGGACCATCTCAACAAATGTTTTTCGCTGATCTGCAGTACCCATGGCCGAGCCAGCCCAAATAGGAGCTACAAGAGAACCTACATTCAAATTATACTTAGCCACTTTATCTGCTAACTTTTTGGGTTCGTCGGGATTGTTGAGATCAAAATGGGGCTCCAAAAGTCCTACATCGATCCCGTCAAATTTTACCCCGTTTACTTCCGCTGCTGCGGTCATAGCTAACAAAGAATCAAAAGGTATCACTGGCTCGGAATCAGGGCCCTTGCCTACCAATCCCGGCCAAGTGGCGTTGTGGAGTTTAGGAAAGTTGTTCATGGTTATTTGGGATTTGAAAATTGAAAGATTGGAAAATTTGAAAATTGCCTCTCATAATAGCTAGAAGCAATGTTTTTATAAATAAAGACTTACAATACAATAAGATCAGGGTTATCTGGACCGAAATGTTTAAGCATGACGATCGGGTCGGTTTTGGACAAATTGGTAATTTTTACTCCTTCCTTGGCAGCATCTTCAGAGACGAAATATTCGTCATGAGTCAATTGGCCAAAGCGAATCAGAGCCGGGGTTTCGATGTCCCAAACGCCCATTTTGCCGTAGCCTTGCATCATAATGAATCCATAGGCAGCGTTGTCTTTGATCACCACTGTTTGACCCGGATAGACGGTCAGTTCCTTGGCGCTGTAGTCACGGGACCGATAGCAAATCCAGTTTTCATGGTATCCGGCTGCATGCATTTCCTCCACCGCATGGACCGGCTTGGGCTCCATGTAGTGGTTGTCCATCAGGTTGGGGTTAACATTCAGGTCCCAATCAATCATTTCTACCAGCAATTCATAATCACCCCAACGGTTTTTTGGAGTCGCGTTCCAAAGCAACTCCTCAGGAATGATCGCCTCGTTCACCAGACTTTGGTACATGGCGAAGATATCGGAGGCCTTTTGCGGCTCATAGGTACAGAGTGAACCCGGCGCATGAAGCATTCCCGGAGGCACATCCCAACCCGTACCCGGCTGTAATCTGAAAGCCTGCGAGTAATTGGTAATTTTGTTGTCCCCTTTACTGAAGTTTTTCAGACAATCCAAAATGATGTCTTTGGTGGTCCCCGGAGCAATGCCGAAAAAGGTATATGGAAAGTCTCCTCCGTGGTTATTAACCTGAGGAGGAAAATAGTAGGCCTCGGGTTTCCCGTTTTGTCCGGTCAATGCGCCAAATTCATCACTGGGGTGAATGTGGTGGGGCAAAGGGCCCATGTTGTCAAAGAATTTGGAATACATTGGCCAGGACTTGTATTTATTCCAAAGCCTGGAGCCAATAATCTGCGCACCCAATTCATCTATCGCATCTTTAAGAAGAAAGAGCTCCGTTTTTCCTCCTTCTTCGAAAGCCACGTGGCTCAATCCTTCATTTTTGGAAGTCAAGGGGCCATTTTGAGCAGGGGTAGTGGAAGCAAACCACCGCTCGTCAATTCCTCCCCTATTTCCGCCAAGGGCATAGTAGTCATCCGGATGCAGTTTGATTCTTCGACCGGGCACGCAAAAAGATCTCGGCACCCAGGTTGGGGTCAGTCTTAGTATTCCTTCGCCCTGTTCCAGGGCCTTTTTGGCTAGACTCATTTTATTGGTTGTTAGGTTATTGAGTTACATTTTATTGTTCAGTGTTCATTATTCAGCTTTCGATATTCGACGGTATGAAAGTTCAAGGTTCGAGGTTCTTGGTTCAAGATTTCCATTCTAGGAAAAGGTCGTAAATCGTAAATCTTAAATCTTAAATCGTAAATTCTCTTACCTTTTCGCCCGTCAGTACTTCCAATCTTAGATCATAAGTTCGGCTTTCTCCAGGCTCTAGCAGAATCAAAGTGCCATTTTCTCTTGCTGCAGCCTGTCCAATCGGAGGATGAGTGGCAGGTTCGAGAGCCGTCACGTACTCATTTTTTCCCCAATGCTGCCAGTTGATCAACCAAGGCATTTGGGTTTTGGAAAAGGTAATCTTTAAGGCCAAACCCAAGGAATCATTGGCGTAGCCGCAGACCACCTGATCTTGGGAATCAGCCTTAGGATCAATAAATGCCACATCTTCTCCAAATCCGGCATGCGCATCCATCGGGGCCGTACATCGGGTAAACTCATATTTCCGGTTGAAATCGGTATTATTCGCGTCCGTTGCTTTGGGTTTCTTTTCTCCCTTCCACACGATCCTTGTTCCCTCATCAATCAGAGGCCAGCCACAGTTAATATGATAAAGCAACATATGGGGAGCAGGAGCATTTCCACGATTGGACACCGTGTCCATGATCCGGATTTCCGCAGATCCGAGAGTGCCTGAGATGCTTCGGTGCATTTCGAGACTTGGGCCGAAAGTGGTCGTTTCTCTGACTTTAGCCAGGATTTCAAAACTCAGATCCCCAGAAAAAATATCCGGCTGTTTGATTGAAATCAACTCTGCCGGTGTATTGGAATAGTTTCCGTGTAAGCCACGAGCGCCGCTTTCATCGGTATTGGGTGGACCGGCATTGGACAAGCCGCAAGTCGTCAGCAAACCTCCTCCGAAGGTGCGAAGCCAGTCAATTCCCTTATTGGAGAAAGGCTGTGGAGCAGTCAATCCTGCATGGGAAATCCAAGCCAGACTGTTTTCATTAAAAAACGCATCCAAAATGTCCATTCCGCGGTCCATGACCAGCTTGTATCGGAGGCCCGTTCCGGTATTGACCCAGGCAATTCGAACCCCTTTTCCGGCCCCATTGTCCAAAATGGAGGTTTCAATCCCGCCTATTTGCTGGACATGGGAGAGTTTATCTTTCCAAGATTCAGGATTTCCGAGGTTCATTTTGGGTTGTGAATTGAAAAGGTAACCTATTAAAAAGCCACTCTGAGACTATCCTGCCCTATATGGGTAAGGCACTACAGCTTGGGATCAATTTAACCAAAAGAGCAAAGAGAATTTTGCCATTGGTCAAAAAGAGAGTGAAAAATACCACAAAGAAAAAAAGGCGCCAAATCAGTTTAGCGCCTTTCTGCCTTTGTGGCCAATCATTACATTTTCTTCAACTGAATATTCCTAAACTTTATCGTCATCGGAGGCCCTACATGCATCTGCATGCCCATCAGGCCTTTCAGCATCCGGTTTTTTGAATCTTCGTCATGGACCTCACTCATCAGGGTACCATTGACATAGTGTTTCAACACATTGCCTTGAGCTACGATATGGATAGAGTTCCAATCCCCGGCTTTGATCAGCTGGCCCAACTCGGCACGATCTTCAATATCTTCTACAAGGTTAAGGCCTTTCCAAGCATTTCTAACCACAAAGTCCCGGAGATTGCTGATGCTGTCGGGTTGGGAAGTGATTCGGGTTTTCTGTCCTCTATAGGCCAAAGTAGTTCGCTTCCTTTCCTCGTAATTCTGTCCTGTGTAGCGATTTCCCCCATCAATGTCGGCCTGATAACCTCTCAAAGCGTAAGGCACTTCAGTAAACAGGTCACTTCGGTATTGCACGCCTGAGTTTCCGGTTTCGGAAATCCAGTAGTCCATTTTCAGTTCGAAATCATCCAGCTCTCCGCCTTTCCAGATGATAAACGTATTGGCTTTGAGGGGATTTTCAGCAGTAGTCTCTCCATGAATAGCTCCATCCGTCACCTTCCAATAAGCCGGATCAAACTCCCAGCCTTCCAGACTTTTTCCATCGAAAATGGGTACAAAATCTGCCTCTCTGGGATCAGAGTATCCAAAGCTAAAGGCCTTTCCAAGCAGAAAGGCAGCCTCCCCCCACCTATTTACTGTTTGGTAGGAACTCAATGCAAGGGAAAGGAAAATAGCCGATCCAAGCAAAATCAATGAAGGCTTCTTGAAACCAAACTTACTGTTCATTTTTGTGCGGTGGCTTTGTTTTGAAATACCTCATGATCGGGATTACCGGAAGAGATCAGATAGGCCATGAGATCCTTGAGTTCTTCCTCGTTCAAACGGTTGATCAGACCCGGCATCATGATCGATACTTCTGCGTTTTTCTTCAGCACTACCGAGCTTTTCGCGATGGTTTTGATGTCATTTGGCGCAAAAGGGTTCTGTGAGATATAATAGTTTTGATCATCTTCATCATTCAGCTTACCCACAATGGATCCCCCGTCTTTCAGCTCCAAAACAGTAGCATGATACTGGTCAGAGATCGTTTCGGAAGGATTGATGGTAGCAACTAAGATGTCCTTTGGAGAAAAGCGGGTGCCTAACTGAGTCAAGTCAGGACCGATCGCCCCACCTTCGCCCTGCATAGTATGGCAAGACTGACAAAGCGTGGCCGCGTACATGGCTTTTCCTCTGACAAAATCTCGTCCGCTCAGATCTGCCATCAAAGGTTCGGCTTGCTCCACGGTCCATCTTCGGCCGGGGCCTTCTGGCTGGATGCCCGGCTCTACGATATCGTTTCCACTAGAAGAAAGAAGTTTACCTCCTGACATTTCATCATACTTCTCAAAGTCTGCCTGATTCACTGAAGCCAATGCCATCTTTCTAGCCCGGTCCAGGAAGCCCACATAGCTTCGGCCTCCTTTGTAATTGGTCAGGGCATTTTTCACCCATGCGAAATACTCCTCCCGTTGCCCTGAAGTCCAGCCTTGATCCGCTCCACCCAAAACAGTGGCATAGAAGGTAGCTTGGGCAGGTGGCACGTTGGCAAGCATATTGGCGATGTCCATTCCGTATTGAGGATTTCTGAAAATCAACTCCGAGGAGGCAGTAAAGGTCTTTTGGTAGTTGGGATCGTCTTTGGCATTTTTGAGGAGAGCCAAGGTCTTTTCTACCGCTGAAGGCGCATCCAAATGAACCATCAGGATAGAAAGGGAGCGATCCAGCATATTGTCATTGGCAGGATAATTTGGATCCAAATAGGCGGTCAGTTGCTGCTTGACAGGCTCGGCCCCTTTTTCATAGCGATAGAGAATCACTTCGATAGTCCGCAGCAAGTCCTGCTTGTCTTTTGCAGAAAGTCCTTTGTAATCAATCTGCATCAGGCTATTGAGCATGGCTGCTGCGTCAGCATCTGTAGCATGATGGGCCAAGGCCAAAATCGCATGAATTTTTTTGGCGGGATCAGGTTCGGCAATCGCCTTATCTTTCCAAGAAGCAACCGGCTGATGTTCCAATACCAGTCTTGCGGCGTATTGCACGTATCGGTCGTCATGACTCAATTGTGCCCAAGCTTTTTCCAAACCATCTGCTGGAGCCCCTGAGACGTGGTATTTTTCCAGTTCCCGTCGGGTTTTAGCTTCCTGAGGAAGGTCTGCTTCGGTCATTGGTGTATAGCTGTCCAGCTCTCCGGTGTAATACACCCGGTAAAGGTCTGATTCCAGTCTTCTTCCTCCTGTGGCAAAATACATAGCACCATCAGGTCCAATAGCTCCATCTGTCAGTGGAAGCGGAGAACCTGAAATGAATTCCTCAGCAGTAGCATCGTAAGTAGCACCATTTGGAGTCAAATGAATGGCGTAAATCATCCCAAAGCTCCAATCAAAAGCATAAAGTGCTTTTTTGTATTTGCTAGGGAATTTGGCATCGTAGCCAAACATGGCATTTACAGGAGAACCTTGGCCAATATTCAGCACAGCGGGAAGATTATCCGGATAGTTTGGAGACCATTTAGAATTTCCTGTTCTCCAGCCAAACTCCGCTCCACTGGTCACGTGATTGATTCGCGTAGGTCGGTACCAAGGCATTCCAAAGTCCCACTCCATATCTGCATCGTAGGCGAAAATATCCCCCACTTCATTGTAATCGAAGTCAAATGCATTTCTAAAGCCAGCTCCAATCAGTTCCCAATCGGTTCCTTCTGGGTTAATTCTTGCAATCCATCCTCCCGGAGCCATTCGATTGTTGGCATGTCCACGTGGATCTTTGATCAAAGGGAACAGATTGTCCTCCTGCCAAACAGGAGGCAAGCGATAGGAATTCATCTCTTGCACATCTACATGGTTGCCTGCAATCAGGTAAATGCCTTTTCCATCTGGTGTCACTCTCATGCTGTGCGGCCCATGTTCACCTTGCTGCCCTTTCAGTTCCCGAATTTGGGTGACAGTTTCAAACTGATCATCTCCATCCAAATCCTGAATTCGGTACAAACCCGTAGGCTGACTGAAAGTCTCATTGGGATTGTGGTTGACCATGACGTAAAGGCTGTTAAAAGCATACAGCAAGCCCTGTGCATAGCCCATCCCCACTTGAGGTTCGGACACGTTACCTACGATCAGTTTCTCCACCTTGGGTTTGACCGTAGAATCTGATCCAAGGGGAGGCAACTCTAATCTGTAGAGAAACCCATATTGATCTGAGGTGATCATTCGGCCTTTGTCATCAAAGGTCATTGCCACCCAAGAGCCTTGATCATGCTCCCCCGGGCTGTAGAGCAGTTCTGCCACAAAGCCATCCGGAAGTTTGAGTTTATCAATCTTGGGATTTCCGGTAAGCTGACGCTGGGATTCTTCTTTTTTGGCACAAGAAAAAAGAAGAACCGATACTCCCAGGACTAAAATGAAGATTTTGGATAATCGATTTAGAAACATAGGGTTAAGGATTTATTGCTTTCAAATGGAATGTTCTCTTTTTTACAAATTGGGAATAATTTGACGGAAAAGGGAGCCATTCACAAAGGCTATTTACTATTTATCACTTTGCTGACTGTCCTGCTATATCTGCCAAAAAATAACCCTGTTCCAATACAATTCCTAAGAATTTGAATTGGATACAGGGCTATTCGAATTGAAGAAAACCAACTTAGAAATGCGGTGTCAAATCAGCCTCCAGTGAAGGATAGGGATAAAATTTATCAAGCACTGTGAAGGCATTGCTTGGTGGTACAGACCCCGGAACGGGTGGATAGTAGTAATCCAGAGGATTGGAAATGATTCGCTGACCATAAGGGACGATGATTTCCTGGATTCGGTCTGTTCGCATGATATCAAACCAGCGCTTGTTTTCGAAGGCCAGTTCCACCCTCCTTTCTTTGAAAATTGCCTCACGGACACCTGCTTGTCCTGAAGCCGTGGAAGCTCCCAATCCTGCTCTTTGTCGGACTTGATTGAGAAGATTTACTGCTTCTCCACTTTTTCCCTGTTCATTTTGAGCCTCTGCCATCAGCAACAATACCTCTGCATAGCGATAGACTGGCCAGTTCATTCCATGGTTGTTATGCTGAACATGGTTGCTCTGGAATTTTTTGATGTAAGGATATACTTTGTCATCTCGGAAACTGGCCGAGAGGAAAATGTAACCAATGGATGCTTCTTCTCTCAAATCCCCTTCTTCATAGGCTGCTATCAAGTCAGGGGTAGGTACTGCAGGACCTTCTCCACCGAGTTCTTGTGGATTAATGGTGCCCATGATCGGAGCCAATTCAGTAATGGAAATCGGTCTGGGCATAAATTGGTACATGAAATTACCCTGAAGCCCTTCCGGTCCTTCTTTGAATTGGACCTCAAAGACAGACTCCGCGTTGTTTTTATTATTTACACTTTCCGAAAACGCCATATCGTAAGACGGCATCAGCATGTATTCACCCGAGGAAATGACGGGGGCCAATACTTGCTCGGCTTCCGACCAACGCTTAAGATAAATATAAACGTCTGCCAGCAAAGTCCTTGCAGAACCTTGGGTGACTCTGCCTGGCAATTGCTGAGATTTTTGTGGCAAAAGCGGAACCGCTTCGGTCAAGTCAGCAATGATCTGAGAGAAAACCTCAGCCTCATCTGATAGAGGCAAGGCAGACTCCTCTCTGGTTGCTACCGGCTTGAGATGCAAGGGAACACGTCCAAAATATCTAGACAAATGGAAGTAAGAGAATGCTCTCAGGAAAAGAGCCTGACCTTTTACATTGCTCTTTGAGGAGGCATTGAAATCTACCGCATCTATTCTGTCCAATACTTGATTGGTCCGGGCGATGATCAGGTAGAGATTTCTCCATGCATTCAGGACATGGACATTTGGGGTAGTCCCTCCGGATATCGGCACAGCAAAGTCCGCCAGATTCTGATGGTTTTCCGTAGCACCAAAGAGGATATTTCTTCCATAATATAGGTTATCGGAATGCAATTCTCCCAAAAGCCATGCTCGGTCATTGTAATAAGGCCTCAATGGAGCGTAGGCAGCATTGACAGCCTGCACAAAGTCCGCTTCAGTCTGGAAAAAGGTAGCCGAACTCAGGGAGGTCTCAGGCACTACGGTAAGAAAGTCTTCGCAACTGCTGAAAACAAAAGCCAAAGACAAAAGGAATACATTATATTTTTTCATGTTCTTTTTCATTTTTAGTAGGTGATCAAATACATGGATCCTTATCAGAAATTAATATTGGCACCGAAAGTAATCGTACGAGGTACAGGATATGGAGCCAAATCCACTCCAGGGCTGAGATTACCTCCATCACCCTGACCGTTGTTTTGCATACTTACTTCAGGATTAGATCCACCCCAGTATTTGGTAAACACGAAGACATTCTGTGCAGAAGCATAGATTCTGGCTGACTTGATTGCCTTTGGTAGCTTCGTGAATGTGTAGCCCATGGTGATATTTCGGATGGTAAAGAAGGAGGCATCCCAGACGAAATTACTGTTTGGCCAGTCCCGCTCAACTCCGGTCACTACTCCTCCACCTACAGTAGTTCCAAAAATTCCTTCTCCGGGATTGGATGGAGATCGGAAACGGTCTCCCGCTCTTCGTACCATATTGAATACCCCGTCCAGGTTTGCAGTGGAGAAGAGGTGTCTCATATACAACTCATTTCCGTGAGATCCAGAACCGATGATGCTGAAATCCCAGTTTTTCCAGTTCAGGTTGTTGGTAATACCATAAACAAAATCTGGGAATGGGTTACCGATGATGGTTCGGTCGTCATTGTTTCCACCAAATGTTATGACCCCATCTCCATTGATGTCTGCCAGCTTGATACTGCCTACCGTAGATCTTCCGGGAATGATCGGAGAATTGGCCAAATCTTCAGCATTGGCATAATTTCCTAGTTTCTGCAATCCATAAAACTGGGCAAATGGCTGACCGACCTGTGTAATATGAAAAGATCCAAAAACTCTATCAATTCCATCTGCCAAAGAGATTACTTCGTTTCGGTTGAAGAAGATATTGGCATTGATCGTCCACTTCAGTGCTCCTGTGGTAGGAATGGCATTGATGGCAAACTCATGTCCCCAAAACTTGATCTCGCCAATGTTGTCATTGAAATTGGTGAAACCAGATTCCTGAGGAATTTGAACAGCGAAAAGCAGGTTGGTGGTATTTTTTACGAAGTAGTCATAGGTAAATGAAATCCTATCATCCAAAAACCCTAAATCAAATCCGATATCAAACTGGGCCGTAGTCTCCCAACCCAAATTGGGATTGTCCAAGGTAGTCACAGCCGCACCAGGGATGACATTGTTTCCAAAGGCTACGTTGACTGTGTTGTTCACCAATGCATACTGGGTGAAATTACCGATGTTGTTATTTCCAGTTACCCCAAAACTCGCTCTCAACTTGGCAAATGAAAGAGTCTTGTTATTGGCCAAGAAATCCTCGTCAGAAAGAACCCATCCCGCTGAGGTAGATGGGAAAATCCCCCAACGGTTGTTCGAACCGAACCGGGAAGAACCATCCCCTCTTACTGCAGCGGTAAAGAGATATTTTCCTTTGTAATTGTAGGTGAATCGGGAGAAAACTGAAGTCAAAGCCCATTCTTGCACATCGTTTCTTGTGCCTCCACGATTGATATTGATTGCTCCCTGAATAGTAGGAAGACGATCGTCTGCATAAGTATCTGCCTGAATTCGCGTAAAATCACTTCGGAATCGCTGATTGGCCAGACCGGCAAGAAACTCCAGATTATGGTCGTTGATGGAGGTTCGATAAGTAGCGATGTTTTCGTTCAACCAAGAAAGGTTGTTAGCATTCTCCCTTACAGAAACTGCTACAGTAGGGATCGCTACGTTGATGGCGGAAGTGGCTGTAGAGGGGTTAAAGGTGAAGAAATTGGAAGTATTGATTTCTGTATTGAAAGTAGACTTCAAAGAAAGGCCTTTGATAGGCTTCCATTCCAAATAGGTATTGGCCAGCACATTGAGTCTGGTGGTCTCATTGACAATCTCTTGAGCAGAACGTACCCAGTTTGGATAGGCAAATATATTTCCGGTATTTCCTGGGAATCGGTTAAAGAAGGTAAGCTCGCCTTCCTCGTCGTAAATAGGCATTACCGGCCAAGTGTGCAGTGCATTGAATAAAATACCTGTTCCCCTAGTACCGTCTGTCCTTGGAGTATTGTCATATACGTAGTTCGGTGCAACATTCAATCCTATATTGACTTTGTCAGAGAGCTTGTAATCGGTATTTAAACGCATGGAATATCTCTGGAAATCTGTATTAATGACAACCCCAGTCTGGTCAAAAACACCCAAAACTACCGCTGTATTCATCCGGTCAGTGTTGGAAGTGACTGTAAGGTTATAAGAAGAGATAGGGGCTGTCTGCAGCAGAGCATCATACCAATCGTTATTTTCATTCCTGTATTGAGCAGGGTTCTGAAATTCTACTGGAACGGCCTGACCGGCATCTTCGAAATATTCTTTTTTGAACTGTGCAAATTCCTCAGCATTCATCATCTCCAATCTGCCTTCCATTGGAACATTCTGGAAACCCGTAAATACATTCAGATTTACATTGGTCTGACCTGCCTTACCTTTTTTGGTGGTAATCAAGACTACGCCGTTTGCAGCCCTTGAACCATAAAGTGAGGTGGAGGCTGCGTCTTTCAACACGGTAATATCCTCGATTTCATCAGGGTTGATGGCATTGATATCACCGGTGATCGGGAATCCATCAACCACATACAAAGGATCACTACCACCGGAAACAGAAAGCTGTCCACGAATACGGACCTGCATCCCTCTTCCAGGCTGACCTGTGGTCTGATTGATCTGCACCCCGGCAAGTCTACCCTGGAGCTTCTGGGCCACGGTAGATACTGGCATATCCCGAAGTTCGTCTCCACCGATCGATTGGATGGCACCGGTCACTTCTTTCTTGATCTGACTACCATAACCCACTACGACCACTTCGGAAAGATCTGAAGTGGAAAGCGGCAGGTTGATATTGACATTGGTTTGTCCGGCAACTACAGCTACTTCCTGGGTGGTATAGCCCACAAAGCTAACCACCAGAATTTCTCCTGGAGTAGCATCGATGGAAAATGACCCGTCAATGTCAGTGACGGTACCCTTTTGAGTGCCTTTGATCAGGACCAAAGCACCCGGTACAGGCTCCTTGTCCGGTTCAGAAAGGACAACTCCTCGTATGGTTTGGGTTTGACCCAAAACCTGCAGACTCATGCAGGCAAATACTAGTAAAAATCCCAAAAATCGGATTTTAACCTTAGATAGATAGTGGTTATTCATAAGGTCGGGTTTATTGATGAGAGATAGTTTGTAATAGCCAATTTTCATTTTTACCCATGCAATCCTATCCTGCCGAATCCTGCATAAATTCAAGAATATCAGCAGTTAACACACAGGACACAGCAGGACACCCCCGATCAAATACTGAAGTTTATGCGCTTTAAATCCTCCTGTCTAATGATCGTGTAGATAATTTAAAATGCAGGATAGGACAGGATTGTAATTGGGTGTTTTTTTCAGGCATAGCTCTATCTTTCCTTCTAAAAAAAGTGAGGGTACAAAACCACTCTTTGAATCAATCTTTTATTGAAAATTGGCCATAATCTGCCTATACTTATCAAGTCATTAACCCATCATTATGAGAAAAAACCCAATCTGGTTTTTAACCTCCTGCCTAGTGCCTCTGGCATTGTTTCTAAATAGCTGCAGCCCGGACCCTACCCTTCCGATTCAAAAAAACTCCAGCATAGCTCTCGTGGGAAACAACCTGGGTTCCCGCATGATGGAATTCGGATGGTTTGAAACTGAAATGCACCTGAGATATCCCGACAGTACACTTTTCATCCGCAACTTATGCGACCCGGGAGATACTCCCGGTTTTCGTCCGAGATCGGCTTCCAATGACCCTTGGGCTTTTCCCGGAGCGGAAGAATTTCAGGATGAATTCAGCACCTATTCCAATAGTGAGGGTTTTTTGGAAAAACCGGATCAATGGCTCTCCCGGCTCAAAGCAGATATTGTGGTGGGATTCTTTGGTTTTAATGAGTCCTTTCAGGGAAAAGAAAAGCTACAAAACTTCAAGGATGAATTGGGAGCATGGGTGATTCACTCCAAAGCCCAGCAATACAATGGCAAATCTGCCCCGCAACTGGCTTTGGTTTCCCCTATTGCCTTCGAAGATCTGAGTGCCAGCATAGATGTGCCGAACGGAAAAAAGGAAAACGAAATGCTGAAGCTCTACACTGAAGCTATGGCAGAGATAGCCAAAAAGCATAAGTTGGTTTTTGTGGATGCCTTTTCTGCCAGTCAAAAATGGTATGATTCCAATAAGAATCCCTTAACCGTTGATGGCTCCCAATTGAATGAAGAGGGATATCAGATTTTCGGAGAGTTTTTGGCCGATAAACTCTTCGGAAAAGAAGACCGAAAGGCAGAAGCAAATATAGAACTGATCCATCAGGCAGTGATGGAGAAAAACTGGCTTTGGCACAACGACTACAAAATCCCCAATGGAGTCCATGTATATGGCAGGCGCTACGATCCTTTTGGCCCGGACAATTATCCCTTCGAAATAGAAAAAATCCGACAAATGACGGCCATCAGGGACACCGCAATCTGGGAGGCCAATCAAGGAAGAGTAAAAGACCTTGTGGCTGCAGATGCCAATACACGCAGCCTGCCCGAGGTGGAAACCAATTACAATCCTCAAGCCAACGGAAGTCTGGAGTACAAATACGGGGAGGTAGCCCTAAAAACCATCCAAGTCCCTGAGGGTTACAAAATCGAACTTTTTGCTTCCGAGCAGGAATTTCCCGATCTGGCTAATCCCGTCCAACTCTCCTTTGATAATAAGGGACGTCTTTGGGTAGCGACCATGCCCAGCTATCCCCACTACAAGCCCGGAGATCCCAGACCCCAGGACAAACTGATCATTTTGGAGGATACAAACGGAGATGGGAAGGCTGACAAGCAAACCACTTTTGCGGATAATCTTCATATCCCTGTAGGTTTTGAACTTGCTCCGGAAGGAGTCTATGTCTCCCAAAGTCCTAATCTGATTTTATTGGAAGACACCAATGGAGATGACAAAGCGGACAAAAAGACCATCTTGCTATCAGGCTTTGATGATCACGATACGCATCATGCCATTTCGGCCTTCACCACGGATGAAAGCGGGGCGATCTATATGGCTGAGGGCGTCTTTTTGCATACCAATGTAGAAACCTCCTATGGACCGATAAGGGCTACAAACGGGGGATTTTATCGGTACGAGCCAAAAAGACACAAACTCGAGCGGGTCAATCAGGTGAGCATTCCAAATCCTTGGGGGATTGCATTTGACGATTGGGGGCAAAACTTCTATGCCGAGACCTCAGGCCCCAATGTTAACTGGATGCTACCCGGGTCCACTTTGCCCCGCTATGGCAATTCCAACTTCAAAGGCCCCAATCTGATCGAAAAAGACCACATGGTGAGACCAACCTCCGGATTGGAGTTTATTTCCAGCAGGCATTTTCCGGAGGAAATCCAAGGAGACCTGATTATCAATAATACTATCGGCTTTTTGGGTACCAAACAGCATCGGATGATAGAAGATACCGTGGGATTCAGCACCCAATGGAGACAGGACTTAATCAAATCCTCGGATCGGAATTTCCGCCCTGTGGATATGGAAATCGCTCCGGATGGTTCACTCTACATCGTCGATTGGCACAATATCCTGATCGGCCACATGCAGCACAATGCCCGCGATCCTCTCAGAGACCATGTCCATGGACGAATTTATCGTTTGACTTATCCATCAAGGCCTTTAGTCACCCCTGCAAAAATCGACGGAGCAAGCATCTCCGAATTGTTGGAAAATCTTAAGCTTCCCGAATACCGAACACGATACAGAACCCGCAGAGAACTGCGAGGTAGAGATGTTCAGGAAGTTTCCCAAGCGGTTAAAACCTGGCTAGCCAACTTGGACAAGAATGATCCTCGGTACGAGCACCATCGATTGGAAGCCCTTTGGGTGACTTGGGGAATCAATCAGGTGGATCAGACCTTATTAAAAGACTTGCTGAAATCTTCTGATTACCGGGTAAGAGCAGCGGCCACCCGAGTACTCCGCTACACTGGCCATCAGGTAGCGGACCAAGCAGATCTCCTGATGGCTGCAGTCAAGGATTCCCACGGACGAGTAAGAATGGAGGCAATAGCAGCTGCCTCATGGCTTCCTCAGGAAAAGGGTTTGCCGATCTTGGCAGAGGCAGAAAAGCAGGAAAATGATCAGACTTGGATTCCACGAACCTTGGAAACCGCCGTGGCCCATTTAAATGGACTTTCGGTAGCCGAGAAAAAAGAAGAAGACATCAAGACCTCGCTAAGCGGTTCGGATAGAGAGCTTTTTGTCTTGGGTAAAGAAATTTACGCCCGGGAAGGCTTCTGCGCCACCTGCCACCAATTGGATGGGGGTGGATTGACCGCTTCCCAATTTCCTCCGCTTCGAGGTACGCCTTGGGTGACCGGAAGTCCTGAACGATTGGTCAAAATCGTTCTTAAAGGAATTATGGGACCAATAGAAGTGGCTGGAAGAGAATATCCCGGGCAGGTACCCATGACTCCGTATGAAGGCATGCTCAATGACACCGAAATCGCCGCCGTCTTGACCTACGTGAGAAATTCATTTGGTAATCAAGCCTCTCCCATTTCCCCGGATTTGGTCAAAAAAGTGAGAGATGAAGTCAAAGACAAGGAAGGATTCTGGAGTCCGGAAGAATTGCTCAGGATGCATCCGATGGAGAAATAGTTTGAAGCCCGATGTCCGGATGATCGATGTCCGATGAATGTGTCATGTTATTCGTCTTTTTTGAGTTATTGGTGGCATGGTTTTTTAGATCATTCCACTAATACTTGTTTTCGGGAACCAATTAAAATACAGATTTGAGGTTCCTATTTCGGTCGTAAATCTAAAATCGTAAATCGTCAATGAAAGCCCTTCTATCCCTACTGACCTTAACACTTCCTTTTCTTTCCTTTTCCCAGACCAAAAATCTCCGCTTCGAAAAGCAATTGATCGCCTACGAAAGCTATGAGTCTGTAGGCATCCTAGATGTGGACAAAGATGGGCACTTGGATTTGGTATCGGGAAGCTACTGGTACAAAGGCCCTGAATTTTTGGATCGACAGCTAATTGGTCAGGTCAAACGCTTTGGGGAATACTATGAGGATTTTGCCACGATCCCCATGGATGTGAACGGAGATGGAAATATGGATTTTATCACCGGAGGCTGGTTTGAAGGAAAACTGATCTGGAAAGAAAATCCCGGCAAAAACGGAGAATGGAAGGAACACCTAATTGCTGAAACCGGGAATATTGAAACCATCCGGGCTTGGGATTTGGACGGTGATGGCACTTTGGAGATCGTCCCCAATACGCCTAGAAAACCATTGGCTTTTTACAAGTGGGTAGGACCAAATCAGTTTGAAAAATATGAGGTCTTCGAGACCCAAGGCCATGGACTGGGCTTCGGGGATATCAACGGAGACGGATGGGGAGATTTGATCAGCTCCATGGGCTGGTATGAAGCCCCTGCGGATTTACGCTATGGAGAGTGGGTTTTTCACCCCATGGATGGATTCAAAGATTTAAGTATCCCGATCATCGTGACGGATTTGAATGGAGACGGAAAAAACGACCTGATTCTAGGCAATGGCCACGACTACGGCTTGTTTTGGATGGAGCAGATCGAGCGGGAAGGCCGAATTGACTTTATTAAACACGATATTGACCCCTACCACTCCCAGTACCATACCTTGGAATGGGTGGACCTGGACGGAGATGGTCAAAATGAACTGATCACAGGCAAGCGCTACCGGGCACACAACGGAAAAGATCCCGGAGGAAAAGATGAAGTGGGACTGTATTATTTCAAGTGGGACGGAAAATCCTTTGTGAAAAACGTCATAAGCTACGGTCCATTTGGCGAAGGGAAAGGTTCGGGGATTTACTTCGAAGTGAAAGATCTCAACCGAGATGGAAAGCTGGACATCGCCGTGGCTGGAAAGGATGGCTTGGTTGTGTTTTTTCAGAGATAAGCCTTTGTATTCAAAAGATTTACCAAAATAATACGATTTTGTACGTCCAAAAAATTATATATTTACACGTACAATTAAAAAATCATGGATACCAAGCTCACTCTTAAACTGGATAAAAGTGTTATCGAAAAGGCAAAAGCCTATGCATCTGATCAGCAGGTGAGCCTTTCAAAATTGGTAGAAAACTATCTAAACTCACTCACCTCCAAATCCACAGAAAAAGACGAAATCTCCATTACCCCATTTGTGAAAAGTCTGACTGACGGAAATACCATTCCTGCTGATTACGATTACAAGAAGGATTACCAAGCCTATCTGGAGGAAAAATACCGATGAGAAAAATCTTTTTGGATACGAATGTCATCTTGGATCTTTTGGCTGAAAGACATCCCTTTTATGAGCCAATCGCCAAGATAGTATCCTTGGCTGACCGGAAGGAGATTTCTTTATTTACCTCCCCTATTTCTTTCACTACAGTTGAATATGTTTTATCAAAATTTGAATCCAAAGAGTCAGCCCTACTCAAGCTTCAAAAGTTCTCCATTCTTTGCCAAGTGGCAGAAGCTAATCAGGAAACGATAGACAAGAGTCTCTTTTCACTTTTCAGCGATTTTGAAGATGCAGTCCAATATTTCTGCGCACTTCAATCCAATTGCGACCTCATTTTAACTAGAAACAAACTGGACTATAAAAAGTCAGTACTTCCGGTTTTTACCGCATCCGAGTTTTTGGCAAGTCTTATCAAGTAAAAAGGTTTACTACCGGTTTATCAAAGATTCGATCAATTAAGCCCCCCCATTTTTTAGGATATAAACCACTTAATCATTTCCATTTTATTCATCCCCATTAAAAGACTTCTTTCACTAGAAATAAAAGACTTTTCGATCAGCCTAGAGTCCTTTTCTCAGGTCTGTGGGAAAAATCATTTTGTTCTAAAATATTTTTTTTCAATACTTATTTATTGTTTTTCAATAAATTTTTACTGACTTTTGGAAAGTCAATTTCAACACTATGAAAACTCTAACAGAACAATGGAAAGAAAAATGGATCAATCAGCCTTCGCTGATGCTCATTACCGTGGTCATTTGGTCCATCTTTATCGGACTATGCATTCAGGCAGGGGCCCTGCTTTTCACTTTTATCTACAGCTGGTTTAATCCTATCGTAGCTCAAAATCTATTTGACGGATTGAATCTCTATTCCCTGAAAGAGGCCAATCCTTGGTATTATGGAGGGGTAATTTCGATGGTGCTGTTTATCATCGGATTGAAAGCCTATCTTTTTTACCAGATCATCAGGATATTCTTGAAAATCAATCTGGTGCATCCATTTAGCAAGAAGATTTCC
Organism: Algoriphagus sp. oki45; assembly: GCF_036245605.1. Taxonomy (NCBI): domain Bacteria; kingdom Pseudomonadati; phylum Bacteroidota; class Cytophagia; order Cytophagales; family Cyclobacteriaceae; genus Algoriphagus; species Algoriphagus sp. oki45. The sequence continues at coordinate 1,990,234 of NZ_BTPC01000001.1, forward strand.
AAGCTTATTTCAGCAGTCAGCTACACCGCATTTCAGATTGGAATCGGGATAATTTTTGCCTCGGCCTCCTTCAAATGGCTGGCAAAAAAGGGGTACGAACTCGATCAAGTCTATTCCTTGATGGGAGGAGCTTATGAATTCCTCCTTATGGCAGCGATCCTTGTGGCGGTCAGTCAGATCTTCAAGCGGGGAGTGGAGTTGCAAGCTGAGAATGAATTAACCGTCTAACCTCCTCCAACCATGTCCTCCAAAACCGATCTTGTCATCAAGTTTCTTCATGTGATCTCTTGGATCATCTTCATCGCGCTTTGTTATCAGACAGGAGCTCTGATGTTCAATTATGCCTTTATGCAATTCCGGGTTTTTCCACCGGAAAATCAGTATCTGATTTTGGATCTTCGCGAACTCTTCACCCAAAGTGAACTCTATTTTGGGATCCTATTTGGTTTGGCGATTGGAGTAAATGGATTGAAGGCATATACCTTCTATCTGATCACCCTGATTTTTCAATACCTAAATCTGCACAAGCCCTTTAGTCAGGAAATGTCCCGTCTGATCTCCAAGATCAGCTACTACATCTTTGCTGCGGGCATCCTTGGAGCGATCGCTCAGGGAGTTTCCGATGAACTGGCCAAACAGGGCTTTCCGGTCGCCAATGCCAATCAACAATGGGACGATTATTCAGCCTTCCTGATGATGGCTGCAGTGGTCTTTGTCATAGCCCAGATTTTCAAAAAAGGTTTGGAAATCCAGTCTGAAAATGAGCTAACCGTCTAAAAAATTATTTAACTCACCCAGTATAAATCAACCAATGAAAATAACCAGAATATTACTTTGGATTACCTATATCAGCTTGGGGCTGAGTGTAGTAGCTTTCGGTTTGTTTGGAATAATTCTGATTAAAACTGATTTCCAAGCCAAAAAAATCGAGAATGGGGATTTAGCGGGGGTCACTTCAAAAAGTACCACTGGTAAATTTAAATTGCCAATGAACTTGGAGGCAGAATATTACCTCAGAATAAAAGATGGGCAAGTCCTTGTCGACGGCTACTTTCTAAAAATACAAAAGAAGTACATCCCAGATTCCTTCTTGGCTAATATTGAAATCCCTGGAACTGATTATCCTGTTCCCATTCAAGGCAAGTTCTATTCTATGCCCGCTTCGGATAGCTACCTGTATCTACAAACAGAATTTTCCACAATCGAGAAAGCGCTTTCTCTCTGGAAATCTTTTTTCCTTTTATCCTACATCCTGCTAATAGTGGGAGTGGTACTGGTAATTCTTTTCCTGAGGAATTGCGATAATGAAAACTTCTTTATTTCTCAAAATGCCGCCTATCTGCGAGGAATTTCTTACCTAGCTCTTGGCTATTGTCTGATGGAATATGGTTTCCAGTGGCTGATATTCAATGAAATGAGCTCCCAAGTAGTCAGAAATTTTTCATTTTCACTGAATTCATCCTTAGAGTTTAATTGGAAATACCTCATATTTTCACTCTTCTTGGTCATTGTCGGCCAAGCTTTCACAGAAGGCACCAAGCTAAAAGAGGAACAATCCCTAACCATCTAGACCATGGCAATTATCGTAAATCTGGACGTGATGATGGCCAAGCGGAAAATGTCCCTCAACGAGCTCTCCGAAAAGGTAGATATTACCCTTTCCAACCTGTCCATCCTCAAAACCGGAAAAGCCAAAGCCATCCGATTCAGCACCTTGGAAGCCATTTGTCAGGCCTTGGACTGTCAGCCGGGGGATATTTTGGAGTTTCGGGAGGAATAAGAGCGTGTATGGTTATTGGGTTATTGGAAAATAGTTCGAAGTTCGAAGTTCAAAGTTTCCCATTTATCGACAAGTGGATGAACTTTGAACCCTGAACATCGAACCTCTTAACCTTTAACCCCATGAACCCCCAAGTCGACCAGTTTCTCCTCGAAGGCTGTATGCGCTGCTCAAAAGGAGGAACTCCAGCCTGCAAGGTCCATTTATGGACGCCGATATTGGAACAACTCAGGCAAGTTTTGCTGGAGACTGAACTGGTTGAGGAAAGAAAATGGGGCGTGCCTACCTACACCCTAAATGGGAAAAACGTCATCATGCTGGGTGTATTCAATGATTCCTGTGTTTTAAGTTTTTTGAAAGGGATTCTGATCGAAGATCCCAAAGGCTTGTTGGAATTTCCCGGACCCAATTCCCAGCAGGCAAAAGTCCTTCGCTTTACCGATTTGACTCAGGTGAAAAAATGGAAAAAGGATATTCCCGAATTCATTTCTCAGGCAATTCAAATCGAAAATCAAGGAAAAAAAGTCGAATCTCCCCGGCAAACCGGCTCCAAAATCCCCAAAGAACTCATTCAGAAATTTGAAGAACACGAAGGCTTGGAAAAGGCCTTTTTTGCACTGACTCCCGGACGTCAGCGAGGCTACTTGATCCACCTCAGCGGAGCCAAGCAGTCGGCCACCCGACTCAGCCGGATCGAAAAATGTATTCCGAAGATATTAGCGGGTAAAGGAATGATGGACTAAAAGCTTTTATTTGCCAAATCACGAGTCAATTAAAGCCTCACCAACGAGTCTCAAAAACTCATTCCAAACCACATGCTTGGGTAAATCAGGATTTTTGTCATCTCCTAATCTGACCAGAAGCATGTTCCATTCTGGCACCACGAGAATGATATTGTGGTTCAACCCACTCAAGTAGGCCACTCCCAAAGGTGCATCCGGCATTCGTGACAGCCCATCGGTAGAATTTACCCACCAGTTATACCCATATGAACCAGAACCTTTTACGCTGGCCCGATCACCTGGATAAACAGGAACGGAAGCGGCGACTTGAGCGGAAAGGGCTTTTTTGACAAACTCTTCAGGAATGAGTTGCTTTCCTTCCCATTTTCCTTGGTTCAAAAAGAGAAGACCAACTCTGGCAGCATCCAGGGCATTTAAACTAATTCCTGTACATCCGTTTTGGATGGCTATTCCGTTTTCCAGGGCTTGTTCCGATGCCCAAGACCAAGAATCAATCCCGATTGGGGACATGATTTTCTGATCCAAATAGGACTTCATCGATCCATTCAAAAGGGTGGTAAGTCCTTTCCCAAACATCATCTGTGCCTCATCCCAATATTCATAATGGCTTCCTGGAGTAAAATGGGGAGCTTCCGGGCTGTAAGGAGTCCAAGACCAATCTGAGTTTTCTTCGTTCCAGCGGCTGATGCCAGCCCCACTATAGCCGCTGGTCATGGTAGCAAAATGTTCCCACGTTACCTCAGCATATCCGGATTCTAGTTCGGGTAAAGTTTTGTAAACTTTATCACGGATCGAAAGCCGCCCTTCGGCTTCCAAAAGCCCCATTACCAAAGAGGTAAATCCTTTGGTACAGGAGTAGATATTGTGAGACTTAGTGACAGAATCCCCCTGAAAAACCACCCTCCCATTTCTCACTATCACCACCTCAGAAACTCCATCCCCATAAGACTGGGAGGCGAGGTAATCCAGCGCTTTTTCCAACTGAATCGAATCCAGACCCACCTCCAAGTAGGAAACTTTTTCCCAATTATCCTGTGGAAATGCCGAAGCTAGTGATGGATCCAGTGAGAGCGGTTTACAGGAGAGGAATAGACTTTCTATAAAAATGAGAATGAAAAAGGGGGTAATTTTTCCAAAATCCATAAAGAGACGAGTATATTTCAGGGTTACTTACTTTCTCGAACCTAATGAAAAAACACCTATTTCTAAGCTTTTGCCTCATTTTCGGATTACGCTTGGATGGAATGACACAGATTCCGACTTTGGCTGGACCGACCCCAAGCAAGGAAAGCTTCCAACCTTACCAGGTGATTGATCTTTCTTTTTCTTCCCAAAAGACCACCAAACCCGATGCTTGGGATCTTTCCTTTGGTGCTATTTTTCGAGGACCCAGTGGAGAATCACTGACTATTCCCGGATTTTTTGATGGAGAAAATGACTACCGTATCCGGTTTTCACATGGGACCACAGGTACTTGGACCTACATCACTTATTCCTCTGACCCGGATCTAGCCGGGAAAAAAGGTCAATTCACCATCTCCGGCGGTCCATTTTTTGAGTCGAAAGGTCCGGTACAAATCAATCCGGTACAACCGCAAAAATTCCAATACGCCAATGGCGAATCTCATTTCCCCTTGGCTTTTGAGCTGGATTGGTTGTTTGCCTTGGATTACGCAGACCCAAAAGGCACACCCAAAACCGATCAAATCCTTGATGATATTTCAAAAAATGGATTCAATCATGTGGTCATGAATGTCTATGCATACGATGTTGGTTGGAAAATCGATACTTCTGTTCCCGATCGATACTTTTTTGGAAGACCAAATTACTCTCCATACGGCGGGACCAATGAAAATCCGGATTTCAGTACGCTTAACACCCAACTTTTTGAAAACCTAGATCGCGTTATTTTGGCTTTGCAAAAAAGAAATATGGATGCTCACCTCATGATCTATGTATGGAATAAGCAAGTGAACTGGCCGGAGATGTACTCCAAAGAAGACAACCGCTACTTTGACTACATTATCAAGCGATACCAGGCATTTCCAAATATCATCTGGGATGTATCCAAAGAGGCGCTTGATTATGGAAGATGTGACATTCCGTATCTGGATGAGCGGATTTCAAGAATCCGAAAGCTGGATGCCTTCGACCGCCTGATTACTGTGCACGACTACGAATATAACTCCCGAAGACCGGATCAGGTGGACTTTATTTCTATTCAAAGCTGGAGAAGCCAACTATACAATCACATGATCGATGCAGTGGGTCTCCATCCAGACAAGCCAGTTTTCAATATTGAGCATGGGGGGTATGAAAAAGGACCTTTCCAGTCTTTTTTGGGCACCTACACGGATGCAGCAGTCTGCCTCGAAAGGGCCTATGAGACAATTTTTGGAGGGGTCTATGGCTCGTACTACTGGCAGAATGCGGCTTGGAATATAGTGGTCTACGATGCCTTGGACGAGGAAAATTCCCTGCCTGCCCCACGCTATGAGTACTACAGGCATTTACAGGAAATATTTTCCGAGTTCCCATTTGAGGAGTTGGAGCCGAGTTACCCAAAAATCACAACCAATTCAAGACTGGAAAAGGACAACTATTCCAACAATGGTATGGTGCTTACCGACCACCAGGATACTTGGCTGATCCTGCTTCCAAAAGAGGCCGAGCGCACTCATCTCAACATTGCCAATCCTTCCAAACTCCCCTTTCGAACCACTTGGATTCATCCGCTGACCGGGGAGAGAAAAGTGGAAAATCATCCTCCCGCAGAAAACTGGAAATGGAAGGAAGTGATCTCTCCTTGGCAGGCACAGTTTGCTATACTAGCTGTAGAATTAGTCCGCTAGTCCACAAGATCACAAAGATGAAGGTCAGAAAAGCGAAATACCTGCCTGGGATGAAGATAAATTAGGCACTACTTCAATCACAAACCTCATATATCGGGTCATTGGATGGTCCCCATTGTCTCTCACTTCGGCGATAATGTGAAGCATACCCAGTGCCATGGGATCCAGTATTACCTCCACTTGGTTGCCGTTGGGAATCAATTCTGGCCTGCCTGGATAAGTCCCGACTTCCTGATACACCCAAAACCGAGTCTCTAGAACATCCCCATCAGGATCACTGGTCTGCACCTCTATTCGAACCTTCTGACCGGGAGAAGCCGCAAAGTGAGTAGGACCAACAGCCGAAATACTTGGTGCATGATTGGCGTCTTTGTAGTCCATCACGCACCAGTCTGCCCGAGCTGCAAAGTCCTGCTGTATAGTTTCTACCCAACGGACCTGAGGATAATTCGCATCCAAGGTGTCTTTGAAAGGGCTGTAGTCCAAGACACCTGCCCCATCCTCCCATCGGTTGGGTTGCTCGGGAGATTGCACTAATCTACCTCCCCAGCCTCCCCAGCCTGGATTGTTCAGGTTGTCCAACCCCACATCGATCAAATGTAGAAATGCCGGAGAATCTCCCTCAGAGATAAAGTCATAAACACCAAAAGTCCCCCATTGGGCATTTTTCAATCGGGTCGGATCGCCGTGGATATGCTCGTCATCTCCTTCCTGCTTTTGTCCATCCCCATAGCTGTAATATTGCTTCAGGAGCGGACCGTGATTGTTGATGATTTCATCCCCCATAAATTTCCCTTCAAACAAATAGTGTTGGGACTCAGGTACAGCATTTTTCCACGCATAAGCAAAACACCAAAACTGGCTGGAATTGTAATAAATCTTCAAATCCGGCCAATTCGGGGCGATATAGTTTCTATAGGTGGCATCCTGATCGAGAATGGCGTAGATGATGGCTTTGTCGATTACCTTTTGGTAAATGCTTTCCCATTTCGAGGTGCCTTTGTATTGATCTTCAATAGATTTCAAGGCTCGGGCGATGGTGTTTGTTCCACCCCAAGCTTGCAGATAGATCGGTTCGGTAGTTTCATCCAGAAGCTTTTCTTTGATAAACTCCGAACCATGCGTGTCCTTTTCCATTTCCCCTTCAAATTCAATATTCCCTACTCGGACTACTGAACGGAGGTACTCTGCAGTCGGAAATCCCTCGGCATGTTGGCTAAGTTTGGGAAAAACGGCCTCATAGGCATCCAGAAGCGGATTCATCCACTCCACTCCCGGCCACCGGAGATCTGTCTTGGCTCCATACATGTTTTTGGTCATCTCCATTTCGGAAGTGAAAAGAGTTCCTTTCCCATCTCCTGCATAGTGCCACATAGAAGAGGAATAAATCAAGCCCTCGATTTGAAATTCATTGGCATAAAGCAACATTCGGATAAAGGAATCCACATCATCAATCTCCCCGTCGGTAGTGATGATGGTACGGGGCTTTGACGGGTTTTCAGGGCTTTCTTCCATAGATTCTGTAGGAGATTGACAGGCAGCCATGTAGACCAAAGTAAGGATGGTAATGAGGTATTTCATAATCTTAGGGTTAAGGAAAAATATTTAATTATTTATATCGCCACTAATTATGGTGTTCAGCCTTATTTGACTCGGCCAGGAGTGTAAGGTGCTCCAGCTTTAGACAGTTTCTCCTCGTATTCCTCTACTTTTTGGAAAAAGGCTTCGGTTGATTTCAAGTATTGCTCGTATCCGGAAAGAGCAAGCTCATAGCTTCTTCTATTAGTTGCGGTTGGTGCCTGAGTAGTACCCCAATTTTGTGATTGCCATACTCTTGTCATCAAAGAAGGACTGGAAGGCTCATTTTTAGAATTTCTGATGCCATCTCCATAAAGGGCTTCCTGCCTGTCTTTAAGCCCATTTTCAATTTCCTGCAATCCTTCAAAAAGATCAGGCTCAGCACTGCTGGTGTGCATCAAAGCTGCACGCATGTACGGGATTTTTGCACTCACCTCTCCCAGTTTTCTTCCTTCCAATTCTGCCTTTCGGTAGAGCTCCGTAATTTGCTTGTGAAAAGATGCATTTGCCTTAAAATCAATTGAATTACTGATCGCTGGAATGGGCTTGACCTCAAAAGACTGAGCCTCACCCTGCGATTCTAACTTACCTTGATTCAAAATAAACAGCTCCACCTGATAGGTGCCCGGAGCAACTAAAGGACCCTGTGGATCAGTGACCCAAGGTGGCTGAAAGTCTGGCTTGCTTAAAGAAATCGCATTGGGAGCCGGCAATCTTAGATCCCAACTGGCCCGATGCAATCCCTTCTCTGATTTTCCTTCGATCCATCGGATGGCTTCACCTTGCCCATCCCGGATCAACAGCATGACCTCAGGGGCACGCTCCCTCGATTCTGCTGCTAAGGCATCCCAACCGGGGAAAGGAATATCCTCACCCTTTGCAGCGGCAACTTTTTCGGTCTCCTTCCTTTTTTCAGAAGAGGTCATTGGGATATCTTTTACAAAATAGGAAATGACGGCTCCAAATTCTGGATTGGGAGTGCGGAAGGCTGAAGAGCCTTGAGAAGGCATCCCTTCCGCCTGATATGGTGCTGAGGGAATATACCACCAGGCATCTCTTACCGGGAAAAGTGAATTGCGCTGAACCTTCTCCCCTAACCCCCGCAATGGGCTATAATCGTCCAAAACGAAAATACCTCTTCCAAATGAGCCTCCAACCAAGTCATGGTCTCTTGAATGCAACTCGATATCACGAAACGAAATGGTGGGCGCACCTGAAAGACGAACCCAGTTTTTCCCCTGATTTGGAGAGAAATAAATCCCGAATTCTGCCCCAATAAAAAGAAGATTTGGATCCACTGGGTCCTGCTTGATAGACCAGACAATCGTCTCTGCAGGAAGATCTCCTACAATCGACCTCCAGGAAGCACCTTTATTGGAACTTATGAAAAGGTAAGGCTTGTAATCTCCAAACTTATGGGCATCGGCGGAGGCAAAAACCACATGCTCATCATGAGCAGATGCCTCTAGGTCATTGATAAATGAGCGTTCGGGTACGCCAGGAAGTGTCGCGGCTTTCTTCCAAGTATTGCCCCCATCCTCAGTCAGATGAATCAAGCCATCATCCGAACCGGTATAAATCAAGCCTTTCTTCATGGGAGATTCAGCCAGGTTGGTCAGTGTGGCATAGACCGACATGGCACCATTATCATAAAGTGCATCTATGCTTGGAACCTGATCGATCATTTCCAGTGTGTATGGGTTGGTATTGGTAGTAAGATCACCACTCACAGGGGTCCATGAATCTCCACGATCCGTACTTTTCCAGACCCGCTGAGAGCCGAAATAGAGAGTTTTACTATCGTGAGGACTTACCAAAATGGGACTGTCCCAATTCCATCTTTCCGGTGGATCATTGGGCTCAGGTCGGGGTTTGATGTCTATCAGTTCCTCGGTTTTTCTATCCAATCGGTTGAGCTCTCCACCTTGAATCTCCATATAGACGGTGGAAGGATCCTCAGGATCAAAGGCTGCATCATAGCCATCTGCCCCCAAAGGCACGTACCAATGATGATTTTCAATACCTTCGGTAGTAGTGGTTCGTGAAGGGCCGATCAGCGTCCCCAAATCCTGAGCACCTGCAACCACATGGTAAAATGGTTCTGCTTGATCCAAGGCAATCTTATAAAACTGAGAAATCGGCAGATTGGAAAAATGTCTCCACCTAATCCCTTCATCAAAACTTTCATACAATCCTCCATCTGACCCGGCGATCAGATGCTTTCCGTTGTCTGGATCTATCCAAAGGGCGTGATTGTCGCTGTGCTTGTCTCTTCCAGTCTCTAAATAATCAAACTGAGATCCTCCATCTCGGGTCACATGAAGAAACACATCCATTTGATATACCAAATCGGGATTTGTAGAGGAGGCTTCTATTTCCTGATAATAATGTGGCCCTGTGCCTCCAGAGATATAACCATTTTTTTTAGTCCAGCTTTCACCCTTATCCATAGAGCGATAAAAGCCACTTCCTCCTCCATTGGCTTCAATAGTCGCATAGACATAATCGGGATTCGCAGCAGTCACCGCCAATCCGATTTTCCCTATCTCCCCACTTGGCAAACCCGAATTGATCTTCCTCCAGGTTAGCCCCCCGTCCGTAGACTTGTAGATTCCAGAATTGGGACCTCCTGCCAATAGGGACCAGGTTTTTCTTCTTCGTTCGTAAGCCGCAGCATAAAGTACATCAGGATTTGAAGGATCAAACTCCAAGTCAGTTACTCCGGTATTTTCATCGATGAAAAGTGATCTGGTCCAGGACTTTCCGCCATCAGTTGATTTATAGACACCTCGCTCACCTCCCGGAGACCAAAGGGGACCTTCTGCTGCCACATAGACTATAGCCGAGCTTCTTGGGTCAATCAGGATTTTCCCGATATGGTCAGATCCTTTTAAGCCCATATTTTCCCAGGATTTTCCCGCATCCAAACTCTTATAGACTCCGTCGCCCCATCCTACATGACGTCCACTTACATTTTCTCCCGTTCCAACCCATACCACGTTCGGATCCTTTGGGTCCAAAGTCACAGTACCTATTGAATATGAAGGCTGATCATCAAAAATCGGCTTCCAAGTGATCCCGGCATTTTCTGTTTTCCAGACTCCTCCAGACCCCACTGCAATGTACCATTGGCTTTTATTTTGAGGGTTAACGGCAATGTCTGCAATCCGACCTCCCATAGTAGCTGGTCCTATAGGTCTGAGCTGTAGCCCTTGAGCGGCTTTTTTGATTGCTTCAATATCCTCTTGCGCAAGCACAGAAGCAGAGGTGAATAGAGTAATGACAAGAAAGAATCTGAAAAAACGCATGGCATCAAATTAAGGTCAGAAACTTAAGGTAGGAAAATGAAAACGAAATGGGAAGAAGCACCTGGGTATTTATGCCAATCCGATATTATTCTCAAATTCCCTACCTTGAATAATCAAAATTCAACCTGTGAAAACACTTCAAATCTTTGACTTTTTGGTCCAACGGGACCAACTTCAAGAAACCCTTCTCCTTGAAAGGCCCTTTACTACTGAACTCTCCCCAGATCAAGTCCTTTTGGAAATTCAGTTCTTTTCTTTCACTTCCAATAATATTACTTATGGAGTAAGTGGAGACAAATTGGGATACTGGAGCTTCTTTCCTACACAGGAAGGCTACGGAATTATCCCCACTTGGGGCTTTGCAAAAGTGATAGACTCAACCCATCCTGAAGTCCAAAAAGGAGAGCGTTTTTACGGATTTTTTCCAATGAGTACTCATTTGGTGACTTCACCTGGCAGAGTGAGCCAAAGTGGTTTTGTCGACCAATCAACTCATCGGCAGCAACTTCCCGGTGTTTATAATTTTTATTTTAATTTGGCAAATGACCCTTCCATCACTCCTGAATCGGAAAGTTTGATTTCTATTTTTAGGCCTTTGTTCGTGACTTCTTTTTTGATTGAAGACCATTTGAAATCTGAGAATTACTTTCAGGCAAATCAAGTGGTATTGACCAGTGCTTCCAGCAAAACAGCCCAAGTACTTGCTTGCCTTCTGTCGAACCGAAAAAAGAAGGTAAGCAAAGACCTACACATTATTGGCCTGACTTCAAAGGAAAATAAAGGTTTTGTTTCCAGCTTGGGCTGGTACGATCAAATCCTCAGCTATGATGAAATAGGACTTCTCGATCCTGAAAAAAAGCATATTGTGATAGACTTTACAGGCAATCACAACACTCAATTCAAACTACAAAATCTCCTGAAAGAGCAATTGGTCTATAATTGTCTGGTGGGCTTAGTCGATTGGCAAGGCCGAAAAGGAGATGAAAAACTTCCACAAAAAGGAGAGTTTTTCTTTGCCCCTACTTTCGCAGAAAAAAGACAAAAAGAATGGGGAATAGATGAATTTCATGTACGTTTAGGCATGGCTTGGAATCATTTTTATGATTCTATCCGAGACAAAATCCAAATTCAAGAACATCTGGGCCTGGCCAGTTTATCTGAACTTTACCCAGATATGCTTTTGGGCAAAATGAATCCGGCTCATGGACATATCATCCGCATAGCTCCATGACTATCCTGAAATCAAGAAAAAGGATTCATCAAAAATTAATTATTCTATTCCTTTTCTCTGGAATCCCTTTGTTTTAATCCAAATAGCCTATTTTTAACGAATCGGCAATCTAAAACTCCTTACTATAATGAGTCGAACAATTCTGATTTGTCTTTTGTGGCTTGGTCTGATGATTACTTGCCGGGTTTTCGGCCAAGAAACAGAAAATTCCTTAAAAGGCCAGTCAGCTTATGGGGTTAAAGCAGGGGTAAATTTTGCAGAACTATGGGGCCGTGATGCCCTTCCTGAAAGTGATCGAAAAGTGGGATATTCCATAGGAGCTTTTGGGACATTTAAGCTTTCCAAAACACTCAAAATTCAACCCGAGGCCATTTGGTCTCTTCAAGGAGAGAGTTCAAAGGAAAATGGACGCTATAAAATCACATACCTTAATTTCCCCTTGATGCTCAAGTGGACACAAGACAGATGGTACTCCGAAGTTGGACCCCAATTGGGACTGCAAACGATCAATACCACCAAATCAGTGCCGGACAATCTCCGCCTAGAAGACTTTGAGACCTTTGATTTTTCCATTAACGTCGGCGTAGGTTACCCATGGGATGAGGATTGGAGTGTAGGTCTGCGCTACAGTCAGGGACTGACCAATCTAGTCAGAGGCAGGGAGCTCAAAAACAGTGTCGTTTACCTTGGGCTGGCCTATCGCATTTTCTGATGCATTCCCTGATTGAAAAATCAGTAAATCTGTTTTTTCCTAATCCTTCTTGAATAGAACTGCGGTATTTATTCAAAGCTTGTCCTTTGGGTGTCAGTCTCTTTTTTCTTAATTTTTCATCACCGCATATTTCAGTTTCCTTTTTTCAAAATAAACCAGGTAAAAATGATCAGGAAAATTTTAATCGGTCTGGGAATTTTAGTGGGTTTGGCTCTTTCCCTTTTTGCATTAGGAGTATACTATTTTTCCCCGGACGGAGAGAAAGTGCTGGACTTTTTGAAAGAAAACCCGGAAAGAACCGCTATTCTTTTAGTAAGGAATGATTCTGTACTGGTAAAGCAGTCAGTAGATAAAGTAATGCCATTGGCCAGTACGGTAAAAATCATTTTGGCAATAGCCTACGCAGAACAGGCTGCTTCAGGAGAAATCGACCCCGAGGAGTTGGTTTCTTTGGAAGAATTGGACCAACTCTATGTCGCCAATACAGATGGAGGTGCACATCCCGCTTGGCTTGAGTCTATTCGGGAAAATGTCCAAAATGAGCGAATTCCTTTGAGAGAAGTTGCCAAAGGGATGATCAGGTATAGCTCCAACGCGAACACGGAATGGCTCCTATACAGGCTAGGGTACGACCGGGTCAACGGAATTTTGGACAGCTTGGGGATCAATCAACACACTGAAATATACCCCATTGTTTCGGCATTGTTTGTAGGCAAAGAATTGTTTCCGGGACTTGCAGGAGAGGAATTGGAGGGAAAAATGAAAGCTCTCAGTCCAGAGGAGTATATCCAATCCACTCTGGATATTCATCAAAAACTGATCAACGATTCCACTTACAAAAAAGACCTCGGAGATCTCAGTCTTCCTATTCAAAAAATTTGGTCAGATCGTCTGCCTTCATCTACTGTAGAAGACTATGTTTCAGTAATGGAAAAAATCAACCGAAGAGCCTATTTTTCCAAAGCAACCCAGCAGCACTTACACGAAGTGTTGGAGCAGAGTATGGAAAATCCGTCGAATCAGGAAAAATATCAGCACAGAGGTTCCAAAGGTGGTTCTACAGCTTTTGTCCTGACCAAGGCCCTCTATGCCACTGACAAAAAGGGAAACCGGACCGAAATGGCTTATTTTCTCAATGACTTATCCATACTAGAGTCCACTCGATTGCAAATGTCAATGAGTGAATTTGAACAGGAAGTGCTTGAAAATTCCTCCTTTAGAAAAAAAATTCAGGAGCGAATTCCTGTCAGGGAAAATGATTAAGTGTCTGACTTGGAAGAACAATAAAAACTAGGCCTAGGCACAGGTTCTATGAAAGTTATATTCTTTTTCAAGCCTCTTAATCCTTGTTTTCGAAAGATTTGTTGCATCTCCGGAAAATCACGAGTCAATCACCTGGTTTACTGATCAAAAAAGAAAAAACTCGTCAAGGCTTATCTTCAAACAACCGCATCGTATACTCCAGCAATTCCACTCCTCCGACTTTGCCATGTCCGGGAATGACCTTTTCCACCTCTCCAAAACCAGATTTGATCCCTCTTATCGTTTCTGACCAAGATCCAACATTCGCATCGCCCAAATAGCCAACTGAGGCATTCAATTCTTTTACCAGACATCCTCCAAAAAGTACCCGATCGGAAGGCACATAGGCCACGACATTGTCTCGGGTATGTCCTTCTCCGAAAAACCGGGATATCACCTCCAAATCACCCACCCGCTGACTCAACTCATCTCCAAAGCCATTTTGAGGTACAGACTCACCTGCTTTTTGTGCCAAATCAATCGTCCGATCAGACGCAAAAGAAGGGATTCCCCGAGCATGAAAAGCCTCCAGTCCACCCAGACAATCGTCATGAAAATGGGTAGCCAATACCGCTTTTACCTCCACGTTCTTCCCCTTTTCCAACCATGAGATTAGCTCCTCACTGACTTGGTCACTAGTCGGAGTATCAAAAACCAACGCCTTCCTTTGATCTATCACCACCATCCCATTGCAGCCTACCTTTCCAAAATCCTGCGTTTCCAAATAGCTGACATGAACAAACACACTTGGACTGACTTGCCTGATTTGAAGAGTTTCCGATTGGTAAACAAGGGAATCTTGCTGAGCAAAAAGCGAAAAACTTATCCAATTCAGGAGTAAGAATCCAAGTAGAACTTTCATCTTCATGGCCGGGGATTTTAACTGAAGAAAGGTACTAAAAATAGTTTGGTCCTCCCCCTTAAGACCAGTTGAGAATAGCTGTCCTATTTCCTAACTTATTTCAGTTTTTTCTTAAAAAGCTAATCTCATGGATAGCCTTGTCATCGAACCCTATTCCCAAAAAATCACTGGAAGCTCCGGCCTTTATGTGGCTGATGCAGGGCCCAAGGGCCGGGGAGTCTTTGCCGGAAGAGCCTTCCGAAAAGGTGAAGTAATCGAAAAGTGTCCGATTATCCCTTGGGAGGCACCGGAGCTTTATCGACTCTCCGGTCACTTGCTCGAACGGTATGTTTTTCTTTGGGACCGAAGAAAAAAATCACTTGCTGTGGTCCTGGGCTATGGGTCTTTATACAATCACTCTTTTGAGCCAAATTGCAGCTATTCCCGACAGATCAAAAACCAACTGATCGTATTCAAAGCAAGGGTACCCATCCAAGCCCACGAGGAGTTGACTATTCATTATGGCCCTTCTGCCGAATCTTTCCACAAAATCCCATAAAACCATGGCTAAACGAAAAATCAACCCCGCATCTAACGAAATCAAAAACACACTTCATCCCATTGGAGAAGATGTACCAAAAGCAGGTATCCCAGTATCCCAGCCTAAAAAAGGCAAGAAGAAGACTGGTAATCCGGAAGAGCTTTTCCAGAAAGACGACGGCTTTGGCCCCAAAATCGGCCCAAAAGGGGTGATGCACAAAATAGATGCAAGCTCCGCAAAAGGACTTCCTGATCTTTCGGCCAAGATGGCTGGGGGAGGAAAATTTAATAAATGATCCCGAATAGAAGGGGGCAGTGAAAAAATGTATGGCCGGGGTTTCCCAAGCTTACTTAATTTGATTTTAGGATTTGGACGCATCCTGTCTTTTCTTTGTAGGCCCAAGCAATCCTCTTTCTACTCATGAGCAAAACTATCCTCATCCAGCAGGCCCATGTGGTCAATGAAGGCCAAATCCAAGTAGCTGATGTTCTCATCTCGGGAGAATTAATCAAAAAAATCGGTCAAATCCCTGCCGAAGAAGCGGAAGTCATCGTGGACGGAAGAGGCAAATACCTGCTACCGGGAGCCATTGATGGACAGGTACACTTCAGAGATCCTGGCTTGACCCACAAAGCAGACCTCAGGTCAGAAAGCCGGGCAGCCGTGGCAGGCGGCGTCACTTCTTTCATCGATATGCCCAATACCCGGCCCAATACCCTTACTTTGGAGTTGCTGGCTGAGAAGTACCGGATTGCTGCAGAAAAATCCTTGGCCAATTATGCTTTCCTGCTCGGTATCAATGGAGATAATCTGGAAGAAGTCCTTCAGTGGGACACTTCCGACCTTTTGGCTATCACGGACGATGGGCTTTATTTTTCAGGAAAAGGAAATATCCTCGCCGACCGACCTGATATGCTGGAAAGGATATTTTCCTCGCATAAAGGAATCCTGGCCATCCATTCGGAGAAAGAAGAAATCATAGAGAAAAACGAGGAGGAATACCGGGAAAAGTACGGGGACGATGTGCCGGTGAAATTCCATCCGATCATCCGCAGTGAACAAGCTTGCTATGAAGCCACCGAGCGGGCGATAGCTCTGGCAGAGAAGCATGGAGCTCGACTTCACATCCTCCACCTGAGCACAGCCAAAGAGACCTCTCTCTTCAGAAATGACATCCCTCTCAAAGAGAAAAAGATCACTACCGAAGTTTCGGTTCATCACTTATGGTTTTCCGACAAAGACTATGAATCCAAAGGAACCCTGATCAAATGGAACCCCGCGATCAAAACCCAAAAGGATGCAGACGGCTTGTTGGAGGCCCTTTTGGATGACCGAATCGATCTGATTACAACTGACCATGCCCCTCATGCGATTGATGAGAAACTCAAACCTTATTTCCAGTCCATGTCCGGTGCTCCTTTGGTACAGCATTCGGTGGTTTGCCTTCTGGAGTTTCATAAGCAGGGAAAAATCTCCCTTGAGAAAATCGTAGAAAAAATGTGTCACAATCCGGCCATCCTGTACCAAATCGACCGAAGAGGTTATATCCGGGAAGGGTATTTTGCAGACCTGACCTTGGTGGATTTGGATTCCCCATGGACAGTGAGTAAGGACAATATCCTCTACAAATGCGGCTGGTCTCCTCTGGAAGGCACGACTTTCCACAGCCAAGTGCTCAAAACTTGGGTCAATGGGCACCAAGTCTTCGATCAGGGCAGCTTTGATGAAAGTGTAACAGGAAAAGCACTAGACAAATCCAAAGCCTAAATCTTCTCTCATGTTTGCCGGCCGCACCCTGATTTTGGCTACCAAGCACCAAAAAGAGCAGGTCTTAGGGCCATTGTTTGAAAAGGCTCTGGGAGTGAAAATAGTTGTCCCGGAAAGTTTGGACACGGATTTACTGGGCACTTTCTCTGGAGAAAAAGAGAGAGAGGACGACCCACTGACTACAGCCAAAAAGAAATGCGATTGGGCCATGGATCTTTTGGGTGCAGACTTGGCCTTAGCCAGTGAAGGCTCATTTGGGGCCCATCCTTCCTTGTTCTTTTTGCCTGCTGATGAAGAATGGTTACTATTTTCCGACCGAAAAAACGGATGGCAAATCCATATCCGTCATCTGTCCACTGAAACCAACTATTCCTACTTGGAATTTGATTCTTGGGAGCAACTGGAAAACTTTGCGAAGCAAGTCCAATTCCCCAGTCACGGGCTGATCCTGAAAAAAGCAAAGGAAAGCCTGGAAGGCATGAGCAAAGGAATTGTGACTTGGGAAACATTAAAAGAGAAAGCAGAGCAGCTGCTAAATGCCTTTGGGAAAGGGTATGCAGAGACTGATATGCGAGCCCACCTCAACCCAACCCGTATGCAGGTGATTCGGGAAGCCGGAGAAAAGCTTTTGCAAAAAATCCAATCCCTCTGCCCAGCATGTCAAACTCCAGGGTTTGGAGTGACTAACTGGGAGTCGGGCCTTCCCTGTAGCTGGTGTGGCAGTCCGACTAGATCTATTTTGGCCGAAATCAGAACTTGCGGGCATTGCAGTCATCAAGAGCGAATTCTTTTCCCCAAAGGAAAAACGGAAGAAGACCCCATGTACTGCGACCGCTGCAATCCTTGAGGAATTTATTGTGAATCTTCCAGCAGAAGCTTTTTTCTTTCCTTCAAAAAAGCCTCAATTTGAGCTTCCATCTTTTTCCTCAGCTTGGCTAGATCAGTTTGGAAGGCAGAATTACTAGCCAAATTGTTTTGTTCCAAAGGATCAACACTCAGGTCGTAGAGCTCCTCCCATTCCGGATCATTGATGTAGCGGAAATATTTCCAACGCTCAGTCCGGATCGCCTCACTGGGTGCGATGATCGGGGTTTGCCACAGGTGCTCGATAAGAACCTCATTTCTCTTCCCCAGAGCAGAAGATTGGAGCGAAAGTCCCTGATAAACTTTGGGAATTTTAGCTCCCGCCAGTTCCAAAATAGTCGCTGCCACATCGATGTTCAGAGCAAATCCGGATTCTCGTTTACCTCCAGTCGTTCGGGGGTCAAAGACCAGTAAAGGAACCCGAAAAGAATTGTCGTACATCAGCCACTTGCCTGCCAACTGCCTTTCACCAAGGAAATACCCATTATCGCCCATAAGAATAATCACGGTATTCTTATCCATTCTTTTTTCAGCCAGAACCTTTCGAATCTTTCCGATTTCAGCATCTACCTCTGAGATCATTCGGTAGTAGCCTTTGACGCTATGCTGATATTTTTCCGGCGTATCATAGCGCCAATACCAGCGAGTTCGATTTTCCCCTGTCCGAACGTATTCCGGCTGAGCTAAGAACTCTGCCTCTGAAGCCATAATCGGGTCGGGAATCACCACATCTTCATACAAATGGTCAAATTCCGGAGACCAGAAGTATTGCAATTCGGCCGGATCATGAGCATGGGGTGCGCTAAAGCTCAGAGACAGCATGAAGGGTTTTTCGCTGGGAGCATTCTGAATAAAATCAATGGCTTGCTGTCCAGTATACCTGGTCAGATGGACCGTATCTTGTCCTATTGTTTTGAAAAAATACCCTCTTCGATCTTTAAATTTCCCATTTCGGTCGTAGTCTTCTCCTACATCAAAAAGCTCGGAAAATCCAGGGTAATTCACTCCAAACTTACCGAAAAAACCGGTGAAATAGCCAGCTTTGCGAAGCTCGGCTGGATAGGATTGATTCATAAATGGCTCCTTGATATCCCCTTGCCCAAAGGTGTAGCCGTGTGTTCGCTCATACAGTCCGGTGAGAATACTCGCCCTGCTTGCCGCACAAATCGGAGTGGTGACAAAGGCATTTTCGAAGTAGGTTCCCTCGGAGGCCAAGCGATCCATTTCGGGAGTTTGGATGATCGTATTTCCGGCAAAACCCAAGGCATCCCAACGCTGATCGTCAGTCAGGATAAAAATGATATTGGGCCTGGATTCCTGAGCATGCCCAGAAACTCCAATCAGGAGGAAAAGAAAACAGAAGATTGATTTTTTCATGTGCCAAAATAACTTTTCAGGCTTATTCCCCCACCCTGCACTCTCATGGAATTCAAAATATTTCACTGATTTTCCGAACTTACTCCAAATATTATCACAGCAATTTCGACTCAAAATTTGAAATCCTCTGGAATTATCACAACATTTAAAATCAGGCAAGCCCAAGATTTTATCCCAAAAAACCTATTCTAACCTATGTTCATCATCGAAACCTATTCCATGGCGGTCCTTTTCAGCGTGATCACCATGCTCTGTTGGGGATCTTGGGCCAATACCCAAAAGTTGGCCTCATCTTCCTGGCGCTTTGAACTGTTTTATTGGGATTATGTCTTGGGGATCGTCTTGCTCTCCCTGATTTTCGGGCTGACTTTGGGTAGTTGGGGAGCAGATGGGAGGAGTTTTATCCCGGATCTGATGCAAGGGGATCGGGAGGCACTACTTTCAGCACTTTGGGGAGGAGTGGTCTTCAATGCTGCCAATATCCTTTTGGGAGCCGCAATTGCAATATCTGGTATGGCGGTCGCTTTCCCGGTGGGAATCGGTCTTGCCTTGGTTATCGGAGTAGTGGTCAATTATGTCCAGAACCCGATTGGCAACGTAGCTATCCTTTTTGCAGGAGTGGCATTGGTCACCTTAGCCATTCTACTCAATGCCAAAGCCTACCGGAGCCTAAATCAAAACCAATCGAGCGCTTCCACGAAGGGATTGATTCTGTCTGTGGTAGCGGGAATACTGATGGGCTTTTTCTACAAGTATGTAGCCGATTCTATGTTTCTGGATTTCACGGAACCCATTCCCGGTAAGCTGAGTCCCTATTCGGCAGTCTTTGTTTTTTCCCTTGGCATCTTTCTTAGCAACTTCCTTTTCAACACGCTATTGATGAAAAAACCCTTCGTTGGGACTCCCGTTGCCTATTCTGCCTATTTTCGGGGTTCCTTAAAAACCCACTTGACGGGAATATTGGGGGGATTGATCTGGTGTGTGGGAATGTCCTTCAGCATCATTGCAGCCGACAAAGCAGGGCCTGCGATTTCCTATGGGTTGGGACAAGGAGCTACGATGGTTGCCGCATTTTGGGGTGTATTTGTCTGGAAAGAATTCAAAGCCCTGCCTCCGTCCAAAGGCTATTTGCTTAACCTGATGTTTGTCTTTTTCCTTTTGGGTCTGGGACTGATCATCTATTCCAAATTAGCCTGATTCCATCCCGAAATCTTCCAAAATCATGGCAAACATTCTCGTTGTTGGCAGTTCGAATACAGACATGGTGGTAAAAACCTCCCGATTTCCTTTGCCCGGTGAAACCCTGACTGGAGGAGATTTCTTTCTTTTTCAGGGCGGAAAAGGAGCCAATCAGGCAGTCGCAGCCTCCCGCATGGGAGGAAAAGTAAGCTTTCTGACCAAACTTGGCCAAGACCTCTTTGGACAGCAAACCCGCAAAAGCCTGGAGCAGGAGGGGATATTTCCTGAATTGATATTGGAAGATAAAAACACCTCCTCAGGAGTAGCGCTGATTATGGTAGATCAAGCAGGTGAAAACCAAATCGTGGTTGTCCCCGGAGCCAATGGGAATCTGC
This sequence comes from Algoriphagus sp. oki45, assembly GCF_036245605.1. Classification (NCBI taxonomy): domain Bacteria; kingdom Pseudomonadati; phylum Bacteroidota; class Cytophagia; order Cytophagales; family Cyclobacteriaceae; genus Algoriphagus; species Algoriphagus sp. oki45. The sequence goes on from NZ_BTPC01000001.1 coordinate 2,010,704, forward strand.
TACCTGAGGATTTATCAAAGGCAGAAAATGCCTTGGAGGAAGCGGACATAGTCCTCTCCCAGCTCGAAACTCCCCTTTCCACCTTGCTCAGCCTCGCCAAATCCGTGGAAATAGCAGGGAAAAAATTAATCCTTAATCCCGCTCCGGCTCAAGCCCTACCGGATTCTATCTACAAAAACCTTTTTCTGATCACTCCAAACGAAACCGAAGCTTCTCTACTAACCGGAATATCATTGGAAAATAATTCTGCTCTTTCAAAAATTGGAAACTGGTTTTTGGATAAAGGGGTCCAAAATATCATTGTTACTTTGGGCGAAAAGGGAGCCTATTTTCATTCTTCAAAAATGCAGGTTTTAATTCCCACTCATCCAGTCCATGCAGTAGATACCACGGCTGCCGGAGATGTTTTCAACGGCACATTGGCTGTAGCTCTGGCAGAAGGAATGAACTGGGAAAAGGCCATCCAAACCGCCAACAAGGCCTCTGGAATAGCGGTCACCCGAATGGGAGCTCAACCGTCTATTCCTTTTCGAAATGAAGTTTTTTAACAAAAAGCCATATCTATGAAAATCACTTTCTACCTGACTTTCACTCTGCTTGCCTTTCTGATTCTAGGATGCGGGAGCAAATCGGTAACCGACCCGGTACCTGAGAAAAATCCAAACCTAAGCTATGCCACCTTTGGGCAAAAAGAGGCTGGCTTAATCCTGAACCGGTCAGAGTATGCCAGCCGACTTGAAGGATTCTGGCTAGGAACCTGCATTGCCAATTGGACCGGCTTGGTGACCGAAATGGACAAAGTCGGAGATATAGGAGATAAAAAGACCGGGGCATTTTACACCCGGGAAGACTGGGGAAAACCCGACCAGCCAAATATCTGGTCTGGGGAAGAACCTAGCCCTTTTTCTTCTACCATCGATTTTGTCTTTGCCGATCCGGATACCCTTTGGGGTGCGGATGATGATACAGATATCGAATACATCTATCAAGAATTGCTGCTCAGAAATCAGACTTCCTTCCTCACGGGGGAACAGATCCGAGAAGGCTGGCTCAAGCATATCAAGACGGAGGAAGAAAACTTCCTATGGGTTTCCAATCAGAAAGCCTTTGACTTGATAAGAGAGGGACTGGTACCTCCAGGTACCGGAGATCCGGAGAATAACCCAGAGTATGAAATGATCGATGCTCAGCTCACAACAGAAATCTTCGGTCTTTATGCACCAGGAAGGCCTGATTTGGCGGTAAAAATGGCCCAGCTCCCTATCCAAACTACAGCAAGAATGGAAAGCCAGTGGATTTCTGAATTCTATGTGAGCATGTTTTCTTTGGCAGCTGCCTCAGATCCAGCCCTTCCCATCAAAGATCGGCTGATGGAAATCGCTGAAAAATCCAAAGTCTACCTTCCTTCCAACTCTTACCCAGCCAAGATGTATGATTTTGTCAAAGCAAAGTACGAAGAGGGAATTTCATGGGAACAGGCCAGAGATTCGGTCTACTACCGATATCAGGTCCAGCAACTCGACGGATACGACATGACCTCCAGAAATCTCCCCTGCAATGCATGCTTTGCCGCAGGAATCAACTTCGCTGCGAGCTTGGTCAGTCTTTTTTATGGGGAAGGAGATCTCATCGAAACAATCAAAATCGGAGCCTTGGCAGGATGGGATTCTGATAATCCGACCGCCACTTGGGGAGGATTGATTGGATTTATGCTGGGTAAGGAAGGGGTAGAAGAAGCCTTTGGCAGAAAGTTTTCAGATCGGTTTCACATTCACCGTACCCGGATAGGCTTTGAAGGTGAAGGAATCGACACATTTCAAAATATGGCAAAAAAGGGCGTTTGGATTGTAGATCGGGTGGTGCAAGAAGAGCTACAGGGAGGTATAGATCTGAGCCAAAACACTTGGTCCATTCCACCAAAAGTCAGCAATTAAACCTGAACCTACACTTACCGTGCAGAAATCCACTCCTCCCTGGAAAAAGCAGGTTTTATTGCTGATCATCTACCTTTCGTTCATCAGTCTGGGCCTCCCCGATTCCATATTGGGTGCTGCCTGGCCAGCCATGTATGCGGATTTGGAAGTACCGGTGGATTATGGGGGAATCATTTCCATGATTGTAGCCGCAGGAACGGTCATTTCAAGCTTATTGAGCGGGAAGCTTATTCAAGGCTTGGATTACTCACGGATGATTACATTCAGCGTATTGACCACGGCCCTTGCCCTAATGGGATTTTCGCTTTCTGGAGAATTTCTTTACCTCTGTATTTTGGCAGTTCCTCTCGGTTTAGGAGCTGGAGGAGTGGATGCCGCTCTCAACAATTACGTGGCCTTGAATTACGAAGCCCGGCAGATGAACTGGCTCCACAGCTTTTGGGGAGTGGGAGCCGCTATCGGTCCCATGATCATGGGCAGTTATTTGGCAAAGGGGGATTCATGGTCCAGTGGGTACAATACACTGGCCTGGATTCAGCTGGGCTTGGTGTTGATCCTGCTTTTTTCCATCCCCTTGTGGATCAAAAGCCATTCCAATCTGGAAAATCCGGAAGAGACTTCCTCTTCAGGCTTGTTTTCCTCTCTGCTGCAGCTACCCGGACTACCTCAGGCCTTGCTGGTATTCTTTTGTTATTGCACCATAGAAGCAACCTTTGGAATGTGGGGAGCGAGTTTCTTGGTATTTACTAAAGGATTTGAACCTGATCAAGCCGCAAAGCTGACTTCTCTGTATTTTCTGGGAATCACTTTGGGCAGGTTTTTATCCGGATTTTTAACGGCTCATTTTTCCAATCGTCAATTGGTCTATTTGGGTCAGGCAGTGATTGGATTTGGATTGGTGATGCTCGCTTTACCTTTTTCTGTGACCGTTTTCCCTGGTTTTTTGCTGGTTGGCTTGGGCTGTGCTCCCATCTTTCCCAGTTTGTTGCACGAGACTCCTGCCAACTTTGGAGAAAAACATTCCCAACGAATTATGGGCCTTCAGATGGCCAGTGCCTACGTGGGCATTACGCTGATGCCTTTCCTTTTTGGTAAAATCGCCTATTACACCGGACATGGGTTTCTTTTGGGCTTTTTGGGTATCTTCCTGATACTGATCGTCGGAATGACCCGTCGAATGAACAGAAAAGTCCGACTTGGAAAAGTCAGTTAATGATTTCACATCAACCAAATAAATGAAAACACTCCTACTTATTACTTCCTTTGTTTTTTGCTTTTATTTTTCTTCCCTAGCTCAAACTTCCGGCGAGGAATTACTCCAAGTAGATTTAGGCTGGGAAAAGGCATTGTTGAAATCTGAGGTAGGTTATTTGGAGAATTTGCTGGCTGAGGAATTTATCTGGGTGCACAACCATGCAGGATTGATTGATGGTAAGGAAGCGGTTTTGGCACGCGCCAGACGGATTCAGGAAGGCCAAACCGATGCCACCAAAGGCCGAAACTCCCGTGATCAGATAGTGGTCATCTTAGGTACGACTGGAGTCGTCAGCGGATACACGGTGGTAGACCGGGGCCCCAGTCCTACTACTTATCACTTTATGCGAACTTATTCTTGGATAGATGGACAATGGAAGCTTTTGGGTAACCACACCATGGCGATACCGGAAGAATGACCCCAACTCTATCGATCGATCCTCTCAAACTCCCATTCGAATGTCAATGAAATCCATCTCTGCCTTCCTGAGTTTAGTCCTTTTGGCTTTGATTACTTTCCCCTCCAAATCCCAAGACTATGCAAAGGTCCTTGAATCAGAAATCACGACCTCTAACCCGGGAATCCTTTTTACCATTGAATCTGGAGATGAGAGCCTCTCTTGGTCAGGAGCCGCAGGAATCAACAACCTTTCTATTGGCGACTCTTTAAAAGTGGAGCAAACCTTCCGAATCGCCAGCGTCACCAAAACCTTTGTGGCTGCAGCAATTCTTCGACTGATGGAAAAAGGAATTTTGAGTCTGAATGACCCGATTTCAAAGCATATCTCCCCCGAGCATGCACAAATCCTTGCTCAGGATTATGATCTGGACCAAATCACCCTTCGGCAAATTCTCAGGCATTCGGCTGGATTTTTTGATCACACGAATGCCCCTGAGTTCTTTGACATCGTCCTTGGTACACCTGAGCACGAATGGACTCGCACCGAGCAACTGAAGATGGGAGTGGAAAAAGGAGAACCCATTGGTCCTCCCGGAGGGCAGTTTAGCTACTCGGATACGGGCTATTTGATTTTGGGAGAATTGATCGAAAAGTATACCGACAAATCGCTGGATGGAGGAATCAAGGAACTGCTCAGATTGGAAAATTTGGGATTGGATCGGACTAATTTTGAGCGCATAGATCCACAAACCGATCAGCTAAGGATTCACAAGTATTTGCAGGGAAGAGACACCTATGCTTTCAGTCCCACGATGGATTATTTTGGAGGGGGTGGGATTGTGTCCAACTCTCAGGAGTTGGTGGATTTCTTCCAGGCTTTGTTTCAGGGAAAAATCTTTAACAAAGCGGAGACTTTACAAATCATGCTAGAGCCAGTCAGTTACCCTGAAAAAGCCCGAATGGACTATCAAATGGGCATGTACCGAATCCAAATCAATGGAATGGAAGCCTATTGCCATTCCGGCTTTTGGGGTACGCAGGTGGTTTTTATCCCCGAGCTAGATTTGTATATGGCTGCCAATTACTCCGGAGGATGGAGAGGAAGTGCGGTGGCGCCGATATTTGAGAAGATCCTTTTGGAAAAAGAGAAAAACCAACCCAAACCCTAATGTCGTAGACCTCAATTCTTGACTTTTTAAATATTTTGCTTTCAAGGAATCCTATGTCCAGTCCACCCAAATATTTCAGATAGTTTTCTTATCTTTTCCATAAACCAACCCCCATCCTATGAAAGCTTTTTATCTCCTTTTGATCTGTCTATTTGGGATTTCTTCTTGCCAAAAACCTCAACAATTCGATGTTTTAATCAAAAACGGACAGATTCTGGATGGTTCTGGCAATCCATCTTACATCGGCGATGTGGGAATCAATGCAGATACCATTGCAGCCATCGGCAAACTGGAAAACGCAGTAGGCACCTTGGAAATTGATGCCACAGAACTGGCCGTGGCTCCCGGCTTCATAAACATGCTGAGCTGGGCTGTGGAGTCCCTGATTGAGGACGGCAAGTCCCAGAGTGACATCCGGCAGGGGGTCACTTTGGAGGTCTTTGGAGAAGGTAATTCCATGGGACCGCTTTCGGAGGCTATGAAAGTCGAAGAGCTGAAATCCCAGGGGGATATTAAATACCCAATTTCCTGGACCACGCTGAAGGAATATTTGGATTTTTTGGAGAAGAAAGGAGTAGCTACCAACGTAGCCTCATTTGTAGGCGCTACCACCGTCCGAATCCACGAATTAGGGTATGAAAACCGGGCTCCAAGTTCTGAAGAGCTGGAAAGAATGAAAAATCTGGTTCGCCAGGCAATGGAAGAAGGAGCCTTGGGCGTAGGGTCATCTTTGATTTATGCTCCAGCTTTCTATGCCAGCACAGAAGAGTTGATTGAGCTGTGCAAAGTCGCAGCAGAATACGATGGGATGTATATCTCCCATATGCGAAGCGAGGGAGTCCGACTATTAGAAAGTCTGGATGAGCTGATCCGCATCGCCTCCGAGGCGGGGATTCGCGCGGAAGTCTACCACCTCAAAATGAGCGGAAGGGACAACTGGAGCAAATACGATCAGGTGGTAGCCAAAATTGATTCCGCCAGAGCTGCCGGGCTGGAAATCACCACCGACATGTATAATTATGTGGCAGGAGCAACCGGACTGGATGCTTCTATGCCTCCTTGGGTTCAGGAAGGCGGATACGATAAATGGGCTGAGCGACTCCAAGATCCTGCCATCCGAAAGAAGGTTATGCAAGAAATGACCACGCCAACTACTGAATGGGAAAGTTTGATGCAGGCTGTCGAAGGACCGGATAAAATCATTTTGGTCGGCTTCAAAAATGACAGTTTGAAATACCTGACTGGCAAAACTCTAGCTGAAGTTGCTGCCATGAGAAACACCTCCCCTGCCGAAACGGCAATGGACTTGGTGGTCCAGGACGGAAGCCGGGTTGGAACGGTTTATTTCCTCATGTCGGAAGAAAATGTCAAAAAACAGATTGCCTTACCTTATATGAGTTTTGGTTCGGATGGGGGTTCTTTGGCCAATGAGGGGGTATTTCTAAAGTCAAGTACGCATCCTAGGGCATTTGGCAACTTTTCCCGACTCCTCGGAAAGTACGTCAGGGATGAAAAAGTGATTTCCTTAGAAGAAGCCATTTACAAGCTTACCACTCTGCCAGCTACCAACCTGAAAATCAAAAATCGGGGAGCCCTGAAGGAAGGCTACTTTGCGGATCTGGCGATTTTTGATCCGGCTAAAATTCAGGATCATGCCACCTTTGAAGACCCCATGCAATACTCAACCGGGATGGTTCATGTCCTTGTCAATGGCACTCAAGTCCTCAAAGATGGAGAACACACCGGAGCCCTACCCGGGAGGGTGGTCAAAGGACCCGGTGCCAAAGAATAAATCCACAAAAAATCCCCGTCCTAAAAATTGGCGGGGATCTTCTGGAAAAATCCACTGATTTCGCTGGTCGAGATTTGCAATCTCGACCTATTATTTCAGGAATTTACAATTCCCAAAACGTAATCACAATCCATACTTCTCCCCCATTTCCCGAATCAGTTTGTAGCCATTTTCAGCCATATCCCATGGTGCTGAAAACTCCCTCCACACCCCGATGGAATTGGCAAAGGCGGGATCGTTTCTGGTAAATCCCTCGATGGTCAACCAGCCTTTGTAATTCACCTTTTTCAATGCCGCAAAGGTTTCGTCCCAAGGTACATGCCCAGAACCCGGAGTGCCTCGGTCGTTTTCAGAAATATGAAAATGACCCAATCTAGGAGCAATCTTTTCAATAGCCAAGCCCAGCTTTTTCTCCTCCATATTGGCATGGTGGGTGTCAAACATGGCCTGAACATTCGGATGATTGACTTTGGCCAGCAGGTAATCCAACTGATCCATGGTATTGGCCAGATAACACTCAAAACGATTGAGCGCTTCTGGAGTCATCAAAATTCCCAGCTTTTGCGCATGATCGGCTACCAAGTGAAGTACTTCCGCAGACCAAATGTACTCTTCCTCGATAGGAGCTCTACTCGCAAAAGTGGCAAAGGCCGAATGATAGGGACCGCAAAGCACTTGGGAATTCAGGTCTGCCGCTCGGTCGAGAATCCATAGGAGCTTTTCTTTTGCTTTTTCCCTCACTTTTGGATCCGAGGAAATGGGATTTTCATCTGCCCCCATCACAGTGACAGTGGTGACTTCCAGCCCGATATTTTTACAGTGATCTCCCACTGCCCGACAGGCTTTTTCATCCGTACCTCCGATAAAAAACTCCGCTCCATCGTAGCCAATGGCTTTCAAGCGATCCAGAATCGGAAAAAGATTCTCAGAAATCTCCGCTGACCAGGCCAGCACATTAAATCCTATTTTGTTCATATCTCTTAAAGTCCAATTCTTATTTGCTGTTTCTTTTTGTTCTTAGTTCGAAGTTCAACGTTAGATGGTAAAAAAGTAAGCCTTATCAAATGAGCAAGGTCAAATACCAGTAAGTATGAGTCTTGCATCTTTCATCTCGACTCTTGATACTTGATACCAGCTACTTGCTACTTATTTAAAATCCTCCACCCTCATCCCTTTACGGAAGGTATCAAATCCAAACATGGTAGGCTGATATTCCCCTACATAGTCCACATTGAGCTCGGGATTAATTTGGTTGGATAGGTCCAAAAGCCAAAGGGAAGCATTCACTATCAACCTTCGCAAATCTGCACTTTGGAAACCCATGGATGAACCCATCGTAGAGGCAAAGGCCATTCCTTCCTTTCCCCCTTCCAGCTGATAAGGCTTGGTCCAGGCAATGGGCATCACGGACTTTTCCCAAATCAAAGGAGCTTGATCATCCATTCCCGCAGTGGATTGGCCTTGAATGAGTACGGTGGCACTTTCAGGAAGTCCTTGGATTCCATATACGTCTTCGGGTACCCAAATATCCTTTACTCCCCGCAAAACCGGGTGATCATTCATCTGCTGAACCCCATCGATCAGTGCTCGGCAGCCTTCTTTGGCGTGGATACCATGGTGGTTGACCCAAGTTTCTCCGAAAATCCGCTTACCAAATCCCTTTTCCCAACCGGGTTCTTTCCCGTTCCAAGTCCACTTGGCAAATTTCGACTCCTTGTTTTTTTGATAAGCAAAAGCGTGGGTGGACGTTCGGAGGCCGATAATAGGCTTCCCGGCCTTAAGGAAATTCTCGATGTGCTGGGTTTGCTCGTCAGGAAGCTCCCGGAAGCGAATCAACATAATCATCAGATCGGCCGACTCCAAATGCTCCAGTCCAGGGATATTATTTTGATAATTGGGAACGATGTCACCGGTCTCGGGATGGATGGGAAAAAGAACCGTGGTCTTGAAACCATGTCTTTCAGAAAGGATTTTCGCCAGCATGGGCATGGATTCCTCGGAGCGGTATTCATCATCCCCTGCTATCAAGACGATATGCTTTCCTTTTCCAGGTCCTTCCTTTCCTTCAAATTGAAGAAAAGTGACTCCATTTTGAGCAAGGGTCTCAAAACTGGCTACAGAAAACAGAAGAAGAAACAGGAATCCAATTCGAAAAGAAAGGCGGTTCATAATTGAGAGATTTTGGGCTTTAGGCGTTCTATTTGCCTTTGATTTTCTTAAAAATAAGAATTGGCAGCAAAATCACTATCCCGACAGCCAGCCCAAGGACAAAATCTTTGATTATTCCCGGCCAAGTGGGCAGTAAATGATGGAAGAAGTCAATATTGTGGGAAAAAATCCCTCCCGCCACCAAGAGTAAGGCGATGGTCCCGACAAACCCGATAATTCGAATCAGGTAAGGCAGCGCCTGAACCAGCAGTCTTCCGATTTTATCCGAAAATGTGTTGTCCTCTGGATTGAGTGCAATCAGCTTGTACCCAAACTCATCCATCCTTACGATCAAAGCGACCAACCCATACACCCCAACTGTGGCAAGCAAGGCAATAATGGAAACGACAACGATCTGGGTACTAAGCGGCTGATCGACGACAGTACCCAGGGCTATGATGACAATCTCTACGGAAAGAATAAAATCCGTGGTGATGGCAGATTTGACTTTTTTCTTTTCCTGAGCCAAAACCTGTTCAGGAGTGATATCTGCTTCCAAGTCAACTTTTTCATGCCCATGCGCATGAGGAAAAATCCATTCCAGAATCTTCTCGGCGCCTTCATAGGCCAGATACATCCCTCCCAAAACCAATATCACGGTAACCACCACAGGCGCGAATGCACTGAGCAAAAAGGCCACAGGGAGTATAATCAACTTGTTGACCAACGAGCCCTTGGAAATAGCCCATAGCACCGGCAACTCTCGGTCTGAAATAAACCCGGAGGCTTTTTCAGCATTGACAGCTAAGTCATCCCCCAAAATCCCAGAGGTCTTTTTGGCTGCAACTTTGGTCATGGTGGCCACATCATCCATAATGGTGGCGATATCATCAAGTAAGGCAAATAGTCCAGATGCCATGTGTATTTACGAATTACAATTTTGGAATTACGACAATTTTACTAGCCTTCAACCCTAATTTCAAATATGAAGAAGCCAGTTTTGAAAAAAGGGAAAAAGGAGAACGAAACTAAAAAGAAGTTGGGCTTTTGAATAGAATATGAAATAATTATCTCCAAAAAATCTCTGAAGTATAAAACCCAATTTTCAAATCTTCCAATCTTTCAATTTTCCAATCTCTTCGGATCAAAAATCAAAGGAAAAAACTTTCCTCCCATTTTTTCTCCTTTGGGGATCACAGGAACACCTTCCAAAAGCGGTTCATTGGTATCCGAAACGGTGCCGTCTGCGAAGACATTGAGCACAAAAGCCTTTCTGGATCGGGGAGAAAAGTTGGCGAAACTGCCGTGCACTAAAAGCGGATGATGAAATGCCGCATGGCCGGCTTTGAGCGGAATGGCAACCGGCTTGAAATTCGACTTTTGCTCTTCAGTCATCATAGCCATCAAGCCGTCCATTTCTCCGGCAAGTGCAGGCTTCTCCAGCAATCCCCAACGATGCGAGCCCGGCACGTACTGAAGACAGCCATTTTCCTCAGTAGCATCATCCAAGCCACACCAGCAAGTCAGATGCTGCATCTCTATCGTGCGGGTCCAGTAGCTGTAATCCTGATGCCAAGCCACATTTCCTCCATAATGGGCCGGCTTGCAAAAGAGCTGATCGTGCCAAAACCGAACCGGTCGATCTCCTAACAGTTGGGACGCGACCATGCGAAAAGCTGGGTTCCAGATCACATCGTGAAAGGCCTCAGCTATTCTCCAATGGCCTAAAGAATGAAAAAGGACCTTATTCGGATCTCCCGATTCATTGCTGTGAAACTCGTGAAAAAGATGATGCATGGGATGCTTTGGGTCCATGACCTCATCGAGTGCTTTTTTCAAGGCTTCGATTTGGGTTTCATCCAGCAGCTTGATATCTGCCAAATAGCCATTTTCTTTGAAAAAGTCGATTTGCTCTGGGCTGAGACGGTATCGGTCCCAATCGGAAGTAGATTTGGGTTGAGAAAAAAGGTCAGTTAGCGGATGATGAAAGTCGGCGAGGTCACGCATAGGTTTGGGTTTTGTCAGAGTAGAAAAGTTAATAAAAATGCCAAAGAAAGAGGTCTGATTCAAGAAATTTTGCCTCCGCAATGGTTTCCGTTGATTTTTTGCAGTAAGTCAAAAATTATGGGAGGGTTTGGGTAGATTGAAACAGTAAAAATTCTGACCCAAAATCATCCTATTATGTCCACCAATCGAAGAGACTTCCTCAAAACCGGTGCTACGGCAGTACTCGGTCTTTCCGGTCTTACGATCGTTTCTCCCCAAGTCTTGGGCAGGTCCCACGGATATGTTGCCCCAAATGACCAAGTCAATTTGGCCTGCATCGGCATTGGCAATCGGGGAGCGGAAATCATCAAGGCCCTGCACAAAACTGGTTTATGTAACATAGTCGCGATTTGCGATGTGGATATGGGTGCCAAGCAGACCCTGGAGGTGATGAATATGTTTCCTCAGGCAAAGAAATATCAGGATTTCCGCAAAATGTTTGATGAGATCGGAGGGGAATTTGAAGCGGTAAGCATTGCCACTCCTGACTTCTCCCACTTTCCGGTGACCATGATGGCTTTGGCCGAAGGCAAGCATGTCTATGTGGAAAAGCCCATGGCAAGAACATTCCTGGAAGTGGAATTGATGATGGCCGCCGCAAAGAAAAACCCTAAACTGGCTACCCAGATGGGAAATCAGGGCCATTCCGAAGGAAATTACTTTCAGTTTAAAACCTGGAAAGAAGCAGGAATCATCAAGGATGTCACAGCCATGACTGCCCACATGAACAGCCGGAGACGCTGGCATGGATGGGACCCGAATATCAGTCAATTTCCCGCCGGGGAAACTATTCCTGACACCCTAAACTGGGACGTATGGACTTCTCAGGCGCAACCTCATGCATTTAACAAGAACTATCACAATGGACAGTGGAGATGTTGGTATGACTTCGGTATGGGTGCCTTGGGCGACTGGGGAGCACACATCATGGATACTGCGCATGAGTTTTTGGAATTGGGACTTCCTTATGAAATCAATCCTACCAAACTCAGCGGTCACAATTCCTTTTTCTTCCCCATGTCCACGACCTTGGAATTCAAATTTCCTGAGCGGGGAGCTATGCCACCCATGACGATTACTTGGTACGATGGGTTGGACAATATTCCTGCTGTCCCCGATGGCTATGGGGTATCGGAGCTTGATCCCAACATTCCCCCACCGAGCAACGGACAAATCCAACCTGCCAAGCTCAATCCTGGAAAAATTATTTACAGCAAAGAATTGACCTTCAAAGGCGGGTCTCATGGAAGTACCCTATCCATTATTCCTTCAGAAAAAGCCAAAGAATGGGAATCCAAGCTCCCAGAAGTACCTCAAAGCCCATCCAACCACTTTGAAAACTTCCTGAAAGCCTGCAAAGGAGAAGAAAAAACCAGATCTCCATTTGAGATAGCCGGACCACTCAGTCAAGTATTCTGCTTGGGCGTGCTGGCGCAATGGACGGGATTGAAACTCGAGTTTGACCGGGAAACCAAACAAATTACCAACAACTCGATGGCCAATCAACTGCTGATGGGATTGCCTCCGAGAAAGGGTTGGGAAGAGTTTTACAAAGTATAGACGCTTGACGTTTTGGACTTGTCTAGAGAAAAATTGCTGTTGGAGAAATCTGACAGCTTTTTTTATGGTCCGAAAATCTTCCTAACTTTTCCACCTTACCACTTTCGACCTTACTTCTCCAGCCTTTCCAATCGCTCCAAAAGAGGCGGTTGGGAATAATTCACAAACACGTACCAGGGGTGCGGATTGATATAGCTTAGGGACTTAACTGAAAGGGCTCAAGGACTTCTGTCTGAGGGCGAGCAGCGAAGGTTTCTTTGGCGATGGTTGATAAGTTTGGATTATTGGAGATTAAGAGTGCATATTCCGCAATCACTTAAGATTTGAAAATTAGTAGAAAACAATTACTATTCAGTTAGAAATTGTATCCTAGTCCTATTCCTGCGTGAATGGCCTGAAAATCCCAGGATTCATCCATTTTGGTAGGTATTGAGAAAAAGGGTGTATAACCTATTCGGAAAAAAAAACCTTTGTGAGGCTTTTGATATCGATAACCTATTCTGAAGGGAATTAGGGCAGCAAAGAAACCGTCGCCTTTCGTTTGGATTATTCCCCCTGCGGTAAATTCGGAATCAATTTGAGATTCAATGAATGGAGTAAATCCAACTCCCAATTCAAGGTGATGTCTTTTTTTCCCAACCAGAGCAACCAACTCTACTGGTAAAGCTGGTTTCCAAATGGTAGAACCTTCAATTGGGTCAGCCCAAAACGAAAATCCCAAACTACCAACCAGTTTGACATTTCCATTTTGGTGAAATGTTCGACCATAGTTAAAGGCATACTGCCCAGCATTACCGCCAATTTCAAGATAAATGCTGTTTTTTGGATAGCTTTGAAATGAGTCTTCTTGTGCGAATAAGTAAAAGGGAATAAAGGTTAAAATCAAAAAGAAGATTTGAATATGCTTAGTCATAATAGTCAATTTTTATGGTCTTTATTGAATTACTATTTGTTCCAGTACTTTCATGAATTAGAATTCCATCTTTTTTCACTCACCACAAGTACTCACCGCATGTATTAACATCCCACCCAAATGGCTGTTGAAAAGTATTTACAGTGTAAGTATGGGTTCCTCCAGGAATGGAATTACCAGGGCAAACTTCAGTTGGTCCATCTATAACGACTTCAACAGCGGCAACGGTCTGGCAGAAAGTGATGAGAAATATAATCAGCAGGTAAAAAGTCTTCATTTGTAAAGAATTATTAAGTTTAAAGAAAAATTAAGGTAAAGAGAAAAAAATGATTTTTTAAACTTTTCAGAAAAATAATTCAGAAATTTTAGTTTAAAAATACTTCTCTATTTATCTGATAAACAATAGTTTACATTTGATTTTAATGACTAATTATTTTTTTTCAAGTTTTTTAAGCCTTTCCAACAAAGGAGGATGCGAATAATTCACAAACACGTACCAAGGGTGTGGATTGATATCGCTGAGGGTTTTCACAGAAAGTGTTTTCAGGGCCTCTGCCAAAGGTTTTCCGGAGAAAGTGCTTTTCGCAAAAGCGTCCGCCTCAAATTCATTTTTTCTGCTTAGCCAGTTCATCCCTATCCCCAAGACCATGGAAATCGGGGAGAACAGCATGGTAAAACCGATGATATTCAGCTCAGGAGACCACGAATTTCCACCCAAAGCCAAACTCATGTTTTCAGAAAAAATCACCTGAGCTAAGAGAAACAACATCAACCCTACTTGGACTACCGAAATGACCATACTCCAGAGAATGTGTCTCTTTTTGTAATGTCCTACCTCATGGGCTAGGACAGCCACCAATTCGTCCGGCGGGTGCTGTTCGAGAAGGGTATCGTAAAGCACCACTTTCTTTCTTGAGCCAAAGCCAGAAAAAAAAGCATTGGCTTTGGAGGAGCGCTTGCTGCCGTCCATGACAAAAATGTTTTCCAGTGGAAAGTTGACCGAGCGGGCGTAACTGATGATTTTTTCTTTCAGCTCCCCATTTTCCAAAGGCGTCAGCTTATTAAATAGAGGAAGAATCCAGGCAGTATAAAAAAGATTGACTGCCACCATAAATCCTGCTGCAATCAGCCAAAACTGCCACCAAAAATCCCGCCCCATACGGTGAATCAACCAAAGAAAAACCAAAAGCAACCCTCCCCCGATCACAATGGAAAGGAGATATCCTTTTAGCTTGTCTGAAAAGAAAGTTCTTGTTGTAGTTTTATTGAATCCATACTTTTCTTCGATCACAAAAGTAGAGTACCAATCAAAGGGAAGACTCAGGATATCCGACCCGATAAAGACAATTCCGAAGAAAAGTAAAGACTGATAAAGTGGATCTATGGAAAATCCCTCAATCCAAGAATCCAAAGCTCCAAACCATCCCATTAAAATAAATGCCAGAGTAAACAAAAAGGAAAAAATACCTGCGATGAGTCCAAAGCGGAAGTTTTCCAATTGGTAGGCTTTTGCTTCTTTGAGATTGGATTCGCTGAGGTATTCAGAAAGGTTTTGAGGAATCTGAGGTATCGGATTTTTTGCATTAAGTAGCTTCAGCGTTTTTCTTACCAAAAAGCCGAAAACCAACACCCCTACCAAAAGGTATTTTAATTCCTCTGAGCTCATGAAATAGATTAAAATTTAGGACAAGGAAGGATGGTGTCCCTGCGTGAAGGTTTTCCCTGATAGCTATTGGGCAAAGTCCATGAGATACTGATTTCATGAGCACCGCCTGTCTGTATTCCCAATTGGGAAACGGTGTAATCGAAACTGTATCCGATATTCAGTCCACTTAGCAAATTGACACCGACCATCATAACAACTGCGTCCCGGTTACTTTGGTTTTCAACAGGCCGGTAGGGTACACCTCTATACCAAAGTCCAAAAACAATGGGTTCAAGATAGAGATAAGCGCCCAAATCCAACTGCTCGAAGGGGCCTTGTCTCTTGTAGTTGAATGTGGGAGTGATAGAGCGCTGCCGACGCATATGAGTAAAATCACTTCTCATAGTCCCTTCCCCAAGATCAATTCTGTAGCCTCCGTGAAGGGAAAGCTTCATTGGAAGTGGACTCAAGCCGTCGATAAATGACTGATTGGGTTGATTCACATGGTGTGCTGCGAGACCCACCCAAAGATTCTCTGTAAAAAACAAACCGCCAACCGAGAGAGATAGCATCCCAACTGGATCGCCCAAGCCTGGAATATCGGTAGGGAAATTGATCAAATCCCCAAAAGGATCAGCTTCATTGATATTATTTGCAAAAACCAGATTTTCATAAAATCCGATTTCTCTTCGAATATAACTTGCTTGAAAACCCGGACGGAAGTAGCTGTTCTCTCCCAATTTCAATTCGTAGGAGTACATTAATGAAATTGAAGTAGACCGAAGCTTTGCAGCACCTTCTGTGTCCTGCATTACATGAACTCCGATTCCACTGTTGTAATCAGGCAGATAAGTATCATAAAAAGCCGAAAAGGTAGTGAACTGTGCATCAATGCTTGGCCATTGGTTTCGGTAATTGAATCCAATTCTTCCAGTCAACTCCCCCCCGGCCATGGCAGGATTGAGATAAAGAGGGGCGGCATAATATTGGCTATATTGCGGGTCCTGCCCATACGCTTGTCCCATCCAAGCAAATGATACAGATATAAAAAAAACCAATCGAAGCAGAGACCGTAACAAGGATTTGTTCGTTTATTTGAATATTCAGTCAGCTTCTAAACGTTTGGACACTTAGGTTGTTTTAGAAGCAGTTCGAAAAATATGAAAAGCAAATCGTATTCCATACTTATCCAGTTTTTTTTCAGCCTTCTTACTACATTTTTGTGGTTGGGAAATACCAATTCCTCATTTGGTCAAGGATTCAACAATAACGAATGGATATTTGGATACTGTGTCTCAAGTACTGAAAACAATTATCTCTCTTTTGGAAAAGGCGGAACTGCCACAGTCCAAACCTTACCTTCCACTGTCTTGGTGGGGACAAATAACAATTCCCTTGCAATAGACCCTATCACTGGTCAACCTCTCTTTCTTACCAATGGAGAATTGGTCTACGATTTCGGATCCAATCCTCTTCAAGGTAGTGCCCCGGGGCTGAATGGGGATATCGATGGAAGGCAGACGGTGGCGTCGGGCTTTTTGGAATATGATCCCAACGGAAACAGACTCTTCTATATTTTTTACATTTCCCCTTCAGGGCAGCTACAATATGCCGTAGTAGACATGAATGCTCCTGGAGAAGCCGTGGGTAATGAACCTGCTTTGGGTGAAGTGATTGCCAAGGATGTGGCTATCGGGTCAGCCGAAGGAGCAGTTTTGGTTGTGAAAACTCCAGCTTCCCCTTCTTATTTAATCAGTTTTTCTGGAGGAAATCTGATTTCCAGAAGATTGGAATCCACTCAGGGTGACTTTACCCAAACTGACACAGAGGGAATTCCTTTTACCCCCAAGGCGATAATTTTTGACGAGGAAAACAGCAGGCTTATCGTAATCTCAGAAGATCCCGGAGACGATATTTTGGTCCTTTCATTTGACTCAGCATCCGGTAATTTTGGAAATCCAGAACCCATCAGTGAATCAGGGGGAAGTGAGGATATTGGAGGGGCAGATTTTTCTCCCGGCGGAGAGTTTATCTATTTCTCCAGAGGCAATCAATTGTTTAGAATCCCTACCTCAAACCTAAATGCTACTCCTGAATTAATCCCAACAGAGCCGTCTTTGAATCAGATCTATGACGTCAAAGTAGGCCCGGACGGACAGGTTTATTACATCTACGAGGAAGTGGCAGGAGGCCCGCAACTTATCGGTCGAGTCACCAACCCCAATGAATCGGATCTGACCGCCTTGGTGGTAGAAGAAGATCCCTTTAACGGAACAGATTTCTGCGGAAAGATCTTTCCGACTTTTGCTCCAAACGCAGATATCAGCCCCACGGTGGACTTTACTTGGGACCCATTGGAGCCCTGTGCGAATAATCCTGTCCAGCTGACCAGCGAGATTTCTCCTCAAAATTATCAGCCAGTTTCTTTCAATTGGGAATTCACCCCTCCACTCACCGACTCGGACGGAAATCCACTCCCGGCAGATTTTAATCAGGAGCACTTCCTCATTCCTCAGGATGCTGCCCAAGAATCCAGTGTCACGGTCACTCTAACTGTAGAATTTGCGGATGGTACTAGCCGAGATGTGACTAAAACTATTCCTTTAACTGAAAACAACCTTGAGGCTAACTTTACGCCTTCCGACACTACCGTTTGTGAGACTTGTCTTGATATCGCTCCTTTCCTTCAGGCCCAAGCCGCAGGCGGACAGCAGGGAGGGGAAGCTCCAGGAGGCGCTGGAGCTACTTACGAATATTTTTGGTCCAACAAAAGAGATGAAGGATGGATCGGTCAGCAGCCCAATGAGGTCTGTAGACCCGGTTTGTATTGGGTCTTGGTGAGAGAGCCCGGTTCACAATGCTATGCCTATGCCGAAATCCGCATCCGAATGTGGGACCTGCCGGATCAGACCAACAATATCTGGTATTTTGGGGATGGTGCAGGATTGGATTTCAATCCTGATCCGGATGATGAAACTGCCCCGACTCCACGTCCAATAGCCCAGCGACACCCTCAAAACATTCCAGCAGGTACAACCACCATCTCTGATCAGGCAGGACAGGTCCTATTCTTTACCGATGGAGCTTCAGTTTGGGATCTGAACGGGCAGCTGATGGAAAACGGAGACAATATCGGTGGAGACAATACCGCCAGTCAATCTGTAATTGCTGTTCCGGTTCCTACTCAGCCGACTCTATTTTATCTATTCACTACCCAGTCCCAATCCGGAGGATCCAATACAGTCAGCTACACGGTAGTGGATATCAAGTCTGAAAACCAGACCGGAGTAGGAAATGTGACCACCAAAAACAACTTCCTATTTAGCCCATCCACGGAGCAGACGGCAGCTTTGACTTCAGGAGACACTACCTGGGTGATGTTTCATGAATTAGGAAACAATACCTTCCGGGCCTACCCCGTCACTGTGAATGGAATAGGCCCCGCTGTATTGAGCTCCGTCGGAAGCAATCACGGATTTAATTCAGGAGTTGGTGCAATGAAATTCAGCCCCGATGGCACCAAGGTGGCAGTGACAATTTCCGAAGGCGGCTGCAATCGGGCCGAAATCTTTGAATTTGACCAGCAGACTGGAAGAATGACCGAATATGCCCGACTGGACTTGGGCTGCAACGGAGATATTTATGGCTTGGAATTTTCCAATGATTCAGACCGCATCCTCGTCTCCTACCGCAATGGAGGTCCGGGAATCGAGGAAATGATTATTACTCAAGTTGCAAACGATGATCCGAATGCAGCACCTTGTCCCGCTTGCTTTGCCAATGCTACCACCAGACCCCAACGGGAAGCTTGTATCCTTTCTACCAAAAATCAGGTAAGCGGTACTGCCGCTTTGAATCTCGGAGCACTTCAGATCGCTTCAGACGGTCAGGTATATGCGGCAGTAGTGGGTGACAATCGCATCGGCCAAATCCAGGTAGGCAGTGGATGTACTGGAAGAAGTACGTTTACCTTGGATGCGGTAGAACCCATGCCTGGTACCTCAAATCTAGGCCTGCCCAACTTTGTGCAAAACTCTGGTAGCTCAATTCCAGAACCGGCACTCTCTATCCCAACCCGTCTTTGTCTTGATCCTGCCCTAGGAGCGGAAGCTATATTTGAAGGAGCCGGAGAGCCTGATATTGACTCCTATTTTTGGACTATTACCAAAGACGACGGAACGGTAATATTGAATGAATTTGGAGGACCCGGTGATGAGTTTCAGACCTTAGAGCAAATACTCAATGAACCGGGAATTTATACAGTCAATCTCCGGGTGGATCGATGTGCAGAGGTCAATTATTTCCAGGCTGAAGGGGAATTTGAAGTAGTAGCTCCTCCTACTTTGACTCTTGGCTCGGATGCTACACTCTGTGCCGGAAATCCTGTAACTCTGACAGCAATTGACGGGTATGATCCAGCCAGTGGACTGTATGATTTTCAATGGACCAATGCAGCGGGAGTGGTTTTTGGAGATGAAAACTCCAATTCAATCACTGTGGATGAAGAAAGCATCTACACCGTTCAGGTAAGTTACCGCCTTCCTGATGGACTTACGGATGATGAAGCTTTGTTTTTCGAGACCTGTCCCTCCACAGCTGAAATTTTCGTGGGACCAGCCTTCGAGTTTGAAGTCAATGCTTCTGCCGATGAGGTGTGTTTCGAGGATATAGTGGTCACTTTAGCACCGGATACGCCTTTGGAAGGAGAGTGGTTTTACACATTAAATGGTGATCCAACCCGAGTATCCTTGGGTGAATTTTTCGAATTGGAGCTGTTTGTGATCAATCTGCCTGGCCCAGGTCAGTACGAAATTATTTTTGTGGGAGAAGATCCTATTTTACCAGGCTGTATCTTCGAAAAAACCAGCAATCTTCTGGTCAACGAACTGCCCCTTTTGGTACCTACAGCTACCAATCCTGCTACAGATTGTGCCACTGCAGACGGAGCATTTGAAATCCTCATGCAAGCCAATGCAACTGAAGTAAGGATTACTGAATTGGCTTTGACTTTCAGCAATGTCAATGCGGGGGATATCTTGCCCGTACCTGATGTTCTACCAGGAGTGTATACCATTGAGGCTGATAATGCCTCGGGTTGCTTTTTCTCCTCCTCAGTCACAGTGGAAAATCTCAATCCTCCTTCTCAATTCGCATTCACGGTAAATGTTCAAGATGAAACTTGTGCGACTACAGGGGTCAACCCTGGAATAATCACCATCTCTTTCGACAACGGAGTAGCTCAGATTGGGGAATATGAAATCGTAAGGCAGGGAGATGGTCAAGTGTTTACCGGCCCTCTTCCCAACTTAGCATTTTTTGATGTGGAAGTACCTTTTGGTGATTATTTGGTGGAAGTGAAAGATCAATTCGGATGCTCGATCCCTGATACTACAGTTTACAATATCGAACAGAAATTGGAAGTACTTTTCTCTGTACCAACCTCCGTCACTGCCTGCGAAAGCTTCACTTTTGCCCCTTCAAGCCCCAATCTTTTAACCTATTCTGCTACCAATTCCAGTGGAGCGGTATTTACACCTAACGCCTCTGGGGAGTTTACTTTCACCCAATCTGATACATATATCATCCGAGGAGAGGATCCAAGCGGTGTGGATTGTCCGAGAGAAATCCAAATGCAGGTGAATCTAACCCAGCCTCTTGACTATTCGCTTTCTGGGCCGGTGATTGATTGTCAAAGTGGAATCCGGTACGAAGCAATTTTGAATAATGCGGATCCAGCCGACGTGGTTTTCTTGTGGAGAGATGATTTGGGAGTGATTGTGGGCAGAAGACAAACTTTTGTACCTAGTCGTGCAGGCCAATACTCACTGGAAGTCCAGCCAATATCAGGAAGTCTATGCCCTACCAATCCCATTACTTTCACAGCTGAGGTGCTAGTGGATCCAATCTCCATCTCGCTGAATGTACAGCCCTTCTGTATTGAGCTTACCAGCACAACCATTCAAATTGACGGTGACCTAAGCAATGTAGGCTTCATAGAATGGTTTAGTGTCAATGGTGGCACCAGAACCAGAATCCCGCAATTTGACGATCTTCCGATAATTGATGTAAGTCAGGAAGGAACCTACGAAGCCCTGGTTAGAAGTAACTTAGGTTGTGAGTTGGGCCGAGCAAGCGGAGTAGTCCAACGATCCACGATCATACCTCCAGTAGTACCTTTGGAGCCAATTACCATTTGTGCAATAGAAGGAGTCACTACCAGTATCAACCCGGGTGACTATGACAACTATTCTTGGAAACTGAATGGACAAGAAGTCTCGACTGAGGGAATCTTTACTCCCGAAAGACCTGGAAATTATGAATTGACCGTGTCTGATAATCTGGGCTGCGAGTATGTGGCCACATTCACTGTATTTGAGGACTGTAGGTTGAGAGTAAGGTACCCAAGCGGAGTAGTTTTGGATGATCCTAACCGTAACTTCATCTTGTATGCAAATGAATACATTGACGAAGTGGAAGTCTTTATTTTTAACAGATGGGGAGAATTGATTTTCTATTGCGAACACGAAAATCTCGAACCAAGGCAGCCTTTCTGCCCATGGGACGGCATTGTCAATGGAAAATTTGTCCCCAACGGAACATATGCGGTGCTAGTGAAGTTTTACTCCCGAGATCAAAATCTCACAGAAACAGAAACCAAAGCGATTACGATTATTCAATAGTATGTTAATTCTCATTTCTCCTGCCAAAACCCTCGATTATTCAACCCCCAACTATACTAACCACTCGCATCCTGATTTTTTATCTGACATCAAAAGTTTGGTCAATGTGATGAAGAAAAAATCAGCAAAAGAAATCGCTGATCTGATGCATGTGAGCGAAAATCTGGCAACCCTGAATGAGGAGCGATACAAGACTTTTCAGAAAGAATTCAATCCTGAAAATTCAAAACAGGCGATTCTTGCCTTCAAAGGGGATGTGTATACCAAAATTGAAGTTGACAGCTTTTCTCAGGAAGATTTTGAATTTGCCCAAAACCACCTTCGGATTCTTTCTGGGTTATATGGTTTACTCAAGCCTTTGGATTTGATCCAGCCTTATCGATTGGAAATGGGTACTCCCCTCTCTACCTCCAAAGGGAAAAATCTCTACGAGTACTGGGGCACCAAAATCGCAAAAGCCATACAAGCCACCGCTCAGGGAAGACCTATTGTAAATCTGGCTTCTCAGGAATATTTCAAGGCGGTGGACCAAAAGGCACTAAAATCACCCGTAATCACCGTTCAATTCAAAGAATTCAGAAACGGGAAATATCAAATCATAGGATTATTTGCCAAGCAAGCAAGAGGGTTGATGACCAACTTTGCCATCAAAAATAAAATATCAGATCCTGAGCAGCTAAAGACCTTTAACGAAGAGGGCTATGAATTTTCAGAAGGATTGAGTTCTACTTTTGATTGGGTCTTTGTGAGATAAGATAATTTCCTGCAATTTTGATCTAAGTACAAAGTCCAGCAATTTTTTGCCCGCTCAAAAAATAGTAGCTTAGTATCAGAATTTCAGGTTTTTACTCGTGATTACAATCCAGTCTACTTTCAGACTTTTTTTGTTTATACTGATCCTATCCGGTCAATTTACTGGCAAGGATGATAATGGTATATCCAAGAGTGTAGATTCAAATGTTCTATTTGACCCTGAATTGACTGGGCCCGAAAGGCTATGCAATGTTTTTGGAAGCATTTTGGCTAATTACTTTGGAGGGGGCAACCCGGCCACTGACGTTTATTCTTGGGAATTGACTGGGCCAGGCGGTCAGACCCTTTTCAAAGGGGCAGGCGGTGCTGGCTTTCAAACCTTTAGCTATACCTTTTCGCTGATTGGGGTCCATGAGATCAAACTGGTAGTTTCCAGAGGAGGAATAGTCATTGGCAACCTTTCCAAATCTATAGAAGTGGTTCAAGGACCATTGATTCAACTAAAAGCCAATTATACCATCTGCGAAAACCAACCCATTACCCTGTCAGCTATAGATCCTTCTAGCTCTAATTTTTCTAACTATATCTTCGAATGGAAAGATGGAAGTGGAGCTGTCATAGGGAACCAAAATACACAAGTAGTAGATGCATCAGGAGATTATTCCGTCTCTTTTTTCTTTGAAAATGCATCAGGAATAAAAGACTGCGAGACTAACCTCACAACGAGGGTAAACCTTGCTCCTACTTTCACAATTAGTTCTACCGGATCATCTCTATGTCCTGACGCAACCATCACCTTTAACTCCTCCCCCTCCGCTCCTGGGGAATGGTTTTATCAAAAAGTAGGAGATCCGGACTTGATTTCACTAGGACGCGGCACCTCCAAAACTCTCTCTCCGAATCAAATCTCAGGTGGGTTTGGAGATTACCTTGTCTTATTTGAAGTCCCCAATCCCAATAATCCATCTTGCATCCAACAGGCTCAAAGCTCATTTACTTATAATCCCTTACCGGAAATCGAATTTATCAGCGCAAGTGGTGCTTCCGAATGTTTGGTTGCCGATGGCGCACTTACTTTGGAAGCAGTGACTTTCATAGACCTTATTTTTATTGATGGTTTGGGGATCAGTCTTGGTCCATTCAATCCAGGGGACCCAATTCTCATTCCTGGATTAAAGTCAGGAGCTTATACCATCACATCTCAACTCGGCAGCTGTACCAATTCTCTTGCTTCCGTAGTCCCTTTGGTTGATCCTCCCAGTCAGCTTTCTTTCGAAATCCAGGATGTAGAACCAGAAAAATGCACAGATACCGGGAAATTAAACGGCTCTTTTTTAGTTAAACTACTCAATGGGCCTGTGGTAGACGGGTCTTACCGAATACTTAATTCCAGAGGGGGGGTGTTTCGAAACCAAGCTTTGGGAAATGAAACAGAATTGTTTTTTGATGTGCCGGGTGGAGAATATGTATTTGAAATCTACGACAAAGACAGTTGCAACTTGCCCAAAGCAGAGTTGATAGACGTTCCGGCTTTACAGCAGGTGGCATTCAGTATTCCAGATTCACTTTCAATCTGTCAAACCTTTGATTTGACTCCTGAAACCAGTCAGGCATTAGAATTTTCCTTGATTTATCTTAAAGATGGGACCGAGACGATAAAGCCTGCGGGGGAAGCTTTCACTTTAACTGAAGCAGGGGAATATAGCTTGGTAGGCAGAATACCAGATCAAAATCTGCTATGCCCTTTGGAAAGGAAACTTTTTGTGTTGGTTGTGGACCCAGTTGACTTCGAACCTGTTCTTATCAATCAGGACTGTTTTGGAAATCGGACCTACGAAGCCAAATTATTTGGCAGTGACCCTGATTCTGTCATTTATCGCTGGTATGATGAAAATGATCAAATAGTCGGTACTGGGCAGTTTTTGAATCCGATTTCTTTTGGAACCTACAAGCTGGACGTACAGCCGGCCAATAGTACTGCCTGCCCCATCCCCCCGCTTGAATTTGAAATTTCCCAACCCGTTCTTTCAGTCGATGTTACTTTGACCTCAACCAAACTATGTGAATTTGGCCCGAGGGCAATCATTAGTCTTAGTACGACCTTTCCTGAAGAAATCACGGATATCGAATGGAGACGATACGATGATTTGGGAAATATTGAAAACTTACCTCAGTTTGATAATCAAGCTGAAATCACGGTAGATGTAGCAGGCAATTACGAAGCAGCAGTCTTTAGCCGTATTCCTTCCATCAACAAAGACTGTGAATTGGGAAGAAGCAGTTTGGATCTTGATTTGATTCCGGACAAAGTTCCTTTTATAATTCCGGATTCCCTTTCCATTTGTGATCCCTATCAATTGATCCCAGAATCTGCTGATCCTTTGGAGTTTGAATTGATATTTCCTGATGGAAAAACAGAGATCAAAGGCTGGAATGAGGCCTTTTTACTGGACCAGGAAGGCACATACACTGTTTTGGGCTATGACCCCAATATCAGTGGTCCACTTTGCCCGGATCAAAAAACAATTGAGGTAAAAATCAATCCTCCGGTGATTTTTTCTGCCGAATTGGTGGATCTTTCCTGTACAGGAGAATATCAATATCTGGCAAAAGTGGAAAACTACCCTCCGGATTCTGTAGATTATTTTTGGAGAAATCCGGCAGGAAGCGTGGTGGGTACTCAGGCGATTCTTTCTGCCTCCACCTATGGCACCTTCTCACTTGAAGTTCAGCCCAAAGGCTCAATTCCCTGCGGAATCATTCCGGTGGAATTTGAAATACCAGTTCCTGTTTTGGAAGTGGATGTCGAACTGACCGCAGAGACGCTGTGTCCTGACCAACCGGATGCAGCTTTGAGCTTTACTGCCAATTTAGAGGCAGTTCAGACCATCGAGTGGTGGTTTACTGACCTAAGCAACAATACATCTCAACTTACCTCTGAAACAGGCAAAACGGAAATATTGGCTATCGAAGAAGGAACCTACGAAGTCCAGCTTTTGAATTCTTTCGGATGCATTCTCGGAAGAGATTCCCTGATGGTCATCCGAAGTACGGACCAAAACCGCCCCATCTTGGAGGAATCCTATCAGATATGTCCAAGGTATGAAATCGCTCCCACGCTAAATCCAGGTAGCTTTTCCTCCTATGAATGGTATTTTGGCGAAAATTTAGTTTCAACCAGTCCCACCTTTAAACCCCTTCAAATTGGAACATATACGGTAGTAGTTTTTAGCGGAGAGGGGTGTGCCTATCAAACCCAATTTATTACTGAAGAAGAGTGTGAGCTAAAAGTGATTTTTCCAAATGCAATTCAACCTGGAAATCCTGACTTACCTTTCTTAATTTATACCAATTATCTAATCGACGAATTGGAAGTTTGGATATACAACAAATGGGGCAATCCTGTATTTCATTGCAGAAAAACTGATTTGATAACAGAGGAATCAACCTGTCTATGGGATGGATATGTAGAGGGAGACAAGGTTATTCCTGGTTCCTATGCCTACAGGGTATGGTATCGTAACAGAGAGAAAAACATTACCAAAGAAGAACTTGGGGCTATTCTTGTGATCGATTAATTCAGAAAGACAAAGTTAAGTGGAACATTTTTTGAATTGACTTCCGCAAGTAATTCCATGAATTGGAGTTAGTTTTGTGTTTCACCCTTAGATTACAAAAATCCCTTTGAATCCGACTCAATATCCAAAAAGGAATATTGAGATGTGGTCTTGGTTGCTGGTCTTATTTGCGTTTATACCTTCCCTAGAAGGCCGAATCGGAAACACCACAGAAATTCTTCCAAGCAATCTCATAGTACAATCAGACCCGACATTAGTGGGGCCAGAAAATCTATGTATTGTTTTTGGTGGTGTAGTGGGGACCTATAGTGGTGGTGGAGACCCCAACACGGATGTTTACAGCTGGTTGGTCACTGATTCCCAAGGACAAGAAATCTTCAATAGAAGTGGAGGCCGGCAGTTTGAAACTGTAAAAATCTCATTCAATCAAACAGGAACTTATTCTTTGTCTCTAAGTGTAAGGAGAAACAGTGCAACTATCTATTCGAAGACAGTTTCTATTAATGTCCAACAAGGCCCAACTCTTGCCTTACTTCCGGACTATCTTCTTTGCGGGGATACGCCTACAGAAATAACAGCCATTGATCCCTCCACTCCTAATTTTCAGGAATATAATTTCATCTGGACAGATGTCGGGGATAATGTGGTGGGTACTACCAATAGTATTTTTGTCACACAGGAAGGCTTCTATAAAATCGAGCTTTTCCTCAATGGTGCCAGTGGGATTCAGGAATGCTTAATTACAGGTTCGACTTATGTGGGACCCTCTTTGGACTTTGAGCTCAACGTATCGAAATCAGTGGTTTGCCAAGGCGAATCCGTTACCTTAGGTACAGATACACCACTTTCAGGTGAATGGTTTTTGAAAGGTCCGAGCTCCTCTACTTTCGAATCTTTGGGCAATTCATTTAGTGTCAATCTAGACTCTGATAAAATTTTAACCCCAGGGATATACGTAGCCAAATTCCGTGCGGTGGACCCTGACTATCCTGATTGTCCATCAGAAAGAAAAATCAGCTTTGAAGTAAATGAAACTCCGAAAATCAACTTCAATCATATTGAAAAGCCGGATAATTGTGCTGAACCTAATGGGGCTTTCTCTATAACAGCACTTAATGATTTGGATTCTTTAGTAATTGTAGAGACCCAAACTCTCTTGTCCAATGTATCCGCAGGCCAACAAGTTTCTTTTAATAATCTCAAACCGCAGCTGTATACAATAGCTGTATATTCCAATGGCTGCCAGTTTGTATCCATTGAGAATTTGGAATCCAAAGACCCTCCCATTCTCACTCCAAGCACACCGGCAATTGATATCCCCCAATACACCCTCACTCCTGAAACCTGCTCTGCATCAGGAATTAATTTAGGCTCAATAGCAATTAATTTCGCTCAGGGACAGGTAAACGGAGAATTTCGGATTCTATCTCCTGGAGTAGGATTGGTAACTCAGGGTACGATTACTGACCAAGACTCTCTGATAATTCCTGTACGAGGAGGCAGGTATTTATTCGAGTTGAAAATAGACGGCTGCACCTATCCAGTAGAGAATTTCACCATTGATTCTAACCCTTTGGTAACCTTTGATGTCCCCAATGAGATAAATATCTGTCAGACCTTTGACCTGATACCCGAGACTTCAGAAGATTTAATCTTTGAACTTACTTTTCCAGATCAATCCATTCAAACCTTGGATGCAGGAGAAGCTTTCACCCTCACTCAGGGTGGAGAATATTCTATTTTGGGATTTCCCGCTGACCCAAATTCTAATCTTTGTCCCAGAATTCAAAAAATCAATTCCACACTTGCCCGGGAATTTTCATTTGGACTCTCTCTGTATGAGGAGGATTGCTTTGGAAATCAAGTTTATAAGGCTGAACTAACCGGGATCAATCCGGAAGAAACTTCCATCCGATGGATAAACTCTGAGGGGGTGATTGTTGGCCGAAATGAATTGTTTTTTTCAACAGCTGTCGGGGACTATTCTTTGATTGTTCAGCCGCTTCAAAGTGGTTTTTGCCCCAAAAACCCAATCTTCTTCACGGTAGAACCACCGATTCTCCAAGTTGAGGTAAATATGAAGGCCAATAAAATCTGTCCAACCCCAGGCACCAGTAGGATTGAGGTAAACACAAATATGGAAGCGGTCAGGGAAATTGAATGGATATTTTTTGATGATGCGGGTAATAGAAGAGACCTTCCGGAATTTGAAAATCAGTTTGAAATAACTGTGGTGGAAACTGGAAATTATGAAGCAGTGGTGTATAACCGAATTGGTTGTGAAATAGGCCGTAATTTTATAAAAGTAGAAAATAGCGACTTACTAACTGAACCCAATTTAGAAGATGTTTATGGTATTTGCTCCAAAGGGAAAAGAGGACCTACACTTAATCCCGGAAACTTTGCGGAGTACTTTTGGTATTTTGGAGAGCAGTTAGTTTCGAAAGAACCCATTTTTACTCCAAAAGAGGCTGGGGAATATTCTCTAATGGTGATTACAGAAGACGGTTGCGAGTTTTTTGACAGCTTCAGAGCCTACGATGCTTGTTCTTTCGATGTAAGAATGCCAACAGCTATGGTTCTTGGAGATTCCTCCAGAAATTTTGAGGTCTTTTTGAGTGAAGGAGTCACAGAAGCAGAATTGTACATTTTCAATCGGGGAGGAAATTTGATTCATTTCGAAAAAGCCTTGGAAATCCCCTATGAGCAAGCCTTTTTGAAATGGGATGGAGTATCATTTGGGAGGTTGATTCCTTTGGGCACCTATGTCGTCAAGCTTAAAGTCCGGAATCCCCTGTACGACTATGAAGAAGTGATTACTTCCTCACTTTTGGTCATTGAGTGATTTGCCAGGGAATGTCTGAAAACTCTTTAGTAATTCAGAGGCATTTCCAAAAAAATGGACCCTCTCACCAGAGTTCAAAAAGAGCACTTTCCATCCATCAACAGGAGGAAATGGCATTTCATAATTTTTTTTGCACGGGAAAGCTAAATCGACTTTTTTTTCTATTTTGAGCCTCTTCTGAATGTTTAATTCAAACCCAAAAACCAAAAGCACTCATCTATGACTCAAACCATCAACCGGAGCGCCCTCTTCAACGCAAGTTGTCTGGCGCTGATCACCACTGCCTTTTCGTTTTCGATCAGGGCAGGTATTCTTCCTCAGTTGGGAGATTCCTTTGGACTGACTGCCGAGCAGTTAGGCTTTATCAACTCGATGTGGTTCCTTGGCTTCCCCATTTCTATGATTTTGGGAGGATTGTTTTACCACATTGTAGGTCCTGCCAATATTATGAGAATTGCTTTCGTCACCCATACTTTGGGGATTCTGATGACCATTTATGCTGGGGGGTACACTACCTTACTGATTTCTACGCTCTTTATCGGATTCGGTAACGGCTGTACGGAAGCTGCATGTAATCCGATGATTGCAGACATGTATTCAGGCACTACACTGAATAAGATGCTCAACCGCTTCCACATGTGGTTCCCAGGGGGTATTGTATTGGGAAGTTTGGTTTCCAAGTTTATGACAGACAGCGGATTTGCTTGGCAAGCTCAGGTTTGGGTGATGATGATCCCGACCATTGCCTATGCAGTGCTATTCTTTGGAAAAGCTTTCCCAAAACCTACTGTAGAAGGAGCCACTTCCGTGGGCTCGAATATCAAAGCTATGTTTAGCCCAGTCTTTATCTTCCTATTCTTCTGCATGGCCTTGACTGCGATTACTGAATTCGGACCTCAGCAATGGGTAGGTTTGATCATGAGTGCAAGCGGAGCAAGCCCAATGCTCATCCTCGCCTTGACTACAGGGGTAATGGCAGTAGGTAGATTCTTTGCCGGTCCGGTAGTTAAATCTTTGGGACAAACCGGAGTACTTCTTGGAGGAGCGATCTTTGCCGCATTAGGTATCTTTAT
Source organism: Algoriphagus sp. oki45 (assembly GCF_036245605.1). Lineage (NCBI taxonomy): Bacteria > Pseudomonadati > Bacteroidota > Cytophagia > Cytophagales > Cyclobacteriaceae > Algoriphagus > Algoriphagus sp. oki45. The sequence goes on from NZ_BTPC01000001.1 coordinate 2,040,494, forward strand.
GTTCAGTACGGTGACAGGCCCTATGGCTTACTTGGCCGCTTTGATCTTTGCTATTGGAGTTTGCTATTTCTGGCCTGTGATGGTAGGTGCCGTTGCACAGCGAGTTCCACTTTCAGGTGCGTTAGGCATGTCTATCATCGGAGGCGTGGGGATGTTCTCCACAGCTATTTTCCAGCCGATTATTGGTGGGTGGATAGACAGTGACCGAGCTGCTCAAGCTGCTGCGGGTCTTACAGGAGATGCTTTGGAACTAGCCGCTGGTCAGGAGACTTTGATGAAAATGGTTTCCTTCCCGGGAATTCTCATTGTCCTCTTTATCATCTTCTTTATCTGGCAACGAGGCAGCAAACCAGCCGCTTCAGCCGCCCATTAATTAAAAAATCAGGCAGCCTTCGGGCTGCCTTTTTTATGCCATGAAAAAACTTCCTCTTCTCTGTATTTTAACTTTTGTTTTGAACTATGGACTCGGTCAGACGATAAGAGGACCCATTCAGGTTCATCCCGAGCAGCAATATTTGATGTCCTCAGAGGGGGAGCCCTTTTTCTGGATGGCAGATACGGCATGGGAGCTCTTTCACAGATTGGACGAGAAAAATACTATTTCCTATCTAGACACCCGGCAAAAACAGGGCTTTAATGTAATTCAGGCAGTAGTTTTGGCCGAGCTGGACGGAATTCACACCCCGAATGCCAATGGGGATTTACCTTTTTCCCAACTCGAAAATTGGAAATACAATGAAGCTTATTTTCAGCATGTGGACCGGATTTTGGAATTGGCGTTGGAGAGGAATATGCATATTGCCCTACTTCCTACTTGGGGGGATAAGCTTTTCAAAGAATCCTGGGGAATCGGACCCGAGATCTTTACTCCCAGTACTGCCTACACCTATGGAAAATGGATCGGAAATCGGTACAGAAACCAAAAAAATCTGATCTGGGTATTAGGTGGAGACCGTAATCCCAGAGCAGACTCGGAGGATATCGAAGTTTGGAATCAAATGGCTAAAGGAATTCTGGAAAGCCAAAATCCAGACAATAAAATCCTCATCACCTTCCACCCCCAGCCTGCAGGTCCAGGGGGAAGTAGCAATTGGTTTCATGAAGCAGAATGGCTCGATTTCAATATGCATCAGACAGGTCACTGCCCCAATCAGGCTACTTATGATAAAATAACCCATGACTTGAGCCTGAGTCCCAAAAAACCGACCATCGATGGCGAGCCGATGTACGAAGAGCACCCGAAATGCTTCAATGCTAAAGAATTGGGCTATAGCGAAGCGGCAGATATTCGTAGAATTATGTACTGGAATGTATTTGCCGGAGCTGCAGGTCAATCCTATGGCTGTCATGCAGTCTGGCAAATGTATGATTTGGATAAAACACCGGTTAATGCTCCCCTTAAGCCTTGGCACAAATCCTTGGATTTGGAAGTGGCCAATCAAGTAAAACACCTCAAAAAGCTGATATTAAGCAGATCCTATTTTGATCGAATTCCAGACCAAGGTCTGATCAATGAATCTCAAGACTACAGCGAAGCCTATTTGGCAGCAACCCGAAATCAAAGTGGAACTTATGCTTTAATTTACAGTCCTGACGGATCAAAAATCCCTATCAATTTGTCTTCACTCAAAGGCGAACGATTCAAGTTGACTTGGTATGACCCAAGGACAGGGGCGCAATTCCTCGAGAATGATGGAAAAACAGTAGGAAAAGAAAAGAATCTCCGGGTGAATCCTCCCAGTTCGGGCAGAGGAAATGACTGGGTATTGATCGTGGATGCAATGGATTAAATTCCGCAGGAGTAGCTTTCGTATCGGTCTACAGCAATGGACCAAAGCTTTCCATCCTCGTCCCGGTAAGTAATGGTACCGGTACTTTTAAGCAATTCTATTCCTTCTGTTTCAATAATTGTCCCGTCTTTGAGTTGAATAGTACATGGGCCTTCAATTTTCTTGATATCTACCAGTTCATCACAACCCAAAAGAGCGACCAAAAACACAACAAAAAGCTTACGCATAGAGGAAAGATTTTTCGAATATGGCAAGAAAGTACGGGGAATAAAAAAACTCAGCTTTTTTGCTGAGCTTAGTGACCTCGTCAGGATTCAAACCTGAAACCTCCTGAGCCGTAATCAGGTGCTCTATTCAGTTGAGCTACGAGGCCGAATGGGTCTGCAAAAGTACCGATTTTAATTTTTTCTCCAACAGCCTCCTTCAAGATTTTTTAAAGAAGAGATTCATTCCCCAAACATGCCTTAAGAATAATTAAGAGCTTTTAAGGGGTTTATCCTCTCGGATTTTATATTTTTGCCCACATTCCAAGTAACGAAGACCTCTTGATGAAAAAATTATTTATTCTGGCCTTGGCCTTATTTTCCCTGAATGCTGTCCATGCCCAGGAGACTGAGAAAACACCTAAAACTCCAATCGGAGGACGCCCCAATATCCCCAGTGATCTTAATTTCGAGTTTGGATTCAATGTGTTAACCAACCGTCCCGCAGACTTGGGGACCAATTTTTTCCCATCTCGGACTTTCAATATCTCTTACCAGTTCCCAGTCCCTGTGGGAGGCGAAACATCCGGATTCACCATTAACCCTGGCTTTGGAATTGGTTCTGACAAAATTCAGTTCAGTGATGACAGAAACCTCTTCCGAAACGAAGATTTGGGACCTGAATCTTCCGAATTGGTGGATGTCACTGAAGTATACGGAGACGATCTTATCCTGAAGGCGAATAATTTTGCAATGAACTACTTCGAAATTCCCCTGGAGCTTCGGTATCATTTCAATAAAACCAATTACAGCAAAAGCTTCCGAATTGCGGTAGGAGGAAAAGTCGGTTTCCTGTACGAAGCCCACACCAAAACCAAGTACGAAACTGCAGATACCGGCAAGGTTAAGGTAAAAACCTCAGAAAATTATGGGGTGGAAAAGATCAGATACGCTTTGACCGTGAAGGCAGGAAGCCCTGGATTTTATGCTTGGGGCAACTTTTTCTTAAATGACATTTGGCAGGCAGGCAGAGGGCCTTTTGCAAATCAGGCCAGCCAAATCAACTTTGGAATTGCTGTGACAGTATTCTAAAAACTTTACAACAAGATCTTAATCCCCCAATTGGCTATGTACTTTTGGGGGATTTTCTTTTACGGCCAAATCCAGGAGAAGCCCCACCAGCAGACCAAAAAACCTGAGGCAAAACCCACATAGACTTCAAGAGGCTTATGGGCATTTAGATAGAGTCTTGAAGTGGCAATAGCTCCACTTAAAATCAGGACCAAGATTAAAGGATATAGCGGCTGGAAGTTTGAAAAACTACGTGCCAAGACCAGTACCAAGGCCAAAAGCCCTCCCACACCAGTCATATGGGCGGACATTTTCCACACAAAAGTGATCAAAGTAAGGACCACCACCGCTGCCAGAATCACAGCCATACCCTGCCAAAGAATGGGATCTAAATCGCTTTTCTGATAGAGAAAATAAGTCGTCAGGAAGAAATAAATACAGGTAATCAGAAAGGGAATAATCCGGTCCTTTACTTCCGGCATATGGAGACTTTTCACCGTACCCATAAGCCGAAGTCCGATAATCGAAATCATCGGGATCAAGAGAGTGGAAAGTATAATGAGGTAGAAAATCCTATCCTTGATTTGTTCCGGAATGCTTGTCGCTTCAGGTACCGCAAAAAGAATCATTCCATAGACCAAAGCAGGCATCAAAAGCGGTTGAAAAACCACCGTAATAACCAAAGCAATAATTCTCCCCACTAAAGTTCCTTTCTTAATCTAGCCACTGGTATCTGAAGCTGCTCTCTGTACTTAGCTACTGTCCTTCGGGCAATATTGTATCCCTTTTTATTCAGCATTTTGACCAATTTATCATCGGAAAGTGGCTTTTTCTTATCCTCGCCATCGACCATACCCTGAAGAACTGATTTAACCTCCCTGTTACTCACATCCTCCCCACTGTCTGTAGAAATCCCTTCTGAGAAGAAGTATTTCAAAGGATATACGCCAAATTCGGTCTGAATGGATTTGCTATTGGCCACACGGGAAACGGTGGAGATATCCATATCGATTTTTTCAGCAATATCCTTCAGAATCATAGGGCGGAGATTGGTCTCATCTCCATCCAGGAAAAATTCATATTGATATTTTAATATAGCCTCCATGGTCCTCAAAAGAGTATTTTGCCGCTGCTTGATCGCATCGATAAACCATTTGGCAGAATCTAACTTCTGCTTGACAAAAGTGACGGTCTCTTTAAGTTTTTTGTCCTTTTTATCACTCTTGTCATATGCGTCAAACATCTCTGCATATGATCGGGATATCCTCAACTCCGGCGCATTGCGAGAATTAAGGGATACCTCCAGTTTGCCACTATTATTGGTCAGGATAAAGTCCGGAATGATATACTGTGTACGAACCAGTCCATCAGAGATTCCTCCCGGCTTGGGATTGAGTCGGGTGATCAGATTGACGGCATCTTTTATTTCATCCTCGGAAAGATCCAATCTCTTCTGAATTTTGGAATAGTGCTTCTTGGTAAACTCTTCAAAACAGTCGTGAATGATCAGAAGAGCATGTTGCACATCCGGATCATCTGGGTGTTCTTTTCTTTCCAGTTGGATCAAAAGACACTCCTGAAGATTTCTTGCTGCAATGCCTGCAGGATCAAACGTCTGAATTTTTCGAAGAATCTCCTCCAACTCATCCAAGTCGGTCTCGATATTTTGTCCAAAAGCCAAATCATTGATGATCGCTTCCAGATCTCTGCGGATATATCCGTCATTTTCAATACTTCCAATCAGCTGTTGCCCGATGATTTTCTGGCGCTCATCGAGCTTGAGGAAATTTAATTGGGAAATCAGTTGCTCATGAAGACTGGCCTGACTGGAAATGGGGATCTCCCGGTCTTCCTCATCGGCATTATAATTTCCGTCACCCTGCATTTTATACCCACTGTACTCATCATCCAGATAGTCGTCCAGATTCAGTTCATGATCATCCCTGCCCAAGTCATCGTCATAGGAATCCTCGTATTCTTCTTCCTGTGACTGTTCTTGCTCTTTATCTTTTCCCTCTTCCAAGGCGGGATTGATTTCCAATTCCTCTTCAATCCGAGCATCCAACTCAGCAGTAGGCACCTGCAGCAGTTTGATAAACTGAATCTGCTGAGGAGAAAGCTTTTGAGAAAGTGTCTGAGAAAGGTTTAACTTTTGCATTGAATTGAGATAAAACCAGCAAAACGGGTTTAAAAAAAGCTTTTTCACCAGAAAAAGCCCACTGACCAAATTTAGGAAAAAGAGGCAATTTTTTGATAAAAACGTGATTTAATCGTTTTTTTGCATTCCATTTTATTCAGGCAGGAAATCCATTTTTCCAAAAAAAACTCACGCATGGCATTCAACAAGCGGGTCAAAATCAAGACCATACTCGAACAAAACCCAATCGGACAGGAAATCACACTGATGGGCTGGGTTCGAACCAAAAGAAGTAACAAAAACGTCTCCTTCATTGCGCTCAATGACGGCTCTGTGATTACCAACTACCAGGTAGTCGCTGATCCAAATCTTATTGCGGAAGATATTTTGAAAAAATGTACCACCGGAGCCTGTCTGAAAATCACAGGGACAGTGGTAGAGTCTCAGGGAGCGGGTCAAAGTTCTGAACTCAACGCAAAAACAATAGAAGTACTCGGAGAAGCCGATCCTGAAAAATACCCTCTACAGCCCAAGAAGCATTCTCTCGAGTTTTTGAGAGAAATCGCCCACTTGAGAATGCGTACAAATACCTTCAGCGCCGTATTTAGAGTACGCCATGCTTTGGCTTTCGCCGTGCATAAATACTTTAATGATAAAGGATTCTTTTACATCCACACCCCGATCATTACAGCTTCTGATGCAGAAGGAGCTGGAGAGACATTCAAAGTCACCACTTTGGATATATCCAAGCCACCTCGCACACCAGAAGGCGAAGTAGACTTCAGGCAGGATTTCTTTGAGCGGGAAGCCAATCTAACTGTATCTGGACAACTGGAAGGTGAATTGGCTGCGATGGCGCTTTCTGAGATTTATACATTCGGTCCTACCTTCCGTGCTGAAAACTCCAATACTACCAGGCACTTGGCTGAGTTCTGGATGATTGAGCCGGAAATGGCCTTCTATGATGCCGAGGACAATGCTGATTTAGCAGAGGACTTCTTGAAATACCTGATCAGCTATGCCCTTGAGCATTGCCAGGAGGACTTGAAATTCCTTCAATCAAGATTGGAAGAGGAAGAAAAATCCAAACCGGCCGACCAGAGATCAGAAATGGGACTTTTGGATAAGCTCCGATTTGTGGTAGACAATGAATTTGTCAGAATCACCTACACCGAGGCAATCGATATTCTGAGAAACTCAAACCCTAATAAAAAGAAGAAATTCCAATACCTGATCGAATCTTGGGGGGCAGATTTGCAGTCTGAGCATGAGCGATACTTGGTGGAAAAGCATTTCAAAAAACCCGTAATCCTGACCGACTATCCCAAGGAGATCAAATCCTTCTACATGCGTCAAAACGAAGACGGAAAAACCGTGGCTGCCATGGATATTCTATTCCCTGGAATCGGAGAGATCATCGGGGGGTCACAGCGGGAAGAGCGCCTGGACTTGCTCCTGAAGCGAATGGAGGAGCTACACATTCCGATCGAGGAAATGTGGTGGTTTTTGGATACCCGTAGATTTGGATCTACACCTCATGCCGGCTTTGGGTTGGGTTTTGAGCGAATGGTCCAGTTTGTCACCGGTATGGGTAATATCCGAGACGTTATTGCCTTCCCGAGGACCCCAGGAAATGCAGAATTTTAAACTCATCATCCCCGGCTTAGGTCGGGGATTTTTTTTAGGTGACCACCCAAAAAGTGACCCAGAATAGCAAAAAACGGTAAATGGTAAAGCTGGGAATAATGAAAGCTGTCAACAATACACTTCTCCAAATCGCATCAGCAATACCCGTGGAATAGGCCTTTTTGATCAAGAAATACTGATAAGTAAATATCCCTACAAGAAACAAAATTGAAAGAGTGAGCTCATTCAAAAACCCGTTGAATTGTAAATCCCCGATCCAGTCGACTAAACCAATTAAGCCCGGAAAGGCCACTAAAAAGACCAAAATGTAAAACCCATAGAAATAAGCAGAACCCGCAAAGAAATCAATGAGGTAAAACCTCCTGTCCCGAAGGAAAAGGAGCTTCAAAAACAAGCCATGCAACAAAACCAGCAAAATCAAAAGTAGTTTCCCGTTCGAATTGGAGGTGGCTTCATAGGATGTCCTGAAAGAAGTTGCTTCTTCCGGGTGCTGTTCTAAATAGTTTTCAACTACGGGCCTGACCCAATCACTATAGGGAAGATTGTACATTTGGATATCCAGCGAAGTATTGAAGGTGGAGATCAGAGGAAAAAGAAAGTAAATCAAGTTGGCAAAGAAAAAAAGCTGCAATGGAGAAAGGTATTTTTTACGAACCCCGTCCACAAAGCTTTTGGTGAGTGCTCCAGGCTGGGTGAGGAGCAATTTGATCGTCCTGAAAAATTTTCCATCAGCGACGAAAATGGAGGAAATCAACTCCTCAACAAAAAATTCCAGTCGCTTATCCTGAAGCTCTATTCGCTTTTCTCCACAGGAGTGACAATATGATCCTAGAAATGGGGTTCCGCAACTTGGACAAGTAGGAGATTCAGCTTGAGACATTGAAAAATTCTTTGAAAAATCAATTTGACAAATTCACTGCTGAATTCAAACCCCAACCGATGGCGTCAGCTTATTACTTTTACCCTTCTTGCCAAAGGAATACACAGTACGCTGAAAAAGATAGCTAAATAACCCACGATATTGAAGTTGGTCAGCTGTCCTGCTTCATTTTCACCGATAATCAGCCCTGCTATCAACGAGGCAAGTCCTGCTGCTAATTGCTGCACAGCCGAATTGAAACTCAGAAAACTCCCTCTGTTTTCAGGCTTGGCTGTGCCGGTGATAATAGCAGCAGCTGGGACATAACGCCCGTTTGAAGTCACAAAAAACATCGTGGTAATCATCAGCACGAAAGGAATTGGTGTCACTCCCAAGTGGGTAATTACCCCTATAGGAATCAAGTTGAGCAACATGAAAATGGTAAACACTTTCAGCTTCCCATGTCGATCGGACAGCTTTCCTACCCACGGGGAAGTAAACACTGTAAACCCACCACCGGCAATGTAGATATAGGTCAGCTGTAGTTCAGTAAAACCTACATTAGCTACATTAAAGGGACTGAGAAAAGGAATGATCATAAACTGCCCAAACATCATCATCACAGAAAGCGAGATAGCCTTCATTTGATTTGAATTACTGGTAACTCGGGAAATCACCTGCATTGGGGTGGGCTTGACCAGTTCCTGATCCATATGATCACGAATAGAGGGAATAAATCGAAAAATCATCCCTAGGCTAAGAAAAGACAATCCAGTCAGAATATAGAAGGGCATGTGCCAATCCGAAAGGCTGGCCAAAAACAACCCGATAGGCACTCCCATCACCGAAGCAAATGAAAAAGCAGACATGACCAACCCCATGGCCCGGCCTCTTCTTTCATACGGGACCACATCTCCAATAATGGCCAAAATCAAAGCTGAAGTTAATCCTCCAAAAACCCCACTGAGTACTCTAGCTACCAACAAAATGGGGTAGTTTGGTGACAATGCACAGCCTAAAGTTCCAATCGTAAAACCAACATAGACCCAAAGAAGGATCTTTTTTCGATCAAAGCGATCAAGCACAAATGCTCCCAAAAAACTGGAAATCCCAGCGCTGAAGGTGTAGGAAGAGACAAGCAGACTAAACTCACTGGGACCGATTTCAAAAATTCTCATCAACTGAGGCCCCAGGGGCATGAGAATCATAAAATCAACAATGTGTATGAAATTAATGACTGCTAGAGTCCAAAGCAGAGGTTTTTCTTTGATGTTCATAAAAATCTATGAGTTCAAAACCGCATCAGGAAAAATTAAGTTTGGATCGGCTCTCATTTTTTCACAAAACATTTAAGAGCGTATAGGTCTTTCCTATATTTTCAGAAATATCAGAAGCGATCGTGGATCTTCGGTTTTGCTGTCCGGCGAGTTCACCGGCTTTTCCGTGATGATAGACCCCACAGATCAAGGCATTTTCAGGCGTGTATCCTTGGCCCAAAAAAGAAGTCAGCATGCCCGTCAGCACATCTCCTGCTCCTGCTTTAGCCATGTATTGTGTGCCTGAGGAGTTGAACAATTGCCGTCCATCAACCAAAGAAAGTACTGAATAAGCTCCTTTGATCAACAAATTCAATTGCCATTTCATACAAAATTCCTTGACCTTCATCAGCCGGTCAAGATGATCAGTAGATTTGCCAATTAATCGTTCCAATTCCAGGAGATGAGGAGTCAAAATACTGTTTTTGGGAATTAAGGAAATCAGATCCTGATTTGACGCTATCAAAGTGATCGCATCAGCATCCAAGACTATTGGCTTAGAACAGGCCTTGAGGATATCTTGAAGCAAATCCTTTTTGTCCAGGCCAATCGCAGGCCCTACTCCCAAGGAATCAAATTTATTCCAATCCGTGTTTTCATCGAATTCACACATGACTTCAGGAACCGCGCTCTGGATGATTCCTCTTTCATCCTTAGGTACAAAAGCAGTCACTAAGCCGGAACCAGTCCTCAATGCAGCCTTTGAGCACAAAATCGCCGCTCCCATCTTCCCTTTACTGCCTGCAACTATCGCCACTTTTCCAAAATCCCCTTTATGGGAAAATTGACCAAAAACACGGTGTCTGGATAGGATATCTTTTTCCTGTATAAAAAAATAGGATGTCGGGAAAGATGCGTATTCCGATTCACTGATTCCAATATCTGCCAAAACAATTTTACCGGAAAAGGAGGAATTTTCAGGAAAAAACAAAGCCAGTTTTGGGAAAGCAAAGGTTACTGTGAAGTCAGCTTTTACCCTTGGACCAAATGTAGGTGAATCGGCCAACAGCCCACTGGGAAGATCAATGGATATCTTGATTCCTGGAAAGGAATTCATGCACTCAATAATTGGAACAGCGGAATTCCTAATTGGGCTTTTTAACCCAACTCCCAGAAAAGAATCAATTAAAAGGCCTTCTCTTGAAGAATTAAATTCCTTCAAATCATAAATCAAAACTCCTTCAGGAACCCAATCCAAATTTTTCTGCGCATCTGCAGATAAGACGCTTCCTTCTTCAAAACACCGAAAAACCTGAACCTCCCATCCCTCTTTGAAAAGAAGCCTCGCTATGGCAAAACCATCTCCCCCATTATTTCCAGCTCCACAGAATACGAATACAGGGAGATTTTTTGGAAACTCCATGGATTTCCACCAGTTGATAAAGCTCAAAGCTGCCCGTTCCATCAATTCATGACTGGAAATCCCGGCATTTTGGATGTGGATTCGATCCAGTTCTTTGACCTGATCACCAGAGAGAATCTTAAGCATGGATTAGATTGATTTCGGGGACAAAGAAGTTTTGGGAATACTTACCAGAAGAAGGAAACCTAATCCGACCAAAAAGAAAACACCCAAAGAAGCAGCCGAATTTCGCATACTCCCAGTCAGTTGTTCGATTGCACCGTAGGAGAAAGTACCCAAAACGATGGCAATTTTTTCTGTCACATCATAAAAACTGAAAAATGAAGCATGCTCTGTAGTCCCTTCAGGAATCAGCTTGGAATAGGTGGATCTGGAAAGAGATTGAATACCCCCCATGACCATCCCAACTACAAAGGCGAGGGCATAAAACTCATATACAGAATACACATAATAAGCGGCACCGCATATTCCAATCCAGATTAGAACCATGATCATCAAGCTGATCTTATTCCCGAATTTTTTAGAGACCCAAGCAAATAAATAGCTTCCAATAATGGCAACAAACTGAATAATCAACACCGTCAAGATCAACTGGTCCCCGGGCATACCCAATTCTTTATCCCCAAAGGAGGCTGCGAGATACATGACCGTTTGTACACCCATGGAATAAAAGAAGAAGGAAGCCAGATATTTTTTCATTACCGGGATTTGCTTCACCCTTTGCCAAACTGACCTGATTTCCTGATAGCCCTTAAGGAAAAGCTGGCGCTCAATTTTCTTTTTGTAAGGATTATTGGGCAAAAAGCGGAAAGGAATCTGGGAAAAACCTGCCCACCAAAGCCCGGTGATTAGAAAAGATAGTCGGGCTGGAAGGCTGCCTTCTGACAAACCAAACAATTCTGGAAACTGAATCATGATTAGATTCAAAACCAAAAGAATCACACTACCAATATAACCCAACGCAAAGCCTCTGGCACTTAAAAAATCATATTCAGATTCCTCAGCGATTTCAGGAAGGTAAGCATTGTAAAAAACAATACTGCCTGCGTAGCCAATACTTGCCATCACGCTGCAGAATATCCCAAATTCCAAATTGGAACCATCAAAAAAGAATAAACCCACACAGGAAAGGGAACCTAGGTAGGCAAAAAGCTTCATAAACAACAGCTTCTTACCAGAAGCATCCGCGATACCGGAGAGCAAAGGGGAAAAAATGGCAATGACTAAATAGGAAAAAGAAATAGAATAGGAGTACAAAACTGTATTTATTACTTCCCAACCAAAAAACTGAACCCTATCGGACCCATCTATTCCTTGGGTGACACTATTGTAATACACAGGAAAGATTGTAGAAGTAATAACCAAACTGTAGACAGAATTGGCCCAATCATACATAGCCCAAGCACCCTGTACCTTGGATTTATTGTTAAGTTTTATGTTCATAGCGCAATAAAAAAGCCATCCAGAATAATCAGGATGGCTTTAAATATAAGAATTCGCTTGTTTAATCTTGATAAATCTTACCTGTAGAGGCGTAAAGGACTCTTCGGGCATCCGCATTTCTCAACTCAGTCTGAACGTCAGAGATCGGACCCATCTTCACGTCCTTATCTACTTTCAGAGAAATGGTAATCAATCCTCTATCTGCTTCAGGAAGCATATCTCTTTCTTGGTTGACCCACTGCACGATATCCGGAGCGGTAATCAGTACATCATTGGCCTGAACTCTTGGCTCTGAACCATACAAAGAAGGGTTCTTTGGCTTTCCGATGTAAATGTAAGAGATAAGTGTTTTTTTCTGAAGCTTTTGCAGCTGAGTAGCCTGAGGAATCTTTTGCTCTACCAAGATGGTCTGCTCTCTCAACACGGTAGTCACCATGAAGAAGAACAAAAGCATAAAGATGATATCAGGCAATGCTGAGGTAGGGATGCTTGTCGCTGTATTGGTTTTTTTCTTAAACTTTGACATATCAATTACCTCCTATTTTATCAGGTTCTGCAATAGAGATCGCCATCGGAATTCCCGCTTTCCCTCGGTCTTGAAGAGCTTTGGAAGCTTCATCGTCTCCGGTCAATGCTCGATATTCATCTGCGGTCAATCCTACTCTTTCTCCGTAGACTTCGAAATATGCTTTTTTGGCAAGGTCAAATACCTCCAAAAAGACCTCATAACTTGTTCCTCTGTTAGTCTTGATAGACACAACAGCCTCACCAGGGTTATCTGAAGATTCAGGTCTTCTCAAAGCCTGGGCTTGCAATGAAGCAGGCAAAGAGTTGAACAAAGCAACGGCATCCTCATCCGGAGCACCAAAATTCAAAACAAACTCTTTTATGTCCTTATCCAATCCTTCTGCCGTTCTTCTGTATTCACCTTCTACCAGCAAATCGTCATTGGCATTAACAAGGATGTTAAAGATGTTTCTCTCGTTTTTCTGAATATCTGGCGGCGGAACATTAGGATCCAGCTTCGGAGGAAGGATATTCAAGATACCCTTGTCTGAAGCGATGGTAGTGGTCACGAGAAAGAAGATCAACAACAGGAAGGCGATGTCCGCCATAGATCCTGAGTTTACCTCCTGACTCATTCTTCCTTTCTTCCTAGCCATAATTACTTTATTGCTTTATTAAATTCAGTAATTACAATACCTACTACCGTCACGATAGTGAGGATGTAAGTGGTAATCAAAAAGCCACCTACCATTTGGGACATCCCAGGAGTAAGGTTAAATGGCTCTCCTTCAAACTTTGGCAGTACTTCATTAGTGGAAATAGAATAACTGATGAAGAACAAAACCAAGATCACTACGATTCCAAGACCTGTTTTAAGCAGAGCCTTAGGATTGTCTAGTGACTTTATCAATGGAAGGGCTATAGAAACCAAGGCTCCTAATCCTACCAAAGCGTAGCTCACATAGAGCATAATATCATAAGTATCCATACTATTTTCTTTAGTTAATTAAGAATCGGATTAAGACAAACGGGGAAGCGATAATTACTTACCAGTCAATTTGTGCTTCACCAACACGTCTACCAAAGAGATAGAAGCGTCTTCCATGTCATTAACCAAAGAGTCAATTTTAGCGACTAGGTAGTTGTAGAACAACTGAAGAATGATCGCAACGATCAAACCTGCTACCGTGGTCAAAAGGGCGATTTTGATACCACCTGCTACGATGGATGGAGAGATATCACCTGCTGCTTCGATAGTATCGAAGGCGAAGATCATACCGATTACCGTACCCATGAAGCCCAACATTGGAGCCAAGGAGATGAAAAGAGAAATCCAAACAAGACCTTTTTCCAATCGGCCCATTTCTACGGAACCATAAGCAATGATAGATTTTTCAACCATCTCGATACCTTCAGAGTATCTCATCAAGCCTTGAGTAAAGATGGAGGCTACTGGACCTTTGGTGTTTCTGGTCACGTCTTTTGCAGCTTCGATACCTCCTGAAGAAAGTGCATCTTCCACTTTAGAGATCAATTTCTTGGTGTTGGTAGTGGAAAGGTTCAATGTAATGATTCTTTCCAAAGCAATTGCGAGACCCAAGATCAAACAGATCAATACCGGGGTCATGTAAACTGGATCACCTTCGATAAACTTCTCTTTGATGATCTGGTGGAAGCTTTGCTCCTCAGCGACGATCTCATCGTCTACCATGGTTGGAGATGCAGCAGGGGTTTCTACTGCTGGGGCAGCTTCTGCGGCAGCTGAATCAGCTGAAGCTTCTTGTGCGTTAGCGAAAACAGGAACAAATAGAATCCCTGCAAGCATGAACAAAGCGATTAACTTTCTCATAATGTGATTTTTAAATAGACTTTTGATAAAGGTTAAATGGTTTCCAGATTAAAATCGAGTTTTAAAGTTATCATTTTTTAATTTCAAAAAACAAGGGACGCTTTTAACTTTTTTGAAAGAATCCGCTGTTTAAACCGAAATCGAGGCAATTTTTACATGAATGGGTGAAGATTTGGCCAATTCACCTTCACGCAATTATCACAAAGTAAACAGGACCAAAAGATTACTTTGCAGGATGATAATTTCATCACTTTCTTCCTCAAATTAAGTTATTTTCTTCGCTTTGGATCTTTTTTGACTTATTCAAATTCCCACTACACCCCCAACAAAAGTTTTAATCAACTGATATACATGTACTAATCGGCCAATTACCGCTTAAATAAAACCCAAGAAAATAAGGATTGGCTGTCCGAATAGGCAGAATCCCATTTCAATCCCGAGCCTTCTGCCAAATCCATCAACCTTTCTTGATCATACTTTTGTGAGATCTCAGTCTTGATTACTTCATGGAGTCCAAATTCAATTTTTTTTGTCCCGATTGTTACCGTCTGTTTTTTCAAACTGACCAAAAAACTTTCGGCTGCACCCGTCATGGGATGATAAGTGGCATAATGTTCAAAGGCTGATAGGTCAAAATCCGCAGACAGTTCTCTGTTGATCCTTTTGAGCAAATTGAGGTTAAACCTAGCGGTAATTCCTTTCGCATCGCTGTAGGCATCCAATATCATCTTTGGGTGCTTTTTCAGATCTGCTCCCAGCAAGAAATAATCCCCCGCCTTCATTTCTTTTTTGATCATCTCCAAAAACTCGGAAGCCTTGGAATCAGGAAAATTTCCAATGTTGCTCCCTGCGAACAAAATCACCCGTGGAATATTTCTTTCTCTGATTTGTGGAAGCGTCTGGAAATAATCCCCCATGAGTGGCTTGACCTTGATGGAAGGCACTTGCTTATTGACAAGGTTTTCATTTTCCCTTAGGATGCCCTCATCTATATCCAAAGGAAAATAAGCCAACTGGGGAACTTTTGAGCTTAATACTTCAAGAAAATGGACCGTTTTCCGACCATCTCCAGCCCCAAGTTCGATCACATCCAGTTCCTTTTTCCAGATTTTCTCAGCAATGTATCCAGACTGATTCTGGATGATCTCCATTTCTGCCTTGGGTAAGTAATATTCCGGCATATCCATTATTTCCTGAAATATCCTTGAACCCTCCGAGTCGTAGAAATATTTGGAAGAAAGACTTTTGTTTTTTTTGCCTAAGCCCTCCAAAACCTCCTTTTCAAAATCATTCATAATCATTTATTTGGCTAAGCGAATTCCTGAAAAAATCCACCGGGAGGAAGGATGGAAAAAATTGCGATAGGTAGGACGGGAATGCTCTTCAGGGGTCGCAACCGAAGCTCCTCTTAATACCTGCTGACTGACCATAAACTTCC
The DNA here is from genome assembly GCF_036245605.1 of Algoriphagus sp. oki45. Lineage (NCBI taxonomy): Bacteria > Pseudomonadati > Bacteroidota > Cytophagia > Cytophagales > Cyclobacteriaceae > Algoriphagus > Algoriphagus sp. oki45. Next base: position 2,056,117 of record NZ_BTPC01000001.1, read on the forward strand.
CATTGTATTCTCCCAAGGCACCTTCAGCCTTTTTAAAGCCCGGATAAGGCAAATAGGAACTCCCAGTCCATTCCCAAAGCTGCCCCCATTTGAACTGCTTTGAGGCTACCTCCCATTCAAATTCCGTAGGAAGACGGCATCCTTTCCATGATGCATAAGCTTGAGCCTCATAGTAGCTAATATGCTGTACAGGGAGATCCCAGTCTACCTTCTCAAAACCCCGGAGGGTGTAATTCCACCATTCTCCCTCGACCTCATGCCAGTATAAAGGCGCACGGATTTGTTCCTTTTGGATAAAACTCCAACCCTCATCTAGCCAAGGATCAAAATTAAGGTACCCGCCGGCCTGAATAAACTCCAAATACTCCCCGTTGCTCACCAAGCTTTCGGAAATTTCAAATTCCTCCAAGAATACCCGATGTCTGCCCAACTCATTATCGTAACAAAACCCTTCTCCTTCAAATCCAATTTCAAAGACTCCCGAACTGACTTTACTAAATTGACCTTCGGAAACCGGTTTGGTTCTAAAGCCCTCTCCATAAACTGGAAAAGTAGGTTGATTTCCCAGAATATACTTCATGTCGTAGACCAAAAGCTCCTGATGTTGCTCTTCGTGGTAGATTCCTAAAACCACTCTTTCTTCCGCCTCCTGTTCAAAATCTCCTTTTTCCAACCACAGGGACAGGCGCTCTGTGACATGGGACCTATAGGCCATCACCTCTCTCACAGGCGGTCTACTCATCAATCCCCGATTGGGACGAAGAACCCGCTTACCGGCATGATTGTAATAGCTATTGAACAAATAGGCAAAATCTTCTGAAAACACCCGATAGCCCGGGTCAAATGGCAACAGAACAAACTGTTCGAAAAACCAAGTCGTATGTCCCAAGTGCCACTTCGGAGGAGATACGTCTGCGATTGGTTGTGGTACGTAATCCTCCACTTCCAAGGGGGCACATATTTCCTCGGTCTTTTTTCTGGTAGAAATAAATTTGGCCAAAAGGGCTTCAATCGAGTTCATCTTAGGGTAGAGTTGATTTGATAACGAATAAACTGTCCTATCAGCAAGATAAAAATCAGGCTGAAAGGCAGGGCAAAAAGGATCAATAAATTACTGACTGACTCAAGCAGGCCTTCCTTTCCCACCCAAATCAAGATGGCGGTGAAAATGAAAATGCTTACTCCCCAGAATACCCGAATTCGCGAATTGGGCTCTGCTTTTCCCTGGTCGGAAAATATACTTAGGACGAAAATGGCGGAGTCAATAGATGTAATCAGAAAGGTTGAAACCAAGACAGTCACCACCAGATTGCTGATAGGCGAAAAGGAGAAATGCGAGAAGAAAATCAGAATTGAACTGTAAATGGAGGAAAAAGCCTCAGGGGAAACTTGACCTGCCTCGATTAGACCAAAAGACCGGGTACCAAAAACCGAAAACCAAAGAAAAGTGCCCAAGGCCGGAATTAGGAGGGCTCCCGACACCAATTCCCGGATAGTTCTTCCCTTGGAGATTCTCGCAATAAAAACCCCGGTAAACGGGGCCCAAGAAAGCCAAAAAGCCCAATAGAAATAGGTCCAGTCTTTCAGAAACTGATCCCCGACCTGCGCTTTGCCAAGATTGAGACTCAGGGAAACAAAGTCTCCCAGATAAGTGAATAGCCCCAATCCCAGACTTTCGATTATCTCCCAAAAGCTTCCCAAGGTCCAGGCAAAAACCATCAATAGGGATGCCCCGGCCATATTCAGGTTGGAAATCAAACGAATCCCCTTCCTTACCCCCAGAAAAGCCGAAAGAGTCGCCAAAAAACAAATGAAAAATAAGGGAATAATGACTTGGGTAGGCACAAAATCCCAGCCTGTCCAATACCGAATGGCCTCCATCAACTGCCTACTGCCCAGTCCTACTCCTGCGACCACTCCAAATAGCGTGCAGAGCAGAATAAACAAATCAATCATTCCTGCCCAAAGCCGATGGCGCCCCCTGCCAAGCAAAGATTCGGAACTTAGGGAAGAGCCCTTTTTGATATAAAGATTAAAGGAAACCACCAAAGCCATCAATCCATAAAAGGCCCAAGGGGTAAGTCCCCAATGAAAAAAGGTATACTCCAACGCGAATGTTTTTGCATCTACATCTGCAGCCCTAGGCGGATTCTGAAAAAAATAAACCGGCTCCTGAACAGCCCTTAAAATCAAGCCTCCTCCCATTCCGGTACTGTACAACATCGCCAACCATGACCACCAGCTAAACTCTGGTGGTCCTGAGCCTAATTTGATTTTTCCGGTGGGCAAAACCGCGAGCATGATCAGGACCACTACCGAGGCAAAACCCAGAAACAAATAATACCCACCAAAATATCCCAAAATCGTCAGGGTAAACTTGGCAAGCAACTCGGCTAAGCCCTCACCAAAAAAAAGAGCCAAAATCAAAAACAAGGCTAAAACACCAAAGGTCAGCCTAAGCAAAAAAGGAGAGGAAGCAATCGCTTTCAGCATCTAACACGCTTAATTTGAATCAGTGATGAACTTCCACTCCTTTCCAAAATGCCAAATACCCTTTGATTGGGAAGGCTGCAGGTTTCGGTTCGGGATAATACCACGCCGCATCGGGATTAGTCTTCCCGTCTACCTTGATTGAATAATAGGAGGCGGTTCCCTTCCATGGACAAACGGTGTGCGTATCGGAGGCCTTCAGGTATTCTTTGTTGACTGAATTCGGAGGAAAATAATGATTTCCTTCAATGACTAGAGTTTGATCACTTTCTGCGATCACCTTTCCATTCCAGCTGGCTTTCATTTTATTGATTTATGTGGTGAGAATTGTGGATTAATGAACATCAGTTAAGGTGAAAACACCTCTTTTTTTTTCAATTTCTCAGGATTCAGCGTCTTTAATTTTGGTCTCTACCTCTATCGGTTCGTGGAGGGTTTTATGAACCGGGCATTTATCAGCTATCTCCAATGCCTTTTCCTTCATTTCTTGGGTCAGCTCCTTGGCACGGATTTCAATCCAGCGGGTAAACTTTGAAATCTTCCCCCCCTTGTTTTTTCCAACACCGGCACTATCCTCTTGATGAACTTTTTCATGATTCAAATAGACGACCACCTCTTCCCAATTCCAACCTTTCCTCTCTGAGTACATTTTCAAAGTCATCGCTGTGCAAGTCCCCAAGGAAGCCATCAGTAGATCATAGGGTGTGGGACCGAGATTTTTCCCACCTACAGATTCCGGTTCGTCGGCAATCAGGTGATGAAATGGCGTCAACACCTCCGTAGTGTAATTATCTCCTGCCAAACGTACCTTGACCTGATGCCCTTTGACGTCATTCTCTGACCGAAAGGTGGGAAGATACTTCTTGGACCAGGCACTGATCACTTCAGCTGCATAGCTGCTTTCTTCAGGATCGGAAAGTAAGTGATCTGCTCCATTAAGGGAAACAAAGCTTTTCGGGTGATGGGCTGCCTGATAGAGCTCTGCCGCATTGGAAATCTCTACAATCAAATCCTGAGGAGAGTGAAGAATCAGCAATGCCTTTCTCATTGCATGAAGCACTTCCTGCAGATTTTGAGACTCCAAATCCTTCACAAACTCCTGGCTTAGCTCAAAAGGCCGTCCTCCAATATTTACTTTGGCCTTTCCTTTTTCTTCAATTTCATCCAGCTCATCCGAAAACAAATGTTTGACATGCTCGGGACTCGAAGGCGCACCGATGGTCACCAATGCCTCAATTGTATCCAGTTGTGCCGCCGCAAATACCACCGCAGCTCCTCCCAAGGAATGCCCGATCATTAATTTGGGGGCTTCGTAATGCTCCTCAAGAAATCGGGAGGCGTAAACCAAATCCGAAACATTGGAAGAAAAACCCGAAGCGGAAAAATCCCCTTCAGAATTGCCAAGACCCGTGAAATCAAAACTCAAAACGGCTATACCCAGCTGACTGAGTGTATCGGATATCGTGCTTACGGCTTTGAGGTTTTTGGAGCAGGTGAAGCAATGCGCAAACAGGGCAAAATACCTAGGATTTTCATCCAAAGGCAGGTACATCTTAGCTGCAAGTTGCTGGCCCTTGGCATTGGGAAAAGTAAGTTTTTTGGTTTTCATGAGAAGAATAAAAAGTAAGATATTCAAAGTAAGGATAAATCTTTTTAGAAACCACCCCGAAAAGGACTTTTGGTCAGGGGCAAGACACCCATGGATGAAATTAGAATGAGAAGTCTGGTTAACCTATTTTTTTTCCTTTCCCTTTGCTCAATAAAAAAAGCCAACTCTATCGCTAAAGTTGGCTTGATTGCAGAGAGGAAGGGATTCGAACCCTCGATACCCTTTAGGGGTATACACACTTTCCAGGCGTGCTCCTTCAACCACTCGGACACCTCTCTGTGTTTGATTTTCCGATCATTTGTCAAATCGGAGTGCAAAGGAATGAATATTTGCTTGCCTTTGCAAACTCCCGCCAAAAAAATAATCCCTACCTCAGGCTAAATTTCATTTCCTTTAGATCAGGCATCAGCGAGTTAAATTCGATTCAGAATTGAATCCGTGTTTCTGAAACCCCCACCCCTTCAAAGAGAATTTCCATGGATGATCCGGATAAATCCACCTCAGTCCCTTTGAGATCAAATCGAAAAATAAACCAACCATCAAACTGATTGAATTTTTCTTTTCCTGAAACAAAAGATCCCAAATCCTCTCCAGAAAGGGATTTAAAAGTAATTTTTCCCTGAGCAAAATTCCCTGCTAGAGTCCTTACATTCCTGATGGTCAACAAGAGTTGATCTGTACTTCGGTTGTGTAGAGACAAGTAGGGCATTCCAATCCCCCGCTTTTCGGTTCCAAAATCTCTCATGAGCAAAGACCACCCTTTTTCAGCTTGAATATCCGGATTCACAACATTCAACGGACTGCCTTGGGTAAACCAAGGCAAAGTGATGGTATCTTCTACGATTCCACCATTATCATCCAAGTAGGTCACAATAGTTTCTCCCTGTTCCCAATCCCAATCCAGGCTAGAGCCTGAATCAGAAAGCTCATTATTGAAAATATGCCTCAGTCCTAAAGTAAATACGGTGTCCTGAATAACGATTTCCTCATCCTCCTCCAATTCCAAAACTGGATCGTCATTTTTGATAATTTCACAGGAAAATAAACCTAAGGAAAAAAGAAGGAAAAAGAGAGTGGTATTTAAGTGGGATTTCATGGCAGAATGGGTTGAAAAAAACTCAACTATTGATAAATTAAGTAAGGGTAAACAAATAAAGTGATTAACGAAAAGAAACTGAATTAATTAAATATGAACAATTGACCTATCCATGAAGTCATGAAAATAGAAGTAGGTTAGCCTTAGCTAATCCCAAACTATTTTAGATAGAAAGAAAAATCCAATTGAATTTACCCGGAAATCTCTCCCGCCAAGGATTGCGTCAGTTGAGTTCGTATTTCTTCCGTAGTCAAATTCTGCCCCAAAAGAAACATCAACTTGGTCACAGCTGCCTCTGTGGTCATATCCGCCCCGCTGACTACCCCCACTGCCAGCAATTCCTTGCTCGTTTCATAGCGGCCTTGAATTACACGACCTCCATTGCATTGAGAGACATTGAGGATAATCAACCCTTTTTTGATCGCTTTTTCCAAAGACTTCATAAACCAAGCCTCTGAGGGGCTGTTGCCGGAACCATAGGTTTCCAAAACCACTCCTTTTAATCCGGGAACGGAAAAACTGTGATCGAGAATTTTCTCCGTAATTCCCGGAAAGAGCTTGAGCACCATCACATTGTTATCCAACTGATTCATATTGACCAGCTTTTTGGCAGATTTATAGGGTCGGATTGCATTGGTATTGTAGTCAATCACGATCCCGGCCTCAGCGAGCGGAGGATAATTTTCGGACTCGAAGGCATCGAAGTGAATACTCTGTACCTTTTTGGAGCGATTTCCTCTCAGAAGCATGTGATTGAAAAAAATACAAACTTCCGGGACAATCGGCAGACCGTTGACTTTGGCACTGGCGATTTCCAAAGAAGTCACCAAATTCTCCCGGGCATCCGAACGCATGGCAGAAATCGGAAGCTGAGCTCCGGTAAAAATCACCGGTTTATTCAGCCCTTTCAGCATATAGCTCAGCATTGAGGCAGAATAGGCCATGGTATCTGTGCCATGCACCACGACAAACCCATCGTAGCTGTCGTAGTTTTCATAGATAATATAGGCCATGTCCTTCCAGTGCCGGGTGGTGACATTGGATGAATCGATTGGTTCGGGAAAGGAAATGACCGTAATGGCAATGTTCATATTGGACAGAATCGGAATCTTTTCCAGAATCAATCCAAAATTGAAAGGAACTAAGGCCCCAGACTCGTCATAAGCCATGCCCAAGGTGCCTCCTGTATAGATAATCAATACCGAAGCGGTATTTCGGCCATTGCCAGTGGTTTTCAGTCGTACAATTTTATAATTCATCTTTCGAATTCCTTGAATAGGGCAAGGGCATTTTCCTTGGTATCCAAGGCGATTTGCTCTGCCGATACATGAAGTAGACCCCCCACCCGTTGTGCGATGTGGGGAAGATAAGCAGGGGTATTTCTTTTTCCTCGGTGGGGTACTGGAGCCAAATAGGGCGCATCCGTCTCCAAAACCAAGTTTTGTATTCCGATAAATGGAATTACCTGATCCAGTCCTCCATTTTTATAAGTGGACACCCCGCCTATTCCCAAAAGGAAGCCAAGTGAAATGATGCGTTTTGCTTGATCCAAGGTCCCGGTGAAGCAATGGAAAATTCCTTTTAGTTGCCCGTTTTGATGCTCTTCGATGATCTCTATCGTCTGGTCGATGGATTCTCTGCAGTGAAGTACCACGGGGAGGTCTTTTTCCAGAGCCCAAAAAAGCTGAATCTTCAGCGCTTCTTTTTGAATCTCAAAGGTGCTTTTGTCCCAATACAAATCAGTCCCGACCTCTCCCACTGCTGCAAAGGACCGTCTGTTCAGCCAATCTTCCATGATATAAAGCTGCTTTTGAAAATCCTCCTTCACATCGCATGGATGAAGACCCATCATGGGAATGCACAGATCACCGTATCGGGATTCACATTCGAGCATCCGGTCGATGGTCTCCACATCTACATTGGGCATATAGATGCGCTCAATTCCGGCACCACGGATCTCCTCGATCACCTGGTCTCGGTCTGAATCAAATTTGCTTGAATAAATATGGGCGTGGGTGTCGATCAGATTCATCAGTAGGGTCTTGACTTCCAAATCGTGGGAGAGGGCCAAAAGTAATAAAGAATCGTCAGGCTGTAGGCAGCCAAAAGGTAAAAATCAAAGAAGATTAAGTCTCTCCACAAGAGTCTCTGCCCGGTTCTCATTGACATATTTCTAAAGAACAACCCTTGCAGAACCAATTTCACCCCCCAACAAACCAAGGCTAAAACCCAACTGGAGAAAAACATCATCCCAAGTCCCAGGAAAAATAAGACCTGCATTCCAAGCAATATTTTCCAACCCAGATTCAAAGTCATCGCCCCGGCCATCCATCGTTTTCTTTGTTTTAAAAGTGCCTTCCAGTTGTTTTCTGCCTGGGTAAGTACCAGGTTTTCTGGGCTGACTACCTGCTCCATTCGAAAACCTTTCTTTTGGATGGCTTTGGAAATTTCCAAGTCCTCCGTCAATGAAAAAGGAATTCCCGAAAACCCGCCACAGGCTTGGTAGGCTTCCTTTCGGATGGCCATGTTATTGCCCAACCCCGTAGTAGCAAAGTCCAAATCATTGACCACTTTGACAATTCCAAGTGTATTCCACCAGTCGATTTCCTGCATTTTTCCCAGCCAAGTTTCACTCTGTACTCGGGTAATTCCTATCACCAAACCTGTTCTCTCCGAAAAACCAGCCAAGGTCTTTTTTATCCAGAAAGGAGGAACCTTACAGTCTCCATCTGTGAAAAAATAAAACTCTCCCACAGCAAATCGCTCTAATTGAGCCAATGCATTTGCTTTTCCGTTTCTCTGAGTCAAAGATTTTTCATCCCTTAGGGCAGAAATCCAAATTACATTCGGACGATTTTGAGCCCATTGGCTAAGGATTTCCCCAGTACGATCCGTACTTTGATCATCCGCCAACAAGATCTGAAGCTTTTCCTTGGGATAGTCCAATCGATCCAAGCTTTGAAGCAAGCGGGGTAGATTTTCCTCCTCATTTCTTAATGCTATCCAAACTGAGACCTGCGGTAAGGGTTCCGTGGCGGTTCCCCAGGATTTCCAGTTGGTTCGGGCCAAAATCAGCAGGATAAAATACTGGATCGGTACCCAAGCCACAAACAGCCAACTGATCAATTCAATCAAAGCAATTGGGTTTTGAATCCTTCACTGAGCAAAAAATCAAGGTAATGCGGAAGCACCTTAGGCAATAATTCAGCAGTTTTTTCCTGATCATGAAAGACGACCACACTCCCGTTTTGGGTAATCTTACAGCTCTGCTCAATCACCCTCTCCGGTGAAATTCCCTTTCGGTAATCCCCGCTCAAGACACTCCACATGATGACCTGATGAGTCTTACGGATAGCCGAGGCCTGGGTGGAGGTAATCAATCCATAAGGAGGTCTGAAAAAACGTGTTTTTTGACCCAAAATATCCTCAACGGTCTTTTCTGCTTTTTCAAAATTGGAAAGGTAGCTCTCCGTATCTGTTTTCCAGCCATTCAGGTGATTATGGGTATGATTTCCGACCTGATGCCCGGCTTGAATCACTTCTCTGGCAAGTGAAGGGTTCTTGCAGACATTGTCTCCCACCGTAAAAAAAGTGGCTTTTTGTCCTCTTTTATCCAATTCGTTGAGTACAAAATCTGTAATCCCGGGAACAGGACCGTCATCAAAAGTGAGAAAAACCGATTGGGTGTCGGGATCCCCTTCCCAAACTCTATTGGGGAAAAGTCGCTGAATCAGTCTGGGAACACCGTGAAAAACCATATGCTAGGAGAACCTCAAACTCATAAATGTCAAATCATCCCGAAGGGGTATGGGTCCTTTGAAAGCTTCAATTTCCTTGAAAAACTCCAAATGAAACTGGTCCGGATCCATACACATATGAGAGAAAACAAAGTTTTGGAGTCGTTCTTCCCCAAACTCCTCATCGCTCGGATTCAATGTCTCGGTGAGTCCATCCGTGTAAAGATGGATGGTAAAGGAATCCAAACCCTGCCTCTCCCCCATCTCCAAAAAGGGAAGATGCTCAAAGGCTCCCAAAATGGTCGTGCCTGCCTCAAGGAGCTCTGTTTTCCCGGCTTTTTCCCAACAGAGAATGGGAGGATTATGCCCGGCATTGACATAGCGAAGCCTTTTCTTCACAAAATCATATTCACCAAGAAAAAAGGTGATGAATCGTTCTCCTTTGGTATTTTCAAAAAGGGTGTAGTTCAACTGATGCAAAATCACCTCAAGACTGGCATCACTTCGAAGTAAAGTACGGAGTGCAGCCTGAAAGTTGGACATCAAAAGCGCAGCGGCAATCCCTTTGCCAGACACATCTGCAACGCAGAAGTAGACCTTTTCTTTGGATTTTCGGATCAAATCGTAATAGTCCCCTCCCACCATACTGTGCGGAAAATAGGTCACTTTTACCTTCAATTCTCGGGTATTGGGCAGATCAGAAGGGAAAAGCATCTGCTGGACCTGAGAGGCAATGGCCACCTCCCTGTTTAGGATTTCCTGCTGGATTTGTCTGCGGGCAAATCGCTTATTCTCCAAGGCCACAACCAAAATATTGGCTATGGCCTGGGTGAAGTCCAGGTCGAGTTCCACCTGGTCTGACTTTCTTCTCAGAAAGAGAAGAGCAAGAAGTTTCTCTTTATGATACACCGGGAGATAAGTTTCCAGCTCCGAAAAAGAAAAATCCCCCGGAAGATCAAGCCTGAGTTCTCCGCTTTCCTTGTGATCGATCACCTGACCGGAAAGTAAAACAGAAGGAATTTTGCCTTTGACACCATGTGCGATTTTCTTTTCAAACTCGCCTTCCTTGGCCACATAGAGAATCATCGCCTTGATCTCCAAATGAACCAAGCAGGTAAACTTGAAAATATTCAGCAACACGCTCTCCGGCTGATTTTCATTGATCGCTTGGGTAATTTCCAAGAGCGCCTTGAGCTCAAGTTCCTTCCGCTGGTATTTGTTATAAGCTTGCCCTTCCAAAATCAAAGTGCGTTATGAGCCATCAAGCCCTTTTTGGTAGCCAGAAAATATAGATTTTTCCCTTCCAGATTGATATTGACCTGATCAAAGCGTTCGTCATCCGGCGCAACCAAGCATTTGATCATTCCATGGGAATACAAGGAGTCAAGGGTATCGAGAAGTAGCGAATCCTCCCATCCCAGGCTTTCTTTCAGGTAGGAAAAATGCTGAACAAAGTACAACTCGTCCAAAAGATCAAATTCAGCGTCTGTCATCGTCGGTGGTTTGAGTCCAAAAATAAGCAAAATCAATTGGACCTGCCTTTCCATTCAAATTTTCCCCAGATCGAGCCGATACTTACCCCAATCACATAAAATGGGTGAAAGAGCGAAGTCAAGGCCCAATATCTACCGGGGGTTCTCCCTAGGGAACGAAGTACCTTTTCCAATGCCCATCTTTCGATTGCCAGCTTTCCCGCCCAGACTCCCAAAAAAGCCCAAATCCCCCATAGTCCATCTATCGGGAGAATAAAACTAAACAGCCAAACCCATTGGGATATAGCTGCCAAAACTGCAGAGAAAAAGTGAGCTGCCGATCCATGCTCTTTCCACTTACTCGCCCAGCGGATTCGTTGGTTAAAAAGAGCATACCAGGAAGGCTGAGGGAGGGTGCGAACTAAGACCTGCTTAAACGGAAGATAAATACAGGCGCGGGCTCCAAACTCCCGACTCATTTTCTTCAGCAAAAACTCATCATCCCCTGACAGCAAGTGATCGTTTCCCATGTATCCCCCTACCCGGAGAAAAGCTGATTTCCTGAAGGCAAGATTGGCCCCGCTGCACATAAGAGGTTTTCTGGATTGAAAGGAAAATTGAGTAACCAGAAGAATACTTGCCCACTCGATCTGCTGAAATACTTCCTGAAATATTCTAGGGTCTGCTTTTGTCAGCACCGGTCCGGCTACTAGCTGTACTTGGGGATTTTGGAAAGGCGCTGCCATTTCTTTAACCCAGCCTTCGGCAAAAGAACAATCCGCGTCCGAGGTAAGGATGATTTCTCCTCTGACTTGCTGAATCCCCCAATTCAAAGCTGCTTTTTTACCAGTTCCTGGACTTTGAAGAATCCGTATTTTGGAGTTGACATGGGCTAATTCTGAAAAAATGGCAAAAGAATCGTCCTCGCTTTGGTCATCGACGAGGAGAATTTCGGTGACTTCGGGAGAAATCTTCCCCAACTCTTTTGCCAAGGGCTCAGCGAGTTTTGATTCGTTTCGGAAAGGAATAATCAAACTGATATTTGGAAAAGCAAAGGCTTCTCCTGATGGCTTTTTGTCTTTTGAAGGCCACTTTCTGACCAGAAGAACAAGCAAAAGGATATAGCTGAAAATCCAAATCAGATAAAAATAGACCATCATTTACACTAACTTGCAGGGGTGAGTAAAGAAGTAGAAAAACCGCTGAAAGAAAAAATCATTTTGGGAATTGACCCGGGCACCACGGTGATGGGCTATGGGCTGATTCTCACGGAAGGCAAGAAATACAAAATCCTTCAATACGGGGTCATCCACCTGAAGAAGTACGAAACCCACGAGCTCAAGCTGAAAAAGATTTTTGAGCGGATCACAGGAATCATTGAAGAATTCGCTCCGGATTCTGTGGCTTTGGAAGCTCCTTTTTACGGAGCCAATGTGCAATCCATGCTCAAGCTCGGCCGCGCGCAGGGAGTGGCCATGGCTGCTGCTCTTTCCAAAGAAATCCCCATTACTGAATACTCTCCCAAAAAAGTCAAACAGTCTGTCACCGGAAACGGAAATGCATCCAAGGAACAAGTGGCTGCAATGCTTCAGACTTTACTGGGCATCACCGAACTGCCCAAATTACTGGATGCCACAGATGCTCTTGCTGTGGCCTTATGTCACCATTTCCACGAAGGAAGGGTGCAATCAAGAGGTCGGACTGCCGGGTGGAAGGCATTTTTGGAAGAAAATCCCAATCGGATAAAAAAATAAATCCCGACCAATCCTGGCCGGGATATTTTATGATTCTGGATTTTGATCAAAAGGAATACCCCAAGGACACTTTAAAAACTTGATTTTTAACAGCCGTATTGAAATAATTCAAGGATCGAAGCCCAAAATCATAACTGGCTTGAACATTGAAATTCAAAGGCAGCACCACTTGAGCTCCAGCCACCCCGGACAAATCATAGGCGGTCAAGACCTCCAAACTGGTAGAGGTGACATCACCCAACTGATAATTTCGGGATGCTAGAAAGGATATCTGAGGACCTAAAAACACGTTGACCGCGGGAATAAGGCTCATTCTGAACAATACAGGGATCTCCACATAGTTCAGCTGCTCATCAATCGACCTTCCTTGATCATCGGTACCGGTATATCCCTTTTGCGAAAAAAACAAGCCCGGTTCCACTTTCAGAAAGTTTTCCCCAAACCTATAGTAAATACCGGCATGAAATCCGGATCGTGGTTCGAAGTTAGTATCGGAGAAATTGGATGAGGAAAACCCAGCTCTAATCCCAAACTGTGCTTGAGCAGAACCAACTAAACCCACTACAAACATTATCAGCAAAACCTTTTTCATAAACTTATAATTTTTTAAATTCCTCAAAACTAACGCTTGAAATTCGAAATCTGATTTCAAATTGGGATTTTTAGTAAATGGAAAACATTCTTAGGATACTGGACAATTTTCTTGAAGTGGACGAAGGAGCAAAAAATGCATTTGCAGACAAGCTCCATCTGATTAACGTCGAGAGAGGGGAAATAGTGGAAGCAGCTGATTCAGTGTGTAGTTATCTCTATTTTGTCATTGAAGGCTCACTTCGGAGCTATTACCTGAAAGACAACAAGGATGTTACTGTGTCCTTTACCCTGGAAGGTGAATTTACCACTTCCATCTATTCCTTCATTTCCCGCAATCCCTCGTATGAAAATATCGAGTCTATGGAAACCTCCCGCTTGGCTCGAATTCACCATGATGACCTGCTGAGACTTTTTGATTCATACCATAGCCTCGAACGGGTCTATCGAAAACTTCTTGAGCAATATTATATCTCACTCGAAGAGCAGTTGGTCTTTGCCAAATTTAAATCGGCAAGGGAAAGGTATCTTGAATTGATGGAGAATCGGCCCAAAATCATCCAAAAAGCATCTGTCGGACAGATCGCCTCTTACTTGGACATGAGCATTGAGACCCTATCACGAATTCGTGCCAAAATCTGATTTTTTGATTTTTCTCAAACAAGAAAACCTATGGATCCAAGTACTTTTGAAGTCTTTATCCCCACGCATAAATGAAAACTCTAAAAGCACTAACCCTCTTTCTTCTTTCGGGGCTCATTCTCATGGGCTGCGACTCCTCCACATATGAGCAGACCTTTGACACCTCAAAAATCCGAAGGGCAAGCTTGGAAGAAACCGAGGCCATCATTGAAGCCTTTATCATGGCTGAAGATTCTTCCACTATAATCATCCCTGAGGGGTTTTACACGCTCAATACCCAGTTGATTCTGGACAATAAAACCGCGGTGAAGATCAAAGGTGAAGGTATGGACAAGACCGTTCTTTCTTTCCGCAACCTCCAAACAGGCGGAGAAGGAGTGAAAATCGTAGGAAATCAAATCTCCATAGAAGATCTGACCATCGAAGATGCTCCTGGAGATGGGATCAAATCCCAGCATACTGACGGAATCACTTTAAGAAGAATAAATGTCACCTGGACGAATGGTGACAAATCAAAAAACGGAACCTATGCCATCTACCCGGTTCAGTGTAAAAATGTGATGATTGACGGGTGCATCGCTTCCCACTCTAAGGACGCAGGAATTTACGTCGGCCAATCTGAGAATATAGTTGTCAAGAATTCACTGGCCTTCGGAAATGTAGCCGGAATAGAAATCGAAAACTCAGACAATGCTGAGGTATTTGGAAACACCGCAAGGAATAACTCCGGAGGAATTTTGGTCTTTAACCTTCCCGGACTACCCAAATCCGATGGTAAAGGCACAAAAATCTACGATAACGACATCATCGACAACAATCATAAGAATTTTGCAACGCCGATTGGCGACGGTCCAAACGGAAATACGGTAACGATGATCCCTCCGGGCAGCGGAATCGTACTTTTGGCAGCCAAAGAAGTCGAAATCTACAACAACCGAATCCATCACAACAAAACCTCAGGTGTCTCTATTGCCAGCTATCAGGTTACCGGATTCCCGGCAGAAGCTCCCAATTGGTCTCCCTACACCACGGATATCTATGTACATGACAACGAGTACAAGAGAAAAAGACTTTCCACTCCTGACCTGACCCGAGAGCTCGGTCAAATGGTCAGCATCTACAATGCACATGGCAAGGGAAAAACTCAGGATATCATTTATGACGGAATTTGGGATGAAAACATCAGTCCTAACATCGAGAGTAATCCGATGAGAATCTGCATTCAGGAGAAAAACTGGGAGAATCTACACTTTACCCGATTTTACCTTAAGGAAGGAGACGATAATATCACTTCTTTCAAGGACCATGAACTCTTTCAGAATTGTCAGGTAAAGGTAAATACTGACATTTCCGGACTCGCAGGACTATAATGAGACGATCAATCAGGAAGATGATAAGGAAAAGCAGTAGAAATAATTGGGTATTGGGACTGATTTTGGGATTAGTCATTTCCTGTCAGGGCAAAAATGAAAACAGCATTACGGAGACCTCCCAAGCTAAATCTGGAGAAAGAGCTTTGGCCCCTGAAGAAGCCGATGGAAACTACCCCTATCGAAGACTATCTACCTATGGATTTTTTGAAGGAGAAATGAATAAGCTTGAACCGGCTTCCACCCTCACCCTGTATCGACCGGCTTCATCCTTATTTACCGATTATGCTTGGAAAAGCCGCTTTGTTTATTTCCCTGACGGAAGCCAAGCCAAAATCGTCGGAGATGAAATGGATTTGCCTTTAGGCTCGATTTTGATTAAAAATTTTTACTACCCCAATGATTTTAGAAAACCGGAAGAAGGAAAGCGAATTATCGAAACCCGTCTGATGATCCATGAAGAAGGAGGCTGGCAAGCTTATCCTTACCTATGGAATGAAGAGCAAACCGATGCCGTACTTAAAGTGGTTGGCGCTCAATTAGAGGTAAAGTTTACCGATTCATCCGGCAAAGATCAGATCATTAACTACTTGGTGCCAAACAAAAATCAATGCAAGAGCTGCCACAACAAGGATGAAAAATTGGCTCCCATAGGCATACAGCCCAAGCATTTGAACCATGAGCTGGACTACGGGGGATTCAAATCCAACCAATTGGCATATTGGGCACAACAGGGACATTTAAGTGGATTTGAAGGAGTCGATGCCTATCCGAAGGTCATCGATTATGAAGATCAAACCCAAGCATTGGATGACAGGGCCATGGCATACTTGGACATCAACTGCTCCCATTGTCATAGAGCGGAAGGCCCGGCTAGCACTTCAGGATTATTCCTTACCTACGATCAGAAAGACCCTTTGAAACTGGGGGTAAATAAAACTCCGGTAGCAGCAGGAAAAGGAGCAGGAAGTTTTACCTATGATATTCACCCCGGCAAGGCCGATCAATCCATTTTAACCTACCGGATGAATTCCACAGAGGTCGGTGTAGCTATGCCTGAAATCGGACGAACTACCGTTCATGAAGAAGGAGTAGAGCTCATCCGTCAGTGGATCAATAGCATGCCTGAGAGCAAATAATCAGATGACTGCCTTTTCGATATACCGGGAATTCATCAATCCAAGCACGCCTAGGTATTTCAGTTTAAACTTGATCGAATCCCCGACTTTCAGCCGTTGGGGATTTTTGTTTAGGTTTAAAATCATCATATCAGAACTGGCCCCCAACACTTCGATTTCCTTATCCTCGGGCTCAAGATATTTCGGATCAATGTCCAAAATCCCCAAGTCCAAAATCGCCCTGAAGGAGGATTTGCCCAGATTTTCCTCTTCGATCTCCGCCACCTGACCTTGAGGATTGGCCGCTAGATTCCCGATCGGCACCAAAGGCTTCTCCTGAAGTTCAATGATTTGAGCATGGAGCTCAAAGACATCCCCATGCATGCCGTCGATCACTTTTTCCTCTACCAAATCCACTCCGAAATAGAGGGTTTCCCCGACACGAAAATGATTGACCCCTGCCGGCAGCTGATGAGAAAGCATCAAGGGTATGGTGACAGAAGTACCAGCGGAAACCCAAGGGATGGATTTCCCGAATTTCAGTTCAATGATTTGTTTGTAGAGTGAAAGCTGAATCAGCTTGTCGGTACTCGGCATGACCCCATTGAGACAGTTCAAGTTGGTACCCAGACCGATTACTTCGATATTGGGAAGTTCAAATACGCGGGCATAAAAATCCACCAAGTCCTGCCCCATTACACCTTCCCTGAGATCACCTGTCTCTACCATGATGATAACTTTGTGAAGCTTTTGCTGTTTCACAGCTTCCTTGCTGATGAGTCGGATTGTCTCCAGTTCACTGTTTAGACTAACGTCTGCGAACTCCACCATCTGAGCTACATTTTTCTTGGCTACGGGCTTGATATACACGGTTTGGACATCTCTTTTCAGCCGTTTGACCATAGCCAAGTTAGAAATCCGGGAATCGTGAATTTCTTCAATTCCCAAATCTATAAGCTCCTGAAGAAATCGCTTATGTCCGCAAAGCAACTTGGAAACCACCCCCCAACTGACCTGCTTCTGCTCGAAGAGGTCTTTGAGAAAACGGTAATTTTCCTGAAGCTTCTCTCTATTTAAGGTAAGGACTGCCATTTTTTATTTCTTGGTTAGCCTCATTTCAAGGTATTTGTTGGTAAATCCCAAGCGCTCGTACAGTTTTTTGGCAGGATTATCCGCCTCCACGTGGAGAGCAATAGCTCCATTAGCCATGGTAATTGCCAAATCCATAAGTTTCCCTCCGATTCCTTTTCCTCTTTGGGAAGCATCCACTGCAATGTAGACCAGAATATTTTCAGGAATATATCCTGACATTCCGGTTTTATTCATCACCAAAGCCCCTACGATTTCTCCCTTTTCCCTTGCAAGAATAACAAAACCGCCTGCATGTAGTCCCGGATCCAAAGCGTAATCCAGACACTTCATGATGTCATCCTTTGGATCTCCGTATTTTCCCAAATGGTGAAAAAGGAAGTCTGCAATCTCATTTTTCTCAAGAAAGGTCGCGTTGTTTATCGCGGATAGGGTTTCTAATTTGATCATATTTTTATTGTTCTATTTTCTTATTTCTAAAATAATAAACCAAGCTATAACTTATTGCTGAACAGGCTATTCCGAATAGATTGGCATCGAGACTAAAAGGCAAATTTACACCTGCCAAGGTCAGGCCCGCTGTGACACTTCCCCCAATAATCATCGAGAAAATAGCCGCTGTTGGATTTCTTTTATTCAAAAATAACCCAGCCACCACAGGAACCAGGAGTCCTGAAACCATAAATGCATAGGAATACAGCATCAAGCTCAATACTTCGGTCATCTGCCAGGCAATCAAGACCGCAATAATTCCAATGGCTAAGGTAAGCAGCTGACTGATTCGAACTTCTTGGTGCATGGGTTTGTCTTTTAGCTGATTGGAAAGAAGGTCTGTGGTCAGATTTCCTGAGGCAGCCATCAAACAGGAATCTGCCGTGGACAGCACTGCCGAAAAATAAGCCGACATCATCAGGCCAAGGATTCCCACAGGGAGAATTTGACTTAACATCACAGGAAGGCCCATCTCGGGATCCATCGTCGCCGTAAAGCCCTCAAGTGCTCCCTGCTCGACCGCCACTCTGGATAAGAGTCCTAGGCTCACCCCCAAAAAGGCCATAATCGGCCATTCGAATATACCGGCTATAAACCAGGCTCTTTTGGCAGATTTCTCATCCCGAGCTGCAAAAATCCGCTGATACAGCGTCATTCCCACAAACCAAATCGGGATGATCGTCACTCCCCAATTGACCAAATCTTGCCATGTCAAGTTGCTAAGAGAGAAAAACTCTTCCGGCAAGGTCCGGGTAATTCCATCCCATCCTCCGACGAAGGAATAGGCTACAGGAATTCCGATCAACATAAGACCTAACATCAAAATAATCCATTGTACCGTGTCAGTATAAATCACGGCCTTCAATCCACCCATCACGGTATATACCACCGCAATCACACCCATAATTAAAAGTGCAGTGTGCAGATCTAGAGATTCAAAGGTACCGGAGGCCAACTTGGCACCGGCTAGAAGCTGAGAGGAGGTAAATCCCAAATACCCAATGAAGCAAATAAGTGCGGCGATTTTGGCTGCTTTTTGATCAAAAAGATAACCGATGATCTGAGGAAAAGTGAAAAATCGGGCGAAAGAAGGATTGGCCTTTACTTTTGGAATCAACAGCACAGCAGCCAGCCAAGCACCGATCAATCCCGTAAACAACATCCATGATCCGGAGATGCCCATGGCAAAACCCAGTCCGCCCAAACCAATCGAAAATCCTCCGCCTACGTCAGTGGCTACAACCGAAAGCCCGATATGCAGACTTCCAATAGATCGCCCTCCTACATAATAATCCTCCTGGCTGGAATTCTTTTTCATGAAATATACTCCCACGCCCAACATGGCCAGCATGTAGGCTAAAAAGATCCCCAGATCCAGTAAATGCATTATTATCTAACTTGTGTAACAAAAGAAATTTAAAATATAATTTTTTAAAGTTAATTAAAAAGAGTCAAAAGGCCAATTTTATTTGGTTTTTTGACCTAATTCGATTTATTTAATCAAATTTACCCTTGGAATAATACCATTTTTAGACTTAAATTGAAGCTGAGATTGTGATCATATTCAGGTAGTATTTTACCCCAATCATCTAGTAGTAAGGGCAAAAAAAAACCGGAGAGGTCTCCGGTTTTCTTTGAATTATTCTCTAAAGTCCAATTATAAGGATTCACTGCTGACTACTGCACTGAAATATTCTCTGTTCATTCGGGCGATGTTGGTAATGGAAATTCCCTTTGGACATTCAGCCTCGCAGGCACCCGTATTGGTACAAGCACCGAATCCTTCGGCATCCATCTGCGCAACCATCTTTTCTGCTCTCGTCTTTCTTTCTACCTGTCCCTGAGGCAAAAGTGCCAATTGGGAGATCTTAGCAGAGGTGAAGAGCATGGCAGAAGCGTTTTTACAAGCTGCTACACAGGCACCGCATCCGATACACTGTGCCGCATCCATCGCCAAATCTGCTACGGTCTTTGGAACTGGGATTTCATTGGCATCAGGAACCCCGCCTGTATTTACAGACACATATCCTCCCGCTTGGATGATTCGGTCAAAGGCAGAGCGATCTACCACCAAATCTTTGACTACAGGGAAGGCTTTGGCCCTCCAAGGCTCAATGGTGATGGTCTCTCCATCATTGAAGGAGCGCATATGCAGCTGGCAAGTGGTGGTCTGCAAGGGACCATGCGGCTTACCATTGATGTATAAGGAGCACATACCACAGATACCTTCCCGGCAATCATGATCAAAGTGAACCGGGTCTTCCCCCTTTTCGGTCAATTGATCATTCAGCACATCCAACATCTCCAAGAAAGACATGTCTTTTGAAATCCCATCCACAGGATAGGTCGCAAAACCTCCCTTGTCTGAGTTATTCTTCTGTCTCCAAATTTTTAATGTCAATTTCATATTTCTAGCTATGAATTATTGTCAAATGATTATTTATAACTACGCTGGGTCAACTTCACATTTTCAAACTCAAGCGGCTCCTTGTAAAGCTCTTCCTGAGTACCCTCTCCGACGTATTTCCAAGCGGCTACATATGCAAAGTTTTCGTCATCACGAAGGGCTTCACCTTCTGGAGTCTGAAATTCTTCACGGAAGTGGCCACCGCATGATTCTTCTCTATTCAATGCATCATCCACCATCAATTCACCCAATTCAAGGAAATCAGCAACACGGTGGGCTTTTTCAAGAGATTGATTCAATTCTTCATTGGTCCCCAATACTTTCACATCCTTCCAAAAATCAGCCTTCAATGCCTGAATCTCAGCTTTTGCTTTTTTCAAGCCTTCTGCTGTTCGAGCCATGCCACATTCGTTCCACATGATTTTGCCTAGTTTTTTGTGGAAGTAATCCACTGTCTTAGACCCATTGATGGATAGAATAGTCTTTATTCTATTTTGAACCTCTTCTTTAGCTTTGGCAAATTCAGGGTGATTTTCATCCACTTTCTTTGGCGGCACTTGAGCGAGATAGTCCCCTACAGTGTAAGGAATCACAAAGTATCCATCTGCCAATCCCTGCATGAGAGCTGAAGCTCCCAATCGGTTGGCTCCGTGGTCAGAGAAGTTAGCTTCTCCCAATGCATACAGCCCCGGAACGGTCGTCATCAAATTGTAATCTACCCAAAGACCACCCATGGTGTAGTGGACCGCTGGATAAATCATCATTGGCACCTGATAGGGATCCTCTCCTGTGATTTGCTTATACATATCGAAGAGGTTGCCGTATTTCTGCTCAATGATATTTCTTCCGTCCCGCTTGATCGCGTCACGGAAATCCAAGAACACCGCTTCACCGGTTTCATTGACTCCACGTCCTTCGTCACAGACATATTTCGCATTTCTGGAAGCAACATCTCGAGGAACAAGGTTACCGAAGGAAGGATATTTTCTTTCCAAGAAGTAATCTCTGTCTTCCTCCTTGATATCGTTGGCCTTGATTTGGCCTTTTCTGAGTTTTTCAGCCGTTTCTTTAGTTGCCGGCACCCATACTCGTCCGTCATTTCTGAGAGATTCGGACATCAGCGTCAATTTGGACTGATGATCACCTGAAACAGGAATACAAGTTGGGTGAATCTGGGTAAAGCAAGGGTTGGCAAAGTAAGCACCGCGCTTGTGAGCTCTCCAAGCCGCTGTCACATTGGAACCCATTGCATTGGTTGATAAGAAGAAGACGTTTCCGTATCCACCGGTGCAAAGCAAAACTGCATGAGCTGCATGCGTTTCCACCGCACCTGTGATTAGGTTTCGGGTCACTATCCCTCTTGCATGGCCATCAATGACGACCACGTCCATCATTTCTGTTCTTGGGTAAAGCTTTACTTTTCCATTCGCTACCTGACGGCTGAGCGCAGAATAGGCACCCAATAACAATTGCTGTCCAGTTTGGCCCCGTGCATAAAATGTTCGGGATACCTGAGCACCACCGAATGAGCGGTTGGCCAATAGCCCTCCATATTCTCTGGCAAAAGGCACTCCTTGGGCCACGCATTGATCAATGATTTTTACAGACACTTCGGCAAGTCGGTAGACATTGGCTTCTCTTGCCCGGTAGTCACCGCCTTTGATCGTGTCATAGAATAGTCTAAATACAGAGTCACCGTCATTCTGGTAGTTCTTGGCAGCATTGATCCCTCCCTGAGCAGCAATAGAATGCGCTCTTCTAGGGCTGTCCTGGAAACAAAAGGCCTTGACATTGTATCCCAACTCCGCTAACGAGGCTGCAGCAGAGGCGCCTGCCAAGCCTGTACCCACTACGATGACATCGTATTTTCTTTTGTTTGCCGGATTGACCAGCTTGCTGTTAAACTTGTGCTTTGTCCATTTTTCGGCCAATGGACCAGCAGGTATTTTGGAATCTAGTATCATACGGGACTATGGATTAACTAGTAAAGTAAATATATAAAGGCATGCTGGCGAATAGGATCGGAACTGCAATGCAGTAAAACTGACCCACCGCCTTGATAGCAGGTGAATACTTTTTATGATTCAGGCCTAAGGTTTGGAAAGCAGAAGCGAATCCGTGGGAAAGGTGAAATCCTAGAAATCCCATGGAAATCACATATAGGGCCACCAGCCACTCTTGTTTGAAGGCTTCACTTACTATTAGAAACAAATTTTTGTATTCTTCTCCTTCGATGGTAACCATGGGCATCTCTCCCCAGTGCATTTTGGCCCAAAAACCCTGCAAGTGAACAACCAGGAATACCAAAATGATCGTACCCAAGATTCCCATATTTCTGGAAGACCAAGTACTGCTAGTTGCTGCCTTGGATTCGGCATAACCTACCGGCCTTGCTGATTTGTTGTGTTTGGTCAAGAAAATGGAATAGATGACGTGACCAATAATAGAGATGTAGGTCAGATAAGAGAGAATTTTAACTGCCGGATTGGTAGTCATAAACTTGGCATATATATTAAATGCCTCTCCACCGTCATTTTTGAACAAAAGCAAATTACCGGATACGTGACCTGTCAGAAACAGAATCAAAAACAAACCGGTCAAGGCCATGATCAACTTTCTACCTAAGGTACTGCTCAAGGTTTTTGTAACCCAACTCATACAAGTGATGCGATTAGTTTAGAACGAATTTCTTTTGCATTAATTTGAGGCCAAATTTAAAAGGGAGCAGACTAGCAAACAATGCAATCGAGTTCCATGCGCTTATTTTAATTGTTTCTAAATAATAATATTCCTAAGCTTTTTTCCCTTCATTCGTTATTATGCCAACAGCCTGTTTATTTTTATTGTTTGAAAAAGCCCTGAAATTCTCTTTTCTTACCTCTAGCATAGAAGAAAAGAAAAATTACTCCGTTATATGAAGTAACTTTTACTGCATTAGCGGCGTTTTTCACAAACAAAGACCAAAGCAAACCCTCATGAAGCTTAAATTTTCGCTCTTCACATTTTTCCTTTCACTGCTTGGGATGATCCATGAGTCTTTTGCCACCCACATCAGGGCAGGTGAGATCATTGCAGAGCGGATTTCAGTTCAGACACTCACTTACAGAATCACGGTAGTGGGATATACCGATACCCGATCCAGCGTAGTCTTTGGCCCAGGTACTATCAACTTTGGAGATGGAAGAGAAGAGCAACTCAACACAGAAAGCGATTTTTCATTTGTAGAAGATGTAGGAGACCTAATCGAGAAAAACACGTTCATCATTACCCACACTTTTCAGGGGCCAGGAAGATATAAAATACGATTCCAGGAGTTTAACAGGAATGATTTGACATTGAACATGGATAATTCGGTAGACACTCCTTTTTACGTGGAAACCGAAATCAACATCGATCCATTTATTGGAGTAAACAATTCACCAGTCCTCACCATCCCTCCTGTAGACAACGGAGCTGTAAATGTTCGCTATATTCATAATCCTGGAGCTTATGACCCAGATGGAGACAGCCTTTCTTACGCCATTGATGTTCCCAAGCAGGCTTTTCAAAGAGAAGTAAACAATTACCGTGATCCCAATGTGGCCGAATTCAGCAGGAGTCAGGAGTCAGGTCAGACCCCAGCTCTTTTTGGGATAGATCCGGTATTTGGCGACTTAATTTGGGATGCGCCGGGTACTGCAGGGCAGTTCAACGTAGCCTTTCGAATCATCGAGTGGAGAAAAATCAATGGGAGATTTGAGCAGATCGGTTACGTGGTCCGCGATATGCAGATTATCATCGAAAACTCCAATAACCGAAGGCCTGAGTTGATTTTGCCCCCTGACCTGTGCGTAGAAGCAGGAACGCTCATCGAGGAAATAATTCAGGGGCAAGATCCGGATGGAGATCCAGTGAAAATTGAAGTTTTTGGTGAACCCATAGAAATCAATACCTCTCCAGCCACCTATTCTCCTGAAAATGTATTCCAGCCTCAGCCAGGCATAGTCAATTTCAATTGGCAAACGGTCTGCAGCCATGTCAGAGAAAGAGAATACGATGTACGTGTGCGAATCACCGACCAACCTCGGTCTGGACCCAAACTGGTGGATATCAAAACCTGGAGAATCAAAGTAATCGGTCCTCCACCTGTTTGGGATCAAATCGAACAAATGCCGGGCAGGACTGCTGAGCTATCTTGGGATCCTTATGTCTGTGCAGCCACTGCACAGGAAATGCAGATATGGAGAAGAATCAATTCTGATCCTTACCAGCCAGACTCCTGTGAGACAGGAATTCGTCCGGGATATGAGCTAATCGGCATCACCGATATGAACACCTTCAGCTTCAAAGATCTCAATGGAGGTGAAGGGCTTGCTCCCGGAAACACTTATTGCTACCGCTTAGTAGCTGCATTCCCTCAACCAAGGGCCGGATTAAGTATAGTTTCTGAGGAAATTTGCCTCACTATTGATGTGGATGTCCCTATCATCACCAATGTCAGTGTAGAACAAACTGATCTCACAGATGGGGAAATATTTGTCAAGTGGACCCCACCGTATGACATCGATGTAACCCAATTCCCTGGTCCATACACCTACGAACTCCTGAGAAGTGAGGGTTTTGAGGGAAATCAAAACAGAGTCAGTTTGGGAATTACCTCGGATACCTTGTTTACCGATACGGGCTTAAACACTGAAAATCTAGTATACAATTATCGGGTAGTTCTACTCGATCAAAATATCAAAATTGACACTTCCTCCTCAGCTTCTTCTGTCAGATTAGAGCCAACAATTATAAATGAGGCCATTGAATTGAATTGGACTTTCCAAGTTCCTTGGAATAACCAAGTCGCACAGTTCCCTCATGAGGTTTGGAGAAACAGAACCGATCCTGAAGCCTCCGATGATCTAAATTTTGAAAAAATAGCCGAAGTTGACGTGACTACTCAAGGCTTTACTTTCTTGGATGATGGCAGCTTTAATGGAGTGCCTTTAAATAGAGACACTGAATATTGCTATTTTGTGGTGACCAAAGGTTCCTATAACGTCGATCGAATCACCTATCCTTTAGAAAACAAGTCACAAATCATCTGTGCCAAACCGGATGACGACCGACTGCCATGTCCTCCGGTGCTGACCTTCGAAGGTCCTGAATGCTCCGCCTACGTTGCAGAACAGCCATGCAATTCCAATACCTTCGAGCATGAACTGAGCTGGGAACCGGATTTCTCAGGAAATTGTGATGATGAACTCAGCGGCTATCGCTTGTATTTCACTCCAGATGGAGAAGAAGGGGTATTCAATCTGGTGGGCGAATATTCCAACCTCGCTCTTAATGCCACCCTTACCAATCTTCCTAACTATAGAGGCTGCTATTATATCACCGCAGTGGATAGATCCGGCAACGAAAGTGAGCCTAGCAATGTCGTCTGTGTAGACAATTGTCCTGTATATAACCTGCCCAATGCATTCACTCCGAATGGAGACGGAAACAACGATACCTTTATCGCCTTTGATAATCCCTTCTCCGCTTGTCCTAGATTTGTTACGGGAGTAGAAATCTTCATCGTCAATCGATGGGGAGCGGAGGTATTCCGGTACAATAGCTTAGAAAGCAATGAAAATGATATCTTCATTCGCTGGGATGGAAGAGATTCCAATGGAAACGATCTGCCGGCTGGAACCTATTTCTACTCCGGGAAGGTATTCTTTGATGTGTTGGATCAAAGTCGCCGAGAGCGAGAATTGAAAGGCACCATTCAAATCCTGAGATGATCCCGGGCAGGTCAGTCATTCTTTTTGACGGGGTCTGTAATCTTTGCAATACCTCAATCGATTTCATCCTAAAACGAGACAAAAACAATCGTTTTTTGGTTGGGGCATTGCAAAGTGAAGCAGGAAAATCCTTACTTGAAAAGCTTCAAATCACAGGAGATTATCTGGATTCTTTGGTTTTGATCGAAGGAGAAAAGGCCTATTTCCGAAGTACAGGAGCCCTCAAGATTGCCAAACACCTTTCCGGACTTTGGCCTTTGCTATATCCCTTGATCTTCATTCCTGCCTTTTTCCGTGACCCCGTTTACGATTGGATAGGAAAGAATCGATACCGATGGTTTGGTAAAAAAAACACCTGCCGACTTCCCTCACCTGAAGAAAAAGCAAAATTCATCAGCTGATTTTTTCAAAAAGCCTGTATAATCATCCAATAAATCGGCATTCCCAAAGTAATGTTGAAAGGGAAGGTAATGGCCAAGGCCATGGGAACGTACAATCCTTCGTCAGCCTCCGGATTGGCCAGCTTCATAGCCGCAGGTACTGCAATGTAGGAGGCCGAAGCAGCCAGAATAGAGAAAATCAACCGATCCCCTACTCCCGGTGCAATCCAATGAGTTAAAAATGCTACGAGGCACCCATTAATCAGTGGAATGACAATTGCGAAAACGGTAGAAAAATAGCCGGTTTTGAAAAAGGCTTTTAGCTTCCTGCCACTATTTATCCCCATATCCAAAAGGAATACAGCCAAAAAACCCTTGAAAATATCGGTCACGAAGGGCTTGATCCCCTCCGCCTGCTTTTCATCTGCTATCAACCCAATCACCAAACTTCCCAGAATTAGCAATACAGAACCATTGGTAAAAGCATGGATGATGATTTTACGGAGACCTCCTTCCGGTTTTTGCTCAGAGTATTTGCGAAGCAATATCACCCCTGAGATAATAGCAGGAGCTTCCATAAGGGCCATTACCGCCACCATATGTCCTCCAAAGGTGGTGCCCTGAACATCCAAAAATGCTACCGCCGCCACAAAAGTCACCGCAGAAATGGAGCCGTAGGAAGCCGAGATTGCAGAAGCATTGGCGACTCCAAGTTTTTTCTTAAGAATAAAAAAAGTATAAAAAGGAATAGAAGCAGATAGAAACAAGCCAAAAACCAAAGCCCAAAGAATCCCCGAATCAAACTCACTGTGGGATAATTCCTGCCCACCTTTGAATCCAATCGAAAGCATCAGATATAGCGCGATAAACTTGGCACTGCTGCCGGGTATTTCCAGATCGCTTTTGAACCTCACCGCCAAAATCCCCAAAACGAAAAAGAGCAAACTCGGATTCGTGAGGTTGTTAATCAAAATTTGAAAATCCATGGCCCAAATATCAGGCGAGAATTTTTTAAAAAAAACAAACCATAATAAATTTCAATACGTAATGGTTTTTAAATTAAAATAATTTATGAATTTTTCTCTCCAACAACTCCGCGCCTTTCAGATCGTAGCCAAGCATCAGAGCATCACCAAAGCAGCCAAAGTGATGAACCTTACTCAGCCTGGTGTATCCATTCAGCTCAAAAATCTTCAGGAGCAGTTTGATGTACCATTGACCGAAATCATTGGCAAAAAGATTCATATCACAGAGTTTGGACAAGAGTTGGTAGATACCGCAGACCGGATTTTCTCAGAACTTGACCAGATTCAACAACGAATGCTGGAGCTTAAGGGCCTTTTGGGAGGAAAAATGAGAATCTCATCCGTTTCCACCGGAAAATACTTAGTACCCTACCTGATGGCAGATTTCATGAAAATCCATCCTCATGTAGAAATCAGCTTGGAAGTGTCCAACCGCTTTACGGTACTGTCCCATCTCCAGGAAAATACCACAGACTTGGCTTTGGTTTCTGTATGGCCGGAAGATATGGATTTGGAGAGCATCACCATCGCCGAAAATAAATGGTACCTCGCCTGTGCCCCGGAGAAAAAAGAGCTGTATCAAAAAGAAATCAATGCAGGAAACTGGCACAAAATCCCCTTTGTCCTCCGGGAAAAAGGATCCGGAACCCGGACAAAAATGGAGTCCTTCTTCAACGAGAAAGATATCAGCATCGAAAGCAAACTGGAATTGGCAACCAATGAGGCTGTGAAGCAGGCCGTAATGGCTGGATTAGGGGTTTCAGTCCTTTCTATTTTTTCTATGCATCAGGAGATTTACGACAAACGGATTGAGATTCTGGAATTTGAAGGACTTCCTCTTCTTGCAGATTGGAAGCTGATTTGGCTAAAGCAAAAAAATCATCCGCCGGCTATTAAAGCCTTTATCCGATGGCTGGGAGAAAACAATAAAGCCGTCATCCATGACCACTTCAAGCTGGTCGATCAGCTGATGTAATGGGTGGAGGAAGTAAAATCGCCTATATTTGCCCCTTCAACCTACCCTACCCAGTGAAATCTAGTCCAAGTGATTAGCCTAGTTCATGAAGCTCTAGACGCTGATTTAGATTTCAGGTGAGGGCTCAAATCATTAACAAAAACACATGAAAGCATTTGTTTTTCCGGGTCAAGGCGCCCAATTCCCGGGGATGGGAAAATCACTTTATGAAGAAAACTCAGAAGCTAAAGCGCTCTTTGAGCAGGCCAATGAAATCCTGGGGTTTCGCATCTCTGACATCATGTTTGAAGGAACGGACGAAGAGCTAAAACAGACCAAAGTGACCCAACCTGCTATCTTTTTGCATTCGGTTATTTTGGCCAAAACCACCCCAGATTTTGCTCCAAACATGGTCGCCGGACATTCCTTGGGGGAGTTTTCAGCCCTAGTTGCCAATGGCACCCTTTCCTTCGAAGACGGCCTCAAACTCGTTTATCAGCGAGCATTGGCCATGCAGGAAGCCTGCGAAATCAACCCCTCCACCATGGCTGCTATCCTAGGACTTGCTGACGAAAAGGTAGAGGAAATCTGTTCGGAAGTAGAAGAAAGAGTCGTTCCGGCCAATTACAACTGCCCCGGGCAGCTGGTCATCTCAGGCACTAATAAAGGAATCGAAATCGCCTGTGAGCGAATGAAAGCTGCAGGTGCCAAGCGGGCACTCCCTCTCCCTGTGGGAGGAGCTTTTCACTCTCCGCTGATGGAACCTGCCCGTGAAAAACTCCAAAAAGCGATTGAAGCAACTGAATTTCATACCCCATCTTGTCCGGTCTATCAAAATGTAAGTACGACAGCAGTCTCTGACGTGGCGACCATCAAGCAGAATCTCATCGCTCAGCTTACTGCTCCTGTCAAATGGACTCAATCAGTACAAAACATGGTAAAAGACGGAGCCACCCAATTTGTAGAATGCGGACCGGGAAAGGTTCTCCAAGGGCTGGTCAAAAAAATCCATCCTGAAGCCGAAGTGTCAGGCTTATAATCAAAAAAGAAGAGGCTATCTCATAAATCGTTTCGTTGTCAGCCTGACCCTTCGATTTCGAGACTCTCGTCTCTAAAGTGCTCAGGGTGACAGGAGTCGAAGGCAAATTCCAATTATCTGGAACACATTTCGACTTCGCTCAATGTGACAAACTTTACTTTTGAGACAGCCTCTTTACTTTTCATAAAGCTTCACCTCGCTGGGGTCACCACATTCCTGAAGCATTTCCAGGGGAGTTTTCCCGGATAGGGGATGTCTAAAATCAGGAAGAAGCTCACCCAAGGGGACAAGCACAAATCTCCGATCGGCAATAAAAGGATGAGGCACGGAGAGTCGCTCATTTTCAATCTTTTGATCTCCAAAATACAGGATGTCAATATCCATGGTTCGGTCGCCCCAGGGATCTTCCCGCTTTCTCCCCAAATCCCGCTCAATTTCCTGAAGGATATCCAAAACATCATCAGGATCGAGTCCAGTAGAGATGATAGCCAACTGATTTAAAAAATCCCCCTTTGCCACGCCTCCCCAAGCCGCTGTTTCGTAGATTTTGGAAACCCGAAGGAGCTGGAAATGATCATTCAAACACTCAATAGCCCGAAAAAGCAACTTTTCCCGGTCACCTTTGTTCCCTCCTAAACATAACACAACCTCTGTTTGCATCGCTTATCACTTAGGTGATTGTAAACACCGCCCAATTTGAGTTAATTTTGGGCAAATTAAAATTCCAATAGACTGCAAAAAACTAATTTGCTTTTGTAGTTGTAGTAAATTGGATTTGAAAAAGAAAGAAAAAAACAAAGTATAAAAAATGAAATTTCTAGGTAACGTATTGGCCGTCATCGTCGGTCTTTTTGTCTTTTCGATTCTCAGTTTTCTCGTCCTTTTTGGGATCATTGGGATCATTGCCTCCTCTTCCGAAAAAGAGGTCAAAGTGAAAGAAAACACCGTGTTGCACCTGAATCTCAACGGAAGAGTGCTAGTAGAGCGAACTACGGATAATGATTTTGATTTTGGAGGCTTTGGAAACCCTTTCGGAAATCAAATGAATGCGGGTTTGATCAATTTGAAGAAGGCAATCGCAGAAGCAAAAACCAATGATAATATCAAGGGGATTTATCTCAACACCGGGTTGATTTTGGCCGGACAGGCGGGATTATTGGACCTGAGAGAAGCACTTCTTGATTTCAAAGAATCAGGAAAATTTATCATTGCCTATGACGAAGCCTACGGAGAAGGGGGTTACTTTTTGGCTTCTGTAGCTGACGAAATCTACCTCAATCCCTTAGGAGGCATTGACTTCAACGGACTCGCTTCTGAATCTATTTTTCTGAAAGGCTTCTTCGAAAAAGTGGGAATCCAGCCTGAAGTATTCCGCGTGGGCGAGTTCAAAAGTGCCGTTGAGCCTTTCATTTTGGACAAAATGAGCCCGGAAAACAGACTTCAGACCCAATATTTTCTGGATGACATCAATGCACATGCTGTCAATCTCATTGCTGAAAGTCTGAAAATGACTCCGGACAGCCTGATGAAAATCAACTCAAAAATGCTGGTAAGAAAGCCTGCTGATGCTGTGACCTATGGCTTGGCTACCGAATTGCTCTACGAGGATCAAGTGCATGCTAAGCTGAGAGAAAAGCTGGGATTGGAGGAAGATGCAGACATCTCCAGAATTAATGCTACTGATCTGGCGTCTTTGGCCAAGTCAAAAAATATCACCTCCAAAAACCTAATCGCCGTCATCATTGCCGAAGGGGAAATCGTCGGTGGAAGTGCTGAGGGAGTAATCAGCTCGGAGAAGTTTGCAAAGGAAATCCGAAAAGCCCGCAAAGACGACAATATCAAAGCCATCGTACTTCGTGTCAACTCACCGGGGGGATCTATTCTAGCCTCAGATGTGATCTGGAGAGAACTGACAGAGGCCAAAAAAGCCAAGCCGGTAATTGCATCCATGGGAGAAGTGGCCGCATCAGGGGGATATTACATCTCAGCCCCTGCAGACACGATCGTAGCTCAACCCAATACCATCACGGGTTCTATTGGTATTTTTGGCTTGTGGTTTAATGTACAGGAGCTAATCAATGACAAGCTTGGTGTCACAACGGATGTAGTAGCCACAGGCGAACTCTCTGACTTTATGAATCCGGGCCGACCAACCACCGAAGTAGAGCGCATGATCATCCAATCCTCGATAGAAGACGGATATGAAACCTTCATTTCCAGAGTGGCTGAAGGCCGGGGTATGCATCCTGATTCTGTAAAGAAAGTGGCCTCAGGACGCGTTTGGACAGGAAATCAGGCCAAAGCCAGAGGCTTGGTGGATGTCTTGGGAGGATTGGATACTGCTATTGAAATTGCAGCTGCCAAAATCGACGCAGGTGATGATTACAGGGTGGTATTTTATCCTGAACAAAAGCCTTGGTTTGAAGAATTCATGACCTCATTCTCCGACAATGTCCAGGCAAAACTTCTTCAGGTATACCTTGGAGACCAATATCCACTTTATCAGAAAATACAGAAGATCAAGCACTATCAGGGCGTGCAAGTTCGCATGCCACAGGATATCACTATCAAATAAATCAAAGCATTCTAAACCAAAAAACCCCTCAAATTCCGGAATTTGAGGGGTTTTGCTTTTACGGCTTTTGAAGGAGAATTTGCCAAGCCTTTTCTACATTTCCGGCTTCTAATTCCATTTTTGCCCACCTGTGCAAATGATCCGTCCATGAGTCGGGGTCATTTTGGAATCGAATCCGCATTTCTTGAACTTCCGAAGATCGGGAAAGTTCCTCCACTTCTTCTTGGGAGGGTAATTGTTCCACATTTCCTAAGCGTCCCAGATTGTTTCCTGTCAGTACAGGACTTTTTCTGATTTCCTCGGGAATCTGGTCCACCCCGATTCCAAGCTTGGTTAAGGGTTTTGGGATTTGAAAAAGGGAATCCGGGGTAATTTTGGAATACCAACTTCCTCCCAAACGCGCGACAGGTGCTAGAATGTGAGGATCTATGGCCCCATGCTCATCCAGAATCCTTTCATCCAAGTGAATTCTGAGAATCTCACAGATCACCAAATTCCCGGCCCCTCCTTGATCACCCAAAGATTTGACCTCATTCACCCGGCACTCAAAAGCTACCGGGGACTCTTTGACCCGAGGAGGAGTAATCAAGTCGGATTTAACAGACGTCAGTCCCGCCTTTTCAAATTCATTGACCCCCTTGGGATATTCTGTACTGGCCAGAGACATCTGCTCCACCTGATCAAATCCTACGATGTGAATCACCACTTCGGGCACTTCCAGTACATTTTCCAGCGTGTGTTTGGTGGTATTGTCACGGACTCTTCGACTAGGAGAAAAAACGAGAATCGGAGGATTGGCACTGAAAAGATTGAAAAAACTGAATGGACTGAGGTTCACATTTCCTTCCAAATCCACAGTACTGGCAAAGGCAATCGGCCGAGGAGCTACTGCCCCCTGCAAAATGGCCTGCAAATCTTGGGTTTTGAGTTCGTTGGGATCAATGGTTTTCATACTTTTAAAATAGCATGTGTTTTCTAGATCAATAAGCCTTTTTACACGAATAAGTTCATCATGACCTCAAAAGCCAACCTAATCCACTCGCTGCTAGCGGGATTACTTTCGCTCCTTTTATTAGGACCTGTTTCAGCTCAAACCCACCGTTTTGCCACCTTTAATATTCGCTGGGACAACCCCAACGATGAAGGCAATCTTTGGAAAGACCGGGCACCCCATGTTATTCATTTAATTCAATTTCATCAGATTGGGCTTTTTGGAACTCAAGAAACCTTGGTTCATCAATTGAGGCAAATCAATGAAGGCTTGGGATACCAATCCATCGGAGTAGGCCGGGATGATGGCATGGAAAAGGGCGAGTTTTCACCGATTCACTATGATCCTGATTTATATCAATTGGAAGATTCGGGGACTTTTTGGCTTTCTCCCACTCCAGAAAAACCAAGCAAAGGTTGGGATGCATCCTTGAATCGGATTTGCACATGGGGAAGGTTTAAAAGTAAGGATGGGGCTAGGTTTTATGTGTTCAATATCCACTACGACCATATCGGACAGCTGGCGAGAGAGGAAAGCAGCAAACTGGTCGCTTTACAAATTCAAAAAATCAATACCGAAAATCTTCCGGTCATCTGGATGGGAGACTTCAATGTAACTCCGGACAATCCCGCATATGAAACCATCGTTTCCAACAACAACTGGAAGGATGCCCGTCTGATTTCAAAAACACCTTCTTACGGTCCCAAGGGGACATTTACCGGTTTTGACTGGGAAAAAATGCCGGATGGAATTATCGACCATATTTTCGTTTCCGGGAGAATCGAGGTTCTCCGCCATGGAATCTTGACGGATAATTATGGAAAAAAATACCCATCGGACCATTTTCCGGTGATGGTGGAATTGAATTTCTGACCTTTTGCTTTTCCTAAGTTTTACCTTTTGGGAAGGCCTTTGGTGTCAAAAAAATAAAGAAGTTGTCTCTTAAATCGTTTCGTTGTCAGCCTGAGCGGAGTCGAAGGCCATTTCCAGCTTTCCGGACGACATTTCGACTTCGCTCAATGTGACAAACTCACTTTTTAGACAGCCTCTTCGCTGTTGGATAAAATTTCTTATTCCTCTGCCAAAGCAGCTACTCCAGGAAGTACTTTTCCTTCCATGTGCTCCAGCAAAGCTCCTCCACCGGTGGACACATAGGAAACCTGATCCGTGAATCCAAACTTATTCACTGCAGCGGCTGAGTCACCTCCTCCGATCAGGGAGAAAGCTCCTTTTTGAGTCGCCTGAGCCACATACTCAGAGATTGCTATTGTTCCTTTGTTAAAAGATTCCATTTCAAAAACCCCCATTGGACCATTCCAAAGTATGGTTTTGGATTCCAATATGGTTTTGCCGAAAAGCTCTCTGGTCTTTGGTCCGATATCCAAGCCCATCCAACCATCAGGAATCTCTCCGCTACTTACCAAGTCTTGGTTGGCATCATTGGCAAAGGCATCCGCAATGACTGTATCTACCGGCAAAATTAAATTCACTCCTTTTGCTTTGGCTTTTTCCATCAGTTCGAGGACATAATCCATTTTATCGGCTTCTAGAAGGGATGTTCCGATTTGGCCACCTTTGGCTTTCGCAAAAGTGTAGGACATCCCGCCTCCGATAATCAGATTGTCCACTTTGTTCAATAGACGCTCAATTATCAGGATTTTGTCTGCAATCTTGGCTCCACCCATTACAGCAGTATATGGCCTTTCTGCCTTATCCAATACCTTATCGGCATTAGTCAACTCGGACTCCATGAGGTAGCCCGCTACCTTATCTTTGAAAAACTCAGCAATCACGGCTGTGGATGCATGCGCCCGATGGGCTGTACCAAAGGCATCATTTACATAGACATCTCCTAGTTTAGCCAATTTGCCTGCAAAGTCCTTGTCACCTTTTTCCTCTTCTTTGTAAAAGCGGAGATTTTCCAACAAAAGAACCTCTCCCGATCCCAATCCAGCCGCCAACTTAACCGCTTCTTCTCCAATACAATCTCCGGCAAACTTGATCTTTTGTCCCAAAGCTGCTTCCACTGCCGACACAATGTGCTTCAGGGAATATTTATCCTCAGGTCCACCTTTGGGCCTACCCAAGTGAGACATCAAAATAGCAGATCCTCCATCTTTCAAAATTTTCTTGATCGTGGGGATTGCAGCCTGAATACGTGTATCGTCAGTGACAGCAAAATTCTCATCCAGAGGTACATTGAAATCCACTCGAACGAGCGCTTTCTTCCCTGCAAAACTCAGGCTATCGACATTTTTTACGGTTGAACTCATAAGATTAGTTTAATGGTTTTTCAAATTTGTCTTTTAAAAAGAGTTTGAATTTAAGCCAATTTCATGCAAATCTTGCCCTTTGCCCATGATCAATTTGCTAATTCTTCGGCTTGGGATTCCGTAATCGATTGAATGGATAGGATGATTGGAAGATTCAAAAATTGAAAGATTGAAAAATTTGTCTTTTGAGGAAGACATCGAAATTATACTTAGAAGTTATTTGACTGCAGCTCTTCTCAACCGGTCATTGATTGCTCTTCCCAATCCTGTTTCCGGCATCAGCTCTGCTAAGATTATTTCGGCGTTGCTTTGATCTAAACTACGCATGACTGCAAAAAGATTTTTGGCGGCTTCTTGAAGATTAGCTTTTTCACTCAAAATGAACTGATTTTCCACACCGGGAAAATGCTTTGAAAAACTCAGCACCCCAAACAATGCTCTTTCTTCTTTCTTTTCAGAAATGAGCTTTTCCAAATCTCCCAGTACAAAAGGCTTTCTCGGCGCATAATGGCTCTCCAGCTGACCCGGGGCGGAAGGATTGCTGGAACTATGGTCTTTCACTTTTATGGGACCGATTTGCTTTTCAATTTCTGAAATATCCAATCCTCCCAATCGATAGATCACCACGTCATCTCCTTCCAAACCCACTATCGTACTTTCCAAGCCTACTTCGCAAGCCCCTCCATCAAGTATGTAAGGAATCTTATCTCCCAATTGGGCCTCTACATGAGCAGGAGTGGTCGGACTGATGTAGCCAAAAGGATTGGCACTGGGAGCTGCCAAAGGAAAATCAAGGGAATCAAGCAAGGCTAAGGTCTGGGGATGCTTGGGCACCCGAACGGCTACCCGCTCCAATCCCGAGGTTACCAAATCAGGCACAATGGGCTTTCTCGGCAGAAGCAAGGTCAGTGGCCCCGGCCAAAAGGAATCCGCAAGTTTTTTCAGCCTTTCCGGAAAATCCAAAACAAAATCCTCTACTCTTTTCAAAGAAGAGGTGTGTAAGATCAGCGGATCAAAACTGGGACGATTTTTTGTCTCAAAAATCAAAGCGACTGACTCGGGATTAATGGCATTGCCGGCAAGACCATAGACAGTCTCCGTAGGAATCCCCACGAGTTGGCCATTTTCCAAAAAATACTGGGCTTGGGCAATATCTTTTCCGATTTCAGCCATGGCTTAGTCTTCGCAGAAGTCTTTGATCCAGGTTTCCGCTTGGGTATAGCCCAAAGAAAGAGCCATTTTCAGATCAGCACAGCCCTCACTTTTTTGACCCAGAGCACTCATTCTAGTCACTCCCAAAAGGTAGTAAGCCTCGGCGTTTTTCGGGTCCAGATTGACGGTGTTGGTGAGCGACTCCAGTCCGTGGAGAGGGTCGTTCAAGCCCAATTCAGCCTTTGCCTTTCGAAAATGTGCATCCGCTTGATTGGGGTCTGACTCCAGCACAGCCTGAAAATCCAAGAGCGCGTCTTCGTATTGCTCCATATTCAGAAGAGCGGTACCCCTGTTGAAAAAAATATCCGTCTGACTGGCGTCCAAGGCACTCGCAATATTGAAATCGGCTAAGGCTTCCTTGTATTTCTCCAGCTCCATTTTGGCATTTCCCCGATTAAACCAAGGCTTATAACTGGTCGAATCAGCCGTTATGGCTTGGTCAAAAACAGGAATCGCTTCCTGAATTTTTCCTTGTTGAAAAAGCGCAACTCCCTTGGCATTAAGTGCGGTGGCATTGGTAGGATTTTTTTCCAGCAATTGATCAAAAATGCGAACGGCATCTGACCAAGCTTGGGAATCCATCTTTTGCATGCCTTTTTGCATCAATTCATCTTCACTTGGGCTGCATGCAAACAAGCCTGCAAAAAGCAATGTAATCAACCAGATTTTTCTCACGGGAGGGTAATTTTTGCGCAAAGATAGGCAATTGGGCCTTAGAACTGCTTCAATTTGGTTCGGTATTCGGCAGGAACCGGTACCGGTTTCATGGTTTTCATATCTACAGAGACCAAAACGCATTTGCATTTTGCGAAGACCAATTCTTCTCCGGCGGCATTTTTTCCCACCAAGTATTGATCCAGATCAAAGGAGGAATTCCCAACCCGGGTGCATTTGACCAAGGCCTCCACCTGATCTTCCATATGGATGGGACGAAGATAATCGATCTCTACCCGACCGACCACAGTCCCCACAGTCAGCACGTTCCAGCCACAGGCCTCATAGAGAAATACCGCCCGTGCGTGTTCGAAATAGCTAAAATAGATGCCATTATTTACATGAAGATATCCATCAATATCGGAAAAGCGGACTTGGATGGGCTTTGAAAAAGAAAAAGCAGAACGAATCTCTGCTGGATTAACCTGAGGCATTAAAGTAATATTTCTGATTTGCTCGTTTTTTCCAACATCCTCAGTATGGAGGGATTGTATCCGATCATGTCCACTACCGAGTCAAAAGCTATCCAAGCAAGAGAAATGCTTTCCTCAGAAATCTGCAATGGTTCCTGAATATCCGCTTCCAATAGATAGCGAACATCGAAATGAAAATGCTCGGGCACATGGGGACGCTCCGGGATGATATGCTTATCCAGATCGAAAATGGTGGAATCCACCAGACGAAGGCTTTGAAGACCGCTTTCTTCTTGTGCTTCTTTCATTGCCACCTCGATCAGATTCTCGTTTCCATCGGCATGGCCTCCCAATTGCAACCATCGACCCAACTTGCGATGAAGAGTCAAAAGTGTATGGGTACGTTTCTTATTGACAATCCAGGCAGATGCAGTAAAGTGGCCCGCCAGCCTTTCTCTTTTGTAAGCCAAGGGGTCTTGGGTCAATTCCAGAAAATCGGCAATAAAGGGGGATTCTTCCTCGTAGGGTGTTCTGTATACCTGAAGTTGATTTCTCAGACTGAGTCTATCCATTGTTGTTTTTTTTGAAGATGCCATCCAACAGCTGATCGAAGGAGCCGGCATCCTGGTACAGGCGATCGGAATATACCGTCGCCAGGCATTTGATATAGCTGGGTTGATTGTCAATCGAGACTTTTTCCAGGGCCACATTTCCAAAAAGCTGAGAAATCAACTCCCCTTCCTTGGGTACTTGCAAAGGCGGCTTGAAATAAAATTTCTCAGTCACCTTTACCTGTTCGTTGATTTCTTCAAATTTTCGATCCAAACTGACCTGATGATATCCCAAAGCTAAAATACGACGGCTAAAAGCCAAGAAAATCCTGGAAAAGGATTGAAAATCGAAGGGTTCATCGTAGGTCACCGCAAATCCATTGGCATAGGGAGACTGCATAATGTGAACTTGTGGTCTTTCGTTGATTTGGGTTCGCTTGAAATGATAATTTCTGAATATCAGATCAAAAAACCGCTGGCACTCGGCAGACTCCATCCACTCATCCAGATCTTTTTGATCTTCCTCTTGGATGACAAAGTTTTCTTTCACCTTCATCGGGGTATTTTCCGAAGGTTTGAAAAGTTTTTTGAATAAATCATCGAGGAAATTAGCCATGAGTGATCAATTTCAGTTTTCCCTCCTTGGTTTTGGTGATCTTTCCCTGATCGATCAATTGACGGACAAGTTGGAGATGAGGAGGAGTAGCGGGTTTATTGATCTTTTCCAAAAGATCACTTTCACTTAACTCACCGCCTTGAGCTAAAGTTTCCAAAATTTTCTCAGTGAGCCAATCTTCTACTTTTTCGGGAATCTTGGCTTTTTTGCCTGAAATGCAAACATCACAGATTCCGCAATCTTCCTCAGTCATTTCCCCAAAATAGCCCTGAATGAATCTGGATCTGCATATTCTGCCCTGATGGGCATATTCCACCATACTTTTGGCTTTCTCCATAGTGAGCTCCTTTCGAGCTTGAATTCGCTGAAAATTGAGCGGAAGCTTGCCCGCGTCGTATCGCTGAGTCAGAAAAGTGAGTTGGGGCTGATCCTTTTTCTGATCGTAGTCCAGCACTTCCATTTGGTGGAGCTGACGCAAAGCTTTGACTAGCTCGGATTCCTTCATCTCAAGCACTTTGGCCAATTTGTTTTCCTGAATTTTGAGGTATTCGGAAAAAAGATTGCCGCCATAAGTCCTCAGGAGCACTTTGATGACCGGATCAAGCTTGGCATGGGCAATCTGAACTTCATAAAGCCGGGTAGGATTAATCAAAAAATGAATCCTGGAGGGGACATAAAAACTCTCACTCAGCTCAATAAATCCCTCCTCTTCGAGTACTTTAAGCGCATAAAAGGTCTCCAAAACTCCTAACTGGTAGGTGTCACAAAAATCCGAAATCACAAAATCAAAACTGCTCATCAGATTAGTGCCAACTGCCAACTGAAAATAATTGGCCAAGCACTGATAGACCTTCCGAAGGTATTCGATCGGCGGATAGACTAGAGCAGATCGATTCATCACCTGCTCAAAATCCTGTTCATTTGCCATCAGAACGGCAAAGGCTTTGGCGCCATCCCTCCCAGCTCGTCCGGCTTCTTGGTAATAGTTTTCCAGATTTTCCGGCAGATCACTATGCAAAACCACCCGAACATCCGGTTTGTCAATGCCCATTCCAAAAGCATTGGTACTGACCATCACCCTGATTTGATTTTTTTTCCATGACTCCTGTCTGGACGAACGTTCTTCATTGGAAAGTCCGGCATGATACGGGGAAGCGGAGATTCCGAGCTGCTGAAGACTTTTTGCTATCTGATGGGTACCCTGCCTATTGCGCACATACCAAATCGCCGTGCCGGGAATCTTGTTCAGAATCTCCACCCCTTTCTCCAGTTTGTTTTCCACTTGCCGGACACTGTAACTGAGATTTTTTCGTGCAAAACTCTGCTGAATTACCTTCGGGGAATTCATTTCCAGCCTTTCCTGAATATCCCTGGCTACCTCTGGGGTCGCTGAGGCGGTAAGTGCAAGGACTTGGGCTCGGGGATGATAGGCCCGGATTTTGACAATTTCCAGATAGCTGGGGCGAAAATCATAGCCCCATTGAGAAATACAATGCGCTTCGTCGACAGCAATCAGATTGACATTCATCTGCTTGAATCTCTCGATGAACAGCTCGGTTTTCAATCGTTCGGGAGAAACGTACAGGAACTTATAGTCTCCATAGATGCAATTGTCCAGGGTGGTATCAATTTCTCTGCTGCTCATCCCGGAAAATATCGCTGCCGCTTTGATTCCTTTTGCTTTCAGGTTGTCCACCTGATCTTTCATCAGGGCAATCAAAGGAGAGACGACCAGACAAATCCCCGGTCTAGCCAATCCTGGAATTTGATAACAAAGACTTTTTCCTCCCCCAGTAGGCAAAATGGCCAAGGTGTCCCGAGTGGATAAAACCGAGTCAATAACCTGCTTTTGGACTGGACGAAAGTCCTCAAATCCAAAAACCTGCCGGAGAATATGACTCAGTTGATCCTCCACCTACCAAACGGGTTTGGTTTTGGACAAAAAAGCAGCGATACCTTGGATACAGTCTTCACTGGCACGGGCTCGGGCATTGGCCTCTGCCGCTGCGATTAGCGCTTCATCCCTTTGCTGCTTTCCAAGGGATCGAAGAAGGCGCTTAGTTTCTTTCATGGCTAGGCCGGAATTGGATTGAATCAGCTTTTGAGCAAATTCCTCAGTGAATTGCTCCAAAGCCCCATCTGCCACCACTTGAGTAATCAGGCCCAGTTCGGTAGCTTTCTGAGCAGAAATCAATTCACCGGAAAGCAAGAGTTCCGTCGCTTTGGCCTGCCCAATCTGCTCCGCAAGAAAGACTGACACCAAGGCAGGAATAAAGCCGATTTTCACTTCGGTATATCCAAAAAGTGCTTCCGGCGCCGAAAAAGCAAAATCACAGACTGTAACCAGCCCACATCCTCCTGCTAGCGCGTGTCCCTGAACCTGCGTTATCACCGGCTTAGGGTATTCATATATCTTGGTAAAGAGATCAAGCAGCTTCCGACTGTCTTCCAAGTTTTCTTCGAAAGTGAAATTTTGCAACTGTCGGATATAATCCAAATCAGCTCCTGCGCAGAAGGCCTTTCCTTCTGCTTTGAGCACGATCACTTTAGCTTCCGAATTGCCAGCAAGTACCTCCAAGGCCTCGGAAAGGGAGGCAATCAGATCGATACTCATTGCATTTCTTTTTTCCGGCCGGTTGAGTGTAATCCAACCTATCCGTTCTTTTACCTCTACTACTACTAATTTTTCCATTCTATTTGGGTTGTTGGGATAAAGTTGGGTCAGAAAATCCCAAGGTCAAAAAAGATTTCAGAAAATCACCCGAAAGCCTGTTTCATCGATCACAATGCTTTCTGCTATCTGACCCGATTCCACTTCGTTGCCTTGAAAATAGCGAATTGACTTTGGCTTTTCCTTATTCCAGAAAATCCTTTTTTGATCTACTGAAAAAGAAAAATCATAACCTGGAACCCTAAAAATTGAATCCAAGAAGACCGCTTCCAGTGGTTCCGGAAAGCAACTTCTACCTTCCTGAACTCGATTGGGATCGATAGAAAAGCTCAGCTGATCCAGAGGAAAGCTTTGATTCCAGGATAAGGTTTGGTCACCTGATTGCAATTCCAAAAGGAGTCCTTTTTCTCCTGCGAAAACCCATAGAGACCTTGCAGGCTTGCTCGATTCTCTGATTATCCCCTCACCAATCCAGACAGCCCAAACCATTAGGAAAAGCGCTGTAAATTTTCTCCGGTCACCCCATTCCCAATTCCCCCAAATCAAAAGCAACACCCAAACCAGAAGCATTCCGGAAATGGAAATAGTCAATCGGTCCAAGCTCCCGAAAGGCAAACTCTGAAAGAACTCCGCCGTCCAAATCTGAACTCGGATTAATCCGTCGATCGCCCAGCCCAACACATCCCCTACTCCCCATACCCAGCTGAAAGCCAAGAAAGGCAATCCGACAGCCATAATTAAAAAAGCCAAGGGTACAACTACCAAGTTGGCGAATAGAAAATAGGTGGGAAACAGGTGAAAATAGTAAACAGAAAGTGGGAAAGTCGCTAACTGAGCCGCAATACTGACTGCGGCCAATTGCCAGAGGTACTCCAAAACCCTATTTGGTGGAAGCCACCATCTTACAATCAGGGGTTGCAAAGCGACAATTCCGGCCACAGCCGCATAGGAAAGCTGAAAGCCGATTTCAAAGAGAACATCCGGATCCCAAGCGATCATGATCATGGCCGAGAAAGCCAGGATATTCCAGATCGAAGGTCTTCGCTGTCTCATTTGCCCAAGGGAAAACAGAGAAAACATGGTAGAAGCCCTTACCACCGAAGGGGAAAGCCCGGTCAATGCCGCATAAATCCAGATAATCGCAATCACAGCAATCAAATACATTTTCTCGGGCTTTCCTTTTAGCTTTATAAGGCGAAGAGGGAAAAGCAAAACCAAATAAATAATCCCGACATGAAGACCAGAAACCGCTAGAATGTGCATGGTACCGGTCTCGGCGTAGGAATTGCGCAAAGTCTTGTCCAGGTTTTCTTTTTGCCCTAGCAATAGCGCCTGAGCAATCTGTCGGGCATCGGATGAGGGTACTTTTGCCTCAATGGATTCAGAAAAAAAGTTTCTCAGGCGATCCATGCCAAACCTCCAAGACTCGTGAGGCAAGGAATCCATCACCCGTAAATTTTCACCTATAAATTGTCGGT
Organism: Algoriphagus sp. oki45; assembly: GCF_036245605.1. Classification (NCBI taxonomy): domain Bacteria; kingdom Pseudomonadati; phylum Bacteroidota; class Cytophagia; order Cytophagales; family Cyclobacteriaceae; genus Algoriphagus; species Algoriphagus sp. oki45. The sequence continues at coordinate 2,098,630 of NZ_BTPC01000001.1, forward strand.
AAGAAATCCCCTTTTTGGCCAAGAATGCCCGATAATCAAACTCATCAGGATAAGATGTAGGAGATATTTCTTCAGGAATTTTGGAAATAAAAAGAAGGTCTCCGGGCCGAATCTGAAGGGAATCCTGATGGTAAACCAGGACTTTTCCATCCCCCCTTTTCCAGCCGGTAGAATCTTTAATTGCCAGAATCCTTACCAGATTCTCGCGAGAATTGGGTTTTTCTGAATCAAACTTCTGAGCCTCTGCTAGGTAACCCAGTGAATTTGTCGAAAAGGGAGTTGGAGATTCTGCCTTGGTCTTTTGGTTCCAAAGTGAAAGACCAAAGCCAAGCAAAATCAATTGAGTGTAGGCCAAAAGAGCAAACGGTGGACGAAAGGTCAGATTTTTCTTGACAAGGAAAATCAAATAAGTCATCCAAATTGACCCTAGTAAGCCAAGAGATGGAGACAAAAGTGATTGAAGCGGAAATAGCTTTCCGAGAAGGATCCCCGCTATCAAAAAGGGCAGATAGCGCAAAAATGGAAAGTCGCCAAATCTCATTTTCTGAAAAATTAAAGCTTTAATTTAAAAAAATTGAACAAAAAAAGAACCCTTGCGGGCTCTTTATTTATATGCTTGGTCTTTTAGAATCTATAGCCTAAACTAAAACCCCCATTGAATTCGATAGAGGTAAATTTATCATTGACAGCCTCACTGAAGTTTCGGGCTACACTTGCATAAGGTCCAAAAGCAAAGTGCTCGGAGACTTCAAACTTATATCCCACTCCTGCACCAAATATAAAAGCGGTCATATCTGTAGTCACTACTCCTCCATCACCCGGCTCCTCAAAGTCTCCAAAACGAAACTTCATAAAAGGATAAAGGTGAAATCTCCCGTTGGGATTATCACCAAAATAGAAGTTCATTCCAGCTTGAACTGCGTTGGTTTTGTAATTTTTACCATTTCCCTGGCTATTGTATCCAAAGCGATCATTGATATGAAGCTGGAGGTCAAGTGAATGATTATCACTCAAAAACCGCTCATAACCCACCTCAAATGATCCCAAAAGAATCAAATTGAGGAAATTGATTTTTACCTCATTTTCAAAATTACCCAGATTTGGATTGGAAGAAGAGGAGGATGAAATCACCTGCTGGGCATTGACCATGCTGATAGTCATTCCCACAAAAAGGAGAGATAGGAAAATTTTTTTCATGTGTTCAAAATTTGTTAACTAAATACGACAAGGATTAGGCCAATTGCATTTTGAAGTGCTGAATGCTGCATTCTTCAAACATTTCACCTACCTTTTTGAATCCGAATTTTGAGTAAAGTGGAACTGCATCCAACTGTGCATGAAGATACTTTACTTTTCCTTCTGCATGACTATCCGAATGAATATCTTTTAATACAGCCTCTACGAGACTTTTTCCCACTCCTTTTCCCCTGAATTCTTTCAAGACGGCAAATCTCTCCAACTTGATTCCCTTATCGGTATATCTCCATCGAGCGGCACCGACAGGCTTACCGTCCATCCGAGCAAGAAAATGGGTTGAACTTTCTTCAAACTGATCATATTCATCTTCCTTGCTTACTTTCTGCTCAATGACGAATACCTGCTCACGGATTTTGACGGCTTCTTGAAAAGAGGATGGATCAGAAATTTTTTCGACCTTGAGACTCATAGCGCTGCTGATCTTTTTCTTCCTGATTCTTTTCGTAGGCCTCGATGATCGCCTTGACCAGTTTGTGTCGGATGACATCTTTTCCGCTCAAATTTACGATTCCGATTCCCTTTACATCTTTGAGAATCCTTAATGCCTCGGATAGGCCGGATTTCTGTCGAACCGGTAAATCCACCTGAGTTTGGTCTCCGGTGATAATCACCTTGGAGTTAGGCCCCATTCGGGTCAAAAACATCTTGATCTGCTCACTTGTGGTATTTTGAGCCTCATCCAGGAGTACAAAAGCATCATGGAGCGTTCTCCCACGCATATAAGCCAAGGGTGCGATTTCGATCACTCGGGTTTCTTGGTAGTATTTGAGCTTTTCAGGTGGCACCATATCCTGAAGGGCATCGTAGATCGGTCTCAGATAGGGATCGAGTTTTTCCTGCAAATCTCCAGGTAAAAACCCGAGATTTTCCCCAGCTTCAACAGCAGGACGAGTAATAATTATCCGCTTTACTTCCCGGTTTTTCAGGGCTCTCACGGCCAAGGCCACAGCGATGTAGGTTTTTCCTGTTCCTGCAGGTCCCAAAGCAAAAACCAAGTCATTTTTTACGGCTGCCTCCACTAGCTTGCGTTGATTGGGAGACTTGGGCTTGATTACGAGTCCTTTATTTCCAAAGACAATTACCTGGTCTTTGCTCGCTTCGGCAAAAGGGATTCCTTCTACATCCAGATAATCTTTGACATTTTCGGGGGTGAGATGACCAAATCGGTCAAAGTGCTCCAGAAGTAGATTGATCACATCATTGATCCGTAGAATTTCTGGTGCACCACCCTGAATGCGGATTTCATTCCCTCTGGATATGATTTTACTTTGGGGAAAAGCCTGAGAAAGCTGCCTGATATTTTCATTGGCAGCGCCCAAAAATTCAGGCAATGGGATATTTTCTAATGTGATTACTTTTTCGACCAAACTGATTGTGGATTTTGATATGGCTCAAGGGCTAAAGAAGAAAATTTCTATTTTTGTTCGATCCCTTACAAACAAAATTACACAATTTTAATAGACTTGCTCTTATGGCATTGGTTACTTTCCTCTCTGATTTCGGGGACCAAGATTACTACGTACCGGCTGTCAAAGCCAAAATGCTTTCCATTAATCCACAACTCAACATTATCGATATTTGCCACAAGATCGAGCCTTTCGAGATCGAGCATGCTGCTTTTTTGCTTAAGTCTGTTTTCAGAGAATTTCCAAAAGGCACTGTCCACCTAGTCGGGATCAACACTGCTGATGATTTGACTCAGGGATATATGGGGGCCAAACTTGAAGACCATATTTTCATCTGCCCAAACAATGGAATTCTCAGCCTGATTACTGAGCAAGAACCGGGGATCATGGTGCAGTTTGCGGACATTCACCTGCAGGACACTCCCTTTCCAACCAAGGACATTCTTGCCCCCATCGCAGCAAAAGTGGCTAGTGGAGCTGCAATCCATGATTTTGGAGGTCCTCTGAAAGGATTCCGCAAACTTATGTCCCGACAAGCCAAGGCAACACGTGAACACATCCTAGGCCATGTGATCCGAATCGATCGCTATGGAAATCTGATCACCAATATTCAACGAGAGGTTTTTGAAAAACTCAATCCGGGAAAATTCACTATCCAGTTTGGCCGGGAATCTGTGCAGCGCCTGCAAAAAGGGTATGGACAGGTGGAACTCGGCGATCCCTATGCCTTTTTCAATAGCCTGAATCTTTTGGAAATCGGAATCAACCATGGACATGCTGGAAATCTGCTGGGTCTAAAGCGGGATAGCGTGGTCTATATAAATTTCGAAAACTGATGCTCACCCGAATCGTCCGTATGGTTTTCCGCCCCGAAGAGGTCTCCTCATTTCTGGAAAATTTCGAAAAAAACAAAAAAGCGATCCGAAATTTCCCCGGTTGTCATCATTTGGAGCTCTGGAGAGATTTTTCTGAAGAAAATATTTTCATGACTTATAGCTATTGGGAAAGTGAGGAAGCACTGAATAAATATCGTGATTCTGAGCTCTTTAAATCGGTATGGAGCTATACCAAGACCTTATTCGCAGAAAAGCCGCAGGCATTTAGCATAAAAAAATTGCAGGAAGTGCAGGAGTGAGTTTGTAGGAAATCATTTTTGTTTTCATATTTGCAGCCCGTTCGGCAAGGAACGGGAATACTTGAAATGCCCAGGTGGCGGAATTGGTAGACGCGTTGGTCTCAAACACCAATGAGGTTACACTCGTGCCGGTTCGACTCCGGCCCTGGGTACATGACAAAAGCTCGCAGATATGCGGGCTTTTTTTGTTTCAGCCTCTTGCTGGCTGAAGCTTTTCCAAAGATTTAGACTTTGGAAAAGTTCTGTTGAGCTGAGCATCAAACTTTCAGATTTCATACTTATTGACCATAAAACCATGCAAATTGAAAGTTAAACTTTCAATTTGCATACTTTTTGATTATTTTTCATGAAATTTGAAAGTTAATCCAGAATCCCATGATCCACCGAACTCTTGAAAACAAGCTAATCCAAGGTCTGAAATCCATGCCTGTAGTGGTTATTTTGGGACCAAGGCAGGTCGGAAAAACCACATTGGCCTTGGAGTTTGCCAAGCCTCTTTTGGATAAACCTGTTCATTACCTCGACTTGGAGTTGGATTCCGACTTAGCCAAGTTGGATGACCCGGAAAGCTATCTTCGGCAATTTGAAAATCAACTTTTGGTCATCGATGAGGTGCAGCGTAAGCCAGACCTTTTTCGAATTATCCGAGGCCTTGTCGATATCCGAAAACGGGCAGGAGAAAAGGCGGGCCACTTTCTCCTTTTAGGTTCGGCCTCAAAGGAACTGCTCCAGCAGTCTTCTGAAACCTTGGCTGGGAGAATCCGATACTTGGAACTGACTCCTTTCACCGCCAATGAACTCCACCAAAATGATCCTCTAGGGTTCAGTTTGGAAAAACTTTGGTTTAGAGGAGGATTTCCGGACAGCTATCTGGCGGAAAGTGACCAAGAAAGCTGGAATTGGCGACAGGATTTTATCACCACCTATGTAGAAAAAGACATTCCGCTATTCGGCCCTCAGGTTCCTGCCACCCGGATGAAGCGGTTTTGGACGATGCTAGCCCACTTTCATGGTCAGCAGGCCAATCTAAGCAATATTGGCAAAAGTCTGGACGTGAGTCATACCACAGTCAAAACGTACTTGGACACCCTTCAGGATTTCTTTATGGTAAGACAAGTGCAGCCTTGGTCAGGAAACATCAAAAAAAGGCTGGTGAAGACACCAAAAATTTTCATTCGAGATACGGGCTTACTTCATGGCCTGCTAAGCATTTACAATTTCGACCAGCTGCTTGGTCATCCGATCATAGGAGCCAGCTGGGAAGGTTTTGTGGTAGAAAATATCTTGAACACGATCTCTTCCACCTGGACTCCGAGATACTATCGCTCTAGCAACCAAGCCGAAATTGATTTGATCTTGGAAAGAAACAACCAGGAAGTGTGGGCAATTGAAGTAAAAAGATCTAGTGCGCCCTCACTTTCTGCAGGCTTTCATAATGCCTGTGAGGATATCGGCGCCACCAAAAAATGGGTTATTTACTCAGGAAAGGAGCGATTCCCGGTCAAAAATGAAACGGAAGTGATTGGCTTGATCGAGTTTTTAGGATTATTAAAAGGATAGTAATGTGAGAATAGAGTACCAACTTTTCCAAAGTTCAAAACTTTGGAAAAGTTTTTAAAGCCAAAATATCCTATCTCCCCAAAAACCAATAAATCAATACCGTCACCACGCAAAGAAGAACAGATAACGGTTTGGCCAATCGCCAGGATTGAAGATTGAGAGGCCCTGAAGGAAATTGGTTCACCTCTTTTGGAGGATATTTTAAACTTACCAGATACATCACCAGCAGATTGAGTAAAAACTCAATTCCCCATACATGCACAAAATGGAGATCTACTTGGAAAATAAAGGTGGTGAACAAGTAAAAAAATAGCCCAACTGCCAATCCTGCTTTGGCACCGGCAGCTGAGATTTTCGGCCAAAAAAAGCCTGCCAAAAGAATAGAAGCTATGGGAATAAAAAAGATCCCATTCAGCTGCTGCATGAGCTGATAAAGTCCCTCGGGAGCATTGCCCACCATGGGTGCAATCAAAATAGATGAAATCGCCAAAATCAAGGAAACCCATTTCCCTACCCGCACCAACTGAAGTTCCGATGAGTCGGGACGGACGATCTTTTTGTAAATGTCCAGACTGAAAATGGTAGATGCGGAGTTGAGCACCGAATTAAATGTGCTTAGTACCGCCCCCAATACCACTGCAGCAAAAAATCCGATCATACCAGCGGGTAAAACTTTCTTCACCAAAATCGGATAGATCATATCCTGATCATCAAAATGCTCCTCACCAAAATAGTAAAAGGCAATCACTCCCGGTAAAACGATGATCAAGGGAATCAAAATCTTGAAAATCCCAGTGTACAAAAGCCCTTTTTGGGCCTCTGCCATATTTTTGGCACCCAAGGCCCGCTGAATAATCGTCTGATTCATTCCCCAGAAATACAGCTGATTGATCATCAAACCGGTGAAAAGCGTGCTGAATGGCAAAACAGAATCTTCTGCTCCTATCACGTTGAATTTTTCAGGAACAGTTTCATACACTTTGGCCATACCAACCCCAATATCTCCGCCTCCGATTTCCCAAAGGGCAAAAACCGGAACAGCCAGTCCACCAACGACTAGTCCGATAGCATTAATTGTATCGGAATAGGCTACCGCTTTTAATCCACCCAGAATGGCATAAACTGAACCAATCCCTCCTATTGCCAAAACGGAAATCCAAACACCCTGAGATCGACTGAAACCAAATATTTCAGATACAGAAAACAGACTCTCCAGATTGATGGCACCGGTGTAGAGCACAATGGGAAGCAAAGTGAGCACAAACGAAAGCATGAGGAGAATGGAAACAAGCGTCTTGGTGGTCTCATCGTAGCGATAGGCTAGGTATTGAGGAATCGTGGCCAGTCCCATTCTGAGGTAAATAGGCAAGAAATAAAGAGCCGCAATCACCAAGGCGATCGCGGAAGTAACCTCCCAAGCAATGATGATCATGCCATTCTTATAGGCGGATCCATTCATCCCGATAAGGTGCTCTGTGGAAATATTGGTCAAAATCATTGATCCTGCGATGACTCCCCCGGTCAGGCTTCTGCCTCCCAAAAAATACCCATCTCTGGATTTAAGGTTTTCCTTTCTGAGCCTATACCAAGAGATAAACGCCACCAAAAATGTAAAGCCCAAAAAGGATAAAATGGTCAACATGGATTGGGGGAAACGATTCTTGAAATCAAATAAATACAAAAGGGATGATCGCCTCATCCCCTTCAACCAGTTAAAATTTAAGAACGGAAGGCAAATATTTGGCCACCAGATCCTCATAGTAGGGCCTCAATGCCTTGGAATCAGGAGGTACAGGCACCTTGGAATACAGGTCGTAAGGGTTAAACTTGTCCACCCATTTAAACATCTCCCGATCATGATCATTCAACAGGTGATCGTAGGCATTCTCCCTGTGCTGCGCGTAAAAGGAGTGATATCGGATCATGTACAATGCCGGCTCAGGGAGGTAGTTTTTGAACATCTGATACAGATATTCATCATGCCCCCAGGACATTTTTACCCGGTCTAGACCACAATGATGAGAATAAACCCCATACTTGGTATTGTATCGCTCATCCTCTGAGTCCGGATTCAAATCAAAAAATTCAGGATAAACAATCCGGTCGGAATGCTTGCATCCTACCGGAAACGTATCGCCAACCACCGCCCATTGAGGTTCCCCAAAGAGACAAAGTACTTTTCCCAAATCATGAATAAATCCAGTCAAAACAAACCAATCCGGGTGTCCGTCTGCTCGAATCGCTTCTGAAGTCTGCAACAAATGCTGCAATTGATCCAAATTAGTATCAGGATCCGAATCATCCACAAGCGTATTCAGGTAATCTACCGCATCCCAAAAAGGCATTTCTTTTTTTTCAAATCTGAGAAACTCTTTTTCCTTTTCGACCACAAAATCATAGGTCTGGTAGGTGTGATTGAGTTTGTAAAATTCCCGGACGGTATCCACCCTCTCGGAATCGTGGTAGTTTCGCTAATCTTCCTTCGCTTTCTCTTGCTTGGATTTCGGTTCGGGATAACGAACCAAAAGATCCTCTTCCCATTCCTCGATGGATTGAAGCGGAGACTTTTCTGATTCTGACAACTTGGTTTTCATGGGCTTAGCTTTGATTGGGGAAGATAAACACAAATTCAAAAAAAACCAGCTGGTGCATCTTCAAGGATTAAAATCAAAAAAGCCCCCTTTCGGAGGCTTATTTGGTTTTATCCATTTCCGCGGAGAATCTCCATCGGAGGCTGATTGATGATTCGACGCCCATTCAGCCAACCCAACACAATTGTCAGACCAGTGATTGCTAAATAAATGATCAACCCTTCCTTCCAAGCCAAGCTGAAATTCATTTCGAAGACAAACTCTCCCAAGAGGAAGGTGGCCATAAACGAAAGTAAGATTCCAGAAAGTGAAGCCAAGCTTCCCAAAAAGAAGTATTCTAAGGTATTGATCACTCGGACGATGCCCGAGCTCGCACCCAAAGTCCGCAAAAGGATACTTTCCCGCATCCGCTGATACTTGGAGATAATCAGCGAGCTGATCAGCACCAAAATCCCCGTGGCAATGGAGAAAAAAGCCATAAACTGGATCACAAAGCTGATTTTACCCAAGATATCCTCCAAGGTCTCCACAATCGTCCCGAGATTGATGATTGAAATATTCGGAAACTCCCGGACGATCTCTGACTGCACATCGGCAGCTTGACGGTCGTTTTGGGTTTTGGTGATGATCACATGGAATTTGGGGGCCTGTTCCAAAACTCCACTCGGGAAGAGCACCAGGAAATTGGTAGAAACCTGATTGAATTTCACATCCCGAAAGCTGCCGATGTAGGTTTTGATCGGACGGCCTTGGACATTGAAGATCAGCTCATCGCCGATTTTCATTCCATTCCCTTCTCCAAATCCTTTTTCCAAGGAGACAAACACACTGTCTCCTCTAGCTCCCAAGGGGATCAGTTCGCCTGAAGTCAGGGTTTCGGAAGAAATCAAGGTATCCCGATAAGTTACTCGAAACTCCCGGTTGTACAGCCAACGACTGTAATTCTCTTCGTCTGGAAGCTCTTCATTCTCTCGCTTATCTATTCCATTAATCTCATTGAGCTGCATGGTCACGATAGGCACCTCTTGGATGATACGCATTTTTCGGCCTGTCACTTTGGACTTGACATCCACCAGTTGAGGAGTTTGAATGTCAAACATCAGCATATTCGGCTGATCTTCTTTATCGGCAAACTTGGCCTCCTCCAGTAATTGGTTTTGGAGGAAAAAGAGCGTGCTGATCATTGCCGTTCCCAATCCGATGGTGGCAATCAGTGAAATGGTCTGATTGTTTGGCCGATAAAGATTAGCCAAAGCCTGTCTCCAGGGGTAGCTAAGTGTAATCGGTAAAAACCGCCTCACAGCCCACATGATGAACTTTCCTACTCCCCAAAGTGCTCCAAAAGCCACCAATACAAATGCCGTAAAACCGATAGCCCAGGCCACCTGCTTCAAAAGGTAAAAGCTAAATCCAAAGATAAAGAGTAAAATCCCCAGAACTACCGCCCAGCGGGCAGGGTCCTTTAGCAAGGTGGAATCGGCAGTTTCCGGTCTCAATGTAGCCATTGGAGAGACATTCCGCACTTTCAGCAAAGGAAGCAAGGCAAACAATACCGACACAAGAAGTCCTGTAATCAACCCAAAACCTACCGAAGTCCAGGAAATCCCCACCGTCACCTCCACAGGAAGGAAATCCGCAAAAACGGCCGGAAGAACAAACTGAAGCAAGGTGCCCAAAATCGACCCGATTAGTGCTCCGAAAAGACCCATGACTACGATTTCGACCAGATAAATCAACAACACATCCCGAGATGCTACTCCCAAACAGCGGAGAACCGCCACAGAGGCGAGCTTTTCTTTAACAAAAACATTGACTGCTGAGGCCACTCCCACACAACCCAAAAGCAAAGCGATGAAGGCTACCAAGCTCAGGAAGTTGGACAAGTTGCCGAAAGAACGGCCGGTGGATCTCTTTCTATCCTCGACGGTGTCGGCATCTACCCGATCGATCTCCCATTGGTCCTCGAAGGGCTTGATCAGTTCTTCCACATCTGTACCAGGCGTAAACTGCAAGTATCGATTGTACTCCACCCGGCTTCCGTATTGTACCAGCCCGGTTTCCTCAAGGTAGGCCATCGGAATATAGACTGCAGGAGCTACGGTGGCAGTGATCCCTGTCTGACCGGGGACTTTTTGGAGTTCGCCCACGATTTGAAACATTACCGCCCCAACCTTGATCGAGTCACCGACTTGTGCATCAAACTGCGCCATGAGCGTCTTTTCCACCAAGGCTTTTTTGCCTCCACTTCTAAAATCAGCATCTCCTTCTGCAGGTACCGTTTCCAATTTTCCATAAAAAGGAAAATCTCCCTCCAAAGCCCTAACCTGAGTCAGTCGGCTGGCGTCTTTGGCAGGAAAAGCTACCATGGAAGCAAAATTGACCTCGGAGGCAAATTGGATGGCCGCAGAATCAATAGCCTGATCGCCCAAAGGCTTGTTGTTTTCCAAGACCAAATCCGCTCCCAAGAGCTCCTTGGCCTGATTGTCTATGTCTTTGACTAGATTTTCCCCAAAACTGCTGATCGCTACCAAGGCAGCTATCCCAACCACGATGGAGGACACAAAAAGCAATAGGCGGGAGAGATTTTTGCGAAAATCCCGCATCGCCATTTTCAAAATCCAATTGAAATCAGGCATGGGCGTCCTCCTGTATTTTACCTCCCTTGATATGGATGATTCGCTGGGTTTTGGCAGCTAGGTCCAAGTCATGTGTCACCAAAACCAGAGTGGTTCCTTTTTCGGTATTCAGGTCAAAAATCAATTTTTCGATCATCTCTCCCGTTTCGGTATCGAGGTTTCCGGTGGGTTCGTCTGCGAAAAGAATTTTCGGCTCATTGGCAAAAGCCCGGGCAATCGAAACCCGCTGCTGCTCACCTCCGGAGAGTTGGGTGGGATAGTGTGTGGCACGATCTCCAAGTCCTACTTTTTCCAAAAGCTCTTGGGCTTTTTGACGCGCATCTTTTCTTTTTTTCAGTTCCAGAGGAACCATTACATTTTCCAAAGCGGTCAGCGTAGGCAGAAGTTGGAAGTTTTGAAAAATGAACCCCACATCTTGGTTGCGCACCGCTGCGCGCTGATCCTCATTGAGATTTTCAAGAGCCTTGCCGTTTAAGACCACCGATCCGGTAGAGCCGGAATCGAGTCCTGCGCAGAGTCCCAAAAGGGTGGTTTTTCCACTTCCGGAAGGCCCCACGATGGAAATGGTTTCCCCGGCCTGGATTTCAAAATTGACATTTTCCAAGACAGTCAGTTTGCGGTTGCCGCTTTGATAGGTCTTGGAAAGATTGCGAATAGCTAGTATGCTCATGGAATGTAAATAGGCGATAAGTAGAAAAGAAACTCGGTTGAGGCCAATTGGTTAGCCAAATTAAAGTCTGACACTTCAACCCATGTAAAGAAAATAAAATTCCCCGGCATGGGCCAAGCCGACTCGACAGACGGGGAGATTTGCTCGACCAACGAGGAAAAAGCTATTTTTAAGGAAAAATTCAGAGTTTGGAGATGCCAATCTGAACCTTTTTTTCAGAATTCCTTTCTAAAGGTAAATCACTCAAAAAATGAAAAGACAAAAGTCCACCCTTGCGATTTTACTGCTCCTGTTCACTTCAATGGTTCTATTTTCCTGTGGGGGAAATTCATCGGAAACCCAAACTGCAGAACAGACAGAGACGACGTCTGAAAGTCAGGAAGAAAAGCAGAAGGTAATTCTGTTTTTCGGAAATAGCCTTTCTGCAGGCTATGGCATCGACCCGGAGGATGCTTTTCCGGGGTTGGTTCAGGCTAGACTGGATAGCTTGGGTGAAAACTTCAAAGTCATCAATGGGGGGCTAAGCGGAGAAACCACTGCGGGTGGTTTGAGCCGATTGGATTGGTTTCTGGAAGAGGAACCTTTCATTTTCGTACTCGAACTGGGAGGAAATGATGGGTTACGAGGCATACAGCTGAGCGAAACGAAGAAAAATCTTTTGGCGATCATCGACAAAGTCAGAAGCAAGTATCCTGACACCAAAATCATTTTGGCAGGGATGCAGATTCCACCGAATATGGGACAGGAGTACACGGATGAATTCATGAAAATTTATCCTGCAGTCGCACAAGAGAAAAATGTCAAACTGATCCCTTTCCTTTTGGAAGGAGTGGCCGGCAATCCTGAACTCAATCTTCCGGATGGGATTCACCCAACCGAGGAAGGTCATCAGATTGTATTTGGGACGGTTTGGCCTTTTATAGAAGAAAATATCTAATCCATAAATAGCCTCTGTAATTGGAGGCTATTTTTTTGATACGATTTTTTAAATTGAATCGAGACAGGAAATAACCTATCCTTAAGCGTAATTTTCGAAATTGGGAAAATTGACTTCCATTCACGAAAATTTTACTCTATATTTTCGACTTCATTAAAATTTTTAAAAATGAGCTTTCAAATCAAAGAAACCCCAGACAGCTACGATGTGATCATCGTCGGTTCTGGTGCAGGAGGAGGAATGGCCTCTAAAGTCCTCTCCGAGGCTGGCCTTTCCGTGGCGGTGGTAGAGGCCGGAGGTGATTTCGATCCGGCAAAAGAGGAAGATCGGACGCAGCTTCGTCCACCTTGGGAATCCCCACGACGGGGAGCAGGTACACGAATCCGCCCATTTGGGGATTTTGACCAGGCTATTGGAGGATGGGATATCGATGGAGAACCCTACACCCGCAAAGACGGAACTTCCTTTGACTGGTTCCGATCCAGAATGGTCGGTGGCCGAACCAACCACTGGGGAAGAATTTCTTTGAGATTCGGTCCCAATGATTTTAAAAGAGCCAGCATTGACGGATTGGGCGACGATTGGCCTATTGGCTATGAGGATCTGAAGCCCTATTATGATAAAGTAGATAAGCTAATTGGAGTTTTTGGCTCCAAAGAAGGCATTTACAATGAGCCAGATGGCTTTTTCCTCCCTCCTCCCAAGCCAAGACTACATGAGCTATATATCAAAAAAGGAGCGGAAAAAGCAAATATTCCCACGATACCCGGGCGTCTATCCATGCTCACCCGACCGATTAACAATGAACGGGGAGTCTGTTTCTTTTGCAATCAGTGTAATCGAGCTTGCCAAGCTTATGCCGATTTCTCTGCAGGGACTTGTCTGGTACATCCTGCAATGAAAAAAGGCAAGGTCGATCTTTACACCCATTCCATGGTCCGTAAAGTAACTACCAACGATCAGGGATTGGCCACCGGAGTGTCCTTCGTATCCAAGATCGACATGAAAGAGTACAAGCTCAAGTCTAGAGTAGTGGTATTGGGAGCCTCTGCCTGTGAATCTTCCCGTATTCTGATGAACTCCAAATCCAAATCCCACCCCAATGGAATCGGAGGGGATTCAGATGCCTTAGGAAGATACTTGCACGACTCTACGGGAGCAAGCCGTGCGGGTATTCTGCCCGAATTGTTTGACCGGGATCGGTACAATGAGGATGGTGTCGGAGGGATGCACCTCTACACGCCTTGGTGGCTGGACAACAAGAAGTTGGACTTTGCCCGTGGATATCACATCGAATATTGGGGAGGAATGAGCCAGCCCTCTTATGGATTTGGGGGAGGAATGGACAGCATGCGAAAATATTTGAAGGACGAGTTTGGAAACCCAAGTCCCAACGGAGGCTATGGAGAAGGGCTGAAAAAAGATATTCGCCGAATATATGGCTCCACCCTGAGCATGGGAGGTAGAGGAGAGAGCATTCCTCAGTACACCAACTACTGCGAAATCGACCCGAATGTGGTGGATAAATACGGAATACCAGTCCTTCGATTTCATTACAAATGGACCGACCAAGAAATCAAGCAGGCCAGGCACATGCAGGATACCTTCGAGGAAATCCTGACCAATGCAGGAGCCACTCTCTTGGGTTCAAAACCGGGTCCCGAGACCAATTATGGTCTGGCAGCTCCCGGTCAAATCATCCATGAGGTAGGAACCACACGAATGGGAAATAACCCTAAAACCTCCGTCCTCAACTCCAACTGCCAAGCACACGACTGCAAAAATGTATTCGTAGTGGATGCGGGACCTTTTGTATCTCAGGCAGACAAAAACCCCACCTGGACTATCATGGCCCTGTCTTGGAGAACTTCCGATTACATTGTCGAACAATTGAAACAAAAAAACATCTAACCTATGAACAGAAGAGAAAACCTCAAATTGCTCTTTACCGGCTCCGTGGGAGCGGGTTTGTTGCTGACCGGTTGCGAGCCGGAGCAGGTGGCTGTCCAAGGTCAGGTAATGAATGGAGGCACACTGGGTGGACGTACAGAGGAAGAAAAGGCCCGGGACGCACGTTTGCTTTCGGAAACCTTTTTCACCGAAGAGGAAATGAAAAAGTTAAATACACTGGTAGACATCATCATGCCCGCTGATTCGGAGTCTCCTTCTGCGACGGAATTGAAAGTGCCGGATTTCATCGAATTCATGATGAAAGACCAACCAGGAATGCAAACCCCCATGCGGGGCGGATTGATGTGGCTGGATTTTGAAGCAGATGAGTTGTTTGGGAAAAAGTTCAATGACTTATCCAAAGAAGAAGTCATCCAAATCGTGGACTTAGTGGCCTGGCCTGAAAAGGCCACAGAAGCTTATTCCGGTGGAGTTCGCTGGTTTAATATGCTCAGAAATTTGACCTGCTCCGGCTATTTCTCTACTGAAGCAGGCTGGAAATATATTGGCTATTTGGGCAATCAGCCCAATGTTTGGGACGGCGTCCCGCAAAATGTCCTGGATAAACATGGCTTTTCCTATCCGGAAAAATACCTCAGCATCTACCTCAAGCCCGAAGAAAGAGGAAAAGTGGCTGTTTGGGATGAGGAAGGGAATCTGATTGGATAAGCAAAACCCATTTAATGATAAACCCGTCAGTTAATTCTGGCGGGTTTTCCTTTTTAAAAATATTCCAGTGACTTTGTTGATTTATAGAAATTCATTGATTTTTTTAGTGAAAAAACTGGAAATGAATCGATATTCTTACCTCTTACTTTTATCCTTTGGGTTTTTAATCTGGAGCTGTAATCCAAATGCTCAAGAGACGATTGTAAAAAGCAATCCAGCCAACTGGGAGTTTGAAAAAGTGGATTCGCTTCAGATTGACATTCTGGGTAATCCCGTCTTGGCAGATGTGGAGTTTGGCAAAGTATTGATCTACGATACCCAAAGTCGGGAATTCTTAATCCTGAAACTTCAGGGAGAAGTGCAGAGCCGGTTTATAAAAGATCCAGATTCCTTTGACAATTTTGGGTTTCCCCTCTTGCTCCCCGCCTTTTTAGACGAAAATCAGGTGATGATTCCGGGTACTTCAGGCCTGTATATTTATGATCTGGAGGGAAAAATGGAGGCCAAAATCCCCCATCCCGAAGTGCTTTCGGGAAGTACTTTTACCAATTTCCCGGGCTATTCCATTGACTACTTGAAAACTGGGGACAATCAACTAATTCTCAGCAAATCCTTTCGAATCTTCGAATCCTACGTCGGCCAAAAGGAATTCTATTCCCGGTTTCGGGCCTTGGAAGTACTCAATTTAGAAGACAACACAAGCCGGGCTTGGATTCCCTTCCCGGAAGACAGCCGATTCAAGAATGGGAATGGCTATATCCAAAGTGACTTTGAGCCTTATTTCGCAGCAGACGAAAAAGATGTGTATTTGGCCTTCGCCGGAGAACCCCGACTTCATCAGTTTGCCTGGTTGGGAGATTCGCTCAGCCACCAAAAAACGCTGGACTTGAAGCTTCCCGATTTTGCAGAAATCACCGGGAAGCCCTTGGAAAAGCTGGCAGATGTTGGGGTATCCACCAACCTTTCCACAGCAGCAATTCGTAAAGTCAGCCTTTGGGGGGATCGTATCTTGGTTTTGTTTTACCCTGGATTATCCACCGAGCAAGCGGAAGCCATCACTATGGAATTCCAAAAAGGAAACAGGGAGGAAGCCTTGGCAATGAGAAAATCATTTTTGGGCGACCGAAAGATGGGCATGGCTGTGGTGGACAAAACCTCATTCCAGCAACTGGGCATAGCCCAGTTTCCGGATTGGGTCAATCCTGGTGGATTTGTGAGAGAGGCCGAAGATTTTTGGTTCCAAAAAGCCTTCAATCCCGATGAGGAAGAGGATTTCTTGAAGATTTACAAAGTTAAACTGGTTGAAAAATGAGACGACTTTTAGTCCTTATCCTTGGATCTATTTTCCTATTCTCCTGCACTTCCAATGAGAAAAAAGACCTATCCGAATCAAATGAATGGGAACTAATCGTCGTCGATTCAATTCAGGTAGATTATTTAGGTCTTGTAGATGGATTGGAGTTCAAAGACGGGAAAGGGGTCCTGTTCAATTTCAAGGAAAACAAACTCTTGGAATTTAACTCAAGTGGAAAAATCCTCCACGAGCAAAGCTATCCCTTCGATGGTCCGGATAAGGTATTTTATCCTGTTCAGTTAAAATACACGAATGACGACAAGCTTTATGGGGCAAGTTTCATCGGATGGCTATACGAATTCAACTCGGACCTGACATTCAAACGGGAAATCAAATTGCCCTTCCTGACCGAAGCGAAGGACGGAGGGGGCTTGAGAAGGGTCCTTGAGGAATGGAGGGATAAATTAATCCTATATTATCCGGGGCGGGATGGAGCCAACCCGTATGACCCATTCTTTTTCAGAGATCATTTTTTGTTGGAAAAAGTGGATCCATCAACGGGAGCAGCTGAGCCGATTATTCGGACACCTTCCACGTCCCGGTATAGTTCGGACAAGTACTACGAAAGACCCTGGGTCAATTTTGGGATTTTGGGTGATACGCTCTACTTCACTTTGGATAATGAACCCCTAATTCATTTGTACGATTTGAATCAAAACGGAAAGTATCTAAGCACCCTAAATTTTCAACCCAGTAGGTTTGAAGACAATGGAGAACACACAGAAAAATACCAATATATCTCCGGCACTCAAATGCTGGATGGCAGGATCAAGCAACTTTTCCCAACAAAAGAAGGTATCGTAGTCACTTTCGAGGAAGGGATTACAGCCGATATTTTTGCTCAAAACGACCTGAAAGACCCCAAAAACTTCCCGCTTTATCCCCGATTCCAAAACCAAATCCTGAAGATCATCCAGCTGGACGGAACGCTTTCCAACGAAATCATCATCCCAAATCAAGTAGACCGCTTGGTAGGTCTTCAATCCCTCGACGAACCCTTTTTCGCCGTTCGGGACGACGAATGGATTGGAGAGGAGCAGGATTACATTACATTTTATAAACTCAAATTGGTCAGAAAATGAAAAACCAACTTTCTTTACTACTTCTCCTGATTTTTTTGGCCATTTCCTGCAGCCAAAAGGAAGAATCCCTTTCCGAAAAACCCCTTTCTGAGCAGCAGTTCGAGTTTGAGATTTACGACTCATTAGTGGTGGATTATTTGGGGAATCTAACCTTGATGGATCAAAGTCCTGACGGAAAGCATTTTTTGCTGATTGACCAAAATACTGACTCAATTCTCGTAACAGATCCCTCCGGAAAAACAATTTACAGTTACAAAATTACTGGAGAAGGTCCTGAAAAGATGGAAGGAAACCGGACTGGAGTTGCCAAGTTTTTAGATAATTCCACCTTTTTGATCCCTAGCAGCAGAGCCCTTTATCAGTATTCACTGGCTGGAGAATTGATCAAAAGCTTCCCCCCGGATTTTGAAGGAATGTCCCAATTGGTCATCCCTTCCAGCACTTCTCATACGAGGATGGGAGATCAGGTGATCACGCTCATGAAAGGCCGATACGACAAATTGGGTTCTTCAGGATTGGAATACCAAGCCCAATCCCGTCAGTTGGAAATCTTTGACTTTCAGACCGGAGACTTTTCTCCCATCGTACCTTTTCCCAAAGAATCGAAGTTCAGCAGCTCTACACTGGAATTTGGATTAATCGACCATTACCCTGCCTTCACTGTTCGAGATGACAGCCTTTACCTGATCTTTAGAAATGAACCCAAACTATTCATCTACTCCAAGGATCAATGGGACACTCCAGCAAGTATAAAACCCATTCCCCTTCCGAAATTTATTGAGCGGGAGATCAGTCAAAAAGACGCCGAAGGATTCAATGTTCGGGACTTTTTTTATGGCTCCATCGGAGGAATTTGGGCTCTGGAAAATCAAAACTTTTTGATTAGCTACCTCTCAGGACTGACCAATGAGGAATCAGATGAAGCTATAGCAGCGGCAGGGTCAGACTTCAACAAAATCTTTGAAGAAGGTGAAAAGAAAAACTCCGGAGGATATGTCCTTTTCAATGGAAATCAGGTTAGTCCCGTAATCATTAAATCAGAGCAACTGGGAAATATCAATTCAATCTACTCCCAAGAAGAAATTTGGTTTTCCCCAGACTTTGAAAAGGTAGAAAATGATTATTCAGTGATCTACAAAACCCGATTGATTTCCAGATGAAAAAGCTAATTTCCCTCTATTTACTTCTTCCTATTCTGACCTTTTCCTGTAGCCAAAAGGAAGAGTCCCTTCCTGAAAAACCCCTCTCTGAGCAGCAGTTCGAATTTGAGATTTACGATTCGCTGGTAGTGGACTATTTGGGAAATCTGTATTTGGCTGATATCAGTCCGGATGGGGAGACTTTCATGCTTTACAATGACCAAAATGACTCCATCTTCCTAGTCAACTCAGAAGGTGAGATTCGTTCAAAATTCATGAGAAAAGGAGAAGGGCCAGGAGATTATCGGGTTTCAAGGTACAATCCACCTCAGTTTTTAACCAACGCCGAAATCATCATACCGGCATGGATGGGATTTTATTGCTATTCTTTTTCAGGGGATTTAACCCGTAAGTTCGAAATGGGATACAACCCTTCCCATTCCCTTTTGGACCTGTATACCAACAAGATGGTGATTACAAAAGACCAGATAATTTACCCTTGGGAGGGAAGAAATGGGGATAGCCTGGGAGTTCAGGGAAAGGCCTTTCAACTTCAAACTAAAAGGCTGGAAGTCTTGGATTTGGAAAGCGGAAAGTTCACCCCCACCACCCCGTTTCCGGATCAATCCAAATTCAAAACGGATCAAACCGCCTACTTCAATTTCAATTACACCACTCGATTGGCAGGTTTGGGAGACTCCATCTATGTGGCCTACAGAAACGAACCCAAGATATTTACCTATCATCTGGAAAACTTAAATCAACCTAGCTCAGTACTAGAGATTCCTTTTGAGGAGTTTGTAGAAAAATCTCCCAGAGATGGGAATGATTTGAGCAGCTATGACATGAGAGACGTCTACTCTGGATCGATCAATGCGCTAATTCCATCAGGGGAAAATCGGTTTTTGATTAACTTCACAAGAGGAACGACGGATGAAGAGTACAACCAAATCTTCTCAAAAACAGGTCAAATCAATCAGGAATTTTATAAGGAAATCAGAAAAATCAGCGTATATGGCTGGATTTTATTTGATGGGAAGACAATTTCTCCTTTGATAGCAAGACGCCCGGAAATAGGAAGTCTTGGCAAACTGATTTCTGAGAATGAAATATGGTTTACGCCCAATTATTCGGAGGTGGAAAAAGACTACATAGTCCTCTACAAAACCCGACTCGTATCCAAATAGCCTCCTCCCAAATCCTGCTTTTTCCATTCGCGGGGAAGGCCGTCTGACTTTCCCCGCGATTGCTTATATTCCCTCCTGATCAATAAGAACCCCATGCAAAAATCCACCTACCTGATCTTGGCCACTGCGGGAATGCTATCATTCAATTCCCTCGCCCAAGATATCAAGCCAACTTCTGAAAAAACCCTTCAGGAATCCATAGACAAGCACAAAGCCCTTTTCGAATCCTCTCCCCTTCGGGATTTCAAAGCCCGAAACGTGGGCCCGACCAATATGTCCGGCCGAATCGTCGATATCGAGGTAGCCAATAACCTCAACACCTATTACATCGCCGCTGCATCGGGAGGTATCTGGAAAACCACCGACAACGGGCAGTCTTTCACACCCATCTTTGACCATCAGAGTGCTTTAGGCATTGGAGCTATGGCCCTGTCGGCTTCTGACAACAATATCCTTTGGGTAGGCACCGGAGAGGACAATTCCAGCCGATCCACTTACGCCGGATCGGGAGTGTACAAATCCACTGACAGCGGACAAACCTGGCAACATATGGGGCTCGTTCATTCCCAGCATATCGGTCAGATTCTCATTCACCCGACCAACCCGGATGTGGTATGGGTAGGCTCCATGGGCGGTCTTTATTCCAAAAACAAAGAGCGTGGACTCTACAAAACTACCGACGGAGGCAAAACCTGGAAAAAAGTCCTCTACATCGACGACAACACCGGCATCATTGACATTCAAATTCACCCGACCAATCCCGATGTGCTGCTAGCAGCAAGCTGGGAGCGATTCCGTCAGGCTCATGACTTTATCGGTAATGGAAAAGGCTCCGCAATTTGGAGATCCGAGGATGGTGGAAATACCTGGAAAAAAGCAGTCGAGGGCTTCCCACAGAACGAGTTTGTAGGAAGAATCGGATTTGATTTCGCTAAAAGTAACCCGGATGTAGTCTATGCCCTTTTGGACAATCAGGGAAAATCCGACAAACCTGCTCCAGAACCCCGACGCCGAGGAAATCAGCAGCAAGAAGAAAACCCGCTGAAAATCGAGGACTTCCAAAACATGCCTTTGGAGGAGGCTTTGGGCTTGGAAGACAAAAGACTGGAGACTTTTCTTAGAAGAAATCAATTTGCTACTCACTACACCCCGTCCGAGCTAAAGCGTCAGCTTAAAACAGGTAAAATCACCACGGCTCAAATCGCCAATTACAACGGTGGTGCAGTCGATGCCAATGCGGCTATGTTTGGACAACCTATCATTGGTGCTGAGGTCTATCGCTCAGAAGATGCAGGGAAAAGCTGGCAATTGGTCTCTGAATCGGACATCCGTCAGCTCTACAATACTTATGGCTATTATTTTGGCGAAATCCGGGTGAGTACCTCCGACGAAAATGAAGTCTTTGTTTTGGGAGTTCCTTTGCTGGTTTCACGAGATGGTGGCAAAAACTTCTCCCGAACTGACACCATTGGCCGACCTCACTCAGACCATCAGGCCATGTGGATCAATCCCAAGGACAGCAAGCACATCCTGTTGGGAAATGACGGAGGACTTTATCGAAGCTATGGTGGCGGCGCGATTTGGGATCACCTGAATACCCAAATGCCAATTTCCCAGTTCTATTCTATTATGGTCGATCAGGCTACCCCATACAATATCTATGGTGGTATGCAGGACAACGGGGTTTGGTATGGTAAGTCCACCAACAAGCCGGAGGATCCTTGGGAGCCTTTACTTGGCGGTGATGGAATGGTCGTCGCAGTGGATACCCGGGACAATGACATTGTGTATACCGGATCCCAGTTCGGAAATTACATGCGGATCAACAAAAAAACCGGAGAAAGACGCCGAATCACTCCCGGACATGATATCGGAAATGCTCCCAATCGATGGAACTGGAGAACGCCTGCTGAGTTGAGTTACCACAATCAAGACATCGTGTATATGGGTTCCCAGTACGTGTACCAGTCCCTAGATCAGGGAAATACCTGGACCACCATCTCTCCCGACCTGACTAAAAATCAAAAGAGCGGGAATGTGCCTTTTGCAACTTTGACCGTGGTCGAGGAATCCCCCTTGGAGTTTGGAACGCTGTATGCCGGAACGGACGACGGAAATGTCTGGATTACCCGAAACAATGGAGGCAACTGGACCAGTCTGAATGCAGGCCTTCCTCAGGACCGATGGGTGAGCAGCATTTCTCCCTCCAAGTTCAAAGAGGGAAGAGTTTACATCACACTGAATGGATATCGCTTTGATGAATTCAATACCTATGTGTATATGAGTGAGGACTATGGGAAAACCTGGACCTCAATCAAGGGAAACCTTCCTGAAGAAGCTACCAACATCATCATCGAAGACCCAAAAATGCCCAATATTCTATATTTGGGAACAGATCATGGCTTGTATGTGAGCTTGGATAAAGGAAAAAATTGGAACTTATTCCAAGGGGAAATTCCAAATGTAGCCATTTACGATATGGTCATTCAGGAAAGAGAAAACCACCTCGTGGTGGGTACGCATGGTCGCAGTGTGTATGTCGTCGATCTGAAACAGATTCATGAATGGGCTAAGCCCGGACCCAAAGTCATGGAAAACAATTAAATGAAAAAGCCTCTGAAGTCGACTTCAGAGGCTTTTTTATGGAAAATCAGAAAATCAAAACAAACGGAACCCAACCGAAAGAATCCATTGATTGATTCGGTTATCGGTCTGGAATTGACCCAGGTTTTGGGTGACTTTGGAAAGGCCCCCTTCATATTTTCCCTCAATAGAAAGGTTCCCGATATCCACACCTACACCGGCTTGGTAGCCTAAGGTAGCATTGCTGAAGTTGGCCTCGCCTACCGTATCAATAGATTCTTCCAGTTTCGAATTGATATTGATACTGGCCACAGGACCTGCCATCAATCGGATGACTTTAAACACTCTGAAACCAGCTAATACAGGAATATCCAAGCGATTGAACTCCGCTTTATAATTTTCAGGAGGAGTACCACCGCTTACCCCACCGGGGACAAAGGCAAACTCTCCCTTAGTTTGGGTGAAAAGCAATTCGGGCTGCACAAAAAAGCCGGCACCGCCAAATCGCCCAAATAAACCAATATGATACCCTGTCTGCGCATTGGCAGGCACAAAGTTTTCATTTTTAAAATCAAGTTCAGTACTGCTAAGTCCTGCTTTGATTCCTACTCCATTTTGGGAAAAAGCCCAATGGGAGAGCAGTAGTAATGTGAAAAGAAATGTGAGTTTTTTCATGAGTAGTGCGGTTTAGTTTTGGTATAAACGCACTTTTTGCAATTCTCTTGCCAGAAAAAAAGAGAATTAAGCCACTTGGGATTTGGCAAGTTGGTATAGATCAAAAAAATCGATGGGTTTGGGGACTAAGCAGCTGAATTGCCCCTCGGATTTTTCTCTATAGTAATTTACGTCCCCGGCAGTAAATCCGATAATAGGAATTTGCTTAGTTTCATCACTTTCCCGTACATGCTTTAAAAGCTCAATTCCATCCATTTCAGGCATCATGATGTCAGTAAGAATGATTTGAAAAGTTGGGTCAAATTCCAATTGAATCAGGGCCTCTTTCCCATTTCTGGCAACAACGACCTCATCATTTGATTTCTCAAATATCCTTTTCAATATCATCAAATGAACGGTGTCATCTTCAACCAGCAGGACCTTCATTAAAACAGGGGCGAATGGAATTTAAAATGCTTTTTCAAGTATACGAAAATACCCAACACGATTACGAAAAACTATGCCAAAAAAATAGCCAGTCTTTCGGACTGGCTATTGAAATGATGACAAGTTTTCCTTATGCCGCTTGAGGAGCACCAAATAGGCCGATCATGTTCAAGATCAAAAGAATGATCACCACAGGACAAACCCATTTGATAAAGAAAATCCAAGCCGTACGGGAAATACCTTTGAAACCAGGAGCTCCCAAGGCCAGTTCGTCAGCATAATCGCTGATCTTCTGACCCCAGCCGGTATACAGAGAGAGCATCAGACAGATGACAATCACCGCAAAAGTACCGAAAATGAAGTCCATTGCACCAAAGAATCCTTCGATAGGATTACTTAGGAAAGAGAAACGAATTTCCGCGAAGAAATTCCCTTCAATGGAAGAAAGTGCAGAAGGAATAGAAAGCAACATGGCTGCGATACCTACAGTCCAAGTGGCCTTCTTTCTGTTCCACTTGCGGTCGTCAATCAGATAGGCTACAGGCACTTCCAGCATGGAAATGGTGGAAGTCAAAGCAGCCACCATCAACAAAAGGAAGAATAGCGCACCGATAAAGCTTCCCCCTGGCATGGCATCAAAAACTCTTGGAAGCACATCGAAAACCAAAGCAGGACCTGCTGCAGGATCTTTGCCCGGCAATAGGGCAAACAAAGCAGGGAAAACCATCAAACCTCCCAACAGAGCAACCGCAGTATCCATACCCGCAATCCAACCGGAAGACTGAATGATATTGGACTTTTTATCCAAATAAGACCCAAAAGTAATCATCAATCCCCAGCCTACAGACATGGAGAAAAACGCTTGCCCCAAAGCCTGCAGAATAACTGTTCCATTGATCTTGGAGAAGTCGGGGTTAAGGTAATATTGAATTCCTGCCTCAGCACCCTCCAGGGTCACCGAACGACCTGCAATAAACAGGATGATGATAAAAAGGATGGGCATCAGGAATTTAGCTGCCTTTTCAATACCTCCTGAAACACCTCCCAAGACAATCAAAATGGTCATCAGGATAAAAAGGAAGGTCAGAGGAATTACATAAAGGGGAGTTTCTACAAACTCTTCAAAATCAACAGGGATATTGATGATTTCAGTAACAATATAGCCTACTGTCCAGCCTGCAATTACTGAATAGTAGCTGAATACGAAAAAACAGACCAAGACGCAAAGCACACCGGCAAGCTGCCAAAACTTGTTTCCTCCGGTATCCCGGATGGCTCCGATGGGGTTTTTTCCGGACCTTCTACCTAAGGCAATTTCATTGAAAAGCAGAGGCAATCCGATAAATAGCACACAAAGTATGTATACAAATACAAAGGCTCCTCCACCGTTTTCTCCTGTGAGGTAAGGAAATCTCCAAATATTTCCCAAGCCTACAGCGGAGCCGGCCGCCGCCATAATAAATCCGAGACTGGATCCAAACTGACCTCTGTCCTCTGAATTAGAACTTACTGCCATAGATAATGCTAAAGTTAAATTAAGGGTATAAACTGCTTTTTAAGAGCGGGCTAAGATAATTTGTTTTGCCAAAATACCTATTCCCGCTTGGAAAGTTTTGGGCTCAAATCCCAGTTGTTTTCTTGCTTTATCGATAATAAACCCTGTTTTCATGGGTCTTTTTGCAGGCTGAGTAAATCGGGTCGAATCTGTCTTCTTGATCAGACTCTTATCCAACCCAAAAAAATCAGCCGTCTGAATTGCCATATCATAAGGCGTCAGCAATTCTTCTCCGGATATATTGAAAATTCCTGTTGCTCGCTTCTCTGCAATCAGGATGCAACCGGCAGCAAGATCTTCAGCCAAAGTTGGAGTCCGAACTTGATCATCCACTACTTGGATTTCCTTTTCCTGCTCCAGCGAAGATTTTACCCAAAGAATGATGTTGCTTCTACTTAGGCCCGGAGCAATTCCATAGACCAAAACAGTTCGCGCTATAGCCCATTTCAATGAGGAATTCTTAACTATTTCCTCTCCTTCCAGCTTGGTCTGACCATAAAAATTCACCGGCTCAGGGGAGGCGTTTTCATCGTAGGGGTTCATTCCGTCTTCCCCGGAAAAGATGAAGTCAGTGGAAACAAAAATAAAATGAGCGTTTACCTTTTCAGCTGCCGAAACCAAGAAACGGGTAGCAGTGACATTGGCACGATAGCAAGCTTCTTGATTCAGCTCACATTCGTCCACGTGGGTCATTGCAGCGGCATGAATCAGCACGTCCGGCTGGATATTCTCAATCACTTCTTCCACGTTGGCTTGATCTTCAATGTCCAACATCTGATAGTGAAAGCCTTTTCCGGATAAACGGGAAGGCCCTCTTCCTGTGGCTATGACCTCAAAATTCCCCTGATTGATCAACTGATCCACCAACTTCTGTCCCAAAAGCCCATTGGCGCCTGTAATCAGGATTTTGGGTTTACTTGGATTCGGGGTAGACATAGCCAAATTCTTTTTCGATCTTCTTTTTAGAAACTTTTTCTACCGTCACCTTCATATAGACTGGGGTGTTGGGCATTTCTCGGGTGGTAGGTTCCGCTGCAATTTTATCCACGACCTCCAATCCAGAGAGGACTTGCCCAAAAACCGTGTATTCAAAATCCAGGTGAGGAGCACCTCCAATCTCTGCATAGGCTTTGATTTGCTCAGGAGTGTAATCTTTGGTCAGCTTTATTTTTAATGTTTCTGCTATTTCATCCCGTTTAGAAAGAAGCAAATTGGTCAAGCTGTCAAACTTCTGCTCTTCGTATAAGCGGGTGTATTCCTGCTTGAGATCCTGAGCAGAACCCAACTGCATGTACTGAAAGACGGCTTTCTGGAGAGCGGGAAAATCGGTGGTCAATTCCTGTTCCTCGTAAGTTCTTCCATCTACAATATAAAATTGCGATCCATTGCTTCTCTTTTGGGGATTAATATTGTCTCCCTGTCTGGCAGCCGCTATCATCCCTTTGGTATGGACATGATTGGTTCGAATCTCAGCGGGAAGGGTCGGCCACTCCTTTGCTGGCAAACCTTCTTTTCCGAAAACATCCCCGCCTTGGACCATGAAGTCTTGAATGATCCGATGAAATTGAGTCGAGTCAAATCTGCCAGCCTCTGCCAAATCAATGAAATTGTTCTTGTGCTCCGGTGTGTCATCAAAAAGAATGGCTTTGATCTCTCCGTGTCGGGTTTCAATGGTGACTAAATAATCTTTGTTTTGTCCACAAGCAGCAAAGCTCAACAGAACCAGGATAAGAGCGAGCGCTCTACAATGGATTCTCATATCAGCGAATTGTTTTTTTTATTTCTTCCAAAATTTCCTTGCCTCCCGCTTGAAGAACTTGCTCTGCGAGTTGCTCTCCTAAGCGCTCAGGGGCATTTTTGGCACCGGAAACGGAAAGACGAATTCTCTTTTTCCCGTCCAGACTGATAATCCCCCCGTCTAAGGTCAGTTTTTCGCCCTCAACAGAGGCAAGAGCAAAAACAGGAATACTGCATCCTCCTTCCAAGACCCTAAGGTAAGCCCGCTCAGCCCGAAGCCGGGCTTCAGTCTCCGGGTGATTACAGGCCTGAATGATTTTTTTCTTCAACTCAGTATCCAAAGATTTGGCCGATTCGATGGCTACTGAGCCCTGTCCCACCGCCGGAATAAACTCCTCCAAACTCAACAACTGCGCTATTTGATCATCATAACCCATCCGGTGGACACCAGCAAAAGCCAAAAGTAAGGCATCACAAAGCCCTTCTTCCATCTTTCGGATTCGGGTTTGAAGATTTCCCCTGACCTCAACTGTTTTTACATGGGGATAAAAATGTTTCAAAGTCGCTACTCTCCGGGTCGAAGAAGTGCCGATCACCAGTGGTTTTTCGGTAGAAGAGAGACTGATCTCTTTGTCATTGGACAGCAACACATCATTGACTTGCTCACGCTCGGTGAATGCGATAAGCTCAAAAGCCTCATCCAGTCTAGATTGCATATCCTTTGCCGAGTGGACCGCAATATCAATCCTCCCGTCCTGGAGCTGATCTTCCAATTCCTGGGTAAAAACTCCTTTACTCCCGATTTTGGCTATGGAGACGTCCAAGACTTGATCTCCTTTGGTGTCGATCAGAACAATCTCGGTATCCATCCCGGCCTTTTTCAGCAAATCCTCCACATGATATGCTTGCCAAAGGGCTAGTTTACTTCCTCTTGTCCCGATTTTTACTGTATGACTCATTGATTTTTATCCCGTTTTAGAGTGGGCATTTTACGGACTCCTGCCTCTACATATTTGATTATTTCCCCTGCGACATTAACTCCAGTGGCACTTTCTATCCCCTGCAAGCCCGGTGAACTGTTAACTTCCAAAATCAAAGGACCGCGGTCAGACTGTAGCAAATCCACACCTGCCACATCCAAGCCCAAAGCCTTTGCCGCGTTGAGAGCTGCCTGCCTCTCAGCCCGGCTCAATTTTATGACGGTCGCCACCCCTCCGCGGTGAAGATTGGAACGAAACTCCCCTTCCGCACCTTGCCGCTTCATCGCCCCGACTACTTTGCCATGTACGACAAAAGCTCTGATATCGGCTCCTTTGGCCTCTTTGATGTACTCCTGCACAATAATCCGAGCTTTCAGCCCATGAAAAGCCTCGACTACAGACTGTGCGGCTTTTTTGGTCTCTGCCAATACCACCCCGAGTCCCTGGGTGCCTTCCAGCAATTTGATGATGACCGGAGCACCACCTACCTGTCCGATGAGCTGCTTTTCTCCTCCTTTGGAAAAATTGGTAAAGGCTGTTTTTGGCATCCCAAGGCCATTTTTGGAGAGAATCTGAAGACTTCTCAGCTTATCTCTACTTCTGACAATCGCTTGGGAAGTCACTGCCGAAAATGCCCCCATCAATTCAAACTGACGGACCACAGCAGTGCCATAAAACGTAACAGAAGCACCAATCCTTGGAATGATGGCATCGATTCCTTCGAGTAGTTGGCCTTTGTAAAAAATAGAGGGGCCATTTTGCTCAATTATCAGATCACAAAGACTGTGGTCGACAATCAATGCCTCATGCCCAGCCTTTTTGATCTCTTCAAAAAGCCTTCTGGTGGAATAAAGCTTAGGATTTCTGGATAAGATGGCAATCTTCATTTTTTGCTGCGATAGGGTTTTCCCAAATTGGTTTTTGATACATCTACCAGAAATCTTCCGGTAAGAATCTTCCGTCCGAGGAGAATGGAATTTTTCATGGAAGAGCGATCAGACAGCGTAAATTCCGCCAGGAACTTTTCTCCTGCGAGACTGAGCTCCGTCTCGATCAAATATCTGATTTCTGCCTGACCGAAGGAATTTTTGATCTTTTTTTCCCTGTATTTTTCAAAGATTAAGGTCTTTCCGGTAAACTTTTCATGGGCAGGCATCAAAATCTGAAATTTCAGCACTTTTTTCCCATCCACTTCCTCTTCACGGATTTCCTCTGCATGAAGACTGCTTGTATAAGCTCCTGTGTCTACTTTTGCCCACACCAAATTCAATCCCAATTTTGGGAGGCTGATTTTTTCTTTTCGTCCGATTATGCGCTTGTCCATAGGTCAGGATTTGGCCATCATCAGGAGAAAGTCCATAGATAGGTCCGTAAAAATCATTTTGGCATTTCCATTTCGCTCCAGATGATAGTGAGCTTTGTTAAACGCTTCATACATCTGCTCGGCATGAGCCTCGGTCAGGACTTTTTTGCTGATTTTGGAAATGAAGTCCAGATCTTCCTCTGTAGTCCGAAGCAGCTGATCCATGTCCAGGTTCTTCAGCATGATCTCCCGGGTCACATTCAGTCCGGCTAGCATCATGGATTTTTGGGCCTCTTTGTCTCTTTTGTGAAAGTGATCGGATAGTGTAAAAATCTCTTTTATGTTTTTGCTGGCGCAAAGTCGAAACCAATCCCTGATTTCCCTGATGGTATGGTCTTCGGTATTGTCCAATAGCCGGAGCGCCTCACCCAAGTTTCCGTCAGCAAGCATCGCTACCTGCTCGGCGGATTTAGGATCGCAGAGCCCCTGATCGACCAAATGGGACTTGATTTCCTCATCAGTAAAGGCTCTCACCAGGATCTTTTGAGTTCGGGAAAGAATGGTTGTCAGCAATTGATCTGCTTGAGCCGTCACGAGGATAAAAATGGTCTTAGCAGGTGGTTCTTCAAGGATTTTCAGCAGGGCATTGGCAGCGGAGGGATGCATGTACTCGGGTGCCCAGATCAACATGATCTTATATCCGCCTTCGAATGACATCAAAGAGAGGGTTTGAATGATCCGTCTTCCAGCTGCACGGGAGATGTTGAGCTGCTTTTTCTCAAACCCAAGAAAGTAAATAAAGTCGTGGATAGATCCATAAGGCTGATACTGAACAAATTCTCTCCAGCGGGAAAGATTGTCCGTCTTATCCTCCTCATCATCTTTTTTATCCTCATCCTTATCCTTTCCTACCTCCGGAAAGGCGAAATTCATGTCAGGAAGAATCAGCTTTTTCATTCGCTGACAGGAGCTGCAAGTGCCGCAGGAGTCTGATTCTCCCGGATTTTCGCAGAAGAGGTAAGTAGCCAAAGCCAAGGCCAAAGTTAGATTGGCAGAGCCTTCCGGACCGTGAAACAGGAGCGCATGCGCCAAATGATTGAATTTGACGGCATTGATGAGTTTCTCTTTGGTCTCTGGCAAGCCAGGAATATCGGCAAATTGCATGATCTATCAGGTAGTTTTATCCCAGATTCTATAGCTTTTGGTCAGTTCAAAAACCTGCTCGAGAATCTCCTGCTCGGTTATATCCCATTCTTTGGATCTTCTGGAAAAGACGACGCGAGCCGCTTCTACAAACTTTCCAAAACTAAAGGTGGAGAATCCGGCAGCCCCTCCCCAAGAGAAGGAAGGGATAAAATTTCTTGGAAATCCGTCTCCGAAAATATTGGCTCCTACTCCCACCACTGTTCCGGTATTGAACATCGTATTGATCCCGCATTTGCTGTGGTCTCCCATCATTAGACCGCAAAACTGAAGCCCAGTATTAGTAAATCCACCTTTGGTATAATCCCAAAGTTTGACCGGAGCGTAATTGTTTTTCAAGTTGGAGGTATTGGTATCTGCACCGAGATTGCACCATTCACCGATCACGGAATTGCCCAAAAAGCCTTCGTGCCCCTTATTGGAATAGCCAAAAATGACTGAATTGGATATCTCTCCACCCACCTTAGAATAAGGTCCCACGGTGGTATCTCCTCTGAGCTTAGCTCCCATATTGACCGTTGATCCCTCACCTAAGGCAAAGGGTCCTCTAATCAGGGAACCTTCCTGAACTTCAGAATTACGACCGAGATAAATCGGTCCATTATCTGCGTTGAGTACGGCAGCTTTGATTTTCACCCCTTCTTCAATAAAAATATTTTCTGGTGAATATACTATTGTGTGGGGATCGGTTACATTTTGGCTTCTGCGGCCCTGAGTAATCAAAGCAAAATCAGCACGGATTGCCTCTCCGTTGAATCGAAAGATATCCCAAGTATGCTGAATGAATGCAGGCTGAAAATCCAGCTGAATCGGTTTCTTGTGTGCGAAAAAGGAAAGATTTTTCTCTGTCTCTCCGATGTAGGCAGCCACGGGAATTTTGCCAAGAAACAATGCCTCGTCCGGATTCAGATTTTTAAGCGATTGAATGAGTTCTTTCGATGGAAGAAAGCCGGCATTGATCGCCAAATGATCCCCTCCCGTACGGGAAAACTTCTTTTCTAAATACGGCTGAGTAAGGTAAGAAACTGGAATGCCACTGATTTTCTCCCACTTTTCGGAAATTTTCAGGATACCTACTCGGATGTCAGCTACTGGCCGGGTAAAGGTGAAGGGCAAAAGTGATCCCCGGATGGCAGGATCGTCGAACAAAAGAATTTGCTTCATGGGACAAAAATAAAAAAGTCTCCCAGAATCCATGCTCCGGGAGACTTTTTACCTAGTATGTCTTGGAATTACTTCTTTGCGTATCTCTTGTTGAATTTCTCCACTCTACCAGCGGTATCAAGAAGCATTTTCTTACCTGTGTAGAATGGATGAGATTCAGAGCTCACTTCGATTTTGTACACTGGATAAGTTTTGCCGTCGGTCCACTCGATGGTTTCGGAAGTCTCGATTGTGGATTTGGTCAAGAACTTAAACTCGCTTGAGGTGTCGTAAAATACTACGTCTCTGTAGTTTGGATGAATATCTTTTTTCATGCTATAGCTAGTTTTCTTTTGCCTTTTTCAAATGAGGCACAAAGATATTGTTTTATACAAAATGCACCAAATCTTTATCAAGGATTTATTAATACTCTGGAAAGAAAGTCAAAAAAGGCCCTATTTACTCTTCAGATCACCCCGTTTGATCGAGCGTATAAACTGAGACCAGGCGAACGGATCTAGGATTCGTAGCGGTCTGGGGCCGTACAAGTCCTGATTTTGGAGCATTTGCCCCTGTTGAAAATAGCGGAAATTCTCATTGCCGGAGGCCGGCATGGTCTCAGCCCACCTAAGGAGCATTTCTGGGCTCATATTGGACCGGCTGATGGACATCGGGTCGACCACATTCATAGCCACCACGGCTTTCTTGAATTCATCCTCGGTGGGATATGGCATGACTTCGATCTCGGCAAGTGCAATCTCATCCACCTCCATGGTCAAAATCAAGCTGATACGGTCATTTTCAAATCCATCTGGCACTTTGAAAGTCTGTTTTTTCAATCCAATGAAAGTAAAAACCACACTGTCACCCTCAAGTACTGGCATGGAGAAATAGCCAAATCTGCCGGAGACCGTCCCCCTCCCTTTTTTGGGAACATAAATATTTACTCCGGGCACAGCATCGGTGCTGTCGGCATTGAGGATAATACCAGAAAGCTGGATTACTTTTTTGTCCCGGTCATCCTGGGCCAAAGCACTTTGAAACAGGCTGCAAAAACCCAAAACCAAAGCAAAAGAAAGAATGTAGGTTATTTTCACGAATATTAAATCAAATTAGTCCGTAGACCTCAGCCTATTTACTAGGCCCAATTTCGGCCTAAATTTTAATTTTACACCCCTCGGCAAGTTAAAACTTACAAATGAGACTCAAAAATATCAGTTTGACCTACGGATTGCGAATTTTTAAGGCACTTTCCGAAGAGCCACGGGTAAGAATGATCCATTTGCTTATGCTTAACAAAGAATTGAGCATTTCGGATTTAGAACACATATTGGATTTTACCCAGACCAAAACCAGCAGACACCTTATTGCGCTCAAAAATGCCGGGCTTTTGGGTAGTCGAAGGGTGGACCAATGGATGTTTTATTACATCCTGGAAGAATATCTTGAAATCATTCAGCAGATTTTCAAGTTTATCCAAAAAGATCCCAGCTTAATCAAGGATCAGGAGACCTTCGAAATCCTCAAATCCAACCGTGAGCTGGCCATCAATAAAATCCAAAACAACCCTTACCGTCGCTGAATCCATCTTGAAAACGTACCAACACCTATTTTTCGATCTGGACCATACCCTTTGGGATTATGATCGAAATGTCACCGAATCACTTTCCGAACTTTACCAAATTTACCAACTTCAGGAACTGGGAATTCCAACGTTAGAAAAATTTTTCGAATCTTTTCATGCAGTCAATTTCCAGCTATGGGATTGGTACAATGTGGAAAAAATAGACAAACACAACCTCCGGAAAGAGCGCTTCCCAAGGATATTTAACCATGCCGGAGGAAGGGCTGATGCCATTCCACAGGAATTTGAGGAAGATTTTATGCACCGAACCTCCTCCAAGCCCCATGTTTTCCCCTACTCTAAGGAAATCTTGACCTATCTCCAAGGAAAGTACCAAATCCACGTGATCACGAATGGATTCAATGAGTCTCAGGCAAAAAAGATGAAATCATCCGGCTTGGATGTGTATTTTGACCTCATTGTTACTTCCGAAACCACAGGACATAAAAAACCCGATCCAAGGATTTTTCACTATGCTCTGGATAAACTGAGCACTAAACCAGAATTTTGCCTGATGATCGGCGACAATCCCAACTCGGATATTCTTGGCGCACAAAGAGCTGAGATTGATCAGGTTTTCTTCAATCCTGATGGAAAAACCATCGAACTCAAACCGACCTTTGAAATCAGACATCTCAAAGAATTAGAGTCGCTTTTGTAAGTGAAATCACTGCCCTTTCGGTCAGGAAAACTTATCTTTGGCCACTCAGAAATCAAATAAACACCAAATATCATGTTAAAGGGATTTTTCAACGTACCAGCTCCTGTCAATGAGCCGGTAAAATCATATGCTCCGGGCAGCCCCGAGCGGAAAGAACTCCAAGCCATGCTGGCTGAGCTCCGGTCCAAGCAAATCGATGTGCCCATGTACATCGGAAGTGAGGAAGTAAGAACAGGCAAAACCCGCCCGATGTCTCCCCCACACGATCATCAACATATCTTGGGACACTTCCACGAGGGCGACGCCTCTCATGTGGAGCAGGCGATCAATGCAGCTTTGGGCGCCAAAGAAGCTTGGGAAAATCTGGAATGGGAACAGCGTGCTGCGATTTTCTTAAAGGCTGCTGATCTTTTGGCTGGCCCTTATCGGGCAAAAATCAATGCAGCTACCATGCTCGGCCAATCAAAGAATGCATTTCAGGCAGAAATCGACTCCGCTTGTGAGTTTATCGACTTTCTCCGATTCAATGTGAAATACATGACCGAAATCTACGCCCAACAGCCTCCCGTATCCGGCAATGGTGTTTGGAATCGCGTGGAGCAGAGGCCTCTGGAAGGTTTCGTGTTTGCATTGACTCCCTTCAACTTTACCGCGATTGCTGGAAATCTCCCAACTTCGGCTGCGATGATGGGCAATACGATCGTTTGGAAACCAGCATACACGCAGATTTATTCAGCTCAGGTTTTGATGGAAGTCTTCAAAGAAGCAGGGGTACCGGATGGGGTAATTAACCTGATTTATGTAGATGGCCCAACAGCCGGAGATGTCATTTTCAAGCATCCGGACTTTGCAGGAATTCACTTTACAGGTTCTACCGGGGTATTCCAGCACATTTGGAAAACTATCGGAGAAAACATCAACCGCTATAAATCTTATCCAAGAATTGTGGGCGAAACTGGAGGTAAGGACTTCGTCCTTGCTCACAAATCCGCTGACGCAAAAGCCGTAGCTGTAGGCTTGGTGAGAGGTGCTTTTGAATACCAGGGACAAAAATGTTCTGCCGCTTCCCGCGCTTACATTCCATCCAACCTTTGGGAAGATGTGAAAAAATACATGCTCGAAGACCTCGCCACCATCAAAATGGGCGGTACCGAGGACTTCACCAACTTTGTGAATGCAGTCATCGACGAGAAGTCATTTGACAAAATCGCGAAGTACATCGAAAATGCGAAATCAACTCCGGGAGTAGAGATCATCGCCGGTGGCAACTACGACAAGTCCAAAGGCTATTTCATCGAACCAACGGTGATTCTAACGCAAGACCCGATGTACACCACCATGTGCGAGGAGATCTTCGGTCCAGTCTTGACCATCTATGTGTACCACGAAGAGCACTTTGAAACGGTAATCGAACTGGTGGATCAGACTTCTCCCTACGCACTCACAGGCGCTGTATTTTCTCAAGACCGCTACGCCATCGAATTGGCCACACAAAAACTGAGAAACGCAGCAGGTAACTTCTATATCAACGACAAGCCAACCGGAGCCGTGGTCGGTCAGCAGCCATTTGGAGGTGCAAGAGCTTCCGGTACTAATGACAAGGCAGGTTCGATGATCAACTTGCTTCGTTGGGTTTCTCCACGAACCATCAAGGAAACCTTTGTGTCTCCGAAGGATTATCGATATCCGTTTTTGGGTAGCGACCTTTGAGGTTTCTAAAACCTCGAAGGTCTTTATTCCAAAAATAAAGACTCTGCAACTCAATAACCTTTGAGGTCTTCCGGACCTCAAAGGTTATAAAGAGCCTCGGAGATTTCCGGGGCTTTTTTTTTGATCAAAGGATTTCAAAAAATTAAGAAATCCTTTTACAGTTAGACAAGATCAAAATCTAGAATTCTGTTCAATTATAATACACTTAGTAGAACGGCTTGAAATATGTCTTGTCAAAAGAATTTTCAAAGATCTGGATAAAGTACAAATTATCAATCCAAACTTAAAGTGGTACCATCGTCATACATCAAAGAACGAATGTCATATTCAATTTCAATTTTGGACAAATCAGCCATTTTAAGCTTTGATTGGTCAAAATTTGAATTACTAAATTCTCCAGTTGACAGCGGGATTGTTTTTTTGGAATTAGCACCAATTGGTTCCGAAAGAATCCAATCAGCTGAATAAAAAGTTATTCCATCAGAATTTTTAAAATTAATTACCACTCTAAATCCTCCTATTTCTTTATCAGTTTTATTCTGAGCTATTATATCAATTAATAAAAAATCTTTAAAGTACCCCCCATCTATGAATTTCTGAAGGTATTTTCGAATTACTTTAACTTCTAAAGAAGCATTAATCCTATTCTTTTTCTCTAATAATTCCTTAGCCAATCTATCTGCCATTTCTTTCTTGAAAATTGCAGTTGACAAAATTTCAGAGTAAGTTTTTGAATGAAAAGTACTATCTGTCAGATTGTTGAATATATAGTTTGCTAAGAGCATTTTTTCCTCTTCTGTTATCAGCCTTTTTTCTAAGAAGATACTTATATCTTCATTATAAGTCTGCTTGCTAAACTTTTCATCCAGAGATTTCCCATTGCACCCTAATAAAATAAAGGCAAAAACTATGGACACATATTTCAATTTCATACTTATATTTATTTAAATACAATTAATTTATAATTTTTTTTTATTCTGACTTTATGAGCAAACATAAACCAGAAACTTTGTTCTTATCATTAACAGAAGGAATCACAATCATATTTTTTGTAGCATTATAGACAATCAAATTACCCGTCTCATCCTTAGTTATAAAGCGAAATTCTTTGTAATTATTCACATAAACCAACTCATCATTAATCATAGGATCTATTTCAAAAATATTCATTCGATAATCAGTTAGGTTTCTGGCAAACAAATCTTTCAATTCACCAATCGTTGGCAATCTCCAACCCTTTCTTTCAAACTTGTTCATATCCTCTGAATTTAAGTAATTCAAAACAACAACTATGTTTTCATGTTTTTTTCCATGTATGTCTTTTCCGTCACGGATTGCAGATGCAGAAATACCCAACTGTTCCATTGATATTGGAATAGATGTCCAAGTGAGTTGCCCGATTTTACTTAATGAAAGACTTTTAAAATAAGAGTTTCTAACATTATCTTTTAAATTTCCACTGAGGCCGTCAATATTTAATAAATAATCGATCCGCTCTTTTGGGTATGATACTTGAATAAATGGCAAGTAATTCCGGATATCCTTTGTAACACTTTCGATCCATTTAATTTTTGAGCCATCTTTTAAGATCTGAACTTTATTGAGATTGTTCTGGAGTATCCAATCCGCATCGTCCAAATTCCCCGCAAGGCAAAGCGCAATAAAATAATAAGGCATGGTACCTACAGTGTTTATACTCCACTTTTTATACTTTTCGTAAGTAAACAAACCCTGACCTTCTGCATGATAAAACATTTTATACACATTTTCAGCCTTGCCTTTGTACAGAAGATATTTTATGTACATGGACTGATTAAAGTAGCTTGGGGCACCATTCTTCCATGTATTAAGAAAGAGATCATTTTTACTTTGTATGAAAAAATTGGCTCCACTGCCTATATATTCTATCCCGCTTTCATCTATGAGATCAAAAATCTTATTTGCATTCTCACCAATGGCATTCACGCCCCAAAACTCTCCTTTTTGCCTGTTGTTGCTCAAATACTTCTTTGACAGACTTGATATGTTTGCAATCCAGTTTTTATCCTCATTTTGATTATCGTATGGATTACTCTTTTCAACATAGTTGATATAAGGGACCAAAGCCTTAACGGTGAAATCAGGAAAAACAGTTAAAAAATTACTGAATATTACCTCAAAGTCATAATTGCTATTATCGGTTTTTGTAATAATCAGCTTTGCCTTATCATTGTTGAAGTCTATTGAAATATTACTATTGTCATTAAACTTATTTACCAAGTCTGAATCAGTTAGGTAGGATTCTTGCTTCAAAATTTCCCCAGAACTTTGATTTTTTGTGAGGACGGATTTCATAGCCCCCTTGTCAAAAACAACCCGAATTGAAATCCCGTTAACCATTCCTATCCACTCTCCGTCATAAACAATTACCCCATCGACAACTGCATAATTCCCGTTAAGGAATTCCTTTCTCACGTTATTTTCAATAGACTCGAATGCGAAGGATTGAATTATCCCGTCTTTCCAATTTTTCTCCTTTTTGTAAACAGTTACTTTCTGACCTCCTCCTCCCTCTCCCCAACTTTCCTTCTTTGTAAACAAAAGAATTTCCTTACCATTTAATTTTCCTTTTAGGTAAGGAAAGGTTTGCTTCTTGGTGATTTCTGTAAACGGACGGAATTGAGATACTCTTGAGAATATCAGATCTGATTTTACAACCTCCTCACCATTGTATACACTCCAAGAAGAGGTGTTGATCCAGCTACCGTTTTTTTGATTATTTTCAAAAGTACCTGTTGTGGTGAAAGTTCCGTTAAGCCCCAATTTTGATTTAAACGAGAATGCACCCTGCAAAACATCTTCACCATTTTTTGATATGTAAGAATAGATTGCTGTACCCGATTTTTTTTCGTATTCATAGGCACCTGTATAAGTTTTAGTCTGGCCCATCGCATTAATTGCCATAAACAGCAACAAAAAACTTAAAGTAAATCGCATCATTTTCTTTGAGGTTTTGTCTTGCAAAACCGTGATTAAGTGTTTTAACATCTGCTTAATGGTCTGCGTAAAGAATAGTTAAAAGAATTTAAGAAAATAAAATCTATACAACTAGTTATTTGCGGTGTTTTAATTTTCACATCAAAAGCTTTCAAGTTTGAGATGAATTTCATTCCAGCCATGTGAAATATTCACATTTTTCAATGGACTTATTTTGGACGGAACCGGATTCAGAATCCATCAAATTTGTTTTGAAGCAACTTTCGCCAGCGATACAGCCAGTTGGTCCAATGAATATGTCGTGTCGATAATTTCACCGTTAATAAGGCAAATTCTTGATTCAACTCGGACCCTTACTTTATCATCATCCTTCCTCTTTGAAAGGACAGTTATGTGGAGGATATGGTTGACATTGATCAA
The DNA here is from genome assembly GCF_036245605.1 of Algoriphagus sp. oki45. NCBI lineage: Bacteria > Pseudomonadati > Bacteroidota > Cytophagia > Cytophagales > Cyclobacteriaceae > Algoriphagus > Algoriphagus sp. oki45. The sequence goes on from NZ_BTPC01000001.1 coordinate 2,137,199, forward strand.
TCTGTGTCCTGAACCCTGCAATGTCAAGGGGTTATAATTATCTTCGATTTTGATGAACATTTCAATTTAATTTTGGGTGACTCTTTATTCTAAAGATTTTAGTTAGAAAATTTCACTTTTAATCGGACAGAATCAGGGGAAACCCGAATGTACAAATGAAAAATCCTTTTACTCAATTAGCTTGTAAGGCTTTGCTAATTGTTTGGCCAAGGTACCAATGTGATTAAAAGAAAAATGGGTAATATCATTCCAAATAGGCTCAAATAGCCTGACTTTCTCAAATCGACAGGAAATGATGGAGCCCCAAAAAACTAAATCAAACAAACCCCTCCTGCTATCATCAAAACAAGGGATGCCCAATGCAAAACATCCATGCGGTCGCGAAATACGATCCTTCCAAAAATCACTGTCAATACCGGAACAGCAAAACCAGCGACAGATGCCAAAAAAGGATCTGCCGTCTTTAACCCAATCGTACCCGCAAAAATCCCTGCAAAAACTACCACTGCCATCAAAGCCATTTTAAGGGTTGATTGACTCTCGGAATTTCGAGAATTCTCTGCTGGGTTGAAAAAGATAGCGAGTAGCGACGTGGTAATCAAAACAGTGGATTCCTGAGTACAGATGATCGCCAAGGGAGGAAAGATCTTCAGACTTTCCCACTGAATCAAAAGAGAAACTGAAAAAGAAAGCGTCATTCCTATTAAAAGTAAATGTTGTTTAAACACGGCTTTTTCCTTCTGTGCTTTGTGACGATCGTTAAAACAGAACACTAAATAACCAATACTCATTAATGCCGAACCCAGAATTGCCTTGGTTGTGAGACTTTCTTCACGAAAAAGGTAAGTGTAACATGCCGCGATACCTGTGCCCAAAAGTGAATAAAAAGCCATTTGAACCAAGCTCCCCGATTTCAAAAAGGTAACCATTAAAACCAATCCTAACACTCCAAAAAGTGATGCAATGAATACATAAATTGAATTGGGGTGGAGGATAAAATCAATAAGATTTACTTGAGTAACCCAGGCAGCCCCAAAAGCAAAGGCAACAGTGAATATTGCTCTCCGACTGATGATATGCAAGGGTTGTTCCCCTTTCAAAAAGAGCTTCCAGAGCACATTATTAAAAGCGTAGAGACAAACTGAAAGAAAAAGCCACAGCATTACGAATCACCTTTTACTAGTTCCACCACAACTTCATAATCTCTAATTATTGATTCCCGAATGTAATTATTGACCAAAAGAGGATCAAAGTCACCAAGGATAAAATGAGATTTTTTAAATTCACCAACTAGAAAACAAACATACGCTCTATAGATTTTGAGCTGATTAAGGTTGATTCGAGTCCAAATATCTTTGCCCTCCTCATTTGAATAAGGTAGAAATTCAAGAACTTTTTGAATCAATAGATCTCGTCTCTTTGAAAATAACAGTCTGACAATTATGAGAACGGCGATAATTCTGGCATCATCATTTATTTGATCAAAGTATTTCTCTACTTCATTTTTTAGAGAATTTGGCAGTTTTTGGGATTCCACTTCAAGCATTAAGATTCCAAGCCTTCTAGCCTTTGGGATTGGGTGAACCGGTTCGGTCTCTACAAATTCCCGAATCGGTTCGAGCCATTGACGGATGGATAATTTATTAAATTCGGCCCATTGATACATCAAGCAGTCGTAAAACAACTTAGATTCCAGACCGGTCTTATGCTTTTTATACTCTTGGAGCAGGTCATAGTAATATCCATCCAAGTGATCCTCATCCACATACCATTCAATTAAAAACTCCCGAGCCTTTTCACTCGCACCAAAATAAGGAATCAACTTTTGCATCAATCCAGCTCTATTAAGTTTAATTACAAGATTGTGAATGAAAAAATAGATTTTAAGAGAATCCTGTCTGTAGTCAAAAACACCATCAAGTTCGAATAGCTGTCCTAGTATCGAAATGTTTCTTTGAGAGATTGATGCATCTACAATCGCTTCCAAAAGGTTAAACAAATTGGGGCTATCAATAAATTTTGATACTTGCTTTCTAGCCTCGTCCAAGGATGAAATACCACCAATTTGAATCGCAGAGATTACCTGCAATAAATCAAAATGATTAAGCTCTGACTCCTTTTCAACAAAATCTTCCCAATTGTAGTAGCCGAGGCTTTGGCAAATGAGGTCTAAAGTTGACTTGGTCGGCGAATGGGGAGAATCATATTGGAAAACCCGACGTAGGGTACTTTGGCTGACATTGACATGAGTTTTTTCAAAAAGAAAATCAGCTATTCTATGGTAGCTTTTATTCGTGTTGAAAGAAACATTCACTCTCTTCGCCAACCTCTGTCTTAGTCTTTCAAGTAGTTTTTCATCTAAGTCCCCAAGGGCTTTCGGCATAGATTGGCACTTTTTATATTTCTTGTCAAAGTACTAAGCTAATAAAATTCATAAAGACCAAAATCAGTAATATGATTTAGTTACAAAAAATCATTTTCCGAAATCAGGAAAACTATTCCAAAATGGTATATCTCCATGCTCCGACTAATCAATAGTCAATTCTCAACTTCAATTTTCAAAAGCCTCGGAGATTTCCGGGGCTTTTTTTGTACTTTTATCAACATGAAAGCAATTGAAATTAAGACCATTACCAAATCGGACGGAAGCATTTCTTTGGAGTCAACAGGACTTAAAGGAGGAGTCCCAGTGAGAGTTTTAATTCTTTCGGAAGAAGAGGAAATGGAGGAAAAGAATTACCTAAAATTTCTCTCCAATAATCCAGCCCTTGATTTTTTAAACGAACCTGAAGAAAATGTCTACACCACCAAAGACGGAAAGCCTTTCAAAAATTAGAGGAAAGATTGTCCTAGTACCTTTTCCATTTGAAGATTTTTCAACTCGAAAAGTACGTCCAGCACTTTGCCTATCTGAACCCATTGGGAAGTTTGAACACGTTATCTTGGCATTTATTTCGAGTAAAATCAGCGATCAGCTCGAAGAATCCGAATTTGAAATAAAACCAGAAGAGGAAGAATGGCAACAAACCGGATTAATCGTTCCATCTGTTCTAAAACTTCACAAAATGGTTTCTCTACCTCAGAACCTTATTTTGAGAGATTTGGGATATTTTCCAGAAAGTAAGATGGAAACCCTTGAAAAAGGCATTAAAATGATTTTCAACATCCGATAAGTATCTTTTTTATTTCCCATAGAAAAGCACAGATTAAAAACACAGATTTTCACAGAAATTCTATCGAGGTTTTTCATCTATGCGGATCTGTGACCTTTTCCGCGAAAATCTGCGGGAAACAAAAAACGGCTAAGTCTCCTCAGCCGCTCGTTTGACCTTTGAGGTTTTCAAAAACCTCGAAGGTCAAGATTGAAAATCTCTGTCTACATTCTTATTTTGGTTTTTAAAATATTGCCTTTCAATAATTTATAAAAATTCATTTTTATGACTGATCCCTTTTCACCAGGAGAATTTTTCCATGTTTACTCAAGAACAAATGGAGCGGAATTACTTTTTAGAACTGAAGAAAACTACACCTATTTCCTTCAAAAATATCAAGATCATTGCTCTCTCTATTTTTCAACCTTGGCCTACTGTTTACTACCCAATCATTTTCACTTTTTGATTCGAGTAGAAGAAAGTGCCGAACCAGAAGCTGCTTTAAGTGCTTTTTTCAACTTCTTGAATGGCTACGCTAAAGCATATAACAAGCTTTATGATCGACATGGGGGCTTATTTCAACGGAAATTCAAAAGGAAACAGGTAGATCGGGAAAGTTATTTATCCCAAGTGATCATTTACATCCATAGGAATCCTCAAAAACATGGAATTGTCGAGGACTTTAAAAATTGGAAATTTTCATCCTACAATGGCCTGATATCTCTAAAAACCACAAAACTGGATAGAGATTTCATTCTGGATTGGTTTGGAGGATTAGAACAATTCAAAAAAGTTCATGAATTAGAACAGGCTGCTGACTTTCCCGAAGAGATGTCTTTAGAATAGAAAACTTTGTAAAAGACCTTTGAGGTTTTCAAAAACCTCAAAGGTCTAGTTTTCCTTGAAACCTTCGAGGTCTTGAAGAATTAAATGATGTAATCTAGAATAAAACCTTCGAGGTCTTGAAGACCTCAAAGGTTAAGTATACATCGCCCCATTCACATGGATTACCTGTCCGGAGATGTAAGTGCTCATGTCGGAGCCTAAGAACACGCAGACATCGGCGATTTCCTCCGGCTTGCCTCCACGCTTCATCGGGATAGCATCTCTCCAGCCTTGGACAGTTTTTTCATCCAGCACTTCTGTCATCTCAGTTTCGATAAATCCCGGCGCCACGGCATTGCAGCGGATATTTCTGGAGCCCAATTCTAAGGCAACCGACTTGGTAAAGCCGATGATTCCAGCTTTGGAGGCTGCGTAATTGGCCTGACCGGCGTTTCCTTTGGCACCGACCACGGAAGTCATGTTGATTATCGACCCAGACTTAGCTTTCATCATGGTGCGGGTAGCCGCTTTGACGGTATTGAAGCAGGATTTCAGGTTGACGTTCATGATTTCGTCCCAAGATTCCTCGGTCATCCGCATTAGGAGGTTGTCGCGGGTGATGCCGGCATTATTGACCAAAATATCCAAGGCACCGAAGTCCGCCACCACAGAGTTGATCAATTCATCAGCAGCTTTGAAGTCGGAAGCGTCTGAGCGATAGCCTTTGGCTTTCACCCCAAAAGCAGCCAATTCGGATTCGAGTGCCTGACCTTTTTCTACGCTGGATAGGTAAGTAAAAGCTACGTTAGCGCCTTCCTGCGCAAAACGGATGGCGATTGCCCGTCCGATCCCTTTGGAGGCACCGGTGACCAAGGCAGTTTTTCCTGAAAGTAATCCCATGAAGATCAAAATTAAGTTTGGCCAAAATTAGAAAAAAAGACCGGACTTTGGGTTTCTCACCTTTCCCCAGACTCCTTAAAAACTGAATCACAGCATTTTAAATGTCAATAATGAGGTTTTAAAATAGAAGCCTTGGTCAACTTTTCTTTTGGCCAAATTTTTCAAAAGAATTCCTCCTGAATTCATTCTCAGGCCGATCAGCCGCATGCTCCCTCCTACAAAATGAGTTTTTTTCTGAACCCAAAAGGCCTATTTTTGCACAGTTTCATTTGTAATCAAACCCATTTTAAATATGTCTTCGACAAAATTTGACTTGATCGTGCTGGGAAGCGGACCGGGAGGATACGTAGCGGCTATTCGCGCTTCTCAACTCGGATTGAAAACCGCCATCATTGAAGCGGAAGAGCTAGGCGGAATCTGCCTCAACTGGGGCTGTATCCCGACCAAAGCTTTGCTGAAAAGCGCCCAGGTCTTCGAATACATCAGCCATGCTTCCGACTACGGGATTTCTGTGAAAGACGCTGAAGCGGACTTTACCGGAATGGTGAAAAGAAGCCGAAACGTGGCCGATGGCATGAGCAAAGGCGTGCAGTTTTTGATGAAGAAAAACAAAATCGAGGTTATAGCTGGATGGGGGAAAGTTCAGCCTGGCAAAAAGGTAGAAGTGGCCGACAAAGACGGTAAAAAAACGGTGTATTCTGCTGACAACATCATAATCGCCACTGGCGCAAGAGCCCGAGAACTGCCTTCGATGAAAATCGACAATGAAAAAATCGTCGGTTACCGCAAAGCGATGACCTTGGAAAACCAACCCAAGAAAATGGTGGTGGTAGGTTCCGGCGCCATCGGAGTTGAGTTTGCTTACTTCTACAATGCCATCGGCACAGAGGTGACGATCGTGGAATTTATGGATCGCATCGTACCTGTAGAAGACGAGGAAGTATCCAAAGCTTTGGAAAAAATCTACAAGAAAAGCGGAATCAAAATCATGACTTCCTCTGAAGTCACCGGAGTGGATACCAAAGGAAAAGGATGCAAAGTGACCGTAAAAACGGCCAAAGGCGAAGAAACTTTAGAATGTGACATCGTACTTTCCGCTGCAGGTGTGGTTTCCAATTTGGAGAATATCGGCCTTGAAGATGTAGGGATTTTGGTAGACAAAGGAAAAATCCAAGTCAATGACTACTACCAGACCAATATGCCGGGCTACTATGCCATCGGGGATGTGGTTCCGGGACCAGCTTTGGCACACGTGGCTTCTGCAGAAGGAATCATCTGCGTGGAAAAGATCGCCGGACATCATCCTGAGCCTTTGGATTACAAAAACATCCCGGGATGTACCTATTGCTCTCCGGAGATAGCTTCTGTAGGCTACACCGAATCCAAAGCCAAAGAAGCAGGGTATGAAGTGAGAGTAGGTAAGTTTCCTTTCTCTGCCTCCGGAAAAGCTTCCGCGGCAGGCGCAAAAGACGGCTTTGTGAAGCTGGTATTCGACAAGAAGTATGGAGAATTGCTTGGAGCGCACATGATCGGTGCCAATGTCACCGAGATGATCGCTGAGATCGTGGCTATCCGCAAATTGGAGACCACCGGACATGAACTGATTAAGACCGTTCACCCTCATCCAACGATGTCTGAGGCCGTCATGGAAGCTGCTGCAGCAGCCTATGACGAGGTAATTCACCTTTAATTTGAAGTGTTTTGAAAATAAATAGAGCACCGGGACCAAACAATTGGCCCGGTGTTTTACTTTTAGCTGACAGGAATTCCAAACTGACCCACTTTTGCAGGAAGAAGAAATCATAGCCGGGCTTAGAGCCCGGGACCGCAAAACCACCGAGTACCTTTACGAAAAGTATTCCCGGGCACTCATGGGGGTGATTCTACGAATCATCTCTGACCATGACCTTGCAGAGGAAGTTTTCCACGACTCTTTTGTAAAAATTACCCGAAAGATCGACTCCTACGAAGAGTCAAAAGGCCGTCTATACACATGGATGGCCAATATTTGCCGTAATTCCGCCATTGATAAACTTCGGTCCAAGGAAATTTCCCAAACCGGAAAAACCAATGCCATCGATGACTTCGTATTTGGAATCGAAAGTCAATCAGGAACCTTGGAGCATGTAGAAGGAATTGGCGTGAAGGAGTTAATGAATCAGCTGAACGAGGATCAGCGATTCATTATTGAGTATATTTATTTTCAGGGATATACCCATTCGGAGCTTTCGGAGGAGTTTGACATCCCACTAGGCACGGTCAAGTCCAGGGTCAGGGCAGCATTGCAAGTATTGAAGAAGAATTTAGAAAAAATCTAGCGTGAACATCCAAGAATACATCGAATCAGGCAAACTGGAGCTCTTCCTACTTGGAGAGCTGACCGAGCGTGAGCGAGAGGAAGTGATCGCTATGGCCAAAGCTCATCCCAAAATCCAGCAAGAACTGGATGCTTTGGAGGAAGCCATGTTTGCCTTTGATGAACTGACCGGAAAAGCTCCATCAGCTCAGGTCAAAGAGAAAATTTTCGCTTCCCTGGAGGAAGATTTCAAGGGAGAAGATGCTACGAAAAAAGCTCAAATTCCAACCCCCGCGCCTGTAGAAACCAAAGTGGTGAAACTCAGTCCTTGGAAACCTTTTGCAGTAGCTGCTTCTTTGATCGCCATCCTTGCGAGTGCCGCTGCGATTTATTTCGCAGGAAAGTTTTATGAAACCGATCAGAAATTCACCGCGCTGCTTCAGGATCAGCAGGTCTTGGCAGACAATCTGAATCAAGTCAAGCTCCAATACGAAGAAACCGACAATCGACTGGACCGCTTGGTTTCGGGTGATTTCCGAAGAGTGGAAATGAAAGGAGAAGCCCTTCCAATGCAAAAGGATGCCAAAGTGGATGTCTTTTGGGACCAAAAAGCCCAGGAAGTCTTCGTAGCTGTGAACAATCTGAATTCTCTTTCTGCAGAATTTGATTACCAACTTTGGGCGATCGGTAAAGATGGTCCGGTAGGAATTGGCTTAGTCAATCCAGGAGAAAAATTCACCTTGCAACAGATGCAAGCCGTAGCGGAAGCAGGCGCCTTTGCCATCACAATTGAGCCCAAAGGTGGGTCTCAGTCGCCTACCCTAGAAAAGCTCGTGGTACTTGGTGAGGTGGCTTAACCTCACTCCATGTTTTAATAGCTACAAGCCTGCTTTGCAAAGAGCAGGCTTTTTTCATGCCTTTTACCGAACTTACTTTTTCCAAAAGCACTTTCTAATCCTATGGAACTCCAACTCTCCACTCCTGCCCTGCTTTTTTCAGCGATTACGCTACTGATGCTGGCTTTTACCAACCGATTTTTGGCGATTGCCACTCTGATTCGGGGACTGCATAAAAACTACCTCAAGGAACCCGATCAGGAAATTATTGTAGAGCAGATTCATAACCTCCGCCGCCGGCTGACCCTGATCAAAAACATGCAGCTTTTTGGGGTATTCAGCTTTCTGATGTGTGTGATTTGTATGTTTTTGCTCTTTCAAGGATACACATCTGCTGCCAATTGGGTCTTTGTGGCGAGTATGATTTCTCTTTTGATCTCCTTGGGCATATCTCTGGTCGAAATCCAGATTTCCACCAAAGCACTCAATCTGGAACTCTCCGACATGGAAGATATTTTCGAAAAGCGGAAAAGCAGTTTGGATGCCTTTTTCCGTCTGGATCAGAAAAAAGAATAAAAAGATCAGCTTAAAAAATCTGCCCAATACACCCCTGTTTGATGCAGTTTAGCTGTTAGAAAAAAAGATGGAAAAAATGGTTTAAAGAAAAGACGGTAACAATATAAATCCCCAACCAAATAACCAGTTTGAAGAAAGTTTTGAGTATCATATCCATCCGCTATCCTTTATCCATGCCCGAAAATAGGCCCACTATTCTGCCGAAATTCACCAAATGAGAATTTGCAGGGATTCCTTGAGAAAGCGAATCCGAATGGATAGAATCTGAAATCAGGCTTCTCTCAGTGCCTGGAGTAGCTGATCTTTTTTGCGGGTGGCCAAGGGCACTGTGGATCCGTCCTTGAGAAAAATGGTTCCTCCATCCCGCTTGTCCAAATGATCAAAATAGGCCAAATTGATCAGATGGGACTGATGGCATCGGAAAAATCCGGATTTCTCCAACAGCTCCGCAAACTCCTTCAGGGTCTTGGAAATCAGCAATTTTCTTCCGTCAGAGAGAAAAAACCGGGTGTAATTGTCCTCAGACTGGCAGCGGATGATTTCCTCCACCTGTACCCGATAGACATTTTCGGCATCGGAAAGCACCAGCTGTCTTACTTTTTCCTCCTTTTGGGCAAGCATCGCCTCTTCTACCTGAAAATCCTCTATGGGCTTTTGGTTTTTGGCTTTGGCCACTGCCTCCACCAAATCATCCGGATCTACTGGCTTGAGCAGGTAATCAATCGCAGCCACCCGAAAGGCCCGGATGGCATACCCTTCATGCCCGGTCACAAAAATAACCCGGAAAGTCCTCTTCTTTATCAGATTGAGTAAATCAAACCCGGTACCATCAGCCATCTCGATATCCAAAAAAACCAGATCGGCCGGATTTTCTTTCAGGCATTCCAACCCGGACCTGACACCGTCAGCTTCTGCCACCACCTCAACCTCAGGAGTAAATTCCCGAAGAACCAATTTGAGATTTTCCCGGATGTGGGACTGGTCATCTATGATTATGGCTTTCATCTGCGATTCAGTTTGATAAATAAGGAACCAAAAGCTGGACTTCTGTTCCCTGCTCTTTACGTTCAGATCGATCCAATAGATTGAGCTGAATTTGGTTTTTCAGCTTCCTATTGTAGTTGTCTATCCGCTCCCTGATGATGGAAGTGGCTAGAGAGCGATGGTTTTCTTTTGCTTGGAAAGCAGAAAGGATTCCCACGCCATTGTCTTTGACAATAATCTCCACATACTCCCCGGCAAGGCTAAACTCCACTTCAATTTTCCCTCCGGTCTCCTTCAATCCGTGCTGAATGGCATTTTCCAAAAAAGGCTGCACAAACATAGGAGGAATGGATATCTGCCCGGAATCCAAGGTTCCCAAGCACTCGATCGAATAGTCAAATTCCTTTTGCAGGAGAATCTTTTGGATCTCCAGGTAATTTTCCAGCATGCGTATTTCCTCCTCGAGTAGGATGTATTCCTCTCGGGAATTTTCCAATACTTGGCGCATCAGCTTGGAAAACTTCCCCAAATACCGGGAAGCCAATGCCCCCTCGGATTTAAGCATAAAGTTTTGGATGGATGAAAGAGCATTGAAGATAAAGTGGGGATTGAGTTGAGAGCGGAGAAAGCGCTGTTCCAACTCAGCCATTTGGGCTTCGGATTTGAGCTTTTTTCGTTGGTAATAGCTATACCCCAAACCAGAGAGAAGAAGAATCCCTATACCGCCAAACCAAAGCAACTGATTCTTTTGTGTCAGTTCCAGGCTTTGAATTTCATTTTGTTGGGAAAGAGCCAGAATTTCTGATTCTTTCTTTTCCGATTCATACCTCACCTTAAGTTCTTCCAGTGTTTGGGCTTTTTCGAGGGAAAAAATACTGTCCTTAGCCTGCTGCCATTTTCGAAAAGAATCCAAGGCCAAGGATAATTTCCCGCTTTTCTCCTGCACTCGGGACAAACCTTCGTATCCATCCTGAACCAAAGGCAAGGCCTGAATCTCCTCGGCTATTTTTATCCCCCGCTGATAGTAAGCTTCCGATTCTCGAAGTTGATTTTGCCCGGCATACACATCCGCCAAGCCCAAGAGGATAGTGGCGATATTCCTCGTGTATTGTCCCTCTTCGGCGATTTCTAAGCCCATGAGGTATTCTTCTTTCGAGCGGTCTAAGTTTCCGAGAGAAAAATAAACCGAGCCCAGATTGCTTTTGGCCATCATAATGCCTACCTCTATTCCTCCTTCTTTACTGACCTCTTCCACCCGGCCAAAAGCCCAAAGTGCACTGTCATAAACCTGAAGCTTGTCGTAGGCAGATCCTAGGTTATTATACAAAATAGCCTGACTCTGAAGCATTTTTTCCTTTTCAGCCAGGAGAATTGCATTTTTATACACGGAGATCGCCTTACGGGTATCGCCTGACCTATTGTAAATGATTCCTAAATTATTGTAGACCGCCAATAGATTTTTGCCAAAACCTCCGGCATTCAAATACACTCGCTCGGCTTCAAGCACAAATGGAAGCGCTTTTTCCAAATCCCCTACCTGCAGGTAATAGGCTCCGATGGAGTTATTGGCCAAGCCTATTCCTAATGGATAATTGATCCGAGTGGAAATCTCCAATGCTTGTTCTGCAAAGTACTTTCCTCCCTGCTCTTCCATAAAGGTACTTGCCTCGCAGAGTTCAATCAAGAGAGCTACACGAACTGTATCCTCCAGGTCACCTTTCTGAAGCACCTGCTTGAGGCTATCCATCCGCGCTACCTGGGATAGCGCAGGACAAAAGGTCAAGGCAAAAAGGACCATTGACAGGAAAAGGCTCCTTGGATTCGTACTATTCAAAAGAATCAGGGGATTTCAGGGTGAATTGTGCCTTGAAATTGGAGAAAAACGGGCAATTCTAAAAGCCAAAATCCCACTTTTGCGAAAGCTGCTGGGATAATTCCTATGCACCATTTGAAAAATCAATTTTTATTATCCCTTCCTTTCTTCCTATTTAGCAGAAAATAAAAGTACCTCATGAGAACTACCCGAGACTTGACCTTTTTCTTTCTGTTTTCAATTCTCATTTTTTCCTGTAATCGCCCTCAGGCCAAGCAAGAACAGCTAGCCTCATCCGAAACTGCTTCCCATGCGATCCGGCTTTTTGATCTGGAGGAGACCCGGGACTTTTATTCCTGGACAGCAGACAGAATCCCTATGGTCTCGGCCCATCGGGGTGGACCGTATCCAGGCTTCCCGGAAAATGCAATCGAGACCTTTGACAACATCCTAAACTATACCCCCGCGATCATCGAACTGGATGTGGCTATGACCCTGGACTCCGTGTTGGTATTGATGCATGATGACGATTTGGAACGAACGACCAACGGAAACGGTAAAGTCAACGAAGTCACTTTTGACTATATTCAAAGCCTCTATTTGGAAGATAATGAGGGAAATCCGACCGAATTTAAAGTCCCTACCTTAAAAGAGGCCCTGCTTTGGTCCAAGGGAAAAGCCCTCCTCACCGTAGACATCAAGCGCTCAGTACCTTTTGAGAAAGTGGTGGAAGAAGTGAGGGAAACGGAAAGCGAAGCCTACGCGGCGTTGATTTCCTACACTTTTCCTGCTGCAAAAAAGCTGAACTCCCTTGCTCCTGAATTGATGCTTTCGGTGACTATCCGAAACGAGGAAGAAATCCAAAGACTGGAGGAAACCGGTATTCCCTGGGATCGGGTGATTGCTTTTACCGGATTGGCAGAGCGAAATCCGGAGTTCAATAAAGCACTCCATGACCGGGGAGTATTTGCCATTTTGGGCTTCCTCGGCAACCTGGACCAAAGTGCTGAAACCAGAGGAGACCAATTGTACGCCAGTTTTATCCAAAATGGAGCCGATATTTTGGCCACAGACCGACCCATAGAGGCTGCGGCAGCCATTCAGACCTTAGTTCCTAAAAACAGTTCAAAAGCAAAGTATTTCACCCGATGATTATTGATTTAAGAAGCGATACGGTCACCCGGCCTACACTGGGCATGAAAGAAGCCATGTTTTCTGCCCCCGTGGGCGATGATGTATTTGGAGAAGACCCGACGGTCAATGCCTTGGAGGAAAAAGCCGCCCAACTTTTTGGAATGGAGGCTGGACTTTTTTGTCCTTCCGGCACCATGACCAATCAGATTGCTATTCGACTACACACTCGGATTCAAACTGAGGTCATTTGCCACAAATACTCCCACATTTATCTTTATGAAGGAGGCGGAATCATGGCCAATTCGCATGCTTCTGTCAAACTTCTGGAAGGAGATCTGGGAAAAATCACCGCCAAGCAAGTTGCAGAATCCATCAATCCGGATGATGTACATGCCCCTGAGACTACCTTGGTTTCTCTGGAAAACACGATGAACAAAGGTGGTGGAAGCATCTACACGTTAGATGAAATCAAGCCAATTCATGCACTTTGCAAAGAAAAAGGCATCAAGCTTCACTTGGATGGCGCCAGACTCTTCAATGCTTTGGTGGAAACCGGAGAAAGCCCTGCCGATTGGGGCGCGCATTTTGATACGATCTCGATCTGTTTGAGCAAGGGTTTGGGTTGTCCGATTGGGTCAGTTCTTCTCGGATCAAAAGCTGACATCAAGCGAGCCAGAAAAGTCCGAAAAGTATTTGGAGGAGGCATGCGACAGGCGGGATTTCTGGCAGCAGCGGGCATTTATGCCTTGGATAATCAGGTGGAGCGACTAAAAGAAGATCACGCTAGAGCCCGAGCTTTGGGTGAAATGCTAAACAAGCTGCCTGTGGTGTCGGAGATTTTCCCTGTCGCTACCAATATCGTCATCGCCCGATTGGAAGGAACCACTCCTGAGGAATTCATGAAAAAGCTGGCTGATCAAAATATCAAGTCAGTCAAATTCGGTAAAGATCTCGTGCGATTCGTGACCCACTTGGATTTTGAAGACGAGCACTTGGAGGAGTTTGGGAGAAGGATTGCGAAAATTTGAAGTTTGAAATTTGATATTGACTCCTTAACTTGATCAAAAGCTAAACCGATGATTACCAAAAACAAAGCCATAGAAGCTATTAAATCTCTTCCCGATGAATTCTCAATTGATGAACTGATGGATAGATTAATTCTCCTCAATAAAATCGAGACCGGAATCAGGCAAGTTGAGAGTGGTGAAACTTTTACCTCTGAACAAGCAAAAAGGATGGTAAAGGATTGGTCAGGGAATGGTCAAAGTAATTCATAAATAAAGGTTTCCAAAAACCTTTATTTAATCAACTTCCGGTAATGTAACATAAATATCAAATTCATATTTTTTTCCAGTATCAAAATTTAAGCAATTATCGAAGGGAGGGCAGTCAAATAAATCAGGACTTAATTGTTCAAATGTAAGGTTATTATCCTTTTTAGAGATTAAAGAAATGTTTATACTATTTATATTTTCTTCATCTGAATTTACAGCATATTCAAAACTATTATCAAAACCCAATTCAATGGTATCTCTTCTTATAGTCCTACTATTGAGAAATTCCTCTCTTTGAGACACAAATAATAATTTCACACTTTCTAACGAAGTGTTGTTTCTTTCAATGACTTTCCCTTTAAATCGAGTATGATCTTTAGTGAAATCAATACATCCGCCAAAGAATAGAACAGTTACAAAAGCTGCCAATATTTTATAAGAAATTGATTTCATATTTGACTTATTTAACAATTAAGTTCCGAAGACCTTAATAATATAACATATCCAGGCTTAGTCTTCCTGTGGCAAAGTAACCGAGATATTAAATTCATAATTTTTTCCGATTTCAAAATCTTTGCAATCGTAAGGCAAACAATTATATAATTCAAAATCTAATGCTACATCCCTAAAGTTATCACCCCTTTCTAAGGCAAGTGTTATTCCGATTGTGTTTATTCCGTCCTCTTTTGAGTTTATTGTAAATTCAAAATTACCATCAGAATTTAAATTAACAGTATCTATTCTTATAATTCTATAATCAAGAAACTCAGATTTCCCTGAAATAAATATTAAATTAACACTATCTAAAGAAAGATTATTGGATTCAATCACCCTTCCTTTAAATCGAGTATGATCTTTCGTGAAATCTATACATCCACCAAAGAATAGAACAGTTACAAAAGCTACCAATACTTCACTAGAAATAGATTTCATATTTGATTTATTTAACAATTAAGCGTTCTCTTTTTATTTTCTTCCCAGCCTGTATTTGAAGTATGTAAAGTCCAGGCTGGATGCCTCCTATATCATATTCTTCCTTGAAATTACCGCTAGGACGATACCCTGAAGTCAAAATCATGCCGTCGTTCCTATCACTTGAATCTGGGAATAGATACTTTGGTTTCATCCAATTCTTCGACCAGAAATAGACTTTCGGAAATCTCGAAAATCACATCTGTAGAAAAAACTTCAGTGTGTAGAGGTGCAGCAGCGATTACAGGAACTTTTTTGTAGATTTTTTTTGGTTGATAGCCCTTTTTGACGGCATTGATATTCTCATCAATTTCATAGTTTTCCAACCATTCCCCTGAGACCGAAATAATTCCTATTGGCACGGAAGAATTAGACTGGCTTAGGGAATCAAGAGTAGATTCAGAGTTTTTAGAGGATTTTTTATCTCCAACTCCGGATTTTTTTATTCCCATGAAAATCGATTTCCACTCCCAGGAAGATAAAAACAAAATGTTTTCCCTCGGATTCAAAGCCTTCATTTTCTCCAAATATTGACCAAAGAAAAATCCTTTATTCAGGAGGTACTTCGTTTGTAGGGAGCTGGGGTTGATACTATCCAGACGATGGTAAGTCTTCATGAGAAGGGCCTTATCAACTTCCTGGCCTACGCTTATTTGAATAAAAAGAAGACTAAGTAGAAAAGTAAGGATCTTTTTCATAAATCATATTTTTAAAATATGTATATCCGCAATGACACCAGTAGCCAAATAAGTTCTTATTGACAGTTAGTGACAATTGCTTTAGTTGGGTTTCAACTTGCTTTAAATTAGGTCAAAATAGACGGTTTTGACCATGAACATTATCAATTTCATTAATCGGTTTCCGGACGAAGCTTCCTGCGTTGACTTCATCAAAGAACAAAGAATCCGGCAAGGGATCATTTGTAAGAAGTGCACTGGTCTCAAACACTATTGGCTTGAAAACAAGCTCTCTTTCCAGTGTGCCGCCTGTGGGTTCAGAACCAGCATCAAGAGCGGTACAGTCATGGAGAGCAGCAACTTACCGATTAGGATCTGGATGATGGCTATCACATTCATTACCGCTACCAAGAAGGGATTCAGTGCCGCTGAACTCCAAAGACAACTGGGGATGAAGCGTTATGAACCGGTTTTCAGAATGTATCACAAGCTCAGGGCTGTCATGGGAAAGCGTGATGACCGCTACAGACTTGAAGACATGGTTGAATACGATGAAGCTTTTGTGGGAAAGTCCACCAAAGCCCAAGTCCGAAGCAAACTCAAGCGAGGCCGAGGTACTCAAAAACAGTCAAAAGTGGCTGTGATGGCCGAATCGACTGTTTTAGAAGACCCTGAGTCGGGAAAGTTTGCTAAGAGCTGTAGGTACTTCAAAATGAAGAAAATAAATAACTTGGAGGCGAAAACAGCACAGGCTTTAATCAAGGAATACATTGATTCAAACGCTGTACTTCAAACAGATAAGAGTACCACCTTCTCAGATCTGAGTGATTGTATAGATGTCCATGTCAGAGAAATCTCTGGAACCAAAGAGGGCAATTTTAACCTCAAGTGGGTTCATATTGCCATCAGTAACTTAAAGAAACACCTGCAGACATACCATATGATAAGCGAACGAATGATGCAGAACTACCTGGATGAATTTTGCTACAAGCTCAACAGAAGATACTTTGGTCAAAAACTGTTTGACCGACTCATCATTGCTTCGATTTACCCATACTGGTATGATTGCGGATAATCATATTTTAAAAATAACTACTTTCAATTTAGTGATAATCTATTGTTCTCTTACAGCCTGATTAAAAGATTTTCTGAAATTTAATATTCAGTTAATTTTTGACTAACACGCAAGTAACCTAAATAAAATTTGGTTAAGAAATTGGCTATCCTAATAAGTTTAAATAGCGTAAATTTTGAAATAGTCCATTTTATCTATTTAACTCATTTGAACATAAGGTTTGAGGCTTTGGTGGATTTTGAGACCTTTAAATAAAAGTCAACATTATGGAAAAACTCAAAAACATACATCCTGGCGAGATTCTAAGCGAAGAATTCTTGAAACCAATGGGAATCACCGCCTATAAATTGGCTAAGGAAATCCATATTCCCCAAACAAGGATCTCTAAAATCATCCTTGGAAAAAGAAGAATCACGGCGGATTCGGCCATCCGATTTTCTAAATTCTTTGGAACATCCCCAAAATTCTGGCTCGGCCTACAGGATGATTTTGACTTGGAGGAAGAGAGAAATTCGAAACAGACAGAATTTGATTCAATAATTCAATTCGATTTCAATCAGGCCTGAAAAGGCCTTTTTTTATGCTATTTTACTATCGAAAATTTGAATCAAAGACTCAATTTCAGAACTTCTTGATACCAGCATCTTGATACCCGATACTTTCTTATTTCTTATTTCTAATCTCTTGCTTCTACGAAAATGAACCCCACTCCCCTAGCCGAACGCATGCGCCCTACCCGACTGGAAGATCTGATCGGTCAGGAGCATTTGTCTGCGCCGACTTCCTTCCTGTATAAAGCCATCAAGTCGGGAAATGTGCCTTCACTGATCCTTTGGGGACCTCCGGGTGTGGGAAAAACGACCATCGCCAATATCATCGCCAACGAGATCAAAGCGCCTTTTTATACCCTGAGTGCAATCAGTTCGGGAGTGAAAGACATCCGCGAGGTCATTGACAAAGCGAAATTCCAAATGGGTGTTGTGCTTTTCATCGACGAAATCCACCGCTTCAATAAATCGCAACAAGATGCGCTTTTGGGAGCTGTGGAAAAGGGAATCATCCGACTCATCGGCGCCACCACAGAAAATCCTTCCTTCGAAGTCAACTCAGCTTTGCTTTCCCGTTGCCAAGTATTCACGCTGAATCCTTTGGGAAAAGCCGAGATGGAAGCCATGATGAAGCAGGCTTTAGAAAAAGATCCAGACCTGAAAAAAATTGAAGTTCAACTTCAGGAAACGGATGCTCTGCTCCGGATTTCGGGTGGAGACGGTCGCAAACTCCTCAATCTGCTGGAAATCGTTATCGACGGGATTAACGAAAATCCTTGCATGATTACGGATGAAAAGGTGATGCAGATCGCCCAGCAAAAAGTCGCCCTTTACGACAAATCCGGAGAGCAGCACTACGACATCATTTCGGCCTTTATCAAATCGATCCGTGGTTCCGACCCCAATGCAGCCGTGTATTGGCTGGCTAGAATGATCGAGGGAGGAGAAGATGTCAAATTCATCGCCCGCAGGTTGGTGATTTTGGCTTCGGAGGATATTGGTAATGCCAATCCGAACGCCTTGCTTTTGGCGACCAATTGCTTTGAAGCAGTGAAGATCATCGGCTATCCAGAGGCCCGGATTATCCTTTCGCAATGCGTGACTTACTTGGCGAGTTCGCCAAAAAGCAACGCCGCTTACCTTGCCATCAACCAAGCCCAAGCCTTGGTCAAGGAAACGGGAAATCTTTCCGTCCCACTGCATCTCCGCAATGCTCCTACGAAGCTTATGAAGGATTTGAACTACGGCAAGGCCTACAAGTATTCCCATGACTTTCCGGGCAATTTTGTAGAACAGGAGTATTTACCTGATGAGATCAAGGGCACCAAACTCTACGAACCCGGAGAAAATGCCCGAGAGAATGAGTTGAGGAAGTATTTATCCGGGAAGTGGAAGGGGAAGTATGGGTACTGACTAGCTGGAAGAGCGGAGACAGGAGACCGAAGGTTCAAAAAAACAAATCATAATAGTCAAAAATCTGCGAAAATCTGTGTCTTTTTCTGTGTCAATCTGTGGGAAACAAAAAAGCCTTGAATTTCTCCAAGGCTTGATGTGGAAGTTGAGGGATTCGAACCCCCGACCCTCTGCTTGTAAGGCAGATGCTCTGAACCAGCTGAGCTAAACTTCCGACGTATTTTCAGTTAATATTGAAATGTGGAAGTTGAGGGATTCGAACCCCCGACCCTCTGCTTGTAAGGCAGATGCTCTGAACCAGCTGAGCTAAACTTCCTAATTCCTTTCCTTTCGAAAGGGAATGCAAAGGTAATTCGATAAATCTTTCTTCCAATAGGACTTGTTTACTTTTTCCATCAATCATTCTCAATTCATTGAAAATGAGATGAAAAAAGTATTACTAAAAAGCCACTTACTCCAAATTCACCATAAATCCTGCCCTAAACCACCTGCCCGGCATCTGTACGGTACCCGCTTCGATGTAATCTTCATTAGTGATATTGGAGGCTTCTGCAAAGAAGCCCAGCTTACCCAATCGATTGTAATCCACCCGCATATCCAGGAGGAAATAGGGATCCAAAGACATCCGCTCCACATAGCGCATTTTGGTATTCCATTCTACCTTTTCTCCAAAACCAACAAGCACCCCTGTGATGACCTGATTTCTTAATGCGGTCAAGGCATAACGGGATTCAAGCCCTTCTTGTCCGGAAAAGTCCGCGTCGATGAAATTGTAGGAAAGCATAAATTCCCGGACCTGAATCGGTCTTCCATTGGGATTGATGGCATAGTGAACAGAGGCCTCCACCCCGTTGAAAGTGACTTCATTGAGATTTCTAGGCTGCCATGGGTCTTGGTCGGATGATCGCGTCCACTCGATCAGATTTTCAGAATATCGGTTGAAATAAACCAATTCGCCTCTCCAGCCCGATCGATTCCATTTTCCTCCCACTTCAAAACTCCTCACCTGCTCAGGGACCAAGTCAGCATTTCCGATATTGGTTGGACCGACGTAATACAAATCGGTATAAGTGGGAATCCTATAGCTGGACCCAATCCCACTGTAAAACCGAAGACTTTTGGAAGCTTGGAAACCCACCTCCGCACCCGGAAAATGCTTCCATCCGTATTCCGAATAGTAGTTGGAGTAAAGTCCCGCTCTCAGGTCTGTCTTGGACCCCAACTGAACCAACTGCTCCAAGAAAAGGCCGGAAAGGGTCCGATCATGGTTTCCCAGATTGGTACTCTCGATTTGCTCTTTTCTTACTTCCAATCCAAATCCTGTCGTGCCCAACTTGCTCTGATAGCTTCCATTGGCTTCCAGGGCAAATACATCGGAGGTGTGGAAATTTTGGAAAAATTCAGGCTCATTTCTTCTCAATCGATACTCGTCCTCATTTCTTCTCCAATAGGCTCTCGTATTGAGGTAAAATCTGTCTTTTTGATAAGTATGGGCCAATGAGGCTAAAGTCGTCTGAATGCTTTCCCATTGATCAGGAAAAGCCGAAGTATAGAATCCGTTAGCACCGAAAGTCCGGTCGGTATAGGCAATCATTCCCCGGATTTCGTTGGCTTCATTGAGCTGAGCTCCGCCTTCATAGAAAATATTGCTTACTCTGTAGTCTGAATTGTACTGATGTCCATCCGATTCATCGTAGGACACGGCCAGATTTTGCCGGTATTTTCCGGCAGGCAGGGAACCTGCAAAATTCACCCCTTTCATCCCAAAATCACCCCCGTAGCCCTGAACTCTCAGACTACGCTCCTCACTCAGTCGGGTGATTACATTGACTGCCCCTGCAAAAGCATTTTGTCCAAAAATCCTCGAGGCAGGCCCCTTCAGCACCTCTACCCGGTCAATATTGACCAAAGGAACGGGAATATTCATCATGTGATGCCCGGTCTGAGGATCGGTCAGCTTGATTCCGTTAAGCAGCATCAAGGTTTGCTCAAAAGATCCTCCACGAATTCCGATATCGGCCTGAACTCCCGATACGCCCCTCTGCCGAACGTCCACACCGGGAACAAAAGTCAAAACCTCTTGTAAGGATCGGGCAGGCGTGGTTTCAATTTGATTTTTGCCTACCACGCTGATGTTTCGGCTTTGTTTAGAAAAGGGAATCTGAATCCTGTTTTCCTGAATCAGAACTTCTTCCAGATTTTGGGAGGTTGTATCTGTTTGGGAAAGAACGGGCAAAGCAAGCCCAGTAAGTGCAATCAATAGTAGTGCTTTTCTCATTGAGGTAGTTGGTAATTGCGGACAAAGGTAAAGCAGGACTTTTTCCAAATCCAACCCCTGAAGATTCTAAAAATTGGTTAAGAGGGGATATTTCGAAAAGAAAAAGTTTTTAGTCAGCACAGGTTCGCTTAATTTCATGGCAAATAAACAATTCTGGAATTTCTAAATGAATATACCTGAACTGCTTTGCTATTCCTGTTCAGGGTAAACCATTTAAATTAAATCGTATGCTAAAAAAAACCTTGAAATTTGGCCTTGCCTTTACTTTTCTCACCCTGACTTATTTTGGTGATACTTGGGCGCAACAAGGCAAAGACAACAATCAGAAGGACTTTTCGGAATTCATGGACCGGAAAGGAAATGTCTATCGAACTGCCTCCGGTAAACCCGGAGAAGCCTACTGGCAGAATGCCGCCGACTATCAGATGGAAGTAAGCCTGGATGAGGCTAATCACGTCCTTTCCGGGAAGGTGACCATCACCTACACCAACAACAGCCCTGAAAGCTTGGAATTCATTTGGCTTCAGTTGGAACAAAACCGATTCACCCCTGACTCTCGGGGCACCTTGACCACCCCAGTGCAAGGCAATCGCTACAACGGAGACGTGGACGGAGGATACGACATTACCAATGTCGCCGCCAAGGTAGGTGCCAAGGGAAGTATTTCTTCCCGTCATTTGATCGAGGACACCCGTATGCAGGTTTGGTTTGCCGAGCCTATCCCGGCCAAAGGCGGCAAGGCTACGGTTTCCATGGATTTTTCATTCAAAGTACCTCAAAAAGGCATGGACCGAATGGGCAGACTAAAAGTGAAAGACGGCTGGATCTATGCCTTTGCACAGTGGTATCCCAAAGTAGCCGTCTTTGATGAAATCGAAGGATGGAACGTGGAGCCGTACTTGGGCGCCGGTGAGTTTTATTTGGAATACGGCAATTTTGACTACAAGGTAACCGTGCCTTACAACCACATTGTGGTAGGCTCTGGCAAATTGATGAATCCAAACGAGGTCCTATCCAAAGAACTTCAAAACCGCTATTCCAAAGCATCCCAAAGCGAAGAGACTGTTTATTTGATTTCTCCTGAGGAAATCAAAAACACCTCCCTCACCCGACCCAAGCAGGAAGGTATGGTGACTTGGCACTTCAAAATCCAAAATGCCCGTGATGTAGCCTTTGCCACCTCAGACTCCTTCATCTGGGATGCTGCTCGGATCAATCTTCCCTCCGGAAAAACAGCGCTCGCTCAGTCGGTGTATCCCATGGAAAGCAATGGCGAGGGAGCTTGGACCCGATCCACCGAGTACAGCAAGGCCTCCATCGAGCACTATTCCAACATGTGGTATGAGTTTCCTTACGAAACCGCAACCAATGTGGCCGCCGAAATCGGTGGAATGGAATATCCCGGTTTGAACTTCTGCCACTACAATTCCAAAGGCGCTTCCCTCTGGGGAGTGACAGATCACGAATTTGGACACAACTGGTTCCCGATGATTGTGGGAAACAACGAGCGTCGATATGCTTGGATGGACGAAGGCTTCAATACTTTCATCAATCACTACAGCTCCAATGAATTCAACAATGGAGAATACCCATCCACCCTGAATGAAACCCGCCGATTCAACGGCTATTTCACCAATGAAAACAGAGAGGGAATTGACAACTATCCGGATGTGACTGACACCAGAAATCTGGGCATGGTGGCCTACATGAAGCCGGCCATCGGACTGATTATGCTCAGGGAGTATATCCTGGGTCATGAGCGCTTTGACAACGCTTTCCGGTCCTATATCAATACTTGGGCCTACAAGCATCCTCAGCCTGCTGATTTCTTCAATCATATGGAAAACGTAGCCGGAGAGAACCTCAGCTGGTTCTGGAAAGGCTGGTTCTATGGAAATGGCAACATCGATTTAGGCATTAGCTCGGTACAGCCTTACGGAGGCAATTACCTGATCAATCTGGTGAATAAAGGTGATTTCCCCATGCCTGTGCTTTTGGAATTTTCTTACGAGGACAATTCCACTGAGCGGGTAAAACTACCGGTAGAAATCTGGCAAAGAGGTGACGCTTGGAGCTATCTCCACAAGACCGGCAAAAAAGTCACCGGAGTGGTGATCGATCCGGACAAGGTCATCCCGGACATTAATCTTGGCAATGACAGCTGGCCTGTTGAAATCTACAAATAATCAAAAAAAGGTCCTGAGCGCAAACTCAGGACCTTTTTTGTTCAAAGTTCAGAGTTCGAAGTTATAAGTTTAGCGTTCGAGATTCATTACCTTTTTTACACAAAAGATAAAATCATTGCCTTACGAGAAAGCTTCAAGCCTGATTTAAATGTCGTAAATCGTCATTCTCAAATCATAAATTCAGTTTTTTATCCCAAAGCCTGATTCAAATCCTCCAGCAAATCATCGGTATGCTCTAGCCCTACCGAAACCCGAAGGAGATTAGGCGGGGTCAGGGTATCAGGCCCTTCCACGGCCGCTCTACGCTCGATTAGGCTTTCCACCCCTCCCAAACTGGTCGCATTCATGAAGAAATGAAGTCGGGACACCACCCGGTCAGCTTCTTCTGCACCTCCTTTGACCATAAAGGAAACGATTCCTCCAAACCCACTCATCTGAGAAGCAGCGATATAATGATTTTTATGGGATTTTAATCCAGGATAAAATACACGCTCCACCTTGGGGTGATTGAGTAAAAACTCCGCCAAAATCATGGCATGCTCGGCATGGCCCTTCATACGATAGGCTAGAGTCCGGATACTTCTCGTCAGCCAATAGCAGTCAGTAGGTGAAGGAACAGCACCTCCTACCCGCTGTACCGTCCGAATCTTAGTCGAAAAGTCATTTTTCTCCTTGGTCACCAAAGCTCCTCCCAAAATATCGGAATGCCCTCCAAAATACTTTGTGCTGCTATGCATGACGATATCTGCACCCAAGAGGAGTGGATTTTGAAAAACAGGAGTAGCAAAGGTATTGTCGCAGGCAAGCAGCGCGCCCTGCTCCTTGGCAAGGGCGGAAATTGCCCGAATATCAGTGATCTTCAGCAAAGGGTTAGAAGGCGTCTCTACCCAAAACAATCTCGTATTGGGTCTAATGGCAGATTTCACCGCTTCCAGATCGCTCATATCCACAAAACTCACCTCGTGGATTCCTGCAAAAAGCTGCACCATGGAATTGTGAAGACCATGGTACATATCATCAGGAGCGATGATATGAGATCCCGGTTCCAAAGCCTGATAAACAGCCGTTCCGGCTGCATTTCCTGAGGAAAAAGCCGCCGCATCCTCCCCTTTTTCCAAGGCTGCAATTACCTCTTCCAAGGCTATTCTGTTGGGATTGCCTGCACGGGTATAAAGCATCCCGCCTTCATTTCCATGCTCAAAGGTAGTGCTCAGCGTAATGGGCTGGACGACAGGATTATTTTTATCGGTAATATGATTGCCTTTGTGGATGGCTAGGGTTTCGAATTTCATAACAAAGATTTTGTTGGAATTTAAAGAATCAAATTGGAATCAAAAGGAGACAAAAGACACAAACTGTTTCTATTTTTTTCTCATCGCCTTTCCAACCATTTCACCTTGAAATGACTCTTAAATATAGAAATAGCCAAAATGAACCAAATCCTACCAAATTCTGAATTAATTGAGCGGGTAATTTCTCAAGAAAGAAAAGCTCAATTTCAGCTTTTTGAATCGACCAAAAGGATCGTTTATTCCCTGGCTTATAGAATATTAAATGATGAGGATCTTGCTCATGATGTTCTTCAGGACACATATGTAGAGGTTTTCCAACAACTCCGGAGCCTTAAGCAACCTGAAGCTTTGATTGCTTGGATGAAGACCATTACAGTCAGAAAAGCGATAAAGGCTGGCAAAAAGCTTTTTGAATTTGACCACTTGGATCAAAGCCAGGATCCACCTGATAATCAATTTGATTCTTGGTTTGATGGCGAATTATTGGATCAGGCGATCCGATCCCTTCCTCCGGGAGCAAGGGCTGTCTTCATGCTTACCACGGTGGAAGGATTTTCCCATAAAGAGACTGCACAATTACTTGGAATCTCAGAGAGCACCTCCAAATCTCAAGTGACTTACGCAAAGAAACTGTTGAGAAATCGAATTCAAACCTTACTCCGCATATGAAAAGTCTTCCGGAACACAAACCACGGGAAAACAGCTGGGAAAAAATCATGGAGAAGAAAGACTTTGATTTTCAATTGAATGAAAATCTTAAAAAGCTTCCAGTTCATGTTCCTTCCGATCTGGTTTGGGAGAGAATTGAAAAAGAACTTGAAAGCCAACGGAGAATTTTCCCATGGAAGGCATTTTCAATTGCGGCATCTTTTGTCGCATTTCTCCTTCTGGCGCTTTACCTGAGCAAGCAAGATGCAAGAATGGAGGATCCTCCCAAGTCCATTTCTCAGGTAACTTCTGAAAATCTCCTATTGGAAAATACAAATGATCAATTCACAAAATCAGACTCCTTGGCATCCATCCCATTGGACAGTCAAAATTTAGAACTCCAGAAAAAAGGAAACAGAATTATGAAAAGGATGCCAGAATCCTTACCTGTAATTTCTTCACGTCCATCGATTTCAATGAATAATCAAGCTATTGTGAAAGGTCTGGATTTGGGAAGTAGGGAAAACCACTCAATCAACCCGGCAGACAGGGAAGAAACCTACCATTCAGTAGCGATTTCTTGGGGGCTTAATAGAAAAAAAATTCTGATGAAAACAAACTTCGGGGTCCAGGATCCTGCTGTGCTGATATCTACCACTAATGAAAAAAGTGAGCTTCAAGCGAGAATTAAACTAAAACGCAAAAAACAATGACAAAGAAACCTGCGGAAAATGTAACTCGATTTCTATTCCTGATTCTTCTGGTTGTTTTTTCAGGAACAATTGCTCTGGGACAAGAGGTGAAAAATAAACTTCCCAGAACTCAACAGGAGTGGGCAGATCGAAGTTGGCCAGTTACAGACACACTTGCATTTGATTTTCCAAATGAGGGAAAAATCCTATTCCTTTTCAATTCAGGGGAATTTGATCTGGAAACGCTGAAGGCAGAGTTTATGCCACTTATGGAAAAGTCCACCCTATTTCCTGAATTTGAAACCCATGCCTACAGAATATGTGGGAATTTTTCCCCGACAAGGATCACCCAAGTGAAGCAAGACATAGAAAAAAATTATTCCAAGTGGCTTACCTCAATAGAATTATCCTTTCCGGTTGGACTGGATTTCACTGCTGGAAAGTTCACCCCGGAAGTTGGGTTCCAAATGGCTTTGAGCTTACCGGGATTTCAGATTGGTGGATCTATCACCAATACGGTGTTTTTTCCGGAATCAGAGTCGGGCTTTTCGGTCAATAACAACTGGTTTGTTAATGTAGAATACCATTGGAAACCGGGAAGTCTTTATGCCAACCAACATCAAACCATACAGATTGGATACCTTCTTGACCCCTCCAATAGCCTGCTTTTTGAAGGGACCACCATGAGAGCGATTTATAAACAAACCCTTAGCCGGCACCTGAGTGTTCAGGCAGGAATAGTAGGAACAAAAAATATAACCACTTTTTACCCAGTTGTTGGGTTTAGGATCAGGTTCTAATCGGTTTAAAACAAAAAGAGCCGAATCGTGCCGGCTCTTTACTTTCTTAATTATCGAATCCGATCCACAGACCGGACCAGCATTTCGTCCTTTCGGATAAATCGGTTGGCCAGCATATTAAACACCATGGCTGCCAGGACCGCCCAAAAGCCGATTTGATAGCTTCCAGCTGCCTCTGCACCGATAGCCTCATTGACTCCGTTAGTCGTCAAAAATACCGCCGCGACCAATCCTACCATCAGCAGACTATTGATCATATTCAGCATCATCTGACGGGTTCTGTTTTTGTATTGAAAAATGGAAATCAAAGCCAAAAGCCCGGCGAAAGAAGCCAAAGCTGCCAGATACCACTTGGAAGAAGCCTGAATCACTTCTCCAGACCCGTCCATTTGAGTCATGGCAAAAGCGCTGAGAGACCAAGTCTCACCTGAGGCCGCCAATACCTGCTGCCAAAGTCCGGTTCCCAAAGTCACTCCCATGGAGACCACAACCAGAAACAAAAAGATGGTTTGAATTCGCTGAATCATTTTTTTTCAATTTTCTGCAAAGAAAAGCCCAATTCGCAGGAATACCAAAAGACGGGAAAAAGACAGGAATTGAAGCGGAATTGTATCTTTGCGCCGGTATGGAAGGAAAAAAGCGGTTTTTCTTGGAATTGAGCTACAAAGGGACTCCTTTTCATGGCTGGCAAATCCAGCAGAATGCCTTGACCGTCCAGGAAGTGATCGAAAAAGCACTCAGTCTGTATTTCCGGCAGGAGATTTCCATCATGGGAAGCGGAAGGACTGACACAGGAGTCCATGCCACGATGCAGGTTTGCCATTTTGACCTTGCAGACCAAGTCCCCAATGGCAATTTTCTCAAAGGTATCAACGCCCTTCTTCCCAGGGAGATCGCAATTCACTCCATCCGGCCGGTCCGGGAAGATGCCCATTCCCGGTTTGATGCAGAACGGAGGTCCTATTTCTACCGGATTATCTTTAGAAAGGATCCTTTTCTGGATGAATTGGCTTGGCTGTGTTTTCACCGTCCGGACATGGACCTGATGAATCAGGCCTGCGAAATCCTGATGAAACACGAGGACTTCGAATGCTTCAGCAAGGTGAAGACTGAGGTCAATCATTTTCGCTGCCAAATCTTTTCGGCACACTGGGAACAAAAGGACAACCAATTGTTATTTCATATTACCGCCAATCGGTTTTTGCGTGGGATGGTACGGGCAATTGTAGGAACTTTAATGGAAATCGGGAATGGTACACGACCCTTGTCTTCCTTGGAAGAGATCATCCTTTCCAAAGACCGGAACAAAGCAGGTAAAGCTGCTCCTGCCAAAGGCTTGTTTTTGAGCCAAATCGAATATCCAGCACAACTCTACCTAGACTGACCTAACTTGAGCTTAGAAAAAGAAAAAGAATCCTCCGGGGAAATCATTGACACCAAAGTTCTGAAAGAACTATACGGCTTTGTCAAGCCCTACAAGCTCCAATTCTACTTTTTGGTGTTTTTGACTGTCGCATTGGCTGTTTTGGCACCTACGAGACCGTATTTCATTCAGGTGGCGATAGATGATTATGTGGCCTTGGGAGATGTGCCCGGATTGATCAAAATCATCTATTTGCTGATCGGCCTTATGATCCTGCAGGCAGTGGTGCAGTGGGCCCACACCTATTTCTCAGGCTGGATAGGTCAGGTCATCATCAAGGATATCCGAACCAGACTCTATCGGCATCTGCTCAAACTCCGGCTGAAGTTTTTTGACAATACCCCGATCGGACGCTTGGTCACCCGAAACGTATCGGATATTGAAACCCTTGCCGATGTATTCAGTGAAGGATTGGCCGCCATCATTGGAGACCTTCTGCAATTGGTGACCATTTTGGGGGTGATGTTTTACATCGATTGGAAGCTGACCCTCGTGAGCTTGTGTACGCTACCGCTGATGATTATATCCACCTACATCTTCAAGGAAAAAATCAAAGTGACCTTCAATGATGTACGTAATGCAGTCTCCAATCTCAACTCTTTTCTCCAAGAACACATCACCGGGATGAATATCGTGCAGATTTTCAACCGGGAGGAGCGGGAATTTGAGAAGTTCAAGGAAATCAATCGGGAGCATCGGGCTGCACATATCCGTTCGGTACTTTACTACTCTGTTTATTTTCCCGTGGCGGAGATCATTCAGGCCATGGGTATTGGCTTGGTTGTCTGGTACGGTGCAGTTGGCGTATTGGGAATGAATATCCAGGTTGGGGTTTTGATCTCCTTCATCATGTACCTTCAGCTGTTTTTCCGTCCTATCCGGATGATTGCTGACCGATTCAATACGCTTCAGATGGGCGTGGTGAGTTCCTCCAGAATCTTCAAGCTACTCAACAGCAAAGAACACATCGCCAACGAAGGCAACTACAAGCCTGAGCGCATCGAGGGAAATATCCGAGTGGAAAAAGTATGGTTTGCCTATGTCGATGAGGACTATGTGCTGAAAGACATCAGTTTTGAAGTCAAAAAAGGTCAAACAGTAGCCTTGGTTGGGGCTACAGGAGCAGGGAAGTCTTCGATCATCAATTTGATCTCTCGGTTTTATGAAATCAACCAAGGCCATATCTATATCGATGGACGGGAAATCAGGGAATACGAATTGGCCTCCCTGAGAAAACATATCGGCGTGGTCTTGCAGGATGTCTTCCTTTTTTCCAACAGCATTTACCACAACATCACCCTAGGCAATCCCTCCATCACCCGTGAACAGGTCATGGATGCGGCAGAACTGGTTGGCGCCAAAAAATTCATCGAGCGACTTCCGGGAGGATTGGACTACAATGTAATGGAGCGGGGCTCCACCCTTTCCGTAGGTCAGCGACAGCTGATTTCCTTTGTCAGAGCGATGGTCTATAATCCTGAAATTCTCATTTTGGATGAGGCTACTTCCTCAGTAGATACCGAAACCGAGGAGCTGATTCAGGAATCCATTGAGAAAATGATGAAAGGGCGAACCTCTATTGTCATTGCACACAGACTATCTACCATCCAAAAAGCAGATCAGATTCTCGTCCTCCACAAAGGAGAAATCGTAGAAACCGGAACACATGCTTCATTGCTGGATTTGGGTGGATATTATACCCAATTGCATCAGATGCAATTGAAGACCATGGCGATCTAAGCTAAAACTCTAAACCAACTTGACTATGAAACTCAGACTATTTCTGCTGGCTTTGCTATTCCCCTTCTTCCTGCATGCTCAAGAAAGAGGGGCTGGAGTAAGACTCGGAGAACCCTTTTCCCTAACCTACAAAGATTTCTTTGAAGATTATTGGTCCTTTGAGATCATGCTGGGTTCGGGTGGAGTGAATAGCGGAGAATACTACCAAAAAGCATTTGAAAACAACCCTCCGGAGTCCAATGCGATTTATGGAGGACATTCTGCCCGAAGAGGTATCTCTTTGAATTTCAGAATGGCTTTGCATGAGGATTTCACGGACATGTTTGAAATCACCCAAGGCTATCTTTTGGGATACGCAGGAGCAGGTGTGCAAATCCGAACCACTTACGTGGATTATCGGTATTTTCTTACCCCAAGTGTGCCGGGAAATCCCAACCTGAACGAATCCAGGACCAATTTTGATTTGGGCCCAGAGGTATTTGCCGGAGCTGAATATTATTTTGACGAACTCCCCATCAGCGTTTTTGCAGAAATCGGACTTTATCTTGAATTGATTGATCGGATCAATATGCGGGGACAAGGAGGAATAGGTGTGAGATATCTTTTTTAAGCCATGAAAAAAATAACTTTCCTTGGAATTATTCTCTTGGTTTTGGCGATTGGGGGATATTTCGTTTTTGACCAGCTGGGTGGGAATACCCCAATAGAAATCGAGTTGGTGGAGAAGAGACCTGATACTTTGGCTGGAAAAACCTTCCGGGGAACCCCCCAAGACCCTAAGCTCAGGGAGAACTTTCAGGAAATCGAGCAAGCTCAAGCTTTAAATCCCGGCACCAAAATCCATACGATCTATTATGTAGAACCAGCTGGAAAATTGGATATGATGGAAGTCTTCGTAGGAATCAATCTACCTTTTGCTTCTGGGGATTTGGAAAGGAAAACTTTTGAAGAAGACCGCTACCTCCTAGCCAAAATCCGAGGCAGCAAATGGGTCATGCCTGGTCCGGAGAAAGTAAAAGCCCAACTCCAAGATTTTGCTTCCAAATACGGATGGACCCTAAGCGGGGTGTATATCGACAAAATCATTTCTGAGTCTGAAGTTCAGGTGATTGCACCAATTAAATAGAATCTTAAGGAAATCTTAATCAACCTTGGCACGATCCCTGCCGTGAAAACAGAAACTAAACCGCTACAACTATGAATAGACTTACTGCAATGTTGGCTTTGGTGGGACTGTTGGTCTTCCAAGCCTGTTCAGGACCTGAAGGACCCCAAGGTGAGCCAGGTATCAATATTTTGGGATCTACCTATGAGGTAGAAGTCGATTTCACCTCTGCAAATGGATATGAAGGCCTATTCACACTTCCAGCACCTGCCGAGCAGAGTGACGTGGCACTGGTCTATATTCTTTGGGAAGTAGATAATCAAACTCCGGTTTGGAGAGCCTTACCGCAGACCGTTTACTTTGAAGAGGGTATATTGGTGTACAATTTCGATTTCACCCGTTTTGATGTGAGAATGTTTCTGGATGGCCCCATTTCCTATTCCATCTTAGGGCCTGAATGGACTCAGGATCAATTGTTTCGGATTGTGATTGTACCGAGTGATTTTGCTTCCAATAGAATCGACTGGACCGATTATGAGGCCGTCACCGACATGCTGGGCATCAAGGATTCCGACTTCCAGAAGATCAAGCTCAATTAATCCTCTTCAACTTTCAGAATCAAAAAGCGATGACAAAAAAAGTCATCGCTTTCTTTTTTGTTGGAAGGCAAGCCATCCAAAAAATGAATTGGCTCGTATCTTTGCGGCATGCAACTCCAAAACGATCTGCTGCTTCGGGCAGCGAGAGGTGAAAAAACCGAACGAACTCCAGTGTGGCTTATGCGTCAAGCCGGCCGCATTCTTCCTGAATACAGAGCCGTACGGGATTCTGTCAGCGGATTTATAGAATTGGCACAGACCCCAGAATTGGCTGCAGAGGTGACCATTCAGCCCGTGGATATTCTGGGAGTAGATGCAGCCATAATTTTTTCTGATATCTTGGTAATTCCCGAGGCGATGGGTTTGCCTTACGAGATGGTAGAAAAGCGCGGGCCATGGTTTCCCGAAACTGTCCGCAGCGAATCTGATCTGAAAAAACTCCGAGTAGCTGATGGGGAAAATGATCTTCGATACGTCATCGATGCAATTCAGATTACCAAAAAAAACCTCAAGGGAAGAGTTCCGCTGATTGGATTTGCAGGAGCACCTTGGACAATTTTTGCATACATGGTCGAAGGAAGCGGAAGCAAGACCTTTTCCAAATCAAGGGAAAAACTCTATCGGGACCCTGTATTTTCCCATAAGTTACTTCAGCTGATCACCGATTCGACGATCAATTACCTCAAGGCTCAAATCCGAGCTGGAGCAGATCTGGTTCAGATTTTTGACAGCTGGGCGGGAATTTTGGGACCCAAGCAATATGAGGAATTTTCCTTGAGATACATTTCCCAAATCTGCGATGCGATTACTGAGGTGCCCGTGACGGTATTTGCCAAGGGAGCCTTTTTCGCCAGAGAAGAAATGGGAAAACTCAATTGCGAAACCATCGGACTCGATTGGAATATGGGCATCGCTGAATCCAGAAGATTAATCGGAGATTCTAAAACCCTGCAAGGAAACTTGGACCCGGCTGCGCTTTATGGTAACGAGGAGCAGGTGAGAAAAGCTACTCTTGACATGTTGGAAGAATTTAAAGGAAGCCGACATATTGCCAATCTTGGGCATGGGCTCTATCCGGATATCGATCCGGAGATGGTCAAAGTTTTCATTCAGACAGTGAAAGAGTTTTCTTAAACAGATAAACAAAATAATTAAAGAGGCTTCGTCGAAGCCTCTTTTTTTTGTGCTTCGCCCAACTTCAAGCCACCTATTTGATTACGGCTTTTTTAATAAATATTATTTATGATTACAAAAATAATAATTTATGATAATTTTTTTAATGATTTTTTAACAGAAATATATTTTTATTGATTTTTTGATATTAATTTAAACCGTCTTTTGAAAATTCTTTACTCGTATCTTCAAAATGACCCTTCTATCAAACCTATTTCAAACCTAAACACATCAATTCATGAAAAACTGGTTACAATTTAAACCAAGAGGAATTAAATTTTCCTTGGCGGTTCTTTCCGCTTTCATTTTGAGCCTAGGCACGACATTGGCTCAGGAAGAAAAACAGTTCAACTTCTCCGTAGCCCTAAACTCCGATCAGTTCTTCGGATTCTACCCTACATTTCAGGGTTCCTATGGATTTTCGGACAAAGCTGCCCTGACTTTCTACGGAATTCACTGGGGTGGTGGCACTGGCGCCAACTGGGGCAACTGGACTGAGTTCGGGCTGGGAGCCAACTTCCAAGCTGGAGATGGACTAACGATTAATCCTCAGATTGGTTTCCTTGGCGGAAATCTACTCAGTTCCGGCACAGCAGGTCCGGCCATTTTCGGCGACGGGATCGTCCCCAACCTTACAGTCAACTTGCTGAAAGAAAAAGTGGAAGGACAGTTTTATTTTGGCTATTACGCTCCCCTTCGGGACGAGGCGCCTACTGCTGGGACTACTCTGTCTTATGTGCATTATTGGCTGAATTTGGGCTTTCGTGCGAGTCAGTTTTTCTCCTTTGGTGCACACTATGAGCATTTGATCAATTCCGGAGGCTCCAATGTGGACACTTCTACAGACGTGTATCAGTGGCTCGGTCCATACGTCCAATTCAGCAAGCCTACAGGCGGACCATTTGCCAGATTCTCTTTTGGTACCGACTTGGTCGAAGGCAACGATTCCTTCTTTAAGTTGACTACCGGATTTAGCTTCTAATCAACCAACTGAATACCTTACAAGAAAAAGCCGGGCTGATTGCAGTCCGGCTTTCCCTTTTTCTCACTAATCTAAGGAGATCAACTCATCTCCGACTTTTACTACTCCCAAATTAAGCGCCACGGCATTTTGGCCAAACATAACCTTGTTATTCACCGTACGGTAGGTCGAAAGGGTTTTCAGCGGTTCTTTTCCTTTTATTCCCGTTTCCTGATCTATGGTAGTCATGACGCATCTTGCGCAGGGCTTGATCAATTGAAAAGTTACCTCTCCAATCTGCACTTTCCGAAGCTGATCCTCCAAAAAGGGCTCTCCTCCGGAAAACACTAAGTTGGGCCGAAAGCGATCCATCGGCACAGGATGATGTAGTCTGCTGTTCAAATCATCCAGGGAACTTTGTCCGATAAAAAGATAGGGCATTCCGTCAGCAAAACTGACCGATTCTTCATTGACAGCATACCGTGGATCCACAGCTCTTCTCGAACTTTCCGGCATTACAACCAAGTCCACCTTAAAGCCCAAAAACTCCGAAAACCATTTTCCGGACTCCTCATTAACCACTTTTCCGGTGACCTCATCATCCCAAATGATTACCTGTCTTTCTTCGCCTTCCGCTCGATCCAGGGGAATTTGGACGCGTTGGTTTGGGTCCATTTTTTGGTAAACCAAAAGGCAACTTTCCTCTACCTCCACCTGAAGAAGCGCCAATTTGGCAAATTCCCGCTGAGACACAAATCTCCCTGTTTCATCGACTAGCATCCACCTCCTGTCATATCGGAATCCTCTTTCCTCAACCTGACCCTCCGCCAATCGGATTCCACCTAGGGATTTGATGGGATAAATAAAAATATCCTGAAGAATAAGCTTCTTTTTCATAGGGTAAAAATAGGGCAATTCAACTTCGGGAAAATCGATCAGCCCAAAAAGACCTCAATAATCTCTGAAACTTGGGACAGGAAGATCAAAAAATCACTTTTATCTAAATATGCTGACAAAAAAATCACTGCCCACGCCACGACGAAAGCCCCGATCCATCGCAGCCTTTCTTTCCTCCTAAGATTAGCAGTTTTCAGATTCATACCCATAAGATGGTTTATCTCCCAAAATAGCTGCATGGCAGAAAAAAGAATTGGCAGAAAAGTCAGTCAATTGCCCCTGATCCGTGACACAAGTAAAGAAATCCGGGGAAACTTTGGCTCATAAGCCTGACAAACTGACACCAAAAATTAAAAATAATCCAATGGCACAGGCATTGAAGCAGGGGGAGAGTAATTCATCTGAAAACTAATAAACTTATATAATCATGGGAAAAATTATAGGCATTGACTTGGGTACGACCAACTCCTGCGTAGCAGTAATGGAGGGTAATGAGCCTGTAGTCATCCAAAACAGCGAAGGAAGAAGAACCACCCCTTCTATCGTGGCCTTCTTGGACAACGGAAACGGAGAGCGTAAAGTAGGTGACCCGGCCAAGCGTCAGGCAATCACCAACCCTGCCAATACAATTTCCTCCGTGAAGCGATTCATGGGAAAGAAATTCTCAGAAGTATCTGAGGAGAAAAAACACGCTTCTTACAAAGTAGAGCAAGGCTCTAATGATACGGTAGCCATCAAAATCGGTGACAGATCTTATACCCCTCAAGAGATTTCTGCCATGATCCTTCAGAAAATGAAGAGCACCGCAGAGGACTTCTTGGGACAGACAGTCACTGAAGCGGTCATCACTGTACCGGCTTACTTCAACGATGCTGAGCGTCAGGCAACCAAAGAAGCCGGGCAAATCGCTGGTTTGGAAGTGAAGCGAATCATCAACGAGCCTACTGCAGCCGCCTTGGCTTATGGTATGGATAAGAAAAATCAGGATATGAAAATCGCAGTGTATGACCTTGGAGGGGGTACATTCGATATTTCTATTCTTGAATTAGGTGATGGAGTATTCGAAGTAAAATCCACCAACGGTGACGTACACTTGGGTGGTGACGACTTTGACCAAGTAATCATCGACTGGCTAGCCAACGAATTCCAAACAGAAGAGCAGATCGACCTGAGAAAAGATCCTATGGCTCTTCAGCGATTGAAAGAAGCTGCCGAAAAGGCAAAAATCGAACTTTCCAGCTCTGCTTCTACTGAAATCAACCTTCCTTACATCACAGCTACCCAAACCGGACCAAAGCACTTGGTGAGAAATCTTTCCAGAGCCAAGTTTGAACAGCTGTCTGAGAATTTGGTAAGAAGATCCATGGAGCCTTGCAAAAAAGCGCTTCAGGATGCAGGAATGACTGCTTCTGATATTGACGAGGTCATCTTGGTAGGTGGGTCTACCCGTATTCCAAAAATCCAGGAAGAGGTTGAAAAATTCTTTGGTAAAAAGCCTTCAAAAGGAGTAAATCCTGACGAAGTGGTAGCTATTGGTGCTGCTATTCAAGGTGGGGTTTTGACTGGAGAAGTTAAGGATGTACTTCTTTTGGACGTGACTCCGCTATCCTTGGGTATCGAAACCATGGGAGGAGTATTCACCAAGCTAATCGAGGCTAATACCACTATCCCGACCAAAAAGTCTGAAGTATTTTCAACAGCAGCAGACAATCAGCCTGCGGTGGATATCCATGTACTTCAGGGTGAGCGACCTTTGGCTAAGGACAACCGATCAATTGGTAGATTCCAGCTTTCTGACATTCCGCCAGCACCAAGAGGCGTACCTCAAATCGAAGTAACCTTCGACATCGATGCCAATGGTATTCTAAACGTATCAGCCAAAGACAAAGGAACCGGCAAGGAGCAAAAAATCAAGATCGAGGCTTCTTCCGGCTTGTCTCAGGACGATATCGAAAGAATGAAGCGCGAGGCAGAAGCCAATGCAGCTGCTGATAAAGCAGAAAAAGAAAAAATCGAAAAACTCAATCAAGCAGACAGCCTGATTTTCCAGACTGAAAAGCAGCTGAAGGAGTTTGGAGACAAGCTTTCTGATGGAAACAAGTCCAATATCAATACGGCTCTTGAAGCTTTGAAATCCGCCCACGGTGCCAAGAACCTTGAAGGTATCGACTCAGCAATGGCAGACTTGAACAAGGCTTGGGAAGCTGCTTCCACTGAAATGTACAACGCCACTCAAGGTGCAGGTGCACAACAGCCGGGACCTGATGCAGGAGCCAGCTCCAATGCAGGTGACGGAGTATCCGACGTAGATTACGAAGAAGTCAGCGAAGACAAGAAATAAGGAATCATTAATCCTTCTTGGCGGCATCTGTCCTTGGGCAGGTGCCGCTTCTTTTCTACCAAATGGGATTTGATCAAAAAAAATCCATTCATCATAAACTCAAATCGGGATGCAACTCACTGCCGATAACAAACTGAAAAAACTGATTGTGGTAGGAGACCGGGTTTTGATCCGGTTGAAAAAACCAAATGAAAAGACCGGGTCAGGACTTTATCTGCCTCCGGGAGTACAGGAAAAGGAAAAAGTGCAGCAGGGATACATTATCAAAGCCGGACCGGGCTATCCAATCCCAATGCCGGTAGAGGACCATGAACCCTGGATGGACAGTGATGAAAAAGTAAAATATGTACCCCTCCAAGCCAAAGAAGGAGATTTGGCTATCTTCTTACTTTCTGGTGCACATGAGGTCATGTATGAAGGTGAAAAATATTTTATCGTATCCCAGGCAGCTATTCTAATGCTTGAAAGAGAACAGGATTTATAATCACCCCAATTAAAGCAAAAAACCGATCGGCTGATCGGTTTTTTATGTTTAATGAATCCATCTTTTTTTAGATCTCATGGATTTAGGTTCTTCATAGACTGCTTTCGAATCCACTTGAGGTTTTTCCTTGTCCCAAGGATTGGTATTCTTTGCTTGAAGGCCTTTTGGATTATTGATTTCTTTTCTGAAACCTACATTTAATCTCTTTCGGGGCTCCTTATTCCAGACCACAGTGTTCTTTGCTTTTGGACCCTTGGTTGAAGAAATTTCCCCTTCATGGACCAATGCAATGCGCGGACTAGTGATTTTCCCTATTTTGGCGTTTTTCATTTTTGGCCCGAACCCTCCGTCTTGAGCAAGTAAAGGTGAGGCTATTATAAGAGCTAAAACAACCAGTAAAATTTTCATAGCAAGTGTATTTGGGTTACACAAAACTATACTATCCCTGCCAGAAAATGTTTCAAAACCGATAAAAAATCACCCTTTTAAATTTTTATCGATAGATTATTTCAAAATTCACAATATCACTACAATAATTCAAAAGGATATTTTTAAAGCCTGAAAATTCCACTTCTACCGCATATTTCTTTTCAGAGGTTCAAAAATAAATCGTTTATGCGCAAAAATTTCGATAAAGAGAAAAAGCCGAGGTGAAATTCACCCCGGCTTTATTCTAAAATTGACCCTGTTTATTTTTTAATTAAAATGCGAATACCGCTGCCAAAAGGAAAGAGGCCAAACCCTTGGAGGGAGTTAATTCCTTGGTAAGGAAATAGTCATCACTCATCGTATCAAACCTCAATTCTGGAATCAAGGTGAGGTTTTTACCGATTTTTGCATTACCTGACAGAGTAACCGCAAACACATTTCCATCACCATTTGAATCGGTAGAGACCACGCCGTCCAAACCACTATTGAACACACTGAAGTATTCCCCTCTCAGTCCAATACCAAAATTTTCACTTGGCCTTGCTTGAAGATATCCGGCAAATCCATAAAAGCCAGCTCCTTCACCCTCTGAATCCTGAATATCAGAACCGGTGTAAATTTCTCCGGAGGCAGAAGTATTATATGTCGTATTGACACCTAAATACCAGAAATCTGAAAGATCAAAACCGGTAGTCAAGTCAATCTGAAATGTCTTTCCTAAGGAGGTCTGACCTGGCTCAAGCAAACCATTGTCAGAAAGAGTCCCATCCTGATCTCCATAGACTACATTCAAATAGGTATTACCCAATGCTGTGGAGTAGCCCAACTGACCTCCAAAAGTGTAAGTACCATTCAAGTTGAATTCCGTCATATCGGTAGGATTCATGACTGCTGCCAAAAATGAAAGCTTATCTGACAATTGAATATTTGCTTTCAAGCCAGTATGGGAAAAAGGCCCATAGGAAAACATATAGGAGGTGGAATAATTGAAGTTTGCAGTGGGAGAAATTACTTCATACCCCAAAAAAGTATTGAAATTACCCATGGTCAAAGTCACCTTATCAGAGACATTCCAGTAAACATAAAGCTGATTGACAATTTGTGAACTTCCTGCAAAGCCTCCAGAGTAAAGAGGAGAACCAAATACGGCATCCTCTCCTCTCGGACCAAAGACCAAATCCACCACGGCTCCGACCTTTTTCCCTTCATAGGTAGCTATGATATTGGCCATACCCAAAGCAAATCCAGGCAGATTTCCGAATGATGAAGCTGGGGCTTGAAAATTTTCTCCTTTGTTTGGAGCGTTGAAATTGGTTCTAAAATAAGCGTCAACTGAGCCAGAGAGGGTCAAAGAGCCTGCTTCTTCTTCAATAGTTTCTTCTTGAGCATAAACAATTTGATAGGTGGACAAAACCACACATAGTATTAGTAGGAATAGGTTTTTCATTTTAATTTTGAGTGTTGGTGAATGATAGAGTTGACCAATAGAGCCCCTATCCGGTCGAAAGAGAGTCGCGTTTTTTTCTCCGGAAGGGGTTCTTAATTGAATTTTTTTTGATTCTTATTCGTCAAAGACGATGGTATAGCCCCGAATGCCATGTTCGTGAGAGTCCAAGCCACTTTTTTCATGAGCTTCAGACACTCGGATTCCTACAGTCTTTTTGAGCAGATAGAAAATAGCAAAGGCCGAAATAAATGCGGTAAGCCCGCAGATTGCAACACCGATTAATTGGGTGAGAAATGAATGCTCTGGATTGGTAGAAAATATACCGACGGCCAAAGTGCCCCAAATTCCACAAGTAAGGTGTACTGAGACAGCGCCCACTACATCGTCTAATTTGAACTTATCCAGAAGAACTGCAGATCCAACTACCAAAATCCCCCCGATAAAGCCCACCAGTACAGCACCTGCAGGGTTAATCACATCAGCGCCCGCTGTAATGGACACCAATCCGGCAAGAATACCGTTGAGAACCATGCCCAAGTCCAATCTTTTGAATGCAAAGTAAGCAGCCAAAAATCCCCCCAATCCGCCGGCACATGCCGCCAGGGAAGTGGTAACCAAGACAAAGGAAACCAATCCGGGATCAGCAGAAAGGACAGATCCTCCATTGAATCCAAACCAACCTAGCCAAAGCAAAAAGACCCCGATTACAGCCAAAGGAACACTTGCTCCCGGTTTCTCCACGGTTTTCCCATTGACATATTTTCCGATTCTTGGCCCAACCAAGATCACCCCTGCCAAAGCACCCCAGCCTCCAACAGAATGGACTAGTGTACTTCCAGCGAAATCATAAAAACCCATTTCATCCAATGCGCCACCGCCCCATTTCCAACTACCGATGATAGGATATACAAGTCCTACAAAAAACAGGGTGAAAATAAGGTAAGCACCAAGTTTTACCCGCTCGGCAATGGCTCCAGAAACTATGGTAGCCGCCGTAGCAGCAAACATGGCTTGAAAAAGAAAGTCAGTCCAATAGGTATACCCCCCGTCGGCATATCCCGCAGATACATCTGCAGTGGAGGGTGCGAACCAAAAAAGGTTCCACCCTGCCCCATCAAAGGAGAGCCAACCAGGCACTTCAAATCCAGGGTACATGAGGTAAAACCCGACAGCGGCATAAGAGATGATACCGATGATTGGGGTGACGGTATTCTTGAACAGAATATTGACTGTGTTTTTGGCTTGGCCAAATCCTGCTTCCACTCCAGCAAATCCAAGGTGCATGATAAAGACCAAGGCGGTGGAAAGCATCATCCAGACATTGTTGGTCGAAAGCACATTTTTCGACAGCTCTAATGTCAAATCCATTGTGGCCATGTCATTGGCCACTACGCTTGCAAAATACTTCATAGGTTTTAGGTTAAATTTTGTAGTTAATACAGAATTTATGATAGGTTTGAGAGCAAAAGCTCAGGATGAATCTAATTATAAAATTTTTAAAAAAACAAACCCATTTTTAAACTAAACGCATTAAAAAGAGACTATTACATTCATTTTTAAACCATTTTTTGCCATTTTTTCAATTATTATAAAAAATAGAGCTAAAAATTGACCCAATTGGTGATAAAATAAAATTTGGCTGAGATTCAAAAAATTCTTTGGAATCGATTACGCTAATTTATTTTTAAAATAAAATTAATTTATGGATAATATTTGCAGAATAAAATTCTGCATTTTTGAAATATTCAGAATTTACATGAGTTTACAAGGGATTATGAAAAACATAATTTGATATTTTTTGATATTTTTTTCAACCATAAACTCCGAAAAGCGCAAAAATTGGAAACCATAGGATCAAAATCTACCCCCAAAAATCAGATATAATCCTAGTTTTTGATAATAATGGGTGAAATCAAAACCAAGCCTCGGCTCAAATAGAGAGTCAATCAGATTCTCCAACTCTTCGATAAAGAAAAGCGATCAACTTCGATCAAATTAAATGACTATTCAGACTCATTCATTGAAGAGAAAAGAACAGGCACAGGGAAACAGTTACTTTTGAAGGCTGGCAAATTCCTTCGCAAAATAGGTAAGAATGATTTTTGCACCGGATCTCTTGATGGAGGTAAGCATTTCTAACATGGCTCGCTCCCCGTCAATCCAACCTCTTTCAGCAGAAGCCTTAATCATACTATACTCTCCGGACACATTATAGGCAGCAATGGGGAGAGGATAGTTGTCGCTTAGCAGTTTGATAATGTCCAAATAGCTCAAAGCCGGCTTGACCATTAAAAAATCGGCCCCTTCTTCCATATCCAAATCCGCCTCAATTAATGCCTCTTGACTATTGGCTGGATTCATCTGATAAGTCTTTTTGTCACCAAACTTAGGAGCAGAGTCCAAAGCATCCCGAAAAGGCCCATAGAATGCGCTCGCATATTTTGCAGTGTAAGACATGATGGATGTTTCCGTAAATCCATTTTGGTCCAAAGCTTCACGAATATATCCCACACGCCCATCCATCATATCTGAAGGTC
Organism: Algoriphagus sp. oki45; assembly: GCF_036245605.1. Taxonomy (NCBI): domain Bacteria; kingdom Pseudomonadati; phylum Bacteroidota; class Cytophagia; order Cytophagales; family Cyclobacteriaceae; genus Algoriphagus; species Algoriphagus sp. oki45. Next base: position 2,178,706 of record NZ_BTPC01000001.1, read on the forward strand.
CTAGAATATCAACTCCTGCTTCTGCCTGTGCCAAAGACATTTTGGCCAAGATCTCCAAAGTCTCATCGTTAAGGATCTTTCCATCTTTCACTAATCCATCATGCCCATCGCTGCTGTAAGGATCCATGGCGACGTCGGACATCAGACATAGTTCTGGGAAGTTCTTTTTGATTTCCCGAAGAGCTTTTAAATAAAAGGTCTCTGGATTATAGCTTTCTGAGGCTATTTTATCCTTTTTGGATTCCGGATAGGCAGGGAAGACATCTGCTGCTGTAATTCCCAACTTCATGCATGCTTCAATTTCCTTCAACATCAAGTCAGTAGAGTAGCGATATATTCCAGGCATAGAGGCCACCTCTATTTTTTGATTGGTTCCTTCTACCAAAAACATCGGAAAAATCAGATCCTTGACCGAAAGCTGAGTCTCTTCTACTAAATTCCTTACTGATTCGGATTTTCTGTTTCTTCTAGGTCTTCTTTGCATAATATTTAGCCCAATAGATTACTAATTATTTGGGGAGTGATGGAAATATAGTCCTGCAGATAGTCGTCACACTCCGGAAGTTGATCTTTAGTATGACTGGATAGCACGCCAACCACCTTCATCCCGGCATTTTTAGCGGCAGTGACCCCAGAAAAGGAATCCTCAAAAACTACACAATCCGAAGCATCAATCCCCAGATTTTTTGCTGTTTTTATATAAACCTCTGGGTCTGGCTTGTGTTTAGTCACATGTTCGCTAGCTAGTGCGGAATGTAAAAATGGAAAGAGATTCAGGCGCCCCCCGATCAATTCCAAATTGGCAAATGGAGCCGATGTAGCCACTCCCAACTTAAATCCAAACTCTTTCAGGCTGTGGAAAAACGGCATAAAACCGGGAATAGGTTCTACATGATGCTGATAGATCTCCCGGAAAAGGCTTTCCTTCTCAAACTCCAATTCTTCTAATTCCTCTCCCTTGATCTCTCTTCCCAAAAAATGACTTAAGATATACCCATTGTTTTTTCCATACATATGCTCTTGAAACTCCTCTTCTGTCGGAAAAAGATCTCTTTTTTCGAAAAAAAATCTAAACGCTTGAGAATGAAAGGGGTTGGTGTGACAAATCACCCCGTCCATATCAAAAATCACTGCTTTGCCCATAGGTTAAGGAAATAAAAAGGACTTCGCTTTCCGTTTAAAGAAACACGAAGTCCGGAATACTGATTACGATTAGGAATTAAATTCTGAGATTACTTTTTCAATGATATCGCAGCATTCATGCAGCTGTTCTTCAGTCATTACCAAAGGAGGCGCAAATCGAATGATATTTCCATGAGTCGGCTTGGCTAAGAGTCCATTCTCTGCAAGCTTCACACAAATATCCCAAGCAGTGGTACTTTCTGGAGAATCATTGATTACTACTGCATTGAGGAGACCTTTTCCTCTTACCAATTTAGCAATAGCATACTTATCGACCACACGCTGCATTCTTTCCCGGAAAAGTCTACCGAGCTTTCTGGCATTCAGGGCCAATTTCTCATCTCTTACTACTTCCAAGGCTGTCATGGCGACTTTGGCCCCAAGAGGATTTCCGCCGAAAGTAGAACCGTGCTGCCCAGGCTTGATTACTTCCATCACCGACCGATCGGCCAATACAGCCGATACTGGATAAAATCCTCCGGAGAGCGCTTTACCTAAAATCAGAATGTCGGGTTTGGTGTAGGTTTCTTGTCTTTCACAGTGTCCTTCGCAGGTACAATTACCGCATACGGCCAGAAGTGACCCTGTTCTTGCTACTCCTGTTTGAATTTCATCTGCAATAAAGAGCACATTACTTTTGGCACAAGCCTCTTTGGATTTTCTGATAAAATCCTCTGAAGGCACATATACGCCGGCCTCACCTTGTATCGGCTCGACCAAAAAGGCAACTACCCCTTCTATTTTTAAGGCATCTTCTAGTGCCTCTACATTATTATAAGGTATGCGAATAAAGCCATCGGTGAATGGACCAAAGCTTTTTCTGGCATTGGCATCATTGGAGAATGAAATAATGGTGGTGGTTCGTCCATGGAAGTTGTTTTCGGCCACAATGATTTTAGCCTGATTTTCGGCGACACCTTTTTTCTCATAGCCCCATTTCCGAGCAAGCTTCAATGCAGTCTCTACTCCTTCTGCCCCTGTATTCATGGGCAAGACCATGTCAAACCCAAAATACTCTGTAATGTATTTTTCAAAAGGGCCAAGCATGTCGTTGTAAAAAGCCCTCGAAGTCAAAGTCAGGGTTCCGGCTTGTTCAATCATCGCATCTTTTATTCGGGGATGACAATGCCCTTGATTAACTGCTGAATAAGCGGAAAGGAAATCAAAGTATTTTTTCCCTTCAACATCCCAAAGATAAACTCCCTCTCCTCGGGACAATACGACAGGTAGTGGGTGATAATTGTGCGCGCCGTAGCGATCCTCTAGATGGATGGCTTGTTGACTGGAGGTTACCGTTTCCATGATTTGGTTAATTTTGCTAGGTTTATTTCAAGTTCCAAATATAATGAATGCCTTCGGGCCAAACCATGAAACCGGAAAAGAAGCCACTCCCAAAAATTACACCGGAGGATTATTATTTCAACGAACAAGGCCTGATGGTTTTCACTGAGAAATACCATTTGAAAAGAGGCTATTGCTGTGGAAGCGGATGTAGGCACTGCCCCTACCCGAAAGGGTAAATAAATTGGGGAATTTTTAAAATGCTTTGTTGGTAATTCCCAAAAAGTTCCGATATTTGCAGACTCATTACAGAAACGCATACCAATTACGATACATAATCATGGCAAAAGTTTGTGACATTACCGGCAAAAGACCTCGAGTAGGTAACAACGTGTCCCATGCAAACAACAAAACCAAGCGTAGATTTTATCCAAATCTTCACAAGAAGAGCTTCTACGTACCTGAGGAAGACGCATGGATCACTTTGAAAGTGTGCTCTAAAGCATTGAAGACAATCAATAAGAAAGGTATCACTGCCGTTTTGAAAGAAGCGCAGGATAAGGGTATGATTGTAATTAAATAATCAAAGTCACATTCCCCTAAATCAACACCGAGATGGCTAAGAAAGGAAACAGAGTACAAGTGATTTTGGAGTGTACAGAGCACAAAAACTCTGGCATGCCAGGTACTTCAAGATATATCACAACGAAGAACAGAAAAAACACGACGGAAAGATTGGAATTGAAAAAGTTCAACCCAATCCTGAAGAAAGTAACTGTTCATAAAGAAATTAAATAATTTTAGCTGGGTATAATCACCCTTAAACAACAAAGACATGGCTAAGAAAGTAGTAGCAACCCTGAAAAAAGAAGGTGGCGTATCTTACGCCAGAGTAATTCGTGCCGTAAAGTCTGACAAGACTGGTGCTTATACCTTCAAAGAAGAAATGGTTCCTTCCACAATGGTACAGGATACCCTGAAAAAATAATTGCCAAGTGCATCGTAATGCTTACAAGTCCCTGCTGAAATTATTCAGAGGGACTTTTTCGTTATATTCACTTTTAACTATCCAATTCTAACTATGGGAATCTTTGGCTTTTTCTCTAAAGAAAAAAAGGAAAGTCTGGACCAAGGACTGCAAAAGACCAGCGAGTCTATCTTTTCCAAACTCAGTAAAGCGGTAGTCGGGAAATCCAAAGTCGATGAAGAAATTCTAGACGAACTGGAAGAGATCCTAATCACCTCGGATGTAGGGGTAGACACGACTATCAAAATTATCCGAAGAATAGAGGAGCGTGTGGCCAAGGACAAGTACCTCAATACCGAAGAATTGGACAAAATCCTGAGAGAAGAGATTGCTGGACTCTTAGAAGAAAACAACTCCCAGGATTTTTTGGATTTTGATATTCCTGAGGACAAAAAACCCTACGTCATTATGGTCGTGGGAGTAAACGGGGTTGGCAAAACGACCACCATTGGCAAATTAGCTAACCTGTTTAAAAATGCAGGAAAATCTGTCATTCTCGGGGCTGCGGACACATTCAGAGCAGCGGCCGTGGATCAGCTGATCCTATGGGGTAATCGGGTAGGTGTCCCGGTCGTCTCTCATGGAATGAATACAGATCCCGCCTCGGTAGCCTTCGATGCTGTAAAGCAAGCTGTTGAAGCTAAGGCAGATGTGGTTATCGTAGATACGGCAGGAAGGTTGCATACCAAAGTCAACCTGATGAATGAGCTGAGCAAAATCAAGCGGGTCATGCAGAAGTTCATTCCGGATGCACCCCATGAAATCATGCTGGTGCTCGATGGGTCGACCGGGCAAAACGCATTTATTCAAGCGAAAGAATTCACAAAAGCTACGGAAGTGACCTCTTTGGCCATCACCAAGTTAGACGGAACGGCCAAAGGCGGTGTGGTCATCGGGATATCTGACCAGTTCAAAATCCCGGTCAAATACATAGGCGTGGGAGAAAAAATGACCGATCTCCAAATATTTAACCGAAAGGAATTCGTCGATTCCCTATTCAAAAAGAAGTAAATTCTCAAGTCAATCTGAAATCCTCCAAAAAATTTGGAGGATTTTTTTTTGAAAAGAATAACCATTTAAATTTTTTTTGCGTTATTCACATTGATATCAATTTAATATCATATTGAAATGGAGAAAACTAGCACACCTCTATCCGGCTATTTGATGCTATTCTTAGCATTGGCCCTTATCCCTGCCATCGTATGGGCTTTCTTCAATCAGATTATCTGGTTGGGAGCAGTATTAATCCCTGTTTTTATCCTGATTTTACCAGGATTCTTTACTCTCCAGCCAAACAAAGCAATGGTATTAATCCTCTTTGGAGCCTACAAAGGCACTGTCAAAGCCAACGGCTTCTTCTGGGTGAATCCTTTCATGACCAAACAGAAAATCTCCTTGCGAGTAAGAAACTTTGAGAATAAGCCACTCAAAGTCAATGATAAAATAGGAAATCCTGTAATGGTAGGAACAATTGTGGTGTGGCAGGTGGAAGACACCTTCAAGGCCACATTCGATGTAGAGGATTATGAAAATTTCGTCCACTTGCAGACGGACGCAGCTGTAAGAAAAATGGCAGGAAAGTATCCTTATGATGATTTTGAGGCTGAAAATGCTGAAATAACACTCCGATCAGGTGTCGAAGAAGTAAATCATTCACTGGAAGCAGAAATCGTGGAGCGGTTGAATCACGCTGGCATTAAGGTAATAGAAGCGAGAATCTCTCATCTGGCTTATGCTTCCGAAATCGCCTCTGCCATGCTCCAAAGACAGCAGGCTACAGCCATTGTAGCTGCCCGAAGAAAGATTGTAGATGGCGCTGTCGGCATGGTAGAAATGGCTTTGGCTGATTTGGGAGAAAAAGGCATTATCGAATTCGATGAAGAAAAGAAAGCCACTATGGTCTCCAATCTTATGGTAGTGCTTTGCTCAGACAAAAGCGCCAATCCTGTATTGAACGTCGGCACCCTTCACCAATAAACTAATGTGATCATGGCAAATCATGTGTTCAAAGAAATGCAGTCCTACAAAGGGACTTGGGTCATGTACCTAATTTTGGTCATCGAACTTCCGATAATCCTCTTGGTTTCCACCTTGGTGTGGAACACTGAAAAGGGGACAAATGAGGGAGTTTGGGGGATCGGAGCTGTCATACTGATCGTGTCTTTGGTATTCATGTTTTTGATGATCATCCGACTGGAAACCCGAATTGATGATTATGGAGTCAAATTCCGGTTTTTCCCATTCATTTCCTCTTGGAGATCATTCCCAAGGACCCAAATCCGGGAGATCCAAGTCATCAATTACAGCCCTTTGACCGATTATGGAGGCTGGGGGCTAAAAGGAAACAGAACAACAAAGGCATACAGCATCATTGGAGACGAAGGGATTCTTTTGGATATAGGAGAAAAGAAAAAAATTATGATTGGCACACAAAGAGGTCAGGAACTCAAGGCCTTTTTGCAAGACTGGCTAGATTCTGAAGAGTATGGCTAAGAAGAAAGCATTTGCATTGAGACTTGATGAGGATATGCTCAATGCAATCGAAAAATGGGCTGCAGACGAATTCAGAAGTGCAAATGGTCAGTTGGAATGGATCGTCCGGGAAGCTCTCAAAAAAGCAGGAAGGCTTCCTAAATAGGTCTTTTGAATGGATTCATCAAATCCCTTCAGAATCCATTTATTCTTTCTTTCTTTTCCGTTGCTTTTCTGATAAATTCAAAGAAGTTTAAATAAACAATTCTACCATGAAAAATTTCAATAAAGTATTGCTTGCGGTAATTTTTGTATTCACGGCATATTTGGCGCCAACTTTTCCTTCCTTTTCTCAAAAACCCAAAGCTGAATTGACTAAGGAGGAAAAGAAACTATTGAAGGAAACAGAATCTCTCCAAAAGGCCGAAATTGATCTTGAAAAATCAGAGCAAAAGCTCAAAAAAATGAAGGATTCACTTCAGAAAAAACGGAAGAAATTTGATAAGGAAAACTCAAAAGGTAACCTTTCCCCGGATAAGGTATCCAAACATACCAAGACCTTATCTGATCTAAACAAGAAAATCGAAAAGGAGGAAAAGAACATCGAGAAATTGAAAGAGTATATAGAGTCCAAAAAAGATAATCCTTAACCAAACCATTAAGCCACCTTTTTTGATCTGCCCCCAAAAAGTTGGACACTTATTGGGGGCATTTCTATGAGCAGAAAAATCAAGTATGATGTCGACTTCAAACTTCAAGTTGTTCATCAAATCATCAAGGGGAAGGAGTCGGTAGATTCCCTGAGTATCAAATTCCACATCACGGATTCTCTGATAAATCGGTGGGTTCACTTTTACCGTCTTCATGGGATTGATGGGCTGTTGCCTAGCAATAGGCACTACAGCCCTGAATTCAAACTTCGGGTAGTTCTTACAGTAAGGAAAGATTCTTTATCTTTAAAAGAAGCCAGTCGCCAGTTCCGGATTGCCAGCGATTCCACACTGAAAAAATGGCTGCTTCTTTATGATTCCTTTGGCCCAGAAGCGTTGAAAGTTGAGCGACGAGGCAGGCCAAAAACAAGAAACCCTGCTATGCCCAGAAAGCCCAAAAGACCCCTGACCCGAGAAGAACAGCTCCTGGAAGAGCTGGCAGATCTGAGAGCTGAAAACGCCTACCTAAAAAAGCTTCATGCCTTGATTCAATCCGAAAGCGGGAAAGAAGAAAAACGCAAATCATCCAAGAATTAAGGCAGCAGCATGCATTGGTCAAGCTTCTCAAGCATGCTGGGATGGCACGAAGCACCTTCTACTATCATCTCAACCAACTCCGCAAACCGGATAAACACCAGACGGTCAGAAAGGAAATCAAGCAGATCTATCAGCTTCACAAAGGCCGATATGGCTACCGAAGAATCCATCTGGAACTCAAGAACAGAGGCTATGCGATCAATCACAAAACCGTTTTCAGCCTGATGCGGGAACTTGGACTTAAAAGTCTGATAAGAGCCAAAAAGTACGTTTCCTACCGGGGAGAACAGGGTAAAATAGCGCCTAATATCCTCCAACGAAACTTCAAAGCAGATCAGCCCGAACAAAAGTGGGTCACTGATATCACCGAGTTCAAGGTTAAAGACAAGAAACTCTATCTGTCGCCGATCCTGGATCTGTACAACGGGGAAATCATATCCTATACTTTGGCTGACAGGCCTCAACTCAAGCATGTCCTGGATATGGTCAAAAAAGTGAAAAAACAAGGGAACGAAAACTCTACAACTATCCTGCACTCTGATCAGGGATGGCACTATCAAATGAAGCGATACCAGCAGCTACTCAAAGACAGAAACATCCAAATCAGTATGTCCAGAAAAGGGAACTGTCTCGACAACGCAGTCATTGAAAACTTCTTTGGAACTCTCAAATCAGAGCTGTTCTACATGAAAAAGTACCAGTCTATTCACCAACTCAAAAAAGAAATCAATCAATACATCCATTATTACAACCATCATCGGATTAAATCCAACCTAAATGGAAAAAGCCCGGTACAATACCGAGCTCTTTCTCTAAATTTAAATCATTCTTAACCGTCCAACTTTTGGGGGCTAGTCCATTTCTCAGAAGGTGGCTTTTATTTTATTTTGGTAATTTTAGGGCCAAATACATCCCATGAAAGCCCTCATCAGTTTTGTAATTCGATTTGTCCCAAGGCCTCTTTTACAACGAATTAGTCCAATAGCCTTGAAAATCGCCTCAGTGGCAAATAGGGGAACCCAAGTCAAATGTCCGGTTTGCGAATCCAGCTACAAGAAATTTCTGCCTTATGGAAGAATTGCGAGAGAAAATGCGCTTTGTCCTTCTTGTCTTTCTTTGGAGCGGCACAGATTGATGTGGCTTTTTTTACAGGAAAACACAGATTTTTTTAAAGCTCCTTTAAAAGTTCTCCATATTGCTCCAGAGCATTGCTTTATCTCAAGATTCGAAAAGCTTCCAAATTTAGATTATATCACCGCGGACATCGAATCGCCACTGGCAAAAGTGAAAATGGATGTTCATTCTATCCCCTTTCCCGAAAACACCTTTGATGTGATTTTTTGTAATCATGTACTCGAGCATGTGGAAGATGACCTACTTGCCTGCAGTGAGTTTAATCGGGTTTTGAAACCAAATGGTTGGGGGATTCTGCAATCTCCCGTTTATCCCTTGGAAAAAACGCTGGAAGATCCCAAGGTAACTGATCCCGCAGAGCGGGAAAAGCTTTTTGGTCAACGGGATCATGTCAGAAAATTTGGTTTGGATTACGCCGAAAGACTAAGAAAATCCGGACTGCAAATCGAAGAAAACCAGTTCGTAAAGGAGCTTCCCGTGGATTTGGTTAAGAAATACGCCCTAGCACCAAACGAAACTCTTTTCGTTTGTAAAAAGGGAAACTAGCCGGCGATTGATTTTTTTACCCTTTCCAACAGTAATCCTGCACCATAGGATACCAACTGGATTATCGATGTTGCCCAACTCAAAAGAGACACGGAAACACTTCCAAACCTGTTGCCAGAGCTGACTAAGATGGCCATGGACCAAAACCCCAATGCTAATAATTCAAGCTTAGCAATTGGGGTATAAATCAAGCCAAAAACCGGAATAGAAATCAAAAAAATCAGAAAACCAGTGGGAAGACAATGAACCAACTGAATCGCCTCTGGATGATACCTAGATACATTCACCCGATTTCTACCAAATGAAAAAGCCTGCTTTGCAAAACTTATTAGTGTATTTTTTCGCTTATGGTAAACAAAGGCTTCCTTGATCAGCTCCAGCTTAAAGCCCGCCTTTTTTATTCGAATACTCCACTCAATATCTTCACCCTGATTTGGATCTGCAAATCCTCCGATCTCTTCAAAAACACGCCTAGAAACCCCCATATTAAATCCCCTGGCCTGATATTTTGCAGGGTCTTTTAACTTTCCTCGTATCCCTCCTGTGGTCCAAAAAGAAGTCATGGCAAAATCCATAGCTTTCTGAAGGTCAGAAAAATCAGAATCAGCCGCATCAGGCCCGCCAAAAGCATCCAATTTCCGTCTTTGAATGGCCCGAAAGACCTTGCCCAAGTAATCACTAGGCAAAACCACATCAGAATCTAAGATGATAAAAAATTCACCTTGGGCTTTTCTCATCCCATGATTCCTGGCAAAACCCTGTCCGGAATTTTCCTGAAAAATATAGCAAAGCGAAAAACTGGATTCAAAGTCACGACAAATCTCTTCTGAATCAACAGTAGAACCATCTTCCACTACGATCACCTCAAAATCCAAGAAATCTTGGGTGGAAATACTCGATAGCAACTCTCTGATTTCATCAGGTCGGTTGAAAACTGGAATAATGATGGAGAAGAACATCAGAAATCAAAATTGATTTCTTCATCAATTTTGTACTCCGCTTCCTTGGAATTGGAGGAAGTCATCAATTCGGCGATAAATCCGGTCACAAAAAGCTGAACACCGACCACAATCGCCACTAATGCCAAGAAAAACAAAGGTTGGTCGACGATTTCTCTGACCTTTATTCCTCGGCTCAAGCCATAGACCTTCTCAAATATCAACCAACAAGTAATCAGAAATCCACTCAAGAAAGATAAGGTGCCCAAGGTACCAAAAAAGTGCATGGGCTTCTTTTTGTATCTATGGACAAAAGATACGCTGATCAAATCCAAAAAACCATTCAGAAAACGTTCAAGTCCAAACTTGGAGTAGCCGTACTTTCTAGCTTGATGCTGCACTACTTTTTCACCGATTTTCTGAAAACCATTCCACTTGGCCAACAGGGGAATATACCGATGCATTTCACCGTAAATGGTAATATTTTTCACCACCTTATTTCGGTAGGCCTTTAGCCCGCAATTGAAATCATGAAGCTGTATACCCGAAATCCAGCGGGTGACTCCGTTAAAGAATTTGCTGGGTATCGTTTTTGAAATGGGGTCGTGTCTTTCCTTTTTCCAACCCGAAACAACATCAAGGCCTCCTTTGATCATTTCATAGAGTTCGGGAATTTCATCAGGACTATCTTGGAGGTCCGCATCCATGGTGATGACAACTTCACCTTCTGCTCTTCTGAATCCCGCATCCAATGCCGCAGATTTCCCATAGTTCCTGGTGAAATTAAGCCCTCTAAGGAATTTATTATTTCCTGAAAGATTTTGGATCACTTCCCAAGATCGATCTGTACTTCCGTCATTGATCAATATGACCTCATAAGAAAAGCCGTGCTGAGTCATCACACGGCTGATCCATTGGGTCAATTCTGGCAAAGATTCTTCCTCGTTGAATACTGGAACTACGACGGAGATCTGAATCATGGATTAATAATCTAGGGACTTATCTCTTTTCTTTAAGATAGCTCCCAAAATTAATGCAAGTATGGCATAGAATATCAGACTAAAGCCAAAACCTTTTATTTGTCCAGCCAAAGTAAATCCAGAAGCAGAATTCGCTCGCATTTCTTCCAATTGATCCGGAGGAATCGAGTCTGGATTAGCTCCGAATCTTTCCATCATACTCAAGGAGTTTTCAAATGTAAGATCAGCCAAAACTTGGGGAAGGCTGGGGTCTATGACATGAAAAAGAAGAATGGAGCCAATAGAAGATACAAGTCCAGAAACCACCATGGTGATAAAACTGAAGTTAAAAGCGGTGCCAAAAGACATAAAACCACCCAGTTCGGCCCTGTATTGCTTTCCAAAATAAATAATGAGTACAAAGAAGATGACTATTGACACCAAGAAAAACCACCCTGAGGCGAGTAGACTGGAATCAATAAAATAGGCAATGTAAGTAACTGCCATCGCGATCAAACCCATCGTAATTCCTGGTTTGACAGCTGCTTGAAAAGGGGATTGTGTTTGTCCTTCCATAGTGCTTAAATTGGATTTTTTCTTAAAATAATTGAAATAATAATGCTAAAAAACATTCCGGGGATGATTTTCCAAAGTCCATCATTGAAGGCTATATCCCAAGAGGTTAATGATTTTATACTTTCTTGAGTATAGTTAAATGATGTTTCACCTACCTGGGAAATAATCATGTCCCTATTTTCTTGTAAAACTTGGACCTTTGATTCTTTAATTAATTGAAAAAAATCCGGCATTAGAGAAAGAATGAGCCAAATCCCCAGAGTGGATAATATTCCAATCATAGTATAGGTTACAAATCCAATAGTCATTCCTTCCGCGAAAGAAAGAAATCCATTATTGGAATATTCCTTAAAAAACTTAATCGCTAAAAAAACTGCGACTGGAATAAGTACATAACCAAAAATCAAACTAAGGTTAGTCGGATCTGGGCTTAAAAACCGAAGTAAAAAAAAGGAAATCAAACTGAGTGCACCACCTAAAACACCGAATTGATAGGCAGTTTTAAGGTATTTATTCATTTACTCTGTGGAGGTATCCCTTTTGAAATACAAACTTTACCTGTCCAGTAAGACTTTTCCCAAACCAAGGATGATTAGAGGAAAGGGATTTATTTGATTTTTCATCATAAATCCAAGCTTGGTTAGGATCGAAAATAGTCACAGAATCATTTTGCGACCCGATAACTTTTGACGGTCCGCTTGTGATTTTTTCAATTAACAATTCCCAACTCAATTCTTGAGAAAGCTGAACCAATGCCGGTAGAAAAGTCTGTAATCCTGTCATCCCAAAGGATGCCAAATCAAACTCTGAAAATTTAGAATCAAAATCTTGGGGTTGATGGTTAGAAACAAGAGCATCAATGGTTCCATCCAAGATTCCATCGATCAAGGCCGATCTATCGGATTCTGACCTGAAAGGAGGATTCACCTTATAATTAGAATCAAAAGTAGTCAGATTTTCATCTCCAAAAATAAGTTGGTAGATGCTAGTATCAGCGGTAACATTGAGATTCTCAGCTTTAGCTTTCCTAATCAATTCTACCCCTTTTCTAGTACTTAAGGTCTGAAAATGAACCCTTCCACCTGTATAGCGAAGAATTTCAAGATTTCTTTGAATAGCAATATCCTCGGAAAGGTTTGGAATTCCTTTCATTCCTAGTTGAGTAGATATTTCCCCTTCATGCATTTGTCCAAATATTGAAAGAAGGGGATCATAAGCATGATCAAACAGGATTCCATCAAATTTCTGGAGATACTGCAAAATCTTCATATATCGATCGGAATTGGAAAGAGGCTTAATCCCATCTCCAAAAATCTTTACCCCAGATTGGAAGTGCATATCAAGAATCTCGGTTAAATCTTCTCCCAAGGTATTCTTGGTAACAGCTCCCATGATTTCAAGATCTATCCCAAATTTTTTAGATCTATTTAGGACAAAATCCACTTCATTTTTGGATTGAATAACGGGATCAGTATTTGGCATAATGACTGCATGAACAAAACCAGAAGAAATCAAGCTTTCACAGAGGGTTTTCACTGTTTCCCGATATTCTTGTCCAGGTTCGCCAAGACCACAACGTAGATCTATCCAGCCAGAAGAAGCAAAATATGAAGAGCAATCAATTATTTCCTTGAACTCTGATTCTGAATAATTGACCAGTTCTCCGAAAGACTGATCATTGAAAAAATAGTTTTTGGGTTCGGAAATTTTTCCGTCGCGGATAAATCTGAGATTCTTAAATAAAACTGACATCCATTAAGATTTAGTGCAAAACTGCAATAATATTCCCTAAAATGAAATGTTCTATGGTGAAAACTAGTACAGTGAAAATTGAAACAAATGAATCACTAATTGGCAAATAAGGCCAGATATCAGAATTAATGCCACATAACTGCAAAAAGAATTTTCAATAGAAATCTGTTTAGAAAAAAGCTTGCTTGAATCTTATTTTGGCCACATATGTATTTTAGACTACTTTCCTGTGCGCAAAGATGTAAAAGTTTCCTTTATAGGTCTTAGGTCTTGTGTCTTGTGTCTAGTGTCTTTATTCTTATCACCCCTAAACGTCAAAAGCCCTTCGGGTTATCGAAGGGCTTTTAGAATAAAGTGGCGGCGACCTACTCTCCCGGGTGTAACCCCAGTACCATCGGCGCTGCAGGGCTTAACTTCTCTGTTCGGGATGGGAAGAGGTGGGACCCCTGCGCTAGGCCGCCTAAATCTTGATGTCCGATGACCGATGTCCGTTGACGGATGATCATGCGTACACATAATTTCTTAAGTTCTGCTTTTGTCTTTCATCGGTCATCCGACATCCGACATCCAGCATTTTAACATATTTCGTAGAAACTGTAACAAACCGTAGGTAAGCTTTCGGGCAATTAGTACTGCTCAGCTATGCCATTGCTGACTTTACACCTGCAGCCTATCAACCTGGTCGTCTCCCAGGACCCTATATGGAAGTCTCATCTTGAGGGGAGTTTCGCACTTAGATGCTTTCAGCGCTTATCTCTTCCCGACGTAGCTACCCGGCAGTGCAGTTGGCACCACAACCGGTACACCAGCGGTCAGTCCAACCCGGTCCTCTCGTACTA